>NZ_VPFF01000003.1:237500-2571749 GCF_008017515.1 Nonomuraea sp. C10
CCGAGGTGCCGGTCTCGATCGTCAAGCGCAAGGACAGCACGCTCCCGGCGCCGACGGTGCTCTACGGGTACGGCAGCTATGAGACGTCCATCGACCCGGCGTTCTCGGTGCCCAGGCTGTCACTGCTCGACCGGGGGTTCGTGTTCGCGGTCGCGCACGTGCGCGGCGGCGGTGAGATGGGCCGCCGCTGGTACGAGGACGGCAAGCTCACCAGGAAGCGGAACACGTTCACCGACTTCGTGGCCGTGGCCCGGCACGTCAAGCAGGCCGGGTGGAGCTCGAAGGTGATCGCGCGCGGCGGGTCGGCGGGCGGGCTGCTCATGGGCGCGGCGGTGAACCTGGCGCCGGAGGAGTTCGCGGGCGTGGTGGCCGAGGTGCCGTTCGTGGACGCGCTCAACACCATCCTGGATCCGTCGTTGCCGCTCACCGTGATCGAGTGGGACGAGTGGGGCGATCCGCTGCACGATCCGGAGGTGTACGCCTACATGAAGGGGTACACGCCGTACGAGAACGTCGACGGCAGGACGTACCCGCCTATCCTCGCGATCACCAGCCTGAACGACACGCGGGTGCTGTACCACGAGCCGGCCAAGTGGATCGCGCGGCTGCGTGAGACGGCCGCGGGCGGGCCGTTCCTGCTCAAGACGGAGATGGGCGCCGGCCACGGCGGGCGCAGCGGGCGCTACGACGCCTGGCGGGAGGAGGCGTTCGCGCTCTCCTGGATAGTGGAGAGGGGCACGGCATGACCTATCTGGCCGATCCGGGGCGCTACGAGCGGCAGCCGTACAACCGGAGCGGGCGCAGCGGGCTCAGGCTGCCGGCGGTGTCGCTGGGGCTCTGGCACAACTTCGGCGACGACCGCCCGCTGTCGAACTCGCGGGCGATCCTGCGCCGCGCGTTCGACCTGGGCGTCACGCACTTCGACCTGGCCAACAACTACGGGGTGCCGTACGGGTCGGCGGAGCGGAACTTCGGCGCGATCTTCCGGCGGGACTTCAGGCCGTACCGGGACGAGCTGATCATCTCGACCAAGGCCGGCTACGACATGTGGCCCGGCCCGTACGGCGAGTGGGGGTCGCGCAAGTATTTGCTGGCCAGCCTGGACCAGTCGCTGGAGCGGATGGGCCTGGAGTACGTCGACATCTTCTACAGCCACCGGCCGGATCCCGACACGCCGCTGGAGGAGACGATGGGGGCGCTGGACCGGGCGGTGCGCTCGGGCAAGGCGCTGTACGCGGGCATCTCCAACTATCCGGCGGAGCGGACGGCGCAGGCCGCGAGGATCATGCGGGAGCTGGGCACGCCGCTGCTCATCCACCAGCCGTCCTACTCGATGATCAACCGATGGATCGAGGACGGGCTGCTGGACGTGCTGGAGGAGGCGGGCATGGGGTGCATCGTGTACTCGCCGCTGGCGCAGGGCCTGCTGACCGACCGCTATCTGCAGGGCGTGCCGGCGGACTCGCGGGCGGCCACCAGCCGGTTCCTCAGCCCCGACCGGATCGACGCGGAGCTGGCCCGCTCGCTGAACGAGCTGGCCGGGGAGCGGGGCCAGACGCTGGCCCAGATGGCGCTGTCGTGGACACTCAGGGACCCGCGGGTGACGAGCGTGCTGATCGGCGCGAGCAGCGTGCGTCAGCTGGAGGACAACGTGGCGTGCGTGGAGGGCCCGGTGTTCACGGAGGACGAGCTGAAGGCGATCGACGCGATCACAGCGCCTCGTGCCGCTGAAGGTAGGTGAACGCCGCCCAGCCGGGGAGCACCGGCAGCCAGAACGTGAGCAGCCGGTAGAGCAGCACGGCCGAGGTCGCCAGCTCCGCGGGCACCCCGGCCACGGTCAGGCCCGCCGTGAGCGACAGCTCGACCGCGCCCAGGCCACCAGGCGTGGGCGCGGCCGAGCCGATGGCGTTGGCCGTGAGGTAGACGACCGCCACGGTGGTGAAGCCGATCTCCCAGTTGAAGGCGTGCACGCACGCGTACAGGCAGAGCACGAACGTGAGCGTGATCATGAGGGTGCCGATCGAGCCCTCGATCAGCTTGCGCGGCGACTGGAGCACGTCCAGCAGCCGGGGCAGCACGTTGGAGAACAGCCGCTTCATCCGCCGGGTCACCAGGCGGCGCAGCGGCGGCACCCCCAGCAGCACCACGACCAGCAGGGCGACCGCCAGCAGCGCCACGACCAGGCCGCGTGACGGGGTGAAGGTGCTGGCGGTGTTGGAGCCGGTGATGTAGGCGAACAGCAGCAGCAGCCCGATGTGGAAGGCCAGCATGACGAGCTGCGAGGCGCCCACGCTGGCCACCGCGAGGGCCGGCGCGATCCCGCGCTTCTGCAGGTAGCGGGTGTTGATGGCGACGCCGCCGACGGCGGCGGGCGCGACGAGCTTCACGAACGAGGCCGCGAACTGCACGAGCGTGGTCCGCCACAGCGGCAGGGAGTAGGGCACGAAGCCCCTGAGCATGACCGCGGCGGCCACGAAGCTGACGAACGAGGCGACCAGTGCCAGCACCGACCAGGCCCAGTTGGCCTGGACGACCACCTGCACCAGGTTGACCTGGCTGAGCTGGGAGAGCAGGAAGTAGGCGGCGAGCGTGCTGGCGATGATGGTGACCAGGGTGCGCGGCCGGAATCTCTCCAGCCGCATCTCCTCGACCTTGACCTCGGGTTCGAGTGCGACGATCTGCTCGCGGATGACGCCGAGGAGGTTCTTGTCCTTGGCCAGGGCCGAGCGGGTCTCGCGGGTCAGCGCGATGCGCTGGAGCAGCGGCATGGCCGCGGCGAGCGACTCCGTGCCCATGACCGCGTTCGCCGCGCGCACCGACCGCTCGGCGCCGACGCGCAGCGACAGGTAGACCAGGAGCTGGGCGATGTCGAGCCGGAGCAGCAGGTCACCGGCGGCGATCTCGCCGCTGCGGGCGTCGGTGAGCACGACCCGGCCGGCCTTGTCGAGGTGGATACCCTCGCCGGTGAGCCGCCGGTGGGCGAGGCGCTGGATCTGCAGCAGGGACACCTGCTCCCAGATCTGGTGGAGGATGTCGTCGTCGATCTCCTCGGTGGGCACCTCGTCGAGCGGGCGGGTGTCGATGTGCTCGTAGGCGAGCAGCGCCGCTTCGGTGCCGATCTCGCTGGTGCCGAGCAGCCTGGGCGTGCTGGCTCCCGCCGCCTGCGCGGCGTACGCCATCAGGGCCTCCCGTTCGAGCTCGGCGCGGAGCGAGCGGATGGCTCTTCGCCTGGTCTCGGTGCTGAGCCGGAAGCGCCGCCACAGCCGGTACGGCAGGCCCGCCACCTGGCGGTCGCGGTCGAGCACGGTGACGTCGATCCGGGCGCCGTCGGCGAGCCCGACGGAGTAGCGGCGGCTGCCCTGGTGGTCGTCCTCGATGCGGCGGGCCGACACCGGCGCGAACGACAGCTTGCGCAGGGCCGCCACCACCGCGTTCCCCGGCGGCCTGGTGTTGGGGCTGCCGATCCCGTACAGGGTGGCGTAGCCGATGGCCATGCCGACCAGGACGGTGACGATGGCGCCCGGCAGGGTGATCTGCCTGCCGGAGTAGAGGGCGAGGATGTAGAGCGCGATCACCGTCCACATGAGCGCGCGCCAGGTCGGCCGGCGGGAGACGCGCACCGCGGTGGTGTAGGCGAGGACGGACGTGAGCAGCGTGTTGAGCGGCTCGATGCTGCGGCCGCCGGTGAGCAGCTGGCTGAGGTCGTCGGCGTTGCCCGCGAGGAGCCACTGGCCCGTCAGGAACGCGCCGACCATGCCGATGATGGCGGCGATCAGCCCTTCGGCGACGCGCAGGCCGTCGCGGTGGAAGACGCGCTCCACGGCGAAGGCGACGGGCACGATGAGCACCGCGGCGCCGCCGATGAACGTGGCGATCCGGCTGAGCAGCGGGACGAGGGTGGTGCCCTCCGTGACGTCCCGTTCCAGTCCGTACAGGGTCTGCTTGGCGACGAGGGCCAGCAGGATCACGGCGCCGAGCGCGGCCAGGGTGGCCAGCAGGCGCAGCAGGTCGGAGGGGCGGCGCAGGCGCTGCGGCAGGAGCGGCTCGACGACGTACACGTCAGGCTCGGCGCGCGCTCCGGCGGCGGACGGGCTCCTCTCGGGAGATCCCTCCGCGTCCTCGTGTTCATTGATTTCGGCCACCGACAGCGATTCTGCACCTTCCTCGCGGGACCGTACGTTCTTGCGGCCTTAGTGTCCCGAATCGTCACCTGGGATCGGGCATCGGGTACCCGACCTCTTGCCCGTAGTCTGTCTCTTATGCCAGGTGAATTGAGGGTTCTGGGGGCCTGTCCGCTCGATTGTCCTGACACCTGCTCCTGGGTGGTCACCGTGCGTGACGGCCAGGCCGTCTCGATGCGCGGCAATCCCGATCATCCTTACACCCGCGGCGCGCTGTGCGTGAAGGTCAACCGTTATCTGGAACACTCCAGGGCTGCCGACCGCATCCTTTACCCGATGCGACGGGTCGGGCCCAAGGGGTCGGGCCGGTTCGAGCGCATCAGCTGGGACGAGGCGCTGGAGGAGATCTCCGTACGGCTGCGCGGCATCGTCGAGGAGCACGGCGGCCAGGCGATCTGGCCCTACCTCGGCACCGGGTCGCTCGGTTACCTCCAGGGCTGCGAGGGCGTGGCGGGGCGGCGATTCTGGAACATGCTGGGCGCGTCCCGTCACTGGCTGAACATCTGCTCGACCGCCGGCAACTCCGGGCTGACGCTGACCAATGGCACCCCCGGCGGCATGGACCCGGAGAACTTCGCGCAGGCGAAGCTGATCCTGCTGTGGGGCACGAACCCGCTCACCAGCGGTCACCACCTGTGGAAGTTCATCCAGGACGCGCGCGCGGACGGCGCCCACGTCGTGGCCATCGACCCGATCCGCACCCGCACGGCCGACCAGGCGGACGAGCACCTGGCGATCCGGCCCGGCACGGACGCGGCGCTCGCGCTCGGCCTGCTCAACGTAGTGCTGGCCGAGGGCGCCCAGGACGAGGAGTTCCTGGCCGCGCACACCGAGGGCTGGGAGAGCTTCCGGGAGGAGATCCTGGAGTATCCGGTCGAGCGGGTGGCGGAGATCACCGGCATCCCGGCCGAGGCGGTCCACAGGCTGGGGACGAGGCTGGCGCGCACCCGCCCCACCGCCATCCGCGCCACCATGGGCATCCAGCGGCACGCGGGCGGCGGCACCGCCCTGCGCACGATCGCCGCGATCCCCGGCGTGACCGGCGACTGGCGCCACCCCGGCGGCGGGGTGGCCTACTCGACCAGCGGCCACGCGCACCTCTCCATCGACACCCGCGACGACCTGCTGCCCGGCCCGGTGCGCACGCTCACCATGACCCGGCTGGGCTCGGAGCTGGCCAAGCCGGACTCGGTCAAGTGCCTGTGGGTGTACGCGGCCAACCCAGCGGGCTCGACCTCCGACGGCAACGCGGTGCGGGCGGGCCTGGCCCGCGAGGACCTGTTCACGGTGGTGGTGGAGCAGTTCCCGACCGACACCGTCGACTACGCCGACATCGTGCTGCCCGCCACCATGCAGACCGAGCACTTCGACCTGCACGCCGGCTACGGCCACCTCTACCTGCTGTGGAACGAGCCCGCGGCGTCCCCGCCCGGCGAGTGCCTGTCCACCACCGAGACGTTCCGGCGGCTGGCCGCGCACATGGGGATGACCGAGCCGTCGCTGTTCGACTCGGACCTGGAGCTGGCCGAGGACCTGCTGTCGAGCGGCCATCCGTCGCTGGAGGGCATCACGGTCGACCGGCTGCGCAAGGAGGGCTGGGTGCGGATGAACTACCCCGAGCCCTTCACCCCGTTCGCCGAGGGCTTCCCGACCAGGTCCGGCCGGATGCGCTTCCCGCCGCGCGGCAAGGCGTACGTCCCGTCGCGGTCCTCCCAGACCGACGGCGGGCTGGTGCTGATCACCCCGGCGCCGCACACCTTCCTGAACACCACGTTCGCGAACAACCCGGAGCTGCTGCGGCGGGCCAAGGACCCGGTGGTGCTGGTGCATCCGGCAGACGCGGCGGCCCGCGGGCTGTCGGACGGGCAGCGGGTACGGGTGCGCAACGCCTTCGGCGAGTTCCTGGCCGACGTGGAGGTCAGCGACCGGGTGGCGCCCGGCGTGGTGGCCTCGCCCAAGGGGCGCTGGCCCAAGCTCAGCCCCGGCGGCGCGAACGCGAACGCGGTGGTCGAGGAGCGCGACGCCGACCTGGGCAGGGGCGCGGTCTACCACGACAACCGGGTGGAGCTCATCCCCTGTGCCGGTCCATGAACGCGACGATCCGGTCGATGACCTCGCCGCCGTAGGAGCCGCGGAACAGCTCTGAGGCGTGCACGCTCTCGCCCTGGATGACATGGATCTGCCGGTCGGGGGCGCGGGTGGCGGCGTCATGGGCCGCCTGGAGGTCGTCGGCGCCGCCGTAGCCGTCGTTCTCGGTGCCGATCTGGAGCAACGGCACGGTGAGCTCGGCCGCGTCCTCGGCGTCGATGGCGCCGGACAGGGCGATCACCCCGGCCGCGCGCTCGCCGAACTTCGTCGCGGCGGGGACGGCGGTGGTGGCGCCGATGGAGCCGCCGGCGAAGAACACCCGCTCGGCGCCCTTCTTGGCCAGCCTGCGTGCCATGGCCAGCGCGGTGTCCTCGGGGCTGGCGTCGAACTTCCTGGCGTAGAGCAGCACGCGGTAGCCGGCGGCGACCAGCCGGTCGGAGAGCGGGCGCCAGGTGCACACGTTGCCGTTGTTCTCGTAGGAGATGACCACGCCGGTCTCGCCGTCGCCCGTGATGACGCCCGGCAGGCCGTCCCCGTACGTGAAGATCTCGCCATCGTCGCGGGTGTAGCAGCCGCTCACGTTCGGCCCCTTGGCCTTGGTCTTCGTGGGCGTGGGGGTGGGCGCGGGCGTGGTGGGCGTCGGAGAGGCCACGGGCGGACTCGGCGCCGGCTGTGCGGCTCGGTCCGTGCCCCCGCAAGCGGTCAACGCCAAGACGAGTAACACCGAGCCCGCGATCACCCGCATGGCCGCCCCTCTCCATCGGAAACTATGTCAGTTCTGACATAGTGTCCGGCACAATACCCTGGACGGACCATGACCTCAACGCTGGGATTCGCGATCCTCGCCGTGCTGGCCCGCGGCGAGCGCACCGGGTACGACATCGCCGCGTCCATGCGCAGGCCGCTGTCGTACTTCTGGACGGCAGGCCACAGCCAGATCCACACCGAGCTGCAGAAGCTGCTGGCCGAAGGGCTGGTGTCGTACGAGACGGAGGCCGGGCCGGGGCCGCAGGACAAGAAGATCTACCGCCTGACCGGCGAGGGCACCGCCGCGCTGCGCGGGTGGATCACCGATCCGCCGCGCGAGCGGCCCGAGCGTGACGAGCTGGTGCTCAAGACGTACGCCGCCGCGCTCGCCGACCCGGCGGCGCTGCGCCGGCTCTTCGCGGACCAGCTCGCCAAGCACGAGGCGCGGCTGGCCGAGTACGAGCGCGAGGAGGAGGCCATCGGTGGGCCGCCCGGGTTCGGCGACCCGCGCTGGGGCAACTACGCGGCACTGCGCTGCGGACTCGGGTACGAGCGCCACCGGGCCGAGTGGTGCAGGTGGATGCTCGATCAGCTCAGCGAGAGCTTGTAGCCCTCGTGGGAGGCGGTGAAGCCGAGCGCGTCATAGAAGCGGTGCGCGCCGTCGCGTGACTTGTCGGAGGTGAGCTGCACCATCGCGCAGCCGCGGGCGCGGGCCCGGTCGATCCCCCACTGGATCATCTTCCGGCCCAGCCCCTGCCCCCGGGTCGAGGCGGCCACGCGCACGGCCTCGATCTGGCAGCGCTCGGCGCCCAGCCGCGACAGCCCGGCCAGGTAGGTCAGCTGCATGGTCCCGACCACCTTCCCGTCGCGCTCGGCCACGATCAGCTCGTCCCACGGGTCCGCGTCGATGCGTTCGAAGGCGGCCAGGTAGCGCGGGTCGCCGGGGTCGCCCTCGCGCTCGGCCCCCAGCGGGTCGTCGGCCAGCATGGCCACGATCGCGGGCACGTCGTCCGCACGGGCCGTCCGGAAGAGCAGTGACAGGACATAGTGGGATTCGGGGATGTCGGGGTTGGACGGCAGGCCCATGGCCTTCCCGCTGGGCGTGAACCCCTTGCCCGCGTAGAGCGCCCTGGCGGCGGTGTTGTGGTCGACGCACCACAGCTCGACCTCGTCCAGGCCCTCCTCCCGGGCCCGCCCGATCGCCGCGTCCACCAGCCGCGAGCCGACGCCGCGGCCCCTGGCCTCCGGCGCGACCCACATGGACAGCAGGTGCGCCCGGCCCTCCTCGACCCGCACGCAGACCAGCCCCACGTCGCCGCCCTCCGCGACGGCCACCCGCCACCACGACCCGGACAGCCGCTCCCGCCACGTATCGGGTGTGAACCCGCTCTCCCTCTCGTAGGACGACCCGAAGGCGTCGGGCGCGTCCCGCAGCGCCCGCAACCGGACCGCCTTCAACCGCTCCCACTCGTCCGCGCCGAACCGCTCGATCACGACTTCGCTCATGGCCCGCATCATGCCAACACCCTCGTACCAGGGTCGAAATCAGGGTGCATCCCCGATGTGGGCAAGGGACGCCGAAAGGCACGCTGAGGACATGAACGAAATCACCCGACGCGATGAAGTCTCCCTGTCCGGCGCGGCGCTGCGCGGTGCCCCGTGGAAGGCCGCCGCCGTCGGCGGCGGCGCGATCGCCGCGGCGAGCTTCGGCACCGGCCTCATGACCGGCGGCGGTGACCTGTCGTGGGCGCTGGGCCTGGGCATCGCCCTGTTCGCGCTCATCGCCTCCATCGGCGCGGTGACCAAGCCGAACGAGGGCGACCGCGTGACCCGCCAGGCACGCCAGTGGGGGCTGAACCATCCGTGGAAGTTCGCGCTGATGCCCGCCGGCATGGCCGCGGTGCTCGACTATCCGGTGCAGCTCGTCTTCGACGACGCGCACTGGCTCGGCGGGCTCTTCGACGCCGGGTGGCACGGCCTGCTCGTGTACGTCATCGCGGGCATCCTGACGACGACACTCAAGGGACGCGCCCTGACGCGATGACCTCTCACGCCTCGCGCTCGGCCTGGCTCCGGCACACGCAGAACTCGTTGCCCTCCGGGTCGAGCATCGTGACCCAGCCCTTGCCGTCCTCGGTGCGGTGGTCCTCGTACACGGTCGCGCCGAGCCCGAGCAACCGCTCGACCTCCTGCTCGCGGGTGCTGCCCGCGGTGGCGCTGACGTCGAGGTGGAGCCGGTTCTTGACCTGCTTGCCCTCCGGGACGCGGATGAAGAGCAGGAACGGGTAGCGGCCGGTCTCCAGCATCACCTCGTCGTCACCCGGGACGTCGCCCTCGCCGAGCGGGAGCCCGAGGGCCTCACCCCACCACGAGGCGAGTTTGTACGGGTCGGCGCAGTCGACGCTCACGCACTGAAGCTCGATCATGTCGTCCACCCAATCGCGACACCGGCGACCACGTCAAACCGGTTAGTCCCACCAGACGGTGACCCAGCGGTCGCGGGGCAGCGGCCACATGCCGAGCTCCAGCGCCGTCCGCCCGACCTCCTCGGCCCTGGCCGGCTCCAGGCAGATGCGGTGGCAGGCGCTCGCCGCCAGCTCCTCCAGCGAGTCGAAGCGCTCCAGCGGGGATTCGCGCTCCTCGACGTGCACGTCGAAGCCGAGCGCGGCCGCCAGCGCCACGCAGTCTTCCGCGATGGGCCGCACCGGGCGCACGATGCCGTGGAAGTGTTCCCACAGCGGCGAGATCCAGCTCATCGGGTGACGGTTCGGCAGCTCCAGCACCACCCGGCCGCGGGTGCGCTCGTCCAGCGCCAGCAGGAAGCGGTCGAGGTCGGGCACGTTGTAGACCACGTGGGCGGCCACCGTCACGTCGACCTCGGGCACCCGCCCGGCCACGTCGGGCCAGCGGCCCTCGACGGTGGTGGCGGGCACGCCCAGCTTGTCGGCGCGGGCCGCCAGCTCCTCCAGCATCTCGCCCGAGGTGTCGACCGCGTACAGGTGGCCGATCCGCTCGTGCAGCGGCAGGGACGCGGCGCCCGGGCCGGATCCGACGTCCAGCAGCGTGCCCCCTACGGGCAGCGCCTCGGACATCCGGGTCAGGGTGGGGCCGTCATCGCGCTCGGCGAGCGCCCTGTCGGTGCGGCTGGTGAAGCGTGCCAGCGGATAGGACCAGGGATCGGCCGGCGCGGCGGCCAGGATCTCCTCCGGAATGGCCCAGGATCCCAGGCGCTCTCGCCACAGCGCGGCGAGTTCATCGGCGTCCATGGAGTCGAGCATGCCATGCATATCTCTGGTTACCCGCGGGTAGCATTCCTAGTAAGGTTACTGGCCAGTAGAGAAACGCACCGGTTCAAGGAGAGCTGCACCCATGGGCCACTACAAGAGCAACCTTCGTGACCTCGAATTCAACCTCTTCGAGGTCTTCGGGCGCCGCGAGATCCTCGGCAGCGGTCCCTATGCGGAGATCGACGAGGACGTCGCGCGCAGCATCCTGGACGAGGTCAACCGGCTGTCCACCACCGTGCTGGCCGACTCGTTCGAGGAGGGCGACCGCCACCCGCCCGTGTTCGACCCCGCGACCGGCTCGGTGACGTTGCCCGAAGGCTTCAAGAAGTCGTACAAGGCGCTGGTCGACGGCGGCTGGGCGCACCTCGACCTGCCCCCGCACCTGGGCGGCCCCGGCATCCCGCGCAGCCTCGCCTGGGCGACGGCCGAACTGGTGCTCGGCGCGAACCCCGCGCTCTACATGTACGCGGCCGGCCCCAGCTTCTCCTACACCCTGTGGAAGGTGGGCACTCCCGAGCAGAAGCGCTTCGCCGAGCTGGCCATCGAGCGCAACTGGGGCGCCACCATGGTGCTCACCGAGCCCGACGCGGGCTCCGACGTCGGCGCGGGCCGCGCCAAGGCGGTACGGCAGGACGACGGCACCTGGCACGTCGAGGGCGTCAAGCGCTTCATCACCAGCGCCGAGCAGGACATGACGGAGAACATCTTCCACCTGGTCCTGGCCAGGCCCGAGGGCCACGGCCCCGGCACCAAGGGCCTGTCGATGTTCCTGGTGCCGAAGTACCACGTCGACCTGGAGACCGGCGAGCTCGGCGAGCGCAACGGCGTGTACGTGACCAACGTCGAGCACAAGATGGGCCTGAAGGTCTCCACGACCTGCGAGCTCACCTTCGGCGAGAAGCACCCGGCGATCGGCTGGCTGGTCGGCGAGGTGCACGAGGGCATCAAGCAGATGTTCATGGTCATCGAGCACGCCCGCATGATGGTCGGCACCAAGGCCATCGCTACCCTGTCCACCGGTTACCTCAACGCCCTGGAGTTCGCCAGGTCGCGGGTGCAGGGCGCCGACCTGACCAGGCAGGCCGACAAGACCGCGCCCCGGGTCACCATCACCCACCACCCGGACGTGCGCCGCGAGCTCATGCTGCAGAAGTCCTACGCCGAGGGCATGCGGGCGCTCGTGCTCTACACGGCCACCTTCCAGGACGCCGTCCAGATCGACCCGGACGACCGGCACGCGCACGAGATGAACGACCTGCTGCTGCCCCTGGTCAAGGGGGTCGGCTCGGAGCGCTCGTACGAGCTGCTGTCGCGCTCGCTGCAGACCCTGGGCGGCTCGGGCTACCTGCAGGACTACCCGATCGAGCAGTACATCAGGGACGCCAAGATCGACTCCCTGTACGAGGGCACGACCGCGATCCAGGGCCTGGACCTGTTCTTCCGCAAGATCCTGCGCAACCAGGGCTCGGCCATCGGCAAGCTGCTGACCGAGATCAACGAGTTCGCCGCCTCCGAGGCCGGCAACGGCCGGCTCAAGGAGGAGCGCAAGCTGCTCGCCGAGGCCGCGGCCGAGGTCAAGGTCATGGGCGACACCATGGCGGGCTGGGCGCTCGGCTCGATGGAGAAGCCCCAGGAGGTCTACAAGGTCGGCCTGAACAGCACGCGGTTCCTGCTGGCGCTGGGCGACCTGGTGATCGGCTGGCTGCTGCTGCGCCAGGCCGAGGTGGCCCTGGCCAAGCTGGCCGACGGCGAGGACCCGTTCTACCAGGGCAAGGTCGCCGCCGCCGGGTTCTTCGCGGAGACGGTGCTGCCGCGCCTGTCCGCCGAGCGCCGCGTGCTCGCCGGCACCGGCCTGGAGCTCATGGAGCTTCCGGAGGAGGCTTTCTAAAGGTTCTCCAGCCCAGGACGCCCGTTCCGGACACGGAGCGGGCGTCCCGCGTTTCCAGGCGAGGTAGTGATCGCCCATACTCGGGTATGACCGTGGGCGTACGCACTGTTTGCCGTCTGGAGGTCGTGATGGGTGTCGGGGTCAGCATCTTCTTCCTCACGCTCGGCGCCATCCTGAGGTTCGCGATCGAGCCCGACGTGTTCGGCGACAGCGTCCACATGGACGTCATCGGTCTCATTTTCATGATCGTGGGCGGGGTCGGCGTCGTGCTGAGCATCGTGCTGGCGCCCAGGCGCGGCCAGACCTCGGAGGGCCGGCTGATGCACCGGGAGAACCACCCGCCGGAGATCTAACAGCCGAACTGCACGGCGGCCCGGGTCGCCAGGATGGGCTTGATGTGCTCCGCGATCACCGCCTGGTGGCGCGGGTGGTCGCGGTAGGCGCGATAGTCGTCCTCGCTGTCGAAGTCGGCGACGACCGCGAAGTCGTGGTTGCCGGGGTTGATGCCGGCGTCGGGGCCCAGCAGGTAGGAGCGGATCTCGGGGATCTGGCCGGGGAGCTCGCGCAGCTCGGCCGCGACCGCGGCCTTCTGCTCCTCGGTTGCCTCCGGTGACCAGGTGAACAGCACCACGTGACGAATCATGGGCGAACCCTATCGACAACGATCGACCGCCTCATTATTCTCACTGCGAGATTTACTCGTACTGAGAAAGACGATGGTGCATGGAAGACTCCCTCGCCTCCCGGCTGCACGCGCCGGTCGCGGTGACCGTCGACGTGGTGGCGCTGACCATCCGCGACCGGCGGCTGCACGTGCTCATCGTCGAGCGCGACGCCGAGCCGTACGCGGGATCCTGGGCGCTGCCGGGCGGGTTCCTCGGGCCCGGCGAGGACCTGGCGGAGGCGGCGACGCGGGAGCTGGCCGAGGAGCGCGGGCTCGGCACCCGGCCCGCCCACATCGAGCAGCTCGGCAGCTACGGCGACCCGGCGCGTGACCCCCGCATGCGGGTCGTGTCCGTGTCGTACCTCGCCTTCGCCCCCGACCTGCCCGACCCCCGGGCCGGGGCCGACGCGGCGACGGCCGGCTGGCACGCCGTCGACGACCTGCCCCCGCTGGCGTTCGACCACGCGCGGATCGTGGCCGACGGGGTCGAACGGGCCCGCGCCAAGCTGGAGTACACGCCGCTGGCCACGGCGTTCGCGGGCGCCACGTTCACCGTCTCCGAGCTGCGGCTGATCTACGAGACCGTGTGGGGGACGCGGTTGCACGCGGGCAACTTCCACCGCAAGGTCCTCTCGGTGCCGGGCTTCGTGGAGGGCACCGGCGAGACCACCGAGACCGGCGGCACGCGCGGCGGCCCCCGGGCCAGGCTCTACCGGGCCGGCGACGCCCGCCTCCTCCACCCGCCGCTGCTCAGACCGGCGAGGGAGGAGGCGATCCGTTGACGGGTGTCAGCTCCAGGCGAGCATGTGGAGGGGGTCCTCCAGCATGGCGCCGACGTCGCGCAGGAACAGGGAGCCCAGCTCGCCGTCGACGACCCGGTGGTCGAAGGAGACGGCCAGCGTCGTCACCTTGCGCACCGCCAGCTCGCCGTCGACCACCCACGGCATGTCCCGCACCTGGCCGAAGGCGAGGATGGCGCTCTCGCCCGGGTTCAGGATCGGGGTGCCGGTGTCGACGCCGAACACGCCCACGTTGGTGATCGTGATCGTGCCGCCGGCCATCTCCGCCGGTTGGGTGCGGCCCTCCCGCGCCGTCTCCGCCAGCTCGTTGAGCGCGCGGGCCAGGGCGGGGAGCGGGAGCCGGTGGGCGTTCTTGATGTTCGGCACCAGCAGGCCGCGCGGGGTGGCGGCGGCGATGCCCAGGTTCACGTAGCGCTTGACCACGATCTCCTGGCTCGCCTCGTCCCACACCGAGTTGATCATCGGGTGGCGGGCGGCCGCGACCAGGACGGCCTTGGCCACCAGGAGCAGCGGCGAGACCCTGACCTCGGCGAAGTCGGGCATCGCGCGCAGGCGGCGGACGGCGGTCATCGTCTCCGTCACGTCGACCTGGAGGAACTCGGTGACGTGCGGAGCGGTGAAGGCGCTGCCGACCATGGCCTGGGCGGTCATCTTCCGCACGCCCTTGACGGGGACGCGCTCCTCGTCCGGGGTCTCCGCGGGGGTCACCTGGGCGACGGCCGCGTGCACGTCCTCGCGGGTGATGGTCCCCTGGGGGCCGGTGCCGGTGAGGGTGGTGAGGTCCACCCCCAGGTCCTTGGCCAGCTTCCGGACGGGCGGCTTGGCCAGCACGGCCACCCGGCCCGGCGCCGCAGGCGCGGGTTCCTCGGCCTCGGCGGTTTCGCCCGCGCCCGGGGTGGCGGTCCTGGCGGGGTTGGCCACGGGAGGGGCCGGGATCGTGGCGGGGGTGGGCGTCTTGCGGGGACGACGTCGGGTGGTGCCGGTCTTGACGCCGTAGCCGACCAGGACCGCCTGACGCTCCTCCTTGGGCGCGGGGCCGCCGTGGGCGCCGGGTTCGACCGCGCCCTCCTCGGGCGGGTTGGGGACGAGGTCCTCCGCCAGCCTCTCCTGGGTGCCGGCTTCCTCCAGGGTGTCGACCGCGATGACGGGGACGCCGACGTCCACCGTCTGGCCCTCCTCCGCCATCAGGGCCGCCACCACGCCGTCCCACGGGATGGGCAGCTCGACGATGGACTTGGCCGTCTCGATCTCGACGACTATCTGGTTGACCTTGACCTCGTCGCCCGGCTGGACGCGCCAGCGGACGATCTCCGCCTCCGTCAGCCCTTCGCCGACGTCGGGGAGCCTGAACTCGCGTCTCATCTGCACAACCCCCTGTCAGTACGCGAAGGCGCGGTCGACGGCGTCGAGCACCCGGTCCAGGTCGGGAAGGTAGTGCTCCTCCAGTTTGGACGGCGGGTAGGGGGTGGAGAAGCCGCCGGCCCGCAGCACCGGGGACTCCAGGTGGTAGAAGCACCGCTCGGTGATCCTGGCGGCCAGCTCGGCGCCGAACCCGTTGTTGACCGGCGCCTCGTGCACCACGACCGCCCGCCCCGTCTTCCGTACGGAATCCATCACCAGCGGCTGGTCGAGCGGGTTGAGCGAGCGCAGGTCGATCACCTCAAGGGAGCGGCCCTCCTCCTCGGCGGCCTGGGCGGCCTCCAGGCAGGTCTTGACCATCGGCCCGTGGGTCAGCAGGGTGAGGTCGGTGCCGGGGCGCACCACCAGGCCCTTGTCCATGGGGGTCCACCAGCCGGTGTCGGCGGTGTCGACGTCGGCCTTCTCCCAGTAGCGCCGCTTGGGCTCGAAGAAGATCACCGGGTCGTCGGAGCGGATCGCCTGCTGGATCATCGAGTAGGCGTCGGCGGGGTTGGAGCAGGCCACCACGCGCAGCCCGGCGGTGTGCGTGAAGTACGCCTCGGGAGACTCGCTGTGGTGCTCGACGGCGCCGATGCCGCCCCCGCACGGGATCCGTACGACCACCGGGAGCTTGATCGCGCCGAGCGAGCGCATCGGCATCTTGGCCAGCTGGGTGATGATCTGGTCGGCGGCCGGGAACACGAACCCGTCGAACTGGATCTCGCACACCGGCCGGTAGCCGCGCAGCGCCAGCCCGATCGCGGTGCCGATGATGCCGGACTCGGCCAGCGGCGTGTCGATCACGCGGTCCTCGCCGAAGTCCTTCTGCAACCCGTCGGTCACCCGGAACACGCCGCCGAGCTTGCCGACGTCCTCGCCCATGATGAGGACCTTGGGGTCGTCCTCCATGGCCTTGCGCATGCCCTCGTTGAGCGCCTTGGACAGGCTCATCACCGTCATCGCTCGAACCCTTCCAGGTAGGCGGCGAACTGGGCGCGTTCCTCGTCGATCAGGGCGTGCGGCTCGGCGTACACGTGCTCGAAGATGGCCGTCGGCTCGGGGTCGGGCAGGGCCAGGCAGCGCCGGCGCAGGTCGGCGCCGAGCTGGTCGGCCTCCGCCTCGACGGCGTCGAGGAACTCCTGGTCGGCCAGCTCGTTCTTGAACAGGTAGGCCTTGACGCGCTCGATCGGGTCCTTGAGCTTCCACGCCTCCAGCTCGCTGGCCACGCGGTAGCGGGTGGGGTCGTCGGTGGTGGTGTGGGCGCCCATCCGGTACGTGAACGCCTCGATGAGCATGGGCCCCTGGCCCTCGCGGGCGTTCTTGAGCGCCTGGCGGGTGACGGCGAGGCAGGCGAAGACGTCGTTGCCGTCGACCCGGACGCCGGGGAAGCCGAACCCGGACGCCCTGCGGTAGAGCGGGATGCGGGTCTGCTTCTCCAGCGGCTCGGAGATGGCCCACTGGTTGTTCTGGCAGAAGAACACGATCGGCGCGTTGAACACGCTGGCCCAGATGAACGACTCGTTCACGTCGCCCTGCGAGGTGGCGCCGTCGCCGAAGTAGACGATCGTCGCGGCGTCGGCGTCGTCGCGCTGGATGCCCATGGCGTAGCCGACGGCGTGCAGCGTCTGGCTGCCGATGACGATCGTGTAGAGGTGGAAGTTGTGCTCCTTCGGGTCCCACCCGCCGTGGTTGACGCCGCGGAACAGGCCCAGGAGCTTGACCGGGTCGACGTCGCGGCACCACGCCACGCCGTGCTCGCGGTAGGTGGGGAAGGCCATGTCGGCGTCGGTCAGCGCCCGGCCGGAGCCGATCTGCGCGGCCTCCTGGCCGAGCAGCGAGGCCCAGATGCCGAGCTCGCCCTGGCGCTGCAGGGCGACGGCCTCCAGGTCGACGCGCCTCACGAGGACGAGGTCGCGGTAGAGGGACCTGACCTCTTCCGGTGTCAGGTCGATGTCGTAGTCGGGGTGCTGGACCCGCTCGCCCTCGGGGGTGAGTAGCTGGACGAGCTCCGGGGGTGCTTCGGCACCACGAGAGGCGTCGATGGTCACGTGCCACTCCTGTGCAATCGGGACCGGTGTCGATGGGTTTTCCACCTCTGACCGGCCTTTGGGTGCGTCGGACCGTGTGATGGTGGTTCGTACGCGCTTGAGGCCATGGTGGCAGACGTCACAGTCCTTCGCGCAAGCCCCATGCCCTCCCCGTTCCCCACGTTCTGGCGGCGAACACACGCCGGTAGGCTGTGGTTTGCCAACCCCGCCGTACCCAGGAGGAACGCAGTGGCGCGCGTGATCGTTGACGTGATGCTGAAGCCCGAGATCCTCGACCCGCAGGGCCAGGCGGTCGCCCGAGCGCTGCCCCGGCTGGGCTTCTCCGGTGTGTCGGCCGTGCGCCAGGGCAAGCGGTTCGAGCTGGAGCTCGACGGCCCCGCCGACGAGTCGGCCATTGCGGACGTCCGAAAGATGGCCGAGACTCTTCTCGCCAACACCGTGATCGAGGACTTCACGGTCAGAGTGGAAGAGTAGGACAGCACATTTCACATAGGGCCTGACGTGGCTAAAGCCGCATTCCGGCGTACCACAATGCCACGGGCATGCCAACAGTAAATAACAACCGCGTGATTTTGCGGTTAGCCCCGATTTCACGGGGAAACCTACTCCAGGTGACATTCCGGAGCCCGGAGGAGTCCGGTGGACATTGAGTTCTCGTTGGCACTGCCACGGGATGCGATCGGCATCCCGATGGTCAGGCGAGTGCTTGGCGATGCGATGCGATCGCTCAACGTGAGTGAGTCGTGCATCGCCGACATGCTGCTCGCTGTCTCCGAGGCATGCTCCAACGCGGTGCGCCACGGCGGCCCCGCCAACCGCTACGAGGTCTCTGCGTCGATCGGCTACGGCCGCTGCGACGTGCGCGTGGCCGACAACGGCTCCGGCCTGCCGTCGATGCCGCTCCGCTTCCCGCCCCCCGACACCGAGAACGGCCGCGGCCTGCTCATCATGCGCTCGGTGGTCGACGAGATCTCCTTCGGCATCACGCCGGGCCGGGGCACGACGGTCCACCTGCGCAAGCAGCTCGCCTGGGAGAACGAAGAGCCCGCCCGCTCCCGCGAACTCGCCGCGGTCTGATCCCTCCCGCTTACGCTCAACGCATGAAGAAAGCGCTCGCCTGCGTCGCGCTGGTGTCCCTGGCGTCCTGCGGGCACGGCGACGACCAGCTCGTCGTACGATCCCTCACCGCGATGGAGCGCGTGGCCCGGGCCACCGGTCCCGACGACGCGGTCCGGCCGCGGAAGGTCGGAGAGGCCGGGTTCCAGGCCGTTTTCCGGAAGGGTGACCGGGTCTATTTCCAGGTGGGCGAGCACGGGCCCGGCGTGGACCCGTACGGCTACGTGTGGAGCCCTGACCGGGCGCCCGTGGACGACTCCAACCCGTCGGTCGCCTCGTCCTTAAAGCATCTGCGGGGCCACTGGTACCGCTGGCGCGACAGCTACTGACAGCGGCCGGCGTCTCGCGCCGAACCGGCCGAAAGTATGATCACGAACGCCGTGGATCCTGCTTCCGGCCGGTGTCGTCCTCTCGGTGGCCTTGCAGGATGGGGCCCCATGCCAAGCGCAGAACTCCCCCCAGAACGCCTTCCCGGCCACCCGCTCACGCCCGCCGCGCCCGCGTCCGGGCGGCCCCGCATCATCGCGCTCGACGTGCTCCGCGGGTTCACCCTCTGCGAGATCCTGCTCGCCAACATCCAGCTGATGGCCACCGGCGGCACCGCCGTCGTGACCCAGCCGCTGGGCGACTGGGACCCCTGGCTCGGGCTGCCGATCTTCTCCCTGCTGTTCGGCATCGGGTTCTCGTTGCTGCTGGACTCCGCCGCCGACCGCGCCGCCCGCCCGTGGCTGGTCCTCCTGCGCCGGATCGCGGCGCTGCTCGCGATCGGCCTGCTGCACATGCTGCTGTGGCCGGGCGAGATCCTGACCAAGTACGCCGTCGTCGGCCTGCTGGTGCTGCTGCCTTCTTCCTGGCTGCCCCGGTGGGCCGTGGCGGGCCTCGCCGCCGTGTTCATCCCCGCGGCGCTGGTCGCCGGGGGCGGGCCCCTGCTGATCGCCGGGCTGTTCCTGCTGGGCTCGGCGCTGGTCCGGTACGGGGTGATCGAGCACATCGAACGGTCCACCCTGTGGCCGCTCCTCCTGGGGCTGGTCTTCGCGGCGGGGGCGGCCGCCGCACTGTGGACGAGGCCCGGGGCGGGCCCGTCCTTCGCGACCGGCCTGGCCGATCTGCTGGTCGCCGGCGTGGTCGTGTGCGCCCTGCTGGTCCTGCTCAGAACGCCGCTGCGACCTGTGCTGCGGGTCGTCTTCGCGCCGCTGGGCAAGATGGCCCTGACCAACTACCTGACCGCCACGGTCCTCGTCCTGGCCGCCGCCCACCTCCTCGGCCTGCCGATCGGCGAGTCCTCTCAGGTGGCGTTCCTGACCGCGGGAGCCGTCCTGGCGGCCCAGTGGCTGTTCTCCGCCCTCTGGCTGCGCCGCTACCGCCAAGGGCCTCTGGAGTGGCTCTGGCGCTGGGCCACGTGGGCTGAGCGCCCGCCCGGCTCACGCTGACTCGACGGCTTCTCCGGCCTGCTGCAGCCTGGGGAAGCGGGTCTGGCTGGCCAGCAGATGGCCCACGCCGACGATGGCCACGACGGGCCATTCCACGACTCCCAGCGCGCCCATGGAGACGAGGACCACGTAGAAGGCGAGGTGCGGGCACTCCGGCACGGTGATCGTGCCGACCATGGGCAGGGTGAACTGCTTGGGGTGCTCGTCCTCAGCGGGCTTGACGACCATGATGCCCCTCCTTCGATGGACGCCTCCCCCTTCGGCTGCCCCCCGCCAGACCCGCTAACCCGCAGCAGCAGAAAGCTCCGTTCAACCCCCGGTTTCCTGAGCGACCGCCTCTTGCGGTCGCGTCCAGAGCCTGTCGAGGGGCATGACGAAAAGCCGGTCATCGTGGCGGAACGACTGCTGCCCCAAGTTGAGCAGGACGCCGGCCACGAAGTTCGGCCCCAGCCGGTCCCTCAACAGCCGCAACCCCTGGAAGTCCTTCTCCTCTATCGAGGCCTTCGCCTTGACCTCGACGCCGACCACGTCGCCTTCGTGCGACTCTATGACCAGGTCGACCTCACGCTGATCCCGCGTACGGAAATGGCTGAACTCGACGAACTCCTCCGACCAGCCCGCCTGTTTCACGAGTTCGTTCACCGCGAACGTCTCCACCACGCGCCCGAATTCGGTGAGCGCGGCCGGGTCGCGCCGGTTGAGCTTTCGCCGGGTGATACCGAGTACGTGCGCGGCCAGGCCGCTGTCGATGAGGTGCACTTTCGGCGATCTGGCGACTTTGCCGCCGAGCGTGCGGCCGAAGGCTTCCAGTCGGTGGATGAGGAAAACGGCTTCTAGCAGCCCGATGTAATCGCCCACGAGCCGCTGGTCAAGGCCCACCGCAGCACCGATGTCGCTCGCTTTCACGGTGCTCGCGGTGCGGGCGGCGAGGTGGCGGAGGATGAGGGGCAGCACCTGGCGCTGGCGCACCTTTCGGATTTCGAGCACGTCCCGATCGATCACCATCGAGACGAAGTCCTTGAACCAGGCGGTGCGCTCGGCCTCCGGCAGGCCGAGCGCCACGGGGAAGCCTCCGGTGAGGATCATCGACTCGTAGTCGGCCCGTGAGGTCTGCGACGGTGCAGGAGTAATGAGGCTTCGGGGGTCGGCGAACAGGGCTTCCAGGAAGTTCTCCCGGCGACCGCGTAGTTCGCCTTGGGAGAGCGGCCAGATGGTCATGACGTGAGCCCGGCCGGTCAGCGCCTGGCCCAGTCGCGGCAGCGAGCTGTAGCGCGTGGATCCGGTGAGGATGTATCTGCCGGGGCGGAGGTCCCGGTTGAGCTCCGCTTTGATCGCGGACAGGATCTCAGGTACGTGCTGGAACTCGTCGAAGCAGACGGGCTCGACGGGAGTCGTCGCGAAATGGGTCGGATCGGCCTCTACCGATCGCCGGACCGAGGGATCGTCGAGATCGATCACCGGAACGTCGTGCAGGTGTGCGCAGGCGCGGAGGAGCGTGCTCTTGCCCACCGTGCGGGGGCCGGTCAGGACCACCACGGGACGACTGGCCAGACGTCGGCGAATGACGTCCTTCAGATTGCGATCTACCAGCGAGTCCACGTCCACCGAGGCACCCCTCCTGACCTGGATCTTCATGTGTTAAGGCGAGAAACGTCTCCGATTTATATCAGGATTGTCCCCCGCTTCATGTCAGAAACGTCCATGATCAACTGATGTTTTCGTCCGCTCGCGCATTCGACGCCGGGCCCCGGATCTCCTGATGCCTATGGCCGCTTGTGGGGCGTCGGGCGGTAGCCCTCTGGAAGGGCGTCCGAGCGGAGCGAGGGCCTTGGGCTGCGGGCGGAGCCCGCCTGGTGAGCACTGCCCGAGTTGATCGGCGCGAAGCGCCTGAGTGGCGAGGACGATGTCGGCGGCCGGAGCGAGGGCCTTGGGTGGGCGTACGAAGGGCGGAGGTTGATGAGGAGCATCGGGGCGCACCAGATAGCCTGAGGTGACCGCCGCCTGCCACGGAGATGGCGGCTGCGCAACTCCTCGGAGGGGACGACAGTCATGAGCGCTGCCCGCGTGGGCGTAGTGACGTTTCCAGGCACACTCGACGACCAGGATGCCGCCAAGGCCGTGCGCCTCGTGGGCGGGGAGCCGGTGCCGCTGTGGCACGCCGACCGGGATCTCAAGGGGGTCGACGCGGTCTTCCTGCCGGGCGGCTTCTCCTATGGCGACTATCTCCGGTGCGGGGCCATCTCCCGGTTCGCGCCGCTGATGGAGGAGATCGTGTCCGCCGCGCGGGCGGGGCTGCCGGTGCTGGGCACCTGCAACGGGTTCCAGATCCTGTGCGAGGCCCATCTGCTGCCGGGCGCGCTGACGCGTAACGCCTCGCTCCACTATGTCTGCCGCGACCAGCGGGTGCGGATCGAGACGGCCGACACGGCGTGGACGAACGCGTACGCGGCCGGTCAGGAGATCACGCTGCCGGTCAAGCACGGCGAGGGCCGTTACGTGGCCGACCCGGAGACGCTGGCCGAGCTGGAGGCCACCGGGCGGGTCGTGGTCCGTTACGTGGGCGGCAACCCCAACGGCTCGCTCAACGACATCGCGGGGGTGCGCAACGAGGCGGGCAACGTCGTCGGCCTGATGCCGCATCCCGAGCACGCGGTCGAGGAGCTGGTCGGCGCGCCGGGCACCGACGGCCTCGGCTTCTTCACCTCCATTCTCAAGAAGCTGGTGGACGCATGAGCACCGACTCCGTCAAGCGTGCGGAGGTCACCCCCGACGAGCCGATGCCCTTCGCCGAGCTGGGCATGAAGCAGGACGAGTACGACCGGGTCCGCGAGATCCTGGGCCGCCGCCCGACCGGCTCCGAGCTGGCCATCTACAGCGTCATGTGGTCCGAGCACTGCTCGTACAAGTCGTCGAAGGTGCATCTCAAGCAGTTCGCCACCAAGGCTCCGCATTCCGACGCCCTGCTGGTGGGCATGGGCGAGAACGCGGGCGTGGTCGACATCGGCGACGGCTGGGCCGCCACGTTCAAGATCGAGTCGCACAACCATCCCTCGTACGTCGAGCCCCACCAGGGTGCGGCCACCGGCGTCGGCGGGATCGTCCGCGACATCATGTCGATGGGCGCGCGGCCGATCGCGGTGATGGACTCCCTGCGGTTCGGCGGCGCCGACCAGGCCGACACCCGCCGGGTGCTGCCTGGCGTGGTGGAGGGCATCAGCCACTACGGCAACTGCCTCGGCCTGCCCAACATCGGCGGCGAGGTCGTCTTCGACCCGTGCTACATCGGCAACCCGCTGGTCAACGCGCTCTGTGTGGGCCTGCTGCGCAAGGACCAGATCAAGCTGGCGACCGCGCCGGGGCCGGGCAACAAGGTGGTCCTCTTCGGCGCCTCGACGGGCCCCGACGGCATCGGCGGCGCGAGCGTGCTGGCCAGCGCGACGTTCGAGGACGAGTCCGCGGCCAAGCGGCCCGCCGTCCAGGTGGGCGACCCGTTCATGGAGAAGCTGCTCATCGAGTGCTGCCTGGAGCTGTACGCGGCCGACGTGGTCGTCGGCATCCAGGACCTCGGCGCGGCCGGCGTGTCCTGCGCGACCACGGAGCTGGCCGCCAAGGGCACCGGCGGCATGGACGTCGACCTCAACCTGGTCCCGCTCCGCGATCCCTCCCTGCGCCCGGAGGAGATCCTGATGAGCGAGTCGCAGGAGCGGATGATGGCCGTCGTCCGGCCCTCCGACATCCCGGCGTTCATGGCGATCTGCGAGAAGTGGGACGTCCCCGCCACCGTGATCGGCGAGGTGACCGACACCGGCCGGCTCGTGATGACCTGGAACGGCGAGGTCATCGTCGACATCCCGCCGGGCACCGCGGCCGACGACGGCCCGGTCTACGAGCGCCCCTACCACGAGCCGTCGGGGCAGGCGGCGCTCAACGCCGACACCCCCGACCGGCTGGAGCGCCCGTCCGACCTGCGCGCGACGCTGCTGCGGCTGCTCGGCTCGCCCAACCTGGCGTCGAAGGAGTGGGTGACCGGCCAGTACGACCGGTACGTACGCTCCAACACGGTCCTCGCCCAGCCCGCGGACGCGGGGATGCTGCGTGTGGCGGAGGACATCGAGGGGGCCGAGCCGACCACCCGCGGCATCGCGCTGTCGACCGACGGCAACGGCCGCTACGCCAAGCTCGACCCGTACGCGGGGGCGCAGCTCGCGCTGGCCGAGGCGTACCGCAACGTGGCCGTCACCGGCGCCAGGCCGCTGGCCGTCACCAACTGCCTCAACTTCGGCTCGCCGGAGGACCCCGAGGTGATGTGGCAGTTCGCCGAGGCGGTGCGCGGCCTGGCCGACGCCTGCCGGATCCTGGGCGTGCCGGTGACCGGCGGCAACGTGTCCTTCTACAACCAGACCGGGTCGACGGCGATCAATCCGACCCCGGTGGTCGGCGTGCTCGGCGTGATCAACGACGTGGCCAGGCGGGTGCCGACCGGGTTCACCGGCGAGGGTCTGCGGGTGGCGCTGCTGGGTGAGACGCGGGCCGAGTTCGGCGGCTCGGAGTGGGCGCACGTCGAGCACGGCCACCTGGGCGGCCTGCCGCCCGAGGCGGACCTGGAGGCCGAGCAGGGGCTGGGCCGGGTGCTGGTGACGGCGGCCGCGCGGGGCCTGCTGGAGGGGTCACACGACCTGTCCGACGGCGGCCTGGCCATCGCGCTGGCGGAGTCCTGCATGGCGCGCGGCGTGGGCGCCCGGGTGACGCTCACCGGCGACCCGTTCACCGAGCTGTTCAGCGAGTCGGCGGCCAGGGCTCTGGTCGTGGTGCGGCCGGAGGCGTTCGACGACCTGGCCAAGCTCTGCGCCGAGCACGACGTGCCGTGCTACGGGCTGGGCGTCACCGGCGGGACGTCGCTGGTGGTCGAGGGCGTGCTGGAGGTGCCGGTCGAGGAGCTGCGGGAGACGCACGCGGCCACGCTGCCGGCGCTCTTCGGCTGAGACCGGACGCGAGAAAGGGCCGGTACGCGCCCCGTACCGGCCCTTTCGGTGTGTCAGGAGCTCTTCTTCAGGCACACCACGTAGACGGTGCCGCTCGTCTGGCCCTGGCCCTGGATCGTGACGGTCCAGGTGCCGGGGCCGGTGGGGGCGCTGGCGATGACCTGCGTGCCCGAGCTGACGGCGAAGCCGCCGCCGGTCGCCAGGTCACCCTGGTGGCAGTTGGCGCTGGCGCCGTTGCGGGAGAACTGCTGGGTCTTGGTGTAGGTCGTGAAGCTGCCGCCGCCGTCCTTACCGTCCCTGCCCGGCTCGCCCTTCTCGCCCTTCGGTCCCGGGACGCCCTGCTTGCCCTGGGGACCCGCCGGCCCGGTGTCACCCTTGTCGCCCTTCTCACCCTTCGGCCCCGCCGGGCCGCTGTCACCCTTGGGACCGGCCGGGCCGGTGTCACCCTTCGGGCCCTGCTCCCCCTTCGGGCCCTGCGGCCCGGTGTCGCCCTTCGGGCCCTGGGCGCCCTGCTTGCCCTGGGGGCCGCGCATGCCGCGCGGCCCCTGGGCGCCGGTGTCACCCTTGGGGCCCTGCGCCCCGGTGTCGCCCTTGGGACCGGACGTGACCGCGGTCTGGGTCACCGTCTCGCCACCGCCGATCTTCATCCGGATCTCGGCCGGCTTGCACTTGCCGGACGCGTTGATGATCCGGACGTACCGCGACTTCTTGTGCACGCAGGCCGTGACCTCGCCGGCCGCGGCGGCGGTGGTGGCGGAAGAGGCGGTGGCGGCGCCCCCCACGGTGAGAAGTGAGGCGGCCAGCGCGCCCACCGCGGCCACGCGCAGAATCTTCATCGAATGGTCCCTCTCAGGTACGGATGTTGCTCATGGTTCTCACGCGTCAACCGTTCCAATGGATGACAGCTCTCACATAACGTGTCGATTACGAAACAGTGCGTGACAATATGTTCTGACGTTACTTGACCTGTCATGAAGGTTGATGCGCGTAAAAAGACGCATTGGCAGGCCCGGTCCCGCGGGGATAATCAGGGCGTGCCGACGCCCGCGCCTTACCTTCCTCCCGCCACCCAGCCGGTGCGCGGGGTCGTCTGGGTGATCCACCTCTCGCTGCCGCTGCTCGGGTTCTGGCTGCTGCTCGCGCAGCCGCACCTGAACGTCGAGTGGCAGCACAACCCCAGCCATTTCTGGATGATCGTGATCGTCGCCGGGCTGAACGTCGGGCTCGGCACGCTCATCAGCGAGGCCTCGCGCAAGCGGCAGGACGCCCGCCTGTTCCTGGTCTCCATGGTGTTCATCAGCAGCGCGGGCTTCTTCTTCCTGCACGGGCTGGCCACCCCGAAGGTGATCCTGCCCACCGGGTCGCTCGGCTTCGACCTGGGGCAGACGGTCGGGCTGACGATCGCCTCCGGGTTCGCGTTCGCCTCGGCGCTGCCGCTGGGCGAGCGGGCGGCCGGCCAGGTGTTCAGGGCGCAGCACGTGATCCGCGGCGTGCTCTTCGGGTTCATGGCGCTGTGGGGGCTGGCCTCGCTGGTCCCTGACGTGACGCCGCTCAGCCGGCCGCCGCTCACGGACCCGGTGGTCTGGGTGGTGTGGCTGTCGGTGCCGGGGCTGGCGCTCTACGCGGCGGCCGCCGTGATGATGTTCGTGCTCCACAGGCGGCGGCCGTCGGCCATGCTGATCAGCCTGATCACGGCGTACGCGCTGCTGGCCGAGTGCATGATCGCCGGGATGCCGCAGCTCAACTGGCACCTGACCTGGTGGGAGTGGCATGTCCTGCTGACGTTCGCCTTCGGGTTCGTCGCCTACAGCGCCTACCTGCAGTTCAGGCGGGAGGGGTCGAGCGCGGGCCTGTTCGACTCGGTGGCGCTCTCGGCGACCGTGCGGCGCATCCAGCGCGACTACGACCGCGCGCTGGAGGAGCTGGTCGAGCACGTGCGGCGGGGCGAGCCACTGGCCGCCTCCCGGCTGTCGGGCAAGTTCCGGCTGAGCGAGGGCCAGGCGGCGGTGCTCGACCGGGCGGGCCGGGCGCTGGCCGACGAGCGCGAGCTGTCCGAGCGGCTGGGCGCGCTCGTCGACGTGAGCGCCCAGACCCGCGTCGGCCTGCCGGAGCAGGCGTTGCTGGCCGCGGCGCTGGACCGGGTCAGGCAGGCGTACGGTGACGTGCGGATCGGGCTGGTGTCCGACGGTCAGGCGCAGATCGGGTCGCGCTCGTACGAGTTCCCCGGCGACGTCCCCGTCAGGGGGGACGGCCGCATCGCCTTCCCGCTGACCGTCAAGAACCGGCTGGCCGGTGTGCTGGAGGTGCCGATCGGCCGCACCGAGCAGGACGAGGCGCTGGCCGCCACCCTGGCCGGGCAGCTGTCCATCTCGCTGGAGAACGCCCGCCTCTACAGCGAGCTGCACACGCTCTTCCGGCAGTACATGTCGCCCGACGTGGCGAACGCGCTGCTCGCCGACCCGGCCCAGGCCGAGCTGGGCGGCCAGGTCAAGGAGGTCACCGCGCTCTTCGCCGACCTGAAGGGGTTCACCTCGTTCTCCGAACGGGTCGCGCCGGGCGAGATCGTGGAGATGCTCAACCGCTACCACACGGCCGCGGTGCCGTGCGTCCTCTCCAACGGCGGCACGATCGTGCAGTTCGTCGGCGACGCGATGCTGGCCCTGTTCAACGCCCCGGCCACGCAGGAAGGGCACGCCAAGGCCGCCTGCGCGGCCGCGCTGGCGATGCAGCGGGCCGCCGCCGAGGTGGCCGAGGAGATGGCGTGGCGGCGGACCGGCCAGGAGCCGTGGCCGACGTTCCGGGTGGGGGTCAACACCGGGCCGGCGCTGGTGGGCAACATCGGCAGCCCGGAACTGCGCGGTTTCAACGCGATGGGCGACTGCGTGAACGTCGCCTCCCGGCTGGAGTCGCTGGCCGAACCCGGCACGGTGGTGATCGGCTCGGCCACGCTCAAGGGTCTCGGCGACGGCGTCACCGTGCGGCCGCTGGGCAAGCTGAGCCTGAAGGGCAAGCAGGAACTCGTCGAGGCGTACGTTCTCACGTCAATGCGATAGCTACGACGCTCGTCGTACGGACATAATCGGGCGCATGAAGGCAGAGCCGGGCGAGTTCCTCTCCATGCTCACCGACGACGAGATCGAGGCCCTGCGCGCGGCCGGCCGGCCGCGCAGGTGGGACCGCGGGGCGACGGTCATGTCGGAAGGCGACACATCTGACTGGGTGCTCGTGCTGACCGAGGGCCGGGTCAAGGTGTCCTCCCACACCAGCGGCGGCACCGAGGTGGTGCTGGCCGTGCGCGGGGCGGGCGGGCTGCTCGGGGACATGTCGAGCATCGACGGCTCGCCCCGCTCGGCCACGGTGACGGCGCTGGAGCCCATCTCCGGCATCGTCGTCCGCGACTTCCCCGGCTTCCTCCAGGAGCACGGGCGGATCGCGGTGCTGCTCATGCGGATGGTCACCGACCGGCTGCGCGACTCCGACCGCAAGCGCATCGAGTACGGCGCGTTCGACACCACGGGCCGGGTGGCCACCCGGCTGATCGAGCTGGCCGAGCGCTACGGCGAGAAGACCAACAGCGGGGTGCGGGTGGCGCTGCCGCTGTCGCAGGACGAGCTCGCCGGGTGGACGGGCGCGTCCAGGGAGGCGGTCAGCAAGGCGCTGCGCACGTTACGCGACCGCGGGCTGATCGAGACCGGGCGGCGCCGGGTGGTCATCCACGACCTGGAGGGACTGCGCAAACGCGCTCGGTGAACAGAATTCTAGAATATCCCTCACCCAGCTGACCGCGGGCGTACGTCGTACGTCATAGTGGAAGGCATGGTCGCCGTCTCCCCCGATCAGGCCCGGTTACGTTACGCGTGGCGTGTGTGCTCGGTCACCAGTCTGGGGCTGATCCTCATCGGCATGGCCGGCAGCACGCTCAACGTGGCGCTCCCCACCGTCGTGCGCCACTTCCACGCCACCCCGTTCCAGTCGGGGTGGATCCTGCTGGCCTTCCTCCTGACCAACACCGCGAGCCTGATGTTCTTCGGCCGGGTCGCCGACCTGCTCGGCCGGCGGGAGGTCTATCTGGCCGGGTTCGCCCTGTTCACCCTGGCCTCGCTGCTGGCCGGGTTCTCGCCGGACGTGTGGTTCCTGGTCGCCATGCGGGTGCTGCAGGCCGTGGGCGCGGCCATGATCCTGGCCAACGGCACCGTCATCATCACCGAGGCCTTCCCGCCCGACCGGCTGAGCCAGGGCATGGGCGTCTACATGGGCACCCTGTCGGTCGCCCAGCTCGCCGGGCCCACGCTGGGCGGGCTGATCGCGTCCACCGCGGGCTGGCAGTGGATCTTCTGGGTCAACGTGCCCGCCGGGCTGGCCGCGGTCGTCTGGGGAGCGGTCACGCTGCGCAAGATGCCGCGCGGGCCCCGGCGCCCGGTGGACGCGCTGGGCAACGCGCTGGTGTTCGCGGCCCTGTCGGCGGTGCTGCTGGCCCTGTCGGAGGCCGGGTCGGGCGGGCTGACCAGCCCGGTGGTGCTGGCCGGGGCCGGCGTGTTCGCGTTGCTGGTGCCGCTGATCGTGATCGTGGAGCGGCGGGCCGCCCACCCGGTGCTCGACCTGCGCCTGTTCGGCGGGCGGATGCTGGCTTGCGCGAACCTGGCCTCCTTCTGCAACGCGGTCGCCAGGGCCTCGCTGATCCTCGTGGTGGCGCTCTACTTCCAGGCGGCCAGAGGGCTCGGTCCCTTCGAGGCCGGGCTGAGCGTGCTGCCGGTGCCGGTGGGCATGGGGCTGGCCTCGCCGATCGTGGGCGCGCTCGGGCGCAGGGTGTCGCCGTACGCGCTGAGCATCGGCGGGGCCCTGATGAGCTCCGCCGGGCTCGGCGCGCTCCTGCTGGCGACCGACCCCGGCACCCCGTACTGGGTGATCGGGCTCGGGCTGTTCGTGGCCGGCTGCGGCAGCGGGACCTTCCTGACCGGCAACACCACCCAGGTGATGGGCGCGCTGCCGAGCGGGAGCCTGGGCGTGGTGAACGGATTCCGGCTCATGGTGATGAACGTCGGCGTGGTGCTCAGCGTCGGGCTGTCGCTGAGCGTGCTCGGCAGCGCCGTCGGCCCCGAGGTCCGGGCCCAGGTGTACGCCGGGACGCTTTCACGGCTCTCACCGGTGGCGCTCGACCAGCTCATGGCCGGCTTCCAGCGGACGTACGCGGTGCTGTTCGCGGTCGCCCTGGCCGGCGCCGCCCTGGCCGCCCTGGCCCGCTCCCCCCGCCGCTAGGCCACGGCTTCACACGGCGACGACGGGCTCGGCGAACTGGGTGCGGTACAGCTCCTCGTAGCGGCCGCCGGCGGCGAGCAGCTCGGCGTGCGTGCCGCGCTCGGCCACCCGGCCGTCCTCGATGACCAGGATGACGTCGGCGGCGCGGATCGTGGACAGCCGGTGCGCGATCACCACCGCGGTGCGCCCGTCGAGCGCCTCGGCCAGGGCCTCCTGCACGGCCGCCTCGTTGGTGGAGTCGAGCGCGGCCGTGGCCTCGTCCAGGATGACCACCCGCGACCCGGCCAGCAGCAGCCGGGCGATCGTCAGCCGCTGGCGCTCGCCTCCCGACAGCCGGTAGCCGCGCTCGCCCACGACCGTGTCCAGCCGGTCGGGCAGGGACTCGATCAGGTCGCCGAGCCTGGCCCGGCGCAGCGCGTCCCACAGCTCCTCCTCGGCGGCGTCCGGCCTGACGAACAGCAGGTTGTTCCTGATCGTGTCGTGGAACAGGTGACCGTCCTGGGTGACCATGCCGAGCGTCCCCCTGATGGAGTCGGCGGCCAGGTCGCGCACGTCCACGCCGCCGATCCGCACCGCGCCCGAGTCCACGTCGTACAGCCGCGGGATGAGCTGGGCGATCGTCGACTTGCCCGCGCCCGACGAGCCCACCAGGGCGACCGTCTGGCCGGGCGCGGCGGTGAAGGAGACGCCGTGCAGCACCTCGACGCCGCCGCGGGTGTCGAGCGCGGCCACCTCCTCCAGCGAGGCGAGCGACACCTTGTCCGCCGACGGGTACGCGAAGCGCACGTCGTCGAACTCGATCGACACCGGCCCTTCGGGCACGGCCCGCGCGTCCGGTTTTTCCTTGATCAGCGGCTCCAGGTCGAGCACCTCGAAGACGCGCTCGAAGCTGACCAGCGCGCTCATCACGTCCACCCGGGCGCTGGCCAGGGCGGTCAGCGGCGAGTAGAGCCGGGTGATCAGCAGTGCCAGCGCCACCACCGAGCCCGCGTCCAGCCGCCCGGCCAGCGCGTAGAAGCCGCCCAGCCCGTAGACCAGCGCCAGGGCCAGCGACGAGACCAGCGTCAGCGCGGTGATGAACGCCGACTGGGTCATGGCCGTGCGCACCCCGATGTCGCGTACCCGCCCGGCCCGCGCCGCGAACTCGGCCGACTCCCTGACAGGCCGGCCGAACAGCTTCACCAGCGTCGCCCCCGGCGCCGAGAAGCGCTCGGTCATCTGGGACCCCATGGCCGCGTTGTGGTCGGCGGCCTCCCGCCGCAACCGGGCGATCCTGGTGCCCATGCGGCGGGCCGGCAGCACGAACACCGGGAGCAGCAGCAGCGCCAGCAGCGTGATCTGCCACGACAGCGAGATCATGACGGTGATCGCCAGCACCAGCGTCACCACGTTGCCCACGACGCCGGAGAGCGTGTCGGTGAACGCCCGCTGCGCCCCGATCACGTCGTTGTTCAGCCTGCTCACCAGCGCGCCCGTACGCGTCCTGGTGAAGAACGCGACGGGCATGCGCTGCACGTGGTCGAAGACCGCCGTGCGCAGGTCCAGGATCAGGCCCTCCCCCAGGCCGGCCGACAGCCAGCGGGCCACCAGCCCCAGCCCCGCCTCGGCCAGGGCCAGACCGGCGATCAGGCCCGCCAGCCCGACCACCACGCCCACCGGCTCGCCCGCGCCGATCGCGTCGAGCACCCGGCCGGCCAGCACCGGCGGGGCCACCGCCAGCGCCGCCATCACCACGCTCAGGCCCAGGAACAGCGTCAGTTTCCGGCGGTGCGGCCGGGCGAACCCCCACACGCGGCGGAGCGTCGCCTTCGAGATCTGGCGACGCTCCGGTTCGTTGTTCAGTGAATACAGCTGATGCCAGGCAGTCACTTCCATGCTCATGGCATGGAGGCTAAAACCTGAACCTCTCTTTAGGTCAAGCGCCGATCTTCTTGCCGCGCTCGTGCCAGACCACGGCCACCGACGGCCGCGGCTGGCTGCCCTCGCCGTCAGGCCAGCGGCTGGCGGGCCGGTCGGGCGTCGCGCCGTCCGCCTCGCCGGGGTGCTGCACCGCGACCCACACGCTGAGCTGGTCGTCGCTGATCAGCGGGCCGCAGGTCTCCGCGGCGACCGGCACGGTGAGGAACTGGCGTACGTAACCGCGCTCCTTGCCCTTGACCGGCATCACGAACAGGCCGTCGTTGGTGCCGAGGGCGTTGCCGTCAGTGGAGATCCACAGGTTGCCGTCGGGGTCGAAGGCCAGGTTGTCCGGGCAGGAGATCGGCGACACCTTGGTCTTGTCGAACCCGGCGAAGTAGGTCGAGGGGTCGTTCGGGTCGCCGCAGACCAGCGGGACCGACCAGGAGAACTTCTTGGCCGCCGCGTCGTCGCGCTGCTCGATCAGCTCCACCACGTGGCCGTGCTTGTTGGCGGCCCGCGGGTTCGCCTCGTCCACCTGGGCCGGGGTGCGGTTGGAGTTGTTGGTCAGCGCGATGTAGACGCCGCCGGTGACGGGGTTGCGCTCCATGTCCTCGGGGCGGTCCATCTTGGTGGCCGACACCTTGTCGGCGGCGGCGCGGGTGTAGACCAGCACCTCCGCGGCGGTCATGCCCTCGACGAACGACCTGTCGCCGCTCACCAGCGGGATCCACTCGCCCGAGCCGTCGAAGGCGCCGTCCGACGGCAGCCTGCCCGAGCCGTCGAGCTCCTCCTTCGGGCTGTCGCCGGTGAACCTGGCGACGTACAGCGTGCCCTCGTCCAGCAGGGTGCGGTTGTGCCGGTCGTGACCCTTGATGTAGCGGCCCTTGGAGACGAACTTGTAGACGTACTCGAAGCGCGAGTCGTCGCCCATGTAGGCGACCAGGCGGCCGTCACGGGAGATCGTCGTCGTCGCGGCCTCGTGCGCGAAGCGGCCCAGCGCGGTCCGCTTGATCGGGGTCGAGTCCGGGTCGAACGGGTCGATCTCCACGATCCAGCCGAACCGGTTGACCTCGTTCGGGTGCTTCTCCAGGTCGAACCGCTCCTCGATCCGGTCGAACCGGCGGCCCGCGGTGCCCGACGGGATGCTGTAGCGGGTGATGTACGGCTTCTGCGCCTCGGGGACCTTGTCACCGTTGACGAAGTACTGGTTGAAGTTCTCCTCGGCGGTCAGCACCGTGCCCCACGGGGTGGTGCCGCCGGCGCAGTTGTTGAGCATGCCGACCGGCTTGACGCCCTTGGGGTCGGCGGCCGTCTTCAGCAGGTCGCTGCCGGCGGCCGGACCGGAGAACCGCATCGGCGTCGACACCGTGATCCGCCGGTTGTAGCGGCGGCGCCCGTTGGTGACGAGCTTCCACTCGCCCGTGTTGCGGACCCGCTCCACCTCGACCACCGAGCCGCCGTGGGCCGCCATCGCGATCTTGATCTGCTCCTCGGTGGCCGCCGTCCCGTCGGTGTAACCGCGGAACATCAGGTTCTCGTCGGTGTACTCGTGGTTCACCCACAGCAGCCCGCGGTTGCGGTTCATCTCGAAGAGCGTCACGTAGTCACAGTTGTAGCCGAACTGCATGGCCTGCGCCTCGGCCGTCTGGTTGTCGAAGTCGAACGCGGGCGCGCCCGGCAGCACCGGGTCACCCCAGCGCACCACCGCCGACGACCTGTACCCCTTGGGCACGGTCAGCGCGTCAGCCTTATTGGGCGCCACCGGCTCGAAGCCGAGCCCGCCCTTGCCACGCGGGGGGCCGGACCTGCCCGGGTCGGCCATCGCCGGGGCCGCCCCCATCGTCACGCCGGCGCCGGCCACCAGCGCGCCCAGCGCACCGGCGCGCAGCACGCCCCGGCGGGACAGCGCCTGCTCGGCCACCTCGCCGAAGTACGGGTTACCGCTGGTGTTGGCCACGTCGTGCGCGCACTGGTTGCCGCATCGGAACTGACAGGTCATCGCGGATCGGCCACCCTTGTGCGGGGTGGAAAGCAGCGGCAGCAGCCGGCGCGGCGACAGGTTCGCCACAGGGTCCTCCAAGGTTGCGCGGTTCTCCCGCCGGGACGTTACGGTCACCGCACCAACCCGAGATGAACGAACCCCACCGCCTCGATGAACGCTTTACCGTCGCCCGTCAGAGGACAATGGGGCGGTGCCACCACGCAGAATCGACCCCGAGAAGCTGAGATCCGCCCTCGACGACCAGCTCGTCGCGCTCGACCGGCCGCCCTACGACGGGCCCGCCGACGCCCTCACGGGGGCGCTCGTCGCCGCCGTGCTCGCCGCCTACGACCGCGGCCTCCAGCCCGAGCGCTCAGCGGCCCGCCTGGTCGTGCGCCACCTGCTCGACCGGCTCGTCACCGCCGCGCCCGGCCGCACCGTCGAGGTCCGCGTCCCCCCGTACGCTGCCGTCCAGGCGATCGCCGGCCCCCGCCACACCCGCGGCACCCCGCCCAACGTCGTCGAGACCGACCCGCGCACCTGGATCGAGCTGGCCACCGGCCGCCTCACCTGGGCGGAAGCGGTGGCCGCCGGCACCGTCTCGGCCAGCGGCGCCCGCGCCGACCTGTCAGCCCACCTGCCGGTCTAGCGCGGGCCCCGCATCCACGGGATCCGCTCCTCGAAGCACCGGTCCGCGAGGCCCTGGGGCAACCGGCCGCAATCCTGCACGATGTCCCAGAACCAGAGGGACACCGCGCCGAACACCAGCAACGCCAGCACACTGAAGGCGATCCCGGTGATCGCCCTGCCCTTGCCCACCCGCCGGACCAGCGCCACGATGCCGAACACGATCGACAGGATCGCCGTGAGCAGGCCGATGAAGCACACGAACACCAGGAACGGGCTCGCCACCCCGAGCACCAGCGACGCGGTCGCCAGCCCGCTCCCGGGCTGCGCGGCCTGCCACTCGCCGTACCCCGGTCCCCCACCCGGCGGCCCCCCGTACGGACTCGACGGCGACGTCCCCGGCACAGGCCCCTGCTCCCCGTACGGCCCACCCCCGGCTCCCCCGTACGGCGACGGCCCCCCGTACGGCGACGCCGGCCCTCCATAAGGCGACGCCCCACCCTCCGGCCTCCCGTAGGGCGACTCCGCCCCCTCCGGTCTGCCGTACGGCGGCTCCGTGCCATCCGGCCCGCCCTGAGGCGACTCCGCCCCCTCCGGTCTGCCGTACGGCGAGCCTCCGCGCTCCGGCCCGCCCTGAGGCGACTCCGCCCCCTCCGGTCTGCCGTACGGCGAGCCTCCGCGCTCCGGCCCGCCCTGAGGCGACTCCGCCCCCTCCGGTCTTCCGTACGGCGAGCCTCCGCGCTCCGGCCCGCCCTGAGGTGACTCCGCGCCCTCCGGCCCCCCGTGAGGCGGCGCTCCGCGCTCCGGTCCGCCGTGCGGCTCGGGGGCTCCTTCTGCAGTTCCTTCGTGTGGTGGGGTGGCTCCGGGGGCGGTGGGTCGGCCCTCGGAGGGCGGACGGCCGCCGGTGGGTTCTCCGCTCTCGGGACGCTTTCCGCTGTCGGCGAAGGCCCCGCGGCCTTCGCCGTGCGCCCAGTACGGCGGTTGCTCGGGCCCGCGTGGGCCCGGGCCCTCGCCGGTGGCGGGGCGCTGTCCGGGAGCTGCACCGGCTTCGCCCTCGGGCCAGTCCTCGCCGTACCTGGGAGTGTCATCGGGCGGCGGGACACGGTGGGCGCCGTAGGCCTGCGGACCGCTGCCGGGCTGCTGACGGTGCGCGCCGTAGGACTCGCCTTCCGGACGACCCGGACGCGCGCCGTGAGGCTCGTCCCCCTCCGGCCGGCCGGGACGAGGGACGTCGGGACCGCTCTCGTACGGAGGTTCCGCGAACGGCAGGGGCTCACCCGTGGAGGGCTCCTCGAAGCGGGACGGGGTGCGGTCCTCGGGCTCCTCGTAGCGGGACGGGGGCCGGGCACCGGGGGTGGTGGGCTGGTCCTCGGAGGTGCCCTCCCACCCGGGGTACGGCGGAGTGCCGCCGGGGGTGGGATAGGCGCGGCCCTTGTCATCGTCCCGGGGCGGGACCTCGAACACCGCCGTCCGCTCGGTGTCACTCTCGTCGGGCACCTGGGCGGGTGGCGGCGTCTCCGGTGATTCGGGCAGGTCCGGATGCCGCGGCTCCCCAGGCCCTCCCCCGGGCGCCGGCCCCGGAGAGGGTTCCCCAGGAACGGGACCCGGAGAGGGTTCGGGTTCCACGGGACCCGGACCGGGCGAGGGTTCGGGTTCCACGGGACCCGGACCGGGCGAGGGTTCCGGTTCCACGGGACCCGGACCGGGCGAGGGTTCCGGTTCCACGGGACCCGGACCGGGGCGGGAGGGCCGGTCGGGTTCGGGCACGACGGGAGGCTTCGGAGCGAGAGGTTCCTCACCCTCGCCGGGCTCCTCCGTCCGGCCGCCGTCATCGCCGGCGTCCCCCTGAGGACGCTCGTCCGCGGGGTCATCCGGGGCGCCTTCGGCCCACCAGGGGCGGTCCGGTTCGGGGTGGTCGTTCGGGTCGCCAGGTGTGGTCACGTTCCGCTCTCCCGACGGGGTCTGCATGCCGGATACTTCACCTTTTCGCAGGAGCGGCACTTGAAACCTGACGACACGGGTAACCCCCCGGTCATCTTCCGTCCAAACGGGCGCGGTCCGGCGAGGACGCACCCCGGGTGTGCGAGCACGAAGCCGGCCGACCTAGACTGAACTACGTGCTGAAGGGCGACGGCCGGCTCGGCCATGACCTGGACCCCGACGACCGCGCGCCGAAAGACGCCTGCGGCGTGTTCGGCGTCTGGGCGCCAGGCGAGGAAGTGTCCAAACTCACCTACTACGGGCTGTACGCGTTGCAGCACCGCGGCCAGGAGTCCGCGGGCATCGCGGTCAGCGAGGGCAGCCGCATCCTCGTCTACAAGGACATGGGCCTGGTGGCCCAGGTCTTCGACGAGTCCGTGCTCGGCACCCTCCGCGGCCACCTGGCCATCGGCCACTGCCGCTACTCCACGACCGGTTCCAGCGTGTGGGAGAACGCGCAGCCCACGCTGAGCTCGACCGACGTGGGCGGGCTCGCCCTGGCCCACAACGGCAACCTGATCAACACCCCGGCGCTGGCCCAGCGTCTGGAGCCCGGCACGACCCGGGCGACCACCGACACCGACGTGCTCACCACGCTCCTCGCGCAGGATCGCAGCCGGTCCGTCGAGGACGCCGCCGCCGAGCTGCTGCCGCAGGTCAAGGGCGCGTACTCACTGGTGTTCATGGACGAGACGACGCTCTACGCCGCGCGCGACCCGCAGGGCATCCGCCCGCTCGTGCTGGGCAGGCTGGAGCGCGGCTGGGCGGTGGCGTCGGAGACGGCGGCGCTCGACATCGTCGGCGCCACGTTCGTCCGCGAGATCGAGCCGGGCGAGCTGCTCACGATCGACGAGCGCGGCGTCCGCTCGCGCAGGTTCGCGCTGGCGGAGCCCAAGGGCTGCCTGTTCGAGTACGTCTACCTCGCCCGCCCCGACACGACCATCGCCGGGCGCGGCGTGCAGGTCACCCGGGTCGAGGTGGGCCGGGTGCTGGCCCGCGAGCATCCGGTCGAGGCCGACCTGGTGATCCCGACGCCCGAGTCCGGCACCCCCGCCGCCGTGGGCTACGCCCAGGAGAGCGGCATCCCTTACGGCCAGGGCCTGGTGAAGAACTCCTACGTCGGCCGCACGTTCATCCAGCCGTCGCAGACGATCCGCCAGCGCGGCATCCGGCTCAAGCTCAACCCGCTGCGCGAGGTCGTCGAGGGCAAGCGCCTGGTCGTGGTCGACGACTCGATCGTGCGCGGCAACACCCAGCGGGCCATCGTGAAGATGCTGCGGGAGGCCGGCGCGAGCGAGGTGCACGTACGGATCTCGTCGCCGCCGGTCGCGTGGCCGTGCTTCTACGGCATCGACTTCGCCACCCGCGCCGAGCTGATCGCGGGCTCGCTGTCGGTGGAGGAGATCCGGGCCTCGCTCGGCGCCGACTCGCTTGGCTACATCTCGCTCGAAGGGCTCACCAAGGCCACCACGATCCCCGCCGAGCGGCTCTGCCGGGCCTGCTTCGACGGCTCCTACCCGATCCCGATCGACGAAGACAACGTCGGCAAGTTCGTCCTGGAGAGCAAGGCGTGACCACCTACGAGGCCGCGGGCGTCGACATCGAGGCGGGCGAGCGCGCGGTCGCGCTGATGAAGGACAAGGTGGCCCGCTCGCGCCGCCCGGAGGTGGTCGACGACGCCAGCGGCTTCGCCGGGCTGTTCGACGCGTCGGCGCTGCTGCGTTACCGGCGTCCGCTGCTGGCCACGTCGACCGACGGGGTCGGCACCAAGGTCATGATCGCGCAGCGCTACGGCAAGCACGACACGATCGGCGTCGACCTGGTCGGCATGGTCCTCGACGACCTGGTGGTGTGCGGGGCCGAGCCGCTGTTCATGACCGACTACATCGCCTGCGGCAAGGTCGTGCCCGAGCGGGTCGCGGAGATCGTCGGCGGGGTGGCCGAGGGCTGCCGGCTGGCGGGCGCGGCGCTGGTGGGCGGCGAGACGGCCGAGCACCCCGGCGCGATGGGGCCCGACGAGTACGACCTGGCGGGCGCCGGCACGGGCGTCGTCGAGGCCGACGCGATGCTCGGTCCCGACCGGGTCCGCGAGGGCGACGTGGTGCTGGGGCTGGCGTCGTCGGGCGTCCACTCCAACGGCTACTCGCTGGTGCGCCACGTGCTCAAGCTGGCCGACCTCTCCCTCGACGCGGAGCTGCCCGAGCTGGGCCGGCCGCTGGGCGAGGAGCTCCTGGAGCCGACGCGCATCTACTCGCTCGACTGCCTGGAGCTGGCCCGCACGGTCGAGGTGCACGCCTACGCGCACATCACCGGCGGCGGGCTGGAGGGCAACGTGTCCCGCTCGCTGCCCGGCCATCTGGACGCGGTGCTCGACCGCTCGTCGTGGACTCCTCCGGCGATCTTCCAGGTGCTGGCGGGCCACGGCCGCATCGCGCAGGCCGACCTCGACCGTACGTTCAACCTGGGTGTCGGGATGGCGGCGATCGTGCCGGCGGAGGTCGCCGACGAGGCGGTCCGCCTGCTGGAAGGGCGCGGGCTGCCCGCGTGGGTGCTGGGCGAGGTCGTGCCCGGCGAGGGCCGCGCCCGCTACCGCTGAACGCCTCACGGCGTGCCGGGCGCTACCGGTTGATCGCGCCCGGCCATCCCGTGTCGCCGGACACGTACACCTCTCACCCGGCACGACGCGAGCGTGACGAAGCCCCACGGGTGGCCCGTGGGGCTTGCGCGCTTCGGGCTGGGCGCCCGGCGGATGCCGGGCACTCGCCACGGTCAACGGGAAGAGTGAGAACGGCTAGCGGCGGCCGGACGATCGTCCGCCGTCGTCGTCTCCGTAGTCGTCGGCGTAATCGGCATAGCGATCCGCCAGCTCGTCGTTGAGGTCGTCGGCGTCGTCGTTGCTGGAGTCTCCGACCCCGAGTTCGTCGCGAAGTCGGTCGAGATCCGTGCCACCGCTGTTGTACTTCAGCTGGCGAGCAACCTTGACCTGCTTGGCCTTTGCTCGGCCGCGCCCCATTGGCTCGACCCCCTCGTGTGGGGTCGTCTCCCGACCCCTCGTCGCTAACGCACCACACGCTGACGCCGCCCTTGCATCGGGCGTCAGCCTATCGTTCGCCTATTACCGTACCTGTTTTGTGCCCAGCTCGGTACGTCGTATGAGCGCGGGGCGTCAGCGCCCTAGCCAAATGCCCCTAATCCGCCCGACTTCCGACATTCTGCGCTCTGCCAGCCTATCCGCTGCCACCGCCGGGGGTACGCCTTCCTCCGACGCGATCGCGAAGATCTTCAGGGTCGTGTCGTAGATCCCCATCGCCTTGGCGCGGGCGCGCTCCATGTCGAAGCCGCCGATCTCGTCGGACACCTGGATCACGCCGCCGGAGTTGACGACGTAGTCGGGTGCGTAGAGGATGCCGCGCTCGTCGAGCTGCTTCTCCACGCCGGAGTGGGCGAGCTGGTTGTTGGCCGCGCCGCAGACGACCTTGGCGCGCAGCGTGGACACCGTGGCGTCGTCGAGCACCCCGCCCAGCGCGCACGGCGCGAACACGTCGATGTCCGCCGCGGTCAGCTCCCGCGCGTCGGCGACCACGTCGACCTCGGGGTGGAGCCGCTTGACGCGGTCGATCGCCCGCTCGCTGACGTCGCAGATCACCACGTCGGCGCCGTCGTCGCGGAGCAGGCTGACCAGGCGGTGGCCGACCTTGCCGACGCCCTCGACGCCGACCCGCCTGCCGCGCAGCGTCGGGGCGCCGAAGACCCGCTCGGCCGAGGCGCGCATGCCCTGGAAAACGCCGAACGCCGTCAGGATGGAGGAGTCGCCGGCGCCGCCGTGGGCGACGGTGCGGCCCACGACGAAGCGGGACTCGCGGGCGATGAGGTCCATGTCCTCGCTGTAGGTGCCGACGTCGCAGGCCGTGATGTAGCGGCCGCCGAGCGACTCGACGAAGCGCCCGTACGCGCGCAGCAGCGGCTCGCTCTTGTCGCGGGCGGGATCGCCGATGATGACGGCCTTGCCGCCGCCGAGGTCGAGGCCGGCCAGCGCGTTCTTGTAGGCCATGCCCTTGGCGAGGTTGAGCACGTCGGCCAGGGCGGCCTGCTCGCTCTCGTACGGGTAGAACCTGGTGCCCCCGAGAGCGGGGCCGAGTGCGGTGTTGTGGATGGCGATGATGGCGCGAAGGCCGCTCTGCTCGTCGGCGCAGAAGACGACCTGCTCGTGAACGTCCTTGTGGGACGCACCGAAGACGTCGGTCACGGTAGTGACTCCCTGTCCGGTCCGCCGCCCCTTCGCGGCGGAGATCACTCAAGCGTAGTCGGCACGACGATGCACGGCGGGTTGGCTTCATGACACGATGCCTCCGTGCTGCCCTATGCCGCCTACCTCCGCGTCTATGAGCCGCTGACCGCGTTCTCCGAATCCGAGCGCAAGGTCTGGGCCGACTATGCCGATTCTCGCGACCGTCCGCGCCGGGCCAACGCGCTCCAAGCCGAGCACGGGGAGTCGGTCAGGCGCCTGCTTGGCATGCCTCCTCAAGTCGTACCCGCGCAGGAGAGCCCCAACGCCTACCTGCGGCGTGTCGAGGACCGTCTGTACGTCTGCCCCTGGCAGACCCGGTTGCGCTCGTGGCTGGCCTTCTCAAGGCTCCGGGGCAGTGTCCCTGTGAAGCTGATGGACCGGTTCGTCCCGAATGCCATCGCCGAGCAGACGGCCGACGACTTCGACCGCTACAAGCGCGGCGCCGGTTCCGACGCACTGCGCACCCACATCCGCACCACGGCCTGGCACGTGCCACCCTCGTGGTTCGTGCCGTTCGACGGCAACGAGCGCTGGCTGGTGCTCGGCGCCTCCGTGCCCGGACAGGACGTGACGACCGCCACCGGGCGCAACCTCATCTACGTCACGTCCATGGCCCAGGCCAGGAGGCGGGCCGCGCGGGCGCTGCAGGTGCTGCGGCGCAACCTCGGCGACACCGCGCCCAACTTCGACGTGGAGGACGTGGCGCGGTGGCTGGAGGAGTTCCACCCCCACTCGCTGGTGGAGCTCGACTACGGCGGCCTGGTGCATCTGATGAACGACGAGGCGCTGCAGGCCGACCAGTCGGTGGCGGAGCTTTCCGCGGCCCTGACGGGGCTGGACACGGGTCAAGAAGAGCTTGCCTATGCCATGTACCAGAGGGTCATCCTTCGCTGGAAGTCAATGCAACTCCTGGAATCTTCCAACTGAACCCCAATACGACCGTCTGACCTGCATGAGTAGGTCATGAGTCGCGGCTGCTCACTTCTGCGAACTGAGTAGTTTGCCGTTTTCACTGCGATACCACGAAACGTGTCGCTAGAATCACCGAGCGTGACATCGCCGCAGGGGCGGGCAGTTGGGTCAAAGAAGGGCTCGCCAATCGCTCTGCGTGGCGGTATGGTCACATCGGGTGATGCCGTATATGGCCCAGAAAAGCCGCACGCTCTGGGTCATAGAGGGACATCCGTGACACGCGCAAAGGCAGTCGCAGGATCGCGAAGCCGGTCCACACGGAGGAGAGGCCGCACAAATGTCAGCTCGTACACCCGAGGCCGAGCCGCTGCTCACGCCCGCCGAGGTCGCCACCATGTTCCGGGTCGACCCCAAGACCGTCACCCGGTGGGCCAAGGCGGGCAAGTTGACGTCGATCCGCACCCTCGGCGGTCACCGGCGCTACCGGGAGACCGAGGTTCGCGCACTGCTGGCGGGGATTCCGCAGCAGCGCTCGGAGTGAGACCAGGGTCGTCACCAACCTCAGGGGGGTTCTCACGGTGGGCCAGGTCGGCGTGGCCCGGTCCACCCCAGTGACGACTCGGACGTCATACAGGGGAGTTGGCGCCGCCCGCCCGGCGCCATCCTTCCCCGGTTTCCTTCCCACGCCACCCGCGCCGCCCGCCGAGGCGCGCGGACCCATGCGCGACTGAGCGTCGCGCGGTCGAAACGCAGTCGTCGCACGCCGTCGAGCTTCTGAACGCTCCGGCCTCATCCCTTGCCGACCTGCGGACATCCGGGCAATGACGGGCTTCCGGAACCCAGGCCGTACCCTGCGGCGAACTCGATCGTTTGGTGGTACAGGTGCCCCAACATCCGCATCGCGGGGGAGACACATGCCAGGACCGCCAGTGAAGTCATCGACCATCACCGAGCTGAGAGAGGTAGACGCGCTGCCTCGACCAAGGCCCACCATCCGCAACGTCGCCGAGCGAGCCGGCGTCTCGAAATCGCTGGTCTCACTCGTGCTGCGCGGATCCCCGCACGTGAGCGAGCACCGGCGCCAGGCCGTGCTGCAGGCGGCCCGTGAACTCGGCTACCGGCCGAACGCCGTCGCGCGCAGCCTCGTGGAAGGCCGCACGCACCTCGTCGGCGCACTCGTCGCCGACCTGCACAACCCGTTCTACGCCGAGTTCCTCGACGGCCTGCAGGAGAGCCTGCACGGCGACGGGCTGCGCATGCTGATCGGCAACAGCCAGTGGGACCCGGCGTTCGAGGACGAGGCCGTGGAGGCCTTCCTGGAACTCCGGGTCGACGGGCTGGTGCTCTTAGGCATCGCGCCCACCAGCGAAACCCTGATCGAGGCGACCTCGTACACCCCGACGGTGGTCGTCGGGGAACGTGACATCGAGCTCGACGGCGTCGACATCGTGGTCGACGACGACCAGCACGGCGCGCGTCTGGCGATCGACCACCTGGTCGCGGCCGGGCACAAGCGCATCGCGCACATTGAGGGCCCGCGCCCCTCCCGCTGCGAGGGCTACCTCGTGGCCATGCGCAGGCACTCGCTGGCGCCCTACATCATGGTCGAGGCGGCGGACGCCTCGGAGGACGGCGGCAGGACGGCGGCACTCGCCCTGCTGACCCGCGAACCGAGGCCCACCGCCATCTTCGCCGCCAACGACGTGGTCGCGCTCGGCGTGCTGATCGCCGCGGCCGAACTCGGCCTGCGGGTGCCGGAAGACCTCTCGGTGATCGGCTACGACAACACCCACCTGGCGGCGTCGGACCACATCTCCCTGACCTCGGTCGACCAGCCCCGGCGCGCGATGGGGCGGACGGCCGCGGCGCTGCTGAGCGATCGCATCTCCGAGCCGGCCAAGGCCGCCCGGCTACGCGAGGTGACACCGGAGCTGATCGTGCGGCGCAGCACGGGTCCTGCCTAAGAGGATGTCAAAGGTCGGTCAACACGCTCCGTGACGCCCCGCCCGGCGGTTAACTCGCCAGGGTCATGCTAATTGTGGCCGGACTTGCGGTCCGGCCACGATCTGATCCGGGGGGACAGCCATGCGTGATCCGGAACTGGTGTCGTGCGCCCAGCGTGCCGCGGCCGAGCTCGAGCGCGCCTGGGCGCAGTGGCGCGCCGGGCGGGGCCGGGGCACCGACGTCGGCGTGGAGTCCGTCGCCAGCTACGTCGCCCACTCGCTCGACCACCCGTGGGGCCGGCCCCGCGTCGTCCTCGGCCTGGACGCCGAGGACGCGCGGGAGCTGGCCGCCCTCCTCCAGCGTCAGGAGGTCGGCGAGCACGTGTGGTGAGCGGGTTCGCGGCGTTCCGCACCCCGCGGACGAGGTTGCCGTAAGTTGGAGCGCATGCGTGCGCTTCCCGCCTCTCTTCTCGCTGCCTGCGGCCTGGTCGCCTCCGCGTGCGGCGGCGCCGTTCCCGGTGCCCCCGTGGCGGACCAGATGGCGCGCCGGGACGCCGGGCCCACGTCGAGCGCCACGGCCGCCGAGCCCGCCCGGTCGGCCGGCTCGGCCCGGCCCGCCGAGAAGGCCCCCTCCGTGCGGCCGCTCGACGGCAGGGTCGTCGTCATCGACCCGGGACACAACGGAGGCAACGCCCGCGCCCCGAAGGAAATCAACCGCAAGGTCAACGTGCTGACCCAGTGGAAGGCCTGCGACACCACCGGCACCTCCACCAACAGCGGCTACTCCGAGGCGGCCTTCAACTGGGACGTGTCCACGCGCATGGCCAAGATCCTCAGGAGCCGCGGCGCGACGGTGAAGCTCACCCGCTCCAGCAACACCGGCGTCGGCCCGTGCATCACCGAGCGGGCCGCGATCGGCAACCGCAGCGAGGCCGACGCCGCGATCTCGGTCCACGCCGACGGCTCCAGCCCAGGAAACCGCGGCTTCCACGTCATCATGCCGAAGAAGATCGGCGGCCCGGTCGACCCCGTGGTGGGCGCCTCGGCCAGGCTGGGCAAGGCCGTGCGCGGCGCCTTCCGCGAGGGCACCGGGCTGCCGTACTCCACCTACATCGGCAAGAAGGGGCTCGACTACCGGGGCGACCTGGGCGGGCTCAACCTGTCGACGGTGCCGAAGGTCTTCATCGAGGCCGGCAACATGCGCAACGCGGGTGAGGCGGCGAAGTTCCGCGACCCGGCGTTCCGCCAGAAGATCGCGCTGGCGCTGGCGAACGGCTTGCAGCACTATCTGAAGTCATGATCCCTCGCCCGAAGCTCAGCCGTCCCTTGTCCGCCTCCTACGAGCTGACCGCCGGGGCCGCCGTCTCGGGGCCGGCCGACCTGATCGGCGCCGTCCGCACCGCGATGCCGGGGCTGGACCTGCTGCCGGGTGACGACGGCGCGATCGACCTGCGGCTCGACCCCTCGCTCGGCGGCGAGGCCTACCGGCTGACGGTGGGCTCGCGCGGCGTCGAGATCGCCGCCGGCGGCCGGGCGGGCGCGTTCTACGCCGCCCAGTCGCTGCGCCAGCTGCTGCCCGACGAGGCCTTCCGGTACGGTGCCGCGACGTCGTGGACCGTGCCCGGGGCGCGGATCGAGGACGAACCCCGCTTCCCGTGGCGCGGGCTCCACCTGGACGTGGCGCGCCACTTCTTCCCCAAGCGGGAGGTCATGCGGCTGGTCGACCTGATGGCGCTGCACAAGCTCAACCGCCTCCACCTCCACCTGGCCGACGACCAGGGCTGGCGGGTGGAGAGCCGGGCCTACCCGCTGCTGCACGAGATGTCCTCCCACCGGCCGCGCTCGGCCGTGCACCCGTACGGTCAGCCGGAGGCGTTCGACGGCATCCCGCACGGCGGCTACTACACCCTGGACGACCTGGCCGAGATCGCCGCCTACGCCCGCGACAGGGCGGTGACCGTGGTGCCGGAGATCGACGTGCCGGGACACGCCTCGGCGATCCTGGCCGCCTACCCGTCGCTGGGCGCCACGGGCGAGCCGCATGACGTGCTCGACCGGTGGGGCATCTCCCCCGCCATCCTGTCGCCGCTGCCGCCGACGGTCGAGTTCCTCACCACGATCTTCGACGAGCTGCTGGGGGCGCTGGGCGAGACCCCCTACGTGCACATCGGCGGCGACGAGGTGGTGCTCGACCAGTGGGCCGCCTCGCCCGAGATCGACGCCTACCGCGAGTCGCTCGGCCTGGCCACGGTCAACGACCTGCAGGCGTGGTTCCTGCGGCGGCTGGCCGACGCGCTGGCCGAGCGGGGCAGCCGCGCGGTGGTGTGGGACGAGGCGTTCGTGAGCGGCGGGCTGCGGCCGGACACGGTCGTCATGCCGTGGCGCGGGCAGGGCGTGGCCCGCCGCGCCGCCGCCGCGGGCCACGACGTGGTGGCCACCTCGGTCTTCCCGCTCTACTTCGACTACGCGGAGGCGGCCTCGCCCGACGAGCCGCTGGCCATCGGCGAGACGATCACCGTGGCCGACGTGGCCGCGTTCGACCCCGCCCCGGACGACTGGGCTCCGGGGGAGCGTGAGCGGGTCATCGGCGTGCAGGCGCAGCTCTGGACGGAGCGCGTGCCCGACCCGCGCACCCTCGACTACCGGATGTGGCCCAGGGCGTGCGCGCTGGCCGACATCGCCTGGGGCGCCCAGGACGACTTCCCCGGCCGCCTGGATGCCCACCTGGGGCGGCTGGACGCGCTCGGCGTCGAGTATCGCCCGCCGGCCGGGCCGCACCCGTGGCAGCGCCGCAGGCCGCACCTCCCCGGCGTCATCCGGCTCGACGAGGTGATGGACCGCATCGAGGCCATGACCCACGACCCCGAGTCGACCCGGCCCAGCATCTGACCCGTCAGGCCAGCGCGAGGGCCAGCCGCTGCGGCAGCGCGGTGTTGCGTCTGCGGCCGAGGGTGTGGACCGCCATCTCCAGGGCCTCGCGCCGGCCCACCAGCACCACCCACGACTTGGCCCTGGTCACCAGCGTGTAGAGGAGGCTGCGGCGCAGCATGATGCCGCCCGACTCGGCGACGATCGGGGCGACCACGAACGGGTATTCGCTGCCCTGGGAGCGGTGCACGCTGATCGCGTACGCGTGGGTCAGCTCGTCGAGCTCGCCGAAGGCGTACTCGACCGTGCGGCCGTCGTCGGTGCGCAGCTCCACCAGCCGCTCGCGCTGGTCGACGGCGGTGACCGTGGCGGTCTCACCGTTGAAGACGCCCTTGTCGTAGTTGTTGCGGATGGGCAGGACCCGGTCGCCCGCCCGGTAGACCGAGGAGCCGTACCAGTGCTCGTCGACCCCGTCGCCCGGCGGGTTGAGCCGCTCCTGCAGGCGGCGGCCCAGCTCGACGGTGCCCGTGACGCCCTTGCGCATCGGGCAGAGCACCTGCACCTGGTCGGGGCGGATGCCCTGCTTGCGGGGGATGGCCTCGGTGGCGAGGTGGATGACCCGGTCGGCCACCGCCTGCGGGTCGTCGAGCTCCTCGAACCAGAACCCGCCGCCGCCGGGCAGCCCGGGCAGCTCGCCGGCGCGCACGTGGTGGGCGGCCCTGACGATGCCGCTGCCCTGCGCCTGGCGGAAGATGTGGGTGAGCCGGACGCGCGGGATCTCCTCGACGCTCAGCAGGTCGGCCAGCACCCGGCCGGGGCCGATGCTGGGCAGCTGGTCGCTGTCGCCGACCAGCAGCAGGTGGCTGCCGGACGGGACGGCCGACGCCAGCCGGGTGGCGAGCTGCAGGTCGAGCATGGACGCCTCGTCGACCACGATGAGGTCGGCCTCGACCGGCCGCTCCTGGAACAGCGCGCCGTCGTCCTCCGGCTGCTGGGCGAGCATGCGGTGGACGGTCATCGCGGGCAGCCCGGTCAGCTCCGACAGGCGCTTGGCCGCCTTGCCCGTGGGGGCGGTGAGCGTCACCCGGCCGCCCATCGCCCGCACAGTGGCGGCGATGGCGGCCACCGTGTGGCTCTTGCCGCAGCCCGGGCCGCCGGTCAGCACCGAGACCGTGCTGGTCAGCACCAGGTTGACCGCCGCGCGCTGGTCGTCGTGGAGCCGGTCGTCCTCCTGGAAGGGCCGCAGCCGCAGCTTGGACGGGGCGCGGGCGAGCCGGGCGAGGTGAGCGGCCAGCGCGACCTCGCGGCTGTGTTCCTGCTTGCCGTAGACGACCAGGCGGCCCGGGTCGGAGGGTGACGCCTCGACGACCACCCGGCGGTCGGCGTGGAGCGCGTCGACGGCCTGCCTGATCTTCGGCTCGTCCTGCTCGACCAGCGCGGCCACCTGGGCGACGAGCGCGCGCAGCGGCACGAAGCAGTGGCCGCCGCCGGCCGCGGCCGCCTCGATCCGGTCGACCACGGCCGCCTTGACGCGCTGCGGGCTGTCCTCGGGGACGCCGGAGCGCAGCGCGATGCGGTCGGCGCTCTGGAAGGCGATGCCGCGCACCCGGCCCACGAGCTGGTAGGGATCGGTGGTCAGGACACGCAGCGACTCGTCGCCGTACACCTGGTAGATCTTGGCGGCGAGCAGCGGGCTCACCCCGAAGCCCTGCAGGGCGACCATGAGGGCGGCGACGGCCTTCTGCTCGGCCCACGCCTCGACGATCTGGGCCTGACGGATGGCGCCGATGTTGACCACCTCGCGCAGCCGGCCGGGCTCGGTGTCGATGACCTTGAGCGTCTCCTCGCCGAAGTGGCTGACGATGGCGTGGGCCAGTCGCGGCCCGACGCCCCGGATGAGGCCGGAGCCGAGGTAGAGGGCGATGGCGCGGACGGTCGAGGGCGCTATGCGCTCGCACCGGCGGACCTGCAGGCGGGCGCCGAAGCGGGGGTGCTCGCCCCACTCGCCGGCGAGCAGCAGCCGCTCCCCCGGCTGCGCCCCGGCCAGCGTCCGGCCGGAGGCGATGAAGGAGGGCAGGTCGTCGGCGCTCACCCGGGCGACGGTGTAGTCGTCGTCGCCGACGTGGACGAGCTGCTCGACCGTGACCTCGACCTCGTCGGGTCTCGCGCGCGCCACCACTCAACTCCCGGCCGTCGTGTCCGGCATCCGACGCTCGGACATTAGCCGCCCGTGCCGACAGTCCTACCCGGGCGGGCCGTCATGCAGGATCTTCTCGAAGAGCAGGTGGTCGCGCCACTCGCCGTCGATGTGCAGGTACTTCTCGGCCACGCCGATCTCGGTGAAGCCGCACTTGCGCAGCACGCGCTGGGAGCCGTGGTTGTCGAGGAGGGTGCCGGCCTGGAGGCGGTGCAGCCCCAGCGACTCCGCCGCGACGCGGCAGGCCTCCCGCACCGCGCCGGTGGCCAGGCCGCGGCCGTTGCGGGCGGCGTCGACCCAGTAGCCCAGGTGGCCGTTGCGGAAGGCGCCGAGCACGATGTCGTTCACGTTGAGGATGCCGACGATCAGCGGGCCGTCGGCGAGCACCCACGGGAACATCCGGTGCTCGTCGCGGATCTTGAGCATCTCCGCCACCCGCGCGGCCTGGCCCGCCGTGGTGAAGAACTCCTCCGTCCGCCGCGGCTCCCAGCGGCGCAGGTGGTCGCGGTTGCGACGGTACGCGTCCGCGAGCGGCTCGGCGTCGTCGAGCGCCAGCGGGCGCAGCACGACCCCGCCGTCGAGCTCCACCGGACCTGTCACCGCGAGTCGTCGGAGACCGTACGACCGGCCTCCGCGGAGTCGGGGGCCGTGCGGCCGATCTCTCCAGATCCAGGGTCCGTACGATCGGTCGCCGCGGATCCGGAAGTCGCGCGGCCGATCTCTCCGGATCCGGGGTCCGTACGGCGGGAATCCGCAGGGGCCGTGCGGCCGATTATGGCGGTGATGGATGTCAGGCGGTGGCGGCGGACGCGGCGGGAGAGCTGGCGGTGGATGCGGGACGCCCACAGCGGGCCGCCGTAGATCCAGCCGGTGTAGCCCTGGACCAGGGTGGCGCCGGCCAGGAGGCGCTCCCAGACGTCGTCGACGTCCTCGACGCCGCCCACGGACACCAGGGTGAGCCGGTCGCCGACGCGGGCGCGCAGCCGCCGCAGCACCTCCAGCGAGCGGGCCTTGAGGGGGCGGCCGGACAGCCCGCCGGTGGGACCGTCGTGCGCGATCGTGGTGTTGGTCGCGATGATGCCGTCGAGCCCCAGCTCCAGCGCCAGGTCCGCGACGGCGTCGACGTCGTCGTCGGCCAGGTCGGGCGCGATCTTCACGAGCAGCGGGGTGCGCCGCGGCGTGCTGTCGCAGACCTCCTTGACCGCGGTCAGCAGGGGCCGCAGCAGCGACACCGCCTGGAGGTCGCGCAGGCCGGGCGTGTTGGGCGAGCTGACGTTGACCACCAGGTAGTCGGCCAGGGGCGCGAGCTCCTTGGCGCTGGTGACGTAGTCGGCGGCCGCCTCGGACTCGGGCACGACCTTGGTCTTGCCGATGTTGACGCCGACCACGGCGGGCACCCCACGGGTGCGGCGCAGGCGGCGGGCGGCGGCCGGGGCTCCGGCGTTGTTGAAGCCCATCCTGTTGACCACCGCCCGCTCGCGTACGAGCCTGAACAGCCGCGGGCGCGGGTTGCCCGGCTGCGCGTGCGCGGTGATCGTGCCGACCTCGACGTGCGAGAAGCCGAGCGCGGCCACGGCCTCCGCGCAGGCGGCGTCCTTGTCGAAGCCGGCGGCCAGCCCGAGCGGGCCGGGGAAGTGCACGCCGAACGCGGTGATCCGCAGCGCCGGGTCGTGCGGGGCGAGCGCCCTGTGGAGCAGGCGCTTGAGCAGGGGCAGTCTGGCGACCAACGCCAGCCCCCTGACGGTCCGGTGGTGCACGGCCTCGGCGTCGAACCGCCGCAAGACCTGCGTGAACACGAGGCGATACATCACGTGTCAGGCTACCAATCCCGCCTCGTAGGCGATGATCGCCGCCTGGACCCGGTTGCGGACGCCCAGCCGGGTGAGTATCGCGCTCACGTACGCCTTCACCGTGCCCTCGACGATGTGCAGGCGGCCGGCGATCTCCGCGTTCGACAGCCCGGCGCCGACCAGGGCCAGCACCTCGCGCTCGCGCTCGGTCAGCGACTCCAGCCGGTCGCGGGCGTGCGCGCCGCGCGCCATCCGGCCGCCGGCGAGCTGGGCGATCACCCGGTGTGCGACCTTCGGCGAGAGGTAGGCCGCGCCGCCGGCCACCGCGTGCACGCCCGCGATCAGCTCACGTGGGTCGCCCGACTTGAGCAGGAAGCCGCTCGCGCCCACTTCCAGCGCCTTGGCGATGTAGTCGTCCTCGCCGAACGTGGTCAGCATCACCACCGCCGTGCCCGGCGCCGCCCTGCGCATCTCGGCCGCCGCGGCCAGCCCGTCGAGCACCGGCATGCGGATGTCGAGGAGCGCGACGTCCGGGTGGTGGCTGATCGCCAGGTCGACCGCCTCGCGTCCGTCGCCGGCCTCGGCCACCACGTCGAGCTTCGGGTCGGACGCCAGGATGGCCCGCACCCCGGCGCGCATCATGGCCTCGTCGTCGGCCAGCAGTATGCGGATCACGGTTCTATAGTGACCGACATGGCTCAGGTGAAGGTCTACGGGCGGCGTGAGGTGTGGGCGGGGCGGCAGCGGGAGGTCTCCGACCTGCTCCAGGGATGCCTGGTCGAGGCGTGGGGGCTGCCGGAGGACAAGCGGTTCCACCGGTTCCTGCTGCTGGACGCCGACGACCTGGTCTGTCCCCAGCGTTCCGGCTCGTACCTGATCATCGAGATCGTCTGCTTCACCGGCCGCAGCGACGACGCCAAGCGCGCGCTCATCCGGACGATCTACGAGCGGCTCCCGTACGAGCCAGAAGACGTGGAAATCACAATCATCGAGATGCCGCAGGTCAACTGGGGTATTCGGGGCAAGGTCGCCGACGAGCTGACACTGCCCTACCAGGTGGACGTCCAGCCGCGGGGGTGACGGTCAGGTGAGCCCTCCGGCGAGCGGTATGGTCCGAACCATGAGCACTCACTACGACGTCGTGGTCCTGGGCGCGGGTCCGGGAGGATACACGGCCGCCGTACGCGCCTCCCAGCTCGGGCTGCGCACGGCGGTCATCGAGGAGAAGTACTGGGGTGGCGTCTGCCTGAACGTGGGCTGCATCCCGTCCAAGGCGCTGCTGCGCAACGCCGAGCTGGCCCACATCTTCACCAAGGAGGCCAAGACCTTCGGCATCCAGGGTGACGTCACGTTCGACTACGGCGCCGCCTTCACGCGCAGCCGCAAGGTCGCGGACGGCCGGGTCAAGGGCATCCACTACCTGATGAAGAAGAACTCCATCACGGAGTACGACGGGCGCGGCACGTTCCTCGACGCCAACACCATCCAGGTGAACGACGAGACGATCACCTTCGACAACTGCATCATCGCCGCAGGCGCGACCACCAGGCTGATCCCCGGCACGTCGCTGTCGGACCGGGTGGTGACGTACGAGGAGCAGATCCTCTCGGAGGACCTGCCCGGCAGCGTCATCATCGCGGGCGCGGGCGCCATCGGCGTGGAGTTCGCTTACGTGCTCCACAACTACGGCGTCAAGGTCACGATCGTGGAGTTCCTCGACCGGATCGTGCCGCTGGAGGACGAGGAGGTCTCGGCCGAGCTGGCCAAGCGCTACAAGCGGCTCGGCATCGAGCTGCACACCTCCACCCGGGTGGAGAACATCGAGGACACCGGCTCGTCGGTCAAGGTGACCGTGTCGCGCGACGGGCAGCAGCAGGTGCTGGAGGCCGACAAGGTGCTCCAGGCGATCGGCTTCCAGCCGCGCGTCGACGGCTACGGCCTGGAGAAGACCGGCGTCGAGCTGACCGACAGGGGCGCGATCGCGGTCGACGGCCGCCTGCGCACCAACGTGCCGCACATCTACGCGATCGGCGACGTCACCGCCAAGCTCATGCTGGCGCACGCCGCCGAGTCGATGGGCATGATCGCCGCCGAGACCATCGCGGGCGCCGAGACCATGGAGCTCGACTACGTGATGATCCCGCGCGCCACCTACTGCCAGCCGCAGGTGGCCAGCTTCGGCTACACCGAGGCGCAGGCCCGCGACCTGGGCCACGACGTCAAGGTGGTCAAGTTCCCGTTCACCGCCAACGGCAAGGCGCACGGCCTGGGCGACGCCAACGGCTTCGTGAAGATCGTCAGCGACAACGAGCACGGCGAGCTGCTCGGCGCCCACCTGATCGGCCCCGAGGTCACCGAGCTGCTGCCCGAGCTGACGCTGGCCCAGCAGTGGGACCTGACGGTGCACGAGGTGGCCCGCAACGTGCACGCCCACCCGACGCTGGGCGAGGCGGTCAAGGAGGCGATCCACGGCCTGGCCGGCCACATGATCAACATGTGACCCTGAACGGGTGATCGGTATGGGCGGGACAACTCCCGCCCTTCGCTCGATCTTCTACGGTTCCGGCCAAAAGGGGCGTACCACGCGGTAGCCTCGGGCCTCGATGGCCAATTCCACCGGGACCCGGGAGACCCTCGCGCCCGTTCCTCCTCGCGAGAGCCGCCTGGGCTGGCTGGACGCGCTGCGCGCCGTCGCCGCGCTCGTGGTCGTGTACGAGCACGCGCTCAACCCGCTCTACCCGGAGCTGCGCGCCGTCACCGGGCCCTGGTTCGACGCCGGGATCTATGGCGTCATGGTGTTCTTCCTGGTGAGCGGTTACGTGATCCCCGCCTCGCTGGAGCGGCGGGGCAGCGTGGCCGGGTTCTGGGCCGGCCGGTTCTTCCGGCTCTACCCGCTGTGGGCGGTGGCCGTGGCGGCGGCCCTGCTGCTGGCCGTCTCCGGCGTCGACCCGATGCACGTCTGGCTCACCGACCGGCCGGCGTCGGCGGTGCTCGGGCATCTGACCATGCTGCAGGACCTGCTCAACGTGCCGAACGTGCTCAACGTGCTCTGGACGCTCTCGTACGAGATGGCCTTCTACCTCCTGGTCACCGCCCTGTACGTGGCCGGGGTGCACCGGCGCAGCGCGGAGGTCGCCTTCGGGTTCGGGGCCGCGGCCGTGCTGCTGGGCGGGGTGCTGCCGTCGGTGCTGCTGTCGCGCGGGGCCGGGGCGACGCTCGGCACCGTGCTCGCCGTGATCGCGCTGGTGGGGTGCGGGCTGGCGGGGGTGCTGAGCGGGCGTCCTGGTGCGCGGCGGGCCGGGGCGCTGGTGCTCGGGGTGGTGGTGCTCGGGCTGATCCTGGTGAACGGGCGGATCCCGGCCTGGCAGAGCCTGACGATTCTCGCCACCATGTTCGCCGGCACGGCCCTGTACCGGGTGCGGGACGGGCAGGTCGCGCCGTGGCGGGCGGCGGCGCTGGCGGGGAGCGTGCCGGTCGCGGCCGTGGCCGCGGCGCTCTGGCACGGCGACGGTGTCCCGTGGCCGTGGGCGAGCGCGGTGCTGGCGGCGTGGGCCACGTTCGCGGCCGGGATGCTGCTGGCGCGGCGGCGGGTGCCGGCGTGGTGGGCGTGGCTGGGCATGGTGAGCTACTCGGTCTACCTGCTGCACCCGATCCTGCTGGAGATCGTGGACGGGCTGCTGGCGGATCCGGCCGCCGTCGCGTGGCCGTACCGGGCCGGGCTGGGCGTGGTGGTGCTGGGGGCGCTGCTCGGCTGCGCGGCGCTGACGTACCGGCTGGTGGAGGCGCCCGCCCAGCGCGCGGGCAAGCGGATCGCGGCGAGATTCGTCAAGTAGGCCGATATATTTCGGTAGCCGATATATGGTGTCCGGCATGAAGATGACCGAGGCGACGTACTTCATCCTCGCCGCGCTCCTGGAAGAGCCGTTGCACGGCTACGGGATCATCAAACGGACCGCCGAACAGTCTGCCGGGCGGGTGAAGCCCGCGGTGGGCACCCTGTACGGGGCGCTGGACCGGCTGTCGGCGGCCGGCCTGGTGACGATCGACCGTGAGGAGATCGTCGACGGGCGGGCGCGGCGCTACTACCGGATCACCGACGAGGGCGTGGCCGCCGTCAGCGCCGAGGCCCTCCGGCTCCAGCGCGCCGCCGCGATCGTCACGAGCAGAATCGCGGTGAGCGGAGCATGACGGCCGCCCCCGGATCGGCCGCCGATCCGCTTGAGCGCACCTGGCGGCGGCTGCTGGTGGCCTATCCGCCCGCCTACCGCCGGGAGCGTGGCGAGGAGCTGGTCGCCACCCTGATGGAGGCGACCGGGGAGCGGCGGTGGCCGCCGGCCCGGGAGGTGCTGCACCTGGTCGGCGGCGGGCTCGCGGCCCGGGTCAGGGAGGCCGGTGGGCGCACGGCCTGGTGGGCGGACGGGCTGCACGTGGGCGTGCTGGCCGTGGCGGCGAGCACGTACGCGGGCAAGGTGCACGTGCTGCCCCATCTGGTGCGCCCCGTGTGGACGGCCCTCGCCGTCCTGCTCGTGCTGGCGATCATGCGGGGATGGGTACGGCTCGCGCTGCCGCTGGCCGCGGCGGCCGCGCTGCAGGCCCACGGGGTGGGCGACTTCGGCCCCTGGTCCGAGCACCCCGCGCCGTACTGGGTGGTGGTGGCCGGGCTGGCGGTCCTCGCCGTGCGTCCCGGGCGGATGCCGTCCCGGTCGTGGTTGTGGGCGCTGGTGCCGATCGGGTGCTGGGCTCTGCAGTACGTGAACTTCGGGTACCGGGAGGAGATCCTCTGGCTGCTGTTCTGGGCCGGGGTGGAGGTGACGGCGCTGGCCGCGGCCCTGCTGGCCACGGTCGCCGTGCGGGACGGCCGGTGGGCGCTGGCCGCGGCCGTCTACGTGGCGCCCGGTCTGGTCTATCTGGCGGCGAACCTGCCCGACCACGGCAGGAAGGGCCTGGTCTACTGGGCGCTGCTCACCCTTCTGGTGCTGGCCTCGGCGGTGACGGCCCGCCGGGCCCGGCGACTCCGGTAGCGGACAGGCGGGGAAGAAGCGTTCGCAAAGCCTCGGATGAGGGAGGTCGGGGCGGCTACGGTCATGCCATGGACGAAGCCACCCCCATGCCCAGGCCGGTTCGGACCGCTCGGATCCTGCTCTGGATCTACATCGTGGTGATGGCCCTGGTCGCCGCCCTCATCCTCTTCTTCGCGGGGTCCGCCCCGGCCGGGGTGGACACCTCTCAGATCTACCTGATCACGGGGTGGAGCGCCGCCCTCCTCGTGCTCACGGCCTTCCTGACGGTCAAGCTGACCGCCCGCAGGCGCTGGGCCCGCTTCGGCCTCATCGCGATCATGGCGCTGAACGTCCTGGGCTACGTTGCCAACCTGGCCGCGGGCGGCGGGCTGAGCCTTCCGGCCATCGTGGGGCTCGGCCTGGCGATCGGGGTGATCGTCCACCTCTTCCGTCACGACAGCAGGGCCTACCTCGACCAGTAGCGGGCCATCTTGGCGGCCATCTTCGCGGCGTCCGCCCGGTGCCTGGCCAGGGTGCGCAGCGGCTTGGCGTCGTTGTGCATGTCCCAGTAGATCGCCACGGCGGAGCCCTCGCGCACGGCGACGAACTTCTGCGTCTGCGGGATCGGCGCCTTCTTCGTGGGCCGGATCGTCCGCGCCGCCTGCAGCGCCTCGTCGCCGATGCGGGGCTTGCCCACCTTGACCGTCTTGCCGCACTGCCTGAGCAGGGCGCGCATCCGGTCCATCATCTTCCCCGCGCCCTTGGCACTGGCGAACACGAACAGCTGCTCGCCGCGCCTGCGGTCGGTGCGCTCACCGCCGCCGATCTTCGTGTCGTACGAGACCTCGCGGCTCTCCTTCCACCCGGAGAGCATCACGGGGCTGCACTGGATGTTCCACACGTCCTCCGCCCCGTCCAGGCCGAGGATCCAGTGCTCGTCGTCCTGCCGCGCCTGCTTCTCGTACAGCAGGAAGTCCTTCGGGATGGCGGGCGCCTGCGCGGGCGCCATCAGCGCACCGGCCACCACCAACGCGATCGTCTTCAGCATGGCTGGACGCTACCGGACCTGATCAAGGGAGATGGCCGCTACGGGGGCAAGAATGTTGAAAGCGGCGGATTCCACCCGGCAAGGGGGTTGAAAGCGGGGCGGCGCACAGTGCGGTCAGGAAAACTTGAGAAAGGACCGCACCGATGTCGCTCTCCCGCCCCGTCGCCGTTCTCGCCCTCGCCGCAGGCACCCTTCTCGCGATCGCCCCCGCCGCCCAGGCCGCGACCGCCACCACCGAAGCCGCCGCCCCGTGGGGCCCGCGTTACGCTCCCGGCCAGAAGGCCAAGGCCGTCGGCACGCTGACCGCCAAGGGCGAGGACCACGCGGACCTTCCCACCGCCGACTCCGTGAAGATCACCGGCAAGGTCTACGACTACGCCGCCTCGTCCAAGGTCTGCGGCTGGGCCGTGTTCCGCATCACCTACCGGGACGGGAACCAGCTGCCGCACAAGCACCGCAGCGTCCGCGACTGCACGTACCGGACGGCGAAGAGCTTCTCGTTCACCGACAGCGACGTCTACCAGGTCGAGCTCAAGGTCTGCGCCGAGGGCAAGCGGTCCAAGCCGTCACTCAACTGCCTGTACGCCGGCACCTGGAAGACCCTCTACCTGTCCAAGTGACCCCCGCGCCACACCCGGCACGCCCCCTCGACCCGCACCGACACCGCCGAGCCGGCGGCGACCGGGACGGCGTGGCCGGGCACGCGGGCGGTGACGCGGGTGCCGTCCGCCAGCAGGAGCGCGACGGTGGCGTCGTGGCCGTGGAAGTCGTGGCCGGTCACGGTAGCCGACACGCCGGGCCCTTCCGTGAGCACGATCTGCTCGGGCCGCACCATGACCGTCAGCTCGCCCGTACCGCCGGGGACCCGGTCCGCGGCGACCGGGCCGAGCGGCGTCAGCAGGTCGGGGCCGGTCGCCGGGAGGAACACGGCCTCGCCCACGAAGGCCGCCACCCACGGGTCGGCCGGCTCGCGGTAGAGCTCGACGGGAGGACCGCTCTGCAGGACGCGGCCGTCGCGCATCACCGCCACCTGGTCGGCGACGGACAGCGCCTCGTTCTGGTCGTGGGTGACCAGGATGCCGGTCGCCTTGTCGGCCCGCAGCGCGGCCCGCACGTCCCTGCGCAGGTCGGCGCGGAGCCCGGCGTCGAGCGCGCTGAACGGCTCGTCGAGCAGGATGACCGAGGGCCGCGGCGCCAGGGCGCGGGCCACGGCGACCCGCTGCTGCTGGCCTCCGGACAGGTGGTGCGGCATCCGGTCGCCGTACCCGGCCAGGCCGACCATGTCGAGCACCTCCTCGGCCCGGCCTGAGCGGCGCTCCTCGCGGGTCAGCCCGTACGCGACGTTGTCCCGTACGGACAGATGGGGGAAGAGCGCGCCCTCCTGCGGGACCGTGACGACGTGCCGCCGCTCGGGCGGCGTGTGCGTGCCCGGCCCGGCGACCACGCGGCCGTCGACGGAGATCTCGCCGGCGTCGAGCCGTTCGAAGCCCGCCACGCACCGCAGCAGCGTGGTCTTGCCGCAGCCGGACGGGCCGAGCACGGCGGTGAGGGTGCCGCCGGGCACGGCGAGGTCCGCACCGCCGAGCGCGGTCACCGCGCCGTAGCGCTTGACGAGTCCCCGCAGGTCCAACTGGCTCATCGTGAAGTCTCCGCGGTGAGTATGCCGGTGCGCGCGGTGAGCAGCCACGCGGGCACCGATGACAGCAGCACGAGCAGCGCCGCGTAAGGGGCCGCCGCCGCGTACGCGGCCACGGTGGTGTGCGTCCACAGCTCGGTGGCCAGGGTGTCGACGCCCGTCGGCCGCAGCAGCAGCGTGGCGGGCAGCTCCTTCATGCAGGTCAGGAAGACCAGCGCGGCGCCCGCGCCGATGCCGGGCAGGACGAGCGGCAGCGTCACCGTGCGCAGCACGGCCACCGGCCCGCGCCCGAGCGAGCGGGCCACGTCCTCCAGCACCGGCGGCGCCTGCGCGGCGGCCCCGGCGACGGCGGCGAGGGCGAGCGGCAGGAACAGGGCGGCGTAGCCGAGCGCCAGCAGCCAGGTCGTCTGGTAGAGCGGGTACGCGAGCGTGACCCCGAACGACACCAGCGACAGCCCGATCACCACGCCCGGCAGCGCGTGGCTGACGTAGGCGAGCCGGTCGAGCACGGTCGCGACAGGTCCAGGAGCCTTGGCCGTCAGCAGGCCGAGCGGCAGCGCGAGCGCCATGGTGAGCGCGGCCCCGGCGAGTGACAGCCAGAGCGAGTTGCCCATGGCGGCGGCCACCTCCGCCCAGGCGCCCGGACGGGAGACGCCCTGGAGCATCCGGAGGCCGAGGCTGAGCGCGGTGACGCCGAGCGCGAGCCCTGCCAGGACGGCCAGCGCGGCGGCGGCGGGCCAGCGGGCCCGCCCGAGCCGCTGCCTGGCCGCGGTCCTGCGGGTGCCGCCGAGGTGCGCGTACCGGGCGCCGCGGCGGCGGGTGACGGTCTCCCCCGCGAGCACCAGCATGGTCAGCACCACCAGCACGGTGGACAGCACCAGCGCGCCGGTGCGGTCGAAGCCCAGGTCGAATGCGACGAACACGGCCCGGGTGAAGGTGTCGGCGCGCACGATCGACACCGCGCCGAAGTCCGACAGCACGTACAGCGCCACCAGCAGCGCCCCGCCGGCGTAGGCGGGCCTGATCTGCCGCAGCGTCACGCCGGTGAACGTGCGCCACGCGCTCCTGCCGAGCGAGCGCGACACCTCCTGCTGCGACGGGTCCGCGTTGACGAGCGCCGCCGCGACGGGCAGGAAGACGTACGGGTACGAGCAGAGGGTCAGCACGAGCGCGGCCGCCCAGAAGCCCTCGAACCCGTCCACCGAGGACCGCCAGGCGAACGCGGCGATGTAGGTGGGCACGGCCAGCGGCAGCGCCGCCAGCACCGCGAACAGCCGCCTGCCCGGCAGGTCGGTGCGTACGACGAGGAACGCCGACGCCACGCCCAGGACGGTGCAGGCCACGGTCACGACGGCCGCCAGGCCCACGGTCAGGACGGCCAGCCGGGCCGTCCTGACGGTGAGAACCTCCTCCGCGATCCGCGCCCATCCGGCCTCGGCCGTCCTGACCGTCAGGTAGGCCACCGGGACGAGCGCGACCGCCACCGTCACCACCGAGAGGGCGAGCAGCAGCGGCCGGCGCGTGCGCGTGCGCATCACTACGGGACGAGCCCCGATTCCTTGATCAGCGCGATCGTGGCCTCCAGCTCGTCGAGGTCGTTGAGGTCCACGTCGGGCGCGGTCAGCTGGTCGAGCGGCGGCACGAACGCGGGCGGGGCCACGCCGTCCACGACCGGGTACTCGTACGTCTGCTCGGCGAAGTACTTCTGCGCGTCCGCGCCGAGCAGGTACGTGACGAACGCCCGCACGTCGGGGTCCTCGGCGGCCTTCTTGAGCACGCCCACCCCGGCCACGTTCACCAGCGCGCCGGTGTCGCCGCCGGGGAAGAAGTGCAGCTTGGCCTTGAGCGTGTCCGGCGTGGTGCCGCGCTCCTTGGCCAGCTCGCCCAGGTAGTAGTGGTTGATGAGGCCGATGGCGATCTTGCCTTCGTCGACCTCCTCCAGGATCGGGCCGTTGCCCTCGCGGATCTGCGGTTCGTTGGCCTGGAGCCCGGTCAGGAACTCCTTGGCCTTCTCCTCGCCGTGCTGGACCCGGATCGCGGTCACGAACGCCTGGAAGGAGGCGTTGGTCGGGGCCACGCCGACCTTGCCCTTCCACTCCGGTTCGGTGAGGTCGAAGACCGACGCGGGCAGGTCCGCCTCTTGTACGAGGTCGGGGTTGTAGACCAGGACCCGCGAGCGGGCGGTGACGCCGACCCACTCCTTGCTGCCGGCCCGGTACGTCTCGGGCACCTTGCCGGTCAGGTCGTCGGGCAACGGGGCGAACATGCCCTGCTTGGCCACCGCGCCCAGCGCACCCGCGTCCTGGGCGAAGAACGCGTCGGCGGGCGAGCGGTCTCCCTCCTCCAGGAGCTGGCCGGCCATGGCGGCGGTGTTGCCGTACCTGGCCTCGACGGTGATGCCACTCTCTTGGCTGAAACGTTCCAGAAGCGGCTTGACCAGCGACTCGCTGCGCCCGCTGTAAACGGTGATCTTCTTGTCTCCACCGGAGGCGGAGTCGCTCTCGGGCGCGCCACCACAGGCGGCCGGCCCGAGCACCAACGCGCTCGCGAGCAGCACGGTCAGAGTGAGGGGACGTCTCATGAGGCGTTAGCTTAGCCTCACCTAATTTCCTTGTCGATGGGCGGGGGCACCTGAAACCCCCGCGTGACCTGGGGTCAGACGCCGGGGATCAGCCGCGCCAGACGCTCGGGGTCGGCGATCACGTCGATGGCCGCGATCCGGCCGTCCGTGACGGTGAACGCCATGATGGACAGCGGCCGGTCCTTCGCCACGACGACCACGCCGGCCGTACCGTTGACGAGCGCCGGGCGGGCGAACGGTGAGAGCCGCCCGAACGTGACCGCCTGCTCCGCGACCGTTCCCGCGCCGTGGAAGACGACCGTGTGGCGGGCGCGCGCCACGCCGCCGTCGGACCGCAGCACGACCTCGGGGTCGAGTACGGAGACGAGCGCGTCGAAGTCGCCGTCACGGGCTGCGGCGAAGAACGCGTTCACCACGTCGCGCTGGCGGGCCGGATCCGGGTCCGGCACCGGGGCCTGCCCGCGCACCCGGCGCCGCGCGCGGCTGGCGAGCTGGCGGGCCGCCGCCGGTGACCGGTCGAGCAGCGGCGCGATCTCCTCGAACGGCACCGCGAACATGTCGTGCAGCACGAACGCCAGCCGCTCGGCCGGCGACAGCGTGTCCAGCACCACCAGCAGCGCCAGCCCGACCGAGTCCGCCAGCAGCGCCTCGTGCTCGGGGTCCACGCCCGACTCGGGGCTGATGACCGGATCGGGGATGCCCGCGCCGAGCGGCTCCTCGTCGCGCCGCCGCCGCGAACGCAGCACGTTGAGACACACGCGGCCCACCACCGTGGTCAGCCACGCCGCCAGGTTCGCCACCTCGCCGGTGCCGGCGCGGCTCGCCCGCAGCCAGGTCTCCTGGACGGCGTCGTCCGCCTCGCTCAGCGAGCCCAGCATCCGGTAGGCCACCGCGCGCAGACGGCCGCGCTCCTCCTCGAAACACGCCGTCATCAGCTCGCGCTCGTTCACCGTGTCACATTCCTTCCCCGCGAGGTGTCGGCGCTGTAGACCCCACCCGATGGACTACTGGAGCAAACCATGACATCCCTGATTCTGGTCACCGGCGGCACCGGTACGCTCGGCCGCCTCGTCGTACCGCTCCTGCGGTCCGCCGGCCACCAGGTGCGCGTCCTCGGCCGGCGCGGCGGCGACGTGACCGCCGACCTGCTCACCGGCGAGGGCCTCCAGCCCGCCGTGGACGGCGCCGACACCGTCCTGCACCTGGCGGGCGGCCCCAAGAACGACGACGTGCTGACCCGCAACCTGGTCCAGGCCGCCGTGCGCGCGGAGGTGCGGCACCTGGTGCACATCTCGGTGATCGGCGCCGACCGCGTGCCGCTGGCCTGGTTCCGCTACCAGCGGGACGCCGAGCGGGCCGTGATGGACTCGGGTGTCCCCTGGACGATGCTGCGCGCCGCCCAGTTCCACGACCTCGTGCTCAAGGCCGTGACGCCGATGGCCAAGCTCCCCGTGGTCCCGGTCCCCGGCGGGCTCAGGTTCCAGCCGGTGGACGCCCGCGACGTCGCCGCCCGCCTCGCGGACCTGACCGTCGGCCCGCCGTCCGACCTGGTGCCGGATCTCGCCGGGCCGAAGGTGTACGTGATGGGCGAGCTGGTGCGCGGCTACCTGGCGGCCAGGGGCAAGCGGCGGCCGATGCTGCGGGTCCGGATGCCGGGCAAGGCGGGCCGCGCCTACCGGGCGGGCGACAACCTGTCGCTGGAGGCCGAGCTGGGCAAGCGCACGTGGGAGGAGTTCCTGGCCGAGCGGGTGCGCTAGAAATCGTTGGACAGCGCGCGGACGAGCGGGAGATCGTGGGCCGCATGCGACAGGAGGACATCTGGGACGCCGAGACCGCCCGGCGCTACGACACGCCGGGCACCGGCATGTTCGCGCCCGAGGTGCTGGAGCCGACGGTCGGACGCCTGGCCGAGCTCGCGGGCGGCGGCCGGGCGCTCGAGTTCGCCATCGGGACCGGCCGCGTCGCCGTGCCGCTGGCCGAGCGGGGGGTGAGCGTCACCGGCATCGAGCTCTCCCTTCCGATGATCGACCAACTGCGGACGAAAGCGGACGAGGAGACCATCCCCGTGATCGCCGGCGACATGACGACGGCCGTCGCCCCGGGCACGTACACGCTGGTCTACCTCGTCTACAACACCATCTCCAACCTGCTCACGCAGGCCGGGCAGGTCGCGTGCTTCCGCAACGCCGCCCGTCACCTCGCGCCCGGCGGCCGGTTCGTCATCGAGCTCTGGGTGCCCGAGCTGCGCAAGCTCCCGCCGGGGCAGCGGGCCACGGTCTTCCACAGCGAGCCCGGCTACATCGGTCTCGACACCTACGACGTGCCGGCGCAGCACGTCGTCTCGCACCACTTCGAGTTCGACGACAGCAGGCAGGCCCGGCTGTTCCGCAGCCCGCACCGCTACATCTGGCCCGCCGAGCTCGACCTCATGGCGCAGCTGGCCGGGTTCGAGCTGGAGAGCAGGCACGCCGACTGGTCCGGCGCCGCCTTCACCGCCGAGTCGCGTTCGCACGTGTCGGTCTACCGCCTTCCCGGCTGACCGCGGATCCGTTCCGGACGATCTCGCCGGAGCCGTCACGCCCGGCCCGGGACGGAATCCCCGACCGCTGACCGGTCAGCGCCGGGCGGTGGTGATGACGCGCTCGGTGAGCGTCATGAGCATGGCCGGGGAGGCGAGGTCCAGCGCCGGGTCGCGGCGGAGCACCGCCTCCTGCATCCGGCGCAGCCCCGGCCCCGGCTCGATGCCCAGGTCGCCGACCATGACAGACCGGGTGTCCCGGTAGACCGCGAGAGCCTCCGACGCCCGGGACGCCCGGTACAGCGCCAGCATGAGCTGGGCCCGGGGCCGTTCCCGCAGCGGGTGGGACAGGGTGTGGGCGGTGAGCATCGGCACCAGCGCGCGGTGGTCACCGGCGGCGAGGCGGAGGTCGGCGTGGTCCTCCAGCGCCATGAGGCGCTCCTCTTCCAGGCGTGCGGCCTCGACCTGGGCCCACGGAGCGGTGATGCCGGTCAGCGCGCCGCCCCGCCAGAGCGCCAGAGCGTGCTGGAACAGCCTGTCGGCAGTCGCCGCCTCGCCCCGGGCCCGCGCGGCGCCCGCCCGGCCGCTCAGCAGCGTGAACAGATGGGCGTCGACGTTCTCCCGCTCCACGTTCAGCCGGTATCCGCCGGCGACGGTCGTGATGACCTCGTTCTCCTGGTGCCTGGAGAGCAGGTCGCGGATCTTCGACACGACGATGTGCAGTTGCTTGGCCGCCGTCGCCGCCGTGCTCTGCCCCCAGACGTCTGCCAGCAGCTGTTCGGCGGGAACCACGTGGCCGGCGCTCAGCGCCAGCCGGGCCAGCAAGCCGACCCGCCGCTCACCGGCCACCTTGACCGGTTCGTCATCCGCCGTGACCTCCCATGGTCCGAGGATCTTGATTTTCAGTGCCATCCGGGCCCCCCTGTGTCGGCCGCAGCTTGATCGCAACTCTAGGGAGGCGGGCGGCGGGCCGGTGTCCGGCGAACGCCCTACAGCGTGGCCTCCGTGTGGTCGAGCGTCTGGTTGAGCTCGGCGAGCGTGATGACGCCGTCGTCGATGGCGCGGGTGACGAGGTCGCTCTTGGTGCGGGCGGCCCTGCCGACGTTGGCGTACTTGACGCGTACGCGCGCGATGTAGGTCTCGACGGTCTTGACGGTGATGTTGAGCTTCGCGGCGACGAGGTCCTTGGATGAGGAGACGAACCACGCCCGCAGCACCTCGGTCTCGCGCTGGGACAGGCGCGGCCGGTCCGGGGACTGGTCCGCGGCGAGCGCCCCGGACAGCGACGGCGCGGTGTAGGGCTCTCCCCGCGCCGCGGCCCTGATGGCCGTCACCAGGTGCTCGGGACCCTCCCGCTTGGTCAGGTAGGCGAGCGCGCCGAGGTCGACGCACTTGATCGCGGTGGCGTCGTCGGTGTGCTGGGAGTAGACGACCACGCGCCTGCCGCTGTGGACCAGCCTGCGCAGCTCGCCGAAGTCCGGCCTGCCGGGGACCAGCTCCAGATCGAAGATCACCACGTCGGCGGCGGCGCCCGGCCCGGTCCACACGTCGGCGAGTCGCTCCCCCGCGTCGATGAGGTCGATCGGCGGCGCGGCCTCGGCGCACCAGGCGCTGACGCCCGCGGAGATGGCCGCGTGATCATCGACGATCACCGCGGTGATCACCTCGTCGCCGGCGTGGTGGGCTGCCATTGGACCTCCATCCATACCGTTTCGTCATTGCGCAGCGTCTCGACCAGCACTCCCGGCGTCGCCGGATCCGGCACGTCCACCTCGCCGCTGTCGGCGACGACGCTCACCGACACCAGGTCCGCGCTGCCCACGACGGTGACCCTGGCCCGGGAGGCGGCGGTGGCGAGCACGGTCAGCACCGGCTCGGTGAGATCGCGCCGGACGGCCACGGGGGGCGTCGGCCACTGCCCGCGCGTGTCCAGCTCCACCTCGACGCCCTTGCGGTCGGCGACGTCGGCGCAGTGGCGCAGCTCGTGTACCAGGGGGTCGGCGACGGTGTCGGTCTCGGCGAACAGCCGCCGCATCCGGGCCGCCTCGATGGCGCACAGCCGCTGGACGGCAGGATCGTCCGGCCGGAGCGAGTTGTCGGCGAACCCCTCCAGCAGCGGGATCGTGCTCGCCGATAGCTCGGTGAACCGCTGCTGCCTGCGGCGGTGCGACGCCGCCGCGACGGCTTCCACCACGCGCACCCGTTCGAGCTCCCGCTGGGCGGTGGTCGCCGCCGCGCTGAGGCCGCGGAGCACGGCCGCGCCCACGGCCACGCAGAGCGGAAAGCCGATCACGGTCACCGAGCCGGTGGCGAACCGGGCCAGGGCCTGCCGGTCGGGCTCGTCGAACAGGAACAGGTGGAGCAGGGCGACGAGCTCGTGAGCGGCCAGGAACCCCGCCGAGGTCCGCAACGGGCGGTCGAGCAGCACGGTGAAGCCCGCCCAGTTCGCCGCGCCGAAGATCCAGTCGGTGGTGGTGGACGTCCGCCCGTCCGGCAGCGTCGCGTACGAGAGAGCGGACGCGGCGAGCACCACGGCGACGGCGGCCCAGCGCAGCCGGTTCCACGGGCGCCGCCGGACCAGCAGCACGGCCTCGCAGGCGAGCACGGCCGCCAGCATCGCGAGAGCCACGACCTGGGCGACCGGCCACTCGTACACGTCCCAGTGGCGCATCAGGTTGGCGCCGCCGAGCCCGCCGGCTATCGCCACGGCGACGAGCAGCGTCGCTATCCGGAGGCCGCGTTTGAGCTGGGCTCCGGTCCGCTCCCCGGCGGCGTCAGTCATGGCCGGCCGGCCATTCGAGCCGCACTCGGGTGCCCTCGCCCTCGGCGGAGACGACGGTGGCCGTGCCTCCGATGCGGGTCATCCTGCCGCGCACGGACTCGCGGATGCCGCGGCGGTGGCCCGGGACGTCTCCCAGGGAGAATCCCTTTCCCTCGTCGATGATGTCGAGCCGCAGTGACTGGGAGTCCCCGCGCAGGCGGACGGTCGCCCGTGTCGTGCCCGAGTGGCGTCGCACGTTGGTGAGCGCCTCGCGCGCCGCGTCGGCGATGGGCGCCGCGACCCCCGCCGGGAGTGGTAAGCGTGCCGGCAGGTCGAACTCCACGGAGAGCTGGGCGGCGTCGAGGTCGGCCCTGAGCAGGTCGACGAGGTCGGTGGGGCGGGGCGTCCGCCTGCTGTCGGAACGCAGCCTGTCGAGGTCGCGGCGGGCCTGCGGGCCGAGCCAGGCGGAGTCGGAGCGCACCTGCCCGGTGCCGACCATCAGGAGGGTCGTCGCGGCCGTGTCGTGCAGGGCGTTGGCGAGCTCGCGTTCCTCGGCGCGGACGGCCGCCGCCGCCTGCGCGGCGGCACGCGCCCGGGCGGCCTCGGCCGCCATCCGGTCGGCCCTGTCTGCGGCCTGCCGCAGGAGGGTCCAGGCGGCTCTGGACAGCGCGGCCGCCGGCACCGCCCAGAGGTTGCCTCTGATCACACTCGGGTCCGGCACCGCCATGGCGACGATGACGGCCGCCCCGCCTCCGGCCACCAGAGCCACGGCGGCTCCCACGGGCAGCGAGGTGTGCCACTGCCACGTCACGCACGCGAAGGTGACCAGGAGCCGTGACCATCCGAAATTGGTGTCCTCAAGGGCGCCGGTCCAGGTGACGCTCGCAGTCAGGGTCAGCAGGACGATCACGTCGGGGGCGAGCAGCGCGTCCCCCCGGCCCCGGCGCAGCCACCATACGTAGCCGCACGTCCACACCGCCGCGACGGCGACCATCGAGGCGGTGGCCGCGAAGTGCTCCGGGGACGCCCTGAACAGGGCGACAGCGCAGATCGGCACCAGCGTCGCCAGGCGCACGGCGGCCGCGTAACGGCGGCCGAACCGCACCAGCAGCCGTGCCGCCTCCTCCGCCACACCGGTCACCTCGCCCCCACCGCACGCGGCCCTCGTCGTGAGGCAGCCTAATGACTCGGCCTGCCCGGCCGGAACACGTCGATCGACAAGGGCGCCGGTTCACGAGCCCGGCATGATCTCGGGGGACGTCCGGAAGATCTCGTCGTGATCGCGTGTCGGTCTACCGACTTCCCGCCTGACCGCACAATTTCCCCGGAGTTGGCACGGACTGCGGGCTTGCCTTGTCCCAGGGGCGGGAACCCTGGTTCACCGGGGGACAAGGAAGGCGTTGTCATGAAGATCGTGGTAATCGGCGGGACGGGCCTGATCGGGTCGAAGCTCGTGACCCGGCTCGGCGAGTACGGGCACGAGGCGGTGGCGGCGGCGCGGAACACCGGGGTCGACACCCTCACGGGCGAAGGGCTCGCCGAGGTCCTGTCCGGCGCGGCCGTGGTGATCGACGTGTCGAACTCCCCGTCGTTCGAGGAGAGCGCCGTCATGCAGTTCTTCGAGACCTCCACCCGCAACCTGCTCGCCGCGGAGTCCGAAGCCGGCGTCGGGCATCACGTCGCGCTGTCGGTGGTGGGCACCGAGCGGCTGCCGGACAGCGGCTACTTCCAGGCCAAGCTCGCCCAGGAGCGGCTGATCGAGAAGGCGGGGATCCCGTTCTCGCTCGTGCACGCGACCCAGTTCTTCGAGTTCACCCGGACGATCGCCGACGCCGCCTCCACCGACGGCCGCACCGTACGGATCGCGCCGGTGCTCTACCAGCCCATCGCGGGCGACGAGGTCGCCAAGGAGGTCGGCAGGACCGCGGTGGGGTCGCCGCTGAACGGCAGGGTCGAGGTCGCCGGGCCGGAGCAGTTCAGGATGGACGAGTTCTTCCGCGACGCGCTCGCCGCCTGGGGCGACCCCCGCCAGGTGGTCACCGACCCGGACGCGCGCTATTTCGGGGCCGAGCTGCACGAGCGTTCGCTGGTGCCGGGCGAGGGCGCGGTGCTCGGCGAGATCCGCTACGCCGACTGGCCGGGCCGCGTGTAGCCCGTCGGCCCTCGTTTCGAGGATTCTCTTAGTGATTGCGGGCGGATGACCGCGTCCCCCAGGCTCTGTGCACAATAGCCATCGGCCGGGCTCGACCGGCGGCTGGGGGACGATGAACGGGTACTCGGAACTGCAACTCGGACCGCTGGACGAGGTCAGGGCGACGGTGGCGCTGCACCCCGGCGTCAGCCTGCTGTCGCTGGCCGCGGGCAGCGTGGGCGGCCGGCCGCACGGTGTGCCCGGTCACTGGCGGCGCGGGGTGGCCGGCGTGATCGGCGAGGACGCGGCCGCGCTGAAGCCGCTGTTCGACCCGTACTGCTCGATCATCCCCGACTGCCTGACGGCGACGGCCACGATGGTCGAGGGCGACGTCGAGACCTACCTGGAGATGCTTGAGGACCTGGACCCGGCGACCCTGATCAGGGAGCTGGAGGCGGAGTTCGGGGCCGGGGCTCCGGTCCACTGGCAGCCCGTCGTGGACCGCCCGCGGGCGTGGCTCGCGTCTACGCGCGGCTGATGCGCAGGCTGTGGGAGGACTTCGCGCCGACGTGGCACCGCGCCGGCGGGCTGCTCGGCAAGGAGCGCGAGCGGGTGGGCGTCGCGGCGGTCACCGGCGCTCCGGAGGCCGTGCTCACCGGCCTGAACAGCAGGTTCAGGTTCGGGGGCACCTCCATCAGGCTGCCGGACCAGCAGGGCCGGCGGTTCGACCTGGGCGGCAGGAAGCTGACGTTCGTGCCGGTCGTCTCCGGTCACGGCGCGTGCCTGTTCTCCTTCGACCGGCCGGGGCTGGCGTGGATCGGCTACCCCGTGCCCGCCGTGGGCCTGCTCTGGTCCGGCCACGAGGCGGAGAGCGACGAGAAGGACAGCCTGGCCCTGACGGTGGGCCGGGTGCGCGCCACGATACTGAGGGCGGGCCGGGTGCCGCTCACCATGGGCGAGCTGGCCGGCCTCCTGAGCTGCACCCCGGCCACGGCCAGCTACCACTGCGACCAGTTGCAGGCGGCGGGCCTCCTGGAGCGCGAGCGGCACGGCCGCCACGTGCGCATCGGTCTGACCTCGCGGGGCGAGGCCCTGGTCGATTTGATGAGCTGACTGTCAGGCGGGTTTCGGAAGATCGAGCCGCCGGCGAACTGCTGCGGGCCGGCGGCGCACGCGCACCGGCCGCTGACGCGGGGGCGGCTACGGCTCTGACATGGCTCCCGTCGGCCGTACGGGCTCGGCAGGGCCGGGACGGGGCGGGTTTCTGGGCGGCAGTGCGGCGATCAGGAAGGGGATGACCACGAGCGAGGACAGGGCCCACACGCTGTGGAACTGCCACCAGCCCATCCCGGTGAACATCTGGACGCGCAGGTAGCCGGCCGCCGCCCAGGCGCTGGTCACCATGATCACCGGCCAGGTGGCGCGGCCGGCGCGGGCCAGGAGGTAGGGCACCGGCCACATCAGGTACTGGGCGCCGAGCCGGTAGGTCAGGATGAGGAAGACGAGCAGCAGGACCAGGGTCAGGTCGACCGGGTCGGCCCCGCGCCACCACCACCCGGCCGCGAGCAGCCCCGCGACCAGCACGAGCGTGCCGATCCTGCCGAGGACGGACGAGACGTCCTGGTCGCCGCCCGTGACCAGGGCGGTCCAGCCCCAGTCGCCCACCACCGGGCGCGTCGACATGATGGCCTTGCCCAGGTCGACGAGCCCGGTGACCGGCGTGTCCAGGAACACCGCGCTGCTGAGCAGCCACAGCCCGGGAACGGCCGCGGTCCAGCCGAGCACCACCAGGCGGCGCGACCCCGCGACGGCGAGGACCACTCCCGGCACGAGCAGCACCGACCAGTTGGTGCAGGCCACCGACAGGCCGATGAGCACGCCGGCCCAGTGGGCGCGCCCGGCGCGGGCGGCGACCAGCGCGGCCACCCCGAAGACCAGGGTGAGCGGCGGGAACTGGCCGTGGATGCCGCTCACCATGATGCCGAGCGGCACGCACGCGTACTGGAAGCCCCGCAGCGCCCCGCGCTCGCCGGCGAGCTTGGCCACCAGCGGGATCAGCGCGAGGTCGGCCAGCACGGGGACGATCCGGCCCGACCAGTTCCAGGAGAGCCCGATGAGGTCGCCCAGCTCCTTCTGGCCCGCCAGCACGTAGGCGAGGAACGGCAGGAAGTGCCAGCCGCCGTCGCGCATGTGGGTGGTCGGGTTGCGGCCTTCGAGCACCTCGGCGGCCGCCATCGAGAAGTCGTTGGCGAAGTCGTACGGCTGGGCGGGGTCCTGCGCGGCCCAGGCCATCGCGATGATCCGGAGCACGGCCCCGACCGCCAGCGCCGCCCACAGCGGCGGCGCCCAGCCGCGCCGTTGCGCGGCCAGTGCCAGGACCAGGCCGGCCACAAGGGGAGGGCCCACCACCAGAGCTGGGCTCACGTGCACTCCTCCAACTGCCTCGCGGTCGGTCGACAGGACGACAAAGACCGTAGCCTACGCAGGGAATCCAAGCGTTTGCTGGGAATGCCCGCCACATCGTCAGAACCGATGCGGGTCCACCGTCCGGATGCCGGTATCGTCGCTGGGACCTGAGGGAAAGGAATGCCAGGAGATGCCGGAGGTGGCCGGGGCCCGCGTGCTCGTCACGGGCGGAGCGGGGTTCATCGGAAAGCGGTTGGTGGCGGCGCTGCTCGCCGAGAAGGCCGAGGTGACGGTCGTCGACCTCGACCCGCACCCGGATCCCGGCGTGGTGTCCGTCGTGGGCGACCTGCGCGATCCCGGGGTGCGCGAGCGGGCGGTGACGGCCGGGCTCGACGCGGTGGTCCACCTGGCCGCCGTCACGTCGGTGCTCCGCTCGGTGGAAGACCCGGTCGGGACATACCAGACCAACGTCGAGGCCACGGCGGGGCTGCTGGAGCTCGCCAGGGAGCGCGGGGTGCCGCGGTTCCTGCTGGCGTCCACCAACGCCGTCACCGGCGACGTGGGCGGCGTCCGGATCAGCGAGAGCCTGGCGCTGCGCCCGCTCACGCCGTACGGCGCGACCAAGGCCGCGGGCGAGATGCTGCTCAGCGCCTATTCCGGCGTCTACGGCATGCGCACGAGCGCGCTGCGCTTCGCCAACGTGTACGGCCCGGGGATGCTCCACAAGGACAGCTTCGTCCCGAGGCTGATGCGGGCCGCCGCCGAGGGTAGGGGGGTCCAGGTGTACGGCGACGGCGCCCAGCTCCGCGACTACGTCCACGTCGACGACGTCGTGCAGGCGATCCTGCTCGCCTGGCGCGAGGACCACGACGGTCCCCTGATCGTCGGGTCCGGCACGTCGGTGAGCGTGCACGACCTGATCGACGCGGCGCGGACGGTCACCGGTGCGCCCATCCCGGTCGAGCACGTCCCCGCGAAGCAGGGCGAGATGCCGGCGGTCGTGCTCGACATCTCGGCGGCGAAGGCCCTCGGATATCAGCCTCGCCACGATTTGACCTCGGGAATGGCCACAGTATGGCCGGACTTCACGCCATCTGCAGCAGAATGATCTGCGGCTAAAAGCGACAAACCGGAGGAAGACGCATGACGAGCCCGGAGACACCGGTGGACATCGACGCCGCCGCGATGGCGGAGTTCACCTCGCAATACGGCTCGGACCTGCCTCCCGTCGCGATCGTCATCGCCGCGTACAACGAAGAGCGCAGCATCGGCGCCACGGTGAACGGCATCCCGGCGGTCGTCGACGGGATGGAGACCGCGACCATCGTGGTCGTCGACGGCTCCACCGACCGCACGGCGGCCGAGGCGCGCAAGGCCGGGGCCATGGTCTGCGACGTCCCCGCGAACCGCGGGCAGGGCGCCGCGCTGCGGCTCGGCTACCGTCTGGCCCGCGAGAGCGGCGCCCGCTACATCGTGACCACCGACGCCGACGGGCAGTACGACCCGGCCGACATCAAGCGGGTGCTCGCCCCGGTGCTGCGCGGGGAGGCCGACTTCGCAACCGGTTCCCGCGTGCTGGGGCGGCAGGAGACCCACGACAGGGTCCGCCGCCTCGGCGTGCACGTGTTCGCGTTCCTGATCAGCCGGTTCACCGGCCAGCGGATCACCGACACCTCGTTCGGCCTGCGGGCGATGCGGGCGGAGGTCACCGGGGCGGTCACCCTCACCCAGCCGCAGTACCAGTCGTCCGAGCTGCTGATCGGTGTGATCTCGCGGGGGTTCCGGGTCGTGGAGGTGCCGGCCACCATGCGACTGCGCGCGGCCGGCACCACCAAGAAGGGCGGCAACCTCGTCTACGGCTACCGCTACTCGCGGGTCGTGCTCGGGACCTGGCTCCGTGAGCGCCGCCGGCCGGCTTCGTCGCCCTCCTCTGCGGGCTCGGCGCCCTCCTCACCCGAGCGGGTGTCGGCGAAGACGAAGTAGTGGAACAGGAAGAACTTCGCCACGAACAGCAGCCCGTAGATCCCCAGGAAAACGGCCCCCACGAAGATCACCCGGGGGCCGTCGGTGTCGAAGATCTGGTGTCCCACCCGGTCGGCGACCCCGGTGCCCCATGACGCGATGACCAGCCCCACCACTGCGGTCAGCCAGTACGGGAGCAGCTCGCGCAGCGGCTTGGGCCGGCCGCGCAGCTTCCAGGCCCACCACCGGTTGAGCACGTAGTTGACGACGGCGCCGAGCCCCCACGCGACCACGGAGGCGGCCGACGGGCCGAGAAGCTCCAGCCCGTAGACCGTCAGCAGCGTGATCTCGCTGACCACGCCCGCCACCACCGAACCGATCGCGTAGCGCCCGAAGATGCGCGGGAGAGCTCCCCGTAGAAGACGACGAACCTGGATCACGACGCCGCGTGCCCCCGGTTGCCGGGCACCCGGAAGACGCCGAGGATCGACTGGCCGAACGGGATCGGCAGAACCCGGTCGAGCACCCGGGTGACCGGGACCAGGACCTTGTCGTACAGGCCGACGGCGCCCGCCTTGGGCGAGCCCGCCTTGCCCAGCCGCACCGCGGCCCACCAGGCGATCCCGCCCAGCAGGTTGACCGGGCGAGACAGCTCCACCTCCAGCCCGGCGCGCACTGCGGCGTCCCTGAGCGTGGCCGGGGTGTAGCGGCGGAAGTGACCGACCTTGCGGTCGAAGTCGCCGTACAGGCTCTGGTAGGCGGGCACCCACAGCACGAGCGTGCCGCCCGGGGTGACCGAGCGGCCGAGGAGGGTGAGGAGGGCGGCGTCGTCCTCGAAGTGCTCCAGCACGTTGATGGCGATCGCGGTCTCGACCGGGCGGTCCAGGCTGGCTCCGCAGGCGAGGTCGAACTGGGCCGCCTCCACCTCGCCGCGGCCGGCGAAGCGGGCCTTCATCACCTTGACCGCGTCGGGGTCGACGTCGGTGACCACGAGCCGGTCCAGGCCGGTGAACTGGCTGGCGAACTCGCCCAGCCCGGCCCCCACCTCCAGCACGCTGCGCCCGCAGTGGGGGGCGATCAGGTCGAACTGGTAGCGGCGGTAGCGCGGCTTGTCGTGGCCGCCTTCCTCCCGCTCCGCGGTGCGGCCCGTGGCCCGGGCGAACGCGCCTTCCTCAGCGCTCACCGCCTCTCTCCGCCCAGGGCGCCGCGCCAGTCGACCCGGGGCTGCATGGCGTCGAGGTCGACCCGCTCGGCGTAGCGCTTGGTCACGTCGAACAGCGAGGTGATCAGCGTGTCGGAGAGCAGGTGGGGTTCGAGGCCGAGCTCCACCAGGCCGCTGTGGACGACCTTGTAGTAGTGCTCCTCCTTCTCGACCCTGGGGTTGTCGAGGTTGTTGATCGTCACCTCGTCGGGGAAGCTCCGCGCGACGGTCTCGGCGATGTCGGCGACCGACATGGACTCGGTCATCTGGTTGAACACGCGGAACTCGCCGCGGTCGGCCGGGGTTTCGCAGGCGAGCTGGATGCAGCGGACGGTGTCGCGGATGTCGATGATGCCCCGCGTCTGGCCGCCCTTGCCGTAGACGGTGAGGGGGTGGCCGAGCACCGCCTGGACGACGAACCTGTTGAGGACCGTGCCGAACACCGCGTCGTAGTCGAACCTGGTGGCGAGCCGGTCGTCGAGCGCGGTCTCCGGGGTCTGCTGGCCGTACACGACGCCCTGGTTGAGGTCGGTCGCGCGCAGGCCCCAGATCCGGCAGGCGAACTCCATGTTGTGGCTGTCGTGCACCTTCGACAGATGGTAGAACGACCCCGGCCGCTTGGGGTAGAGCACCCGGTCCTTGCGCCCCTTGTGCTCGACCTCCAGCCAGCCTTCCTCGATGTCGATGTTGGGGGTGCCGTACTCGCCCATGGTGCCGAGCTTGACCAGGTGGATCTCGGGGTCGATCTCGGCGATGGCGTAGAGCACGTTCAGCGTGCCCGCCACGTTGTTGACCTGCGTGTAGACGGCATGCTTGCGGTCGATCATCGAGTAGGGGGCGGCCCGCTGCTCGGCGAAGTGGACCACGGCGTCCGGACGGAAGTCGCGGATCATGTCGTAGGTGAAGTCCGCCTCCATCAGGTCGCCGATGTACGCCTGGATGGTCTTGCCGGTCAGCCGGTGCCAGGTGGAAATCCTGGTTTGCAGGGATTCGATCGGCACCAGGCTTTCCACGCCGAGCTCGAAGTCGTACTGCCGCCGGGCGAAGTTATCGGCGACGGCGACCTCGTGCCCGGTCTGAGAGAGGTGGAGGGCGGTGGGCCAGCCAAGATAGCCGTCACCACCGAGGACCAGAATCCGCATTGACCTGACTTTCTCACTGTGCGACAAGTTCGGGGACATTAATACGCCTATGGGGGTGTATCACACCTAGATGTCAGAGTGTTCCCCCTGCTGTATCCATCACACTCGTACCACATCACCGGTCCTAACCTTCCCGTCTTGCGCCACTTCACAGCAGGTTGACAGGCGCTGGATCAACGGGACAAGTCGCTTGACCGCGACGCGCGCCTGCTGCCAACATCAGCGAAACAGCGTTCCAGAAGATGGAACCGAGGCAACCCCCCGAGGACGACGCCATGCGTATCAAGTCCTGTATCGCCATCGGCACGCTCCTGACTCTCTCCCTGACGGCCTGCGGCGGCTCGGCTCCCGGCGGGGCCGCCCCGGCCTCGCCGGACGCGTCGGGCACCATCAAGATCGGCTCCATCCACCCCCTCACCGGCGCCCTGGCCTTCGACGGCCAGCAGATGTCCAAGGCGATCAAACTCGCCGCCAAGGCGATCAACGACTCCGGCGGCATCAAGTCGCTCGGCGGCGCGAAGCTGGAGATCCTGGACGCCGACAGCCAGGGCAAGCCCGAGATCGGCCAGAGCGAGGCGCAGCGCCTCACCCAGGCGGGCGCCGTGGCGCTCGTCGGGCCCTACCAGAGCGCGGTCGCCGCCCAGGTCGCCACGGTGGCCGAGCGGAACAAGGTGCCGTTCGTCATCGACGTCGCCTCCGCCGACGACATACTCAAGCAGGGTTACACCTATACCTTCCGGCTCCAGCCCTCCTCCGACACCCTCGGCAGGTACGGCGCGCGCTACCTGAAGGACCTGGCCGACCGCACCGGGCAGCAGATCACCAAGGTCGCCTACTTGCACGAGCAGACCGACTACGGATCCTCCACGTACGAGTCGTTCACCGACGAGGCGGCCGAGCTCGGCCTCCAGGTCGGCCCGCGGATCACCTACGACGCGCTCAAGGCCGCCGACCTGACCACCGAGCTCACCAAGGTCAAGGCCGCCGGGGTCGACGCGCTCGCGGTCACCGGCTACTACCGCGACGGCCTGCTCACCGCCAAGGCCATCGCGTCGGTCCAGCCCGGCGTGAAGATCGTGCTCGGCGTCTCGCACGGCGCCTTCAGCTCGCCCGTCTTCCCGCGCGACGGGGGCGCCGCCGCGGAGGGCGTCTACGACTCCAACTTCAACTACGACGCCACCAAGCCGGAGTCGAAGGCGATCCTCGACGCCTTCCAGGCCGAGTACGGCGAGGAACTGCGTTTCATCCCCTTCACCTCGTACGAGTGCGTCAGGCTCGTGGCCGCGGCCCTGGAGAAGGCGGCCAGCCGGGACCCGGCGAAGATCCGTGAGGCGCTCGCCGGGATCTCCTTCGACACGCTGATGGCGTTCGACGGCCCTGTCCAGTTCGACGAGTCCGGGCAGAACGAGAACGCCACCCCGATCGTCCTGCAAGTCCAGGACGGCAAGGTCGTTCCGGTGCACCCCGCGGCCAAGGCCGTGGCCGAGCCGAGGCCCGCCGCGGAGTGAACCACCTGATCTCGCGCGCCGGCCTGGGCATCCTCGTGGCGGTGGCCGTGGTCGCGGGCGCGTGGGCCCGCTCGGGCAGCGGATCGGTCACCGCCCAGGCGGTGCTGACCGGTCTGCTGCTCGGCGGGGTCTACGCGCTGGTCGCGATGGGCCTGACGCTGATCTTCGGGGTGCTCGACATCGTCAACTTCGCGCACGGCGCCTTCATGACGCTGGGGATGTACGCCACCGCGCTGCTCGCGACCGGCGCCGGGCTGAACCCCTACCTGTCGCTGCTGGTGAGCGTGCCGCTGCTGTTCGGCCTCGGCTACGTCGTGCAGCGCCACCTGGTGAGCCGGACCATGGGCGGCTCGCTCGCCGCGCAGCTCCTGCTGACCCTGGGCATCGCGATGCTGCTGGAGAACGCCCTGCTGCTGGCCTTCTCCGGCGACACCAGGACGGTCGCGGTCTCCTTCGACACCCCGCTGCGCGTCCTCGGCGCGGTGGCCGACCTCAGCAGGGTGCTGGCGTTCGCCGGCGCGATGGGGCTGGCCGGGGCGGTGTGGCTTGTGCTGACGAGGACCAGGCTGGGCACCGCGATCCGGGCGGTGGCCGCCAACCCGGAGGGCGCCTCGCTGGTGGGGCTCGACGTGCGGCGGCTGCACGCGCTGACGTTCGCCGCCGGCACGGCCTGCGCCGGGGCCGCGGGGACGCTCGTGACGCCGCTCGTCACCGTCGAGCCGACCGCCGGTGAGCTGTTCAACATCATCGGGTTCGTCGTCGTGGTGCTCGGCGGTCTGGGCAGCGTTCCCGGGGCGGTGGCGGGCGGGCTGATCGTCGGCCTGACCGAGCAGCTCGGCGGCATCTACCTGCCGGGGCAGAGCCCGCTGCTGGCGGTGTTCGCGGTGTTCGTGCTCGTCCTGCTCTGGCGCCCGCAGGGCCTGTTCGGGAGGCCGGCGTGATCAGAAGGCTCGTCGTGCTCGCGGCGATCGGCGTGGCCCTCGCCCCGCTGCCCCTGCTGCTGCCGCCCGCGCAGGAGGCGGTCGCCGTCCGCGCCCTGATGTTCGCGATGATGGCCGTGGCCTGGAACCTGATGAGCGGGTTCGGCGGCCTGTTCAGCTTCGGGCACGCCGCCTACTTCGGACTGGGCGCCTACACCACCGCGCTGCTGACCGTCGAGCTGGGGCTCTCGCCGTGGCTCGGGCTGCTCGCCGGGATGGCGGTGGCCGGCTTGTTCGGCGTCGTCACCGGCTATCTGGCGGTCCGCTACCGGCTGAAGGGCGCCTACTTCGCGCTGGCCACCTTCGCCTTCGCGGAGATGCTCAGGCTGGCGGCGCTGAACTCCGAGCTCGTGGGCGGCGCGGTTGGACTCACCCTGCCCGTCACCGGCGAGCAGGGGTGGTGGACGCTCCGGTTCGACGTCGGCGACCCCGCGTACTTCTGGGTCGCGCTGCTGCTCACGCTCGCGTGCGTGGCGACGGTGATCGTGCTGCTCGGCAGCAGGGCGGGGCTGAACCTGGTGGCCGTGCGCGAGGACGAGACGGCCGCCGCGGCCGCCGGGGTCGCGGTGGTCCGCCACAAGATCCTGGCCATCGGCGTCTCCGCCGCGCTCACCTCGGTCGCCGGCGGCTTCTACGCCGTCTACTACCTGTTCGTCAGCCCGGACCTCGCCTTCGGGCCGTCGGTGTCGATCCAGGCCATCCTGCCCGCGGTGATCGGCGGCGTCGGCACGGTGTGGGGGCCGCTGATCGGCGCGGCGGTGCTGGCCCCGCTGTCGGACGTGGCCGCGACGGTGGTCCGCACGCCGCCCGAGTTCCTCTCCTTCCTCCAGGGCCGCAGCGGGCTCGACGTGATCATGTACGCCGTGCTCCTGATCGTCGTGGTCCTGGCCATGCCACGCGGTCTGTACGGCGGCTTCGCCAGGAGGTCGCGATGATCCTGCGCATGGAGGCGGTGAGCAAGGCGTTCGGCGGCCTGCGCGCGCTGGACGCGGTGACGTTCGAGGTCGAGCGGGGCACCATCCACGCGGTCATCGGGCCCAACGGCGCGGGCAAGACCACGCTGTTCTCGGTGATCTCCGGCGAGCAGCGGCCGGAGAGCGGCCGGATCCTGTTCGACGGCCAGGACGTCACCGCCCGGCCCGCCCATCTGCGCGCCAGAGCCGGTCTGGTCCGCACGTTCCAGCTCACCCGGCCCTTCCCCGCCCTGTCCGTCCTCGACAACGTGACCGTGGCCGCCGGCGCGCACCTCCGCACCAGGAAGGAGGCCGTCGCCGCCGCGACCGGGACGATCGAGAGGATCGGGCTCGGCGCCTACCTGTCGCGGCCCGCCGGGGAGCTGCCGGCCGCCGCGCGCAAGCAGCTGGAGCTGGCCAGGGCGCTGGCGCTCCGGCCGAAGGTGCTGCTGCTGGACGAGGTGCTGGCCGGGCTCACCCCGGCGGAGCGGGAGCCGATGATCACCCTGCTGGGCGAGCTGCGCGCGGAGGGCATGACGCTGGTCCTGGTCGAGCACGTGATGCCGGCGGTGATGCGGCTGGCCGACCGCGTGCTGGTGCTGGATCGCGGGAGCGTGCTCGCCGAGGGGGAGCCCGCGGCGATCGCCCGCGATCCCCGCGTCGTGACCGCCTATCTGGGAGAGGACTCCGATGATGCTCTCGCTTGACGGCGTCGACGCCGGATACGGCGGCCTGCGGGTCCTGCACGGCCTGTCGCTGGAAGTGGCGGCCGGGGAGATCGTCGCGCTCGTCGGGGCCAACGGCGCGGGCAAGTCCACGACACTGCGGGTCGCCTCGGGGCTGCTCAGGCCGACCGCCGGCCGGGTGGTGTTCGACGGGGAGGAACTGTCCGGGCTGCCGGTCCACGCGGTGGTGCGACGCGGGCTCGTCCAGGTCCCCGAGGGCCGCGCGCTGTTCGGCCCGCTCACCGTCGCGGAGAACCTGGCGATGGGCGCCTACCACACGGGCGAGCCCGCCGACCGGGTGCTGGAGCTCTTCCCGAGGCTCGCCGAGCGGCTGGACCAGCGGGCCGACACGATGAGCGGCGGTGAGCAGCAGATGCTGGCCATCGGGCGCGCGCTGATGACCCGGCCCAGACTGCTCATGCTGGACGAGCCGTCGGTCGGGCTGGCCCCTCTCATGGTCCGCGCCGTCTTCGCCGCGCTCGGGCGCATCCGCGAGAGCGGCGTCGCGATCCTGCTGGTGGAGCAGAACGCGGCCCAGGCGCTGGCGCTCGCGGACCGCGCCTACGTCATCGAGAGCGGGGTCATCACCCTGTCGGGCGACAACCTGGCGGGCGACGAACGGGTGCGCCGCGCCTACCTGGGCCTCTGAACTCGTTTCAGCCGGTTTCCCGAGGCATCTCGCCAGCTCATGGATGGATTGCGTGATCGTACGGACCGAAATTTTCGGCTCTTGATTGACTGTTCGTCATGGACAACCCGCACATCGACTGGCTGGCCGCCAGGTCGGCGAGCAAGCGGGGCAACCTCGCCGAGTGGCGTGACTGGCAGACCCCGGCGCTCGGCGGCTCCGGCGACACCACCCCGCCGACCGCCCCCACCGGCCTCGCCGCCTCGTGCACCACGGCCACGGGCACGAGCCTGAGCTGGACGGCCTCGACCGACGACACCGGCCTGGCCGGCCACACGCTGACCGGCTCGTGGAACGGCACCGTCACCACCAGCGGCCAGACCGTGACCATCAGGCACGTCGCCCACAACGGCACCCTCGCCGCCGGAGCCCGCACCACCAGCGTCGGCTTCCAGGTGAGCCGCCCGAGCGGCGACGCCCTGCCGTCCGGCTACACCTGCGCCTGAAGGGCTCGGATCAGGACTGCGTCACCATGCGCGACGCCATGCGGCGCTCGAACCACAGCGAGGTGAACGGCGGCACGGCGCACGCCAGGCCCAGCACCACCGTGCCGCGGCTCCAGCCGGCCTCGCGCGCCGCGAGCACCACCCCGGCCGCGTACAGCACGAACAGCGCTCCGTGGACCGGCCCGAAGATCTTCACCCCGAGCTCGGTGGTATCCGTCACCCACTTGAAGAACATGCCGATCAGCAGCCCTGCCCACGAGCACGCCTCGGCCACCGCAACGATCCTGAACCAGCGCAGCATGCCGCACCCTTTCACCTGGAGGAAGCGCTCACTCTACAGGCTGTAGAGCTGGCCGTGGTCAGGCGCCCTCGGGCTTGTAGACCAGGGACAGCACCCCGGTGGTGAACGTCTGCGACTTGACCAGCTCCAGCGGGATGGCGTCGCCGCCCTCGTCGAACAGCCGCTCGCCCTTGCGGACGGCGATCGGGTGCACCAGCAGGTGCAGCTCGTCCAGCAGCCCGGCGGCCAGCAACTGCCGGACCACCGAGACCGAGCCGCTCATGGCGATCCGGCCGCCCGGCTCGTTCTTCAGCGCGGTCACGCCCTCGATCAGGTCGCCCCGCAGCTGCTCGGAGTTGCGCCAGGTGAACTCCAGCGACTGGCGCGACATCACGATCTTCCGCGCGTCGCCGAGGGTCTTGGCGAAGTCGGCGTCCTCGCCGCCCGCTGCCTCCCGCTCCGGCCACGCGCCCACGAAGCTGTCGTAGGTCTTGCGGCCCACGAGCACGGTGTCGGCCATGCCCTCCGTCACGGCGGCGCCCATCTCCTCGTTGAAGTAGGGGAAGTGCCACTCCGCCGGCTCGTCGATGACGCCGTCGAGGGAGATGAACAGGCTTGCGGTGATCGTCCTCATGACGGTCCTCCGGGGAAGGGGCGGGGCTGTCCGGCCGCGCCGTTCTGTCGTACCGACAGCTTCGCCGGACCTGCTTACGGATCCCTTAAGGCGTCCTGCGGTCCGGCCGTCAGGAGACCGGAAGGGGGGCCGCTTGAGATCCCATAGTGGCGGCCCTGACGTCAGGGGCTCGTGAGGACGACCAGTTGCCGGGTCGCCCTGGTCATCGCGACATAGCGGTCGACCGCTCCTTCGACGCCCTCGCCGAACGCCTGCGGGTCGACCAGGACGACCAGGTCGAACTCGAGCCCCTTCGCCAGCTCCGGGGTCAGCGACCGGACCCGGGACGTCGCCCGGAACGCGGGATCGCCGATGACGCAGGCGGTCCCGTCGGCGTTCGCGGCGAGCCAGCCGTCCAGGATCGAGTCCAGCTCACCCGCGGACCCGTGCGCGACGGGGACGCCGCCGCTCCGGATGGAGGTCGGCACGTTGGCGTCCGGGAGCGCGGCCCTGATGACCGGCTCGGCCTCCGCCATGATCTCCTCCGGCGTCCGGTAGTTGATGGTCAGCGAGGCCAGGCTGACCCGGTCGAGCCCGACCCGCTCCAGCCGCTCCTGCCACGACTCGGTGAACCCGTGCCTGGCCTGGGCGCGGTCCCCGACGATGGTGAAGCTCCTGGACGGGCAGCGGAGCAGCAGCATCTGCCACTCCGCGTCGGTCAGCTCCTGGGCCTCGTCCACGACGACGTGCGCGAACGGGCCGGCGAGCCGGTCCGGTTCGACGCCGGGCAGCATGCTCTCGTCGACCAGGGCGTCCTTGATGTCCTGTCCGTGCAGCATCATCACCGCGCCCTCACCGTCGTCGTCGGCCTCGATCATGTGGTCGACGACCGCGGACATCCGCTCGCGCTCGGCGGCGAGGGTGGCTTCCTGGCGGCGCCTGTGGCGTGACGTCTCCGGGTCGCCGAGCCGCTGCCGGGCCGCGTCCAGCAGCGGCAGGTCGGACACCGTCCAGGCCTGGGCGTCCGCGCGCCGCAGCTTCCGCACCTCGTCGGGGCTGAGCCAGGGGGCGCACATCCGCAGGTAGGCGGGCACGGTCCACAGGTCTCCGACGAGGTCGGCGGCTTCGATGATCGGCCACGCGCGGTTGAAGGTCGTGAGCAGCTTCCGGTTGCGCAGCAGCGACCTTCGGATCAGGTCGGCCGGGGCCTCGACCTCGTGCCTGTCCACCAGGATCGTGAGGAGTTCCTCCCAGATCCGGTCGCGTGCCTCGTTGTGCGGGGTGCCGGGCTCCGGCGCCTCGAACGCCTCGGCCCAGTCGTCGGCGCTCAACCGGACCTCGTCCCAGTCGGTGGTGACCGTCATCTCCTCGGTGGGCGGGTTCTCGTAGAACCTGACGGCCGGCTCGATCGCCTTCACCAGGTCCGCGGACGCCTTCAGTCGGGCCACCTCCGGGTCGGTCTCGACCCCGGCCGCGGCGCCCTCGGCGACGAGGTCCCGCAGGGTGCAGGTCTGCACGCCCTCCTCGCCGAGGCTGGGCAGGACGTCGGACACGTAGGCCAGGTAGGGCTGGTGCGGGCCGACGAACAGCACGCCGCCCCTGCGGTGGCCGAGCCGGGGGTCGGAGTAGAGGAGGTAGGCGGAGCGGTGCAGCGCGACGACGGTCTTCCCCGTGCCGGGACCGCCGTCGACGACGAGGGCGCCACGGGATCCGGCGCGGATGACGGCGTCCTGGTCGGCCTGGATGGTGCCGAGCACGTCGCGCATCCGGCTCGACCGGTTGCCGCCGAGGCTGGCGATGAAGGCGGACTGGTCGTCGAGCGCGGCGTGCCCGTCGAACCCGTCGGAGGTGAAGACCTCGTCCCAGTAGTCGCTGATCCGGCCACGCGTCCAGCGGTACCTGCGGCGGCTCGCCAGGCCCATCGGGTTGGCGTGGGTGGCTCCGAAGAACGGCTCGGCCGCCGGTGAGCGCCAGTCGAGCAGCAGCCGGCGACCCTCGCCGTCCGTCAGGCCGAGCCGTCCGACGTACACGGGCTCGGGGTCGTCCGCGCCGACCATCCGCCCGAGGCACAGGTCGAGACCGAACCTGCGCAGCGCGCGCAGGCGGGCGGACAGCCGGTGGACCTCCAGGTCCCGGTCCAGCGCCGCCCGGCCCTTGCCGCCGGGCGCCTTCCGCGTGGCGTCGAGCCGGTCGGACAGTTCGGCGATCGTCTGCCGGAGGCTCTCCGCGATGGCCGCGAAGTGCCGCTCGTCGCCGGCGATCAAGGCCGGGTCCGCCTTGGGCGCGAGGTTGCCGGGTAGGTCGAACGCGCTGGTGGTCAGCGGGTTCGTGTCAACAGCTCCGAAACGCACGTGCGCCCCCCAAGTTTCCGCAGGTTCTGGCCCCGGCCGACGATTCTGCGGCACGACCCGGGTCTTGCCGCAAGCCCTGGGGTGCGCTATAGGTTGGAAGTGGAAAGGCGCGGATCTTCCCCTTTCCCCTCGTCCGCCGCCTGAGGCGGCTGTCTCGGGCCCTCGCAGGGCCATACCTATCACTGCTCACGGCTGATCGACGTCCTTCTGCCGACCTTGTTGACAAAGAATATTTTTACGTACAAGCTCATTTTTGCAATCAGCCACGACCGATGGAGATCGACCATGTCCTCCGAGACCGCCGTTGACCGGCCACCCCTGCGCACGACCCGCGCCCTGCTCGCCTGCGGAGTGGCCGCGGGGCCGCTGTTCGTCCTGCTGATCGTGGCGCAGGCCATGACCCGCGACGGGTTCGACGCCCGGCGCCACCCGCTCAGCATGCTCAGCCTGGGTGATTACGGCTGGATCCAGACGTTCACCTTCGTGCTCTGCGGGCTGCTGGTGCTGGCGTCCGTCGCCGGTCTGCGCCGTACGCTCCGGCCCGGGACGCCGGGCCGCGCCTGGGGCACCTGGCTCATCGGGGTCTACGGCGCGAGCCTGATCTGGGCCGGCGTCTTCCCCACCGACCCGGCCGAGGGATATCCCGTCGGAACCCCTGACGGCCCCGGCGAGGTCAGCTGGCACGGCATGCTGCACAATCTCGCCCCGGTCGGGATGGGCCTCGCGCTGAGCGTGGCGTGCCTGGTGTTCGCCCGCCGGTTCGCCCGCGCCGGTCAGCGTGGCTGGGCTCTCTACAGCGTCCTGGCACCGGTGGCCTACCTCGTCCTGGGGTTCGCCGCGTTCCCCGCGCAGGACTTCCGCCTGATGGTCGTCGGCGGCGCGGCCATCTGGACCTGGGCGGCCGCGCTGTGCCTGAGGTCGATGCCGACCGGAAGATGAGGCGCACGCGGCGCGAGACCGCGCCGCGTGCACCGTGGGCGTCTGTCCTGCCCTACTGGGGCATCAGGACCTTGTCGATGACCTGGACGGTGGCGTTACGCGTGGGCACGTCGGCGCAGACCACCTTCGCGTCGTTGACCGTGATCTCCTCACCGGAGGCCTTCGCCGTCAGGTCACCGCCCTGAAGGGTGGTGAGCGGCGCGCCCTCCAGGTCGGCGGCCATGTGCTTCCCTTGGACGACGTGGTACTGGAGAACCTTGGTGAGCTCTTCCTTGTTCGCCATGAGCTGGTCCAGCTGCTCCTTCGGGACAGCCTGGAACGCCTCGTTGGTGGGCGCGAACACGGTGATGTCCTCGGCGGAGTTCAGCTTCTCTGTGAGGCCGGCCTCCTCGACCGCCTTGGCCAGCGTGGAGAGCTCCGGCACCTGGGTGAGTGCGGTCCCGACCGGCTTGTCGGCGATGTCCTTGAGGCTGCCCTCGATGGCCGCGCACCCCGGGCCTGACGGGCTGCCTCCGTTCGTGGGCTGGGGCGCGGGCGAGGTGACGGACGCGCCGGCGGTACCCGTCACGGTGGCGGCCAGTGTCATGGCCGCGGCGATGAGCAAGTGCTTCACGATGGTCCCCCTGAGATCCTTGGGACCCGCCCGACGGCGGAGCCCGTATGGCGTGCCCGAGATTCCGGACCACGGATTCCCTGATCTCCAGTGTTGAGGAGCTCCGGCCACGGCCAAGTCACATAGCGCTCAAACGGGGACAAAAGGGGCGTTACTCCCTTTTGGCAGTCAGTTCCAGTTGTCGATCTTCACGTCGTCGGGGGCGGGGGCGCCCTTCCCGGTTTCGACCAGCGACTTCAGGCTCATGAGGAAGACCGCCCACTTGGTGCTGCAGTGGTGCATGAACTCCACCGGCTCCTTCCAGCCCGCGTGCTTGAAGAGGATGACGGTGTAGTCGCCGGCCCGATCGAGGTCCCAGCCGACGTGCGTGCCGATCCACTCCTCGGGCCCGCCGACCACCTCCCACAGCACGCGCTCGCCGGGGCGGGCGTCGAGGACCTTCATGTCGAACCCGTCGGTCCCGAACCTGAACCGGAGCACGTCGCCTTCGCCCCGGGTGTCGGCCGTCCACCAGCCGGCGAGCCCTTCGACGGTGGTCAGGGCCGCATAGACGTCGGCCGCCGGCGCCTTGATCCCCACTCTGTGCAAGATGTCTGCCATTGCCGGTCCTTCCATCGATTCACTGGTGATCTTTTTCGCGCTGGATCGTCTCGGCGATCCGCTTGATGCGCCGGAGCCTGGCGTCCCACGCCGCCCCCACCGAGGACAGCTGGGCCACGGCGCGGGCGAGCTGCGCCTCGTCCACCCGGTATCTCTTCTCCCGCCCGGCGGGCGCCGCGTGGACGAGGCCGGCGCGGTCGAGGACGACGAGGTGTTTCGCGATGGCCTGCCGCGTAACGGGCAGCCGCTCGCTGAGACTGGTGGCGGTGCCGCTGCCGTCGGCCAGGAGCAGGTCGAGCATCCGCCGACGGGTCGGGTCACCGACCGCGGACCACAGGTCGTCGTCGACGGCGGCGGTCATGGAGCCGACACCAGGCGCGCCGCGTACGCGCCGAGCCGGGGAACGAAGGTGTCCCAGCCCTCGACGTGCTCGCGGTACATCTGAGCCAGCTTGGCGGCCTCCCAGCCCATCTCCCGGAACCCGGTCTCGGTGAGCCGGATCCTCGTGCCCGTGCCCGACGGGGTGAGCTCGAAGGTGACCAGCAGGGATTCGGCAGCCTTGCCGTCGGGATAGCACCAGCGGAACGAGAACAGCCGGGGCGGCTCCACCTGGACCACGGTCATCGGGGAGACGACCGCCCTGTCACCCCAGACGAACTCCCCGACGGCACCGGGAGCCGCCTCGAAGTCGGCGTCGTCCGTCCACCACTGCGCGATGTGCTCGGGACGGCTGACGACCTCGAAGACCACCTCGGGCGAGGCGTCGACGTGGATCTCCCGTTCGATGCTGCCGTACTCCATACGCCCGCTCCCCTAGACGCGCAACCTTTGGTTGCACATCAAGCTAGCAGCCAAACCCCCCGACACGCAACCATCGGTTGCGTCAGCCCTCGGCATCCCGGTATCGGTACCACGGGCCCGCCACGTGATCGGCGCCGTCCGGCCGCCCTCGGGGGCTCCTGACATAGCCATGGGCGCGGTCCCCCAGCCACCCCCGGCCCAGCTCGAAGTAGACCAGGCCGTTCTCGCGGAAGACCCTCTCGAACGTGAGACCGCCGACGGTCCGCTCCCCGAGCTCCTCGCCCTCGGCCAGCGAGCGGGCGACCGCCTCCATGCCGGCGACCGAGCCGGCGAAGCGGTCGTCCTCCGTGGGAGCCAGGGCCACGAGCGCGGCCAGCAGGAGGGCGGCGGACACCAGCACCGCTCCAGGTAGGCGGCGCCGCGTAACGCGGGGCCCGGCGTTCGGCTCATGGGGGCAGGCTAGTGGCGTCCGATCGTGCCGAACCAGCTCTCCGTGAGGACGTCCAGCATCTCGTCGCGCTCGACGCCCCAGGTGCCCGGCTTCCAGTGGCGCGCGACGTGGTCGAGCTCGGTGATGGCGACGACGCCGCGGAAGTGGCGGGTGCCGGCGGGGAACCGGCCGGCGCGGTCGAGCCCCTCCTTGATGTCGCCGGTGGCCTCGTTCAGCCACTCGTCGAGGAGCGCGCGGATGTCGGGGTCGACGGCCGCGGCCTCGAAGGCGGCCGTGGTGTAGGGGCGGATCACGTCCCACCGTTCGGAGGTGGACGCCAGCCACGCGCGGATCCGCTCGCGCGAGCCGTCCTCGACCACGTCGACCAGCTCGCGCTCGGTGGACCCGCGCTCGGTGGACGGGGTCCGGTCGAGCGCGGCGTTGAGCCGCTCCGAGATGAGGGCCTTCATCAGCTCGACCTTGGACGGGAAGTACGCGTAGAAGGTCACCCGCGTCGTCCCCGCCGCCGACGCGATGTCGTCGACCGTCGTCGTCGCGTAGCCCTTGGACCCGAACAGGTCGAGACCCGCGTCGAGCAGGAGCTTGCGCGTCATCTCCTTCTGTGCCGCACGGAGCGTCGCCATGCGGCCAGCATAGAGCACCCCGGCCGCCTTCCACTCTCACTGATCGTTCTCAATACGTACCGCTCAAATACTTGATGCAGTGTCAAGTCATATGACACATTGCACGCCAATGAGGTGATCGGGCTCACACGGGTGGCCGATCCCGAGCGCGGCCGGAACCGGTCCGGCCTGTGGACAAGAAAGAACCGCGATGACGCAGACCGCTGCGCGCAAGCAGGGCCACACCGCCACGGTGATCGCCGGCTGCTTCGCCGTCCTCCTCGCGCAGGTGGCGTACTCACTGCCCGGCGCCCTCAACGGCACCTTCCACCAGGAGTTCCAGACCACCGGCGCCCAACTGACCTGGGTCACGGCCGCCTTCGCCATCCCCATGGTCGTCTTCGAGCTGACCACCGGCGTGCTCGGCGACCTGTTCGGCCGCAAGCGGCTGCTGCAGACGGGCGCTCTGCTGACCGTGGCCGGCTCGCTCGTCAGCTACGTCGCCGAGACCGTCCAGGCCCTGTGGATCGGGCAGGCCGTGGCGGGCTTCGGGGCCGCGATCCTCTACCCGATCTCGCTGGCCATGCTGGCCGCGGCCAGCCCGTCGCAGGAGGCCCGGTCCAAGGCCATCGCCGTGTGGGCCGGCTTCCTCTCGATCGGTGCGGCGATCTCCCCGCTGATGGGCGGATGGCTGGCCGAGCAGGGCGACTGGCGGGCGTCGTACCTCGTCGTGGTCGCCGCCGCGGTCATCTCGATCGTGATCACCCGGTTCGCCGCCGACTCCTCGGCGCCTGAGGGCCGCAAGCTGGACGTCCCCGGCCAGGTCACGCTGGCCCTCGGCCTGATCGCCATCCTCTTCGCCGCCACGCAGGGCTCCGAAGCCGGGTTCGCCCGCCCCGAGATCATCGGCGCCTTCGTCCTGGGCGTCGCGCTCCTCGGCGCCTTCGTCGTCATCGAGTTGCGCACCGAGGTGCCGCTGCTGCACCTCGGCATCTTCGCCAACCGTTCCTACGCGGTCGTCGCGATCGCCACGGTGGTCGGCATGTTCGCGTTCCTCGCGACCTGCTACTCGATGAGCATCTGGCTCGGCGCGATCCAGCACCAGAGCGCCCTGAAGATCGGCGTGCTGTTCCTGTTCATCCAGGGCCCGGCCTTCGTGCTGGTGCCGATCGTCTCCCACCTGATCAGGAACTTCTCGCCCCGCTGGGTGCTCACCGCCGGCTTCTCCCTCATCGCCGTCAGCGGCGTCTGGTGCTCGACCTTCGACGTCCACGACATGGACTGGACGCGGTTCATCGCCCCGATGCTGGCGCTCGGCGTCGGCTTCGCGCTCACCGTCGGCTCGATCACGGCGGTCGCGATCAACACCGTTCCGCTGCGGCTCGCAGGCATGGCCAGCGCCACCACCAACCTGCTCCGCGACTTCGGCTTCGCCCTCGGCCCGGTGCTCATCGCCGCGTTCGCGGTCAGCCGGGCGAACAGCGACATGAGCGCCGGTTTCGGCGGGGCACTCGGCGCGTCCGGCCTCCAGCCGCCGTACACCGACGTCGCCGGAGGGATCGCGAACGGGAGCGGCGCCATGGCGATCAACTCGATGCCGGTCGTACCCGGCGCCGGCCCGGACACGCCGCCGGTGCCGATGCCCGAGAGCCTGCGCACGCTCGCGCTCGAGTCGCTCGGCAGCGCCTACAGCCTCGCGTTCCTGGTCGCCGCCCTCTGCGCCGCCGCCGCCGCGGCCCTGACGCTGTTCGGGCTCTTCGGCGCGAAGCACGACGCCGACCTGTCCAGTACGAATGGATAGGTAAATTTACGTGACGGACATTTGCTTGACACAATGTAAAACCAGATGCCACGATTCACAGTGCGGGGTGACGCGGTCACTCGCTGAGACCCGAGCTGAAACCCGAAAGGAGTGGCAGTGATGGGCGACCAGACCGACACCGTCAACACCGTCCTCGGCCCGGTTCCCGCGCGGGAGCTGGGTGTCGTCGCGGTGCACGAGGCCCTGCTGTCGGTGTTCCCGGGAGCGGAGCACGCGTTCGACGTCACCCTCGACCGCGCCGAGATCTTCGAGACCCTGGCCGCGAAGCTGACGGACTTCCGCCGCCATGGAGGCGGCACGATCGTCGACAGCACCGGCATGTTCCACGGGCGCGACGTGCGGCTCTACGAGACCCTCTCGCGCGCCACCGGCGTGCACATCGTCGCGTCGACGGGCCAGGGCCCCGAGGAGCTGCTCGGCGGCTACTTCCTGACGCCGCAGACCAACCCGCCGACGCCCTGGCCGGCCGGGAAGTTCGCCGACCTCTTCGCCAAGGAGGTCACCGAGGGCATGGTGGTCCCCCGGGTCGAGCGGCGCGGCGCCGCCGGTCTCATGGCCACCGCCGCGACCTCCTCGGGCATGACCGCGACCGACGAGAGCCTGTTCCGCGGCGCGGCCAGGGCCGCCCTCGCCACCGGCGTCCCGGTGTCCATCCGTTACGGCGGCGACGCCGTACACGATCTCGAGGTCGTCCTGGACGAGAAGCTGCCCGCCGGGCGCGTCGTCGTCGGCGGGCTCGACCGCAGGGACGCCGTCGCGGCCGGCGCGCCGCTCGCGGTCGCGGCCCGCGGCGCCTACGTCGCCCTCGACCACGTGGGCACCGAGGACGACGCCCACGTCACCGACGCCGGACGCGCCGCCCTGGTCGCCGAGCTGATCGAGGCCGGCCACCGCGACCGGATCCTGCTCTCCAGCAACGCGACCGGCGTCGCCAAGGGACACCCCGCCAACGACGTGCGCTACAGCCACGTCCTCACCACGTTCGTCCCCCTCCTCAGGACACGGGGCCTCGGCGACGAGGACGTCCGGCGGATCCTCGTGGACAACCCCCGCGACCTGCTGTCGGTGCGCTGAGCGCGGCAGCCCGAGAGAGCTTTTGAAGGTGAGTTCTGTGTCGAGAGTGAACACCGTCCTGGGGCCGATCCCGGCCGAGGAACTCGGTCTCGTGGCCGTCCACGAGCACATCGGGTACGGCATGCCGGGCTCCGAGCTGGACACGAAGTGGTGGAAGACCCCCGAGCAGCGGTACGAGGAGACCGTCCCGAAGCTGCGCCGGTTCCACGAGTACGGCGGCGGCACCTTCGTCGACGCGACCGGCATCTGCAACGGCCGCGACGTCGACTACTACAGGTCGCTGTCGGCCAAGACCGGCGTGCACATCGTGGCGAGCACCGGCTTCGTCGGCGGCGACACCGCGCTGCCGTTCTTCGCCCGGGCGAGCGTCGGCTACCTGACCGAGCACTTCGTCCACGAGATCACCGTGGGCATCGGCGACACCGGCGGCCGCGCCGGCATCATCAAGGTCGGCGTGAGCCGCGGCGGCCGCATGACGGACCTGGACAAGCGCATCTACCGCGCCGCCGCCCGCGCGGCCCTGGCCACCGGCGTGCCCATCCTGACCCACCTGGCGATCGACGCCGAGAACGCCATCGCCATCTTCACAGAGGAGGGCCTCCCGCTCGACCGCGTCCTGTTCGGGCACGTCGACGACGGGGTGAACGCCGACAAGACCCGTGACACCTGGATCGCGGAGCAGGGCGGCCGGATCGGGTTCGACACCTTCGGCTACGAGACCGAGCTGGAGGACCCGCCCTTCTGGGCCCGTCCGCGCAAGGAGCGGCTGGACCACTTCCTGCGCTTCATCAGTCAGGGGCACCTGGGCAAGGTGCTCGCCTCGGCCGACGCCAACTGCAGCCCGCTGGGCTGGCCGGGCGTGAAGGGCCACACGGTCAACTACATCTTCGAGGACCTCATCCCGGACCTGCGTGCCGCCGGCCTCGACGAGGCCACGATCACCACCATCTTCGTCGACAACCCCGCCGACTTCCTGACGATCCAGAACTGACAAGGACCACAAGCATGCAGCCCTCAGACCTGAAGAACCTGAAGATCGCCGTCGTCGGCGCGGGGTACGCCGGCGCCGCCGCGGCCAAGGCTCTGAGCCTCCTCGGCGCCACCGTCGACGTCTACGAGCAGGCGAGCCGGATCCACGAGGTCGGCGCCGGCATCGGCCTGCGGCCGTCCACCATGGACCGGTTCCGCCAGTGGGGCATCTTCGACGCGATCGCGAAGGTGAGCTCGCCGAGCGACTACTTCGAGATCCTCACCGCCACCGCCGAGCCGATCATCAAGGAGGCCTGGCCGGAGATCGACACCTTCGGCGAGAAGACCCGGCTGATCCACCGCTGCGACTTCATCGAGGCCCTCCTGAGCGTGCTCCCCGAGGGCATGGTCCACCTCGGCCACAAGCTGGAGGGCATCCAGGACGAGGGCGACAGGGCGACGCTGACCTTCGCCAACGGCGCGTCGGCCACCGCCGACCTGGTGGTGGGCGCCGACGGCATCAAGTCGGTCGTGCGCGCGCGGCTGTTCGGCGACAACCGGCCGGTGTTCTCCGGCGAGCACGCCTACCGCGTCGTGATCCCCGTCGGCGACGCCCACGGGATGGCCGTCGACGACAACTTCCGGATGTACATCGGCCGGGGCACGAAGGTCTACTTCCTGCCGCTGCGCCACCGCGACCAGGTCTCGTTCGACATCACCGCCCTGTGCCCCGACAGCACCTGGGCGCCCAAGGTCACCAAGGACGACCTGCTGAAGTGTGTCGAGGGCTTCGACGAGCGGATCGTGGACATCACCCGCGGCCTCGACATGGACGCCGTCAACTGCCGCGCGGTCTACGACATCGACCCGGTCGGCACGTGGCACTCCGGCTCCGTCGTGCTCGTGGGCGACGCGGCCCACTCGATGCTGCACCACCAGGGCCAGGGCGCCAACTCGGCGATCCTGGACGCCGGCGCCCTCGCCGACGCGCTCAAGGACGCCGGCTCCGTCAAGGAGGCGCTGGCGAGCTACCAGGCCGTCCGCAAGCCGGTGACCGACGAGCTTCAGCGGATCTCGCGCCAGGGCTGGACCGAGGACGAGATCAGCGACGTCTTCCCCGGCCAGAAGCCCGCGTCCCAGACGCCCGCGTCGTAGTACATCCCGAAGGTCTGACATGCCACTGCACCCTGACATCGCCCGCGTCCTCGCCGGCCTGCCGGCGCCTCCTCCCGGCCCGCTGGACCCTGCGGCGATGCGCGCCGCCGAGGAGGCCCAGGTCCCGCCCGTGGCCGACCGGCTGCCGCTCCACTCCGTCGAGGACCTCACCGCTGGACAGGTCCCGGTGCGGGTCTACACACCGCACGAGGCGGACGCGTACGGCCTGCTCGTCTATTTCCACGGCGGCGCGTTCTTCCTCGGCAGCCTGGACACCCACGACCACGTCGCAAGGTCGCTGGCGAAGGAGACCGGGCTCAAGGTCGTCTCCGTCGGCTACCGGCGAGCGCCCGAGCACGCCTTCCCCGCCGGGCTCGACGACTGCTACGCCGCGGTCCGCTGGGCCGCCGGGAACCTCGGCCGGGAGGGCGCGACGCTGGCCGTCGCCGGTGACAGCTCAGGCGGCACGTTCGCCGCCGCGGTCGCCGGTCTGGCGCGCGACGACGGCTTCGACCGGATCACCCACCAGGTGATGTTCTACCCATCGCTCGATCTCGACTTCGACGTGGACCGCTACGCCTCGCTGCGCGAGAACGCCGTCGGCTACGGCCTGGAGACGGCGGGGCTGAAGCCGTTCAACGCCTTCTACCTCGACAGCGGCGCCGACCCCGCCGATCCGCGGGTCTCGCCGATCAAACGCGCCGACCTCACCGGGTTGCCGCCGGCGCTGATCGTGACCGCGGAGTACGACCCGATGCGCGACGAGGGTGAGCTCTACGGCCGGCGGCTCAAGGAGGCAGGCGTGGCGGCGACGGTGAGCCGCTATCCGGGCGCCGGCCACGGATTCGTCCAGCATTTCTCCTGGATCCCGGAGTACCACCGGGTCTTCGAGGAGACGGCCGCCTTCCTGAGAGGCACGTCATGAACGTCCATCCCCTGGTCTCGCCGTGGGGCCGGTTCGGGCTGTACAGCTTCTTCCTCGACGCGCCCGAGCCGGCCGTCGTCGACACCGGGATCGCCTCCTCGCCCGCCGAGGGCATGGCCCCCGCGCTGGCCGCCATCGGGCGGCGCATCGAGGACGTGCGCTGGATCCTGCTGACCCACGGGCACATCGACCACGTCGGCGGCGCCCACGCCCTGTGGGAGCTGACCGGCCGCCGCGCGCGGGTGGTCATCCACGAGGCCGACGCCCCGATGCTGCGCGCGCGCCGGGCGCACGTGGACGAGTACCTCCGGGGCCGGGGCCGCTACCTGAACGACCCGGAGGGCGAGGCCAAGGTGACGGCCGCCGCCGACGCGGTCATCTCCGGCGAACTGGAGCCGCACGTGCTGGTCCAGGGCGGCGAGACCCTCTCGCTCGGCGGCGACGTCACCGTCTCCGTCCACGCGATCCCCGGCCACACGCCCGGATCGGTGGCCTACGAGGCCGGCGGCCGGGTGTTCGTCGGCGACGCCGTCCAGGTCCACGGGGCCGCCAACGGCTTCCCCGGCTTCACGGACCCGGCCGCGTACCGCGAGAGCCTGCGCTTCCTGCGCGACGAGATCCGGCCGCGCCACCTCTACCTCGGTCACCCGTACCGGCGCGCGGACGGCACCCCGTACGGCGTCGAGCTCGACGCGGGGCAGGCCCGCGAGGCGCTCCAGCAGAGCCTGGACATCGAGGCGCGGGTGGGTGAGGCGGCCCGCCGCTGCCTCCTGGACGGCCCGCGGGAGACGGACTCGCCGTACTCGCCGTTCGCGCCCGTCGCCGAGAGCCTCGGCTACACCGGCGACCCGGCGCTGGAGCCGTCGCCGTTCTTCACGTCGATGCACGGCTACCGCACGCACCTCGACCAGGACTAGGACATCTCATGGCTGACTTCCAGACGATCCACGCAGGCGGGCAGGCGATCGCCGTACGCAAGGACCTGCGGGTGCCGATGCGCGACGGGGTCACCCTCGCCGCCGACGCCTACCACGGCACGGAGGACCGGCCGCGCCCTGCCCTGATCGCGATGAGCGCCTACGGCAAGGAGCTGCAGGCCCTCGCGCTCACCACGCCGCCGCAGCGCCGCCCCAGCCCGATGTGGGACGGCTGCATCGAGGCCGGCGACATCGCGCGCGTCGTCAAGGAGGACTACGTCCACGTCATCGGCGACATGCGCGGCACCGGCGACTCCGGCGGCGTGATGATCGGCAACTACAACGCCGGCGGCGTCCCCCAGGGCCAGGACCTGTACGACGTCGTCGAATGGGTCGCCGCGCAGCCGTGGTGCGACGGGAACGTCGGCATGATCGGCATCTCGTACTTCGGGTCGATGCAGGTGTACGCCGCGGCCGAGCGCCCGCCGCACCTGAAGGCGATCTTCGTCAGCGGCGGCCACTTCGACTTCTACGAGACCACCTACCACGGCGGCATCATGTGGTTCATGCCCAGGGCCGCCCGCGAGGGACGCGGCGGCGACTCCGGCATCGCCCACACCGACGTACGGTCCCGCATGCAGGCGGTCCACTCCCCCGAGGAGCTCAGGAAGCTCGTCGACGAGCGCCTGCGGGACCCGGACGTCGCCGCGTGGCCGAACCTCGTGCACGTGCTGAGATACCCGAAGAACCGCGAGTTCTGGTTCGACATCGTGATGAACGACCTCGACGGCGAGTGGTACGAGGAGCGCAACCCCGTCAAGCTGGCCGAGAACATCGACATCCCGGTCTACCTGCAGATCGACCAGGGACGCGGCTGGACCGTCGACGGCCACATCGAGCTGTTCGACGTGCTGAAGGGCCCCAAGAAGCTCGACATCGGCTCCTACCCGCCGATGCAGTCGCGCCCCTGGATCGAGGAGCACGACAAGATGTTCCGCTGGTACGACTACTGGCTCAAGGGCATCGACAACGGCATCATGGACGAACCCGCCGTGAGCGTCTTCGTGGAGGGCTCGCGCGAGGTGGTCACCGCGGCGCAGTGGCCGCCGAAGGAGATCGACTACAGGCCGCTCTACCTGCGCCCGCGCCACAAGCTCTCCCCCGAGCCCGAGCTGATGGGCACCGAGCACGCCGCCCCGGACGGCTTCTACCAGGCGCCCCTCACGGTGACCGACAAGGTGGAGATCGTCAGCTGGAGCACCGAGCCGTTCGAGGAGCCCGTGGAGCTCATCGGCACCGGCGCGGCGCACCTGTTCGCCGAGATCGACCAGGATGACACGAACTTCATCATGCGGCTGTGGGACGTCGCCCCGGACGGCGGCCGGCAGCTGATCACCACGGGTTTCCTCAAGGCGTCGCACCGTGAGCTGGACGACCGGACGACCGAGGGCAACCCGTACCACCCGCACACCCGCGCCGTGCCGGTGAAGCCCGGCGAGATCGAGGAGTACGTCCTGCGGCTCTACCCGTTCGCGGCGACGTTCCGCCCCGGCCACCGGCTGCTGGTGGAGCTGTCCAACGACGAACCACTGGCCGACGCGCACAACGCGCTGCTGCCGCCGGACGCCTTCCACCTGCCGGTGGGCCGTCCCGTCACGCACAAGATCTACCGCGACGCGGCCCACCCGTCCCGGCTCGTCCTGCCGTTCACCAAGCGGCACGGGTAGGTCAGTCCATCGCCCTCAAGGTGTCACGCACCTTGCGCAGGTCCCTCATGCGGGCCTCGTACGTCGCCCCGACCACCACGAGCAGCAGCCCGCCCACGGCGATCGGCGCCCAGCGCGGCACCACGAGGAGCATCTCCGACACGTACGGTGCCAGCTCCCGCACCGCGACACCGGCGAGCACGACGGCTCCGATCACCGTGGGCGCCCGCAACCGGAACCTGGCCCCGGCGACCAGCACCACCAGCGCCACCACGCCGAGGGCCAGCGAGCGCCGCCATTCGGCGTCCGCGTAGACCGCGACCAGGCTGGGCAGCATCGTGAAGGAGAGGCCCGCGCCGTACGCCGCCCAGGACCCGACCGGTGCGCCACGCCGCCGCCACCAGCCGGACCCCAGCAGGACCAGCGAGCACGGCACCGTGTACGCCTCGACGACGGTGACCTCGTCCGCCCCCAGCCGCAGCCACGAGGCCAGCAACAGCAGGACGGCGCCGGTGTACCTGAGACCGCGCGCGCCGCCCTGGCCCGCCCGCAGCGACCAGAGCAGCGCCAGCACACCGGCCACGGCGAATCCCATGCTCGCCGCGACCAGGACGCGCACGCCCAGCGAAAGCCCCGCCGCCACCGCCTCCAGCCCGAGGAACAGCGCGGCGAAGGCCGGCGCCCAGACCCGGAGCTCCTTCGTCCTGCCCGCCAGCGCCATGACGGCGGCCGCCGACGCCAGGACCGGCAGCACGATCAGCGTCGCCGGCTCGCTGCCGAACGCGTACGCCGCCGCCCGCGTCGAGGCCGCCCCGGCGACGAGCGCGCACGCCCCGGCCCACCACGGCGCCCGGCCCAGCGTGGCGGCGACCGCCAGCGCGACGGCCAGCGCCACCTGGACCGCCACCACGGCCGGGTAGGCCATCGCGAAGGCCTGGGGCGCGACGGCGACCATGAGCGCCCCGACCACCAGCGCCCCACACGCCGCCACCCGCACCGGCCACTCGCCCCCGCCCCTACCCTCGCCTTCGCCCTTGCCCTGGCCCTTGCCCTCGCCCTCGCCCTCGCTTTTGCCCTTGCCTTCGCCCTCGCCCTCGCCCTTGCCCTCGCTTTCGCCTTCGCCCTTGCCTTCGCCTTCGCCCTCGCCCTTGCCCTCGCTTTCGCCACGAGGCACCGCCCGCCCAGCAGTGCCGGGAAGCACCTCCATCACCGGCCGCCCGCCAGCGCCCCACACAGCCGCCACCAGGAGGGCGGCGGCCACCGTGCCCAGCACCACCACGTCCGCAGGCGACGCCGTCGCGAACGGCTGCCACTGAGGCCCACCCCACGTGCCCGTCCAGAACACGTCCAGCCACGGGAGCGGCGACCCCAGGGTGACCACGAGCCGGGGCAGCAGCGTCAGCGTGACCAGCAACGCCACCAGCCAACCGGTGGTCATGCCCGCGAGCCGTACCCTCCGCCAGGGCAGCCACGTGGCGGCGAGCATCACCGCGAGCGCCGGCAAGAGATAGGCCAGGGAGCGCCAGCCCGCGCCCGGACCGGCCAGCGCCGCCTGCGCGGGCGCGGCCACCACGGCGATCAGCGTGAGCGCGGTCCCGGCGGTGACCACGGCGGCCCAGGTCTCCCCCTCGACGTCGCCCTGCCTGGCCAGCAGCCAGATCACGAACCCGCCCAGCAGAGCCAGCGCAACCAGCGGCCCCACCCTCACCAGAGCCTGACCGACGGACGGAGCCCCCAGCGCGTACGTCGTGCCACCCAGCAGAGCGAGCGCGGCGACCCCGCTGCCGGCCAAGGCGGCCGTCACCCGCACCGCTCCCCGGACGTAACGGACCAGTGCCGCGTCCAGCGCCGCGGTGGCCACCAGCGCGGCGACCAGCCAGGTCCCCGGCAGGCTCCCGGCCAGCAGCGGCAGCACCGGCTGCGCCAGCACCACGGCAACCGGACCGGGCCCGCGGAGCCGCGTGACCCGCGCGTAGGCCACCCCGCTCCGCGGGCGCGGCCCAGTCAGCCGGGTGACCCGGGCGTAGGCCACCAGGATGAGCGCGGTGCCCCCGAGCACCCCCGCCGTGTAATGCGACGCGTCGAGGGCGTCGGACCCGAGGAATCCCGCCTGTCTGGCCGCGTACCCGTCGAGCAGCAGCAGCGCGACCGCGAACCCGGCCACGGTCTCGGCCGTCGCGGTGAGCCCGCGCCGCATCAGCACGACCGGCGCGACCATGACCAACGCGGTGAACCCGGCCAGCACGGCCGCGCGCCCGCCGATCCCCAGCCACCCCCAGCTCACCACGGTGAACACCACCGCCGCCACCGTCAGCAGCAGGCCCCCGAGAATGAGCAGGACGTTCTTCGCAGCAGCCTGCGAGACCTCCCGCGGCGCAGCACCAGGCCCCCCGCCCGCGTAACCCACCACCGGATACGGCGACACCACACCAGCGCGCGGCGCACCGCCGTACGGCGGGACCACACCAGCATGCGGCACACCACCGTACGGCGGGACCACACCAGCATGCGGCACACCACCGTACGGCGGGACCACACCAGCATGCGGCACACCACCGTACGGCGGGACCACGCCAGCATGCGGCGCGCCAGCGTGCGGCGGGAGCACTCCGACGTACGGCGTGCCGCCGTGCGGCGGGAGCACGCCAGCATGCGGCGCGCCGCCGTACGCCGGCGGCGCCGCGTCCCCGACGGCCTGACCCGCCACGCCAGCATCAGCGCCTGCACCTGCACCTGCACCTGTGCCGGTGCCGGTGCCGGTGCCGGTGCCGGTGCCTTTGCCTGCGCCGGTGCGGAGGATGCCGAGCAGGTCCGTGCGGCGGGCCCGCAGCTGCGCCTGCTGGTCCTGCAGCCCGGCGAGAGCCTGGTCCACCTGCCAGAGCTCGTACGCGGCGGGTCCCTGAAGGGTCAGGCCGCACCTCGGGCACCTGGACACCGGCTCCCGGGACCTGGACCTGGACACCGGCTTCTGGGGCCCGGAGCCGGACGCGGACCAGGACCCGGAACCGGAACCGGACCCGGAACCGGAACCGGACCCGGAACCGGAACCGGACCCGGACCCGGAGCCGGAACCGGAGCCGGGCAGCGGCGCTCCACAGTCCGGACATGTCATGCTTTGATGCACCGATACTCCGCTTCAGGGGTGTCGAGATGACCCATATCTCACACTGGCCTCCTTGCGAACCACTGTCACGCGTCCAAGGTGCCCAGGGCCGGATCTGACGGGATCGCCGGTCGGCTTGTAATTTCTGATGGTCTCGGACCACTTCCTCCTGTGAACAGTTCCGGGACACGTGAGGGGTTGGGGCGGTGACGAGCGATCGAGAGCGCTTCACCACCATCTACGACGAATGCCGACAACGCGTATGGGCCTACGTGGTCAGCCGCGCCGGCCGGCAGGTGGCCGACGAGGTGGTGAGCGAGACGTTCGCCATCGCCTGGCGCAAGTTCGACCAGATGCCGCGGAACGCCCTGCCATGGCTACTGGGTGTGGCGCGCAACGTGCTCCGCGACACCATCAGGGCCGAGGCCAGGCGTGAGGGGATCCAGCGCGAGATGCGCGCGTGGATCACCGCCGACGTGGCCGACCACGTGGCCGAACGCCTGGGCGTGCTCAAGGCCATGGCCAGACTCAGCCAGGACGAACGCGAGATCCTCATTCTCGTCGCCTGGCAGGGCCTGAGTCCGAAAGACGCCGCCAAGGTGCTCGGCTGCTCGGTGCCCGCCTTCCGGGTCCGGCTGCACCGGGCGAGAAAACGCCTGCGCACCGAGCTCGAATCCCCCCTGCTGTCCCAGCCCCGGCTCGTCGAGGAGTTGTCGTGAACCCGATGGAAGAGCTGCGTGCCGCCCGCCCGGCCCACCTGACCGGCGGGCCGGTGGACCCGCGCACCCGGCAGGCCGAGCTGGCCCACGCCTTCGCCCAGCCCACGCGGGTGCCGCGCCGCGGCAGGAAGTCGCTGACCTGGGGCCTGGGCCTGGCGGGCGCGGCGGCGTCCGCCGTGACCGCGGTTGCGCTAGCCGTCGGTTCGGCCCCGGTCGTGTCTACGGGAGCGCCGGACGTCGCGGCGCAGCCGGTTACGCTGTCGGCGAGGGAGGTGCTGCTCGTGGCCGCGACCAGCGCGGAGCGCCGGCCCGCCGCCGCCGGAGACTACTGGCACGTCTCCAGCCGCTCCCGCAGTCTCCATCCGGTCAACGAAGGCTTCGTGATCTCCATAGAGCAGGAGACCGAGAGCTGGGTGGGCGCGGACGAACAGTGGGGCTCCACCCGCTCCCTGGGCGTCAGGCCCGCGACCGACGCCGACCGGGCCGCCTGGGAGAAGGCGGGATCACCGCGAGAGCTGACCTTCGCAGGCCGCAAACGGATCCCGATCCAGGAGAGCGCGGAGCGGCCGCGCACCGGTCACACGCGGGGCCAGGAGATCTTCTGGCTCGGCCGCAACGTCACCATGGCCGACCTGCGGAGCCTGCCGACCGATCCGGTTGCGCTCAAGGCTGACCTGCTCCGTTTCTACGAGGGCAAGGACACCGAGTCCGGCGCTCCGATGGCGGAGGACGCCTGGCTGTTCCGGGTGACAGAAGGGTTGATCACCGACATGCCGGTGAGCCCGGAGGTGCTGGCGGCGGCCTTCCGGATGCTGGCTGACCTGCCGTCGGTCACCTCACTCGGCCAGGTCACCGACGCCGCTGGGCGCCCGGGCACCGCGATCGCCATCGCGGACATCTCCCAGCGCAAGCCCGGTGACACCGCCAAGGGCGTGGTGCAGGTCCGGCTGATCATCGACGAGAAGTCCGGCCGCGCGCTGGCGCGCGAAAGCGTGGTCGTCAAACCGGGCGGCCTCCAGGCCGGACTGGAGCCGGGAACGGTGTGGAGCACCCACACCATCCTGGAGACGGGCTGGACGAACGAACACCCGTAGTACGCCACGCCGCGAGCGGCCTGAACGGCGGTCCTGGGTGGCGGTCACCCGCCGCTCGCCGCGCGTGCGGACTGGGAGGGGACGCGCTCGATCGCCCGTACAGCGATATCAGGCCGGTCGGCATAGATGTGGTGTCCGCTCTTCTCGGCCGTGGTCAGCTTGCTGTCGCCGGACAGCGTGAGCCACTCGCGTTGTCCGGCGACCCACGCCTTCTCCAGGCGCGGCCTGTACTCGGGGACGGCCGCGAAGTACGGCTGACCGTGCTCGATCACCTCCACCCCTGCTGGACGGACTTTCCCGTCGGGGATGACGAGCTTCTCCGGGTTCTGGCCCTGGAACACCGCTAGGTTCTGGGCGCGCAGCTCGCGGGTCCCCCGAACAGGACACCGACCGGCCCGCGACCTCGATCTTCCGGGTTCCGGAGAGCGGGCCGGTCTGGGTGGCGGGGGCGAACGGGTCCCGGTTCTCCACCGTGTCGCTGTCGCGGCCGGCGAGCCACGCACCGACCACGGTGGCGCAGAGTGCGGTCAGCACGGATGCCCCTGCGATGCAAGTGGAGCGGGAAGCGGCCGGACACCGCAACGCCGGCCCCGGAATCGTCACCGCTCGGTGGACATCCGCCGGTAGCTCGCACGGAGGAAACGCGGCTTGCGCCGGCGCCAGGTGTCGCGCTACGGTAAGTGCATGCACATGCAGATAGATGACCTCGGGTCGCAGTGGTCCCAGGTCGCGGCGTTCACGTCCGCGATCGACACGGCTCTGGGCAAGTGGCTCGTGGATGTGCATCGGATCGGGCTGACGGAGTATCGGGCGCTGGCCCATCTCACGCAGGCGCCGGACAAGGAGCTGCGGGTCAACGATCTCGCACAGAAGATCGGCCTGAACCAGAGCTCGGCCACCCGGCTGGTCAGCCGGCTGGAGAGCAAGGGCGTCGCGCGGCGCGACATCTGCGCCGACGACGGCCGCGGGGTCTACGCCGTCCTCACCCCGGAAGGTGAGGCGCTCGCGCGTGAGGTGCGGGCGTCCTACGACGAGCGCATCGGCGAACTCCTGGCCAGCGCGTCGGCGGAGGCGCCCCACGTGGACGTCCGCCTGCTCGGCACCGCACTACGACAGATCGCGGACGTCGTCACCCCGTGAGCGACGGCGCCCGGCGCGGCGAGATGCGCCCGCGTACAAATATGTATGTACATGCAGAGAGATAAGGAACATCATGAGCTGGCTCTATCTGGCGATCGCCATCGTCTTCGAGATCGCGGTCGCGATCAGCGCGAGCAACGCGAAGGGATTCACCGACCTGTGGTGGACCGTCGCCACGCTCGTCACCGGCGGGATCGCCACGTTCTTCCTCAGCCTCGCGCTGCTGACCTTCGACGTCGGCGTCGGCTACGCCCTGTGGACGTCGATCGCCGGGGTCGGGATCGTCATCGTCGGCGCCTTGCTGCTCGGCCAGCAGCTGACCTGGAAGAAGCTCCTGGGCATCGTCGTCGTCATCGCCGGTGTCATCGGCCTGCAGCTCAGCGGTGGCGCATGACCTCCGCGCGTCCCACCAACACCACACCCGGAAGGACTTCTCCCATGACACCCAGCAAGACCGTCTCCTGGCTCGTCCTGCTCCTGGCAGGAGTGTTCGAGGTCGGCTACGCCCTCACCGTGAACGGCAGCGAAGGCTTCACCCGTCCGGGCTGGTCGGTCGTCGCCGTCGTGTTCTTCCTTCTCACCCTGTTCTGCCTCAGCGTCGCCCTGAAGGGCATCGACGTCGGCATCGGCTACGCCGTGTGGGCCGGCATCGGGGCCGTCGGCGCGGCACTCCTGGGCCCGGTGTTCTTCGACGAGGTGCTGACCCCGGCGCGCGCCTTCTGGCTGGCCGTGATCATCGCCGGGGTGGTGTGGCTCAAGCTCGCCGACAGTCCCGCCCTGGAGGACAGGCCCGAGAAGACGGCGGCCGGAGTCAGCTGACCCGCTGCGTCAGCCCTTCGATCCGGGCGCGGGCCGCACGGACGAGGAGCCGGTCGGCCTCGACGTCCGTGACGGTCATGGACGGCAGCGGCAGCGGGGGCGGCGGCAGCTCGGGAGTGAACGTGAGGGCGACGCCGCCGACCCGGGCACGCAGCCGGGTCACGTACATGACGACACCGCCCGACAGCCGCAGCCGGGAGAACCGCTGGTGGACGGCCGCATCGGAACCACGCGTCCGGTGCAGGCCGTCCTCGATCTCGACGGCGGACATGGACAGCTTGAGACGGGGACCGGCGGGCCGGCTCACCACTCCTTCGAACCGGCCGCCCCACAGGGTGAGCCGCGCGGCTTCGAGCCCGGAATCGGCGGGCCCGGAGGGGTGGGGGGCCGGCAGGGCGAGAACGAGAGCCACCGGAACAGCCGCGATCGCGCGCAGCGGTTCCTCCCGCCGGCGGGCGGGGCGGCCGTCGGGGCTCCAGGCGCACAGGAGCGCGCCACCCGTGAGCCCGGCGAGCATGCCGAGGCCGAGACCGCCGAGGTTGGACGTGACGAAGGAGCCCAGTGACAGCGCGATGGCGGCGACCCCGAGGAACACCCGCTGCCCGTGCTGCCACCAGCTCAGCAGGCCGGCCGCGACGAGAAGCAGCCCCGCCAGATAGCCGGAGATCCCGGCGACCCCCTGCCGGACCAGGAGCGGGAGCGGCGCGAGCGGCGCCAGCAGGATGACGGCCCCACCGGCGGCCACCCACAGCCCGCCCCAGAAGGGACGGGTACGCCGCCACCGGCGGAATCGGGTGTCAGGCATGGTCAGAAGCACTCGTGGTCGCCGGGCTCGAAGCTGAGCCGCAGCCCGTTGAGCCGGAAGGTGCCGGCGTTGACGGCGTAGGCGGTCTGCCGCAGGCCGGTGATGCGCACGGTGGCCGCCTGCTGGCCGATGTCGCCCGGACGGCCGCCCAGACCGGCGGGGGCGTCGAGGGTGGCGGCGTCGCGGCCGATCTCGATGTCGCCGAACGTGACGTCGCCGGAGAGCTGGTGGAGGTCGATCACGAGGTTCGCGGCCTCCACGGGCCGCTCCCCGTCGCCCGCCCTGACCAGGAACGTGACCGGGCCGACCGGGGTGCGCACGAGCGCCGACTGGCACAGGCCGGTGATCCGCGCCCGGCCGATCACCGAGACGAGGACCGGGCGCCGCCCCTCGGCGGTCGACGCCACGTCTCCGTACTGGGCGAATCCCTTGCCCACGAGCCGGTCGGCCGAGATCTTGAACCGCTCGCCGGACAGCGCGAACGACGCCGCGACGCCCCCTTCGCCGGTCACGCCGACGAGGATCGCGGCCGCCGCCAGCGCGGGGACGAGCACCGCGGCGAAGCGCCGCCACCGCGTGCGGCCGAGCCGCGTCTCGGCTGACATGGCGCTCACCTTCGCTCGGGCGCGGGACGGGGAAGCCGGAACGAGTGAACCGGCGGGCCCAGTATAGGGACTCTTTGCATAACGTTGACTACTCTCGGCAACATTCCTTACGTTTCCGCGGCGCACCACACCATCCCTTAACAGGAGGCATGACGCTTACCAGCAAGGAACACGAACAGTCGCTGTTCGACCACGTACGGCTGTGATGCCATGGGTGTCGCCGACGAACAGGAAAGGTGGCATATGAGCGCAGGCGGGAACGAGCGGACGTGGCCGGGGCGAGCGGTGGCGATCGTGGGCGTGGGCTGCCGGCTTCCCGGCGGCATCCGCGACCTCGACGGACTGTGGCAGGCCCTGCTGCGCGGTGACGACCTGGTCGGCACCGTGCCGCCGGACCGGTTCGAGGCCGAGCGGTACGTCGACGAGTCTCTCCCGCGCCCCGACCGCAGCTACACGCGGGCGGGCGGCTTCCTCGACGACCTCACCGGCTTCGACGCCGCCTACTTCGGGATCTCGCCCAAGGAGGCGGCCTCGATGGACCCGCAGCAGCGGCTGCTCCTGGAGATGGCCGCCGAGGCGCTCGACGACGCAGGCATCGACCCGGCACGCCTGGCGGGGACCGACACGGGGGTGTTCGTCGGCGTCTCCGATCCTTCGTACGGGGTGCTGCAGGCGCTGGAGCCCGGCGGGATCGGCCCCTATTCGATGTCGGGCAGCGCGTTGTCGATCGCGGCCAACCGGCTCTCGTACGCCTTCGACCTGCGCGGGCCGAGCATGAGCATCGACACCGCCTGCTCGTCGGCGCTGCAGGCGGTGGAGCGCGCCTGCCGGGCGCTGGCCGACGGCTCCACGCGGACGGCGCTGGCCGGGGGCGTGAACGTGCTGCTGAGCCCGACCGGGTTCGTCGGGTTCAGCCAGGCGTCGATGCTGTCGCCGACCGGGCGGTGCCGGGCGTTCTCGGCCGACGCCGACGGGTTCGTCCGGTCGGAGGGCGGCGGCGTGGTCGTGCTCAAACGGCTGGAGGAGGCGCTCGCCGACGGCGACCGGATCCACGGTGTCATCGTGGGCGCCGCCGCCAACAACGACGGCCGCACGATGGGGCTGGCGCTGCCCCGTACCGAGGCGCAGGAGGCGCTGCTGCGGCAGGTGTACCGGGAGGCCGGGATCAGCCCGGACGAGGTCGCGTACGTGGAGGCGCACGGCACCGGGACCCAGGCCGGCGACCCGGCCGAGTGCGGGGCGCTGGGGCGGGCGCTGGGCACGGCGCGGTCGGGCGGCCCGCTGCCGATCGGCTCGGTCAAGACGAACCTGGGGCACCTGGAGCCGGCCTCGGGCATGCCGGGGCTGTTCAAGGCGCTGCTGGTGCTGCGGCACGGGACGATCCCGGCGTCGCTGCACGCCTCGACGCTCAACCCGGCCATCGACTTCGACGGGCTCCGGCTGAGCGTCGTCACCCGGCCGCGCCCGCTGCCCGAGACGGGCGGCCGGGCGGTGGTGGGGGTGAACTCGTTCGGGTTCGGGGGCGCGAACGTGCATGTGGCGGTGGCCGCACCGCCCCTCCGAGCGGCGCCGGCGCGGCCGGCGGGGGCCGCGCCGGTGCCTGTCGTCGTGTCGGCCCGGGCCGCGGGCGCGCTGCCGGAGGCCGTCGCGCGGGCGGCCGCACACCTGGCGTCGGTGGACGAGGGTGACTTCTACGACGTGGCCTACACCGCCACCCGGCGGCGCGGCCTGCACCGGCACCGCGCCGTGGTGCTCGCCGCGTCCGCGGCGGAGGCGGCGGGCAGCCTGTCCAGTCTGTACGGTTCGTCGCCGGTGATCGGCGAGGCGGTGGAGCGGGGCCGGGTGGCGCTGGTGTTCTGCGGCAACGGCTCGCAGTGGGCCGGGATGGGCGCCGGCCTGCTGAGTGATCCTGCCTTCCGTAAGGCCGTCGAGGCCGTGGACGACGAGCTGGCGACCCGGCTGGGCTGGTCGGTGCTGGAGGAGCTGACGCTGCCCGCGGACCGGTGGCGGCTGTCGGCGACCGAGCGGGCCCAGCCGCTGCTCTTCGCCGTCCAGGCCGGGCTCGCCGGGATGCTGGAGGCGGCGGGCGTGCGGGCGGGGGCGGTGCTCGGTCACAGTGTCGGCGAGGTGGCCGCCGCATACGTCGCCGGGGCGCTGTCGCCCGCCCAGGCCGCGCAGGTGATCGCCGAGCGCGGCCTGGCGCAGGCCGCGACGCGCGGGCAGGGCCGGATGGCGGCGGTCGGGCTGCCCGAGGCCGAGGCCCGGCAACTCCTGGCCGGTTACCCCGGGGTGGAGGTGGCCGCGGTCAACTCCGACCGCGACGTCACGGTCGCGGGGCCGCGGGCGGCGCTCGGAAGGCTGGGCGAGGATCTGGCGGCGCGCGAGGTGTTCTTCCGCGAGCTGGACGTGGACTATCCGTTCCACAGCGCGGCCATGGACGGGGTGCGCGAGCCGCTCCGCGCGGCGCTGGCCGACCTGAGGCCGTCGCGGACGCGGATCCCCATGGTGTCGACCGTGACCGGCGAGCCGCTGACCGGCGAGGAGCTCGACGCGACGTACTGGTGGCGCAACGTGCGGCGGCCCGTGCGCTTCTCGGCGGCGGTCGAGCGGGTGCTCGCCGACGGGTTCGACGTGCTGGTGGAGGTGGGCCCGCACCCGGTGCTGCAGTCGTACCTGCGCCGCGTCGCGGCCGCCGCCCGCGTCCGCGCCGCCGTGGTGCCGACGCTGCGGCGTGGCGCTGTGGAGGAGACCGCCGCGAGCGCCGCCGTCGGATCTGCGGTGGCGGCGGTCGTCGCGGCCGGGGGTGACGTCGACTGGGACCGCTACTTCCCGCGGCCGGGCCTCGTACGGTCGCTGCCCGCGTATCCGTGGCAGCGGCAGCGGCACTGGCTGGGCGGCCCGCTGACCTGGGTGCGCACGATCGGCGACCCCGAGATCACGCACCCGTTGCTGGGCCAGCGGCTGCCCGCGCTCGACCCTTCCTGGTACGGGGAGATCGACCAGGTCCGGGTGCCCTGGGTGACCGACCACCGGGCGGGCGGGGCCGCCGTGATGCCCGCGACCGGCTACGTGGAGATGGCGCTGGCGGCGGGCCGGCAGGCGATCCCGGACGCCGGCGAGGCGATCGAGGTGGACCGGGTGAGCATCACCCGCGCACTGGTGGTGCCGGGGCCGGGCGCGGAGCCGGTCTGCGCGCAGACGTCGCTGTCCGCGGAGACGGGCACGATCACGGTGGCGAGCACGACGCGGCGCGGGCAGCATCCGCGCGAGCACTTCCGGGCGCGGGTCCGGCCGCTGCTGCGCCCGGCCCCGGCGCCGCTCGACCTGGCGGAGCTGCGCGCCCGCGTCGCCGAGCCCGTGGACGTGCCCGCCTACTACGCGCGGGCCGCCGAGGGGCGCATGGTGTGGGGTCCGGCGTTCCGGGTGCTGACGGGGTTGTGGCGGGCCCCGGGCGAGGTGCTGGGCGCGTACACGTGCCCTGACCAGCGGGACGAGCGCTACCAGGCGCATCCCGTGCTGTTCGACAGCGCCCTTCAGGCGGGCGTGCTGTGGCTGGTGGACGCGCTGGTGGGCGGCACGGGTTATATGCCTGCCGCGATCGGGTCGGTCCGGCTCTGGGGCAGACCGGCTCCGGAAGGTTTCCTGCATGTACGGGAACGTTCCAGTTCTGTCGAGGAGGTGTGCTGGGACATCACGGTCACCGGGGACGACGGCCGGGTGGCGGCCGAGATGGAGGGGGTCCGGCTGCGCCGGACGCCCGGCCTGCACGCCACGCGGACCGAGCGCTACCACGTCGAACTCCGGGCGACGCCCCGGCCCGGGGAGCCGGCGGACGCCTGGCCGGGGCCTGATCCGGCGGGCATACTCGCGGGGGCTTCCGCGCGGCTGGGCGAAGTGCGCTCGGCCTGGCGTGAGCTGCGCTACCCGGAGTACGCGGCCAAGCTGGAAAAGACGTTCGCCCGTACGCTCGGCGCGGCGCTGGCGGCCTTGACCGGCGGAGGCGAGCTGACCGTCGACGATCTGGCCGCCGCCTGCCGGGAGCCGCACCACCGTGCGCTGGTCCGGGCGGCGCTGCCGCTGCTGGAACGGCACGGCGTGCTGGAACGCCGCGGCGAGCGGGGGGTGCGCCTGGCCCCGCCCGCACCGGTCACGACCGAGCTGCGGGGGCTGGCCGTGGCGGGGGCGGCGTTCCCCGCGCAGACGGCGCTGGCGGTGCGGGCCGGGCTGCGGCTGCGCGAGGTGCTGGCCGGGGAGGTCGCGGCCGGCGACGTGCTCGGCTCGGACGGGGCCGGGGAGCTGCTGGACCAGTATCACGACGTGGGGCCGGCGAGCCTGTTCGCGAACCGGCTCGCGCGGGCGCTGGTGGAGCAGGTCGTCAAGGGGTGGCCGGCCGACCGGCCGCTGCGGGTCCTGGAGGTGGGCGCGGGGACGGGCGGCACCACGGTGACGTTGCTGCCGATCCTGCCGGTCGACCGGGTCCGCTACACGGTGACCGACGTGGCCGAGCCGGTGCTGGCCCGGTTGCGGCAGCGGCTGTCCGGGGTGGACGTCGCCGAGTTCGGCCTGCTCGACCTGGACGCCGACCCGGCCGGGCAGGGGTGGCCGGCCGGCGGGTTCGACCTCGTGGTGGCGGCTGGGTGCCTGCATCTCGCGCGTGACCTCACCGGCGCCCTCCGCGGGCTGGGACGGCTCCTCGCCCCGGGCGGCAAACTACTCGTCGCGGGACCGCACCGGGCCGGACCGCTGCTGCCGTTCCTGGGGCTGACACCGGAGCTGTGGGGCCCCGACGCGCTCCCGTCCGCCCAGCGGTGGCCGGAGCTGCTGGCGGAAGCCGGATACGCCGACATCATCCAGACCGGCCCCGAACAGGACCCGGAAGCAGGCGACTTCTCCGTACTCCTCGCCACCTCTCCCCCCGGCCACATGGCGGAGAGGATCGCCGACGGCGGTGCGGACGGCGTGTGGGTTGTCGCTGCGGAGGACGACGGGGATCCACTCGCCGTCGAGCTCGCTTCGTCGCTGCGGGAGCGGGGCGGGCGGGCGGATGTGGCGCCCCTCGCCGATGATCCCGCCGCGTGGGCGGCCGCGGCCTTGTCGGCGAACATGGTCACGTTCGCGGTCGTCCTCGGCGGCACAGGCCCGGAGGACGCCGTCGAACGGATCACCCGCCGGGCCGCGGCGCTCCGCGCGATCGCCCTGGCCTGCGAGCAACTGCCGCACCACGTCCAGGTGAGGCTGTGGCTGGTGACCCGCCCATGCGGCGCGCTCCCGCAGCCGGGACCAGCCGACGACGTCTACGCCGGAAACACCAACCCGGTGAAGACCGCCGACGCCGCATGCCCCGAGAACGCCACCGATCCCGTACAGACCCTCCACCCCGACAACGCCACCGACCCCGTACAAACCCTTCACCCCGAGGATGCCGCCACCTGGGGGACGGTGCGGTCGCTCGGGAACGAGCAGCCTCAGTTGGACGCCCGGCGGGTGTGCCTGCACCGTAGTGGCGACGTCCGGCGCGACGCGGCGCGGCTGGTGGCGGAGCTGGTGTCGGCCGGGGAGGACGACGAGATCCTCCTCACTCGCCGGGGACGGTTCACGCCGCGTCTGGTGAGGTCGGCGCCGCCGTCCGTCCTCGCCGGCCGCCGGGGCGCGTACCGGCTGGCGGTGCGTGACCCGGGGCTGTCGTACGAGCTCTGCTGGGAACGGGCCGAGATCCCGGAGCCCGGGCCGGGCCAGGTGCTGATCGAGGTACGGGCGATCGGGCTGAACTACCGCGACGTCATGTTCACGGTCGGCCTGCTCCCGTCGGAAGCGGTCGAGGCGGTCTTCGGCGGCCACGAGCTGGGCCTGGAGTGCGCCGGCACCGTCACCGCCGTGGGGCCGGGCGTCGTCCGGCTGAGGCCCGGCGACCGGGTGATGGCCGCGGGCCCGGTGGGGTTCGGCAGCCACGCGGTGGCCGAGGAGTGGACGGCCGTCCGGATCCCCGACAGTCTCACCTTCGCCGCGGCGGCCACGCTGCCGATGGCGTTCTCGACCGCCTACCACTCGCTGCACGGGTGCGCGCGGCTCCGGCCCGGCGAGACGCTGCTGGTGCACGGCGGCGCGGGCGGGGTCGGCCTGGCCGCGCTGGAGTACGCCAGGCACGCCGGCGCGCGGGTGATCGCCACGGCGGGCAGCGAGGCCAAGCGCGACCTGCTGCGCGCGCTGGGCGCCGCGCACGTGCTGGACTCGCGCAGCCTGCGCTTCGGCGAGCAGGTCAGGGAGCTGACCGGGGGCCGCGGCGTGGACGTCGTGCTCAACTCCCTGGCCGGGGAGGCCATCAGCCGCGGCCTGGAGTGCCTGCGGCACGGCGGCAGGTTCGTCGAGCTGGGCAAGCGCGACATCTACGAGAGCAGGCACGTGGCGCTGCGGCCGTTCGGCGACAACCTCGCGTTCTTCGGCGTGGACGTGGGCACCCTCATGTGGAAGGACCCGGCGCTGATGGCCGAGCGGATGACGGCGGCGTTCCAGCACGTGCACGACCAGCGCCCGCTGCCGCACACGGTGTTCCCGGCCGAGCGGGTGGCCGACGCGTTCGCGCTGATGCGGCACTCCCGGCACATCGGCAAGGTCGTCGTCTCCCTCGGCGACCCTGTCACGGTGCGGTCCCGGCCCACCCGGCGTCCGGCTGCGGGCACGTACCTGATCACGGGCGGGCTGAGCGGGTTCGGCGCGGAGACGGCGCGGCACCTGGCGCGGGGCGGGGTGCGGCGGCTGGCGCTCGTCAGCCGGCGCGGCGCGGACACGCCGGGCGCGGACACGCTGCTGGAGGAGCTGCGCGGCCTCGGCGCGGAGGCCACCGCGCACGCGGCCGACGTGGCCGACCGCGACGCCATGCGGGACATCCTGCGCGAACTGGACGCTTCCGGCCACCCCGTGCGCGGCGTCGTGCACGCCGCCATGCATCTCGACGACGCGGCGCTGGCCGATCTCTCCGACGACCGGATCCGGGCGGTCCTGCGCCCCAAGGTCGCGGGCGCGCTGGTGCTGGACGAGCTCACCGCGGACCTGCCGCTGGAGGCGTTCGTGCTGTACTCGTCGCTGACGACGATCGGCAACATCGGGCAGTCGCCGTACGTGTCGGCGAACCTGTTCCTGGAGGCGCTGGCGCGACGGCGGCGGGCCCGGGGCCTGCCCGCGCTCGCGGTCTGCCTGGGCGCGCTCGCCGGCACCGGCGTGCTGGCGCACGGCACGCAGGCCGAGGCGCTGAAGCGGTTCGGCATCGACTCGGTGGACCCCGCCGTGGCGCTCGCCGCCGTGGACGCCATGCTGGCCGACGGGGCCGACGTGGCCGTGGTGGGCCGCTGCGACTGGGCCAGGCTGCGGCAGACGCTCCCCGGCCTGCGACGGCCGTGGCTGTCGGCGGTGCTGCCGCCCGGCGCCGATCAGGCCCCCGACACCGGCGACCTGCTGTCGGAGCTGGCCGCGATGACCGGCGACGAGGCGCACGAGCACGTCGTCGAGCAGATCACCGCCCTGCTGTCCGCGGTCCTGCTCGTCCCGGCCGCAGACATCGCCCCCGACCGGCGGTTGGACGAGTACGGCCTGGACTCGCTCATGGCCACGCAGCTGCTGCTGTCGATGCGGCACGCGTTCGGGGTGGACATCCCGCCGATGGAGCTGATCCGCGGCGCCGGGACCGTCACCGACATCGCCCGTACGGTGCTCCTCCACCTGGGGCTGCACTCCACGCGTCCGGCTTCCTGAGGAGACCGCCATGGCTTCCGTGCACGCCCGGGTGGCCGGTGTGGCCGCCCACCTGCCCGAGACCACGATGACCACCGCGGAGGTGGAGGACCGGCTCGCCGCCCGCAACCCGGGGCTGGTCCTGCCCCGGGGAGTGATCCACAACGGCAGCGGCGTCCGCCGCAGGCACGTCGCCCCGCCAGGGGAGAAACCGTCGGACCTGGCCGCGCACGCCGCCCGCGCGCTGCTGGACGAGCAGGACCTGCACGCCCGCGACCTCGACCTGCTCGTCTACGCGGGGGTGACCATCGACCTCGTCGAGCCCGCGACCGCGCACGTCGTGGCGGCGAAGCTGGGCGCCGGCTGCCCGGTGTTCGACGTGCGCAACGCCTGCAACAGCGTGCTGAACGCGATCCAGGTGGCGGAGGCGCTGATCGTCACCGGCCGGCACCGGCGGGTTCTGATCTGCTGCGGCGAGTTGCCGACCGCGTTCATGCCGTGGACGCTCTCCGGCGCCGACGAGTTCATGACGGTCGCCGCCGCCTACACGGTGTCGGACGCCGGGGCCGCGCTGCTGCTGGAGGCCGCGGCGGAGCCGGGGGTGCTCGGTCACCGGTTCGCCGCCCAGTCCCACGGGTGGGACGCCGCCACCGTGGCGCTGCGGAACCTGACGTCCGACCCGGCGACCGACTGGCCGGTCATCCGCCCGCTCACCGTCGACGCCATCGGACTGATACGCGGCATCGAGGCGACCGACCACGCCGTCTTCTCCGATCCGCTCGCCGCCCTCAGCCTCACCTGGGACGACTTCGCCGTCGTGTGCGTGCACCAGGCGTCGCTGCCCGCGCTGTGGAAGTTCTGCGCCCACGTCGGGATCCCGCCGGAGAAGGTCGTGGTCACCATCGCCCAGCACGGCAACCTGGTGGCGGCGACGATACCGGTCCAGCTCGCCCAGGCGGTCGCCGCCGGACGGGTGCGGCGCGGCGACCTGGTGGCGTTCGTCGGCCTGGCGAGCGGGTTCAGCGCCGGCACCGTCGTGGTGCGGTGGTGACCCCGGTGCCGGTGAGCGAGCTGGTCACCCGGGCCGAACGCTGGGCCGCCGACCGGCCGGACACCCTCGCCTGCCAGGTCGGCGGGCGGGCGCCGCGCTCGGCCAGCTACGGGGAGATGGCGCGATCGGTGGAGGAGACGGCGGCCGCGCTGGCGCTCGGCGGGGTGCGGCCCGGCATGCGGACGGTGCTGCTGGTGCGTCCGGGCGTGGAGCTCGGCGTGCTGGTGCTCTCGCTGCTGCGGCTGGGGGCGGTGCCGGTCATGGTCGATCCGGGACTGCCGTACGCGGCCGTCCGGCGGTGCCTGGAGCGGGCCGCGCCGGAGGCGTTCATCGGGGTGCCGCTCGCCCAGGCGGCCCGGCTGGCCCTGGGCTGGGCCCGGCGCACCAGCCGCGTCGTCATCACGGTCGGACACCGCCACTCCTGGCCGGGCCCGACCCTCGCCACCCTACGAACCGCCGCCCGCGACCTGACACGGGACTCGCGAGCCGCCGCGCCCGGACCGACCCCGGACCCGCATACACCGGACCTGCGAGCTGCCGACCCCGGACCGACCCCGGACCCGCATACACCAGATCTGCGAGTCACCGACGCCGGACCGACCCCGGACCCGCGAGCCGCCGCCCGTGGCTCGATGCCGGGGCTGCCTGCGCCGGGGGCCGGTGATCTGGCGCTGATCGCGTACACCTCCGGTTCGACGGGGCCGCCGAAGGGGGTGCCGTTGCGGCACCGGCACCTGACGGCGCAGCTCGACCTGCTGGCCGGGCTGGAGCTCATCCGGGCCGGCGCGCCCGTGCTGTCGACGTTCATCCCTTTCGCGCTGGGGGCGGCGGCGCTGGGCGCGACCGCCGTGCTGCCGGATCTGGACCCGCGGCGCCCGCTGCGGTTCGATCCCGCGGCGCTGGCCGCGGACATCCGCCGGTACCGGGTGTCCACCCTGTTCGCCGCGCCCGCCCTGCTGGACCGGCTGGCCCGGCACTGCGTGGCCCGCGGCCTGGTGCTGGACTCGCTGGAGACGGTGGCGGTCGCCGGGGCGCCGCTGCCGCTGCCGACGCTGGACCGCGTCCGCGCCTGCGTCCCCGGCGCGGCCCGGGTGCTGTCGGTGTACGGGGCGACCGAGTGCCTGCCGGTGGCCGCGATCGAGGGCGCCGAACTGGTCGCGGCGCACGCCGCGCACCGGGGGGCCGGGACATGCCTGGGCCCGCCCATGCCCGGGGTCGAGGTCCGCGTCATCGGCGTCACCGACGGGCCGATCGACCGGTGGGACGAGGACCTGAAGGTGCCGCCCGGCACCGTCGGGGAGTTCGTCGTCTCCTCCCCCGCCGTCAGCGATCCCTACCTGGACGACCCGGGGGCCACCGCCCTGGCCAGGATCCCGGACGGCGACCGGGTCTGGCACCGCATGGGCGACCTGGGGCACCTGGACGAGCACGGCCGGCTGTGGTTCGCGGGCCGCAAGTCCGAACGCGTCCGCGCCCTCGGCGGCGACCTCTACACCGACCACGTCGAAACACTCCTGGCCGGCGTCCCGGGAACGCGCCGCGTCGCCCTGGTGGGCGCCGGCCCACGCCCCGTCCTCGTGGTGGAGCCCGAGCCCGGCTTCCGGCGCGACCTCGTACGGACCGGGATCCTCGCGGAGGCCGCGCGGCACCCGCGCACGGCGGGCCTGCGCGAGGTGCTGTTCCACCGCCGCTTCCCGGTGGACGCCCGGCACAACAGCAAGATCCGCCGGGACGTGCTCGCCGCCTGGGCGGCCCGGCGGTCGCGCGGAGGCCGCCGGTGAACGTCCTGGTCACCGGGGGCGGCGGGTTCCTCGGCCGCGCCGTGTGCCGCCGCCTGGTCGCGCGCGGCGACACCGTGCGCGCGCTGCACCGCCGCCCGCGTCTCGAACTGGACGCGCTGGGCGTCACCCAGTACCTGGCCGACATCCGCGACCCGGCGGCCGTCCGCGCCGCCGTCGACGGGTGCGAGGCCGTGGTCCACTGCGCCGCCAAGGCCGGGGCGCACGGCGCGTCCCGCGACTTCGCCGAGGTCAACGTGCACGGGACGCGCAACGTGGTGGACGCCTGCGCGGGAGCCGGGGCCCGGCTGGTCCACGTGTCGTCGCCGAGCGTCGTCCACAACGGGCGCGACCTCGACGGCGTGGACGAGTCCGTCCCGTACGCCACCCGGTTCACCGCGCCCTACCCGCGCACCAAGGCGGCGGCCGAACGGCTCGTGCTGGCCGGGCCCGCGCCGTCCGTCGCGCTGCGCCCCCACCTCATCTGGGGGCCGGGCGACCCGCACTTCCTGCCCCGGTTCGTGGCGAACCGGCACCGGCTGTGGCTGCTGGGCAGGGCGGACAAGACCATCGACACCGTCTACGTCGACAACGCGGCCGACGCCTGCGTGCTGGCCCTCGACCGGCTGCGCCCCGGGTCGCCGCTGTGCGGGCGGGCGTACTTCATCACCCAGGGCGAGCCGTGCGGTTTCGGCGTCTGGGTGAACGCGCTGCTCGCGGCGGCCGGGCAGCCTCCGGTGCGGCGGCGGCTGCCCGCCGGACCGGCGATGGCCGCGGCCGGGATGCTGGAACGCCTGGCCGCGCAGGGCGGCTGGGAGCCGCCCCTGACCCGGTTCCTGGTGGAGCAGGCGTCCACGGCGCACTGGTTCGACATCTCCGCGGCCCGCCGCGACCTCGGCTACCGGCCACGCGTGAGCATGGCCGAAGGGCTCGCCCGCCTGACCGCCCACCTCTCGGAGTCCCCGTGACACGTTTCCCCGGCTACCCGTTCGCCTCCCGCTGGCACGCCCACCCCGGCGGGCTGCGCCAGCACTACGTGGACGAGGGGACGGGTGCCCCGGTGCTGTTCGTGCACGGCAACCCGTCCTGGAGCTATCTGTGGCGGCGGCCGATCCTGGCCCTGCGTGACCGGTTCCGCTGCGTCGCTCCGGACCACATCGGCATGGGGCTGTCCGACAAGCCGGCCGCCCGGGAGTACGACCACACCTTCGCCTCGCGCGTCGACGACCTCGACGCGCTGGTCGGACACCTGATCGCCCACCGGGGCGCCCCCGAGCGGGGCTGGACGCTCGTCATGCACGACTGGGGCGGGCCGATCGGCATGGCGTGGGCCTGCCGCCACCCCGGGCGCGTCGCCCGGCTCGTCGTCCTCAACACGGCGGCCTTCCCCAGCCCGCACGGCGAGCGGGTCCGCCTTCCACTGCGGGTGCCGCTGTGGGTGCTGCGCCGCACCCGGCTCGGCGCGCGGCTGTTCCTGCGGCACAACCTGTTCGCCCGCGGCGCGACCTGGCGTCCGCTCGGCGTGCGCCGCCGCATGCCCGCCGACGTGCGCGCCGCCTTCCTCGCCCCGTACGACCGGCCCGAGCACCGGGTGGCCGTCCAGCGGTTCGTGCACGACATCCCGCTGCGGCCGGGCGACCGGGCGTGGCCTCTCCTCGAAGGCACCGGACGGCGGCTCGACCGGTTCGCCGGGCTGCCGGCCTTCGTCGGCTGGGGGCTGCGCGACCCGGTCTTCGACCCCGCCATGCTGGCCGAGTGGCGGCGCCGCCTGCCCCACGCCCGGGTCGAGGTCTGCCGGCGAGCCGGCCACTACCTCCTGGAGGACGCCCACGAGCGGTTCGTCCCCGCCATCCGCGCCTTCCTGACCGAGACATAGCGCGACGGGAGGCCGAGTCTGTCCGAGTGCGTCCGAACCCCTGTCGGACACCTCGGCCGGAGGACTTCACTGGGGACCTGAACTGATTACGGATGATCGGAGGTCCTCATGCGGCTCCTCGGCCGGCTCTTCCTGGCGTTCACCGCGGCCACAGTCTGTCTGCCCACGGCCGGCGCGGCGGCGGCCACCGTGGCCCCGGCGCCCGTGATCCGCGCCGACTTCCCCGATCCGGACGTCATCCAGGTCGGCTCCACCTTCTACGCCTACTCCACCAGCAGCCGACCCGGCCGCATCCCGGTCGCCAGCGCCCCGTCCGCCACCGGCCCGTGGACCGTGCGCGGGGACGCGCTGCCGGCCAAGCCGTCCTGGGCGGGCGACGGCGGGTTCTGGGCGCCCGACGTCTCCCGTCGCCCCGACGGCCGTTACCTGATGTACTTCACCGGCCCGAGCACCGCCACCGGGCGCATGTGCGTCGGCGCCGCGACCTCGGCGAACCCGCTCGGCCCCTTCCAGCCGGCCGGCGGCTCGCCGCTCGTCTGCGACGCGGACGAGGGCGGCGACATCGACCCGTCCAGCTTCGTCGACACCGACGGCAAGCGGTATCTGCTCTACAAGAACGACGGCAACGCCGTCGGCCGGCCCACCATCCTGTGGCTGCAGCAGGTCGCGGCCGACGGCGTCACCTTCGTCGGCGGCCGCACCGAGCTCATCCGGAACGACAGGCCCGAGGAGGCCGGCGTCATCGAGGCGCCCGTGCTCGTCAAGCGGCCATCCCAGTACGTGCTCTTCTACTCGGGCGGCTCCTACACCGGCAACAGCTACTTCACCGGCTACGCCGTGTCCCCGTCGCTCACCGGGCGCTACACCAAGGCGTACCGGCCGCTGATGACGACCGCCACCTTCGACGGAGCCGTACAGGGACCCGGCGGGACCGACGTGCTCGGCGACCGCGCCTTCTTCCACGGCTGGGTGGGCGATGCCCGCCACCTGTACACGGCGGCGCTGGGCTGGGCCGGCGACTATCCGGTCGTGCGCGGCAGCCGCGTACGGTACGAGGCCGAGCGCGGCACGCTCAACCGTGCCACCGTCCGCACCGGCGCGGCCGGGGCGTCCCAGGGAGCCGTCGTGGCCAAGATCGACCATGCGGACAGCTGGGTCGACGTCCGGGTGTTCGCGCCGGTCGCCGGGGCCTACACCGCGCACGTCGCCTACGCGGCCGGCTACGGCGACGCGCAGCACCTGGTGACGGTCAACGGGACCACGCGGTTCACCCTGGACTACCCCGACCGCGGCTGGGACAACTGGACGCAGGTCCGGGCCCCGCTCACGCTGAACGCCGGCTGGAACACCCTGCGCCTGCAGCACCGGACGCGCTGGGCGGAGCTGGACCACGTCGAGATCGCCTGATCCACGGGCCGACCGCACCGTCACGTGAAATTTTCACGTGACGGTGCGGCGCCGTGATCTCTTCTCGGCAGGAACCGCAGGCCGGGAAGCATCCAGGCGACGACGCCCACGCGGCGGGGATCGTCTCCGTTGACGCCCGCCGGACCATCGGATGTACTCCGCGACGACGCACCCCACGATTTGATGTTAGCGCTAACACTCCACGAAGCCGCCCCGAAAGGACCCCATGAGACCCGCGCGATCACGCCGCCTGGCCTGGATCATGAGCGTGCTCTGCATCATGTCCCTGCTGCCCGCGACACCGGCCATGGCCGACAACCCCATCGTCCAGACGATCTACACCGCCGACCCCGCGCCGCTCGTCCACAACGGCCGCGTCTACCTCTACACCGGCCACGACGAGGACGGCTCCACGTACTTCACGATGCGCGACTGGCGCGTCTACTCCTCGACCGACATGGCCAACTGGACCGACCACGGCTCGCCCATGAGCCTGGCCACCTTCGCCTGGGCCGACGCCAACGCCTGGGCCGGCCACGTCGCCTACCGCAACGGCAAGTTCTACTGGTACGTCCCCGTACGGAACCGGAGGACCGGCGGCATGGCCATCGGCGTCGCGGTCGGCGACAGCCCGACCGGGCCGTTCCGTGACGCGCTGGGCCGCCCGCTGGTCGAGAACAACGAGATCGACCCCAACGTCCTCATCGACGACGACGGCCAGGCCTACCTGTACTGGGGCAACCCCCGGCTCGCGTACGTACGCCTGAACAGCGACATGATCTCCTACTCCGGCGGGATCACCTACATCCCGCTGACCGGCGCTGGATTCGGCACGCGCAGCGGCAACCCCAGCCGTCCCACGCTCTACGAAGAGGGGCCCTGGGTCTACAAGCGCAACGGCCTCTACTACAACGTGTTCGCCGCGGAATGCTGCTCGGAGTTCATCGCCTACTCGACGGCCCCCAGCGCCACCGGGCCGTGGACGTACCGGGGGACGATCATGCCCCGGCAGGGCAGCAGCTTCACCAACCACGCCGGGATCATCGACTACGCCGGAGGATCGTACTTCTTCTACCACAACGGCGCCCTGCCAGGCGGCGGCGGTTTCACCAGGTCAGTGGCCGTGGAGAAGTTCACCTACAACGCCGACGGCAGCATCCCGACGATCAACATGACCACCGCCGGTCCGCCTCAGGTCGGCACCCTCAACCCGTTCGTCCGGCAGGAGGCCGAGACCGTCGCCTGGGCGTCCGGGGTGGAGACCGAACCGTCCGGCGAGGGCGGCATGAACGTCGGCTACATCGAGAACGGCGACTACCTCAAGGTCAAGGGCGTCGCCTTCGGCAACGGGGCCACCGCTTTCACCGCCCGCGTCGCCTCGGCCACCAGCGGCGGCCGGATCGAGCTGCGGCTCGGCAGCGCCACCGGCACCCTCGTGGGCACCTGCGCCGTCAACGGCACCGGCGGCTGGCAGAACTGGACCACGGTCACCTGCCCGGTGTCCGGCGCGACCGGCACCCGTGACCTCTACCTGCGTTTCGCGGGCGGCGGCGGCTACCTGTTCAACGTCAACTGGTGGCAGTTCACCGGCAGTTCCCTCCCTTCGACCCCCTGAGGAGCGATCTCCATGTACGGGAAACGAACCCGCGCGCTGCTGACCGCAGTGGCCCTGGTCGTGGCGCTCACCCCCGCCACCCAGGCGCAGGCGCTGGAGAACGGCGTGGGCCGCACCCCGCCGATGGGGTGGAACACCTGGAACACCTTCGGCTGCAACATCAACGAGACGCTGATCCGCCAGACCGCCGACGCGATGGTCTCCTCCGGCATGCGCGACCTCGGATATCAGTACGTCGTCGTCGACGACTGCTGGTTCGACCCGGCCCGCGACTCCGCCGGAAACCTGCGGGCCAACCCGTCGAGATTCCCGAGCGGCATGAAGGCGCTCGGCGACTACCTGCACGCCCGGGGCCTGAAGTTCGGCCTCTACCAGGCACCCCTGGACCGCACCTGCGCCCAGTACTTCGGCGCCTACCCGGGCGCCACCGGCAGCCTGAACCACGAGGTCCAGGACGCCCAGCAGTTCGCCGCCTGGGGCGTCGACTATCTCAAGTACGACTGGTGCTCCCCCACCGGCACCATCGACGACCAGGTCCGCACCTTCGCGAAGATGCGCGACGCCCTGGCGGCCACCGGCCGGCCGATCCTCTACAGCATCAACCCCAACAGCATCCACGAGAAGACCGGCCCGCAGCGGAACTGGGGTGACGTCGCCAACATCTGGCGTACGACCGAGGACATCACCAACGTGTGGAACTCCGGTCAGACCAACGGCTACCCGATGGGCATCCAGAACATCGTCAATGTCAACGCGCCCCTGTCGGGCTACGCCAAGCCGGGACAGTTCAACGACCCCGACATGATGGTGGTCGGCCGGGGCGGCATGACGGACACGGAGATGCGCAGCCACTTCGCCCTCTGGGCGATCATGGCCGCACCGCTGATCGCGGGCAACGACATGCGGAACATGGACTCCGCGACCGCCACGATCATGAAGAACCAGAACCTGATCGCCATCAACCAGGACCCGCTCGGCCTCCAGGCGACCCAGATCAGCAACGACGGCACCCGCCGCGTCCTGGCCAAACGGCTGAGCAACGGCGACGTCGCGGTCGCGCTGTTCAACCAGGGCGGCGGCACGACGACGATCAGCACCACCACCTCGGCGATCGGCCTGTCCGGCAACTCCTTCAGCATGCGTGAGGCCTGGACGAACGCCGTCACCTCGACGACCGGGGCCATCTCGGCGAGCGTGCCGTCCCACGGCACCGTCGTGTTCCGGGTCAGCGGCGGGACACCCAACCCCGTGTCCCGGATCCAGGGCGTGGGGTCGGGCAGATGCCTCGACGTCACCGGAGCCTCCCAGGCCAACGGGACCCGGGTGGCGATCTGGGACTGCCATGGTCAGGTCAACCAGCAGTGGACCTCCACGGCAGCCGGCGAACTGCGGGTCTACGGGAACAAGTGCCTCGACGTGAACAACAACGGCACCGCCGACGGCACCAGCGTGATCATCTGGGACTGCAACGGCCAGAACAACCAGAAGTGGCGCGTCAACACCGACGGAAGCATCACCGCGCTCGGTGCGAACAAGTGCCTGGACGTGCCGGGCAACGCCACCGCCAACGGCGTCTACCTGCAGATCTGGACGTGCAGCGGCGCGGCCAACCAACGGTGGACCCGCCTCTGAGCCATGACCCGGGTCTGGGCGATCCACAAGAGACCGCCCAGACCCGGGGTGCGTCACGCGGCGCCCAGGCTCCACCGCTGGTTGGCGCCGCCGTGGCACGAGTAGAGCTGGAGGCGGGCGCCGTTGCCCGTCCCGGCGGCGTCCAGGCACAGCCCCGACTGCACGCCGACGATCGACCCGTCAGCGTTGACGCGCCACTTCTGGTTGGCGCCGCCCCAGCAGGAGTAGAGCTGGACGCCGGCTCCGTTGCCCGTCCCGGCGGCGTCGAGGCATTTGCCGCCGAGACCCCGCAGTTCCTGGGACGAGGTGAGGGCCCACCGCTGGTTGGCGCCGCCGTGGCAGTCCCAGAGCTGGAGCCGCGTGCCGTCGGCGGTGCTCGAGTTCGGCACGTCCACGCAGCGCCCGGAGGCGACGCCCCTGATCTGGCCGTCGCCGCCAGGGGTCGGCGTCGGCGTGGGGCCGGCGCCGTCGAGGCCGAAGAACCGGATCGCGTGCACGGCCATCCCGGGATGCGGCAGATTGTGCCCCGCTCCGCTGATGGTGTAGGCCTCGACCTGGCCGGTCCCGAAGACTCTGCGCGTCCACCCTGATTGCGGGTTCGTGGTCGAGGTGGGCGTCCGGCTCACCCCGTGCACGTCGGTCCACTGGTCGACCTCCTTCTGCAACATGCTGAAGTTCAGCACGTCGTCCGCGGTGCCGTGCCAGGCCATCAGCCGGGGCCGGGGACCGGTGTAACCGGGGTAGGCGCCGCGGACCAGGTCGCCCCACTGCTGCGGAGTCCGGTCGCCGCAACCGGGCGGTCCGAGACAGCCGAAGGGCACACCGGCGAAGGGAGCGCCGGCCTTGAACACATCGGGATAGGTGGCGAGCAGGTTGACGGTCTCCATCGCCCCGGAGGAGAAGCCGGTGGCGAACACCTTCTCGGGGTCACCATTGTGGCGCTGCACGACGTAGTTCACCATCGACACGATCGACACGGGGTCGCTGCCGCCGCCGTGCCGGAGTGCTTCGTCCGACCACACGTCGAAGCAGTTCGACAGGCCGTTGGCGCTCTTGTTGGCCTGCGGGTAGATGACGACGAAGCCGTGCCGGTCGGCCAGGGACGCGAACTCCGTCTGCTGGTGGAAGTCGGTCGCCCGGCCGTTGCAGCCGTGCATCGCCACCAGGATGCCGGGACGCGCGGCCACGTTGTCAGGGACGTAGAGGTGCATCTGGATGTTGCCGGGGTTCGCCCCGAAGTCGCCGATCCTGGTCAGCGTCGCCGCACTCGCCTGGGGCGCCATGGCGACGCAACCGGCCAGGACGGTGATCACCGCCGTGACCACGGCGGCGATCACCGTCCCTGACCCGATCGGCACCTGCTGGTGCCGTCTCATGATCTGACCTCCTAGCCCCGGTTCCAGGACCACTTCTGGTTGTCGCCGCCCCAGCAGGAGTAGATCTGGAGCTGGGTCCCGTTACCGGTGCCGTTGTTCACGGCGTCGAGGCACAGATTCGACTGGACTCCGACGATGGAGCCGTCCGAGTTGACGCGCCACTTCTGGTTGTTGCCGCCCCAGCAGGAGTAGATCTGCACCCTGGCGCCGTTGCCGCTGCCGGCGGCGTCCAGGCACTTGTTGCCGTAGACGCGGATCTCCTGCGCGGACGTGTAGGACCACTGCTGGTTGGAGTTGGAGTGGCAGTCCCACAGCTGGAGCTGCGTGCCGTCGGCCGTCGAGGCGTTCGGCACGTCCACACACCGCCCGGACGCCACACCCCGGATCTGTCCCACGGTGCCGGGGGTCTGCGTGGGCGTCGTGGTCGGGTCCGGGTCGGGGTCCGGGTCCGCGTTGTTGAGCGCGTTCAGGACGGAGTTGTACGCGGCCTTCTTGTTGCCGTTGCCGTCGAAGAGCAGCGCGCTGGCGCCGGAGCCGAGCCAGGAGTCGGTGTCGCGGACGCCCCAGACCGTGACGCCGGTGCAGCGCGGCACCGCCAGGCAGTCGTTGACGACGTTGGCGTACGTGGTGGCCGAGCCGCCCTGGATGTCCAGCTCGGTGATCTGCACGTCGACGCCCAGGGCGGCGAAGCTCTGGATGGTCGTGCGGTAGTTGCTGTTGTAGGGGCTGTTGCTGTTGAAGTGCGACTGCAGGCCGACGCAGTGGATCGGTACGCCACGCTGCTTGAAGTCGCGGACCATGTTGTAGACGCCCTGCGTCTTGGCCCAGCTCCAGTTGTCGATGTTGTAGTCGTTGTAGCAGAGCTTGGCGGACGGGTCGGCGGCCGCCGCGGTGCGGAAGGCCACCTCGATCCAGTCGTTGCCGGTCCGCTGGAGGTTGGAGTCGCGCCGGCCACCGGAGTTGCCGTCGGCGTAGGCCTCGTTGACGACGTCCCAGGCGTAGATCTTGCCCCGGTAGTGCCCCATCACGCCGTTGATGTGGTCGATCATCGCCTGGCGGAGGTTGCCGCCGGAGAGCGACTGCATCCAGCCCGGCTGCTGGTTGTGCCAGGCGAGGGTGTGGCCGCGTACCCGCTTGCCGTTCTGCACCGCCCAGTTGTAGATCCGGTCGCCGGCGCTGAAGTTGAACTGCCCCCGGTTGGGTTCCGTGGCGTCGATCTTCATCTCGTTCTCGGCGGTGATCATGTCGAACTCGCGGTTCGCGATCGTCGTGTACTGCTGGTCGCCCAGCTTGCCCGCGGCGATGGCCGTGCCGAAGTACCGGCCGCTCTGCTGGGCGGCGGCGGCGAGCGTGCTCTCCGCCGCGTCCGCGGGAACCGACACCATCAGCGCCGCGCCGACGATTCCCACGGCGCCGACGGCGCCCACGATGCCGCGGAGGACACCGAAACGTTTGTACGCGGATGAAGGTAAAGCCTTCAAGCCCATGCCTGACTCCATACTGAAGTTACGGAACGAGGGATGTGCGGGAACCCCGGCGGACGACGCCGCACCCCAGGCCGGAGGCGCACACCACGATGGCGTCATGACCGGCGGCCCTGGCCGATCACCACATCAGGCAGGACCGACCGCCTCGGAGATCAGTGTGGGAACGTAACCGAAACATGTCAACGTTTCAACGAAAATTTCGGAACGCCCGACTCGGGGTGGATGCCTGACCGCGGATGCCATGGAGCCACGGACACCAGGAGCGATATCGTACGAGCACCCCGCGACGGCGGAGATGAAACTTTCACCCATCCCCGCAACTTACGGACCCGCAGACCTGCCCCGACACCCACCGGACACGTCGCGCACCAGACCACCACCCCTTGACGACACCCGGCGCGTTGTATTTACTCGCCGCCATCACCACCGGAAGACGCCGGAGTGCGAAGGAGGACCGCACCGCGTAATGTGAGCGCTAACAAAGCCTGGGCGGCACCACACGCCCAGACCATTCGGCGCCCGCCGGTCAGCCTTTCTCATGGAAGGCAGACCGGCCGGGCGAATTCGCGGCCTGACCCGAAGCCGACAGCTCAGATGTGGCACTCTGGGGTCCACCGGACTTCGAAGGAACATCTGACGGCGATGGGAATGCTCGGATGAGCCAGACTCGACAAGATGGCGACCAGGCAGACCCTTCAGGCCACTACTACGGCGATCCCGGTCAGCAGCCATCGAGAAAATGGACCAAGGAGACAGTCCTCGCGGTCCTGTCGTTAGCCCTCGCGGTGACCGTCCTGTTCTTCGGTGACGGGTGGTTCCGCGGCGAGGACGACCCACCGCCGGCGGCCGCGACCGCCAGCCCCTCGACTCACCCCTCCAGCACGGCCCCGAGCAGCTCGGCTCCGACGCCGAGCCAGACCCCGTCACCAGAACCGTCGGCAGCGCCTTCCGTCCGGTACACCGGAGTCGTGCGCCTGGGCGCCGGCGTCGACCTCGACCAGCTCCCGCCGACCATTCGCACATCCGACGAGAACGCGGACATCACTGAATCCTCGTCCTGGTTCGTGCCTTCGATCAAAGCGCACGAACAGTCCCTCGCCCCGTGGAGCGAATCCACCGCACCCACCCGGCAGCAGTGCGTCGAGGCACTTTCGACCCAGGGCACGACGGAATGGGGCGAGTCAGGCAAGGAAGAGGTGGAGACCGGAGCGATCTTCTGCCTGCGGACCTCCGAAGGGCGCATCGCGGCGATGAAGATGAAGGACGGCTCGTACCACAACATGCGGGCGACCGTGAAGGTCTGGGACCCGGCCGACTCGCTCTAGCCGCGGTCCGCTCTGGGGCCGGGTTCGCCCCGCCGTACGGCTCCCGGGGCCCGGCGGAGGGGCCGGCGGGTCAGTAGATCAGTCACGCGGGCTCTTCCGTACGAGGGAGCGGACATAGGCCGTGATCGGACGGGTGAGCTCGCGGTACGGCGAGTCCAGGACCTTCAGCGGGACGTTGATGCTCGAGGTGTCCCACCGCCTCAGCAGGTCCTGGGCGTCCTCGCGGTCGTTGGCCACCGTGACCGCCTCCACGTGGTCGGCCCGGAGCGCACGGGCGTAGCCCAGGGCGCGCATGGTCGCCGCGTCCATCCGGGGAACCACGACCATGGTGAAGACCCGCGCGGGGGCGACGGACTCCTCGACGCCGGACTCCCGTACCCCGCGCAGGTTCATCGTGGTGAGCACGGCGACGAGACCCACGGCCAGGCTCACCCGGTGTTCGCGCAGGCCGGGGACCGCGGAGATGATGCAGCAGGATCTCCTGGGTGGCCTAGGCCACGGACGACAGCGGATCGGACGCGAAGATCGGCAGCGCCAGCCTCTTGGGCAGCCGCAAAGCCGATCACGGGGAGGGCCTAGGCGTCGTCACCGAATGTCATCGCGACGTCACGATGGGGATGAAAGCCTTTCCCAAGACCTGTCCATCTACCTTTTGGCACCCGTATCGGAACATGTAGACAGAAACTGTGAGATATGGGGGAAACCCGCGTCTTCGGGGGCGCCTCTCACTGCCACGGAATCACGCGCTGGCGGTGATTCCGCTGGCCATGATCGTGGTCATCACGGTCGCCGACCTGCTGTCACCCAGCGACATCCACTTCGGAGCTCTGCTGGTGGCGGCCCCGGCGATCACGGCCTCCTTCGCCGGAGCGTGGTTCACGGGCGTGATCGGGCTTCTCGCGATCACGGGCGAGATCATGATCGGCGTCCATCACAACCGCCTGGGCACCGAGAACATGCAGGCGGAGCTCATCGCCATGATCGCGGTATCGGCGTTCGTGGTGGTCTTCTGCCTCATCCGGGACCGCGAGCGGCGGGTCCTGGTGCAGGTGCGCTCGGTGGCCGAAGCCGCGCAGCGGGCGCTGCTGCGGCCACTGCCGGAATCGCTGGGCACGCTCCGGCTGGCCTCCGTCTACCTGGCCGCCGCGGCGGAGGCCCGGGTCGGCGGGGATCTGTACGGTGCCGTACGCACCGTGAACGCCACCCGCCTGATCATCGGCGACGCCCGGGGCAAGGGCCTCACCGCCATCTCCGACGCCGCCGCTCTCGTCAGCGCCTTCCGCGAAGCCGCCCGCCGGGGCCTGTCCCTGCCGGAGCTCGTCGCCGACCTTGAGGACAGCGCCGGGTTCAATCCGTACGATTTCGCCGGGGAATGGCCGGCAAGCGAGGAGACCTTCGTGACCGCGGTCGCCCTCGACATACCAGACGACGAACCGGTGCTCACCCTGGTGAACTGCGGCCACCCGCCGCCGCTGCTGGTGCACGCCGGGGAGGTCACACCGCTGCAGTGCGAGAACCCGGCGCCACCGCTTGGTCTGGGGGACCTGTGCGACCACGGGTACGCCGTCTGCTCGTTCCCGTTCGACGAGGGCGATCTCCTGCTGCTCTACACCGACGGCGTCACCGAGGCGCGCGACGCCGCCGGCGTCTTCTATCCGCTGGCCGACCGGATCGGCGCCTGGACGCAGGAAGCCCCGGAAGGGCTGTTGAAACGGGTGTGCGACGACCTCCTCAGCTATACCGGCGGACGTCTCGGCGACGACGCCGCCATGATCGCGATACGCCGCATGCCGGTCGCGGACAGCGGCGGCGCGTACGGACCGGCCGCCACGAGCGGCGCGCGCGCGTTCTGAGGCCCCGCGCGGGTAACCTTGTTGATCGTCAAGGTGGCGGGTCCGACTCCCGTCCGTTCGCGCCGACCAAGGAGCTTCGATAGACATCGACGAGGTGCTGGCTCAGGCCCGCACGGGGCTGCGCCGCCTGAGCCCACCCCAGGCATGGTCGGCGGCGGGCCGGACCGACAGTTTCATCGTCGACACCCGGCCCGCTTTCCAGCGCTGTGCGGGAGAGGTCCCGGGCGCCATCGTCATTGAGCGCAACCAGCTGGAGTGGCGGCTGGACCCCCGGTGCGAGGCACGCATTCCCGAGGCCGAACACGCCCGCATCCAGTGGATCGTCCTGTGCGACGAGGGATACTCCTCCAGCCTCGCCGCCCGTTCGCTCCAGGACCTCGGCCTCCACCGCAGCACCGACGTGATCGGCGGCTTCCAGGCATGGCACGCCGTGGGGATGCCGATCGTCCTCCGCGAGCCGCCGACGCCTCCCCGGCGCCCGGGCGAAGGCCCGTCGGCCATGGAGACGGCCGCCGCCGAGAAGGCCCTGCCACAAGGCGCCTGACAGATCCTCAACGGATCCCCACCGGCGCTGACCGAGGGCCGGACTCCCCGGCGGGACTCCGGCCCTCTGGTCTCACCCGGTGACGCGGAAGGTGGCGTCGGCCCGAGCGGTCGTGGTGCTGACCGGGTCGATCCGGAGCAGGTAGTCGGCGTGCCGCAGGTAGCGGTCCGGGAAGTTGTACGACTGGAACGACGCCGCCGACGAGTCGGCCAGCCCGCTCACCCGCCGGAACGTCGCATCAGCCCGGAACGTGGCGCTGCCGTCGTTCCGCGCCAGCACGAGGTCGTAGTCGTAGTGCCGCAGGTAGTAGCCGGGCAGGTTCGCCGCCTCGAACGACACGTACGCGCCGCCCGTGTCGGCCAGCCCCGGCACCATCCGCCACTGCGCGTCCGCCGCCGGGCTCACGTTCGGGTCGATCCGTACGTCGTAGTCGGCATGCCGTACGTACCGGTCCGGGAAGTTGTACGACTGCAGCCGATTCGCGGCGATGGTCGGGGTGCCGACCCCGGCGCTCGTCTGCGTCACCCGGCGGATCGTGCCGTCGGCGTTGTAGGACAGGTACTCGAGCGCGATCGACCGCTTGTAGTTGCCACCGCCGGCGCGGGCGTTGCGGTGGTAGGCGATGTACCACTGGCCGTTGTACTCGGCCATCGAATGGTGGTTGGTGTTGACGTTGACGCCTTCGAGGATGACGCCCCGGTAGGTGAACGGGCCCAGCGGGCTGCTCGCCGTGGCGTAGGCGATCTGACCCGGCCAGCCCGTGGAGTACGAGTAGTAGTAGACGCCGTTCCTCTTGTGCATGAAGCCGGCCTCGGCGAAGCCGCTGCCGCCGCTGATCGTCACGTTCTGGATGGCGCCCGTGGTGGAGATCATGTCCGCGTTCAGGCGGACCACCTTCGGCGCGCGGGCGCCGCCGAAGTACAGGTACGCCTGCCCGTTGTCGTCGACGAACACCGCCGGGTCGATGGGCTCCTCACCGGTGTTGGCGTCCCGCCCCTTCTCGATCAGCGGGGTGCCGCGGGGGTCGCTGAACCCGCCGGTGGGCGACGTGCTCCTGGCCACGCCGATCCTGGTCCGGTCGGTCGGCAGGTACAGGTAGTAGTACCCGTTGCGCTGGGTCGCCGAGGGCGCCCACGCGTACCGCGTCGCCCACCCGAACCCGCCGACCGAGAACGGCGCGCCGTGGTCGGTCCAGGTCACCAGGTCGGCCGACGAGTACACCCGCCAGGCGTTCGAGTCCCAGTACGTGCCGCTGTTGCTCTCGTCGTCCGTGGTGTAGACGTACACGCGGTTGTTGTAGACGTGCATCGACGCATCGGCGGCGAACCGGTTCACGATCGGGTTCGACGCCTGGGCAGGCGCGGCGGGTCCGGCGACCAACGTGGCCGCCACCAGTGAACACACCGCGAGCAGGCGCGCGAGTCTTCTCATGGCATGGCTTCCTCGTGGAGCTGGCGGTGATCAGGATTGGGTACGGGACCACTGCTGGTTGGAGCCGCTGCCGCACGCGTACTGCTGGATGTCCGCGCCGTCAGCCGTGGACGCGTTGACGACGTCCAGGCACTTGCCGCTGTGACGGGCCCTGAGCTGGAAGTAGCCGCCGGTGGCCACCCACTGCCACTGCTGGTTGGAGCCGCCGCCACAGGTGTACTGGATGACGTTGGCCCCGTCGGCGGTCGAAGCGCCGGCCACGTCCAGGCACTTGCCGCTGTTCTGGTTGACCAGCCGGTGGTAGCCGCCGCCGATGTCCTGGAACTGCCATTTCTGGTTCCCGCCGCCGTTCCACGGATACTGCTTCACCTCGGCGTTGTTCGCCGTCGACGAGCTGACGACGTCCATCACCTTTCCGCTGCCGCGCCCGGTGATCCGGTAGTACGGGGAGGTGCCGCCGCCGGAGACGACGCCGGTGGCGGCGTCGATGGTGATCTGGGGATACCAGGTCAGGCTCATGCTGGTGGCGGACGGGAACGTGATCGGCAGCCAGACGTACTGGGAATCGTTCACCGGCCCGCCCCAGGCCCCCGCCCAGCGATCCCCCATGTACAGGTAGCTGGTGGTCGACGAGCCCTGGATCGGCAGCACGTACGTCGGCTGGGAGCTGAACGTCGTGCCGTCGCCGACGTTGGTCCACCCGGTCCATGGACCGGAGATGCTCGACGCGGTCGCGTATCGCGCCTGGTTCGGACTCCACCCGGTCGCCCCTGAGGTCAGCAGGAAATAGACGCTTCCTCGTTTGAACATGGCCGGGGCTTCCCGGTGGGCGTCGTTCCAGAAATTGCCCACCAGCGTGCTGACGTTCAGATAGTCCGTCGTGAGCCGGTAGATGTGCAGGTCGTAGTTCTCGTCCGCGGCCGAGATCATGTAGGCGGTGCCGTTGTCGTTGAAGAGCGTGATGTCCCTCGACATGTGCCCGAGCGGACGGAAGCTGCCGTGGTAGGTGTACGCGCCGTCCACGGTGGCGGAGGAGGCGACGGCGGCGCGGGCCTCGCTGTAGTCGGTGCCGTTCTCCTTGTGCATCCACATGACGAATCTGCCGGTGGAGCTGTTGTAGATGACCTTCGGCCGCTCGATGTTCGCGACGTTGAGCTCGGGGTGTGACGACTGGGTGAGGACGTCGTTGCGGAACTCCCAGTTCCGCAGGTCCGTGGACCTGTAGACCGAGACCGCCCGGAAGGTGTTGTCGGGATTGCGGTTCTCCCCGAACCAGTAGTAATAGCCGCCTTCCCGCAGCACGCCGCCGCCATGGGCGTGCAGCGCGTTGCCGCTGGTGTCCAGGAACTGGGTGCCGTTGGTGATGGTCACCGGAGCCGCGCCGGCCGGGGCCGCGGTCGCGGCATGGCCGACGACGGCACCGGCGAGCAGGAGGATGGCCGCGAGCGAGCGGCGTAAGCTCACGAGTCGGTTCATGCTGATCACTTCCCTCTGTTCCGGCGGTTGGCGTGGCGACCGGGTGTTCCACGGGGGCACGATGTTTGCGTTAACATCACCACCGGCCCGAGGGTCACATGCATGTTTACGGTGTGTTTTCCCACATGGAAAAGGCTGACAGCCCGGTTGTCAATACCTCGCCTCGAGACGATTCCGCCTGCGGTCAACCGTCCACGAATGAACGGGGTATTGACCGGCTCGAAATGAGCGAACACACTGATGTAACGCCGACGTAACGACCGCACCCCCGCACACGCTTGGCGCACCGACCACCATTCGACGCCTTCGTGAATGAATCAGCATTATGTTAGCGCTAACAAATCATGGTGAGGGAATTCATCCGTGAACAGACGACTGAAGGTCAGACGCTGGTTGGCCCGGCTCGGCCTCGTGGCGCTCACCGCCGCCGCCGGGGCGTCGGTCGCCTCACCCGCACAAGCCGCGCCCGGCTACGTCTACACCACGTTCAAGGGAGACGCCGCCGCCGACCAGGAGCTCTGGGTCTACTCATCGGCCAACGGCACGAACTTCGGCGTGCTGGCCGACACGAACTACCGCGGTCCGTCCGGCGTGCTGCGCGACCCCAGCATCATCCAGCACAACGGGCTCTACTACATCGCCCACACCGTCGAGTCGTGGACCACGAACTCCACCCACTTCAACATCGCCTCCAGCCCCGACCTGGTCAACTGGACCCACGTGACCAGCGTCGACTCCGGCGTCGCCAACACGCGCTTCACCTGGGCGCCCGAGTTCTACGTCGAGGGCGGCACCGTCCGGATCATCGTGAGCATCGCCCAGACGACGTGCTCCAACTGTTTTCGTCCGTACATCTTCACCGCCCAGAACGCGTCGCTCACCTCCTGGAGCGGACCCGCGCAGATGGGCGGTCTCGGCTACAACTACATCGACACGTACGTGGTGAAGTCCGGTAGCACCTACCACGCCTTCACCAAGAACGAGACCTCCAAGTACATCGAGCACTGGACCAGCACGAGCCTCACCAGCGGGTGGAGCAACCAAGGCCAGTTGTGGAGCTCGGGCTACGAGGGACCGGCCGTGTTGCGGATGAGCGACGGCTCCTGGCGCATCTGGATCGACAAGTACACCAACGGCGGCATCTGGACGGCCACCAGCTCGGACCTGAACTCCTGGTCGGGCCTGAGCCAGATCACCTGCCCCGGTTGCCGCCACGGCACGATCCTGCCGGTGGCCGACGTGCCCGCCCCCGCACCGGCCTACCGCGTGACCAACCGCAACAGCGGCAAGGTGATGGACGTCGTGTCGGCCTCCACCGCGAACAACGCCGAGATCAAACAGTGGACCTGGAACGGCGGCGGCAACCAGAAATGGGAGTTCCAGGACGCCGGCGGCGGCTACTTCCGCGTCGTCAACCAGAACAGCGGCAAGTGCCTGGACGTGGCCGGCGCTTCGACCGCCGACGGGGCCAACGTCATCCAGTACACCTGCGGCGGCGGCACCAACCAGCAATGGCAGTGGCAGGCCACCGGGAGCTACTTCCGGATCGTCGCACGGCACAGCGGCAAGTGCCTCGACGTCGTCGGCTCCGGCACCGGCGACGGCGCCGACATCCAGCAGTACGCCTGCGGCAGCGGCACCAACCAGCAGTGGAGCCGCACCCAGGTCTGAAAACTTCAGGTCTAGTGATTGGGCATCCCATGAGACTGATCAGCTGCTTATCCTCGGGAAACACCCGGTCGTCACGCCGGTCGCTGATCGCCCTCGTGGTGACGGCGCTCACCGCGGCGGCGAGCCTCGTCGTCACCGCGTCGCCGGCCGCTGCCGCCACCAGCCAGTTCAGGGGCATGAACTGGGCCGTGCTGGGCGACAACTTCAGCACCGGCACGCTCGTCCTGCACGGCCTGAGCCAGTCCGACAGCAACGCGACAGTACGGGCGAAAGCCAACGCCCTCTACGACGACATGGCCTCCACCATGGGCGTCAACACCGTCCGGCTGCCCATCAACACCCACACCGTGGCCAACACGACCTGGTGGAACGCCTACCGCGGCGCCATCGACGCCGCCACTGCCCGCGGATTCAAGGTCATCCTCGCGTACTGGGAGGACGGCGCCGCCTCCGGCGGCAGAATCACCGACCTCGCCGCGTGGAACACGATGTGGTCCAGCGTGACCAACACGTACGGCTCGAACGGCAACGTCTACTTCGAGCCGATGAACGAGCCGCACGGCTACACCTCGGCGGAGTGGCGCGACGTCGCGGCGAACTGGCTCGGCTACCACACCTCGGCGGTGCCCGGCCGGGTGCTCATCGGCGGCACCGGCTACAGCCAGGACCTGCGGGACGTCTGCAACGACAGCCGCTTCAACGCGACGCTGCTGTCCTTCCACCACTACGCCTTCTTCTACAGCGCGATGACCTACGACGCCTTCCGCGGCCACATCCAGACGCGTCTGGGCAACTGCGCCTCCCGCGCGGTCGCGACCGAGTTCGGCGCGCCGATGGCCACCGGCCTCGACTACGGCGACGCGAACAGCACCGACAACTTCGTGCGCCACATCCGCGCCATGGCCCAGGTCATGCGGGACAACCAGATGGGCGGCACCTACTGGCCCGCCCTCGGCGGCAAACCGACCGGAACAAGCGGCTACGACCACTACTCGATGTACGGCCTGACCGGCAGCGGCACCGATCTCGGCCTGACCGTCCGCAACCCCTCCGGCGCCGACCGGATCCGGTACGCCTGGGGCGACGCCGTCGGCCCCACTCCCCCGCCGACGTACTACCGGATCGACGTGCGCCACAGCGGCAAGGCCATGGACGTCCAGCAGCCGAACACCGACAACGGCGCGCGCGTCGGCCAGTACACGTACGGCGGCAACGCCTGGCAGCAGTGGCAGTTCCAGGACGCCGGCAGCGGCTACTGGCGCGTCATCAGCCGCCACAGCGCAAAATGCCTCGACGTGGTGAGCGCGTCGACCGCCGACGGCGCCGAACTCATCCAGTACACCTGTGGCACCGGCACCAACCAGCAGTTCCAGATGGTCGCCAACGGCAGCTACTTCCAGCTCCGGGCACGACACAGCGGCAAATGCGTGGACGTACCGGCCGCGTCGACCGCGGACGGCGTGATCCTCAAGCAGTATCCGTGCAACACCGGCACCAACCAGCAGTGGTCACGCACCACCGTCTGACGATCGCTCGAGACCTGTTCCTAGGAATCAGGCCGCGGGAGGTATCCCGAAGACGTGGCTTCCGGGCGCCGCAGGGTCGTCGCCCACCCAGAACTCTCTCCAGTGGCGGACGAACTCCGTACGGGAGACGGTGCCGTCACCATCGGCGTCGAGCCGGACGAACACGTCGGTGGTGTCGGTGGGGCTGCCGTTCCACGCCTCGATCATGCGTTGGTACTCGGCCGGCGAGATCCGGCCGTCGCCGTCCTCGTCGATGGCCTCGAACATGGCCTCGGCGGTGGCGTCCACGGCGTCCGGCGTCCGGCCGAGCAGATCCACGACGGTGAGGACGTCGTCGAGCGTGACCGACTCGGGGTCGCGGGAGCGCTCGGCGAGCGTTCCCCACCAGCCATGCATGATCGCCATGAGGTGCTCCTCATCACCGGCCGCGCGGATGGACGCCCAACGCCCCGCTAGGGCATCGAAATCGCTCTCGCGCAGCACGCCGTCACCGTCGACGTCCATCGCACCGAAAACGAGTTGCACCTTGCCCCGCTGAAATGTGCTCGCCATGCCCCGATCGTCCCCGGCCTCACGCCGGGCAACTCCTGTCGCAACGGTTCCCTCCCCTTCTCCATACGGTGACGGAATCATCGCTATGAGTAACCGGCTGAACATGAATATCTCACTGGTGTCCGATGAAGAGCGCACTACACAACCCTCGGATGAAGCGGCAATCTGAGGCAGGAGCTAGACGCCCCGACGAACTTCGACATGAAAGAAAACGGCCTGCCGAGCTGAGAGAAGATCGATGAGATTCATGATCATTCGCCGGGCCGGGGCAGACACCGAGGCGGGCTTTCCACCCGGCCGCGAGTTCGCCGCCAGACTGCGGGTCTATGACGAGACCCTGATCAGGGCCGGAGTGCTTCTGACCGCCGGGAGGCTGCGTCCAGAGAGCCTGGTGGCGCAGATCGCGCGTCACGGTGGCGAGGCCGTCGTGACTGCCCGGCCATCGCTCGACACTGAATGGATCGCCGGATTCTGGCTGATCCAAGCAAAGGACAGAGCGGAGGCCGTCGAGTGGGCTCGCCGTGTTCCTGTGCCGGGCCGGCGAGTGGGCGTCGGGGTAGAAGTATGGCAGTGCGCATCGAGGCCCTGGCGTGACTCGCCGGAATGCCTCTGATGCGCACTGAGCACGAAGCCTATTGAGACCCGGCAGATCGTTTCGCCGCTCCCATGTAATGCGCTCTGAGGTCGCTGCCGAGGTGTTCGACGGCGTAACGCAGGGCGGTGCGGGGCATCGTGGCGGCGTGCCGGTCAAGGAAGGCGAACAGGCGCGCAGGCTCCCGCTTGCCGGCCTCGCGGATCCATCCGCCGTAGGCCTTCTGCACCAGTTCAACAGGATCATCGGCCAGGATCTCGGCGATGCCGAAGGTGTCGCCGAGATCGTCGTGCCGGATGAAGTAGAAGGTGGCGACAATGGCGGTGCGCCGCTCCCACCACTGCGGGGAACGGGCCAGCGTATACAAAGGGGCACGCGACTTGTCGTACAGGTAGCCTCCGACGACATGGGGCGCGGCCAGGTCCACCAGGTCCCAGGTGTTGATGCGGTCGTGGCGGCCCATATAGAGGTCGTACAGCTGCGCGCGACGCGACTGGGGCGTGCGCTTGCGGCGGGCCTGCTTGTCCATGATGCTGCACGCGCCGACCCTGACCTCGTGCACGTCGCTTTCGAGGAGCTTGGCGATCTCGTCCGGAGGCATGTCGATGAACTCTCTGGCGAGAGCGAAGACGTCGCGCATACGGACACCGAGCACGGCGCCCTGCTCTGAGATACGAACACGGCGCCCTTCCGGCACTGGCAGGGCCGTCAATCGCTCGGTGAAGACGTCACTGGTGGGGAGGGCTGTCATGTCGTTCTTCCTACCCTCTACTGGGCGGCAGGCGGTCCGAAGGGTGGGATGCGCCGCAGGGTCGTCAACGCCAGCACCGCGATGCCGGCGAATGCCAGCGCACACACCGCCGCTGTGACGTTGAGGCCGGAGGCGAACGCGTCGCGTGCCGAGCTGATCAGTGCGTCGCCGATGCCGGTCGGCTGTCGCTGTGCCACGGCCACCGCCTCGGCCATGGTCTCGGCGGCCGCTCTGCCCGGCGCCGTGTTCGCCAGCGCAGGGGGAACCTCGACCGCCGATGTGTAGATCGCTGCCCCGAGGCTGCCCAGGACGGCGATGCCGAGGGCCACGCCGAGTTCCCCGCTCATGGACTGCATGGCCGAGGCGGAGCCGGCCCTCTCCGGCGGCGCGGCAGGGACCACGAGGCGTCCGGCCAGCGGACCGACCGGGCTGACGCCGACGTAGACCACGGTGAATCCCAGCAACAGGATCGCCGGCCCGCCGCCGGGTGTCACTTGCGTCAGGACGACCATGCCGGCGGAGGCGATCGCCGCTCCGGCCGCCACCACGTGGGCGGGACGTACCCGCTGCGCGATCCCCTGGCTGACGAAGATTCCGATGACGAGGCCGAAGGTCGGCACCAGCATCCACAGGCCGGCCGCCAGCGGACTCAGTCCTTCCACCGACAGCAGATACTGGGCCACGAAGAAGCCGCTCCCGCTCTGCAAGGCGCCGACCAGCAGGGAGATCAGCAGCGCGCCTCTCACCTCCATGATCCGGAAGAGCCCGAGGTCCAGCATCGGGTGCGCCAGCCGGCCCTGGCGCACCACGAACACGACACCCGCGAGGGCCCCTGCCAGCATGAGCGCGACCGGACCGGGCGACCAGCCGGATTGAGCCAGCTCCTTGAGCCCGTAGACCAGCGGCAGAACCGCCACCAGGGACAGCACCACACTCACTGGGTCCACCCCGGGCGCGCCCGGGTCCCGGCTCTCCGGCAGCAGCCGGGGACCCGTGACGACCAGCAGCAGCATCACCGGCACCGCGACGAGGAAGGCCGCACCCCACCAGAATGCCTGCAGCAGCGCTCCTCCTACGAGGGGTCCCAGGGCGACCCCCGCCGTCAGGGCCGACGCCCACACCGAGATGGCGACGCCCAGTTGTCGAGGGTCGCGGAACATGCCGATGATGAGCGCGAGGGTCGAGGGCATGATCGTGGCGCCGGCGACCCCCAGGAGAGCGCGCGCGGCGATGAGCACCTCCGTCGAGGGGGCGTACGCCGCGAGTGCCGACAGCGCGCCGAACGCGGTCGCCCCGAGCAGCAGCAGCCGGCGACGGCCGATCCGGTCCCCCACGCTGCCCATGGTGATGAGGAAGCCCGCGATGAGGAAACCGTAGATGTCGGTGATCCACAACTGCTCGGTCGCGCCGGCACCCAGATCCACGGTGATCTGAGGCACGGCCAGGAACAGCACGCTGATGTCCAGCATGGTCAACATCGTGGGCAGACACAGGACGGCCAGCGCGAGCCATTCCCGGCGGCCCGCCGTGGACCTGGCGATCATGTCTGTCATGCGCTGTTGAGGGGTTGGACGAGCTGAGTGCGCCATGTGGACGGGGCCGGCCACGCCGCGGGATCAGGGCGGTGAGCGAGGTCGATCCAGGTGTAGATCTCCCACGCGCCGCCCTCCGGCTTGTACGGTGCGGTCCGCGTCCACGCCTGCAGCCGGTCGTAGGCGCCGCCCAGCCGGTCGTGCGCGCCGAGATGCCAGGTGGTGACGGCCGGCCCGCCGGGAAGCTCGCCCATGGCGACTTCTCCTCGGCTCGCGGCCACACCCTGCACCGGAACACCGACCTCGACGTCGGTCTCGACGTCGCCGAAGGCGTGATAGCGCACGTACGGCGGCCCGGCCGGGCGCACGCCGTGCTCGCCGAGGTGAGCCCACAGCGCCGCCAGGATTTCTGCCTGGGTCCGGGGCAGCTCGGCGACCGGGACCGTGCGACGCACGCTGATGACGGGCTGCGGGGCGACGGTTTCGAAGGCGACGGTCTCGTCGTGTCCGTGGTTCATCGTTCTCATCTCTGCTCGAGTGCCTGGCTGAAAGGGTCAGCTGGGGAAGATGCCGCTGGTGGCGTTGACGAAGGCGCCGGTGATCGCGCCGGCCCGGTCGGAGACCAGAAAGGCGGCCGTCTCGGCGACATCCGCCAGCCGTGGAGCGCGGCCCAGCATGCTCAGCCCACTGATCACCCGGTCGATGTCCTCGGCTGACATGCCGGAGGCCCGCCGCGTGGGATTGTGCTCGAGGAATCGCGGGGCGAAGCTCTCGGGCAGGCCCGCCGTCCACAGGCCCAGCACTCGCACCCCGCGCGGGCCCACCTCGGCGGCGAGATTGCGGATGAAGGTGTCGGTGGCGGCGTCGGCCGGGCCGCTGGCCCCCAGCATCGGGCTGCCGTGAGCCGAGCCGCTGTTCAGTGTCAGAATCACGCCATCGCCCTGGTCGGCCATCACCCGCGCGGCGGCCCGGGCGGTGACGAACGCCGCCGTCAGACCTGCGGTGATGGGCCGGACGAAGTCGTCGGTCGCCATGTCGATCAGTGGAATGCCCTGCACATCGCCACGCGAGACCAAGTTCACCGACACATCGACCGAACCGGCCAGCGTTCGCACCTCCTGTACGTGCTCGTTCACCGATCGCTCGTCCAGCGCGTCCAGCACGGCTACGTGAGCGCTGCCGCCCGCGGCCTCCACTTCGGCCGCCGTACGCTCAAGCGGCTTCCGGGTCCGTCCCACCAGGAACACCCGCGCGCCCTCCCGGGCGAAGGTCAGAGCGAATGCGTTGCCGATCGGCCCGCTGCCGCCGTAGATGACGATGTTCTTTTTCGCCAGCAACATCATCGATCCTTTCAGTGATTTCAGGTGTACCGATGTGAGCTTCCCCCGGCAGCAGGTAAGGAGGTAAGTGCGCTGATCACCAGCCCTTGATGAATACGTCACGGAGGCGCCTGTGAGTCAATCAAAAGGTGATGCAATTCGCCTGGCAGCGAGGCGCTAAAATCAACGTGTCAATACTGAAGTCACCCAGCCTCTTTCGTCGGGGACGGATATGATAAGAATCATCATTGCGGAAGACGTCCGAATTCTGCGTGACACCCTTGCCGCCGTCCTCGGCCTTGAGGACGATTTCGATGTCGTCGCCACCGTCGAGCGGGGGGACGACGTGGCCGGGACCGCCGCGCGCCTACGCGCCGACGTGGCCCTTCTCGACATCGAGTTGCCCGGCATCGACGGCTTGACCGCCGCCGCCCAGGTGCATGAGCTGCTGCCCTCCTGCCGGGTCCTGATGCTCACCGGCATGGCGCGGCCGGGCTATCTGCGTCGCGCCCTGACCGCGCAGGTGGCCGGCTTCCTCCTGAAGCACTCGCCGCCGGAGGATCTGGTGAAGGCCATTCGCAAAGTCGCCGCCGGTGATCGTGTGGTCGACTCTTCACTCGCGATGAGGGCGTTGGAGACGATGACCAGCCCTCTCGCCGAGCGAGAAACCGACGTGCTGCGGATGGCCGCCACCGGTGCGGAGCCTCAGGAGATCGCCGCCGCTCTGTCTCTCAGCCTGGGCACCGTCCGCAACTATCTCACCTCCGCGGTCGTCAAGCTGAGTGCCAGGAACCGCATCGACGCCATCCGCATCGCCACGGACGAGGGCTGGCTCTGACCCGTCGTCGAGCGGGATCTCCGTGGTGAGGACATGAACGTCACCGACGACGCGCCGGTCCGACGACCCGTGCAGGACGCGCACGCGAGCGGCGAAACTCTCCATGCCGAGGCCCTGACTCCCGGCACCCGCCCCCGCACCATTGTTCGACAGCGCCAATCGGACGTGATTCCCATCGCGCTCGATACGGACTTCGCACCAGTCACCGCTGCTGTGCCGCAGGATGTTCGTGACGCCCTCGCGCAACAACGCTGCCAGCTCTGTCTGGAAATGAGCGGACATCGGCACATGGGTGTAGTGGGCACGCACGTCGAAACCGCCTGCCAGCAGCAGGGACCGGGCCGACTCGAAGGCTTCCGCGAGAGACTCCTGCCGGTAACCGTGTGCAACGGTCCGGATGTCGTCCAGGGCCTCGCGTGCGGCGGCGACGCCTTCGGCCATCTCACGTTCGGCACGCTCCCTGTCCACCGTCAGCAGTCGTCCTGCCAGGCCGGCCTTGAGCACGACGACCGACAGGCTGTAGCCGAACAGATCATGGAGGTCACGAGCGAAACGCAGGCGCTCGCGAGCCACTTCCGTGCGCGCGAGCGCCTCTCTCACACCACGCAACTCGCAGGTCATCCGCGCCATCCGCGCCAGGCCGTAGACGACCAGAGCGCGCTCGCCACCCCACACCACCCGCGAGAGCTGGTCGAACACGTCGGCCTCGCCCAGGCCGCCACCCCACAAGAGATACACGGCGTTCTGCACAAGCAGGAGCCCCGTGGCCGCCCAGCGCAGCCATCCACGCAGCAATATCAGGGTGAGCCCCGGCAAGAAGGCAACGACGTGCCACGCCTGCAGACCGTAGAACGCAACGGGAACGAACGCGATGACCGCCTGGATCAGCAGCGTCCAAGGCCAGTGCGGAGGCCGCCCTCCAGTCCCGTCCATCAGACAGTGCCACAGATAGAGCGCGGTGAAGGACACCAGCAGCAGGCCGAACGCCCATCCTCCGGCGGCGGAAAGCCCCGCCTCGACCGCGAAACGCGCCGACTCCGGGACGATCATCAGGCAAACGGTGACACCGCCGAGAAAGTGCACGTACGCCGGGCTCATGTCATCGGCCGGCGGCCGGACCCGGGCATGCGAGTCGCGACGGGCGTGTGACATCGCCCTGGCCTCATCGAGCGTGGACCGAGCCGTATCCAGTGCCCGCTCCAGCTGGCCGCGGGCTTGCTCGGTGCCGGTCGAGGCCAGCATGGCCTCGCCCGCGGCGATCACCGTACGCAAGCTGTTCCCCACCCGGCCGTTGAGCTCGTCGGCGAAGGCCCGGCGCTCCCGCGTCACCTCGGCGGCAGCCAGCTCAGCACGGGCGTCGTACCTGTCGGCAACCAGATCGGCCACCCGGACGCTGCCGTACAGGGCGATGGCGACGAACGCGGTATGTCCGAAAACCAGATTCGCCACCTCGCCCGGAGAGGCATCGACCGTCCACCAGGACCATCCCTGCACCGCCAGCACGCCGGCGAACCCCGCCCAACCGAGGCGGACCGGCCTGACCAGCAGCAGGACCGCGGCCGCCAGGAAGCCGGAAGTGCCGCACCAGGAGCCGGCCTCCCAGATCAGGCCGACGCCCGTAAGCGCGGCCTGAGCAAGCAGCGACCAGCGCCAGCCTCGCGGCCGTCGCCCACGCGCCGGGAGCACGCAGCTGTACAGATACAGCGCGAACATCGTTGCCTGGGCGCCGATCCCGGCCGCGAGCAGAACGCCGGGCGGCTCGTTCGCGAGAAGGCCGGCGAGACCACCGAGCGCGAATCCCACGCCGACGACGACGGCCACACAGCGCGCCAAGCGCAACGCGGATGCCGGCTCCGCGAACTCCTTGTCCCCTCGGCCGTCGGCGAGTTCTGATTGGTCCTGGCCGTCCACCGGTACGCCGTTGTACGCGAGCACGTTGCCCCTCCCACGCGTTCTGAGAACTCGGCATTCCTCATGTCCTGCTCTTGCTGACGCGTCGAGCGGCCAGGGCGCGGATCGACATCCCGCCCGCGTGCGGAATGGCCGCGGTGATCACCCTCGGAATCACCCGCAGGTGGCCCGGCACGGTTGGGGCGGCCCTGGCGGCTTGGCAGGAGGCGGCCCTGATAGCCGTGGGCCAGGGTGCATTGCCGCTTACGTCGCCCGATTCAGCTTGGGCGTGTTGGTCCCGGGAGGCAGCGTGATGGCGCGGAAGCCCAAGAACAGGACACTCACATTCTGTCGGCCAGAATCTCAGCGAACAGGTCCGGGCGCTGCAGGGGTATGCCATGACCGCATTCCGGCACGGAGGTCATCTGGCTGCCCGGAAGGGAGTCGTGGATGTTCCGTGCGGAGTCGTGCATGAGCTTCCGCTCGTGCTCGCCCACCATCACCAGCGCCGGGTTCTTGAAGTCGGCCCAGCCGGTGGGAAGGGTGAAACGGATGTTCTCGCCGACGCTCGCGAGAAGAGTCTCACGGCTTGTGCGAGCGCTGTCGCGAAGGTAGTCGGTCAGGAGTTCGGCCGGGATGAACAGTTGCTTCGCCTGGAGCTTCGCGAACCACCGTTGCCGCGCGAGCGGTGCGGTCACGCCGAGGAGCCCCAGGGTCGCCTGCGGGAACGGAAGAGGCTTCGCCTGCGCGCTCACGACGACGGCACTGGTGACGAGATCGGGCCGGGTAGCGGCGAGGAGGATCGTGAGCTGCGCACCCAACGAGAACCCCGCGACCATCGCGCCGTCCGGTGCGCGTTCCTCCAGGACCCTGGCCACGGCCTGGGCGGTCATCTCATGTGACCGATACGCTTCCTCCGCACTGCGTCCGTGACCGGGCAGATCGGGAACGATCACTCGGGCTTTCGCTCCGAGCCGCTCCAGCGTCGGTCGCCACATCCATCCCGCGACGCCGCCACCGTGCAGTAACAGAATGGGAGGAGCGTGTGCGTCACCGGCCTCACGGACATACATGCCCCCCATCCTCCCACTGCCGACCAAACCGGACGGGTGTAGCTCTTCCGCAGTGACTGATCGATCAAGCCGTGAGGGAGTATCCGTCCTGGTAGCAGCTCCGGTGGACCCGTTCGTGTTGCCGGGCGAGGTGAAAACGCCAGTATTCGTCGAGATCACCATTGGCGATCAGAGCGCGGAGCTTCAGGCGCGACGGCTGTGGCGGCCTGCGCAGCGTGGTGATGACCTGGCCGGTATGCCCGGGCCGGCAGTGCCAGGGCGTGCCCGGTGTTCTTCCTGTCGCAGATCGGTCAGGCGGTAGCGCTTGTCCTCCCTGTGGAAAACGCGCTCAAAGTGTTCGCCCTTGTCGCTGCCAAGGGAGTCATCGTCGACACCCGGGCGATTCTTCGTGGCTCGATGTCCATAGGATGGCGTCGGCAAACCGCGAAGAGCCTTGCTCTTTATCGAGTGTCGTTCACTTCCTGGCTGGTCCTGCTTTCGGCCGTCTTGGGGATAGCGCCGTCGCGGTCAGGCGCGGTCTACGGCCTGTTCTTCGCCGTTCCGCTTATCATTTCGGTTAGCGCCGGTGATGTTTCAGCTCTCGGCAAGAGAGCGATGGACCGCTGGTGGCACAGCGTTCGTTACGCACAGGCGCTCGGCGTGCTCGTCATGGTCGCAATATCAGGATGGATGGCTTCCGCATGGCTGCTGTGAACTACCGAACCGCTACCGCCATGACGCTCATGTCATGCGGAACCATAGCTGCGTTGAGCCTGACAGCCTGTTCGCAAGGAGGGGCGCGCACGGAGGCCACAGATGCCGCCACGGCACCATGTGATGACACGGTGCGCGATCGCGTGGACATTCCCGGGAGCGATGGCCAGCCAGGGGTAGGCGCAACCGACATCTGGTTCGTCGCTCCTGTGTCAGGAGATTGGAGTTCCTCGGCCGTGCGGGTCCCGGAGGGCTATCAGATCAAGCGTCCACTATGGACGACCGGCACGAGGCTTCCCACGGTTACCGTTGAAGAAGTGGCGGGTGACAACGTGGGCTCGGCTCAGCTGATGCCTACGGCGGACGGCTTGCCGGGCCCCATACCGGCGTCGTTGCAGTTCCCTTCACCAGGTTGCTGGCGTGTGGTGGCGAAAACGGAGCGTGGAGAAGCTCGCATCTTCATCAGGGTGCAAGAGGGAGACCGGTCCTGAAGGACGTTCGATTCGGTGAACGGTTTCGTGTTCTGAGCTGCCATTCATTGAGGTAATCCCAGCAGGCGCGTTTCGGCCCTGATCTCTCACGATCGCGACCGAGCCCTCTTGGGGTCGAGTTGATCAAAGTGTCGGGTGCCGGCTTCCGGGGCGAGACTCTGCTTCCCCGGTGATGGCGGGTGTGGAAGGGTGGCTCATGGCCTGGCTCCTGGAATGGTCACAAAAACAGCACTCCGATGATCTTGGGCAGCATGTCGCTGTAACGAATGGGTGAGCGGCGCGTGGGGGACTCCCAGCGGTCCGGCAAGAGATCAGCAGCATCAACAATGCCGGTGCCATCAAGCTGGACAAGGCCAAGCGGCCCCAGGCTCTGGTGTGGACCAAGCAACGGGGGGAGACATTCGTCGCCGAGTTCGCCGAGCGCCTGGCGGCCGTGAAGGCGGAGAAGGGCGGCAAGAAGATCAGCGCCGTACGGGTCCGGGAGGCTCTCGAACTGCCGCCGTCACCCGTGATGGTCTGGACACCGGTCCAGCTCGGCGCATTCCTCGACGTCGCGGCCCAGCATCGGCTGTACTCCTTCTTCCCCCTCATTGCTTTCCGTGGCCCGCGCCGTGGCGAGGGTTGTGGCGTCCGGTGGGAGGACCTCGACACGAACGAGCGCACGCTGGTCGTGGCGAAGCGACTCGCCCAAGTCGGATGGGAGTTGGAGGAGGGCGAGGCCTGCCGCCGATCCGTTTGCACGACCTACGGCGCTGCGCAGCGACGCTCGCTCATGCGGCCGGCGCCGACACGAGATGGTGTCCACGATGCTGCGCCACGGCTCGACGATTCTGACCGAGAACACGTACACGACAGTGCTTCCGGAGCTGGCCCACGAGGCAGCCCGGCGCTCGGTGGGCCGCGTCGGAAAATCCAGCGGCTCACCCGTTCAGGCCTTCCTGTGATGTCGGCGGCAGCCCAACACCTCATCGACCGCCTGAATAATGATCTCGGGTTGCTCGAACGGAATCTGATGACTGGCCCGCTCGGCGACCATCACTTGCCCATGTGGGGACTGGCTGGCCAGAGCGCGATGGTCGGCGTTCAGATGCTCCAGATGCGCTTTGGGCATGCGCGGCCGCTTGCCTGCCGTGATCACACGGATGGGCACAGGCGGCAACCCGCTCTCCTGACGCGCCTGTGCAGCCTCGTTCATGGCATTCTGCATCCCGGCCAGGGTGTCGGCCAGTTCGCGCAGCGACCGCGCATCGGTGCCGCCGAACATCGCACGCAGACGGAGCAGCCTTGGGGCTAGGAGGAAGGAGAGGGCGCGTACGAGCGCCGAGCCCGGCGGTGTTCCGCTGGCGGTCGGATCCACGAAGACCAGCCCCGCCACATCAGTGGGATGGCGGGCGGCATAAAGCTGGGTCACGAGCCCACCGTAGGACCAGCCCACGAATACCGCCGGCAGTTCAAGGTGCAGGGCGCGAAGAAGCCTACGCAGGTCGTCGGCCATCTCGGTGACGGTACGGGCCTGCGATCCGCCGGAGCGGCCGACGCCGGCCCGATCGTAGGTCACTACAGTGACACGCTCGGCCAACGCGAGTTCCAGTTCCTCTCCCCAGGTTCCCACGCCCTGGCCTGAGCCACCGCATTCGAGAACCACTGTGGGGCCTTTCCCGCGGACCTGGGCGCATAGTGCATGATCGCCTAGGTCGATCAGTACCGGCGTCGGTACATCGTTGTTTCCGGGTTTCTCATCCCTTCCCATGACGTCAACTTAGATTGACCAGCGCGTGGGTGTCAACTGTTGTTGACGATTGAGTTCGGAGTGAGTGTTCTGGAGTCATGCGGCGGCAGGGCGGTGGTCGACGCGTTTGTTGGGTTGCGGCGTGGCGGGCGTGCGGCGATGCCCCGCGCCATCGCTTGACTGGCTGCGGCTGCACGACTTGCGACCTGCCTGCGCGTCCTACCTTCTGGCAAGCGGGGCGTCCCCTCGCACGGTCATGAAGACACTCGGCCACAGCTCGGATGATCTCCAGCACGATCAAGGGCCGGACTCCCTCCACGGGAATCCGGCCCTCTTGGCTGTAAAACTGGTTGTACGACTCCACCCGACAAGATCAAGGAGAGACGTAATAGCTGGTAGGGCGCCCGGGGCTCGAACCCGGAACCTACGGATTAAAAGTCCGCAGCTCTGCCAATTGAGCTAACGCCCCCTAGCAACAGCCAAGCGTACCGAGGTTACCGCCAACCCCGCGACGCCCTTTACCGGTATGCCGCCAGCCCCGTCAGCGCCTCGCCCAGCACCAGGGTGTGGATCTCCTGGGTCCCCTCGTACGTGAGCACACTCTCCAGGTTGTTCATGTGCCTGATCACAGGGTACTCCAGCGTGATCCCGTTCCCGCCGAGAATGGACCGGGCCTGCCGGGCGATGTCCAGGGCGGAGCGCACGTTGGCCATCTTGCCGAAGCTGATCTGCCGGGCTTCAAGCTCACCCGCGTCCTTCAAGGCGCCCAGGTGCAGCGCGGTCAGCCCTGCCTGGGCCAGCCCCACGTACATCCATGCCAGCTTCTCCTGGGTCAGCTGGAAGGCGCCGATCGGCTTGCCGAACTGGACGCGGGTCTGGGCGTACTCGACCGCCGCCTCCACGCAGGCTCGCGCGGCGCCCACCGCCCCCCACAGGATCCCGAAGCGCGCCTCGGACAGGCACGACAACGGCCCTTTCAGCCCTCGGACCCCGGGCAGCACGGCCGACTCGGGCAGGCGCACGTCGTCGAAGTAGAGCGATGACGTGACCGATGCCCTGAGGGACAGCTTCTTGTGGATCTCAGGGGCGGAGAAGCCGGGGGTGTCGGTGGGGACGACGAAGCCGCGGACGCCGTCGTCGGTCTGCGCCCACACCACCGCGACGTCCGCGACGGATCCGTTCGTGATCCACATCTTGGAGCCGTTGAGCACCCAGTCGGAGCCGTCGCGCTTGGCGTACGTGCGCATGCTCGCGGGGTCGGAGCCGTGGTCGGGCTCGGTCAGGCCGAAGCACCCGATCGCCTCACCACTGGCCATCCGGGGCAGCCATTCCGATTTCTGCTCGTCCGACCCGTACCGCCAGATGGGGAACATGGCCAGCGAGCCCTGCACCGACACGAACGACCGCAGCCCCGAGTCGCCGGCCTCCAGCTCGCGGCAGGCCACCCCGTACGAGGTCGCGTCCGTGCCGGCGCAGCCGTAGCCCTGCAGGTGCATGCCGAGCAGGCCGAGCGAGCCGAGCTCGGGCGCGAGCTCGCGCGCCGGGAACGTGGCCTCCTCGAACCAGTCGCCGACGTGCGGCAGGACGCGGTCGGCGACGAAGGAGCGGACGGTGTCGCTGATCAGCCTCTGGTCACCGTCGAGGCGGTCGTCCAGGCGCAGCAGATCGTCCATGACGTGCTCCTCTCCTCGTTATAGGGGGCTACCAGGGTTCTACCAGGGGCAATCCTGATGTGCGAATGCCAGGGTTGAGGGCAGTCTTGAGTCATGAGCGAATATCACAGCAGCAAGCAGTTGCGCAGGACCCACAAGGGCCGGATCCTCGGCGGCGTCTGCTCCGGCGTCGGCGAGTACGTCGGCATCGACCCCAACATCATCCGCATCGGCCTGGCGATCGTCACGCTCTTCGGCGGCCTCGGCATCGGCGTCTACGCGATCGGCTGGCTGCTCCTGCCCGAGGAGGGCAAGGACACCTCGATCGTGCAGGACCTGCTGGCCAAGCAGCAGCAGAAGAGCAGCAGCACGGGCAGCCCCTGGACCGAGGACGACCACAAGCCGCGGCAGTGATCAGGCAGTGGCCTGCGCGCGCATCCTGGCGCCGCGCGCGTCGGCCCAGATCACGGTCAGCACGACGGCGGCCGTGAGGCCGGTGATGCCCGACAGGGCGACCACCGGCTCGGGCCCGAGTCGTTCGGCGGCGTAACCGCCGATCAGGATGGCGATCCCCTGCACCGCCATCAGGCCGGAATGCACCAGGCCGAACGCCTGCCCGCGCTGGCCGTCGGGCACCCGCTGGACGAACGCCGCGTTCGCCGCGAGCTGGTAGGCACCCCCGACCCCGGATAGAAACCATGCCGCCAGCACCACCTCCAACGGCGGCCGCATCGCGGTCACGACGAGGGGCGCGCAGCTCAGCATGGCCAGCCACCCCATCAGCCGCAGCCTGCCCGGCGGCGAGACGAACCGGCTGAACAGGAACGCGCCCACCACGGTGCCGGCCGGCATCGCCGCCATCAGCAGACCGGTGATCACCGGGATGGGCATGACGCCGGTGTAGAGCGCGACCGCGTACGGCACCGCGATGCCTTCGGGCAGCACGTAGAAGCCGCACAGCCAGGCGAAGAGCACGAGCGTGCGCAGCTTGCGGTCACCGAAGACGAGTCTGGCTCCGGCTCTGGTCATCGCCCACATGGACGGCCTGGCTCCGGGACGGCCCGGAGCGGGCCGCCGCCGCACGCCGGTGACCAGGATCAGCGCCGATGCCAGGAAGGTGGCGGCGTTCAGGGCCAGGGCGCGGTACGGGCCCATGGCGGCGATCATCGCGCCGCCCGCGGCGAAGCCGAGCATCTGCACGGCCTGGTTCGTCATGTTCTGCAGTGCCGAGCCGACCACGTACCGGTCGCCTGCGAGCACCTCGGGCAGCACGGCCGCGCGCGCGGCCGAGAACGGCGCGCTGAGCAGCACGACGAGGAACACCAGCGCGCACAGCACAGGGAAGGGCATGAAGGGCAGCGCCATCACGCACACCAGCCCGGCCCGCAGCAGGTCGCAGACCAGCATCACGCCCCGGCGCGCGAACCGGTCAGCCAGTCCGGCCAGCAGCGGCCCGCCCAGGATCGACGGCAGGTAGGTGAGCGCGTAGACGGCGGCGGTGGCCAGCGCCGACTTGGTGCGGTCGTAGACGAGCACGGCCAGCGCCACCTGAGCGAGCTGGTCACCGAGCAGCGACAGGCCCTGTGCGTACCAGAGCGCTCTGAACTCTTTGACGGCGATGACCTCGCCATAGGTGGCCTGGCGCTCAGTGGATCGCCTGTGCCGCCCCGTCAGCCGTCGCGCCCGCATGGCCCCCACTGGACTCCGCTGTGCCTGACTCACAGTGTTGAATATGTCACCTAAGGTGCCCGATCAATCGGCAACGTGCAACCCAAAGCAGCGCGTCCTGTGCAAAGAGTTACCAGCCCAGCTCGTGCAGGCGGGCGTCGTCGATGCCGAAGTGGTGGCCGATCTCGTGAACCACCGTGATCCGTACTTCCTCGATCACTTGCTCTTCGGTGTCACAGATCTGACAGATCGGATTGCGGTAGATCTCGATCCGGTCGGGCAAAACGGCTGAGTACCAGTCGCCGCGCTCGGTGAGAGGAATGCCGGTGTACAGGCCTAGCAGGTGGGGTTCCGGTGGATCGTCGACGACGGTCACGACGACGTTGCTCATGACCCGGGTCAGGTCGGGCGGGATCGTGTCCAGCGCCTCGGACACGAGCTCATCGAACTTCTCCGGCGAAACCTCGATCACAATTGTCATTCTGCCTCTCGGCTCGGGTATCCAAGAAAGCGTATGAACTTCTCGGACGTGCTCAAAAAGGTCATCCAGTCGAGAGTGACCAAGGCTGCGGCGGTGCTCCTGGTGGCCGCGGCCGGCGCCTGGCTGGGCATTTTCCTGAGCGGCACCGTACGCGCGCAGATCGGCCCGGTCGAGACCGGCATGACCGTCCGGCCGTCGTGGACCGGCGAGACGATCGTGGACGCCAGCCCGCTGGGCACGCTCACGTTCCGCAGCCACGACGCGCCCCTCACGCTCCGCATCACCCTGGAGAACATCGACCAGGAGCGCGCCCGCCTCCTCCTGGAGGACCCCAGGCTGACCGACCGGCTGCCCGGCATCATCGAGCGCGACCTGATGGACGGCGTGGGCGAGCTCGCGATCCGCTCACTGCTGTGCGCGGGCGCCGGCGCGCTGCTCGCGGTCCTGATGGTGTTCAGACGCCCGCTGGTGGCCCTGGCGGGCCTGATCGCGGCGTCGGTGGCCCTGGCCGGCACGGGGATGTTCGCGGTCCGTACATTCCAGCCGAGCTCGCTCGTCGAGCCCCGCTACTCCGGCCTGATCGCCGCCGCGCCCTCCCTGGTGGGCAGCGCGGAGGCCATCGTGACCAGGTTCGAGTCGTACCGCGCGCAGCTCACCAAGCTTGTGACGAATGTCTCAAAGTTGTACGAAGCCGTCTCGACCCTTCCTCTGTACGACGCCGACGACCGGTCCATCCGGGTCCTGCACGTCTCCGACATCCACATCAACCCGATCGCCTGGAACGTGATCCGCTCCCTGAAGGACCAGTTCTCCGTCGACCTGATCATCGACACCGGCGACATCTCCGACCACGGCACGCAGGCGGAGAACAAGTTCGTCGAGGAGATCGGCACCCTGGGTGTCCCCTACGTGTTCGTCCGCGGCAACCACGACTCCAAGGCCACCCAGCGCGCGGTCGCGAAACAGAAGAACGCCATCGTCCTCGACGACAAGATGCGCAACGTGGAGGGCCTGGACATCTACGGCCTCGGCGACCCCCGCTTCACCCCCGACAAGACCACCGCGGTCAACCCGGACCCCGCCTCGATGGAACAGTTCGGCCGCGACCACCGGGCCGCCGTCGAGGACGCCGACCTCGTGGCCGTACACGACGACATCGTCGCCCGCGGCTTCTCCGGCACCACCCCGCTCGTCCTGTCCGGCCACGCCCACGTCCGCAAGACCACCATGCTGCCCACCGGCACCCGCGTCATCGTCCAGGGCTCCACGGGCGGCGCCGGCCTGCGCGCACTCGAACACGAGGAACCCACCCCCGTCCAGGCCTCCGTCCTGTACTTCGACAAGGAGACGAAACGCCTGCAGGCCTGGGACGACATCACCCTCGGCGGCCTCGGCGAGCAATCGGTGTACGTCCAACGTCACGTGGAACCCGACCCGGCACGTACAATCTCCCCAGAGCCAACGAGCGCCCCGTCGCCATCGGGAACGGTCAACGGCCCGACCACGCCGGCCAACGGAATGCCGCTTTGGCATGAGGGGCGATCGTCCCCTATGCTTCAGAGGTCTCCGACGGAAGGCGACAGGGAATCCTGAGCCCCCATCGTCTAGCGGCCTAGGACACCGCCCTTTCAAGGCGGCGGCACGGGTTCGAATCCCGTTGGGGGCACTGCGAGCGCGAAGCGCACCGCGAAACGGATGGTCTGAGGCCACCGGGGAGCTGGTAAGCTAAGCGAGCGCAAAACGAACGAAGCAAGGTCCTGTAGAGCAGTTTGGAGTGCTCGCCACCCTGTCAAGGTGGAGGTCGCGGGTTCAAGTCCCGTCAGGACCGCTCTAGGTCAGGTAGCTCAGTTGGTACGAGCGTCCGCCTGAAAAGCGGAAGGTCGGCGGTTCGACCCCGCCCCTGACCACCTCATCTGACCAGCAAGAATGCCCCGAACGGATCATCGTTCGGGGCTTTTTGATCTCTGGTGACAGCAACGCTGACAGCAACCCCCGTTGAGAGCGTGACACGTGGATGCCATCCCCTACCTCAATCGGACGGCGTTCACGCTGTTCATCGACACGAACATCATCGGCTCAGATGATCAATCCGTGCTTGCGCTGCGCAGGCTTCGCGAGGAAGGCTGGATCAATCTTCAGCGCACGGACACGATGGACACAGAGTTCCTTACGGCACCTCCTGAACTCTGGGTCAACCTCACGGAAGAGAGTTCGAGGTACCCCGAAACCTTCGGCCCATTGATCCTTGATCATTCTCGGTTGGGCTCGTCGATACTCGGCGATGATGAAGACGAGGCGAGGTTGCACAGCGTGTTTGCGATCTTGTACCCAGGTGCCGAGTGGGGAGAGGCGCGTAAGAACCACGTGCGGGATGCCATGCACGTGGCGACCTCCATTCGGTATGGCGGCGATGGGTTCGTGACCTACGACAAGCGCATGCTGAACAAGTACAACGAGATTGCCGCTCAATTCGGCGGCTTTCGAATCTTGTCGCCAGCTCAGGCTGTCGAGGAAGCACTTGGGCGCGTGGCGTCACTGCGTGAATTGCATCGACGTGAGCCGCATCGTGGCGAGCTCCCAGAGTGGCCTCAAACAACAAGACTCGGCACGTGATGTGCCGAGTCTGGAAGTTGCTGGCGATCAGTCGAGAGCTTCACCGAGCTTCTTGAGGGCGTTCCGCTTGTCATCGAGCGAGGCGTGGGCGTAAATGGTCATGGTCACCTCGATGTCGCTATGGCCGACAATGTCCCGGACGACCTGGGGCGGGACCCCGAGGTTGAGCAGGAGCGTCACGCAAGTGTGGCGGAGGTCGTGGAAGCGCATCTCACCGAGGCCGGCGGCTTTGCGGATCGCTCCCCAGCTTCGCCGCAGGTTGTCCGGCTCCATTGGAGTACCGCAGCGCGAGGGGAAGACGAGGCCGTGTTCCGTCCACTCCTCCCAGCGGTCCGAGCGTTCGGCGAACTGCTTCCTTCGGTGCTTCCGCAGGGCCTCCACGCAGATGGGCGGCAGCGGGACAGTTCGCTCCGAGTCGGAGGTCTTCGGGCGGACGAACTGGAGGCGGCCCGCGACCCGCTGGAGGCTCTGAACTATTTCCAGCTTGCCGGCCTCAAGGTCGACGTCCACCCAGCGGAGCCCGAGGAGCTCCCCACGGCGCAGGCCAAGGCAGAGCGCCAGGACGTACAACGCGTAGAGCCGATGGTCCCGAGCGGCCTTGAGGAGAGCACGAGCCTGCGGGACCGTCAAGCCTCGATTGACCTTGTACTTGGGCACCGGGACCTTGACGAGCTTGGCGACGTTACGAGCGATGATCTCCTCTCGTACGGCGCACTCCAGGGCGTTCCGAAGGACCGCGTGGATGGACTGGACCATGCGCGTGGACAAGCGGGAGTCGCAGCACTGACCACCCTTGAGGGCGCAGCACACCAGCTTCTCGCGGGAAGCGTCCCAGCCGTTCCGGCAGCACTGGCACTCGGAGCGGACGCGGTTGATGAAGAGGCGGACGTCCTGGGCATTGAGCTTGCCCAGGCGCTTCTTGCCCAGGCCGGGGATGAGGTGGAGCCGGACGACGCCCTCGTACCCCTGGTAGGTCTTGGGGCGCCGCTCTTGGCTGACGATGTTCTTCAGCCAGTAGTTCAGGAAGTCGGCCAGTGTCCAGTTCTCCGAGGAGACGGGGATGCCCTCGTCGGCCTGGCGGAGAAGTTCGGTCAGCTTCTTCCGAGCGTCCTCCTGGGTCCGTGCCGAGCCCTGAACACGCTTCACGGTTCCGGCGGTGGTCTGGACGAAGGCGGCGTACCCGTAGCGGCCATCCTTCCGGGGCCAGATGCTTCCCTCACCATTGGAGCGTTTGCGGATGCGGCGGCCGGTCCGGCGCTTCGGCTCTTCTTCAGGGGTGCCGAGCGTGGTCTTCGTCATCGCGCCACCTCCACGAGAGTCCTGATGCAGTCGGCCAGGGCGTCAGCCGGAACGAGGCGGCGGCGGCCAATCTTGATGGTCTGCAGTTGGTTGGAGCGGATGAGTGTGTAGAGGGTCCACCGGCTGACCCGGAGGCGCTGGGCGGCCTCATCGACGGTGAGCACGAGGTCATCCATGAGGGGCCGCCTCCAGGTACGTCGGCCCTGCAAGGCTCGTACCGGTCAGGGCAGCAACGAGGAGTTGGTCCCCGAGGGAGTGGCCCTTGCCCGCGTACTCCCATTCGCTGATCACCAGGACGGTGTCCTCCTCGAAGAGAGGCAGGCGTCCGGTGATGATGTCGTTGTCGCGGGCGTGCTGTTCGCGGGCGGTGCGGAGTTCGCCAAGGGTGGTGGAGTAGCGGCGGGAGCGGGTGGAGAAGTGGCCGCAGAATCCGAGCATGTGCGCCCACTCGGCAAGCCGCAGCTCCGCGAGTTCTGGGAGGGCGCCGAGGCTTAGGCAGGTGGTGATGAGGCGGCGGGCGTGGTCGCGCAGGGTGAAGGCGTCCAGGGTGTCGAGGTGGTGAATGCGCCGGTCCAGGGTGCCGACGCATTCGGCGGCCTTGGTGGCGTACTTCGCGATGTAACCGGCGACGGCCTGCTCGGTGAGGTCGCCAATCAGAGTGATGGGACGGATGTCGAGCTGAGCACCCCAGCGCAGGACGCGTGCGGGCTGGCCCTCGTGAGCGGGCGCGGTGGCCGAGACGGCGCGGGTGGCGTGCTGGACGGCCCCGGTGAGGGCGTCGGCGGTGGCCCAGGCCGGGGGCGGTGTGGCGGGTCCGTCCGGGCCGTCGAGGCGGAGGACGGTGTGGAAGTGGACGACGCCGCGCCGCTGGTATTCGGCGACCTTGGCGAAGGACAGTCTCAGATGGCAGGGCAGGTCCTTAAGGGCCAGGCCGCCGGCCTTGGCGAGGGCGCGGCGCAGGGAGTCGGCGAAGCGCTTCCACAGCAGCGGCGCGAGCGCGTTGAACAGCACCGAGCCGGTGTAGTCGTAGCAGTCGGGGCACAGCGGTTCGCCGAGGCGCGGGTCGTCCTTGTGGTGGCGTTCGGTGCAGGACATCACGCGGCCGTGCGGGCAGGTGTCGGCGTTGCGGCGGGCGTGACACGGCTGTACTTTGCCGCCGTGCTCTCGGCGGGAGTGGACGGTGCCGAAGGACGGGGCCGTGAGGGTGACGAACAGCGCGGGATGGGTGGTGACGGTCTCGGGGACGCCTTTGCCGCCGATGAGGCCCGCGCGGATGAGTTGGTAGGTGTCGGCGCGGTAGGTCTCGGCGCAGGCCGGGCAGCGGGAGGCGCGGCGGGTCTTGCACGGCACCCGCAGGACCCCGTCAGGCTCGTGTTTGGTGGTGTAGCGGTGGAGCAGTGCTCCGGTGGCGCGGTCGTAGTGTTCGACCTTGCCGCGTAGGTGGATCGGGTTGGCGGCAGCCGCCGGTATTGCGGATCTGGGATGCCCAGCGGTCGTAGTCGTGCCGGTTGAGGCGCTTGATCATGCCGGTGATGGCGTGCGCGTTGGCATGGGTTGCGGGCAAGATGGAGACCTCCTCTCACTCGTTCGGGTGATGGGGGATGGCCCCCGACCTGGCAGGCGTCTTGGCGGATGTACGGCCAGGCCGGGGGCGCTGCGCGTTATGCGCCGTGGTTGTCGATGCCGGTGCCGTCGCAGTCGGCGCACCGGTCGCCTTCGCTGGTCAGGCCGGTGCCGCCGCAGGTGCAGCAGCGGTAGCGGATCACCGGCGGCTCATCTGTCACGGGTTCACTTCCTTTCGTGTGGGCCGGTGGTGAGGTAGACGCGCCAGTGGTGAGGGTGGGCGCGGTCGGGGTAGGCGCGCGAGACCGCGCAGATGGTGAAGTGCAGGCGCAGCCGGAACAGGGCGTCGATGATTTCGGCTCGGGTACCGTCGATACGGATACGCATGGCTGGCGGGTTCCTTTCTGGTCAGGCGACGCGCAGGGTGCGCAGCAGGTCAGAGGCGAGCTGGTTGGACACGCCCAGGTAGGCGCGGAGCGCGTCGCGGGTGATCGGTCGGCCGTGTTTAGCGTGGTGGTCGTCGGCGACGCGGCGGGCGAAGTCGACCAGGGCCGGGGCGAGATCGCCGTCCCGGTCGTCCCGGGTGTCGTCTTGGTCCGGGCCGTTGTGTGGAACGAGGTGCGGGGCCGGGGACGGAGCCAGGACCGGCGCGAACGAAGTCGCAGGGACGGTGGACGGCTCGGGACGAGCGGCGCGGCGTTCCAGCATCGAGACGGCGATGAGGAAGGCGGCGGCCGGGGTGGCGGCGGTGATCCAGCCCCACACGGTCGGCTTGGCTTGAGCGAGGTTGGCGGCCAAGGACAGGATGATGCCGCCGGTCAGGACGAGGACAGGCCAGGAGACGACGCCCCGCCGGCCTTTGCCGGTCTTCTTGTCGCGCTGGCGTTCGCGGGCGGCCATGACACAGGTCAGGTCGATGCAGACGGCGACGGCCCAGGACATCCAGCCGGTCTGGCCGTGCTCGGTGGCGGTATCGCGGATGTGGGTGAACGATCCGGCACCCGCGAGGACGGCCAGGACGAGGACCGGGCCGGTGTCGAGCAGCCGGCAGGCCAAGCGTCGCATCGTTCCTCCCTTCATGATTCAGGCGGTGATGGGTTCGGGCAGGTGGGCGGTGATCTCGTCCCAGGCCGGGGCGAGGTGCGCGTAAGCGTTCGCCGCTTGTTCGGCGGTCTGCTCGGTGACGTAGAAGGAGCGCGCCCGGTACCACTGGCCGTCCTGTCCGGAGACGATCGCGACGCCCGGCGTCTCGGCGGCGATGGCGCGAGCGGAGACGAGGGCGGCCGGGTCGAGGTCGCCGAGGGTCATGGTCGCCGTCTCTGGGTCGTTGACCCGGTGGCAGATCCGGCCCGAGCACTGCGCCCGCAGGGCGGTCACCCCAGGCCCGAGGTCAGAGCCGATGCGCTGGCCGCAGCAGAACAGGTAGATGCCGAACGCCCGCCCGAGCTGCGCCACCCGCAGGAGCGCGGTCGAGGTCTTGGCGATCTCGTCCTTCTCCGACTTGTCGGCCATCAGGTAGAGCTCGGCCAGCTCGTCAACCAGGACCACGACCGGCACGGGCCGGATGGCGGGCGGCAGTTGCCAGATGTTGCGGGCACCGGCCTGACGACACAGCCCCATCCGGTCGATCATCAGCCCGACCAGGTCACACAGCAGGTCGACGGATTCGGCGCGGGAGGTGGCCAGCGCTGACAGGCGTGGCGCGTACGGGGTGAACTCGACGCCGCCCTTGAGGTCGAAGCCGACCAGCGCCACCGGCTGTGGCGCGAGGCCGACGATCAGGGCGTTGGCCAGGTTCGACTTGCCGGACTGGGTCGCTCCGGCGTTGAGCCAGTGCGGCACCGTACGGAAGTCGATCACCCATGGTTGGCCGGTCTCCAGCCGACCGACCGTCACCTTCAGCAGCTCCGGAGAGGCCGGGAGCTCGTTGACCTTGACCAGCGGGTCACGCATGGTCGCCATCAGCACCACCCGGCCGGGCCGGTGCGAAGACACCCGCACCGCGTGCACGCCCCAGGAATGCGCGAGGCGTTCGGCGGCGTCGGCGTAGTCGGCAGGTGTCTGGCCTTCCAGGGTGTGCAGGGTGACGCGCCAGCCGTGCCGGGTCGGCTTGGGCAGCCACATGAACGGTTTGGTGTCGACGGCGACCCGCTGGAAGCGGCGGCGGACTTTGACCAGGCCGGTGGAGGCGATCGCGCCGGGGACGGTGGTGAACCACCAGCGTTGCCGCTTCTTGGTCAGCCCGCAGCCGAGCGCCACCCGCCGCCAGGAGGCGCGGACGGACAGGGCGATGAGCGGGAAGCCGAGGGCGAGCCAGAAGGAGGGGTAGTGCCAGCGGTGCCAGGCCCAGAGCCCGGCGGCGACGGCGGCCAGGACTCCGAGTGCCCACCAGTGCTGGTCAGACATCGGCGGCCTCCCGCATGGGAAGCAGGGCGTTGGCGCGGTAGGCGATGCCCCAGCGGCCGGCGATCTCCCAGACGTAGCCGAGCAGGCCGACCGCGTTGACCTGGTCGCCGACGTTGATGGGTGGTTCGCCGGTGGTGCCGATCTTGACGAGTTCGATCCGGCCGAACTCGTCTTCGACGGAGACGGTGACTTCGTAGACGGTGTTGCCGTTCTTGTCGGTCTTGATTTCGCCGGTGTCGCGGTTGAGGACGCGCGGGCGGGGGGCTTTGACGCAGGTGATGGCGAGTTTGCTGACATCCACGGGGATCGGGACGGAACGCATGGGCGGTGACCTCCTCTTCCATCGTGAGCAACATAGTTGACCTAGTTGGCTCGGTTGTCAATGTTCCCTCGGTTGGCCAGGTCGAACATTCGTGGTGAGATAGAAGCGCGATGGTCAAAAACACCGGACGCCCCGCCTACCTCCAGATCGCCGACGACCTGCGCGCGCAGATCCGCGGCGGCTCCCTCGCGCCCGGAACCCCGCTGCCGTCCACCACCCGCCTCGCCGAGCAGTACGGCGCGTCCCTGTCGGTGGTGAAGCTCGCCGTCGGCGTCCTGCGTACCGAGGGCCTGGTAATCGGCCAGCAAGGGAAGGGCGTGTTCGTCCGCGACGCCGACGAACTCCCCCCAACCCCGGAGGTCGGCGACGAGCTGGCCGAGTTGCGCGCCACCGTGCAGGACCTGTCCGTCCGGTTGGCGAAGGTCGAAGAGCAGTTGGCTACGTCCACGACACGCCGCCCCGGACGTAGCAGCCGGTAACCCGCCGCGCCAGCGCCGCCGACGCCCCCTCCGGGTTCTGCCGCAGGCTGAGCCGCTTGTCCTCCCGGCGGATGCCGACCAGCACCGCCACGTACCCGACCAGCAGCGCTACGCCGATGACTCCGGCGATGATCAGCAGGATCATGGTCATGACCAGATCACCCCCGCCGAGGCCAGGCCACGCGGAGCGCGCGGAGGACGACGGGTCTCCTCACGCCGGGCGGCACGCCGGGTGCGCTTGGCCGCCTGCTTCTTGATCCACCGCTCCCGCGCGTGGCACTTGCGGCACCGGCTCTGGCCCTCGTCGAGGTGTGCGCCGCAGGCGCAGATGGGTTCGGGGTAGATCTCGTGACTCACTTCGGATCGCCTCCTTCGGTTCGTTGTTCTTGCTTGCGAACCGAGAATGCGACGGAGGGTCAGGACGAGATCACTACACGACGGGACATGTTCAAGACGTCCGGCCTACGATGGCCAGGTCCCCGGACGTCCCATGGAGCGGCAGAGATGGCGAACGAACGGCTACGCGCGGCCCTGCTGCGAAAAGGCGTGTCCATCGCCGATCTGGCCGAGGCCATCCAGGTGGATCCCAAGACGGTCGAGCGGTGGGTGACCAAGGGCCGTGAGCCGTACCGTAAGCACCGGTTTGCCACGGCTTCGTACCTGGGGGTGGACGAGGCATATTTGTGGCCGGAAGCGCTCAGCCCCGAACAGGTGACGTCCGCGTCGCAGAGCGAGATCATCGCGATCTACCCGCACCGCTGGTCGGTGCCTCGGGACATCTGGGGACGACTGTTCGGGGCCGCGTCACAAGAGATCGGCGTCCTGGTCTACAGCGGACTCTTCCTGGCCGACGACAGTGGCATGGTCCGCCTGCTCGGCGAAAAGGCACGCGCTGGAGTCCGCGTGCGCATCCTCCTGGGCGATCCGGACTCGACCGAGGTCGCCCAGCGCGGCGCTGATGAGGGTGTGGGCGACGGCATGGCCGCGCAGATCCGCAGCGCCCTGGTGCTCTACAGGCCGATCACCGGTGTGGAGAACCTGGAGATCCGGTTGCACCGCACGGTGCTGTACAACTCGATCTACCGCGCCGACGACGAGTATCTGGTCAACACCCACGTGTACGGCACCCGCGCCGGCAACGCCCCCGTGCTACACCTGCGTCGGGTAGCCGGAGGAGACATGGTCGCCACCTACGCCGAGAGCTTCGACAGGGTATGGCACCAGGCCAAGCCGGTGGAGAGCTGATGGCGCGGCGGATCGACTTCCACCACGACCCTGACGCGCCCAAGCCCAACAGCCTGGTCCCCTCGGTCAACGTCATCGTCACCAACAAGACCGGCGACGTGCTGATGATCCAGCGCACCGACAACGACAACTGGGCCATCCCCGGCGGAGCCATCGATCTCGGCGAGTCACTGCCGCAGGCGGCGATACGGGAGACTCTGGAGGAAACCGGCATCCGGTGTGAGATCACCGGCATCGTCGGCACCTACACCGACCCGGGGCACGTGATCCTCTACACCAGCAACGGTGAAGTACGGCAGGAGTTCTCCATCGTCTTGACCGGCCGAGCGGTATCCGGGGCTCCGGCCACCAGCTCAGAGTCACGCCGAGTGCGCTGGGTGCCGCGTGACGAGGTGCTCTCGCTGCCCATGGCGGCGTCGATGCGGATGCGGATCGAGCACTACCTAGCCGGCACCGGCCTGCCGCACATCGGATAGCGCCGCCTCCACCGCCCGTACCGACGACACGATGCACGGCGTCGCAGCAGCGATCGACCGACTCACCACGTGCTCGGGACCGTACCGGGAGTGGATCTCCGCCAATCGGTCGCGTACGTCGAGATGCCGCCCGTCTGGATCGGTGGTCATGTCGCAGTAGGTGAGCGCCCGCGCGAGGTCCTGCCGTTCCTGGTCGAACTCCTTAGCCAGCACGTCGAGTAGGTCCCGTTGCCGGGCCTCGTTGTCGGCGCAGGAGTGGTAGGCCACCAGGCGGCACAGCCGCTCATCGGCCCCGGCGACGTCGCGCAGGTAGCGGGCGCCGTCGAGTTGATGCATGCCGGTGTCGACCAGGTCCGGGGCGTAACCGATGTCATGCAGCAGGCACGCGGCGATCAACGTGTCAGCGTCCGCGCCGAGGATCGGTGCCAGGGTCTCGGCCTGCTCGGCGACCCCCTGCGTGTGCGCCCAGCGCCGGGGCAACTCCGCCTTCAGCAGATCCTTGGCCAGACCGTAGGCCCACTCAACTTGTCCCACGTGGTTCACGATAGGCAGCAAGGGCGCCCGTGAATCCATAGGGCGAGGCGAGACGTCCCCGGACGTCTCGCCAGCGGGTGTGTCAATCGCAGACGAAGCGGCCCCGGCCGTGCTCGGCCACGATCAGCCCCTCGTGCTCCAGGATGGCCAGGGCCTGCCGCACCGTGTTGCGCGAGGTGGCGAAGCGGCGGCGTAGCGCGGCCTCACTCGGCAGCGCCGCGCCGGGGACGAGGTCGCCAGACTGGATCTGCTCGCGCAGGGTCGCGGCGATCCCCTGGTACCGGTACGAGATGGTTCCAGCTTGCCCGGCGACCACACGGCCCTTGGACGGGACGGTCACCACGAGCCCTTCCTTCTCCAGGAGGGCCAGGCCGCGCCGGACCGTGTTGCGGGCCACGCCGAACGTCCGGCACAGCTCCGCCTCAGAGGGCAGGACCGTGCCGGGCGGGAACTGGCCCGTATGAATCTGGTCGCGGATACGGCTGGCGATCTGGGGGTAGGCGCGCCCGCCGGTCAGCCATCGGCGCTCGGCCATCGTCTCAGCCGCGGTGGGCATCGAGGATCTGATCCAGGTTGATGCTGAGCTCGCCCTGCTCGCCCTCATGCCAGCCGTCGCGGGCAGCCTGCTCAATCCGCTCCACCGCGCCGGCCATCTGGAGGAAAGAGACCCGTTCGTCGCTGCGGTCGCCCCAGTAGAACCAGCAGAACGACAGGTGCACGAACACCCGCCGCATCCGGCCCCGGATGTCAGTCACGTCCAGGGCGGGGCGGCCGTCGGCGGTGATGATGAGCACCGCCGTCACGTCCCGCGCGGACAGGTGCTTGCCGAGGGCGGCCAGCAGCCGTTGTGCGTAGGCGCGTTGCTGGTCCTTGATGGTCTTGCTCGTCTGCATGCCGAGTCTCCCTGACGTCGGTGCGGAGTTCGTGTGCTGTGGGTCGAGGTTCGCCCCGGCGGGTGGGGCGGGAACACCGCAACTTAGGGACGTCTAGGGACGTCTTATGTTAACGTCGCAGCACAGGGTCACCGTCCGGAAGGAGCAGGCCGGTCGTGAACGACAACCTCCGCTACGCCCTGGCCGCCGCCCGGCTCACCGCGACCGATGTGGCCGCCGCCCTGGCCGTCGATCCCAAGACCGTCAGCCGCTGGCTTCAGGGACGTGTCCCGTACCCGCGTCACCGCTGGGCCGTCGCCGATCTTCTGCACGTCGACGAGGCCGACCTATGGCCGGAGGTCGCGCCACGGAACCAGGCACTAGCCGAAGGCGTTCAGGCGATCTACCCGCACCGATGGGCCGTCCCCCAATCAGCTTGGCGCAACCACTTCAGCGGGGCCCGACGCGAGATCGGGATCCTGGCCTACAGTGCGTTGTTCCTCGCCGAGGACCGGGCAGTTCTCGACATCCTCACGGCACGCTCGAAGGCCGGCGTCAAGGTCCGTATCCTCTTGGGCGACCCCGAGGGGGAGGCCGTTGCTCAGCGTGGAGCAGACGAGGGCATCGGCGCCGAGGTGATGGCGGCCAGGGTCAGGAACGCGCTCGCACTGTACCGGCCCCTGCTCCGAGTCCAAGGCGTCCAGATCCGCCTTCACCGCACCGTGCTCTATAACTCCATCTACCAGGCCGACGACGAACTGCTCGTCAACACCCACGCTTACGGCACGCCCGCAGCCAACGCCCCGGTCATGCACCTCACCGGTGGCGACGACGAAGGACCAGCAGCGACTTACCTCACGAGCATGACCCGGATCTGGTCCATCGCTCAGCCCTGCCACCAGTAGCTCAAGCACCATCAGACACAGCTACGGGCAGCCCAGAAAGCAACTTATCTGCTCGTCATCAAGGCCGCCCGCCTGCGGCGGTCGGCGCGTCGAGGCGGTCGCTGGCCGCGCTGCGGCTCTTCGGCCGGTCGCGGCCAGCGCCGCCCGCGCGACTATCGCTGGCCATAGTTACGACTTAGAACAGCCTAGTTCGCTGAGGCACTATCGTTGACAACTCTTCGAGGTCGACGATTGGTGACTGGCGTAGCTGATCGCGGAAAAGAGTGCCGGTGAGTTTCTTTTCGGTGCCAGCCTTGCCGCTCTGACGGTAAACCCACTTACCATCCTCGAGATCTAGGATGTGCAGCCCACGCTTGAGTCGAACATCCGTGAACTCGCTGAGGTCCAGCATGTAAACCTCATACTTCACTCCCGGTTTGTGCTGATCCGAGAGTGCTGCGTGGATGAGGTGTGCGAAGCGAAGGTCAACCAGTTGAGCGAGAATCTCGTAGAAGGGATGTGCCTTCTGGGCGATGTCGACTCGGAAGTAGGTGTATCCAGCTCCCTTGACTTGAGCCGAGAGGACTTCCAGAGCTGCGAGCAGTGTACCGGCCGTTTCGGAAGAGACATCCTGCTCCAGGTCACGCTTCTTACCTCGAGCGGCCCTCCCAGCTGCATCGGCAACGTCTTCCTTGCCCACTTCCCGCGCCTTTGGTCGAGAGCGCGCTGCCACAATCGAGGATGCGAACAAGTTGAGATAGTCGCGCGGAACGCCCCCAGAGCCGAGAACGAGCCGTCCTAGCGCCGTATCCCGTGCAATGCTCGATGGACCGTTGATGCCAGCGGTGGTTGTGTAATTTGCGAGAACCGCCTCGAGGAATTGCTGTGCCTTCTCGGGTTCTTCGAGCGTCACATCCAAGTCGATCTTTGATGCATCATGCGGAATCTCGAGGCCTATACGAGATGACGGTTCGAAGGGGCGGGTCAGACGCTCGATGCTAGCGAGCTTGAGCCAGGCGTCGCAGTCTCGCAGCATACCTGCGACATTGTCTAGAAACTGTGCTTGTATTCCGACCGGAAGCAAGTAGAAGTCATCTATGAACAGGTAAAGGCGTACCAGGTCTTCTCTGAGAATGGCACGGAGCGCAAGGTTGAGATCCGCGATAATCTCACCGACTTGCTTATCCGTATGACTGTCTGCTGCACGGAGAGCAGTCACCCGTGTGTTAGCTTCTTTGATCCTGCTGAAAGATTCACCTTGCGATGACCCTGCATGCAGAACCAGCGAGTTGAGCACTGCTTCGGCTACCACGAGAAAAGCGGAGCCATGGTCCAGCTTGCGCAACGTATGCGCATTCATCCAGACTGAAACATGCCCCTGTTTCTCGGCTAGACGCTTCGCTTCTAGGAGTAGGGCTGTCTTCCCCACGCCGCGACGGCCGTAAACAATGTGATGCCGGGACGCGCCAACTGCTGCGAGGCTTGCTCTAGGGTCTTCGACGTACTTAAGGCTCGGAAGCGCATCCGAGGTGCGTGACCTTGCCTCGAGGAGTTGGATCAATTGATCGACTTTTTGACTGACTAGGATACTGCGCGGCTTCTCTTGTTCCCTTGTCTCTGTTGCTTCATGTGCTGGCCGGAAGGTAACAACGAAGGATTGGTGCTCCGTATCAGCTGCTCGATTAAGTTCTCTTTCGATCGCGCCCGCGAGGCTTTGGGCCGTGATCAGGGCATCCTCGGCAACCCTAACGATGAACCACATTTCCCCAGGAAATGACCGCTCGTCGATCGCGCTGATTGCAATACCAGCCTCATCGAGCGTTTGCTTGATACGGTCTGTATATTGACCTGTGGACATCAGATGTATCCGTTCATTAGGGCGAAGTCTTCGCAGGCGTGGACGAATGCAGCTGCAGTCACAGCTAGGGATCGCGCGTCGTAATCCCAATCTCCAGAGGTGATCGGATATGCATCATAATCTGCCTGATTCCGCGTAAGTCTTGCGTTGACGAGTTCGCTTTCTCGGGTTGCTACATCTTTCATGGAGCTCGGTAGATTTCGCGGGAGAATGTTGTGGCGCTCGAAATCGTCTCCCTGGTTTTCCGCGAAAACTATGGCCCGCGCGGCGTGGTACATAGCATAGTAATGGCGGCTTATTGCAGCGCGATAGTAGTTTCTCAGAAGGAGCTGATCTCCTGCTCGGAGGTGCTCTCCGGCCAGCATCAAGCGATCCGAGGTGGCCTGTTGAATAAGAGGAGTGACGGGGAATGGATATCTTCCGCCGCTGCTGGCGTACGCTGCTAAGACGGTCTTCTTGGCTGTAGAGATATGGAGGAGCACCTGTTCAGTCGCGGTGACCGTAGGCATCTAGCGTCCCTTCTCTACGCAGCCAGCCAACTATCGTAACCTCCGAGTGTGGAGCGCGCCAATCGGACATCGGATATGCAAAACGGCGAAACGGAACCCTTGGCCGATGTGATGGCACGCTGCGTTCGGCGGTAAGTGGCTCTGAGCTTGGAAGAAGCCCCTCGGGCTCTGCAGTTGGCTGACGAACGTAGGTGGCAGCAACGATGCCGGATGTTGACGCGTCCCGGCCACCCTCGCCCGGACCTGGCTGGGGCTTCGTTCACGTGAACAGGGCAATTGACCCACTGGAGAGCGTAAAGCCATCCTGCCGCGGCGGCTTCCGTTCCTCGTGCCTGGCGGCCCTGCAGTACGGGTCCACTTGCCATCGAAGAACGAAGGCTGAGCACCGATCTTGCTAACGGGAGTGCTAACGACGGCTACGGATGACCTTGGACGGCGGGTGCACTGGCTGGCCCTCTCCCTCCTGCCCGAGCAGGCATTCGCGAGCAGGATGGACATCTGAGGACGATCAAGTTCTCACTCGTAATGAAGTGTTCGGCTAAGGCCGTGACGATCGCTGACTTCGGCACTCGCCACACGGGCCAGGGCGATCGGCTGCCGCGGACCGACTCCGTCGGTCCTTGCCATCGGGCACCGGTGAGATCTGTGACGGCAACGTCGGTCACCAAGCTCAGACGAAGGGCACCACGGACGCCGGCTGACTCCTTGCAGCAGATGCGGAGCAGGATGATAGCCACCCGCCGCACGAACCCATCAAGGCGGTGGCGCGTGCGGCCTGGAGGACGTTCTCGCGCGCACCCACCGCCCGGGTCGCCCTGACAGTCGTATCTCGAAGCACGAGACACGCTTTGTAGCTCTGCGTCAAGTCCTTGTCCGGCTATACACGAGGATGGTCTTAGACCAGTCGGTCATTTTTTCGAGATAGGACCGAAGGAATGATCGGCCGCCTCGCGTGAAGGGAAGAACAATCAGAGCAGGAATCGTGAACAGTACCACTGTGACGAGGGGGACAAGCGCAAGCGCTACCACCAGGACCCTGACCGCACTAGCACCAGTGGCCAGCGCAGAGAACGAAAACATCTGCATGGACGTGATCCTTTCCACCGCGTTCAACTCTGTGGGTCCCAGCTTCGTTGGTGCGGCGAGTGTTGCACTCCAACAACGTCCTGTTGCATCGAGATTGGCAACACCTGAGAGATGTGCAACCGTAGAGCGTGTCGGATCGCCCTTCCTCCAAGCTTGATCCACTCAGCTCCGAGTTGGAGCCCGAAGTGCGGGCGTTCGCCGAGCTGATGCGTGAGTATCTCGACATGATGGGCACAAGTCTTCGTGCCGCCAGCAGGATGTGCTATCTGGATCAAGGCACGATCTCGCGCATGCTAAGCGGAGCGCGCGTCCCACACTGGCGCACTGTCGAGCAGTTCCTGAGTGTTGCAGCTCAGCAACAGGGACGTGAGCTCACCCGGGAGGAGCAGATGCAAGCCCGTGAACTGCTCAGATCCGCGTTGCGGGTGCGCAACGCAACCAAGTGGGAGATCGAGCGGCTTGAGCGAGAGCTTGAAGAAGCTCGAGAAGAACAACGCTACTCCGCCGCGCGAGAGAAGCTAGTGACGAGGGAGCTAGAGGCACGTAATAAACAGATTGGCCAACTAGAGGAACAAATTAGAGAGATACAAGTACAGAATCGAATGCTGGAAGGATCAGATCGCGCCAAAGCGCAGCGAGCTATTGAACACAATAAAGCCGACTATAACCAAATTCTTAAAGAGCATGACGAGCTTAAGCAGCAGAGAAGCGAGCTAATCGTTGAGCTCAGCAAAGCGCGCGCCGCAAAGGAGGCCACAGAACTTCGCTGCTCGCAACTGATACAAGAACTTGAAGAGGCCAAAGCCAAGCTCGTCGCCGCCGAAAGCTTCAATGACTACTCACAAGAAGAGGGTGGCACGCAGGAAGAAGGCAAGAATGGCGCCCCTCCGATGTTTAATACTGGTCAACCATTAACCGTGCGCGAAAAAAAGGCAATAGAGCGCGCACTGGATCGAAAAACACTTCAAGTCAACACCGCTTTTGTGTATCTACTTTCCTTTGCGATGTCCGCCTATCTCGGATGGGTGTTCTCGTCAGTGGCACATAGCTCTATGTTGAGCGGTGCGACACTATGGGGCGTCCTTGTTCCTGTCCTCCTAACTCTTGCAGCTACACGCGTGAGGCGTCCCCAAGGTTCGTGGTCAAAGCACCTGATCGTTGCCGCAGCGATAGTCGCCATATGCTTCTTTTTAGGTAATCGACTTTGGCCCTGAAGGCCCCTTGCGGCTGGAATGCAGCCGTTGGACGGCACTGGAAGGTTGAGCCCTCGCCTCCCAATGGCCACGGGAGAGGTGACAGCAGCGCTGACAGCAACGTCCCCACACTCTGACGCATCCGCGCCACCGTCCACACGCCCCTGACCACGGTCTCGACCAGTCGAGCAAGGTGATTGCTCCGCCTGAAAAGCGGAAGGTCGGCGGTTCGACCCCGCCCCTGACCACCTCATCTGACCAGCAAGAATGCCCCGTAGCGATCATCGCTTCGGGGCGTTTCTGTGTCTGCTGACGGCAACCCTGACGGCAACGTCCTCCACCTACAGCCTCGCGAGCAGTTGAGAGAGTCCATAGAGTTCGCGCGGCCCGTGGGAGATATGGGCATAATGTGATCTATGGGAGGTCGCGCGCGCCGCCGGAACCGGCGGTCCACACAGCCGCGGCCTGTCGATGCCCTCATACCGGGCCTGGCCGCGATGGGCGCCGCAGCCGCTGGCTTCGATGAAGTGCCGACGCCATCCCAGGTAGTGTTCATGCTCATCTCCGGCAGCATGACCAGCTGGATCGCCTGGCGCGGGGCGCGGTGGAGACACGGCGATAAATCGTCGTCCAAGCGTGGTGTTGCCCTAAAAAGTCCTAGCATCTTTGGTGGCTTGAGCGTGCCCGAAAACAGAGGATTGGTAATCCTGGCGGCCTGAGCCCCCAGGTCACAGACATAAGGGCCTCCCCAAGCGGGGAAGGCCCTTATCTCTTACTGGAGCGAATCTCCGAGCCGTCGGAGTGCTTTCCGTTTCTCGTCGAGAGAAGCGTGAGCATAGATCGTATGGTGACCTCGATGTCGCTGTGGCCGACGATTTCGGGCACGATATGCGGCGGGACGCCGAGGTCCAGGAGGAGGCTCACGCAGGTGTGCCTCATGTCGTGAAGGCGTATCTCACCGAGGCCGGCGGCCTGACGGACGGCTCCCCAGCTTCGGTGGAGATTCTCGGGCTCCATCGGCGTTCCGCGCCGAGACGGGAAGACGAGCCCATGATCCTCCCAGCCAGGCCAGGCGTCTGACCGCTCGGCGAACTGCTGCCTACGGTGCTCCTTGAGAGCATCGACACCGATCTCGGGCAGCGGGATCGTGCGCTCGGAGTTCTCCGTCTTGGGACGGACGAACCGGAGCTCGCCATCGACGCGCTGGAGAGTCTGGACCACCTCCGAAGTGCCCGCGTCAAGGTCGACGTCCTCCCATCGAAGGCCGAGCAGTTCCCCGCGCCGCAGGCCGAGGCAGAGCGACCTTCAGCACGCGTCGCGCCTGCTCGGTCGTCAGACCATGGTTCACCTTGTACGAGGGCACGGAGACCGTGACGAGCTTCGCGACGTTCCGCGGAATGATCTCCTCACGTACGGCCCGTTCGAGCGCGTTCCGAAGGACCGCGTGGATGGACTGGATCATCCGTGTGGACAGATACGACCCCGCAGCATTTCGGAGCCTCAAGGGCGCAGCACGTGGGCCGCTCACGGGAGGCGTCCCATCCGTGCTTGCAGCACTGGCATTCCTTCCGGACGCGGTTGATGAAGACCCGAACGTCTCGCTACCCGTCGGCGGAATCAGGCCGGGCGCTCAGGGCATCAAGCGGCCTGCCGACCGGTGATGGCGTCGACCGAGTCGTGCACCTGGGTGCGCAGGTCGTCCACGTCGACGCCGACGAGGCGCCCGGCCCACTTGCGGACGCGACCGGCGACCCAGACCGAGGTGATGTTGCCACGGTCGGCACCGAGCACGAGAGTCCCGACCGGGTCGTGCAGCGGCATGGTGTTGAGGTCCTCCGCGTCGACGACGATGAGATCCGCCTGCTTGCCGGGTGTGATGGACCCGGTGGTGTCGTCGAGCCGGAGCGTTCGGGCGCCGGACAGCGTCGCGAAGTCCAGGACGTCGCGTGTCGTGATGCGTACGGGCTCGTTGTCGGTGCCGTAGGCGGCGTGGACGGCGCGCATGCGTTGGACGGCGAGCAGGGTGCGCATCTGCGTGAACATGTCCGACGCGAGCGCGACCTCGACATCCACCGACAGACCGGGCCGGATGCCGTGTTCGAGCGCCTCGTCGACCGGTGGGACGGCGTCTTCGAGGCCGATCTGCATGTCGGAGGTCGGCGCGAGCGACACGGTGACGCCCGTGTCGCGCATCGCGGACCACGCGTCGCCGGACAGGGCCGTCGAGTGGATCGACTCGATGTGCGGTCCGAGCAGTCCTTCTCGCTCCCACCGCACGATCGCCTCGGACGCCGCCGCCCCGAACATGACGTCGAGGCTCACTCCGATGTCGAGGTCAGCCGCGACCCGGGCCAGGTCGTGGCCGTAGGCGAGGCGTGCCCCGGCGATATCAGGGGTGGCGAGAGCGGCGAGTCTCAGCGTGACCAACTGGTCGTCGGCGGAGAAGTAGGTCGTCCGAAGTCGTGCCAGGTCGTGCGGCCACTGCTGGTCCCAGTCGCCGAAATGCGGGCTCATCGACGCGTGTACGCCGCGGATGCCGGATTCGAGCAACGCGGTGATCGCGGCGTCGGAGTGCTCGCCGGTTCGGGAGTTGTGGGAGAAGTCGAGCATCGTGGTGATCCCGCAGTCCAGCGCCGTGAGCGCCGCGAGGCGGGTTCCGACGTACATGTCGTGCGGCTGGTACAGCGGCGCGACCTGCATGAGCGTGGACTGGAGATAGCCCGCGAGGTCGTTGACGTCGGGGATGGTGCGCCGCATCTGGGCCTGCCAGGAGTGCCGGTGCGTGTCGACGAACCCGGGGGCGACGATGGAACCCGACACGTCGATGACGATCGCGTTCGCCGCCGTCAGGCCGCGGCCGACCTCCGCGATCCGATCGCCGCGCAGGAGCACGTCGGCGTCTTCGAGCGTCCCCAGTACGGGGTCCACGGTCACCACGGTACCGCCGGTGAGCAGGACCAGACGGTCCGGATCACGCTCGGCGGTGGTGAGCGTTTCGAGGGTGGGCAGGAGGTTCTCTGTCATCGGACGTCCTTACGGCGCATCGTGTAGCCGGCGTGGTGCAGGGTGTCCCCGTCGAATTGGCCGAAGGCCCAGAATCCGAGGTCGTCGAGATAGTCGATGCGGTCGCCGTCGATCCAGTAGCGGCCTTGGTACGCGTGCGCGCGTCCGCCGCGGGTCTCGTCGTAGCGGCCGTCGGCGGTCAGCTCCTGGTGCAGGAAGTCCTCGGTGTCGATCCAGACGCCGACCCGGTCCGGGTCTACGCGGCCCGTGACGCCTCCGTCGGCGTCCGTCGTCGCGGGGTGCCGCGACGACGGGGCGAGCACGGTCCCGCCCCATGCGATCGGCACGCCGTCACGCAGGACCGCGCGCAGCCGCCCCGGATCGGTCAGCGAGGTACGCAGCGCCGTGGGCAGGTCCGGCGCGTCGGCGTCGTCCAGGACTGCGAGGTGCGCCGGGACACCCGGGGTGAGCGTGCCCGAACCCGCTGTGCCCGGACCCTCTGTGTGCGGGGCGTACGCGAGCATGGCGCTGAGGTCCAGGACGGCGGGGATGATCGTGGTACTCGTGGCACGGATCACCACGGCGTCGTCGTCTTCGGCGGCGGTGATGATGCCCGGGCCGACGCCGACGACGAGTCCTGCGCCGATCAGCACGTCGGCGTGCTCCATGGTCCCGATGACCGGGTTGAGGGTGTGCACGGTGGCATCGGTCAGCAGCAGTGGACGAGCGGCGCCCGTGAGGACGGCGTCAAGGTCAGCGGAAGTGAAGATTTCGGTCATGCGTTTGATTGTTGACAGGGCCTGGTCAGGGGAGAAGGCCGTGTTCGTCCTGGGTGCACTGGGACCAGGCTCCCGGCCGCGGGGAAAACTAGCCTGGTCGGCATGACAACCTCAAGACTGGGTGACTACCTACAGGCCCGGCGCGCGCAGGTGGCGCCGCCCGATGTCGGTCTGCCCGAGGACGGGCGGCGGCGCGTCCCCGGCCTGCGCCGCGAAGAGGTCGCGATGCTGGCCCGCATCAGCGTGGACTACTACCTGCGGCTGGAGCAGGGGCGTGAGCGGCGGCCATCGCCGCAGGTCCTGGACGCACTGAGTGACGCGCTGCTGCTGGACGACGACGGCCGGCTGCACCTGTACCGGATCGGGGGGGTGATCCCGCCCCCACGCCGGCAGGGCAGCATCGAGCAGGCGGCCCCCCAGTTGCTGGCATTGGCCGAGCTGTGGGACCGCACGCCGGCCCTGCTCCTGGGACGGGCCTACGACGTCCTGGCCGCGAACACGTTGGGGCGCGCGGTCTTCGACCACCTCCAACCCGGCACGAACCTGCTGCTCGCGATTTTCCTCGACCCGTCGGTTCGCTCGTTCTACATCGACTGGGAGAAGGCCGCGGCCAATGTGGTCGCGGGATTCCGTTTCCTCGAAGGCGCCTGGCCGCACGACCCGAGGATCCAGGAGGTGCTGCGGACTGCCATGGAGAACAGCCGCGAGTTCGCCGACCTCTGGCGGCGGCGGGACGCACGCGGCAAGAGTGACGCCGCGAAGGTCCTGCTTCATCCCGATGTCGGCGAGCTGACCCTGCAGCTACAGGCCTTCGACGTACGCTCCGCTCCAGGGCAGCAGTTGATCGTCTACCACGCTCAGGAGGGCACCCGGACCGCGAACGCGCTGCGTCTGCTCGGCTCGCTGACGGTGACTCGCTCCGGAGACCGGGACGATATGCGAGGGAGGACCTCGTGAAGACCCGCCTCGAAACCATGGTCGGCGGCATGGGCGTCGCCGTGTTCCTCGCCGGAGGTCTCGCCGCGTGCTCCGCGGGGCCGGACAGCGAAGGACTCGCAGGCCCTGACAACGCGGCGCAGCACGGCCGGCAGGAGACGCCGTCACCCGCCACGGCGACACCGCGGACACGCCCGGACGAGAACGGAGAGGCGTCACCGCACCCGTACGTCGGAATGTGGGTGACGGCCGACGGGCACATCCGCCAGGAACTGCTCGCGAACGGCCGCTACGACGAGGCCCGCGGAGAGCGGGAGAGCGCCTACACGGGTTCCTATGTGGTCTCCGGGACCCGGATCGAGTACGCCGACGACACCGGATTCAGCGCGGACGGGACGTTCGACGGAGACGTACTGCACCACGGGGGCTACCTCTTCTACCGAGAGGGCAGCGACGCGCACCGACGAGCCGAGGAGGAACAACGGTGACGAACGGGGCACGGGCGGCGTCGACGACGATCGGCACACCCGTCCTGCTCATCACCACACCCGAAGGTTTTCAAAGAGCGTTCTTCGGTCCCGCCCGCGTACCCGTTCGGCCTCTCGTCAGGTCGCGGCGTCAGCCGGTCATGATGGCGATTCCCGGGAATGCGGAGGTCGCGTTGCTCCACGGCGCGTAGTACAGCCGCCAGGAGCAGACCCGGCCGGTGACGACGTAGCCGGTGCAGGGCACCTGAGCACTGGTGTCGATGAGGGAGATGACCCCTACCGCGTACTGCTGGGTGATGCCGGACGGTTCCGGAGTCTCCACCGGGCCGCCGCTGTCGCCCTGGCCGGCCGCGTTCTTGTACGTCGGACTCTCGGCGCGGACCAGGCCACGGAATGTGTCTCTGGGACCGAAGATCGTGACGTTGATCGCCTTCACCTGGCAGAGGCAGACGGTGCCCGAGTAGGCGCCGGAGGTGCAGAGCCACATGCCCACGTAGGAGGCGGAGGTGCCGACGACCGGGTTGCTGAACTCCGAGGGTGTGGCGGCGGGGTCGTTGTTGTAGACACGACCGGCGGTGTTCGCGCGGATCAGCATCACGTCGCGGCTGGTGTTGGCGTAGGCGATCGGGCCGATCACCTGGCCGGTCGGGTCGGTGGCCGTCTGCCCGACGCTGCCGCAGTGGGCCGCGGACAGCATCCAGCTCACCCCGCCGAGAGTGACGGCGAAGCCCGTCGAGCAGCCGAGCCCGGTGCCGGCGTTGCGCCAGGCCGCGCCGCCCAGCCAGGGTGCGTCGTCGTTCCAGCGGCTGGCCGGGGCCGGCGTGACGCCGGCCTCCACGGTGACCGGCACCGCCGAGCCGGCGACCTTCGAGCGGGTCAGGCCGTGGTCGGCGCCCGAGACCGTCAGGCCCGAGCCGTCGACGTTCGGCGCGATCGAGGTGATCGCGCCGCCGGAGGCGCGGACCAGACGGTTCATCTCGCCCTCCAGCTCCCGGGCCGAGTAGGCCGCGGGCAGGACACTGACCGGGACGTCCCGGCGCAGTCGGCCGACCAGGTCGTCGATGCGCTCGGGGGTGTCTCCCTTCCAGTAGACGCGCAGTTCACGGTTCTCCGGCGCCGCGACGATGCCGGCGAACCCGGTGTCGTCCCGCGTCTTGACGGCGGCGGTGACGCGGTCGGCGGCCTTGACCAGCTTCTCCTGGGTGGCCACCAGCTCCTTCCAGGAGGCGAAACCACCCGGGACCTCGGCGGTGTCGCCGATGTCGGCGGCGTCCTTGACGGCGGCGGGGGCTGCGGTGGCCTGGACGGCGCCCACTGCGACCATGGCGAGGGCGACTCCCAGCGCCACTGCCAGGCGTGCGGTGATTGGGGGGATTTTCACCGGAGGCTCCTCTGTGCTTACTTGAAGGGATGCCTCCGATATTTCATGTGTTTACGGGGCAATCAATATCTTGACATCGATTTTTAGAGTGGTAAATCAATATAGTCAGACAGCTTTGTGATCCCGAGGAGTTCCCCACGGCGCAGGCCGAGGCGGAGCGCGGTGTCGACGCTTCAGCTGCGCGGGGGAAGAGCGGTTCCTGCTGGGTGCGGCGGTATCGGACGTTCGGGCTGCGACGGCTGCCACCGACGTGCGCGGAGGAGACGGCCCGCCGAACAACGCCGCACCCGCGATCGTGGCGATCGCTGTGGCTTTGTTCACTGAGGTTCGTCCGCGTCACCACGTAAGGGCTTCTCCCGAGGGTGAACGAGGAGATTGTCAGAGCAACGCGGCGAGGTCCGCCGGTCGCGTGAACATCGGCCAGTGGCCGGTCGGCAGCTCGACGAAGGTCCATTGGGGTGTGCCGAGCTCGGCGAACGCCGGATTCCCCGAGGCGATCAGCTCGCGAATCACCGCCACCGGCATCGTCGAGGCGACCATGGTCTTCGGCGTCGCCGGGATCCGCCCCGGCCGCTGAACCGACTGGGTGACCGCGCCCCACGGCTCCGCCGTCGCCTTCGCGCTGATCTGCGCCCAGTACTCCCGGGTCAGTCCGGCGAACATCCCCTCTCCCTCTTCGAAGGCGGGCGGGTCGAGCGCACAGCCGTCCCCGACCTGAGCGCGCCAGGCCTTCTGCGTGGCCTCGTCATTGAAGTCGATCACCGCCACACCGGACGGCAGCGGCGCGGTGTCGACATAGACCACCCGGCTGAGCCGATCGGGATGCCGGTCGGCGACCGCGGTCACCGGGACATTCGCCCCGCTGTGCCCGACCAGGACCACCTCCTCCCATCCGTCCATCGCCGCGAGGATGTCCAGGACATGGGTCTCCACGCCGACCTCCGGCGACAGCTCCCCGGCCCGCTCCGCCAACCCCGTCAGGGTGACCGCCCGCACCTGGTGTCCCGCGGCGCGCAGCTCTTGCGCCACCTCGTCCCAGGCCCAGGCGCCGAGCCAGAAGCCGGGAACCAGCACGTAGTTCGCCATCTCATCGTCCTTCCAGTGAGCCGACGTCGCTACGCTAAAGCTGATAGCGGACAGAATCCGCCCGGATTAAGAGGTGAACCTGTGTCATATCCGGCGACCCGGATGCTGGCGATGCTCGAACTGCTCCAGGCACACCACGAGTTGGGCGGCCGCGACCTGGCGCAGCGCCTCGGTGTGGACGAGCGGACCGTCCGGCGCTACGCCGCCCGGCTCGCCGAACTGGGCATCCCGGTCACCGCCGAGCGCGGCCGCTACGGCGGCTACCACCTGATGCCCGGCTACAAGCTGCCCCCGCTGATGCTCACCGACGACGAGGCCACCGCCGTGGTTCTCGGCCTGCTCGCCGGACGCCGCCTCGGCCTCGCCGCCGAGGCCACCGAGGCCGCCCTGGCCAAGATCCGGCGGGTGCTGCCGATCACGCTACGGGAACAGGTCGGCGCGCTGGAGGAGACCTTGGGCTTCACCCTCGCCGAACGTGCGGCGCCGACACCCGCGAGCCGGGCCGTGCTGACCCTGGCCGCCGCGATCCGCGACCGCCGCCGGGTCACCCTGCGCTACCGCTCCTGGAAGGGCGACCAGACCGAACGCGAACTGGACGGCCACGGCCTGGTCTTCCACTCCGGCCGCTGGTACGTGACCGGTCACGACCACCGGTCCGGCGAGACCCGCACCTTTCGGCTCGACCGGATCTCCACCGTCGTGCCGGGGGCTGCCTCCTACGAGATTCCCGAGGAGTCCGACCCGGTGCGGCAGGTGACCGCGTCGCTGGCCCAGGTGCCGTACGCGCACGTCGTCGAGGTCGTCCTGCACGTTCCCCTCGCCGAGGCTGCCCGCCGCGTCCCGCCGTCGGTGGCCACCCTCACCGAGGCCCCGGAGGGAGTCCTCCTGCGGATGCGGGCCGAGTCCCTGGACGGCATGGCCGCCATGCTCGCCGGGCTCGGCTTCCGGTTCACGATCGTGTCGCCGAGGGAACTGCGGACCGCCGTCCAGCGCCTGGCCGAGCGCCTGCTGACCTTCGGCGCCGACGGCGACCGTCAGCCGACATGCCACTGAGGTGCGACCCGGGACGGAGCCGAGTCGCACCGCGCTGAACGGCACCGACCACCGCAGTCATGACGAGCGGAACACAGCGATCGGCGCCTACGTACGCCGGCGCAACGCCCAAGCCCAGCCCAAGGTCCGTCGGTCGTCGAGTCTGCGGGAACATTCGTCCAAGACTGATGGTCTAGCGTCCGTGCATAGTCCCATCATGAGTAAGTACGAGTTCGAGCGCTCGCATCGGATGCACGTGGTCCACAACGGCCCGCGACAGGCGCCGCCACTGCTGCTCATCCACGGATCGGGGGCTTCGGGCGCCTCCTGGAGCCCGATGGTCCCGGAACTCGCCGGCCACCATCACCTCATCCGGGTCGACCTCCCAGGCTGCGGCCAGTCCCCGCCCGCGCCATCGTACGAGGTGCCCGACCAAGCAGCCCGGGTGGCGGCGGTGCTCGACGACCTCGGCCTTGGTCCCGTCACCGCGGTGGGGCACTCCAGCGGCGGCTACGTCGCCACCGCGCTGGCAGAACAGCGCCCCGACCTGGTGAGGTCGCTCGTGCTGATCAGCACCGGCCCGAGTCCCGCTGCGCTGCTTCCGCAGCCGTTCGTCCTCCGGGTCCTGTTGGGCCCGCCTCTCGGTCCCTTGTTGTGGTCGAGGCGTTCGGACGCGATGATCCGCAGAGGGCTCAGCGCGACGGCCGCTCGCCCGGTGCAGATCCCGGACGACATGGTCGCCGAACTGCGAGGGATCTCCTACCGCGTGTTCAGGACGGTGCTGCGCCGAAACAGCGCGTACATCGCCGAGCGAAGCGTGCCCGAGCGTCTGGCCGCCCTCCAGGTACCGGTTATGGTGATCTTCGGCGCCGCCGACCCCCGCTGGGAGCCGTCGTCGGCGCACCAGTACGACGCGGTGCCCAGCTCCCGGGTCGAACTGCTGCCCGGCGTCGGGCACCTACCCATGTTGGAAGCCCCCGAGACGACCAGCGAACTGCTGCTGGGCTTTACGGAACATGCCACTGGCACCAGGCCCGCGATCCCTGACGCCTAGAGTGGTCATGTGCTGTCGACAGGGGCACCACCCGACTGGGCGCAGGTGGAGGTCGCCGTCCCGCGCCTATCAGGTCGGCTGCCGGGGATCAGCATGGCCGGGTTCCATCACCGTTCCCCCGCACCCGTCGACATCGCCATGGTCGCGCACCCGTCTGTCACCTTGCTCGTCGATCTGAGCGACGGAGAAGGCATCGTCTACGACATCCACGGCCGACGCGAGCGCGGCAGTGTCGTCGTCGGGCTCCTCCCAGGCGATTTTCGAGCAACCGGCCGAGGGGTCGGACAGTGCCTCCAGATCCGGTTCGAGCCGGTGGCGGCGGCCGCGGTGTTCGGCGCATCGATCGAGCTCACCGGGACGCTGGTAGCCCTTGAGGATGTCTGGGGTCGCGACGCCGAGCAAGCCGAGGACAGGCTGCGCGCCGCTGCGTCATGGGACGAACGGTTCACGATCGTGGCGGATGTCCTCGGCCCACGGCTGCGCGCCCGCCCGCCGGTTCATCCGGAAGTCGCCTACACCTGGCGGCGGACGCTCACCAGCCGGGGGCGGGTGCGAGTCGACGGCCTGGCGGACGAGGTCGGCTGGAGCCGCAAACGCCTGTGGTCCCGATTCCGGTCCCAGCTCGGCATCACCCCCAAACGCGCCGCCCAACTGGTGCGCTTCGACCACGCCGCCCACCTTCTCGCGGCGGGTAACGCCGCCGCCGGCGTCGCCGCCGAGAGCGGCTATGTCGACCAATCCCACCTCCACCGTGAGGTCAAGACGTTCGCCGGGCTCACGCCCACGGCCGTGGCCGCCGCGCCGTGGCTCGCGATCGACGACGTTGCGTGGCCGGCTTCATCGCCAAACCGGAGCCCTGCGAAGAATGGCGAACGCAGCCCCGACCTTCGTTGAACAGCCTGCCTACGAAGATGCGGCTTCCACGTGCTGCGTGGACGGCACTGAGGCGTCTCCCAGCTTGCCGAGAGCCTATTGGCTGAGGTGGAAGTTCGGCCTGGGACAAGCCGAGCTGGCAGGACAAACCGCGCAGGTCCACGGGGCGGTCAAGATGCGGCTTCGAGCAGCTTCTTTACCGTCGCCACCCGGTCCGGCAGCGGGCCTGGAGCGATCGGCACGCACTCGTAGCCGAGTGAGGTGTAGGTGTCCTGGTGGATCTGCTCGAATCGCAGGGACTCCTCGAAGGTGATCGATCGCGCGTCGGTCGGTGTGACGAACCCGAGGCTCTGAACGAAGAACACCTTCTTGGCGTAGATCTGCTGAGCTTGGATGCGTTCCAATTCGCGGGACAGAGCCGGAGAGACAGGATGGCCGAGGTAAGTGGCCAGGGCGTAGGTGCAGACGGGCGATCGATCGTAGATCTGTACATCACCGGGAAGGGCCGCGGCCTGTTCCTGCCGGCGGCGCTGCAAGGCGGCGATCGCCCCCACGAAGGACGGCTTCGTCCACGGCTCAGGTTCACCCCGAGCCTGCTCCAGGGCGATGACGTCCGTCGCCGCCTCTTCGACGACGGTGTAGCCGTCACACTCCAGCCAACGCAGGATCGTCGTCTTCCCGGCTCCGGGGGTGCCGGTCAGGATGTAGCGCTTCATCGACCGCCTTCGTACGTCTCGGACATGGACGCGGCCCAGCCCGCTTTGTCAGATGGTGTGATCGGCGGTCATCCGGAGGAGGAGATCCCGAGTTCCGGCCCGCGACAGGAGCGAGGGCCTCAATGATCCGTGCATGAGGACGAGCCTCTGGACCCTCTTGGTCGCACTCTACGTGAAGATCGACCAGGAGATCGCAGGAAACCGGTCGGGTGGGTTGACCGCCACAGCTCAGCGACTCCCGACCGACTTCCGATACAGGCCCTGCCCGCCCTCCGCCTTCTTGACCTCGACGTCGCCTAATGCCCATATCCAGCGCCCGAAGGTTCTGGACGAGCTCTCCGAGATCAGCGGGCAGCACCATGAACCACCGAGCTTGAGGGCGTCCGCGCATCAGCTACCCGCCGTTCCATTTGCCCCGCATGACTTCCAACGGCGGATGAAACTTACATCATCGGGTGCGGAAACCGGCCCGTACGAACAATCGAAGACTGACTCCCCAGAGTGCCCTTGGCCATGCGTTTCACCGTGAGGATAACGGCCGCCGGATTCTTATTGACGAAGTGGCCGATACCGCCGCTAGATCGATATGCGCTAAATCTGTTTTGATCGATATCAAATGCCCGTCCCTCGTAAGGAGAAGCATGCAGAAAGTCAGTTGGCTCCGCCGGCTCGGTCTCGTCTCAGCGGTGGTGGCGGTCGGCCTGGCGACCGCGCCCATGGCCGCGCACGCCGATGGCTATGACACCCCCCGCAGCGCCACTGCTCGGGGGGCGGGCAACACCTACGCGGCCGGGTTAGCGGCGGCCGAACAGCGGGCTCGACAAGACGTCCTCGCGGTCGGCCACGACTGCACCCCTGGGACCTATAGCACGCTGTTGATCTATTCCTCTCCAGGTGGCGGCACATGGGTCTTCGAGTCCACCCATAACGCGATGTGCGTCGACTGATCACGTTGCCGCGGATCGGCGGTTCGGCCCTGCCCCTGACCACCTCGTCTGAAAAGCGCTCCAGGAGTGCTTTCGCTGTGAGGTCCGATCAACGGCAGCGGGCTGATCAGCCTGCGGCGCGCGTGACGGGGTCGCAGTGGACCAACTGCGGCTGCTTCCCCCTGAGGCGGATCGGCGTCTCTTGAAGTCTGTGTCAGTCGCTTGAGGGTCCGTCGGGGATGCCTTGCGCTGCCGAAGCGCAAGGAGCGGATCTGATCAGCCGCCCTCGCCGGGGCGGACCAACCCGGACTCGTAGCCGAGGACCACGGCGTGCACCCGGTCACGCAGGCCGAGTTTGGCGAGTATGCGGGTGATATGCGTCCGTACGGTCGTGGCGGAGATCACCAGCCGGTCGGCGACCTCCTGGTTGTCCAGGCCCCGAGCCATCAGCGTGAACACCTCGAGCTCGCGCGCCGTCAGCCGGGAGAACGCGGCCGGCGGGCGGCCCGGAGGCGGGGTGGCGAGGAACCGTTCGATGAGCCTGCGGGTGATGGCCGGCGCGAGCAGCGCCTCGTCACGGACGACGGTCCGGCAGGCATGGACGAGGTCGGGAGGGTCCACGTCCTTGAGGAGGAACCCGCTGGCGCCGGCGCGCAGCGCGTCGTGGACGAGGGCGTCGTCGTCGAAGGTGGTGAGTATCAGGACCTTGGCCGTGGCGCCGGCCCTCGCCAGTTCACGCGTCGCGCCGATCCCGTCGAGCACGGGCATCCGGATGTCCATGAGCACGAGGTCCGGTCGGAGCTCGCGGGCGGCGCCGACCGCCTGCCGGCCGTCGGCGGCCTCGCCCACGACCTCGAGATCTTCCTCGGTCTCCAGGATGAGCCGGAACCCGGCGCGTACGAGCGACTGGTCGTCGGCCAGCAGGATCCGGATCACGCCACGCTCACGGCCCGCACCAGGGGCAGCCGCGCGTGGACGCGGAAGCCTCCGCCCGGCCGGGGCCCGGCCTCGAGGTCGCCCCCGCACAGCCGGGCCCGCTCCGCCATCCCGATCAGGCCGTAGCCGGCCCGCTCGGGTGTCCCTGGCCGGGTGGTGCCGTCGTCCTCGATCGTGAGACGCACGGCATGCTCGTCCACGACCACGAGGGCACGGGTGGGTGCGCCCGGGGCGTGGCGCATGACGTTCGTGAGGGACTCCTGGACGATGCGGTAGGCGGCCAGGTCGACCGCCGGCGGCAGCCCGCCGACCGGACCCGTGACCGTCAGCTCGACCGGCACGCCGGCGGCACGCATGTCGTCGGCGAGGTCGCCGAGCCGGGCCAGGGAAGGACGCGGCCCGGCCGCGGGCACGCCGTCGAGGCCCAGCAGGAACCGCAGCTCGGAGAGCGCGGACTTCGCGGTGGCGCGCACCGAGGCGGCCACGGAGCGGGCCTTGCCCGGGTCGGACTCCACGATGCGCTCGACCGCGCCGAGCTGGACCACCACGACGCTGACCGTGTGGGCGAGCACGTCGTGCATCTCCCGGGCGATGCGGGAACGTTCCGCGTCCCTCGCCTCACGGGCCCGTTCCTCCCGCTCGTGCTCCAGTTCGCGGGCCAGGCGTCGCAGCTCGGTGATGCGCAGCTGCCGGTCCCGGATGGTGCGGCCCGCGAGCCAGGGCGCGAGCGTGATCAGCCCGGTGAACGCGAAGTCGGCCACGGTCTGTGACGCGGCGAACGGGATCGCGCCCCACACCAGGGCCAGGGCCGCGACCAGGCCGGCGAGCGCCTGGCGGAGCGGGGCGTGGGCGGCGACCGAGTAGACGGTGATGACGAGCGCGATCACCGCCGCGTACCCCTGGCTCGTGACGTCCGCGCCCAGGCCCTCCGCGACGAAGAGGGCCGACCACCCGATCAGGACGGCCGGCAGGGGCCGTCGCCGCCGCCACGCGACGGGCGCCGTCATGGCGACCGAGACGATCAGCGCCGTCGCGCCGCCGTCCCCGGCCATCACCTGCCCGGCGCCGAGCGCGACGAGGACGGCGGCCACCGTGAAGTCGACGAGCCGCGGCCGGGCCCGCAGCCACCGCGCCAGGGCGCCGGCGCCGTCGTCGGTCATGGCACGAACCATAGCGGCGCGCTGTCCGTGCGGCATCGCCCCGGGGAGGTAGGCGCGTACGAGCGGGCTCGTACGCGGTTCGGCGTGACCTCCGACGATTCCGGCGCCGGTCGTCCCTAGCGTCGGCGGCACAGCCGCTGCTCCCCCGGAGGTCCCCATGTCACGCCGAAGCACCGCCGTCGCACTGCTCACCGCCGCCGTCGCCGGCCTGGCCGGCACGATCCTGCTGCCGTCGTCCGCCGACGCCGCCGCGCAGCTCGCCCTGATCGAGGCTCGGCCCGCCCTCTGGATGGGTGCGAACGTGCTGCTCGTCGTCTCGTTCCTGTGCTTCGCCGGTGCCCTGCTCGGGCTCACCGGGCTCTTCCGCGCCCAGGGTTCGCGGCTGGGCGTCACGGGGGCGGTCCTCGCGGCGCTGGGGTGGGCGCTCCACATCGGTCCCGTCGCGTACGTGATGGCCCAGTACCCGCTGGCCCACCACGCGGACCGGGCGGGTGCGGCCGAGATCGCCGGGGCGATGTTCGCGGCGCCGCCCTTCGCCGTGCTCATCGTCCCGGTGCTGCTGACGACCGTCGTGGGCACTCTCACCCTCGCCGTCGCCCTCTGGCGGACGCGGCTGGCACCGCGGTGGGCGGCGGTGACGCTGGTGGTGGCGCTGGCAGCCGACTTCGCGGCGCCGGACGCCGTGTCCGGGATCATGATGTTCGCTCTGATGGGTGTCGCGCTGGCACCGTTGGCCGCACGGCTGTTCGTGCTGGAGACGACCGACGGGGCTCCTGTGGCCGCGCGGGCGTGACGTACCGGCCCCGCTCAACCGGACCACACGCCGAACCACTGTTCGGCGTCGAACTCCTCGAACCGCGCCACCTCGGTGAACCCCAGCTTCGCCGCGAGGCGCATCGAGCGGTCGTTGGCGGTCTGGGTGGTGAGCACCACCGGCTCGCGGGGAAGCGCGCCGGCGACCCAGTCGAGTGCCGCCGCGCACGCCTCGGCGGCGTACCCGAATCCCCACGCCTCCGGCAGGAACATGTAGCCGAGCTCGACCTCGCCGCCGTCCGGGCGGACGCGACCCGGACGATCGGCCTCGCGCCGCTTGATGTCGACGACGCCGATCATCGACCCGTCGAGATCGACCGCGAACAGGCCGGGGCGGCGCCGGGGCACGGCAGGCAACGCGCGCTCGAACTCGTCACGCGGTCGAGGGCCGCCGAGGTAGGCGCCCACCTCGGGCGAGGTGAACAGCTCGATGATGGCTGTACGGTCCCGGGCCTCGGGCTCACGGAGGACGAGCCGCTCGGTCCTGATGGGGGCGGGCGGCCAGGCGACGGGTCCGAGCTCGGTCATGCGGCCAATGTAATGGCGATCTCCGTGGCGGCGTGGCCATGGGCGGTCGGCCGTTCACTTGCCGGCAGAAGCCCGCGGAGACGCGGGGTGTGGCTCAGCGCGGCGGGAGCGGGCCAGGGCCAGCCCGCCGAGGGCCGCGCCGGCCAGCCCCAGCGCCAGGGCCATGGCCGCCCCGAACACTCCGTTGCCGGTGCCGAGACCGCCGTCGGCGACGGCCAGTTTCACCGCGCCGTTGAGCCCGCCGACGAGCCCCATCAACAGGGCCGCGATGGCTCTCCTCCTCCCGCCGCTGCCTGCCCGGCGGACGGAGCGCCACGCCAGCCAGCCGAGAACCACGCCGCCCACCGCCACCAGTGCGGCCGCGCTGGCCCAGACGCGTTCAGGGGTCCCGAGGAACGTGTCGACACCTTGACCCGCGCATTCTGTCGGTGTCGTGCACACGGGCGAGGCCACCTGTGCGGCGAGGTCGAATAGGACGGACATGAGGCGCTCCTCCGCTTCCCGCGACTGGACGCCAAGAACTATGTCCGCTGAACCCGCCGCCGGTCATCCTACTGATGGAGACATCTCTCCCTACCGCGGACGCCGCAGGAACCGCGAATCTACCGCGTCCGCGGTAGGTGATTGCGCCGTCCTGCGAGGACTGCAGACTGGTGCGGTGAGTGACGTGGCGGAACTGCTGGACCGGATCTGGCGGACGGACGCGGCCGGCATGCTCGGCGCGCTCAGCCGGCGGCTCGGCGACTTCGACCGGGCCGAGGAGGGGCTGTCGGACGCGCTGGCCGAGGCGCTCAGGCGCTGGCCCGACGAGGGCGTGCCGGACAGCCCCACCGGCTGGCTGGTCACCACGGGCTGGCGCAGGGCGCTGGACCGGCTGCGCCGCGACGCCGTCGGCCGGGAGAAGATGGCGCGGCTGGCGGCGGAAGCGCCGCCTGAACCGGGCGTGGACGATCGGCTGGCGATGGTGTTCGCGTGTTGCCATCCAGACCTCCCCGAGCCGGCCCGGGTCGCGCTGACGCTGTACGCAGCCGGTGGCCTGAGTACGGCCGAGATCGCGGCCGCGTTCCTGGTGCCGCTGCCGACGATGGCGCAGCGGCTCTCCCGGGCCAAGCGTCTGCTGCGGAAGCGCGGCATCCGGTTCGAGGTGCCCCAGCCACATGAGTACGTCGACCGGCTGCCGACCGTGCTCGCGGTGATCTATCTCGTGTTCAACGAGGGCTATCTGTCCAGTGGCCGGTCCGCCCAGCGGCGCGAGCTGGCCCGCGAGGGGGTCGAGCTGGCACGCCAGCTCGCGGGGCTGCTGCCCCGTGAGCCGGAGGCCGCGGGTCTGGCGGCGTTGCTGGAGCTGCACCATGCCCGCGTCGACGCGCGGTTCGACTCGCGGGGCCGCATCGTGCTGCTCGGCCGGCAGGACCGGCGGCTGTGGGACAGGGCGGCGATCGAACGGGCGGCGCTGCGGCTGCGGGCGGCGGTGCGCCAGGGCCGGCCCGGGCCGTACCAGGTGCAGGCGGGCATCGCCGCGCTCCACGCCCTGGCCGTCTCGTACGAGGCCACCGACTGGGCCGGTGTGCGAGGGTTGTACGACCGGCTGTACGCGTTGGACCCGTCGCCGGTGGTGCTGCTGAACCGGGCGGTGGCCACGCGGTTCGCGGTGGGCCCGGCTCCGGCGCTGGACGAGGTCGACGCGCTCGGGACCCGGCTCGCCGGCTATCACCTGTGGCACGCCGCCCGGGCCGACCTGCTGGCCGCGCTCGACCGTACGGCCGAGGCGCTGACGGCGGCGGAGCGGGCTCTGGAGCTGGCGACCAACCCGGCCGAACGGGAGCTGATGTCGCGTCGAGTGGGTGAGCTGAGGCGCCGGCTGTGAGACCGGCGCCCAGCGTCAGAGCTGTTCGCGGCTCATCACCGGACGGACCTCCAGCGCGCTCATCCCGGCCGTGAGCGGCCAGGTGGCCGCGATCCGCGCGGCCTCGTCGATGTCGTCGCACTCCAGCATGACGACCGCGCCGATGACCTCCTTGAGTTCCAGGTACGGTCCGTCGCTGATCATCGGCTGACCGGTCCCGTCGGCGCGCACGGTCTTCGCCGTCTCCCGGGGCTGCAGCTCGGCGCCGCCGTCAGCGATCTTGCCGGTCGGCTGCCACCGCTCGTACCAGTCGTAGACCTGCTTCATCGCGTCCTGTTCCTCGGCCGGGGACAGCCCGCTCCACTCGCGGTCGTCGCCGAAGATCAGCATCGCGTACTTCATCGTCACTCCTCGTGGTCGACAGAACTGCGTCGTCCGGGTGACGAACGGGCGGCACCGATCCTCGACAGGTTCCGCGAGAATTCTCGCCGCAGAATCGGCGTCAGGGGTTCAGGTGCCGATGGCGCGTACGACGACGCCGACGAGCTGCTCCTGGGTGACCAGGCCGTAGTCCCGCGAGTCGCGGCTGGCGTCGGGGTTGTCGCCCAGGATCGCCATCCGGCCCGGTGGGATGCGTTCGTGCGCGGGCGACGGTACGTGATCCGGTACGGGGTCCCCCGGTACGGCGGCGAGCCGTTTGATCACGTATCCGGCGGGGTGGCGCGGGTCCGCCATCCGGGCGTCCGGCACGACCACCACGATGTCGCCCACGCTCAGGCGTGACAGGGGCGTGCGGCGTACGAGGAGACGATCGCCGGGGCGCAAGGTGGGCGCCATGCTGAAGCCCGCGACCGTGGCCAGCACGAACCTGCGCCGCAGCACCGCGGCGAAGGCCGCCACGCCGGCACCGGCCAGGAGCACTGCGATCACGACCTGCACGGAAGGCGCCTCACTCGTCGGCGGAACTGCGGGGTAGGGGGACACTGACGCGGAAGCGGCCACCGGCTCCGTGCCGGCGGCCACTCGCGCCTATGTGTCGGCTAGCAGCTGTACTTGGCCCCTCTCACGTTGCAGGGGCCGCAGGTCGTCTGGCTGCTGTCGCAACCGCGGTCGCACCACCGGGAAATGGAATAGACGCCGCTGCAGTAGCAGAATTCCTTCCAGGTCGTGCAGGCGGCTTGAGCGGTGACCTTGGGCACGAAAGCCGACAACATACGGTCGCCGAGGGTGTTGAAGAGTCGCAGCATGCTCTACTCCCTTGTGAGGTTCACGGGCCGTTTCCTTGACGCCGGTAGGCGTCGCCCGATCTTGACCCGTTTCGACCTACAGTAAAGATCCATTCAGGTCCGGGTCAATCCCGATATCCGGCGGCTTGGAGGGAAAACAGCTCGGCGTAGAGCCCTCCTGCCTCGACCAGCTCGTCGTGCCGTCCGGCTTGCGCCACGGTGCCGCCGTCGAGCACCAGGATCAGGTCCGCGTCCCGGATCGTGCCGAGCCGGTGCGACACCAGCAGGCTGGTGCCGCCGTCGCGCAGCCGCCGGAAGCCCTGGTGGATCTCGTGTTCGGCCTCGGCGTCGAGGCGGGCGCTCGGCTCGTCGAGGATGAGCAGGTCACGGCCGCCGCGCAGGAAGCTGCGGGCGATGGCGACCCGTTGCCACTGCCCGCCGGAGAGCGTGGTGCCCGGGGTCGTCCCGTTGAGTTCGTCGCCGGCGAAGTAGATGCGGCTGAGCAGCGTGTCGTACCCGTGCGGGAGCCCGCTGAGGATGTCGTGCACCCCCGCGTCCCGCGCGGCGGCCTCGATGCGTGGGCGGTCCGTCAGGGCCTCCGCGTCACCGATGCCGATGTTCTCGGCGGCCGACAGCTCGTAGGAGACGAAGTCCTGGAAGACGCCCGCGATCCGGGCGCGCAGCTGCGCCGGGTCGAGGTCGCGCAGGTTGACGCCGTCCCAGAGGATCTCGCCGCGGTCCGGGTCGTAGAAGCGGCACAGGAGCTTGATGATCGTGCTCTTGCCGGCGCCGTTGTATCCGGCGAGGGCCACCGCCCGGCCCTTCGGGATCGTCACGGTAACGCCGCGCAGCACCCACGGGAGGTCCTCCCGGTAGCGGAACCAGACGTCACGCAGCTCGATGCCGTGCCGCAACGGTTCCACCGGACGCGGGCGGGCCGGCACCGGCAGGTCCTGGTCCGCTTCCACGACGGCGAGGTAGTGACCGAACATCAGCAGCTGGGTGTGCGCTCCGGCCAGGTCGCGCACGACGCCGAGCAGCGCCGCCTGCACCGCGGCCACCGCGGCCACCAGCATGGCCACGTCACCGACGGTGACCGTCCCGGCGGCCGCGGCGTTGACCACCCAGACCAGGCAGCCGCCCGCCACCCCGGTCGAGAGCATGGTCAGCAGCGCCTCCGTGCTCAGGGCCTGCCGGTCCATGGCCCGCTCCACCCGGTTCGCGGTACGGCGTTCGCCGAGCATCCGTCCCCGGAGGAAGGAGCCGACGCCGAACAGCCGCACCTCGGTGGCCGCCTCGACGTCGGACAGCAGCTGGCCGTAGAACAGCTCGCGCCGTTCGTGCGGCCCCACGGTGTTCATGGTCTCGGCCCGCCGGCGGGCGAGCGCGAACTCGGCGCCGACCGCGGGGAGCGCGCCGACCAGGACGACGACCGCCAGAACGGGGCTGACCGTGACCAATGAGACGACGAACCCGGCGGTCACCAGGACCTGCTGGAGCAGGTTCAGGCTCACGGCCACGATCTCGGCCGGTCCTGAGCCGCCGGCGTGACGGGCGAAGCGCAACCGGTCCGCGAACTGCGGGTCCTCGAACCGTCCCAGACCGACCAGCCGGTTGACCGCGGCGTAGAGCTGGTCGAGGGCGGCGAGTGCGACGATCCGTCCCTGTTCGGCCCTCAGGTAGCGCAGCACCTGCGCCAGCAGGGCCGTCAGGATGCCCGCGGCGACCAGGCCGGCGATCGGCCCCGTCAGGTCCGCGGGCCCGCCGGGGGCGCTCAGCTGATCGAAGACGATCTTCGTCAGCCAGGCGACGGCGACCGGCGCCCCCGCGCCCAGCACCGTGAGCACGAGCTGGGCGATGGTCGTACGCGCCGCGAACCGCCAGGCCAGCCGCCAGGCGGCGAGAGCCACCCGCCTGCCGGTCGTCACAGGGCCACGGAGTCGGGAAGGACGTCGACCTTGAAACCGGTCACCTGGAGGACGCCGTCCTGGCCCATGAGGCAGAAGGCCGGGTATCCGCGCAGGCCGAACGCCGCGGCCATGGCGCCGTCGACGTCCCCTTCGATGACGATCTGCGCGATCCCGCCCAGCTCCTCGCGCAGTCCGCCGAGCTCCTCGGGCGAGCCGAGGAGCACCGCGATCACCTGGTCGCGCCCGCCCGGCAGGCCGGACGCGTACCGGATGAAGGCGGGTTTCTGCTCCTCGCAGGTCGGGCAGCGCGGCGAGAAGAAGGCCACGAGCATCCCCGGCCGCAGATCGTCGCGGGTCACCGTCCGGTCGTCGCCCGTCACGGCGCTGAACTCGCCGACGCGGGCGCCGGCGGGCAGGGTGATCTCTTCCTGTCCGGGGGGATGCCCGCCCCCTCGGTTGATCAGCTCGGTGTGCTCGCGCAGGCGCCGGATCACCGCGACGGTGAGCACCAGGTTGAGCAGGCAGATGATGAAGACGATCGCTAACGCGGCCCACAAGACTGACACGGCGTAATCCTCCGAGTTGATCGTTTTCGGAGCGGCCAGGATAGTACAGGTCTAGTCAGGCGAAGCGGTCCATGATTATCGACAGGGCATTCTCTGCGCATAACACGACATAGGGATCAAACCGGCTGTTATCTCGCCGTCGGCCTGAACAACGCGACGAGGTCCTCGAACGCCGTGATCAGGATGCCGGCGACCAGTCCGGCGACACCGGCGAGCAGGGCGTACGGCACCTCGAACGCGCCCGGCGCGGAGGCGCCGGCCAGCCCGAGGACGGCGACGCAGACGAGGATCAGGTTGCGCACGATGTGGATCGGGCCCAGGGGCGTGCTCGACGCTCCGAAGCACCGGCAGGGGGCGCGGTTGCCGCGCGACAGCGCCCGCCCGATCACCAGGGTGAAGGACAGCAGGAGGCAGCCTGCCAGGGCGAAGCCGATCCACCCCGCCACCCGCACGGGGACGAGCAGCAGCACGGCGACGACGATCTCGGTCGCGACCACGGCGAACGCCGCCGGCCGCAGGAGGGGGCCGGGCACCTGGTCCAGTTGGCGCAGCGAACCGACGAAGGCGGCCCAGCCGGCCTTCCCCGAGACCTTGGTCCAGGCCGCCGTGACGAAGACCGCCGCGAGCAGCAGCCGACAGGCCACGTCCAAATAGTGCACGGTGGGCCAACCTATCCACCGCGCCCAGCCACCACAACCGCGTAACCGGAGGGCGGGCGCCCGAGAACTGTCGGGGCCGGCCGCTAACCTGCGGTGCGGCGGGCTGGTCGGCGAAGGGTGTGGGCCGGTGGGCGACAGCGAGAAGCAGTCCCTGTTGACATTCCTGGAGGCGCAGCGCGCCGCCGTGCTGGCGATCATCGACGGTCTCGGCGACGACGCCCTGACGACCGCCGTCCTGCCCTCGGGGTGGACGCCGCTGGGTCTCGTCGAGCATCTCGGTCACGCCGAGCGGCACTGGTTCCAGGAGGTCGCCCTGGGTTCGGCCGAGCCCCTGCCCTGGCCGGCCGACGACCACGAGCCGCTCACGACCCCGCGCTCGCCGTCGACGGTGCTGGCCTTCTACCGCGCCCAGTGCGAGCGGTCCGACGCCGTCCTCGCCGCCATGCCGCTGTCGATGCGGCCCCGGGGGCGCCATCCTCATCCGCCGGGAGATCGGATCACCGACTTACGGCAGATCGCGCTGCACATGATCGAGGAGACCGCCCGTCATGCCGGACACCTCGACGTCGTGCGCGAGTTGATCGACGGGAAGACCGGGCTCGGGCCTCGCTAGCGCCCGGCCCTCTTCACTTTCATGGCCGAGCGGCCGGCGATAGGTGAAGGGCTGCACGCTCGTCGGCGTCGAAGAGTTCCCGGATGCAGCGCGGAAAGGGCGTCTTAAACGGGGCTTCAGAGGGCAGGCAACATAAAGTCGCTTTCGGGCAACATTATTGCGGAGTCTGGATGTCGGCGACCCGAACTGCCACACTGAATAAGCCGCACTTCGGATGATCCACCGCCGCCAAGGCGCTGTCGAACGCTTCACGACTGGTGGAAACTGCCTGACGGACGAGGTAGAAGCGCTAGTGTGGGGCGCCGGCCGTGTCGCGACCGGCGTTCAGGCGTTCCCACTCGGCAAAGGTGAAGTCTATGGTGGACCGGCTCTTGGGCGGCCTGACAGAGGCTGATCTGGCGAATGAGGAAAAGGTGCGCATCGTCGTCGCGCAGAAAGCCTTCATGGCCGACAGGAACCGCCTGTTGCTCGTCCGCAAATCGCCATCCGACCCCTACAACCCCGGTTTGTGGGAGGTTCCCGGCGGGCGAATGCGGGGCGCGGACGAAGGGCTCGACGAGCACATCGTGCGCGAGGTCCGCGAGGAGGCGGGCATCGAGATCGAGCCCGGCCCTCCCTTTCACATGTGGGACTGGGCCATGCCGGCCGACGACGGCGGTTGTGTCCGGGTCATCGCCGTGGCCCGGCAGTGCCGGGCGTTGTCGCACGAGGTGACCACCTCCGGCCAGATCTCCGGCGACCACATCGACGAGGTGCGGTGGGTGCGGCTCGACGCCGTCGCCCGCTATCCGCTCATTCCCGGGATCGATGGGGCGGTCGAGCGGTTCCTGCGGCTGCGCGGCGCGCATCCGTCCGAAGCCGTCTGCCGCCGCTGACCATGATTCCCGCCGACGGAGAGCGCCGGTTCAGTCTGGTCGCGATCGGTGAGATCCGGATCGACGTCCGCGTGCGGGTCGACTCCCTTCGCTTTCGCGACGTGTGCGGCGACCAGTTCCATTACGCGCCGGTGCGCATCACTCCGGCGGGCGTCGCGCTGCAGATGGCCCGCCAGGCGATCGGCCTCTTCGCCACCGTCACGCTGGTGTCCAGAATCGGGCGTGACGAGTTCGCCGATCCGGTACGGGCCCAGGTGACCGCCATGGGGGTGACGCCGCGGCTGACCGTGGTGGAAGGCGCCTCGACCGCGAGGGTGCTCGTCATACGTGACACCTCGGAGGGGCACGGGGTCCGCCTGATGGTCGCCGAACCGCTGTCGGACCTCCAGATGCTGGGCGTGCCGGACGTGCGGGCGGCGATCCGGGAGATCGCCGCGGCGGACGCCCTCTTCCTGACGGGATACGAACTGCTGCACGCCCGGTCGGCCGAAGCCGTGCTGGAAGCCGCGGCCGTCGCCCGGTCGCACTCCACGGTGATCTGCCTCGACCTGGTGCCGCACGACATCCACCGCAGGATCCCCCCGGCCCGGCTGCTGCCGCTCCTGGAGGCGGCGGACGTCGTGGTGGGCGAGCTGGAAACGCTGCGCGGCGTGGTGGGCGCCCCTGAGGGCGGCCCCGAGCTTCTGTTTCCCCTGCTCGACGCGGTGCACAAGGCCGCACCGGTGTGGATGATCCGCTCGGGGGCCGGTGGCGCGAGCCGGTCGACGATCTACCAGCAGGACCGCCTGCACGTCGACTACCCCACCGGCTACGAGCGCGTCTCCGATCCCATGGGCTTCGGCGACCTGCTCACCGCGCGTGAGCTGCGCTGGCTGCTGTCAACGGGGCTCGCCCCGGCCTCCGCGGACGGGAGCAGCTTCCGGAGCGTCGCCATGAACCGCTCGCGCGTCTCCGGCAGCCCGTAGATGTCCTGCCAGCGCCACCGCTCGCCGGGCGGCGCGGCGCACATCCTGAGGAACTGCGTGGGCAACGACCCCGGGCAGGGGTAGGTGGTCGTTCCCTCGGCGTCCTCCAGGTAGAGGTAGGAGACGCCGCTCCGGAACAGCTCCGCCGGGCCGGCGTCGGCGCCGGACAGGGCCTCGCGCTCGATCCCGGCGCGGACCGGACCGGCCCCGGGCAGGAAGTGCAGGTGCGCGTGGTCGATGCAGGAGCCGGCGCCGTGCGGGCCGGCCGGGCCGTGTTCGAAGACCGTCACGGGACGGCCGTAGACCGCCTCCAGCCACCGGGTGACCTCCCGCTTCCGCCGGGCGACCTCCCGCGCCAGGCCGGGCGGGCACGCGCCGAAGCACGGGAAGTGGCGGGTGGAGACCAGCAGGAGATGGCCCTCGGTGAGAGGAGCCAGATCCGGCGCGCACCACAGGAACTCGTCACCCCACAGCAGGGCGGCCGCACCGGGAACACCGGCGTCCTGGTTCATCCGAAACCGGAAACGACCGCAAAATACACAATCCTCCTCTTGGCCGGTTTTTGACACGTTTTCAGAAAGCATGACGGCGCCGTCTCGATTTTCGGGCGTGCCGTACCGTGGAATGAGGACTCCGCCGGGCGGGAGAAGTTCGAAGGCTTCCGGCAGCAGATGACCGGCCGTCTCCATGTCGCAGTGAATGCGCCGGTAGAAACCCGCTGGATACGGCAGGGCGCCCGGGATCGGGCGGGTAACAATGCCCTCCTCCGCGGCCCAGGTCCCGGTGGCGGTGGTGAGATGGGCCAGGGAAGCCCGCCGGGGAAGGGATCGGGCCCACTCGGTCGTGCCGCCGATCGCGAGGATATCGCCGTCCTCAATACGAAAGCCAGAAACCACCGATCTGCACCGTCCCGAATGAGGTATGGCGACCGGACACTTCGGCTATATCAAAGCGTGACGTTAGTTGCAATGGGGGGAACGGTACGCTCCGGGAAAAGCGGCGACGGGGGAACGGCCTTGTTGCACGAGATCGATCTGTCACAGTCCGAGAGCGCGTTGAACAAGTCGATGGACTTGTTGCGCCACATGTACAACGAAAGTCCCGCGGGTGGGGGCGGCTGGTACCACCTGCTCGACACCGTCCCGCCGGGGGCGACCGCGACCGCCGTGGCGTTGCTGACCTTCCACGTCGCCGGTGAGTCTCCGCCCCACCTGGAGGACGCGCTCAACTTCCTCAGGGTCCGCCAGATCAAGGACGAGGACCCGAAGGTCGACGGCGGCTGGTGGACCAACACCAGCAAGGACAAGCCGGTGGTCGAGGCGACCGCCTGGGTGGTGCGGTGCCTGGCCGCGCTGCGGTGCGACGACCAGCCGACGACTCCCGACCTCTCACGGGCGGTGTCCTGGTTGCGCAACAACCAGGACAGGTCCGGCGGCTGGGGCTCCTTCCACGGCTGCCCGCCCCGCGTCTGGCTGACGTGCCTGGCCCTGCGGGCCCTGCTGGAGGCGGCGCCCCAGGACCCGGCGGTCGACAAGGGGGTGTCGTGGCTGATCGAGCAGCAGCTGCCCTCCGGCGGCTGGGCCCCGGAGCCCCGCCAGAACCAGGCACGCGTCGCCCACACCGCGTCGGCGCTCACCACGCTGGTGAAGGCCGGCGTCGACCCGGCGTCCGAGAAGGTGGCCAAGGGCTTCGACTGGCTCCTCGCCAACCTGGACACCTCCTCCCTGGTGGAGATCGGCAACCGGGAGGAACGGTCCAACGTCCTCTTCCTGCGTACGGACAAGGGCGAGGAATACTGGCTCCCGCCGTCGCTGACGCACTACGCGCTGCCGGTGGCGACCACGGCGCTGATGCACCATCCGCGGTTCCAGAGCATCGACGTGGCGGGGAAGCTGGCGCAGTCCTTCGACACGATCGTCACCGAGCAGTGTCAGGACGGTTCCTGGCCCAACAGCATGAGCACGCACATCACTCTGTGGGGGGTGTGGCCCTGCGTGGAGGCTCTGGCGTCGCTCAGGAGCGTCAGGCTCGCTCGTGCCGGGGATCAGATCGTCTGGATGGAAGGCGCGATCGTGATCCGGCAGAAGGACGGGAAGCACCTGCCGATCGAGAAGGTCCTGCGTCCTCTGCTGCCGCGGCGCCGGTGGGCCGGGTCCCTGCGGTGGTTGCGGAGGCACTGGGCCTGGGTGTCGCTGGCGCTCTTCGTGGCGGGAGGAGCCGTGGGGCTGGCGACGCGGCTGATCCAGCTGACGGAGTTCGCCTTCGGGCTGATCCTGCCGATCGTCCTCCTGGTGCTCCAGCGCTTCATCGATCGCAAACGCCAGTGACGCGGCCGGCCGGCCACTGACATGGCCGGCCGGTTCCTGTCTACCGGGGCCGGATGTTGTGGTTGCCGGTGAACAGGTTGCCGGGGTCGTACTGACGCTTGACCGCGGCGAGCCGCTCGTAGATCGGCGCCGGGTAGACGGCGGCGACGTCCTCCTCGGTGGCGGTTGCGAGGAAGTTGGCGTAGGCGCCGCTTGCGTGCGGCGCGAGTTTCGCCCAGAGCGCTTCCAGGGCGGGACGCGCGGCCTCGACGACCGGCTCGGGGCCCGCGACGGTGGTCGTGAACATCAGCTCCGCCTGGCGGTGCGCGTAGGCGGTGGCGTCGGGGGCCACGCGGGACACGGCGCCGCCGACGCTGCGGACGGCGATGAACGGCGGCCTTTCCGACGCCCCGGCCTCGGCCAGCACCTTGAGCGCGGCGGGCGCCGCGTCACCGCCGGTGAAGGCGCTCCGGGTGAACACGCGGAAACCCGGCGGCGGGGTGGCGCCCTCCACGAGCGTGTCCGCGAAGGGCCGCAGTGCGACGTCGTCGTCGATGACCGTGCCGAGGCGGCGGATCGGGTCGATGGCCCCGGCCGCGCGCTCCGGGTCGTCGCCGTCGAAGGCGACGCGGATCTCGACGGGCGCTTCGGGGCCGCCCGCGAAGGGGTTGGCGAACTCCGCGACGGAGGTGAGCTCTTCCGGGGCGGTGCGGAGGAGGTCCGCCCAGCCCTGGAGCACGGCCGCCGTCTCCCCCGCGGGGAAGGCGATCCGGCCGAAGAAGACGTCCGTCGTCGGGTGTGCCGCGAACGCGAAGGCGGTCACGATCCCGAAGTTGCCGCCGCCGCCGCGGATCGCCCAGAACAGCTCCGGGTTCTCCCGCGCGGAGGCCCGCACGGTCTCCCCATCGGCGGTGACCAGCTCCGCGGCGACCAGGTTGTCCAGAGCCAGGCCGTGCTTCCTGACCTTCCAGCCGATGCCCCCGCTCAAGGTCAGGCCGCCGACCCCGACTCCCTTGGTGTCACCCGAGGAGATCGCCAGGCCGTGCGGGGCCAGCGCGGTCGCGACCTGGCCCCAGGTGGCGCCGCCGCCGATCCGTACGAGGTGACGCTCCTTGTCGGTGACCTCCACGCTCGCGAGCGCGCCGAGGTCGATCACCACGCCGCCGTCGTTGGTGCCGAAGCCCGCGAAGGCGTGGCCGCCTCCTCGTACGGACAGCCGGAGGCCGGCGCCGGCGGCGAATCTCACGCCCGCCCGCACGTCCCCGACGCTCCTGGGCCGCAGGACCCAGGCAGGACTGCCCGTCACCAGCACGGAACGACTGGCCGACGCGTACTCGGCCGATCCCGGTTCGACGATGTCGCCGCCGAAGTCGCGGCGCAGGGCTTCCAGTGCTGAACTCATGATGTTCCTTCCGTACGCGGTCTGACGAGCAAGAGATCCCGGCGGCGCGACGCTTGTGACAGCAGGGCGGGTGTGACGTATGTCACCGAGTCCGGGTGTCACACGGCGGCGGCGAGCGGGATCGTATGCGTGGCACGGTCGGGAACGGACAGGCGAGGAGCAGTGATGGGCGAAGGCAGCGAGCATCCGGCGACCGAGGCGTTCCTCGCCCACCGCAACCTGCTGTTCACGGTCGCCTACGAGATGCTGGGCTCGGCCGCCGACGCGGAGGACGTCCTGCAGGAGACCTGGCTGCGGTGGGCGGGCGTCGATCTCGGTACGGTGCGGGATCAGCGTGCTTATCTGGTACGGATCGTCACGCGGCAGGCGCTGAAACGGCTGCGCACGCTCGGCCGGCGCAAGGAGTCCTACGTCGGCCCGTGGCTGCCCGAGCCGCTGCTGACCGCGCCCGACGTGGCCGAGGACGTCGAGCTGGCCGAGAGCGTCTCGATGGCGATGCTGCTGGTGCTGGAGACGCTGACGCCGACCGAGCGGGCGGTGTTCGTGCTGCGTGAGGTGTTCGACCTGGCCTACGACGAGATCGCGGAAGCCGTCGGCAAGAGCGCGGCCGCGGTCCGCCAGATCGCCCACCGGGCGCGGTCCCACGTCGCCGCCCGCCGGCCGCGCGGGGCCGCCTCACCGGCCGAGACCCGCGACGTGCTGGAGGCGTTCCGGCGGGCGGTCGAGACGGGCGACCTGCGGCGGCTCCTCGACGTCCTCGCGCCCGACGTCGTCCTGCTGGCGGACGGCGGCGGACTCGTGCCGGCCGCGCCCGCGCCCGTCGTGGGAGCCGGTCAGGTGGCCGCGCTGCTGAAAAGGGTCGCCCGCACGGCGTCGCCGCAGCCGGCGCTGGTCAACGGCTGCCCCGCGCTGGTCATCCGTGCCGATGGCGAGGTCGAGACCGTCATGGCGGTGCGCGTCGAGGACGGCCTCATCACCGGGCTCTACGCCGTGCGCAATCCCGAGAAGCTGTCGCGCATGGAGCGGGAGACCGCGGTGAGCCGCTGAGCCGCCGTCAGCCGGGGCTGATCGTGGCGGCGACCGTGGCGCCGAGCTCCCAGCAGGCTTCCAGGTCGTCCTTGCCGGGGGCGCCCGTCACCGACGCCGGGCGCCGGACCCGCTCCCAGCCGAGGCCGGTGGCGATCGACTCCACCGCGCGGACGGCGCCGGTCGTGTCGTTGTTGCCGTGCACGTACAGGGCGTACGGCAGGCGGCGGGTCTCCTCCAGGCAGGGGTAGTAGATCGTGTCGAAGAAGTGCTTGAGCGCGCCGCTCATGTAGCCGATGTTGGCCGGGGTGCCCAGGATGAGGCCGTCGGCCGCGAACACGTCGACGGCGGTGGCGGCCAGCGCCGGGCGGGTGACGACCTCCACGCCCTCGACCTCGTCGGTGGTGGCGCCCTCCCGGACGGCCTCGAAGAGCTCGCGGAGCGTGGGCGAGGTGGTGTGGTGCACGATCAGCAGGCGCGTCACGCCATCGATCCTTTCACGGCGAGGTTATCCGCGCCGCGAGCGGGGATGCCGCTCGTCATGGGTGAAACCATGATCTTCCTGCGGCGGGCGACCAACGTCGCCGTGCTCACTCTCCTCGTCCTCCCGATCACCGCCGTTCTCACTGCCCCGCCCGCGGCGGCCGAATCCCGCAAGCAGGCCGCCGCCCGGGCCCGGAGCATGCTGGCGCAGCTCAAGGTCGCCAGGCCGTTGTCCATCCGCGGTTACAGCCGCGAGAAGTTCCGCCCCCACTGGGCGGACCGCAAGGGGAGGTGCAGTACGCGGGAGCTCGTCCTGGCCCGCGACGGGCGGCGCGTCCGCCGGAACGCGGCCTGCCACCCGGTCAAGGGAGTCTGGTTCAGCCCGTACGACGGCAAGAAGCTGAAGAGCGAGAGGTACGTGGACGTCGACCACGTGGTGCCGCTCGCGTACGCCTGGCGGTCGGGCGCCAAGCGGTGGAGCCCGGCCAAGCGGCGCGCGTTCGCCAACGACATCAGGCGGCCCGAACTGCTCACCGTGAGCCATTCCGCCAACATCGCCAAGGGCGCCAAGGGCCCGCAAAGCTGGCGTCCGCCGCGCCGCGCCCACTGGTGCCGGTACGCGACGTCGTGGATCACCGTGAAGCGTCACTACCGGCTCTTCGTCACCCGCAAGGAGAAGACGGCCCTGCTCAACATGCTGCGCACCTGTTGACATGCAGCCGTTTGGCTGCCTATCGTTCATAGGCAGCCAAACGGCTGCGCATTCGAGGTGGTAGCTGTGGACGACGTGTTCAAGGCGCTGGCCGACGCCAGCCGCCGCATGCTCCTGGACAGTCTCAACGCCCGTGACGGCCAGACCCTGAGCGAGCTCTGCGACGGGCTGGACATGGCCCGCCAGTCGGTCAGCAAGCACCTGGCCGCCCTGGAGGCCGCCGAGCTGATCACCACGGTCAGGCACGGCCGGGAGAAGCTCCACTACCTCAACGCCGCCCCGATCAACGACATCGCCGAGCGCTGGATCCGCCGCTACGACCGGCGGCGCGTCCAGTCGCTGTCGGCGCTGAAGCGAGCCCTTGAGGAGACGGCTGTGTCCAAGCCCGAGTTCGTCTACACGTCCTACATCGTCACCACGCCGGAGCGCCTGTGGCGCGCGCTGACCGAGCCGGAGTTCACCCGGGCCTACTGGGGTCTCACGCTGGAGTCGGCCTGGACCAAGGGCGCCCCCGTCGTCTGGCGCACCGAGGGCTCGGTCGTCGACGACGGCGGCAGCGTGGTCCTGGAGTCCGATCCCTACCGGCGGCTCTCGTACAGCTGGCACACCTTCACCCGGGAGTGGGCCGACGACGCCGGCGTCGCCCCGGATGTCCTCGCCGAGATCGCCGCCGAGCCCCGCTCTCGCGTGACCTTCGATCTCGAACCGGCCGGGGACCGGGTCAAGCTCACCGTCGTCCATGACGGGTTCGAGCCGGGCAGCACCGTTCTGGAGATGATCAAGGGGGGATGGCCGGAACTGCTGTCCGAACTCAAGACCCTGCTCGAACGGCAGCCGGCCGGTGTTGAGGACGGATCACGGCGACCTAACGCCGGGCGTTGACCGTCGCGATCCGTCAGGTCGGGACTGCGGTCACCACCAGTAGCCCCAGCCGTCGTCCCAGTAGTCCCAGTCGTTCCAGTAGCCCCACCACCTTCTGCGGCGGCAGCGACGGTACCGACGGCGGCGGCAGCCGCCATATCCGCTACTCACGACGTCTCCCCCTTTTCGATTGATCCTTCAATTAGGACGCTAGCACCCAAATAGGGATCAATCACTACAAGTCCCACTGGTTTCAGAAAGACTTGAAGGGCATCGAAGGCCGTCGATCGAATCGTGGCCTTCGATGCCCTTTCATGACGCGTCAGCCGGTGCCGCAGACCCTTCCGTTGAAGGTGAAGACCGACGGCAGGACGTTCGGGCCGGTGTAATTGCCGACGAAGCCGATCGTGGTCGTCGCACCCGTGCCCAGCGCGCCGCTCCCCGGCTCGCTGACGGCCTTGACGTCCTGGCCGTTCTGGGTCCAGGTCGCGCTCCAGCCGCTGCCGAGGCTCTGCCAGGCTCTCGGCCAGGCGAAGTTCAGCGTCCAGCCGTTGACCGGGGCGCCGGTGTTGGTGATCTCGATGCTGCCGACGTAGCCGCTGGCCCAGTCCGACTGCACGGTCAGCTTCGCCGTGCAGGAACTCGTGGCGGGGGCCTTGGTGGTGAAGGTCAGCGGCGGAGAGGACCAGGAGAGGCCGCCGCCGCTGTCGCGGGCGATCACGTTGACGGTGTAGCGGGTGCCGGGCCTGAGGTTGGCGGCCGTGAACGAGGTGCCGCCGGTCTCGCCGAGCTGCTCGGTGACGGCGCCGTGCTGGCGGTGGATCTCGTACTTGGCGACCGGGCGGGCGCCGGGGGTGGCGCGCGGCCAGGTGATGGTGGCGGTGGTGTCGGTCACGGTGGTGGCGGTGGGCTGACCGGGGGCGCCGGGGCCGGACGGCGGGGCGGCGGGACGCAGGACGATCGTGGTGAGCGACAGCGGCGGCAGGAGCCGTCCGGCGGGAGTGCCCGCGGTCTCGGTGGTGATCGCGGTGGCGCCGTTGGTGTGGGTGAGCACGGTGGCCGCCCCCGCGGCGGGGGTGTAGCCCTCGTAGTCGAGGGCGGCCGCGTACGAGGTGTCGCGCGAGGTGTTGATCAGCATGACCGCCAGCTCGCCGTTGGGGCGGCGGGCGGCGTGCGCGGAGACCGCGGGCTGGTCGGCCGCCGCCCGGACGAACTGGTCGCCGGGACGGGCGAACCGGCTGACCATCTGGAGCGCGTAGTAGGGCGCGAAGGGGGTGTTCAGCGCGGGCTCGCAGACCGAGCCGTCGGACGTGCAGGCCGCGCTCGACAGCAGGCCGAAGTCGCCGTAGTCGGTGTGCCCCTCGACCTCGGTGACGGCGCCGATGCCGTTGCGCACGTTCCACCAGTCGACCGTGAACACACCGTTGGCCAGCAGCGTCGCGTACGCGTCGGCGGCGGCCAGGGCGCCCGGCTGGGTGTTGGTGCCGTTGCTGCTCGAGCCGGTGTTGAACTCCGTCATCGCGATGCCGATCCGCTCGGCGCCGGGGCCGGCGTACCGGGCGATCTGCTCGCGGGCGAGCTGGACCATGTCGGGTACGTGTCCCGTACGGTCGAGGGCCCCCGGATACCAGTGCAGGACCACAAAGTCGATCTTGGATCCGGCGGCAGACAGGACGACCTGGTTCCAGCTTCCCGCGTCGCCCTCGGCCACGATCGCGTCGGGCCAGTTGGCGGGGGTGGTGAGCACGGCGCCGATCTTGATGGTGGGGTCGACGGCCTTCATGGCGTCCGCGTAGGCGACGACGTGGCGGGCGTACTCGGCCGGGCTCTTGTCGGGGTGGTCGTCGGCCTCCCAGGCGGCGCCGTAGTGGCCGTTGCCGTAGTTCTCGTTGCCGATCTCCCAGTACTTCACGCCGTAGCCCTTGGTGACGTTGGCGTACCTGACCCAGGCGGCGGCCTCCTCGGCCGTGCCGGTGCCGTAGTTGGCGGTCACCATCGCCTTCGCCCCGGTGCGGCGCACGCCGGCCATGTAGGTGTCGAAGTCGGTGTTCGGCGCGACGTAGCCGCCGGGGGCGGTGTGGTCGGCCCAGTGGTAGATGTCGGAGTACGAGCCGCCGGGGTAGCGCAGCAGCTTCACGCCCGCCTCCTTGAGGAGGTCGGCGGTCTGGTCCGAGCCCAGGTGGGTGTCCCAGATGGCATGGTTGGTGCCGATGCCTGTCTCGGGTACGGCCGCGAGGGCGGCACGCGTGTTGACGGTCACCTCGACAGGGGCGGCGTCCTGGGCATGGGCGGCAGGGATGTTCAGGGCGGCCAGCGTCAGCACGATCGCGGACGCGGCCCGGAGCAGGGTTCTCGGCATCGGTGCACCTCGCCGTGGCAGTGGTCATCACTGGACGGTCATCACTCGACGGTCATCACTCGACGCCTCCTCCTGACCAGGAGACAAGCGTGATCATGTGCGGCGGGCGGTGCGTTCGTCAACCGCCGGTGAAACTTTCAGCTCCGGATTCGGCCGCGCATCAACCGATCGGTTGATTTCCGCGCCAGCCGGATCCGCGGCGGATCATGGCCGGCGGGTCGATTCGCCGGAGCCGCCGGCGGACGACGCTTGAGCCATGGCAGTCATCGAAGTCAACGGGCTCCGCAAGTCGTACGGGGAGCTGACGGTTCTGGACGGGGTGTCGTTCTCCGTGGAAGAGGGCGAGATCTTCGGCATCCTCGGCCCCAACGGCACCGGCAAGACCACCACCGTGGAGTGCGTGGAAGGGCTGCGGCAGCCCGACGACGGGTCGATCAGCGTGCTGGGGCTCGACCCGGCCAAGGACGGCAGGCGGCTGCGCGAGCGGATCGGCGTGCAGCTCCAGCACACGCAGCTGCCGGAGAACATCAAGGTGTGGGAGGCCCTGGACCTCTACGCCTCCTTCTACGCCCGGCCGCGCGACTGGCGCGAGCTGATGGCCGAGTGGGGGCTGGACGAGAAGCGCGACGCCCGGTTCGGGAAGCTGTCGGGCGGCCAGAAGCAGCGCCTGTTCATCGCCCTGGCGCTGGTCGGCAACCCGCGGGTGGCCTTCCTCGACGAGCTGACCACCGGGCTCGACCCGCAGGCCCGGCGCACCACGTGGGAGCTGATCAAGCGGGTCCGGGCGAGCGGCGTGACGGTGGTGCTGGTCAGCCACTTCATGGACGAGGTCGAGGAGCTCTGCGACCGGGTCGCCGTCTTCGACCGCGGCCGCGTCGTCGCCCTCGACACCCCGGCGGGCCTGATCGACGGGATCGACGCCGAGCACCGGATGAGCTTCACGCTGATGGACGGCGAGCCCGCCGGGCTGGCGGACCTGCCGGGGGTGACCGGAGTGAGCAGGACCGGCGACCGGGTGGTCGTCAGCGGGCGGGCCGACTTCGCCACCGCGGTCACCGCCCACCTCGCCAGGCACCACGTCCTCGTGAGCGACCTGCGCATCGACAAGCGCACCCTCGACGACGCCTTCATCGCCCTGACCGGCCGTTCCTTCGGCACCAAGGAGTAGGACCCGTGACCAAGCTGACCTTCGTCGAACTGAAGCTGCTCACCAGGGAGCCCGGGGCGATCTTCGCCCTGCTCATCCCGCTGTTCATCCTCGTGGTCTTCGGCAGCTCGATCGAGCCCGGCGACACCGTGCTGGTGCCGATGGCGCTGGCCATCGCGGTGGGGCTCGTCGGCCTCTACATGCTGCCCACCACCCTGGCCACCTACCGTGAGCGGGGCATCCTGCGCCGGCTCTCGGCCACGCCGGTGCGCCCGGTGCGGATGCTGGTGGTGCAGCTGATCCTGCAGCTCGTGCTCGCGGTGGCCGCCTGCGGCCTGCTGCTGGGCGTGGCGGGCGGCGTCCTGCGGGCCCACCTGCCCTCCCGGTGGCCGCTGGTCGCGCTGGTCTTCCTGCTCGGGGCGGGTTCCCTGTTCGCCATCGGGCTGCTCATCGCGGCGCTGGCCCCGAACGGGCGGTCCGCCAACGGGATCGGCGTCCTGCTGTACTTCCCGATGGCCTTTCTGGCCGGGCTGATGCAGCCGACGCACCAGATGCCCGATATTTTGGTGCGCGTCGGCGAATACACCCCTCTGGGGGCTTTCCGGCAGAGTCTGCAGGACATCTGGGCGGGCAGTCCGGCCGATCCGCTGCCGCTGCTGGTGATGGCCGGGTACGCGCTGGTCGTCAGTATGATCGCGGCCAGGTTCTTTCGCTGGGAGTAAGGCATGACGGCGCAGCTCGATCGATGGGAGCGCCTGCTGGAGCGCCAGCTGACGGCAGCACCGTACGTCCTGCTGGCAGCCAGCACGATGCTCGCGCTCCTCACGGAGGACGGCCCGCCATGGCGGGTCGTGGCGCTGGCGGCGCTGGCCGCCTTGTGGCTCCGGCTGGTCCCGCGGGGCGTCGTCTACGTGATCGGGCTGATCGTCCTGATCGGCGTGCTGTGCACGCAGGCGGTGTGGTTCGCCGGCTTCTTCGGCTTCATCGGCTACCTGCACTCATGGGAGTACCTGAAAGGGATGTGGCGCTTCGCCGGGGTCACCGCCACGGCGGCGATCAGCGTCACGGCCTTCTTCGGCGGGCCGCCGGACCCCGTCCCGTCCAAGATCCTCTCGTACCTGCTCCTCACCGCCGCCATCGTGGCCGCGGTCGGGCTGTTCAGCTTCGTCGGCGAGATCACGGCCGCGCGCAGCGCCGAGCGGAAGCAGATGGTGACGCGGCTGGAGGAGACGCTGCGGGAGAACGCCGGCCTGCATGCGCAGCTGCTGGTCCAGGCCCGGGAGGCGGGCGTGATGGACGAGCGGCAGCGGATGGCGGCGGAGATCCACGACACCCTCGCCCAGGGCCTGACCGGCATCATCACCCAGCTCCAGGCGGCACACCAGGCCGGCGACTGGCGCCGCAACGTGGACAACGCCCTGCGGCTGGCGCGGGAGAGCCTCGCCGAGGCCCGGCGCTCCGTCCAGGCGGTCGGCCCCGGCCAGCTGGACGCCGCCCCGCTGCCCGAGGCGCTGCGCGAGGTCGTGGCCCGGTGGAGCGAGCTCAACGGGGTGCGCGCCGACTTCACCACCACCGGCACCGTGCGTCCCATGCACCCGGAGGTGGAGGAGACCCTGCTCCGCACCGCGCAGGAGGCCCTGGCCAACGCGGCCAGGCACGCGGGCGCGTCCCGGGTGGGGCTGACCCTTTCCTACATGGAGGACATGGTGACGCTGGACGTGCGCGACGACGGCGCGGGCTTCGACCTCGAACGCGTACGGGACGGCGGCGGTTTCGGCCTGACCTCGATGCGCGGGCGCGTCAGCCGCCTGGCCGGAACCCTGGAGATCGAGACCGAGCCCGGCGGCGGCACCGCGATCTCCGCGAGCGTCCCGGCGGTGGCGCGTGGCTGACGACCCGATCCGGCTGCTGATCGCCGACGACCATCCCATCGTGCGCGACGGCATCCGCGGCATGTTCGCCGGCGACCCGGACTTCGAGGTGCTCGCCGAGGCCGAGAACGGCGCCCGGGCGGTCGAGCTGGCGCGGGCGCTGAGCCCTGACGTGATCCTCATGGACCTGCGCATGCCGGGGATGGACGGCGTCGCCGCCATCAAGGAGCTCACCAGGCTCGGCATCGGGGCCCGGGTGCTCGTCCTGACCACGTACGACACCGACAGGGACGTCCTGCCCGCCATCGAGGCCGGCGCGACCGGCTATCTCCTCAAGGACACCCGGCGCGACGACCTCATCAGGGCCGTGCGCACGGCGGCGCGGGGCGAGTCGGTGCTGTCCCCGTCCGTCGCCACCCGCCTGGTGGGGCAGGTGCGCACGCCAGCCGACCCGCTGAGCGCCCGCGAGCTGGAGGTCCTGGACCTGATCGCGCAGGGCACGACCAACCGCGAGGTGGCCGCGCGCCTGTTCGTCAGCGAGGCCACGGTCAAGAGCCACCTGCTGCACATCTACGCGAAGCTCGGCGTGAACGACCGCGCGGCGGCCGTCGCCGTCGCCTTCCGGCGCGGCCTCATCGGCTGAGCGTCAGAGGCCCGCCTCCCGGGCGCGCATGATCGCCTGTGCGCGGTCGGCCACCTGGAGCTTGGTGAAGACGGCCGAGACGTGGTTGCGCACGGTCTTCTGGCTCAGCCCCAGCCGGGCGGCGATCTGCGGGTTGGTGAGGTGGCCGGCGATCAGGGCGAGGATCTCCCGCTCGCGCGGGGTCAGGCCGGGCAGGGCGGGCTCGGCGCGCTCGCCCGCGGAGAAGTAGCCGACGAGGCGGGAGGCGAGGGCCGGACCGAACACGGCGCCGCCCTCGGCCACGGTCTGCACCGACCGGACGAGCTCGGCCCGGCGCGCGCCCTTGACGACGTAACCGCGGGCCCCGGCCCGGACGGCGGCGAACACCGAGTCGTCGTCGTCGGACATGCTGAGCACGAGGACCCTGATGTGCGGGTGGTCGCGGGTCAGCCGCTCGGTGGCCGCGATGCCTCCCATGCCGGGCATGTCCAGGTCCATCAGGACCACGTCCGGCTGGATCCGCCCGGCCAGCGCGAGCGCCTGCTCCCCGCTGCCCGCCTCGTCCGCGACGTCGATCCCCTCGGCCGTCGCCAGCAGAGTCCGCAACCCGGCGCGGAACCCCGCATGGTCGTCGACCACCAAGACCTTGATCATCGCCGTCCCCTTCCGCGCCCGCACGGTCGTCGGCCACCAGGATCGTGGGTCACCGCCCGTCCCCTTCCCCGCCCGCGTGGTCGTCGGCTACCAGGATCCTGGGTCGCCGCCCGTCCCCTTCCCCGCCCGCGTGGTCGTCGGCTAACAGGATCCTGGGTCATCGCCGGTCCCTTCCGCTTCCGCGGGGAGTTCGACCCGGACGCGGGTGCCGCCTCCGGGGCGTTCCTCGATCGTGCATGATCCGCCGAGTTCCGTGGCCCGTTCGCGCATGGACGCGAGCCCGACTCCTGATCCGTCCCGGTCGTCCGGACCGATGCCGCGGCCGTCGTCGGAGATCTCCAGCCTGAGCGTCCCGTCCGCGATCTCGACGCGCAGCCACGAACGGGTCGCGCCCGCGTGGCGGCGGGTGTTGGCCAGGGCCTCGGTCGCGATCCGGTAGGCGGCGGCCTCGGTGGCGGCGGGCAGCGCGGGCAGGTCGTGCGGCGCGTGCACGTCCACCCGCAGGCCGGCCGGCTGCCTGATGGCGTGCGCGCGCAGCGCCCCGGCCAGGCCGAGGGAGTCGAGCGCGGGCGGGCGCAGCCCGTCGACCAGGGTCCGCACGTCGGCCAGCGCCGTCTCGGCGTCGTCCACGATCTCGGCGAGCAGCCGCCGCGCCCGCTCGTCGGTGACCAGGTCGTGCGCCGCCTCGGCCCGCATGGTCAGCGCGGCCAGGGTGGGGCCGAGCCCGTCGTGCAGGTCACGCCGGAGCCGCCGCCGCTCCTCCTCCCTGCCCATGACCAGCCGTTCGCGGGAGCGTCGCAGGTCGGCGGAGAGCCGCACGGCGTGCACGGCCACCGCGACCTGCCGGGCCAGGTCCTGGAGCACGCGCAGGTCGCGGGGGCCGAACCCGCTGTCGCCCGGCCGCGGCGAGAGCACCAGGCCGCCGACCCGCTCGCCGTTGTGCGTCAGCGGCAGCCGCACCGGATCGGCGGCCCTGGCCGGCTCACCGTGTTCGTAGCGGGCGCCCTGGCTGGTCTCCACCGCCACGTACGGCAGGCGCAGCGCCTCGGCGATCGACCGGGCGATCCCCGGCAGCACGGTGCCGGGGTCCGCGGTGCTCTCCAGCCTGCGGCCCAGCCGGGTGAGCGCGGCGTACGGGTCGTTCCGCTCGCCGTAGGTCAGCAGGTTGACCCAGCTCTGCAGCCGTTCGCGCAGCGGCGCGAAGGCGAGCGCCACCAGCCCGGCCGCCAGCACGGAGATCTGCAGGTCCCCGGCCGGGAAGAGCGCGCCGAGGTAGCCGACCACGAGGATGTAGCCGCCGGTCACGCAGCCCGACAGCAGCACGTACACCAGGGTGCGGTTGATGACCAGGTCGATGTCGAAGAGCCGGTGGCGCAGGATGGCCACGCAGATGGCGACCGGGATGAGCGTGGCGCCCGCGATGCCGACCAGTTCCCACAGGACGCTGGTCGACGGCCACACCGAGGCGGGGTCGTCGTCGGTCAGCCCGGCGACCAGCCGCGCCCCGATCACCACCGTCTCCAGCGCGACCACGTACACGAGCCACGCGATCTGGCGGCGCTCGGCGTCCTCGCTGCGCCGGGCCCGTACGGCCAGGTTCGCGGCGCCCAGCACGAACACCGCCGCCAGCAGGACGGTCAGCACCGCCTCGGCCGCCGACGCGGGGGCGGCCAGGGCGGGGGCGCCGAGCGGGTTGGGCACCGCCGCGCCCATCCCCACCTGGAGGTTGTCGCCCGGGCGGAGCGCGCTCGGCACGGCGGCGAGCGCGGCGGCGGACACCACTCCCCTGACCGGCGGGCGCAGGCGCGGGGAGGGCAGCCGGCCGCCGGGGAAGTACAGCGGGATCAGGGTGGCCGCCAGGTTGGCCGGTATCCACAGCCAGGTCTGCGGCCAGGCGAGCGCCGCCGCGAGCGGCAGGCCCGGGTGGGTGAGGCCGAGGATCGCGTAGTGGCCGCAGGCCTCCATCAGCGCGAAGCAGAACGCGCTCAGCGCGAGCAGCCGGCCCACCATGTGACCGGGGCGGTGGGCGCCGATGAGCCCGCCCGCCACCGCGCACGCCGCCACGAACAGCAGGTGGACCACCGGGAGCGGGGCGGCGCCGTTGGCGAAGGCCAGGGTGGCGGCCGTCGCCGCCAGCACCAGGGTCAGCGCACACCACGCCCACGCGACACGCGCCGTCGCCATCCGTCCCTCCCGTCCAGCCGCAGCCCTGGTCAAACCCATATTTCGGGACAAACGGTATACGTCCTCTGTCCCGGTTCACCGGGACGGTGTCCCGGGAGTTCCGTGGCATTTCTCCCGGATGGACGGGGACGAGTGCCCGGGCGTGGCGGGACGGGGTTCGGATTCGCTGGGCAAGTGTTGAAAAATCCTGATTCGTTCCGCCGGATCGTCGCCGGCATCGCCCTCCTCGCCTGGCCCGTCTTCGAGTTCCTGGCCTTCCTGACCTCGCCTCCCGGGGCCGAGCACGCTCCCGCGGTCTTCCGTACGCACGAGACGGCCGTGCAGGTCAGCGCGCTGCTCTACGTGTGGGCGGCGCTCGCCCTCATCCCCGTCGTGCTGGCCCTGGCCCACCTCCTGCGCGAGCGCGCCCCCCGGGCGAGCGGGATCGGGGCGGCGCTCGGGCTGGTCGGCGCCGGTCACGGGCTGACGCTCTTCACCACCGACTTCTACGACCTCGCCCTGGCGCAGGTCCTGCCCGACGCGCAGGCCGAGGCGGTCACCCAGCGGGCCGGCGAGCTGCCGGGATTCGTGTTCGGGATGCTGCTGCCGGGGTTCCTGCTGCACGTCGGCCTGATCACGCTGCTCGTGACCCTGGCCGTGGTCAAGGTCGCGCCCTGGTGGGTGCCGGTCGCCGCGCTGGCGGGCACGATCGTGCCGTTCGTCACCATGGACCAGGCGCCGGTCGTGCAGTCCACCGGCGCCCTGCTGCACCTGGCCGCCTACGGCTGGATCGCGCTGCGCGTGCTGCGCATGCCGGACGCCGAGTGGCGCGGGGTCGGCAGCCTGATCTCCACGCGGGTGTGACGGACCGGCTGGCGCCCGCGGCCATCGCCGGCGCACTCTACGTCGGCATCAGCGGCATGGTCGCCGGATACGACCTGGCGGCGGTGCTCCTCGCGGGCACGCTCTGCCTGCCGTTGCGCAAGGGCCTGTCCCGGCTGCCGGTCCTCCCCTGGACGTCTGTCCGGGGACTGGCCGATCGGCTGGACCGGTGTCTGCGGCACAGCGCCCCGGAGGAGGCGCTGGCCTCGGTGGTGGCGGTGTCGCGTGACGCGCTGGCCGTCCGAGGGGTCGCGGTGGAGGTGGCGGACGGCGAGACCTCCGTGGAGAGCGGGCGGGCCGGCGCCGAGGCCCGCGAGGTGCCGCTGGTGTGGCACGGCGAACAGGTCGGACGGCTGCTCGTCGGTCCCCGGCGTCTGCCCTGGGCGTGCCGGGACCGGGCGCTGGCCGCGCTCGTGCCGTACGCCGCCCGCCTCGCCCACACCCTGTGGACGGCCGGCGAGCTGAAGCGCGCCGAGGAGCTCGACGTGGCCGCCAGGGACGAGGAGCGTCGCCGGTTGAGCCGCAGCCTGCACGACGGGCTCGGCCGGACGCTCGTCGCGATGGCCAGGACGATCGACCTGGCCCGGGGCGGGCCGGCGGACTGCCCGCACGCCGCCGACACGCTGCTACGCGACCTGCGGCGCGGCATGGACGACGCCACGGACCACGTCCGCGTGCTCCTGTACGGCCTGCCGGCGGGCGGATTCCGGACCCCGTCAGAGCGGGAACCAGCCGTTGCCCTCGTACCAGTGGCCGCCGGCGCGCAGGTGGGCGACGATCGCGTGCTCCAGCGTGGTGCGCGGGGAGAGCTGGTCGGGCGGCAGGTCGGGGTCGCCGAAGACGAACTCGATCGGGCCCCCGTCGTTGGGCTGCTCGGCCGGGTAGCCGGGGCGGAAGCGGCGCTGGAAGGCGACGATGTTGGAGCTTTCCGGCAGGTGGTCGGCGAGCTGGGGGTCGAGGAGCCAGGAGTAGCAGGTGGCGACGGTGGGCTCTTCGTCGGGGAAGTGGCGAGGGAAGAAGGCGCGGGCGCGGGCCAGCGAGTCGTCGCAGGCGGCGGGCGTCAACGGCCCGGAGAAGTCGGGAATATGCAGATTCAGTGAGGGGGCGCCGGGCATGACGCCCTCGATGAGGGTCCCCATGCGGGTGCCGAGGGTGGCGCGCTGGTACTGCAGCCGGGCCAGCTGGTAGATCTCGCCCCGGTAGTGCATCTTGATCCAGGAGGGCTGGATCACGCCGCCGACGCCGTGCCGCCTGCGGTGGACGGCGACGTTGCGGCCGAGGTCGGCGAGGGTGTGCCGGGAGACGTCCGCCGGGACGCCGCGCTCACGGTGGTAGGCGCGCACGTGCGGGAGCGCCGCGACGAAGACGAACAGGTGGAAGTAGCGCCCGGCCGCGCCCAGCCCGGCGGGCAGGTACGGCAGGTCGAAGGGGTGGTCGATCAGCCCGATGCCGCGCACCAGCCGCCGGGCGCAGCGTTCCAGCAGCCACCACAGCCCGGGGTCGGCCCTGATCGTCTTGGCCAGCGCGAGGATCTCGTTGACGTCCTCGTGCGGCACGGCCAGGTCGAGCAGGGTGAAGGCGTCCGGCAGGACGACCTCGACGTCCGGTGAATCGTCGGCCTCCAGCCCGGCGAGCCAGGCGGCCGTCCGGTCGTCGGCGCGGAGCAGGTCCAGGGGGTTGTCCACAGGGGCTCTCCTCAGGGGGTTCGGTCGAGCGTGAGTCGCAGGTTGACCGCGCGGACCAGGTCCTCGGGGAGTTTCAGCACCTCGCGGTCGTAGGTGAGCAGCCCGTTCAGCTCGTCCTCCACGTCGGACAACTGGGTGTAGACCGTGGCGCTCAGGCCGCGCGGGATCGCCGGGACGATCTGCTCGGCGTGCAGCCGGGCGAAGGCCGCGCCCAGCCGGTCGGGAGTGTCGTAGCGCCGGTAGCCGAAGTTGCGGTCGTTGAAGGTGTGGCCGTCGACCCGCAGGCCGTATCCGCCGTACTCCGACAGCACGAGGACCCGCCGGTCGCGGCGGCGCGGCACGCGGAAGCGGCGGAAGTAGACGTGCAGGCTCCGCAGGTCGCCCGCGCCCTGGTCGTGCCAGCCGCTGGCGTGGTCGACGGTCCGGGTGGGGTCGAGCCTGGCCACCTCCGCCGCGACGCGGGCGGCGTCGAACTGGCCCCAGCCCTCGTTGAACGGCACCCAGACGGCGATGCTCACCACGTTGCGCAGGTGCTCCACCATCTCGCGGAGCTCGGCGAGGAACCGCTCCCGGTGCGCCCGCCCGAAGAAACGATCGGGCAGATGGAACGGCACGACCGCCGGGGCGGTGACCACCAGCGGATGGTAGCGTCCGCCCGCGTTGACCATGTCCTGCCAGACGATCATGCCGAGCCGGTCGCAGTGGTGGTACCAGCGCAGCGGCTCGATCTTGATGTGCTTGCGCAGCATGGTGAAGCCGAGCCGCTTCATGGTGGCGATGTCGTGGATCATCGCCTCGTCGGACGGCGCCGTGTACATGCCGTCGGACCAGTAGCCCTGGTCGAGGATCCCGGCGTGGAAGTACGGGCGGCCGTTGAGCAGCAGCCGGGGCACCCCGTCGGCGTCGGTTCCCACCCCGTACGAGCGCATGCCCACGTAGCTCCGCACCCGGTCGGCGCCCAGTTCCACCGTGACGTCGTAGAGGAAGGGGTCCTCCGGGCTCCACGGCCGGACGTCCGGGATCGGGACCCGCACCGGCCGACCGGCGGGGACGGTGGCGCGGGCGACGACGGTCCCCGCGGCGAGGATCTCGACGTCCGCCTCCCCTTCGGCGGCGTGCACGGTCACCTCGACGCACGACTCGTCCAGGTGCGGGACGAGGGTGAGCCGCTCGACGTGCGTGGCGGGCACGCGCTCGGCCCACACGGTCTGCCAGATGCCCGACTGCGGCGTGTACCAGATGCCGCCCCGTTCCAGCTTCTGCTTGCCGCGGGCGTGCTGCCCGGTGTCGGTGTCGTCGCGCACCGCGACGGTCAGGACGTTCTCGCCGTCGCGCAGGAGGTCGGTGACGTCGAAGCCGAACGGGAGGTAGCCGCCGGTGTGGCGGCCCGCCTCGACGCCGTTGAGCAGCACCCGGCAGGTCTGGTCGACCGCGCCGAAGTGCAGCAGCACCCTGCCGCCGGTGCCGAAGCCGTCGGGCAGGGTGAGGCCGCGCCGGTACCAGAGGGTCTGGCCGGGCATCAGCCGCCGGTCGACGCCGGACAGCGCCGACTCGGGCGAGAACGGCACCACGATCGGCCCGTCGTACGTCACCGGCTCCTCGCCGTCGCCGGTGATGGCGTACTCCCATCGGCCGTTGAGGTTGAGGTAGCTGTCGCGGACGAGCTGGGGGCGCGGGTACTCGGGCAGGACCGCGTCGGGGTCGAGGTCCCGGCCCCAGCGGGTGAGCGTGCTCATGCGATCTCTCTCTTGCGCAGGATCCGGACGGGGACGGCGATCAGCAGCAGCACCGCGGCGGCGGCCAGGAAGATCGCGGGAGTGGGCACCTGTCTGAGCACCCCGAGATCCTCGTAGTACGCGTCCGCGCCCCGGATGACGAGGGCCCCGACGTACGGTCCGATCAGCATGGGGATGAGGATCGCGAACACCATCCGGAGCCCCTGCACGTGCCCGGCGCGCTCCGGCGGCGTGTGGTCGCGCACGAGCGCGCCGATGGTCGCGGCGACCAGCATGAACCCGGACATCATCACCAGCCCGGCCGCGATGACCGGCACCATCCCGCGCGCCGCCCACATCGCCAGCAGCCCGGCCGCGTAGACGGCCACGGCGGGCAGCAGGAAGCGCGCCTTGCCGACGCGGTCGATCAGCCGGCCGAACCCGACGGTGACCGCCGCCGCGCCCGTCAGCACCACGCCGAGGACGACCGCGTACGCCTCGATCTGCAGGTAGCGCTGCACGTAGATGATCAGGTACGGGAGGAAGACCTGCGTCGAGACGCCCCAGACCGCCCACGCCGACAGCAGCAGGTAGAGGCCGGGGTTGGCGCGCATGGCGCTCGGGCGCAGGCCGTGGAAGACGGCGGCCAGGGCGCCGTCGCGGGCCCGGGGCACGGACGGCCGGTCACGGACCAGGAACCAGGCCACCACCCCGACCACCGTGATGACCGCGCCGATCAGCACGAAGAACTCCCGCCACTGCCCGGCCCTGGTGAGCGGGTCGAGGGCGCCGAAGACGGCCAGCATCGACACCAGCGGCATGATCGCCAGGACGGACTCCACCCGGCCCCGGTTGGCCGGCCGCGTCACGTCGGTCACCCAGGCCTGGAAGGCGGCGTCGTTCGCGCCGGAGCCCAGGAACGACATGACGCAGTCCAGCACGATGACCGCGACCATGGCGACCAGCACGGCGTTCGCGGCCGGCGCGAGGTTCGCCACGGTGTCCACGGTGACCAGCCCGAACGCCGCCGTGGACAGCCCCCACAGCACGTAACCGGCGGCGATGAACACCCGGCGGCGGCCCGTGCGGTCGGACAGCGAGCCGATCAGCAGCGTCGCGACCGTCGCGGTGACCGCGCTGGCGGCGACCATGGTGGCGATGGCCGTGGGGTCGTCGCTGATCGTGTCGTACAGGAACACGTTGAGATACATGTTCTCGACGGTCCAGGCGAGCTGGCCGACGAAGCCGAGCACGATCACCGCCGTCCAGCGGCGGGTGCCCAGCTGGGCCGGTACGGCGATGGTCACGCGCGACAGCGTATAGCTACCAACGGGTACGAAAACGGATCAAGCGTGCGCGGCGCCCGCGAGGACCGCGCCGTACTGGATGGCCACCAGGTCGTGGATCGGGATCGCGCGGGCCGGGCTCTCGCCCTCCGCGCACCAGGCCGCGTGCAGCTCGGCCAGCTCACCGGCCGCCGCCCGGACGGCGGGGGCGACGTTGCCGACGGCCAGCTCGCCCTCCAGCGCCCGCAGCAGGATCCCGCCGAACCGCAGCCGCATGCTGGACAGGCTCTCCCGGCAGGACGACACCTCGGCCACGGTCGCCGGCCGGTCGCTCGACGGGTCGCCGGCCCGCACCGCGTCGGTCTCGGCCATGCCCGCCAGCATCGGGATGAAGGCCCTGCTCGCCCGCAGGAACGGCGAGGACGTCACCAGGTCGCCCTGCGCCGCCGCGAGAATCCGGGCGAGCGCCTCGTGGGTCTCGCGCAGGCCCACGGCCTGCGCCCCGATCAGGTCGCGGTAGGAGCGGCCGGTGGGCGAGGTGTCGGCGGCCGACGGGTCGGTCCAGTACGGGATCTCCGCGGTCAGCCCGAGCGTGCCGTACTTCTTGATGTGCGAGTCGCTGGCCGCGCCGCCGATGAGCGGGACCGGGTCCTGCCCGTTGGCCTCCAGGTAGTCGTACGCGTCCTCCATCGTGGGCGCCTGGTAGATCGCCTGCTCGAACGACCTGACCGCGGGATGCTCCGGCTCACCGGCGTGCAGCGGCACCCCGTACCTGCCGGGCAGTTCCTTGAGCACCTGGTGCAGCTCGGGGACGGGCCGGTTCAGGTAGTAGAAGACGCCGCCGGTCTCGCCGTTGTGCAGGGTGGTGAAGAAGGCGGGCCGGGTGTCGTCGATCAGCCGCATGAGGGCCAGCGTCTCGGGGAGCATCCGGTCGAAGTAGGAGCGCTTGTAGGCGAACGGGAACGTCCACTCCACCTGCTCGTCCGGGGCGGGCCGGTAGAAGTGCCGCGCGTAGTGGGTCCTGGTGAACGGGCCGGCGAACCAGCCCTCGTTGAGCCGGGTGCCGTCGGGGTCGAGGCAGGCGACGAGATGCCAGGTGTAGCCGCTGCCGCGGCGCAGCTCGCCGTCGGCGCAGAGCCGGGCGGCCAGGTGGCTGACGGTCAGCCCGCCGATGGGCTCGTTCGGGTGCGGGCCGGCCGCGACGATCGCGTGTCTCGGCCCGTCGCCGACCGTGAGGCAGAGCAGCGGGTCGCCGAGACGGGAGGTGCCGATCCTGCGCAGGGTCGCCACGCCGGGATGACTGTCGGCGAGTGAGCCGAGGCGGGCGTTCACCTCGTCGACGGTGGCGAAGCGGTCGAAGGCGGGCACGGAGCCGAGTTCGTCGAGCACGGCTCCAGTGTCGCCCGGAGGGTGGACCGGGCGGGCCCGCGGGGGGGCCGCCCGGTCGCCGTCCCTAGTAACGGAGCTTCCTCAGGTAGCGGTAGCCGACCTCGGACGTCTGCCTCGGCGTCACGTCCGGGGTGTCGTTCTCCACGATGTACTCGTTGACGCGGTGCGCGTCGAACACCCGCCGGAAGTCGATCGTGCCCGTCCCCAGGTCGGCCATGTCGCCGTCCAGGTGACGGTCCTTCACGTGGTACTGCAGCACGCGCTGCGGCGCCCGTTTGATGACGTCGATCGCGAACCGCACCGGGTCCCGGGCGCCGCGGCCGACGCCGCCGGTCACCGCCCAGTAGATGTCGATCTCCAGGTGGACCAGGCGCGGGTCGAGTTCGGCGGTGAGCACGTCCCACGGCGTCCGGCCGCCGCCGAGGTCGATGGTGAACTCGTGGGCGTGGTTGTGGTAGCCGTACTTCAGCCCGGCCTCGCGGGCGGCCCGCGCCTCGACGTTCATCCGCTCGGCCCAGGCCTTCCACTGGTCCAGGCTGTCGGAGTTGAGGTACGGCACGACCATGTAGGTCTGGCCGAGGGTCAGCGCGTTCTCGATCTTGGTTTCCAGGGCGGCGTCATCCGGGCTGATGCCGTCGTGGCTGGAGGTGGCCCGGATGCCGAGCCCGTCCAGGAACTCGCGGAGCTGCTTCGCCGTACGCCCGAAGTAGCCGAGCGCGACCTCGATCCGCGGGTAGCCGATCTCGGCGAGGTAGGCGAGGGTGGCGTCGTAGTTCTGCGCGAGGTCGTCGCGTACGGTCCAGAGCTGCATGCTGATCTGGCCCGGGGGGACGCGGTGCTTGTGGTGCGGCCGGTGCGGCGACGCCGCGGCGGCTGGGGAGGCGGCGGCGAGCGCGCCCGCGCCGAGGCCGAGCCCGGCGGCGAGCAGCGACCGCCGGCTGGGGCCGTAGCCGTAGCACATGGGGTTCTCCTAACGGGTGGGCTGGAGGACGACCTGGTCGGTGCCGGTCAGCTCGGGGAGGCCACCGGTGCCCGGGTCGGTGTAGCCCGCGACGAAGACGCCGGTGAGGTCGTCGTTCTCCGGGTCGTGGCCGCCTGGCTCGGTGGTCTGGATGGAGCCGGTGCAGCCGCGGGCCGTGGTCTGCGGGTGGCCGTGGTCGTCGTGGCCGAGGATGTAGTCCACGGTCACGCGTGCGCAGTCGACCGGCTGGTCGTCGGTGACCCGCACCTCGAACTCGACCACGTCGCCGAACGCGAACGGGTCGCCCTCGGCCGGGCGGAGGATCTCGACGACCGGGGTGTCGTTGCCGACCACGATCCGCACCGACGTCGAGGCCGACCTGCCGCTCGGGTCGCTGACCCGGAGCGTGGCGTTGTACAGGCCGTTCTCGGTGAACGTGAACGCGGCCTCGGGGCTGCGGGAGTCCACCCTGCCGTCGGCGTCGAAGTCCCAGGCGTACCTGAGCCTGTCGCCGTCGGCGTCGGTGGTGCCCGCGCCGGTGAACTGGACGGTGAGCGGCGCCTGCCCGGCGGTCGCCGACGCCGAGGCGGCCGGGACGGGGGTGTGGTTGCCGGTGTTGCCGATGTAGTCGATGCGGGCGAGCTGGGCGTCCGGGTTCTCCTGGAAGAAGCCGTCGCCGTACTCCAGCACGTAGAGCGCGCCGTCGGGGCCGAACTCCATGTCCATCGGGTTGTCGAAGACGAACGAGGGGAGCACGTCCTCGATCCGCCCGCCCCGGTGGAACGCCTTGACGTAGTCGCGGGTCCACTCGTAGAACAGCGGGACGCCGTCGTAGTGACGCGGCCAGCCCACGGCGTCGCGGCCGCGCGTGTCACGCTGGTCGAAGTCGTAGGCGGGGCCGGCCATCGGCCCGATGCCGCCGGTGCCCAGCTGGGGGAACTCCGCCGACTGGCCGTAGGAGTACCACACGTCCGGCTGGACGACGGGAGGCAGCTCGCGCCGCCCGGTGTTGTGCGGCGACTCGTTGACGGGCGCGGCGCAGTCGAACGCCGCGCCGGACGTCCCGGTCGCGAAGTCGTAGTCGGTGTACGGGAGCCGCGCGGTCGCGCAGTAGGGCCAGCCGTAGTTGCCGGCCTTGCGGATGACCGTCCACTTCCCGGTGCCGGCCGGGCCGCGCGCGGGATCGGCGTTGCGGGCGTCGGGCGAGTAGTCGGCGACGTAGAGGTCACCGTTGGACCGGTTCAGCTCGATGCGGAACGGGTTGCGCAGGCCCATCGCGTAGATCTCGGGCCGGGTCCCGGGAGTGCCGCGCCGGAAGAGGTTGCCTGACGGGATCGCGTAGGACCCGTCGTCGCGCGGGCTGATGCGCAGGATCTTGCCGCGCAGGTCGTTGGTGTTGCCGGAGCTGCGCTGGGCGTCGAACGCCGGGTTCCGGTCGGCCCGCTCGTCGATCGGGGTGTAGCCGTCGGAGAAGAACGGGTTGGTGTCGTCGCCGGTCGACAGGTAGAGGTCGCCCTTGGCGTCGAAGACGATGTCGCCGCCGACGTGGCAGCAGATGCCGCGGTCCACCGGCACGTCCAGGATGCGCTGCTCGGTGCGCAGGTCGACGGTGGCGCCGGTGAAGCGGAACCGCGACAGCCGGATCAGACCCTCGAACGGCTCGAAGTCCTCGGGGGCGCCGGTGAACGGGGCGTCGCCCTCGTTCACGCCGGGCGTCGAGGGGTCGTCGATCGGGGTGTCGAGCGGCGGCGAGTAGTAGAGGTAGACCCAGTCGTCCTTCTTGGACCCCTTCCCGAAGCCGGGGCTGAGGGCGATGCTCTGCAGGCCCTCCTCGTCATGCTGGTAGACGTCGAGGTCGGCGGCCAGCGTGTTGAGCCCGGTCTTCGGGTCGTGTAACCAGATTTCGCCTTTCCTGGTCGTGTGGAGCACCCTGGAGTCGGGTAACACCGCCAGGTCCATCGGCTCGCCGGGGTTGTCGTTCAGCGTCACCTTCTGAAACCGGTCATCGGGGGGCGGGGCGCTGGTGGTCTCCGCGCCCTGGGCGGCCGCGGCCGGCATGAGGATCGCCGCAGCAGTCATGGCCGCGATCGCGGTTCTCGCTCTCATGCCTCTCCCTTCGGTCAACGTGAGGGATAAGTGAGGGCAGATCAACGTGAATGTAACCCGGGTTACGCCGATAGAGGAGGACCCAATCGGCGGCGGGATGACCGACTTTCGCGTCCGATTGGACAAAGTGCCGCCGCCGCGGGGTGGTGGTCAGGCGGCCTCGACGAGGCCGCCGTACAGGCCGGTGATGCGCAGCAGCCGGGACATGAACGGGCTCGGCCCGGCCAGCTGGATGGTGACGCCCTTGGCCCGGGCCCGGTTGCGGAGCTCGACCAGGACGGACAGCCCGGAGGCGTCGCAGAAGGTGACCCGCGACAGGTCGAGCACGAGCGTGTCCGTGGCGTGGCAGAGCGCGTTCAGCAGTTGCCGGCGCAGCTTCACGCCCGTGTGAAGGTCGATCTCACCGGACACCTGGACGGTGGTACGGATGGTCATGCGGTTCTCCGTTCGGAGATGAAAAACGTCGGGGGCGCGCGACGGGGCCGAAGAGGGGAGGTCGGCTACCCGAAGCCGGTCACCTGAGCTGGGGCTCCAAGGTGAGCGAACGGCTTGCGCGGTGAACCCACCCTACCTCACGGGCCGACGACCGCCCTGTTTCCGAGCGTCCCGCCATACCCATATGTGATCGGCTTGAGAAAGATGGGCGGGTCCGTGCGTACCTCCTGATGGCAGATTCCGGTCTTCGGGAGGTACTTCATGCACCGCAGAGTCGCCCTGCTCTCCGTCGCCGCGCTCGCCTTAGCGGGCGCGCTCGTCCCCGCGCAGGCACAGGCAACCGGTACGGCCGATCACCGGCCCGTCCGGTGGTCCGGCGCGGACTCGTCGTCGGAGCGCAGGACCGTCCTGCAGTACTGGACCACGCAGCGGATGCTGGCCGCGCAGCCGATGGACACCATGGCGGCACCCCGGCGCGCCGCCCGGTCGAGCGGGCCCACCCGGGGTGAGCCCTGGGCGGCCAGGGGCGATGCGGCTCAGACAGGGCAGCGGGCCACGCAGCGGACGCCGTGGCGCACCCAGGGCTCCGGGAACCAGGCCCGCGGCACCCAGACCCAGCAAGCCGTGCCCAACAGCCCCGGCCTCCGGTGGACCGACGGCGGGGCCGTCGTGCGCACCAGCGGGCGGCTGTTCTTCACCACCGCCGAGGGCGCCAACGCCTCCTGCTCGGGAACGGCCGTGACCAGCGCGAACGAGAGCGTGGTGATGACCGCGGGACACTGCGTCAAGCTGAACGGCGCCGCGCACCGCAACGTGGCCTTCGTGCCGGCCTTCGACAACGGCCGCCGCCCCTTCGGCACCTGGGTGGCGACCAGGCTGTTCACCACGCAGCAGTGGAACGCCCGCGAGGACATCAACTTCGACATCGCCGCCGCCGTGGTGGCGCCGCTGCAGGGACGGACGCTGACCGACGTCGTGGGCGGGCAGGGGGTGGCGTTCAACCAGGCGCGGCAGCGGCAGATGTTCGCGTTCGGCTACCCGGCGGCGTCGCCGTTCGACGGCTCGACCCTGATCTACTGCAGCGGGCGGGCGTTCAACGACCCGGTCGCGACCAGGGGCCAGGGGGTGCGCTGCAACATGACGGGCGGGTCGAGCGGCGGCGGCTGGTTCCTCGGGTTCAACGAGTCGACCGGGCTGGGCATGCTCAACTCGGTCAACAGCTTCACGTACGACTTCGCGCCCGGCTTCATGTTCGGCCCCTTCTTCGGGGACGAGGCGATGGAGGTCTACCAGGCCGCGCAGAACACCGGAGCCCTCTGACACCGGCCGCTGGAAAAGGGAGGGGTGCGGCGGCTACGTTGAAGATCGGCGCATCCCGACAAAAGAGGAGTAACTCACATGACGGGTGAAACCCCTCCCCCCGGCTCCCGAATCGACACCACCGTTCCCCATGCCGCGCGGATGTGGAATTACTGGCTCGGCGGCAAGGACCACTACGACGTCGATCGCGTGGCGGGCGACCAGTTCAGCCAAGCATTTCCGGACATTGTGCATATCGCTCGGCTATCTCGTCACTTGCTCGCCCGTATCGTGCGTTATCTGGTCAATGAGGCAGGTGTCCGCCAATTTCTCGACGTGGGGACGGGACTGCCGACGGTCGACAACACCCACGAGGTCGCGCAGCGGGCCGACCCCACCTGCCGCGTGGTCTACGTGGACAACGACCCGCTGGTGCTGACCCACGCCCGCGCGCTCCTGGTCGGCACGCCGGAAGGCGCCACCGACTACGTCGAGGCCGACCTGCGCGACCCCGAGGCGATCCTCGCCGCCGCGGCCAAGACGCTGGACCTCACCCAGCCCGTCGCGCTGATGCTGATGGGCATCGTGGGCTTCGTGACCGACGAGGAGGGCGCGCACGCGATCGTGGCCAGGCTGATGGACGGGCTGCCGCCCGGCAGCTACCTGGCCCTGTGGGACGGCGTCAACCTCGTCACCGGCGAGGCCCTCGACCAGGCCCAGGAGGACTACAACGAGGGCGACGCGGTGCCCTACAACCTCCGCTCCAGGGAGGAGTTCGGCGCGTTCTTCGACGGCCTGGAGCTGGTCGAGCCCGGGGTGGCGTCCATCCCCTTCTGGCGGCCCGACCCTGACCCGCTGGCCGAGCTCAAGGAGGTGGACGCCCTGGTCGGCGTCGCCCGCAAACCGTAGGCCCTACAGCTCCTCCATGATCCGGCGCAGGATGCCCGGCGTGGCCTTGGGCGGGGGCGCGTGCACGCTGAGCTCGTTCAGCAGATGCCGGTACGGGTGCGCCTCCGCGTCCTTCGTGAGGTACTGGGCGCTGGCGAGCTGTTCGAGGTAGACGATGTCGTCCAGCTCGGCCTGGGGGAAGCGCAGCAGGGTGACGGGGCCGACGCCGCCGACCGCGACCTCGACGCTGAACGGCAGCACCTGCAGGGTGACGTGCGCCAGCCCGGCCATCTCGACGAGGTGGCCGAGCTGGGCGCGCATGACGTCGCGGCCACCGACCAGCCGGCGCAGCGCGCCCTCGTCCACGATGGCCCAGAGCCTGCGGCCGGAGGAAGCCAGCAGCTCCCGGCGGCGCATCCGCAGCGCGACCCGCGACTCGACCCGCTCGCGGCTCTCGCCGCCGTGGCCCCTGGCGATCACCGCGCGCGCGTAGTCCTCCGTCTGCAGCAGGCCGGGGACGTACTGGATCTCGTGCGTACGGATCAGCTCCGCGTCCTGCTCCAGCCCGAGATACTCCTCGAACCAGTCGGGCACCACGTCGCGGTAGTCGTGCCACCAGCCGTGCCGGTTGGCCTGCTCGGCCAGGAGCAGCAGCGTCGCGCGCTCGGCCCGCTCGACGACGCCGTACAGGGTGAGCAGGTCCTCCACGTCGCGGATCTTGAACCCGCAGCGCCCGCCCTCCATCCGGCTGATCTTGGAATGCGATCCGCGAATGGCGTAACCGGCACGCTCGCGGGTGATGTTCCGCTCCTCCCGCAGCCTGCGCAGCTGCGAGCCCACCAATATGCGCAACGCGGTCGGCCCGGTCCGCTGGAAATCCCCGCCCACGATTTCGGTCAGACCTCTCATATTGCGATAAGTCGGCATAAGCGCTCCTCTATGCCTCCGTCGCCCCACCCCTTCACCGACAATCCTGCCACGCCAAATACCGTAATCACTCTGAATTGCGGCAGCTCGTCAACGCACCGTCACAACACTGGTACGAAAATGGGTGTATCAGAACCCGGGAACGGACAGGTCAGGTGACCCATGCGCCCGGGAACGGGGGCGGGCGAAGCTTCAGATGTCCGGAAGAGCCGGTGACCACCACCGGCCCCGACATCCAGAAGGGAACATCACCATGAAGCAGCTGCTCGCCATCGCCGGATTCGTCGTCACGATGGCCGCCGCCCCTCTCGCCGCCTCCGCGGCCGCCGACCACCTGCCGATCCACCGGGGCAAGTTCCTCTTCCACAGCGACTGCATCACCGCCGGCCAGCAGGGCATCGACCGCGGCCACTGGTCGCGGTACCAGTGCGCGGAGGGCTGGCTGTGGAACCTGTGGACCGACCGGTGACCCGGCGGGCGGGCCCGGGATGGCGGCCCTCCGGTCATCCCGAGCCCAGCCCCGCGTCCCTCGCCCGGGCGATCGCCGCCGCCCTGTCGTGGACCTGGAGCTTGGCGAAGATCGAGCCCACGTGGTTGCGCACGGTCTTGTCCGTGACGAACAGCCGCTGGGCGATCTGCCCGTAGCCGAGCCCGCGGGCCAGCAGGTCGAGGACCTCGCGCTCGCGTCCGGTCAGGGTCGGGAACGCCTCCCTGGCCGGCGCGGCGGAGTGGGCGGCGAACAACCCGGCCAGCCGTCCGGCCATGTGCGGGCTGAACACCGCGCCACCCAGCCCGACCGTACGCAGGGCGAGCAGGATCTCCTCGCGTACAGCGCCCTTGAGCAGGTACCCGCGGGCGCCGGCGCGCATGGCGGCGAGCAGGCTGTCGTCGTCCTCCGACATCGTCATCACCAGCACCCTGACCTCCGGCCGCGCCCTGAGCAGCTGGCGGGTGGTCTCGATGCCGGACTGTCCCGGCAGGCCCAGGTCCATCACCACGAGATCCGGGCCCGTCCGCTCGGCCTCCACCAGCGCCTGCTCCCCGGTGGCGGCCTGCGCCACCACCACGAACTCACCGTCCAGACCCAGCGCCGCCGCCAGCCCCTCCCTGAACAGCGGATGATCGTCAACCACCAACACCCGCCACGGCCCCGCACCAGCCATCGACCCACCCTCACTCATCCAACCCTCCCCCGAACCAAAAACCCCGGCACACCGACGGAAACCAGAAAGCCCAGCGACCCCGCCGCCGGGGGCGGTCCGGAGGAGCCGGGGGGTGACGGTCACGATCCCGCCGCCGGCGGCGGGGCGAAGGCTCAGGAGCGGGACAATCACCCTCCGGACGCCGGGGGCGGTCCGGAGGGCCGAGAGGGCAGCGCTCACAATCCCACCGCCGAAGTCAGGGAGGTGCGGGGGGTGACGGTCACGATCCCGCCGCCGGAGGCGAGGCCTAGGTCCGGGATCGGAACAATCACGATCCGGACACCGAGGGCGGTCCGGAGGACCGGGAGTGCAACGGCCACAATCCCGCCACCGAGGACGGTCCGAAAGACCGAGAGAGCGGCGCCCACGATCCCACCGCTGAGGTCAGTTCGGAGGAGCCGGAAGGTGACGCCGAGGGCGGGGCGAAGGTCCGGAAGGGTGACGGTCACAATCCGGACGCCGAGGGCGGTCCGGAGCACCGGGAGGGCTGCGCTCACGACCCCACCGCCGAGGTCAGTCCGGAGGTGCAGGGGGTGACGGTCACGACCCCACCGCCGGAGGCGGGGTGGTCCGGGGGGCGACCACGATCCCACTGCTGGGGGCGGGGGGATGACCACGGTCCGGACGTCCGGGGTGGTCTGGAAGGGCCGGTGGGGGTGGGGTGGGGAGGGTGGCGGTGATGGTGGTGCCGGTGGGGGTGGGGTGGAGGTCGGCGTGGCCGCCGACCTCCTCGGCGCGTTCGGTGACCGAGAGGAGGCCGGTGCCAGGGATCGTGTCCGCGCCGAAGCCGGTCCCGTCGTCGGTGACGGTGACGGTGAGGGCGCCGGGGGCGGTGGTGAAGGCCACCTCGACGTGGCGGGCGCGGGCGTGCCGCACCGCGTTGGTCACGGCCTCGGCGGCGATGCGGTACGCGGCCGTCTCCACCGCCGGGGCCATCGCGGGAAGCGGCCCGGCCGTGACCGTGACCCGTACAGAGTCCGTGGTGAGGCGGTGCGCCAGGATGCGGGTGGCGTCCAGCAGGCCGCGCTCGACCAGCGTGGCGGGAGCCAGCCCCGCCGTGATGCGACGGATCTCGGCCAGCGCCTCGACGAGCACTTCCGCCGCCGTGCCCAGATGGGCCCGCGCGGCGGGAGACGCCTGCCCGCACGCCTGCGCGACGCCGAGCCGGAGCTGCACCGCGGCGAGCTGAGGGCCGAGACCGTCGTGGATCTCGCGCCGCAGGCGGCGGCGTTCCTCCTCACGCGCCAGCACGAGCCGCTCACGGGCCGCCTGCGCCTCCTCGCCGAACCGCAGCGCGGCCAGCGCCGGCCCGGCCTGGTCGGCGAGCAGCGCCAGCAGCTCGCTGTCGCGCTCGGCCGGGGTGCTCGCCCCGTCGCGGGCCACCTCCAGCCTGCCCACCACCTCCCCGTGGTGACGCAGCGGGAAGACCTGCGCCGGGCCGTCGACCGGGGCCCCGGCGGCGGCCAGCAGGCGGGCGCCGGCGCGGGTCTCCAGCGCGATCCGCGCGCCCGACAACCCCAGATCCTCGACGACGCCGCGGCAGATCTGCTCGGGCACGTCGCCGGGGTGCGGGGCCTGCTGCAACCGGACGGCCAGCGCCCGCACCGCCTCGTGCGGCCGGGCGCGCGGCCCGTAGAAGGCGCGTTCGACGGCCAGGACGGCGTGCCGGACGAGCGGCCGGGCGGCCCATCCCGTCACCAGCGCGCAGCCCGCGACCACGGCCGTGACGGTGGTGCGCCCGGTGGGCAGGGCCGCCCAGGCCGCCATGGCGGCGCAGGTGACGGCGATGACCAGCACCGCCAGGACGAACGCGCGGGCCATGCGGTGGCTGGTCACCCGCTCCAGGCGCCACAGCCCGCCGTGCGAGGCGGCCAGCCCGATCATCGCGACCCACAGCACCACCCCGGCCGACCGGGCCACCATCGTCCAGCTCTCACCCCACAGGTCGGAGAGCAGGAGGCAGGCGTAGAGCGGGCAGGCCGCGGCGATCACCCACCGGGCCGCGCTCCCCCGCCCGGCCTTCGACGCCGCGCGGGCCAGCTCGGCGGTCACCGCCGCCGTCACGACCGGCGCCAGCCAGTCGAGCGCGACCTGGCTGTCGTGCAGCAGGCCGGCGGCCCACGTGGCGGGCGCGGTGCCGGCCCACGGGCTGGCGAACCGGGCCGAGCCGGGGGTGCCCAGCCCCCAGACGACCGCGTACTGGATGCTCGCGGCGGCGGCGGTCACGATCACGGCAGTCCTCGGCCACCGCACGGCCGGGCGGGGCAGCAGGCACAGCGGGAAGAGCAGCACCGTCAGCGGCTGGCAGGCGGTGCCGGCCGCGGCGAGCAGGATCGCGGCGGCGGCGACGGGCGGCCCCGGCCGCTCCACGGCGGCGAGCACGTCGGACATCGCGGGCGGAACGATCCACACGACTCCGGCGGCCAGCACGAGCGCGCCCCTGCGGCGGGCGTAGCGGTCGGCCAGGAGCAGCACCCCGACGACGCACACCGGCAGGCCCACCACCAGCCGGGTCACCTCGGCCGTCATCAGCGCCGCGCCGGAGGAGAGCCGCCCCCATTCCGGCAGCGTCACCGCGGCCCTGGTCACCAGCACCGCCAGCAGCAGCGCGGCGGCCATCCCGGCGAGGTGGGGGCCGCGCGCCTGCCACCGGACGGCGGGCGCTAGCCCACCCAAAGGTCCCAGGTGCCCAGCGCGTAGAAGGACCTGATGCACTGGGGCTTGGTCCACTGCCGCTTGCGCACGCCCTCCTGCCCCGCTTTGAGGCAGCCCGCCTCGGAGTGGTAGGAGGCGATGTAGCGCTTGCCGAGAAGGTCGGCCGCGGCGGGCGTCACCGGGGTGACGGCGACGCAGAGGGCCGTCAGGAGAACGGCGAGCGAGCGAGGGGACCTACGCATGCGAACTCCCGAGGTCACTGAAAGAGATGGATCGCACACTTAGTGTAACGGTCGCCTCACCCGCGCGGCCAGCGCGACAGCGGCTCGGACGCGCGCTCGACGGCGGCGAACGGACTGACGTCCAGCCAGGCGGGCAGCGCCCGGCAGGACGCGCTGTCGCCGGTCAGCCGGAGCGCCTCGGCCCGCAGCGCCGCCGCCCACGTCGTCTCCCCCAGCCAGACCCGGGTGAGCACCGGCACCTCGGTCTCCAGCCAGACGCCGATGGGGAAGCCGGGGTCGCTGTCGCACACGTCGACGCCGCGCGACCGGGACAGCACGAGCCACCAGCGCCGGCGCGGCTCATCGAGTCCGCCGAGCTGGGGGGCACGGTGCCGATGTGGCGCTGGATCGGGGACGGGGCGACGACGTTCAGCTACTGACACGCCGTCGATCACGCGCCCGGGTGGCGACCCCGGGCGCGTTGGGTTTTCAGGAACGGGGCATTGACGAAAAATTCTTACATGTTATTCATGGATCAAGTCAGAGACCTTCAGCAGCGAGCGCACCCGTAGAGAGGAACTCGCATGGCTCGAAGCAAGTCCCCCGACCCGCCCGCCGACTTACTCGGCCCCGTCACAGGCGAAGTCTCCTGGTTCTGCTGCGGCACCGCGTGGGGGCCGTGCAGCAGCACCGGCAAGGGAGCGTGCGGCACCTGCAACTCCGGCAGCCTCCAGCACGCCTGGCCCAACACCTCCGACGCCTGCTGGTCGATCACCCGGCCCGACCGGTGCGGCGTCGGGCTGTCGCGCCGGACCTGCGGCTTCCGCCACCGCACCACGGCGTTGTGCGGCGGCGCCAGCGTCGTCACCACGATCGCCGACTGCGGGCCGCAGACCGACCTGTTCTGCGGCGAGCGCAGCTGCTGCGGCGCCACCTGCGCCGACAACCGGCTGATCGACCTCACCCCGGCGGCCTTCAGCCGCATCGCCAGCCTCTCCGCCGGCCTGCGGCCGTGCGAGATCGCGACCGGCTGAGGAGGCGGCGATGACCAGCAGAAGAGACCTGCTCAAGTCCGCCGTGCTCGGCGGCGGCGCCACCGTCGTGGCCGCGACCGCGCTCGGCTCGCTCGGGCCGGAGGCGGCCTTCGCGGAGACCGCGTACGACGCCGAACCCGGCGCCCCCGACCCCGATTTCGCCGAGGGCAGGATCCGTACGATCAAGGACGACACGCTGCTCGTCCTGGGCTCGAACATGGTGTTCCACACCATCCGGATCGTGAACGGGACCAGCCTGTGGAAGCTCGGCCCGGTCCCGTTCGAGGCGGCGAAGCCGGGTGACGGCCTCTACGCCCGCGGGGTGCGGATGCCCGACGGGATGCTCGCCGCCGAGTCGGTCTGGCTCAACATCGTGAACATCAAGGGCCACATCAAGAACATCACCGACGGCAAGCTCCACCTGGACCACCACGGCAAAGAAGTGCTGTGCCACGTCGTGCCCGGCAAGTCCGTCGCGATCCAGGCGCAGGCGCCGCCGACCGCCGACCTGTCGATGCTCAAGGTGAGCCAGCACGTGCAGATCCTCGGCGCCTGGCGGCCCGACACGAACGAGGTCGACATCGCCACCGTCTTCTCCCCCCACTAAGGAGGCACCGCATGCACGGGATCGCCGCGTCGCAGCCGTACGTCCTGGCCTTCTTCCTCGGCTGGGCGGGCCTGGTGAAGCTGTTCAGCCGCCGGACGCGGGCCCAGGCCGGGCAGACCGCACTGGCCCGGCTCGTCGGCGCGGCGCGCGCGGTCCCGGCGCTCGTCGCCGTGGGGCTGGTGGAGGTGGCGGTGGCCGCGGCGCTGGTGCTGCCGCCGTACTCCGCCGCCGAGGGCGCGGCCGCCGCCGTGCTCGCCGCCGGGTTCCTGGCGTATCTCGGCTACGCCCACGTCGCCGCGCCCACCTCGTCGTGCGGCTGCCTCGGCGCCCACTCCCGCCCTGCCGACCGGCGCGGATTCGGCAGGGCGGGGCTCCTTCTCGCCGCGGGCCTCCTGTCGATGACAGCGGGGCCGCACCCGCCGGTCGCGGCGCTCGTGGTGGTGGAGGTCGTGATCCTGCTGGCGCTCTCGGCGGAGCTGGACCGCTACTGGCTCACGCCGTCGCGGCGCTTCCTCGTACGGATGCGCGGGCCGCTCTCCGTGCCGCCGCCGGGCGACGTGCCGCTGGAGACCTCGCTGCGGCTGCTCTACCTCAGCCCCGCGTACTGCTCGGCGTCCTCGCGGCTCTCCTCGGACATCCGGGAGACGTGGGACGAGGACGGGACCCGGTTCGTGGTCTACAGCGCGGGCGCCCGGACGGCGGTGTTCGCGGTGCCGCTCACCGGGGACGACCCGTCGGCCGTCCGCGTCGCGCTGGTCGAGGAGCCCGCACCCGCCTGACGCTCATGGGAGTTTAAGAATGGCCGCCTAGATTCGTGGCCGTGCTCAAGCAAGAGGTTGTGGAGGGGCCGGTGCGGGCCCGGCCGCGGCGGGCTCGGACGGCGCGGCTGACCGTCGTGGTGGCGGTGGTGTTCGCGGCCGGGACGGCGATGCGGCTGGGCGGTCTGGAGACCGGGTTCCTCCTGGTGCCGCTGGTGTCGTTCACTCCGTACTTCGGGGTGGCGGCGCTCGTGGCGCTGGCGTGCGCGCTGTGGGCCAGGAGCCGGGCGGCCGTGGCGGTCCTGCTGGCGGTCTGCGTCTGCCTGGCCTGGCTGGTGGTGCCGCGCGCCGTCGCGGGAGAGGCGCCCGCCGGGGGACGGCCGCTGCGGCTGCTGACCGCGAACCTCAACGGCGGCCGGGGTGACGCCCAGGTGATCGTCGACCTCGTACGGAAGCTCGACGTGGACGTGTTCAGCGTGCAGGAGCTGACCTGGGCCGCGCGGGAGCGCCTGACGGCGGCGGGGCTGAAGAAGCTGCTGCCGTACGAGGTCACCCAGCCGATGCCGCGCGGGCCGGAAGGCAGCGGCATCTACGCGCGTCACCCGCTGCGCGAGCGTTCGGGGCTGTTCCGGCGGGTGGGGCACCACATGCCGGTGGCGCAGGTGGCACTGCCCGGCGGCCCGGCCGTGGAAGTAGTGGTCGTGCACCCGGTGGCGCCGGTGCCGTGGACCGTGGACGAGTGGGAGGCGGGGCTCTCGAACCTGCCGCCCGCCCAGGCCGGGGGTCCGCCGCGCGTCCTGGCCGGCGACTTCAACGCGACGCTGGACCATGTCGTGTTCCGGCGGCTGCTCGGCACCGGTTACACCGACGCCGCGGCGGCCACCGGGAACGGGCTGGCGCCGACCTGGCCGAATCGGGTGCTGCCGCCGCTGGTGGCCATCTCGCACGTGCTGACCGACGGCCGCGGCGCGGCGGTGGCGACGCGGGTCCACGACGTGCCGGGCTCCGACCACCGCGCGCTCTTCGCCGACCTGCGCGTACGGTGACTGCGACGGAGAGTGCGGACGCCCTGGAGGGGTTCGCACTCTCCGCGTATCGCTAGGCCGCGACGATGAACGCGTTACGTGCTCTCAGTCGGCGTTCAGCGACATCCTGGGGCGTTGCGCTCAATGTCGCAGATGTCCCAGGGGGGCGGTCCATCGGGGTATCGGTCGCCGCCGCCGGTCCCGCCGTCGGGGCTTCCGCTACCGCCGTCGGGGGTCCCGCCGCCACCACCGCCGCCACCGCCACCGGGGGTGCCGCCACCCCCGGGGGTGCCGCCGCCGCCTCCTCCGCCGCCCTGCCCCTCGCACACATAGAAGTCGCAGTTCGGCGGCATGGCCGCGGCGGGACCGGCGCTGATCAGGGTCGCGGCGCCCACCGAGAAGAACATGGCCATGACCATGACGGCCTTGCGCTTTCTGTTCATTCGGTCATCTCCTTTCGTGAGTAAGACACACGAAAGGATCTCCGGCCGGCCTTGGAAGCAGATTGTGGATCAATGAGAGCCGCTGCCGGACGCGACAGGGCCTAGCCGTCGATGTCGAGCGCCGTCCCGTACAACCGGTCCACCTTCAAGCGGATGACCATCCGGCGCTCGGCGACCAACTGCTCCAGAAACGCGTCCCCGTCCTCGGGCTTCGCGTCCTCCGGGATCATCGCGAGCAGTTCCCGCCCCACCGCGTCGCCGGGAACCGTCGTGATCTCGGAGACCTCGGCCTCGCCGTCGGCGGCGGCGAACGACCACACGTCGCCGCCCTGCACGTGCAGTGCCGCACGCGGGTTGTGCCGCAGATGCCGGACCTTGATCCGGTCGGCCGTCGTCGAGAACCGCACGATGCGGGCCTCGGGGTCCCAGCTGTACAGCATGGTCGTCAGATGGGGGTGGCCACTGCGCTTGACGGTGGCGAGCGTGCCGAACCGCTGCTTGCCGAGCAGGTCGGAGAGGGCTTCGTCAGAGAGGGGCCGAGGCGCCGGTCCTTGGGTCATGACCTGATCAACGTCCGCGGCATGCCGGGAATTTCCCTCTTGTCCGTACTGTGTGGCACACAGTATCGTGTGAGACGTGATAGAGGATGACGTACTGGCCACGCACCGCCAGGAGATCCGGCGGGGCACCATCGTGCTGGCCTGCCTGCTGATCCTGCGCCGCCCCGGCTACGGCTACGCGCTGCTGGAGACGCTGGAGAGCTGCGGGTTCGCGGTCGACGCCAACACGCTCTACCCGCTGCTGCGCCGGCTGGAGAAGCAGGGACTGCTGACCGCCGAGTGGAACACCGACGAGTCGCGCCCGCGCAAGTACTACGTGACCAGCCCCGACGGGGCCGAGCTGGCCGACATCCTGTCCCGCGACTGGGACGAGCTGCACACCGCCTTCACCAAGCTCAGGGACGACGAATGACCACGCTCACCGACCGCTACGTCGCCGAGGCGCTGCGCGGCATCCCCGAAGGGCAGCGCCGCGACATCGAGCTGGAGCTGCGCTCCTCGATCGCGGACGCCGTCGAGGTGCGGCTCCGGACGGGCGAGGACGAGTCGCGGGCCGAGGTGGAGGCGCTCACCGCGCTCGGCGACCCGGCCCGGCTGGCCGCCGAGTACGCGGGCCGGCCGCTCCACCTGATCGGGCCCGCGCTCTACCTGAGCTACACGCGCCTGCTGAAGACGCTGCTGACGACCGCCGTCCCGCTGGTGTTCCTGGGGGCGAGCGTGGTGGGGTTCGCGCAGGGCGGGCCCGCCGGGCGGGCGCTGTGGGAGGCGACCGGGATCGCGCTGACGGTGGCGATGCACATCGCGTTCTGGGTGACGCTGGTGTTCGCGGCCGTCCAGCGGGCGCCGTCGATGCGCGACAGACGGCCGGCCCGGTGGGATCCGGCCACGCTGCCCGAGCTGCCCGCGCGGCGGATCGACCGCACGTCGCTGATCGGCGGCACCTCGGTCGCGACGGTGCTGATCTGCCTGCTGGTGCTGGTCCAGCTCTACGGGCCGGTCCCGGTGATCTCGCCGGGGCTGTGGGAGTCCGGCTGGCTGTACCTGGCGGTGGTCTTCGCCGCCGTACGGATCGGCTTCGACCTGGTCGGCTACTACGTGGGCTGGGGCGTCCCCCAGGCGGTGGCGCACGCGGTGATGGGACTGGCGTTCGTCGTGCTCGGCGTGTGGGTGACGGCGGGCGGGGCGCTGCTGAACGACGCGTTCCTGGAGGCCATGGGCTGGCCCGAGGGCGTGGTGACGTGGGTGGTCGTGATCGTCGTGGTCCTCATGGCGGTCAACGACTCGATCAACGGGTTCGTCCGGGCACGGAGGAGGAAGGCATGAAGGCGATCGTGCAGCGGGTGTACGGCCCGCCCGGGATCTTAGAAGTCGGAGAGGTGGACCAGCCGGTGCCCGGTGACGGCGAGGTGCTGGTACGGGTGCGCGCCTCGTCGGTCAACTTCGGCGACCTGGTCACCACCAGGGGCGTGCCGTACGCGGCCCGGCTGGTGCTGGGCCCGCGCCGGCCCCGGCATCGGGTGCCCGGCCACGACCTGGCCGGCGTGGTGGAGGCGGTGGGGCCCGGCGTGACGCGGTTCGGGCCGGGTGACGCGGTGTACGGCGAGGTCGTGGCCGGGGCCTACGCCGAGTACGCGCGGGTGCCGGAGAAGTTCCTGGCGGCCATGCCCGGCGGGCTGAGCTTCGAGGAGGCGGCCGCGGTCCCCGTCGCGGGCAACACCGCGCTGAAGGGCCTGCGCGACGCGGGCAGGCTGCGGGCCGGGCAGTCGGTCCTGGTCAACGGCGCCTCCGGGGGCGTCGGCACGTTCTCGGTGCAGGTCGCCAAGGCGCTGGGCGCCGAGGTCACCGGGGTGTGCCGGACGAGGAACGTCGAGCTGGTCCGGTCGCTCGGTGCGGACGAGGTGATCGACTACACCCGGGCCGACTTCGCTCAGGCGGGGCGGCGCTTCGACGTGATCCTCGACCTGGTCGGCAACCGGCCGCTGCGGGAGCTGACGCGCCTGCTGAACCCGGGCGGCGTGCTCGTGCTCTCCTCCGGAGGCGGCGGCACGTGGCTCGGCCCCATGGGCCGCATCCTCCGGGCCGTCGTGATGTCGCCGTTCGGCGACCGTACGCTCCGGTCGTCCGTCGCCGGCCGGAGCGCCGGCAACCTGGCCACGCTGAAGGACCTCATCGAGTCCGGCGCCGTCCGCCCGCACGTCGAGTGCGCGTACCCGCTGGGCGAGGTCCCCGACGCCCTGCGTCACTTCGAGGAACGGCACGCCCGGTCGAAGATCGCCATCACCGTGTGACGCGGGCGGCCGGGAAGCCAGGGTAGCCCGGGCTTCCCGGCCGTCTCGTCATGCCAGGGTCTCGGTGAGGGGGACGGACGGGTCGGCCAGCTTGGCGCGGTCGGCCGGGGCCGCGGCGCGGATCAGGGTCTTGATGTCGTCGGTGACGTCCCAGACGTTGACGTTCATGCCGGCCACGACCCTGCCCTCCGCCAGCCAGAACGCGATGTACTCGCGGGAGTCCAGGTCACCGCGGATCACCACGTCGTCGGCCTCGCCGGGGCGGACGTAGCCGGTGTACTCCATGCCCAGGTCGTACTGGTCGGTGTAGAAGTAGGGCAGCCGGTCGTAGGACGCCTCCTTGTCCAGCATCGCGGCGGCGGCGATGGCCGGCTGGTTGAGCGCGTTGGCCCAGTGTTCGACCCGGATGTGGGTGCCGAGCAGCGGATGGTAGGCGCGGGCCACGTCGCCGGCGGCGAAGACGTCGGGGTCGGAGGTGCGCAGCGAGGCGTCGACCACCACGCCGTCGTCGACCTTGAGCCCGGCCGCGACGGCGAGCCGGGTGTCGGGCTCGACGCCGATGCCGGCGATGACGGCGTCGGCCTCGACGCGGGTGCCGTCGGCCAGCCGGACGCCTCCCGCGATCTCCTCCACCTTGACGCCGAGCCGCAGGTCGACGCCGTGGTCGCGGTGGAGGTCGGCGAAGGCGGCGCCGAGCCGCGGGCCGAGGACGCGCAGCAGCGGCGCGCCGTCGGACTCCAGCAGGGTCACCTCCACGCCGGCGGCGCGGGCGGCGGCGGCCACCTCCAGGCCGATCCAGCCGGCACCGATGATCACCACCCGGGAGGCGCGGGCCAGCACGTCGCGGATGCGCTCGCTGTCGTCGACCGACCGCAGGTAGAGGGCGTCGCCCGGGAGGCGGCGCGGGGTGGCGCCGGTGGCCAGCAGGAGTTTGGCGTAGTCGAGCCGCGCGCCGTCGGACAGGGTGACCTGGTGGGCGGCGCGGTCGACGGCGGTGACCGAGGTGCCGGTCAGCACCTCCACCTGCTGTTCGGCGTACCAGGCCGCGTCGTGGACGAAGATCTTGTCGCGCTCGGACTTGCCCTGGAGGTAGGACTTCGACAGCGGGGGACGTTCGTACGGCAGGTGCGGCTCCGCCCCCGCCAGGACCAGGCGGCCGTCGTAGCCCTGCTCGCGCAGCGCCTCCGCGGCCTTGGCGGCGGCCAGGCCGCCGCCGGCGATCACGTAGGTCATCGGTCAGGCTCCTCTCAGTTCGACGCAGCAAGCGCCCGGCCGCGGGGCCAGCACGGCCTCGGCGGTGGACGCGTCCAGCCCTTCGAGGAACCCGGCCAGGAACGCGTGGTTGATCGCGCACACCAGATCGGGGTCCTTGGCGGCCAGCGGGTGGAAGGGGCAGTTGAGCAGCCGCAGCAGGGTCGGGCTCGCTCGTACGGGCTCGAACCCGTGACGTTCGAGCACCTGCCCGGCGCACGTCAGCGCGCGCTCGGCGCCCAGCCTGCCCGGCTTGGCCCGGTCGCGCTCGGCCGCGCCCAGCTCGCGCCCGCGTGCGGCGGCGGCGCGGAGCGCGGCCTCGCGGCCCGTCTCCTCCGGACCCTGGACGCGCAGGCCCTCCAGGAGGATGCCGGCCAGCAGCTCGTGCTCGCGCGGCGGGATGCTGACCCGCACGTCGAGGCCGGTGGGCTGGTAGACCTTGGGCGCCCGGCCGACCGGGCGCGGCTCCCCCGGACGTCCGTATCCGGCGGACAGCAGCCCGACCGCGACCAGCTTGTCGAGGTGGAAGGCGGCGAGCTTGCGCGAGATGCCGACGCTCTCGGCGGCCTCGTCTCGGGTGACGGGCCGGTCGGCGCGCCTGATGAAGTCGTACATGCGCCGCCGCAGGTCGTCGCTGAGCACCGCGACGGCCGCACGGGCCTGCTCCGACATCGTCACGCCGTCAGGTTAACACCCATGACTGCTGGCGAAACAGGTCACTATTGACCAAATATGGGGATATGACTAACACTTGTTGGTGAAAATAGGAGGTGGTCCCTTGATGGACCTGGCCGAGGCCGAGCACGCGGCCGAGCGGTTCCTGGCGGCGCTGGGCGTCGACACCGACGAGGAGAGCCTGCGCGAGACCCCGCGCCGGATGGCGCACGCGTACGCCGAGATGCTGAGCCCGCGCCCGTTCGAACTGACCACCTTCCCCAACGACGAGGGCTACGACGAGCTCGTCCTGGTACGGTCCATCCCCCTGCGGTCGATCTGCGAGCACCACCTGCTGCCGTTCACCGGGCTCGCGCACGTCGGCTACCTGCCGGGCAAGCGCATCGTGGGGCTGTCGAAGCTGGCCAGGGTCGTGGAGCACTTCGCCTGCCGCCCGCAGGTGCAGGAACGGCTGACCCGCCAGGTGGCCGGATGGCTGCACGACCAGCTCGACCCCGAGGGGGTCGGCGTCGTCATCGAGGCCGACCACACGTGCATGACGCTGCGCGGCGTGCAGGCTCCCGGATCGCGCACCCTCACCTCCACGCTGCTCGGTACGCTGCGTGACGACGCCCGCGCCCGGGCCGAGTTCTTCGCTCTCACGGGACTGCCGAAATGATCGAGATCTGGATCAACCCCGACTGCTCGAAGTGCCGCGCCGCCCTGTCGATCCTGGACGCCGAGCAGGCCGGCTACACCGTCCGCCGCTACCTGGACGACCCGCCGACCGAGCAGGAGCTCCGCGACGTGCTGGCCAGGCTCGGGCTGGAGCCGTGGGACATCACCCGCCACGGCGAGCCGGTCGCCGCCGAGCTGGGCCTGGAGACCTGGCCGCGCACCCCGGAGAGCCGCGACCGCTGGATCGGCGCGCTGGCGGGTCACCCGATCCTGATCCAGCGCCCGATCATCACCGCCGCCGACGGCGCCGCCGTGGTCGCCCGCACCGAGGAGGCGGTCCGGTCAGCCCTCTGACGGGCCGGTGACGCGCCGCTCCCCCTTGGTGGTGATCACGTACACCTGCCAGTTGTAGTAGACGTAGTAGTTCAGGGGATCCCGCTTGATCTGGCGGGCGTGCGACTGGATGGCGTTCACGTACCGCTGGGAGGGGTTGTAGGCGTGCAGCGCACGCCCGTAGTCGCGGGGCGCGCCGGTGGCGCGCAGGTAGTTGGCGGCGGCCATGACCGCGTCGCGGTGGTCCTGGACGTCGCCGCCCATCCCGTACGCCTTCCAGGTGGCGGGCATGAACTGCATCGGCCCCTGCGCGCCGACGTGGCTGGCCGACCTGACCCGGCCGAACTTCGTCTCGGCGAACATGACCGCCGCCAGCACCTCCCACTCCACGCCGAAGCGGCGCTCGGCCTGCTTGAAGTAGCGGAGCAGCTCGGCGGCGGGGCGGGCGTCGCGGGTCCTGATGACCGACGTGCTCTTGACGGGGTGGGCCAGGGCCAGCAGCTCGCGGATGGCCCGGGTGTCGTCCCTGGCTCCGGCGGCCAGCCGCTCGGGCAGGCGGGCGAACGCCTTCTCGGCGATCTCCGGGTTGCGCGCGGCGAACCGGTGGATGCGCTGGTGGTGGAGGGCGAGGAGCTCGACGTCCTCGGGCGGCTCCCGCTTCTTGTCCCAGCCGTCGATGGCCTCGGCGAGGGCCTCGGTGGTCTTCTCCAGCGCCGCGGCCAGCTTCGCCGGATCCTTCGGGATGCGTTCGTCCGGATCGGGCAGGTCGCGCTCCGGCGACGGGGTGTGCGTCGGGGTGTGCTCCGGGGTGGCGGAGACGGTGGTGGGCGCGGGGACCGACGGCGGGGCGGCGCTCTCCTGGGCGGCGCAGCCCGCGGCGGCCGTGAGCACCGCCGCCGCCGTCACGACGCGGAAGCTTCGCATGGGCGGCCAATCTACCCGGTGTGTGAAGGTCCGTTCCGGTGGTACGCCAAGGGTGACGGCCACTTACAGCAGGGAGCACATCATGACCGAGCTGCTCAACCGTGACGAGATCGACACCGCGCTGGCCGCGCTGGAAGGCTGGCACAGCGAGGGGAACGCCCTGGTCAAGGACGTCCCGATCACGCCCGACAGCTTCGGCTGGCTGAGCGAGGCGGTGCTGAACGAGGCGGACGAGATGAACCACCACCCGGACATCGACCGCACCGACAGCGGCGTCCGCTTCCGCCTCTGGACGCACAGCGCGGGCGGCGTCACGCCCAAGGACGTGGAGCTGGCGGCCCGCATCGACCAGGTGCTGAGCGGCGCCACGCGCGACAAGGGCTGAGGTCCTGTCCCGATTTCGGTAGCTTACGTAGTTCTGAACCACCGGAATCGCGACAGAAGGGACCCGGCACGTGGTCGACGACCCCGGTTTGCGGGCGCTCAGCGAGGCCGCGCGCCTCTCCCCGGACAACCTCCCACTGCGCCGGCACCTGGCCGAGCAGCTGCTGGGCAAGGGATATCTCGCCGACGCGGAGGCCGAGTTCCGTGCCGCGCTCGTGCTCGCGCCCAAGGACCCGGACATCGTGACCGGGCTGGCCGAGGCGTTCGTCCGGCAGAGCTCGTACGGAGAGGCGCTGTCGGCGCTGGAGCCGCTGCTGGCCGAGGGCGGGTACCCGCCGAAGGTGGGCGTGCTGGCGGCCCGCGCCCTGCTGGGTGAGGGCGACGTGCACAAGGCGGCCTACCGCTACCACGAGGCGGTCTCGCGTGACCCGTCCGTCGCGGACGCCGACCTTGCGGGCCGCCTGGTGGCCCCGCCACCGGTGGTCGCGGAACCCGCCGGGCCGCCCGTGGGAAACCCGCCCGCGTACATGGCGCCCTCGTCCGTCACCCACGAGCGCTCGACCGCGGAGGTCGAGCGGTCCGGCTTCAGCTTCGCCGACGTCGCCGGGATGGACGAGGTCAAGGAGGCGCTCCGGGTCAAGCTGCTGCTGCCGATGCAGCAGCCGGAGCTGTTCGCCGCGTTCGGCAAGCGCGCCGGCGGCGGTGTCCTGCTGTACGGGCCGCCGGGAGCCGGCAAGACGCACCTGGCCAGGGCCGCCGCCGGGGAGCTCGGCGCGGCGTTCGTGAGCGTCGGCCTGGCCGACATCCTCGACATGTACATCGGCTCCAGCGAGCGGAACCTGCGCGCCACGTTCGACCTGGCCCGCCGCCACCGGCCGTGCGTGCTGTTCTTCGACGAGGTGGACGCGCTGGCGGCGCGCCGCTCCGACATGCGCCAGACGCACAACCGGCAGCTCGTCAACCAGTTCCTGGCGGAGCTGGACGGCGTGGACCAGAACGCCAACGAGGGCGTGCTGGTGCTGGCCGCCACGAACGCGCCCTGGTACATCGACGTGGCGTTCCGCCGGCCGGGCCGGTTCGACCAGCTCGTCTTCGTACCGCCGCCGGACGCGGACGCGCGCGCGGCGATCCTGCGCATCCTGTGCCGCGACAAGCCGCTGGCGGAGGTCGACTTCGGCGCGGTGGCCAAGGTCACCGACCAGTTCGTCGGCGCCGACCTCAAGGGCGTGGTGGACCGGGCGGTCGAGGCCAAGCTGCAGGAGTCGATCCGCGCGGGCCGGCCGGTCCCGCTGTCGACCCGCGACCTGCTGGCCGCGGCCAAGACGGCCAGGCCCACGTCCGTGCGGGAGTGGATGGCGACCGCGCGCAACTACGTGATGCACGCCAACGAGTCGGGCGCCTGGGACGACCTCATGCCGTACATCCAGCGCAAATGGTGACGGTCCGCGACTCGCTGGAGCGGGCACGGCTGTTACTGCAGATGGGCCGCCCGGCGGACGCCGAGCGGGAGCTGCGCGGCGTCCTCACCGAGGATCCCCAGCACGCCGGCGCGCACGCGCTGCTCGGCCTGGCGCTGGTCCAGCAGGACCGTACGGACGAGGCGCTGGAGGAGTCGCGCGAGGGGGTGCGGCTCGCGCCCGACCACTACGTTCCGCACTACCTCTCCGGCCAGGTGCACTTCCAGGCGGGGCTGGTCGACGAGGCGGTCCGCGCGGTCGTCGCCGGGCTGGCGCTCTCACCCGAGCACGCCCCGTCCTGGGAGCTGCTGGCGCGCGTCCATATGACCAGGCACGACTGGCCCCAGATGGCCGAGACCGCCGGCCGCGGCCTGGGGCTGGACCCGCAGCACGCCGAGCTGGCCAGTCTGCTGGCCATCGCCCTGGTCATGCTCGGTCAGAACGAGCGCGCCAGGGCCGTCGCCGCCCAGGCGGTCGGCAACGACCCGGAGAGCGCGCTGGCGCACTGGGCCTACGGCCGGGCCGCGCTGGCCGCCGGCGACCCGAAGACGGCCGCCGAGTCCTTCCGCGAGGTGCTCCGCCTGGACCCGGGCTTCGACGCGGCCAGGGACCTGCTGGTGTACGCGCTGAAGCAGCGCAACCCCGTCTACCGCCTGCTGGCGAAGCTGCGGTTCCGGGTGGGCTGGCGGCTGCTGTTCCTGCTGCCCGCGCTGCCGCCGGTCATCGCGGTCTTCGTGATCAGCGCGCTGCTGCACTGGGCGGCGTGGGTGGCCGAGTCCTGGACCACGCTCCGCCTGGCCAGGGCCAAGGCCACCCGCCTGCTGTTCGAGGGGGCGGCGGGCCGGGTGTCCCTGCTGTGCCTGGCCCTGCCGGTGGCCGGCGCGGTCATGCTCGGCCTGGGCATCGGGCTCGGCCTGGATGTCCTCGGCACCGCCGGCGTGGCGACCATGGCCCTGGTCACCCCGGTCCAGGAGGCCGTCCACACCGGTTCGGCGGCCGGCCGGCGCATCCTGGCCGTCTGGGCGGGGGCGCTCGCGGTGACGATCGCCGTCGCGGTCGCCACCTCCGCCTTCGCCCCCGCCATCCTGTCCCTGTACGCCGCCCTGGCCACGATCTGGATCGCGGCCGGCGTACGGAAGATCTTCCGCCCCCGCCAGGCGGTCTAGCGGGACAGGCGGCTCGGCCACCACATGCGGCGGCCGATGTCCAGCGACAGCGCGGGCACCAGCAGCGAGCGCACGATCAGGGCGTCCAGCAGGACGCCGAACGCCACCAGGAAGGCGAGCTGGATCAGGAACAGCAGCGGCAGCACGGCGAGCGCCGCGAACGTCGCCGCCAGCACCACGCCGGCCGAGGTGATGACGCCACCGGTGAGCGTGAGGGCGCGCAGGGTGCCCTCGCGCTCGCCGTGCCGGATCGTCTCCTCCCTGGCCCGGGTCATCAGGAAGATGTTGTAGTCGATGCCCAGCGCCACCAGGAAGACGAACGCGAACAGCGGCACCGCCGGATCGGCGCCCGGCAGGTCGAGCACGTGGTTGAAGATCAGCGCGCCGACGCCCAGGGCGGTGGCGAAGGACAGCACCGTGGTCGCGATGAGCACCAGCGGGGCCACCAGCGAGCGCAGCAGCGCGATCAGGACCAGCAGCACGACGAGCAGCACGAGCGGGATCACCACCCGCAGGTCGCGCGCCGAGGTGTCGAGCGTGTCCAGGGTTACCGCCGCCGTGCCGCCGACCTGCGCGTCCGCTCCCGGCACCGCGTGCACGGCGGCCCGCAGGTCGCGGACGACCTCGACGGCGGCGGTCGACTCGGCGGGCTCGCCGAGCGTGGCGTGCAGCAGCGTCCGCCCGTCCACGACCTTGTCCACCCGGGTTACCTCGGTGACGCCCGCCACCCCTTCCGCGGCGGCCTTGACCTGCTCCGCCTGGTCGGCCGAGGTGAGGATGGTGGCGGGCGTGGCCGAGCCGGCGGAGCCGAAGCCGCGCTCCAGCGTCCGCTGCCCGGCGACGGACTCGACCTCGGTGCGGAACACGTCCAGCTGCGAGGTGCCCTCGGCCTTGAACTGCGGCACGAACGCCGCCGCCGCGGCCAGCGCCACCACCGTGATGACCCAGTACGCGCGCGGCCGCCGTTCCACGGACCTGGCCACGCGGCCCCACAGCCGGTGACGGCGCACGACGGCGGCGGTCGAGTCGGCGTCGGCCTCCTGGTCGCCGGTACGCGGCAGCAGCGGCCAGAACGCGGCCCGGCCGAGCAGCAGGAGCACCGCGGGCAGGAACGTGAGCGCGGAGACGAGGGCGGCGGCGATGCCGAGCGCGGCCACCGGGCCCAGCCCGCGGTTCGAGGCCAGGTCGCTGGCCAGCAGGCAGAGCACGCCGAGGATGACGGTGCCGCCGGAGGCGACGATGGGCTCGACGGTGCCGCGCACCGCCACCCTGATGGCGTCGATCGGCCGTTCCTTCTCGTACAGCGCCTCCCGGTAGCGCGCGACCAGCAGCAGGGCGTAGTCCGTGCACGCGCCCACGACCAGGATGAACAGGATGCCCTGGCTCTGCCCGTTCAGCTCGATCCAGCCCGCGTCGGCCATCAGGTAGACGACGAAGGCGGCCAGCACGAGCGCGAGCATGGCGGAGACGATGACCACGAGCGGCAGCAGCGGCGACCGGTAGACGGCGATGAGGATGACCAGCACCGCGCCGAGCGCCACGAGCAACAGCGTGCCGTCGATGCCGCCGAACGCCGCGCCGAGGTCGGCGCCCAGCGCGGCGGGCCCGGCGACCTGCACGGTCGTGCCCTGGGCCGCGCTGTCACCGAGCAGGGCGCGCAGCTCGTCGACGGCGACGTCGGCCTCGACCTGGTCGCTGATCGGCACGACGAGCTGGGCGACGCTCGGGTCCTCGGTCCCCGGGATGGGCCCGGTGACCTTGCCCTGGATCCAGGGCTCGGCGGAGATCCGCTGCGCGTCCTGGGCGATCTCGGCCAGCCGTTCCCGGGAGAGCGGCTGGTCGGCCGAGTAGACGACGAAGGCGGGCACCGCGTCGCTCTCCTCGAAGGCCTCGCGCGCCTCCTGGACCTGCGTGGACTCGGCGCCGATGGGCAGGAAGGCAGACTGGTCGTTGGTCTGCACCTCGGTCAGCTTGCCCATGAACATGCCGAGCGGGCCGGCTCCGAACAGCCAGACCACGGCGATCAGCACGGCCGCGCCGTACCAGGCTCGGTGCCGCCGCGGCCGGGCATGACGACGCTCCGTACCGGTCCGCGTGCGGGTGTCGTGAACGGACATCCTGCGCCTTCCCTCGATAATCAAGCTACTTGAAAATCAAGATACATGACGCGCGAACGGGCCCCCACACCGCCCCCCTGAGCTGCCCCTACAATGACGGGCGACACCGCGCCGGCCGGTAGGGAGAAAGATGGACACCTCGCGCTCCGGATCCCGCGAGCGCCTCTATCTCGACATCCAGCAGGACGGGCAGCGCCTCGCGACCGGGCTCGTCCGGCTGCTCCACACCATGTCGCTGGGCCTCGACCTCAACCCCACCGACTTCCAGGCGTACGCGCTGCTCCGCATCCAGGGCCCCATGACCCCCGGCGAGATCGCCCAGTGGCTCAGGCTGGCCACCGGGTCGGTCACCGCGCTGATCGACCGGCTGGAGGCCCGCGGCCTCGTCGCCCGCGACCGCCACCCCGACGACCGGCGCAAGGTGATCGTCCGCCCCGCCACCGAGCCCGAGCCCGGCCCCGCCACCGGCGACCAGCTCGGCATCGCCCAGGCCATGCTCGCGATGCACGAGCGCTACTCGGAGGCCGAACTGGAGGTCATCGCCGACTGGCTGCACCGCGTCACCCAGACGCTGAACGAGCTGGCCTCCCGCCGTTGACCTAGGACGGAGCTCCGGCCAGGCGCCGCGTGACGTACTGGGCGAACAGGCCATGAGCCACCACGACGGCGCCGAACCCGACCACCACCATCGCGATGTACGTCATGCGCCCGTCGGGCGCGAGAATGACCGCGGCGCCGTCGGCGAACCCGGTGGACGCCACCCCGAACCCGGTCACGGCCGCGGTCACCCACCGCCCCGCCACCCGCACCACCCTCGGCGCGGCACCGGTCACCGCCGCCGGCACGGCGAGCACCGTGAACGCGATGAAGACGCCCACCGTCCCCATCAGGCTGAACTGGCTCTGCTCGGCCGCCGCGATCGCGATCAGGCTCATCAGCAGCCGCGCCGCACCCCCGACCACGATCCCCGCCACGACCGCTCCCCCGGCAGCCGCCGCCATCAGCCGGACCACGCGCCGGCCAGTCATCCCCGACATACACCCCTCCAGTTGCTCAAAGAGGGTTGTAGCGACGCAAATCCCCTCCCGGCAATGCCGGAATTGCAATGCAATGATGCTGTTATTGATGATTTGTCGGGAAAAGCCTGACAGGTGCTGGTCGGAGAGGGGCTTCGAGGCGGTTTGACATGATCCCCTCGCGAGCGATAAACGCGTCGGTGGTGTCGTCAAAAACCTCCGTGCCCGCCTTATCCGCCCTGGCGATCCTCATGCCGCTGGCCCCCGCGGTCATCGTGCCCAAGACCGCGAACGTCGTCGCCGGCGCGGTCATCACCGTCCTGCTGGTGGCTCCCGTGGTGGCGCTGCGCCGTAAACGTTGGGCGTCGCGCACCGGCGCCGCGCTGCTGACGCTGCTCGCCGTGGCCGCCGCCGTGCCGCCGGTCTCCGGGCTCGGCAGGCCGACCTCGGAGGAGATCCAGCGCTACGTCGCGGTCCAGGTCGCTCTCGGCAGACCGGTCGACCTCCATGGCGGGGCGCTGGGGTCCCTCCCCTGGGACGACACCGATCTGCTGCTGCTCGCCGTCGCCTGCCTCGCCACGGCGGCACTGCTGCTGATGCTCGGCCGCGCCGTCCATCAGGACGGACGGCGTGAGCTTCGTCCGCTGCGCTGGCGGTGGCCGCTGGTCATGTGGGGCGCGGCTCTGCTGCTGGTGAGCGTTCCTCAGACGATGGTGGTCCTCGCCGCCGGTACGGCCGAGCACGGGATGATCGTCATGGACGGCTCCTGCTTCGGCGCCCTGGAGGAAATCCTGCTCTGGCCTGCCATGGCCATGGTGATCCTGCTCCCGCAGCCGCTGGTGGTCGCGCTGGGCTTCGCCCTCTGGGCGCTGCTGGCCCGCACCGGTCACCGGCTTCTGGGCCGGGCTGTGGGCTGGTTGACGCTGGCGCCCCTGCTGGCCGCCGACCTGATGATGACCTGGATGCCCTTGCTCGGATGCACCCGGTCCCCTGCCGATCCGATCACGCTCACATGGGCGCTGTTCACGTTCCTTCCCGTCGTCCTCATCGTGCTGGCGGTACGGGTACGCCGGGTGGCATGACTACTGATAAGTGTTGATTCAGCAGCACTTCTCAGTTACTGATCAAATTTCAGAGGGTGTCATGCTGGTCGGGGACGCGGTCCTGGGGCTGCGCAGTCCAGGCGGGAGGTTCGTCCACGCCGAGCGATTCGTCGCGCTCGGCGTCGGTGCTCGAAGGCTGGACGATGCCGCGCGAGTGGTGGACCGGGGCGTAGATCGCGTAGAGGCGCAGTGGCTCATCACCGGTGTTGATCACGTCGTGCCAGGTGCCGGCCGGGACCTGGATCGACCATCCGTCGGAGACCTGTTGCTCGAAGTCCAGCCGATCCTTGGCCTGGCCCATGACACAGGTGCCCTGCCCCGCGTCCAGACGAAGGAACTGGTCGGTCTCCGGGTGGACTTCGAGGCCGATCGACTTACCGACCGGGATGGACATCAGGGTGACCTGCAGATACTTCCCGGTCCATGCGGTGGTTCGGTAGTTCTCGTTCTGCCGCGTGGCCGCTTCGATATCGAAGGCGTTCGGCCGGGGCCCGTTGTCGCTGATGTGCATCGTTTCTCCCCGTCGGCGCTGACTGCCCCTGAGGGGCGGGTGAGTTCCAGGTGCCGGATACCGAAGATGGTCGTCGCTAAACCTGCTGATCGCTGATCGTTGACGCGGCGCGTCGTCCTCCGGCGGCCTCATGCCGGGCACGGGGAGGAGGCGATGGCGCCCAAGTCGGCGACCACGAACTGATCCCCATCAGTTCTCCAGTACAGAAGTGGCCCGTCCGGGGCCCATACGCCGGTCTTGATCTCCGTCCAGGGCATCTCCTCATGCATCAAGCTGTGGGTCCCGAGGAGGGCGGCGCGGCCCGTGCAGCGGTCGAAACCCTGGGCGACGTGTCCGAGTGTCGACGCCCCCAACTCCTGGGAATCGAGTCGTCCCCTTCGACCGGGGGAACCTCGAGGAGGGCGAGCCGGTCACGAATCGGCGGTCTCTGCATGAGCGCGTCTCCCGGCACGGTGGTGCGATCGGAACCGTCCACCCGCAACACCGTCGCCCGCGTGGTCTGCCACGGCTCCTGCCAACTGTCCCCCCACGCACCACAGGGTTCCTGAGCTGCGTCGTTCTCGGCATCTGGTCAAGCGCCTGGGCGCCGGTGGAGCCTCTGAGGAGCCGAGTGGTACTACGGGGCCAATACACCACCCGAGTACGGCAGAGAAGCCGGTCGTATCGCTTTCCCCGTCGCCGGAGCCCACGAACCGCGTGCTGGCTTCCGCCGTGCCGAGTACGAAACCTACGCCAGTGAAGAGCGTGAAGCATGAACAGGCAGACGAATCGGGCATGATCCGTAACCGTAGGCAGCACGTGGTTCGGATCGAACCGCGTAGGAAGCCCTCCGCATCTGCGGGCCACAGTAGAGCGACCGGGAGCAAGGGCGCACATCGCGGTATCCGGAAGACTCAGGTTCCTCTGATCATCGCGAGGTGCGACGAGTTGTTCCCGCCTTCCCGCCCAGCGTTCCGCCTGCGCAACCGGGTATGCCACCAGATCTACGGTCGATAGTCAGCACCATCACTCACCGAAGCCAGCGATCCAATCTTCGATGTACTTCGCCGCTTCCTCGGCGAGAACCACGGCCTCTTTGGGGGCCGGCCCGAGGGAGTCGACGAGCTTCTCAGGATCTACAGGCTGGCCGGGGCTCACGAGATAGCAGGACAGGCCGGTGCTCATCTGGCGGGCCATTGAGGAGACGAACGCGTTCCGGCGGAATCTGTTGCACAGCAAGAGCAGGCATTGGCGCTCCAGTTCGTGCCTCAATTCCATCAGCGTGTCCTCAAAGTCCACTGGCGAGCGGAACACCAAGGGCGCAGCGTTCTGCCGGTCGAAGCGGAGTCCGCAAATATCGTCGTCTTCGATGCCCCGGAGGGTCACGACGCATGGCACGCGTGACTCATCTGCGAGATTCACTGCTTCAAGCCGGTACATGCTCACCTCGGTTCATAGTTCGGGGTATCCATGTGTCCGGTTGATCGAATCGGCCTAACCGCCAAGCTCTCCTGATCTGGCCAGGCTCGATCCGCTTGAACGCAACTTCCTGCTCAGGAAACTGATACTTGACACCGTCCTTATGTTCGATCGCGAACCCTCGCGCCACTTTCTTTCTTTCGGAAGATGCAATCAAACCATTTCCGCCGGTCATGTGTTCTTCGAGGCCCCATCTCAGGATTGCGGGCGGTCATGCCGTTCTCGAATATCCTCTCCGCTCACCGGCCGTCGCCCCAACAGCGGGGGTGCTCCTTGGTCTACGCGTCCAGGAGTCCCACTGTCGAGCGATGATCTCTTCCCTTGAGGGCGTACCCTCGTGCTCTCCGCGGCCTTCGGCGTCGCGGCCTCCACGCTGACTGACAACGGCATGGTGTTCACCGCCCGCTTGGCCGGCAGCCGCAACGCCTTCAAACACGAACTGCGTGGCGGCCCGGACGGTCGTTCTATCGAGGCCGTGACGTGCGTCCGCCTTACCCGCAGTCACGTCAAGGTGAACTCGTCTGTACAGTCACGGGCGAGCCGGTGACATGAGGAACCCTCCCATGTCCTCCAGTCCAAGGATGAAGGGCCTTTCATTGGAGGTCGGCCATGAACCTGTGACTTGAAGGTATTCCGCCGCACATCGCGCAGCCAGACGGAAGAACCACCAGCGTGTACGCTCGTCCAGGTTACTGAACGTGCAGTACAGGAGCGCGGTGGCCAGCAGTGACAAAGGCAGCTGATTGATCCAGTCCTCACGGAAGTCGTCGCTGATAAGTTTGCCGTCGATGTCGCGGATTGAACGCATCAGCGGCGCGAAGAGTTCGTGGCGTCCCTCACCTCGTACGATTTGGTCAAACAATTCCTCCTGAGCGCGTGCGTCCAGGGGTATGCGTCCGGCGACGGTGGAGAGCAGGAGCATAGCCGGGTCTCGGGTCAGTGGCGCGCTGATGTCGAAGGTAGTCAGGTCGACGAACCTGAACCGCTGCGGCAGGAGCTCCCCTTGCTGCATACGCTGCAGGAGGACATTGCCTGTATGCAGGTCGCCGTGTGTCAGCCCGCGCAGGTGCTGAACGTTATACCGGCCGACGATGGTTCCCGCGGCCATGGCCAGGGGATTCGGTAGAAGCCGGGCGTTGCTCTCGTCCGCGAACATGATCCAGCGACGGTCCGGAGAGAGGAGTCCGTTCTCTTGTGCCCAGGTATACAGCTTGCCACTCGGCTCGAATTTCTGGCGCAACTCACCGCGTAGATACTCGCCTGAGTCTATGTGAGAAAAGGGATCAGGCCGCCCACTGTTCCACTTACAGATCAACCCGTCCAACACCGCGGTGAAAGCGGCGATGATCTCCGACGGGGACTCCAGTTCTGCCATCTGGCACATGTCGGCGAAACTGCCTCCGGCGATCTCTTGCAGGAGTACATAGCCTCCTGCACCGCTGATGGCTGGTGAATGCGGCTTGACCGCGACCAGGTGCTCTCTGCGGAATTGTCTTGGGCTCGCATCCCACGCCCGTTGATGCTGTGAGGGTTCACGTGATGACGGGCCAGGAGGACACATTTTGGCGACGACTTTGCTCGTGCGCTGGCCGCTATCGCGAGGTGTTTTAACGATCAAGGCCAGCAGGCAGCTCTCTGTGTGCCCGCTTTTCACCCAGACTGGCAGATTGACTGATATCTCATAGTTTGCAGCATCGGCCCACGCGTACAGAGCCTGTGCAGCAGGCTCCCCTAGATGTTCGACGATGATCCCGCGATCATCGCGCTTGACTCGGTGGGAGGAGTCCGGTGTGCTATCCACCTCCAGCTGGTCGAGCTCATGCAGCAGATCGGCTGGCTTGTTGAAGAGGCGGCGATGATTATCCAGGTACGCCTGTTCGGCTGTGGACAGTCGCCTGGTTACGATTCGGCCGTTCATCTTGACGAGAAGCGTCTGCTCGACCAGCACGACTGCGCGGTTCACATCCTCCAGTGCTGTGATAAGGGAGTCCACCGCGTTGGACTGGGCCGTTTCGCCACGCGGAGTCTCGTCACGCAGGGCTCGATCCATCTCCTCGAGTTGCTCCTCGGCCGTTCCGTCGGAAGCGGCCTCTCGGAATCTCATGACATAGCGCTCGTGGCGGGATCCCTGCGCGGTGGGTACTTCGAACCCGAAGGCCCCCGCGACCTGTACGACAGCGTCCTCTACTTTGGCGAAGGCATCGTCGTCGTCGTCCGTGACTCTGATTTCCAGCGCGGTGGACGCGGGGACGTCCCACTCGCCGAGCGCGAGGGCGGAGGCCTCGTCGAGGTCGAGCCGCGCACCCTCCTCGAAGGCGCTCTTGTACGCCGGATCGTCCAACTGTCGCCGGCAATCCCGCAGGCATTCCTTGTGGTGCTCCGTCATCCATGGCGCGCCCATCTGGGGTTCCCCTGCCATGTGCCAGTTGTGCTGCAACGTCCCTAGGAGTCGGGCGGCCAGTGGCAACTGTCCGAGCTTCACGAAGATCCGCATGGCCGTCTCCAGAGCCAGCAGGGTCCCGAGCGTGTCGTGGAAGCGCCGTTTGATGCGCAGGCTTTCTCTGACGTTCAGCAGAGCCTCGTCGATGCGGCCGGTTGTGAGCATGCTGCCCGCTAACGCCCAGTACGCGTGAGAGCTGACCCACTGCTCGCCGCGCTCCTTGCACATCTGCAGGCAGTCCTGTAGCAGCGCCTCGGCGTCGGAGGTTGCACCCTGCGCCGTCAGCAGCAGCGCCGACTCGATGACGGCGGGTAGCAAGCCGGGATTGAGCTCCATGCTGTCGGGGCTCAACTCGAGCGCCATGCCCAGCAGCGCGCCGGCCTTGTTCAAGTCTCCCTGTAGCAGCGCCGCAGTTCCCTGCATCTTGGAGGCGAGCATGGCTGCTCGCGAGTCACCGACCTTGGCCGCCTCATCGAGGCAGGCCTCGGCCATCGCCTGCGCGCCCATGCTGTCACCCTGGGCACTGAGGACGTAGGACAGGACCCACAATGCCTTGCACCGTTCCTTGCTCGGCATGAGGTTGGCCTCCAGCGCCCGTTCGAGATACCGCTGTCCGTCGTGGGCGAATCCGCAGCACACCCACATGAACCACAGCGAGGACAGCAGTCGTAGCGCCAGTGCTCCCTTGCCGCTCGACTTCAGCGCATATTCGAGGGCCTCTTGCACGTTTTCGTACTCCTGGCGTAGGCGCACGTGCCAGTAGATTTGGCGCGACCCTGACCAGGCGTCCTCGCTGCGCTGCGTCAGGTTCAGGTAGTACTCCAGGTGCCGCTGGCGGATCTGCTCGGCCTGGCCGAGCTTGTCGAGCCGCTCCACGCCATATGCGGCCAGGGTGTTGATCAGCTCATAGCGTCCGCTTCCCTGATCGTTCTTGAAGAGCACGATTGACTTCTCGACCAGCCTGCTCAGCAGACCGGCAATAGTGTCCGCCGGCAACCCTTCGTCGGAGCAGACGATTCTGACCGCGTCGAGGTCGAAGTCGCGGGCGAACACCGACAGCCGAGCCCACAGCAGTTGCTCGGCGGGATCGCACAGTTTGTGGCTCCAGCCGATCAGGGCGCGCAGTGTCCGGTGACGCGGCAGCTTGCCATTGCCGGTACTGTCCAGCAGGTCGAATCGATCGGCCAGCATCTGCTCTATCGACAGCCCTCGCAGCTGAACCGCCGCCAGCTCGATCGCCAGCGGGATGCCGTCAAGTCGACGACATAGCTGTGCCAGGGCCTTGACGACCTTGCCCTGGTCGAGTACCAAATCAGGCACGCTGACGCTGGCCCGGGCCATGATGAGCCGCATGGATTCGTTGCGCAACAAGCTCTCCGTCGCGTCGTCGCCTGGGACTCCCAGCGGCGGCACAGGCACGACGTGCTCGTAGGGCAGGTGCAGCCGCTGCCGAGAGGTGGCCAGAACCCTGAGGTTAGGCGAAGCCTTCAGCAGCTCGTGAACCACTTCGGCGCAGCCCTGCACCAGGTGCTCGCACGTGTCGATGATGAGCAGCATGTCGCGCTCGCGCAGCCACTCCGAAAGAATCTTCGACTCGAACTGTGAAGCCTGCTCGGCGAGGCCCAGTGCCGTAGCAATGGCATGCTTGATCATGCCCGCCTCCTTTAGCTGGCCCAGGTCGACCCACCACACCCCGTCTCGGTACTGAGAGCGCACCATGCTCGCCAGCCGCAACACGGTCCGCGACTTGCCTACCCCGCCAATACCGGTCACGGTCACCAGCCGCGACTCGCCGAGGCGCCTTTCGAGGTTGGCGAGCAATCGGGTCCGCCCGACGAAGTCAGTATGTTCGGGAGGTAGGTTTCCAGGCTGCTGGAAATGTGGGTTCGACATAGCCGCTCCTGAGCTTCAGATCAAAGAGGGTGTAACCCTAGGAGGCAAGGACCTTCAACGGGAGGAATCGAAAATTTATGGTGAAAGCTGGACATTTTGATACTTTGGTGAAAGCGCTGGCGCTTCATTTGTCAAGCGGCTGGTGCCGTTGGAGACATTATAGATATATAAACTCATCTCTGATGCTGTCTCTTATGTGCGGTATGTCCCAGTTTCTTCATTGTGTATCATGAATCTTCTTCACGCTTATGCACGTCTGTCCCGATGTGGTGATTCTTTCACCTTTCGGCTCGATGTTTCGCGTGTTTCCGGATTTGTGAAGGAGGACGTGTGCACGGTTGGGAGGGCCGATCTTGGCGATAGAGTTGCTGCCAGATGGGTCTGTACCGCTACTCTTCGGCCCGGTGAGCTCGGTGGGCCCTTCGGCCGTCCGGTACATCGCATGCGAGCGTCATGACAAACCATGACAAATTCGACCAGTGGCCGTATTTCGACGAGCGTGGTCTGGCGCGCACGTTTGAGTGCTCGTGGGTCGAGGCGCCCGACCACTGCGCGGTGGTCACGGCCCTGCGAGCAGATGAGAAGACGCTCTCCCGCGACTTGGACCAGGCGCGGCGATGGCATCGTCCCTTATCACGGGAGGACGCCGTGTGGGTGGCCGACCAGAGCCCTGGCTGCGTCAAGGTCTTCACCTTGTCTGGATCGTCCATATGGTGGGCCCTCGACGCGCTCCCGCAGCCGGGCGGACGAGTCTTCTACCTGTCCTACGACACACAGCTCGGCGAAGTCAGCAAACCGGTCTATGTCAACGGGGGCAACTGGCAAAACATCCCCGCGGATCACTGGGACCGGCCCAGACAGGAGGGAGTAGGTTTCGTCGGTTCCTCTGACATCGCCCAGGAGATGAACTTCTGCTTCGCAGCCATCCGGAGTCCGCCCGGAGCACCTCTTCGTAGCGCGCCACGACGGTCCGCAAGTTCAGATACAGCAGATTCTCTCTTTTCGGGAAGCAGCGGGCCGTCGCGGGAACGACCCCGACGACAGCCCTGATGCGTGTTGATCAGAACGCGAGTGTGATCGATAGAGCTGCTGTCCGCTGTCGTCGGCGAGCCTAGATCATCTCTCATATGTCCGCTGATCATGGCCGTACAGTGGCGTACAGGCACTGTCGGCTGCCTATCGAGGCCTATCAAACAAAAGACTTGCGGTTGAGAAACCGCAAGCCAGGGCCTAAAGTGCCGATCTAGGTGAGTGCCCCCGGCAGGATTCGAACCTGCGGCACCCGCTTTACTCCCGCGTGTACCCGTACCCCCCGAACACCTGCATCACGTCCGTGGTCACCTTCATCGCGGCGTCCATAGCCACCGGCTGTTGGGCAGGGCGGTGGGCTGGCTAACGCTGGTGCCCCTGCTGGCCGGCGACCTGATGATGACCTGGATGCCCGTGCTCGGATGCACTCGGTCCCCGGCCGATCGGATCACGCTCACATGGGCGCTGTTGACGCGCCTTCCCGTCGTCCTCCTCGTGCTGGCGGTACGGTGCGCGCCTTCGCGGTCCGATACCGAGGCACTTTAGAGTCGCCGGCATGCGGCGAAGGACAGGAATGCTGATAGCCGGGGCTGTGGTCCTGGGCTGGGGCGAGTGGGTGAACTGGCGCTGGTCTCGCGCTCTCGTGGCGAACGGTGAAGGCTCCGCCGAAGCCGTGGTCGTGTTGGGTTACCGGAACTCCCAGCCCACGGCGAACTTCATCAACCGCTGGCGAGTCCGTGCTGGAATTCGCTCCGTCGCCGCTGACACCCGCGTCATCTTCAGCGGCGGTGCGATCGGCAGTGGCGCCGCGGAGGCGCGGTTGATGGCCGACTACGCGAAGTCGGTGCTCGGGTTCGACGGCGCGGTGCTCCTCGAAGACCAGAGCGCGACGACATGGGAGAACATCACGAACGTGATCCCCCTGCTTGAGGACGTCGACCGTATCAAGATCGTCTCCCAGCCGGCTCACGCCCTCAAGGCCCGCGCGTACCTGCGGCGGCAGCGCCCCGATCTCGCCGAGAGGCTTGTGCGCGCGGAAGACTACCGCCCCGGCGAATGGACGGTCGTCAAACCGCTGCTGGCTCTGTACGGACTGTGGACACTGCGCGGTCTCAAGGCCGGCGAACGGAAGATCTCGCGTAGACGGCCACGGTCGCGTCGGCTCCACTGACGAAGGTTCTCGAGCTTCCGCCGGAGGGATCGTTTTTGGTGCCTTCGCGCGCCAGGCAACGTCAAGTGAGACGACGGAACTTCGGCGTCTCATCCGACCTTGCATCTCCGCATGTCAGGACGCCTCCCGGAGGCAAGATCGGATGAGACAGGACATCTGGATGAGGGCGCACACCAGCGACCTCATGGCAGGTGCGGCTCGTCCCTTCCGGGGACGGTACCGGCGGTGTTGTCAGTAGGGGGACGCCGAGTTGCTCTCAGCCCAGAGCTTCTCGGCGTCGGAGCCTGCCGGGGGCGGCGCGATCCCGTTGATCATCCAGAGGTCGTCGCTGGTCTCGTCGATGTGGAACTCCCAGTGCAGCCCTGCGTTCCGTTCGAGGTGGGGCTGCAGCATGCCCTTGACCCACTGGGCGGTCCGGCGCCGGCTCTCTCGATCGGCGTTGCGGCGGGCGATGTGGTCGATCACAATGCGGACCCCGACCGGGGCCGGCTCCCCACCGACGTAGAAATCCTCGGGCAGGGTCTGGTGGAACAGCGTGATCACGTAGAACCGGGGCAGCCCCACCTGTTCGTAGTGGTCGGCGATCTGGGAGGCGAGTTGGTGCTTCTCCTTGTCGGTGAAGATTCCGGGCGTGTGATGAACAGTCCACAGTGGCATTGCGGGTCACTACTCCTTAAGTGTTGGGACGCGATGTCAACGGGCGACCGAGAGGGTCAGGCGCTCCACGGGGCCGGACAGCGCCGACTTGGTGGCGATGGTGACGTCGTCGGCGAGCACCTCCGTAGCCTGGGCCTCCAGGCCGTCCACGATCCGCGCGGCCACCTCGGCCGGCGTCGCCTTCGGCAGGTCGATGGCGGAGACCATTTCGGTGTCGATGAACCCTGCGTGAACGCCGATGACCTGGGTGTTCTGGCGCGCTAGTTCGAGTCGGAGCGAGTTCGTGATGGACCACGCCGCCGCCTTGGACGCCCCGTAGGCGCCGGCGCCGGCCAGCCAGGACAGCACGGAGTGCATGTTCACCAGTGCGCCCCCACCGTTCGCGGCCAGGATCGGCGCGAACGCCCGTGCCATCCGCAGGGGTCCGAAGACGTTGACGTCGAACGTCACGGTGGCGCGCTCGAAGTCACCCGTCAGCAGCGGAGCCGGCAACAGGATGCCAGCGTTGTTGAACACGATCTCGACGTCGGCGGCGACCTTCGCGAGGGCGGCGACCGACGCCTCCGAGCGGACTTCCAGCTCGGCGGTAACCACCTCTGGACGGTCGTCGATGTACGCCGAACGCGCAGTCGAGTACACCTTTCGCGCCCCGCGCGCCAGCACCTCATCGACCAGCGCCGCGCCGAGCCCACGTCGGCCCCCGGTCACCACAACCACTCTGCCCGCTACTGCAACCACTGCATTCTCCTTCTGGGTAACGATGTCGTTAGTGAGATGTAAGCACGCCATGCTGGATAACGCAAACGTTAGTTACAATGGTGGGATGGCGATGAAGTTCGAGGAACGGCTGCGCGACCGAGATGCGTGGTCGATCGGCGATGGATGCTCGGCGGGGCGGGTGCTGGACCTGCTCAGCACCAAGACGGTGTTCCTGGTGGTCCGCGAATGCTTCTACGGCACGACCAGGTTTGACGACTTCGTGGCGCGGATCGGGACCTCGGCCCCTGCGGTGTCTCGGGCACTCAAACAGCTGAAGGCCGCGGGTATTGTCGCGCCCGTTCTCTATCGGGAGCCGGGGAGCCGGGCCCGCGACGAGTACCGGCTGACCGAGGCGGGCCAGGACCTGCTGCCGGTGTTTCTGTCGCTGATGCAATGGGGCGACACGTACCTACAGGAAGGCCGCCCGCCTCTGTCGTTCGTCGAGACCGACACCGGCCGTCCGATACGGGTCCGCGTAACCGCCGACGCAGCGCCGGAGACGATGTGCGACGACATCGAGATCCGGCTGAACCCCGCCTGGCGACGCGGCTAGCCCCGTTTCTCGATCACGCCCGGGATGATCTGGCCCGGCTGGAACGCGGGGCCCCCATCCATCAACTGTCCATGTCGGGGAAGGCCGCGCGTAGCGCCTTGACGACTGCGACGGCCTCGTCCAGCAGGTCGACCGGGCACCCCCAATAGTCATAGATGCCACCACGGGCACGGTTGCTCCCGCAGATGACGAACACCCCCGTCCCCAGCCTCACCTTCAGGTGACTGGCGAGCCAACCGACGAAGCCGCTGTTGTCGAGCTCAGAGGGAAAGTGAAAGGAGAAGATCCCAAAACGTTCGACGTGTTCGTGTTCCTGGCTGTAGGGGACCAGGCGGCTCCAGCTCTGGTCGTCACGGACCACGGCCAGTTCGTCGCCGGTGAGCACCGGCGGCTGGTCGATGGGGAACTCCTCAAAACACCAGACACCATCATGCACGAGGACATCGGCCTGGGCGATCACCCGCTGCAGACGCTCTTCCGTCTGTTCCGGCCTCTCCCTGCTGACAGAAACCATCGCTGCTTTCTCCTGCCGAGTCTGCTCGGGGCGTCGACATCGCCCGAAGATGCATGTCTGCACTATGTCACTAGCGAAATGTGGCTCCGACACCCAGCAGGCAGGGTTTCCCCGTGTCGGGCACTACTTGGCCAAGTGCCGGCTGATCACCAACCGCTGGATCTGATTAGTCCCCTCGAAGATCTGCATGATCTTCGCCTCGCGCATGTACCGCTCCACCCGGAACTCCCGCGTGTACCCGTACCCCCCGAACACCTGCACCGCGTCCGTGGTCACCTTCATCGCCGCGTCCGTGGCCACCAGCTTCGCCACCGAAGCCTGCCGCGAGTACGCCAGCCCCGCGTCCCGGCGTCGCGCCGCGTCCAGGTAGGTGGCCCGCGCCGAGTCCACCGCCGCCGCCATGTCCGCCAGCAGGAACCCCAGCCCCTGGTGGTCGATGATGCGCCTGCCGAACGTCTGCCGCTCCTTGGCGTACGTCACCGCCTCGTCCAGAGCCGCCTGGGCCAGGCCGACGGCGCAGGCGGCGATGCCGAGGCGGCCGGAGTCGAGGGCGCTGAACGCGATCTGCAGACCCTCGCCCTCCGCGCCCAGGAGCCGGGAGGAGTCCAGCAGGACGCCGTCGTAGTGGGCGGTGGTGGTGGGGACGGCGTGCAGGCCCATCTTCTCCTCCGGACGCCCGAAGGTCAGCCCGTCGGCCGTGCCCGGAGCCAGGAAGCAGGAGATGCCGCGGCTCCCGGAGCCGGTGCGGGCGAACAGGGCGTAGAAGTCGGCGATGCCGCCGTGGGTGATCCACGCCTTGTTGCCGGTGATCCGGTAGCCGTCGTCGGTCTTGACCGCCTGGCAGGTTAGGGCGGCGGCGTCGGAGCCGGCCTGGGGTTCGGAGAGGCTGTAGCCGCCGATGAGCCGGCCGGCCAGCATGTCGGGCAGCCAGCGCGACTTCTGCTCGTCAGTGCCGTAGGTGAAGACCGGGAAGCAGGCGAGGGTGTGGACGCTCACGGCGACGGCGACCGACGCCCAGCGGGCCGCCAGTTCCTCGATCACCTGGAGGTACACCTCGTACGGCTGGCCGCCGCCGCCGTACTCCTCCGGGTACGCGAGCCCGAGCAGCCCCGCCTCGCCCAGCAGCGGGAACAGGCCCGCAGGGTAGGTCTCCTCGCGCTCGTGCCGGTCGGCCCGGCGGGCGAGCTCCTTGTCGGCGATCTCGCGGGTCAGCTCGATGAGGTCCCGGGCGTCCTGGCTGGGGAGCAGGCGGTCGACGGTCATGATCTCTCCCGAGCGGTGGTCCGGAGCCGGTCGTCCTGGGTGAGGGCCGCGAGGGCCGCGGCGGCGCGCTCACGGTATTCCGCGACGCGGGCCAGCTTGATGTCCTCGTATCCGCGGATGCCCTCCGGCAGCGCCGCCAGCTCGGCCACCGCGTCGGCGGTCGAGGGGGTGAGGCGGTCGAGGGCGTCGTTCATGAGATCACGGTATTCCCCCACGAGCCCGCGCTCGACCCGGCGTACCTCCGCGCGGCCGAACACGTCGAGCGCGGTGCCGCGCAGCACGCGGGCGGCGCGCAGGCCGCGGAAGAGCATCCCGGCCGAGCGGCGCAGCTTGATCTTGCGCTTCATGCCGAGCGCGCGGAACACGGGCGGGTGCAGCAGCACGGACACCTTGGCGTCGGGCCCGAACTCGCGGTCCCGCCGTGCCTGCTCGGCAGGGTCGAGGTGCAGGCGGGCGACCTCGTACTCGTCCTTGTAGGCCATGAGGTGGTGCAGGCTCCTGGCGTAGGCGAGCGCGACGCGGGTGCCGGCCTCCTGACCGGCCCGTTCGACGGCGAGCGCGGTGACGCGCCGCACGTCTTCCGCGTACGTGCGAGCGTACGTGGCGTTCTGGTAGCCGGTGAGGTCGGCGACGCGGATGGCGAGCGCCTCCTCCAGGCCGGTGGGCTCCGGGACGACGAGCCCGGCGGCCTTGAGCACGGCGTCGCGGTCGTGAGCCAGGGCGCGGCCCCAGCGGAAGGCGGCCACGTTCTTGTCCACGGCGGCCCCGTTGAGCGCGATGGCACGCTCGAGAGCGGTGGCGGAGACGGGCAGGCAGCCGTGCTGGTAGGCGGCGCCGACCAGGAGCATGTTGGCCGGCATGTGGTCGTCGAAGAGCGCCTCGGCGAGCCCGTGCGCGTCCACGTAGAGGCCCGAACGGGTGGCGGACTCGATGCGGGCCAGCGCGTCGGCGGGCGAGCCGGGCACGGCGGCGCGGCCGGTCACCATGGCGGCGGTGGGCACGACCGAGGTGTCGACGACGGCGATGGTCCGGTCAGGGGCTGCGACGGAGAGGTTGCCGTCGGCGGCGGCGCCGAGCAGGTCGAACCCGATGAGCACGTCGGCGGCGCCGCGGGTGGCCCGCACCGAGCCGGTGAGCGGCCGGGCGGAGATGCGGACGTCGCTGACGACCGGGCCGCCCTTCTGCGCGAGCCCGGTCTGCTCCAGCCCGGCGGCGTGCAGGCCGTCGAGGTGGGCGGCCATCTGCAGGATCTGGGAGACGGTGACGACGCCGGTGCCGCCGATGCCGGGCATCCTGATGAGCACGGTGTCGCCGACCTTGCGGTCCGGTTCGCCGGGTTCGACGGGCAGGTCCGGCACCCGGTGCGCGCTTCTGGTGCCCGGCTCGACCAGCAGGAACGACGGGCAGTCGCCCTTGAGGCAGCTCAGGTCGGTGTTGCAGGACGGCTGGTGGATGCGGGTCTTGCGGCCGAACTCGGTCTGCACCGGCTGCACCGACAGGCAGGTGGAGACGTCCGCGCAGTCGCCGCAGCCTTCGCAGACGCGCTCGTTCACCACGACCTTGGCGGCCGGGACGGGCAACTTGCCGCGCTTGCGCAGCCGCCGCTCCTCGGCGGCGCACCGGTCGTCGTGGATGAGCACGGTGACGCCGTCGACCGCCGCCAGTTCCTTCTCGGCCTGCTGGAGCTCGTCGCGGTGGCGGACGCGGGCGATGCCCGGCAGCCGGACGCCCCGGTACGTCTCCGGCTCCGGGGTGGTGACGACGATCTCCCGTACCCCTTCGAGCGCGAGTTCGTGGGCGAGGGCGGGCACGTCCAGGCGGCCCTCGGCGCGCTGGCCTCCGGTCATGGCGACGGCGTCGTTGTAGAGGAGCTTGTACGTCATCGTCACGCCGGCGGCGACGGCGGCGCGGACGGCGAGGGAGCCGGAGTGGTGGAAGGTGCCGTCGCCGAGGTTCTGCACGAAGTGGCGGTCGCCGGTGAACGGGGCGAGCCCGATCCACTGGGCGCCCTCGCCGCCCATCTGGGTGAGCCCGACCTGGGTGCCGCGCCCGTCGCCGTCCAGCGCGATCATGGCGTGGCAGCCGATGCCGACGCCGACGAGCGTGTCGTCGGCGGTGCGGGTGGAGGTGTTGTGCGGGCAGCCCGAGCAGAAGTACGGGGTGCGGGCGGCGACCAGCGGCAGCATGCGGCGCGCGGGCCTGGGCGCGGCCGGTTTCCTGGGGAGCCGGTCCGGGCCGACGCAGCGGGCGACGGCTTCGGCCACCTCGTCGGCGCCGAGCGTGCCGCGGGCGGTGAGCAGGTCGCGGCCGTGCACGGCCGGGGTGTGCTGGCCGCCGTAGAGCGCCTGCTTGAGCTGCCCTTCCAGGAACGGCACCTTGTCCTCGACGACGAGCACCCGCTCCAGCCCGGCGGTCTGGGCGGCCAGCGCGGCGTGGTCGAGCGGGAACGGCATGCCGATCTTGATCAGCCGGATCCCGAGGTCCGTCATGGCGCTCTCGTCCAGGCCGAGGTCGGCCAGCGCGCGCCGGACCACGGCGAATCCGGTGCCGGAGGCGAGGATGCCCAGTTCGGCGTGCGGGGCGTCGAACACGACGCGGTTCAGCCCGTGCGCGTGGCCGTAGGCGCGGGCCACGTCGAGGCGGCGGGTGAGCATGTCGTGCTCGGCGTCCAGCGAGGCCGGGCCGACCAGCACCGGCGGCTTGCGCGGGCCGGGCCGCCCGGGCTCCGGGACGCCGTGGTGGCCGCCGATCTCGACGGTGGCGGCGGCGTCCGCGACGTCTGCGACGATCTTCAGGCCGGTCCACAGGCCGCTGGCGCGGGACAGCGCCACCGCGTGCAGCCCGTACTCGATGATCTCGGCGACCGAGCCGGGCGCGAGCAGCGGCATCGACAGGCTCTGGCACATCGGCTCGCACGAGCTGGGCACGGTGGAGGACTTGCTGCCGGGGTCGTCGCCGATCCAGGCCACGGCCCCGCCGAGCGGCGCGGTGCCGGCCAGGTTGCCGTGGCGGATGGCGTCGGCGGCCCGGTCCAGGCCGGGGTTCTTGCCGTACCAGAAGCCGGTGACCCCCTCGTGGCGGCGGCCGGGCAGCGCGTCGAGGAGCTGGGTGCCGGCCACGGCGGTGGCGGCCAGTTCCTCGTTCAGTCCGGGCCTGAACACCACGCCGGCGGGCTCCAGGAAGCGCGCCGCCCGCCCCATCTCCAGGTCGACGCCGCCCAGCGGGGAGCCCTGGTAGCCGGAGACGAAGACCCGGGTGTCCAGGCCGCGCTCGCGGTCGAGCCTGCGCTGCTCCAGGGTCAGCCGGACCAGGGCCTGGATGCCGGAGATCAGCACCCGGCCGCTCTCGGCCGCGTACTTGTCGTCGATCGACACCTCAGCGGGAGTCACGCTCACGCGAACCTCCTTCGTGCGGGGGGAACCCCCAGCACAGCAACGAGGCCCATGGACGCGCAAGAGTCAAGCGGGGAGGGTGTTGAAAGACGCAAAAAGTTTGAGACTGTTGGGGGATTCGGCTGCTTTCTTTGCGCCGGTGAGGAGGCTTTCCCATGTCAGACGTCGACGAGATCGACCACCGGCTGCTGCGCCTGCTCCGGGAGGACGGCCGCCGCACGTTCTCGGAGATGGCCGAGCGGATCGGCCTGTCGGTGGCGGCGGTCAAGCGGCGCGTCGACCGGCTCAGGGAGCTCGGCGTGATCACCGGCTTCACCGTCCAGATCGACTATGCGAAGCTGGGGTGGGGCATCGAGGCGTTCACCGAGCTGAGCTATCCGGGCACGACCCCGGTCGCCGAGATCGTCCGCACCGCGGCGACCGTGCCGGAGGTGCAGGAGGTGTTCACGATCGCCGGCGACCCCGACGCGCTCATCCACGTCCGGGTGCGCGACCTGGGCCACCTGCAGCAGGTCGTCGACCGGCTGCGCAGGGCGGGCGACGTGACGGGCACCAAGACATTGCTGGTGCTGGGTTCCTGGACGCGCGACACGCTGACGCCGCGGACGTCCTGAAGGGCTCTTGTCGGCATTATTTCGGAATGCCATTCTGGAATCCCGTCCTTCGGAGCGCGCGTCGTGGACAAAGAGGCCATTCGCCTGAAATATCGGGAAGAGCGCGACAAGCGGTTGCGTCCCGACGGCAACGACCAGTACGTCCGGCTCACCGGCCGGTTCGCCCGCTACCTCGACGACCCGTACACGCCGAGGACCGAGCGGGAGCCGAAGACCGACGACGTGACGGTCGCGTTCATCGGCGGCGGCTTCGCCGGCCTGCTCACCGGGGCCCGGCTCAAGGAGGCCGGCGTCGAGGACGTGCGCATCGTCGAGAAGGGCGGCGACTTCGGCGGCACGTGGTACTGGAACCGCTACCCGGGCGCGCAGTGCGACACCGCCTCGTACGTGTACATGCCGCTGCTCGAAGAGACCGGCCACATGCCCACGGAGAAGTACGCGCACGCGCCGGAGATCCTCGAACACTGCCGGCGCATCGGCAAGCACTTCGGCCTGTACGACGACGCGCTGTTCCACACCGAGGTCACCGGCCTCGAATGGGACGGGTCCCGGTCCCGCTGGATCGTCACGACTGACCGGGGCGACGCGTTCACGGCGCGCTTCCTGGCCATGGGCATCGGGCCGCTGCACGTGCCTAAGTTGCCCGGCATCCCCGGCATCGAGGACTTCCGCGGCCACTCCTTCCACACCAGCCGGTGGGACTACGACTACACCGGCGGCGACCCGTCCGGCGCGCCCCTGGACCGGCTCGGCGACAAGCGGGTGGGCGTCATCGGCACCGGGGCCACGGCCGTGCAGTGCGTGCCCCACCTGGCGCGGGCCTGCGGCGAGCTCCACGTGTTCCAGCGCACGCCGTCGTCGGTGGACGTGCGCGACAACCGGCCGACCGACCCCGAGTGGTTCGCCTCGATCGCCACCCCCGGCTGGCAGCGGCGCTGGCTGGACAACTTCACCGCCATGCAGACCGGCGTGCTCGCCGACGAGGACCTGGTGATGGACGGCTGGACCGACATCGCGCGCAGGGTCCGCAGCAGGATCGCCGAGCTGCCGCCGGAGGAGCGGACCCTGGAGCGGATGCTGGCCGCGTTCGAGGACTCCGACTTCGAGAAGATGGCGGAGATCAGGGACCGGGTGGACGCCGTGGTCGAGGATCCGGAGACGGCCCGCGGGCTGAAGGCGTGGTACCGCCAGCTCTGCAAGCGTCCCTGCTTCCACGACGAGTATCTGCAGGCGTTCAACCGGCCGAACACCCACCTGGTCGACACCGACGGCAAGGGCGTGGAGCGGATCACCGCGAAGGGCGTCGTGGCCGCGGGCCGGGAGTACGATCTCGACTGCCTGATCTACGCCTCCGGGTTCGAGGTGGGCACCGAGTTCACCCGGCGGGCCGGCTACGACCTGGTCGGGCGCGGCGGGGTCAGGCTTTCGGAGCGCTGGGCCGACGGCATGCGCACGCTGCACGGCATCCACGTGCACGGCTTCCCCAACGTCTTCATCGTGCAGCCCACCCAGGGCGCCAACCTCGTCTCCAACATCCCGCACAACCTCACCGAATCCGGCAGGACCATCGCGGCGATCGTCCGGCACGCACTCGACCACGGTCACCGCGAGGTCGAGGTGACCGCCGAGGCCGAGGACGCCTGGGTGGAGCTGCTGCTGACGGGGACGGGCGGGCTGCTCGGCGGGGCCGACTGCACTCCCGGCTACTACAACAACGAGGGCCGGGACGCCGGGCTGCTCGGCCGCCTCTTCGTCGGCTACCCGCACGGCGCGACCGCGTTCTTCGACTACATCGACCGGTGGCGCGCGTCCGGCACGTTCGAAGGGCTCGCCTTCCGCTGAGGTCGCGTCTCCTGTGAGGTTCCGGCCGTCCGGGGTAGCGGGCGATGGACGGCCTGAAAACCTGGAGGGGACGCTGTGACTGAGCACATACCTGAACACGATCCGCGCTCGCGGTTCGAGGACGAGGGGATCCCGGATCTTCAGGACGGCACGCCGGAGCAGCAGTGGGCCGAGGACCCGCAGGAGGCTCCGCTCCCGGCGGACCATCCCACCGCCGTCGACGACTTCGGCACCACCGTCGACGAGCAGATCCGGGGCGAGCCCTTGGAGGGCCGGCTGGAGCGCGAGGTGCCGGAGGAGGAGGCGTCGTTCGGCACGGACACGCCGGTGACCGTGCAGCGGGCCCCGTCCCCCGACCCCGACGAGCAACCGCTCACCGACGGAGGCGGACTGGGCGTCGGTTCCGACCTCGACACCGACTTCCAGGAGGACAGCGGGGTGGACGAGGGGGACTACCCGGACCGCGCCGGCCGCCTGGTGGCCGCCGACGAGGGCGCGCACCCCGACACCGAACCGGACGAGGTGGCCCGCGACGTCGGCCCGGACGCCGGCGGTTACTCCGCCGAGGAGTCCGCCATGCGGGTCGAGCCGGAATAGGGAGACCACATGACCAGAAAAGAAGGGGACAAGGGCGGTTACTCCGAGGAGGCCGGCTACATGGCCGGTCGCGACGACGAGTACAGCGTCACGGCAGGCTCCGACGAGAAGGCCGTGGCCGCCCGCACCGACGAGATCGAGGGCCACGAGGAGGTCGTCGCCGGTCCCAGCCCGCACCCGATGCCGCCCGGCGCGCGTGGCGACCAGGGCCACGGCGGCGATCCGGGCTTCCGCGTGCGAGGTCCGGTGGACGAGGCCAGGGAGGGCGAGGTCGAGGACGACGGCGAGAACCTCGCCGAGCGCGTCCCGGCCGGGGGCCACCTGAGCGGCGACACCGAATGGGTCGACTCCGACCTCGCCGAGGACCCGGACGCCGGCTCCGGCCGCACCGACGCGGATGACGGCGACTACCTGCCGGGCGAGGGCACCGGCCGGCCTTACTGACACGTACCGAACGAGGGAACGGTGGCATGGAGCAGCAGCGAGGCAGCGACAAGCACAGCCCCCGCATGGACGAGGAGCAGAAGCACGACAGCCGGTCGGAGGAGCACCAGCGGCCCGAGCCGACGGGCGACGCGCCGGGCGAGGAGAGGCTCTCCGCGCCGCGCGCGCAGGAGCCCGGCTCTCCGGAGGGCATGACCGCCGAGGAGGTGGACAGCCGCAGCAACCTGGCCCGCTGGGTCAGCGGCGTGCACGCCTTCCCGGCGGACAAGAAGGAGCTGGTGGAGCGGGCCCAGGAGCAGTTCGCGCCGGACGCGGTGCTGTCCGCGCTGCGGTCGCTGCCGGACCGCAGCTACGAGAACATGAACGAGGTGGCCGAGCAGCTCGGCATCGCCGGGCGGGGCCGGTTCGACTGACGGCAGGCACCGACCATGAAGGCTCCGCCCTCGCCCCGCGTCGCGCGTCCGGTGCTGTACCACCGCTGGTCCCGCATGACCTTCCTGCACTGGCGCTACCCGGCCGAGACGGTCCGGCCGCTGGTGCCCGGCCATCTCACGGTCGAGACGTTCGACGGCAGCGCCTGGGTGGGGATGACGCCGTTCCTGATGGAGGACGTGCGGGCGCCGGGCCTGCCCAGGCTGCCGTGGGTGTCGCGGTTCCCGGAGACCAACCTGCGCACCTACGTGCGTGACGAGCACGGGCGCGGCGGGATCTGGTTCCTGTCGCTCGACGCCGGGCGGCTGCCCGCCGTGCTGGGGGGCCGGGCCGGCTACTGGCTGCCGTACCACTGGTCTGACATGTCGGTACGGGTCGACGCCGGTCGATGGCGTTACCGGTGCCGCAGGATCTGGCCGGGGCCGCGGGGCGCCCGCTGCCACGCCGAGTCCAAGGTCGGCCTGGTGCTGTCGGAGCGCGAGCGGGACGAGACGGCGCACTTCCTGACGGCCAGGTTCAGGCTGTTCTCGCAGGTCGCGGGCCGGCCCGTCACCGCCGAGGTGGAGCACCCGCCCTGGCCGCTCCACCGCGCGGGACTGCTGGACCTGGACGAGACGCTGCGGCGCGCGGCGGGCCTGCCCGACACCGATGACGAGCCCCTCGTGCACGCCTCCCCCGGCGTGCCGGTCCGCATCGGCATGTGGAAGCCGCTCTGAGTCAGGCCGTGATCCGGTCCCAGGCCGGGATCGGCAGGACGATCACGGAGGCGGGGAACAGGCCGTGCTCCTCCTTGTCGATGTGCTCGTGCAGCCGCTTCACCGCGCCGAGCACCCGGTCCCAGTCGGGGTCCGCCCGGTCGACGGCGGCGAGCACGCCGTGGATCTCCGCGTGCTCCCCGCACAGCCGGTCGACCTCCCCGGTCAGGGTGCCCTCCTCGCGCAGCTCGGCGAACAGGCCCCGCTCCTCCTCCGCGGTGTGCGGCAGGAGCAGGGCGAGCAGGTCGTCGAGCAGGTCGCGCGCCTCGGCGTAGGCGGCCCGGTCGACGGCCATGCGCAGCGTGCGGGCGACCTCCCCGATCTCCACGTGCTCCGCCGAGAGCCGTCCGATCAGCGGGAAGTCGCGGCATCCGCAGTAGTTGCACATGCCACCAGTCTCACCGCCGGGCGCCGGGCCGGGCAGGGACCTTGGTCCCTGGTCAGGCGGCCGGAAGCCACAGGTCGGGGCCGAAGACCTCGTAGTGGAGGTCACGCGGCGCCACCCCGGCGCCGATCAGCCGCTCCCGCGCGTCCCGCATGAACTCGAGCGGTCCGCACAGGTAGGCGACCGCGTTCTCCGGGACGTCCACCCCGGTCAGGTCGATCCGGCCGGCCCGGCCGCCGGGGCCGTGCTCGTACCAGAAGACCCGGTCGGCGCCGGGCAGCGCGTCCGCCAGCTCCTCCATGTCGCGGCGGAGCGCGTGGTGCGCGGCCGAGCGGTCGGCGTGCAGCAGCAGGACGCGGCGCCGGTCGGCGGTGAGCGCCAGGTGCTGGAGCATCGCGGTGATGGGGGTGCAGCCGATCCCGGCGGAGGCGAGCACCAGCGGCCGGTCGCCGTCGCCGAGCGCGACGTCGCCGAACGGCGCCGACAGGGTCAGCTCGTCGCCGGGCCTGGCGGTGGCGTGCAGCAGGTTCGACACCTCGCCGTCGGGTGCGCCCTCGCCGCGCACCCGCTTGACGGTGATGCGGCGCTGCCCGCCCTCGCCGAAGCCGGAGATCGTGTACTGCCGGAGCTGCCGGACCCCGTCGGGCATGCGCACCCGGACGCTGACGTACTGCCCCGGCAGGGCCGGCTGGACGGGCTCGTCGCCCACGGGAGCCAGCACGAGCGACATGACGTCGGCCGTCTCCTCCCGCCGGTCGGCGACCCGCCAGGGGCGCCAGGTGCGGCCGTCGCGCGCGCCGGCCTCGGCGTAGATGCGGGCCTCCATGGCGATCAGCGCGCCGGCCATCAGCCAGTAGACCTCGTCCCAGGCGGCGGCGACCCAGGGCGTGACGGCGTCGCCGAGCACCTCGGCGATGGCGCCGAAGAGGTACTTGTGGACGATCACGTACTGGTCCTCGGTGATGCCGACGGCGGCGTGCTTGTGCGCGATGCGGGCCAGCAGGGCGTCGGGGCGCTCGTCCGGGTGCTCCAGGAGCGCGGCGGCGAAGCCGGCGATGGACCCGGCGAGCGCCCTGCGCTGTTCGCCGCTGCGCTGGTTGCCCCGGTTGAACAGGCCGTCGAGCAGTTCGGGACGGTCGGCGAACATCGTCTCGTAGAACCTGGTGGTGATCGTGTCCAGCGCCTCGCCGACGACGGGCAGCGTGGCGCGGACGACGGCCGCGCTCTCCGCGGAAAGCATGGGGGAACCTCCCAGATAATTGGAATCTGAGATGCATATTAAGTGGGCGGTCCCCCGGTCCCTCATTCGGGCGGGGCGGTCAGCGACAGCAGCACCGGCCCGGCGGGCGCCGCCACCAGCGAGGCGATCGTGATCTCGTCGAGCGAGGCGTAGAAGGCCTCCTGCGCCTCGCGGAGCGCGGCCCGCAGCCGGCAGGCGGCGCGCAGCGGGCACGGCATCAGCGCGTCCTCGCAGCCCACCACCTCGCCGTCGCCCTCCAGGCCGCGCACGACGGACCCCACCGACGCGCCGCGCCCCAGCGCCGTGAGCTGCAGCCCGCCGCCGCGCCCGCGCCTGGCCTCCACCAGCCCCATCTCGCTCAGCCGCGCCACCGCCTTGGCGGCATGCGTGTACGGGACGGCGAGCACGTCGGAGATGGCCCGCGTCGTCATCAGCTCGTCGCCCCGCTCCACGGCCAGGCGCATCACGATCCGCAGCGAGATGTCGGTGAAAGCGGTCAGGCGCATGGCCCACAGGTTAGGCCGTCCCCACCCGCGCTCCCGTCAGTATCCGGTCGATCACGTCGGCCGCCGAGTGGTCCCGCGGCAGTTCGGCCAGGAAGCCGGTGTCCTGGCCCAGCGTGAGCAGGGGCGGCTCGGCGTAGCCGTCGGGACGGTGCTGGCCGAGCCCGATGGCCGCGAGCAGCCCGTTGCACAGGCAGCGCCGCTCCTCGGCCTCCTCCGCCGGGCGGCCCTTGCGCACGTAGACGTCGACCGGCTCGGCCGCGCACCGGTAGCCGATCGCGCCGTCCGCCTTCTCGTACGGGGTGCGCAGGTAACCGAGATCGCACAGGCGCGGGCGATCGGCGTAGACCACCGGGTCGGCGAGCGTGCCTGGCACGTCGGCGACCTTGAAGGGGAAGCCGGTCGGCGAGGCCAGCGGGTCGTTGCGCACCCGGAGCGTGCCGTCGGCGGCGCCCCGCAGCAGGCGGTCCCGCAGCGCCGGGTCCAGGCCCGACTCCCGGCAGAGCGCGAAGGCCGAGCCCACCTGGATGCCGTTCGCGCCCGCGGCCAGCGCACCGGCCAAGCCGTCGGCGGTGCCGTAGCCCCCGGCGAGCCAGAACGGCAGCCCGATCGCGGCCACCTTGGCGACGTCCACCTCGTCGCGCGGCCCGTACACCGGCTCGCCCGCCTCGTCGAGCGTCATCCGGCCGCGCGGCGGCGCGCTGTGGCCGCCCGCCACCGGCGACTCCAGCACGAACCCGTCGGGCCTGGTGCGCGGCGTACGGGCCAGGTAGGCGGCCAGCACGTGCGAGGACACGATCGCGAGCAGCCGGGGCCGCGGCAGCGGCGGGAGCGTCCGCCCGAACAGCCGGTTCGGCTCGACCGCCACCGGCCGCCGGTCGCCGTCCGCCACGGTGACGGCCACCTCGCCCCGGCGGTGCGCGGCCAGCTCGTCCAGCAGGTGCGGGATCTCCGCCGGGATGCCGGCGCCGACCAGCACGTAGTCGACCCCGGCCAGCATCGCGCCGTAGAGGGCGGCGGGCGTGGCCATCTGGATCTTCTCCAGGTAGTTGACGCCGACCAGTCCGTCGTGCCCCTCCTTGGCCAGGTACACCTCGGCGAAGTTGGCCACCACGGTCAGCTCGTCCAGCGCGCGGCTCTGCCGCAGGCCCAGCCGGGGCACGGGCCGGTACGGCGTGCCCTCGGGGATGCCGCCGGGCACGAAGTAGCGCCGCAGCACCCGCGCGGCCACCTCGGGCACCGGGAAGGCGGCCAGCGCCCGGCGCAGGTCTCCGCCGGGATCGCCCCGCTGCAGCCGCCGGGCCAGGGTGAGGTCCAGGGCCGTCCCCGACACCACGCCCAGCTGCCCGGCGCGGGACACCGCCCGCGCCAGCCGCCATCCTGACACTCCCACGCCCATGCCGCCCTGGATCAGGACGGGCGGGGCGTCGTGCACACTCCTGCCCATGGTGGCCAGTGCAGCACGCGGGCCGGGTGGTGCTGTAGGGGCCAAAGTCCTTCCCGCCGGTGACCCCCGCCCCTACCGAGGGACCGCCACCGGCCGATGTCATGCTGGCAGGCCCTCGCACCGTTGGAGGAGTGACCGCTCGTGACCGCACGCATCAAGGCCGGGCTCCCGCCGCCCTACGACGGGATGTACACGGCCTACGCCACCGCCCTGGCCGGTGCCCGGCTCGCCGAATCCAGCAAGTCCCGCTACCTCACCCGGGTGCGCGCCTTCCTGACCTGGACCGCGGACGCCTCGGCCCGCGGCGTGCTGGGCCACGACCCGCTCGGCGACATGTCCGCCGCCATCCGCGCCGCGCACGGCTACCACCGCCATCTCAGGGACGGCGGGTACGCGCCCGCGACGATCGACGGCGTGCTGGCGGCGGTCGACGACTTCTACGGCCGCCACGGCATCGGCGCCACGGGCGCCCGCCGCGAACGCTCCCGCGCCTAGTCCGGGAAGTCGAGGACCAGGTACTCGTACTCGGCCGGGCCGGTCAGGTCGAACCGCTTGTCGCCGTCACGGTCGATGAAGATCGACAAGTGGAGGTCACCCTTCCACTCGCCGGCCGGGGTCGTGGCGTCCCCCTTCTGGATGGTCGAGAACAGGACCTTGTCCGTGGTGTCCGAGTGCTCGGCGAGCCGGTCGCCGATCAGGTAGTTGTGGGCCTCCTCGTTCAGGTAGAGCGTGCCCGACCCGTGCTCGTAGTCGGCGATGCCGGTGCCGGGGCTGTAGCAGGTGTGGTCCTCGACCTTGGTGTCCCGCTCGATGCGGAAGACCGAGTCGTCGGTCCAGGCGCAGATCTGGGCGGCGGTGTCCTTCGGGAGCTTCGGCAGGCGCAGCTCGAACGGCTCCGCCTTCATGGAGACGGTGCTGATCTCTTTGTCGCTGAACTCCTTGTCCTCGTCGGTGAACGCCATCGTGCTCGCCGCGCCGCCCTGCCACACCTCGATGCCCAGGCGGGGCGAGCGGGCGATCTGGTTCTCGACCGGTGAGGGGCTGCCGGAGGCCGCCGACCCGCCGGGGCTCGGGGTGGGGGTGGGGGTCGCCGGGCGGTCCAGGTTGAGCACGAGCGTCACGGCCACGGTGGCCACCGTCACGGCTGCGGCGACGAGCGACGCGCCGATGGCCATCCCGGCGCGCCTGCGGCCGGGCTCGGTGGTGGGCGATCCGGTCGGCCCGGACCCCCACGGGGTGTTCACGTACCCGGGCGGGGGCGTGGAGCCGGGCGGGGGTGTGGAACCGGGCGGGGGTGTGGAACCGGGCGGGGGTAGCGGCACCGGCGGGCCGCTCGGCGGCGGGAGGGAGCCCGGCCTGGCCGTCGGGAAGGCTTCCTGGCGCTTGTCCATCAGGCCGAGCAGCGTCTGCTGGGCCGTCGGCCGCCGGGCCGGGTCCTTGACCAGGCAGGCGGCCACGTACTCGCGCAGCCGTCCCGACAGCCGGCCCAGGTCGGGCTCGCCGTTGAGAATCCGGTTGATCACGGCGGGCATCGGCTCCTGCCCGAACGGCGGGCGCCCGTTGGCCGCGAACGCGATCGTGCACGCCCAGGCGAACATGTCGAGCGGCGCCCCCGCCGGATGCCCCGCCAGCTGCTCGGGCGACATGTACGCGGGAGTGCCGACGATCCCGCTGGCCGGAGCGGCGGTGCCCTCGAACGGCCGGGCGATGCCGAAGTCGATCACCCGTGGGCCGTCGGCGGCCAGCAGCACGTTGCCGGGCTTGAAGTCGCGGTGCACGATGCCCGCCGCGTGGATGGCGCCCAGGGCCGTCGCGGTGGCCACGGCCAGCCGGTCCAGGTCGGTGCCGGTCAGCACGCCGCGGTCGCGCACGGCCTCGTGCAGGGACGGGCCTTCCACGTACTCGCTGATCACGTACGGCGGGTCGGACTCGGGGTCGGCGGCGAGCACCCGCGCGGTGCAGAACGGCGCGACCCGCTGGAGCGCGGCCAGCTCGCGGTGGAAGTAGCGCCGGGCGTCGGTGTCGTTGCCGAAGTCGGCGTGCAGGAGCTTGACCGCCACCTGCTGCCCGGAGTCCGACTCGCCGAGGAACACCACCCCTTGCCCGCCCTCGCCGAGGCGTCCCCGCAGCGCGTAGCCGGCGATCTGGGTGGGGTCGTTGGCGCGGAGGGGACGGATGCCGCTGATCGAAGGCATGCCGTCGATTGTGCCGGACGAGGCGATCGTCCGGCTTGCAGGCTGCTTGACGACGGCCTCCGGCAGAGGTTATCTTCGGAACGAATATAAAGGAAACTTTACTAATAGTTTCCTGGACGCGCGACTCCCATCCCACCCCCCTGTTCACCCCTCCAACCGGATGTCGGAGCATCATGAAACACAGAGTCCTGGCCATCCTTGCCGCGTTACTCATGCCGCTCACCGTGCTGGTCGCCGTCCCGGCGACGGCCTCCGCCTCCTCCTCGGGCATGTCCGCGCTCGCCGAGTGGGCGCCGTGGACCTCGTACACCACGGGCACCCGGATCACCTATCAGGGCGTCGAGTACGAGTGCCGTCAGAGTCACACGTCGCAGCCCGGCTGGGAGCCGCCGAACGTGCCGGCGCTGTGGCTGCCGACCGGCGGCGGAGGCGGTGACACGCAGGCCCCGTCGGTGCCGGGCAACCTGCGCTCCACCGGCGTGACCAGCGCCAGCATCTCCCTCGCCTGGAACGCCTCCACCGACAACGTCGGCGTCACCGGCTACGAGGTCTACCGAGGCTCCACCCTCGTCACCACCGTCACCGGCACCACCCACACCGACACCGGCCTGAACGCCGACACCGGCTACACCTACACCGTCCGCGCCCGCGACGCCGCCGGCAACCGCTCAGCCGCCAGCGCCGCCGTCACCGCCAGGACCTCCACCGGAGGCGGCAACGACACGCAGGCCCCCTCGGTGCCGGGCAACCTGCGCTCCACCGGCGTGACCAGCGCCAGCATCTCCCTCGCCTGGAACGCCTCCACCGACAACGTCGGCGTCACCGGCTACGAGGTCTACCGAGGCTCCACCCTCGTCACCACCGTCACCGGCACCACCCACACCGACACCGGCCTGAACGCCGACACCGGCTACACCTACACCGTCCGCGCCCGCGACGCCGCCGGCAACCGCTCAGCCGCCAGCGCCGCCGTCACCGCCAGGACCTCCACCGGAGGCGGCGGAGGCGGGGACAAGGTCCTCGGCTACTTCGTCAACTGGGGCGTCTACCAGCGGAACTACCACGTCAAGAACATCGACACCAGCGGCTCGGCGGCCAAGCTCACGCACATCAACTACGCCTTCGCCGACGCGCGGAACGGCGGCTGCGCGCTGACCGACACCTACGCCGACTACGACCGCTTCTACAGCGCGGCCGAGAGCGTGGACGGCGTCGCCGACACCTGGGACACCGGAGCCCTGCGCGGCAACTTCAACCAGCTGCGCAAGCTCAAGCAGAAGCACCCGCACATCAAGGTGCTGCTCTCGGTCGGCGGCTGGACCCTGTCCGGCGGCTTCGGCCAGGCGGCCCGGAACCCCGCCGCGTTCGCCGAGTCCTGCTACCGCCTGGTCGAGGACCCGCGCTGGGCGGACGTCTTCGACGGCATCGACATCGACTGGGAGTACCCGAACGCCTGCGGCCTCACCTGCGACACCAGCGGCCCGGCCGCGTTCCGGAACCTGATGCAGGCGCTGCGCGCCCGGTTCGGCTCCGGCAACCTGGTGACCGCCGCCATCACCGCCGACGGCACCAACGGCGGCAAGATCGACGCCGCCGACTACGCGGGCGCAGCCCAGTACGTCGACTGGTACAACGTCATGACCTACGACTACTTCGGCGCCTTCGCGGCGCAGGGCCCGACCGCCCCGCACTCGCCGCTCACCTCCTACAACGGGATCCCGACGGCCGGGTTCTACTCCGACGCCGCGATCCAGAAGCTGAAGAGCAAGGGCATCCCGTCGAGCAAGCTGCTGCTCGGCATCGGCTTCTACGGCCGCGGCTGGACCGGCGTCTCCCAGTCCGCCCCCGGCGGCACCGCCTCCGGCGCGGCTCCGGGCACCTACGAGGCGGGCATCGAGGACTACAAGGTGCTCAAGACCCGCTGCCCCGCCACCGGCACCGTCGCGGGCACCGCGTACGCGCACTGCGGCAACCAGTGGTGGAGCTACGACACGCCGGCCACGATCGGCGGCAAGATGGGCTACTCGAAGAACCAGGGCCTCGGCGGCGCGTTCTTCTGGGAGCTCAGCGGTGACACGACCAACGGGGAACTGATCACCGCGATGCGGAACGGCCTGCGCTGACCCGCTGACAGGTGAAGGGCCGGCCCCGCGATCCGGGGCCGGCCCTTTCACGTCCGCCGGTAACCGCGCACGTGATCGACGGTGAACTCCTTCGGGTACGGGCCGCTTTCGGGCCCGGGGAACTCGTAGACGTTGAGCATGAGCTGCATCGGATAGGCCGGTGACTGGCGGACCGTCCTGATGTGCTCGCCGTCCACGAAGAAGGACACGCGGTCAGGCGTCCACTCCGCCGCGTAGGTGTGGAAGTCGCGGGCGTCGATGGGCAGCGTCTCGCGGGTGAAGTCGTCGGTGATGGCGGGGTCGCCGAACGGGTGCACGCCCATGCCGACGCCCGTCGAGTCCGGGCCGACGTCGCGGCCGAAGATCTCGCAGACGCAGATCTCGGCCGAGCGCTCCGGAGCGTCCTCGTATCCGATCATCCAGAGCGCGCACATGGCGCGCGGGTCGTCGGTGACCTTGGCCCGCATCTCGATCAGCCCGTAATGAGGGGTGTAGAGGCGGACGTTCGCCTGGGCCTCGCGGACCACGGCGGCGCCGCGCCCGTGCTGGCCGACCGAGCTGCCGACCGGGCCCGCGAACACGCCGGTCTGCAGCGACGAAACGCGCAGGCCGCCCTCCAGCTCGGGGCTCCACGGCGGCTGGTCCTCCTCGATCAGCAGCCGCAGCCGCCCGCCGCCGGTGCGGTAACGGGCCGGCGAGCGGTCGCCGGTGGTCCACTGCGGCAGGTAGCGCGCCACCCACCTGCGCGCGTCCAGCTCGTCGTCGTCGAAGGTGTCTTCGAACTCCAGCTCGTACCCGTCCTCACGCACCAGCACACGGTACGTCAGCGGACCGACATATCAGTGCCGGAGGCCCACCGCCTGAACTTGATCGGGCTGCGCGGCGCCACGGGCTCCAGGTCGATCACCCGGGCGTCCTCAGGGACGTGCCGCAGGTCGTGGGTGATCATGATGGTGGTGCGGCCCGTCATCAGCCGGCGCAGCGGCTCCATCACGCGGGCGACCGTGGCCTCGTCCAGCCCGGTCATGGGCTCGTCCAGCACCAGCACCGGGGCGTCGCGCAGGATCGCCCTGGCGATCGCCAGCCGCTGCCGCTGCCCGCCCGACAGCAGCCTGCCGCGCTGGCCCACCGCGCTGTCGTAGCCGTGCGGCAGGCTTCGCACGAAGTCGTGCACCCCGGCCAGCACGGCGGCCTTGATCACCTCGTCGGTCGAGGCGTCCGGCCGCCCGTAGGCGATGTTGTCGCGTACCGACCCCGAGAACAGCAGCGTCTCCTGGTGCAGGATCGTGATGTTGTCGCGCAGCGACTCCGTGGTCAGATCCCGGATGTCCGAACCGTCCAGCAGCACGCGCCCCGACTCCGGGTCGTAGAACCGCAGCAGCAGCTTGGCCAGCGTCGACTTGCCCGCGCCGCTCGGCCCGGTGAACACGACCAGCTCGCCGGGCTCGACGGCGAACGAGAGGTCCACCAGCGTGGGCCGCCTGCGACCCGGATAGGTGAAGGTGACGCCGTCGAACGCGATCCTGCCTCGGCTGCGGCCCGGCAGCGGCTTCGCGTCCTCCCGGTCGGTCACCGCGGGCCGCACCTTGAGCACCTCGATGACCCGGTCGGAACCGGCGGCCGCCTCCGACACGGTGAGCGCGATCTCCCCCAGGTTCTGCACCGCCGGGTAGAGCATGGCCAGGTACGCGGCGAAGGCCAGCAGCCCGCCGAGCGTGAGCCGGCCCGTGGTGATCTCCCAGGCGCCCACGCCGAGTATGACGATCAGGCAGACGGTCTCCAGCACCTGCATCAGCGGCCCGTACACGCCCGAGAGCCACGCCTGCCGCAGGTTCGCGTACAGCCAGCGGCGTCCCGCGCGGTGCAGCCGCCGCGACTCGGTCTCCTCACGGTTGTACGCGTGCACCAGCGCCTGGTTCGCCAGGCCCTCCTCGATGACGCTGTTCATGTCGCCGTTGCTGGCCCGCTCGCTGGCCGAGGCCGTCCGGAACCGGGACGCGAACACCTTCGAGGCGATCAGGAAGGCCGGGAACAGCGCGATCGTGATCAGCGCCAGGTCCCAGCGGATGAGGAACGCCGCCCCCGCGAAGAAGATGGCACTCGTCACCGTCGTCAGCAGCTTGACCAGCCCCGAGCCCATCAGCTCCTGGATGGCCGCGATGTCGTCGGTCAGCCGCGCCATCAGGTCGCCCAGGCGGCGGTTCTCGGCGAAGTCCGGCGACAGCTTCTGCAGGTGCGCGAACACCCGGTCACGCAGCCGCAGCAGGAACCTCTCGGCTCCCACCGCCGTCGCGTACGCGCCCCCGATCGACGCCACGGCCGCCACGGCCGCCAGCCCCAGCCAGGCGAACGCCGGCGTCCAGAACGACGTCATCTCGCGGGTGGCGAGCACCTCGTCGGTGATGTAGCCGAACAACCGGATCGCGGCCACCTCACAGAGGGAGGCCAGCACCGCGAAGAGCACCCCGGCTGCGAAGAACCACCGCAGCCCACGGGTATCGGGCCAGAATTCACGAAATGTCCGGCGCAACGTCACCGTCGGCGCCAGCATCCCCCGCTCGCCCCGATCGGAGAATTGGAGGGAGAGCCGACGGGTAACCCGCCGGCCCTCCCGACTTCCCACTACCAACACCACCACCTACGGCAGCATCGGTTGCAGCGACAGCCGCCGCAGCACCTACGCCTTCTGCAGCAGCCTCGCCTTCCGCATCCACTCGTCAGAGCCATTTCTGCCTCCCCCGATCGGATTCGAACCGTCTTTTTCGGACGGTAGCACCGATATACCCAGGAATCCCCCCAAACACATCTGTCGAAAGAGACTTTGACTTCTCTCCGGCATCAGGAATAGTCGTGCTCTATTCCCGGCAAATCCTTCACAAAAGTCGTCCAGTTCGCCTACATACGATCTTGAAAGACCGGAAATTCCCGACCTCGATTTCCGGGACACCACTTCTCAGGCCCTTCAAGGCACGCCATGCCTGTGGACAAACATGCCGCCGGTCAAGGATCACCCTCGCTCCGACCGAGAACGCTTCCCCCTAGGCTGGACACGTGCCCGTTGAGCGACATCTCCGCGTGAAACTACGCAGAGTAGCGCATGAGGACCGGAACGAGTTCGTTTCCCTGGCGCACATCAGCACCAGCGTCCACCGACTGTGGATAACCACTCCGACCACTCCCGACGCCTTCGACCGCTACCTGCGCCGCTTCGACGGGGTCACATCCATCGGCCACGTGGTGCGCCTCACCCGCGCGGACACCCTGGTCGGCTTCGTCAACCTCAACGGGATCGGCGAGCACGGAGCCATGATCGGCTTCGGCACCTTCGCCCCCGCCATGGGGAAGGGCTACATGCGAGAAGGGCTGGAGCTCGCGCTCCGCTTCGCGTTCACCGACCTCCGGCTCCCCCGCGTCGAAGCCGACGTGCAACCGTCCAACATCGCCTCTGCCCGGCTGCTCAAGGCCGCCGGATTCACCCTGCGCGCCGGCGTCTCGACCCAGATCCATGTCGGTGGAGCCTGGCGGTTGCACGAACGGTGGTCCATCAGCCGGGAGGCTTTCTTCGACGCTGACGCCCAAAGTCGTACCGAAAGCTGACCTTTTGTGCACGTTTGCCGGTGCTTAAACTCGGGCATGCCGCAGCGGGACGAATCGGGGCACACCTTGAATTCGCCTTTCCGGGGAGCTGGTCGGCTTGCGAGAAGCCCATGGTCCGGACATCGAGTCACCGCTATCCGCGTGGCCGTCAGGCCTCGATGTGGCGGGACTCCTGGAATCCGGATGGCGGCCCACTCCTTTCCGCCAGTTCATTCTCAAGCTCCACAGCCGCTGCAATCTCGCATGCGACTACTGCTACATGTACGAGATGGCCGATCAGAGCTGGCGGAGCATGCCGCGCCGCATGTCCAAGGCCGTCATCGACCGGACAGCCGTACGGATCGCGCACCACGCCGCCGCTCACGGGCTCGCCCGCGTCGAGGTCATCCTCCACGGCGGCGAGCCGTTGCTGGCCGGCGTGGACCACATCGACTACGCGGTGACCGCCCTGCGGTCCGCCCTGCCGCCCGAGGTCGATCTGATCGTCCATGTGCAGACGAACGGCGTGCTCCTCAACGAGGCGTTCCTCGACCTGTTCCGCAAGCTGGACGTCCGCGTAGGAGTCAGCGTCGACGGCGACGAGCAGGCACACGATCGGCACCGGCGACGGGGGAACGGCAGAGGCACCTACGCGGAGGTCCGGCGCGGGTTGCGGCTCCTCACCGCCGACGAGTACCGGCATCTTTTCAGCGGCCTGCTATGTACGGTGGACCTGGAGAACGACCCTCTCAGCACCTACGAGTCGTTGCTGGAGTTCCAACCGCCGGTGGTGGACTTCCTCCTCCCACACGGCAACTGGGACGAACCACCGCCGAACTGGTCAGACTCCCGCACCCCCTACGGTGACTGGCTCATCACCATCTTCGACCGCTGGTGCGCCACCTCTCCGCGGAGGACCCGGATCAGGCTGTTCAGCGAGATCATCCGGCTGTTGTGCGGCCGGCATTCGCGCAGTGAGACCATCGGCCTGTCCCCCGTGGCGGTGGTGGTCGTGGAGACGAACGGGGCCATCGAACAGGTGGACACGCTCAAGTCGGCCTACGACGGCGCGGCGGGAACGCTGCTGCACGTCCTGCGCGACTCGTTCGACACGGCGCTTCTCCTCCCCGCGATCGCGGCCCGCCAGATCGGCGAACAGGCGCTGTCAAACGAGTGCCTCTCCTGCGAGATCGTCCGGACCTGCGGCGGCGGACTTTACCCGCACCGCTACCGTACGGGCACCGGGTTCCGCAACAGGTCCGTCTACTGCGGGGACCTGTATCGGCTGGTCACGCACATCCGCGGCAGAGTCGTCAGCACCGCCGGCAGCCTTCCCTAGACCGGCGGCGGGTCGAAGTCCCAGTCGAGATGGCGGCCTTCACCGGCCACGATGGTGTCCGGATGTTCCTCTCCCAGCGTTCGGTGGTACCGCTCCATGGTGGCGCTGGACAGGCGCTGCCCTTCCTCGGTCTCACCCGCTCTGATCAGATCCACCGAGAGGTTCGCCGCCGCGGCGAGCGTGGTGGGGTGATTCTCGCCGAGCAACTCGGTGAGTCTCCGGTACGTGTCCAGGCCCAGGGCGCACGCCTGGTCCAGATCGTCGAGAGCGGCATAGTCACTGGCCAGGTTCACGGCGATGGACAGGGCATAGTGGTGACCGCGGGACAGCTTGCTCTCCACGCCCTTGAGCGCCTTCTCGTTCAGCTCGCGCGCTTCCTTGGGCTGCCCCAGCACGCGGTACAGGAGTGCGACGTTGCTGGCGCACCCGTGGTTGTACGGGTGATCGGGCCCGTAGACGCCGGGATACCGCCGTGCCGTGTCGCGGGCCAGATCGAAGGCCTTCTCCGGCTGCCCGTTGGCACGCAGCGCGTTGGCCAGGCAGGTGGCGGCGGCCAGCGTCCAGGGCGAGTCGAGACCGTACACGCGCATGTATCTGGCGTGCGTGTCCTCGGCGAGTTCGAGGGCCTCCTCCCGGTCGCCGGCCCGCATGAGCGCGATGGCCAGTTCTTTCTGCGCCAGCAGGATCCGGGGGTGATCGGCGTCGAAGTACTCCCGCCCGTAGCCCAGCGCCTCGGTGCCGACGTCGCAGGCTTCCTGGTAGTCGCCGCACTGGCGCACCGCCCGGCCGAGGCCCGTCCACAGGTTGAGCAACGTCACCCTGTTCAGGGCCTGGCCCTCGGCCTGTGCTCTGGTGAGCGCTTCCTTCAGCAGGTCACGCGACCTTTGGTATTCGCTCATGAGGGCGAGGTCGAGAGCCAGGTTGTTGATCGCACGGAAAGTGAGCAGGTCCTGCTCGCCCAGCACCTGACGGTGGAGGCGCACGGAGTCCTCGTCGTGCTCCCGCGCCTCCCCGAACTCGCCCTGGGCGCGCAGGTCCGCGCCGATGCCGTTGAGCAGGATCAGGACGTCGGGATGTGCCTCGCCGAGCTCGTCGCGCATGGTCGCGAGCGTCCCTTTGTCCACATCGAAGGCAGCCTGGAACTGGCCGAGCTCGCGCAGCAGATTTCCTCTGATGCGCTGCGCGCGCAGCACGTGCAGGTCCCGCTCTCCCGAGTCGGCGGTCCACCGCTCCAGGAAGATCTCCAGATGTTGATCGAGCGCTTGATGGTTTCCGGAGGCGCTCAAGTACGTCAGCACGTTGAGCGCGAAGTCGCGGACGTCGGATCGGGTGCTCTCCTCCACCTTCGCCGGCCGGATGTGGGGAAGAAGCGCTTCGTACCGCGGCCAGTTCGCCGTGTCCGCCGGGTCCTGCGGCGCGGCCCCGATCAGCAGGGAGTGCACCTCTTCGCGGATCTCCTCCTGGACAGCGGGATCGAGTTCCTCCCGGAGCAGGGCCTGGATGAGTCTGTGCACCTGCAGGGTCCGATGCTCGTTGGCCTCCGCCTCGATCCGTACGAGCGCGTACTTGCCGAGGCGCCCGATCGCCTTGCCCAACCGGATGGGATCGGCCAGCAGCGTCGTCGTCCCTTGCCGGATCGGGCCCTTGACCGGGTAGAAGACGGCACGAGGAATGGGCTCGGGTCCGAAGAACGCGCAGGTCCGCAGCAGCTCCATCGCTTCGGGCAGATATTCCTTGAGCTTGGCGACCGAGAGCTCCCATGCCGCCGTCATCGAATGCGGGTACTCGGTGGGCCTGCCCTCGCTCAGCAGGCGGCTGGTGCGCTCTTCGAGGAGGCGCAGGTATTCGCGGGCCAGCATGCCGGTCTCGGTCTGGAGGGCGGCGGCCTGCTCCAGGGCCAGCGGAAGGTCGCCCAGCGCCTCCGACAGCCGGTCGGCGTCCTCGTCGCTGATGGCCCGGCGCATGCGCTTCTTGAAGAACTCCATGCTCTCCGCGCGCGGGAACACGTCCACGGCGACCGTGTCCACGACGCTCTCCCAGGTGTGGTTGCGGGAGGTGATGAGCACGTGCCCCGGGCCTTGCGGCATCACCTCCTGGAGGTCTGCCGGCTCGTCCGCGTTGTCGAAGATGAGCAGCCATCGGGAGTACGGGTCGCCGCGGCGCAGGGCTTCGAGCACCGCGTTGGACGAGTCCTCGATGCCGGTGGTGGTGGGGCCGGGGACGCCGAGTCTCGGGGCGAGTTGCGCCAGGGTCGCCCGGACGAGCCCGGGTTGGTCGGCGGGAATCCACCAGACGAGGTCGTAGTTCTCCCGGAAGCGATGGGCGTATTCGATGGCCATCTGGGTTTTCCCCACACCGCCGAGCCCGTGCAGCGCGTGGGGCACGACCGCGGCGGTGTCCTGATCGACGATGCCGTTGCGCAACCGGGTCAGCAGGCCGTCGCGGCCGGTGAAATTCTTGTTCCTGGGTGGCACTTTCCATACTGCCGGAGAATCGATCGCTCGCCGCGCAGTGGGCCGCGGTACGTCGGGCATTCCCTCCGCCTTCCATCCGCTTGCCTCGCCCACGGCGGAACCTGCCGCGGACATGGAGTGTGAAACAAAGACGATAGCCGCTGCAACAGGGATCGACCAGGTCCGGACGGATACATCGGCCACAATTATGGAGATCCGATTTCGCGTGGAGTAGGCAGGATGTCGAATGTGTGATAGGTCCATGATGAGCACCCCCGCGCCACTGACCCCCTGGAGGAGCGTGCCGATGCGATGCCCTGCCGCAGGACGACAGGACGATGTGGTGGACCTGGCTACGCTCAACGAAGAGATACGCGAGCTCCTCTCCTCTGACGCGTCCAAGGAGGAGGTGTATGCCGGATTCGACAACGTCGTCCCCACCGTCTATTGATCCGGCCGTAAAAGCCGGTTGTGCCGTCCTTTAATCGTGGTGGGCGGAGCGCCGATGGCTTCGCTAGGCTACCCTGCTTTTGAAGGTATGGAGAGGCACGCCGTCCGACGAATAGTCGCGCCTCACGAGTCCTCGGCATGCAAGGTCTGCCATGACAGCGATTTCCGCACCACAAGACAACCCCTTCATCGGGGCCCGGCCCTATGACACCGGCGAGAACAGTCTTTTCCTTGGGCGGAATGCCGAGATTCGCGATCTCGCGAGCTTGTGGAAAGACAATCGTCTGACGATCCTGCATTCGGCGTCCGGTGCCGGCAAGACGTCGTTGTTACGAGCGGGCGTCATCCCGGAGCTGCGAAAACACGACAAGCGACCGCTCCCCGTGGGCCGGACCCCGTCTACCCGCGTCTGGCCCACAGCCGCCCTCCCCCAGCACAATCCTTACCTGGTCGGCTTGCTGTCCTCCTGGGAGCCGGGCGAGATGCCCGCACGGCTGACAGGGCTGTCGCTCCTCGACTACTTACGGCGGCGGGAGATCAGGGACGGCCACGGCGTCCCCACCCTGGTCACCATCGATCAGGCGGAAACCTTCCTGCGGCCTCCCACCCGGCACGAGCAGCATGCGCGACGCTTCATGGAGGAACTCTTCGAGACCGTCGAAGAACTGCCCCGCCTCCATCTGCTCCTGTCCGTCCGTACGGAGCATCTGGACGAGTTGTCGCGCCTGGTGAAGGCTTCGGGAATCGCCGAACCGGCGGAGTTCGAGCTGCGGCCCTTCTCTCCCGAGACCGCCGCCGACCTGGTGGGGCAGTTGGTGGTCACCCGGGGGCACCGGCCTGACCAGCACCACATCGTCAGCGTTCTGGACGAGCTCAGAACGATCCGGGACGAAGGCGACCTGATCCGCAACAGGTTGCCCACCGTGGATCCCGCCCTTCTCCAGGTCGTCGGCTCGCACTTCTGGGGCGACCCCGCCCCGGTTCCCACCGCGGGTGACGTCGACGCGGCCTTGCTGGAGTTCTGCGCGAGCACACTGGCCGAGGTCGCGGCCGATCTCGGGATCCTCCCTCGTACGCTCGACACCTGGATGCGGGGCGCCGACCCGGCGACAGGTGAGATCAGCGGGCCGGCCCTGCACGCGCCGGTGGTCCACGCGCTCGAAGACCGCTACCTGGTCAGGGAGGGCGCACGCGTCCACGCCCGGCTCCTCGCCCCGATGCGGCGACTCGACCTCTCGCTCTGGCCCGCTGTCTCCAGGAACCCCCGCGACCGGCTGTCCGCCGCCGTCGAAGCCGGGTTCGCCGGCGAGTTCGACCGGGCGGGCAAGCTGTTGCAGGACGTCGCACGCACGTGTCCGCCGGGAGCTACGCGCACTCGCGCGGAGATGGAGTCCCTACTGGGGAATCTCGCGGCCACGCAGGACCTCCTGCCGGAGGCGGAGCGCCACTACGAAACCGCGGCAGGGCTCTATGAGGTGTTGCGCGACAACAGCGCCGTCAGCTGGTCGCTCGCGGCCCTCGGCCGCATCGCACTGCGACAGGGCAAGCGAGCCTGCGCCATCGAAGAGCTCCGCGCGGCGGTGAGCCGTGCCCCGCACGATCTCACCGTCCACACGAGTCTGGGCGAGGTCCTCTGGAAGGCGGGCCAGCCCCGGGCCGCTCTGTCCGTGCTCAGCGGCGTCGTCGACCGGGAGGCGGACGTGCCGGGCGCCCGCCGGCTCCGGCACGCGATCCTCGCCGATCTCGAGAAGGGGTGAGCCGTCCCCCCTTGTCTCGTCCTGGCCCTGTACGTCCGGGAGGTAAGTCGTGTTCGCGGCGGCGACCGATACCGCTCTTGTCGCGCTGATCACGGGTGCGAGCGCAGTCCTGGCCGCGTTCACCGGCGCGGGCTGGTCGGTGGTGACCGAGAGAGCCAAGGCCAAGCACGCGAGAAGGGCCGCTGAGGAGCAGCGCGACGTGGAACGGCGGGACGCTCGCGCCCGCGAGACCTGGGACGCCTACTACAAGACTCAGGCGGCCGTACTGGGGCTGGGACTGTCCGTCGGCATCTCGCTGGACATGCGGGCGTCCAGCAACGCCCGGCTGGACGGCGAAGATCTCCCCACCCAGCTGCGGCTGGTCCGGGCCGAATATCTGGCCGCCACGGTGGCGATCGAGCGACTCTGGCCGCTGTGCCCGCCCTCCAGCCACGACAACCTGCGCATGCTGAGCGACGAGGTCAGCACAGCCTTCGGGTACGCGCGCGGTGTCTCGCAGCAGCAAGTAACGGCGACAGAAGTGGAGAAGGCCCTTCAGGAGCGCCTTCGCGCGTTGGGTGACGACCTCTCGCGCGACGGTCACCTTCGGGAGTGACCACATCAGGGTGAACCCCATGGCCAGGATCGCGACCACCGCCGCCACGGTGATCAGCGCGTCCCGGATGCCCAGACCTGCGATGACATACCCGCTGGCCAGCGCGCCCAGGGGGACCGCCCCACCGGAGAGGAACCGACCGATGCCGGTCACTCTGCCGAGCAACTTCTCGGGCACGTTGGACGCTTGGTAGAGAGCGAGAGCGACGTTGAGCTGCGCCCCGAAGAAGCCGATTCCCCCCTGAGCCAGGGGAAGCATCACCGCGATGGACATCATCGGGTTGCCCTCGGCGAACGGGAGGACCAGGGTCGCGCCCAGCCAGCACCACACGCTGACGATGATCATCAGCTGCGGACGATTGCGCCAGCGCAGGATACGAGAGGCGAGCGCCGAACCGAGGACACCGCCCAGCCCTGACGCGGCGACCAGCAGGTAGATGACGAGGTTGGACAGCCGCCGCTCGTATGCCAGCAGGACGAGAACCAGGGCCAGCGTCTGGAAGAAGAAGTTGGCCAGCGCGCAGACGACCAATGTCGTGGCCAGAAAACGGTCCTTACGGACGAAGGCGAAGCCTTCTCCCAGATCACGGGCGAAGACGGCTCTGCTCATCGCCTGCTTCTGCCTCGGGACCTGCCGTTTCCGCTTCCGGATACCGCGCAGGAGCATCATCGCGAGGGCCGAGGTCACGAACTCCACGATGAAGGGCAGACTGCGGTGCAGCTCGAAAAGGTAGAGACCAAGGGGGCGGCCCAGCAGCGTGGCCACATGGGTGCGGCCCTCGTTTCGCCCCATAGCGGTATGGAGCTCGGAATTCGGCACCAACCGGGGAACGACCGCCGTCTCTGCCGTACTGAAGAATACGACACAAACGCCTTGGAAAAGCACGATTACCAACAAAATAGCCGCTACGCCATCAAGCAGGAACAGTGCCGCCACCAGTGAGCCCGCGAGGAAGACCCTCATAAGCGTGCTGACGGACATCACGCGGAACCGGTCCCAGCGATCGACCAGAACCCCGACCGGCAGAAGCAGCAGGATCCTCGGTAGCGTGGCAGCTGCAGTGACCCAGCCCGCGAAAATCGTCGAGCCCGTCAGCGAGAGCGCGAGGAGAGGCGCTGTCAGGATGGTGGTCGTGTTGCCCAGCTGGGCAACCGCTGAACCGGCCCAGAGCAGCGAGAAGTCACGTTTCCACCCGCCGCCACCTGCCAACGTAAGTCTCCTCGGTCACCTCCGTGTCCTCCATCGCCTCTTAGACTCAAGTTTGCGACAAAGTGAACGCGGTGCGTGGCGTACGGCATTCACCCCTTACTGCCATCGCTTGACGTCGTAATAACACTTCCTCATGCGGCGTGGTTCTATGTCTGGTTTGCCATGATTTGGCCATTAGCGCACGACCTCTCAACCCAGATATTCCACGCCGGGTGGGTCAGCCTATCGCGACCGAATCACCGTCTCGACCGCATGGTGGTACTTACGAAAAGCAATCACGCCTTCTCGTTCCCCACGGAAACCGCCTTCGAGTTCCCAGCCGCCAGCACCGTAACCGCCGCCAGCCCCGCCAGCCCCGCCCCCGCCACGTAAGGCAGCGCCACTCCCGCGTCGAACAGCACCCCCGCGCCCGCCGGTCCCACGATCCTGGCGAAGGCGCTCGCCGACTGGCCGGCGCCCAGGCGGGCGCCGCGGCGGTCCGGTGGGCCCGCCGCCGCGAGGAGGCTGGCCACAGTGGGGGTGACCAGGCCGTTCCCGGCCGACAGGACGCACACGGCCAGCACGCACAGCCAGGCGGGGCCCGCGGGGACGACCGGCAGGCAGGCCGCCATCACCACCGCCCCGGCCGCCGCCACCCTGGCGTCGCCCCACCGTCTGGCCAGCAGCGTGACCGGCCCCGCCTGGACGGCCGCCATGGAGAGGCCGGCGGCGGCCATGGCCAGGCCGATCGCCTCGGGCCCCCAGCCGTACCTGTCCCTGCCGAGGAAGGCGAGCGTGGTCTCCATGCCGACGAACGCCGCCATGGTCAGGAAGCCCGTCCCGGACAGGAGCAGCACGCCGGTCCCCGGCGGGCCGGTGCGGCCGGGGGCGGCAAGGCGTCCGGGCGGCTCGGGGAGCAGGAACCAGGCCGCGACCAGGTTGGCGGCGGCGAGCGCCGCGGCGGCGTACGCGGAGGCCTGGAAGCCCCACGGGGCGAGCACCGCCCCCAGCGCGGGGCCGGCCACGAACGCGGTGCCGATGGCCATGCCGAGCCGCGCCATCGCGGCCGTGCGGCGTTCCTCCGGCACGGCGTCGGCGAGGTACGCCTGGGCGACCGAGATGCTGCCGCCGAAGGCCCCGGCCAGCGCCCTGGCGGCGATGAGCCAGCCCAGCGACGTGGCCGCGCCGGACAGGGCCAGCGACAGGGCGGAGCCGGCGAGGGCCAGCAGCAGGACGGGGCGCCGCCCGTACAGGTCGGAGAGCCGGCCGAGCAGGGGCGCCGCCAGGAACTGCGCGACCGAGTAGGCCGTCACCGTGAACCCGTAAAGGATGCCGGTGGCGCCCAGGTCGGCGGCGAAGAACGGCAGCGACGGCAGGATCACCGTGAACCCCAGCAGGTCGATGAAGACCGTCAGGACGATCACGAGCTGGACCGGCCGCCGCATCGGCACTCCAAGGAGGTGGGTCTCTGTTCGGCGTGTCATGCTACAAGCCGTCGTCGCCGGTCCCTGTGACAGGACTGAGGCGGCCGATACGGGCTCTTCGAACTTGATCGGGGTTGAGGTCTGCCTGCCGCCCCCGGTCGCGTGGCTGGGGTGAGATCGCCTCTTGAGGGAGCTCGCGGCTCTCGTCGATCATTTCTGTTGTCTACGCAGAAGATCACAACAGAAGAGCCGCGAGCATGGTCAACGATACGACGCGGTTGCTGGGCCTGGATGGCCTGGCCGTCGTCGAGGTCATCGCAAGAGATGAACACGCTGGTGAGGGGCCGATCGTCTGGTTGGCGACGATGGACGAGCGGGCGCGGGTGTGCCCCGGCTGCGGGGTGATGGCCACCCGGATGAAGGAGTGGGTGACCACCCAGCCGCGCGATCTGCCGATCGCCGGCCGCCACTGCCAGCTGCTGTGGCGCAAGAGGCGCTGGATCTGTTCGGCTGACTGTCCGCGCAAGACGTTCACCGAGCAGGTGCCGCAGATCCCGGCACGGGCGAGGCTGACCCAGCGGTTACGCCGGTCCAGTGGTGCGGCGGTGGCCGACGGCGGTCGCACGATCGTGCAGTCGGCACGGGATCACAGGGTGTCCTGGCCGGTGGCCTCGGCGGCGTTCACCGTCCATGCCGGGCGGGTGCTGCCGGCCGAGCCGGAGCCGGTCGCCGTGCTGGGGATCGATGAGACGCGCCGTGGCCGTCCCCGCTGGGTCTATGACGAGGCGGCGCAGGCGTGGAAGGCGGTGGTGGACCGCTGGCATGTCGGGTTCGTGGACCTGTCCCACGGTCAGGGCCTGCTCGGCCAGGTCGAGGGCCGCACCACGCAGGCGGTCGTCGACTGGCTGGAGGCACGTGGCCAGGAGTGGAAGGAGCAGGTGGCGCACGTCGCGATCGACATGTGCACGATCTTCAAGGCGGCCGTGCGGGCCGCGCTGCCGCACGCGGTCCTGGTCGTCGATCACTTCCATGTGGTGCAGTTGGCCAACGCCGCTGTCACCGAGGTCCGGCGGCGCCTGACCGTGCAGGTGCGCGGGCGGCGTGGCCGTAAGGGCAACCGGGAGTGGGAGCTACGCAACCGGCTGACGCGCTCGGCCGCCCGGATGCACGGCTCGCAGCTCGACCCGATGCTGGACGATCTGATGGCCCTGCCCAGACGGCTCGGAGCGCCGATTCTGGCTGCGTGGAATGCCAAGGAAGATCTGCTGGATGTGCTCGCGCTGGCGCGCGCCCACCCCGACCGGACCGTGATCGCCGACCGGCTGTTCCGTTTCTACGATCGGTGCGCAGCCTCCGGCCTGCCCGAACTCGAACGGCTGGCGAGCACCATTGAGACCTGGTGGCCACAGATCCTCGCCTTCATCCGGACCGGCATCACCAACGCGGGCTCCGAGGGGACCAACCGCGTGATCAAGACCGTCGCCCGTGACGCCTACGGTTTCCGCAACCCCGAATCACAACGACTGCGCACTCGCTGCGCCACCACACGAAAAAGCCGCGGCTGCCTCAACCCCGCTTAACTTCGAAGAGCCCCGATACGCTGGCGGCCCCTTCTTACGGGTGATAGACAGCGATATGCCGGGACAAAGGAGCAGGCCGCCGTCCGGCCGGGTCAGGTGGCCGTGACATGGACGGTCCTGAACAACCGATGGAGCCCTCGCAGAACTACTTCGACCGCCTGGCCGACCTCGACGCGCGGCTGGGGCGGGTTCGCGGCGATCACGCGTTGGCGCTGGAACGGGCCGCCGGGATCCTCGCCGGGCGTACCTCGTGCCGCATCGCCGAGGCGCACGCGTACCTGCGTGAGCTCGCCGCCGACCAGGGGCGCGACGTGTCCGAGCTGGCCGCCGAGGTGGTGGCGGCGTTGGAGGGGCACTCCGAGGAGGGGCCCGAGCGGCTGCGCGCCACCGTGGCGTCGGCGCTGCGGCCGCTGCGGCAGCCGCCGCAGACGGGCGACTGGGCGCGCATCGCCCAGCAGGTCCTGGACGGCGTGGCCGGCAACCACACGGTGCTGATGCCGGTACGCGCCGAGGACGGGAGCGTCGAGGACTACCTGTTCATGGCGGCGGGCCCGGAGCTGGTGGACATCTCGGGACGGCGCGGCTCGGAGATCGTCGGCCTGCGGCTCAGCGAGGTCTACCCGACGCTCGTGGGCGGCCCCGTGTGGGACGCGTGGGAGCGGTGTCTCGCCGACGGGATGCCGCGCCAGGTCGGCCCCATCCCGTACGTGAGCGTGGCGGCGCGGGCGCCGGCCGAGATGACCATCTCGGTGCAGATCAGGCCGGTGGGCCCCGGTGTGATCAACAGCTGGGTCAGGCACGACGTGCAGAGCCGGCTGGAGGAGCGCGCGGCGCAGACCGAGCGGCTGGGCAACCTCGGGTGGGGCGAGTGGGACCTGGTCACCGGCGAGGTGGACTGGTCGCCTGGCCTCTACCGCGTGTACGAGCGCGACCCCGCGAGCGGTCCGCTGCCCCGCGACGTGCTCGACACCCTCACGGTCGAGGAGGACATGCCGCTGCGGGCGCAGGCGGCCGAGGACTTCAGCCGGGGCAAGACCATCGACCTCACCTACCGGGTCAGGATCGGCGGCCGGGTCAAACACCTGCGCATGGTCGCCGACGCGGTGCGCGACGCCGAAGGCCGGCCGGCCAAGATCTTCGGCGTCATCCAGGACGTCACCGCGCGCGAGACCACCCGGGCCAAGCTGTCCAAGGTCGAGCAGGAGCTGCGCGAGCACCAGCGGAACCTGGAGGCCGAGCACCGGCTCGCCGTCACCCTCCAGCAGATCGTGCTGCCTATCCCGACCGAGCCGATCGACCTGCCGCGGCTGCGGGTGGCGGTCCGCTACCTGCCCGCCGTGCAGGCCGAGCGGGTCGGCGGCGACTGGTATCACGCGGCGCAGGCGGGCGACGGCAGCGTGGTGCTCGCCATCGGCGACGTCGCGGGTCACGGGGTGCGCGCGGCGGCCTGCATGGCGCAGCTCCGGCACGCGCTGGCGGCGCTGGCCGTCACCACCACGAGCGAACCGGCCGAGCTGCTCGGCCACCTCAACCGCCTGCTGTACATGGGCGGCACCGGGACGAGCACGGCCACCGCGGTGGTGGCCCGCTACCTGCCGGAGACCGGCGAGCTGCGCTGGGCGCAGGCCGGGCACCCGCCGCCGCTGCACAGCCGGGGCGGGCACACCATCGAGCTGGACCGCCCGGACGGCTCGGTGCTCGGCGCCGTGCCCACCGCCGCCTACGGCACCGCCGCCGTCACCATCGCGCCGGGCGACCTGTTGCTGCTCTACACCGACGGCATGGTCGAGCGGCGGGACAAGACGCTGCGCGAGGGGCTCGCCCCCGTGATCGAGACCCTCGACAGGACCTTCGCCCGGCGCAGCCGGCAGCCGGTCGCCGACGTGATAGCCCAGCTTCCCGACGCCAACCCGGAAGACGACACCTGTGTGCTCGCCGCCCGCCGGCTGCCCCTCTCCCCGGAAGGCGCCCATGGCTGAGGAACTGGAGACGCTGCTCAGCCGCGACTTCGATCTGGAGTCCCTGATCAGCCTGCGCCGGGAGGTGGAACGGCGTAGCGAGGAGGAAGGGCTGACCGGGCTGGCGCTGTACCGGTTCGTGGTGGCGGTCAACGAGATCACCACCAACTCCGTACGGCACGGCGGCGGGCACGGCCGGCTGACCCTGTGGAAGGGCGCCGACCGGCTCTACTGCGAGGTCACCGACCGGGGCCGCGGCCTGCCCCCCGGCCGGGAGCGGGCGCAGCCGCCGCCGTCCACCAGCGCCAACGGCCGGGGCCTGCTGCTGGCCAGGCACGGCGCCAGCCGGCTCAGCATCCACAGCGACGGCGACGGCACCAGCGTCATGCTGGAGGTCACGTACACCTGAGCGAGGGCTCCGCTAGGAGTCGCCGAGCGGTGCGTCGCCGTCGACCAGGTCGCACGGCGCCACCGGGCCGTCGGAGACCCGCGCCCAGATCGCCGCCACGACGCCGCCCGCCTCGGGGTTGTCGTTCACCGCGAACTCCAGCACGCCGGTCTGGCCGGGCTTGATCTGTGACGGGTCGATCTGGAAGCCGTGCGTCTCGATGGTGGGCGGGAAGACGGCGAGCGGGGCCTCCTCCTTCGGCAGCCAGTTCTGGCCGCGCGGACGGGTGGCGCACTTCTTGCCGGCGGGCAGGTAGTCGACGACGATGTCGTGGCCCATCCCCCTCAGCTCGGCCTCCAGGGCCTCAGGGTCCTTGGCCTCGTTGATGGTGATGGTCACGGTGCCGTCGGGGTTCTCGGCCACCGCGTACGCGGGGGCACTGCCGAACAGCAGCGGGAGCGCCACCGCGGCCGCGGCGGCGAGACCCAGCGCGGGGGCTAGCACGCCGGCGCGCGGCAGCTTGCGACGCGCCTTCGGCTGGTCCTGAAGAGAGGTCATCACGAACTCCTTGAGCAGTTGGTGACGGCCCTCGGGAAGGTCCCGTTCCTGCGGGAAGATGTTCATCGGGTGCTCTCCTTGACGGGCCGGACCGCGGTGCCGCGGTCACCGTTCATCTGTCGTCGGGGCAGGGCCAGTTCCAGCTTTTTCCTGGCCCGGGACAACCGGGATCTGACCGTGCCGATCGGGATGCCCAGCGCCTCGGCCGCCTCGGCGTAGTCGAGCCCGGCCCCGGCGCACAGCAGCAGCACATCCTGCTCGTGCGTGCGCAGGCGGCCGATCGCCTCGCGCACCTCGGCCAGCCGCTCCTGGTCGGCGAGCTGACCGACCAGCTCGTCGGCGAAATCGGGGACGGCGTCGGCACGGGGCATCCTGGCCATGACGTCCTCGTGGCGCCGCCTGGTTCGCCGCAGGTTGCGCGTCACGTGGGTGGCCACCCCGAGCAGCCAGGGCCGCAGTGAGCCCCCGTCCGGTGTGAGCCGCTCCCGTGACCGCCACGCCTCCAGGAAGGTCAGCGACACCACGTCCTCGGCCACCGACCAGTCGCCGGTCAGCCGCCAGGCGTGGTTGTAGACGCTTCTGGCGTACTGGTCGAAAAGCTCCTCGAACGCTTGTTGATCGCCGTCCCGTATGCGGGTCCGCATCACATCCATACGCCGTACTGTCCGGCAAACCCGGACGAGTTCCCCCGCTAGATCCGATCTAGCGGGTTTCTCGCGCCTGACAGGTGACGGCGGCGAGAGAGGAGAAGGCGATGCTGGGCGTCTCGGTGATCCTGGGCAGCACCCGGGACGGCCGCGCCTGCGACACGGTCGGCCGGTGGTTCGCCGAGCGGGCCCGCCGGCGCGCCGATGTCGCGGTCGAGGTGCTCGACCTGGCCGGGTACGCGTTCCCCGGCAGCTATCCAGGAACGGCGACCCCTGCCATGCGGGAGTTCACCGCGGCGGTGGGGAGCGCGGACGCGTTCGTGGTCGTCACCCCGGAGTACCACCGCAGCTTCCCCGCCCCGCTCAAGCAGGCGATCGACTACGCCTACGACGAGTGGCACGCCAAGCCGGTGGGCTTCGTCTCCTACGGCTGCGGCTCGACCGGTTTCTACGCCGTCGAGCAGCTCCGCACCGTCTTCGGCGCCCTGCACGCCGTCACCGTCCGCGACTGGGTCGGGCTCGACCTGCTCGCCGACGCCGACGGTGACGGGCGCCCCCGCGACACCGACGGCAGGCTCCGCGCCGTCGCCACCATGCTCGACCAGCTGACCTGGTGGGGCCGCGCGCTGCGGGACGCGCGCCTCGCCCATCCGTACGTCTCTTGAGAGGAAGCCCATGAACGAGCCGGCGATTCGACTATCGAAACTGGTGAAGGTCTTCGGCGAGACCCGCGCCGTGGACGGACTCGACCTGGAGGTGCCGGCCGGCGCCGTGTACGGGGTACTCGGACCCAACGGGGCCGGCAAGACCACCGCCGTACGCATGATCGCCACGCTGCTGCGGCCCGACGGCGGCGAGGCCACCGTGTTCGGGCACGACGTGGTGCGCGAGGCCGACGCGGTCCGTTCCCGCGTCAGCCTGACCGGACAGTACGCGTCGGTCGACGAGGAGATGACCGGGGCGGAGAACCTCATCCTGCTGTCCCGGCTGCTCGGCCACCGCAAGCCCGCGGCCAGGGACAGGGCGGCCGAGCTGCTGGAGGCGTTCGGGCTGACGGACGCCGCCGGGCGGCAGGTCAAGACGTACTCCGGCGGCATGCGGCGGCGGCTCGACATCGCCGCCAGCATCCTCAGCACCCCGGACCTGCTCGTCCTCGACGAGCCCACCACCGGGCTCGACCCGCGCAGCCGCAACCAGGTGTGGGACATCGTGCGCGTCGTCGTCGCGCACGGCACCACGGTGCTGCTCACCACCCAGTATCTGGAGGAGGCCGACCGGCTCGCGTCCAGGATCGCGGTCATCGACCACGGCCGGTTGATCGCGGAAGGCACCCCGGGCGAGCTGAAGTCGTCCGTCGGCGCGGGCTCCGTGCACGTGCGGCTGCGCGAGGCCGCCGACCGTCCGGAGGCCGAGCGGCTGCTCGCCGAGGCCCTGGACGCGCCCGTCCACCTGGAGGCCGACCCGGTCGCGCTGACCGCGCGCATCGGCGACGGCCGGGACGAGGTCGCCGCGGCGCAGGCCTCGGCCGCGCTGGCCCGGCTCGCCGGGGCGGGCATCGTCGTCGACGACTTCTCCCTCGGCCAGCCCAGTCTGGACGAGGTCTTCCTGGCACTCACCGACCACCCCGCCACCGAGGAGGCAGCGGCATGACCACCACCGCGGAGACCACCGCCTACGTTCCCACCCCCGGCATGCTCTCCTCGGTCCTGGCGCCGGCGACCAGGCCGCCCCGGCCGAGCGCGCTGTCGGCGTCGGTCACGTTCGGCTGGCGGGCGATGCTGAAGATCAAGCACGTGCCCGAGCAGCTCTTCGACGTGACCGCGTTCCCGATCATGATGACGCTGATGTTCACGTACCTGTTCGGCGGGGCGCTGGCCGGCTCGCCGACCGAGTATCTGCAGTTCCTGCTGCCGGGCATCATGGTGACGAGCGTCGTGATGATCACCATGTACACCGGTGTCGAGGTGAACAAGGACATCGAGAAGGGCGTCTTCGACAGGTTCCGCACCCTGCCGATCTGGCGGCCGTCGACCATGGTCGGCTACCTGCTGGGCGACATGCTGCGCTACGTCATGGCCTCGGTGGTCATCCTCTGCGTCGGCCTGGTCATGGGCTTCCGTCCGGAGGGCGGTTTCGTGGGGGTGATCGCCGGGATCGCGCTGCTGCTCGTCTTCTCGTTCGCGTTCTCGTGGGTGTGGACGATGTTCGGGCTGCTGCTGCGCAGCGAGAAGTCGGTGATGGGGGTCAGCATGCTGGTGCTGTTCCCGCTCACGTTCCTCAGCAACGTGTACGTGGACCCGTCGACGATGCCGGGCTGGCTGCAGTCCTTCGTGAACGTCAACCCGATCACCCTGCTGGTCTCGGCGGTCCGCTCCCTGATGGGCGGCGCCCCCGACACGGGCGCCGTCACCGGGGTGCTGGTGGCCTCCGCCCTCTTCGTCGCCGTCTTCGGCGCCCTGACCATGAGGCTCTACAACCGCAAGTGACCACCCGCACGGCCCGGCCCTCTTCCAAGGGTCGGGTCTTTTCTTTTATTATAGTAATGATTCGACGTTAGGAGTGGTATGCGGGCGGGCAGGATCGGCACGGTGCACTGCTACGGCAGGTTCGCCGTGGACGCCGTGTCCCGGGCGGGAGCCGTGCTCGGGGACCGTGAGGTGGTGGCCTGCCGCACGCCGGAGACCTTCCTCGCCGAGCTCGACCGGGTGGAAGCCGTGCTGGGGCTGGGGATGCGGGTGCCCGACTGGTCCGTGGCCCGCCGGCTGCGGCTGATCCACCTCGTGGGCTCGGGGGCCGACAGCATCCTCCCGGCGGCCGGACTGTCGCCGGACGTGCGGGTGGCCGCCGCCAAGGGGCTGTCCGCGCCGGCGATGGCCGAGTTCGCCGTGGCCATGCTCCTCGCGCTGGCCAAGCGGCTGCCCGAGGTGCTGGCCAGCCAGCGGTCGCGGGCGTGGGAGCCGCATCATCCCGTCGTCCTGTCGGGAGGGACCCTCCTGGTGGCGGGGGCGGGGCCGGTGGGGCGCGAGGTGGCCCGCCGCGCCAAGGCGCTGGGCATGGACGTGATCGGGGTGCGCAACGGCCCGGACCCGGTGCCGGAGTTCGACGAGACGCATCCCGCCGGGCGCTTCGCCGAGCTGGCCGGGCGGGCCGACGCCATCGTCCTGGCCGTCCCGGCGACCCCGCTGACCCGCCACCTGCTGGACGGGAAGGTCCTGGACCGGTGCCGGCCGTCGTGCCTGATCGTCAACGTGTCGCGCGGCGAGGTGGTGGACGAGCGCGAGCTGGCCGCCCGGCTGCGCGCGGGCTCGATCGGCGGCGCCGCGCTCGACGTGTTCGAGAAGGAGCCGCTGCCGCCCGTCAGCCCGCTGTGGGACGCGCCCGGCGCCATCCTCACCCCGCACGTCTCGTGGAGCTCCCCCGGCTACGGCAGGCAGGTGGTCGAGCTGTTCGCCCGCAACCTGGAACGGGTCGAGCGGGGCGAACCGGTGGTCAACCCGGTCGACCTGGCGCGCGGATACTGAGCCCGTGATCCCCTCCTGGTTCCGCGACGCGCTCGCCCATCCGGTCGACACCGGCGAGGTGACCGTCGCCGGCGTGCCCATCCGCTACCGGGCCTGGGGCGCGGCGGGGCGCCCCGGCATCGTGTTCGTGCACGGCGGCGCGGCCCACAGCAGGTGGTGGGACCACATCGCGCCGCTGTACGCCGGCGGCCACCGGGCCGTCGCCCTCGACCTGTCCGGGCACGGCGACAGCGGCCACGCCCCGCGCTACGGCCACGACACCTGGGCCGAACAGGTGCTGGCGGTCGCGGCCGACGCCGGGATCACGGGCGCGCCGGTGCTGGTCGGGCACAGCATGGGCGGGCTGGTCTGCCTCCGCGCGGCTCTCTCGTACGGGCCCGAACTCGGCGGCGTGGTCAGCGTGGACTCGGTCCTGCGCGAGGAGGCCGACACCCCGGCGCACGTGGCGCGGCGGCAGGAGGCGCTGCGGCGGCCGCGCCTCTACCCGACCAGGGAGGAGGCGGTGGCGCGTTTCCATCCGATCCCGGAGGTCGGGCGGGCGCACCGGTTCGTCGTCGACCATCTCGCCGAGACCTCCGTCAGGGCCGTCGAGGGCGGCTGGACGTGGAAGTTCGACCCGCTCCTGTTCGGCCAGCCCAGGCTCACTATGGAAGAGCTGTTCCCGCCGGACTGCCCGGTCGCGCTCATGAGGGCCGGTGACGGGCTGCCGCCGCCGGAGATGACCGCCGCCATGCACCGGCGGCTGGGCGTCTCGCTGCCGGTCATCGAGATCGCCGACTGCGGCCACCACGTCATGCTCGACCAGCCGCTGCCGTTCGTGGCCGCGCTGGACGGGGTGTTCGCGGGCTGGGGCCTCTCGACGACGCCCGCCGGACGACTCACTCCCAGGACCGACCAGGAAGCGTGATGACATGACAGGTCTGCCGGAGCGGCTGGAAGCGGTCCTCGACGTGGACCCGGACGCGCGGGCGCTGGAGCTGGACGGCCGGTGGTGCACGTGGGGCGACCTGGCCGCGGGCGCCAGCGCGCTGGACGAGCGGCTGCGGGCGGTCGGGGCGCCGGAGGGTGCGCGGGTGGGCGTGGTGATGCGCAACCGGCCCGGCGTCGTCGGGGCGGTGCTCGGGTCGCTGGCCGGGCGTTACTGCGTCGTCTCGCTCAGCCCCGTGCAGCCGGCGGACGCGCTGGCGAAGGACGTCGGCGACCTGGATCTGGTGGCGGTGGTCGCCGACGCGGCCGACTGGGAGTCGGAGAGCCTGGTGGCGGCCGCCCGGTCGGCCGGGGTCCTCGGGCTGTCCGTGCCCGCGTACGAGCCGGGCACGGTCACGGTGGTCACCGGGTGCGCGCTGGACGCCGGGCAGGTCGCGGCGCGGGCGCTGCCCGGGGTCGCGGTGAGCATGCTGACGAGCGGCACCACCGGCCCGCCCAAGCGTGTCCCCATCGGCTACCGCAACCTGGCGGCCAGCTTCGCGGGCACCGCGCACTACGAGTCGGGCAGGCCGTGGCAGCCCCGGCTCCGCTCCGGGGTGGCCATCCTGGTCGCGCCCATCCTGCACACCAGCGGGCTGTTCCGCCTCCTGCTCAACCTGCTCGAAGGCCGGAGCGTGGCGATGCTGGAGCGGTTCACGGTGGACGGCCTGGTGCGGCTGGTGACCTCGTACGACGCGCGGGTGCTGGCGCTCACGCCCACCTCGCTGCGGATGGTCCTGGACGCCGGGGTGGACCCTCAGGTGTTCGCCGGGGTCCGCGCCGTCGTGTGCGGCACCGCGCCGCTCCGGCCGGAGCTGGCGCGCCGGTTCGAGGACGCCTACGACGTCGCGGTCCTGGTCATGTACGGGGCGACCGAGTTCGCCGGCGGGATCGCGGGCTGGACCATGAAGGACTGGGAACGCCACCGCGACGACAAGCGCGGCAGCGTGGGCCGGGTGCATCCCGGCGTGGACGTACGGGTGCGCGACCCCGAGACCGGCGAGCCGGTGCCGCCGGGCGAGGTCGGCCGGCTGGACGTGCGCACGCCGCAGTCGACGGACCCCGACCGCTGGCAGGAGACCACCGACCTGGCGCGGGTCGACGAGGACGGCTTCCTGTGGGTCGTCGGCCGGACCGACGACGTGATCATCCGCGGCGGTTTCAAGGTGTCGGCCGGCGCGGTGGCCGAGGTGCTCAAGGAGCATCCCTCGGTACGCGACGCCGCCGTGGTGGGCCTGCCCGACCAGCGGCTCGGCGAGGTGCCGGTCGCGGCCGTCGAGATGGCCGACGCCGCCTTCGACCCGGCCGAGCTGGAGACCTGGGCGCGCGCCCGGCTGACGCCTTACCAGGTGCCGGTCCGCTTCGTCCCGCTGGACGCGCTCCCTCGTACGCCGTCATTGAAGGTGAGCCAGGAGCGCCTGAAGGCACTCCTGGCATCCGGCTCGTGATCGTCAGGTGATCCGCTCGAAGACGGCGGCGATGCCCTGGCCGCCGCCGATGCAGAGGGTGGCGAGGCCGTAGCGTTGCTCGCGGCGGTGCAGTTCGCGGGCGAGGGCGCCGACCATGCGGGTGCCGGTGGCGCCGACCGGATGGCCGAGCGAGATGCCGGAGCCGCGCGGGTTCGTACGCTCCAGGTCCTTCTCGCCGAACCGCCACTCGCGCATGACCGCGAGGGCCTGGGCCGCGAACGCCTCGTTGAGCTCGATGAGGTCCATGTCGGCCAGCCGCAGCCCGGCCCGGTCAAGGGCGACGCGGGTGGCCGGGACCGGCCCGATGCCCATCCGGTGCGGCTCGACCGCGCCGATCCCCGACGACACGAGCCGCACCAGCGGGCGCAGGCCGAGCGCCGCGGCCCGGTCGAGGGTGGTGACGACGCAGAGCGCGGCGGCGTCGTTCTGGCCGCTGGCGTTGCCCGCGGTGACCGTCGACTCGGGGTCGGCGGCGGCGCGGATGGGGCGCAGCCGGGCCAGCGAATCCAGCGTGGTGTCGGCGCGCGGGTGCTCGTCACGGTCCACGGTCGTCTCGCCGCCCCTGACGGGGACCGTGACCGGGATGATCTCCTCGGCGCTCCTGCCGTCGCGCTGCGCCTCGACGGCCCGCCGGTGCGACAGCAGCGCGAGCTCGTCCTGCTCCTCGCGGGGGATGGCGTACTCGCGGCGCAGGTTCTCCGCCGTCTCCAGCATCCCGCCGGGCACCGGGTGGTGGCGGCCGCCCGCGGTGACCCGGCCGCGTTCCAGGCTGTCGTGCAACTGGACCCCGCCCTGCCGGGCGCCCCACCGGAGGTCGAAGGAGAAGTGGGCGGCGTTGCTCATGCTCTCGACGCCGCCGGCGACGACCACCTCGGCGTTCCCGGTCACGACCTCCCTGGCCGCGTACAGGATCGCCTGCAGGCCGGAGCCGCAGCGCCGGTCGACGGTGAGCCCCGGCACGGTGACGGGCAGCCCCGCGTCCAGCGCGACGACGCGGCCGATGGCCGGGGCCTCGCTCGTCGGGTAGCAGTGGCCGAGCACGACGTCGTCGATCGCCTCGGGCTGGAGCCCGGTGCGGGCGAGCAGCCCGCGCAGCGCCTGGGCGCCCAGCTCGGGAGCGGGGAGCGCCTTGAGCGAGCCGCCGTAACGGCCGATCGGGGTCCGCACCGGCTCGCAGATCACGGCGTCACGGGAGCCGGTCATCGGGTGGCCACCTCACGCATCAGATTCCTGGCGATGATCAACTTCTGCACCTCGCTGGTCCCCTCGTAGATGCGGTAGAGCCGGGCGTCGCGGTAGAGGCGCTCGACCGGCACTCCGTGCATGTAGCCGCTGCCGCCGTGGATCTGCACGGCGCGGTCGGCGACCCGGCCGGCCATCTCGCTGCAGAACAGCTTCGCACTGGACGGCCCGATCCGCCGATCGGTGCCGTCGTCGTAGGCGCGGGCGGCGGAAAGCACGAGCGCGCGACCGGCCATCAGCTCGGTCTGCGAGTCCGCGATCATCGCCTGCACCTGCTGGAAGGTGCCGATCACGGTGCCGCCCTGCTTCGCCGACGCGGCGTACCGTACGCTCTCGTCGACCAGCCGCTGCGCCAGGCCGACGCAGCAGGCCGCGATGTGCAGCCGGCCCTTGGCCAGCGAGCGCATGGCGGCGGCGAACCCCTCGTTCTCCACCTCGCCGATCAGCCGCGAGGCGGGCACCCGGACGCCGTCGAAGTGGATCTCGCTGGTGTGGGAGCCGCGCTGCCCCATCTTCTTGTCCCTGGGGCCCACGGTCACGCCCGGCGTGCGCGTGTCCACGGCGAAGACCGAGATGCCCTTCGGGCCGGCCTCCCCGGTACGGGCGAACACCATGAGGACGTCCGACCGGTCGGCGTTGGTGATGAAGCGCTTGTGGCCGTCGATGACGTAGTCGTCGCCGTCGCGCACGGCGCGGGTGCGCAGGCCGCTCGGGTCGGACCCGGCCTCCGGCTCCGTCAGCGCGAACGAGGCCACGCACTCCCCCGCCGCCATCCGCGGCAGGAACTCCGCCTTCTGCCGCTCGGTGCCGAAGTTGACCAGCACCTGCCCGGCGATGCCGTTGTTGGTGCCGAACATCGAGCGGAACGACGGGGTGGTGTAACCCAGCTCCATGGCCAGGCGGGCGTCCTGCTCGGCGTCGCAGCCGAGCCCGCCGTACTCCTCGGGGACGGTGTAGCCGAACAGGCCCATCCCGGCGGCGGCGCCGCGGATCCGCTCGGGGATCTCGTCGGTCTCCTCGATCACGTCCTCCGCGGGCACCACGACCTCGCGTACGAACTCCCGTACGGTGCTCAGAACGGCGGCGAAGTCCCCGCTGTCCATGTGTCGTCTTCCTTTCTCACGTCACCTGCCCATGCAGGCGTCCTTGATCCGCTCCAGGTCGTCGATCTCGGCCACCGGGGAGCTCACCACGACCTTGCCGACGTCGATCACCGTCACGTGGTCGGCGACCTCGACCGCGGCCTCGACCGCCTGCTCCACCAGCACGATCGCCAGCCCCGACGCCTTCAGCTCCGAAACCCTGGCCATCACCTCGGCCACCACCGACGGCGCCAGGCCGCCGGACGGCTCGTCGAGCATGAGCAGGCGCGGCCTGGCCATCAGGGCCTGCCCGATCGCCACCATCTGCTGCTGGCCGCCGGACAGCGCGCCCGCCGGGGAGTCGCGCTTCTCGCGCAGGATCGGGAACAGCTCGTGGATCCGGTTCAGCTCGCCTTCCAGCGCCCTGCGGCGCAGGCCGAGGCTGTAACCGCCGAGGAGCAGGTTCTCCTGTACGGACTGCTCCCGGAAGACCCGCTTGCCCTCCTGGACGTAGCTGATCCCGAGCTTGACCCGGGCGTGCGCGGGGACGGAGGCCAGCGGGCGGCCGTCGTAGACCAGCTCGCCGCCGTGCACCGGGTTGAGCCCGGCGACGGCGCGCAGCGTGGTGGTCTTGCCCGAGCCGTTGCGGCCGAGCAGCGCGGTGACCTGGCCGGGCCTGGCCTCGAACGAGACGTCCCAGACCGCGCGCAGGTCGCCGTAGCCGGTGGCGAGGCCGGCCACGGTCAGCAGGGCGTCGCTCATGCGTGTCCCTCCTTGCCGGTGGTGACCGAGTCGTCGGTCACGCCGAGGTACTCGTCGCGCACCCGAGGGTCGGCCTCGATCTCGGCCGGGGTGCCGGAGGCGAGCACGGAGCCGCGGGCCAGCACCACGATCTCGTCGGCCAGCGACAGCACCAGGCCGAAGTTGTGCTCGACCAGGATGACCGTGCAGCCCGCGTCGCGGATCCGGCGGATGAGCGCGGCCAGGGTCTCCACCTCGGCCTCGTCCAGCCCGGAGGCCACCTCGTCGAGCAGCAGCACCTTGGGCTCGGCGACCAGCGCCCGCGCGACCTCCAGCAGCCTGCGCATGCCGAGCGGCAGCGTGGCCGCCTCGGTGTCGGCCAGGTGGTCCAGCCCGACGAGCGCGAGGGCCTGGCCGGCCTGCTCACGGTCGCGCCGCTGGACCCGGCGGAAGCGCCGGGTGCGCAGGATCGCGCCGCCGAACGAGGCGGGCTCGGCGGTGTAGCGGCCGGAGGCCACGACGTCCCTGACGGTGATGCCGGGCGGGATCAGCGGGGTCTGGAACGTCCGCGCCACGCCCAGCCTGGCGATGGCGTGCGTCGCCGCCGTGCCGATCTCCTTGCCGTCCAGCGTGATCGTGCCCGCGTCCCTGCGGTAGTAGCCGCAGACGAGGTTGAGCAGCGTGGTCTTGCCGGAGCCGTTGGGGCCGATCAGGGCCGTGACCCGGCCGGGTTCGGCACGCAGCGCCGCGTTCGTGAGCGCCTGGTTGCCGCCGAAGGCCTTGGCCACGCCGGTGACCTCCATCGTGCCGCCGGTGATGGGCGCGATCTCCGTCTCCGTGCCGCCCTTGGCGCCGGGCAGCACGCCGGCGGCCCGGTCGAGGCGGGCGGCCAGTTTGCGTGCCGCGCCGGCCACGCCGCCGCTCATCAGCACGCCGCCGATCAGGAGGAACAGGCCGAAGAACACCAGCGAGTACTCCTGGAAGCTGCTCGACTGGGAGTTGCCGTACTCCACGACTCCCGCGCCGAGCAGCGCCCCGTACACGCTGACCGAGCCGCCCAGGATGGAGGCGGCCAGCGCGCCGGTCGCGACGTGGAAGCTGAAGGCGTCCAGCGAGACGAACAGGTCCAGGTTGGCGAAGAGCGCGCCCGCGAGCCCGGCCGGGACGGCGCCGATCGCGTACCCGGCCAGCTTGGTGCGGAAGACGGACATGCCGACCGACGACGCCAGCACCGGGCTCTGCTTGAGCACCTGGAAGGCGATCCCGTGCCGGGAGGCCACGATGTTGCGGAACGCCGCGAACCACAGGATCGTGACCGCGACCACGCAGAAGTAGAACTGCTCGGGCCCGAGCTGGTAGCCGAACAGCGTGGCGGGCGGGATGCCGGAGAGGCCGTGCGCGCCGCCGGTGTGCTCCTCCAGGATCGTCACCACGTCGGGCACCAGCAGCACCAGGAAGAACGAGGTCATGGCCAGCGACCAGGAGCCCAGCCGGAGCCCGGGGATGCCGGTGAGGATGCCGACGACCAGCGCCGCCAGCCCCGCCACGAGCAGGTGGACCAGCAGGTCGGTGGTCCCGGCCTTGGAGATGATCGCCGCCGTGTAGGCGCCGGCCGCGTACATGGCCACCTGACCGATGGCGAGCTGGCCCGCGTACCCGAGCGACAGGTTCAGGCCGCTGACGATGAGCGCCATGATGAGCGTCAGCTCCACCTGCCGGGTGAGCCCGTAGTCCGCGCCCAGGAACGGCAGCGCCAGCAGCAGAGCGCCCAGCAGCGCCGGGTACACCCACGACGGCACCGCCCGGAGGGCTGCCCACGCCTTCATCTCGTCACCACGCACTCACAGCGTGGACGCCCCATCCCGCAGGGCGGGGAGGAAACGCGGAACGGTCGGACACTTCTGTCTCCCGGAATTCTGTCGGTGCTGATCGGTAGTTTGATCGGCGTGTCCCGCTACCGGCTCCAGCCTTCGCCCGCCCAGGAGCAGGCGCTGCTGGAGCACTGCGGGCACGCCCGGTATGTGTGGAATCTCGCGGTTGAGCAGCACGCTTGCTGGAAGCCGGGCCGTAAGAGTGCGCCGGGGTTCGCCGAGCAGTGCCGTCAGTTGACCTAGGCGCGGGCGGAGTCCGCGTGGTTGCGGGCGGGGTCGGTCATCGTCCAGCAGCAGGCGCTCAAGGACTTCGCGCAGGCCATGAGCACCTTCTTCGGCGGCAGCCACCGTCGTCCGGCGTGGCGCAAGCAAGGGCGGGGTGAGGGGTTCCGGATCGTCGCCGCCAAGGCGGGTGACGTGCGCCGCCTGTCGCGGCACGTGGGCGAGGTGAGGGTCCCGAAGGTGGGCTGGGTGCGGTTCCGCTGGTCCCGCGCCGTCCCCGAGGGGGTGAAGTCGTACCGCGTCACCCGCGACCGAGCCGGGCGCTGGCATGTCGCGTTCGTCGCGATACCCGAACCCGTCCTTGCGCCGGACCTGGGCGAGGTGGTCGGTGTCGACCGTGGCGTCGCCGTCTCGGCGGCCCTGTCCACCGGCGAGATGCTGCACGCCCCAGGGCTGCACGACACGGAGAAGGCGCGACTGCGGCGGCTGTTGCGCAAGCTCGCCAGGGCCACGCGCGGATCGAACCGGCGTGCCGAGGTCAAGGCCGCCATAGCCCGGCTGAAGGCGCGCGAGAGCGACCGGCGCAAGGACTGGGTGGAGAAGATCAGTACTGACCTCGCCCAGCGGTTCGACGTGATCGCCGTCGAAGACCTGCGGATCCGCGCCATGACCCGGTCGGCACGTGGCACCGTCGAGGCGCCGGGCCGGAAGGTGCGTGCCAAGGCGGGGCTGAACCGGGGCATTCTCGCCGCCGGATGGGGCGGTCTCGTCCGACGCCTGGAGGACAAGGCGCCCGGGCGGGTGGTGAAGGTCAGCCCCGTGTACACGAGTCAGCGGTGCTCGGCGTGCGGGATCGTGGACCGGGTAGCGCGTGAGAGCCAAGCGCGTTACCGGTGCCGGTCGTGTGGATACGCCTGCAACGCTGATGTGAACGCGGCCAGGAACATCGCACACGCGGCAGGGCATGCCGTGTCTGCGCGGGAAGGGCCACGGGATGCCGGGCCGGAGCACCGCGAACCTCAACCTGTCCTCCTCTCCGTGTGAGACGCGTTGGAATCCCCTGCCTTCGCAGGGGAGGATGTCAAACCACCCGTTCCTGGACCTTGCCGAACAGACCCGTGGGCCGGATCATCAGCACCAGCAGGAGGATCGCGAAGACGCTCAGGTTGCTGAACTCCGAGCCGAGGTAGCGGGCCGCGTGCTCCTCCACCAGCCCGACGGTGAAGCCGCCGGCCAGCCCGCCGTAGAAGCTGCCGAAGCCGCCGATCGCCAGCGCCACGAAGCCCTTCAGGGCCAGCGCCGAGCCGAGCGTCGCGACGGCGAACGTCTTGGGGCCGATGAAGAAGCCCATCAGCCCGGCGAGCAGCCCGGTGACGGCGAACGCGGCGAAGGCCAGCGTGCGCACGTTGACCCCGCGCAGCACGGCCGCCTCGGCGTCCTGCGACATGGCCACCACGGCGAGGCCGTTGAGCCGCCTGCGGGTGTAGAGGTGGATGCCCACCACGAGCAGCACGGCCATGGCGATCAGGCCGAGCTCGAAGGTGTACACCCGGCCGCCGGCGAGCGTGATCGCCTCCTTGGAGCCGATGAACGGCACCTCCAGCGGCTGGGTGCCCCAGATGAGCTGGGCCAGGCCCGTCAGGACCGTGCCGAACCCGAGCGTGGTGATCAGCTGGGTCTGGTGGTCCGCGACGGGCCGGACGGCGACGCGCTCCAGGACGGCGGCGATGAGCATGACCACGGCCATCGTCAGGAGGATGACGGCCGGCGCCGGGAGCCCGAACGTGACGTGGCCGGCGTAGGCGACGAAGGCGCCGATCATCATCAGCTGGGCCTGCGCGAAGTTGAACGACCGCGAGGCCACGTAGACGATGTTGTAACCGATGGCCACGAGCGCGTACACGGCTCCCAGCGACAGCCCTGCGTAGACGAGCGTCACTTGGACGCGCCCATCTGGCCGTTGACGATCGGGGCGGGGTCCACGAACGTGTGGGTGCCGCGCGCCAGCTTCGGCTCGTGCGACTCCGCCGAGTACGGGTAGCTCGTGTAGACCGCGGTGCCCGCGTTGCCGTTGACCTCCGGCTTCTCCAGCGACTTGGCGATGGCCGCGGCGTCGGTGCTGCCGGCGTCCTTGGCCCCGGCGGCGATGAGCAGGACGCCGTCGTAGCCGAGGACGTTGACCATCGCGCCCTTGATGCCGCCGAGCTCCTTCATCTTCGCGACGGCCTTGTTCGTGGCCTCCGCCGCCGGGTCGTAGACCGTGGCCGCGTTCACCTCGATCTTGAGGTTCTTCACCTCGGCCGAGCCCAGCAGGCCCTCGGGGGGCTCCTGGGTGACCAGCGGGGTCGAGGCGACCGACGTCTCACCGAGCAGCGGGACGTCCCAGCCCAGCTTGGTGATGCCCTTGAGCACGTACCCGGTGGGGGCGCCGTAGGCGTTGAAGACGACCACGTCGGGGTCGGCGTCGCGGAGCGCGGAGATCTGGGCGGTCATGTCGAGCGCGGCGGAGTCGTACTCGACCTTGCCCACGACCTCGTAGCCGTTCTCCTTGAACACGGTCTCGGACAGCTCGCCGAAGTTCTTGGCGTACGGGGAGTTGCCGTGCAGGATGCCGATCTTCTTGTAGCCGTTGGACTCGAACACCGGCAGGTAGTCCTCGACCACCACGCGGGGGGAGGCGGCCAGGTTGAAGGCCAGCGGGTGCTGCTTGGGGTCGGCCGTGTCGTCGATGTTGGCCGAGTTCATGAACAGGATCTTGTTCTGGTTCAGGATCGGCGCGACCGCCGAGCTGACCTGGGTGCCGGCCGTCACGATGTAGGCGTCGGGCTTCTCCTTGGCGAGCTGCGCGCGCAGGCCGGACACCGCCTTGGTGGGGTTGGCGTTGTCCGGCGACTCGATGAGCTTGATCTGCCGCCCGTTGACGCCACCGGACTCGTTGACCGTCGCGACGCCGGCCTTGACCGAGTTCACGCCGGTGATGAGCTGGTCGGTGACGGGCCCGGCATCGCTGCCGGCGCTCACCATGATCACGTAGGGGGCGTCGTCCGCGCCCGCTGTCCCGGCTTCCTCTGCGGCGGCGCCGCATGCCGGGAGCGCGAGCAGGGCGGCCGCCAGGACCGCCCACCTCGCCCGGTGGCCCTTCATTGAATCAATCCAATCTTATCTATGATTGAATCCTAGTAAGAGAAGGCTGGCACAAGGGCCTCTCCTTGGCAATGGGGCGACGGTGAAAAGGTCAGAGCGCCGCGCGCAGGTCGCGCCTCAGCACCTTGCCGCTGGCGTTGCGGGGCAGCTCCTCGACGAACTCGACCGTACGGGGGACCTTGAAGTTGGCCAGCCGCTCCCGCGCCCAGGAGATGATCTCCTCGCCGGTGGCCTCGGCGTCGCGCCGGCGCACCACGTACGCCCTGGCCACCTCGCCGAGCCGGGCGTCCGGCACGCCGACCACCGCCACCTCGGAGACCGCCGGGTGGCGCGCGAGCGCCTGCTCGACCTCGGCGGGCGAGACGTTGAACCCGCCGACGAAGAAGAGGTCCTTGATCCGGTCGGTGATCTTGAGGTTGCCGTCGGCGTCGAGCGTGCCGACGTCGCCCGAGTGCAGCCAGCCCTCCGCGTCGATCGCCTCCGCCGTGGCGGCGGGGTCCTCCCAGTAGCCGGGGGTGACGTTGGCGCCGCGGATCAGCACCTCGCCCGGCTCGCCCGGCGGCAGGTCGCGGCCCTCGGCGTCCACGACCCGCAGCTCGACGCCCGGCAGCGCGCGCCCGTTGGTGCGGGCGATCACGTCGGCGGAGTCGCCCGCGCGGCACATCGTCGCGGTGCCGAAGCACTCGCTCATCCCGTACGCGGTGATGAAGTGCTCGAACGGCAGCTCGGAGCGGGCCCGCTCGACCAGCGCCACCGGCACGACGGCCGCCCCGGTGGCGGCCACGCGCAGCGACCCGAGGTCGAAGGACTCCCGGCCGGGGCTCTCCAGCAGCGAGTAGTAGATGGTGGGCGGCCCGTTCATCACCGAGATCCGGGCGGACTCGATGATCCGCATGACCTCCACCGGGTCGAACACGGCGAGCGGCACGATCGTCAGCCCGTTCATCAGGCTCGTGATGATGCCCGCCTTGTTGCCGCCGGTGTGGAAGAACGGCAGCGACACCAGGTAGCGGTCGCCGGGCCGCAGCCCCCAGATCCGGCCGTACGCCGCGTACAGGTCCAGGCAGGTGCCGTGCGGGATCGTCACGCCCTTGGCCCGGCCGGTGGTGCCGGAGGTGAAGATGACCTCGCTCAGGTCGGCGGGGTCCACGGCCAGCGCCGTCTCCCTCGCGGTCTCCTGGCTCACCGCCGCGCCGCCCGCCAGGAAGTCGCCCCAGCTCCCGCCGTCGAGCATGTCGACCACGGCGAGCTCGCCGAGCGCGGGCTCGTCCTCGTCACGCTCCCGCAGCGCCGCCGCGTAGTCGTAGCCGAGGAAACCGTTGTCCAGGAAGACCGCCTTCGCCCGGACCCGGCCCAGGATCTCCCGGGCCTCGCGGCCGCGGTAGCGGGTGTTGAGCGGGACCACGGTGGCGCCGGCGCAGTGCAGGCCCAGCGAGGCGACGATCCAGCGGTGGGTGTTGGGCGCCCAGATGCCCACCCGGTCGCCCGGCCGGACGCCGAGCGCGATGGCGCCGCGCGTCACCTCCAGCGCCGCGGCCAGCAGCTCCCGGTACGTCAGCTCGGTCTCGCCGTCGATGACCGCCGGCCGGTCGCCGAACCGTTCGACCCCGGCCATCAGCATGCGCGGAACGGTCCGCTCCGTGTCCATCAAGGCCTCCTATTTCCCGGTGAACTTCGGCTCGCGCTTCTCCACGAAGGCGCTCAGGCCCTCGCGGAAGTCCTGGGCGCGGGAGGAGACCTCCAGCGCGAACGCCTCGGCCGGCAGCTGCTCGCGGAGCGCGGCGTCGGCGGCCTGGTTGATCAGGGCCTTGGTGAGGCCGAGCGCCACCGTCGGCCCGGCCGCCAGCCGGGCGGCGAGCGCGCCCGCCGCCTCGTCCGCCCGGCCCGGCTCGACGACCTCGTGCACGACGCCCCACGCGCTCGCGGTGTCGGCGTCGAGGCGTTCGCCGAGCATGAGCAGGCGGCGGGCGCGCAGCGGGCCGACCGCGCGGGCGGTCAGCCAGGTGGCGCCGCTGTCCGGCGTCATGCCCCGGGTGATGAACGGCTGCCAGAAGGTCGCCGTGGTGTCGGCGACCACGAAGTCCGAGGCCAGGGCGAGCTGGAACCCGATCCCGACCGCGTACCCCGTGACGGCGCACACCACCGGCACCTGCAGCTCGCACAGCTGGGGGATCAGCCGGTGGGCCTGCGACGGCAGCCGCCGCTGGATCGCGCCCGGCCTGGGCCGGCCGCCGGAGCCCGCGTTGCGCGCCACGATGTCGAAGCCGCTGCAGAAGTCGCCGCCCTCGCCCGACAGGAGTACGGCGCGTACCCGTTCGTCGTTCTGGGCCAGCTCCAGGGCGTCGATGACGGCGCGCAGGGAGCGGTCGTTGAGCGCGTTGCGCCGGCGCGGGTCGGCCAGGCGCAGGGAGAGCACGCCTTCGGAAAGCCCTGTGACCAGGCCTTCCACAGCGGGATACTCGCTATACATGCAAGCATTATAAAGATGCACTCTTTGATCCCGTCACTCCTACGTGTAGATGTTACTATCTTTGTAATGATTGCGTTTCATGGAGAGGACGCGGATGAGCACGAGCGTTCCACGGGGGGACGGGCAGGCCACCGGGCCGGCCGGGCGATCGCTGACGGAGCTCCTCGACGAGCTGCCCGCGCTCGACGAGGCCACCGTCGTGCATTCGACCAGCAGCACCCTGACCCTGGCAGAGCTGCGCGCCGCCGTGTCCCGGGTGGCCGGCGAGCTGACGAGGGCCGGGGTCCGGCCGGGTCATCCGGTCGGGGCGCTGGTCGGGTCCGGCGCCTCCGGCGTGGTGGCGATGTTCGCGGCCTGGCGGGCCGGGGCCGTCTATATGCCGGTCAACCACCGCATGACGGGCCACGAGGTGGCGGCGCTCATCGACGACACCCCCGTGTGCCTGCTCCTGGGCACCACCGGGGACCTTGAGGGGCGGGACGCCGGCATCGGCGTCGTGGAGCTCGACGAGACCACCTGGAGCGCCCGCACCCGCAGGCCCGTGCCGGCGGACGCGACCACGTACGACGACGACATCGCCCTGGTGCTGCGCACGTCGGGGACGACCGGCAAGCCCAAGGCGGTCCTGCTGCGCCACGACGGCACGCTGGACGCGCTGGACGCGAGCCTGCGCAAGCTGCGCCGGCGGACCTCGGGGCCGCGCGAGCCCCGGGCGGAGCTGCGGGCCAACCTGATCCCCCTGTCCCTGGCGCTGTGGGCGGGGATCTTCAACACGCTCTTCTCGTTCCGCGCCGGGTTCGGCGTGGTGCTGCTCGACCGGTTCACGCCGGAGGAGTTCGCCAGTGCGGTGCGCGAGCACGAGCTGACCTCGACGGTGCTCGCGCCCGCCATGATCACCATGCTCAGCGAGGCGGACGAGGTCGACACCCTGGAGCCGCTGCAGATCGTGCGCTCCATCACCGCGCCGCTCTCCCCCGCCGTCGCCCAGCGCTTCCACGACCGGTACGGCGTGCTCGTGCTCAACTCGTACGGGCAGACCGAGCTCGGCGGCGAGGTCGTCGGCTGGACGATCGAGGACATCCGCACCTACGGCACGGAGAAGCTCGGCGCGGTCGGCCGCCCCTACGACGACGTGGACGTCCGGATACTCGACGAGCACGACCAGGACCTGCCGGCGGGCGAGCCGGGCCACATCCACGTCCGCTCCCCCTACCGCATGCGCGGGTACGCGGTCGCGGGCGACGAGGACGCCGACCGGATGCTCGACGGGTTCCTGCGCACCGGCGACGTCGGCCGGCTCGACGCCGACGGGTTCCTGTGGATCGAGGGCAGGGTCAGCGACATGATCAACCGGGGCGGCCTCAAGGTCTTCCCCGACGAGGTGGAGGAGGTGCTGCGGCGCCACCCCTCGGTGCGCGACGCGGCCGTCGCGGGCGTGCCCGACCGCCGGCTCGGCGAGGTGCCCTGCGCGTGGATCGTGCCGGTCGACGGCGAGGTGGACGAAGGGCGGCTGACCGCGTGGTGCCGGGAGCACCTGGCGCCCTACAAGGTGCCGGTGTCCTTCGTCGCCGTCGACGCCATGCCGCGCAACGACGTGGGCAAGGTGCTGCGCCGCCAGTTGCGGACAAGCGCCCCGCCCAAGGAAGTTATGCTGTAGTCATAAAGATTGTAAGATTGACAGCGGTGTTGCGAGCGCCTGTCCGGCGCCTCGCCCGCTCCCGGAAACCATAGGAGAGAAGAGGCACGCGTGCGACAGCTACGACAGCCGCGTCTCGCCGAGATCGTCGCCGCGAAGCTGCGCGACGACATCCTCTCGGGCCGGCTCACCGAAGGAGACAGCCTGCCCAGGCAGGAGCATCTCTTCACGGAGTTCCGGGTCAGCCTGCCGGCCGTGCGCGAGGCGATGCGCATCCTGGAGACCGAAGGGCTGGTGTCGGTGCGCCGCGGCAACGTCGGCGGCGCCGTCGTCCACCTGCCCACTCCGCAGCGCATCGCCCGCACGATCAGCATGGTGCTGCAGACCCGCCGCACCACGATGTCCGACGTGAGCGGGGCGCTGCTGAGCCTGGAGCCGACCTGTGTCGCGCTCTGCGCCGCCCGCCCCGACCGGGCCGAGACCACCGTGCCCGAGCTCCGCAAGGTCATCGCGGAGCAGCAGGCGGCGTTCGACGACGCGGAGCAGTTCCCGCTGCTGGCCCGGCGCTTCCACGAGAAGATCGTCGAGACGTGCGGCAACGAGACGATGATCGTCATCATCGGCTCGCTGGAGCTCATCTGGACCGCCCACGAGTCCACGGTGTGGGGTGACGTCCCGGCGGGCGACGACACCGACTCCCCCATGGCGCGCAAGTCGCTCAGGGCGGCGCTGCGCGACCACGAGAAGATCGTCGACGCGATCGAGGCCGGCGACGGCGCCCGCGCCGTCAAGCTGGCCACCGCCCACCTGGACGCGACGCGGAGCTCCAGCCTGGGCGCCTCGCAGAACGACCTGGTCAACACCGACCTGCTCGACAACATCGACTACGGCACGCGCTGACCTCACACGGAAACGGCCGCCGGTCTCCCGGCGGCCGTTTCTCGTCCGTACGGGTCAGGCCGCGCCCACGGCCTCGGCCCTGAGCGTGTCGTCCACGAGCTTGTCGGCCGGGAGCAGGTCGGTGTAGGTGAGGATGCCCTCGACCTTCACGAACATCTCCTGCATCTCGGTCAGCGTGCCCTCGTTGATGGCCAGGCTGCTGTCGAAGGCGTAGAGACCGCCGCCGCTGATGGTGTTCTCCGGCACCTTCATGAAGTCGGCCAGCATCTTGACGATCTCGGCGTCCTTGCGCCAGTCACCCTCGAACCGCTTGGCCGCGCAGGCGTTGGCCTTCAGGAAGCTCACCCCGGTGGCCCGCTCGGTCTTCAGCAGCTTGGTGCCGAAGATGATGCCGGCCGTGGTGCTCGATCCGTACGCCTTCTTCGAGTCGACCAGGGCGTGCGCCACGTCCTGGTCGATGGCCTTCTGGGTCTCGGGCGCGAACAGCAGCGCGGCCTCCACGCCGCCGTTCTTGAGCGCGGGCACCATGTCGGAGCCGCCGAGGGTGACCAGCTCGACGTCGCCGAAGCTCAGCCCGCCGGCTTCGAGCGACTTGCCCAGCAGGTAGGAGGTGGCCGAGCCGACGGAGCCGAGCAGGGCCACCCGCTTGCCCTTGAGCTCCTCCACCGACTTGATCGACTTGGCGCCGAACAGGCCGCTCGGCGCGGCCTCGCCCTCCGGCGTGTTCACCGAGCCGAGCGAGGCGACCATCTTGAGCTCGGCGCCCTTCGCGACCTGGTTGAACATGCCGGCCGACGGCGAGCCGACGTAGGCGTCGAGCTTGTCGGTGGCGAGGAAGGCGATCGCGTCGGCCGGGTTCTTGATGGGCTCGAACTCGATGGTCAGGCCCTCGTCGCGGTAGCACCCGAGGGCGTCGGCGACGAAGGCCGGGCCCAGCGAGGTGCCGGAGATGTAGCCGACTTTGAGCGTGCGGGTGGTGTCACTGGCGGGCGTGCCGGTCTCCTCCTCGGCGCCGCAGGCGGTCAGCGCGCCGAGGGCGAGGATGGGGAGGGCGAGCGCGGCCATGACGCGCCTGCTCAACGAGAGCCGTGCGGTCACGGGTCGTTCCTTTCGATCGGCCGGTGGGGGGAAGTCACCGGTTCCAGGGGGTGAGCAGCCATTCGACGCCCCGGAGCACCAGGCCGACGATCACGCCGATCAGCGAGATCGAGACGATGCCCACGTACATGTGCTCGGGGACGCCGAGGTTCCACGAGTTCCACACGAGGAATCCCAGGCCGGCGTCGGCGGCGACGAACTCGGCGCCGACGATGACGATGACGGCGAGGCCGGAGGCGATGCGCATTCCGGTGAGGGTCTGCGGCAGCGCCGCCGGCAGCGTGATGTGCACGAGCGTGGACCAGCGCGAGGCGCCGCACGAGCGCCCCACGTCGTGGTAGCGGGGGGAGACGCTGCTGACCGCGTCGATCGTGTTGATGAGCACGACGAAGAAGCAGGTCAGCGCGACCAGGAGGATCTTGCTGGTCTCGCCGAGGCCGAAGATGAGCAGCAGCAGCGGCAGGATCGCCAGCTTCGGCACCGTGTAGAGCGCCGAGATCGTGGGTTCGAGCGCCACCCTGAGCAGCCGTACGGAGCCGATCACCATGCCGAGCGCGACCGCGCAGGACGTGCCGAGCAGGTAGCCGGAGACGATGCGGCTCAGGCTGGCCAGCACCGACTCCTGGTAGACGCCGCTGGCCAGGAGGTCGGCCCAGGAGGCCGCGATGTCGCTGGGCGGGGGGAAGTAGTTGCTCTCCAGCACCCCGGCCCCGGCAAGGAGCTGCCACAGGCTGATGAGCGCGACCGGCACGAGGATCGCCAGGCCGCGCTCCATGAGCGTGCGGCGGCGGGCGTAGCCGCGCGGGTCGAGCTCGGCCGGTCCTGGGGCGATCGTCCGCCAGGTGCCGGTGCTCTCGACGGCCTCCTGGTCGCGGGTGACGGGGCTCATGCGGGCTGGAGTTCCCTTCGCAGTCGGTGCCAGATCTCGTCGCGCAGGGCGGCGAAGTCGGGCGAGGCGCGGATCTCGTCAGGGTGCCGCGGCCGGTCGAAGGGCACGTCGATCACGGTGGCGATCCGGCCGGGCCGCGCGCTCATCACCGCGATCCGGTCGCCGAGCAGCAGCGCCTCGTCGATCGAGTGGGTGACGAAGACGACCGTGTTCTGGTTGGCCTGCCACAGGTCCAGCAGCTTCTCCTGGAGCAGCAGGCGGAGCTGGGCGTCGAGCGCGGCCAGCGGCTCGTCCATGAGCAGCGTCTCGGGTTCCACGGCGAGCGCCCTGGCGATCGCGACCCGCTGCTTCATGCCGCCGGAGACGGTGTCCGGGTACGCGTTCTCGAAGCCGGACAGGTCGAGCTGGGCGAGCCAGTGATCGGCGATCTCCTTGGCCCGCGCCCTCCGGACTCCGGTCTGGAGCAGCGGGAAGATGACGTTCTCCCTGATCGTCTTCCACGGGAAGACGGAGTAGTCCTGGAAGACCACGGCCGACAGGGATCGGGACGGGTCGTCGTGCCGCATGTCGATCGTGCCGCTGGACGGCCGCTCCAGCCCGGCCATGACCCTGAGCAGGGTGGTCTTGCCGCAGCCCGAGGGGCCGAGCAGGCACAGGAACTCGCCGTCGTGGACGTCCAGCACGATCTCGTCCAGCGCGCGGACGGAGCCGGCGCCGCTGGAGAAGACCTTGCCGAGCTTGCGCACGGCGATCTTCACGGGCTGTGTGGGCGGCATGCGAACGCCTTTCTGAGCGCTGCCATCAGCACTGATCTAATACTCAATCATTGATAAGATACGCAAAGCATGGGTCAGCGACAAGGCCGTTGCCCCGGTTAAGGCCAACCCGTAACCTTCTGGACCCACGGCCGCTCACCCGCCCAGCACCTCGCCCCGACACCCGGTCCGCGGCTCGTCACGCGCCCAGCACCTCGTCCGACACCCGCGACTCGACGGCGTACGCGTCCGCGAGCGTGCCGCGCACGCCCTCGCCCACGGCGCGCTTGATCCCGCGCACGGCGGCGGCCGGGTGGCCGGCGATCAGCTCGGCCAGGTCGAGGGCGCGACCGAGCGCGGCGCCGTCCGGCACCACCTCGCCGACGAACCCCCACGCGCGCATCCGCTCCGCGCCGAAGCGCTCACCCGTGAGCATCACCTGCATCGCCGCCGGGTAGCCGATCTGCCGGGGCAGCCGGGCCACCGACCCGCCGCTCGCGATGAACCCGTGCCGCACCTCCGGCAGCGAGAACAGCGCCGACTCCCCGGCGATCCGGATGTCGGTCGCGCCCGCCAGCTCCATCCCGGCGCCGAAGCAGATGCCCTCGATCGCGGCCACGACCGGAAGCTCCAGCACCACGTCACGCAGGAGCGCGTGATGCACGTCGGCCCACACCGCCGCGGCGGGCTCGCCACCGCGGATCGCCGCGGCGACGTCGGCGGAGAACGTCGCGAGGTCGGCGCCGGAGGAGAAGTCGCTCCCGCCCGTCACCACGACGGCCCCCGCGCCGGAGGCCGCCACCTCCCGCCAGGCGGCGGCCAGGTCGCGGAAGCCCGCCAGGTCCAGCGCGTTGCGGCGGGCGGGACGGTCGAGTGTGACGAGACGGACGCGCGGCCGGGGCTCGGACACCGTGATCATGAGCACTCTCCTCTTATGATTTACATCATTAAAATGATAGATTGCGGCAATGGTCGACACCAGCCACGCTGAGGACGAGGTCCTCATCCGCTCCCTCATCGGGCTCGCCGCCCACCTCGCCGACGAGGGCGAGCCGGACGACTACCGCGCGCTCTACACCTCCGACGCCACCTGGAGCTTCGGCGGCAGCACCCAGCACGGGGCGGACGAGATCGTCGCCGCCACCCGGCAGCGCCGCACCGAAGGCGTCAGCGGGCCCGGCACGAACACCCGCCACCTGGTGGTCCCGTTGCACGTGACCGTGACGGGCGACACAGCCACCGCGGTCTCGTACTTCCTGTTCTTCGGCGACACCACCGGCACCCCCGCGGTGCGGGTCTTCGGGGTCTACACCGACGAGCTCGTCCGTACGCCGGAGGGCTGGCGCATCAGCAGCCGGACGAGCCGGGCGGGATGACCTTTCGTGCGTGATTCGGCAATGATGTCCTCTACTCGGGAGGGCCACTCACCATGACGACGACGATCGAGACGCTGCTGGCAGCCGCGGCCGGAGACGCCGCGGACGTCCCCGCGCTGATGTGCGAGGGAGAGTCGGTGACGTACGCCGAGCTGCACGCGCGCGTGCGCGAGGGCGCCGCCGCCTGGATCGCGCACGGCCTGCGCCCCGGCGACCGGATGGCCTGCTGGGCCGCGAACACGATCGACTGCACCGTCGCCATGCTCTCGGCCATCGTGGCCGGGGGCGTGCTCGTCCCGCTCAACCCGCGCTACACGAGCGCCGAGGTGGCCGCGATCCTGCCCCGGGTCTCCGCCCCCTTCCTGGTCGCGCCCGGCCTGCTCGCGGGGCGGCGGCTGGCGGCCGAGGCGCTCCCTATCGCGGGCGGCGCCCACGTGATCGCCCTCGGCCCCGACGTGCCCGAGGGCGCGGTGGGATGGGACGAGTTCCGCGCCGGCGCGGGTGCGGCGGCACGGGTCGAGCCGGGCGAGATCATCGCGATCCAGTTCACGTCGGGCACCACCGGGCGGCCCAAGGGCGCGGTGCTCCGGCAGGAGCCGTTCCTCACCACCGCCCGCACCTGGGCCGAGGTCGTCGGGCTCGGCCGGGGCGACGTCTACCCGGTGACCTATCCGCTCGCGCACATCGGCGGGTTCAAGACCGGTCTCATCTCGCCGTTCCAGGTGCGGGCGACCGCGGTGCTGATCCCCGTGGTGTCGGCGGAGTCGATCGCCGAGGTCGTCCGCACGCTGCCGGTCGCGGTGCTCAACGCGCCGCCCGCCGCGCAGCGGTACGTGGTCGCGGCCCGCCGGAACGGCGACATCCCCGGCGAGCCGGCCATCCGCGTGGCGGTCATCGGGTCCGCGATCGTGCCGCCCGCTCTCGTACGGGACCTCAAGCAGGAGCTGGGGGTCGGCGACGTGGTCATCGGCTACGGGCTGACCGAGGCGACCGGGGTGTGCACCATGACGCGCCCCGGCGACCCGCTCGACCTGGTGTGCGACACGATCGGCCGGCCCATCGACGGCGTCCGGGCGCGCGTCTGGGCGCCGGACGCGACGGGCAGCCCCGTGGTGGGCGAGATCGAGGTGACCGGCTCCAACGTCATGGCCGGCTATCTCGACGACCCCGCCGCCACGGCCGAGGTGATGCGCGACGGCTGGCTCCGTACGGGCGATCTGGGCTGGATCGGCGAGGACGGCTACGTGCGCATCGCCGGGCGGACCAGGGACATGGTCATCGTGGGCGGGTTCAACGTCTACCCGGCGGAGGTCGAGCACGTTCTCGCCGACCATCCGTCGGTGACGGACGCGGCGGTCGTCGGCGTGCCCGACGACCGCCTAGGCGAGGTGACGGCGGCCTTCGTGGTCGTCTCCGGAGAGCTGGACGAGAGCGAACTCCTCGCCTGGTGCCGCGAGCGGCTGGCGAACTTCAAGGTGCCCCGGCGCGTCTGGATCCTCGACGAGCTCCCGCGCGGCGCGGTCGGCAAGATCGCCAAACCGCGCCTCCAGGAGCTCGCCGTGGACCTGCTCCGCCGGCCGGACTGACCGCCGCCTAGCCCTTGACGGCCTTGGCGACCAGGGCGCTCAGCCGCTTCTCCTCGGCGGAAACGCCGATCTGGCCCAGCTCGAACTCCTTGGCCAGCGCCGTGAACCGCCAGGCGGGAAGGACCGCCGCCGCGCGGCACAGCCCCGCGACCGTGGTGAGGTCCACGCTGAGGACCTTCTTCTTGCCCGACGCCGGCGGCGGAGGCAGCTTGGCCGGGCCCGTGTCGTGGACCACGTCGACGGTCTTCTCCTTGAGCAGCGAGAACAGCTCACCGGCGAGATAGCGCTGGGTCTCGATCGTGACGCCGCCCGTCCGCTTCGCGAAGAACCCGGCGAGCAGCGGCACCAGGGCGTCCTTGCCGAAACCCACGTTCTGGACGGCGAACACGCAGTACGAGGCCGCGATGTTGTTGCGGTACCGTTCGACGCCGGCGTCACCCTTGACCTCGTCCAGAGCTTTCAGGTGCTCCAGCACCGCCTCCAGCGGCAGCTGGCCGAGATCGACCTGCTTCTGGCCCGGCTGCCCCGCGCCGGGAGGCGTGCTGGTCGCCAGGTGGCCGAAGGCGTAGAAGCACTCGACCATCGTCTCCTTGGACTCGTGGCCGGGGTTGATCCGGACGTACCACTCCTCCTTCTGCTCCGCCGGCGACGCCCCCCACGGCCCCGGGATCCTGCCGACGTACGACGTCCGCAGGAACGAGAAGCTGTCGCGCCAGTCGATCAGGACGAGCTTGCCGAAGAGGGTGTCGATCTTGCCGGTGGACGTCGCGCGCAGGAGCAGGGGGATCCCGTCCACGTAGGTGGTGCCCTGGCGCTTGCTCTTCGGGTCGATCGGCCAGCAGAACTCGTCCACGAACTTCGCGTTCCGGGCGGCGCTGTCGATCAGCGCCAGCTCGTCACGGTGCCCGTGCCGGAGCATGTGGATCACGAGCTGTCCCTCGTCGTGCCGGGCGAGGTCGAGCTGGATGTCCTGCAGCAGCACCTCGGCCCGCGCGAACACGGATTCGAGGTTGCCCTTCTGGGACAGCAGGGTGAGATCGCCGGCGGCCACCTTGCCGGTGCCGAACGAGGCGTACTTCTGGTAGCTCTTGCACAGGAAGACCTCCAGCCTGCCGGCGGCGATGTCCTCCTTCAGGCTGCCGAGGATGACGTCGAGCCGGCCCCTGCCGCCGGTCGACCCGGGCGCGAGCTGGATGGTGGTGTCGATGATCAGCACGCACGGCGCCGCACCCTTCTTCTGCGCCGCCAGGGCCTCGCGCACCGAGACCACGAGCTCTTCCGGCGACGGCTTGGAGTAGGGCGCGCTCGGGTTCAGCGTCGCGACCAGGACGTCCTGGTGCGGCGTCAACGTGTCGCCCTCTCTGAGCCTTCTGAGCAGCTCGCCGGTCTCGAAGTAGTCGATCGGCTCGGTGGAGCGCGAGACCTGCTCGTGCCCCCGCCAGGACAGCGCGATCCACAGCGCCGTCCCGAGCGCTTCCATGCCGCTGGTCGTGAGGTAGCTGTACATGTGGACCTGCTCGCCCTCGACCAGCGGCGCGATGCTCGGCGCGCGTTCCAGCATGACCCGCCGCACGGCCCGCCGGTAGTCGTCCCCCGTGTAGTTCGCGGCCACGGCGACCACGATGCCGATCTCGTCCATCATGAGGTCGACCGCGCGCAGCGCCACTGTCGGGTTGTGCTGGTTCGCCACGACGATGTCGAGGAGCCGGCCCAGCGAGCGCAGCGCGTTGGCGGTCAGCGCGTCGGTGCGCTTCGGGCCGGCCTCGTCGGTGAGGCCCAGCACGAGGTGCTCGACCATGGCGCACACCGGCGCCAGCTCGGTCTTCTGCCGCGCGATCTCCTGCAGGCGGGCGAACGGGCTGCCGGTGATGAGCGCCACGAGGTCGGCCCAGGTGTTGACGGTGGAGTCGGCCGGGGGCTCCGGCTTCCCCGTGTCCATGAGCTCGTAGAGCTGGTAGGCCGACGGCGTCGCGCCGAGCTCCTGAAGGATCGACTTCCAGGCGATGTTCTGGTCCTTGAAGGCGGCGGTGCCGCTCAGCACGCTGATGCCCGTCCGCCCTTCGACCGGTTTGATCCTGAGCCCGGCCACCACCTTCGGGTCCACCATCATCGCCAGCTTCTCCAGCACGCGCGGGCTGTTGACGAGGATGTCCTCCGGGGCCGTCAGCACGGTGCCGAGCTTGGCCAGGAACTCCTTGAGGGTGTCGACGTAGTTGGTGCGCCAGTAACTGGCCGCGAGCTCGTTCTCGGCCGACAGGCCCCGCTCCTTGTCGCGCTGGGTCTTCGCCGCCCGGAAGCCGATCTGCTCGACGATGTGCTCCTGCGTCGTGCCCTTCACCGCCGCCGCGAGCTCGGCGCGGCGCTCCTGTGAGTACGTCGTCGGCTTGGCGTTGATGGAGTCGACGAGCTCCGCCGCCTTCCGGAGATGGCCCATGGACGAGGCGTCGCGCTCGTCGGCGACACGGTCAGCGAGCGCGGCCAGGTCGGCCGTGGCGAGGTCGAGCGCCTCCAGCGTCAGCGGGTCGTGGCCGCCCGGGGTCGTCTCGGGGCGCTCGCCGGGCTGCTTCGGTGGCAGGACGTCGAGGTAGTGCGCCACGTCCTGGTGCTGCGGCGCCGGCTTCTCCACGGGCGTCCGCACCGTGGGGTGGGCCAGGCGGGTCGCCGCGGTCGCCTTCATGAAGGCGTGGGCGACCTCGCCCCTCAGCTGGGCCGCGATGAGCCGGGACTTCTCGCTGCGTTCGGCCGCCGAGCGCTCGGCCAGCGTCTCGGCGATGAGCTTCACGGATTCGAGCGCGGCGGGCGAGCCCAGCTGCGTCAGCGCCCTCGCCACCGCCTTGGCCGTGGTCGGGTCGGGCTTGGCGACGAACTCCTGCCAACCCGCGGGCAGCACAGGATCGTTCGACATTACCGACATGCTTCCTCCCCTTGTCCCATGCGCTGGGACGGACAGATGACGGTGGGCCCCCACCCGATGCTCGATGCCGGGCCGACCCGCGTCAATGCGATCGGCCACGGTTTTTGGAACGGGACAATGGCTGTCCACCCTCGTCCGGGGCCCGCTCTCAGCGGCGGCGGACGCGTTCGCGGAGGGCGGCGACCGCGTCGGTGAACGCGGGCTGGCGCATCGACCAGTCCTGGGCGATCTGCTCGACGCCCGCGGCCATCCGGGGGTCCGTCAGGGAACGGCTGAGCCGCATGGTGGCCTTGGCGCGGCGCACCGCGTCCGGGGAGCGGCCCGCCACCCGGGCCGCCATGCGGCGTGCCGTGTCCATCAGCTCGCCGTCCTCCACGCAGCGCCAGATCAGGCCGCGCCGCTCCGCCTCCTCGGCGGTCAGCCGGTCGCCGAAGAGCACCATCGCCGCCGTGCCCTGCCGGCCGACGCGCTGCTCCATCCGCCACAGGTGGCCGCCGCCTGGGTGGATGGCGAGGTCGAGGAAGCGCGGGTCGAACGTGGCGCTCCTGGCGGCCACCACCACGTCGCACGCCAGCGCGAAGCTCACCCCGGCCCCGATCATCGGCGCGTGCACCGCGGCCAGCACCGGGACCGGCAGCGCGGCCAGGGCGTCGAAGCCCTGGTAGACGGCCGTCGGGTCGTCCGCGGGCGCGCCGAGCGCGTCCATGTCGCCGCCCGAGGAGAAGACCGGTCCGTTGGCCCGCAGCACCACGGCCCGCACGTCCCTGCCGAGCCCGGCGCACGCCTCGGCGAGCTGCCCCACCAGCACCGGGTTCAGGCTGTTGCGCCGCCGGACGTCGTCCAGGGTGATCCACGCGACGTGGTCCTCCACCTCGACGAGCACGGCCGTCCTGTCGTCCGCCATCGCTTCCTCCTCTGGTTCGTTGCCGCGCGGGCGGCGTGGGTTCTATAATGGCCCTATTCTCTTAATGATAAAAAAGATAGTTCTCGGAGTGGCATGGAGATCGAGCTCACCGCCGAGCAGCGGGCCTTCCGCGAGTCCTGCGGCAAGCTGGCCGCCCACCTGGCGTCCCGCTGGCACCGCGGGCGCGGACCCCACGACGTCGGCCCGTCCGCGCCCGACGAGGCGTCCTGGTCGCGCGTCGCCGAGGCCGGCTGGCTCGCCATGCGGCTGCGCGAGGAGAACGGCGGGGCGGAGGCCGGCGCCGTCGACATGATGATCCTGGCCGAACAGCTCGGCCACCACGCGGTCGCCGCACCCGTCCTGGGCACGGTGATCGCGGCCGAGCAGATCCAGTCCTGGGGCGCGGCGTCCGGGCTCCTGGAGGAGATCGCCGAAGGCACCCGCCGCCTCGCCCCCGCCCTCACCCCTGACCTGACCGGCTTCGCCGACGCCACGGGGTCGCTGGCGTGGGACGCCGCCGGGGCCGAGTTCGCGGTGGTTCCGGCAACGGGGACCGCGTATGCGCTCGGGGAGCCCGTACCGTTCGCTGATCAGACGCGCGCCGTACGGCCGCTGGGTGAGCCCGTGCGGACCTTGCCCGAGCTGACGGCGCCGGACGGCGAGACGGCCGCGCGGACCTCCGCGTTCGCGCTCAGCCTGCTGGTGGCCGACCTGCTCGGCACCATGCAGGCCGCGCTCGACGCGGCGCTCGACCACGCGAGGACCCGCGTGCAGTTCGGCAGCCCCGTCGGCGCGTTCCAGGCCGTGCAGCAGCTCCTCGCCGACAGCCACGTGCTCACCGAGGCGTCGCGGAGCGCCTGCTGGTACGCGGCCTGGGCCGTCGACGCGCTCCCCGGTGAGGAGGCGCTGCGCGCCGCCCGGGTGGCCAAGGCGTACGCCTCCCGCTCGGCCGTGGAGGTGTGCGAGAACGTGATCCAGGTCTTCGGCGGCATCGGCATGACCTGGGAGGCCCCCGCGCACATCTGGCTGCGCCGCGCCCACGCCGCCCGCGCCGCGTTCGGCGACGAGCACCACCACGAAGCCGTCATCGCCGCCACCGAGTTCTCCGGGAGCTGACCGTGGACTACTCCGACGACCCCGAGGTGGCCGAGTTCCGCGCCGGCCTGCGCGCCTGGCTCCGCGACCACCTCGACGAGCACCGCGACGCCACCGGCTACGAGTCGGCCGAATCCGTCGAGCGGACCCTGCGCTGGCATCGCGCCCTGGCCGTCGCCGGCTACGTGGGCCTGTCGCTCCCCGCCGCCTACGGCGGGCACGGGCTGCCCGACCTGTACGAGGCGGTGCTCAACGACGAGCTGGCCACGGCCGGCGCGCCCCCGCCTCCGCCGATCGGCCACATCGCGCACGCCGTCGCCGACTTCGCCGGCGAGGACCTCAAGACCCGGGTCCTGCCCGGCCTGCTCGGCTGCACCGAGGTCTGGTGCCAGGGCTTCAGCGAGCCGGGCGCCGGATCCGACCTGGCCTCGCTGACCACCACCGCCGCCCCCGACGGCGACCGGTTCGTGGTCGACGGCCAGAAGATCTGGACCAGCGGCGCCATGTGGTCACGCTGGTGCCTGCTGCTCGCCCGTACCGAACGCGACGAGCCCCGCCACCGCGGCCTGTCCATGCTGGTCGTGGACATGGAGTCGCCCGGCGTCGACCGGCGCGAGATCGTCCTGGCCAGCGGCAGCCGCGAGTTCGCCGAGGTGTTCTTCGACGGCGTCGAGGTGCCCGCGGCCAACCTGGTCGGCGAGCGCGGCCAGGGCTGGCGGATCGCCATGCACATGCTCTCGTACGAGCGAGGCCCGGCCGACATGGGCTGGGTCGGACGGCTCGGCCGGGTGCTGGCCGCCGCCCGCGACGACGTCCGCTCGGGCCGCCTCCCCGCCGACGAGCCGCTGCGCCGCCGCCTCGCCGCCGCGTCGGTGGACCTGCGGGTGCTGCAGTGGCACGTGGCCCGCTCCCTGGCCGACCGCGACCCCGGCGGGTCGGCGGGATCGGTGGACAAACTGCTGACCACCCGGATCGAACAGAACCTGCACCACGTGGTCGGCGACCTCGCGGGCACGTCGTTCGTCCTCGGCGACCCCGCCCCGTACGGCGACTACCTGTGGTCCCGCGCCCAGTCGATCTACGGCGGCACCCAGCAGATCCAGCGCCAGATCGTCGCCCAGCGCGTCCTGGGGCTCCCCCGGGGCTGAACCCGGCGCTCAAGGCAAGGCGGGCACGGTGGGCGGGGAGTCGGTCCAGCCCACCTCGATCAGCGTCTTGTCGTACGACCCTTCAAGGAGCGGCTTGCCGCCGAGTGTGGACTTCTGGCTGTCCGACAACAGCACCATCCTGCCGGTGTCGACGATCAGCCTCCGCTCGACCACGTTCCTCTTCTCGCCCGTCCCATACGTTGTGTTGATCACGACGACGGTGCCGGACCTGCCCAGGCTGTCCTTCGCGGTGCCTTCCATGCGGACGTTCGGAGACTTCAGCAGAGCCTCCCAGGCCGCGGCGCGGACCTCCCTCGGAGCGGGAAACTGGTGCAGGAGCTGCGGCAGGACCGAGGTGAGCCAGTTCGCGACGGACTCAGTGAGCCCGCCGACGCGGGCCGCCCTCGTGAGCCAGTCCGTCAACCGTTCCGGGTCGGCGGGCAGGCGCTGGACCTCCTCGTACGTCAGCCACTGCCCCGCGACCCAGAACTGGCCGCGATCCGGCAGGAGGAGACCCACATGGCCCTTGGAGTGCTTGCCGGACAGCTTCACGATTTTGCCGTCGATCGTCTTGCCCCATTGTGTGGGGGAGCCGTCACGCCGCCACGCCTTCTTGTCTGCTGGGCTTTCCGGCCGCGTCGCCAGTTCCCGGTATCCGTTCCAGGCCTTGCCGGCGGGAGTCGCCCACTCCTCTGAGACGCTTGTCTCAAGGAGCGCATAGGGGTGCGACTTGGTGCCGAACCGCCAGGGGTGGGTGGAGGTCGTCACCGACCTGGTGTGCCAGTAGGCGCCCTCGGGAGGAGCGGCCGCGACGGCCGCGGGCGCGCTCAGGACGGTGGCGGTCAAGGCCAGGGCGGCGGTGAAGGTCATCGATCTGCTGCGGGGAAACGCGGTCATGACCATCCATACGCCTGAGCCGCCCGAACGGTTGCCCGCGAGATCGTACGAGCCCGGCGGGCAACGGTTCCCGGGACCGGGGCGTATTAGAAGGCGTGAAATCGAACGGACAGACGTGAACGGAGCAGAGCATGACTTCGGCTCCTTCGTGGCCGCTCGCGCCACCAGCCTCTTACGGGTCGCCTATCTCGCCTGCGGCGACCAGACGGAGGCCGAGGACCTGTTGCAGACGGCGCTGGAGCGTACCTACAGGAACTGGCACCGGGTCCGCCACGACAGTCCCGAGCCCTACGTGCGCCGCGTCATCATCAACGCGGCCATCAGCCGCGCCCGCCGCCGGGCGATCCTCAACATCATCCCCATGCACAGCCCGCCGGAGACGTCGGCCCGCGAGGAGGACTCCGACCTCGTCCACGTGCTCATGAACGCGCTGCGTGCCCTGCCTCCCCGGCAGCGCGCGGTGATCGTCCTGCGTTACTGGGAGGACCTCACCGAGACTCAGACCGCCGAGGTGCTCGGATGCGCCGTCGGCACGGTCAAGAGTCAGGCGTCGAAGGCCCTGGCCAAGCTCCGTACGGCGCTCGGCCGGGACATCATGGAAGGAGCGTGCGACAATGCCCAGGCTTGAGGACGAGATCCGCCGGCTCATGGAAGGCGAGACCGCGCGGTTGCAGGCCGCTCCCGACCTGCTCGACCGGGTGATGCGCCTGCGCCGGGCACGGCGGGCCAGGGTCAAGACCGCGGTGGTGACCGCGTCCGTGCTCGCGTCCGTGGCCGTCGTCGCCGCTCCCGCCGTCTACCTGGCCACCGCCGCCCAGCGGGCCACGCCCGGCACGCAGGCCACGACCTCCGCGACGCTGGAAGAGCCCGCCATCGACGACACCCCAGCCGCGCGGACCGAGCCGAAGACCCTCGGGGACCTGGGCGACGGTTTGGAGTTCGGGCACGTCAAGCTCGGTTACCTGCCCGAAGGGCTGCGCTGGTCCACACGGTCGATCGACTACGGCGACGTGTACTCCACCTCGTACAACTACAAGGGCGATGCCGAGGGTTTCTATCAGGTTCAACTCCTCGTGTACGAGGAGGAGGCCGTCCGGGAGGTCACCGAACGGATCCAGCGCTATCGCGACGAGAAGGACGGCGAGGGCGTGATGATCGGCGACCGGAGCGGCTATCTGGTCGTGCAGCACGTCGGCGAGGACGGCATGGCGGGCACCCCGACCCTCTTCCTCAAGATGGGCGACCGGCAGTGGGCCGAGATCAACTTCAGCCCCGTGTACGCCGAGGAGTTCTCCGGCGCCGAGGCCGTCAACACCGAGTTGAGGAAGATCGCGCAAGGACTCACCTCCACCATGTGACGCCCAGGGGACCGGCGGTCCTGATCGCGTTCGCACAGCATCGCCGAGCCATGGATCCCGTTCGAGGACGGCGGGAGGACATTGACTGGACAGGACATGGAAGCCCCAGCCGTGTCTGCCATGATCCGGTGATGGATGTCGACGAATACTGGGGGCTGGTCGAGCGTTCGGGGCGCGAGACCCGTACCAAGGAGGATCGGGCAGGGTGGCTCGTCGAGCGGCTCTCGGAGTTATCGGTGGAGGAGATCCTCGACTACGACGCCTGGCACACCCGGGCGGAGAACCGCGCCTGCACCTGGGACGTGTACGTGGTGTGCTCGTCCATCACCGGGTTCGGGTCGTACAACGGGTTCGAGTACTTCGTCCAGTGGCTGATCAGTTTCGGGCGGGACGCGTACGAGGAACTCGTCGAGTGTCCTGACAAGATCGTCGAGTTGCCGCACGTCCAGCGGCTCCGGTGGTTGACGCGGACGTACAGTCACGAGCGGACGAGCTGGTCGCGGGACGGAGGGTTCCGGCTGGACCGGCAGACGTGCACGAGGCTGCAGAAATGGCCGGACGAGGAGTGGCCGGAGTTCGAGCTTCTGGGGTACGTGGCGCATCAGGCGTACGACGAGGCCGGCGGCTCCGACAACAGCTACATGGAAGGGTTCCGGGATCGCGGGGTCGAGCCGAGGTTCCCCTTCTGCGGCTACGAGGAGGAACCCGAGGGCGAGGCGTGGGACTTCGAGGACCCGGCCGAGTTCGTCCGGCGGCTGCCGAGGACCGCGTATCAGTACCACGGCGGCTGACGGAGAACGCCCACGGCGATCCAGCCACGTGCCCGCCGACAGCGGCTCCTCAGGTGATGGGGACGTCGCGCATCGGCTCGAAGGCGAACAGCTCGATGTCCACCGTCCGCACGTCCGGCGGTGGCGAGGTCATCAGGGCGAACGTCCTGACCCGCCCGCCCTGCGGCAGCTTGCCGAGCTGGCTGCACAGGCAGTGGTGAGCGGGCGGACCGGACGTGCGCAGCACGTGATAGCGGTTGTCGTCGGTGTCGGCGAGCGAGAGCCAGAAGAACTCGAAGGCCGCGATGTTGGTGGTGCCGGTGGACCTCCGGGTGTCCTCGTCCATGGCGGCGTCCTGCATCGTGATCTCGCGCGAGCTCTCGTTGCGGAAGTCGAACGTGGCGATCAGAGTGGTGGGGCTCAGCCGGCGCAGCTCCACCAGGTCCGCGGTGACGCCCTCCATGCCCCGCAGCCCGGCGGCCGTCGCCCCGGTGGTGGCCGGCACGGACGGGCCCTCCTCCGGCTTCGGGACGGACGGGGTGGCCTGCGCGGTGGGGGCCGATCGCGGATAGCTCACCTCGACCCGGCGGTTGGCGGCGCGTGCCGCCTCCGAGCCGCCCTGCTCCTTCGGCTCGCGCTCGCCCTTGCCCTCGACCTCGAAGGTCAGGTCGCCGTCGGCTCCCGAGGCGCGGAGCGCCCGCTCCACCGCTTCGGCGCGGCGGCGCGAAAGCCCCAGGTTGTACGTGTCGTCGCCGACGTCGTCGGTGTGCCCGACGATCCGCACGGTCCCGGCGGCCTGGCTGCGGATCCGTTCGGCGGTGCCGCGCAGCGTGGCCCGCGCCTCGGAGGTCAGGCTCGCCTTGTCGAAGGCGAACAGCACGTCGGTGTCGAGGGCGATCTCCACTCTGTCGGAGGTCTCGGAGACCTTCTCGGCGGCGCCGCTGAGGTGGGTGGCCAGACCTCGGGTGTTGGGGAAGGCCGCGGCGATGGCGGCGGGGCCGGGCTCGTCCGGCGCGGCGGCCTGTCCGCGCGGGCCGATCGGCAACGGGGCCGTGACACCGGCGGCGAGCAGGCCCACCGCGACGCTGGTGGTCTCCGCGGGCACCCGGTAGACGATCCAGGCCTGGGCGGGCTCGGAGGTCACCGTCACCTTCCCCGACAGCTGGGTGCAGAGGCAGGCCGCGCCCATCTCCTCCTTGTCGCGCTTCATCGCCAGATACACCGACAACCGTGGCTCGTCGAGGAGGAAGAATCCCGCCGAGGACGCGGTGTAGTTGTAGGCCACGGTGCCGGCGATCGCCGGGGGACCGAACTGGCCCAGATCGACCTCGCCGCGCTCGGCGCTGATCCGCAGCCGTGCGGTGACCGTGTCGGGGGTCGTCCGTTCCAGCGAGACCACGTCGATCCGGCCCGTACCGGATCCGTCCCCCTCGCCGCCGACCCGCAGCGTCGCCAGCGCGGCTGGCCCTTCGGGGGCGGTCGGGGACGCGGCCGGCGCCGACGGCTCAGGTGCGCTGGCAGGCGGCTGCGCGGCGCACCCGGCCAGCAGCGCGACGACCGCCAGCGCGCTCGCCGTGATCGTGGTCCTACGGCCCGCGCGCCATAACGGCATGGTCATCCCCTCGTCCGCCCGACCGTTGATAGGACTTCGAACAACGGCATCCCGTCCGAGTCAGGATTTAAGCAGACTCGTCCGCGATGCGGGCGGATCAGCGCTCACTCGGCGTGCCAGAGGGCCGCGAGCTGCCGGGTGGCCAGGCGGGACGGTATCGCGCGCAGGAGCGCGTCGCGGAGCCACGCGGTGACGCCCGTCCGCGAGGTCAGCCGTGACTGCCGGAACGCGCCCCGCATGACGCGGTTGGCGCTGGGCCGGCGCTCGGCGTCGTAGCGCAGCAGCCGCTCGGCGGCGTCCGCCGGCTCGGCGCCGGTGAGGTGGCGGGTGAGCGCGGCGGCGTCCTGGAACGCCTGGCTTGCGCCCTGGCCGAGATCGGGTGGCATGCCGTGCGCGGCGTCGCCGAGCAGCGCTACCCTGCCGGACACGTACGAGGGCAGAGGTTCGGCCAGGCCGGCGATCGGATCGACGTGGATGTCCGAGGGCGGCGTGTCCTCGATCAGCCTGGTGACCAGCGGGTGCCAGTCGGCCATCAGGGACAGCATCTGCCCGCGCGCCTCCTCAGGGCCGGGCGGCGCGCCGCGCAGAGCGGTGTCGGTGAACCAGTAGAGCCGGTCCTCGCCGACGGGGAACAGGCCGAACATCGCCCCGCTGCGGCGGTCGACCAGCTGGCAGGCGAGCAGGTCCGGCGTGAGGTCGCCGGGGCGGGGCAGCATGCCGCGCAGGTCCAGCCGGCCGGTGCGGCGCAGACCGGGGTGGCGGGGGAACAGCTGGGCGCGCAGCTCGCCGGCGATGCCGTCGGCCGCGACCACGACGTCCGCTTCGGCGACGGCGCGGCCCCCGCTGATCACGGCCACCTCGGAGTCGCCGATCTCCAGACGGTCGACCGGGGTCGCGGTGCGCACCAGGTCGGCGGGCAGCGGGGCGCGCAGCGCCTGGTGGAGCTCCGCCCGCTCGACGATGACGACCGCGCCGACCTCCTGCTGTGCCTGGATCACGTCGGTGACGAGCAGCGGCCGGCCGCGCCAGTCACGCAGCCCTCCGGCGAAGGCTTCCGTGTGCCGCCCGCGGACGTCCTCGGCCAGCCCCAGCGCGTCGAGTGCGCGCAGCCCGTTGGGCATGATCGCGATCCCGGTGCCCTTCTCGCGCAGTGCGGCGCCCCGTTCGAGGAGTGTCACCTCGTGTCCCGCACGGTGCAGCCCCACCGCGACCGCCACCCCGCCCAGCCCCGCGCCGACCACCGCGATCCTCACGCGCCCTCCATTCACTACGATCGTACTAGTACGACTATTGGTAACATGGCCGCATGCCGCCCGCCAATCCGGCCCGTCGCCGGGCCCTGACCGATGCCGCCATCGAGTTGCTCGCGTCGTCGGGGGTGCACGGGCTGACCCATCGCGCGGTGGAGAAGGCGGCGGATCTCCCGCCGGGCACGGCCTCCAACTACTTCCGCAGCCGGGAGGCGCTGCTGGTGGCCGCGGCCGAACGCGTCGCCGAGCTGCATCACGCCGACACCGGCCGGGCCGTCGGGCGGCCCGCTCCCCTGGTCGACCTCCTGACCGAATCGCTGTTCGCCGCGGCGACCACCCTGCGCACCCGCTACCTGGCGATCTTCGAGCTCCAGCTGGAGGCCGCCCGGCGACCGGCCCTGGCCCAGGCGCTCACCGGCCTTCACGACACGGCCTCACAGATCACCGCCGGGCAGCACGACCGGCTCGGCCTCACCATCCCGCGCGAGAAGATCCCCGCGATGATCGCCCTTTACGGGGGCGCCCTGTTCACCCTCGTCACCGCACCGCCCGAGAACGTCAACAGAGATCTGGTACGCGACCTGGTGCGGGTCATCGTGGACGGCTGCGCCTGAGCCATTCAGCAGGATCTGGCGTGGAACCCCGGGCGTTTACGCCTGGGAGGAAACGACAGCGCGGGAGGGCCCTCAGGCCCGAGCGGTGCCGTGACGGCCGGCTTCGCGTGAGCGGCTCAGCCCGGTCGCTTCTGATTCTCGATGTACTCCTTGATGATCGACAGGGGTGCGCCTCCGCAGGAGGCGGCGAAGTAGCTGGGCGACCAGAAGTGGCCGCCCCAGAGATAGCGGCGGACATGAGCGCTGTACTCCTTCCGCAGCAGCCGGGCCGAGACGCCTTTGAGAGAGTTGACCAAGGTGGAGAGCGCGACCTTGGGCGGGTAGTGAACCAGCAAGTGGACATGGTCATGCTCGCCGTTGAACTCGACCAGTTCGGCGCCGAAGCTGTCGCATACCTCGATCATGATTTCTTCACAGCGGCGCAGAAGTTCGTCGGTGAACACTCCACGCCGATATTTGGGTGTGAAGACCAAATGGGCATGCAGGGCGTAGACGACTGTGCGCCCACGCCGGATATCGGGATTGGGTTCCCATCGCGGTGACATAGACCAAATGTTAGTGTGTTCGATATGAAGCTGGTGGTGCAGGTGCGACTCCTGCCGACGCCCGAGCAGGCGGCGGCGCTGGAGGCGACCCTGCGCGCGGTCAACGCAGCCGCCTGCCAGGTCTCTACGCTGGCCTACGATCAGCGGGTCTTCCGCAACTACGACCTGCGCAAGCACGCCTACACGAGCATCAAAGACCACTACGGGCTGGCCGCCCAGGCCGCTCAGCACGTCATCAAAAAGGTCGCCGACGCCTACGCCGTCCTGCACGCCAACCTGCGGGCCGGGAACCTGGGCAAGCCGGGCTCAGCGCGACGCCTCAAAGCCGAATCCAAGCCGATCGCCTTCCGGCCCGACGCCGCTCAGCCCTTCGATGACCGATGTTTGTCCTGGCAGATCGACGCGCGGACGGTGTCGATCTGGACGGTTGTCGGGAGGCTGAAAGACCTGACGTTCACTGCCTCCGCCGAGCAGCTCAAGACCCTGTCGGCCTACCGGAAGGGCGAGTCCGACCTGGTCTGCAGGGACGGCGTGTGGTTCCTGATCGCGACCTGCGACCTTCCCGACCGGCCGGTGAGTCTGCCGGACGGCTTTCTGGGGGTGGACCTGGGCATCGCCAACATCGCCACTACCAGCACCGGCACCCGGCATTGCGGCAAGAGACTGAACGCGGTCCGCCACCGGCGGCGCGAGCTGCGACGCCGGTTGCAGGCCAAGGGCACCAAATCGGCCAAGCGGCTGCTGAAAAAGCGGCGCCGGGCCGAGGCGCGGTTCGCGGCCAACACCAATCATGTCATCGCCAAGCAGATCGTGACCGAGGCAGAACGCACCGGACAAGGGATCGCCCTGGAAGACCTCCAGGGCATCCGCGAGCGGGTACGGCTTCGCAAGCCCCAGCGGGTCACGCTGCATGCGTGGAGCTTCCACCAACTCGGGAGCTTCATCTCCTACAAGGCGGCCCGGGCCGGGGTCGCCGTCATCCACGTCGACCCGTCCTACACCAGCCGGCAGTGCTCGGCCTGCGGGCACGTGGACAAGAACAACCGGCGCGACCAGGAAACCTTCTCATGTACGTCGTGCGGCTTCGCTGAGCATGCCGACGTCAACGCAGCCCGGAACATCGCCTCACGCGGTGAGACGGGCTGGGCAGTGAGTCACGCTGCCTGACGCGGACCGGACCGTCGAAGCCATCGACGGCGAGGAACTGCAAGCTCGGTCGTTCACGGCCGAGAAGCTGACGACATGGGTGTTCTCGCCCTCACGGGACATCTCGCCGATCGCGTGCTTCACCGGGGCCGGGTCGCGCAGCACGTGGACGAACTCCGCCATCCGGCTGTCGAACGGGCCCACGGCCAGGATGAAGAGGACGATCACCGCGAACACCACGCCAGGGAACAGACCTCCCTCCGTCTCCATGGTGGACGTCTCGAGCTCGCCACGCACCAGGCGGACGAAGAAGAGCACCGTCGGCAGCGCGAACACGGTCAGGGCGATCAGTCCGCCGGCGGTCCACACCAGGGCGTGGTAGACGATCCGGCGGACCAGGCGGCGGCGCTGCCGGCGTGACAGGCGGCCGAGCTGGTTCTCCTCCAGGTCGGCCTGGGTGAAGTGGAACTCCTTGGCCAGCAGCGCGGTCAGCGCCCGCACCGGCTCGACGGTTGCCGCCGCTCCCTGTTCGCGCCGCATCCCGCACCTTTCGCCACGTATGCGTTGCCCTGACCACCATTCAGCCTGCCGGGCGGCAGGATGTCCACTCCCGTCGGCTGGGCGGCGCGGGTCAGCTGCGGGGCAGGTCGCGCCAGGGCTTGCCGCGGTACGGGTCGAAGTCCTTGGGGAGGCCGAGCACGCGTTCGGCGATGACGTTCTTGTTGACCTCGGTGGTGCCGCCCTCGATGGTGTTGGCGCGGCTGCGGAGCATCCCCCGGGTCTCGGCGGGCATCGAGGCCCAGTACTCGGCGGGGGACGACGCCGTGCCGGGCCAGGCGATGGCGTCCTCGCCGGACAGGGTGGCGGCCGTCTCCTGGATGCGCTGGTTGAGGTCGGTGCCGTGGACCTTGCCGATCGAGCTCTCCGGGCCGGGGGGCAGGTTGCCGGCCTGACGGGCGCGGACGCGGCGGTTGGTCCAGGTGCGGACCTGTTCCTCGCACCACAGCTCGACGATGCGGGCGCGGACCAGCGGGTCGTCCCAGCCGCCCGGGAGACCGGACTCGGTGCGGCGGCGGGCCAGGCGGACGAGGTGCGAGGCGCTGACGCCGCCGATGCGGTCGACGCCGACGGAGCCGCCGCCCGACACCATCTGGCGCTCGCCGGCGAGCGTGGCCTGGGCGACCCGCCAGCCGTTGCCGGGGTCGCCGAGCCGGTGCGCGTCGGGGACGCGGGCGCCGTCGAAGAACACCTCGAAGAACTCGGCCTCGCCGCCGATGTGCGGCAGCGGCCGCACCTCGACGCCGGGCTGGCGCATGGCCAGGAGGAAGTAGGTGATGCCCTGGTGCTTGGGGGCGTCGGGGTCGGTACGGGCGAGCAGCACCGCGTAGTCGGCCTGGTCGGCCCAGGTGGTCCACACCTTCTGGCCGTGCACGACCCAGGTGTCGCCGTCGAGCTCGGCCCTGGTGGAGAGGGAGGCGAGGTCACTGCCGGAGCCTGGCTCGCTGAAGAGCTGGCACCAGATCTCCTCGGCCCTGGTGATCGGCTTGAGGAAGCGCCGCCTTTGTTCCTCCGTGCCGTGGGCGAACAGGGCGGGGGCCGCCAGGTTGAGGCCGAGCGGGTTGAGCCGGGGCAGGTGGTAGGGGCGCAGCGCCTCGTCGGCGGCCACGGCGGCCCTGCGCGACCAGCCGAGACCGCCGTAGTCGACCTCCCAGGTGGCCGCGACCAGTCCGGACGCGCCGAGCTCGGGGTACCACGCGCGGTACTCCTCGCGCGTCCGGACAGTGCGCACGGCGCGCGGGCCGCCCTGCTCGCCGGCCTCGCGCCAGGCGGTGGGCAGGTGGGCCGCGATCCAGGCACGGGCGGCCTCCACGGCCTCGCCTGGGGTGACGTCCGGGCCGGTGGGCAGTGCGGTCATGGGTGGATCTCCCCGTCAGCGTGAGGGCTCGCGCCCTGAGAGCGAATGGCGTCAGAAGGCCCTGCCTCCGCGCGGGCGGCCTCCGGGCGAGCCTGCGTGCGGGCGGCCTCCACGTGGGCCTCCGCGCGGGCGGCCTCCACGTGGGCCTCCGTGCGGGCGGCGGTGCGGCCGAGTTCCTGGGCGCGCCAGAGGGCCTGCTTGAGCGCGCGGGCGTGCGCGGGGTCGGCGGCGGCCACGGTCTCGGCGACCCGCTGGGCCGCGTCGCGCAGGGCGTCGGGCTCGACGACCTCGCCGACCAGGCCGAGCTGGTACGCGCGCGCCGCGTCGAGCCGCTCGTGGACGCCGATCAGCGCGAGCCGGGCGGCGGCCGTGGCGGAGATCCGGCGCACCAGGCCGATCGCCTCCCAGGCGCTGACCTGGCCGACGCTGACGTGCGGGTCGAGGAAGGTGGCGGAAGCGGAGGCCAGGACGATGTCGGCGTCGACCACGAAGTGCAGCCCGCCGCCCGCGCAGACGCCGTTGACCGCGGCCACCACAGGGGTGCGGACGCCGAGATGCCAGCCGGTCAGCTCCAGCTCCCCGGCACGGGTGCGGCGGCTCGACTCGCGCAGGCTGGCGGGATCGCGGGCGAGCGCGGCCATGTCGAGCCCCGTCTGGAAGGCACGGCCGCGGCCGGTGACGACGATGCAGCGTACGTCGTCGTCGGCGTCCAGCTCGCGCCAGGCGAGCGGCAGCTCGGCCATCATCACGGCGTCCATGGCGTTGCCCGCCCGCGGCCGGTCGAACTCCAGCCAGCCGACCGGGCCGCGGCGCTCGACCGCCAGCGTCTCGTACGCCATCCGACCCCCTGTTCCCTCTGCCATAGTTATATATAAGATAGCAAAGAAAAGGCGAGAGAAGGCGGACAGGTTACATGGCTCCGACGGAAGAGAAGACCCGCCCCCGGATCACGGACGAGGGGGTGGAGGCGCTGCGGGCACGCATCGGCATCCCCCAGCCCAACCCCGTCCCGCCCCACTACCTGCGTCCGGGCACCGACGCGTTCCGGATCGTGGCCCGCGCGTACGGCGACGACAACCCGCTGTGGTGCGACCCCGACCACGCCGCCCGCTCCCGCTGGGGGCAGCCCATCGCCCCGTTCCCGCTGGTCGGCGGCGACAGCCTGATCGGCGAGGACGTGCTCACCGAGGCCGACCTGGCCCGGCAGGACGAGGTCAGGGGCGACCCGCTGCGCGGCGTGCACGCCTTCTACTCGGCCTGCGAGCGCGAGTGGTGGAACCCGCTCTACGAAGGCCGGGCCGTGCACCGGCGCAACGCGCTCGTGGGGGTGCTCGACAAGCCCAGCGAGTTCAGCGGCCGCGCCGTGCACGAGTGGAACGCCAACGTCTTCGCCACCGCCGACGGCACCCCGCTGGCCGGCCAGTACCGGCTGATGATCCGTACCGAGCGTGACGAGGCGCGCAAGCGCAAGAAGTACGACGACGTCGCGATCGAGCCGTGGACCGAGGAGAAGATCGCCGAGATCGACGCCCAGTACGCCGCCGAGCGGGCGCGCGGCGCGCAGCCGCGCTGGTTCGAGGACGTCGAGGAGGGCGAGGAGATCGCCCCGCTGGTCAAGGGCCCGCTGACGGTGACGGACATGGTCTGCTGGCACACCGGCATGGGGATGGGCGTGTACGGGGTCGCGCCGCTGCGGCTGGGCCACCGCAACCGGCAGCGCATCCCGCGCTTCTACCACCGCGACGACCTGGGCGTGTGGGACGCGATGCAGCGGGTCCACTGGGACCCCGAGTTCGCCCGGCGCTCCGGCAACCCGACCACCTTCGACTACGGGCGGATGCGCGAGACGTGGATGATCCACGCCTGCACCGACTGGATGGGCGACGACGCCTGGCTGTGGCGGATCCGGGTGGAGTTCCGCAAGTTCAACTACGTCGGCGACGCCCAGTGGATCACCGGCAAGGTGGTGCGCAAGCACCTCATGGAGGACGGCAACGGCGTCCACCCGGCCGTGGACCTGGAGCTGGCCGCCACCAACCAGCGCGGCGAGGTCACCGCGCCGGCCACCGCCACCATCCTGCTGCCGAGCCGCGAGCACGGCCCCGTCGCCCTGCCCGAGCCGATGGGCGGCGCGACCACGCTCGACGGCACCCTGCAGGCCGCGATCCGGCACTTCTCCCGGACATGACCAGGCCGCTCGACGGCGTGCTGGTCGTCTCGATGGAGCAGGCCGTGTCCGCCCCGTACGCCACCCGCCAGCTCGCCGACCTGGGCGCGCGGGTGATCAAGGTGGAGCGGCCCGACGGCGGCGACTTCGCCCGCGCCTTCGACACCCACGCCAACGGCACCGGGGCGCACTTCGCCTGGGCCAACAGGAACAAGGAGTCGCTGGCCCTGGACGTCAAGACGCCCGGGGGCCGGCGGGTCGTCGGTGAGCTGCTGGCCAGGGCCGACGTGTTCACGCACAACCTGGTGCCGGGGGCGGCCGCCCGGCTGGGGCTGGACGGCGCGTCGCTGCGCGCCGTCCACCCGCGGCTGGTGGTGTGTGAGATCTCCGGGTACGGCACCGGCGGGCCCTATGACGGGCGCAAGGCGTACGACCTGCTGGTACAGGCGGAGTCCGGGCTGACGGCGATCACCGGCAGCCCGGAGGAGCCGGTCAAGCCGGGCATCTCGGTGGCCGACATCGCGGCGGGCATGTTCGCCTTCTCCAGCGTGCTGGCGGCGCTGCTGCGGCGTTCCGCCACCGGCGAGGGGTGCGTGCTGGAGGTGTCCATGCTGGACGCGATGGCCGACTGGATGGGGTACCCGCTGGTGGTGCGCAGGCACGGCACCCAACCCGCCCTCGCCCCGGGGATGAGCCATCCGGCCATCGCGCCGTACGACGCCTACCGGGCGGCCGACGGGCGGCTGGTCACGGTGAGCGTGCAGAACGACCGCGAGTGGGCCAAGCTGGCCGCGTCGGTGCTGGGGCGGCCGGAGCTGGCAGACGACCCCCGGTACGCGACCAACCAGGCGCGCGTCGCGCACCGCGACGTCATCGACGGGCTGGTGGCGGACGCCATCGGGGCCATGGACGCCGACCGCGCCGTGGCCGCCCTGCACGCGGCCGGGATCGGCTGCGGGCTCGTCAACGACCTGGCCGCCGTCGTCGACCACCCCCAGCTCGTGGCCCGCGACCGCTGGCTGACCGTGCCCGCCCCCGCCGGCCCGGTCTCCGCCCCGCTCCCCCCTCCGGTGACCGCGGCCTGGCAACCCCCCGCCGGCCCGGTCCCGGGTCTGGGCGAGCACACCGAGGCGGTGCTGCGGGAGCTGGGGTACGACGCGGCGGCCATCGCGAAGCTGCGCGCCGAGGGCGCCGTCCGGACGAGTGAGGAGAGGCCGTGACCGTTACCTCCGAAGAGGACCTTGAGGAGTTCCGCGAGAGCGTGCGGGGCGCGCTGTCGCAGGTCAGCACCTCGGCCCAGGTCAGGGCGGCGATGCTGACCGGTAGCGGGCACGACGAGGCCACCTGGCGTGCCCTGGTGCAGCTCGACCTGCCCGGTCTGATGCTGCCTGAGCGGTGTGGCGGCAGCGGGCTCGGTGCGGCGGAGTTCGCCGTGGCCGCCGAGGAGTGCGGCGCCTGGCTGGCCTGCTCGCCGCTGTTCGGCACGTCGGTGCTGGCCGTGCCGCTGCTGCTCGCGCTCGGCGACGACGCCGCGCTCGACGCGTACGGGCCGCGCATCGCGAGCGGCGACCTGACCGCCACCGTCGCGCTGGCCGAGGCCGGCGCCCGCTGGGACGTCGAGGCGATCCGCACCACCGCCCGCCGCGACGGCGACGGCTGGCGGCTCGACGGCGCCAAGACCCACGTCGTCGACGGCGCCACGGCGGACCTGCTGCTGGTCGTCGCGAACACACCCGACGGACCAGCCGTGTTCGCGGTCGAGCGCGCCACGGCTCCAGCGGGGGGCCCGGACGGGCGCGACGCGCATCCGGGGGTGGGCGTGGAGTCGCTGGTCACGCTGGATCTGACCAGGAAGATGGCGCGGGTGAAGTTCGACGGCACGCCGGCCGTGCTCGTCGGACCGGTCGGGTGCGCAAGCGAGCTGGCCGGGGCCGCCGACGTGTCGCGGGCGTTGCTCGCGGCCGAGCAGACCGGGGTCGCGCAGCGGTGCCTGGACATGACGGTCGAGTACGCGAAGACGCGCATCCAGTTCGCCCGCCCGATCGGCTCGTTCCAGGTCATCAAGGAGCGGCTCGCCGACGCGCTGATCAAGGTCGAGTCCGCGCGCTCCGCCGTCTACACGGCGACCCGCTCGGAGGGCCCGGCGCTCGCAAGGGACTCGCGGGTGGCCGCGCTCATGGCGGGCAAGGCCGCGTCCTGGGTCACCGCCCAGACGATCCAGCTGCACGGCGGCGTCGGCTTCACCTGGGAGCATGACGCCCACCTCTACTTCAAGCGGGCGCGTACGAGCGCTCACCTGCTCGGGGAGGCCGGCGAGCACGTGACCGCGCTCGCCGGGATGCTCGAGCGCGAGGTCGTCTGACACGAGAGGGACACGAGCATGACGTACGAGACCATCAAGGTGGAACGGCACGGCCGCGTCGGCTGGCTCATCAACGCCCGCCCCGGCGTGCTGAACGCGATGAACAACGCGATGCGCGACGAGCTGGCCGAGGCCTGGCTGGAGCTGGACCGGGACCCGTCGGTCCGGGTGATCGTGCACACCGGCGAGGGCCGCGCCTTCCAGACGGGGGCGGACCTCGCGGAGATAGCCGGTGACGGTGTGGGCATGCAGCGCTACCAGGACAGCCTGATGAACTTCGACCTGCACTTCACCTCCTGGCACCAGAACGTCTCCAAGCCGGTCATCGCCGCCGTGAACGGCATCTGCGCCGGCGGCGGGCTGCACTTCGTGGCCGACGCCGACATCGTGATCGCCGCGTCCGACGCCACGTTCTTCGACCCGCACGTGAGCGTCGGCCAGGTGACCGCCATCGAGATGATCGGGCTGGCCAAGAAGATCCCGTTCGAGGCGGTGATGCGGATGGCGCTGGTCGGGTCGCACGAGCGGATGTCCGCCCAGCGCGCCCTCGAACTGGGCCTGGTCAGCCAGGTCGTGGACCCGCCGGAGCAACTGCGCGAGGCCGCGCAGGAGCTGGCCGAGAAGGTCGCACGCAACTCCCCCGCCGCGATGGCCGCCACCAAGAAGGCCCTGTGGGCGGCGCTGGAGCTGGGGCTGACGGACGCCTGCAAGGTGGGCACCCAGCACCTCGTGGGCATGTGGGGGCATCATGACCAGAGCGAGGGCCCCCTCGCCTTCGTCGAGAAGCGCGAACCCCGCTGGGCTGAGTGAAGCACGAGCACGATCGACCCGCTGGGCTGAAAGAGAGAAGAGGATGGGTATGGAGATGAACCTGCTCGAAGGCCGCGCGGCCGTGGTCACCGGCTCGGCGCAGGGCATCGGCCTGGCGATCGCGACGGTCCTGGCCCGCAACGGCGCGTCCGTGGTGGTCAGCGACGTCAACGCGGAGGGTGCCAAGCAGGCGGCCGCCGACCTGGAGGCCCAGGGCCTGAAGGCGGTCGCGGTGCCGTGCGACGTGACCGACGAGGCGGCCGTCGAGGCGCTGGCCGACGCGTGCAAGAACGCCTTCGGGTCGCTGGACGTCATGGTCAACAACGCCGGCATCACCCGTGACGCCACGATGCCGAAGATGACGCTGGAGGACTTCAAGAAGGTGGTGGACGTCCACCTGACCGGGGCCTGGCTGGGCACCCGGGCCGCGGCGCGGATCATGCGGGAGCAGCGGCGCGGCGCCATCATCAACATCTCCTCCATTTCCGGAAAAGCCGGAAACTTCGGGCAGACGAACTACAGCTCCGCCAAGGCCGGCATGATCGGCCTCACCAAGGCCTCCGCCCGCGAGCTCGCCCGCCACCAGATCCGGGTCAACGCCATCCAGCCCGGCCCGATCCGTACGGCCATGACCGCCGGCATGCCGCCCGAGGCGCTGCAGAAGATGCTCGACAACATCCCGCTGGGTCGCATCGGCGAGCCGGAGGACATCGCCAACGCCGCGCTCTTCCTGGCCTCCGACCTCTCGTCGTTCATCACCGGCATCACGGTGGAGGTCGCCGGCGGGAGGCACATGTGATGCGCGTCTTCGAGAGCCTCGCCGAGTTCACCGCGCAGGCCGGGCGGACGCTCGGCACCAGTGACTGGCTGGAGATCGGTCAGGAGCGGGTCGGCACGTTCGCCGACGCCACCGGCGACCACCAGTGGATCCACGTCGATCCGGTACGAGCCGCCGAGGGGCCCTTCGGCACCACGATCGCGCACGGCTACCTGTCGCTGTCGCTGCTGCCGGTCCTGGTCGGCACGATCTACCGGATCGAGGGCCTGCGGATGTCGGTCAACTACGGGCTGAACAAGGTGCGCTTCCCCAGCCCGGTGCCGGTCGGCTCGCGGGTGCGGGTCACCACCGAGCTGCGGGAGGCCAAGGAGTCCAACGGCGGCGTCATGGCCGTGCTGGGCTCGACGATGGAGATCGAGGGCGGGACGAAACCTGCCTGCGTGGCCGAGACGATCTCGCTCTACTACCCGCAGGGCTGAAAAGGGGCCGCCCCCTCCGGAGCGCAGTAACCGGAGGGGGCGGGCGTCGGCTACCAGCTCTTGAGCGTCGGCAGCACGCGGTCGGCGAACCGCTTGAGGTCCTCGTACGCCTCCTCGGGCGGCGTGCCGCCCGCCGGGCCGGAGTGCACGATGTCGGTCAGCGGCAGGCCCTTGACCAGGCCTTCCAGCGTCCCGATCACGGTGTCGGCGTCGCCGATGATCTCGTAGTCGCGGTAGGCCTCGGGGGTCGGCGCGAGGCCGTACCGCAGGTCGGGGTCGCCCATCTCGTCGCGGATGCGCCGGTAGAAGTCCCAGCGCTCGAAGATGAGGTCCTTGCGGCGCTCCCAGACGGCGTCGGGGTTCTCGTCGGTGACGGTGATCGCCCACGGGTTCGACACCCGCACCTGGTCGCGCTCGACGCCGGCCTCGGCCAGGCCCTCGAAGTAGGCCTGGTGGAACTCGGGGTCCACGGAGGCGCCGTGCAGGTTGGCGCCCATCCTGCCGGCGCGGCGGGCGGCGGGCGGCGCGGTGGCGGCCACCCAGAGCGGCGGGTGCGGCTGCTGCAGCGGCGCGGGGGCGACGGTGACGTCCTTGAGGTCGTAGTAGCGGCCGCTGTAGCTGAAGGGCCGCTGGGTCCAGGCCAGCTTGAGCACCTCCAGGCCCTCCTGCATGCGGGACGGCCTGGTCTTGGGCGAGTAGCCGAGCGCGTGGTACTCGGCGGCGCTGTGCCCGGAGCCGACCGTCACGTCCAGCCGGCCCTCGGACACGTGGTCGAGGACCGCCGTCTCCTGCGCCAGCATGGCCGCGTGGTGCAGCGGGAGGATGTAGACGTACGAGCCGATCCTGATGGTCCTGGTGCGCTCCGCCAGCATGGTGAGGAAGATCGGCACGGACGGCGCGTACCCGTCCGGCTGGAAGAAGTGCTCCTGCACCATGACGTAGTCGAAGCCCATGGCCTCGGCCTCGCACATGAGGTGGAGGCAGTCCTCCCAGTGGTCGCGCCACGGCCGCCCGTGCGGGTTGCGCATGTCCATGGTGAATCCGACGTGCACGGTCTCTCCTCAGATCCGGTAGCGGCGCTCGGCGTTGGCGGCGAACACCCGGTCGCGCTCGGCGGCGGTCAAGTCGCCGGTGGCGCCCAGGTAGGCCTCGGCGACCCGGTCGTAGCCGCCGAAGAGCGAGTCGACGGGGAAGTTGCTGCCGAAGAAGGAGCGGTCGACGCCGAAGACCTCCAGGCAGGCCTGGATCCACGGGCGCAGGGTCCCGGCGTCGAGCGTGTGCAGGCTCATGGGCAGGCCGGAGATCTTGCAGTCGACGTTGGCGAGCGAGGCGAGCCGGGTCAGGCCGTCGCGCCAGGCGGTGAACTGGTCGGGGTCGCCGCCGTCGGGCCAGCCAGCGTGCTCCAGCACGACGGCGAGGCCGGGGAAGTCGCGCAGCAGCGGCAACCAGCCGTCGACCTCGCCGGGGTGGATGACGACGTCGAAGACGTGGCCGCCGGCGTCGAGCAGCTCGGCCAGCCGCCGGGTGACCGGGTCGGCCGGGTCGAACCCGTACAGCACCCTGATGCCCCTGAACAGCGGGCTCTTGGCCTGCTCGGCGAGGTCGGCGGCGACGGTCTCGGCGTCCGCGCCTGGCTCGACGGCGCCGATGACGGCGCCGACCAGGCCGTGTTCGGTGGCGACCCGGTCGAGCCAGCGGGCCTCGTCCAGGTGGGTGCCGGGGGCCGTGACGGCCGAGACGTGCACGGCCTTGACCACGTCGAGGCCGGAGCCCGCGGCGTCGGCCAGGTAGTGCTCGGGCAGGTAGTCGCGCCGCAGGCCGGCCATGTCGCCGATGCCGAAGTCGTCGGAGTCCTCGGGCGGGTCGAGGGCGGGATACCACTTGTGCTCGGTCAGATGCCACAGGTGCATGTGGCTGTCAACGAAGCGCACCGGGGGCCACCTCACTTGAATCATTACAACAATAGCTAAGATACCGTCTCAGCTGGGCCCCTGTCCACGACGTCAGCCGGGCAGCCCGTACTCCTCCAGCAGCCGGCGGCCGATGATCATGCGCTGGATGTCCGCCGTGCCCTCGCCGATGAGCAGCATCGGGGCCTCCCGGTAGAGGCGCTCGATCTCGTACTCGGTGGAGTAGGCGTAGCCGCCGTGGATGCGGAAGGACTCCTCCACGACGTCCCGGCAGTATTCGGAGGCGAGATACTTCGCCATCCCCGCCTCCAGGTCGTTGCGCTGCCCGGCGTCCTTCTTGCGCGCGGCCATGACCATCATCTGGTGCGCGGCCTCGACCTTGGTGGCCATGTCGGCGAGCCTGAACTGCACCGCCTGGTGCTCGGCGATCCGCTTGCCGAACGTCCGGCGCTCCTGCGCGTAGCGGACCGCCAGTTCGAAGGCGCGCAGCGCGACCCCGCAGCCGCGGGCGGCGACGTTCACCCGGCCGACCTCGACGCCGTCCATCATCTGGTAGAAGCCGCGCCCGGGGGTCCCGCCCAGCACCTGCGAGGCGGGGGCGCGGTAGCCGTCGAAGACCATTTCGGTGGTGTCGACGCCCTTGTAACCCATCTTCGAGATCTTGCCGGGGATGGTCAGCCCCGGCTCGACCTCGCCGTATCCCGGCTCCTTCTCGACCAGGAACGTGGTCATGTTCCGATAGACCGAGTCCGCGCCCTCGTCCGTCTTCACCAGCACCGCGACCAGGTTGGCCGTGCCGCCGTTGGTGAGCCACATCTTCTGACCGTCGATCACGTAGCCGTCGCCGTCGCGCGCGGCCCTCGTCGTGATCGCCGAGACGTCCGACCCGCAGCCGGGCTCCGACATCGAGAACGCGCCGCGCACCTCGCCGGTGGCCATCCGCGGCAGGTAGTGCCGCCGCTGCTCCTCGGTGCCGTGCTTCATGATCATGTACGCGACGATGAAGTGGGTGTTGACGATGCCCGACACGCTCATCCAGCCCCGGGCGATCTCCTCCACGGCCAGGGCGTAGGTCAGCAGCGACTCGCCCAGCCCCCCGTACTCCTCGGGGATGGTCAGCCCGAACAGCCCCATCTCGCGCATGCCTTCGACGATCTCCTGCGGGTACGCGTCCTCGCGCTCGAGACGCTGGGCCACGGGCAGGATCTCCTTGTCCGCGAACTCCCTGACCGTGCGGAGAATCTCCCGCTGCACGTCGGTGAGTCCGTCGGTCTGCGCGAGCCGTCCCATGCGTACCTCCTCGTCGATTTGTACGGCCATATTTATGACACATGCCCGGTACGCGTCACAAGGGCGGGTTGACAGCCACGCGGCGGGCCGGTTTTGATTTGGCCGTATATTTCCGCACGAGAGCAGGAGACAGCCGGTGGCGATCGTGGACGGCCCGTACTTCGAGGACCTGCGCGCCGGGATGCGGTTCGACGGCGCCCCGGCCATCACGCTCACCGAAGGGCTGGCGGCGGCCCACCAGGCGATCGTCGGCTGCCGGCTGCCGCTGGCGCTCGACCACGGCCTGTCGCGCCGGGTCGCCGGCGCGGCCCTCGCCGCGCCCCACCTGGTCTGGGACGTCGCCATCGGCCAGTCCACGGTCGCCACCCACACCGTGGTGGCCAACCTGTTCTACCGAGGCGTGGTGTTCCGGCGGGCGCCCGCGATCGGCGACACGCTCACGACGGTGACCGAGGTGGCCGGGCTGCGGCAGAACTCGCGACGCCCCGGCCGCGCGCCGACCGGGCTGGCCGCCCTCCGGATCAGCACCACCGACCAGGAGGGCCGCCCGGTCCTCGACTTCTGGCGGTGCGCGATGCTGCCGCTGCGCGACGGCGACCTCGACACCGGCCACGCCGAGGACCTGTCGGCCGTCGGCGCCGCGCCGGGGCACGACGAGCTGGCCGCGGTGACGGCCGGCTGGGACCTGTCCGCCCACCCCCAGGGCGGGGCGTTGAGCGCCGGCGACGTGTTCGAGGTGGCGGGCGGCGACGTGGTCTCGTCGGCCCCCGAGCTGGCCCGGCTCACGCTCAACGTCGCCAAGGTGCACCACGACGCGGCGGCGGGCGAGCGCCTCGTCTACGGCGGGCACACCATCGGGATCGCGCTCCACCAGGCCGTGCGGGCGCTGCCCTCGCTGGTCACCGTCGTCGGCTGGCACGGCTGCGACCACCTCGGCCCGGTGCGCGAGAACGACACGCTCACCAGCACCGTCGAGGTCGAACGGCTGGACCCGCTGCCGTCCGGCACGCTCGCGCACCTGCGCTCGCGGGTCCGCGCCAACCGCTCCACCGACGTCCTCGACTGGCGTTTCGCGGCGGTGCTCGCGTGATCGGAAAGCCGGCGCGGGCCGGTAGGCTGCCGCGGGGTCGACGGGAGGTCGGGCGATGGCGAGCACCGGGCGCAGGGAGAGCAGCTACAGCGCGCTCGCCCGCGAGGTCCGCGGCGACATCCTGTCGGGCCGCTACGCGGACGGGCGGCGGCTCCCCACCGAGGCCGAGCTCGCCGAACGTCACGGGGTGAGCAGGCAGACGGTACGACGCGCGTTCCAGGACCTGGTCGCCGAGGGCCTGGTCTACAGGGTCCCCGGGCGCGGCACGTTCGCCAGTTCGCGCGAAGGCACCTACCTGCGGCAGTTCGGCTCGGTCGAGGACCTCATGGCGCTGTCGGTGGACACGCGGATGGACATCACCGTGCCGCTGCACCGGCGCGTGGACGTGGCGGCGGCCGGCCGGCTCCGGCTGGCCAGCGACGCCGTGAGCAGCCTGGCGTTCCGGCGGCTGCACGACGCGGTGCCGTTCTGCCTCACCACCGTGTTCCTGCCGCCGCACGTGGGCGGACTGCTACGGGACGTGCCGGAGCTGGCGGCCGAGGGGGCCACCAGCGCGTTCACCGTCATCGGGCTGCTCGACACCCGGCTCGCCGCGCCCATCGCGGAGGCCGACCAGAGCATCACCGTCGCCGCCGCCGACCCGGCCACGGCCCGCCACCTCGGCTGCGCCCCCGGCCACCCACTCCTGCGGATCGACCGCCTCTACCACGACACCGAAGGCACCCCGGTCGAGCTGGCGATCAGCCACTTCCTCCCGGAGCACTACTCCTACCGCACCCACCTCCGCCGCAGCATCACCTGACCCCCACAGCATCACAGGCGCGGGTATTCGGGTCCTATCCCAGTCCAGCTACGCCACAGCGTCACCTAACCACCGCGTCACAGACGCCAAGTGAGAGGGGGTGTCGAGGTCCTACCCCACCCACCTGCACCACAGCATCATCTGACCGCCGCAGTATTACGGGCGTGGGTGCCGGGTTCTACCCCACCCACCTGCACCGCAGCGTCAGCTGAGCGCCGCAGTGTCACAGGCGCGGGTGCCGGGGTCCTGCCCCACCCACCTGCACCGCAGCGTCAGCTGAGCGCCGCGTCGTCACAGGCGCCAGGTGATGGGGGTGTCGGGCTGGTAGCGGCAGGTGGAGCCGGTGGAGACCGTGGCGCGGAGGTGGGCGGCCAGCTCGGGGTGGGCGCGGTCGAGCTTGCGCAGCACGTCGCGGATGCGGGCGGTGACCGTTTTGCGGGCGCGTTCGGCCTCGTCGCCCAGGCGGCGGGAGCGCCCGCCGAGGCCGGCCGCGCGGCGCAGCTCCTCCAGCAGGGCCGCGCGCTCGCCGTCGAGCTCGGCGGCCCGCCGGTCGTCGCCCAGCTCGGTCGCGCGGTCGATCTCCTCGTCCAGCAGGGTCAGGTGGTGCCGGTAACGGGCCTTGGCCTCCTCGTCGAGGACGTCGTCGCCGCCCATCCGCCGTGCGGCCACCACCAGCTCGCCGCCCTCCGGATCGAGCAACCGTACGGCCGGCATGTCGGTCCCCGGGCTGCCCAGCAGCGTGTGCAGGTCGCGCAGCCCTTTCGCGTCGGGCACGTGCACCGCCCGCCCGGCGAACACCAGCGACCAGACGGACCCCTCCCTGCTGAACCTCGGACCGCCACCTCCTGGGCCCGCGCCCGCCGCACCGTACGCACCGTCGAACCCGACACCCGCATCACCCGGCCCGACCCCAGCCACAGGGCGTGCACCCACCGAAGGACCCACACCCGAGCCCCCGGACGGCCCCGCCCGCGAACGGGCACTCCTCGACGAGTGCCCGCCCAGCACCGAACCGGCGTTCCCAGACAGACCCGCGCCCGTGTCTTCACCGGCACCCCCGGATTGACCCGCGCCCATCACTTCACCGGTATCCCCCGACCGGCCCAGGCCGTCGGATTCGTCGGTGCCCGGCGGTGCCGGGGAAGCAGGGGTGGTGTCCGGGAGGAGGTCACGGACGCGGGCCGTCAGGTGGCGCATGCCCAGGGTCGTAGCCTCCTTACCGGCGTGTTCCAGGAGGGCGCGGGCCGCGGGGAGGTCGCCCGGGGCGGCGCGGGACAAGAGAGCGTCAGCCAGGTGGACGCGGGCCAGCACCGACCACGGGCGGGCGCGCATGCGGTCGGCCGACCGGTGGGCAGCGGTGAAGCCGGCGATCGCCTCGTCCCAGCGCTCGTCGGCCGCGTCGATGAGCGCCAGCCACAGGTCGAACGGCCCGCTGACGTCCCAGCCCATGAGCGAGACCGCCCACCGCCCGCGGTGCGGCTCCAGCGCGGCGCGGGCCCGCGCGCACAGGTCGGGGTCGTGGGCCGCGGCCGCCGTCTCCGCCAGGAAGCGCAGCCACAGCGGCTGGGCGATGCGGTTGCGCGGCTCGCCCTCGGCCAGCCGGCGCAGCGCCGTGTCGAGGTCGCCGGTGTGGAGCGCGGTCAGGCCTTCCAGCAGGCCGGGGCAGAGGTGGCCGCTGCCCCGGAGCAGCCGGACGACCTCCTCCTGCTCGCCGAACCTGCCCTGCAGCGACAGGATCGACCACTGGTGGTGGAGGAGCATATCGATGTAGTGGGGGTGTTTCCTGGCGTCGCTGTCGCGCACCTCGGCCAGCAGCTTCTCCGCCTCGGCCAGGCGGCCGCCGAGCGCGGCGACGATGCTGGCGTCGACGGCGGTGTTGAGGTCGACGCTGGGCAGCTCGCTGCGCCGCCCCAGAGCCTGGTATTCGTGGAACCGGTCGAGGTAGCCCGGGTCGCCCTGCTCGATCATGGCGACCCAGCGCAGCGCGGAGGCGAAGTGTTCGAGCTCGGGGTCGCCGGTGCGCCGGGCCAGGCCGATCAGCTCCTCCACCAGCCGCATCCGCTCTCCGGCGGTGTCGGGCCCCTTGAGGATGTCGTGGTGTGCCCAGAGGCTGAAGACCAGCGCGTCGTCGTCACCGCCGGCGCGCGCCCGGGCCGCGAGGTGGAAGACGAGGTCGAGCGCGAGCCGGTCGTCGGGCGCGGCGCCGCCGACGAGCGCGGCGTGCGCCTCGCGGAGGTGCGGCAGCGCGTCGGACAGCCCGAACTTGCGCAGCCAGGTGAGCGCGACGCGGGTGAGCAGCTCGCGGTCGTCCAGCTCGCGGGCGATGGCCCAGGCCTCGCCGAACAGCCGCCGCGCGGTCTCGCGCTCGCCGACGTGGGACAGCTCGAAGCCGAGGCTGAGCGCGGCCTTGGCGCGGGTGCGGGGGGAGGTGGCGCGGCTCAGCTGGTGAGCACGGCGCAGGTGGCCGAGATGCTCCTCGGCCGCGATGCGGCGGCCGGCGTCGCGGGCGGCGGCGAGCTGGAGCTCGACCACCCGCTCGGGGTCGACCCGGTCACCGGCCAGGTGGGCGTGGCGGGCCAGGTGGCCCGGCAGCATCCGGGCGGCCAGGCCGGGGTCGCGGTCGACGGCGTCGACGACGGCGCCGTGCAGGGCGCCCGGGTCGTCGAGCGAGTCGTACAGGGTCTCGCGGACGAGGTCGTGGGCGAAGGCGAAGACCCCGCCGCCTTCGGCGGTCACCAGCTTGGCGACGACCGCCAGCTCCAGGAGCCGGTCGACGTGCGCGGTCGGCTGCCGGGCGGCGGCGGCCAGCAGCTGCCGGGGGAAGCGCCTGCCGAGCACGGCGGCGATCGGCAGCAGCCGCGAGACGGGCTCGGGCAGCAGGGAGAGCCGCCGCAGCAGGGCGTCGCGCACGCCCGGGGGGACGGCGCCGGCCGAGCCGCCGCTGTGCCACAGGCGGGCGGTCTGCTCGACGAAGAACGGGTTGCCGCCCGTGCGGACGTGGACCTCGGAGACCAGGTCGGGCGGCGGGTCGGCGCCGACGGTGCGGGTCATGAGCGCGGCCACGCCGGCCGCGTCGAGACCGGTGAGGGTGATGGTGGTGGCCTTGAGCGCGAGCGGTGACAACAGCTCGCGCAGCGGGTGGTCGGCGGCCTCGACCTCGGTGTCGCGGTAGGTGCCGATCAGCAGCAGCCGCTCGAACCAGGTCTGCTGGGCCGCGAACGCGAGCAGCCGCAGCGAGGCGGGGTCGGCGAAGTGGAGGTCGTCGAGGACCACGACCACCGGCTGCCGCTGCGCCAGCACCACCAGGGCGTCGGTGACGGCGTCGTAGACCTGGAAGCCGTCGGGCGCCGTCTCCCCCGCCGCGGCCTCGCCGAGCAGCACGGCCAGCACGTCACCGGCGGACTGCCTGGCCTCCGCCCACCGCTCGGGCCCGGCGGCGCGGCGCAGGGCGCGCAGCGCCTGCACCCACGGCCAGTAGCCCGGCGCGCTGCCGGCCTCCCAGCAGGAGCCCGCCGCGACCAGCGCTCCCCTGCCGCGGGCCTGCGCCGCCGCGCTGCTGACGAGCGTGGTCTTGCCGATGCCGGCCTCGCCGGTGACCAGCACCAGCCCCCCGTGGCTGTCGATCACCCGGCCGATCTCGGCACGCAGCAGCCCGGCGGGGTGGTCCCTGCCGATGAGATCGCGTGCCGTCCCGTTCATGACACTGGCAACGTAGCCTGCCGCACCGACAGAATCCGGTCATGGGCAGGGCCGCCCCGGTCGATCCGGCGGCGGCCCGCGTGTCCTCAGTGCCGTGCGGTCAGTGCTTGAACGCGTCCTTGACGTGCCTGGCGGCGTCCTTGGCCTTCTCACCGGCCTGCTTGACCTTGCTCTTGCTCTGGTCGGCGCGGCCCTCCGCCTCAAGACGCTCGTCGTCCGTGGCGCGGCCCATGCCTTCCTTGGCACGGCCCTTCATCTCTTCGGCCTTGTTGGAAATCTTGTCGTCGGCGCCCATGGCCGGCCCCCATCCTTCTCGATGAAAGAACTCCGGGCTTCCTCTATCCGAGGCCGCCACCGGGAAACGTCAAGGCGGAAGCCCGGCCCTCTGACGAGGACCGGGCTCCGGTGGGGAAGGGGTCACTTGAGTATCGGGTACCGCTGGACGATGGCCGTCTTGCCGAGGCCGAGGGTTTCGCCCGCGTTGGCCATGGCCAGGCCGGCCAGGACGACCGTGTAGATGAGGTGCTCGTCCATGAAGGGGTTGGTGGTCAGGGGCAGCGCCGCCGCCCACATCATCACCATCATCAGGCCGCCGGCGACCGCCGCGACGCGGGTGCCGATGCCGAGCATGAGCGCGAGGCCGATGCCGAGGAGTCCGAGCATGAAGAGCCAGTCGACCCAGGCGTGGCCGGCGAGTGCGGTGAAGAAGCCGCCGAGCGCGTTCTCCTCGGTGCCCTTCAGGAAGCCGGTGGTCGGGCTGCCGCCCGCCAGCCAGGCCTTCTCGGCCGTGGTGGCGAAGCCCAGGCCGAAGGTCTTGTCGAGGAAGGCCCACAGGAAGGTCCAGCCCAGTGCGATCCGGGCGATGGCCCACACGTAGTCGACGGGGCGGCGGGTGTGCGCCTCGGGAATCTGCACCGGGATCCTGCGTGCCGTGGGGCGGTCGTACGTGGTGGCCATGGCTCCTGTCCTTTCAGGGGTGCCTGCTGCTGGTTACAGTTCACCGCACCGGCGATCACGCAGGCAGAGCCGTACGACCCCGGCTCGATGGGACCTTCGGCACCCGTCCGTACGCCGTCCGCCCCTACCTTCTCCCGGCCACCGCGTGGTGTCCTGGCCGGAAGAGGGTAGGCGAGCAGACGTGGGATCCATCACCATCCAGCGCGTGTACGAAGACCGGCCGGCCGAGGGCGCCGTGTTCCTGGTGGACCGGGTGTGGCCGCGCGGCGTGCGCAAGGACGACCTGCGGCTCGACGGCTGGCTGCGGGACGCCGCGCCGTCGAAGGAACTGCGCCAGTGGTTCGGCCACCGGCCCGAGCGGTTCGCCGAGTTCGCCGTACGCTACCGGGCCGAGCTCGACGCCGGCCGCGAGTCGCTGCGCCCGCTGCTCGACGCCGCCGCCGAAGGGCCGGTGACCCTGCTCTACTCGGCCAAGGACACCGAGCACAACCAGGCCGTGGTGCTCCGCGACTACCTGCTGGAGCACCCCGGCTGAAGGCGTCAGAAAGCGCCGTCGAGGGTGACGGAACTCTCGTCGAACCTGAGCTCGCCGCCCTCCTCCCGGACGACGAAGCGGTAGGTCCCGGTGCACCTCGGCCGCAGCACGCCGTCGACGGTGACCATGAGCGTCAGGTAGGCGGCGACCGTCGAGGCGGCGCCCGCGACGGAGGCGACGCGGACATTGGTGATCACGTGCCGCCGGGTGTCCGTCTGCCGGCCGATCGTCCCGCCGAAGTGCGCCCGGATCGCGTCGTGACCCTCGTGGGGGCCGTAGAGCGTGCCGTCGGCGGCCTGGACGCTGTAGCGCGCCCCCGGCCAGTAGCAGGCCAGGACCGCGTCCGGGTCCTTCGTGTCGAGACCCCAGGCGAAGTCACCGAGGAGGGTGTTGAGTGCGGCCCAGTCGGGCATGGCTCCTCCCTCTCAGTCGCCGAGCGGTCTGAGCGTGATCGCGAGCTCGGGGCACCCTTCGGCCGCCAGGCCCGCCTCCTCGGCCTCCGGACCGCTCACGACGTCGGCCAGCGGCATCGCCTTCGAGTCGTCGGGCCTCATCCCGAACAGCCCCGGCGCCGTGGCGACGCACATCCCGTGCGCCTGGCACTGGTCCAGGTCCACTTCTATCTTGTAGGCGCTCATCAGCGTCCCTTCCTGCCGAACCTCATGGGGAACTCCGCACGGCGGGTGTCGCCGCGGTCTCGCCGCCGTCGGCGACGAAGTCGGCGCCCGTGCAGAAAGCCGACTCGTCCGAGGCGAGGAACACGACCAACGGCGCGACCTCGTCCACCGACCCCTTCTTCCGCCGCAGGCTGCCGCCCGGGCCGGCGAAGTCGGCGGTCATGGGGGTCTCGACGAGGCCGGGCACGATCGTGTTCACGCGCACCCCGTACGGGGCGAGCTCAACGGCGGCGGCCTTGGTCATCCCGCGCACCGCCCACTTGCCTGCCGTGTAGCCGATGATGCCGGGGAAGCCGGTCACCCCGGCCGTGCTCGACACGTTGACGATGGAGCCGCCGCCGCCTTCGCGCATGAGGGGGACGACCGCCTTCATGCCCAGGAACGTGCCGAACGCGTTCACCTCCAGCACCCGCTGGAAGGATGCCGCGTCCGTCTCCATGAGGGCGGTCCTGTGCACGATGCCGGCGTTGTTGACCAGTACGTCGAGGCGCCCGTAGCGCCGGCGGCAGTGGTCGGTCGCGGCCGCCCACGCGGACTCGTCCACGACGTCGAGCGCCACGGACGAGGCGTGCGGCCCGCAGTCCCCGGCGACCGCCCGCGCCGCCTCGGCGGCCACGTCGGTCACCACGACCCGCGCGCCTTCGGCGGCCAGAGCCCGGCAGTAGGCCGCGCCGAGGCCCGCCGCGCCGCCCGACACGAGCGCCACCTTGCCGTCGAGCCTGCTCATGCGGCCAGGTTCACGTAGAGGTCGCGCGGGCCGCGGGTGCGCAGGCCGACGTCGACCGGCTCGGCGCCGTCGGCCAGCCGCATGCCGGGGAACGAGTCGAGGAGCAGGTTGAGCCCGACCTCCATCTCCGTCTTGGCGAGCATGGCGCCGAGGCAGAAGTGGCGTCCCGTGCCGAAGGAGAGGTGGCCCGCCGCTCCGCTGAAGGCCCGGGCCGGGTCGAGGTCGGGGCGGCCGATGACGAACTCCTCGGACCTCTCGAAGCGCGACTCGTCCCGGTTGGCCGAGGCCGCGATGAGCAGCATCGTCGACCCGGCGGGCACCTGGACGCCCTCCAGCTCGACGTCCTCCTCGCACATGCGGGTGGTGATCTGGCTGGGCGGGGAGAAGCGCAGCGTCTCGGCGATCGCCGCGTCCACCAGGTCACGGTTGTCGCGCACCCGGGCCCACTCGCCGCCGACCAGCAGGTTCTTGCACAGGCTCCCGAACGCCTTGTCGGTCGTCTCGCCACCGGCGGTCAGCAGGAGGCTGATGTACGCGCGCACCTCGTCGTCGGTCATGCGGTAGTCGTCCACCTGGGACTGGACGAGCATCGATATCAGGTCGTCGCCGGGGTGCTCGCGACGGTACGCGATCAGCGGGGCCATGTAGCCGGCCAGGTCCGCCCTGGCCTGGAGGCCCTGACGGTGCACCTCCTCGTCGCCGGAGAGGTTGCTGACGAACGCCATGATCTTGCCGTACCACCCCGCGAACAGCTCGTGGTCGGACTCCGGCAGCCCGAGCATGTCGGCGATCACCGCGATCGGGTACCGATGCGCGAACCCCGCCACGAGGTCGACGCGCGAGCCGTCCGCGCTGTCGCGCATCTCGTCGGCCAGCCGCTGGGCGCGGCGCGGGACGATCTGCTCCAGGATCTTGGCGGCCGTGCGGTGGATGAGGGCGTGCACGCGGTCGAGTCCCTGGCCGCGGAAGTGCGGGGTGAGCAGGGCGCGGTTCTTCGCGTGCAGGAGCCCGTCCATCGACAGGACCGTCCGGCCGTGGATGGCCTCAAGGGTCCCGGTGTAGGCGCGGGTCGAGAAGCGCGCGTCCTTGTAGACCGAGGAGACGCCGCGGTACGTGCTCACCAGGAACGATCCGAGCCGCGCGTCCTGGAGGACGGGGGCGTCGGCGCGGAGTTCCCGATAGAAGGCGTGGGGATCCGCCGCGACCTCCGGATCGAGGATAGATGAGCGTGTCATGCCTGCCCCTCCGCACTGCTACGACCAGAGCCCGGACGCCTGGACTCCAACTATGATTATGGTAGGAATTGTTATCCTTGATATGGGCGTAAAGTCAAGACAGCACCCGAGGAGAGCAGATGCCAGGACCCGTCGTCATCGCCGGTGGTGGTCTCGCGGCGCTTCGCACCGCGGAGAACCTGCGGCGGTTCGGGCATGCCGGGCCGATCACGATCGTGGGTGACGAGCCCTGGCTGCCCTACGACCGGCCGCCCCTGTCGAAGGCGGCGCTCGTCGGCGACCCGGCGGAGCCGGCGCCGCTGCGGTCCGGCGAGGTCCTCGCCGACCAGGGCATCGAGGTGATCCGCGGCGTCCGCGCGACCCGGCTGGACGGGCCGGACAGGCGGCTCGTCCTCTCCGACGGCGCCCGCCTGCCGTTCGAGCACCTGGTGATCGCGACGGGCGTACGGGCGCGGGCGCTGCCCGCCATCCACCCCGCGCTGCCCGTGCTGACCCTGCGCACCTGGGAGGACTCCCGCAAGGTACGGGACGCCGTCCTCGCCGCGGCGCACGTCACCGTGGTGGGCGCCGGCTTCCTCGGCCTGGAGATCGCCTCGGCGGCCAGGAGCCTCGGGCGGTCCGTGACCGTCGTCGAGGCCGGGTCCGCACCGCTCTGGGCGCTGGGGCCCACCGTGGCGGAACGCGTCGCCGCGCTGCACCGCCGGCACGGCGTCGGCCTCCGTCTCGGGCGTCGCATCACAGGCGCCGAGCCGGAGGCCGGCCGCTTCACGGTCACGCTCGACGACGGCGACGTCCTGCCGACGGACGTCGTGGTCGGCGCGGTCGGCGGCGTACCCAACGTCGAGTGGCTCGCCGGTTCGGGGCTGGACGCGGCCGCCGGGGTGCCGTGCGACGAGACCGGGGCCACGCCCGTCGAGGGAGTCCACGCCGTCGGCGACGTGGCGAGCATCGTCGGCCACGGGCGCACCGAACACTGGAACCACGCGGTCGCGACGGCGGTGGTCGTCGGCCACAACATCGCCCGGCCGGACGCACCGCCCCGGCGCCTCGCCGACGTCCCGTACTTCTGGAGCGATCAGCACGGCTCCAAGCTGCAGTGCCTGGGCGCCCCTGCCCCCTCGGACGACCTGCGCGTCCTGCGCGACGACGAGCACGGCTTCCTCGCGGTCCACACCAGGGACGGGATCGTGACCGGGGTCGCCGCGCTGGACATGCCCCTGGCTCTCAACCGGTGCCGGCCGCACGTGAACACGGCCTTCGACGCGACGGCCATCGGCGCGATCGTCGCGTGAGAGCGGCCGGGCCGGCACGCCGGCCCGGCGGCCCTCATGAGGAGACGAGGTCACCCACCGGCACCCGCAGCCCGTCGGTCCCGAACCAGACGCAGGCCGGCCACGGCACCTCGACGGTGACCGGCTTGCCCCTGTCGAGACCCGCCGCGACGGCCGCGTCCGCGCGCGCGTTGAGCCGGACGTCGCCCAGGCTGACGCTGACGTCGTAGCTGCGGCCCACGTACACGGAGTCGGCCACGGTGGCCTGGAAACGCAGGCACGACCGGGACGTGGGGGCGGGCACGATCACGGCGTCGGACTGGCGGAACCGCACCTGGCACCCCGCCCCGAGCTCGTCCGGCAGCGACGCCGGCTCCACGGGCTCGTCGGGCGCCGCCTTGAGGCGCCACCGGCCGTCCTCGCGGACCAGGTCCAGGACGTTCGTGATGCCGACGAAGTTGGCGACGTAGGACGTCTCGGGACGTTCGAAGACGTCCTGGGGTGTGCCGATCTGCTCGATCCGGCCCTTGTTCATGACGGCGACCCGGTCGCCGAGGGCCATCGCCTCGGACTGGTCGTGGGTCACGTACAGGCCCGCGAAGCCCAGGCGCTGGTGCAGTTCGTGCAGCTCGTTGCGGACGCGGACCCGCAGGAGGGCGTCCAGGTTGCTGAGGGGCTCGTCCATGAGCACCAGGCGGGGCCGTGACACGAGGCCGCGCGCCAGCGCCACCCGCTGCTGCTGGCCGCCGGACAGCTGGTGCGGGTAGCGGTCGAGCAGGGGCCCGCAGTCGACCAGGTCGGCCGCCTGCTCGACCCACTTCTCCTCCTTGAGCGCCTTGGTCAGCTTGCGCACCTTGAGCGGGTAGCTGATGTTCTGACGCACCGTCCTGTGCGGCCACAGCGCGTACGACTGGAAGACCATGCCCAGCTCGCGCTTCTCCGGGGCGACGTCGACGCCCCGGCCGGAGTCGAACACCACGGTGTCCCCGAAGCGGATCACGCCCTCGTCGGCGCTCTCCAGGCCCGCCACGCAGCGCAGCGCCGTGGTCTTCCCGCAACCGCTCTGCCCGAGGAGCACGACCAGCTCGCCCTCCTGGATGTCGAGGTTCAGCCCGTCGATCGCGGTGAAACGGCCCGCTCCGGACCCGAAGGTCTTCGTCAGGTTCTCGATACCGAACATCACAAACTCTCCAATGCTTTGGAGCCCCCGAGCCGTACCGCGAGGATGACGCCCGCGGCCGTCACCAGGCACATCACCAGTCCCATGGCGGCGACCAGAGGGTAGGAAACGTTGAGCCACAGGTCGTACAGGGTCGTGCCCATGACCTGGGTCCGGGTCGACCGCACCAGCAGCGACGCGGCGAACTCGTGGGTGAGCAGGACGAAGATGAGCGCGGCCGCGCCGCCGAGCGAGCCGCGGATCATCGGGATGACGACCTGGAGGTGCGTGCGCACCGGCCCGGCCCCGCTGACCCGGGCCGCCTCCTGGTAGCTGTCGCCGAGCGACATGCGGGCCGCGAGCTGCATGCGGGTGGCGAACGGCAGCATCAGCGTCACGTAGACCACCACGAGGACCCACGGCGTGCCGTACAGGACGAACGGCGGCGCGGTGTAGGTGAACAGGAACCCGGCGCCGAACACCACCGCGGGCACCCCCAGCGGCAGCGAGACCAGGATGTCGACGATCGCGCGGACGCGGGCGTCGAGCGAGCGGCGGTGCAGGATGTCCGCCAGCACGTACCCGATCGGCAGTGACACGAGCACGGAGATGCCCGAGGCGACGAGGCTGGTCTGGACGGCGCTGACCGCCGTCGGCGTGTCCCACAGCTCGCGGAAGTTCTTGAGGCTCCACGTGCTCACGTCGATCTGGCCGGTCCAGAACGGCGACAGGGAGGCGGCGATCAGCGCCAGCAGCGGCAGCAGCGCCACGACGGCGGAGAACAGCCCGATGACGACGACCGCGGCAGGGCTGCGCCGCGCGGAGTAGCGGGAGGTCTTCCCCCCGTCGGTGACGAACCGCCGCTCCTCGCCGAGGAGCATCCGCTGCAGGGCGACGATGCCGAACCCGACCAGCAGGAGCGGGGACGCGACCGCGGCGGCGGCGCCGTAGTCCGCCAGGCCGGCGTTGGCGAAGAAGTACACCTCGGTCGTCAGGACCTTGACGTTCTTGATCGAGCCGAGCAGCAGGGGCGCCGTGAACTGGCCCAGGCCGAGCAGCAGCGCCACCGCGCCGCCGTAGATGAGCGAGGGCCGCACGACGGGCAGCAGGATGCGGAAGAAGACGCCCACCGGCCCGTCCCCGGCCGTGCGCCCGGCCTCGACCAGCTCGTAGTTGACCCGCAGCAGGCCCGCCCGCAGGAACACGTACACGAACGACGTCAGCCCGAGCGCCGTCAGGAACACGATCCACGGCACGGTGAAGACGTCGATCGGCCCGGTGTCGCCGCCGCTCCAGAAGGGCAGCGATCTGATGAACCGGTTGACCGTGCCGGAGTTCGGGGCGAGGAGCAGCCCCCACCCGATCATGCTGGCGACCGGCGGCACCACGATGGGCAGGATCGGGAGCGACGCCATCCAGCGCGCCCGGGGCGGCAGCTGGATCGAGTACCACGCCAGCACCGCCCCGAACACCAGCCCGATGACGAGGGAGCCGAGGCCGAGCAGCAGCGTCGTGAGGATCGTGCGCGCGATGTCGGCGGTGCCGAAGCCGCGGGCGTAGCCGGCGCCGCCGTCCGCCAGCGCGAGAAGCTGCAGGCGGACGAGGGGCGCCAGCACGAGGTACCCGATCACGATGATCGCGGCGATCGGCAGGGCATGGCGGCGCAGCGCTCTCCGGCGGGAGAGGCCGGGCCTGGTCTCACCCTTCGGGTCCGCGCCGCGCCGGGCCGCCGCCGGCGGCGCCTCACTGATGCTTTTCACTACTACGGCCTCCGATGGAGCGGACTGGTGGAGAAGGGAGAGACGGGCGTCAGCGACCGAAGGTCTGCTTCCACTCGCTCTGCGCCGACCCGAGCCAGCCGGGCTTGGTCGCCCGGGTGAGGTCGAGCAGGGTGAGCTCCTTCGGGGCCTCGACCGCGCCGGCGACGTTCGGCAGGACGCTGAGGTTGTCCTTGGCCAGCGACTCCTGGCCCTCCGCGGACGCCATGAAGTCGAACAGCACCTGGGCCGCGTTCGGGTTGTTCGACTCCTTGAACATGTAGCCCAGGTTCATCGGCGCCCAGCCGGGGTCGGGCATGAGCCAGTCGATGGGACCGCCCGAGGCCTTGATCGGCTTGACCGTCGAGTTGGCGCCCCACAGGGCGATGGAGATCTCGCCCGACAGCAGCGCCTCCTGCAGCGGGACGGCGCTCGGGTAGAACTTCGGCTTGAGCGCCGCCAGCTTCGTCAGGTAGTCGGCGCCGTAGGTGTCCTCGAGCCAGGCGTACAGGTCGGCCATGGGAGCGGCCAGGTTGTCCACGAGCCCGAGCTGGCCGCCGCCGTACTTCGGGTCGGCGAGACCCTCGTAGGTGGCCGGCGGGTCGGTCACCTTCTCCGTGTTCCACGCGATGCCGAGCGCGGTGAGAGCGGACGTCTGCAGGACCCCGTCGATCAGGTAAGGGGTGCCCTTCCATTCGGGACCGGCGCCGTTGGGGCCGACCGGCTCGGCGAAGAGTCCCTCGTCCGCCTTGGTCTTCGCCCACTCGTAGTTGACGTGGTTGACGATGTCGGCCCCGAGCGACCCGGACTTGAGCTCGGCGTCGAGCTTGGCGCTGACCTCAGGTCCGACGATGCGCGTGATCTTGAGGTCGATGTCCGGGTACGTCTTCTCGAAGCGGGTCTCGAGCTCCTTGTTCACCTCGGGGAGCAGGGCCGAGTACAGCGACACCGTGCCCTCTTCAGACGCCTTCTTCAGGACCTCGTCCCAGGTCGAGGCCGCCGTCGACATGCCGCCCCCGCCAGGGGCGGCCGCCTGGCCGCCGCACGCCGCCAGCAGTGCCGCCGCGACCACTGCGATGCCCACTCGGGTGGTTCTTCCCACTGATCCAAATCCTCTGCTCGTCAGCCTGGCGGGCAGGGTAGACAACCGTGCCACAGGCCCATCTTTAGGCGAATCATAGGGATGATTATCAAGCAGGACAAGGGACAGTATGCGGTTAATGGTACGCATGGATCAGCGCAGCCCGGAGGCCGATTCCGGCAGAGTCGGGGCGTACGGATCGGAGGGCCCGTCCAGGGCGTCCATGACAACGATATTCAAACGGAGTCCGGAGGACGCGTTGTGTGGGGCGGCGACGGTCGGGTAAGTCTGCTGCCATGCTCGACGCGCGCGACGAGGGACGGTTACTGACCGGACGCTACCGGCTGCGGTCCGAGCTGGGCCGGGGCGGCATGGGCACGGTCTGGCGGGCCTACGACGAGCTGCTCGACCGAGAGGTGGCGATCAAGGAGCTGTCCATCCCGGCCTCGCCGCCCGAGCACCGCGACGTCCTGATCGAGCGCACCATGCGGGAGGCGCGCATCGCCGCCCGGCTCCACCACCCGCACATCGCCGCCGTGTACGACGTGGTGCTGGCCAACGACCGGCCGTGGATCGTCATGCAGCTGGTCCGGTCGCGGAGCCTGGCCGACGAGATCTACGACCGCGGCGCGCTGGCGGTGCCGACCGTCACCCGGATCGGGATGGAGGTGCTGGCCGCGCTGCGCGCCGCGCACGCCGCCGGGGTGCTGCACCGCGACGTCAAGCCGGCCAACATCCTGCTCACCGCCGACGGCCACGCCGTGCTCACCGACTTCGGGCTGGCCACCACGCTCGATGACGACTCCACGCTCACCCAGCAGGGCATGGTGATGGGCACGCCCGCCTACCTCGCCCCCGAGCGCGCCTCCGGCGAGCGGGCGACCGCGCTGTCCGACGTGTGGTCCCTGGGCGCCACGCTCTACACCGCCGTGGAGGGGCGGGCGCCGTTCGCCCAGGGCGGCAGCCGGGCCGACACGCTCAACGCCGTGCTCACCCGCGACCCGGCGCCCTTCGAGCAGGCGGGCGAGCTGGCGCCGGTCATCACGGCGATGCTGACCAAGGACCCGGCCGAGCGCGCCGACGCCGCGCGGGCGCAGGAGCTGCTGCGGCAGGTGCCCGGCCGGTCCAAGCGCGCCAGGACCCGGCCGTTGACCGCGGCGACGGCGCCGAGGGCCGCCAGGGCCGGGCGGCTGATGGCCTCGCGGTGGCGGGAGGCCGCCGCGGTCGCGGCCCTGGTCACCACCGTCATCGCCACCGTGTCGCTGAACTCGGCGTCCGCGCCGCGCCGGCACGCCCACCCGATGCCGCAGCCGACGGCCGACGCGCCCAGCGGTGTCATGCGGGCCGAGCCCTCGTCGCGGCCGCGCGCCGGAGAAGCCCGCGAGCAGGGCGTCCAGGTCCGCACGGAGCACACACAGCGCACCGCAGTCACCGGACACACCACGTCCCCCGCCAGACGGGCGGCCGACGGTTCCGGCCGGGCCCGTACGAAGACGCCCGGCAACTCACAGCCCCAGGGGAAGGCCAAGGGTCACTACAAGTGACTACGTAGATTCCCCGATGCGTGACCCGGGCGGCGCGCCTACTGTCGGCTGACCAGGCCGCGTCCGACGAAGGTGGGTCCATGCGCACGCTGACCGCGTTCCTCTCCACCGTCCTCCTTGCGACCGCGCTCACGGCGCCCGCCGAGGCCGCCCCGAAGAAGCCCGCCGCGGGCGCCGCCGACGTGGTGTTCGACCGGGCCGACTTCGCCGCCGGCACGCCCGAGGGCACCAGCGCGGGCGACGGGCTCGCGTTCGCCACCGCCGCCGGCACCACCTCCTACACCGACCGCCTCGGCACCAGGACGTGGGAGTACGCCCGCTGGACCGGCCCCGAGCGGCCACTGGAGTTCACCGCCACCGAGCTGATCGCGTCCTGGACGGCCGACGTCCCGGCGGGCAGCTGGGTGCAGGTCGAGGCGCGCGCCCGCAACGCCGCCGGGCTGACGAAGTGGTACGTGCTCGGCCGGTGGGCCTACGGCGAGGGCGACATCGACCGCACGTCGGTGCCGGGCCAGGGCGACGACGACGCCCGGGTGGCCGTCGACACGCTGGTCGCGGCGGAGGGCAGGCAGATCTCGGCCTACCAGCTGCGCGTCACCCTCTACCGCGCGCCCGGCTCGTCCGTCGTGCCGCGGGTGCGCACGCTCGGCGCCATGGCCTCCAACGTGCCCGACCGCAAGACCGTGCCGGTGAGCCCCGGCGGCGGCGCCTGGGGCTCCGAGCTGGACGTGCCGCGCCGCTCGCAGAGCGTCCACTCCGGCCACTACCCCGAGTGGGACGGGGGTGGCCAGGCCTGGTGCAGCCCCACCTCGACCACGATGGTGCTCGGCTACTGGAGCCGCTGGCCGAGCGCGGAGGACACCGCCTGGGTCGACCCGTCCGATCCCGATCCGGAGGTCGACCACGCCGCCCGCCACACCTACGACCACGCCTACCAGGGCGCCGGCAACTGGCCGTTCAACACCGCCTACGCGGGCCGCTACGGCATGGACGGCTTCGTCACCCGGCTGCGCACGCTCACCGAGCTGGAGAAGCTGATCACCGCCGGCGTCCCGGTCATCACCTCGCAGTCGTTCAAGAAGAACGAGCTGCCCGGCGCGGGCTACGGCACGAACGGCCACATCATGGTCGTGGTCGGCTTCACCGCCGACGGCGACGTCATCGCCAACGACCCGGCCTCGGCCACCAACGCCGCCGTCCGCCGCGTCTATCCCAGGGCCGCGTTCGAGAACGTCTGGCTGCGCAGCTCCAGCAGCGGCGGCGTGGTCTACGTCATCCACCCGCCGGGCCACGACCTGCCCGCGACCACGCCCGGCCTGCCCGCCAACTGGTGACGTGCGGATGCGTAACGTCCGCGGACAGGGTGGATCATGGTGTTCGGGCCGTCTTCCCGTTCCCGTGGGGTTCACACCGCTATGCCCGAGAAGCCCCGCCGACGTGACGGAGATTTGAACCTCTTCGGCCCTGCCAGTCCCCCGCTTCGCGCGCCCAGGGGGACAGCATGGCTACGCGGCGTGAACGCGCCGTAACGAAAGGTGCGATACAGCCAAGTATCGCCTCGTTCAGGAGGTTTTCATGCTCAAGCGGACCCTCATCTCGCTTGCCGTTCCCGCCATGCTCGCCACCGGGCTCCTCGCGATGGGCGGGAGCGCGAGCGCCGCCACCGGCGAGCGCTTCGAGTGCCAGCTGCGCACCGTCGACAACGGCAACGCCTCGCTGGCCACCTGCCGCAACCGGGGCGACTACGTCCACTGGATCCGGTGCGACAGCGGCACCCGGATCGTGGAGGTCAGGGACGAGTTCACCGGTCGCCGCCACGTGCTCGACTGCCCGAACGGCTACCGGCTGAGGAACCAGTCCATCGGCTTCTGAGCCGAAGCAGGAAAGGCCACCGCCTCCAGGGGCGGTGGCCTTTCGCGTGTGTCAGCGGGTGGGGTCGAACTCGCGCAGGATCGCGGAGGTCTTGCCCGTGGTGATCTGCTCGGCCAGCATGCGGCCGGTGGCCGGGCCGTGCGTGACGCCCCACATGCCGTGCCCGCCCGCCACGTAGACGCCGGGCACCCGGGTCGCGCCGACCAGCGGCTTGCCGTCGGGGGTGACGGGACGCGCGCCGACCCAGGTGTCGGTCCGCTCCTCCCAGCGCACGCCGGTCATGAGCGGCCGGGCCGACTTGATGATCGCCTCGACCCGGCGCTCGAACAGCGGCGCGTCCGCGTCGCGGAACTCCATCGTGCCCGCCACCCGCAGCTTGCCCTGGTACGGAGTGCAGGCGACGCGCACGGCCGCCAGGTAGAGGGGGCTCGGCACCGGCTCGTCGGTCGGCACCGTGAACGAGTAGCCGCGCCCGGCCTGGACGCGCGTCCGCACGCCCCACTCCGCGCCGAGCTTGTTCAGCCAGGCGCCGGTGGCGAGCACCACGGCGTCGGCCTTGACCTCGTCGCCCGCGCCGGACCGGACCACGTGCCCGCCGGCCTCGGACGTCACACCGGTGACCCGGAAGCCCGGCCGGATCTCGCCGCCACGCGCGGTGACGGCGGCGGCCAGGGCGTGCGTGAACGCGCCGGGGTCGATGTAGCGCTGGCCGTCGAGCCGGACACCGGCGGTGGCGCCGGCCGAGAGCTGCGGCATCTGCGCGCGCAGCTCGTCACCCTCGAACGCCGCGTAGCGGATCTCCAGGCCGGAGTCGTTGATGCGGCGCAGCTCGTGCAGCAACGAGACGGCCTGCTTCTGGGTCTCGAACGCCGCCATGATCGGCGCCTCGATGGTGGGAGCCTCGACGCCGTTGCCGGTGAGCACGTCGAACGCTTCCAGGCACTCCTCGTTGAACGGGAGGTTGGCCCGCACGGCGCGGCCCCACGAGCGCCAGTTGCAGTGCAGCGCGAACCGGGTCAGGAACGACCACAGCCCCACGTCAGGGGTCACCGGGACGTGCAGCGGAGCGTTCTTGTCGAGCAGCGAGCGCAGCCCGTAACGGAGCACGCCGGGCTCGTTGAGCGGAATGGCCAGCCCCGGGGACAGCCAGCCCGCGTTGCCCCATGACGCGCCCGCGGCGACCCCGTCGCGGTCGACCACGGTGACCTCCACGCCGCGTTCCTGCAGGAACCAGGCGGTGGACAGACCCACCACACCGGCGCCGATCACCACAGCCGTACGCGGCCCACCGTCGATGCCCATTGCTGCCATCCCCTTCCTCAGATAAGGGAAGGATTACCGGTACGCGAGCAAAAGGCGCTGTGCTGGGAGAACAACCGCTCAACGCCTCTTTGTCCATCGGCGACAAAGGCTCAGCCCTGGTGGAGCGCGAGTCCGATGATCATGGCCAGTCGCTTCTCCGGCCGGTCGAGCTCCAGGCTGGTGACGGCGGCCATCTTCCGCAGCCGGTAGCGCACCGTGTTCGGGTGCACGCCGAGCCGGGTGGCCACGGCCGCGAGGTCGCCCTGCGCCTCCAGCCAGGCCCGCAGGGTCTCGACGTAGCGGGTGCCGTGTTCGGTGTCGTGGCGGGTCAGGTCGGCGACGGGACCGCGGGCCGGGGTGCGGCCGGAGGAGGCGGCGGCGCGCAGCCGCTGGAGCAGGATCTCGTCCCAGGACTCGTCGTACACGACGGGGCCCGCGGGCACGGCGGCGCGCAGGGCCAGGCTCTCGTCGGCCTCCTGCCTGCTCGCGGGCAGCTGCGCCGGCTCGGCCGGCCCGCCCACCCCGGCGGGCACGATGACGCCGCGCGGCAGCACGGACACGATGGCGCGCACCCAGTCGCGGGCCGGGGCGGCGTCGTTCCCGCACGGCAGCACCGTGTAGAGCGTGTTGCCGAACAGCGCGCTGCGGCCCGGCCGCGACCAGCCGAACCCGGTGGTCGCCCGCTCGAACGCGGTGAGCACGGCCGCGTGCCGCTCCGCGCCGACGTGCGCCTGCAGCGCGATCACCCGGAACTGGCCGCCGGGCAGCCCGAGCCTGCTGATCAGCGCCGGGGCGTCGGTGGTGCCCTCCACGAGCTGGATCACCAGGTCGGACTCCACCTGGCGTTCGAGGTCGGCGCTCACCCGGGAGCGCAGCAGGTGGAGCGCCACGGCCCTGGCCCCGTCGGCCAGCCGGTCGCGCTGCCGCCCGGCGAGGGGACGCTGGCACTCGACCCAGATGGACCCGAGCAGCTCGCGCCCGGCCCGCACCGCCACCACCATGCGGCCGCGCAGCCCGTGTTCGGGCGACGGCTCCACGAACAACGGCTCGTCGGAGGCGGCCAGGTGGGAGAAGACGCCCTTGCCTTCCAGCAGCCCGCGCATCTCCTCGGGCACCCGCCGGCCGAGGATCGTCTCCAGCCGCACCGGGTCGGCCGTCTGCTGCGAGCCGGAGTAGGCGAGCACCCGCGACATCTGGTCCTCGACGGTGACCGGGTAGCCCAGCTCTCCGGCCAGCGTGTCGGCGAACGCGAACAGGTCGGTCGGGCCCCGGCCCGCCTCGGTCTCACGCCCTTCGAGCACCAGCCCGTACACGATCCCGAGCAACTGGCTCCAGGACACGGCCGGGTCGACCAGCAGCACCGCGACCCCCGCGGCCCGGCCCTCGGCCGCCGCGTCGTCGCCGTCGCCGCCGTCGCTGCCGCTGTCGCTGTCGCGCACCAGCACCGCGGCGGCCCGCGCGGCGGCGCCCAGCCGCACCGCCTCCGGCGCGGACCCGACCCCGACGGCCAGGAAGACGTCGCCGGTCGCCGGCCGCGGATCGGCCGGGTCGTGGACCACCACGCTGCGCAGCGGCACGTCCCGGGAGGCGGGCGCGCACACCAGGCGCGTCCCGTATCCACCGAGGACGTTCACCAACCGATCGAGCTTCAGCATCTCCGCCGAAGCGTACCCGGCCTGGTCAGCCCGGTTGCTTCTGGCCGGCGGGCGGTTCCTTCGGCGGTTCTTCGGGCTGGGGGGCCTGGACCGGTGGTTCGAGCTTGTGGCGGGTGCCGAAGGTGTCCAGCAGCGCCAGGAGCATCGCCACCGTCGGGATCGCCAGCAGCGCCCCCGTCACGCCGAACAGCAGCGCTCCGGTGATCGCGGCCGAGAACGAGACCCCCGGGTGGATGTCCACCCCCCACGCGCTGATCCTGGGCTCCAGGGTGAGGTTCTCCACCTGCTGGTAGAGGATGCCCCAGGCGAGCGCCGCGAGCCCGATCCACGGCCGGTCCGAGACCAGCCCGACCACGACGGGCAGCGCGATCGCGATGTACGTGCCGATAGTGGGCACGAACTGGGCCACCACCCCGGTCCACACGCCCAGCGCCAGCCACGACGGCATGCCGAGCGCCAGGAACACGATGGTCGAGGCTGTGCTGTTGATCAGCGACAGGATCACCCGGGCGGCCACGTAGCCGCCGGTCTTGGCCAGCGAGATGTCCCACACGCTGGTGAAGACCTGCTGGAAGCGGCCGGGCAGCCGCCGCGCCAGCCACTGGCGGGCGCGCGGCCCGTCGGCCGACAGGTAGAAGGTCAGCAGCATGAGCGCGAAGATGTTGAACACCATCCCGGCCACGGTGCCCAGCACGCCGAGCACGCCCGCCAGGACCCCCTGCGCGTATCCGGCGGCCTCCTGGGGCGTCAGCTTGACCGATTCCAGGATGTCGGAGACGTTGTAGTTCGTCCCGAACTGCCGGTTGACCCACTCCGTCGCGGCGGCCAGCACGTCCGGCAGGCCCTTGACCAGCAGCGCCACCTGCTCCACGAAGAGCTGCCCGAACAGCACCAGGAAGATCGCCGCGAACAGGCCGAGCCCGGCCATCACCACCGCGGCCGCGGCGCCGCGCCGCATGTGCCGCGCGAGCCTGCCCACCGCCGGCTCCATCGCCAGCGACAGGAACCAGGCGATCACGACGAGGAAGAGGAACGAGCCCGCGTCGGTCAGCACGAACCGCAGGAACATCGCCAGGGCCAGGACGCCGACGACGACGAGCGCGGCCCTCCAGACGTTCCCCGGCGAGAACAGCACCCGGACGGTCGCCGCCGGCGCGGGCTCCGCCTTCTTTCCCGTCGTCATGGACCCTCCCGCGTGCGTCTCCGCCTACGATCTGCCAGGAACATGCCGTTTTACGCGGCTTTCACACCTGGCGGCACGCGTGATCGTCCGTCCTCGCAGGCAGCGTGGCAAGAACCGGTCGGGCGGTTCCCGAGGCGAACGCCGGGGCGGCGGTTCAGCGCGGTTCTCGGGCGGCCGGTGAAGGCGGCCCGCCGGCCGTCACTCGAAGTCGTCCGGGTTGAGCTCGGTGAGCCGGCGCAGCTCGTGCTCGTCGATGCTGTCCTCGATCCCGGGAGTGGCGCCCACCGGGCGGGGCGAGGTCTCCGCCGCCTCCCTGATGTCGCGCTCGACCTCATGACCTGGTTGCTCGCTCATGTTCTCCCCCTTGTCCCCCGTCCCCTGACCCCGGGCGGGTCACCTCAGACGGGCTGCGCCTCCGGACTCGGCACGGTGACCGCCCTCTCGCCGGCGGGCCGAGCGGCACGCCGTCCCAGCGCGTCGCCGGCCCACGCCGCGCCGCCGCCGATCGCGGCGCCCGCGAGCGCCACGCCGAGCTGGGTGGCGATCTTCGTCCCGGTACGGGCCGGCGGCGGCTCGGCGGTCCGCCGCCACGCGTAGAGCCAGCCCGCCTGGGCGGCGGCGTCGATCAGGTACGTGGGCGGGACCCGGCCGGTGAACACGTTGATCAGGTCCAGGCGCAGCTGGGTCAGGGCCGCCGAGGTGCCGAGGCGCTTGGCGTACGGCAGCCCTTCCGGGCGGGCGGCGGCCCGCAACTGGTTGAGCCCGACTCCGACGAGCAGACTCCCGACGGTACGGACCAGGAACCGGTCGGTCTTGGCCCCGTACACCTTCTCGTAGCTGGACATGGACAGTGAGGGCCAGAGCCCGCACGCCATGTTGAACAGTCCTTGCGCACGCGCCAGCCGGACGGCGTCGGCCCGGCGGCTGCTCCTTTCGGCCATGTTCCCGCGGCTGCCCTCGCGGGATGTCGGCAAACCGGGCGGCGTTCTAAGCTTGCGCCATGCGCGTAGTGGTGATCGGTGCCAGCGGCCACATCGGCACCTACCTGGTTCCCCGGCTCGTCGAGGCGGGTCACGACGTGGTCGCCGTGAGCCGCGGCACGCGGCGGCCCTACACCCCCCACGGCGCCTGGCAGCGGGTCACCACGGTGACCGCCGACCGGGCGGCCGAGGAGGCGGCAGGCACGTTCGGCGACCGCGTCGCCGGGCTGGAGCCCGACGCGGTCATCGACCTCATCTGCTTCGAGGAGTCCAGCGCCCGCCACCTGGCCGACGCGCTGGCGGGCCGGATCCGCCACTTCCTCCACTGCGGCACGGTCTGGGTCCACGGCCCCAGCGTCCACGTGCCCACCACCGAGGACGCCCCGCGCCGGCCGTTCGGCGACTACGGCGTCAAGAAGGCCGCGATCGAGGCCTACCTGCTCGACCGGGCGCAGCGCGACGGCTTCCCCGCCACGGTGATCCACCCCGGCCACATCGTCGGCCCCGGCTGGGTGCCGGTCACCCCGGCGGGCAACGTCAACCCGGTCACCTTCCAGATCCTCGCCGACGGCGGCGAGCTGGCGCTGCCCAACCTGGGCCTGGAGACCCTCCAGCACGTCCACGCCGACGACGTGGCCCGGCTGTTCATGGCCGCGCTCGCGGGCCGCTCGGTCACGCTCGGCGAGGCGTTCCACTGCGTCGCCGACTCCGCGGTCACGCTGCGCGGCTACGCCGAGACGGCGGCCGGCTGGTTCGGGCGGGAGGCGCGGCTGTCGTTCCTGCCGTGGGAGCGGTGGAAGGAGACCGTTTCGGCCGAGGACGCCGACGCCACCTGGGACCACATCGCGCACAGCCCCCACTGCGGCATGGAGAAGGCGGCGCGGCTGCTCGGGTTCCGGCCTCGATACTCGCCCTTCGAGGCCATCCGGGAGTCGGTCGACCGGCTGGTCGGGGAGGGTGTCGTCAAGACGCGGTGACCTGCGGCACCGCCTCATACTGCGACCAGTCGGCGCTGATCGCGCCGGCGGTCTTGAGCAGCAGCGGGAGATGCTCCTCGGTGAGCTTCTCCACCGAGGTCTCGGCGGCGTGCGCGTTGACGTTGACGGCGGCGATCACGTTGCCCATGCCGTCGCGCAGCGGGGCGGCCACCGACCTGATGCCGAGCGCCAGCTCCTCGTCGGTGAGCGCCCAGCCCTTGGCCCGCACCGCGCGCAGCGCGCTCTCGCGCTCCTCGCGGCCGGGCAGCCAGCGCGGCGTGATGCCCGACCGGCTCGGCTCGGCCAGCACCCGCTCCACCTCGGCGGGCGGCAGCGCGGCCAGCAGCACCTTGCCCAGCGAGGTCTGCAGCGCCGGGAACCGGGTGCCGATCTGCACCGACAGGGTGACGATCTTGGGGACCGCCACCCTCGCCACGTAGACGATGTCGGACCCGTCGAGCTGGGCGATCGACGACGACTCGTGCGTCCGCGCGACCAGCCACTCCAGGTGGGGCCTGGCGACCTCCCAGAGCCCCATCGAGCGCACGTACGACACGCCCAGCTCCAGCACCCGCGGCGTGAGCGCGAACCCGCCCTGCTCGGCCCGCGCGTAGCCGAGCTCGCTCAGCGTCAGCAGGATGCGGCGGGCCGTCGGCCGGGCCAGCCCGGTCGCGGTCGCCACCTCGGTCAGCGTCATGACGGGCCGGCCGGGCTGGAACGCCTTGATCACGTCGAGGCCGCGGGCCAGCGCCTCGATGAAATCGGGTCCGGTGTCAGCGCGTGCCATCGACGCCTCGCTCAGCAGGTCTCACGGGTAGGACTTTAACGGTCGCGCGTGGCGGAGCTTCGATAGTCGGTGTACGTGTACGGGTTGTCGAGGATCTTCGTTTCCGGGATGTCGGGGTTCATGCCCTTCAGCCAGGTTTCCTCCCCCATGGTGGAGCGCAGGTACTCGACCGTCGACTCCACCTGGCGGCGGGCCGCGGCCAGGTCGACGCCGACCAGCTCGTGCTCGTGCTTGACCACCCGGCCGTTGACGACCACCGTGTGCACGTCGCCGCGCTGCGCCTGGAAGGCGACGTGCCCGTACGGGTTGAGCAGCGGGAACGACACCGGCGACCGGTCGTTCTTGATGAGCACCAGGTCGGCCTTCTTGCCGGGCTCCAGGCTGCCGAGGTCGTCGCGGCCGAGCGCCCGCGCGCCGCCCCTGGTCGCCCACTCGACGACCTGGTCGGCGCGGAGCGCGCAGTGCGTGACGGTGTCGCCCTTGGCGTGCGCCTCCAGGTGGGCGCGGGAGCGGTCGGCGCCGAGCGTGGTGCGCATGGCGGAGAACAGGTCGCCGCTCCACCAGACGCTGGTGTCCATGGACAGCGAGACCGGGATGCCGTGCAGGCGGATCGCCCAGGTGGGCGGGTAGCCCTGGCCGGCGCTCTGCTCGCTCTCGGTGGACACCGAGATCGAACCGCCGGTGGCGGCGATGCGGTGGTAGGAGTCGGGCTCCAGCGTGGCGGCGTGCACGTAGACGGTGCCCGGGGTCATGAACCCGTGCTCGTACATCTGCCTGATGCCCTCGTCACTGGTGGCGCCCCAGACGCCCGCGTGGGTGGTGACGGAGACGCCCAGGTCGCGGGCCACCTCGAAGGCGGGCTTCTCCGGGAAGGCGGGGTCGCCCACCACGTCGAAGGCGAGCTGGAAGCCGAGCATGTCGTCGCCGGTGATGCGGCGGCTCACGAAGTCGCGGAACTCCGGCGCGGCGGTCCACTCGGCGGGCGGCGCCTGGATGTTGCCGTACGCGAGCACGAACCGGCCGGGCACCGACTGGAGCGCGTCCACGGCGGCGTCCGCGTGGTCGACGGTCTGCAGGCCGTGCGACCAGTCGACGACCGTGGTGACGCCGGCGTCGATCGCCTCGATGGCGGCGAGCGTGTTGCCCGCGTGCACGTCCTCGGGGCGGAACAGCCTGCCGTGTTCCAGGTAGTACCAGACGAAGTACTGGGTCAGCGTCCAGTCGGCGCCGTAGCCGCGCATGGCGGTCTGCCACATGTGCCGGTGGGTGTCGATCATGCCGGGCATGACGATGCCGTCGGTGGCGTCGATCTCGATCGTGCCGTCGGGCACCGCGAGCTCCGGCCCCACGGCGGCGATCCGGTCTCCCTCGACGAGCACGTCGGCGCCGGAGAGCACCTCGTGGCCGTCGGTCATCGGCAGCACCGTGCCGCCCCGCAGCACCACGGGGCGTCCGGCCTCGAATTCTGTCATGGTGGACTCCCTCACCCCGAATTCTGCGTACGACTGTCCGTCATACGGTCACCGCTGGTTAAGGGACACTCTGATGACGCTCGGGCGGCCTGTCAATGGTTGACGCTTCTCCTGTTGGATGGTGAGAATGTGCGTCACGGACATCTGTCCGTGTAACGGATATGGAGGGCGGAGCCGGATGACAGCAGGACCACTGTCCGGTGTGCTGGTGGCCGACTTCTCCCGCGTGCTGGCGGGCCCGTACGCCACGATGCTCCTGGCCGACCTCGGGGCCGAGGTGATCAAGGTCGAGGGGCCCAAGGGGGACGACACCCGGTCGTGGACACCGCCGGCCCGTGGCGAGGCGGCCACCTACTACCTGGGCGTCAACCGGGGGAAGCGGTCGATCGCGCTGGACCTGCGCGACGAGGAGGACGCCGGGCTGGCCAGGGAGCTGGCGCGGCGGGCCGACGTGCTGATCGAGAACTTCAAGCCGGGCGGGCTGGACAAGTACGGCCTCGGCTTCGACGCGGTGCTGGAGGCGAACCCGGGCATCGTGTACGCGTCCATCAGCGGGTTCGGCTCCGGCCCCGGGGCCAAGGTGCCCGGTTACGACCTGATGGTGCAGGCCATGTCCGGTCTGATGAGCCTCACCGGCGACCCGGAGGGCCCGCCGTACCGGGCCGGCATCTCGGTGTTCGACGTGATGGCGGGCAACCACGCGGTCATCGGCATCCTGGCCGCGCTGCGCCACCGGGACGCCACCGGCCGGGGGCAGCACGTCGAGATCAACCTGCTGTCGTCGGCGCTGACGGCGATGGTCAACCAGAGCTCCGCGTACGTGGCGGGTGGCGTGGTGCCGTTCCGGATGGGCAACGCGCATCCGAGCGTGTTCCCGTACGAGCCGCTGCCGGCCGCCGACACCGACCTGATCGTGGCGACCGGGAACGACGGCCAGTTCCGCAAGCTGTGCGAGGTGCTCGGCATCCCCGAGGTGGCCGACGACCCGCGCTTCGCCCGCAACGCGGGGCGGACCGCCAACCGGGAGGAGCTGCGGCCGATCCTCGTGGAACGGCTGCGCGCCAAGACCGCCGTGGAGTGGTTCGACCTGCTGGTCGAGGCGGGGGTGCCGAGCGGGCCGATCAACACCGTCGACGGCGGGTTCGCGATGGCCGAGCGGTTCGGGCTGGACCCGGTGGTGGCGGTCGGCGAGGGCGAGCGGGCGGTGCCGACGACGCGGCACCCGATCCGGTTCTCCGAGAGCGCGCTCACGTACGAGCTGCCGCCGCCCGAGCTGGACGAGCACGGCGCGGAGCTGCGCGCCTGGCTGTCCGAGCCGGGCGGGGAAGGCGGCGGTCGTGGCTGACCGGGAGTATCCGACGGCGCTCGGCGCGTCCTCGGTCGAGAAGATCACCCTGCTGGGCCACGACCTCGCCGAGGACGTGATGGGCGAGGTGGGCTTCGGCGAGCTGGCGTTCTGGCTGGCCGCCCAGCGCAGGCCGTCACCCGGCGAGACGCGCGTGTTCGAGGCCGTGCTCGCCGCGCTGGCCGACCACGGGTTCACGCCCACCGCGATCGTCACCCGGCTCACCTACCTGTCGGCGCCCGACTCGATCCAGGGCGCGCTGGCGGCGGGGCTGCTCGGCGGCGGGTCCCGGTTCCTCGGCGTGACCGAGGACTGCGGCCGGTTCCTGCACGCCGTGCTGGAGTCCGCCGGCGAGCCGCCGGAGGACGACGCCGGGTGGGACGCGCTCGCCCTGGAGACCGTGCGCGCCCGGCGCGCCGAGGGCAGGTTCGTCCCCGGGCTCGGCCACCACGTGCACAAGAACGGCGACCCGCGCACCCCACGGCTGCTGCGGATCGCCGCCGAGGAGGGGCTCTACGGGCCCCACCTGTCGCTGTTCGCCGCCATCGGCCGCGTCCACCCCGAGGTGCTCGGCAAGACGCTCCCGCTGAACGGGGCCGGCGTCTGCGGGGCGGCGCTGGCCGACCTCGGGCTGCCGCTGGAGCTGCTGCGCGGCTTCGCCCTGCTCGCCAGGACCGCCGGGCTGATCGGCCAGCTCGCCGAGGAGCTGCGCCACCCGGTGGCCAACGACATCTTCCTGTCGGTCGATCTCAACAACCGGTCCGTCGCCCCCGACCCGTACCCCCCTGGAGGCACGCATGGCTGAACTCGTCGCCGTGATCGCATCCACCCACCATCCGTTCTACTACCGCGCCAGCACGGCCACCGGTGAGGACCGGCCGCCGTTCGCCGACGAGTGGGTGCGCAAGGTGGAGGCGTTCCGCGAGACCCTCACCAGGGCCAGGCCCGACGTGCTGGTGATGGTCGGGTCCGACCACTTCCATCAGCTCTGGCTCGACAACATGCCGCAGTTCCTGGTCGGCAAGGCGCCCTACTACGACGCGAACTGGTACAACGAGGAGCGCGAGTTCGGCCTGCCCCGGATGCTCTTCACCGGCCAGGAGGACCTCTCCTCCCACGTGCTGCGCGAGGGCCTCGACGCGGGCTTCGACCTGGCCTTCTCCAACGAGCTGCGGATCGACCACTCGATCACGTGCCCGATCATCACCCTGCGCCCGCAGAACGACCTGCCGATCGTGCCCGTCTACACCAACATCTTCGCGCCGCCGCTGCCTCGGCCGAAACGGTTCGTGGAGCTGGGCCGCACGATCCGGCAGCTGGTCGAGTCGTGGCCGTCGGACCAGCGGGTCGCCGTCATCGGCACCGGCCACCTGTCGCTGGAGCTGGGCGGGCCGCGCCAGTTCGGGCCGCACGGGCCGGACCCGGAGTTCGACGCCAAGGCCGTCGAGTGGATCGCGGGCGGCGACATCGAGGGCTGCCTGGCGGAGGTCACGCTCGACAGCCTGCACGCGCCGGGCAACGCCACCCACGGGTTCATGGACTTCATGCTGATGATGGGCGTCGCGGGCGAGGGCCAGAAGGCCGACTACGTCGACACCTACGATCTGTTCCACACCATGGAGGCGTACTTCACCTGGTACCCGCGCGGAGGCCGGTCGTGAGCAAGTATCTGCTGAACAAGTTCCTGTTCACCGTCGACCGCGACCCCGAGCTCGTCGAGCGCTACCGCGAGGACCCGCGCGGCACGGTCGAGTGGTGGGAGTCGACGCGGGCCAACCTCGTGCTCAACTGCCACGGCGGCGAGGCGTCGACCTGGCTGCGCTTCGACGACGCCGAGCGGGAGGCGCTGGCCGCGCACGACTACGTGCGGCTGTTCGAGATGGGCGCGCACCCGTTCCTCACGCTCACGCTCTTCATCGCCATGTTCGAGCGCGACTACGAGCCTCTCGGGTTCCAGAAGGAGTACGCCCGTAAGCTGGCCCACATGAGCCTGCCCTACCCGGACATCGCGACCTGACCATGCGCGCCGCCCAGATCCACACCTGCGGAGAGCCGCCGGCGGTGGCCGAGCGCCCCGCGCCCTCGCCCGGGCCCGGCGAGGTGCTCGTCGAGGTGTCCGCCGCCCCGGTGACACCGCTCGACCTGCTCTGCGCGACCGGCACGTCCTACTTCGGCACGCCGCCGACCCCGTACGTGCCGGGCGTCCAGGGGGTGGGCACCGTCGGCGGCCGGACCGTCTGGTTCCCCACCACGGCGGGGATGGCGCCGGGCGACGGCAGCATGGCCGAGCTGGCCGCGGTGCCCGAGAGCGACCTGGTGGAGCTGCCGCCCGGCGCCGACCCGGTGGCCGTGGCGGCGCTGGGCCTGTCGGCCGTGGCCGCCTACATGGCGCTCGGCTGGCGCGGCGAGCTCAGGCCGGGCGAGCAGGTGATCGTGCTGGGCGCGGGCGGGACCGTCGGGCAGGCGGCCGTGCAGCTCGCCCGGCTGGCCGGCGCCCGGCGGGTGGTCGCCGCCGCGCGTTCCGCCGCCGCGCGGGAGCGCGCCGAGCGGGCCGGGGCCGACGCGGTGGTCCCGCTCGACGGCGACGACGCCGGCGAGCTGGCCGCCCGGCTGTCCGCGGCCCTCGACGGCCCCGCCGACCTGGTTCTCGACCCGCTCTTCGGAGTGCCGGCCGCGGCGGCGACCCGGGTGTTGCGCCCCGGCGGGCGCCTGGTCAACCTCGGCGGCTCCGCCTCCGAGACCAGCCCGATCGACTCCTCGACGCTGCGCGGCAAGTCGCTGCGGCTGCTGGGATACACCAACAACGAGCTGACTCCGGCCCAGCGCGCCGCCGCCATCACCGAGATCGCCGGACACGCGGCGCGCGGCGCGTTGTCGGTCGTTCATGAGATCATGCCGCTCGACGATGCGGAAAAAGCGTGGCAACGTCAGGCGGCGGGCGCTCCTTCGGGGCGGATCGTCCTTTCCGTCCGTTGAGAAGCCGCTACCGTTGTCCGTAGCGCTCCGCGAACAGGAGATCACTCATGAGCGATGCCACTCAGCCGCCGAGCCCCGGCGTGTCGGCCAGCACGCCCAGTGTCGCTCGGATCAACAACTACTTCGCCGGCGGCAAGGACAACTTCGCCATCGACCGCGAGCTGGCGGAGAAGGTGCTCGCGCTGGCCCCCGAGGCCAAGGCCATGGGCGAGCACGTCCAGGAGTTCCGCCAGCGGGTGGTCGCCCATCTGGTCGAGGCGGGCGTGCGGCAGTTCCTGCAGATCGGCGCCTGGCTGCCGGTCGAGCGCAACGTCCACCAGATCGCCCAGGAGCTGGCGCCCGAGTCCAGGGCCGTCTACGTCGCCGACGACCCGGTCGCGCTCAACCACGCCCGCGCCCTGCTGGCCACCAACGAGCGCACCGGGGTGGCGGAGGGCGTCATCCTGGAGCCTGACGCGATCCTCGACCATCCGGTGACGCGGCGGCTCATCGACCTCTCCCAGCCGGTGATGGTGCTGCTCTTCGGCATGCTGCAGTACATCCCCGACGACTTCGGCGCTTACGAGAGCGTGGCCGCCCTGTGCGACCGGCTCCCGCCCGGCAGCTACGTCGCGATCACCCACGCGGTGTTCGACACGCGGCCCGACATCGCCGAGGCGGTCGCCGACATCTACCGCGACGCGCTCAAGCGCCCCTCGGGCGGGCCTCGCACCATGGCGGAGGCGAAGCGCTTCTTCGACGGCCTGGAGTTGATCGAGCCCGGCTTCGTCTACGTGAGGCAGTGGCGGCCGCACACCCCGGTGTCCGACGCCGAGGCCGTCAAGACCTGGATCGCCGCCGGAGTCGGCCGCAAGCCGGGCTGACGGGCTCAGAGCTCGGCGTGGCGTCCCTCCCGGGAGCCCTGGTAGGCGCCGCGCCGCAGACGGGCGAGCGAGCCCTCGATCCGCAGCGACGGGTGCCCGTGCCGCACCGGGTCGAAGGACAGGTCCGCGCGCTCCGACAGCGTCGCCCGTACCCTGAGGGTCGCCAGCGGCCGGGCGGGCGTGTCCCGGCGCGCGGCCAGCAGGTGGAACAGCAGCGGGCCGCGCCTGAGCGCCGCGGGCAGCAGGGCGGGATCGGCCGGCACGTCCTCTCCTTCGGGCACGGCGACCAGCCAGACCGGCCCGGCGTCGCTGCCGTACGGCACCACGCTGGAGTACGGGCCCGCGGTGAACCCGGCCCTGGGCCGCAGCAGCCACGGCGCCGCCCCGCAGGTGGACAACAACAGGTCGACCGGGCCGGGCAGGCGCACCGCCAGGCCGAGCACGTCGGGCAGGCGGCCGGGCAGCGAGCCGCCCTTCGACAGGCGGGCGATCACCTCGTACTGTCCGCGCTCGTCCAGGACCGGCACGCCGAGCTCGCCCGCGCCGGTCACCTCCAGCGTGCCGGCCAGCAGGCGGCCCCTCGGGTGCAGGACCCGGCCGCGACGCAGCCGGGCCCCGAGCGTGGCTAGTCTCCTCATCGGCGCCTGAGACTCGGCACCGGGTGGGGACCTTCGGTCTCCAGCCGGTACTCCTCGCCGGACTTGTGCACGTTCTCCTGCATCGCCACCTGCGACGGCGCGGGCTCGCCGCCCATGATCTGCTCCTGCATCCTCTCGAACCGCTCGTGGGCCTCCTGGACGTAGCCGGTGCCCAGCGTGGTGTAGTCGATCTGGGTGGCGAGCAGCTCGCGGATGTAGTCCTTGTTCGGCTCGAACGTGACCGGGGCCGGCAGCTCCGGCGCCAGCACCTGCTCCGGGTCGCGGCCGTCGTGCGTCTTGAACAGCTCGGCGGCCAGGCGCAGGTGCTCCAGCTCCATGTTGAGGTGGAGCTCCCAGATGCTCTTCACCTTCGGGTCGGACTCGGTCTCCATGAACGAGTGGTAGAGGTAGCACTCGTTGTACTCGTGGTTGAGCAGCATCTCCCACCAGCTCTCGCCCGGGTCGACCAGCGACTCGTAGTGGGTGACGTGCTCCTCCTCGATCAGCCCGATCTCCTGGTAGAGCTGGCGGGCGATCGGCTCCATGTAGGTCGGGCCGACGTTCATGTAGAAGTTCATCGTCTGCTGCTCGGCGGCCATGATGGTGAGCGCGTGCAGCTTGGAGATGGGCGCCGCGGTCGACCTGTCGTACGGGTCGCGGACGTTGTCCATCGGGTCGCGGTGGTGCAGGGGGGTCGGCCTGCCCGGCATGATCTCGGTCAGGTTGTCGACGATCTTCTCGGCCTTGCGGTGCTCGATCATCTCGTACAGGTTGGAGTACCTGTAGAGGTGGTCGAAGTCCTCCAGGACACCGAACTGGTAGGCCTGCTTGAGGTACGGGTCGGGCTCCATCCGGGCGACCCAGGCGGTCAGGTCGACGGCGACCTGCTCGTAGGCGATGGTGGTCTCCAGCACCGAGGCGACGCCCGGCAGCAGCCAGTTGACCACCTTCTGCTGCTGCGCCTCGATGTAACGGACCCGGGCGAGCTGCTGCTTGAGCTCGGTGTCCGGGCAGTGACGTGCCAGGTGGTGGCTGAAGAAGATCGCCTCGGTCTCGATGCCGTTCATCGCGATGACGCGGCAGCGCGTGTACGGGTCCGCGTGATCGGGGTCGATGGGCATGACGTTCAGTTCACGCCAGTTACGTATCTGCTTGTCCAGCGGGATGCCCCGCTCCCGCAAGGGATTGAAGGTCATGTGTTTCGCGCTCCTTCGGCTGCTCGACTCGCGTGCGCCGGGGGGTGGGCGACGTCCGAATCGGGCCTACCCGAGGCTTTCGGGAGCAATCTCCTCAGCTCACCGCCGGTCCCTCCAGAAACGGCAAGCGCATGCGTGACCAGCCGGACCACGGGTAGGCACCCGCCGTAATCCGAGAGGAGATGGACCGTGACGAAGACAGTTCCCGAGAAGATGGAAGAGACGGACGTCATCGAACTTCTGATCGCCCAGCACGGCATGATCAGGAATCTGTTCGACGAAGTCGAGCAGGCGCCGCCAGAGCGGCGCGGCGAGTCCTTCACCCGCCTCGTGCGGCTGCTGGCCGTGCACGAGACGGCCGAGGAGGAGATCCTCCACCCCTACGCCCGCACCAAGCTCGACGGCGGCGCGGGCGTCGTCCAGGACCGCCTCGAAGAGGAGCACGAGGCCAAGAAGCTCCTCCAGGAGATGGACCAGGCCGGCCCGGACGCGCCGAACTTCATGCGCAACCTCCTGGCGCTGCGGGCCGCCGTCGAGGCGCACGCCCGCGCCGAGGAGCGGTACGAGTTCGCGAAGGTCGTCCAGCACACCTCCCAGGCCGAGCGGCGCGCGCTGGGCGCCGGCGTCAAGGCCGCCGAGGCCATGGCCCCGACCCACCCGCATCCAGGCACCGAGTCGGCGACCAAGAACCTGCTCGTGGGCACCCCGATGGCGATGATGGACCGTGCCAGGGACGTCATCAGGAAGGCCAGGGACAAGAAACACTGACCGGGGCCGCCTCGGCCGGCCTGTCAGTCGTCCGGCGGCGCGTTCTGCGCGCGCTTGCGCCACATCGGATAGGGCAGGCCGGCCGCCCGGTTGATGACGAAGCCCTGCAGGACGATGACGAACACCGCGACCATCATGATCAGCAGGTGTTCCGGGGTCCGTATCAGGCCCAGCGAGACGATCAGGGTGGTGGCGCCGGCCGGCGGATGCGCCGCCTGGAAGATCGGCATCAGCCCGCAGGTCAGGCCGAGCGCGATGGCGCAGGCCAGGATCCGCTGCCAGTCGATCTTCTCCAGGTCGGGCGGCACGGCGAGCAGCCCGGTCACCGCCAGCGAGAACCATCCGGCCAGCAGGCCGATCAGGTGTCCGACCAGGGTGTTGTGCGGGGCGGACGCGGCGGCCAGCGGCGTGTAGAACAGCAGGAAGGCCGTGGGCCCGAGTGACGGGAAGACGAACGGGGCGTGGGTGTTGTAGGCGATGATCGCCATGAGGAAGATCGAGATGAAGCTGTTGACGCCCGTGTAGACCGAACGCACCGCCCACCTGGGATACCGGTCCTCCAGCGACTCCAGATAGTAGGGCTTCGCCTCGCGGGTCATACGTCGCTCCGCTTCCACCCCGGCCGGAGCGCCGCGGTGCCGATGTTCCGCGGGTCGCGGGCCCGGTAGACGATGTACGGCCTGAACAGGTAGTGCACGGGCGCGGTGAACGCGTGGACCAGCCGGGTGAAGGGCACGATCGCGAACAGCACCAGCCCGGAGATCGCGTGGACGCGGTACTCGATCGGCGTGCGCGCCATGAGCGCCACCTCGGGCTGGAACACGAAGAGGCTGCGCACCCAGGGCGAGACGTCGACGCGGTAGTTGTAGTGCAGCGTCGAGGCGTTGATCAGCGTGGTGGCCAGCCCGAGCGTCAGCGCCGCGACCAGGAAGACGTACATGAACTTGTCGTTGACGGTCGTGGCCAGGAAGACCGGCCCGGTGGTGCGCCGCCGCCAGACGAGCAGGGCGATGCCGGCGTAGGTGAGCACGCCGGCGGCGACGCCGAGCGAGATCGCCAGGAAGCTGTAGACGGTCTCGCTGACCCCGATCGCGGCCGTCCAGCTGTCCGGGATGAACAGGCCGAGCAGGTGGCCCATCAGCACGACGAGCAGCCCGATGTGGAACATCGGGCTCCCCCACCGCAGCAGCCGCGACTCGTACAGCTCGGACGAGCGGGTCGTCCAGCCGAACTTGTCGTAGCGGTATCGCCAGACGAGGCCGGTGACGAGGATCGCCACGGCGATGTAGGGCAACGCGCCCCACAGGAAGACGTCGACGGGTGAGATCACTTGAGACCCCCGGTGATGGCGAAGGGAAGCGACGAGGGGAGTCCGATGGTGTCCAGCCCGACCAGTTCGGGTCCGCCGCCGATCGGGCGGCGGGCCATCCGGGCGGCCTCCTCGGGGGTGCCGGGAGAGGCGCCGGGCAGCGTGCCGCACACCGCCTCCAGCAGTCGCGCGTACGGCGTGACGGCTTTGACCAGGGCGAACCTCAGCAGTTCGAGCCCGGCCCGGTGCTCCTGGAGCAGCTCCGTGCCGTCCTCGCGCTCCAGGGTCGCGTACTCCAGGACGACGGGCAGGTAGTCGGGCAACTCGTCCCTGCCCGGAGGCGTCAGGCCGTGCGCCCGGTAGCGCGCCTTGATCGCGGCGAGGGAGAACCCCCGGCGGCGGGTGTCGCCGTCGGTCCACCAGGTCAGGTGCAGCGAGCGGCGGTTGCGGACGTCGAAGACCGCCACGTAGTGCTCCTCGGCCCGCAGCGGCTCCAGGCCCGCCAGGTGCTCGGCGAACTCGGCGACGGCGGACACCGGCGGATGCGCGCCGGTCTCGGCGAGCGCGGCCCTGATCAGCGGCAGCCGGTCGAACAGGGCCCGGTCGGGGTAGCGCAGGCACATCCCGGCGGCCCGCCGCACCACGGCCACGCCGTCGGCGGACAGCCGGGGCCGCCGCGAGGTCCAGGGTGACTTCATCACGACTCTCCGCGCTCGCGCCGCTCGCTGATCTCGCCGGGTTCGGCGCCCAGGTCCTCGCCCCTGTCCACCTGACCGCCCCGGCTTTTCGACCGGTACGGGAACAGCCCCTCGGGGAGGCCTCGGCCGTCCCAGTTGAGCAGGTTGATCCGGCCCTCGTGGCCGGAGGTGTCGGCGGCCGACTCCGAGGTCTGGCGCTGCCGCAGGACGTGGAAGGTCTCCACGGCCTGCGGCGCCGGCCGGCCGGACGCCTCGCCGAACGGCCCCGACGACTCGGTGCCACCCATCCCCGGGCCGCCCTCGTAGTCGAGGCTGCATCCGCTCAGCGCGGTCTCCTCCAGGCTCCGTACGTCTCCGGCGGCGGCCGTCGGGATGACGTAGCGTTCCTCGTACTTCGCCAGGGAGAGCAGCCGGAACATGGCGTCCAGTTTCTCGACGTCGAAGCCGACCGAGGCGGCGATCTCCGGGTCGACCGGCTCGCCGAGGTTGATCCGCCGCCGGTGGGAGCGCATCGCGGCCAGCCGCCGCAGCGCCAGCTCGACGGGGGCCGGGTCGCCCGCGGTGAAGAGCTCGGCCAGGTAGGAGACCGGGATGCGGAGCGTGTCGATGGCGCCGAACAGGTTCCGGTAGTCCTCGCCGTCGTGGCCCGAGGCGGTGATCGCCTCCACCACGGGCGACAGCGGAGGCACGTACCAGACCATCGGCAGCGTGCGGTACTCCGGATGCAGCGGCAGCGCCACGCCGTAGGTGGCGATCAGGTCGTAGACGGGCGAGCGGCGGGCCGCCTGGATCCAGTCGTGCGGGATGCCCGCCGCCTCGGCGGCCCGCCGGACGTCCGGGTCGTGCGGGTTCAGGAACAGGTCGAGCTGCGCCGGGTAGAGGTCCTGCTCGCGCGGGGTCGCGGCGGCCGCCGGGGCCCGGTCGGCGTCGTACAGCAGCACGCCGATGTAGCGCAACCGGCCGACGCACGTCTCGGAGCAGACGGTGGGCTGGCCGACCTCGATGCGCGGGAAGCAGAAGGTGCACTTCTCGGCCTTGCCGGTGCGGTGGTTGAAGTACATCTTCTTGTACGGGCAGCCCGTGACGCACATCCGCCAGCCGCGGCAGCGGTCCTGGTCGACCAGCACGATCCCGTCCTCCACGCGCTTGTAAAGCGCGCCCGACGGGCAGGACGCCACGCACGACGGGTTGATGCAGTGCTCGCAGATGCGCGGCAGGTAGAACATGAAGGTCTGTTCGAGCTCCATGCGCACCTTGTCCTGGATCCGCCGCAGGACGACGTCGTCGCCCTCGTGCTGCGGCATGCCGCCCAGGTTGTCGTCCCAGTTGGCCGACCAGGTGATGTTGTCCATCCGCCGGCCGCTGATGAGCGAGCGGGGCGCCGCCACCGGGAAGTCGTCACCGGCGGGGGTGTCGAACAGGGCGTTGTAGTCGTAGGTCCACGGCTCGTAGTAGTCGCGGATGTTGGGCAGCAGCGGGTTGGCGAAGATGCTCGCCAGCCGGCGCATCCGGCCGCCCGCCTTGGGCACCAGCCGGCCGCGCGCGGTCAGCTTCCAGCCGCCCCGCCAGCGTTCCTGGTCCTCGTAGCGGCGCGGATAGCCCTGCCCCGGGCGCGTCTCCACGTTGTTGAACCACACGTACTCGACGCCGGGCCGGCTCGTCCACGTCTGTTTGCAGGTGACCGAGCAGGTGTGGCACCCGATGCACTTGTCCAGGTTCATCACCATGCAGATCTGGGCCATGACGCGCATCAGTACTCCACCTTCTGCGCCCGCCGCCGGATCACCGTGATCTCGTCACGCTGGGTGCCGACCGGGCCCATGTAGTTGGGGAAGAAGGAGAGCTGGGCGTACCCCCCGATGAAATGGGTGGGTTTGACGAGCACGCGGGTCAGCGAGTTGTGGATGCCGCCCCGCCGTCCGGTGGTCTCGCTCTTGGGGACGGCGATGACGCGGTCCTGGGCGTGGTGCATGTAGACCGTCCCGGCCGGCATCCGGTAGGACACGATGGCCCGGGCGACCACCACGCCGTTGCGGTTGACCGCCTCGATCCAGTCGTTGTCGGCGACGCCGATGGCCTCGGCGTCCTGCGGGCTGATCCAGATGACCTGACCGCCCCGCGACAGCGACAGCATGATCAGGTTGTCCTGGTACTCCGAGTGGATGGACCACTTGTTGTGCGGGGTGAGGTAGCGCACGGTCACCTCGCGCGCGCCGTCCGGGCCGAGGACGGGCTCGCCGAACAGCCGGTGCATGTTCAGCGGCGGCCGGTACGTCGGCAGGTTCTCGCCGAGCTCGGCGATCCAGTCGTGGTCCAGGAAGAAGTGCATGCGCCCGGTCAGGGTGTGCCAGGGCTTGCCGTGCTCGGTGTTGATGGTGAAGGCGCTGTACTGGCGTTCGGTGGTCTCGATGCCCGCCCATTCGGGGCTGGTGATGGTGGTCTGCGGGTGCGCCTGGGTGGCGGCGTAGGTGATGCGGCGGTCGGCGTCGGCGCGGGCGAGGCCGGCCAGCCCTTCGCCGGCGCCCACCTTCCGGGCCAGGGTGCGGAAGCCCTGGTCGGCGAGGCGGCCGTTGGTCGAGCCGGACAACGTCAGGATCGCCTCGCACGCCTTCTTGCCGGTGTCGATCAGCGGCAGGCCGTCGGCGGGGCCGCCGCGCGCGACGCCGTTCACCTGGCCCAGCAGCCTGATCTCGTGATCCACCTGGTAGGTGACGCCCTTGCAGGGCACGCCCTCGGACGCGGCGAGCGGGCCGAGGGCGCGCAGCTGGGCGGAGATCGCCGTGTAGTCCCGCTCGACGACGGTCACGCTCGGCATGGTCCGGCCCGGGACCGGGGTCGATCCGTCGGCCCGCCAGTCCCGCGCCGCGCCCGCAGGGTTGCCCAGTTCGCCTGGTGTGTCGTGCTGGAAGGGCGTGGCCACCAGGTCGTACCGGGTGCCCAGATGCTCGCCGGCCAGCTCGGACACGCCGTCGGCGATGTCGTTGAAGATCTCGAAGTCGGTGCGGGCCTGCCAGGGCGGCTCCACCGCCGGGTTGAACGAGTGCACGTACGGGTGCATGTCGGTCGAGTTCAGATCGTGCTTCTCGTACCAGGTCGCGGCCGGGAGCACGATGTCGGACAGCAGGGTCGTGGACGTCATCCGGAAGTCCAGCGAGAGCAGCAGGTCGAGTTTGCCCTCGGGCGCGGGGTCGCGCCAGCGCACGTCCCTTGGCCGGACGTCCTCCGGCGCCTCGGTGGCCCGCAGGTTGCTGAGCGTGCCCAGCAGGTGGCGCTGGAAGTACTCGGCGCCTTTGGCGGACGAGCCCAGCAGGTTGGCCCGCCACGCGATGAGGATGCGCGGCCAGTTGCCCGGATGGTCCGGGTCCTCGGCGCAGAACTTGAGCCTGCCCGCCGCCAGTTCCCCGGCGACGTGCTCGCCCGGGTCCCGGCCCGAGGCGCGGGCCTCGTCGGCTAGGTCCAGCGGGTTGCGGTCGAAGGTCGGATAGGAGGGCATCCAGCCGAGCCGGGCCGACTGGGCCAGGATGTCGACCGCCGTCATCCCTTCGAAGCGTCCCTCGCCGAGCGGCGAGGCCAGGGCGTCGGCGCGGAAGTGGTCGTAGCGCCACTGGTCGGTGTTGAGGAAGAAGAAGCCGGTGCCGATCATCTGCCGGCTCGGCCGTTTCCAGTCGTTCGCGGTGGCCAGCGTGGTCCAGCCGGTGAGCGGGCGGCACTTCTCCTGGCCGACGTAGTGGGCCCAGCCGCCGCCGTTGCGTCCGATGCAGCCGGTGATCAGCAGCAGCGTGATGAAGTTGCGGTACGTGGTCTCCGAATGGAACCAGTGGTTGGTGCCGGCGCCCATGAGGATCATGCAGCGGCCGTCGGTGCTCTCGGCGGTCATGGCGAACTCGCGGGCGATCCGGATGGCCGCGGCGGCCGGCACCGAGGTGATCGTCTCCTGCCAGGCCGGGGTTCCGGGCGAGGCCGCGTCGTCGTAGCCGGTCGGCCAGTCGCCTGGCATGCCGTCCCGGCCGACGCCGTAGCGCGCCAGCATCAGGTCGTACACGGTCGTGACCAGCGGCCCGCCGGGCGTCAGCCGTCTGGCCGGGACGCCGCGCTTGAGCACCGCCCCCGAGCCGTCGGCGGTGTCGAACCGGGGAAGCAGCACCTCGGCGCCCACGGCGTCGGGCAGGCCGTGCAGGGTGAGCCGGGGCAGGACGTCGCCGAGGTCGAGGTTCCAGCGTCCGTCCTCGTGCGACCAGCGGTCGGCGACGGAGCCGGAGGGAACGACCACGTCGCCGGTGGCCTCGTCCAGCAGCACGGTGCGCCATTCGGCGTTCTCGGCCGCGGCGTGCTCCCCGCCGAGGTCGGCGGCGCGCAGGAACCGCCCCGGGACGTACGCGCCGTCCTTCTCCTCCAGCCGGACCAGGAACGGCATGTCGGTGAAGCGGCGCACGTAGTCGAGGAAGTACGGCACCTGCCGCTCGACGAAGCACTCGCGCAGGATCACCTGGCCCATCGCGTGGGCCAGCGCGCCGTCGGTGCCGGGATGGGGGTGCAGCCAGTCGTCGGCGAACTTGCTGTTGTCGGCGTAGTCGGGGGAGACCACGACCACCTTCTGGCCGTTGTAGCGGGCCTCGACCATCCAGTGCGCGTCGGGCGTGCGGGTGACGGGGACGTTGGAGCCCCACATGATCAGGTAGGCCGCGTCCCACCAGTCGCCGGACACCGGCACGTCGGTCTGGTCGCCGAACACCTGCGGGGAGGCCACCGGCAGGTCTGCGTACCAGTCGTAGAACGACAGCGCCTGGCCGCCGATCAGCGACAGGAACCGGGTGCCGATCGCGTGGGACAGCATCGACTGGCCGGGGATGGGGGTGAACCCGGCGATCCGGTCGGGACCGTGCTCCTTGATGGTGTGCACATGGGCGGCGGCGATCATCTCCAGCGCCTCGTCCCAGGTGGTGCGCACCAGCCCGCCCTTGCCGCGCGCCTGCTGGTAGCGGCGCCGCCGCTCCGGGTCGCCCACGACGTCCGACCAGGCCAGGACGGGGTCGCCGAGCCGCCTGCGGGCCTCGCGGTACATCTCCACGAGGACGCCGCGCGCGTACGGGTAGCGCACCCGGGTCGGGTGGTAGGTGTACCAGGAGAACGCCGCTCCGCGCGGGCAGCCCCGGGGTTCGTACTCGGGGCGGTCGGGGCCGGCCGTCGGATAGTCGATCTCCTGGGTCTCCCAGGTGATGATGCCGTCCTTGACGTACACCTTCCAGGAGCAGGAGCCCGTGCAGTTCACCCCGTGGGTGGACCGCACGATCTTGTCGTGCGACCAGCGGTCGCGGTAGAAGACCTCACCCGCCCGTCCGCCCCGATAGGACACGTCCCTCAGGTCGCCCGAATAGACGCCCCGGCTGAAGAAGTCTCCGATCCGCAGGAGGGCCCCGGTGGCTCCCTCCTTGGGCTCCTCGGCCGTTCGCTCGTTGACCATGTCGTGTATCTACCAACGGTGACCGTGAGCAACCGATCGGAACCTTATGCGCAGAGTAATGACTCGATTCCGGAGAGTCCGTTCGGACGGTCGCGTTAGCGCCTGCCCGCGGAGGGCAGACGGCGGATCCACAAGAGACCCGTCCCGAGGGAGCTCCTATGAACACCCCCCGTACAGCCGGCACCCGAACCCCCGTGCAGTTAGCGGCACTCGTCACGGGAGCCGTGTTCCTGCTGGTCGGTGTGCTGGGGTTCGTTCCCGGCATCACCACGGACTACGACCAGCTCCAGTTCGCCTCGCACGACTCGGAAGCGATGCTCCTGGGCGTGTTCCAGGTGTCGATCCTGCACAACATCGTGCACCTGCTGTTCGGGGTCGCCGGCATCCTGCTCGCCCGCACGGTGTCGGGCGCCCGCAACTTCCTCGTCGGCGGCGGTGTCGTCTACCTGCTGCTGTGGATCTACGGCATGCTGGTCGACCACGACAGCGCGGCGAACTTCGTGCCGGTCAACAACGCGGACAACTGGCTCCACCTGGTCCTGGGCGTGGGCATGATCGCCCTGGGGCTGCTCCTGGCGCGACGCCGCCCGCACGCCGTCCGCTGACCACCCGCCGTTCCGGCCTCAGGACCCGGTCTCGCGGCCCCGGGGCCGGAACGCGGGCACCGCGCGCGACAGCACCCAGCCGACCGCGCCCACGACCAGCCCGACCATGACCCCGGTGAACACGCTGCTGCCGAACGCGAACGTCCGCATCAGCGCCTCCTCCGCGCCGGGCGACAGCCCGCCCGCCAGGTTGCCGCCCAGCCGCGGCGCGTCCTCACCGAACGCCGACGACCAGAGCAGCTGGTGGGTGATCGCCAGCAGCACCCCGTAGGCGCCGCCGATCGCCAGCAGCGTCAGGAACGGGTTCGGCACCCGCCTCCACAGCACGACGCCCAGCCAGATCGCGACCGGCAGGAACACCAGCACGGCGTTGACGACCGGGCCGACCAGCCCCAGATCGTGCGCGATCACCCGCGGCACGCCGAGCGCGGCCAGCCCCGCGACGGCGACCGGTGACATTCCGAGAGAGTTCGTCTTCCTCATCGTCCGACGGTAGGAGCACGGCTCGGCGCGCGGCGTCGCCCCGCGGTTGTCTCCCCCGTACGCGCCCGCGAGTACGGGAACGCGGGCCCCGTAGGCAGAAAGATGTACGCGCCTCTTCGGCCATGAGCAGGATGCGACGACCGAGGCCGCTCGACCAGGATCGGTGACATGACCACCGGCCTGCTGCTCACCCTGGCCGCCCTCGCGATCGTCGACAGCACCAGCTTCGGCACCCTGGGCATCTCCGTCTACCTGATGGTGGCGTCGGAGCGCGGGCAGGTGCCGCGGCTGCTCCTCTACCTGGCGACGGTGGCGGTGTTCTACTACCTCGTCGGTGTGGGCCTCATGCTCGGGTTGTCCACAGCCATGGAGAACTTCGGCGACGCGCTGCACAGCGAGGCCGCGTACTGGGTGCAGCTCGTGCTGGGCGTGGGCCTGTTCGCGCTGAGCTTCCGCTTCGACGGCAAGCGTGGCAAGGGCCCGCGGCTGGAGCCGCGGATGGGCGGGCCGCGGGCGATGGTGCTGCTCGGGCTGACGGCGGGAACGCTGGAGGTGGCCACCATGGTGCCCTACCTCGCGGCCATCGGGATCATGACGACCGCGGCGCTCCCCGCCGGTCAGTGGCTGCCGCTGCTCGCCGCGTACGTGGCCCTCATGTTCGTGCCGGTGCTGGCGCTGCTCGGGCTGCGCGCGACGGCCGCGGCCTGGGTGGAGCCGAAGCTGGTACGGCTCCGCGCCTGGCTGGCCAGGCACGCGGCGTCGGCGGTGGGCTGGACGCTGGGCATCGCCGGCTTCCTGCTGGCCCGCGACGCCGCGGCCTTCCTGTTCTTCGCCGGAGGGTGAGATCAGGCGCTGGCCGCGCCGTCCACCACCAGGTCGTGGCCGGCGACGAAGCTCGACCGGGCTTCGGCCAGCCAGAGCACGGCGGCGGCCACCTCGTCGGGGTCGGCGACGCGGCCGAGCGGCATCGACGGCGCGAGCCTGGCGTCCCGCTCGGCGGGGGTCTCGCCGGGCAGGAAGCTCATGGTCGTGTCGGTGGCGCCGGGGCTGACGGAGTTGATGCGGATGCCGTCGGCGGCGTACTCGAGCGCGGCGGCCTTGGAGAGCACGCTGACGCCGGCCTTAGAGGCGGCGTAGGCGGCCATGCCCGGGATGCGGCGGTGCGCGCCGATGTTGGAGGCCACGTTCACGATCGATCCGCCGCCGTGCTCCTTCATGTACGCGATCTCGTACTTCATGGAGTGGAACACGCCCGTCAGGTTGGCGCCGAGCAGGGCCGCCCAGTCGTCGGGGTCCAGGTCGGCGAGCGGGCCGGGGCGGCCCAGCACGCCCGCGTTGTTGACGGCGACGTGCAGGCCGCCGTGCCGGTCGGCGGCGGTGGCGACCATGCGGGCGCAGTCGGCGGCGCTGGAGACGTCGGCGGCGATCCAGTCGGCGGCGAGCCGCTTGGCCGCGTCGGCGAGCCGCCCCTCGTCCCGCCCGGTGATCACGACGGTGGCGCCCTCGGCCGCGAACGCCCGGGCGGTCGCGTAGCCGATGCCGGAGGAACCGCCGGTGATGAGAACGACCTTGCCCTGCATGGCAAACCCCTTTATCGAGAATGATCGGTCTAGAATTTGAGCATGAAAAAAGGCCGCGTCAGCCCAGCACGGCCAGTGCCTGGTCGGCGGCGTCGTCCAGCCGGGCGGCGCCGCCGGGAGTCCGGCCGAGCACCCGCATCCCCTGCATGAGCACCAGCAGCATGCGGGCGACGGCCCGCGGGTCCTTGCCCCGAGCCAGCTCGCCCTGGGCGCGCGCCCTGGTCAGGGCCGAGGTCAGCACCGTCTCCAGGTGGCTCCAGCTGGCCTCCACGAACGCGGCCGCGGCCGGGTCGCGCGGCGCCAGCTCGACCGCGGCGTTCACGACCATGCAACCCCGCCGGTCGTCGCCGCCGGACTCCTCCGCGTACGCCCTGATCAGCGCGCGCACGGCCGGCAGCACCGGGCCGGGCTGGGACAGCGCGTCCAGGACGGCCGGGTCCATGTTGTGCAGGTAGCGCTCCAGGGCCTTGAGGTAGAGCTCGCGCTTGCCGCCGAACGTGGCGTAGATGCTCGCCCGCGCTATGCCCAGGTGGGCCACGAGGTCGGCCATGGAGGTCGCCTCGTAACCGCGCTCCCAGAACAGCTCCAGCGCACGCTGCAGCGCCGCGTCGGGGTCGAACTCCTTGCTCCTCGCCATACCGGAGAACCTAGCTCTATCCAGAACGATCGGTCAAGTTGAGCAACCGGAGTGTGGCCTCCCGCTCATGGGCCGCCCCGATCCGCCCCCACATCTCCGCCGACTCGCTCAACGCCTCCCGGTCCCCCCGCAACCGCCCTTGGGCCCGCTTCAGGCAGGCGGCGGCCCACGCGTTCTCCTCACCCGCCGCCTTCGCCGCGGCCACCCGCTCAGCGGCATCCGGCTCCCCGCGGACCACGGCCAACTCCGCCACCGCCGCGATCGCGTACCTCCCGAACATCCCACCGCCACCCTCTGGACCACGCCCTGGGCCGTCCGCCGGCGAGGTGTGCGTCAGGTCCGCTTGGTGGATGGCGAGGCGGGCGTCGATGAAGGTGATCAGAGGGGCGTAGCGGGAGGCCGGGCCGATATGGCCGACGGCGATCGCGCGGGCCCGCCACGCCTGGCATGCCGTGTCGTCCCCGCGCAGGCCGTGGGCCAGTGCCACCATGCCGAGGGCGGGAGCCATCCACCGTCCGGGCGGGGCATCCACGCGCGCCTGGCCGTCCACCATCTCGGCCGCCCGCGCCAGCGCCTGGTCGAAATCGCCCGCGAGCACCAGCGGGGGCACCAGCCTGCTGCCGGCCAGCGCGGGATGGCTGCCCGTGACGTCGTCGTCCGCCGCCATCCGGGCCGCCTCCAGTGCCCCGTGCAGGTCGCCGACGGCGACGGCGAAGAAGGACGCGGTGTGCAGCGCGTCGACGATCTCGATACCGGTCCGGGGGTCGTCGCCGTCCATGGCGGGCAGCAGCTTGAGCCGCTCCCCCGCCAGCCGGTACGCCTCCCTGGCCCGTCCCCCGCGGTCGGCGGCGCAGATGACGGCGTCCAGCGCGGAGCTGGTCAGCACCGGGTCCCCGGTGGCCCGTGCGGCCTCCAGCGCCCGCCCGGCCACGTCCGGCCGTCCGGTGCTCCAGGCGCGCGCCGCCGCCACGTGCGCGGCCACGTACGGATCGTCCAGGTCTCCCGCCGCGGCCGCCTCCGCCGGCAGCGCCCGCACCCGCTCCTCCTCCGGCTCGTCGTCGAACCCGAACCCCGGATGCCTCTCGGCGATCACCGCCGCCCGCGCCAGCGCCACCGCCTCGGCGTTCCCGTCCCCGGCCGCCCGCGCCCTCTCCGCGGCGCCGAGCTGCAGCCGATACGCCTGCCCCGCACGCGCGAACGCCAGCGCGCACTCGGCGGCGTCGGCCAGATCCCGCGCCGCCTCCCCATCCCCAGGAGCCAGCACCGCCGCCTGCTCATAACGCGCGACAGCCTCCCGCAAAAACCTCCGCCCATACGTCAGCCCCGCCAACCGCCTAGCCAGCCGATGCGCCTCCCCACCAACGCCCACCACACCCGACCCGTCAGCGTCCGTGCCGGTTCCCCCATCCACGCCCACGCGAGCACCGGCACTCTCCCCCACGCCCGACCCGTCAGCGCCCGCGCCGGTTGCCCTATCCACGCCCACGCGAGCGCCCGCACTCTCCCCCACGCCCGACCCGTCAGCGCCCGCGCCGGTTGCCCTATCCACGCCCACGCGAGCGCCCGCACTCTCCCCCACGCCCGACCCGTCAGCGTCCGCGCCGGTTGCCCCATCCGCAGTCCCCGCCGCGAACGTCCCCTCGGGGGACGGGAGGGCGGCGGCGTCAGCGGTCGTCGCGGTGGCGAGGGCGGCTCGCAGGTCGTCGGCCACCGCGTCGAAGCGGCCCCACCAGGCGGTGTCGGGGTCGTCCGCGCGGGCGGTGGTGAGCGCGTCGGCCGTTTCGACCGCCCAGGCGAGGTGACGCCGCCGGGCGTCCGGGAGTTCGCCGCTCTCCTCCAGGCGTTCGGCTGCGAAGGCGCGGACCGTTTCCAGCAGGCGCCAGCCGCCGGCGTCGCGACGGTGGACGACCAGGCTCTTGTCGACCAGCCTGCCCAGCACGTCGGCGGCGGCACTCCGGCTGCCGCCCGTCACGGCCACCACGGCGTCCAGGCCGAACCCTCCGGCGAACACCGCCAGCCGCCGGAACAGGGCACGCTCGTCCGTCTCCAACAGGTCGTGGCTCCAGCCCAGCACGGTCCGGAGCGACCGGTGCCGCCGGTCGCCGCCACGCCCGCCCGCCAGCAACCGCAGGTTGTCGTCGAGCGCCGCCAGCAGACCATCGGCTCCCAGCGCGGCCCCCCGGGCGGCGGCCAGCTCGATCGCCAGCGGGAGCCCGTCGAGCCGGGCGCAGATGCGCGAGGCGACGTCCCGTCCGGCGGCGAACCCGGCGGCCCCCGCCCTGTCGAGGAACAGCTCGACCGCGTCGGACCCCGGCGGCAGCGGCTCGACGGAGACGACCCGCTCCCCGGGGACACCGAGCCGCTCGCGACTGGTCACCAGCGCCCGGGTGGCAGGGCAGACCGCCAGCAGCCGGTCCACGAGCGCGGCCACCGGATCGAGCAGGTGCTCGCAGTTGTCCAGCACCAGCAGCGCGCGCCCGCGCCCGAGCCGGTCGGCGATCGCGTCCTCCAGCGGCTGCCCCGGCCGCTCCGCCACGCCGAGCGCCGCGGCCACCGCCTCCGCCACGAACCCGTCGCGCACCGGCACCAGGTCCACGAACGCGCCGCCGTGTGGGAACGACGGCGCCGCCGCCCCGGCGACCGCCACCGCCAGCCGGGTCTTGCCCACCCCGCCGGGCCCTGCCAGCGTCACCAGGCGGGAGGACTCGAAGGCCGCGATGATCTCCGCGCGCTCCGCCGACCTCCCCACGAAGCTCGTGCGCGCCGCCGGCAGCCCCGCAAGCTCCCCCGTCCGGCTCTGCCGGGCGAGCGCGGCCAGCTCTTTGCGGTCGGCGGCACCGTGCTTGCGCAGCAGCGACGAGACGTGGCTCTCGACGGTGCGGACGGAGATGTGCAGGCGGGCGGCGATCTGCGCGTTGGTGAGGCGGTGCCCGAGCGCGGCGAGCACTTCGGCCTCGCGCTCCGACATCCCTCCGCCCGTCACGGCCCCATCATCGCCCACCGCGCCAGAACGGGTGCGGGTGGGCGGTGAATCCGTGGTGGATCCGTGGTCTATACGGATGCCCCCCGCGGGCGTGCCGCAGGAGCCTGAGATCAGGTCAACCACCGAAGGGACGCATCATGCTGACGAACATCGCCCACCGGATCGACGGCTTCACCGGTGCCGTGCACCTGCCGGGTGACGAGGGCTACGAACTGGGCCGGCAGTCGCTGAACCCGGCCGTCGACGCGCGGCCCGTCATGGTCGCGGAGTCGGCGCGGACGGAGGACGTGCGGGCCGCCTTGGTGTCCGCCAGGACGTGCGGGCTGCCGCTGGCCGTGCAGGCCACCGGGCACGGGACGCACGTGCCGGCCGACGGCGGGATCCTGCTGCGGACGGGGGCGCTGGACCGGGTGGAGATCGACCCGGTGAGGCGGGTGGCCCGGGTCGGGCCCGGCGTGCGATGGGGGCGGGTGCTGCGGGAGGCCGCGGCGTACGGGCTGGCGCCGCTGTCAGGGTCGTCGCCCGACGTCGGGGTGACGGGCTACACGCTCGGCGGCGGGGTCGGGTGGCTGGCGCGCAGGTACGGGCTCGCGGCCGACAGCGTGGTGAGCGCCGAGGTGGTCACCGCCGACGGCCGGACCGTCACGGCGGACGCCGACCGGCACGCCGGCCTGTTCTGGGCGCTGCGCGGCGGGGGCGGCAACTTCGGGATCGTCACCTCGCTGGAGTTCCGGCTCTACCCGGTCGACCTGGTCCATGCCGGGATCGCCTTCTTCCCGTACGAGCGAGCGGCCGAGACCCTGGCCCACTACCGCGCCTGGGCGGCGCAGGCCCCCGACGAGGTGAGCACGGCGGTCATGCTCACCACGCTGCCGGGCGGGACCGAGCGGGTGCTCGGGATCAAGGCCATGTACGCGGGAGCGTCCGAGCGGGGCGACCGGGTGCTCCGGCCGCTGTGGGAGGCGGCCGGGCCGGCGATCAGGGACGAGGTGCGGCCGGTCCGGTACGCGGACGCGGCCATGGGCGGCACCCCGGCCCGCTACCTCGACTTCTTCCACGACCTGCCGGACGCGGTGATCGGCACGCTGGTGGAGGCCGGGCGGCACGCCACCGTGGAGATCAGGCACTGGGGCGGCGCGATGTCCCGTCCAGGCCCGGACGCGGGACCGGTCGGGCACCGGGGCGCGGCGTTCTCGGTCATCGTGAGCGAGCGGCTCGCCGGCATGGCCGACGCGCTGTCGCCGCACGGGACCGGCGGCACGTTCCTCAACTTCCTGGCCGACGCCGGGCGGGTCGCGGACGCGTACACCGAAGCCGATCACGCCCGGCTGGCCGAGGTGAAGCGTACGTACGACCCGGACAACCTGTTCCGGCTCAACCTCAACATCGCGCCCCGGTGACGTCGTGCCCCGGGTCACGTCCTGCGACGGGACGTCCATCGCGTACCGCACGGACGGGGAGGGACCTGCGGTGGTCCTGGCCGGGTTCCCCGATCGGGCGGCGGCCCTGCTGGCGGAGCGTTTCACCGTATACCGCTACGATCGGCGGGGCACCGGCGGCAGCGGGACGACCGCCCCCTACGCGGTGGCGCGGGAAGTGGAGGACCTCCTGGCGGTCCTGACGGCCGTCGGGGGCACCGTGGCGCTGGCCGGGTGGGGTCCGGGGGCGGTCCTCGCCCTGGAGGCCGCCCGTCGCCTCCCGCCCCTCGCCTGTCTCGCCATAGCCGGCCTGGGGCCCCTCGTCCCCGCCACCTGCCCGGATCACTCCCACGCTGAGGGCCGCGCGGCCGACACCCACATCGAGGCCGCGCTGCGGCGACTGGTCTCCCACGCTGAAGCGCCGATCCCGGCGGATCTCGCCGCCGCCCGCTGGACGTGGCTGACGGTGCCGGTGCGCGTCATCGGAAACCCCGCGCTGGCGGCCGTCCTCTCCGAAGGCGTCCGGCAGGACGGCTTCACCACCTGAGATTCCCCAGGTCACCGGCTCCGACCATGCGGTCGCCCGCTGCTGAGAGCCAGCGTGACCCGAAGTACGCGGAGCGTCTCCTGGGCGGTGGGAGAACCCTGGCCGAGTGTCTCACTCGAAGAGCTTGTCCACGGAGTCGACCAGCGCGGCCCGCTGCAGCCATCTTTCCAACGTCTTGATGTCGGTGCAGGACATGATCCGATCCCGGTCGTCCTCGGTCACCCGGAACCCGCGCGCCTCCAGCACGACGAGCAGCCCTTTGGCCTCACCCCGGGCCTCACCCCGGGCCTCACCCCGGGCCTCGCCCTTCGCCATAAGGCTTTGTGCATATTCGCCCTGGTAGAGGTAGGTCTGTGTGGCCATGAGCCGCTCCATTCCTTTCTGCGCGTCCCCCGCCAGTGCCACGGTGACATACTCAGCGTAGCGTCCTGCCTTCTCCGGGTCGATGTGGTCCAGAGCTTCTGTCAGGGTGGCGAGAATGGCTTTGATCTGCGGGTTCTCACTATGGGTGATCGCAGCGATAGCCGCCAGGCCGATGTTGCCGACGGCCTCGGCTACGTCGGTGATGACGGGCGTGTTATCGGGGCCGATCACGAAGGGACGCAGGACCAGGCCCGGATGGCCGGTCTGGATGTGCTGGGACGCCCATGCGGCGACGGCGCGGTTGGGGCAGATGACGACCAGCAACGCCTGACAGCGGTCGCGGGCACGCATGTTGGCGATGTAGGCCAGCCACGTCCAGTGTTTGGTGTCGTCGCGCTGACGTTGCACCTCGGTGATGACCGCCAGTTTGACCTTTCCTTCGGTGAAGAGGAGTGCGGCGTCTGCCCGATAGACAGAAGGGCTTATCTCCGACAGCTCGTTGGAGATGACTTCAGAAGTGGATGAGGGGATGCTTAGGAGTGCGCGGCCACCAATCCGACGACCATGGTCAGAAGGCCCACCGAGGTGGTCACGATCCCCACCGTGACCGCTCGCCTGCGCGCCCGCGGCCCACCCCACCAGTACGCGAGCACGTACGGGAGGAAACCGAGACCGGCGAGACCGGCGGCCGGGACGGCGGAGACGGCGAGCACGCCCTTGAGCCCGTCGGGGAGCGCGCGGGTGCCGTCGGGGGTGAGGCGGGCGTGCGTCACGTCGCCCGTGTCCGAGTCGGGGGAGGTCGCCACGATCACGGGCCGGCCGCCGTCGTCGGGGACGAACCGGCCGCGGCAGTCGTACCGGCCCCGGCCCAGCGAGTCGCAGGACACCACCGTGAGCGTCCCGGGCGTGCCGGTGTGGCCGAGCGTGAGCAGGTAGTCGGGCACCGCCACCGGGATCGGCGCCAGGCAGACCGCCAGCCACAGCAGGATCAGGACGATCCGCGGGAAGTTTCCCATGCGGGACAGAATGGCTACTGCGGCTTGCGGGTGACTTGGCACCGGCTGCCTGGGGCGCGCCGGTGTCGTCAGGCGGGCTTCGGCACCAGCGGGCCCTCGCTGGCCTGGACCAGGACGAAACCCTGGCCCTGGAAGGCCAGTTGCATGGCCTCGCCGCTGCCCCGGCCGATCAGCGCGCCGGCCTTGAAGGTGCGGTTGACGCCGACGTGCAGGGCGGCGCTCCAGCACACGGCCGACTGCCCGTCGGCGAAGGTCGGCATGCGGCTCGCGTCGAGCATGACCGGGGTGCCGTGGGTGGTGACGGCGACCCATCCGGTGCCGGTGAGCGTGGTGTTGAACAGCCCGCCCGCCGCGACCCCGGCCCCCTGCACCCGCTGGATGTCCCAGCTGATCTGCGGCTGGAAGGCGAGCAGGTTGCGGCCGTTGACGGTCAGGCCCTCGTTCTCGAGGTAGAACAGGTGGATGTCGTCGGCGTTGTCGGCGAGGTAGAGCGCGCCCTGCCCGCGCACCCGCATGAGCGAGGCGCCCTCGCCGGTCATGGCCTTCTTGAACAGTTTGCCCAGCCCGCCGGAGCCTTCGTAGTCGAAGTCCCAGTTGCCCTGGAAGGCGACCATCGACCCCTGCTTGGCGAGCACTTCGGGGAGCTCGACCCGGAGCATCTTGCCGTTCTGCAGGGCGAAGCCGGGCGGGAGCTGCTGGGTGTCGAGGTTGCCGAAGATTGGGCTGCGCACGGGTTTACCCTTCAAGATCAGGCGGGGATCCTCTGGTCCACGATATGCGGCGCGGCGGCGGGGCGCGCGAGAGCGGGCCGGGTGAGCATCAGCTCGGCCAGGCTCGCCTTCACCAGAGCGGTTCCGCGCAGCACGGGGGCCAGGGTGATGGCGAACAGCAGGCCGATCACCGTGTTCCAGACCACGAACAGCGCCGGGCTGGCGCCGAACCCGAGCAGGTCGGGCAATCCGGTCTCGACGGCCCCGGGGATGCCCGCGATGATCCACCCGTACAGCGGGAAGGTCAGCCCGGCCAGCGTGCCCACCCACCAGACGGCGGCCACCACGAACCCGGCGACGGCGATCGGGAAGGCGATGATCACGTGCAACAGGTCCATGATCGCCTGGCCGCTGGCCAGCGGGTTCATCATCCGGCGGAACCACCCGGCCCAGACGGGCGCCTCGCGGTAGCGGGGACGGGCGACGGGGTGACCCAGCACGCCGGGCAGGGAGGCCCGCTCGACGTCGGCGACGTTCCTGGCGAGCCCGGCGGTGGCGGCCAGCACGGGCAGCCCGACGAACGCGACGGCGGCGCCCAGCCCGGCGGAGACACCGGCGACGACCAGCGGGAACGAGACGAGGGCGGTGGGGAAGGACAGGAGCAGGTAGCGGGAGTCGGCGGCGATGCGCTGCTGGAGGGTCGTCATACCGGCAACGCTACGGATCGGCGGCGGCCGAATCAGTCCCGCGAGCAGGCGGAACGGGGGTAGGGCTATCCCTACCCCCGTAGCGGTCAGCGCTCCACAGCGCGGCTTGTCAGCACGGCTTGTCAGCACGGCACGGCCGCCACCGCGCTCCCCGCTGTCGTCAACGCGGTGCCAGCAGGGCCGCCAGTGCGTCGGACGCCGCCGGGTGGCGGGTCAGGAGGTCGCCTGCCGGGCCGGGCCCGGTCGCCCCGGTGGCCTGCCAGGTGCCGTCGCAGCCCAGCAGGGCCGCGAGCGCGTCGGTCGTGGCCGGGTGGGCGGTGAGCAGGTTCGTGACCGGGCCGCCCGCCGGGGTGGGGACGGGAGTCGGGGCGGGCGCGGCGGTCCATGGCGGGGTCCACGCGTCCACCGCCGCGAGCGTGCCGGGGAACGTCCGGCCCGCTTCGCGTACGAGAACCGGCACCAGCTCGGCGGCCTCGTCCTTCAGGGTGGTGATGAGCTTGGGCAGCCACGGCAGCAGCACGCTGTCGGGCAGGGTCGCGAAGGCGTCGGAGATCAGCTCGACCACGAACGGCGTCAGCGCGGGCGCGGGTTCGAGCGCCTGCACGAAACCGCTCAGGTACTGCGGGAACGACGGCACCACCAGCGGGTTGGCCAGCAGCTCGGCACAGCGCGCCCGCAGCTCCGCCGACGACAGCAGGCCGAGCTGGAACCTGGCCGCCCACAGCAGCGCGACCTTGCCCGGCGTCTCCGGGTGCGACTGCTTGACCGCCAGCTCCAGCTGGGCACGGTCGCAGCCGAGCGAGATCGCCAGGCTCTCCATCCCGGACAGGAACCCGAGCATGGCCGCCACCTGCCGCACCCCGGTGTCGTCGGCCACGAAGGCGCTCGGCAGCAGCGTGCAGTAGTGCGCGTATCCGGTGGTGACGAACCGTTCGACCCAGGCGGGCAGCGCCGGCTCGGCGGACCGGTAGTGCGTGAGCAGCCGGCGGATGCGGCGCAGCACGTCGGGCGCGTCGTCGACGGTGCGCTCGGCCGCCAGCAGCTCCACCGCCCGCGCCCCGAGCTCCTCGGTGAACCGGCGGCTCCCGAGGAGCACGATGGACTCCTCCACCGCCTCCAGCGCGACGGCGGCGGTGGCCTCCGGATCCGTCACCATCTTGCGCAGCCGCTGCTCCAGCACCTGCTCGACGGTGACACCCTCGTAGCCGAGCTCGATGAGCGCGCGCTGGTGGTGGCCGATGGCCACATCCCAGCTCTCCTGCCTGGACCGCTCGCCCAGCGCGCGGTTGCCCATGATCGGCCGCACCGCGCCGTCCGGCATCAGGCGGCGCAGCATCCACAGCAGGTGGGAGCAGGGCTCCAGATCGGGGTCGGTGCCGAAGTCGAGCAGCACCCGGTGCACGGCCCGCTTCCGCACGTCGACGCCGAGCGGCTCCAGCCGGTCGTAGACGTCCTGGGCGAGCGGCGGCAGCGCGGCGTAGCCGACCTCGCCGATCCGGTCGCCGCCGAGCAGGATCTCGCAGAGCTGCGCCACGTCCCTGCGGCCGGGCACGGCGTCCTTCTCGATGCAGGTGACGGCCGCGTCCTGGAAGTCGTACGGGGTGGGCCTGGCGCGGTTGCGCATCCCGGCCAGCAGGATCGACGTCTCGAACACCGCGATGGCGTCGGCGGTGCTGGCCAGGTAGCCGTTGCGGCGGGCCAGCCGGACGATGTCGACGCACCAGCCGAGCAGCTCGGCCTCGTCCAGCGCGTCCAGCGCGGGCGGGCTCGACAGGAATCCGGTCAGCCGGTCGGTCACCGGCCCCTCCGCGGCCGGAGCCGCCTTGCGCGGCCTCGTCGTCGCCTGCCGGCCCTTGAGCTGGTAGGTCTTGACGCCGCCTCGGGTGACCGCCTTGGCGTAGGTGGCGGCGGCGATCGACACCGAGCCGGGTGCCAGCCCGAACTGGGCCTCGACGGCCGAGTGGCTGGCCGGGACGATCCCGTACTGCCAGGTCGTGCCGGTGCGCGGGGTGACCTCGTAGGCGGGCTCCGCCGCGTGCAGGCCGAACTCCTCGACCCGGCTAGCGGCGTGGAAGGCGCCGCACACGTACAGGCAGCGCCCGGGGTCGGCGCCGGAGGCGGCCAGGTGCTCGCGCATGCGCGTCCACATGTGGCGCTCGCGCTCCTCGTCGCCGGCCAGCCGGGGCGAGTCCTCCGGGGTCAGTCGGCGGAACAGGCTGCCGATCAGCACCATGACCTGCCGGTAGGTGGCGTAGTCGGCTCCGGAGAGCGGCTGCTCCACGTACTGGTCCCACCACTCGGACCAGTGGCGGACCTTGGCGTGGTGCAGCAGGTGCCGCTCCAGCTCGGCGAAGCGGGGCCGCAGGTCGCCGATCTCGATGCCGACGGACTCGTCAGGACGTTCCTGCGGCAGCCACTGGTAGACGTGGTCGGCCGAGCGGTCCACCAGCACCAGCTCCACGCCGGGAGTGTCGAGCGCGTACGCGATGGCCTGGTATTCGGCGGACGCCTCGGTGATGGGCGCGACGACGTTGAGCGGGCCCCAGCCCTCGGGGAAGCCGTCCAGCTCGGTGGCGAACGCCTGCAGCGCGACCGGCAGCCGGCAGTTGCGCAGCTCGTCGAGCACCGGCCGCAGGTCCTCGCAGAGCTCCAGGTAGACGACCTCGGGCTGCTTCTCGCGCAGCCTCCTGGCCATGGCCAGCGCCGAGGCCGGGGAGTGGTGGCAGACCGGGAAGATCTCCAGCGGCTCGGCCAGCGCCCGGTCGACGTCGTCGACCAGGCCCGACAGGATGCCGGAGAGCGCGCCGGGCCCGTCGGCGAAGGTCTCGGCGGCGGCGTGCAGCTGCTCGCGCAGCGCGGCGAACGGGCTCATGAGAGCGTGGCGATCGCCTGGCGGCCGCCTTCGAGGAAGCCCTGCCACTCGCCGCCGTCCTTCTTGCTGCGCGGCTCGACCACGCCGTGCCAGAACTTGTTGAGTATGGCCAGGTCCTCGGGGCTGCGCCGGGCCAGCGAGCCGACCAGCGACCCGGCCAGCGTCGAAGCCCGCAGCGTGCTGTCGCCGAAGAAGTTGCTGTGCAGGATCGCGTCCTCCAGCACGCCGATCTGCTCGGCGGTGGACAGCGCCGACTCCAGCTTCTCGTCGTCGCTGGTCGCCGACTGGGCGGCGGCGCGCAGGTCGGCGAAGCTCTGCAGCAGGATGTCCAGCAGCGACGGCGGCACCTCCAGCTCGATGCGGTGCCTGCGCAGCAGCTCGGTGGTGCGGAAGCGGACGATCTCCGCCTCGCTCCGCTTGTTGGTCACGACCGGGATGCGGACGAAGTTGAAGCGCCGTTTGAGCGCCGACGACAGGTCGTTGACGCCCCGGTCGCGGCTGTTGGCGGTGGCGATGATGGAGAAGCCGGGCTTGGCGAAGACGATGTTGTCGTCGTCCAGCTCGGGGATGGACACGTACTTCTCCGACAGGATCGAGATCAGCGCGTCCTGCACGTCGCTGGTGGAGCGGGTCAGCTCCTCGAACCGGCCGATCACGCCCTGCTCCATCGCGGTCATGATCGGGGACGGGATCATCGACTGGCGCGACTGGCCCTTGGCGATCACCATGGAGACGTTCCACGAGTACTTGATGTGGTCCTCGGTGGTGCCGGCGGTGCCCTGCACGACCAGCGTCGAGTTGCGGCAGATCGCCGCCGACAGCAGCTCGGCCAGCCAGCTCTTGCCGGTGCCGGGGTCGCCGATCAGCAGCAGGCCGCGGTCGGACGCGAGCGTGACGATGGCGCGCTCGACGAAGCTCCGGTCGCCGAACCACTTCTGCTTGATCTCCCGGTCGAGGCCGTCGGAGCGCTCGGAGCCGAGCACGAACAGCCGGACCATGCGCGGGCTGAGCCGCCAGGAGAACGGCTTGGGCCCGTCGTCGACCGACTCCAGCCAGTCGAGCTCTTCGGCGTACTTGGCCTCGGCGGGGGCACGCAGCATCTCATCGGTCATGGCGTATCTCCTAGGTGAGGAAGCTCTTGAGCTCGAACACGAGTTTGTTGATGTTTCCCGAGATGACGGGCGTGCCCAGGTCCTTCAGTTTCTGGCGGAACCACGGGTCCACGCTCTGATGGCCCGAGCTGGTCACCGACCCGACGGGGATGAACCTCGTCCCGGAGCGGTGCACGGCCTCGAACTCCCGCTGCAGGTCGCGGACGTCGTAGAAGTCCGAGATCCACACCATCGCGGTGTTGCGCGGGTCGACGATCTTGGGGCGGGCCAGGGTCATCGCGACCGTCCCGTTCGTGCCGCCGCCGAGTTTGGTACGGAGCAGCACCTCGAACGGGTCGCTCACCCACGGCGTCAGGTCGAGCGCCCTGGTGTCGTAGGCGATCAGGTGGACGTCGACCTTGGGCAGCCCGGCGAAGATCGAGGCCAGGATGGTGCAGTTGACCATGGAGTCCACCATCGAGCCCGACTGGTCGACGACCACGATCAGGCGGGCTGGGGTGGTGCGGCGGGCGGTGTGCCGGTAGAAGAGCTTGTCGACGTACAGCCGCTCGTCCTCGGCGTTCCAGTTGGTGAGGTTCTTCCAGATCGTCCGGTCCAGGTCGAGGTTGCGGAAGACCCTCTTGGGCGGCACCGAACGGTCGACGGCGCCCACGCTCGTCTGCTGCACCTGGGTGCGGAGCACCTGGGCGACCTCGTCCACGAACCGGCGGATCAGCGCCTTGGCGTTGGCCAGCGCCACCCCCGACAGGTTGGACTTGTCGCGCAGCAGCTGCTCGATCAGCGACATGCTGGGCGTGAGCTGCCTGGCCAGCGCGGGGTCGGCGAGCACCTCGCGCAGCCGCATTCGGCGCACCAGGTCGCCTTCCAGCCCGGCGAGCATCCCGCCCAGCTCGCTCTGCCCCGGCTGGGCGCGCAGCTCGCCGGCCTCGCAGCCGAGCGCCTGCTCGAACCAGCCCGCGTCCTGCTGCCAGGCGGCCAGCCGGGTGGCGGTGACGTCGCCCGTGCCGGTCGCGAACAGGTTGAGCAGCAGCTTGGCGGCGAGCGCCGCGGTACGGGCGCGGTCACGGTCGTCGTCGCCCGTCATGAGGCCGCGGAACTCGGGGCCCAGCTCGGGGAAGCGCTGCACCAGGTTGTCCACGGACACGGACGGGTCAAGCAGCTGGGCCGGCAGCCCGAGGTCCTCGACGATGGCGACGCTCGCGGACTCCAGCGCGGGCTGCTCGTCGGCGCCGAACACGCGGGCCAGCAGCCGCCAGAGTAGCACCTGCCGCCGATTCGCCTCGGCGGCGTCGTGGGCGGCCCCGCCGCCGGCGGGGTTGTGGTCGATGGTCATTTGCGCAGCAGCCGTCCCGCTCGTTCGCGGAGCACGCCGACCGGGTCGCCCGTCTTGGCCAGCGCCTTGGCCGCCTTGGGGTCGGTGGTGCCCAGCGCCCAGTCGCCGTTGTGCGCGGCGACCGGCTTCTTCTTGACCGTGGCCTGGACGGCGAGCGGCTGCAGCAGCCACCCCCCGGCGTCCCAGCGCAGCAACCCGACGCACGCGGTGGAGGCGGCGAGCAACTCGGGGGTGAGCGGCCCGCACCCCGGCAGCCGCCCGGTGGCGAACGGCAAGGTGGCGCCGTCGAGCGTGAGCGTGACCCCGCGCCCGGCCTTGGCCGCCTTGTATCCCTCCACCAGGACCGGCTCCGCGACGCGCGCCGGGTGACGGTCCAGCGGCGGGGTCTCCCCGGCCACCGCGCCCGCGAGCAGCACCCGGGCGGTGGCGAACGGGTCGGTGAGCTCGGCCGCGGTGGCCTTCTCCTCCTGCCAGACCAGGTCGCCGCCGGGAAGCAACGGCATGCCGTCGATCTCCGCGGCCAGATGCTTGGCCAGCGTCGCCAGCAGCACCGGATACGCCTGGAACAGCCCCCACACGGCCGGCCCGGTGATGGTGTCGACCTTGCCCGCGGCGACGCTCACCCGTACCAGCCGGGACGCCCCGCCGCCGGCGGGCTCCAGCACCGCGTGCACCTGCACCTGGACGGCGGTGCCGTGCTCGTGCACGTCCGCCCCGAGCGGCAGCAACCGCCCGGACACCGTCTCGGCGCCCTCCGCCGCCCCCGGCCAGCCGGGCTCGGCCAGCAGCGTGGCCCGCGTCCACAGGTCGGCCCAGCGCCGTAAGGGCAGCCGTTCCATCGTGGACACCGGCGACGAGTCACGGAGCTCGGCGGCCAGCCCGTCGAGCAGCACCGCCAGCCGGCGCGCCCCCGGCTCCGCGAGCACGGCCTCGATGGCCTGGTCACCGGCGGCGGCCAGATCGTGCCCCACTCCCCGCCACCCGGTGATGGCCAGCTCGTACAGCCACGACCGGCACCCGACGAGCAGATTTCCCGGTACGGACGAGTCACCGGCGGCGGGCGGGCCGGAGGGAGACCTCGTCCTGCCCAGCGACTCGTCCAGCCGGGTCAGGAGGGCGTCGTGGGCGGCGCCCAGGAGGGCGGACCGCGCGGCGGCCAGGGCCGTCAGGTGCTCGCCGCTCACCGATCCGGCCGACACCTTCGCGGCCGCCTCCGCCACCCGGTCGCCCAGCGGCGTCGCCGCCACCGCTCCGGCCAGCGCGGCGATCGCCGCGGCCCGCTGCTCGCCCACCCGGCCGAAGCCGTGGGACAGCGCGTCGTCGAAGCCGTCGACCAGCTCCAGCGCCTCGGCGAGGCCGTCGGGCAGCCCGCCGACCAGGTCGTTCAGCTGCATCCCGAGCATCAGCGCACCGTCCCGGGGAACCAGTGCATCTCCGCGAGCGGCGCCGTGGTGACCGGCAGCTCCAGGTAGCCCAGGTGGCGCAGGAACCGGCTGAACACCACGGCCGCCGGCTGCGACTCCTGCTGCCCGCCCAGCCTGGCCGCCAGGTCGGCCCCGGACGCCACCGTCTCGGCCCCCTCGACCCGGAGGTATCGGGCGACCCGCTCCGCTCCGTACTGCACGACCGCCTCGTCCACCAGCGACCGCAGGTGCTTGCAGAGCGAGCCGTAGAGACCGCCGCACGGGCGGTTGTTGTTGGTGCTGCAGTTGAAGTCGTGGGATCCGGCGGCGATCGAGGAGACGTACACGCGAGCGATGTCGGAACCGCTCGACACCACCCCCTGCAGCCTGCCGTCGGCCAGCTCGACGAACGGCACCTTGGCCAGCTTGCGCGGCTGGACGGGCGGCACCACGCACGTCACGCTGCTCTGCTCCCACACGGTCGGGTCAGCGGGCACGGTCAACGACCTCCAGCCGGGCTCGGCAATGATCAACGGAACCGGAATGTAGCGAACCTCACCGACAAAGACCGGCGGATCTCTCTCAGCAGACCTTCATGTGACTCACCTAACGTCGAAACCCCATCGAAGGGAGCGATATGGGACACGATCATGAAGGGCAGCGCGTCAGCAGGCGGCGGATGATCGCGGGCATCGGCTCTCTCGGGCTCGGCGGCCTGATCGCCGCGTGCACGGGGCAGCCGGTCACCACCTCCACCGGCGAGTCCGTGACCCCTCAGGCGACCACCGCCCAGGACCTCACCTCGCTCTTCGACGGCGCGAACACCTGCACGCTGACCCCCGCCACCACCGCGGGGCCGTACTACTTCGACGCCGACAAGGTCCGCGCCGACATCCGCGAGGACCGGGAGGGCGTCCGGCTGCGGGTGGCCGTCAAGGTGCAGGACAGCGGGAGCTGCCGCCCGATCAAGGACGCGGTGGTGGAGATCTGGCACTGCGACGCGGGCGGCCTCTACTCGGGCGCCGAGGCGATGTCCCGAGGCGGCGGCGCGCTCTCGGCCTCGTCGCCCGACCTCGACCCGCAGGACGACGAGCGCTACCTGCGCGGCGCCCAGGTCACGAACGCCGACGGCGTCGTCGAGTTCACCACCATCTGGCCCGGCTGGTACCGGGGCCGCTGCGTGCACATCCACGCGATGGTGCACGTCAGCGACGCCCGGGTGCTGACCACGCAGATGATGTTCGACGAGGCGCTCAACGACCGGGTCCTGGCGGGGCGGCCGTACGCGGCCCGGGGCGAGCGGGACACCCGCAACGACGGCGACGGCATCTTCCGGGACGAGATGCTCATGAAGGTCACCCCCGACGGCGACGGCTATGTGGGCGCGATCGTCCTCGCCGCGGACCCGGACGGCGATAGCGGGTGACAGCCGCGCGGGGTGGCGTATAACGTCGCCACCACTGTCCGAGTCCGGCTGACGACGGGGGCGAGCGGTGCGGTCCTGGGCTGCGTTACCGACCGGCAAGGTCGTGCGCCTGGAGGGCGCCGGTCCGCTGCCGCTCGCCGTCGACTCGCTGCCCCGCGAGGCCCCCGCGATCCTCACCTGCACCGCCCGGGAGGCGCGCTCCCCGAAAGCGCTGGCCTCCGCGATCCTGGACGAGTTGGACGCCACGGTGCTCGGCCTCTTCCCCGCCTGGCTGCCGGACGCCGAGGGCATCGACGGGCCCGGCGGGGCGGGCCTGGCCGCCGTACGCACCCTCGCCCTCCGCACCGCCGCCACCAGCGCCCACTTCGGACCGTTCCTCGCCGAGCTGGCGGAACGCGCCCTGCGCGCCCGCCCCGGCCGGCTCCCGGACCTGCGGGCGAGCCTCTCCCCCGAGATCCGGCCCAGCGGGTTCCCGCCGGAGGTGCGGGCCGCGGGGCTGGCCAGGGCGCTGGCCGCCGCCTTCTCCAGGCCCGGCGCGGCGCTCCTGGTGGACGTGCCGGAAGGGCTGTCGCCCGCCGGTCAGGAAGCCCTGGTGGCAGCGGGCGAGTGGCTGGCCCACCGCGCCGGGCTGGGCATCTGGCTCTCGGGACCGCTCCCCGCCGTGGACCGGGTGGAGACCGTCCTCGTCGCGGAAGCACCGAGCCAGGCCTCAGACCGGACGCCCATCACCCTGCCACCGCCGGAGACGGGCGTGCCAGGCCCACCGCCGGTCGCCGGAAGGCCGCACCCGGGGAGCCCCGTGGAGCGCGCTCTGGAATCCGCGCTGAGCGGGTGCGCATGGGCCGCCGGACGGACCTGGAACCAGATGCTCTGCCCCAACGCCTTGGCCTCCCCTGTACGGGTGGATCTGCTGTGGCAGGACGACTGGTGCGTCGTCGAACTGGACGGGCCCGATCATCGGTACGCGGAGAAATTCGCCGACGACCGTGCCCGTGACGTGCGCCTTCAGATCGCCGGTTACACCGTGCTCCGTTTCACCGATGTTCAGGTGTTGTCCGACCCCCAAGCCGTCGTCCGCCACATTGAGCTTCTCCTGCGGAACCGTCGTGCCTCACGAAATGGATGAAACATGTCAGAGCGCAAGCTGTCACTTCCTGAATTCGCCGCGCTGATGGCGCTGGCCGAGGAGGCGGGCGAGATCTCCAACCTCGACCTCAAGCAGCGGCACGGCTTGACCATCGACGGCCAGAAACGCCGGAAGCTCAACGAGCTGAAGCTGGTCGACAGTTGGAAGCAGGGCCGCTCCTATGTGCACGTGCTAACTGACAGCGGCTGGGCTCGCCTTGAGGAAAACCTGCGCGCCGGAGAGCTGCCCGCGATGACCGGCTCACCGGGGGTCATCGCCCGTGGCCTTCGCAGCTGGCTGCAGAAATATATGGACCGTTCCCGCCTGAGGCTGGCCGATGTGTCCACACCCCTGGAAACGGCGCCATCAATAGATGAGGCACCGGTGGATGAGCCGCCGGGGGACCTGGAAGCACGCATCCGCGCCGCCTACGCGCGGTTGGCGCCCCGGCCCGGGTCCTGGGTGGGGCTGGCGCGGCTGCGACCGCTGCTGGGCGACGCGCCTCGGGACGAGGTCGACGGCGCGCTCGTACGGATGGAACGGCTCCCCGACGTGAACCTGGTTCCGGAGTCCAACCAGAAGTCTTTCACCCCGGAGGAACGGGAGGCCGGGGTGATCATCGGGGGCCAGGAGAAGCATCTGCTGTGGATCGGTGAGGCATGACACACCCAGACGTCGGAGCGCTCGAAGCGCTCAGTTTCCACTACACCGAAGCGGCCGACGACGTGTGGCAGCACTCCCCGTACCACGTGGAAGGGCTGCAAGGGCAGGCGACCAAGATCCTCCTCGACGGTCTGGCTCAGGCGAGCGGCGAGCGGATCAGCAGCCCTATCGGGGTGGTCGTCCAAGGCCAGCGCGGCACGGGCAAGACCCACTTGGTCGGCTGGCTGCGTGAAGTGGTCCAGCATCAGGGCGGCTACTTCGTGTTGGTCGGGCTACTGGACGCCAAAGGCTTCTGGGACAGCGTCATGGTGTCGCTCCTCGACAGCCTTGCCCGGCCCGGGGCGGCCCGGGAATCCCAGCTCCGGGTACTGCTGTCGCGACTGGCGGCGCTAGCCGACCTGTCGCGCATGCCTCGCAGAGCTGTGACCGGTAAGAAGACGCTGTCCCGTGAGGAACTCGACGCCTTCATCCTCTCGCTGCGGCAGATGAACGAGACAGTCGGGCGCGGGTGCCAGGACACCGCGCGGGCGCTGGTGCTCTATGCCTCCCCCGATCCTGCCCTGCAGGACATCGGCGAGGCGTTCCTGTACGCGATGCCAGAGGGCGAGGAGGGAGAGCGGGCGCGGTGGGGCATCCGTCCGGTCAACAAGACGCCGCAGGAGATCGTGCGGGACTTCTCCCACCTGCTGGCGCTCACCGGCCCGACCGTCATCGCGGTGGACCAGATCGACCCGCTGATCGCCCAGTCCTGGACCTCTACCGATGGAACCGTGCATGGGGAGCATGGTGACAAGCTGCTCCTGGAGCGAGTCGCGGGCGGCCTGATGGCTCTGCGCGAGGTCACCCGGCGCACGCTGACGGTTGTCTCGTGCATCCCTCTAACTTGGACACTCATCGAGCAGGAGGCGGTCGACACGGTTCGCGACCGCTTCCGCACGGCTATGCCCCTTATGACCATCCCCGATGCCGAGACCGCCCGCGAACTGATCGCCAAGCGGTTCACGGTGCAGTACGGGGCTGCCAAGGTCGAGCCGCCGTACCCGACCTGGCCGGTGCGGCCGGAGGCGTTCGACGAAGCGCCCGGCTACACCGCGCGTCAGTTGCTGATCACCATCGACACGCATGTTCGTTCATGCCTGCAACGTGGCGAGGTCAGGGAGCTGACCAGTCTCAAAGCAAGTGCCCTACCCCCCACGGTAGTCAAGCCTCCAGTCGTCGAGGAGCGGGCCGACGGGCAGGAGGTAGCGCTCGCCGCTCTGGACGCTCGCTTCGCCACCCTCCGCGACGCCGGAGCCCCACCTAAGATTGAGCAGGCCAGCGAGGACGTGCTGATGCCCCCGCTGCTGACGGCTGGGCTGTCGGCGTGGATCGCCGAGCAGGGCGCGCACGGGCCGTCGTTCAGCGTCGACCCACCGCCCAGCGCCAAGCCGCCCCTGCACGCGCGGCTCCGGCGTAACCTGCAAGAAGCCACGGAAGACGAGGCGCACTGGGCGTTCCGGGCAGTCACCGCCGGGCACGCGGTCTCGGCGCTCAACCGGATCCGTAAGGCGTCGCTGGCGGCCGGTCTGGACGCCCGGGTGCCCAAACGGCTTCTGTTCTTGCTGCGCAGAGAGAACTGGTCTAAGGGAGCGCGGACTCAGGAGGTGATCGCGGCTTTCGAGTGCGCGGGCGGGCGCACCCTGTCCTACACCGACGACGACCTGCGCATCCTGGCAGCACTCAAACACCTCATTGCGGAGAACCCGCCGGGGCTGGCGTCGTGGCTGGCCGCCCGCCGCCCCACCCGCGCAGTCTCCTTCCTAACCGAAGCCCTGAGCGGCCCGCTCGCCACACTGGCCCCGAACGCCGACGGCCAAGAGGAAAACACGGGCGCCCCCGTACAGGAGACTTCTCTACGAGTGGCCGGCGACTGGGAGCACTCTTCGCGAACACGAGCGGTCGGCGAGCAAGCGCCCCGTCCCCCGGCACGAGCTGCCGATAGCCAGTTCCCAGCGCGAGCAAACGGGCAGGCGCATACCCCCTCATCCCATGAGAGCGTCCCCCATGTCCCTCTGGGGAGGGCCGTCGGGAGCGGGCAGCCCGTCCAGGTACAGCTGGAGGCGTTGCGGAAGCATGCGGCGATCTTCGCTGGTTCCGGCTCGGGCAAGACGGTGCTGATCAGGCGGCTGGTCGAGGAGTGCGCCATGCACGGCGTGTCGGCCATCGTGCTCGACCCGAACAACGACCTGGCCAGGCTGGGCGACCGGTGGCCGGAGCGGCCGGAGGGCTGGCTCGACGGGGACGCGGGGAAGGCCGCTGACTACCTGGCCGGGACCGAGGTGGTGGTCTGGACGCCGAGGCGCGCGGCGGGCAGGCCGCTCAGCTTCCAGCCGCTGCCGGACTTCGCCGGGGTGGCCGGTGACCCCGACGAGTTCGCCGAGGCGGTGGAGTCGGCGGTGGCGTCGATCGCGCCCCGGGTGAAGGTGGACGCGCGGACGAAGAAGGCGGATCTGGGCCGGGCGGTGCTGCGCAAGGCGCTGGAGCACTACGGCCGCGGGGGCGGGTCGAGCCTCAGGGGGTTCGTCGCCCTGCTGGCCGACCTGCCCGACGGGGTGAGCGAGCTGGCCGACGCCCCCCGGCTGGCGGCCGACCTGGCGCAGTCGCTGCAGGCGGCGATGGACAACGACCCGCTGTTCGGCGGTGGCGGCGAGCCGGTGGACCCCGGCGTGCTGCTGACGCCGTCGCCGGGCAGGCGGGCGCGCGTCTCGGTGATCAGCTTCGTCGGGCTGCCGAACGACGAGCAGCGGCAGAGTTTCGTCAGCCAGCTCCAGATGGCGCTGTTCGCCTGGATCAGGAGGAACCCGGCGGGCGACCGTCCGCTGGGCGGGCTGTTCGTGATGGACGAGGCGCAGACGTTCGCCCCCGGTGGGGGGCGGGTGACGGCCTGCACGCACAGCACGCTGGCGCTGGCGTCGCAGGCCCGCAAGTACGGTCTGGGCCTGGTGTTCGCCACCCAGGCGCCCAAGGGTCTGCACAACCAGATCCCCGGCAACGCCGCCACCCAGTTCTTCGGCCTGCTGAACGCGCCGGTGCACATCGAGGCGGCCAAGGAGATGGCGCGGGCCAAGGGCGGCTCGACGCCGGACATCGCCCGGTTGAGCTCGGGCGAGTTCTACGTGGCGCTGGAGGGGAGCGCCTTCGTGAAGGCGCGGGCGCCGATGTGCCTGAGCCACCACCCGAGGGCGCCGCTGACGACGGAGGAGGTGCTGGCCCGCGCCGCCCGCTGACGGCTAGCGGGTGGACGCCGGGTTGACCTCGCTGAAGGTCTTGCCCACCGCGATGTTGTCGTGGAAGATCGTGCGGCTGTCGACGTCGGTCTTCCCGGAGGCCCACGCGGGCTTGTAGATGCCCCACTTCAGGTAGCCGCTGGTGGTCTTGTCGTCGTTGAAGGTGTTGGGGCCGCCGGCGGTCAGGACCTTGCGCCATCCGGGGTTCTTGTGGGTCTGGTACCAGCCGTCGATCTTCCCCTGGCTGCCGTGGCTCCAGGTGAACCTGAAGACGAAGTCGTGCCACTGCCCTGGCTTCACGTCGGCCAGGTCGAAGCTGGTCTTGCGGACGGATTCGGGGGTGGAGCAGGCGTTGCCGTCGGAGTTGACCCGGAGCCGCCATTTCCCGGAGGGCTGCACGCTGAGGAAGGCGCTGGGGAACTTGCCGGTCTCGCACGCGTCGCTCCAGGGCTTCCACTGGAACACGATGTCTTCCCTGGAGTCGCGCTGCCAGGTGCTCAGGAGGTAGACGCTGAACCCGTAGTAGACGGTGTCGCCGGAGCGGAAGTGGGTCTCCTTGGCGTGGAGGGTGTGGCTCTCGGCGCGGGTGCTGCCCGCGACCTTCGGGTCACCGTACTTCAGCACGCTGCGTACCGCGTACTTGCCGGTCCTCGGCAGGTCGTCGACCGTGATCGAGTGGCTGCAGCACTCGTTGAGGCCCACCTTGGGGTGCGCCCCGTTCTCGTAGTCGACGCGGAACGGCGCCGCCGCCGCGAGCTCCGCGGACGCGGGGGCCGGAGCGCCCGCCGTCGTGAGACCGGCGACGGCGAGCGCCGCCGCCGTGATCTGTCGGGGCTTTCCCATGTGCGTGAAGTCCTCTCCGTGACCTGAGATCCCGCGGCAGCTTGCCAGCGGTCGGTATGGACCCGGTATGCCGTGAGGATGGGAGAGCGCTCTCCGACCTGCTCCACTCTGTGCCTTAATACTCCCTTCCTGCTGACAGGCGACTTGACAGATTTTCCTGACACCATCACCCTCACTCTAGGGAGCGCTCCCCCCTCGCTCCCAGAGGAGACCTCCGTGAGTCCACCCCGCCTGGGGACACTCGTCACACTCGTCCTCGCCCTCGTCGCCCCCCTCCTCGCGGCCCTGCCCGCCCAGGCCGCCGCCGCCCTGCTGTCACAGGGCAGGCCCGCCACCGCCTCCTCCACCGAGAGCGCGGCCTTCCCCGCCTCCGCCGCCGTCGACGGCGACGCCGGCACCCGCTGGTCCAGCGCCTTCTCCGACCCGCAGTGGATCCAGGTCGACCTGGGCTCGTCCGCCGCGCTCTCCCAGGTGGTGCTGCGCTGGGAGGCCGCCCACGCCACCGCCTTCCAGATCCAGGTGTCCGCGAACGGCAGCGCCTGGACCACCGTCCACACCACCACGTCCGGCCCCGGCGGCACCCAGACCATCGACGTGTCGGGTACCGGCCGGTACGTCCGCGTGCACGGGACACAGCGGGCCACCCCGTGGGGCTACTCGCTCTGGGAGTTCCAGGTGTACGGCACCGGGAGCGGCGAGCGGCTGCTCTCCTACGGCAGGCCCGGCGTCGCCTCCTCCTCGCAGCACGACTCCACCTGCTGGGAGTGCACCCCGGCGCGCGCCTTCGACCTCGACCCGGCCAGCAGGTGGGCCACCGCCGCCTGGGCCGACCCCGGCTGGATCTACGTCGACCTCGGCGCGACCGCCCAGATCACCAGGGTCGTCCTGCAGTGGGACCCGGCCTACGCCCGCGCGTTCCAGATCCAGGTCTCGCCCGACGCCTCGGCCTGGACCACGATCTACTCCACCACGTCGGGCGCCGGCTTCAAGCAGACGCTCACCGTGAGCGGAACCGGCCGCTACGTCCGCGTGTACGGGACGCAGCGCGCGACCTCGTACGGCTACAGCCTCTGGGAGTTCCAGGTGTACGGCACCGGCGGCGCGCCCATCACCCCACCGTCCCCCGCCCCCGACCCGGCCGACCCGCCGCGGCTCGTCTGGCAGGACGAGTTCGACGGCCCGGCGGGCGCCAGGCCCGATCCGGCCAAGTGGACCGTCGATCCCGGCACCGGGCCCAACAACGAGCTGGAGTACTACACCGACAACGGCAACGCCGCCCTTGACGGCCAGGGCCGGCTGGTGATGGAGGCGCGCAAGCAGGCCACCCCGGGCTCCGCCTGCCCGCGTGACCCGCTCACCGGCAGCGCCACCTGCCAGTACACCTCCCACCGGATGAACACCGGCGGCAAGTTCCACTTCACCTACGGCCGCGTCGAGGCCCGGATCGAGGTGCCCAGGGGCAACGGGCTGTGGCCGGCGTTCTGGATGATGGGCGCCGACTTCCTGACCGGGCGGCCGTGGCCGTACAACGGCGAGATCGACATCATGGAGGTGCTCGGCAAGGACACCCGCACGTCACACTCCACCGTGCACGCGCCCGCCTACAACGGAGGCGGCGGCATCGGCGGCTCCTATACCTTGCCCGGCGGCGCCGACCTCGCCGACGACTTTCACGTCTGGGCCGCCCACTGGGACAGCCGCGGCATCACGTACACGCTCGACGGCCGCACCGTCGTCACCCTCAGCAAGGAAGAGGTGGAACGCACGCGCGGCCCGTGGGTGTTCGACCACCCGTTCTACATCATCCTCAACCTGGCCGTCGGCGGCGACTGGCCCGGCCCGCCCGACGCCTCCACCCCGTTCCCCGCCCGCATGCTCGTCGACTACGTGCGCGTCTACCAGTGAGGACCCCGCCATGAGACTGTTACGCCTGTTCGCTGTGCTCGCGGTGCTGATGGGTGCGCCGCTGTCGGTCCAGCCCGCCCAGGCCGAACCGGTACGGGTGGCGGAGTTCCTCGCCGACTGCCCCTACAGCCACCGGCTGCCCGACGACCCGATCATCTTCCCCGGCCTGCCCGGCGCCTCCCACATGCACAGCTTCTTCGGCAGCCGGATCACCAACGCCCACACCACGCTGGCCGACCTGCAGCGCGGCGCCACCAACTGCAACCCGTCGGTGGACAGGTCCTCCTACTGGGTGCCGACGCTCTACCGGAACGGCACGCCGGTCGAGCCGACGATCACCACGTTCTACTACCTCGGCGAGGGCGTTCGGCCTGACGTGACCGCGCGCATCCAGCCGTTCCCCCTGGGGCTGCGGATCGTGGCCGGCAACGCGCGCGCCACCGGGCCCGGCGACTCCACCATCGCCCGCTGGTCCTGCCTGCACGCCGGGCACGTGCCGGCCTCGAAGGACTTCGTCACCTGCCCGCCCGGCACGATGCTGGAGTCTTACCTGGACTTCCCGCAGTGCTGGAACGGGCGCGACCTCGACTCGCCCGACCACAAGAGCCACATGGCCTACCCGGTCGGCGACGACTGCCCGAGCAGTCACCCGGTGCCGGTGCCCAAGCTCCGCCAGGTGCTGCGCTACCCGGTCAGCGGTGACCCGTCCGGGTTCCGGCTGGCCTCGGGCGGCGGCTACACCATGCACGGCGACTTCTTCAACGCCTGGCCGGTCGCCGAGCTGGAGCGCCGGGTACGCGACTGCATCCGGCCGATCATCAAGTGCGGGGCCGACGGCAGGCCGTCGTGACCTCCCCGGGCGGGCCGTCTCCAGCGGCCCGCCCGCCTTGGCCGTTTGGGGATGGTTTGCTGGCGGTAGCGATGGAATAGTCAGGGCAATACCCGCGCAAACGGTCTGCGTTAGGGGTGTGCGATGGTCTCGGCTCGACGGCTGCTCGGCAAGCTGGTCTACGGCTCGCGCTACGACAAGGTGCCCTGGGGGCAGCGGGTCTACGTACGCCCCGGAGAGCGGCTGATCCGCGAGGCGCAGTGGCGCAGGCTGCTGAGACGCTCGCCGATCGTGGAGCCCGAGGACTACCAGGCACGCATGCCGCTGGGCGAGATCGAGGAGTTCATCGACTGCACGCTCTGCGGCGAGCCGCGCATGCAGCCGCTGTACGAGCCGGTGGGCGAGGACGGCAAGTGGCGCTACCACGTGGTGCGCTGTCCCTCCTGCGGGTTCCTCTACCGCAACCCGAACATCCGTCCCGAGCGGCTCGGCGACCTGTACGCCAAGGGCTACAGCAAGTTCCTGACCGGCAAGTACGCCGCCAACCGGCAGCGCCGCTACCAGCTGACCATGGACGCGTTCTCCCCGGTCTTCGACGACGGCGCCGGGCGGCGGCTGCTCGACTTCGGCTGCGGCGCCGGGCTCTTCCTGGAGCTGGCCGAGCAGCGCGGCTTCGACGCGGTCGGCGTGGACCTGTCGCCCGACTCGGTCGCGCAGGCCAACGAGCGGCTCACCCGGGGACGGGCGTACCTGGGCGCGCCGGAGGACGTGCCGGAGATCGCCGCCGGCGGCTTCGACGTGATCACCCTCTGGTCGGTGCTGGCGCACCTGCCCAGGCCGGTGGACGACTTCCGCCGGTTCCGCGAGCTGCTCGCGCCGGGCGGGGTGCTGATGATCCTCACGGTCAACGCCAACTCGCTGCTGCTCAAGGCGTACGAGTCGGCGTGGAGCGGCTTCACCAAGAACCACCTGATGTTCTACTCGGCCGACACGCTCCCGGTGCTGCTGCGCCGTACCGGCTTCGCGGGGGCGGGCTACGCCCCCTTCTACGGCGACACGATCGAGGCCCGCACCACCAACCTGCCGGAGTCGCTGCGGGCGCGGCTGCGCCGCACGGTGCAGGCCACGGACGGGGGCAACATGCTGCGCGCGATGGCCTTCGCCGACGAGGAGGCGATCACCCGCTGGTCCGGCCCCCGCGAGGTCCGCCGTCTGCGCGCGGAGCCGGCGGCCACCAAGCCCGCGCCGCTGGATCTCACCGGGACGTGACTACCCGGAGGTAGTTGAAAGGCGTACTGTTGGGCCATGGCTGCAACCCCGGAAACGGTGCACTGGCGTGGCGTCCACCACCTCGCCCTCATCACCGCGGACATGGACGCCACCGTCAGGTTCTGGCACGGCGTCCTGGACGCGCGACTGGTCGCCACCCTGGCCGTGCCCGCGTTCAAGCACTACTTCTTCGAGGTCGGCGTCGGCAGCACCATCGCCTTCTTCGAGTACGCCGACCAGGAGCTCGACAGCTTCGCCAAACCGGCCGGCGTCCCGTACGCGAAGGCCGCCCAGTTCGACCACCTCTCCCTGCACCTGCCCGACGAGGACGCGCTGGTACGGATGCGCGACCGGCTCAAGGAGCACGGCTGCGAGGTCACCGACGTCATCGACCACGGCTTCCTGCGCTCGATCTACTTCAGCGACCCCAACGGCATCGCCCTGGAGGCCTCCTGGTGGGCGCTCGACGCGACCGGCAGGCCGGTGGACTACACCGACGAGCGGCTGTTCGCCGACCCCGACCCGGTCCCCGCCGCCCGCGAGCTCCGCGACACCGGCAGGCTGACGCACACGGTCAGCACCCGGCTGGTCGACGGCGTCATCGAGGACCTGCGACGGGAGGGCATCACCCTGGAACGTTGAGGCCCAACACCTGACCGGATTCGCCTGTAAGCACCGTAAACTCCGCGTGGCGACCTCCGGCGTGGGGAAGTCTGCGTACGCCCGGCACCCGGCGACGCAGCCTCACGCCAAGGAGAGACCATGGAGCACCCGATCAAGTCGACCGTGGAGAAGGTCGTCGACGCGGTGACCGGCGGCGGGCCCGCCGAGATCCCCGGCGTCCCCAACAGCGAGCCGCCGTCGCTGGAGGAGCCCACGGAGCCTCGGGAGCCGCTGCCGCCCAAGCCGGACCAGAGCGGGCCGGACACCTTCTCCCCCACCGGCCAGCCCACCGGCGTTCCGCAGGACAAGGTTGCTCAAGGCGGGGCATACCTGACGACCGCCCAGGGGCTCCGGCTGCCCGACACCGACCACTCGCTCAAGGCGGGCCCGCGCGGCCCGGTCCTGCTGCAGGACCACCACCTGCGCGAGAAGGTCATGCACTTCGACCACGAGCGCATCCCCGAGCGCGTCGTGCACGCGCGCGGCGCCGGGGCGCACGGCGTCTTCCGGGGCTACGGCGCCGCCTCGAACGTCACCAAGGCCGCCTTCCTCGCCAAGGACGTCGAGACGCCGGTCTTCGTGCGGTTCTCCACCGTGATCGGCTCGCGCGGCTCGGCGGACACCGTACGCGACACGCGTGGCTTCGCGACCAAGTTCTACACCTCCGAGGGCGTGTTCGACCTGGTCGGCAACAACTGCCCGATCTTCTTCATCCAGGACGCGATCAAGTTCCCCGACGTCATCCACGCCGCCAAGTGGCATCCGGACCGGGAGATCCCGCAGGCGCAGACCGCTCATGACACGTTCTGGGACTTCGTCGGCCTGCACACCGAGGGCACCTTCCACACGATCTGGAACATGTCGGACCGCGGCATCCCGCGCTCCTACCGGATGATGGAGGGCTTCGGCGTGCACACCTTCCGCCTGGTGAACGCGGAGGGTGCGACCACGCTGGTCAAGTTCCACTGGAAGCCCAAGCTCGGCGTGCACTCCCTGGTCTGGGAGGAGGCGCAGCTGCTCAACGGCGTGGACCCGGACTTCCACCGGCGCGACCTCTTCGACGCGATCGAGGCGGGCGCCTATCCGGAGTGGGAGCTGGGCATCCAGGTCTTCCCCGACACGCCGGAGCAGATGTTCGAAGGCATCGACCTGCTCGACTCGACGAAGATCGTCCCTGAGGAGCTGGCCCCGGTCCAGCCGATCGGCCTGCTCACCCTCAACCGCAACACGTCCAACTTCTTCGCCGAGACCGAACAGGTCGCCTTCCACGTCGGCCACCTGGTGCCCGGCATCGATGTCACCGACGACCCGCTGCTGGCCGGGCGGCTGTTCTCGTACCTCGACACGCAGATCACCCGGCTGGCCGGGCCCAACTTCCCGCAGATCCCGATCAACCGGCCGCACGCCCCGGTCAACGACATGCTGCGGGACGGCTTCCACCAGGCGGCCGTGCACCGGGGCGTCGCCCCGTACCGGCCGAACTCGCTCGACGGCGGCTGCCCCTTCACGGCGGGCGCGGCCGAGGGAGGGTACGTCGAGGTGCCCACGCAGGTGTCCGGGCGGAAGGTGCGCGAGGCGCCCGCGTCGTACGCCGACCACTTCAGCCAGGCGCGGCTGTTCTGGCTGAGCCTGACGCCGGTCGAGCGCGAGCACACCATCGCGGCCTACACCTTCGAGCTGGCCAAGTGCTACGAGCAGGCGATCAAGGAGAGGTACCTGCGGGTGCTCGCGAACATCGACCCGGTCCTGTGCGAACAGGTCGCCGAGGGGCTCGGGCTGCCCGCGCCGGCTGGTTCCGAGCCGCTGGCGGACCCGCGGCCCAGCCCGGCGCTGTCCCAGGTCGGGCGGACCTGGCCGGCCGACGGCCGGATCATCGGCATCGTCGCAGGCGACGACGACGCGGCGGCGGTCGGCGACCTGCGCCAGGCGGTGCTCGACGGCGGCATGGTGCCGCTGATCATCGCGCCGACGGGCGGCATGCTCGGCGGGACGCTGCCGGTGCAGCGCACCTTCGTCACCGCGCGCTCCGTCGAGTTCGACGCGCTGCTGGTGGCGAGCGCCCCCACACCGGGCAAGGACGCGTACGGGGCCCGCGACGCGAAGGCGGGCGGCGGTTCGGACGCGGCGGTCGACCCGCGCGTGCTGCTGCTGATCACCGAGGCCTACCGGCACGCCAAGCCGATCGGCGGCTGGGGCACGGCCTCCCAGGTCTTCACCCAGGCGGGCATTCCCACGCAGGCCCCGGGCGTGCTCCTCGGCGACGACGGCACGACGGTCCTGCGGGAGACACTCCAGCTCCTGGCGGCGCACCGGGTCTGGGACCGCTTCCCCGCCGCGGCCGCCCTGACCTGATCAGCTAGCGCCGCTTGCCGGCCCGCTTGACCAGCACGACGACCAGCCCGGCCACGGCAGCCGGGATCAGCAGGAAGATGAAGACGAGCATCAGCAGTTCCGGCAGACCCACGTTCACAGCGGTTTCTCCCCTCGAAGCCGGGGTGAGCGTCCCACGGCGAACCTGCCCGCCACAAGGCGGGCAGGTCACCGGCCCTGGATCCGGAAGAGCAGGTTCGGCCGGCCCGCTGCTCCGGCGCCGGCAGAGGACTACCTCATGTCCAGTGTTTGGATCGTTCCTCCGGGATGGATCAGCGCGATTCTGTTTCCCTGCGCGACCTGATCGGTCAAGAACTCCCACATCGTCACAGCGCGACCGATTCCGTCGGTCAGGGACACTCTGTTGGCTTCAGCGAGCCGCTGCAGGGTCCGCATGGTCTCCCGCTCCACGTTCACCGTGAGGCGCACGAATGAGGGAGGCGCGTGAGAGGCGTTCTGGCCGGCGCCTGCGGCCCGGCCGTCGGTACACCGCGGATCAGACATAAGCAGGCTCTTCCCATCGTCGGTGGACGTGCGAGAGCCACTGCCATACGGATGCGGTGAAAGGGGCGGGCGTAACCAGACCCCTCCTAACCCTCGCGTCGAGCTGTGATTGATGTTCATGCCCCTTCCCTCCCCATTCTCCCGAGGTGGACCCACCTCTCCTGCACCACCACCCCAAGCTGATGGGGACCCCCTGATATCAACCTAGGATCCACATCCACGCCCCATTATGGGGCAGCTCTCCAGGAATGCAAGGCCCGGTACGGCATTCATCCATACCCGCACTGCATTCACTATGGTCGAGATGTTGATCCGATACACATCAAAGGCGTAGATTCGACACATCGATGTAACATCGGTGCATGGGTGTCCGGGGGCGAGAGGCGGACGACGGAGTCCGCCTCGGGAGACAGTAGGAGGCGAAAGTGCCCGAGTCGCACGACCCGCAGGGCGCGGGCGAAGACGTCTGCCCGCGCTGTCACGGCACCGGCATAGCTGACGACGTGGCCGACGCTCCCGAGCCGGAAGAGGTGATCGTCGACCGGACCCTGCCGAGCGAGGAGGGGAAGGACGCCCTGCGACTGGCGATGCGTGAGAAGAGCGCGATCCGGAACCGTAAGTGGATCATGACTATTCTTCTGGTCCTCTTCACGCTTTCGATGGTCGCGAGCCCGGTCGCCGCCGCGCTCCTGCCGGAGCCGAAGGAAACGATCGAAGAGGTCAACAAGGCGAGGGAGCTGATCGCGCCCATCGTCTCGCTCATCGTGGGCTATTACTTCGGAGCGCAGAGCAGAGAGTAATTCAGCCCATGTGCTCACTATCCTCCGCAGCCGTGGAGGATAGTGAGCTCGCAGTAAGTCTCAGCATTCAGGGCTCCCGGGCGAGAAACCCGTCAGAGCACCAGCACTTTCCGCACGTCTCCGTTGGGCTCGATGACCGCCAGCTCGTTGCCCTTCTCGGTCTGCTCCTCGACAAACTGCCAAACCTTGATCGCACGCCGGACACCATCGGTGATGGACAGGCCCTTGGCCTCGATCAGCCTCCTCAGGATGTCCATCGTCTCCGTGCTCAGGTTTATGGACAGACGCACGAACCCCTTTTTCGCCTCTTTGGGTTTCACCTCTGCGAGCTCCTGCTCACGATCTTGCGCCACTCGCCATACCTCCAGCCTGCTCCAGTAAGGGCCTTCCAGGAAGATTTTGACTACAACCTGTCATGTACCCGCTACCACACGATGCATGTTATCGATCCACATGAAATCCACATGATGAACCGCCCGACCACGCCCTCTGATTCGGACGAAGACAGTCCATATATTACACACTTTTTGTGGCTTTTGTCGGAGTTTACGCTGCTAGAAGTGAGGAAGATTCAGTATGCCCAGCACTCGAACCATAGTCGAGCGTCTGATCCAGTTCATCACCACCTACGTACGGTTGCTGTAACATTCACTCAACCGTCGACGGCTTTCATCCAGCCTGAGCGGGGGCGAGAACACACCATCGCCGTGCACGATGCGTACGTGCGGGGCCTGGGGAGGGCTCGCTTCATAGGTGGGGGCCTACTGCAGGTAGGTCATGGATCCTGGCTGGAGGAGGTTGGATGACCCAAGCCCAGGGCTCTCCCAGGGACAAGTCAGACAGGTGTCCCGCGTGCGACGGCACGGGAAGCGCCGGCGACAAACAGGCCGACCCCCGGCCTGACAGCGTGGTCGTGGACCACGCTCTGCCGAGTGCGAGGGATGACGCGTTCAGGCTCGGCGAAGTGTTCGACCGGCGAGAGTAGAACGTTCCAAGCCGCAGGGCCCCTGCCCCTACCCCCACCGGGGACCCTGCGGCCGTGGAGTATGCCGCTAGATGCGGAAGCCGCCGTCGGTTTCCGGAGTGCGGGGCAGGGCGAACCAGGTGGCCTTGCCGAGCCGGTCGGGCCAGGTGAGGTAGCGCTGCGGGTGGCAGCCGTAGAAGCCCTCCGACAGGATGGCCACGATGTGCAGCCCACGGCCGCGCTCGTCGCCGCTGCCGGGGGTGCGCGGCTCGGGCAGCGGCGGGCCGCTGTCGATAACCCCGCAGACGATCTCCCTGCGATCGGCGCTCACCGCCATCTCGTACGGCGGATCGCCGTACAGCAGCGCGTTGGTGACGATCTCGCTCATCATCAGCACCGCGTCGTCGACCAGCTCGGGGTCCACGCCGAGCCCTTCCAGCGCCTTCCGGGCGGTGGCGCGGGCCGTGGCCACCGCCTGGGCGTCGCCGGGCAGCGGCCACGCGTCCTGCGAGCGGCTGTGCGGAGCTGGGCGCAGCGTGGTCATGACGGGCCTTTCCCGAGGACGCCGTTTTCAGACTGTACGAAGACAGGAGCACGGCAGGTTGAGTCCCGGGGTGTCGCCTGGGCGTGACATCTTCGTCACGCATGGGTCAGGTGGCCGAGGCGACGGCGATCCCGAGGCACATCTCGTCGGCGGTGCCGTCGCCCCACACCACGTAGCGCGGGTCGAGCTCCCGGAGCTGCGGGATCTTGGCGCGGAGCCCGGCGTCGTGGGTGCAGGTCACCCGGACCACGTCGCCCCGCCCGACCGCGACGGGCTCGGGCAGCGGCCGGAACGCCTGGTCGTCGAAGTCGTACGCGGGCACGTCGAGCAGGGTCCGCGCCTCCGGCGTGCCGGGGTTGACCTCCACCTTGATGGCGCGGCCCAGCAGGTGCATGTGACCGGCCATGGCGTGGATCCTGGCCGGCCGTTCCACCGGCAGGTCGCAGTGCTGGGTCGGACCCGGCTCCGGCCGGCCGCACCGCTGCGCCAGGGCGTCGACCTGGTCGAGCGACTTCTCGCCGAACCTGCGGCCGAGGTCTTGCACCGCGGCGGCGCGGTCGCAGAGCGGCCCGGACTCCTCGGGCGTGCAGGGCAGCTCGATCGGGGCGGAGAAGAGGACGGTGTCGAACGGCTGGAGCGTCCGGTCGGTCACCCGCAGCCGGATCCCGGACCGGTCGGTGCCCGGCCGCCCTTCCACGCCGAGCGTGTTGTAGTGGACCTGCATGACGAGCCGGCTGCCCGGCGGCATCGCGTAGCCGTGCGACGGGTCGAGCAGCACCTCGTCGGTGCCGGGCGCCCAGTGGGCCACCCACGCGGCGGCGACCCCGCCGTCGCCGAAGCAGGTGTAGCCCTGGCCGGGCGTGCTCTCGTCGAGCCGCTCGGCCTCCGCGACGTGTTCCGGGCCGACCCTGAAGAAGATCGCGTGGTGGACCAGCTCGGTGTTCTGCGGCAGGAACTGGGCGCCGGTGAGGAACACCTGCTCCTCCAGCCCCGGGTCGATGAGGAAGCACCGGTAGTCGTCGGTGCCGCCGTTCGGCGGCGCCGGGGTGTACGGCTCGGGCATGCCCAGGGTCATGAACCGCTCGCCGTCGCGCAGCGGCGAGGGCTCGGGGTCGTGCGCGCCGTGCCCCGCGTGGCCCGTGCCGGGCTCGTACGGGCTCGTCGTGGCCGTCGCGCCGCAGGCGGCCAGCAGCACGGCCGCGGCCAGGGCGGACGCCGTGCGGGTCAGTCGCGTCATGCTTCCACCCTGGCCCATGGGGCCGCGCCGGGCACCCCCTAAAGAGGAGCTACTGACCCCCCAGCCCGGTGTGCGCGACGCCGCGTACGATCTGCCGCTGGAACAGCACGAACACCACCATCAGCGGCAGTCCGGCGAGCACCACCGAGGCCATGATCTGCGCGTACCGGAGGCCGAAGGTGCCCTGCACCACGTTGGCCAGGCCGACCGGCAGGGTCATCGTGTTCGGGTCGGTGGACACCAGGAACGGCCAGAGGAAGTTGTTCCACGTGGTGATGAACGTGAAGATCGACACCGCGGCCAGCACCGGCCGCGACAGCGGCAGCACGATCGTGAAGAACACCCGCCAACGGCCGGCCCCGTCCACGAACGCGGCCTGCTCCAGCTCCGGCGGCACGTCCTGGAAGAACTTGTACAGGATGAAGACGATCAGCGGCGCCGCCACCTGCGGCAGGATGATCGCCCACCAGGTGTCGACCAGCCCGAGCGCCACCATCTCGGCGAACAACGGCGCGATGAGCACCTGCGGCGGCACCATGATCCCGGCCAGGATCAGCCCCAGCAGCGCCCGCTGCCCCTTGAACTGGGTGCGCGCGAACCCGTACGCGGCCATCGCCGAGAAGAGGACGGTCAGGAACGTGACGATCACCGCGGTCACCGTGGAGTTGACGGCCCACGTGATGATGCCGCCGGTGCCCAGCACGAGTTCGTAGGCGTCGAGCGTGACGGTGCTGCCGAACCATTCCAGCGGCAGCTTGGTGGTCTCGTCCTCGGGCTTGAGCGAGGTGGCCACCGCCCAGGCGATCGGGGCGATCCAGATGACGGCCAGCACCGAGGCGACCACCAGCAGGACGAGCTGGCTCACGCTGAACCGCTTGGTCATGAGGAGACCTCCGCGCGCTTGCGGAACAGCCGGAGCTGCGCCAGGGAGACGATGACGATCAGGACGAAGAGGATGTAGGAGACGGCTGACGCGTAGCCGATGCGGTAGCCGGTGAAGCCGACGTCGTAGGCGTACTCGATGATCGGCCGGGTGGCGTCCTCGGGCCCGCCGCCGGTCATGAGGTAGATCTGGTCGAACACCTTGAGCGAGGCCAGCAGCTGCAGCACGACGATCAGCGCCGTCGTACGGCCGAGCATCGGCAGCGTGATGGACCTGAGCTTGTCCCAGGCGGACGCCCCGTCGATGGCGGCGGCCTCGTACAGGTGCTGCGGGATCGACTGCAGGGCGGCCAGGTAGAGCAGGAAGTTGAAGCCGACCGTCCACCAGACGGTGGTGAGCACCACCGACCACATGGCCGTGCCGGGGTCGCCGAGCCACAGGACGTCGGTGCCGAGCGTGCCGTTGAGCAGGCCGTACTCGGGCGGGTAGATCATCTGCAGCCACAGGATCGACACCACGGCCGACGGCAGCAGGAAGGGGCCGAAGAACGACAGCCGCCACAGCCACTGCACGAACCGCAGGTTGTGCACCAGCAGGGCGAGGCCCAGGCCGAGGAGCACCAGCGGGACCGTGCTGAGCACGGTGAAGACGAGCGTGTTCCACAGCGAGCGCCACATGCGCGGGTCGCCGAACGCCTCGGCGTAGTTGGAGAAGCCGACGAAGCGGTCGTTGCTGCCGGCGATGTTGACGTCGGTGAAGCTCATCCGCAGGCCGAGCAGCGTCGGCCAGACGAGGAAGGCGACGTAGACCAGCAGGAAGGGCGCGACGAACAGCAGCCCGTGCTGCGTCCAGCTCCGCTTCACCTGGGCCTTGGCGGCGGGGGCTGTGGTGGCGGGGGCGGCGACGGTGGTCGTCATCATCGCTCCTCGGCGGGGAAGGGGTTCGGGGCGGACATCAGCCGGCTCAGCGCCGCCTTGGCGTTGGCCAGCCCCTCTTCCGGCGTGCGTTCACCGCTGATGACCGGGGAGAACGCGCCGCCGAACTCGATCCACAGCCGGGAGGCCGAGCCGGTGTACCAGACCTGGGGGTCGAGGGCGACGTCGGTGATGACGGAGCGGTACTCCGACTGCGGCTGGAGCGCCAGGTAGTCGGGCTCCTGGAGTGCGGGCAGGTAGGAGGGCACGTGGCCGGCCACCGCCCAGTCGGCGCTGTTCTTCACCAGGTAGGCGATGAACTGGTAGGTCGCCCGTTCCACCTCGGGGTCGCGGTCGCGCTGGTGCGGCAGCACGAACACGTGGCAGTCGGCCTGGGCGGCGCCGCTGCCGAACACGCTGGGGAAGCGCGTCATGCTGAACGGCGTCTTGCGCTCCTTCAGGCCGGTGACCTCCCAGTCGCCGTTCCACAGGAACGCGGCCTCGCTGTTGGTGAACTTGGCCACCGAGGCGCCGTAGTCGGTGGTCGGGTCGCACAGCCCTTCCTCGCCGAGCCGGCGCATGAACCGCAGTGCTTCCAGCGCCTTCTGGTCGTCGATGGTGACCTGGCCGCCGTCCTCCGAGAGCAGGGTGCCGCCGCTCTGCGGGTAGAGCGAGTACCACACCCGCCAGGGGCCGACGGTGCCGAGGCCGAGCGCGTCGAAGACCAGCGGCGGCTTGCCGCCGAGCACCTCCTTGGCCTTGCGGAGCTGCTCCAGGAGCTGGTCGGCGCCGGTGGTGGGTCGCAGCTTGCCGTCGGCGCCGAGCAGGCCGGCCCGCCCGCAGAGGTCGGTGTTGTAGTACTGCACCATCGGGTGCGCGTCGAACGGCACCGCGTACAGCGTGCCCTGGTAGTGGGCGCGTTCCCAGATGGGCGGGCTGAAGTCGGCCGCCCGGAGGCCGACCTCGGCCAGCAGGTCCACGTTGATGGGGTCGAGGATCTCGCCCGCGCCGATGCCGGCGAGCCTGGCCAGGTGAAAGGTCGCGACGTCGGGCGACCGGCCGCCGGCGCCCGCCATGGCGATCTTCGTGTAGTACGGCTCGCCCCAGGCGAGCACGTTCTCCTCGACGAAGACGCCGGGGTTGTCCCGGGCGAACGCGCCGACCATCTGGTTCATGATGATGCCGTCGCTCGCGCCGAGGAAGTGCCAGTACTTCACGCGGGTCTGGGACGAACCGAGTCCCACGGGGATGGCGCAGCCGGAGGCGGCGGCGCCGAGGAGGGCAAGGCTTCCGCCGAGCAGGTGCCGGCGGGTGATGGCTGGGGGGTCTTGCACAGTGGCCTCTTCCTTCGCCGAGGAATGTTCTCGCTAACACCAAGGGGCACTGGGGTGGCTATGGGTCATGTTTCGGCGGGGTTACCCGAGTGTTAGCGGTAACAAGCACGCTGTCAAGGTTTGTGCGGCAAGCGCTTGCCGTGCCCTTGACCTCGCGGGTTGATAACGCTAACAATCTCTGGAGCACCACCAACCGCGAGGAGCCCCCCGTGCACGACGCCCGCCTCACGATCGATCCCGCGTTCCGGGTGGCGCCGGTGCGGCGCCGGACCTTCGGCACCTTCGTCGAACACCTGGGCCGGTGCGTCTACACCGGCGTCTACGAGCCGGACCATCCGGGCGCCGACGAGGACGGCTTCCGCCGCGACGTCCTCGACCTCACCCGCGAGCTGGGCGTCAGCACCGTCCGCTACCCCGGCGGCAACTTCGTCTCCGGCTACCGCTGGGAGGACGGCATCGGCCCCAAGGAGAGCCGCCCCCGCCGGCTCGACCTGGCCTGGCACAGCACCGAGACGAACGAGGTCGGGGTCGACGAGTTCGTGCGCTGGTGCCGCAAGGCGGGCGTCGAGCCGATGATGGCGCTCAACCTCGGCACCCGCGGCATCGCCGAGGCGCTCGACCTGCTGGAATACTGCAACCACCCGTCCGGCACCGCGCTGTCCGACCTGCGCGCCGCCAACGGCGCCAAGGAGCCGCACGACATCCGGATGTGGTGCCTCGGCAACGAGATGGACGGCCCCTGGCAGACCGGCCACAAGACCGCCCACGAGTACGGCCGGCTGGCCGCCGAGACCGCCAGGGCCATGCGCATGGTCGACCCCGGCCTGGAGCTGGTCGCGTGCGGCAGCTCCGGCTCGACCATGCCGACGTTCGGCGCGTGGGAGTCGACCGTGCTGGAGGAGACGTACGACGTCGTCGACTTCATCTCGTGCCACGCCTACTACGAGGAGAAGGACGGCGACCTCGGCAGCTTCCTGGCCTGCTCGACCGACATGGAGTACTTCATCCGCTCGGTCGTCGCCACCGCCGACTCCGTGGGGGCCCGGCTCAAGTCGCGCAAGCGGATCGACATCTCCTTCGACGAGTGGAACGTCTGGTACCTGTCGCGCTTCCAGGCGGCCGAGCCGCCGCGGGACTGGCCGGTGGCGCCGCCGCTGCTGGAGGACCACTACCACCTGGCGGACGCGGTGGCCTTCGGCGGGCTGCTCATCACCCTGCTGCGCAACAGCGACCGGGTGACGGCCGCCTCGCTGGCCCAGCTCGTCAACGTGATCGCGCCGATCATGACCGAGCCGGGCGGGCGGGCCTGGCGGCAGACCACCTTCCACCCGTTCGCCCAGGCCAGCCGGCACGCGGCCGGCGACGTGCTGCGGGTCGAGCCGGTCTCTCCCCTGTACGAGACCGCCCAGTACGGGGAGGTGCCGCTGCTGCACGCGGTCGCCACCCACGGGAACGAGGGCGTCACGATCTTCGCCGTCAACCGGGCCACGGACGGGCCGCTCTCGCTGGAGATCGACGCCCGCGCCCTCGGCGGCGCGCGCATCACCTCCGCCACCACCCTCACCGGCCCGGACGTCTACGCCCGCAACACGGCCGACGACCCCGACCAGGTGGCCCCGCGCCCCAACGAGAACGTGGAACAGGACCCGATGCGCGTCCTCCTCCCCCCGGTGAGCTGGAACGTCATCCACCTGTCCTGAAGACCTTTCCAACCCGCACGTACGTGTGCACGCTGGTGGAGATGGGTGGCCTCCTCGATCTCCGCCAGCGGCGTATGCGATTGAGCTTCTCTCCAGAGTTAACAGTTTTTGTAGCGGCAATACACTTGTTTAAGATGGTCGCATGGCTGTACCCTGGTGGCACAGTGAAAGCCTTCCGAGGCGGGATTCATAACGGCTACTGGTCAGGAAAAGCCGTGCCCCGGGCGGCATGCAGAGCAGAGGCGGACCCGGGGCTTACGAAACTCAGCATACCCGAGGCGCCGCTGCACGTCAGCCATGACTTCGGAGGGGCCGCCTTGCATACCGAACTGCCCGGATGGGTTGAGCGGGTGATCTCCGTACCGCGCTTCGCCCCTTATCTCGGCGCGCTCTCGGGTGATCGTCTGATCGCATGGGACTTGTACCAGTGGAACGTCCAGGTCTCCGAAGCGTTCTACGGGCCGCTGCACTGCCTGGAGATCTGCCTGCGCAACGCCGAACACGACCGGCTGCGGACCCGGTTCGGGACGGACGAATGGTGGCGGGTGGCTCCTTTGCACGAGTCCGAGACGGCGAAGGTCGCCACGGCGAAGCAGAAGCTGGCCAGGAAGGGCGTCAGCTTGCCCTCCGCTGATGACGTGGTCACCGAGCTGTCGTTCGGCTTCTGGGTATCGCTCCTGAGCCGGAAATACGATCGGCACTTGTGGGTCCCGGCCTTGCACCGGGCGTTCCCGCGCTATTCGGGCAGGAGAGAGTCTCTACGTGACAGTCTGCAGACTATGGTCCTCCTGCGAAATCGCATCATGCATCATGAGCCGATCCATCACCGGCATCTGGCAGCGGACCATGCCAAGATTTACAAGTTGCTGGGCTACGTGGAGCCGCAGTTCGTCGGCTGGCTGCGAGCCTTTGACCGGGTGCCGGAGGTGCTGACCCGCCGACCCGTGGGGACGAGACCTTGACCTCTCCGCAGGGTTTCGTCTCCCGGGCCGAGATCGCGCGACTGGCTCAGGTGAAACGCCCTGCCGTGAGCAACTGGGAGCGCCGTCACAAGGAATATCCCCGGCCGCGACTCGTCGAAGGAGAGCAACTGTTCTTGGTCGAGGCCGTACTGGAGTGGCTCGACCAGCGCAGGATCCCGAGCAACGCGCTCCTGGCGGATGAGCGGCCAGGCGCGACCTTCGGCGAACGGTTTCGCAGGAATCTCGCGAGCCCTGCAGCACAGCTCCCGCAGGCCCGTCCTGCATTCAGGAGCGAACTCCCCACGACAGCCGACTTGTGGCGGACGCTAGAGCGGCTGAGAGGGACCTACGACATCGTCCGTTACCGCGATCTGGTGCTCAGCCTGATCTATACGCGAGCGCAGGATCGAGTTGAGTGGTCAGACGTCCTCGCAGGCAGCCGAGGTGACGCAACCGCACGGACGACCCCCATCGTCAGCAAGCTCAGAACTGGTGACACGGCCCTCAACGTGGACACGAACATCTCCGCGGAGCTCGTCGAGTTCGCCGACACCGCGGTTGGTGAACTGGGCGGCGCTGGAGCTTTTCGCGCTCTGCTGGATCGTTTCGCCATGTTGGAGCGCAAACGTGGCGGGGAGTTCTACACGCCTCCGTCCGTCGTCCGCGTTCTGGTGGACGTTCTCGCCGCCGAGGCGCCTGGGGAGATCTACGATCCATGCTGCGGCTCGGGGGAAATCCTGCTCACCGCGGCCCTTCAAACCCCGGGCCTCACCGTCCACGGCGACGCCCTCAATGCCGAGGCCCTGGTCCTGGCCAAGATGAACATGGCGCTGCACGGTGTCGACGCCAAGCTAGGCAGTCAGTCGATCGACGTCCTGAGCCGTCCCGGTCAAGCCTTGTCCAGCTATTCCTATATCGTCGCGAACCCTCCATTCGGCATACGCGACTGGTCGCGGGAAGATCCGGCGTTGAACAGGTCCTGGCTCTACGGACCGCCGCCTCGAGGCAACGCGGACTTCGCCTGGCTGCAGTTGGTGCTGGAGCGGCTAGAGCCAGGTGGGCGTGCCGCGGTCGTCATGCCGGCCGGAGCCGCCTTCCGTGGAGGACGCGAGCGCGTGATCCGGCAGGCCATGGTGGCGGACGGCTGCATCGAGTCAGTCATTGCACTGCCTCCGATGCTCTTCTACGGCACGGCGATCGGCGCCACTATCTGGGTCCTGCACCGCTCTGCGCACCCCCGGCAGGAGCTTCTCTTGGTGGACGCCACAGGGCTGGGCCGGTTGTCACAACGTGCTCGGCGAGAGTTTTCTGAGGAGGACCACGAGGCGATTCGGGATGTTCTCGCCAACTGGCGTGCGGGTGTGGTTCCGGCTCGCGAGGCGTTGCCCACCGCCGTCGTGACGACTGAGGAACTGAGCAGCAGCGACTACGACCTCACGCCCGGCAAGTACGCCATCAGGAAGCCCGCCGCCAGTACGGACGACTGCCGTCAAGACATCGCAACGCTTCTCCGTGAGCTGGATCGTCTACAGGAACAGGCGGCGAGGGCCGACTTGGCGATGGAACAGGTGATCAGGCGAGCTCAGATCCTCGAATCCCCGTTCGGCGAGTTGCCGCCGGGCTGGCGCGAAGTGACCCTCGTCGACATCAGCGAGCTTACTTCGGGCCCCTTCACCCGTTTCACCCGCGCCTCGGACGACGGTTCTGTGGGCGTCGTCAAGCCACGCAACCTCGACGGCGGGCGTATCTCAGGAACCTTTGACCGAGTAGATGAGGACACTGCCGGCAAGCTGGCAAACTATCGGCTCGCGGAGGGTGACATCGTCTGCACGCGGACAGGAACGTTCGGTCGGCACGCCCTGGTGACCTCCGCGCACGAAGGGTGGATATGTGGAACAGGGCTGATCAGGATTCGTCCAAGAGAGGCAGTCGACCCGCAGTACCTGAGCGACTATCTGAGCTCCCCATGGGTGCTTGACTGGTTGACTCGCAATTCCGCCGGGAGCGTGCTTCCCAGCATCAACACTCGCGTTCTGGGAACCCTGCCTGTGGTGCTTCCTCCTGCGGAGGTGCAGGGGACGATAGGCCGTACCCTCCATGCCTTGAGCGACAAAATCACCGCGCATGAACAGATCGCACGGACTACGGTGGCGCTCCGGAACGCGCTGTTTCCTCTCCTGACCTCGGGGAGAGTCATCCCGCCCGAGTGATACGGCATCAGCTCGTGTCGAATGGCGGTCAGCGCCTCGACCGTCCCTGCTCTGTCTTCCCCAAGAAGGGGTGTCTCTCAGGGAGAGGGCTTCGAGAGAGGACGTATCAGCTTGAGATAGGTGCGGTGCTCTCTCGGACGAGGGCGTTACGATCTTCGCCGTCAACCGGGCCACGGACGGGCCGCTCTCGCTGGAGATCGACGCCCGCGCCCTCGGCGGCGCGCGCATCACCTCCGCCACCGCCCTCACCGGCCCGGACGTCTACGCCCGCAACACCGCCGACGACCCCGACCGGGTGGCCCCGCGCCCCAACGAGAACGTGGAACAGGACCCGATGCGCGTCCTCCTCCCCCCGGTGAGCTGGAACGTCATCCACCTGTCCTGACGGTTTCGAGCAGCACCGTGAGCTCCTTCACCTCCGTGTGGTTGTCGAGCTGCGCGAAGAGCCGCCGGGCCGCGCTCCAGGCCGTACGGGCCTGGTCCGGATCGGCGGCCGCGTGCAGGGCGCCGAGGGACTTGAGGGTCTGCGCCTCGTGGAAAGGGCTGGCGAGCTCCCGCCAGATCTCGACGGCGGCGACGGTGTGGGCGACGGCGAGGGCGTGGTGGCCCTCGGCCGCTTCGAGCTCGCCGAGCGCGCCCAGCGACGTGGCCTCCTGGAATCGCGCCCTCCACCGGCGGGCCAGCCGGATGCTCCGGCCGAGCACGTCCCTGGCCCGCGGGTCGCGCAGCTTGACGTAGGTCATGCCGAGGTGCGGCAAGATGGTGATCTCGTCGCTCAGGCTGCGGAGCGAACGGGCCAGCGTCACGCCGCGCGTGAAGTGCGCCTCGGCCTCGACGAGGCTGCCCTCTTCCCGCCGTACGATCCCGAGCAGGCTGTGGATCCGGCACAGCTGCGACGGGAGGGGCACGTCCTCGGCCAGTCGCAGACTGGCCTCCAGGTGGACGCCGGCCCGCTCGGAGTCTCCCAGGACCCGGTGGCCGTACCCGAGCTGCCACTCGGCCTCGACCTGACCGAGCACGTAGCCGGCGTCCCTCGCCTTCGCCAGCGTCGCGTCGAGGTAGGCCACGGCCTTGCCGGGCTCTCCCCGGACCAGGAACGCGGTGCCGGCGAGGATCCGGGCGTCGACCTCGCCGTGGACGTCGCCCAAGCCCTCGAAGAGCGCGACCGCGGAGAGGGCGTGCTCCAGTGCCTCGTCCTCGGCGTGCCGGGGCCCCATGCGCAGGCACTCGGTGAGGTCGCGCAGCATGAAGGCGCGGCCACGCGCGTCCCCGGCGCGCTCGCAGACCTCCAGCGCGAGCCGGCTGGTCGACTCCCAGTCGTCGTAGTAGTCGTGCAGCTCGAAGAAGTTGACGGTCGCATCGGCGAGCTGCCAGCACAGGTCGTGCGCGCCGAGCGCGGCGGCCTGCGCCACCGCGGCCCGGAGCGCGCCTCTTTCCGCCTCGAACCAGGCGCAGGCATCGGAGATCCGGACGTGCGGCTCGTGCGTCACGCCTTCGGCCGGGAGCGTCGGGAAGACCCTGCCGGGCAGCCCGGTGTCGGCCCGCCGGGCGAGGACCAGCCAGCCGCCGAGCGCGCGGGTCACGGCCGCGTGGATCTCGTGCTGGGCGGCCTCGGCGTCGGCGCGGTCGCGGGCGTGCAGGCGGATCAGGTCGTGGAAGCGGTAACGGGGCTGGCCGGCGGGGTCGACGCCCGCGACGGTGAGGAGGTTGGCGCTCAGCAGCTCGCCGAGGCTGCGCTCGGCCTCCTCCGGGGACGTGTCGAGCACGGCCGCGGCGACCCAGCCCGCGAAGTCGGGGGTGTGCAGCACGCTGAGCAGGTAGTAGAGGCGCCGGGCCGGGGACGACAGTGCCGTGTAGCTCAACCCGAGCGAGGCCCGTACGGTGAGGTCCCCGGCCGCGAGCTCGTCGAGGCGGCGTCGCTCGTCGCGCAGGAGGTCGGCGATGCGGGCGAGGGGCCAGTCGGGCCGGGAGGCCAGGCGCGCCCCCGCGGCCCGGACGGCGAGCGGCAGGTGGTCGCAGAGCCGGACGATCTCGCTCGCCTCCGAGGGCGCGGCCCGCACCTGCTCCGGCCCCGTGATCCGGGCCAGCAGCTCGATCGCCTGGGCGGGCCGGAAGACGTCCAGGCGCAGGTGCCGGACGCCGGCCAGGCCCACCAGCCGGGGACGGCCGGTGATCAGCACGCCGCAGGTGCCCGACCCCGGCAGCAGGGGGTTGACCTGCGATTCGTCGGCCACGTTGTCGATCACCACGAGCATCCGCTTGCCGGCCAGGAGCGACCGGTAGAGGGCCGTGCGGTCGCCGACCGACTCCGGGACGGCGGCTCCCCCGACGCCGAGAGCGCGCAGCATCGACTCCAGCGCCCGGGCCACGGCGGTGCGGTCGTCGGCGCCGGAGAAGCCGACGTAGAGCTGGCCGTCCGGGAACGCGCCCGCGAGCTGATGCGCCACGTGCAGGGCGAGCGTGGTCTTGCCGACCCCGCCCATGCCGGAGATCGCGCAGATCGTCAGCGCCTGGCGCCTACCGGGGGACAGGGCGTCCCTGAGCGTCGCCACCTCGTCGTCCCGGCCGGTGAAGTCGGCGACCGTGGGCGGGAGCTGGCGAGGGACCACGGCGCCTCCGGTCGACGGCCACGCGCCCGGCCTCGCGGGCAGGTCGATCCGCTCGTCGCCGCGGAGTATCGCCTCGTGCACGCGGCGCAGCACGGGGCTCGGTTCAAGCCCCAGTTCGTCCGCGAGCAGGTCGCGGACGACGGCGTAGGTCTCCAGGGCCTCGGTCTGACGGCCGGACCGGTAGAGGGCGAGCATGAGGAGCGCGTGCAGGCTCTCCTGGTAGGGGTGGGCCTTGGCCACCTCGCGCAGCTCGGCCACCGCCTCCGCGTGCCGCCCGAGGGCCAGCTCGGTCTCCGCCCAGCGTTCGTGGACGGTGAGCCGGAGTTGTTCGAGGGACAGCGCCTCCTCCGCGATCGGCCCGGAATCGAGGAATTCCGCGAACGCGGGCCCCCGCCACAGATCCAGGGCGCGCCGGAAACAGCGACCGGCGGATTCGTGGTTTCCTCCGTCGAAAGCCGCTGACCCCTCCGCCGCGAGTTTCCGGAACTGCGCCGCGTCCACCTCGCCGTGGGTGACGAGCAGATATCCTTCCGGCTTTCTCAGCAGTCGTTCCGCGCCCAGTTGGACGCGGAGCTGATGCACGTACGACTGGAGATTGCTGCGCGCCGAGACCGGCGGCCGATCATTCCACAGAACGGTGGACAGGAAATCGCTGGAGACCGGCTGGTCGGCCCTGGAGATGAGACCGGCGAGCAGCATACGTAATTTCCGGGCGTTGCCGAGAAAGTGGTGCCGGCCGTCCTGGATCACCTGGAGTGGGCCTAGGATCTCGAAACGCATCCAGTGTCGCTCCGCCCTGGACATTCATAGAGGAGATCGCCGGCAGTGATCTGCCGCTCGGTCATGCTCGCTGGGGGGTGCGGCTCGACGGGTTGGCGTGCCGATTTTAGGTCGTCGCCGTGCCGGGCGCAAAGGGCTTTCCGGACGTGTCCGGAAGGTCGTGATCTACCTGCCCGTTCGTGGGGACGGCCTGGTCGGTGGCCGCTCCGCCGCCGTCACGAACCCGCCACCGTCGGTGATGTAGAGCGGCCATGGCGGAGGTTCGTAGATTCTGGACATCCTTACGGATTCCATTCGACGGAGCCGCAAAACACCGGGAGGCAAACATGGAGAAGCAGAAGAACGAGACCAAGAAGCTCGAGCTCAAGGTCCGCAAGCTGGAGAAGATCGAGACCACGGTCATTCGCGAGACCAACGCCGCCTGATCTCGAATGACCTGCCGGAGCCGATCGAGCCGCGATCGGCTCCGGCTTTCCACTTGATGAAAGAGTGCGAGCATGCGGAAGCCCCGTGTCAAACGCGTTCATGTGCCCACGGTCTATCCGGACGGCCGGATAAGGATCAGTTACGGTCAATACGGTGTGGCTGCGGAATTGGAGGACGACGCCGAGGGAAACATCGCGCGGATCCTCACCCTCATGGACGGCACCCGGGACACCGAGCAGATCTGCGCCGACTTCGTGGCGAACAGCCCCGGGGTGGACCAGGAGAACGTCCGCGAGATCGTCGAGGCGCTCATCGCCGAAGGGTTCGTCGAGGACGCCGAGGCGGCGCCTCCCACTAATCTCTCCGCACAGGAGCTGGAGAGATACGCGCCCGCTCGCGACTTCTACTCGTGGATCGACACCATCCCGCGCGAGTCGCCCTACACCATCCAGTCGCGGATCAAGCAGGCCAAGGTGGCTCTGCTCGGCTTGGGCGGCACCGGATCCGCCGTCGCGGCCGGCCTGGTGGCGAGCGGAATCGGCGCCCTGCACGTGGCCGACTTCGACGACGTCCAGGAATCCAACCTGACCCGGCAGCTCCTCTACACCGAGCAGGACATCGGCAAGCCCAAGGTCGAGCGGGCGGTCGCCCGGCTGCGCGCGATGAACAGCCTGGTCACGGTTACGGGCGGCGACCTCAAGGCGACCGGGGCCGACGACATGGCCGCGCTGATGGCCGACTGCGACGTGTTCGTGCTCTGCGCCGACGAACCCCACCCGGACATCATGCTCTGGACGAACGAGGCGGCGCTGCGTACCGGGACGCCATGGTTCGCCAGCTTCTACGCGGGACCGATGGCGGTGGTCAGCTCCTTCCACCCGGGCGAGACCGGGTGCTGGCGCTGCATGCGCCTTGACGAGGACCGGAAGAAGCAGGCCTCCGGGCAGCGGGACCTCACCTACGACGAGGTCCGGCCCAACGCGGTGACCGCCGCCAACGCCAACGTCAGCGGCCACCTGTGCGCGCTGGAGATCATCTACCACCTCGGCGGCCTGCGCACCCAGACGCGCGGACGGGTGTTCCACTGGAACTTCGCCGTCTGGGACCACGCCTACGCCGTGGACGTGGTGCGCCACGACGACTGCCCCGCCTGCGGCTCGGCCGGCGGATGACCGCGCCCGTCCCCGTCGGCACGGCCGGCACGCTCCGGCTGCGCCCGCTCAGCATCCAGGCGGACGACGACCCGGACGGCGTCATCGTGGGACGGCCGGAGCTCGGCGAGTTCGTCAGCCTGCCCGCCCTCTACGGCAAGGCGATCGAGCTGCTCGGCGACGGCCTCCCGGTCGGCGCGGTCCAGCGCCGGATCGAGGACGAGCACGACGTCGAGCTGGACGTGGTGCAGCTCGTGGAGGCACTCGTCGAGCTCGGCTTCGTCGCCCGGCTGAACGGCGCGGACCTGCCGGACCCGGCCGAGCGGGTCCCGCCGCCCCACCTGCCCTGGCTGGCCGAGAGGCACGTGCGGTGGCTCTTCGGCCGCCCGATGGCGGTGCTGTGGGCGGTCGTGGTCGGGGCGGCGCTCGTCACCCTGTTCGGCCGGCCCGATCTGGTGCCCGTGTACCACGACTTCTTCTGGAGCGACTACATCGGGCTGACGACGCTGGTCAACACCGCGATGTTCTCGGTGGTGATCAGCCTGCACGAGCTGATGCACCTGGTGGCCGCGCGGTCGCTCGGCACCCCGGCACGCATCGGGTTCGGCACCCGGCTGCACAACCTGGTCGTGCAGACGGACGTCACCGCGATCTGGTCGGTGCCGAGGCGCTCGCGTTACCGCGTCTACCTGGCCGGGACCGCCTGCGACCTCTTCCTCTTCGCGACCCTGCTGCTCGTGCTCGCCCACGCGGACCCGCCGGAGGGGGTCGCGGCGCTCCTGCGCGCCCTCGCCCTAGTCATCATGCTGAGCGTCCCGTTGCAGATGCACGTCTACATGCGGACCGACTTCTACTTCGTGCTCGCCGACCTTCTGCGCTGCCGCAACCTGTTCGGCGACGGGCTCGGCTACGCCCGCTACCTGCTCCGCCGGGTGACCGCCGTCGTGCGGCGGGTGCGGCCGCCCGCCGACCCGAGCGCCGAGCTGTCCGCCCGCGAACGGCGGGCGGTGCGGATCTACGCGGTGCTGCTCGTGCCCAGCGCGGCGGTCGCCCTGGGCATGTTCGCGGTCTACACCCTGCCGATCATCGTCAGCTCGCTGATCCGGGCGCTGGTCGCCGTCTGGGAGAGCGTGAACGGCGGGCCGGTGCTCCTGGGCGTCGACGCCGGTCTCTTCCTGCTCGTCGAGGGCGGTATCCAGACGCTGTTCCTGGTCACCTTCGTCAAGTCGCACCCCCACTGGTTCCGCCGCTGAGGGTCAGCGAGGGGCGGGGCCGGTGCTCTCTCGTACGACCAGCTGGGGTTCGACCAGGCGGCGGGCCGGCTCCGTGTGGCCCGCCATGCGGTCGAGCAGCAGGTGGAAGGCATGCCTGCCGACCTCGCCGAACTCCTGGCGGACCGTCGTCAGCGGCGGCCAGAAGTAGGCCGCCTCAGGGATGTCGTCGAACCCGACCACGCTCACGTCGTCCGGCACCCGGCGGCCCGCCTCGCGCAGGGCGCGCATGAGGCCGAGCGCCATCTGGTCGTTGCCCACGAAGATCGCCGTCACCGAGGGGTCGTCGGCCAGGCGCCGGCCGAGCTCGTGGCCGGAGCGCGGGCTCCAGTCGCCCCGCAGCGGCTCGGGGACCGGGCGGCCCGAGGATTCCAGCACCTGCCGCCAGCCGTCGATCCGATAGTTGGCGTCCAGCCAGTCGACCGGCCCGCCCAGGTGGTGGACGGTCCGGTGGCCCAGGTCGAGCAGGTGGCGGGTGGCCCTGGCCGCCCCGGCGCGCTGGTCGACGGTGACGACGGGGACGGGGATGTCCTCACCGGCGTCGACCGCCACCACGGGCAGGTCGCGCGGCAGGTGGCGCAGGCCGTCGGCGGCGGATTCGTGCGGGGCGAGGATGACGACGCCGTCGACCGCCTGGGCGCGCAGCCGCCGCACCGCCTCCTCGATGGACCGCCTGCTGAGCAGGCTCAGGCTGGCGATGCTGACGCTGTAGCCGCTGAGCCTGGCGGTCTGCTCGATGCAGTAGAGAGTGGACGCGGGACCGTACAGGGTCGTGTCGATGCTGACCACGCCGAGCACGCCCGAGCGGCCGGTGACGAGCTGGCGGGCGGCCAGGTTGGGCCAGTAGTCGAGCTCGCGTACGGCGGCGAGCACGCGCTCGCGGGTTTCCGCCCGCACCCGGTGCGGTGCGTTGAGCACCCGCGAGACCGTCATCGCCGAGACCCCCGCCAGTGCTGCCACGTCGCCCAGCACGGCGGGCCTGCGCGGGGCCTCGGATTCGTCCCCTTTAGCGGCCATGCGCTCACCCCCTAGATTTGCAATAACGCTAACAGGGAGGCAAAGCCGGTTTCGCGCCTGCCTTTCCATCGGACGATTGACGGAGCCGAATAAGAATGAGGTTCGGCCGCCGAGGAGGACCATTGAACCTGCCCCGCATCGGGAGGACGGCCGAGGACCTGCTGGCCGAGCTGGCCCGGCTCACCGAGCACGACCTGCCCGTGCGCGGCGGCCAGGTGACCTCCTACGTGTACGACACCGGACGGCCCGAGGTGCACGACGCGGCGGCCCGCGCGTACGCGGCGATGCTGGAGGTCAACTGCCTGGACCCGACGGCGTTCCCGAGCATCGTCGAGATGGAGAAGCAGGTCGTCGGCGCCGTCGCGGACCTGTTAGGCGGCGGCCACGGCATCTTCACCAGCGGCGGCACCGAGTCGATCATGCTGGCGGTGAAGGCGGCCCGCGACGCGGCCTCCCGGCCCCGGCCGAACCTGGTGCTGCCGGTCACCGCCCACCCGGCCTTCCACAAGGCGGCCCACTACCTGGGGGTCGAGGTCAGGCCGGTGCCGGTGGACCTGGGGACGTTCAAGGCCGACGTGCGGGCGGTCTCGGAGGCGATGGACGAGGACACGGTGCTGGTCGTGGCGTCCGCTCCCTCGTACCCGCAGGGGGTGGTCGACCCGGTCGGCGAGATCGCCGCGGTCGCGGCGGAGGCGGGCGTGTTCTGCCATGTCGACGCGTGCGTGGGCGGCTGGCTGCTGCCGTGGCTGCGCGAGGCGGGCGCGGACGTGCCGCCGTTCGACCTGTCGGTGCCGGGGGTGACGTCGATCTCCTGTGATTTACACAAGTTCGGGTACGCGCCGAAGGGGGCGTCGGTGGTGCTGTTCGCCGACCCGGCGATGCGGCGGCGGGCGTACTTCGCGTCGGCGGCCTGGCCCGGCTACACGATCATCAACGCGACCGTGCAGAGCTCCCGGTCGGCAGGGCCGCTGGGCGGGGCCTGGGCCACCCTCCAAGCCCTCGGCCGGGACGGGTACGTCGAGCTCGGGCGGGCCACGCTGGAGGCGGCGGACCGGCTCCGCGCGGGGCTGGCCGGGATCGGCGGACTGCGGGTGCTGGGCTCCGGGTCGACGCTGGTGGCCTTCACCTCCGACGACGTGGACGTGTTCACGCTCGCCGACGAGGCGCGGGCGCGCGGGTGGTTCCTGCAGCCGCAGCTCTCGTACGCGGGGATCCCGGCGAACCTGCACATCACGGTCACGGGGGTGACGCTGGCCGGGGTGGACGCGATGCTGAAGGTGATCGCCGAGTCGGCGGAGGCCGCCCGGCGGCTCGGGCCGCCCGTTGTCCCCGACGGGCTGGTGGAGCTGATCACCGGGCTGGACCTGGACGCGCTGGACGACGCGACCTTCGCCGAGCTGGCCGCCTCGGTGGGGGTGGATCTGCGGCCCGGGTCCGGGCAGCCTCGGATGGCCGTGGTCAACGCCGTGCTGGACGCGCTCCCGGCCGAGCTGCGGGAGGCGATCCTGGTGCGTTTTCTGTCGGTGATCTATAGCTAGTACGGTTTGCGGTCGTGCTTCCGTTATCCCGTGCCGCCTGGGCAGCCGCCGTCTTCATCGCTCTCCTGCCCACGTGGTGGTTGTGGGAGGAGTGGTCGGCGCCGGAACCGCTGTATACGCAGGGCGTCGGCATGGAGAGCTATGAGGACTACGGCTACATCTACGGCATGGTCCGCCTCTATAGCAGTTCGAACCCGACGCCGGTGCTGTCGCCGCTGGTCGGCGACCTCGGCGCGGTCGCGGAAGTCGCCTACTGGTATGCGCTCCCGGCGGTGCTGGTGCTGGCCGGGTTCCTTGGCTGCCTGCGGCAAAGCGATCCGGAGGCGGCGGGGCGGCGGATCGCGTGGGGGCTGGTGGCGGTGGCGGCGGCGGGGCCGGTCACCGCGCCTGATTTCTCGCTCACTGTTCTCAGCCCGGAGTGGTTCGTGGCCATGGCCGACTGCTGGGGACGTGACCAGGTCTGCTACCTGCTCGCGGCCCTGCTGGTGCTGGCCGCCTCGCTCGGCATGCCGCGCCGTCCCGGCCAGGCCGCCGAAGGGACCGGGCTCAGGGCGGCGGCGCTGCTGGCCGACTACGTGATCTTCTGCGCGGCGCTCGGCCTGGTGATGCCGCTGCTCCCCGAGAGCCGTGACTTCGGGGGGCTGCTCTCCCACGGGGAGCCGGGGACGCTACCGGTGGGTCAGGATCTGGCCCTGCTGGCGCTGCTGTTCCTGTACGTGTGGATCCCGCGTGGCACGACCGTCGGCAAACGGCTGCTCGGGCTCCGGGTGGAGGGCGCCGGGCCGGGGAAGGCGGCGCTGCGGGCGCTGCTCTTCCCCGTCGCCGTGCTGTGGCCCGAGTACGGGGTGCTGTGGCTGGCCGCCGACGCGCTCTGGTCGTTCGCGGACCGGGACGGGCGGATGCTGCACGACCGCCTGCTGGGCACCTCGGTCACGGCTCGTTGACGCAGCGGAGGACCGGGGTCGAGGTGAGCGCCGACGGGTCCAGGGCGGCGTCCGAGGTGACGTGGAAGGTGGTGGTCTCGCCCGGTAGGAGGGTGACCAGCATGGTGTCCACCGACGCGGCGGGGTCGAGGCGGTCGGGGAAGAGGGCCAGGTCGCGGAGGATCGTGCGGGCGGTGACCGTCACGCGGTAACCGCCGTCCACCCGGTCGGCGGAAGCGTCGTAGGACGCCGGAGGGAAGGCCACGGCCAGGTCCTCGGCGAAGAAGGACAGGGTGCGCGAGTCGCCGAGGCGGACCGAGAGGAGTTCGCGGGAAGGGTCGTCGGGGGTGGCGACCGAAGGCGGGAGCGGCGCCCGCGCCACCGACCGGGGTTCCGCCGAGACCTCCAGGACGTCCTTGGCCAGCGGTTCCCCGTCCAGCCCGAGGCGCGTGACCAGCAGTGAGCCCTGCCATGCCGTGCCCGAGTCGTTGACCACCGCCACCGAGGAACCCTGCACGGTGAGCAGCCGGTCGGCGTAGAGGCGGCGCAGCGCGTACCAGAGGGGTTTGCGCCTGCCGTCGCCGTCGACCGCCGACCAGGAGGTGACCGGCCAGCAGTCGTTGAGCTGCCAGACGATCGTGCCCATGCAGTACGGCGCCAGCGCGCGGAACCGCTCGACGCCGAAGGTGATGGCGCGGGCCTGGTTGAGCTGGGTCAGGTAGTGCCAGTCGTCGAACGAACCCGGCGCGGGCAGGTGGTCGCCGAGGCCGCGCAGCAGCTTGCCGTTGCCGTCGTCGGCCTTCTGGTGGTGCAGGACCAGCGGGGCGTCGGCGGCCAGCTCCCCGGAGACGGCGCGGCGGAGCGTGGCGTACGCGGGCGGCCCCTGGAAGCCGAACTCGGCCACGAACCGCGGCGTGTAGGTCGCGTAGTGGCGGTAGTCCTCCCGGTTCCAGACGTCCCAGATGTGGATGGTGCCGGTGGACGGGTCCTGCGGCGGGGCGGCGGGGTCGGCCGAGAACGGGCTGCCGGGGATGTACGGGCGGGTCGGGTCCAGCTCGGCCACGATCGACGGCAGCAGGTCGTGGTAGAGGCCGCCGCCCCAGCTCCGGCCCGCCAGCTCGTCCTGCCAGCCCCAGTCGGCGTGCCCCTCCAGGTTCTCGTTGTTGCCGCACCACAGCACCAGGCTGGGATGCGGGGCGAGCCTGGTCACGTGCTCGCGCGCCTCGGCGGCCACCTCCGACCTGAACGGCTCCTCCTCCGGATAGGCCGCGCAGGCGAACGGGAAGTCCTGCCACACCAGCAGCCCGAGCTCGTCGGCCAGGTCGTAGAAGTCCTCGCTCTCGTACAGGCCCCCGCCCCATACGCGCAGCAGGTTGACGCCCGCGCCGACGGCCTGGCCGAAGCGGGCGGCGAGCCGGTCGCGGGTGATCCTGGACGGGAAGCAGTCGTCGGGGATCCAGTTGACGCCGCGGGCGAACACCGGCGTGCCGTTGACGACGAGCCTGAACGCCTCCCGTTCCAGCTCGACCGTCCGGAACCCGATCTTCCCGGTCCACGACGACTCCCCGAGCCGCACGGCCAGCTCGTAACGGTGCTGCTCCCCGTACCCGCGAGGCCACCACAGCCTGGGCGAGGGCACGGTCAGCGGCACGACGGCGGTCCGCTGACCGGCGGCGAGCCGCACCTCCGCCGAGACCCCGGCCACCTCGGCGACCAGGGTGAGCGGCGCCTCGGTGGCGCGCTCGACGCTCACGTGCACGTCCACCCGGCCCGAGCCGTCGGCGGCGACGGTGGCGAGCGGGCGGACCGCGGCCGGCCGGGCGCCGGTCCAGCTCTCCAGCCCGATCGGGCGCCAGATGCCGGCGGTGACCAGGGCGGGCCCCCAGTCCCAGCCGAAGTTGCAGGCCATCTTGCGGATGAACGCGTACGGCGCCTCGTAGGCGCCGGGGCGGGACCCGAGCGCGGCCCGCCGCTCCTCGGCGTACTCCAGCGCCGAGCCGAAGGAGACAGTGAGCGTGTTCTCGCCCTCGCGCAGCAGGTGGCGCACCGGGAACCGGTAGGAGCGGTGCTGGTTGGCGGTGGCGGCGACGCGCACCCCGTTCAGGGCGATCTCGGCCACCGTGTCCAGCCCCTCGCACACCAGGTCCGTGCGCTCGTGCTCGTCGCCCGACCAGGAGAACACGGTGGTGTACGTCCACGCGGTGCGGCCGATCCAGGCCAGCCGGTTCTCGTTGTCGTCCAGGTACGGGTCGTCGATGAGACCGGCGGCGAGCAGATCGGTGTGCACGCAACCGGGCACAGTGGCGGACACCGTGGCAGGCACTGTGGCGGGCACGTCCCCCGATGCGGCCGACAGGACCCAGCCGTCGTGCAGGGGTCGGTACGAGCTCACGTGGTTCTCCTTCAGCAGTCGTCGAGCTTGGCGCAGGCCACGAGGTGGCCGGGCTCGGCCTCGTACAGGCCGCCGGTCGCGCCGCGCTCGTGATACAGGCAGGTCTCCACCGGCGGGGCGTCCTCCCACGGGGCGTGCAGCCGGGGGACGGACGACAGGAGCTGCCTGGTGTAGGGGTGCAGGGGGTCGTCGAACACCTTGTGCGTCAGCCCCATCTCGACGACCGCGCCGCTGCGCAGCACGACCGTGCGCTCGGCCAGGTAGTGGCCGAGCGACAGGTCGTGCGTCACGTACAGCACGCTCAGCCCGCGGCCCTTGAGCTCGGCGAGCAGGTTGAGCACGTCGATGCGGGTGGAGGCGTCGAGCATGCTGGTGATCTCGTCGGCGATCAGCAGCTTCAGGTCGAGCAGCAGCGCCCTGGCGATCAGCAGGCGCTGCAGCTGGCCGCCGCTGAGCTGGTGGGGGAACTTGCCGAGCACCTCGCGCGGGTTGAGCCGCACGTCCTCGATGGCCGAGTGGACCCGTTCGGTCCACTCCTTGCCGGGGACCGACGGGTAGTAGCTGTCCTTGATCAGCTGGAACACCCGGTCGGCCTTGAAGACCGGGTTGTAGCAGCTGAACGGGTCCTGGAAGACGCCCTGGACGGACCGGTAGTAGTCCCGGCCCGGCTTGACGGGCACGCCGTCGACGGTGATCGTCCCGCCGGTCATCGGGATCAGGCCGAGGATCATCTTGCCGATCGTGCTCTTCCCGCTGCCGCTCTCCCCGATGAGGGAGACGACCTCGCCGGGCCGCACCTCGAAGCTCACCGCGTCCACGGCCGTCAGCGTCCGCCCGCCGAAGGTCCCGACCTTGTAGACCTTGGTGACGTTCTCGACTTTCAGCATCAGGCCTTCCAGCACGCGACGAAGTGGTTGGGCTCGATCTCGTTCACCGGCGGCTCCTCGGCGCACTCGTCGCCGGCCAGCGGGCAGCGGTCGCGGAAGCGGCAGCCCCGCGGCGGGTTAAGCAGCGACGGCGGGCTGCCGGGGATGCCGGCCAGCTTGCGTTCCTCGTAGCGGACGCCGATCTCCGGCAGCGAGTTGATCAGCAGCTTCGTGTACGGGTGCTTCGGCGCCTTGATCAGTTTCTCCGACGGCGCCTTCTCCGCCAGCTTGCCCGCGTACATCACCATGACCGTGTCGGCGATGTGCGAGGTCAGCGCCAGGTCGTGGGTGATGAAGATCATGCTCTTGACGTAGCCGCCGTCGCGGAAGCCGAGCAGCGCCTTGGCCACCGCCTTCTGGGTGGACACGTCGAGCGCGGAGGTGATCTCGTCGGCGATCAGCAGCGCCGGGTCGAGCAGCGTGGAGATGACCATGACCATGCGCTGCTTCTGGCCGCCGGACAGCTCGATCGGGTAGCGGTCGAGCACCTCGCGCGGCAGCCCCACCATGCCGATCCGGCTCTCCAGCTCCTTCCTGTCGAGCGTCACGCCGCGCGAGCGGAGCAGCTCGGTCACCATCCTGCCGATCCGGCGGGTCGGGTTCATGGCGCTCATCGAGTACTGCGGGATGAGCGAGATCTCGTGGAAGCGGTAGTCGTTCATCGCCCGGTCGTCGCCGATCGGCAGCTCGCGGCCGTCCAGCTCGACGGTGCCGCCGACGTGGCGCATCCGGCCGTCCATGCGGATGAGGCTCTTGCCCAGCGTGGTCTTGCCGCAGCCGGACTCACCCGCCAGGCCGAGGATCTCCCCGTCGTCCATGGTGAAGGAGACCCCGTCGAGCGCCTTCACATCGCCTCTGAGTGTCTTGTAGTGCACCCTCAGCTCGCTGACCCGCAGACTCATGTTTCCCTCAACTTCGGGTTGAAGACCTCGTCCAGACCGACGTTCGCCACGTACAGGGCGCCGACGACGGCGGTGATGGCCGCGCCCGGCGGCACGAACCACCACCAGAGGCCGAGCTGGAGCGCGCTCCACTGGGTCGCGTTCTGCAGCATCAGCCCGAGCGAGACGCCCTCCGTGGGCCCGAGCCCGATGAAGTCCAGCGAGGCGGCGATCAGCACCGAGCTGCCGAACAGCAGGATGAACGTCATGAACAGGTAGGAGCTCATGTTCGGCGCGATCTCCCGCGCGATGATCCTGGGCGTGCCGACCCCGCTCAGCCTGGCCAGGTCGACGAAGTCCCTGGACCGCAGCGAGAACGTCTGGGCCCGGATCGCCCGCGCCGCCCACGGCCAGGAGGTGAGGCCGATGAGCAGCGCCTGCATGCCGACGCTGCGGATGCCGAGGTAGGCGTTGATGATCAGCAGCACGGCCAGGGTCGGGATGACCAGCACGATGTTGGTGAGCATGTTGAGCACCTCGTCCACCATCCCGCCCCGGTAACCGGCGACGAACCCGATCACCATGGCGATCACGGCCGCGATGCCGCCGCCGATCGCGCCGGCCAGGATCGTGGTCCGCAGCCCGTACACGAACTGGACGAAGACGTCCTGTCCCTGCGTGGTCGTCCCGAACCAGTACTCCGACGAGGGCGGCAGCATCGGCATCGCCACGTACTCGTTGGGCGCGTCCACCCCCAGGATGACCGGCCCGAACAGGCCGGTCAGCGCGAGCACGAGCACGATGGAGAAGCCGATGACCAGTTTCGGGTTCCGTACGGCGAAGTAGAGCGCCTCGCGGCGCACCACGCGCTCCTCGGTGGGCAGTGCCGTCGTCGCGGTCATGCCTGCGCTCCCGCCATCCCGGTGCGCGTGCGTGGGTCGATGAGCACGTACACGATGTCGATGATGAAGTTGGCCACCAGCACCCCGATGACGATGAACATGAACGAGCCCTGCAGCAGGAAGAAGTCCTGGTTCTGGATCGCCTTGAGAATCAGGCTGCCGATCCCCGGATAGGAGAAGACGATCTCGGTGACCAGCGCGCCCGCGACCAGCACGCCGAGCTGCAGCGCCAGGCCGGTGATCTGGGGCAGGATCGCGTTGCGGTAGGCGTAGCGGCGGATCAGCTTGGCCGGCGCGCCGAGCGCCGCCAGGTAGTTGGAGTAGTCCGACTCCAGCTCATAGATGATCATGTTGCGCATGCCGATCGCCCACCCGCCCAGCGCCACCAGGAACAGCGACAGGAACGGCAGCGCCCAGTGGTGCAGCAGGTCCACGAAGAACGTCCAGGACCAGCTCGGCGTGAGCGAGAAGCTGTAGCCGCCGGCGATCGGGAACCATCCGGCCACCACGCCGAACCCCCAGGCCAGCAGCACGGCCAGCCACATGTACGGGGTCGCGGTGAGGACGTAGCCGACCGGCAGCACGGTGTTGTCCAGCAGCTTCCTGCGCGCGGCGAACGCGCCGAACCGGTTGCCCACCCAGTAGCTGAGCAGCACCGCCGGGATCATCAACCCCAGCGTGTACGGAACAGCGCCCATGATCAGGTCGGTCACCGGCACCGGGAAGACGTAGATGCTGATGCCGAAGTCGCCCCGGAAGAGCGCGCCCCAGAAGTTCAGGTACTGCTGCCAGATCGGCTCGTCGAAGCCGAAGAGGTTGGTGTAGTAGACCCGCATCGCCTCGACGGCCTCGGGCTGTGAGACGCGGGCCCTGGCCAGCATGCTCGCGACCGGGTCGCCGGGCATGAAGCGCGGGATCACCCAGTTGACCGTGACGGCGGCCACGAAGGTGAGGCCGTAGATGAACAGTTTCCTGCCGAAGTATTGGCGCACGAAGATCTCCCCAAGGGACCCCCTCCGCCCGGAGGACGGGCGGAGGGGGCGCCGTTGTGTCAGGTCAGCCGGCCGCCGGCTGGAGCTGGGTCAGCGTCTCGAAGCCGCCGAGCTCCATCCAGTTGCGCCACATCGTGGGCGCGTGCTTGGGGGCGCCTTCCGCCGCGGAGGGCCAGTTCTTCCAGGTCGCGTTGCTGGCCTGGGCCCACATGCCGTTGTACCAGAGCGGGATGATCGGCATGTCGTCCATGTGGATCTTCTGGATCTTGGAGATGACCTCCTTCATCCCCTCGACGTCGTCCGTCTTGACCTTGTCGAGCTGCTGGACCAGCTCCCAGGCCTCCTTGTTCTCGTAGCGCCCGAAGTTGGTGGTGTTCTGCACCTTCCGGATCGGGAGCTGGAACATGTAGTCGTAGTAGGTCCACGGGCTGCTGGACAGCTGGCGCTCGTTGTTGATGACCAGGTCGAAGTTGCCCTTGCCGCGCTTCTCCACCAGGGCGTTGAAGTCGGGGAACTCGGGGGTGATCTCGATGCCGGCCGCCTTGCCGCTGCTGGAGATGACCCGGGCCGCCTCCATCCAGTCGGTCCAGCCGGTGGGCACCTCGATGGTCAGGCTGATCTTCGAGCCGTCCTTGTTCTCCACCAGCCCGTCGCCGTCGCGGTCGCGGTATCCGGCGTCGGCCAGCATCTTCTTGGCCTCGTCGGTGTTGAACGTGAAGCCGTCGGAGCTCACCACGGCCTGGTCGACGAACTGGTCCCACTGCGGCAGCAGGCCGGTCGGGCTGGCCGCCTTGACCAGGTTGCCGTAGACGCCCTCGACGATCTTCTTGACGTCGACCGAGGTGGCCAGCGCCTTGCGGAAGGCGGGGTCGTCCATCGGCTTCTTGGTGGTGTTGGGCACCAGCCAGGCGGTGTTGGCGGACAGCATGTACGGCGGCTCGTCGTAGTACGAGGTGATGCCGAAGTTGCCGTTGATCAGGTTCGCCACGCCGGGCATGAAGTTGTTGCTGAGGTCCAGGCCCTTCTGCAGCAGCATGCCCATGGCGACCTCGTTGCTCGGGTTGGCCACGTCCACGATGTACTTGGGCTTGGGCTCCATGCCGAGCGCGGTCTTGCCCCACCAGTCGTCACGCTTGACCCAGACCACGCGGTCCTGGTCGTGGCTCTGGTACTTGTAGGCGCCGCTGCCCACCGGGTTCTCGTTGACGCCGTTGAGCACGTCCTCCTCGGAGCGGCCGCTCCACACGTGCTCGGGGACGATGACGCGGCTGTAGAGGTTGAAGTCCCACTCCTGGTAGTTGGCCTCGGAGAAGGAGAAGCGGACCGTCTGGTCGTCGACCGCCTCCACGTTCTCCAGCCAGTCCCACATGTTGTGGAACGGGACGGTCTCCATCTTGCCTAGGCCGTAGGAGAAGGCGACGTCCTTGGCGGTCAGCGGCTTGCCGTCGGCCCAGGTGACGCCCTGGCGGATCTTGGCCTCGTACGTCTTGTCGTCCGTCCAGCTGCCGCTCTCGGCGATCCAGGGGACGAGTTTGCCCGCGTTCGGGTCGTAGTGGAAGAGCGTCTCGTACACCAGGCCCTTGGTCCCGGTGGCGGAGTCCCACTCGCGGATCGGGTTGAAGTTGGCCGGCGGGCCCCACTGGGTGCCGGTCGTGTACAGCGTCTCGTTGCGGGGCAGCGCGCCGGCGTTGCCCTGGGCGGGCGGGCTGCCCGCCTGGGAGGTCGCGGGTGTCGGTGCGGCGGTGCCGCCGCCACCGGTACAGGCGGCTGCGGCCAGGCCCGCCGCGAGGAGCGGTATGAGAATCCGCGCCCGGGTCTGCATCTGTGCTCTCCTTCCCCCGCCTTGTCGGCGGAGGTCGACCGTCTGTCCAACCCCCGAACGTTGGGCGGCCCGGGACATACGCCGCCGCACGGCCGTCCGCTGCTGCCTTGTGGGAGCGCTCCCGAAATGTCACGGACGGCTTGTCGCTGAACCGGATAAGTACCGCGACGGTAAAATCGGTGCGACGATCGCGTCAAGGGTCGTAACGAGTTTGAGATGCACCGTTCGGAGGACCGGTTAAGCCGAGGGAGCGCTCCCAACGACGGTTTCGCAGGTGCGCGCCCTTCTCGCCGGTAGTAAGGTGCGTTCACGTACCTGACTAACCGGTTCACATCCAGGGGGCTCGGTGAAGCGACCAACGATCGCCGACATCGCGCGCAGGGCGGGGGTCTCCAAAGTGGCCGTCTCCTACGCGCTCAACGACCGCCCCGGCGTGTCGCCCGCGAAGCGCGCGGCGATCAAGGCCATCGCCGAGGAGATCGGCTGGCGGCCCAACAGCGCCGCCCGCGCGCTCAACGGCGCTCAGGCCCGCTCCGTCGGGCTCACCCTGTGCCGCCCCGCCCGCATCCTCGGCGTCGAGCCGTTCTTCATGGAGCTGATCAGCGGCATCGAGACCGAGCTGTCCGCCCGCTCCTACGCCCTCATGCTCCAGGTCGTCACCGCCCCCGAGCAGGAGACCGAGGTCTACCGGCGCTGGTGGGGCGAGGGCCGCGTCGACGGCGCCATCCTCGTCGACCTGCGCTTCTCCGACCCCCGCGTCACGGCGCTGCACGAGCTCGGCATGCCCGCCGTCGTCCTCGGCGACCCGTCCGAAGCCGGCGCGCTCACCCCCGTCTGGGCCGACGACGCCGCCGCCGTCCGCGAGACGGTCGAGTATCTGCACGCCCTAGGCCACAGGCGCGTCGCCCGCGTCGCCGGGCTGCCCGACCTCGTCCACACCGTCCTGCGCGACCAGGCGTTCACCGCCGCCTGCCGGGAGCTCGGGCTGGAGTGGCACACGATCATGCACACCGACTACACCGGCGAGGAGGGCGCCCACGCCACCCGCCGGCTGATGAGCGCCGCCACCCGCCCGACGGCCATCATGTACGACAACGACATCATGGCGGTCGCGGGCATGTCGGCCGCCGACGAGCTGCGGCTCCGGGTGCCGGCCGACCTGTCGATCGTGGCCTGGGACGACTCGCCGCTCTCCCAGATCGTCCGGCCCGCCCTCAGCGCGCTCACCCGCGACATCCCGGCCTACGGGGCGCACGCGGCGCGGGCGCTGCTGTCACTGATCGAAGGGCAGGAGGTCGAGGCCATCCGCGACCAGGCTCCCCGCCTCGTCCCCCGCGGCAGCACCGCCCCTCCCCCGGCCGCACAGCGGCACGGCTAACCCTGCCGACCACGAGGCCGACGCAGCGGAACAAGCTCAGCCATCGAGCTGACCAAGGGGTCTCAGCTTGGGCACATCGAGAGCTCGGGTCAGTGCTTGAGCGCGCTCGTGATGGCCTCGGCGAGTGGGGTCGGGGGCCGGCCGATGAGGTGCCGCAGGTCGTCGGAGGTACGGGTGAGCAGGCCGCGCTCGATCGCCCGGTCGATGTCGGCCACCAGGTCCGCCACCGGCTCGGGCAGCCCGGCGCCGAGCAGGAGGCCCCGGTGTTCCTCGGTGGTCAGGGGCCGGTACTCGACCGCCCGGCCCGACTGCTTCGACAGCTCGGCCGCGAACTCGGCGAAGGACCACGCCGTGTCGCCGCACAGCTCGTACGCCCTGCCCTCGTGACCCTCGCCGGTGAGGACGGCGACGGCCGCCGCGGCGTAGTCGGCCCGCGAGGCGGTGGCGATCCGCCCGTCGCCGGCGGAGGCGGTGACGGCTCCGCGTTCCAGGGCCTGGGGGATGGTCTCGGTGTAGACCTCGTGGTAGAAGCCGTTGCGCAGGAACGTGTACGGCACCCCGGCGTCGAGGATGGCCTGCTCGGTGGCCTTGTGGTCGGCGGCCAGGACGAAGTCGGCCTCGGGCCCGCCGAGCACGCTGGTGTAGGCGAGCAGCGCCACACCCGCGTCGCGGGCCGCCTCGACCACGTTGCGGTGCTGGGGCTCGCGCCGCCCCGGCTCGCTGCCCGAGACGAACAGCACCCTGTCGCCCGCGCGGAAGGCCTCACGCAACGCCTCGGGCTCGTCGTAGTCGGCGACCCGCACCTCCACACCCCGCTCGGCCAGACGGGCGGCCTTGTCCTTGTCGCGGACCACGGCGGCGACGGGCTCGCCCGCCTTCAGCAACCCGTCCACGACCAGGCCGCCGAGGTGTCCGGAGGCTCCGGTGACGACGAAACTCATGATGCGTGACATCCCTTCTGCCGTTTCCGCCCAGCTTAGGCAGGAAACTCACTCTGGAAGGAGTACACACTTCAAAGTAAGGTACTGACATGAAAGTAAGGGTCACGGAGGAGACGTGCCCGTACCGGCTCGTCCTGGAGCACGTCACCAGCCGCTGGGGCGTCCTCATCCTGCTGGCGTTGGAGAAACGCACCCACCGCTTCAGCGAGCTGCGTCGCGAGATCGGCAGGGTCAGCGAGAAGATGCTCGCCCAGACCCTCCAGACCCTGGAGCGCGACGGCTTCGTCCGCCGCGACGCCCGTCCGGTCATCCCGCCCCACGTCGACTACTCCCTCACCCCTCTCGGCCGCGAAGCCGCCACCCAGGTCCGCTCCCTCGCCGAATGGACCGAACGCCGCCTCCCGGCCGTCCAGACAGCCCGCGAGGAGTACGACTCCGCGAAGGGCTGAGCGTCGCCTACTCGCCGGTGAGGCCGTCGATCGACTCGCGGATGAGGTCGGCGTGGCCGTTGTGGCGGGCGTACTCCTCGATCATGTGGCACAGGATCCAGCGCAGGTTGGGGGTGTCGCCGTTGGGCCAGGTGCGGCGGGCGAGTTGCTCCGGGCCGCCGTCGGCCAGCGCATCCTTGACGGCGGCGCGGGAGCGGCTCACGGCGTCCTGCCAGAGCTCCATGAGCTGCTCCGGCGTGTCCTGGTCGGCCGAGTGCCAGTCCCAGTCGCTGTCGGCCTTCCAGTCGACCGCGTCCCACGGGGCGTGCGCGTCGCGGCCGTGCAGGAACGCCGAGAACCAGTAGTCCTCGACGTAGGCCAGGTGTTTGATCATGCCGCCGAGGGTCATCGAGGAGGCGGCGACGGTCACGTTCAGGCCGGCCGCGTCCAGGCCGCCGATCTTCCACTCGAACGTGGCACGCTGGAAGTCGAGGAAGCCCAGGAGGGTGCCGGTCTCGTCGGCGTTGACAGGAGGTTCCGGCCTGCCCTGCTCGTCTATGTTCGTCATGATCGGTGAGTCTAGAGGCCGATTCTGGGCGGTGTGCCCGCGCCGGCGAGCGCGTGGACGAGGTCGTCCGGATGGGTCAGCTGAGGGTAGTGGCCGGCTCCCTCGATCACCGTCACCGGCCTGTCCACGGGCGTGACCAGCGGGTCGGCCGAGCCCACGACGATGTCCACGGGCACCGTCACCCGGGACAGCGTGCTCGCGAGGCCGGCGCGGGCGGCTCGCAGGGCGGCGACGACGCGGCGGGCGTGACCGGGGCGGGCGAGGTTCGCGGCGGCACTGGCGGTGGCGGGGCTCTCGGGGACGCCGAGCGCGCGGGCCAGGCGGGCGGAGGTCATGCGCCGCAGCACGGGGACGGCGAGCGAGGAGCGCCGCGGCCACGGGACGGGAGCCTGGAGGAACGCCGGGGCGACCAGCACGAGGCGGGAGAGGCCGTCGGGGTGGGCCGCCGCGTGACGGACGGCAGGACCGCACGCCAGGGAGTGGGCCACCAGCGTGGGCCGGCTCCCGACCGGACGGAGGAGCTCGGCCAGCCAGTCCTCCAGAGGCCCGTCGGCGGGGGACGACCGGCCGAGACCGGGCAGGTCGGCGGCGAGGACGGGGGCGTCGAGCCGTTCGACCACCTCCGACCACGACGCGGAGTCGAGCGGCAGCCCGTGCAGCAGGACGTGGGACGGGTGCTCGCGCTCACCGGTCAGCCACGTCGCGCTGCCCGCGACCCGGTGGAACCCGTACGGTCCGCGCGGCGGGGCGGACGTGCCGAAGCCGGTGGCGACGAGGTCGTCGGCCCACCGCTTGAGCGCCGGTCCGACCGGGGGCATGGGACGCCTGGCGACGGCCTGGGCGGAGGCGGTGTCGTAGCGGTCCGCGGACAGGAAGGACAGGGTCTCCGGCTCGGCTCCGGTGATCGTACGGGGGAGGCGCCGCAGCAGCCCGACCGGGATCGTGCGTTCCGGCGCCGGGACTCCGAGGTGTGCGGCGATCAGCTTGACGAGGTCGGGCAGGTGGGGTGTCTCCTCGTCGAGCACCCAGTAGGCGTTGCCCTCGGTCCTCTCGTCCGAGGGGAGGTCGGCGAGGAAGGCGGCGAGATAGCCGAGGTCGACCACGGGCACGAACACCTCGGGGCCTCCCGGGACGGCGGGCAGCCGGCCGCGCCAGAGGTCGGACACCAGCGAGGCGAGGCCGATGAACTGGCCGGGGCCGATCACGGTGGCCGGGTTGGCGATGGTCAGCGGGATGCCCCTCTCCTGGGCGCGGGCCCGTACCGCCGTGTCGCCCTCCCGCTTGGACCCCTCGTAGGCGCCCAGCCTGCGGTAGTCGGGGGCGCCGCCACCGCTCACCCGGTATCCGCTGATGTGCACCACCCGGCGCAGGTACGTCAGGGTGGCGGCCCAGTCGAGGACGTTGAGCGCACCGGTGACGTTCACGGCTCGCGCCTCCGTGACGCCCAGGCCGAAGGCGAACCGGGCGGCGGTGTTGTAGACGTCGCGTACGTCTGCCAGGTCGTCCGCCAGACCGAGGCCGGGGCGGGTGATGTCGGCGGTCACGACGCGGAGGCCGTCGAGGGGGACGTCGCGTTCGGCGAGCGCGGAAGCCAGGCGGTCTCCCCCGCCGCGGACGGCGGCGGCGACGCCGTGGCCGCGCCGCAGGAGCTCCTCGACCAGGGCACGGCCGACGAACCCCGCGGCGCCGAAGACGATCGAGTCGGGTCGCATGGCAACTCCTTGCAAATAGATCGGTCTACATATTTTGAGGGCATGGGTCGGCCGGTCTCGGCCGTCGTTCACAGCAGGGCGGCGACCTTCCGGGCCGCCCGGTCCAGAGGCTCGCGGCTGCGTCGCGCTCTGGCCAGCAGCAGCGCGCCCTCGATCAGGGCCAGGACGGTCGTGGCGGCGTCGTCAGCGTCGGGGTGCCCGCCGGCGGCGAGCCGCTCCCGGAGTATGGCCTCCCACGAGTCGTAGACCTCGGCGCAGACCTGCTGGAGCGCGTCGTTCCCGGCCGCCATCTCCAGGGCGACCGTAGCCACCGGGCAGCCCTTGCGCCAGCCCGACGCCTCCAGCCGGTCGGCCAGCAGGTGGATGACGCCGGTCACCAGGGAGACGGTGTCGGGGGCGGCGTCCGCGAGGTCACGCACGGCCTGCTCGATCTCCCGGCCGGCCCGCCGCAGCGCCTCGGTGACCAGGTGGTCCTTGCCGCCGGGGAAGTGGAAGTAGAGCGATCCCCTGGGCATGCCGCTGGCGGCGATCACCTGGTTGAGCCCGGCGGCGGAGTATCCCCCGGCCTCGATCAGCTCCTGCGTCGCGTCGAGCAGCCGCGCCCGCGTCTGGTCCCCTTTGCGTCCCACACGAGTGAAAATAGACCGGTCTTCATATAAGCGCAACCGTCCGGCAGTTCTCACCTGCGCACGCCGGGCCCGTCCGCGCGTTCGCCCCGGAGGGCCGGGTTCTGCTGCCACCGCTCGATGACCTGCCGGAAGGCCTCGCTCAGGAGGAGGAGGAGTTCGGCGGAGGTCTCGAAGCGGGCCCCCGCCGGCGTCGTGACCCCGAGGATCTCGGCCCCGCGCCGTGACGCGGCCGCCAGGGCCTCGTTCATCCGCAGAGCCGCGAGGAGGTTCGGGAGCCAGATCTCGTCGTCGACGACATAGCGTTCGCGACGCGCGCCGGGAACCCGCTCGCGCCTCAGCATTCCCTGCTGTTCGAGGAAGGCGATGGCGTGCGAGATCGACGCCGGGCTGACGCGGAGCCGCTGGACCAGGTCGGCGGCAGTGAGCGTGCCGGAGTCCGTGATGTACAGGCAGGCCAGCACCCGGGCCTCCATCCGGGGCAGCCCCTGCTGGACGAGAAGCTCGGTGAAGGACTCCGTGAAGTCGAGCACCGCTCGGGGATCACGCCCGTGGTCGTCGTCGGGGATCGGCGGCGCCGGCGGCCGGGACGGCTTGTGCCGGCGCGCACGATGCCGCGCGGCCTCGTGGGCCCGGTCCGCACGGTAGTCGTCGGGCCCGCCGTTGCGGGCGACCTCCCGCATCACGGTCGAGGCGGGCCGCCCCAGGCGCCGGCCGATCTCCGCGTATCCGAGCCCCTCGGCCAGCCCCTCGGCGATGTGCCGACGGTCCTCGTCAGTGAGTCTGCCTCCGGGCATCGGTGTTCGTCTCCCATCCGCCGGCATGCGCGCGCTCGCTGCACAGTATGCATTCACTCCGAGTCTGTTGCAATGCCTGCTTGATCATTCATTGCGTTCAGCTCCAGTCTCATTGCAATGCAAGCATCTAGATGCTGCTTCAACAGGAAAGATGCACGCTTTTTTGTGTTGACTGATTCTTGAATGCAATGTAGCTTTCCATGTGTTCAAAGATTTCCGAACAGACGGTGAGCGAGGGGATGATGATGGAACACAGCAACGGCGGCTTCTCCGCGGCAGGGCTACGCAAGATGCGCGAGGTGCTGGCCGAGCATGTCGACTCCGGGAAGATCCCCGGGCTCGTCGCCCTGGTCAGCCGTGGCGGCCGGACGCATGTCGAGGCGCTCGGGACGATGCACCGCGACGGCGGCGCGCCGATGAGCCGCGACACGATCTTCCGGATGGCCTCCACGTCCAAGCCGGTCACGGTCGCGGGGGCGATGGTGCTGCTGGACGAGTGCCGGCTGCGGCTGGACGACCCGGTGGAGCCATGGCTGCCCGAACTGGCCGACCGGCGGGTGCTGAGGCGGATCGACGGCCCGCTGGACGACACCGTGCCGGCGCGGCGGCCGATCACCGTACGTGACCTGCTGACCTCCACGTTCGGGCTCGGCATGGACATGATGGCGCTCGGCACGCCGATCATGAACGCGGTCTTCGAGCGAGGGCTCACGCCCAACCTGCCGGTGCCGATGCCCGAGCCTGACGAGTGGATGCGCCGTCTGGGCGAGCTTCCGCTGATGCACCAGCCCGGCGAGCACTGGCAGTACCAGATCAGCAACGACCTGCTCGGGGTGCTGGTGGCCCGGGTCACCGGCCGGTCGTTCGAGGATTTCCTGCGCGAGCGCGTCTTCGACCCGCTCGGGATGAACGACACCGGTTTCCACGTGCCCGCCGACCGGCTCGACCGGCTGCCGACTCTCTACGCCCCCGACCCGCAGACCGGCGAGTTCCTGGTGTGGGACGAGGCCAAGGGAGGGCGGTGGAGCGAGCCGCCGGCGTTCCAGGGAGGCGGCGGCGGGCTGGTGTCCACCGTCGACGACTACCACGCCTACTTCCGGATGCTGCTGAACGGCGGGGTGCACGAAGGGAAGCGGATCCTGTCGCGGCCCGCCGTCGAGCTCATGACCACCAACCGGCTCACGCCCGAGCAGACCGCCGCCCGCACCGCCATGGCCGTCGACAACGTCCACATCTCGCACGGCCAGGGCCAGCACGGCGGCTGGGGCGTGGGGATGGCGGTGCGCACCTATCGCGGCGACTACGCTCCGGTCGGCCAGTTCGGCTGGGACGGCGGCACCGGCACCACGAGCTACGCCGACCCGCACAACCGGCTCGTCGGCATCCTGCTCACCCAGGTCGGGCTGTCCGTCCCGGATCCCGCGCGGTTGATCCACGACTTCTGGACCACGCTCTACCAGGCCATCGACGACTAACACCGACCCCGCGAAGGAGCACACCACCATGTCCATCACCCTCACCGACCAGGACAAGCGCACCCTGCGCACCGCCGCCTACGGCGCCGTCTCGCTGCTGGCCGCCGCCTCCGGCAAGCCCCACAAGGTCGCCACCGGCGGCTCCGTCGCTCTGTACTCCGCGACCGGCCCGGTCGGGCACGCGCTCGCCGAGAAGACCAGAGACATCGACCTGAACGGCAAGTCCGTGGCCGCGCTCGCCGACCATGTGCTGCCGGCCCTGACGGAGGCCATGAGCCTGCTCAAGCGGCAGGATCCGGCGGCGGCCGGCGACTTCCGCGACACCGTCCTCATCGCCGTCGAAGCAGCCGCCCGGGCACAGGAAGGCGAGCCCGGCCCAGTCATGGCGGAGATGGCCCGCAAGATCACCGCAGCCCTCGACGCCGGCTGACGGGATGTCCCGGGGTCCTCTCCGGATCCCGGGGCGCGGCGTGCCGGGACCCGGAGAGGACCCCAGGCGCCGCCCGGTCCGTGCGCGAGAGGAAGACCCCGGCGATCACGAGGACCCCGCCCGCGACGACGTTCCAGCCCAGCGGTTCGCCGAGCAGCGTCACGCCGAGCGACGTCGACCACACGGGGGTCACGTACGTCACGGTGGCGGCCACCGTGGACCCCGCCGAGCGGATCACCCGCAGGTTCAGGATGTACGCCAGACCTGTCCCGACGGCGCCGAGCACCACGAGCGCCGCCGCGGCCGGCACGCCCGGCCAGGACGGGCCGCCACCGCCGAGGGGAGCGAAGACGGCCAGCTGGGCGGTCGCGCAGACGATCTGCACGGCCGACAGGGCGGCGGCGGAGCCCTCCCGCGCGGAGTAGAACCTGCGGGTGTAGGCGAAACCGGCCCCGTAGCAGGTCGTCGCCGCCAGGCAGGCGAGGCTCCCGGCCACCGGGGCGCCGTCCACGCCCTGCCAGATCCCGAGGACCACGAGGACCCCCGCGAAGCCGACGAGCAGCCCGAGCAGGCGCCGGGCGGTCGGCCTCTCCTGCGGCACCATCAGGATGACGAACACCAGCGTGGTCAGCGGCGTCGTCGCGTTCCACACCCCGGCGAGCACCGAGCTCACCAGCGTCTCGCCGTACGCGAGGAAGGTGAACGGCACCGCGTTGAGCAGCGCGGCCACCACCAGCGCGTGCCCCCACACGGTGCGGTCGCGCGGAAGGCGCTCGCGCCGGAGCGCGCACACCGCGAGGAGAGCCAGCGCGCCGAAGAGACATCGCCAGAACGCGACCCACAGCGGCGGGACCCCCGCCTCGACCGCGATCTTGATCAGCGCGAAGCTCGCTCCCCAGATGACCGACAGCATTACGAACCCCGGCATCCAGCGCATCCGGCCTCCCTCGGTGTGGCTATGGACGGCATCCTGCTCACGCGGGAATCATGAGTCCAACAAGTCGGACCACCGATGCCATGAAGGACGCTCATGACGGTGCACATCGCGCAGCTGAAGGCGTTCGTGGCGGTGCTGGACGAAGGCGGCTTCGGCGCCGCGGCCGACAGCCTCGGGGTGAGCCAGTCGGCCGTCTCCCACTCCGTCGCCGCGCTGGAGCGGACGCTCGGGACTCCGGTGCTGCTCCGCCAGGGCGGGCCGCGGCCCACCGCGTTCGGCGAACGGATCCTCGCGCACGCCCGCGCGGCCGTCGCGGCCGCCGTCGCCATCGAGGACCTCGTCGCCCGGCGGGACGGCGTGCCGAGCGGGGCCATCAGGCTGGCCGCCCCGCCGAGCGTGTGCCAGGGGCTCCTCCCCGGCCTGCTGAACCGCTGGAGGTCCGACTTCCCCAAGGTCGAGATCATCGTGTTCGAGGGCGAGGACGACGAGGTCGCCGACTGGCTCGCGGACTCCACCGTCGAACTCGCCGTGCTGGTCGATCCGCCTCCGGGCGCCGGGGCGGTCGTCGGCGAGGACGCCTTCCACGCCCTGCTCCGCCGGGACCACCCTCTCGCCGGGGAACCGTCCGTCAGCATGGCGGACCTGGCGGACGACGCCTTCCTGCTGTCGTGCGGCGGCTGCGAGCCGCACATCAGGGAGGTCTTCCGGCGGGGAGGCGTGCCGTTCACGCCCACGCACCGGATCCGCGAGATGGGCACGCTGCTCGCCATGGTGCGCTCCGGCGTCGGGGTGACCGTCGTGCCCGGCCTCACCGCCGCGATGATCGACACCCGGCTCGTCCTGGTGCCGCTCGACCAGCGGGTCACCAGGAGACTGGTGCTCACCGGCCCGCCCGGCCGGCCCTGGCACCCCGCCGCGGAGGCGATCGTGGACACCGTGCGCTGACGCAGAGTTCCCGCCGACCTCTTCACAGGAAGCGCGGCGAGTGTTAAACGATTAACTATGAGCGGGAACGTACGGGACCGCGCCTCGCACAGCAGAGGCATCGGGCATCATCGCACGGTCATCAAAACCCTCTTTACATATAGGGAATACTACGTTATACGTATAACATGCGACCCACCGCCAAGCAGGTAGCCGAGCTGGCCGGGGTGTCGACCGCCACCGTCTCGTACGTCCTCAGCGGGCGGGACCGGCGCGTCGGCGCCGAGACCAGGCAGCGCGTCCTCGACGCCGCCGCCCGGCTCGGCTACACCCCCAACCAGGCCGCCAGGAGCCTGCGCAGGCGCAGGACGCAGCGGGTGTGCCTGGTCCAGGGCTCGTTCGGCGGGGTGCCGACCGACGAGCGACTGGCCCGCGACCTGCACGAGATGGCCGACGGCCACGGATACTCCGTCGTCACGCTGGCCGTCTACTCCGAGGCCCGCGCCGTGGCAGCGGTCGACGTGCTGCGCGGCGGCATCGCGGACGCGGTGCTCGTCAACAACGTCGGCGACCACCTCACCGAGGAGCTGCTCGCCCAGGTCGTGTCCGCCCGGCTGCCGACCGTCGTGATCGGCAACGGCCCCGTGCCGCCCGGCTGCGACGTCGTACGGGCGCCCGAGACCGAGGTGTCGGCCGAGGCGGTGGAGCACCTGATCGCCCAAGGGCGGCGGCGCGTCGCCTTCCTCGCGCAGCGCTACGAGCTCTACCGCGACCGGCCGATCGGCCGGCTCCTCGGCTACCACACGGCGCTCGACCGCCACGGGATCGAACAGCGGACCGTGGTGTCGGGCGCCGACGACCGGGTGAGCGCCTACCAGGCGGCGACCGGTCTGCTGCGCTCCCCCGACCCTCCCGACGCCGTCTTCGCCGCCAGCGACCGGGCCGCGATCAGCACGATCTGGGCGGTCAGGGACGCCGGGCTGCGCGTGCCCGCCGACGTCGCGGTGGTCGGCGTCGGCAACATCGACGAAGGCCTCATCACCAACCCCCAGCTCAGCACCGTTGGCCCCATCCGGCACGACTACACCGACGTCGTCCGCCTGCTCTTCGACCGGCTCCAGGCCGAGGAGCCACCGCCCGCCCGCGAGATCGTCCGCCCGTGGACGTTCGTGCGGAGGGGCTCCTCCTAGAAGGGAAACCGACGCAGATGTCTCCCCACCTTTCCCGCCGGGACCTGCTCCGCCTCGCCTCCGCCGCCGCGACCGTACCCATCCTGTCCGCGTGCGCGGGCGCCCCGCCCGCGCCGGGCGCCGAGCCCGGCACGTTCACCGTCTACTGGAACGCCGGCCACGACTACCAGGCCTACCGCAAGGTGATCGCCGAGTTCGAGCAGGCCAACAAGGTCACCGTCAACTTCCAGAAGTACCAGTGGCCCGACCTGCGCACCCGGCTGCTGGCCGACTTCGCCTCCGGGGTCGTGCCGGACGTGGTCGAGGAGCCCGGCGGGTGGGTGCAGGAGTTCGCGCTCTCCGGCAACGCCCGCTCGCTCCAGGAGTACGTCGACCGCGACGGCGCCGCCATGGGCTTCCCCGCCGACTGGCAGCCGGTCACGGTCGAGCGCAACTCCTACCAGGGCCAGGTGTACGGGGTGCAGCTCCACCTGACGTGCACCCTGCTCTTCTACAACAAGGGGATGCTCGACGCGGCCGGCGTCCAGCCGCCGACCACCTGGGAGGAGCTGCTGGAGGCGGCCAGGAAGCTCACCAAGGATGACGTGTACGGCATCGCGCTCAACCAGGACCACACCTACGCCAACCCCTGGCTGCTGCAGGCCGGCGTCCGTCACTACGACCCCGGCACCAAGGAAGTGCTGACGCCGCGTGACAAGGCGGTCGAGGCCATGCGGTTCCAGGCCGACCTGGTGCACAGGCACAAGGTGGCGCCGGTGCCGGTGTCGGGCACCGACTACTCGGGACCGCAGAAGCTGTTCTCCGCCGGGCGGGCCGCGATGATCATCACGGGACCCTGGGACCTCGGGCCGATCAAGGAGACCAGCCCCGACATCGAGCTCGGCCTGGCCGCCCCGCTCAAGAAGGACGGGCAGGCCACCAACGCGGCCGGCACCAGCCTGCTCGTGCCGTCCAAGGCCGCCAGGCCCGACCTGTCGTGGGACTTCATCAAGCGCATCACCGCCCTGGAGGTCGAGCGGGCGGCCACCGAGGAGGTCGGCATGCTCATGCCGCGCGTCTCCTGGGCCGAGCTGCCCGAGGTGGGGAACGACCCGCTGATCAAGCCCTTCGCCGATGCGCTCGGCTACGCCCAGGACTCCAGCCAGGAGATCCGGCTGACCGGCCAGTCGGGCAGGTTCGACGAGGAGCTGAAGAAGATGTACCAGTCGGTGGTGATCCAGAACCGGCCGGCGGAGGAGGCGATCGAGGCCCTCGCCGAGACGGCCAAGGGCTTCCTGAAGTGAGCGTGCTCCGCCCGCGCACCCTGTCGGCCAGGTACGCCCGCACCGCCTACCTGTTCCTGCTGCCGGCGATCCTGTTCTTCGCCGCGTTCTTCTACCTGCCGATCGGGAACGTCGTCTCCACGAGCCTGATGACCGGGCCGCAGGCGGACCGCTTCACGGGCCTGGGCAACTACGCCCAGGCCCTGGCCGACCCGTCGGTGCGCCACTCGTTCCTGGTGACGGTCGCGTTCGCGATGGCGGTGGTGGCGGGGTCGATCGTGCTCGGGCTGGCCCTGGCGCTGGCCCTGGACCGGCCGCTGCGGGGCCGGGTGGCGTTCCGGATGATGCTGCTCGTGCCCTACCTGACGTCGGTGGCGATCGTCGGGCTGCTGTGGCGCAACATCCTCGACCCGGAGCTGGGCGTGCTGAACCGGTCGCTGTCCGCCGTCGGGCTGCCCGAGCAGCAGTGGCTCAACACGCATCCGCTGCTCACCATCGCCGCGATCACGCTCTGGCAGAGCGCGGGCTACACGATGGTGCTGTTCCTGGCCGGGCTGCAGGGCATCCCGGAGACGTTCCACGAGGCGGCGAAGATCGACGGGGCCGACGGCTGGCACCGGTTCTGGCGGATCACGCTGCCGCTGCTGGCGCCGACGACGCTGTTCGTGTCGGTGATGGCGGTGATCTCGGGGCTCCAGGCCTTCGGTCAGGCGTACATCATCACCAACGGCGGGCCGGGCGACGCCACCGACCTGTCGGTGTTCCACATCTTCAACGTGGCCTTCCGCGCCCGCGACTTCGGTTACGCCTCGGCGCAGTCGGTGCTGCTCCTGGTGGTGATCGTCGCCTTCACCCTGATCCAGCTGCGGGCCGGGCGGCGCGGGGAGGTGCAGTACTGATGCGGCGCGCGCTGATCTACCTGATGCTCACCGTCGCCTCGCTGGTGATGGTGCTGCCGCTGCTCTACATGCTCTCGCTGTCGCTGCAGACGGAGGCGGAGACGCTCGCGGCCGAGGCGGTGATCGTGCCGGAGAGCCCGCAGTGGGGCAACTACGCCGAGCTGTTCGAGCGGGCGCCGTTCGGCGACTTCATCGTCAACAGCCTCGTCGTGGCGGGCGCGATCACGCTGGCCCACCTGCTGTTCGACCCGCTGGTCGGCTACGTGTTCGCGAAGTTCCGCTTCCCGCTGCGCAACACGCTGTTCGTGGCGCTGCTGGCGACGCTCATGGTGCCGTTCTTCGTGCGGATGATCCCCTTGTACGTGCTCATGGCGCATCTCGGGTGGATCAACACGTACCAGGGATTGATCACCCCGTTCCTGATGGACGCGTTCGGGATCTTCCTGATGCGGCAGTTCATCCAGCCGATCCCGGACGACCTGATCAGCGCGGCCCGGATCGACGGCGCTTCGGAGTTCGCGATCTACCGGCGGATCATCCTGCCGCAGACCCGGCCGGCGCTGGCCGTGCTGGGGCTGTTCACGTTCGTGTTCCAGTGGAACGAGTTCCTGTGGCCGCTGGTGGCGACCACGACGCCGGAGATGCGGACGATCCCAGTCGGGCTCACGCTGTTCAACCAGGAGTACTTCACGCTCTGGCATCTCACGGCGGCGGGCTCGGTGATCCTGTTCGTCCCCACCGCCGTGCTGTTCATCGTCAGCCAGCGATACTTCGTGCGCGGTATCGCGCTGACCGGCCTTCGTTAGGAGTCATCGAGTGCGCCCGAACGTGATCGTCGTCCTCACCGACCAGCAGCGGTGGGACACCGTCGGCCCGGCCTTCACCCCGAACCTCGACCGCATGGCCAGGTACGGGACGCAGGCCGCGGTGGCGCTGACCCCGCAGCCGGTGTGCGCGCCGGCCCGGTCGGCGCTGCAGACCGGGCGCTACCCGACCACGACGGGGGTCTACCGCAACGGCATCGTGCTGCCGCCGGAGGAGCGGACGCTGGCCCACCACTTCGGCGCGGCCGGTTACGCCACCGGTTACCTCGGCAAGTGGCACCTGGGCAGCCGGGATCCGGTGCCGGCGGACGAGCGCGGCGGCTACCGGAGCTGGCTGGCGTCCAACATCCTGGAGTTCACCTCCGACGCCTACCGGACGATCACCTACGACGACGCGGGCGAGCCGGTGTTCCTGCCGGGCTACCGCTCGGACGCGCTGGTCGACGCGGCGATCCGCTACGTCGCCGACCACAGCCGCGAGCCGTTCTTCCTGTTCCTGTCGTTCATCGAGCCGCACCACCAGAACGAGGTGGACAACTACCCGGCGCCCGACGGGTACGAGGAGCGCTACCAGGGGAGCTGGCTGCCGCCCGACCTGGCCGCGCTGGGCGGCACCGCGCACCGGCACCTGGGCGGCTACCTCGGCCAGATCAAGCGGCTGGACGAGGGGCTCGGCAGGCTGCTGGACGCGCTGCGCAGCATGGAGCTGCTGGACGACACGATCGTGGCCTACACCTCCGACCACGGCAGCCACTTCAAGACCCGCAACGACGAGTACAAGCGGTCCTGCCACGACGCCTCGCTGCGGGTGCCGCTGGCGCTGCGCGGGCCGGGCTTCGACGGCGGCGGCGCGATCGCACGGCCGGTGTCGACGATCGACCTGCCGCCCACGCTCCTGGAGGCGGCCGGGCTGCCGGTGCCGGAGGAGATGCAGGGCCGCTCGTTCCTGCCGCTGCTGCGCGACGCCCGCGCCGACTGGCCGGAGGAGGTGTTCTTCCAGGTGAGCGAGTCGGAGGTGGGCCGCGGCATCCGCACGGAGCGGTGGAAGTACTACGTGGTGGCCGAGGACGCCGACGGCTGGCACGACCGGGCCGCGCCCCGCTACCGGGAGCAGGCCCTGTACGACCTGGCCAGCGACCCGCACGAGCTGGTGAACCTGGCCGGGCTGCGCTCCCACGTCAAGGAGGCGGCCGGGCTGCGGGAGCGGCTGGCGCGCAGGATGGTGGCCGCGGGCGAGACCGAGCCGGTGATCGAGCCGGCCGTGGAGAGCGACGCGGAGGAGAGGGTGCTGGCCGACCCGGTCGTGCGGCTCGGCGGGCTCGAACCCGTCAGGTTCGGTCACCAGCGCCCGGGTGGTTCGTAGCCCTATACTCCTCCCGTCCTATTGGGAGGATGTGCGCCTTTGACCGCCCCGGTTCCCTCCGCCAGGAAGGCGGCCGAGCCGCTGTGCTACCCCGCGGGCTCCCTGGTGATCATCACCGGGCTGCCGGGGGCGGGCAAGTCGACGCTGCTGGGCCGCCTCTACCCCCTGACCGGAGCCGAGAGTTCCCCGGTCAGGGCGGGTGGCGCGACGGTCGTCGACTCGATGCAGTCCCGGCTGCGCTGGGCGGCCGCGCTCGCCTGGGCGCCGAAGCCGGTGCGCACGGCCGTGGTGTTCGTCACGCACATCCGGCGCATCCGGGCCGCGCTCGGGCGGGGCGAGTCGGTGGTCGCGCACAACCGGGGCTGCGGCCCGCTGGTGCTGCGCGGCTTCGCCCGGCTGGCCCGCCGCGCCGGCGCGGGCTTCCATCTGGTGATCCTGGACGTGCCCGCCGGCGCGGCGATGGCGGGCCAGCGCGCCAGGGGCCGGGTCGTCCCCTGGCGCACGTTCGCCCGTCACCGGCGCCACTGCGCGGCGCTGCTCGCCCGCGTCCGGGCCGGCGACCCGGCCCCGGCGGCCACGGCCCGGGTGCTGGACCGGGAGACCGCCGCGCGGCTGGCGGGCATCAGATTCGAGTGATGCGCACCGCGTCGGCGATCACGTAACCGGCCGTCGTCGTCCAGCGGCTCACGCCGACCACGTTGTACGTGCCCGCGTTCAGGGAGAAGGTGCCGATGCTCCGCCAGGCGCCGCCGCCGGTGCGCTGGTCGACGGTGACGGTCTGATTGCCGCCCGAGGCCGCGACGATGTGCGGGGTCGCGCTGTTGTACCCGGCGTTGCCCGGATACCAGACCTCGACGCGGTACGTGCCCGCGCTCGGGATGGTCGCCCGGAACCAGGCCGGGTCGCTGGCGGCCACCGGGTCGGCGAAGCGGTAGTCGGCGCCGTGGCGCTCGGCGGAGAACGCGGAGGAGCCCCAGTTGGCGCCGGCGGTGAAGGCGGCGTCGGCGTTGTCCACGGTGACGGAGAACCCGGTGCCGCCCGAGGCGGTCACCGCGCGGCCCGCGCTGGGCGCGCTCTCCTGGTGGGTGCGGCCGAGCGCGGTCACGTAGTAGGTGTAGGCGGTCCCCGCGGCGGCCGTGGTGTCGGTGAACGTCCTGGACCGGGTGGTGCCGAGCAGGTTGCGGGCGTCGGCGAACGCGCACGGGTCGGCGGCCGAGGGGGTGCCGTTCACCCGGTAGACGGCGTAGGTGGTGCCGCCGCCGTTCCAGGCGAGGGACACGCCGGTCGAGCCGCGGGTGGCGGAGGTGATGGCGGGCGCGGCGGGGGCGGCGGCCGTGCCGCGGGGGTGCGGCAGCGACGGTTTCGCGTAGTGGGCGGCGGCGAGGATGGAGAAGGAGTTGATCCGGTTGGCCCTGACGTCCTTGGCGCTGAAGAAGATGTCGCCGGCCACCTCGGGGTGCTGCCGGTTGAGGTGCAGGTGGTCGCTGAGCTCGTCCGGGTCCTGCCAGTCGGCGCCGTGGCTGCTCACCCCGGCCCGGTAGGAGGCCTGGCCGGCCAGGAGTCGCACGCCGGTGTTCCTGACCACGTCCGCCCACCAGGCGATCAGCACCCGGTAGTCGGCGACGGAGTAGCCGATGTGCCAGTAGAGCTGCGGCGCGATGTAGTCGACCCAGCCCTGCTTCACCCATCGGCGGGTGTCGGCGTAGATGGCGTCGTACGACTGCAGGCCGGAGGTGGCCGAGCCGAGCGGGTCGGTGCCGGAGTTGCGCCAGATGCCGAACGGGCTGATGCCGAAGGCCACGTGCGGCTTGGCCGCGTGGATGCGCTGGTCGAGCTCGCGTACCAGCAGGTTGACGTTCTCCCGCCGCCAGTCGTGCACGCTGGCGAAGCCGCCGCCGTACTGGGCGTACGCGGCCGAGTCCGGGATGGTCTGGCCGCTGGCCGGATACGGGTAGAAGTAGTCGTCGAGGTGGACGCCGTCGATGTCGTACCTGGTGACCGCTTCCATGATCACGTCTTCGATGAAGCCGCGCACCTGCGGCAGGCCCGGGTTGTAGTAGAGCTTGCCGTCGTAGGCGAAGCGCCAGGAGGGGTTGCGGCGGGCCGGGTGCGAGGAGACCAGCTGGTTCGGGTCGGCGTGGTTGGCCACCCGGTACGGGTTGAACCAGGCGTGCAGCTCCAGGTTGCGGTTGTGCGCCTCGGTGACCATGAACGCGAGCGGGTCGTAGCCGGGGTTGCCGCCCTGGGCGCCGGTCAGCCACTGCGACCACGGTTCGAGCGAGGACGGCCAGAACGTGTCGGCGGTGGGCCTGACCTGCACGACCACGGCGTTCATGCGCCGCTGGACGGCCAGGTCCAGCCAGGCGCGGAACTCCGCCTGCTGGGCGGAGACGCTCAGGCCGGTCCGGCTGGGCCAGTCGATGTTGGCGACGCTGGAGATCCACATCGCCCGGAGCTGGCGCTTGGGGGTGGCCGGATCGGTCGCGCAGGCGGCGTGGGCGGTCACGGCGGCGGCGGGGGCGGCCGGGACGACGAGGGTGCCGAGCGCGGCGGTGAGTGCTACCAGGACGAGGCGCAGGAGCGTGGTCACGAAGATTAGTTTCAGCGCATCGTCATCAGGGTGCAATAGTTTTCACAGCTTTCGCGGGGGCCCAACTTTGCCGGGCCGCCGACGCGCGGGCGGAAAGTTTCCTTTAATACCTGAGTAATGTCAATTATCGACATCTGTCATGAAAGTCCCTTACTGTGCGTGCGGTACCCCCCAGAGTGGAGTTCTCATGACACTGGTACGCACTCGATTAGTAGCCCTCGTCGCCGCCGCCCTCTCCACCCTCCTGGTCCTCGCCGTCCAGCCGGCCCTCGCGGAGCGCGGCACCCCGCTGTCGGACGCCTTCGCCAAGGCCGCCGCCGCCCACGACGTCCCCCGCGACCTGCTCGTCGCCCTCGGCTACGCGGAGACCCACCTCGACGGCCACGCAGGCGAGCCCAGCGCCAGCGGCGGCTACGGGCTCATGCACCTCGTCGACAACCCCACCAACAAGACCCTCGCCGAAGCCGCCGCCCTCACCGGGCAGCCGGCCGCCACGCTGAAGAAGGACGACGCCGCCAACATCCTCGGCGCCGCCGCCGTGCTGCGCTCGTACGCCGACAAGCTCGGCCTCGACGAGGCCGCCAGGAAGGACGCCGGCCGCTGGTACAAGGCGGTCGCCGAGTACGGCCACGCCTCCTCGCCCGAGACGGCCCGGCTGTACGCCGACGCCGTCTACGAGATGCTCGGCCTCGGCCTCCAGGCCCGCGGCGTGACCGTCGAGCCGCAGGAGGTCACCGCCGACCGCGGTGACCTGGCCAAGGCCCGCGACCTCAACGCGCAGGCCGCGGTCGCCAGCCCCGACTACCCGCCGGCCGCCTGGGTCGCCGCCTCCTCCAGCAACTACCGGGTGTCCAACCGCGAGACCAGCTACAACATCGACCGCATCGTCATCCACGTCACCCAGGGCTCCTACGCGGGCACGATCTCCTGGTTCCAGAACCCGGCCGCCCAGGTCTCGGCGCACTACGTGGTCAAGTCGTCCAACGGCGCCATCACCCAGATGGTGCGTGACAAGGACGTCGGCTGGCACGCCGGGAACTCCACCTACAACAACCGTTCCATCGGCATCGAGCACGAGGGCTGGGTCAACGACGCGTCCTGGTTCACCGACGCGATGTACCGCTCCTCGGCCGCGCTGACCCGCCACCTGGCCGACAAGTACGGCGTGCCGAAGAACCGCACCGGCATCATCGGCCACAACGAGGTGCCCGGCGCGACCCACACCGACCCGGGTCCGCACTGGAACTGGACCACGTACATGAACTACGTGAACGGAGGCACCACCAACCCGCCGACCTGGACCACCACGGTCGACAACGCCAGCTCCCAGTTCACCGCCAGCACCAACTGGGGCACCTCGGCGTACTCCAGCCAGCGGCACGGCGCCGACTACCGGTTCGCCGACCCGGTGGCCGCCAGCGACCCGGCCTGGTACTCGGCGGCCATCCCCAGCGCCGGCACGTACCGGATCGAGGTCTGGTATCCCAGTGATCCCGGATACAACAGCTCGGCCCCGTACATCGTGGCGGCGGCAGGCGGCAACCAGACCGTCTACGTCGACCAGCGCTCCGGCGGCGGAGCCTGGCGGAGCATCGGCACCTTCCAGCTCAACGCCGGCACGCAGAACGTCGTGGGCGTCAGCCGGTGGACCGGCGGCACCGGCTACGTGATCGCCGACGCCGTGCGCATCTCCCGCATCTAGATCGCACCCGCGCCTGACGGGAAGCGCCGCGCCGGTGCTCCCCGTCAGGCCCTCCTTCAGGACAGGAGCAGGCTGTCGTCGCCTCCGCTGATGCGGGCCTGCACCATGCGGATGGTCTCCACGGCCTCACGCGTCCGCGCCGCCTCCTTCCGGATGAAGCCGTGGGAGTGCTTCCCGCCGCGCTCCTCCGCCGACCGCGCCATCCGGCCGAGGATCCGCACCCGCTCGTCCAACCGCTGGATGGCGATCCACAGGGCTCTCTCCACCGCGTCCGACTGGGCGCCGACCAGGCTCTCGTCGGACCAGGCGTGTCCCACCCGGCAGACGAGGCGCGCGAGGCCCTCGTCCCTCTGTTCGTACATCGGACCGCCGCATTCCGGGCAGCCGAGTCCGGAGAGGGTGCCACCGGGCTCTGCCAGGGCGGGCTCCTCGCTCAGGAACCGCCCGACCTCCCGCATCATCTCCGTGTCGTCCATCCTGGCCTCCGTGATGACAGGCGTTCTGCTCTGCCGCACCAGCCAGTCGGCGAGCTCCCGTACGGGAAGCGACGGCGCGTTCGGGACCGCGGCGACGGCCGCCTCCGGCATGCCGGGGAAGGCCGCTTCGCCCGGATCCTGCACCGCCACCGCGCCTCCTCTGCGGTCCACCGCGACGCACCCCCGCACGCCGTCGTCGAGCATGCCGCTCAGCACGACGGCGGCCACCCGCTCCCCCGCGTCGAGCGCCGCGCTCATGAAGAGCGGATCGGCCGCAGGGCGGTGACCGTTGTGCCGGGGGCCGCGTGACAGCCGGACCTTGCCCTCGTGGACGAGCAGGTGGTGATCGGGCCTGGCCACGTAGACCCGCCCCCGGCGCAACTCCTGCATGTCCTCGGCCGGGACCGCCTTGAGCGGGCCCGCCCTGTCGAGGATCCCGGCCAGCACGCCGCCGCCCTGGGGCGGCAGGTGGAGCACCACGAGCACCGTGGCGGGGAGATCAGCGGGCAGTGATCCGACCAGCGTCCGCAGCGCCTCCACTCCTCCGGCGGAGGCCGCCACCACGATCGTGTCTCGTCCTACTGTCCACACCTTCTCCCCCTGTCCCGCAGGCGCGGGCTTATGCGTGCGAAGCGGTCGCCTGCCCGGCCATCCGTACGCGCGACTCCATGGCCTCTCAGGGGCCCGGCCCGCTCGCGCAGCGGCTCCGGGCGGAGGGTGATCGGCCGGGTGCCGAAGGCGGCATCGTGCCGCGCCGCCGGCCCGTGACAGGCCGCGCGGGGAGCCCCCGCAGCAGCGGCAGGTGACGAGGTCCCGGGGGCGCCGGCTCCGCGCACACGCCACAGGCGGCCAGCGCCTGGGGCAGGGTGTCGAACACCGGCAGCGGCGACCTCCGGCCCTTCTCCATGAGCGAGATGAGCCGGCGGAGCGCCGGGCTCGCCTCCGCGAGGAACAGGTCGCCGCCCTTGACCCGCAGGCCCCGGCGGGCGGCCACGAGCCGGCTCACCCCTCTCAGGTCGCAGAACCAGAGATCACCGGCCGCCACGACGACGCACATGGCCGGGGACGCGACCAGCGGTTCGAGCGTCTCGGAGAGGATCGGGACGGTCATCGCGTCCAGCTCACCCGCGAGGGCGACGACCATCGTGGTGTCCGCTATCGGCTTCAAGTGAACCGACAAGTACATGTCCGGCCTCTCCTTCGACTTCTCGACACCGCCGTGCGCTTGCGCTCCTTCAGGTGCGGCGCCAGCGGGACTCGCCGAAGCAGTAACCGGCGAACAGCACCAGCCCGAGCGCGACCGCGATCAGCAGCCAGGGCCCGACGGGAGTGTCGGCGAAGGAGCGCAGCGCCTGGTCGATGCCTCCGGCCTTGTCCGGGTCATGGGTGATCGCCGCCTGGATGACGAGGAACCCGGCGAGCCCGGCGATGACGCCGCGGGCCACGTAGCCGGCCATGCCCAGCTTCTCCATCACCGAGCGGGCCCGGTGCGACATCCGCCCGAGGTCAAGCTCCTCGCGGAACTTCTTGGTGACGCCCTGCCGCACCCAGTAGACGCCGAGCGCGATGACGCCGAGACCGACGGCGCCCACGATCCACTCGCCAGCCGGGAGGTCGAGCAGCATGCCGGTCACGTCCTGCGACTTCTCGTCCTCCGACGCGGCGCGCCCGGCCAGCAGCACGCTGAGCAGGGTGAACACGATCAGTCCGTAGACCACGGTCCTGCCGGCCGACTCGGCCCTGTCGAGCTTCTCCTGGTGGCTGAACAGCGCCTCGGACGCCTGCCACAGGGCCAGCGCCACGAAGCCGACGACCATCACCCACAGGATCACCGCCCCGAACGGCAGCTCCGCGACCGTGGTGATGGCGCCGCCCTTGTCGGCCTGCTCCTCGCCGCTGCCCAGGGCGATCTGGACCGCCAGCACACCGATCAACGCGTACAGCACGCCGCGACAGGCCAGCCCGACCCGGGCCAGCCGGTCCAGGGCCGGGTGGTCAGCCGCTCGCCGGGCAGCGGCCTCCGCTGACCGCCCCGCGCTCTGCGCAGTGTTCACGGGATCCTCCTCGGAAGTTGAAAGGACCGTAAAGTGCCCAGAATCGGGGCGATCAGTCACCGGGGTGTGAGCACCCACCTCCAGCTGCCGTCCTCCTGGCTCTCCTGAACGCCGGTGAGCGGGACCGTGGTGCGGCCGTCGACGCTGACGAGCACCAGGCCGTTGCGGAACTCGTTCTCGCACCCTCCGGCGCAGCCGAGCGCGATGACGTGCTCGTCGTCGGCCCAGCCGATGAGCTGGAGCACGTTCTGGCTGCCGGCGACCTTCCCGGTGCGCCGTTCGATGATCGCCGTGGGCAGCCCGTCCGGGCCGAGTTCGAGCCGGCCGTCGGGCGAGATCTTCGACTCACCGTGGCGGTTGAACGCCTCACCGGGCGGCGGCTCCGCGGGCCGGCCGTCGAGGCCGTAGTAGACCCGCTCCGGGGAGATGTCGGCGGTGGGCCCCCAGATCAGCGAGCCGTCGAGGCTCCAGCCGAGGTCCTGCCTGCCGTTGGAGTTGCTCGGCGGACCGTCCGTGCCGGGCAGCGGCGGCAGCGCGTGGTGTTCGGCCCGGCCCGTCGGCACGTCGATCAGGTAGTAGCCGGTGCGCGGGCTGTCCTTCCGCCGCCATGCGACCCCGTCGGTGGGCAGCTCGTCGGGGTAGGAGGAATAGGTGGTGGCCAGCAGTTTCGTGCCGTCGGGCGACCAGGCGACGTGCCCGGCCCGCCGACCGAGCTCGATCCAGGAGAGGAACTGCCGGGTCTCCAGGTCGATGACGCCGATCCGGTCGCCCAGCAGGTCGCCCTGGACCACGGCGGCGACCCGCATGCCGGGGGCGACGTCCACCCAGGCCCAGGGGGTCTCCTCGTAGCTGTCGGTACGCGGGTCGTACAGGTGCCAGGTGCGCCGGACGTGGTCCAGCCCGTTCTCCCCCTTCTCCCTGCGCAAGGTGTAGTACGCGCCGACCGCCAGATTTCCGGCGGCCACGAGCTTCGTGGGCCGCCCGTGGTCCGGGTCCGCCCGCACGTCCGTGGGCGCCGGCGAGGGCCGGGCTGGAAGCGTGACCGTCACGGCCGGCAGCACGGGGCCCGGCGGCTGGACGGTCACGAACACGGCGACGGCGGCGATGACCGCGGCGGCCAGCAGCGCGGCGCCGGCGGGCAGCAGGCCGCGCCGCCTCCTCCGCAGCGCCCGATCGGCCAGGTCCTGCGGCACTTCGGCCTGCCCGGCCCACTCCTCCATCGTCTCGCGGAGCAGCCTGGTCATTTCGCGGCCTCCAGTTCCTCGGCGAGTTCGGGTGCGACCTCACGCAGCCGGGCCAGCGACCGGTGCGCGGTGCTGCGTACCGTGCCGACCGAGCAGCCGAGCCGGCGGGCCACCTCGTGATCCGGCAGGTCCTCGAAATAGCGCAGCACCAGGACCGTGCGCTGCCTGGCGGTGAGCTTGGCCAGCGCGGCGCGCAGCACCACGCGGAGCTCGCTCTGATGGGTACGGTCGCGCCCGGGCAGGTCGGGCACCGCGCCGCGGACTACTTCGACCCGCCGGCCCGTCGCCCGCCACCAGCTGACCTGCTGGCGGTACATGATCTGCTTCGTGTACGCCTCCGGTGCGTCCACCCGCCGCCATCTGCTCGCCAGCTTCGCCAGCGCCGCCTGCACCAGGTCCTCGGCCGCGTGCTGGTCGCCACCGGTGAGCAGGAAGCCGAGCCGCATCAGCGCGGGGGACCGCGCGGAAACGAACTCGCGGAAGCCGCGCTCGTCTTCGGCGTCCACGTCACCTCCAGGGATTGACTGTCACCACTGAGACGCCGCGAACCCGGGCCCGCTATGCCGCAAGCCATCACTTTCTTGGGCCTACCGTGGCGACACGGAGGGTAGTTGATTCTTTACGGAGCGCCTGCCGAGGGGGAACCAGGGTGACGATCCAGAAGCCGAGAGACGAGGAGCCGACGACTTCGCCGCCGGCCCCGGTCCACGGCCGTCGCACGGGCGCGGTCATCACCAAGTGGCTCACGTCCACGGACCACAAGGTGATCGGCTACCTGTACCTGATCACGTCTTTCATGTTCTTCCTGTTCGCGGGCGTCCTGGCCATGATCATCAGGGCCGAGCTGGCGGGGCCCGAGCTGCAACTGGTGAACGCGGAGCAGTACAACCAGCTGTTCACCATGCACGGCGTGATCATGCTGCTGCTGTTCGCCACCCCGCTGTTCGCCGGGTTCGCCAACGTCATCATGCCGTTGCAGATCGGGTCGCCGGACGTGGCCTTCCCCCGGCTCAACATGGCCAGCTACTGGCTGTTCCTGTTCGGCGGGCTCATCACCGCGTCCACCTTCCTCACCCCCGGCGGGGCCGCCAGCTTCGGCTGGTTCGCCTACACCCCGCTGTCGTCGGCCACCTACTCGCCCGGCATCGGCGGCGACCTGTGGATCATGGGGCTGGTGCTGGCCGGGCTCGGCACCATCCTCGGCTCGGTCAACTTCATCACCACGATCATCTGCATGCGCGCGCCGGGCATGACCATGTTCCGGATGCCGATCTTCACCTGGAACGTGCTGCTGACCAGCATGATGGTGCTGATGGCGTTCCCGGTGCTGGCCGCCGCGCTGCTGGCCCTGGAGGCCGAACGCAAGTTCGGCGTGCACGTCTACGACCCCGCGGCCGGCGGGCCGATCCTCTACCAGCACCTGTTCTGGTTCTTCGGGCACCCCGAGGTCTACATCATCGCGCTGCCGTTCTTCGGCATCATCACCGAGGTCATCCCGGTCTTCAGCCGCAAGCCGATCTTCGGCTACATCGGGCTGGTCGGCGCGACCATCGCCATCGCCGGGCTGTCGATGACCGTCTGGGCGCACCACATGTTCCCCACCGGGCAGGTGCTGCTGCCGTTCTTCTCGTTCATGACCTTCCTGATCGCGGTGCCGACCGGGGTGAAGTTCTTCAACTGGATCGGCACCATGTGGCGGGGACATCTGAGCTTCGAGACCCCGATGATGTTCGCCGTCGGGTTCCTCGTCACCTTCCTGCTCGGCGGGCTCACCGGCGTCATCCTGGGCTCGCCTCCCTTGGACTTCCAGGTCACCGACTCCTACTTCGTGGTGGCCCACTTCCATTACGTGGTGTTCGGCACCGTGGTGTTCGCGATGTTCGCCGGGTTCTACTTCTGGTGGCCCAAGATGACCGGGCGGATGCTGGACGACCGGCTCGGCCAGGTCCACTTCTGGCTGCTGTTCATCGGCTTCCACACCACGTTCCTGGTGCAGCACTGGCTCGGCTGGGCCGGGTTCCCGCGCCGCTACGCCGACTACGCGCCCGGCGACGGGTTCACCCTGCTCAACCAGATCTCGTCCGTCGGCGCGGCGATCCTCGGGCTGTCGACGCTGCCGTTCCTCTACAACGTGTGGATCACCCAGCGCAAGCCGCGCTGGGTGACGCTGGACGACCCCTGGGGGTTCGGCGGCTCGCTGGAATGGGCCACGAGCTGCCCGCCGCCGCGGCACAACTTCTCCTTCATGCCGCCGATCCGCTCCGAACGGCCCGCGTTCGACCTGCACTACCCGCACACCTACCCCAAGCGGGACGAGATCGAGGCGTGACACATACTTCGGTCGGTCCTGAGCATCCCTAAGGCCGATCCGCCGGGCCGCGGCCGGGCACTAGCGTCGGGCCATGCGCAAAGCCATCCAGATCGTCGGCTTCGTCCTGGCGCTCCAGGGCATCAGCGGGGCCGTCGACCACGTGGCCGTCCAGCCGTTCTTCGGCTTCTTCCTGAACTTCTTCAACCGGGTGATCATTCCCCGTATCGACGTGCTGACCGGCTACGAGCTGTTCGCCAACCTCGCCCTGGCCGCCCTGGGCGTCGTGCTGGTGATCGCCGCCGAACGCGCGCCGGGTTGACCGGCTACGTCGCGTAGCTGAGCCGGGGATGGTCGCGCAGGATGATCGGGGCCGACAGCATCGTGTGCCGCTCGCCGACCTCCCCCACCAGCACCGGCCAGGTGCCGATGTTGCGGCAGCCCTCGGCCAGCGGGCGCAGCTCGGCCGGCGGGTTCAGGAGGGAGACGAACCGCCCGCCGTGGGTGCGCACCACGCTCTGCGCCGACACGAACGTGTGCCTGAGCACCTCCGCCCGATCCTCGCCCCGCCAGTCGGTGGTGTTGGCCACCTTGACCGTCAGCCTGAACAACCGGTCACGCAGCGGCTCCGCGCGCACCACGGCCTGGCCGTGCAGGGTCTCCCAGCAGCGCAGCACCGCCCCGGCCCGGCCGCGGGCGTCGATAAGCCAGACCGCCTCCTGGTCGCCCGGCACGTCCACGCGCATCGTGTACGCCGCCGCCGCCAGGTCGGCGAGCGTCAGCCCCGACACGGCCGCCTCGCGCTCGCGCGCCTCCAGCCCCGAGACGTAGCGGGCGCCGTCGACGGTCAGCTCGGCCGCCGGCTCCAGCTCGCCGCCGCGCGCCCGCGCCACCTCGCGGCTGACCAGTTGCAGGAACCGTACGTGCACGTCCACGGTGTGGGCGGGGGCGGCCTCGACCAGGCACTGGGTCTGCATCATCCAGGAGAGACCGGCCCGCCCGCCGGCGTACGGCTCGGGGTGGAGTCCGCGCAGGTACCGGTCGTCCAGCAGCCGATGGTACGGGTGGCACTCGTACAGCACGGCCTGCGCGATCTGTCGCGCTCTGTCCATATCGAGCCGCCTTGCAGTCGATCTGTCACTTTCTGTAATCGACATACCGCTCGGGCGTAGCAGACAAACCCGTGCTCAGGTGACCGGGACGATCTCGGCCTCGACCAGCGCGCCGCCCTCGACGCGCAGCACCCCCACGGTGCCGTGCGGCTGGCGGCGCCGGTCGGTCGGCGATCCGGGGTTGAAGATGCGCAGCCCGTCACCGGACTCGTCGAGCGGGATGTGCGAGTGCCCGAACACCACCAGGTCCGCCTCCGGGAACCGCCGCCGCATCCGGGCCGTCCGTCCCCGGGCCGGGCCGCTGTCGTGGATCATGCCGACCCGCAGCCCGCCCAGGTCGAGCTCCAGCGTCTCGGGCGCGTCCAGGTCGGGCCCGTCGTTGTTGCCCTTCACCACGTGCACGGGCGCGTACGCGGCCAGCTCGGCGAGCACGGAGGGCACGCACACGTCACCGGCGTGCAGGATCACGTCGGCGCCCGCCAGCAGCTCGGCCACCCTCGGCGGGCACGACTTCCAGCGGCGCGGCGCGTGCGTGTCGGACAGCACGACCACTCTCACGCCACGTCCCTACCCGTCCGCAGCACGAGCACCTCCAGGGCCCGCTCGGGCAGCGCGCCGACCCGCCGCCAGCCCAGCGCCCGGTAGAAGCGGGCCGCGGGAGCCCGCGGCGAGGTGAGCAGCCAGGCCCGCGGCCACCCGGCCACCGCCGCGTCCAGCAGCCGCCGCCCGATCCCCCGGCCCTGGGCGCCGGGGCCCACGAACAGCTCCACGACCTCGAACGCGCCCCTGGTCAACCCGGCCACGACCTCCGGGCCGCAACTGCGCTGGAGCTCCTCGTAGATCGCGTTGCCGGACAGGTCGTCAGGCGTCGGCCACCCGAAGCACACCCCCACGAGCTCGTGGCCGTCACGCTCGATCCACGCGGCGAACCCGGGCCGTTCGGCGTCGCGCGCGAGCTTGCCGGGGAAGGCGGCGAAGTCCTCCTCGGTCTCGTACCAGGGCGGCACGGAGAAGCACTGCCGGTAGAGGCCGGCGATCTCGCCGGAGATCGTCACGCAGCCGGGGCCGTCGAGTCGCTCCACCACCCCATTATCGGTGGCCGGCGAGCCCCACCTGGTCGCCCACGTCCTCGCCCTCCGCCGCCGCCAGCACCGCGTCGAGCAGCCCGGGGAAGCGCCGGTCCAGGTCGGTGCGGCGCAGCGTGACGTAGCAGCGGGTGCCCTCCTGGCGGGTACGGGTGATGCCGGCGTCGCGGAGGACCTTGAGGTGATGGCTCAGCGTGGACTTGGCCACCGGCGCGCGCAGCTCGCCCCAGCCGCGCTCGCGTCCGTCGGACAGCACCCGCACCAGGCCGATCCGGATGGGGTCGCTGAGCGCGGCCATCGCGGCGACGAGCGTCAGCTCGTCGGCGGCGGGGTGCGAGGCTCGCTTCACACCCCCATGGTAACTTGTTCGACATTCTACGAACATCGAACATGGGAGGGTCATGGACCTGGACGGCAAGTCCGTGATCGTGACCGGGGCCAGCTCCGGCATCGGGCGTGCGACGGCCGTGGCGTTCGCCCGCGCCGGCGCGCGGGTGCTCGGCGTCGGCCGCGATCAGGACGAGCTCGACCGCACCGCCCGGCGGCATCGGGACATCGCCCCGTTCGCCGCCGACCTCGCCACGCCGGGCACGCCGGAGGCGGTCGTCCAGGCGGCGGCCGACCGGTGGGGCAGCCTGGACGTGCTCGTCAACAACGCCGGAGCCACCGCCGTCATGCCGCTGGAGCGGCTCGACGCGGACCGGGCGCGTGCCCTGTTCGAGCTGAACGTGATCGCGCCCAGCCTGCTGGCCAAGGCCGCGCTGCCCCACCTGCTGCGCTCCCGCGGCTCCATCGTCAACGTCTCCAGCACCTACGGGCACCGGCCGCTGCCGGGCGGCTCGCACTACGCCGCCTCCAAGGCCGCGCTGGAGCAGCTCACCCGGAGCTGGGCGCTGGAGCTGGCCGGGGCCGGGGTGCGGGTCAACGCGCTGGCTCCGGGCCCCACGGAGAGCCGGGCACTCGCCCGCGCGGGGCTGCCGGAGCCGGAGGTCGAGCGCATCAAGCAGGACGAGGCCCGCCGCGTCCCACTCGGCCGGCGGGGCACCCCCGAGGAGGTCGCCACCTGGATCGTCCGGCTCGCCGACCCCGCCTCGACCTGGCTCACCGGCCAGGTGCTCACCGTGGACGGCGGCCTCGACCTGACCTGACCGGGGCTCACCCCGGACGGCGGGCCCGCCTCGACCTGATCAGGAGGATGGCGACCAGCGCCGCGGCGGCCCCCGCGACCGGCACCGCGCCGACGGTCTCCAACCAGCCCGAGATCGTCCCCTGCACCGCCGTCACCCCGCCGACGACCGGGTCGTCCGGGTCGCCGCCGCCGAAGACCCGCAGCTCGTACCAGCCGTAGTAGGTCACGTACAGGCCGGCCAGGACGAGCAGGACCCCGCTCAGCCGGTACACGTGCGGCAGCGACCGGCGCACCCGGAACAGGACGGCCTCCCTGGTCAGCGCCACGGCCAGGGACAGCAGGGCGACGACCAGTCCCATGCCGAGCGCGTACGCGGCGAAGACCGCCAGCCCTCCGGCCACCCCGCCGCTCGTCAGCGAGGCCGACGTCACCGCCAGGAACGGCCCCACCGTGCACGACAGCGAGGCCACCGCGTACGCGATGCCGTAGCCGTAGAGCGAGCGCGCCGACATGGCGGGCCTGGCGGCGAGCCCGGGGACGCGGACGAACAGCGACCGGCCGGCCAGCAGCCAGCCGCCCAGCCCCACCAGGACGACGCCGATCACGATCGTCACCCACGGCAGGACCGTCCCGGCCACCGCCGCCAGCGGCGTCACCACCAGCCCGAACAGTCCGAACACGGTCACGAACCCGGCGGTCATCGCCGCCGACAGCATCACCGCGCGCACCACCGGGCCGCGCCGCCAGACGCCGCCCGCGCCGCGTGGCGGCTCGCCCGCGACCAGCATCGACAGGTAAGCGGGCAACATCGCGAACCCGCACGGATTGAACGCGGCCACCGTGCCCGCCGTCAGGGCGAGCGCGATCGGCAGATCCGTCATGGCTCAGGCGGCCTTGATCTTGGCCACTTCGGCGTCGAGGCCGTCGCGGCCCAGCGGGCCGTTGACCTTCGTGGTGTCGCCGCCGGGCTCCATGAAGACGAACACGGACTGCTGGGCGACGCCCAGTTTGGTCCACACCGCGCCCTTCTCGTCCGACAGGTGGACCAGCCCGCCGGTGCCGGTGCTCTCGACGAACTCCCTCATCGCGGCCTCCGTGTCGAGCCCCGCCACGCCGACGAACGCCACGTCAGGGTGCGCGGCCGCGGCGGCCTTGACCGCGGGCGCGTCCGACCGGCACTTGGTGCACCACGGCGCCCAGAACCAGAACACCACGGGCTTGCCGGCCAGGCTGCCGCCCTCGAACTCCTTCCCGTCGAGGGTCTTCGCGCTGAACCGCAGCGCCGCGGGCGTGGACCCGCTCTCCATCGGATCCGCGCTCTGCATCTGATCCGTGCTCTTCATCTCATCGGAGGGCGCGGCGGACGTGGTCCCCATCGGGTCGGAAGGGGCGGCCGCGCCGCAGGCGGCCAGGGTCAGTGTCGCGGCGGTGATGACGGCCGCCATGCCAGCTCTGTTCACGCCCACCAGGCTAGGCACGCGGTGCCGCCGAGAACCTTACGAGCTGATGACGCCGCCCCGCCCGGCGCGGTCCGCCGACCGTCAGCGTTTAGGCTCACCACGAAAAGGTTGATCTCGCACGAATCGGGCGGCAAGGGTTGAACATCACCGTCGAGGCGAAGCAGGCGTCAGGCGGAGGCCCGCCGCCCCGTGGACACTCACCGCGCAGGCGGTGGGTCTCCTGGCTCACCGTGACCTTCCTGACCGTCTGGGCCGTGGTCAGGGCAGGCGGGCTGGAGTCTGGATCGTTCCTGACCCAGCTCATGACCGTCACCCCGTACGGCGCCGTGCTGGCCCTGCTGCTGGCCGCGGCCCTCGTCAGGCGGAACCGCCCGGCGGCGGTCGTGGCCCTGGTGGCGAGCCTGGTGATGGCCGCCGCCGTGGCGCCCAGGGCGTTCCCGGCGGGCGAACCGGCCACCGCCGGCACCCCGTACAAGGTGCTGGCGATCAACCTGTTCGGCCGCGCCGACCCGCGTACCGTGGTCGAGCTCGTACGGGAGCTGCGCCCTGACGTGTTCGCCGCGACGGAGCTGACCACGCGCCAGGTGGCCGCGCTGGACGCGGCCGGGCTGGACGAGCTGGTGCCGCACCGCGTGCTGCAGGACGAGCACGACGCGGCGGGCAGCGGCCTCTACGGCAGGCACCCGCTCACCGAGCTGCCCGGCCTGTTCACCCCGGTCGGCCACAACATGCCCGCGGCGGCCATGACCCTGCCCGGCGGCCGGCGCGTCGAAGTGGTCGCCGTGCACCCGAACCCGCCGCTCGGCCGGATGGTGGACGGGTGGAACCGGGCGATGGAGTCGTTCCCCGCGCCCGGCGGCGACGCGATCCGCATCCTGGCCGGCGACTTCAACGCCAGCCTGGACCACCGGGCCATGCGCGACCTGCTCGGCCGCGGCTACGCCGACGCCGCGCACCAGGCCGGCGCGGGCCTGACGCCGACCTGGCCGAACGGGCGCGGCCTGCCGCCGTTCATCACGATCGACCACATCCTGGTCGACGAGCGCGCCGGGGTGAGCTCCTTCGACGTGCTGGACGTGCCGGGCACCGATCACCGGGGGGTGTTCGCGGAGCTCCGGCTGCCGTCGTAGCGGGTTAGAATCGGGCGCATGACCTGGCGACATTGATGCATCACCAGAGGCCGAAGGGCTCGCGGGCCGCCGCGCAGGCAGGCAGTCGCGTCCCCCGTTCGTTCCCTTCGGAAGGCCTCACGCATGTCACCGCCTGCCAAGCGGCTGGTCCGCACGCTCTACGTCTACACGTTCCTTGACGATTTCGTCCTGCTCTACCCGGTCTACGCGCTGCTGTTCACCGACACCGGGCTGTCCGTGGCCGAGACGTCCTCGTTGTTCGTCATCTGGTCGGTCGCGGGGCTGGTGCTGGAGGTGCCCTCCGGGGCGCTGGCCGACTCCGTGTCCCGTCGCCTGCTCCTGTTCGCCGGCCCGCTGCTCGCCGCCGCCGGGTTCGCGCTGTGGGTGATCTTCCCGTCCTACTGGATCTTCGCGCTGGGCTTCGTGCTCTGGGGCGTGCGCGACGCGCTCGGCTCGGGCTCGATCGAGGCCCTGGTGTACGAGGAGCTCGCCCGCACCGGTGAGACGTCACGCTACGCGCGGGTCATGGGCCGGGCGGCGTCGGCAAGCATGGCGGCGACCGCCGCGGCCATCGCGCTGGCCATCCCGGTCTTCGCCGCCGGCGGCTACCCCGCGGTGGGCGTGGCCAGCGTGCTGGCCTGCCTCCTCACCGCCGCCACCGCCCTGGCCTTCCCCGAGCACCGCTCCCCCGTCCGGGAAGCCGGTGACGACGGGGAGCTCTCGTACGGGCAGGTGCTGAGGGCCGGGCTGGCCGAGGCGCGCGGGGACCGGCGGGTGCTCCACGGGCTGATCCTGCTCGCGACCGTCACCGCCGTGTGGGGTGCGCTGGACGAGTACGTGGCGTTCCTCGGCATCGAGGCCGGGCTGCCGGAGACGGCGATCCCGCCGGTGTACCTGCTGGTGTGGGCCGGGGCCACGGCCGGCGGCCTGCTGGCCGGGCGGGCGCGGCGGTTGCGGGCGCGCGGGTTCGGCGCGGTGCTGGCGGCCGGGGCGGTCGCCCTGGCCGGTGGCGCGCTCAGCGGGCACCCAGTGGGGTTCGTGGCCATCGCGGCGGCGTTCGGGGTGTTCCAGCTGGCGGGCGTGGTGGCCGACGCCCGGCTGCAGGACAGCATCACCGGCCCGAGCCGCGCCACCGTCACCTCGGTGGCCGGCCTGGGCACCGGCGTGATCACGCTGGCGGTCTACGGCGTCTACGGCGCCGCGTCCGGCCTGGTCTCGCACGGGCTCATGTTCGCCCTGCTGAGCGTCCCGTACCTGCTCGTGGCCGCATGGGTGATCATCGGCCGCCGGGCGCGGGCGGCCACGGAGCCGGAGCCGGCCCCGGCCGCCTGACCGGGCCGCGTTCGCGTCGGTTTCGTAGGGGTACGTGCCGCCCATGAGGTATCACGTGCTCGCCTGCGACTATGACGACACCCTCGCCCGGCACGGTGAGGTGGCCGAGCACACGATCAAGACGTTGGAACGGGTCTCCCGCTCGGGCAGGAAACTGCTGCTGGTCACCGGGCGGGAGCTCGACGACCTGCTGACCGTCTTCCCGCACGCCGACCTGTTCGACCTGGTCGTGGCCGAGAACGGGGCGCTGCTCTACGACCCGGGGCAGCGCTCCGGCGAACCGCTCGCGGACCCTCCGCCGCCGGAGTTCGCCGAGCGGCTGCGCGGGGAGGGCGTCACCCCGCTCGGCGTGGGATCGGTGATCGTGGCCACCCGCGAGCCGTACGACGTCCAGGTGCAGGACGCGATCCGGGAGCTCGGCCTGGAGCTGCAGGTGATCAGGAACAAGGGCGCGGTCATGGTGCTGCCGCCCGGCGTGAACAAGGCCAGCGGCCTGGCCGCCGCGCTGGACCGGCTGGGCCTGTCGAGCCACAACGTGGTGGCCGTCGGTGACGCGGAGAACGACCACGCGTTCCTGACCGCCGCCGAGTGCGGCGCCGCCGTCGCGAACGCCGTCCCGGCCCTGCTGCGCCAGTGCGACCTGCCGCTGGGCCGGGAGAACGGCGACGGCGTGGCCGAGCTGGCTGACCTGCTGCTGTCGGGCGAACTGGACGAGATGGAGATCCCGCGGCACCACGTCCTGCTCGGCGAGGGGGCCGGCGGCGAGGTGCGGCTGCGCCCGTACGGGACCGGCCTGGTGGTGGCGGGACCGTCGGGCAGCGGCAAGTCCACGGTCACCACGGCGCTGCTGGAGCGGCTCGTCGAGGCCCGGTACCAGTGCGTGGTCATCGACCCGGAGGGCGACTACGCGGAGTTCGCCGGCGCGGCCGTGCTGGGCGAGCCGGACCGGCCGCCGGGCCCGGAGGAGGTGCTCCGGCTGCTGGAGTCGCCGGACCAGAGCGCGGTGGTGAACATGATCGGGATGCCGCTGCGCGACCGGCCCGCGTTCTTCGCGGAGCTGATGCCCCGCCTGGTCGCGCTGCGGGCCAGGCTCGGCCACCCGCACTGCGTCGTCGTGGACGAGGCGCACCACCTGATGCCGGCCGAGGTGCAGGAGGTGCCGGTCAAGGACGTACGGGACCTCGGCTCGCTGATGATGATCACCGTGCATCCGGAGGCGCTCAGCCCCGCCGCGCTGGACCTCGTGGACGGCGTGATCGCGGTCGGGCCCGAGCCCGGGGAGACGCTGGGCGCGTTCGCCGGCGCGCTCGGCCGGGACACCCCCGCGCTGGAGGGCGAGGCGGCCGAGGGGGCGGCGCTCTGGCACGTCTCCGCCGACACCGCCCAGCTCGTCCATCCGACGCCGGCCCGCGCGCACCGCACCCGCCACCGCCGCAAGTACGCCGCCGGCACCATGTCCAAGGACAAGAGCTTCTACTTCACCGGCCCCGAGGACCGGCTCAACCTGCGGGCCCGCAACCTGCACACCTTCGTGGAGCTGGCCGAGGGCGTGGACGACGAGACCTGGGCCTTCCACCTGAGGCAGGGCGACTACTCGGCCTGGATCGGCGAGAAGCTGGGCGACGCCGAGCTGGCCGGCGAGGTCGGGCGGGTGGAGCGGGAGGAGCCGGACGACAGCCTGCGCCGGGTGGCCGAGCTGATCGAGCGGCGTTACACGCTGCCCGCCGAGCCGACCAAGTACGACCCGGACCACGACGACACCTGACCGGCGGCCTACTCCGGTGGATAGAGTTAGCGAACCCCCGGGCCCGTCGCGTTGCAGACCCCGCTCAGCGGGAAGCCGTATGACGTGGCCGACAGGTTGAGGATCGAGACGACCCACCACCTGGGGTGCACGGTCCTGCGGGCCGGCGGAGTGCTCGACCACGCGGGAGGCGCCCGGTTCAGCGCGCACGTCCAGGCGGTGTGGGGCTGGTCGCAGGGGCCGGTGCTCGTGTTCGACCTGAGCGAGCTGCGCTTCTACGACTCCTCGGCCATCGGCGTGCTGGGCACGGCGTTGCAGCGGATCGAGGCCACGGGCAGCGGGCGGGTGATCCTGGTCCGGCCCACCGAACACCTGCTAAGCGTGCTGCGGCAGACCGATCTGCTGGCGCGCGTGGAGGTACGCGACAGCGTCGCGGAGATCGTGGCCGAGCTGATGTCGGGTGATGCCGATTTCCGGGAACCGGAGGAAACCGAAGATCGTTTCCGATACGGTCGCCTGCCGTACGGAAACGGAGAGTGAGCAGTGGTATTCAAAAGGATGCTGGGCGCGTTCGGCGTCGGAGCACCGTCGGTCGACACGGTCCTCAGCACGCCCCGGGTGCGCCCCGGGGGCGCCCTCGCGGGTGAGGTCCGCCTCAAGGGCGGTGAGTTCGACGCCGGCATCGAGCACGTGACGCTGGCCCTGGTCGCCCGCGCGGAGGCCGAGGCCGGCGACGACGAGCACACGGGGCTGGCCGTGCTGCACGAGATCCGGGTCTCCGGCCCCTTCACCCTGGCCAAGGGCGAGGACCGGACGATCCCGTTCGAGGCCGAGATGCCGTGGGAGACGCCGCTCAGCGAGGTGCAGGGGCAGCCGCTGACCGGGATGGCGCTCGGCGTGCGCACCGAGCTGGCCATCGCCAAGGCGGTCGACAAGGGCGACCTCGACCCGATCGCGGTCGAGCCGCTGCCGTCGCAGCAGCGGGTCATGGAGGCGTTCCTGCAGCTAGGCTTCGCGTTCAAGTCGGCCGACCTGGAGATGGGGCAGATCTACGGCGTCCGGCAGGAGCTGCCGTGCTACCAGGAGATCGAGTTCTACGGCCCGCCCGGGCAGATCTCCGAGGCGGAGCTGACGTTCGTCGCCGACCCCGTCGGCATGGACATCGTCATCGAGGCCGACAGGCGCTCGGGCCACTACGGGTCGGACGCCATCGGCCGGTTCCGGGTGAGCCACGACGAGGCGCTGCGGATGGACTGGGCGGCCGAGCTCGGCAACTGGCTGGGCGGGCTCTCGCAGCACCAGGGCTTCGGCCACGGAGAGGGCCACTACCAGGACCATCACGGCCATCACGGCCACCATGACCACCACCACGGCGGTGGCGGCATGGGCGGCGCGATCGCGGCCGGGGCCGTCGGCGTGGCCGCGGGCGTGGCCGGCGGGATGATCGCCGCTGAGCTGATCGAGGAGGCCTTCGAGGGCGACGAGGAGGAAGGCGAAGACTGACCCCCGCCGCCCGGCGGTCAGCGGGAGCCGACCCGGTCGCCCCTCGTCAGCTCGGCGAACAGGTTCTCCCACATCGGCATCACCACGTCGGGTGCGTAGCCGCGGGCGGTCGCGGCCGCGGCGGCGCCCATCTCCAGGCGCCGCCTGCGGTCTCCGACGACCTCCTTGAGCGCGGCGGCGAGCCCGTCGACGTCGCGCGGCGGCACCAGCCGCCCGTCGACCCCGTCGGTGAGCACGTCGCGCGGGCCGGTCGGGCAGTCGAAGGCGACGATGGCCAGGGCGTGCGTCATCGCCTCGATCATGACCATCGGCAGGCCCTCGAAGCGGGAGCTGAGGGCGTAGACCGAGGCCGCCGCCAGCTCGTCGTCGAGCCGGTCGGTGCGGCCCATCAGCGCGATGTTGTCGCCCACGCCCAGCTCGTCGATCTGCGCCCGGAGCCGGGCCTCGCGCGGGCCGTTGCCGAAGATGCGCAGCCTCCAGTCGGGGTGGTCGGCCACCACCTCGGCGAACGCCTTGACGAGCAGGTCGAACCCCTTCTGCGGCACCAGCCGGCCGGCGGCCACCACGACGGGGTTCTGCTGGGTGGACCGCACCTGGTCGACCTTGTGGACCGCGTTGGGGATCTGCACGATCTTGGTGTCGGGCAGGATCTCCTGGTATTCGAGCTGGTTCGTCCTCGTGAGCACCGCCACGGCGTCGAACCTGCCGTAGTGGCGGGCGATCTCGTGGCGGATCGTGTCGGGGTAGGCGGCCAGGTTCATGTGCTCCTGGGCCACCCTCACGACGCTCTTGGGGGCACGCCTGGCGGCGATCAGGTTGAGCGCCGGGCGGGTGGTGACCAGGATCCCGTCCGGCAGCGAGGAGACGTAGTCCATGGCCGCCTTCTCCACGCGCTCGGTGAAGTATTCGGCCGCGAACTCGCCGCGGGGCACGATCTTGCCGCGGAACCTGCGCCACGCCTTGCGCGCGAGCGAGTCGGCCTGCCTGCCCTGGCGCTGGTCGACCAGGGCGCTGACCCGGACGTCCTGGTGGATGGCGAACTGGGGCTTGGTCCTGCGGCGGACCACGCTGACGATCTCGACGTCGTGACCGGCCTTCGCCATGGCGTTGGCCTGGTTCACGACGGTGCGGATGGTGCCGCCCATGCCGTAGGCGTGCAGCATCAGGTAGCGGATCTTCACTCCAGATACCCCCAGGTCCGGCACATCGGCTTCAGCGAGTCCAGGACCGAGTCGGGGTCCGGGAGCTCGCGGCCGGGCTGCACGGTGCCCGAGCGGATCTTGTCCCGCCAGTCGCCGAGACCCTTCTGGATGACCGCCTGCTCGCCGTACGAGAGCATCCCCGGCTCCCACGCCAGGCCGAGGAACTCGCAGATCTCGCGGGTCACCCGCTCCGGCTCGGCGCTGAGGTCCTCGTAGCGGACGGTCAGGCCGGACAGCCCGGACTTCGCCCTCTCGACGGCCTTCATGTAGCGCAGGGCGTCGACCGCGGCCTCCTCCCGGTCGCGCTTGTCGGGGCTGGCCTCGTACCAGGAGGTGGCGATCGAGGCCGGGTGGCGCAGGAGGAAGATGTAGCGCGCGTCAGGCCAGCAGGTCGAGATCCGCTCGTAGGCGAACGCGTTCGCCGGGGTCTTGTCCACGATGAACCGCTTGCCGCTGCGTACCAGCTCGCGGTGGAGCACACGGTCCCAGAGCAGGTGCTCCAGGTCGGCCTGATTGTGGCCGAGCGCTTCCATTGCCTTCGCAGCCAGGGACGTGCCGAACTCCACTCTGAGGCGCCGCACATGGAGCTCGTGCGGGGCGTGCAGGTCCGAATGGGCGTTCATGATCGAACGCAGCAGGGTGGAACCGGACCGCACCGGGGAGATGATGAAGATCGGCGCGGTCAGCAACCGGTCGGCCTTCGGATCGGTCGGCGGCCTGATCTCGGCCTCGGTCTGCTTGGCCTTGGCGGTGGCCTTCGCGGAGGCCGCCCTGGCCGGAGCCGACGACGGCGCCGTCGAAATCCCCTGGTTCCCTACTCGATTGACCTGGAATCCGGTGAACCTGACCAGCGCTTTGTTGATTCTACGCTGCCAGCTCATGGCGACGCAGACTACCCACACTTCCTGGCAGTTCCCTGGCAATCTGGTGACATTGCCGGTTAGCACTTGCGTGAGGGTCAGGTCGTCCGGAATGTTTTGGTGTTTCGGACCAGCTATCCTCATCCGCTGTACGCTGGCGCGGGTCCGCCGGGAAAGCCTCTTCGGGGAAGCCTGACATTCACATGAGACGTGTTCGGGCCGCCTCTGCCCTCTTCGGCGGCTACCAGCACCCCACCCAGATGATCGCGGTGGGTTTCGGCCTCGCCATATTCGCGGGCTCCCTGCTGCTGTCCCTGCCCGCCGCCACCGCCCCGGGCCAGACCACCACCTGGATGACCGCGGTGTGGACCGCGACCGCCGCCGTCTCGCTGACCGGGCTGATCATCGTCGACACCCCGACGCACTGGTCGATGTTCGGCGAGGTGGTCATCCTCGGCCTGGTGCAGATCGGCGGGCTCGGCATCATGACGCTGGCCACGGTCTTCACCGTGCTGGTGTCCGGCAGGCTGGGCCTGCGCGCCCGGCTGTTCGCGCAGGCCGAGACCAAGACGCCGACCATGGCCGACATGCGCACGGTCGTGCGCAAGGTCGTGGTGTTCAGCCTGGTGTGCGAGGCCGTCGCCGCCGCCGTGTTCACCGCGCGGCTCATGATGGGGTACGGGGAGAGCTTCGGCAGCGCCCTCTACCTCGGCGTCTTCCACGGCGTCTCGTCCTTCAACAACTCCGGCTTCACGCTCTGGTCCGACAACATCATGGGGTTCGTCGGCGACCCGTGGATCTGCCTGACGATCGCGGCCGCGGTCATCGTGGGCGGGCTCGGCTTCCCGGTGGTGTTCGAGCTGCTGCGCTCCTGGCGGCACCCCGGCAGGTGGAGCGTGCTCACCATGATCACCGTCTACGCCACCCTCTTCCTGCTGGTCCTCGGCACACTGGTCTACCTGGCCACCGAGTGGCGCAACCCCGGGACCCTCGGCGGACTGGACGACTCCAGCAAGCTGCTGGCCGCGTTCTTCCTGTCGGCCATGGTGCGCACAGCCGGGTTCAACAGCATCGACACCGGCGAGCTCCACCCGTCGAGCTGGCTGCTCACCGACGTGATGATGTTCATCGGCGGCGGCAGCGCCGGCACCGCCGGCGGCATCAAGGTGACCACGCTCGGCCTGCTCGCCTTCGTCATCTGGGCCGAGCTGCGCGGCGAGCCCAGGGTGAACGTCCGTCACCGCCAGGTGCCGGACACCGCGCAGCGCCAGGCCGTGGTGGTGACCGCGATGAGCGCGGCCCTGGTGGCCTTCTGCACCTACGTGCTGCTCGTGCTCACCCCGCACGGGCTGGACCAGGTGCTGTTCGAGGTGATAGCGGCGTTCAGCACGGCGGGCCTGTCGACAGGGATCACGAATGAGATCCCGCCCGCCGGGCACGTGCTGCTCATCGTGCTCATGTTCGTGGGCAGGATCGGCCCGCTCACGATCGGCTCCGCCCTGGCGCTCAAGGAACGCGCCCGGCGTTACGAACTACCCGAGGAGCGGATGATCGTTGGCTGACCAACGCAATGACCCCGTGGTGGTGATCGGCCTCGGCAGGTTCGGCTCCGCGCTGGCGCTCGAACTCACCAGACGCGGGACCGAGGTGCTGGCCATCGACAACCGGCCCCGGATCGTGCAGGGGCTCACCGGGCACATCACGCACCTGGCCACCGCCGACGCCACCGACCTGGAGGCGCTGCAGCAGCTCGGCGTGGCCGACTTCTACCGGGCCGTGGTCGCCATCGGCGACCTGGAGGCCAGCATCCTGAGCGCGTCCCTGCTGGTCGAGCTGGAGATCGACGACATCTGGGCCAAGGCCGTCAGCCAGCAGCACCGCCGCATACTCAGCCGGGTCGGCGTGCACCACGTCGTGCTGCCCGAGCACGACATGGGCGAGCGGGTGGCCCACCTGGTCAGCGGGCGGATGCTCGACTACATGGAGGTGGACGAGAACTTCGCGCTGATCAAGACCCGGCCGCCGAAGGAGTACGTGGGCGTCGCACTGGGCGAATCGAACCTTCGGCGCAAGTACGGCGTCACAATAGTGGCGGTCAAAAAGGAAGGCGAGGAGTTCACGTACGCGACCTCTGACACCGAGCTGTCGTACGGCGACATCATCCTCGTCTCCGGCCGCAGCGATCAGATCGAGCGCTTCTCCGAGCTGACCTGAGCCGGCCGCCTGCCTGCGAGTTGGTAAACGGACGGATTTCTGGCCATTACCGTGGCTATAGGGTTTTGGCAAGGGCTGGTAGATCGGGGAGGTTCTCTTAATGGACTGGGGATCGGGCATCGTGCGGCTCGTGGGGGCGGCGGCCGCCGCCGGCGTGCTGACCGCCGCCATCGCCCTCCCGGCCGTCGGCGGCGCCGGCGCGATGTTCGTCAACACGGCTGAAGAGCTCAACCTGAAGGCGATGACCCTGAAGGAGCCGCCGCTGGCCGAGAAGACCACGCTGCTGGACGCCAAGGGCGACGAGATCGGCCAGTTCTACGAGGAGTACCGCGAGGTCGTCAAGCTCGACGAGATCTCCGAGGTCATGAAGACGGCCATCATCGCCATCGAGGACTTCCGCTTCTACGAGCACGGCGCCATCGACATCGAGGGCACGCTGCGCGCCCTGGCCAAGAACCTGACCTCCGGCGGCATCGCCCAGGGCGGCTCCAGCATCACCCAGCAGTACGTCAAGCAGGTGCTGCTCAACTCGGCCGTCACCGACGAGGAGAAGGCCAAGGCGCTGGAGGCCAGCTACGCGCGCAAGCTCAACGAGCTGCGCTACGCGATGGGGGTCGAGGAGAAGTACACCAAGGACGAGATCCTGGAGAAGTACCTCAACATCGCCTACTTCGGCGCGAGCGCGAACGGCGTGGAGGCCGCCGCCAAGCGGTTCTTCGGCGTCTCGGCCAAGGACCTCGACCTGGTCCAGGCCGCCACCCTCGCCGGAGCCGTGCAGGACCCCAACCGCACCGACCCCAACCTCGGCAGGCAGCAGCGCACCCGCCTGCTGGAGCGGCGCAACGTCGTGCTCAACCGGATGCACGAGCTCGGCAAGATCACCGACGAGGAGCTGGAGAAGGCCAAGGCCAAGAAGCTCGGCTACAAGGGCACCCCGCTGCCCGGCGGCTGCGGCGCGAGCCCGTACCCGTACTACTGCATGTACGTGCGCGCCGAGATCCTCAACAACCCGGTCTTCGGCAAGACCAAGAAGGAGCGCACCCAGCTGCTCAACCGGGGCGGCCTGACGATCAAGACCACGCTCGACCCCAAGATGCAGCGGGCCGCCGAGCGGGCGATCAAGAAGTGGGTGCACGCCTCCGACAACCCGGTCGCCTCCGAGGCCCTGGTGGAGCCCGGCACCGGCGAGATCAAGGCGATGGCCGCGAGCCGCACCTACGGCCGTTCCAAGAAGCGCAACGAGATGTCGTACAACGTCGTGGCCGACGCGGCGCACGGCGGCGGCGTCGGCTTCCAGGCCGGCTCGACCTTCAAGACCTTCACCCTGCTCGCCGGCCTCAAGCAGGGCATGAAGGTCAACGACGGGTTCTCGGTGGGGGCCGGCTACCGCGCCTCCGGCTACTCGACGTTCAAGAACTGCAAGGGCGAGAACATCGGCGACCCGTCCCACACCGTCACCAACGACGAGGGGTCGGGCGGCTTCAAGACGCTGCAGACCGGCACCTGGGGCTCGGTCAACACCTTCTTCATGAAGCTGGAGGAGGAGGTCGGGCTCTGCGACACGATCAAAACCGCCAAGTCGCTGGGCATCAAGCGCTCCGACGGCCTGCCGCTGCAGGAATACTCCACGTTCACGCTCGGCATCAACGAGATGGACCCGGTGACGGTCGCCAACGCCTACGCGGCGATCGGGGCGCGCGGCAAGTACTGCGAGCCGATGGTCGTCACCGAGATCACCGACCGCGACGGCAAGGTCAAGAAGTACGAGCCGAAGTGCAAGCAGGTGATGGACCCCGAGGTCGCGGACGCCGCGGCGAACATCCTGGAAGGGGTGTTCACCAAGGGCACGATGCGCGGCGTCGGCGGCATCGGCCGCCCGGCGGCGGGCAAGACGGGCACCACCGACGCCCAGGCGACGGCCTGGTTCGCCGGCTTCACCCCGGACCTGGCGGGCGCGGTCAGCATCGGCGACCCGCGCGGCTCGCAGAAGTACAAGCTGAACAACGTCACGATCGGCGGCCGCTACTATGGCTCGGTCTTCGGCGCCAGCATCCCGGGCCCCATCTGGCGTGACACCATGCTGGCCGCGCTGAAGGGCACGAAGGCGACGGACTTCCACCCGCTCGACACGGCCAGGTTCGGCGGCTGCGGGTCGAGCTGCGCGCCGGTCCAGCGCGACCGTGAGGAGCCGAACGAGCTGCGGGACATCGACTCCGACAACGACGTCTCCATCGGCACCGGCCAGGACTGACGACACGCGGAGGGGACGCCCCGGTGTCCCCTCCGCGAAATGTCTCCGAAATCTCTGCGCTCACTTTGACCCCATTCACCTGCGCTTTTCTTTACTGGGTACTAACAGTGCAGTACAGAGGGCCTGTTAACCGCGGCGAAACATTGATAACGTGGGAGCGCTCCCAGGGATCTTCGGCGCGAGGTGTCGATCATGTCCGAGCAGCCCACACTGGCCCAGGTGGCGGCGGCCGCCGGGGTCTCCCCCGCCACCGCCTCCCGCGTGCTCACCGGCTCGGTCCGGGTCAGCACGTCGACCCGTCGCCAGGTCTACGAAGCCGTCTCCCGGATGGGATACGTGCGGCAGCGGGCGCCCAGAGGATCGGTCTCCAGAAACCCGGTGACGGGAATCACCGCGGTCATCTGCGACCATCTGCCGCGATTATTCTCCGAACCGTACTATGCCCGGCTGTTGTCCGCCAGCGGGGCCGTCGTCGCCGAGAACGGCACCCATCTGACCATCACCACGGTCAACCCGACCTCGTCCGTCCTGCCCACGCTGTCCGGCGCGGTGCTGCTCGTCGGCGCCAGGGAGCGGCACCCCCTCGCCATCAAGCTCTGCACCTCCGGCATCACCGTGCGCAACATCGGCCGGCCGCCGCACGACCTGAAACTGCCGTTCGCCGACGTCGACAACTACGACGGCGGGCGCCAGGCCGCCGAGCACTTCCTGCTCACCGGCCGCAAGTCGGTGGCCGCCATCGGCGGCCCGCCCTCGCTGCCCGCCGCCAGGGACCGGCTCGACGGCCTGGTCAAGACGTTGCGGGAGGCGGGCGTGGCCGAGGTGCCCGTCGCGTACGGGGACTTCACCGCCGCCTCGGGCACCCACGCCATGCAGTGGCTGCTGCGCCACGCCCCCGGCCTGGACGCGGTCTTCGCCGCCTCCGACCTGATGGCCGCCGGGGCGATGCAGGCGCTGCGCAGGGCCGGCCGCAGGGTGCCGGCCGACGTGGCGGTGATCGGGTTCGACGACGCCCCGGTCGCGCGGCACACCAACCCCGCGCTCACGACCGTACGCCAGCCTGTCGAGGAGGTGGCCACCATCGCGACCAGGTTGCTACTGTCCGGAACGACAGGGATCGATCCGATTCTCCCGACAGAACTGGTCATCCGTGACTCGGCATGAACCCGGCGACATCCTGGCCCGCAGGTACCTGCTCCTGGACCCGCTGGCCCGGGGCGGCATGTCCGTCATCTGGCGCGCCTTCGACCAGTCGCTGCACCGCATGGTGGCGGTCAAGGTGCAGTGCTCGTCCCTGCAGACGGGCCTCGGCGACCGGGTGAGAGCGCGGAGCGAGGCACGGGCCGCGGCCCGGTTCATCCATCCGGACGCCATCGAGATCTACGACTACGGCGAGGCCGTGACCACCAGCGGGGAGGTCGCGGCCTTCGTCGTGATGCCGCTGCTCGACGGGGTGCCGCTGGCCGAGCGCCTGGAGAGGGGTCCGCTGCCGTGGGCGGAGGCGGCGGCCGTCGCCATGCGGACCGCCCGCGTGCTGGCCGCCGGGCACGCCCGCGGGCTCGTGCACCGGGACGTCACGGCCGAGAACGTGCTGCTCACCGGCGACGGGCTGAAGCTGCTCGACTTCGGCATCGCGGCCTGGGCGGGCGACCCCGACGACGAGCGGGGCACGCCGCCGTACGTGGCGCCCGAGCGGCTGGCGGGGGCGCCGACCCATCCGGCCGTGGACGTGTACGCGCTGGGCGTGCTGCTGTTCACCATGATCGAGGGGCGTACCCCGTACCCGGAGACCACGTGGGAGCAGCTGGAGACGGCGCGCCGCCCGTACCCGCCGCCGCGCCCGCCGGGCGCGCCGCACGCGATCGCGCTGCTCTGCCAGCGGTGCCTCGACCCGGAGCCGGCCCGCCGCCCGGAGGCGGCGGAGGTCGCGGCGGCGCTGACGGCCGCGCTCAGCCTGCCCAAGCGGCTGCGGCGCGGCCTGGCCGTGGCGGGAGCGGGGGTGCTTGCGCTGTCGCTGGTGGCGCTGATGGAGCTGCCCCGGGACGCGATGCCGCCCGGGGTGACGGCGTCGCCGCCGGCCTCGCCCGTGGCGTCGCTGCCGTCCACGTCGATGCCGTCCGCTTCGATGCCGTCGATGGAGCGCTCCCCGGCCGAGGGGCGGACGGTCCGGCAGGCGGTCGACGGCTTCCACGCCACGCTGGAGGGCTCCGACGTGTGCGGCGCGCTCGGCGGTGACGTGGCGCTGGATCTCAAGCAGGTGCTGCGCGGGGCGCTGGTGTCCCCGGGGCAGGAGGACTCGCTCCTGGCCGGCCTGCGCAGGAAGCTGGCCGACCGGGAGCGCGAGGGCCGGCTCGCCCCCGCCTGCCGCACCCAGCTGGAGATCAGCCTCAACGAGATCACCGCCGCCCGCCGCTCACCCTGATCAGGCGCACGTGTAGCCGGACGGCAGGGCGGAGCTCCCGCTGGGCTTGGAGGCCTGGAAGCCGAAGGTGGTGCTCGCGCCCGGGGCGAGGCTGCCGTTGTAGGAGAAGTTCGTGGCGGTCACCGTCTGGCCGCTGGTGGAGAACTGGGCGCCCCAGGAGCCGGTGATGGCGTGGCCGGCCGGCAGGGTGAAGGTGACCCGCCAGCCGGAGATCGGCGAGGAGCCGCGGTTCACGACCGTGACGGGCTGGACGACGTACCCGGTGGCCCACTGGCCCTGGGTGGTGGCGGTGGCCTGGCAGGAGCCGCCCGGCTGCGGGTCCTGGCCGCCCGAGGTGGTCACGGCGAAGGAGTTGACGGCCAGCCCCGCGCCGCCCACCCAGGGCTCGAACCCGGCCTGCACGCTGGTCAGATACCAGGAGCGCTGGCCGTAGCCGCGGGCGACGACGTCGGAGAAGAACGTGTCGACGGCGAAGTCGATCGAGCTGGCCGGCGAGGTGCGGACGTAGGAGATCACGTTCCATCCGACGTTGCCGAACCACACGTCCCAGGTGCCACCGGCCAGGTTGGCGGTGCCGACCCGGGAGCCGATCGGCTGGATGGAGCCCCGGTGGTTCAGCCAGATCATCAGCTCGGCGCCGGTGTTCTGCCCGTCGGTCCGCGGGGTGGGGTCGAACCACAGGTCGTAGGCGGCGTTCCAGGTGCCGCTCCCCGGATAGCTCATGCTGACGCTGGAGCGCAGGTTGCGGAACCCGCTCGCGTCCGCCCGCACGGGCAGGCCGCTCCCGGTGGTGCAGGCGGCGTAGTGGCACCCGGCGTAGATGGACGGGTAGGCGGCGGGCGCGCCGTTGGTGGCGTTGTTGTGCGCCGCCTGGGTGACGGTGAAGCCGCCGTTCTGGTTGACGTCGATGCACTGGGCCGTGCTCGCGCCCCACACGTTGTTCTGCACGATGTAGCGGCCGTTCTGGATTTGAGCCGAGCCGTACTTCTCGCAGATGACCGGCGCGGCGTGCGCGGGGACGGCGAACGCGAACGCGGCCAGCAGGACCGCGAGGGCCAGGGGGATGTGCACGCGTCTCATGGCCGTCAGGATCACGAGCCCGCGGCGGCCAGGGCAACCCCGCCCCGGTGCGCGCGGGCGGCGGCAGGGTGTTCCACCAGGGGAAAGCGGCGGCGGTACGGGCTGAAAGTTTCACTCGATGTTGTCGAACGAAGTCCGGACATGTTGTAATGCGACCACGCGAAAGCTGCCGGGCGGGCGGGTCGTGGTGGGTTCCTCTGTCATGCGAGCAAAGGAATCTTCTTCATGAGAGTCATGCGTTCGGCGGCACTGGCGGCCGCTGCGGCGTTAGTCATGATCGTCACCGCCTTCGTCATCCCCCAGTCGGCCCAGGCCCACGGCGTCACCATGTTCCCCGGCAGCCGCACCTTCCTGTGCTGGCAGGACGGCCTGCGGGACAACGGCGCGATCGACCCGTACAACCCCGCATGTGACGCGGCCGTCGCCCAGAGCGGCACCACCCCGCTGTACAACTGGTTCGCCGTGCTGCGCTCCGACGGCGCGGGACGGACCAGCGGGTTCATCCCCGACGGCCAGATCTGCAGCGGCGGCACCGGCGGGCCGTACGACTTCAGCGCCTACAACGCGGTGCGCAACGACTGGCCGAAGACCCACCTGACGTCAGGCGCCAACATCCAGGTCCGGCACAGCAACTGGGCGGCCCACCCGGGCTCGTTCGACCTCTACATCACCAAGAACGGGTGGAACGCGAACGGTCCGCTGCGCTGGGCCGACCTGGAGAAGTTCGGCACCGTGAGCAACCCGCCGCAGTCGGGCGGCGTGGGCGGGCTCAACTACTACTACTGGAACTCCACGCTCCCCGCCGGTAAGAGCGGCGACCACATCCTGTTCATCCACTGGAAGCGCTCCGACAGCAACGAGAACTTCTACAGCTGCTCGGACGTCGTCTTCGACGGCGGCAACGGCGAGGTCACCGGTGTCGGCCCGGGCGGCAGCTCTCCCGGCCCTGGCCCCGGCCCGTCGGACACGCCGACCCCGGACCCCGACGCGGACTGCCAGGCCACCTTGCGCGCCACCGACACCGGCTGGGCCGGCCACTTCCAGGGCGAGGTGACCGTCCGCAACACCGGCACCACCCCGCTCAACGGCTGGACGGTGTCCTGGACGTACTCCGGTGGCCAGGGCTTCGCCGGAGCGCCGTGGAACGCCACGCTGACCGGGCAACCGCCCAACGTGGTGGCCAAGAACGTGTCGTACAACGGGCAACTGGCGCCGAACGCCTCGACCACGTTCGGCTTCAACGCCACGGGCAGCGTGCCCAGCCCCGTCCCGACGCTGACCTGCACGAGCCCGTAGAGGCAGGCTGATGCTGGAGGACGTGCGAACACCCCCGGCCCGGCGGCGCGGCTTCCTTGCCGTCGCCGCCGTGGTCGTGGCCGCCATCGCGGGTACGTCGCTCTTCGCGGTCCTGCGGCAGGGCGACCTGCCGCAGGACCTGTCCGAGGAGCTCACCGCCCGCGTGACGGTGCTGCTGGAGAGCGCCTCGCAGGAGGAGCACCTCCACCACGGGCACCACTTCGAAGAGGACGCCGGGAAGATCATCTGCGCTGTCGAGCCGTTCGGCGTGTCCCCCGAGGACGCGCGGAGCGTGACCGAGGTGGAGTGGGTGTACGCCCGGCACATGTGCGCGATCACCGGCCCCGGCACGGACTGGAAGACGTCCGTACGGGCCGCCGGGCCGCTCGCGGTGCACTTCGGCCACCACGCGGAGGTACAGGTGCCCATGGCGGGCACCGGTTACCCGCAGCGGGTCAGGGAGCTGATCCCGGAGCGCCTGCACGAGGAGGCGTTCGCCGACTTCGGCGACGACGAGGCGCTGGAAGCCGCGCGGGCGAGGTTCGAGCAGGCCAAGTAGGAGCGAGCGGGAGCGGCGGACGCGGCCCCGCGTATGGAAGCGGGCGGGCGCCGCGGGAGGCGGTGGCCCGCACGCGAACGCGGCCGGCGGGGAGTGGGGAGGACTCTCTTCTGGGCCGGCCGCGTTCGCGCCATCCGGGCGGGATGGTTCGCAGGGGCGGTTCACTTCATCGGGGTGGGGCCTCACCTCCTCGGGCGGGGAACGGGGTGGTCAGGTGGCGCAGGTGTAGCCGGACGGCACGCTCGTCTGGCCGCCGGGCCTACTGGCCTGGAAGCCGAAGCTGGTGCTGCCGCCGGGGCCGAGGTTGCCGTTGTAGCTCGCGTTCCTGGCGGTCACGGTCTGGCCGCTGACGGACACCGTGGCGTTCCAGGAGCCGGTGATCTGGTGGCCGGCGGGCAGCGTGAACGTCACCGTCCACCCCGTCACGGCCGAGGTGCCGGTGTTGGTGACGCCGGCCTGGACGACGTACCCGTCGCCCCACTGGCTCTGCACGGTGGGAGCCACCGAGCAGCCGCCGCCCGAGCTGCCGGGCTGGGTGGTGAACGAGGCGTTCGGGGACGAGCCGGACTGGTTGCCCGCCGCGTCCCTGGCCCGCACGTACACCTGGTAGGCGGTGGACGGGGTGAGGCCGGAGAGGGTGATCGCGTTGGTGGCCGTCTGGCCGAGGAGCGTGCCGCCCGAGCGGTAGACGTCGTAGCCGGTGACGCCCACGTTGTCGGTGGAGGCGGTCCAGGTCAGGCGGGCGCCGGTGGCGGTCACGTTCGACGCCGACGGGGTGCCGGGGGTGGACGGCGGGGTGGTGTCGACCGGACCGCCGCCGCCGTAGATCGCGGCCTCGCGGGAGGTCGCCCTGATGCCGTTGGTCCCGTTGAAGAGCCGCTGGCCCCAGGAGGTGAGCTGGGTGACGTCGAAGTTGGTGACCTGGTCGAGGTACTCGACGCCGCCGCCGTTGCCGCTCCACGACCAGCCGAAGTAGCCGAGGCCGCGGCTCACGGCCTGGGCCATGATCGTGTCCTCGTCGGGGTCGCCGTCGGAGTGGTTGTGCCCGAACTCGCCCACGACCAGCGGCAGCCCGGCGGTCCTGAACGCGTCCATGTAGGCGGTGATCTCCGCGGCCGTGTCGAAGACCCCGTACATGTGGATCGAGAAGATCACGTTGCGGTCGGGGTCGCTGTCGAAGACGGTCCTGGCGTTGTCGCGCATGCCGAACTGCCAGTCCTGGCCCCAGTTGGGGGCGTCGACCATGAGCGCGTGGTCGAAGCCGTTGGTCCGCAGCTTCTGGATCGCGGCCGAGGTGGCGGCGGCCCAGCCCGGGGTGACCGCGTTGTTGCCGATCGGCTCGTTGCCGATGTTGACGACGACGTAGTCCTCCTGGCCCACCAGGGCGGACTTGACGCTGATCCAGTAGTCGGCGGCCTGGTCGAGGGTGTAGGCGCCGCTCTGCTCGCCGTACCCGGTGGTGTCGTGGTTCTCCAGGACGCAGATCAGCTTGTTCTGCTTGCACAGGGAGACGACGTTGGCCACGTCGGCGGTGTTGTTGGGGGTCCACCGGCCGCCGCTGAGCACCACGCGCACGGCGTTGGCGCCGAGCGACTTGATGTCGCGGAAGGACTGGGTCTGGCTGGTGTACCAGGTGTGGGCGTGGCTGGTGCCGCGGAAGATCAGGTTCTGTCCGCCGCTTTCGACGATGTTCGCGCCGCTGACGTGGATGCCGACGGCGGCGTGCGCCGGTTGGCTGATCAGGGCGACCGGGAGGAGGATGAGCGCCGCCAGGGCGGCGAGGCGTGATCTCATGTGCTGCCCTCAGAGGTGCAGGTGATGGGGTCGGGTACGACACCGCCGCCGTTGGCCAGGAAGCCGAACGTGGTGGTGCCTCCGGGGGCCAGGGAGCCGTTCCAGGTCTCGTTCCGCACGGTGACGGACGAGCCCGACGTGGTGTGCCTGCCTCCCCAGATCTGGGTGATGGCGCCGGAGCCGGTCCAGGAGACGGCCCAGCCGGTGATCCGCGAGGTGCCGGCGTTCTTCACCGTGACCTCGCCCTGGTAGCCGCCGCTCCACGAGTTGACGACCTTGAACGCGGCGGTGCAGCCGCCGGTCGGGGCCGGTTCGTCGGTGGTGGTGAACGTGACGCTGCCGGACGGCGGAGAGGTGTTGCCGGCCGCGTCCCTGGCGACGACGTACGCGGTGTAGCCGGTGCCGGGCGTGAGCCCGGTCAGGTCGAAGGTCGTGCCCGTCGCGGTGCCCGCCTTCTCCCCTCCGCCGTCACGATCAGACAGGTAGACGTCATAACCGCTGACGCCCACGTTGTCGGTGGCGGCGCTCCACGTCAGCCTGGCGGTGGAGCCGGTGATCGCGGAAGCCGCCGGGGTGCCCGGCCTGCCGGGCGGGGTGTCGTCCTCCTCCTCGGGTCCTGGCGGCTGGCCCCAGATCTTGGTGCCGCCGCTGTAGAGGGTGATGTTGTCGACCCGTACCGGCGTCGCGCCCGGCGTGGTGGTCACGCCGCGGTAGGACCAGTCGTTGGCCGGGTCCCAGGTGCCGGAGCTGGCGATGCGGAACTGGATCTCCCTGCGGTGCTGCGACTGTCCCGCCGGGGCGATGCGCTGGCCGGAGCAGTCGACGGACACGTAGTAGGTGCTGCCGCCGGCCGGGTGCAGCGTCGGGGCCGCGCACTGGGTGTACGCGGACGACACGGTGATCTGCGAGGCCGTGGTGGCGCCGTCGAGGGTGAAGTAGTAGCGGAACGACCCGTCGTCCAGGACCCGGGCGGGCCAGGCCGACCGGTTGCGGATGATGGCCTTGATCTCGGTGAAGTTCGCGCCGGTGGCGTTGACCCCGGCCTCCACGAAGATCTCCGGCCCGTCGGGCGTCTCCTCGGTGGGGAAGCCCGCCGCAGGCGGCCCGCCGTACTCGCGGTAGAGCCGGGCGAGCGCGCTGGTGAAGCCCGCGTTGTAGTCGGTGGCGACCTCGTTCATCACGTAGTCGTCACGCTTGTCGGTGTAGGCGTCGTTGGGGTCGGGCGGCCCGCCGACGAGTGCCCCGTAAAGGGTGTGGCGGGTCTCCACCGGGGAGGAGAGCTGGTCCGTCCACGAGCCGTGCGCGGTGCGGTGGTGCGGGTTCTTGGGCGGGTTGTTCCCGAACCCGATCACGTAGGACGAGTTGCGGGGGTTGTCGCCGAGCATGTAGCCGATCTGCCGTACCGCGAAGTCGTGGTAGCGGGCCTTACGGGTGGCGTCGGTGATCGAGTCGCTGTGCACGAGCGCCGCGAAGGCGGTGTTGGCCGCGTACCGCAGCGACCCCCACCGGTCCAGCACGGCCTGGCCGCCGGGCGAGTACGCCACCCGGGAGCCGTTCACCCCGACCGTCCACCAGTCGAGCCAGCGGTTGGCGTCGTCGAGGTACTTCTGCTTGCCGGTCAGCTTGTGCAGCAGCACGTAGGCGCCGTAGGACTTGTCGTCCCAGGCGATGGTCCACTTGTACGACTTGATGGAGGTCTGGGGCTCGGTGCCCAGGCTGTCGTAGAGCGACTCGGCCTTGGTCAGGAAGGTCGAGTCCTGCGTTGCCCTGTACAGCCAGATCGCGCCCCAGACCAGCTCATCGGTGTATCCGCTCCAGGAGTTGTAGTAGCTCTGGGCGTCTGTGATGCAGTCGCTGTACTCCTTTCTCACGGTGTCGGCGAAGGTGTAGAGCTGCCGAGCGTGGGTGACCAGCGTGTCGGCGTAGCCGGGGTCGGTCGGCCGGAAGACGATCGACGCGGCGGCCATCGCCGCAGCCGTCTCGCCCGCCAGGTCCGACCCGCCGCACGACGCGTCGATTTTGTACGAGGGACGCGCCATGGACATCGCCTCGGCGGGGCCCCACCAGGCATGGTCGGTGCCGCCGTTGCCGACCTGGCCGTACAGGACGTTCGGCGACGGGTGGGCCTTGATGAAGTAGTCGTTGACCCACCGCAGGTTGTTCAGCAGGTGGGTGAGCTGGCCGGAGCTCTGGTAGGCGTCGCGGTACTCGACCGCGCCCCAGGCCAGCATGGTGGCGGAGAACGCCATCGGGAAGCCGAACTTGACGTGGTCGCCGGCGTCGTACCAGCCGCCGGTCAGGTCGCGTCCGACGTCGGCGCCGTCGTCCGTCGCGGAGTCGCCCCGCCATCCGACCCGGTTCCAGTCGGGCAGCTCGCCCGACTGCTGGGCCTCGTAGAACCAGAGCGACTTCTGCAGGGCCTCGCCGTACGCGAACGCCGGGGCCGCCGCGGCATTGGCGCCCGGTACGGCGAGGAGCGGGAGGGCGAGGGCCGCCGCCGCGACGGCGGCGGCCCTCCGGAGGGTGCGGCTGATCACGGGAAGAGCCGCCCGTATTCGGCCAGGGCCACGGCCACGTCGACCTGCGCCCAGAACCGGTGGTAGTTGAACGTGGGCACCGGCCCGGTGCCGTCCAGGTACGCCTGGACCTCGGGCCAGTCGGGGTCGTCCTCGTAGAAGGACCTGATCGACAGGAACGTGGAGTTCGAGTTGATCGGGTCGCCGTTCGGCATGGTGCCGGTCCAGCCCGGCGGCACGTAGACCGGGTCGTCGACGCGCTGGTAGTCGGCCTTGGTCTCCTCGACCGAGACGCCCTTGTCGTCGCGGTTCTCCCACACGGCGTCGAGCAGCGCCTTGGCCGTGTCACGGGCCTCGGCGTGGTTCGCCCTGGCCGCGTAGTACATGAGCACCTTGGCGTAGGAGCCTGCCACGCCCACGTCCTGGGTGTGGTTGACGACCTCGACGTGCAGGCCGGGGTTGGGCGGCGGCATGCCGCTGGTGGCGTTGAAGCTGGCCACAGGCTGGCCGGTCCAGCGCAGCGTGGACGGGATCTGGTAGTCGCCGTCGCTGCCGACCGTGGTGTGGTCGAGCGCCCAGGTCACCCACTTGTCGAGCAGTTGCTTGGCGTCGGCGTTGCCGGTCACGTTGTACAGCTCGGCCACCCGTTCCATGGTCCAGGCCTGGAAGCCGAACCACTGGTTGGACGGCGGGTCGTGGTAGACGGGCTGCCAGTCGTAGGTCATGCCGTGGAACTTGGGCAGGTTGCTCGGCGGGGTGCCGTAGTCGCCTTCCCAGCTGTTGGTGGCGCCGCCCGCGATCGCGCCCTCGGCCGACTGCAGCCAGGTGTAGAACTGCAGCTGCCGGGTGAGGCTGGTGCTCCAGTCGTTGGCGCCGGTGGAGCTGCGCGGACGCAGCTCGGCCACGTTCGACAGGGCCCAGGCGGCGAACGGGTTCTGGTAGCCGGAGTGGTTGTGGCTGGAGCCGATCCGCCAGGCCCAGCCCGCGTTGGCGTCGGTCGCGCCGCCCCAGGCGTAGTACCAGGACATCAGGTAGGAGGCGGCGTTCTTGCCGGTGCCGGCCGGGCACGACGGGCTGGTGCACCCGGGCTGCTTGAAGTACTTGTCGTACATCGAGTAGCGCAGGTAGTCGCCCATCTTGGCGGCCTTGGCCACGGTGGCGGAGATCTGCGACTCCTTGCCCTGCGCCTTGGCCCAGGTCAGCGCCCAGTACGCCACCTGCACGGCGCGGGCGTCGGCGTCGGGGGCGTTGGTGTACTTCCACTGCTTGGCGTAGGAGGAGTCCTTGATGAACAGGTCGAGGAAGCCGTTGGGCCCGCCGTGCGCGAACGTGTCGCACGACGGCTGCGGGATGGTCTCGAACACGGACTCCTCGGGCCCGCGCTGGTAGGTGTTGATGTAGGCGGGCTTGGTGGTGCCGTCGCCGCAGCGGCCGAAGCCGTAGGTGTTGTCGACGTCGAGCAGCCAGTGCATGCCGTAGATGTCGCGGGTGCCGTACGCGCTCTGCAGCTCGCCCGCGATCGGGTCGCTGCCCACGCTCACGCCCTGCTCGATCTGCGACGGGTAGTTGCTGACGCTGGTGTGCTCGGCCGCGTACGTGGCCGGCTTGGACGGGTCGTAGAACGAGTTCGTCGGCTGGTCGGCGGTGGCCGGGATGATGTACCTCTCCATGGAGGCCCAGGCGTTGTTGAACTTCGTCCAGTCACCGGTGACCTGCCCGTAGACCGCCTCCAGCCACAGGTAGTAGCTGTAGGCCTCGGACGTGGTCTCGTGCCCGTGGTCGGGCGCCTCGACCATGAACGTCTCCACCGAGTGGTACGGCACGCCCTCGGGCGAGAAGTAGCCGTTGGCGGGGTCGTGCAGGTCGTTGTACATCTCGGTGAAGCGCTGGATGTACTCGTTGTCGCCGCCGGTCCCGTCGTCGTCCACCTCGGTGGCGTTGACCTCGACCGGGGCGTAGCCGCTGGCGCTGACCCGGAACACGGCCGAGCCGCTGACGTCGTCCGCGTCGTCGGCGGCGTTGAGCGTCACCGTCTGCGCGGTGTTCCAGTTCGACGTGCTGAACGTGCGGGTCGCGCCGGCGCCGACGGTCAGGTCGGTGTCGCCGCTCACCCGCGCGGTGGTCACGGACACGTTGCCGGAGGGCTGTGCCGAGAGCCGGACGGAGAAGGAGGCGTCGCCCGACTCGGGCACGGCCAGGCTGAGCGGGCTGACGAGGAGCGCCGGCGTGTTGGTCGACGTGACGGTGATCCCGACCGGGGACGACACGGTGGTGTCACCGTCGTCGTCGGTCGCCCTGGCGGTGATCGAGTAGTTCCCGGCCGCCACGTTCTGCCAGTTGTAGGTGTAGGGCGCGCTGGTGTCGGTGCCCAGCAGCGTGCTGCCCTGGTAGAAGTCGACCTTGGCGACGGTGCCGTCGGCGTCCGCGGCGGTCGCGGCGATCGGCACGGTGGCCGGGGCGGTGAAGCTCTGCCCGGCGTTCGGCGAGGTCAGTGAGACCGTGGGCGGGTCGTTGACGTCCTCGTCGCCGCAGGTGGTGCCGTTGATCGCGAACGAGGTGGGCGCCGGGTTGCTGCCCGACCAGGTGCCGTTGAAGCCGATGGAGGTGCTGGCGCCGGTGGCCAGGTTGCCGTTCCACGGCATGTTCTGCGCCGTGACCCGCGTGCCGGACTGGCTCCAGGTGGCGCTCCAGCCCTGCTGGTAGCGCTGGGTGGTGGTCGGGAAGTCGAAGGTCAGCGTCCAGTTGCTGAGCGGGTCGCCGCGGTTCTCGATGGTGATGGCCGCGGTGAAGCCGCCGCTGGAGCCGCTGCTCCAGTCGTTGGAGGTGTAGGACACCTGGCAGGCGACGGCCGCGCTGGCGGGCGCCTGGGCGAGTACGGTGGTGGTGCCCGCCACGAGGACCAGGACCGCGGGTGCGGCGAGCCTCCTGGCCAGGCGTGCGAGCATCGAACGGGGTCTACGGATCACGGTTGCTCCATGGGAGTAGGGGGTGGGAGCGCTCCCATGGGGATTGTGCGTTGCGCCGTGGAGGCGATGTCAACGAAATGCCCTCCGGGTGACGCCGGTATTTCCTCTCACCTGGTGGCGTGGCATGAAAGTTTCACGCCGGTTAAGGGGCGTTCGGCGAGCGTGCGACGGCGTGACGGGGCTCGCGGAGTGTCGTCGGCTGTACACCCTGGCGGACCGGTTGCACCATTGGGAGCGCTCCCAGTCAGCCTCTGTCCCCCTGGAGTTGATGACTCGTGAAGATCCCACGCGGCCTGCGCAGATGGGCCGTGACCGCGACCGCGACCCTCGTCGCGGCCTTCGGCCTGGTCGCCGGGCAGACCACGGCGGCGCACGCCGCGGTCGCCTGCGACGTCGTGTACACCCCCAACACGTGGACCTCCAGTCCGGGTCAGGGCGGCTTCACCGCCGGCATCACGCTGAAGAACCTCGGCGACCCGCTCAGCAACTGGACGCTGACCTTCGACTTCCCGACCACCACCCAGCGCTACACCCCCGACGGCTGGGGCGCCTCCTGGAGCCAGTCCGGCACCACCATGACCGGCCGGAACATGCCGTGGAACGGCAGCCTGGCCACCGGCGCCAGCATCTCGGTGGGCTTCAACGGCACCTGGTCGGGCACCAACCCGAACCCGACGTCGTTCGCCGTGAACGGCACCACCTGTGGCGGGCCCGGCGGCGTGACCCCCTCGGTCATCACCTCCGCCAGCTCGGTCGCGGTCGCCGAGGGCGGCACCGCCACCTTCACCGCCCGCCTTTCGTCCGCCCCCTCCTCCAACGTGACCGTGAGCACCACCAGGACCAGCGGTGACACCGACCTGACCGTCTCCTCCGGCGCCTCGCTCACCTTCACCCCGAGCAACTGGAACACCCCGCAGACCGTGACGCTCGCAGCCGCGCAGGACGCCGACACCGTCTCCGGCACCGCCGTCTTCACCGTGGGCGGCACCGGCGTCACCTCGGCGAGCGTCAACGCGAGCGAGGTGGACGACGACGCCACGCAGGAGCAGTCGCTGATCGTCACGCCCACGTCCGTGACCGTGCCGGAGGGCGGCACCGCCACGTTCACCGTCCGGCTGGCCGCCAGGCCCACCGCGAACGTGACCGTCACCACGACCGCCGGCAGCGGCGACACGAGCCTGACCGTCTCCGCCGGTGCCTCGCTCACCTTCACGCCGGACAACTGGAACACCCCGCAGACCGTGACCCTGGCCGCGGCGCAGGACTCCGACACCACGGCGGGCACCCGCACCTTCACCGTGGCCTCCACCGGCCTGACCTCCCGCACCGTCACCGCCACCGAGGCGGACGACGACGGCGGCACCAACCCGACGCACGTCGAGAACCCGTACGCGGGAGCCACCGGCTACGTCAACCCCAACTGGTCGGCCAAGGCCGCGGCCGAGCCCGGCGGCGCGGCGGTGGCCAACATCTCCACCGCCGTCTGGATGGACCGGACCGCCGCCATCGCCGGCTCCGCCACCGCGATGAGCCTGCGCGAGCACATGGACGAGGCCGTCAGGCAGGACGCCGCCAACGGCGCCTCGCCGCTGACCATCCAGGTCGTCATCTACAACCTGCCGAACCGCGACTGCTCGGCGCTGGCCTCCAACGGCGAGCTGCGCATCTCCGAGAACGGCTTCAACCGCTACAAGACCGAGTACATCGACCCGATCGCCGACATCCTGGACGACTCGCAGTACGCCAACCTGCGCATCGTCACGATCATCGAGCCCGACTCGCTGCCGAACCTGATCACCAACACCGACCAGTTCGCCGACTGCCGCGAGGCGGACGGCCCCGGCGGCTACCGTGACGGCGTCCGCTACGCGCTCGACAAGCTGCACGCGATCACCAACGTCTACACCTACGTCGACGCCGCCCACCACGCCTGGCTCGGCTGGGACTCGAACTTCCAGCCCGCGGTCGACCTCTTCTACCAGACCGTGGCCGGCACCGCCGCGGGTGTGGACAGCGTGGACGGCTTCATCGTCAACACCGCCAACTACTCCGGCCTGAGGGAGCCTCACTACACGATCAACACCACGGTCAACGGCACCTCGGTCCGCCAGTCCACCTGGGTGGACTGGAACTGGTACATCGACGAGGCGACCTTCGCCACCGCCCTGCGCAACGCCCTGATCGCCAAGGGCTTCCGTCAGGGGCTGGGCATGCTCGTCGACACCTCGCGCAACGGCTGGGGCGGCACCGCCCGCCCGGGCGCGGCGAGCACCTCGACCAACGTGAACACGTTCGTGAACGAGTCCAGGATCGACCGCCGCATCCACGCCGGCAACTGGTGCAACCAGAGCGGCGCGGGCCTCGGCGAGCGGCCGCAGGCCGCCCCGGCGGCGGGCTTCGACGCCTACGTCTGGATCAAGCCTCCGGGCGAGTCGGACGGCGCCAGCAGGGAGATCCAGAACGACGAGGGCAAGCGCTTCGACCGGATGTGCGACCCCACCTACACGGGCAACGAGCTCAACGGCAACAACCTGACCGGCGCCCTGGCTGACGCGCCGATCTCCGGCCAGTGGTTCTCCGCCCAGTTCAGAGAGCTCGTCAGGAACGCGTACCCGCCGCTGTCCTGACACACGGCACAGGGCCCAGGCCGCCGGATCAGCCCCGGCCTGGGCCCTGTATCAAAGGCACATGATCACTTCGAACGCCTCTCGCGCCACCGCGCGACGAGGCGTTCGACGTCGTACGGCACGAGGTTGAGCGGAGGCCCCGACAGACCGGTCCTGATCGCCTCGCGGATCCTGTCGTTGATCTCCCCGACGATCCGCCGCAGCTCGGCCTCGGTGCGCGCCCCCTCGGCCAGGCGCAGCGCCTCCTCGGCGTCCTTGCGCAGCTGGAGCGTCGGCGGCAGCGGCATGGACAGGCCCTCGGCGCGCACCTTCTGCTTGATCCACCACATCTCGTCGTACGGCCGGTCGAGGCCGGGGATGGGCTTGCCGGCGCCCGGCAGGTCGTCGAACTCCCCGCGCTCCATGGCCTCACGGATCTGCCGGTCGACCCAGTTCTCGAAGGGCATCCCCGGCGGTTTGCGCTCGCTCACGCGCTGCTCCCCAGATCTCAGGCTCTCCTGCGAGCCTATGCGAGGACCCCGCCCGCCGAAGGCGCGGGCTGTGTCACGGCAGGCGGGGCCTCGGTCCTGGGGTTCAGGCGACGAAGGTGCCTGGATGGCGGCCCAGCCCGGTGACCGCCACCCGGACGCGTCTCATGGGTGACAGCCGCCTCCCGCGGTTCTCCGGCAGGCGCATGGTGATCTCCACCCGGGTCCCCTGGGGACCGGTGCTGAACATGACGCCGTCGCTCAACCGGCGGATGAGGTAGAGCCCCCGGCCGTCGAAGGCCGAGTCGCCCGGCAGGCTGTGACCGTTCAGGCGGCCGCGGGGGATCCCCGATCCCCTGTCGACCGTCTCCGCCCGCAGGAGCCCGTCCACCGTCCGCAGCGTGACGTGGCCGCTCCCGCCCGCGTGCGCCACGGCGTTGATGACGCTCTCGTGCACGGCCAGGACGAAGTCGTCGAGGCGCGGGCTCACCAGCCCGCAGCCCGTCGCGTGCCGCGCGACGGCATGGCGCAGCTCGGCCACCTCCTCGACGGTGAAGGGCTGGGCCAGAAGAGTGCGCATGGCAGGCTCCTCGCGATTGCCTGGTGTCGCCGACGCGCGGGACTCGAAGGCAGGCGTCATACGTGCGGTGCTCGTACGCGTTCGATCGGGTGGCGATGGTGAGCCCGGGGCGGGCGCGCGAGAGCCGCCGAGCTGCCGACCGGCCGGCACGATCGAGGGTTCGAGATCCATGCGGTTCCTCCGTGTCGCGATGACACCCAGGCCGCGCTTCCGGACCTCGCGTAGTTCACCCATTTCCCTGACATCAGGGATTTACACTGCCTTGCCGGAGACGGTGGCGTTTCTCACCTTCCAGGGGTGGCGCGGGCGCCGACCCCCGTGGCGAGTTCACGCAGGCGGCCGCGCATGCTGTCGGGCGCGAGCGGGGCGGTGTCCCCGCCGGCGCCGTCGTGCATGCCCTCCAGCGCGGTACGGATCGCGTCCTCCGAGGTGTGCCGGGGCGTCCAGCCGAGCACCTCGCGGGCCCTGTCGACGTTCATCAGCGGGATCGCGAGCGCCAGCTCCATCAGGCCCGGCGCGGCGGGCACCAGCCGCAGGTGCCAGCCGGCCGACACGGCGGCCCTGGCCAGCGGCCCGGAGACCGGCACGACGCGGGCGCCGAGCAGCTCGGCCAGCGTGCGCGGATCGAGCACCGGCTCGGCGGCGATGTTGAAGGCCCCGCTGACCGGCTTGGTGACGGCCAGCCGGTAGGCCTCGGCCGCGTCCTCGGCGTGCAGCACCTGCAGCTTGAGCCCGGGGATGTCGGGCACGAACGGGATGCGCCCCGCCTTGACCATCCGCCGCGGCAGGAACGGCCCGGCGAACAGCCTGCGCTGCTCGGAGGCCGCCTCGCGCTTGAAGATGAACCCGGGCCGCATGCGGACCACCCGGATGCCCGGGTTGTCGTTCTCGAACACGTCGAGCACCCGCTCGACGTAGGCCTTCTCCCGTCCGTACGCGGCGCCGGGGAAGCCGTGGGTGGGCCAGCTCTCGTCCACCGGCACGTCCTTCGGCCGGGGCGAGTACGCGCCCACCGAGGACGCGTACACCAGAGCGGAGACCCTCGCCTCCGCGGCCGCCCTGAAGACCCGCGTGCTGCCGAGCACGTTGGCCCTCCAGGTGACGACGGCGTCCCTGGTCGGCTGGAACAGCCAGGCCAGGTGGACGACCACGTCGGCGCCCTCGAAGATGGGCGACAGGTCGGAGCGGACCACGTCCGCCTTGTGCCACTCGGTCGGGCCGCCGCGCGAGCCGGGCGGCCGTCTGGCCACGCCGACGACGGACGTCACGTTCTCGTCCGCCTCCAGCGCTCGCACCACACTGGTCCCGACATTCCCCGTCGCCCCCACCACCACGACTCTCATGGGCCTGTGGCTGCCCACCTCTCGCGCGGCGAAACCGCTGGAGTCACGGCTTGAGCAGGATCTTTATCGCACCGTCCCGCTTTTTCTGGAACATCTCGTACGCTTCGGGCGCCTGGTCGAGCGGCATGGTGTGCGTGGTGAGATCCATGACGCCGAGCGGATCGCCGTCGTCGGTGAGCAGCGGCATCAGCGCGCCGATCCAGCGCTTGACGTGCGCCTGGCCCATGCGCAGCGTGATGCCCTTGTCGAACATGCGCAGCATCGGCATCGGATCGGCCATGCCGCCGTAGACGCCGATCACCGAGATCGTGCCGCCGCGCCGGACGCTCTCGATGGACTGGTTGAGCGCGGCCAGCCGGTCCACGCCCGCGTGGGTCATGAGCGGCGCGGCCATCCTGTCCGGCAGGAAGCCGGTGAGCGTCTGGGCGAGCTTGCCGGCCGGCGAGCCGTGCGCCTCCATGCCGACCGCGTCGATCACGGAGTCGGTGCCGCGTCCGGACGTCAGGTCGCGGATCGCGGCGGGCACGTCGGTGACGTCGCTCGCGTCGACGGTCTCGATGCCGTGGCGGCGGGCCATCTCCAGGCGCTCGGGCACCCCGTCGACGCCGATCACCCGGTGGCCCAGGTGGCGGGCGATGCGGGCGCACATCTGGCCGATGGGGCCCAAGCCGAAGACGGCCACGGTGCCGCCGTCGGGGATGTCCGCCCAGTCGACGGCCTGCCAGGAAGTGGGCAGCACGTCCGACAGGTAGACGAACCGCTCGTCCGGCGGACCTTCGGGCACCCTGATCGGGCCGAACTGCGCCTGCGGCACCCGCAGGTACTCCGCCTGGCCGCCGGGCACCTGGCCGTAGAGCTTGGTGTAGCCGAACAGCGCGGCGCCCATGCCGTGCTCGCGGACCTGGGTGGTCTCGCACTGGGCGTAGAGCTCCAGCCCGCACATGTGGCAGTGGCCGCAGGCGATGTTGAACGGGATCACCACCCGGTCGCCCTTCTTGAGCCCGGTCACCTGGGCGCCGACCTCCTCCACGACGCCCATCGGCTCGTGACCGAGGATGTCGCCCTCCTGCAGGAACGGCCCGAGCACCTCGTACAGGTGGAGATCGGAGCCGCAGATGCCGCTGCTGGTGACCCTGATGACGGCGTCGGTCGGTTCCTTGATCTCCGGATCGGACACCTCTTCGACGCGTACGTCCCGCTTGCCGTGCCAGGTGACGGCTCTCATGGTCTGCCTCCCTCGATCGACCAGGCCCGCATACCCGGGATACGCGCCCCTAGACCCTCTGGACCGCAGGTCAAGGGACGTTCATGAGGAGGGCTTGGATATCCCTCGAAAACTCGGGTCCCTCAACCCGCTTTACACACTCCGTATTCGGTGAGTAACTACTCGTAGCACAGAGCAGCCCTGAAGGAGTCTGGCCGATGACCGTGAGCATCACCCCCGACTTGCTGGCGCCCCGCATCGACGACCGGCTGGCCGGGTTCCTCGAGGGCTGGCGGCCCCCGGTCGCCGACCCCGACGTGGCGGCGGCCTACGAGTTGCTGGTCGGCTTCATCCTCGGCGGGGGCAAGCGCATCCGGCCGCAGCTGTGCTACTGGGGCTGGCGGGGCGCCGGCGGCGAAGACTGCGACGAGATCATCAGCGCCGCCGCGGCGCTGGAGCTCTGCCATGCGGGGCTGCTGATCCATGACGACATCATGGACGGCAGCGAGTTGCGCCGCGGGCAGGCGACGATCCACAAAAGCCTCGCCCGCCTGCACGAAGGACCTGGCGCGGAGGCCTTCGGGCAGGCGGGCGGGATCCTCCTGGGCACGCTCAGCCTGTCCTGGTCGGATGCCCTGTTGTCGTCGTGCGACGTGGACCCGGTCCGGCTGCGGGCCGCGCACCGCGTCTTCGACTCCATGCGCACCGAGGTGATCAGCGGCCAGTATCTGGACATGCTGGCCCAGCTGCGCGCCGGGGCGAGCGTGGAGCAGGCGCTGACCACGATCAGGTTCAAGACGGCCAAATACACCGTCGAGCGGCCGCTGCAGATCGGCGGCGCGCTGGCCGGGGCCGAGCCGGGCCTGCTGCGCGCCTACACCCGGTTCGGGGTGCCGCTCGGGGAGGCGTTCCAGCTCCGCGACGACGTGCTCGGCACGTTCGGCTCGTCGGGCGAGACCGGCAAGTCGGCGCTCGACGACCTGCGCGACGGCAAGCACACCGTGCTGGTCGCGCACGCGCTGGCGCGGGCCACGCCCCAGCAGCTCGCCTACCTCGCCGCCTGGCACGGCAACCCCGCGCTGGGCGAGGAGCAGGCGGCGGAGCTGCGCCTGATCCTGCTGGAGACGGGCGCGCTCGCCGAGGTCGAGTCGATGATCGACGCACGGGTCCGGCAGGCCGTGGAGGCGCTCGACACCGCCCCGGTCGCGCCCGACGCGCGGGCGGCGCTGACCCTGTTCGCGGCCCGGCTCGCCCACCGCGACAGCTGACCCCGGCCATGTCGAGAGCACGGCCGGGGCTGACCCCTGCCCACGAACGATTACCCAACGTACTTTTTCGTCACTCTCCGTAAATCTTTCATGATGGGTGGTGCCCGAATGACCGAGACGACCGACTCCGCCGCGGCAGGCCAGCAGCTGAGCCTCAGCACCGAGGCCGCGCGCAATCTCTCGACGACCACGAAGACCCCGCCGCAGATGCAGGAGATCACCTCACGGTGGCTGCTCAAGCTCCTGCCCTGGACGCAGACCTCCGGCGGCGTCTTCCGCGTCAACCGGCGGCTCACGTACACGCTCGGAGACGGCCGGATCACGTTCAGCACGAGCGGCGCCGAGGTGCGGGTGGTTCCCGCCGAGCTGTGCGAGCTGCCGATGCTGCGCGGTTTCGACGACATCGAGGTCCTGGAGGCGCTCGCGTACCGGTTCGCCCAGCGCGAGGTCGAGCCGGGCGACGAGATCGTCCGCGAGGGCGAGCCCGTCGACCAGCTCGTGCTGATCGCCCACGGCCGCGTCGGCAGGGTCGCCCAGGGCGCCTACGGCGACGAGCAGAACCTGGGCGTGCTGGCCGACGGCGACCATCTGGGCGACTCGATGCTCACCTCCGGCGGCACCTGGGAGTTCTCGGCCCGCGCCAGGACCGCCACCACCTTGCTGACGCTCTCCCGCGAGGACTTCCAGGCGCTGCTGGACCGTTCGCCGGGGCTGCGCGACCACCTGGAGGCGTGGCAGGCGGGCGGTGACCGGGCGCGCAACGACCACGGCGAGGCCGCGATCGAGATGTCCTCCGGCCACAGCGGCGAGGCGACGCTGCCCGGCACGTTCGTCGACTACGAGCTGAGCCCGCGTGAGTACGAGCTGAGCGTGGCGCAGACCGTCCTGCGCGTCCACAGCCGGGTCTCCGACCTCTACAACCAGCCGATGAACCAGCTGGAGCAGCAGCTCAGGCTGACCATCGAGGCGCTGCGCGAGCGGCAGGAACACGACCTGATCAACAACCGCGACTTCGGGCTGCTGCACAACGCCGACTTCGCCCAGCGCATCCGCACCCGCACCGGCCCGCCCACCCCCGACGACCTGGACGACCTGCTGGCCAAGGTGTGGAAGGAGCCGGCGTTCTTCCTGGCCCACCCGCAGGCCATCGCCGCCTTCGGCAGGGAGTGCAGCAAGCGCGGCCTCTACCCGCAGGCCGCCGAGGTGAGCGGCCACCGGGTGCCCGCCTGGCGGGGCGTCCCGATCTTCCCGTGCAACAAGATCCCGATCAGCGCGCAGCGGACCAGCTCGGTCATGCTCATGCGCACCGGCCAGGAGAACCAGGGCGTGATCGGGCTGCACCAGACCGGCATCCCCGACGAGTACCAGCCGAGCCTGTCGGTCCGGTTCATGAACATCAACGAGAAGGCCGTCATCTCCTACCTGGTCAGCGCCTACTACTCGGCCGCGGTCCTGGTTCCCGACGCGCTGGCCGTGCTTGAGGACGTAGAGATCGGCCGCGAGGACTAGGTGCCCCGGTTGACCGAGCTGGAACGGCCGCTGAGCCTCGGCACGCCCGGGGCTCGCACGCTGGCCACGACGACCAAGACCGCTCCCCATACGCAGGAGAGCTCCCCCCGGTGGCTGCTGCGCGCGCTGCCGTGGGTGGAGCTCTCCGCGGGGAGCTACCGGGTGAACCGCCGGCTCACCCCCTCACCCGAGCGGCCCGACCCGCGCCCGCTGAACAGGCGCGGGGAGGTCGCGATCGACCTGGCGTCCGGCCACCGGGGGGAGCCGCGGCTGCCCGGCACGTTCCCCGACTACGATCCCAGCCCGCGCGAGTACGAACTGAGCGTCTCCCAGGCCGTCCTGCGGGTCCACACCAGGGTCGCCGACCTGTTCAGCGACCCGATGGACCAGACCAAGGAGCAGCTCAGGCTCACCGTCGAGGCGGTGCGCGAGGCGCAGGAGCGCGAGCTGGTCGGCAACCCCCGGTTCGGGCTGCTGCACAGCGCCGACCCGAAGCAGCGGCTGACCCCCCGCTCGGGGCGGCCCGGCCCGTCCGACCTGGACGCGCTGCTGACCCGCCGGCGCAAGACCCGCTACATGCTGGCGCACCCGCTCGCCATCGCGGCGTTCGGCCGCGAGTGCAGCGCCACGGGCGTCTACCCCGACAGCGTCGAGGTCGACGGCAGCCGGATGACCGCCTGGCGCGGCGTGCCCATCCTGCCCTGCGACAAGATCCCGATCAGCCGGTCGGGCACCAGCTCGATCCTGGCCTTCCGCACCGGCGAGGAGGACCAGGGCGTGGTCGGGCTGCACCAGACCGGCATCCCCGACGAGCACCTGCCGGGGCTCAGCGTCCGGGCCATGGGCATCGACGAGCGGGGCATCACCACCTACCTCGTCAGCGCCTACTACTCGGTCGCCGTGCTCGTCCCCGACGCGCTCGGCGTGCTCGACGGCGTGGAGGTGTACGGGTGAGCTTCGACATGCCGGACTTCTACCTGCCGCATCCGGCGCGGCTCAACCCGCATCTGGAGGAGGCCAGGACCCACGCCAGGCTGTGGGCGCGGGGCATGGGGATGCTGGAGGGCTCGGGCGTCTGGACCACCGACGACCTCGACGCCCACGACTACGCGCTGCTGTGCGCGTACACCCATCCCGACTGCGACGCCGCCGAGCTGTGCCTGGTGACCGACTGGTACGTGTGGGTGTTCTTCTTCGACGACCACTTCCTGGAGGTGTTCAAGCGGCCGGGCGACCGGGAGGGCGGCAAGGCCTACCTGGACCGGATGCCCGCGTTCATGCCGCTGGAGCAGGGGGCCGCCGTGCCCGAGCCGGCCAACCCGGTCGAGGCGGGGCTGGCCGACCTGTGGGCGCGCACGGTGCCGGGGACGTCGCCCGGGTGGCGTGCGCGGTTCGCCGAGAGCACCAAGGCGCTCCTGGACGAGTCGTTGTGGGAGCTGTCCAACATCAACGCGGGCCGGGTGCCGAACCCGGTCGAGTACATCGAGATGCGCCGCAAGGTCGGCGGGGCGCCCTGGTCGGCCGGGCTGGTCGAGCACGCCGTGGGAGCCGAGGTGCCGGACGTGATCGCCGGGTCGCGGCCGATGCGGGTGCTGCGCGACACCTTCGCCGACGGGGTCCACCTGCGCAACGACCTGTTCTCCTACCAGCGGGAGACCGGTGAGGAGGGCGAGCTGAGCAACGGGGTGCTGGTCCTGGAGACGTTCCTGGAGTGCACCACCCAGCAGGCGGCGGACGCGGTCAACGACCTGCTCACGGCGCGGTTGCAGCAGTTCGAGCACACCTTCGCCACCGAGCTGGGGCCGCTGCTGGCCGAGCACCGGATCGACCCGGTCAGCTGCGGGGGCGTGCTGGCGTACGTGAAGGGGCTGCAGGACTGGCAGTCGGGCGGGCACGAGTGGCACGCCCGGTCCAGCCGCTACACCAAGGCCGCACCGGGGCCGGGGCTCGGCATGGCGTCGCTGGGCCTCCACCGGTTCCGCTCCCATCAGCACGTCCCGTACCAGCGGGTGGGGCCGGCCCGGGTGCCCGACCTCTTCATGCCGTTCACCGCGCGGCTCTCCCCGCACCTGGAGGGGGCCCGGCGCAACCTGGCCGCGTGGGCTCGCCGGATGGGCATACTCGACGTGGCCGTGTGGGACGAGGAGAAGCTCGCCGACTACGACCTGCCGCTGTGCGCGGCCGGCATCCATCCGGACGCCACGCCTGAGGAGCTGGACCTGTCGTCGGCCTGGCTGGCCTGGGGGACGTACGGCGACGACTACTTCCCGAAGGTGTTCGGACGCAACCTGGTCGCCGCGCGGGCCGCGGTGGCCCGGCTGCCGGGGTTCATGCCGCTCGACGGCGTCACCTTCGCGACGCCCGCGAGCGCGCTGGAGCGCTCGCTGGCCGACCTGTGGCGGCGCTCGGCCGGGCCGATGAGCGAGGCGGCGCGGCGCGCGTTCCGCCGGTCCGTCGAGGACATGACCGAGAGCTGGGTGTGGGAGCTGGCCAACCAGGCGGCGCACCGCATCCCCGAACCGGTCGACTACGTCGAGATGCGGCGGCTGACGTTCGGCTCCGACCTGACGATGAGCCTGTGCCGGCTGGCCCGCGCCGACGAGATCCCTCCCGAGGTGTACGCGAGCGGGCCGCTCAAGTCGCTGGAGAACGCCGCGCAGGATTACGCCTGCCTGCTCAACGACGTGTTCTCGTACCAGAAGGAGATCGAGTTCGAGGGTGAGATCCACAACGGGGTGCTGGTGGTGCAGAGCTTCTTCGGCTGCGGCTATCCGGAGGGCCTGCGGATCGTGGTCGACCTGATGGAGTCGCGGATGCGGCAGTTCCAGCACGTGGCCGCGCACGAGCTGCCGGTGCTCCGCGCCGGCCTCGGGCTGGACGAGCAGGCCGGGCAGGCGCTCGACGGCTACGTCCGGGACCTGGAGAACTGGATGTCCGGGATCCTCGTCTGGCACCGCGACTGCCGCCGTTACGACGAGGAGTCCCTGCGGCGGCACAACCGGCCCTTCCGCGGCCTGCCGTCCGGGCCGACGGGGCTGGGCACGGCGGCCCTGTCGGTCATCTAGACCAGCGGCTGCGCGCGGGCCTCATGGTGCCAGCCCATGAGGCCCATCAGCCGTCTCTGGAACGGTGTCACGTTGACCAGCCGGATCCACCGCCGGCCGGGCGGCACCGCGGGCATGACCAGCACCCGCAGGCCGGACAGGTCGACGAAGGTCAGCGCGCCGGTGTCGACGGTCAGCGGCTCGCCGCCGTGCCACGCGGATCGCAGGGTACGTTCGAGCGCCGGGCTGTTGGTGACGTCGACCTCGCCCATCAGGAGGACGGCCGTCGAACCGCTCCGCGCGATGATCCGCAGCTGGGCGTCCTCGTAGAGCAGCCGCCCCATGTCATCGCTCATCATGCGCACACCCCCACTCGGTCTCAGGGGGTTGCCGGCGAGCCCTGCGGCCGAAACACCGGCCGCTGCCCACGATACACGCAATATGCCGACTTATGTAATCTTCGCCATGAAATGACCGTATTCACACCATCTCGTGAACGGGCGGGGCCGCGCCTCCACCGGCGGGCGAGCAGAGGCGCCCACGGAAAAACCAAGCCCTTTTCGGGATAGCGAATATCTCCTGCCGCTTCTTATTGGTGATATGTCCGAGCTGATCCGCTTTTGTCGTGGGCCATTGTGGGCGCATTTTCAGCTTGTCGCCATACGTGCATCCGGCCTGGCTAAAGGGCGTTTTATGCCTATAGGCCGGGAGCATTCATCAGGGGACGAGCGGTGCCGCGCCGGCGGCGAGGATCGGCGTGACCGACAAGGCAGAAGCGGTGAATATCCAGATGCGGGCAGTACGCATACTTATCGCCACGGCCATGGCGTGCGCTTTTCCCGGAACCCTGAATTCCGCCACGGCAATGGCACACGACTGTTTCGACCCGTACGCGGTCGAATGTTACGACGACCGGCCGTGGTATCCGCGGCCCGGCCGGGTGGTGGCCGACGCCGCCCTGGAAGCGATCGGGCTGCCGTACTCGTGGGGCGGAGGCGGCACGAGCGGGCCCGGCTACGGGATCGGGCGCGGCGCCAAGACCTGGGGCTTCGACTGCTCGGGCCTGGCCCAGTACGCGTGGGCCAGGGTGGGCGTGACCATCAGCCGCACCTCGCAAAGACAGTGGGAGGACGGGATCCGGATCCCCAGGGACGAGGTGCGCGCCGGCGACCTGGTCTTCTACGACAGCAACCCGCGCCGCCGCGGCCCTGAGCACGTCGGCATCGCGATCAACCGCAAGCGGATGGTCAACGCCCCGTTCACCGGCGCCACCGTACGGGTGGAACCGGTGGACAGGCCCACCTACATCGGCGCCGTCCGCCCAGGAGTGGAGCCGGACTGGTGAGGCTCAGGGGGTCCGCTGGATGCGTTCCATGGCGGCGCTGAGCCGCCGCAGGGACTCCACGCAGGCGTGGAAGCCGTCCGCGCCCAGCTCGGCGGCCAGGGTGGCGGCCAGCTCCCGGTGGCCGGGGACGATCCTGGCGACGGCCGCCCTGCCCTCATCGGTCGGGGTGAGGAGCTTGGCGCGCTTGTGCGCCGGGTTCGGCAGGTATTCGGCCAGGCCCTTCTCCACCAGCAGATCGGCGACCCGCTGCACGCCCTGGCGGGTCATGCCCATCACCCTGGCGATGCCGGCCACCGGCAACGGCTCACGCAGCACCGCCCCGAGCACCTGCCACCAGGCGGCCGTCAGCCCGGCCGGACGGGCCAGCGACTCGGCCACCTCCAGGAACTGCCCGTTGAGCCGGAAGACCGTGAGCGCGGCGTCCGACAGCAGCTCCACCGTCTCGGGCGAGGCGCCGCTCACGCCGACATCAGCACCTCGTACGCCGAGGCGTCGCTGCGGGAGAACAGCCGGTACCACGCGTCGACGACCTCGGGCCGGTTGACGTCGAGCCGCAGGAAGATCTCGCGGGCGAAGGCCACCGGCTCGGTGGGGCCCGCCGTGATGAGGTCGCCGTCGGTGACCGCGTCCGTCTCGACGTAGCGGGCGGCGCCGGAGTAGCCCTCCTGGGCCTCCAGGTACTGCACCGCGCCGCTGGTGTGGGCGCGCCCGTCGAGCAGGCCCTCCCGTGCGAGACCGGCCGTGGCGCCGCAGATCGCGGCGACCGGGACGCCCGCCGAGAGGAACGCGCGGGCGGTGCGGGCGAACGGCGTGAGGTCGTCCCCCTCGTCCCACGTGGCGGCGCCGGGCAGGATGAGCAGCGCGCTCCCCGAGGGCGAGAGCTCGTCGAGCGCCAGGTCGGGCGTGACCCGCAGGCCGCCCATGGTGGTGACGGGGTCGCGGGTGAGACCGACCATGACGATCTCGAAGCCGCTCCGGTCGCGGTGGAAGCGGCCGGTGCGCAGATGAGCCGTCGCGTGCCCGACCTCCCAGTCGGCCATGGTGTCGTAAGCCGCCACATGGATCGTTCTCTTCGCTTCACTCATGACAACATACTGTCATTTCGACAGCATGTTGTCAATCCATTTCGTGCGAGGATAGGGCCATGGCAGAGATCGTCGGGGGCGGGAGGCCGGTCAACGACGCCGAACGGCGCGTGATCGCCTTCCTGAGAGACAACGCGCCCGCCGACTGGCTCCTGCTGCACAACGTGGAGGTGCCGCGCGGCGACGACGTCTACGAGGTCGACCTGATCGTGCTGACCCGCCACGCGCTGGTGGTCGTGGACGTCAAGGGCACCAGGGGCCGCATCGAGGTGTCCGGCTCGCGCTGGTTCCCGCCGCGCAGGGAGGCGTTCGGCTCACCGGTCACCAAGCTGCGCGGCACCGCCAAGGCGCTCAAGGGCCTGCTCGTCTCCCGGGCCACCCAGCTGGAGCGGGTCTACGTCGACAGCCTGGTGGTGCTCACCTCCCCCGACGCGCGGCTGGTCGACCCGGCCGGGCGCGACGCGGTCAACGTCACCGACCTGTCCGGCCTGATCGCGACACTGGGCGACGTCTCCAGGGTCAGGCGCGGCTGCAGCCCCGACGTGCGCCCCTACCTGTCCGCCGTGCTCGACGCGCTCAACCAGACCGTACGCCGCAGCACCACGCCTCCTCGCTTCGGCAACTGGGAGGTCGAGGAGCAGCTCGGCGGCGACGCGCGGGTCACCGAATACCGCGCGTTCAACGCCACGCTGCCGGGCAGCGAGACCGTGCTGCTCCGGGTCTACCAGGCCGACCCGCTCGCCGACCAGGCGTCCAGGGCGGCCGAGCGGCAGCGCATCGCCAACGCCTACCAGACCCTGGCCCGCATCCCTCCCCACCCGTGCGTGGTGCGCTCGCGCGACTTCTTCGCCATCGACGACGAGAGCCGGTTCGTGCTGGTGCTCGACGACGTCCACGGCCAGGCTCTCCATCTGCGGCTGGGCAGCGGCGAGCGGCTGGGCGTGATTCAGGACATGCTGCGCGGCCTGGCCCACGCGCACGCCCACGGGGTGATCCACCGCGCGCTCACCCCGGCCAGCGTGCTGGTGACCGACGACGGCCACGCGGTGCTGACCGGGTTCGACTACGCCAAGCCGGGGCCGCGCGACTACACGGTGGTGCACGAGCTCCACAACGTGCTCGACGCCCACTACGTCGCGCCCGAGTGCCAGGAGCGTCCTGACCGGATGACCGCCGCCGCCGACGTGTACGCGGCGGGCGTGATCGCCTACCAGCTCCTGACCGGCGCGCTGCCGACCAGCGCCGACGCCTATGGGCGGGCGGACGTGCCGGAGGTGGTGCGGCGGATGATCGACCTCGTCCCGGCCAAGCGCCCCACCGCAGAGGAGTCGCTGGCCGCCCTGGAGGGCTCGGCGCGCGGTGGCGGCTCCCGCTTCAAGTGGCTCTTCCGACGGCTGACGAACGGCTGACCCGGAGCGATCGCGGTTCAGGCGGGGAGTTCGCGGCGCAGCAGGCTGGCGTGTTCGAGGTAGCCGAGGGCGAGGCCGGTGCGGCCGGCGGAGCGGTGCAGCTCGCCGAGCAGCTGGGTGGCGGAGGCCTCGCCGCTGCGGTCGCCCAGCTCGCGGAAGACCAGCAGCGACCGCTCCAGCCCGGCCGAGGCGGGGGCCAGCTCGCCGCGGTCCACCTGCAGCCCGGCCAGGCTCTGCAGCGCGTACGCCCCGCAGTGGCGGTCGCCGAGCGACTCGAAGATCTCCAGGGCGTGCCGGTGGAACGACATGGCCCGGTGCAGCGTGCCCATCTGCAGGCAGACGCAGCCTTCACGGTGCGCGTCGCCGAGGTCCTGGGCCAGCCGCATCGCCTGGCCGAGCGACTCCGACGCCTGCGCCAGGTCGCCGGCCTTGATGCAGGCCCGCCCGATGGCCTGCCGGGTGAACGCCTCGCCGTGCTGGTCGCCCGCCGCGAGGAACATGGCCAGCGCCTGCTTGAACTGGTCGAGCGAGCGGGCGTGCCGGCCGCTGAACTGGCTGACCGCGCCCAGCCCGCAGACCGAGGTGGCCTCCGCCCGCAGGTCCCCCAGCTCACGGAAGAGCCTGCGGGCACGGGTGAAGCCCTCGGCCGCCTCCTCGTACCGGTCCCGGTAGAGCGCGACCTGGGCGAGGCCGCGCAGCATCGCGGCCTCCCCGTACGTGTCGCCGGCGGCGCGGGCGGCGGCCAGCGCGACGTCGTGGGTGCGCTGCCAGGTGTCCAGGTGGCAGTGCAGATCGAGGTACGGCACCATGGCGGCGGCCAGCCCCCAGGCGGAGGCCGCGAGACCGGCCTCGGCGGCCACGGACACCGCGCCGGCCAGCGCCTCGTGCTCGGTCTCGAACCAGGTGAGCGGATCGGCGGTGAGCCGGTCCAGGGTCTGCTCGGGCAGCCGCCAGCGCGGCGCCCCGGCGGCGGTGAGGCTGAAGACGGTGGTGGGCAGCCTGGCCATGGCGTGCTCGGTGGTCGCCGTCCACGCGGCCAGCACCCTGGCCACGCCCTGCGGGTCGGGGCCGCGTTCGAGCGCGTGCCGGCGGATCAGGTCGGGTAACCGGTAGCGGGGCTGGCCGACGAGGTCGGTGCCGGCCACCTCCAGCAGGTTCACGTCGACGAGCAGGTCCGTCACGTCGTCGGCGCGGGGCCGGTCCAGCGCGGCGCCGACCACCCAGCCGGGCTGGGCGGGCGCGCCGAGCAGGCCGAGGGTGCCCAGCGTGCGGGCGGCCTCGGCCGGCAGGTGACGGTAGCTGCGCTCCAGGCAGGCGCGGACCTCCTTGAGCTCGCCGAGCCTGTCGTCCTGGAGGCGTTGCCTGAGCACCGCCAGGGACCAGCCGGGCCGCCCGGCGAGCCGAGACCCGGCGCTGCGCAGCGCCAGCGGCAGCCGTGCGCAGGCGTCGACGATGGCCAGCGCGTCGGCGCGCTCGCGCGCCACCCGGTCGGCGCCCGCAATCCGGCCGAGCAGCAGCAGGGCCTCCTCCTGGGGCAGCTCGGCCAGGTCGACGTGGAGCGCGCCGGGCAGCTCGGTGATGCGGCGCCTGCTGGTCACGATCACGGAGCTGTCGTTGCCCGGCAGCAGCGGGCGCACCTGGGCGGCGTCGAGCGCGTCGTCGAGCAGCAGCAGCATCGGCCGCTCGGCGAGCAGCGAGCGCAGCAGGGCCGAGCGCTCCCGCACGGTCGGCGGCGGCGACTCCACGCCGAGCGCCCGCAGCGCCTCGGCGAGCAGGTCGCCCGGCTCCCTGCCGTCGAGGTCGAGGTAGAGCTGGCCTGCCGGGAAGCGGGTGCGCAGGGCCAGCGCGGCCCGTACCGCCAGCGCGGACTTGCCCACGCCGGGCGGCCCGGAGATCGTCGCGAGCGGGAACGGCCCGGCCAGCGCCGCCAGCTCGGCCTCGCGCCCGATGAAGTCGGGCACGTCGGGCGGGAGCTGGTGCGGCGCGGCGGGCGCCGGCTCGTCGGCGAGGATCGTCTCGTACGCGCGGCGCAGCTCGGTGCCGGGCTCCACGCCCAGCTCGTCCACCAGCCTGGCCCGCACCGAGGCGTAGGTGCGGAGCGCCTCGGCCCTCCTGCCGCCGCCGTGCAGGGCCAGCAGCAGCCTGGACCACAGGTCCTCTCGGTAGGGGTGCTCGCCCAGCAGTCCGCGCAGCTCGCTCACCGCCCCGGCGTGGTCGCCCGACGCGAGCCGCTGGCCGATCAGCTCCTCCGCGGCGCGTAAGCGTAAGCCGTGCAGGGGTTCAAGCCGGCGGTCCCACAGCGGGCTGCCCGGCAGGTCGGCGAGCGGCGCGCCGCGCCAGAGCGCGAGCGCGTCGGCGTAGCGCGCCTGGCCGGCCAGCTCCTCGAAGGCGAGCAGGTCGAGCGCGCCGCCGGGCACGTCGATCGCGTAGCCGGAGCCTTCGCCGCGCAGCCGGCTGCCGGCTTCCTCGCCGGTCCCGGCCAGGTCGGACCGGAGCGAACTGGCGTAGGTGCGCAGGTTGGCCAGGGCCGAGCGGGGCGCGCGCTCCGGCCAGAGCACCTCGACCAGGTCGTCGGCGCCGACCACGTGGTTGGCGTGCAGCAGCAGAGTGGCGAGCAGCAGGCGTGGCTTTCTGCCGGAGATCCGGACCGGCTGACCCGCCGACCGTACCTCCAGCGGTCCGAGCACATGGAAGGTGACCGTCATGACCGCATCAGCTCCTCTATGAGGCCTGACAGCTTGTTGTACCGGTTCTGGACGCTTTCTGTACGGGTTATCCCGACCCTGGGTGAGAGAGATCGCCCCCGAAAGGATCACCTGATGAAGATCAGCGGAGCAATCGTGGCCGGAGCCGCTCTCTTGATGAGCCTCGGCACGGCATCCGCGGCCGCCGCCGACAGGCAGGCGGAGACGCAGCAGGCGCAGGCGCTCGCCACCGACTTCCAGCTGCCGTTCCCCTGCGGCCAGGCGTGGACGGGCAACTCGAACGCGAGCAGCGCCCACCAGTCGTACGAGATCGACTTCAACCGGGGCGGCAGCGCCGACGCCGACCTCGGCGACACCGTGGTGGCGGCCGCGTCGGGCACCGTGGTGATCTCCTCCCACCAGGGCTCGACGAACGGCTTCGGCAACCTGGTCAAGATCGACCACGGCGGCGGCTGGTCCACCTACTACGCCCACCTGAACGCCCGCTCGGTCAGCGTGGGCCAGTCGGTGGCGCAGGGCCAGAAGATCGGCACCGTGGGCAAGACCAGCAAGCCGGGCAACAACATCAGCGCCCACCTGCACTACGAGGTCCGCCAGGGCACCAGCTACCCGTCGAACGTCCGCAAGGCCGTCTTCAACGGGGTCACCTTCGGCTACCCGAACCAGACGGTGACCTCGCGCAACTGCGGCGGCGGCAGCACCAACCCGCACACCCCGACCTCGGTCTGCGGCGCCGGCTACAGCGTGATCAACTCGGCCGCGCTGGGCACGGCGGGCACCGTCTACCTGCTCTACAACGCCTCCAACGGCAACAACTGCGTCACCACGATCAAGCACTCGTCGATCGGCACGGCCACGGCCACCAGCGCCTACCTGGAGGTCCAGGGCAGCGCCAGGAAGACCGACTCGGGCAACTTCTCCTACTACGCGGGCCCGGTCACCGCCCAGGCCGCCGGCAAGTGCGTCAAGTGGGGCGGCAAGGCGGGCTCGTCCACCCACGACAGCCCGTTCCAGCACTGCGGCAGCTGAGCCTCTCCGCCCCGCCGCGCACCCGCGGCGGGGCGGTTCCCTTCCCCATCCCTTCTCCGAAGCGGAAGTGACGTGAAGTCCAAGATCCTCATCGTGGCCGGGCTGCTGGCGCTCTCCGGCACGACGGCCGCGCACGCCTCCACCGAGACGGCCCAGAACCCCCTGGCGCAGGCGTTCGACCGCGCGGCGGCCGCCTACGACGTGCCGCGCGACCTGCTCGTGGCGCTCGCGTACGCGGAGTCCCGGCTGGACGGTCACCGGGGCGAGCCCAGCGCCAGCGGCGGCTACGGCATCATGCACCTGGTCAGCAACCCCACCGCCAAGACCCTGGAGCAGGCCGCGAAGCTGACCTCCAAGCCGGTCGCCGCGCTCAAGTCGGACGACGCGGCCAACGTGCTCGGCGGCGCGGCCGTGCTCCGGGCCGAGGCTGACGAGCTCGGGCTGGGCGCCGCCCAGCGGGACGACCTCGGCCGCTGGTATCCGGCCGTGGCCGCGTACGCCCACGCCGCGAACGACGCCACGGCCAGGATCTACGCCGACGCGGTGTACGAGACGCTCGCCGCCGGCGTGGACGCCCGGGGCGTCCAGGTGAAGCCCCGGGCCGTCCAGCCCGACCAGGGCGAGTACGCCGAGCAGCCGCGCGCCCTCGCCGCGGCCGTGGACTACCCCGGCGCGCTCTGGGTGGCCGCGAACAGCGCCAACTATGCGGTCTCCAGCCGCCCGTCGAGCGACCGCATCGACCGGATCGTGGTCCATGTCATGCAGGGCACCTACGCGGGCTCGATCTCGTGGTTCCAGAACCCGGCGGCCAAGTCGTCCTCGCACTACCTGGTGCGCTCGTCCGACGGGCAGATCACCCAGATGGTGCGGGAGAAGGACCGCGCCTTCCACGCGAAGGACTGGAACCGGCGCTCCGTCGGCATCGAGCACGAGGGGTTCGTCGACAACGCCTCGTGGTTCACCGACCAGATGTACCGGGCGTCGGCCGCGCTGACCCGTAACATCGCCGACAGGTACGGCATCCCGAAGGACCGCACGCACATCGTCGGCCACGTCGAGGTGCCCGGCAACGACCACACCGATCCCGGCCCGCACTGGGACTGGGCGAAGTACATGAGCTACGTGACCGGCGGCGGCGTCAACCCGCACACGCCGGAGAAGGTGTGCGGCAGCGGGTTCAAGGTCATCGACTCGGCCGCGCTGGGCACCGCGGGCACCGTCTACCTGCTCTACAACACGACCACGGGCAGCAACTGCGTGACCACGATCAAGCGGACGTCGCTCGGCACGGCCACCGCCACCAACGCCTACCTGGAGGTCCAGGGCAGCGCCAGGAAGACCGACTCGGGCAACTTCTCCTACTACGCGGGCCCGGTCACCGCACAGGCCGCCGGCAAGTGCGTCAAGTGGGGCGGCAAGGCGGGCTCGTCCACCTACGACAGCCCGTTCGAGCACTGCGGCTAGCAGTCGACGCAGTCCACCACGTCGACGACGTAGAGCAACCCCCCGGGCGGCGAGCCGAACGCGACCCTGCCGCCCACCCGCTGCCCGCGCAGCCCCTCCACCCAGCCGGCCGGCGCGCCGTCCCCGGTCAGGGTGAAGGCCGCGGGGCCGCCGGTGCGGTACGAGGAGTCCGCCAGGGTCCTCGACGGCCAGTCGACGGCCACGTACTGCACCACCACCTTCGACCCGGCCCGCACGGCCTCTCCCGAACCCCCTATGAGCGTGCGGGCCGGGTCGTCCGGCGTGAGGCCGGCGGGCGGCGAGGGCAGCGGCCGGCCGACCAGCCGGGCGTCCGGCGGGTAGCCGCCGAGGATGTCGACCACCGCGACCAGCGGCTCGCCCGGCGGCAGGTCGCCCGCGTCGAGGTCCAGGCCGGCGCCGAGGACCTGCGCGGCGGGCCCGACCAGCAGCAGCCGGCTGCCCGCCGGCCGGCCCACGACGGCCTCCCGCCAGACGCGCGGGATCGGCCGCCCGTCGAGGACGACCGCGATCGGCCGGTGGGTGCCGTACGTGCTCGCCCGGGTCTGGTTGCCCCGCCAGAGGCGGAGCTCGACGTCGGCCAGCACCACGTCGCCGGGGGCCGTCTCCCGTCCCCGGCCCGGCTCCAGCTCCGCCACCCGCGTCGTGCGGCCGGGCTTGCCGGCCGGAATGATCACCTGCGGCCTGGCGCCGAACGCGCCCTTCACCTCGGGCAGCGGCGGAGCGGCCGGGGCGGTGCCGCAGGACGTGGCGAGCACGAGCAGGGCGGGCCAGAGCAGGCGCAAGGTTCCTCCGCAGGATGGGCTTGCCCGGATACTCGCCGCGATCGGCACAAGGGATGCCCACCGGCCGACAAAGGCGCGGCACACTAAGGGGCGTGAGCAAGCCGAACCTGGCCCGCAGGGTCGCCCAGGCCGCCGAGATCGCGCTGGCCGACCACCAGTACGTGACGTTCATCGACGTGGTGACGGGGCTGCGCTGGCTCCACACGCGACACGTCGACGTCTGGCGGCAGGGCCGCGCGGCCACGCTCGCCGAGCTGGCCGCGGTCGACGGCGAGCGCCTGCTCACCACGGCCGCCCTGCTGCGCGACTGGGCACGGGCCAAAGGGTTGCGCCCGATGCCGGCGCCGTACGTGTCGGGCAGCCGCGACCGCCGCCCGCTGCGCTTCACCGGGCATCCCGAGCAGGAGCCGTTCACCGTCCACTGGCTGTCGCCCGACCTGAGCGAGTCGCGGGTGCGGCGGCTCGCCGAGCGCCAGGCCAAGCCGCCCGACCTGGTCGCGGTCGAGCCGCTGGAGGCGTGGACGTGCGCCGGCTGCGCCGACACCGGCCCCTACCTGATCATGGAAGATGACCGGCCCCACTGCCTGACCTGCGCCGACCTGGACCATCTGGTGTTCCTGCCGTCGGGGAACGCGGCGCTGAGCCGCCGGGCCAAGCAGGAGAGCGGGCTGGCGGCGGTGGTCGTGCGCTTCGACCGGCGGCGCAAGGTCTACCAGCGCAGGGGCCTGCTGGTCGAGGAGGAGGCGCTGGCCAGGGCCGAGGAGCGGTGCCTGGCCGACGAGGAGGCGCGCTCGCGGCGGCGCGAGCGCGACCGGGAGCGCAGGGCCGAGCAGGACGTCGTGTTCCAGGGGCGGATGGCCGGCGAGATCGCCAGGTTGTTCCCCGGCTGCCCGCCGGAGCGGGCCCGCGCCATCGCCGAGCACGCCGGTCTGCGCGGCAGCGGCCGGGTCGGCCGCACGGCGGCGGCCAGGGCCCTGGACGAGAACGCGATCACGCTGGCGGTGGTCGCGTCCATCCGTCACCATGACACGGGGTATGACGGAATGCTGATGGCGGGCGTGCCGCGGATGGAGGCCCGCGAGCGCATCAGGGACGACATCGAGCGCAAGCTGACCGAGTTCAGGGCGGGGCCGCGATGAGCGACTGGCACGACGTGCGGGAGGAGCTGCGCGCGTTCGCGCTCGGCCTGCCCGAGGCGTGGGAGGACCACCCGTGGGGCGACACCGTCGTCAAGGTCGGGAAGAAGATCTTCCTGTTCCTCGGCGTCGAGGAGCCCACCGACAGGTGGCGCCCCACGTTCGGGGTGAAGCTGAGCTCGGAGGCCCACGGCCACGCGCTCACCGTCGAGGGGGCGGCGCCCAGCGGCTACGGGCTCGGCAAGGCCGGATGGGTGACGGTGCCGCTGGAGTCGCCGCTGCCGCCGTCGGAGGTGCTGCTCGACTGGGTCGAGGAGAGCTACCGCGCCGTCGCGACCAAGCGGGCGGTCAAGGAGCTCGACGGCCGGGTCACGTGACGGCGAGCCGCCTGGCGTACTTCTCGTCCCGCCACAGCTCCTTGTCCAGCACCTCAAGGAGGGTCCGCGCCGCGTCGTACACGTCCACGTAGCGGAGGTAGAGCGGCGCCAGCCCGAACCGCAGGATGTCGGGCGCCCGGAAGTCGCCGTGCACGCCCCGGTCGATGAGCGCCCGCATCACCGGATAGCCGTCGGGGTGACGGAAGGCGACGTGGCTGCCGCGCCGCTCGGGGTCGGCGGGCGAGGCCAGCTCCAGCGCGTCGCCGACCAGCCCGGCGAAGAGCTCGCCGAGCGCCACGCTCTTGGCGCGCAGCAGGTGCAGCGGCACCCGCTCCCACACGTCCAGCGCCGCGTCCAGGGCGGCGAACGACAGCACGTGCGGGGTGCTCACCGCGAACCGCCTGATCCCCTGCGCCGGCCGGTAGCCGGCCTCGAACGCGAACGGGTCGGCGTGGCCGTACCAGCCCGACAGCACGTTGACGGCATCGGCCTGGTGGCGCGGGTTCACGTACAGGAACGCCGGCGACCCCGGCCCGCCGTTGAGGTACTTGTACGTGCACCCGACCGCGAAGTCGGCGGCCGACACGTCCACGGGCATGGCGCCGACGCTGTGGCAGACGTCCCAGATCATCAGCGCCCCGGCGGCCTGCACGCGGGCGGTCACCTCGGGCACGTCGTGGCGCTCGCCGGTGCGGTAGTCGACCTCCGACAGCAGCACCGCCGCCACGTCGTCGAACCGGCCCTCGGACACGTCGCGCACCTCGTACCCGAGCGACTCCGCCAGCCCCTGGACCATGTAGTGGTCGGTCGGGAAGTTGCGCGCGTCGGAGACGATGACCTTCCTGCCGGGGCGCAGCCGTGCCGCCGCCGAGACCGCCTGGTGGATCGCGATCGAGGTGGTGTTGCCCACCACGACCTGGCCGGGCCCGGCCCCGATGAGGGGCGCGATCCGGTCGCCCAGGGTCAGCGGCTGGTCGTACCAGCCCGCGCTGTTCCAGCCGCCGACGAGCTGACCGCCCCACTCGTCCTCCACCGCCCTGCGGAGCCGTTCGGGGGCGTGGCGCGGCAGCGCGCCGAGCGAGTTGCCCACGAGGTAGATGACGCCTTCGGGGAGCACGAACTCTTCCCTGAACTCCCGCAGCGGGTCCTCGGCGTCCAGGGCGAGGCAGCGGTCGCGATCCAGCAACTGGTCACTCCTTCGGGGGAACGGTAGCGATAACCCGATTTGTACCATTTTGGTACTGCCGGGCGTACCAGTTCTGCACCGGGTCGTGTGTTGCCGGATCCAGCCGCAGCGGCCCGCGCGGGCTGGGTAACTCCCCGACCTTGCCCAGCTCGGCCGTCAGGTCACCGCCCCGGGCCGCGGCCCGGTCGACCAACGACATGGCGTCCCAGCTCTGCACCGCCACCACCGAGGGGTTCCGGCCGGTCCGCGTCTGCCACTTCGCCACGAAAGCGGTGTTCTCCGGGTTCTCCAGCCCCGGCGCGTACAGCCCGACGCTGACGATGCCCTCCGCGTCCGCCCCGACGGCCGCCAGCACGTCCTCGTCCGTGAGGTTCTGACAGGTCAGCAGGTCGATCCTGGCGTCGTAGCCGAGTTGCCTGAACGCCTTGGCGAAGGCGACCGCCTCGCCCCCCGCGTAGAACGCGTACAGCAGCTCCGCCTCCGCCGGGATCCGCGCCAGGTAGGGCGCCAGGTCCGGCGTCCTGCCGTACGGGGTGAGAACGCGTTCCAGCTTGCCGGCTCCGTACCCCTCCTCGAAGCCGTCCAGGGTCTCGACGCCGGCCGAGTAGTCGGAGGCCATCAGCACGGCGGGGCGGCGGCCGTGGGCCTGGGCGGCGTAGCGGCCGGCGGCGTGCCCGTGGGCGTGGTTGGTGAACGACACCCGGAACACGCCGGGCCCGCCCAGGTCGTCGGCCCCCGCGTTGGCCACCACGACGGGAGTCCGCCCGGCCTCGGCCACCACGGCCTCGGCCACCGGCGAGGCCAGCAGGCCGGTGATCACGTCCACCCGGTCGCGCTCGATGAGCTCCCTGGCGGCCCGCCTGCCCTGCTCGGCGGTGCCGCCGTCGTCGGCGACGACCAGCCTGGCGGGCCTGCCGCCCAGCTCGCCGCCGTGCTCCTCCAGGTAGAGGCGCATGGCGCGTTCCATCTCGTCCCCGAGCGGGGCGTAGACGCCGGTCTGGGAGATGATCGCCCCCACCCGGACCTCGCCGTCCTCGTGCCGCGGCGGCTGCGGCGCGGCGCCGCCGCCGCAGCCTGCCGCCATCAGCACCACCAGCCCGACGACGGGCGGTAACCGCATGGTGAGCTCCCCTCAGCAGCCCAGGAACACCTCGGCGTTGCGGCGCATCAGCTTGGCCCGCGCCCCGTCGGTGAGGAACCCGGCGGTCCTGACCAGCTCGCCCGCGGGCGACTCGCCCAGCGGGTACGGGTAGTCGGAGCCGAGCATGACGTGGTCCTCGCCGAAGGTGTCGACCAGCAGGCGCAGCGCCCGCTCGTCGAAGACGACCGAATCGACGCCGAACCGGCCGAGATAGGCGGACGGCGGCTTCTCCGAGACGCCGACCACGTCCTTCCTGCGGTGCCAGGCGTTCTCCAACCGGCCGAGCCAGAAGGCGAACGACCCGCCGCCGTGGGCGAAGCAGATGCGCAGGGTGTCGGGGACGCGGTCGAACACGCCGCCGAGGATCATCGCCAGGATCGACAGGTGGGTCTCGGCAGGCATGCCCACCAGCCACTGCGCCATCCACCGGTCGAGCCGGGGCCCCGACGGCATGTCCCACGGGTGCACGAACACCGGGACGCCCCGGTCGGCGCAGTGGGCCAGGAACCGTACGATCCCGTCGTCGTCCAGGTCGCGGTCGCCGGCGTGGTTGCCGATCTCGACCCCCCGGTGCCCGTTGGCGAGACACCGGTCCAGCTCCTCGCAGGCCAGGTCGGGATCCTGCAGCGGCACCTGGCAGAACGGGATCAGCCGGTCGCCGTCGCAGATCTCCAGCGCCAGGTCGTTGAAGACCCTGGCGATCCGCACGCCCTCGGCGGGCGGCCGGTCGTAACCGAAGAACACCGGCGTCGGCGAGACCACCTGCCGGTCCACCCCGTCGGCGTCCATAGACTCCAGGCGCACCCGGGGGTCCCAGCACTCGTGACGGATCCGGCGGAACTCCGCGCCGCCGACGAGGATGACCGCCTCGCGCTCGGACTCCACCTGCAGGCTGGGCGCCCCCGGCCAGCCCAGGTCGGGCCAGCCCCTGGGCACGTAGTGGGTGTGGACGTCAGTGACCATTCAGCCCTTGCCCGGATGGAGCGCGCCGCAGCCCGCGCAGGTGCGCGCCTTCTCGTCGGCGTAGAACGCGTTGAACACCGGCGGCAGGTCGGCGACGATGTCGCGTACCTGCAGCTCGACCTCGTGGACGAGCGAGCCGCACTGCTCGCAGTACCACTGGAACCTCTCCAGCGTGCCCTCCGGCCGGATCCTCTCCACCACCAGCCCGACCGACCCCTCCTCGGGCCGCTGCGGGGAGTGCGGCATGGACGGGGGCAGCAGCCACATCTGCCCCTCCCTGATGTGCACGGTCTCCGGCCCCCTGTCGGTGATCACGTTGACGTGCATGTTGCCGCGGACCTGGTAGAAGAGCTCCTCGTACGGGTCGACGTGGTAGTCGGTGCGGGAGTTGGGCCCGCCGACCACCATGACGATGAAGTCCTCGGCGCCCTCGAAGACCACCTTGTTGCCGACCGGGGGCTTGAGCAGGTGGGCGTGCTCGTCGATCCACTTCGTGAAGTCGATCGGAGGGATCATGATCTCTCCAGGGGGTGATAGGCGACGGCCTGCATCTCGATCAGCAGGTGCGGGTGCGGGAGCTGGTGGACGGCCACGGTGGTGCGGGTGGGCCCCTCCTCGTCGAAGAACTCGGCGTAGACCTCGTTGTAGCCCTTGTAGTCGTTCATGTTCACCAGGTAGGCGGTGATCTGGACGAGGTCGGCCAGCGAGCCGCCCGCGGCTTTGAGTATGTCGCCGACGTTCTCGATGACGGCTCTGGTCTGGGCGCGGATGTCGAGGTCGGTGACGCCCAGCTCGTCGGCCTCGGCGCCGACGAAGGTGTTGTCCGGCCTTCTGGAGCTGGTGCCCGAGACGTACAGGAAGTCGCCGGCCCGGCGCACGTGCGGGAACCGGCCGCGCGGCGTCGCCTTGCCCTCGACCCGCAGCGCCCGGCCGCGATCGCGTGTCACGGGGAGAACACCGCCCGGACGGAGCCCAGCCCGTCGACGTGGGCCTCGAACGCGTCGCCCGGCTCGGCCGGGACCACCGGCCCGAGCGCCCCGGTCAGCACCACGTCACCGGCGCGGAGCGGGAAGGCGGTGCGGCCCAGCGCGCCGGTGAGCCACACGGCGGCGTTGAGCGGGTGGCCCATGCAGGCCTCGCCCGAGCCGGTGGAGACCTCCGCGTCCGCGCGGGTCATCCGCATCCCGGCCGACCGCAGGTCGGAGCCCATCAGCGAGGTGGGCGTGTTGCCGAGCACGAAGGCGCCGGCGGAGGCGTTGTCGGCGATGGTGTCAGGGAGCGTGATGTCCCAGTCGGCGATGCGGGAGTCGGCGATCTCGATGGCCGGCAGCACGAAGTCGACCGCCCTGATCACCTCGGCCACCGTGAACGGCCCGCCCACCAGGTCGGCGCCCATCACGAAGGCGATCTCCGCCTCGACCTTGGGCTGCAGGAAACGCGTGATGGGGATAGGCAGCCCATCGGAATACGACATATCCGCAAAAAGCATGCCGTAGTCCGGCTGGTCGATGCCGAGCTTCTCCCGCAACGGCACGTTCGTCATGCCGATCTTGCGGCCGACCAGCCGTCGCCCCTCGTCCAGGGCCCGCCGGGTGTTGATCTCCTGGACGGCGTACGCCTCCTGCGCGGTGCCGACCAGGTCGCGCACCGGCTCGCACGATTTACCCGACCGCGCGGCCTCCGCCAACCGGTCGGCCGCGTGGCTTCGCCCGTCGACCGCCTGCGACCATTCATCGTGCATCGGGTCACTCCCGCTCGATCGTGATCGTGTCTCTTAGCATCGTCTCTCGCCGCGCCGACGCGCGCCATGCCGCTCACGCTTCCCCGGCCGGGACCTGTCCTGAGGGTCATCTTCCCGTAGCCGTCGCCTGCGGACATCATGGTCCGGTGGCGCGCACGTGGGAATTATGGGGAAACGTCATTATTGCTGGTACTTTTGCCCTTCCCCTCGCCGCTCTGGCCGTCGTGCTGCTGTCGCGCCGCCGGGCCCGCCGCGGGCACCCCGCGCCCCTGCGCACCGCCCTCGCCGACGTCGGGATCGCGGCCGGCACCGCGCCCTGGATCTGGATGATCCTCACCCCGGGAACCGGCCAGGAGGGCGTCAACCTGATCCCGTTCGCCGACCTCGCCGCGGTGGTCCGATCGCCGTGGGAGACGGCGTTCGTGCAGGTCGGAGGCAACCTGCTGGTGTTCGCCGCGCTCGGCGCGCTGCTCCCGGTGCGCACCGCCAGGATGGCCTCGCCGGCCCGCGTGGCGGCCGTCGCGGGGGCCGCCTCGCTGCTCGTGGAGACCCTGCAGTACGTCCTGCGGCTCGGCCGGTTCTCGTCCGTGGACGACGTGCTGATCAACACGGCCGGTGCGGTGGCGGCGGCGCTGATTACTCGCCGCTGGTGGGCGAGAGCGGTAACGGGCGAACCGGTTCGGGGATAACGGCTGCACAAAAACCGGCCGATGTCACCACACAGGCACACACCGCTCAAAAAGAGACTCGCGACCAACCTCCGTATCTGTGCGATCGTGGACAAGACGGGGCAAGTTCTCTGGAGACGCCAAACCCGGTTGGTGACAGAGGGTGATCTAACTGTGTCTGAATCCCCGGTACCCCAAGAACCTCCTATCTATCGCCAGATCGCCGACGCACTCCGCGACCGGATCCACTCCGGCGACCTGCGCGACGGGGACCGGCTACCAGGCGAGAACACGCTCATGACCGAGTACGCGATCGCCCGGGCCACGGCCAGGCAGGCGCTCGCGGTTCTGATCAACGAAGGTCTGGCGGTGCCGAAGCGAGGCTCGGGGGTCTACGTGCGACTGTTCAAACCCATACGCAGGCACGGCTCCCGCCGCCTGGCGCGCGAACAATGGGGGCAGGGACGACCGATCTGGGACGCCGACACCCGCGGCCGCCCCTTCACCGTCGACCAGGTCGAGGTGGCCCGCGAACAGGCTCCCGACGAGGTGGCGAACGTGCTCGGCGGCCCCGACGTCTGGGTCCGCAGGCGCCGCTACCTGGTCGACGCCAGGCCCGTGCAGCTGGCCACCTCCTACTTCCCCGCGCGGCTCGTGGAGGGCAGCCCGATCACCGAGGCCGACACCGGGCCAGGAGGCGTCTACGCCAGGCTGCGCGACCTCGAACTCCCCCCGGCCCACTTCACCGAGGAGGTCCGCGCCCGCATGCCCAGCCCTCGCGAGAGCGCCCTGCTCGGCCTGCCGGCCGGCACCCCCGTCATCGTCGTCGACCGCACCGCCTACGCCGCCGCCGGAATGCCCGTGGAGGTCAACGAGATGGTCCTGGACGCCGCGGCATACGTACTCCAGTACGACTTCGACGCCTGAATCAAGGGCGGATGTCAAGCGATAGGTTGACCTGTCCCCCACGATCATTGCGTTCTCTAGAGAAGTGGCGCACGCTCGAAGCGGATGGAACCTCGGCCAGGGGCTCTTGGAAGGGCGGTGTGGATGACCTTTGATCGGCATCTCGCCGAAATCGCCCGGGAGTACCCGCAGTGGACCATCTGGCGAAGCGATGCCGGCCGCTGGTGGGCCACGCGCCACCACCCGATCAGCGCCGAGCAGCGCGACGCCGGCTGTGCGATGACCATCGACGCGGACGACCCGGAAGACCTGCGCGAGCAGCTCCGGGACCAGGAGAGACGAGCCGGCGAGCCCGAGCGGCGCGCCGGCCCGGCACCTCCGTGAGCGGCGGGCGCCTCACCCGCCGCCACCACGATCCGCCCGGTGCCGGGTCCTGCGTCTCGGCGGCCCCGGCACCGGGCCACCAAGAGGGGGCACGCGTGGAAGCCTCCGACCCGATCGGGGGCGGAGGCTTCCACCCGCTACTTGCGCAGCTCCAGACGTCCCAGGTTGACGTCCGTGTCGTCCACCGACCGCTCCTCCCGCGGCTCCTCGTCCTCGACGATGACCCGCACGTCGTCCTGCTCCTGCCCGCTCGGGAGCTCCTGCTGCGCGGCCGGCGGCGCGATCGTCTCCGGCACCAGCGGGCCCGCCCCCGCCTCCTTGCGCATCAGGTCGCTGAGCACCGAGTTGACCTCGTTCAGCCTGCGGACCACCTCGTTGTGGGTGTTGCTCAGGTACTCCACGCGGCGGCCGGCGTGCTCGTCGAGCGAGGCCACCCGCTGCTGCGCCGCCGCCAGTGACGCCTCGGCCTCCGCGCGGGCGGCCTCCACCGTCCGCTCCGCCTCGGCCCGCGCCCCTGCCATGGTCTGCTCCGCCTCGGCCGTCGCGGACGCGACCATCCGCTCGGACTCCTCCCGGGCCGCGGTGACCGTGCGCTCGGCCTCGGCCTGCGCCTCGCGCACCCGGGTCTCCGCCTCGGCGCGCGCCGACGAGCGGGCCTCCTCGGCGTCGGCCCCGGCCTGCGCCAGCATGCGCTCGGCCGCCTCGGTGGCCTCGGCGACCCGCCGCTCCGCCTCCGCCTGCGCGGAGGTGAGCATCTTGTCGGCGGTCTCACGGGCCGAGGTCAGCAGCCGGTCGGACTCGGTCTTCGCGGACTCGCGCAGGGCGCTGCTCTCGGCCTCGGCCTCCTCCCGCATGGCCGTGGCCTCTTCGTGGCCGAGCTTGAGAATCTGCTCCAGCCGGGTGCTCGGATTGAAGTTCTGGGGCACCTCGGCGATCTGCCGCCTGGCCTCCGCGAGCTCGACCCGGCTCTGCTCGGCCTGGTCGATCGCCCGCGCCAGCCGCTCCTCCAGGTCCCTGATCTGGTTGCCGGTCCTGGCCATGTAGTCGTGCACCTGGCGGCGGTTGTAGCCGCGCATGGCCACTTCGAAGGTGTCGTCCTGCATGAGGTCGGGGATGCTGTCGTGCCGTTGTGTCATGGGGATTACCTAATTCGCGTGAGGCGGGGGATAACTGCGGATTGTGAGGGTGTGACGACGAGACGTCAGTAATCGACTTTCCTGCCAACTGCCCATACCCGCAACCGGAATGCCAGAGCCGGGCAGGAAACGGCGGGAATTACGATGGGTCAGATGTACATCGCTGCATTGGACGACGGGGCGGCCCCGGAGATCCACCCGGACGCGTACGTCGCCCCTGGCGCCGTCGTGGTCGGCAGGGTCTCGATCGGCCGGGCGTCGAGCATCTGGTACGGCTCCGTTCTCAGGGCGGACAGTGAGCGCATCGAGATCGGTGAGGAGTGCAACGTCCAGGACCTGTGCTGCCTGCACGCCGACCCCGGCGAGCCGGCCATCCTGGAGCCCCGGGTGAGCCTGGGGCACAAGGCCATGGTCCACGGCGCCCACGTCGAGTCCGGCGCGCTGATCGGCATCGGCGCGATCGTGCTGGGAGGGGCCCACGTGGGAGCCGGCACGCTCGTCGCGGCGGGCGCGCTGATCGGGCCCGGCAAGAAGATCCCGGCCGGCGTGCTGGTGGCGGGGGTGCCGGGGAAGATCGTACGCGAGCTGACCGACGACGACCGGGCGTCCTTCGCCCGCACGCCCGACACCTACATGGCGGCGGCGCTCAGGCATCGGCGGGCGTCACCACTTTGATCAGCACCTCGTCCGAGACCGACGCGGTGTTCAGCGGGTCGGCGTAATCGGGCAGCTCCGGCCGGAGGAACCGCACGTAGTCGACGGTCATCTTCAGGTCGGGCTGCCCCTTCACCTGCTTGGCGTTGCCCTTGACGTGGTCCTTCTTAAGCGCGTAGTAGCTGTCCCAGTCGGTGTACGCGACCAGGCCCCACTGCAGCACCTCGGGGAACTCGGTCGGCCAGCGGTCGGCCACCTTCCACTCGCCGCCCTCCTCCTTGTAGAGCGCGGCGCACACCCTGCCCACCCGGGCCAGCACTAACTCCGTCCAGCCGCTCTTGACGGCTGTCTCCTTGGGCTTGGAGCTGCCGTCCCTGGTGTACTTCGACTCCAGCCGGCCGGTCCTGTCGGTCGTGCCTGCGGTGATCGACACCCAGTTGGCGTTGTCGTACGAGTCCGGCACCCGGGCCATCAGGCCGCCGAGCGAGAACTTGCGCCTGGGCTTGCCGCCGCTCTTGCCCTCGACCTTCACCCTGGCGTGCATGACGATGTCGCCGGCCAGGTCTTGGTAGACGAACGGGCCGCGGAAGCCGTCGAACCAGGCGGAGGTCTTGGGCTCCAGGTACATGGCGCCCTTGGCGGTCTTGCCCACGTCCATCTTGGCGAGCCGGTCGACGTCCTTCTCCTTCTCGCTGAGCTTGAGCCACATCGACAGGTCCTTGGCGGACGCGAACTCGGTGGAGGCGCCGCCCACCTCGCCGCCCGGCGTGGGGGGCTGGGCCTTCTCCAGCGTGAGCACGCCTGGCCCCTCCAGCGGCGGCTGGGCCGCCGTGATCGTCCCGCACCCGCTCACCACACCCACGACCGCCATCATGCCCGCCAGTCTCGCCCTCATAGCGGACATTCTGCCGTGTACTGCCAACCTTCGGTTACGGACGGACTACTACGATGGCCGCCGTGCGCCCCTGGAATGCGTTCACCGCCGCGGAGGCGGAGATCCGCGCGATGGTCGACGACCCGCGCTGGCAGGGGCTGCCCGGCGACACCCGCGCGCACGCGATCGCCGCCAGGACGCTGGTGACCCGCGACGGCGACCGGTGGCTGTTCGGCGCGCACGCGCGCTGGCACCTGCACGACCCGGCCGACGGCCGCTGGCACCCCGCGCCGCCGCCCCGGCGCATCCGCGCCCGGCAGGTGGGCCACTCCCCGGCCGCGCTGCCTACGAAGATCATCCCCGGCGGGCCCGACTTCGCCGCCGAGCCGGGCTCCACGCAGGCCTTCGTCGGCCCCGACGTGCCGCCGAAGCTGTGCGAGCGCGTCAACGACCTGCTGCGGGCCAACTGCCGCAGGAGCGAGCTCGACTATCCTCTCGCCGCCTTCGACGACGTCTTCGCCTCCGACGTGCCCAGCACGGTGGCGGCCATCTGGGGCACGATCATGTGGTGCGCGTACGCGCCGGCCTTCGACGGCAACGAACGGCTGATCACCATGTTCGGCCAGTTCCTGCGCCGGTCGCTGCCGGGCGACGAGTGGGTGCGCTGGCTGCCGGCGCCGCCCCTGGCCGGTCTGGTCGCGCTGGTGGGCGAGCGGCTGCGGGCCGGCCACCCGCGCACCGCACTGCGCCTGGCCGCGCTGATCGCCGACACAGCTCACATCCTGCTGTCCGACACCCGGTTCAGGCCGCGCGCGCTGGCGCTGCTCACGATGGTGGAGCCCGAGCTGCGGAAGCCGGGCCTGGACGACGACGCGGCCGCGCGCGGGGACCAGGAGCTGCGCCGGGCCTGGCTGCGCCGCTGCCCGCCGCGGCTGGCCCGGGCGGTGATGGCGGAGACCGACCCGGAGGCCCACCTGTCCCACACGGTCTACGACCTCGTCGAGGCGCTGGCCTTCACGACCGACCCGCCGCGGGCCGCCGCCGCTTATCTGGCGGACCTGTCCGACTCCAAAGGGCTGCTGCCGCCCCGGCTCGACCACCGGCTCCGTCACGCGTACGAGGAGCTGCTGCGGGCGGGCCTGACGAGCACGTCGGCGGGCGAGCGGACCGAGCCGGAAGGTTTTCCCGTGCGGCCCTCCGGAGGCTTTTCCGGTCAATACCGGAACCCCGATAACGAGTCGTTTACCGGCCCGCTCACCGGCTCCGGCCCGCTCCCCGTCCCAGGCGGCCCCGTTACGGGAACGGGGGGCATTCCGGGGCCCAATAAGTTGAGTACAGGTCACATTTCGGAAACGACTCCGGACGACACCGGCACGCGGCGGCTCCGGCTGCCGGGGGCCGGTCCGCCCGACCTGCGGGGCGGGTTCACGCACGTGCGCGACGAGGCCGGCACCGGCATGATGCCGCCCGACCGTGCCAGTACGGCCGCGGTGCTGGGAGCCGCGTACGCGGTGGGGCTGGCCTGGCATCGGGTGTCCGGGGCGCGGGTGCCGGAGCGGGGGTTCGCGGGGTCGGCCGCGCTGGTGCGCCGCCTGGTCCTGGAGCGCGACGACCCCATGAGTCACACGTAAACCACTAATGCCGCTATTTCACCCTAACTCCGCCTATATCGTTCTAACACTTAAGATCACGCGTTATTAGCTGAATTGTGATCTCTACCCGGGGAAATGATCCCCTTGGGGCCTCATCGGCGACGAAAGGAATGACTCCGATGGGCCATGTCGCCGGAAGGGCCCGCGCCGTAACCTCGGAGAGGGTGTGGGCTGCGGAAGGAAGGACGACGCGGTGGGGCACGAAAACTTGGACACTCGGGTCCATGACCGTGTCGCGTTGGACGAGATTGCGCTCTACGCCGAGGTGCTCACCGCCGTCGCTGTCAGCGAGCGGCGGCTGACCTTGGACGAGCTCGACGACGCGCTCGGATTGCGGACTTCGGCGAGTCGCTGAAGACGATCACATGACTTGGTCCCGGACTCCCCCAGGGGTCCGGGACATGTCATGTACGGGGTGGCTCACGATGACTAGTCCTCCCGAGGGGCGGCCCTCCTACGAACGGACGAGTCGCGCGATCGCGGCCGAGGCCTCCTTGACCTTCGCGTCGGCCTCCGGGCCACCGGTGGCGATGGCGTCGGCGACGCAGTGGGAGATGTGCTCCTCCAGCAGCCCCAGCGCCACCGCCTGCAACGCCCGCGTCGCGGCCGAGACCTGGGTGAGGACGTCGATGCAGTAGGCGTCGTCGTCGACCATGCGCTGCAGGCCCCTGATCTGCCCTTCGATGCGCCTGAGCCGCGTCAGATAGGCCTGCTTGTCTCCGCTGTACCCATGCATACATCTAAGGTACCCGCTCCGGGTATCACTCAGCGGAGCCCTGCGAACAGCTTCTCCCACTGCTCGCCCACCTCGTCGGCGGCGTGGCGGATGGCCGTGTCGAGCGCCCCGGCGGCCAGCGAGCGCCGCCTGCGCTCGTCGCCGATGAGCGCCAGCATCGCCCCGGCGAACGCCTGCTCGTCGGCCTCGGGCACCAGCACGCCGTTGTAGCCGGTGGCCACGAACTCGGCGGGCCCGTGGGTGCCCTCGAACGCCACCACGGGCACCCCGCACCCCATCGCCTCCAGCACGGTCATGCCGAGGTCGGCGGTGTGGGAGGTGTTGGCCACGATCGACGCCTTGGCGAACTCGCCGGTCAGATCGGGGGTGGTGCCCATGAAGTAGACGTGGTTGTGCAGGCTCAGCTCGTCGACCAGCGCGCGCAGCCGCCGCTCCTCGGGGCCGCTCCCGTACAGCCTGAGCCGCCAGTCGGGGCGCTCGGCGGAGACGACGGCGAAGGCGCGGATCAGCCTGTCGTACGACTTGGCGGCCACCCAGCGGCCGCCCGCCGCCACGATGCGGTTGTCCATCCGCGAGCGCGGCCACGGCGAGCCGGGCAGCGCGTCGGGGATGGCGTGCACGTGCGGCCCGGAGTCGAGCAGCCTGGCCCACTCCTCGCGGGCCGGCTCGGTGGCCGCGACGACGGCGTCCAGGCGCGGGTAGAGCTTCTTGACCGGGCCGGGCACCGCCGGCCTGCCCCACTCACGGGCGATGCGCAGGATCTCGCGCGGGGCGTGCCGCGCGGCCTGGACGCTGAGCCCCGGCCTGGCGGTGACGAGAACGTCACTTCTGAGTGAGCGCAGCATCCGCCACAGGGCCACCTCCGTGCGCACCTGCCCCTGCGGGAACAGACGCCGGACGCCTGGCCTCACGTCGATCACCGAGCGCATGGTCACGCCCGCGGCGACCGGGAAGAACGGCTTCTCCTTCTGCCTCCTGAGGCTGATCACCTCGACCTCGTGCCGCTGGGCCAGCGCGCCAGCGAGGTTGAGCGCCGAGCGCACGTCTCCCCGCATCGCGTACGCGGAGGAGAGCAGGAAGGTGACCTTCACCCGCCCACCTCGATGCGCAGCTCGTCGTCGGCGGTGTAGGAGGGCTTGATGGGCACGCCGTCGATGCGGGCCGACGGGTAGTGCAGGCGGCGCCGCTTGCCGTCGACGTCGTCGAGCCAGCCGCCCAGCCGCAACGGCTCGCCGACCCCGTCCACCTCCAGCGACGGCTCCCACGTACCCGAGGCCTCGGGGTCGGCGGCGAGCACGTCGACCAGCGAGACCGCGGCGTGGAAGCGCACACCCTGGACGGTGGCGTTGGCCGACACGCGCGCGCCCGTCTGCCTGCGCTGCAGCGCCAGCATGGCCTCGTGGCGGGAGTCGTCGTCCTCCAGGCCGGTGTAGGCGAGCAGGCCGGTCACCTCGAAGCGGCCCTCCCTGAACCAGACCGCGCGCACCTCCGCCACGGGCGCGGCGTCGTCGATCTTCAGCGCCAGATAGCCGTTGCGGGTGCGATAGGAGCGGTAGGCGAGCGTGCGCTTGCACAGCGCGTACGCGTCGAGATGATCGAGCGAGAAGCCGGGGTCGATGCTGCGCAGCCTGTTGCGTCTGCCCTGGTGGCGCAGGTAGGCGTCCCAGCGCCCGGCGGTGAGCAGCAGCGGGGCCAGCGACACGGCGACGGTGGCCTCGCGCGCGACGGCGCCCGGCGTGCCGAGCGTCACCTCTCGCTCCACGCCGCTGGTGCGGTGGCGCAGCACCAGCTCGGTGCCGCTCTTCAGCGGCTCCTCCATGGCGAGCCGGAGGGAGAGGACGTCGGCAAGGGTGACTTCGGAGTCTGTCACGACAACGCTCATCACGAGCCCCCCTCCCCGTCGAATAGAGCCATGCGACGTTGAGGTTACCGTGATTTACCCGTTATGTGGATGCCGGATTTCCGGCGATCACCCCCTTTGACCGGCGAAACTCCTCCACAGATACCTGTGGAGGAGTTTCACTTTCTGGGTCAGACGGGGGTCTTCACCGACTTGATCAGGAGCTGCGCCACGTCCACGACCTCCAGCGACTCCTTGGCCTCGCCGCTGTTCTTCTTCTCATTGATCGCGTCCCCCAGCATCACCATGCAGAACGGGCACGCGGTGGAAACCGTGTCCGGATCCGTCGTCAGCGCCTCGTCCACCCGCTCGGTGTTGATGCGCTTGCCGATCCGCTCCTCCATCCACATCCGCGCCCCACCCGCGCCGCAGCAGAAACCGCGGTCCTTGTGCCGGTGCATCTCCTGCGTCTGCACCCCGGGCACCTTGGACATGATGTCGCGGGGCTGGGAGTAGACCTTGTTGTGCCGGCCCAGGAAGCACGGGTCGTGGTAGGTGATCTTCTCCTCGATCGGCGTGATCGGGGTCAGCTTGCCCTCGTCGACCAGCCTGGCCAGCAGCTGGGTGTGGTGCACGACCTCGAACATGCCGCCCAGCTGCGGATACTCGTTGGCCAGCGTGTTGAAGCAGTGCGGACAGGTCGCCACGATCTTCTTGACCCCGGCCTCGTTCAGCGTCTCGATGTTCTGCTGGGCCAGCATGTTGAACAGGTACTCCATGCCCAGCCGGCGGGCCGGGTCACCGGTGCACGCCTCCATCGGGCCGAGCACCGCGAACTTCACCCCGGCGATGTGCAGCAGCTCCGCCACCGCCTTGGTGGTCTTCTTCGCCCGGTCCTCCAGCGCACCCGCGCAGCCCACCCAGAACAGGTACTCCGCGTCGGCGGGCATCTTCTCCTCGACCAGCTCGACCTCGAAATCGAGCTCGGCGATCCAGTCGGCCCGCTTCATCTCCGACATGCCCCACGGGTTGCCCTTGTTCTCCAGGTTCTTCACCATCACCCCCGCCTCCGACGGGAACGACGACTCCACCATCACCTGGTAACGACGCATGTCGATGATGTGATCGATGTGCTCGATGTCCACCGGGCACTGCTCCACACACGCGCCGCAGTTGGTGCACGACCACAGCACGTCCGGGTGGATCACGCCCTCCTCGCCGACCAGCGGCTTGTTCAGCAGCGCCAGCACGTCGGTGTCCTCGTGCCCGTTGCCGCCGTTGGCGGCGGCCATCAGGTACGGGGCGACCGCGAAGGCGTGGTCACGCTGGTCGATGATGAGCATCTTCGGCGACAGCGGCTTGTCGGTGTTCCACGCCGGGCACTGCGACTGGCAACGGCCGCACTCGGTGCAGGAGTAGAAGTCCAGGAACCCCTTCCACGTGGTGTCACCGATCTTGCCCCGGCCCAGCCGCTCCGGATCCAGGTCCTCGTCCTCGAAGTCGACCGGCTTGCCGTCGACGCGCATCTCCGGCACCGCGCCCATGCCGTCCGGGCGGCGCGAGAACAGCACGTTCAGCGGCGCGGTGAAGATGTGCAGGTGCTTGGAGTTCACCACGATGATCAGGAACACCAGCATGAAGCCGATGTGCAGGAGCAGCGCGATCTCCTCCAGCAGCCCGCTGGCCGGCAGCACCTGGCCCAGCGGGATCGACACGAACGCGCCGGAGGAGTACGGCAGGTTGCCGTTGGCCGCCGCCGCACCCCTGGCCAGGAACAGCGTCCAGATGATGTTGAAGATCATGAACAGCACCAGCCACGCGCCGCCCAGGTGCGAGCCGGAGAACCGCGACCCGCGGCCCAGCTTGGCCGGCGACTCACGCAACCGGATGACCGCGAAGGCGACCAGGCCCAGCAGACACGCCACCGCGATGAAGTCCTGCAGGAACCCGAGCACCGGCCACTGCCCGATCAACGGGATGTGGAAGTTCGGCCGGCCGGTGATCGCACCCTGGATGATCGCGCCGTACGCCTCGATGTAGACGGTCAGCAGGATGAAGAACGCCCACATGACGAAGAAGTGCGCCACCCCGGACGGCGTCCACTTCAGCAGCTTCTTCTGGCCGAGCACCTCCACCAGCTGCGTCTTGATCTCGGCGCCGGCGTTGTCCTTGGCGTACTGCACGCGCTCGGGGGCCGGCGGGCCCACCGTGGCGAGCTTGAACAGGAACAGAGCCCTGCGGCCCGCGACGGCCACCGCCACGACGGTCATCACGAGCCCGATGATGGCTACCCAGAGCACGGGTCCTCCCACAACGACGTTGTTTGTCAGCGTACGGTCACCCCGCTGACCTGGCCCCGCCGGGATCCTACCCGCGAGTAACTTCCTGGAGGTAACCGAGTTTCACCTTATGGTGAGGATCAGCTCCAGAACAATGCTCTACAGTGTGAGATAGCGCTGAATCGTCGGCGCCAGCAGCTCCACCAGTTCCTCGGGCTCGGCGCTCGCCATGGGCTCCAGCCGCAGCACGTGACGGGCCACGATCACCCCGAACATCTGCGAGAAGGCGGCCTCGATCCGGAGATGGGGGATCCCGAGGTGGTCGGCCACCCTGTAGAGCAGGGCGTTGGTGATGAACTCGCGGAACAGCACGCGCGACTGCTCGTGGGTCATGGCTGAGCGGACCAGCGCGATCATCGGCTCACGGGTCTCGGGATCACCGGTCACCGTGAGCATCATGGTAACCAGCCGCCTCCCGAGCTCTTCACGGGGGCCGTCGAGCAGCACCGAGACGACCAGGTCAGGCGTGATCGGCAGCCGCATCGCCGCCGCGAACATGCCCTCCTTGGTGTCGAAGTAGTGGTGGACCAGCGCCGGGTCGACCTTCGCCTCCCTGGCGATGCCGCGCACCGTGGCCTTGTCGAAGCCCTTCTCGGCGAAGACCTTCCGGGCCGCCGCGAGGATCTCCCCGCGCGTGTCGGCCGAGCCGGGACGCCGCCCCGGACGCCTCTTGATGGTGCTCACCGGCCTACCGCCAGGTAGACCCGCATCGGCACCGACACCACGTCGTCCGGGAACTCACGGCGCAGCTCCGCCCGCTGCAGCTCCACCAGCGCGTCGGCCTCGGCTTCCGGCATCGCCGCCATGTACGAGTGAGAACGCAGGTCGAGCAGGAAGTCCTCGATCCCGACCAGGCGGGTCCACGGGATCCAGCGCTCCTCCACCACCTCGAACGCGGCCGCGATCGGCGGCACCGACCACTCCTCCGTGGCCGGCCCCCAGTAGGTGGGGCACGCCCCGGCCAGCCGCTCCTCGTGGGCGGCCAGCCACTCGGCCTGGGCCGCGTGCGCGAAGTTCCAGCAGGCGGCGACGGCCCCGCCCGGCCGCAGCACCCGCCTGGCCTCCTCGATCGAGGCCACCGGGTCGAGCCAGTGCCAGGACTGGCCGTACGTCACCAGGTCGGCGGACCGGCCCGCCAGCGGCAGCGCGTTGCCGTCGGCCCGCACCGCGGCCACCCCCGCCGTGCCCTTGGCCCGCAGCCTGGCCAGCATCTCCGCGCCCGGGTCGACCGCGACCACCCGCGAGCCGCGGGCCCGCAGGGCGTGCGCGAGCTTCCCGGTGCCGGCGCCCACGTCGACCACCGTGGCGCCGTCGAGCGGCACGCCGGACACCTCCACCAGCGCGTGGTAGAGCTCGTCGGGATAGCCGGGCCGGCCGGCGTCGTACGCGTCGGCCACCCGCTCGAACGCCAGGCCGAGTTCGCGGCTCGGCCCCGTGCGCAGGCGCTCATGGGTCATGTCGAGGCCGCCAGGTAGAGCCGGGCGAAGGCGAGCGCCTCGGCCAGGTCGTCGATGCGCTCGGAGCGGCTGGCCGCCTTGCGGGTGTTGATCTCCAGGACGACCAGGCCGTCGTAGCCGTTCCGGGCCAGGCGCTCCAGCATGGGCGCGCACGGCTGGTTGCCCCTGCCCGGCACCAGGTGCTCGTCCTTGTTGGTGACCCCCATGCCGTCGGCCAGGTGGAGGTGCGCCAGCCGGTCGCCGAGCTTGGTCGCCATGTCCATGGCGTCGGAGCCCGACACGGCGGTGTGCGACAGGTCGAGCGTGACGTGCGGGAAGTCGTAGTCGGTCGGGTTCCAGTCGGGCGAGTAGGGCACCACGTCGTTGCCGCGGGCCCTGAGGGGGAACATGTTCTCGACCGCGAAGATCACGTCGGTCTCGTCGCGCATGCGGGCCAGCCCGACCTCGAACTCCCGGGCGTAGTCGCGCTGCCAGCGGAACGGAGGGTGCACGACGACGGCCGAGGCGCCGAGCCGCTCGGCCGCCTTCTGCGCGCGGACCAGCTTGGCCCACGGGTCGCGCCCCCACACCCGCTGGGTGACGAGCAGGCAGGGCGCGTGGATGGCGAGGACGGGCACCTCGTAATGGTCGGAGAGCCGCTCGATCACGTCGATGTCCTGGCTCACCGGGTCGGCGCCGACCATGATCTCGACACCGTCGTAGCCCAGCCGGGCAGCCAGCTCGAACGCATCAGGCGTGCGTTCCGGATATACCGAAGCGGTGGACAATGCGATCTTCGCATTGGGCACGCGGATGACATCAGCCACGTTGCCAGCCTAAGCCGGATGTCCCGTGCCGGCGCGCCACCCCGTACGGTTGTCGCATGCCCAGGACGGTCCGAGGCGCGATCCCGAGCCCCAACATCTGGAACACACCGCAGGTGTACGAGCTGGAGAACCGCGCGGTCGACCCCGACGACATCGCCGGCGCGGCGATGCGGAAACTCCGGCCGTGGCAGGGCGCGACCGTGCTCGACATCGGCTGCGGCACCGGCTACCACCTGCCGGGCTACGCCGCCGAGGCCGCCCGGGTGATCGGCGTCGAGCCGCACCGCGACCTGGCCGCCGCGGCCCGCCGCCGGTGCGCCGCGCTCCCGTCCGTCGAGGTGCGCGAAGCCGCCGCCCAGGACCTGCCGCTGCCGGACGCCTCGGTCGACGTCGCGATCGCGCGCTGGGCCTACTTCTTCGGGCCCGGCTGCGAGCCTGGCCTGCGCGAGCTGTCGCGGGTCGTACGGCGCGGCGGCGCGGCCTTCGTCCTCGACCTCGACGCCACCGGGGGCCCGTTCGGCCGGTGGTTCCAGCGCACGGTCCCCGCCTACTCCGCGCCGAAGGTGGAGGCGTTCTGGGACCGCCAGGGCTGGCAGCGGCGGCGGCTCGACCTGCGCATGGTCTTCGAGCGGCGGGCCGATCTGGAGGCGGTGCTGCGCATCGAGTTCGCCCCCGAGGTGGCCGAGCAGGCCATCGCCGAGACGCCGGGCCTGGAGCTGGCCTATCCCAACGTGCTCCGCTGGCGCTACTTCTGAGCGCTTGACCTTGACGCCGGTGTCAACGTTTACCTTGAGCGCATGCGCATCGGAGAGCTGGCCCGGCGGACCGGGGTGAGCACCCGCTCGCTCCGCTACTACGAGCAGCACGGGCTGTTGCGCGCCCACAGGAGCGCCAACGGCTACCGCCACTACGCGGAGGCGGACGTCCGGCTCGTGTCGGAGATCCGCGCCCTGCTGTCGGTGGGGTTCACGCTGGAGGACACCCGCCCGTTCGTCGACTGCCTGCGCTCCGGCCACGACAGCGGCGGGTCCTGCCCCGAGTCGATGGCCGTCTACCAGCGCAAGCTCGCCGAGATCGACGACGAGATCCGGCTGCTGCTGACCCGCCGCGCGGAGGTCGCCGCGCAACTCGCCGGATCGTGCGAAGGCTGCTTCTTCAGAGGAGACACATGATCACGCTCACCACGGACAACTTCGACGAGCAGGTGCTCGGCGCGGGCAAGCCGGTGCTCGTCGACTTCTGGGCCGAATGGTGCCCGCCCTGCAAGATGATCGCCCCCGTGCTGGAGGAGATCGAGGCCGAGCACGGGCTGACCATCGGAAAGCTCGACACCGACCACCACCCCGAGATCCAGGCCCGCTACGGCGTCATGAGCCTGCCCACGCTGCTGCTGTTCGAGGACGGCCGGCCGGTCAGGCAGATCGTCGGCGCCCGGCCCAAGCGCATGCTCGTCAAGGAGCTGGGCCTGGCGTAGCACCGGCTTGTCGGTCCGGCCCGCTAGCCTGCTCGCCATGGCCAAGACTGCGCAGAAGCCCGGATACCGCTGCGCCGAGTGCGGCTGGCGCACCCCCAAGTGGGTCGGCCGGTGCGGCGAGTGCCAGGCGTGGGGCACCGTCGACGAGGAGGGCGGCCGCGCCGGCGCGCACGTCGTCCAGGCCGGCGCCACCACCGCCCCGGCGATGCCGATCGGCCAGGTCAAGGCCGAGATCGCCGCCGCCCGCACCACAGGCGTCGGCGAGCTCGACCGGGTGCTCGGCGGCGGCCTGGTGCCGGGCGCGGTCGTGCTGCTGGCCGGCGAGCCCGGCATCGGCAAGTCGACGCTGCTGCTGGAGGCCGCCGCCCGCATCGCCGAGCGCGAGACCGTCCTCTACGTCACCGGCGAGGAGTCGGCCGCCCAGGTCCGGCTCCGCGCCGACCGCATCGGCGCCATCCGCGACCGCCTCTACCTGGCGGCCGAGACCGAGCTGTCGGCGCTGATCGCCCATGTGGAGAAGATCCAGCCCCGCATGCTCGTGGTCGACTCGGTGCAGACCGTCGGCTCCGCCCAGGCCACCGGCGTCCCCGGCGGCGTCACCCAGGTCCGCGAGGTCGCGGCCAACCTCGTGCGGCTGGCCAAGGAGCGCGACATGTCGACCGTCCTGGTCGGCCACGTCACCAAGGAAGGCTCCATCGCCGGCCCGCGCACCCTCGAACACCTCGTCGACGTGGTGCTCAACTTCGAGGGCGACCGCCACTCCCGGCTCCGCATGGTCCGCGCGATCAAGAACAGGTTCGGCCCCACCGACGAGGTCGGCTGCTTCGACCTCCACGAGCGCGGCATCGAGGGCATCACCGACCCCAGCGGCCTGTTCGTCTCCCGCCGCTCCGACCCCGTCCCCGGCACCTGCGTGACCGTCACGGTCGAGGGCACCCGCCCGCTGCCCGCCGAGGTCCAAGCCCTGGTGGCGCGCACCGAGGCCCAGCAGCCGCGGCGCACCTCCTCCGGCCTCGACACCTACCGCGTCCAGATGGTCCTCGCCGTGCTGGAGCGCCGGCTCAACGCCCGGCTGGGCGGCTGCGACGTCTTCACCGCCACCGTGGGCGGCATCAAGCTCAGCGACCCGGCCGTCGACCTGTCGGTCATGCTCGCCGTCGCCAGCGCCGCGGGCGACAAACCCCTCCCGGCGGGCCTGGTCGCGCTCGGCGAGGTCGGCCTCGCGGGCGAGCTCCGCCCCGTCAAGGACGTCCGCCGCCGCCTCACCGAAGCCGCCCGCCTCGGCTTCAAACGCGGCCTGGTCCCGGTCGGCTCCCTCGACGAGGGCACCCGCAAGCCCAACGGCCAGCGTTCCCTCGTCCCGGTCGGCCCGGTCGCCTTCGCCCCCGGCTTCGAGGTCGTCGAGGCGGAGAACGTCTGGGACGCCCTCACCCACGTGACCTGACCCGTACATCCGGTGGGGCCACTGAGGCGGGGCTAGCCTCCCAGGGCCGACTTGACCGCCGCCGTGACCAGGTCGCGCACCGGCCGCGGCGCGTCCAGGAACGCCGTCAGGTCACCGCCGCGGCCCTCCAGCAGCCCCGCGCCGATGTTGGAGAACGTCGACATCGTGTGCCCCACCTGGTAGGGCTCCAGCCCGGCCAGCGACGCCCGCGTCTCGCCCAGCGGAGCCGGCCGGTACTCGACGGGCCGGCCGAGCGTCTCGGCCAGCGCCTCGGCGAGCTCCCGCCCGCCGACCGCCTCCACGCCCTCCAGCTCGTACGTGCGGCCCGCGTGCCGCCGCTGCGCCCCCGCCGCCCCCGACGCCAGGTCCGCCTGCGCCTCGGCCGCCACCCGCACGGCCACGGCGGCCAGGTCGTCGCGTGCGACGGCCGACAGCCGCCCGTCACCGAGCGGCGCGGCGAACACCCCGCTCGCCGCCGCCGCGGCGGCCCCTGCCACGGCCAGCCCGGCCGGGATCTCGGCGTACAGGCCGTTGCGCAGGACGGTGACGTCGAAGGGCGCCTCGGCCAGCCGCGCCTCGGTCCAGCGGTGCGCGAGCGCGATCGTGAGCCGCTCCCCCGAGCCGGCCAGGCTGGTGTAGATCACGTGCCGGACTCCGGCGGCGGTGGCCGCCCGCACCACGGCGCCGTGGCGGGCCAGCACGACGTCGTCTTCGGCGTACCCCGCCGAGACGAACACCAGCACGTCCACGCCCGCGAAGGCCGGCTCCAGCGTTTCCGGCCGGTCGAAGTCGGCGAGCCGGACCACCGCGCCGTCGCCGGAACTGCTGGCCCCGACTGTCACCGGCCCGTCCACGGCCCGCAGCCCGGCGAGGATCGCACTGCCGAGTTTCCCCGACACGCCGGTGACGAGAATCATGAGACCACTCCTGTTGTTGAGGTGCGCGAAAAGGTGAATGACGCCCAGCATGGGGCGTCCGGGCGCCGACTTTAAGGAGGCACTTTCATGTCAGCCGCGAACACGGAGGTAACCCCCCAGGTCCCCGGGCCGTGCGGGGATGACGACTGCGGCATCCGCGATGTGCTCGACCGTCTCGGCGACAAATGGACGGTGCTGGTGATAGTGGAGCTGGCCAAAGGCGTGCGGCGGTTCAGGGAGCTGCAACGGGCGATCCCCGGCATCTCGCAGCGGATGCTGACGTTGACGACACGGCGGCTGTGCCGGGACGGGCTGGTCGAGCGGACGGCGTACCCCACGATCCCGCCGCAGGTCGAGTACCGGCTGACGCCGGTCGGCCGGAGCCTGGCCGAGACGGTCGAGCGGCTGGCCGACTGGTCGAGGGAGCACAGGGACACCATGGCGGCGGCCCGGGAGCGGTGGGATGCCGCCGGCCGTTGAATCCGGACCCGGGTGACTCGCTACCGTGGTATGACCCGCCCAAAGGCGGAGGAGAGAGTGAGACGGCGCGGCTAAGCTGGGCTTGACTATTTCGACACGGGGGTCAGGTGCCAAACGACAGGAGTCTTGACGACCGCCGTCGCGAAGCCCTGGCCGCGGTGGCCCCGGGCACACCACTGCGCGACGGCCTGGAGCGGATCCTGCGCGGGCAGACCGGCGGCCTGCTCGTGCTCGGCTACAACAAGATGGTCGAGCGCCTCTGCAGCGGCGGCTTCCATCTCGACGTCGACTTCTCCGCCACCAGGCTGCGCGAGCTGGCCAAGATGGACGGGGCGATCGTCATCAGCGACGACCACAAGATCGTGCGCGCCGCCGTCCACCTGGTTCCCGACCCCACCATCCCCACCGACGAGTCCGGCACCCGCCACCGCACCGCCCAGCGCGTGGCCAAGGAGACGGGCCTGCCGATCATCGCGATCAGCAAGTCCATGCGGATCATCGCCCTCTACCTCGACGGCATCCGCTACGTGCTCGAAGAGTCGGCCGCGATCATGTCCAAGGCCAACCAGGCCCTGGCCACCCTTGAGCGCTACAAGCACCGCCTCGACGAGGTCTCCGGCACGCTCTCCGCGCTGGAGATCGAGGATCTGGTCACCGTGCGCGACGTGGCGGCCGTGGCGCAGCGGCTGGAGATGGTCCGGCGCATCTCCGACGAGATCAAGGGATACGTGGTCGAGCTCGGCACCGACGGCAGGCTGCTGTCCCTGCAGCTCGACGAGCTGGTCTCCGGCGTCGACTCCGAGCGGGAGCTGGTGGTGCGCGACTACCTTCCGGCCCCGTCGAGCCGCCGCCAGCGCCGCCTGTCCGACGCCCTGCACGATCTCGACGCGCTGTCCGGCAACGAGCTGCTCGACCTGCCGGTGGTCGCCGGCCTGCTGGGCCACAACGGCGGCGACAAGCTCGACAGCCCGGTCAGCCCGCGCGGGTTCCGCCTGCTGGCCAAGGTGCCCCGGCTGCCCGCCACCGTGGTCGACCGCCTGGTCAACCACTTCGGCAGCCTGCAGAAGCTCCTGGCGGCCAGCATCGACGACCTCCAGGCCGTGGGCGGCGTCGGCGAGTCCAGGGCCCGCAGTGTCCGCGAAGGGCTCTCCCGCCTCGCGGAGTCCTCGATCCTGGAGCGCTACGTCTGACCAGACGCCCCCCGTACGCCTCTGAGACGCCCTGTGAGCGGCGACGGGCTCAGCGGAGATGGAAGACGCCCTTCGGGCTCTTGTGCTCGCCCAGGCGCGCCACCACCACGTACGTGCCGGGAAGGGCGGCGGGCGGGTCGGCGCGGCAGCTCCCGCTGGAGCGGCGGCGGTTCCAGTCGAGGGTGCGGACGTAGGGCACGCCGCGCTGCAGCTCGCGCGTCTCCGTCCCCGGGCCGCTGACGCAGTCGGCGGTGGACCAGATGCGGTCCTCGCCCGAGGTGATGCGGATCTCCAGCGCCCGCGGGCCGACGTCGGCCTTGCACATCACCGGCCCGGTGTTGACCACGGTGACGATGAAGTGCGGGCGCGCGCCGCTCGCGTAGATCTCCTGCTTGCCCTGGAGGTGGAGCACGAGGTCCTTGTCGTCGCAGGGCTCGCCCGCGCGCCTGGCGCGCGGGGTCTTGCTCGGGCTGGGCGTCGGTGACGGGCTGGCGGTGCCCATGGCCAGCGTGCGCAGCCCCGCCAGCAGCGGGTCCGTGACCGGGGCGGGGCTGGGGGAGACCTGGGCGTCGGACCGCTTCTCCGGGCCGCCCGAACTGGAGCAGGCCCACGCCACCACGGCAACGACCACGAGCACTCCGATGAGCAGGCTCATGCGCCGCCGCCAGTAGACGTCGCCCCCGATTCCCGAGTCTCCGCGCATGGTTTCCGGATCCATGCCGCCAGGATGGGTAACCATCCGGTGACGCGTCGTGACGACACGCCGGACCTTGCCATCTCGTCATACGCTGGGCTGCGTGATCGAGCCGAAACTCCTACACCTTCCCATTCTGGAGTGGTACGAAAACAACGCCCGGGACCTCCCCTGGCGCACCCCTGACCGGACCCCGTGGGGAGTGCTCGTCAGCGAGATCATGCTGCAGCAGACGCCGGTGGCCCGGGTGCTGCCCGTCTGGCACGAGTGGATGACCCGCTGGCCCACTCCGAAGGCGCTGGCCGCGGAGCCCTCCGGCGAGGCCGTGCGCGCCTGGGGGCGGCTCGGCTACCCGCGCCGGGCGCTGCGCCTGCACGCGTGCGCCACGGCCATCACCGAGCGGCACGGCGGCGAGGTCCCTTCCGACCACGCGACGCTGCTCGCCCTGCCGGGGATCGGCGAGTACACCGCCGCCGCGGTCGCCGGCTTCGCGTTCGGCGGCCGGCACGCGATCCTGGACACCAACGTGCGACGGGTGTTCGCGCGGGCGGTACGGGCCGAGGAGTATCCCCCGACGGCCACCTCCGCCGCCGAACGCCGCCTCGCGGAGGCTCTCCTGCCCGAGCTGGGCGCGCCCCGCTGGGGAGTGGCGGTGATGGAGCTGGGGGCGCTCGTCTGCACCGCCCGCGCCCCCCGGTGCGAGGGCTGCCCGATCGCGGGGGTGTGCGCGTGGCGGCTGGCCGGCAAGCCGCCGCACGCGGGTCCCGCCCGCAAGGGTCAGACGTACGCGGGCACCGACCGCCAGTGCCGCGGGCGCCTGCTCGCGGTCCTGCGCGCCGCCCACGGGCCGGTGCCGAAGGCGGCGCTGGACGCGGTCTGGGAGGACGCCGTGCAGCGCGAGCGGGCGCTCGACGGCCTCGTCGCGGACGGCCTGGCCCAGGTCCTGGAGGACGGCACGTACTGCCTCTAGCCAGGAACGACGATCTGCCTCTGGGCAGGAACGACGATCGCGTATGAATCCGCGACAGCTGAGCATGGGCCGTCGCGCGCCTTCCTCCTACGGTTGACGATCAGTGAGTCCTTCGGGGAGGGAAAGAAGTGTCACAACGGATTCTGGTGACGGCGGCGACCGGCACGGTCGGGCGCCACGTGACGGCGCGGCTGGCGGAGGACGGGGCCGAGGTGCGGGCACTGTCCCGGACCCCGGCGGGCTTCCCGCCCGGCGTCCAGCCCCTGCGCGGCGACCTGTCGGCGCCCGGTTCGCTGGCCCCGGCGGTCGACGGCGTCGACGCCGTGTTCCTGATCTGGCCGTTCGCCTCGGTGGACGGGCTGGAGGCGGTGCTGGCGCTGATGGCGGGGCACGCCCGCAAGCTGGTCTACCTGTCCTCGGCCACGGTGCGCGAGCACGAGCGGCGTGCCGAGGGCCTGATCGAACGGTCCGGTCTGGAGTGGACGGTCCTGCGCCCGCACGCCTTCGCGGCGAACGCGTCGCGCTGGGCCGGGCAGATCCGCGCCGGGGACGTGGTGCGCGAGCCGTACGGCCGGGCCGCCATGTCGCTCGTCCACGAACAGGACATCGCCGCGGTCGCGGTCGCGGCGCTGCTCCAGGAGGGGCATGAGGACGCCGTCCACGAGCTGACCGGGCCGGAGTCGCTGACCCAGGCCGATCAGGTGCGCGTGATCGGCGAGGCGGTCGGCCGGCCCGTGCGGTGGGAGGAGGCGCCGCCCGAGGAGGCCAGGCAGCGGATGCTCGCCCGCGGCTGGCCGCCCGAGGTGGCCGACGACGTCCTGCGCGCCCAGGCCGCGATGACCGCCGGCCCGGCGCCGGTCACCACCACGGTCGAGAAGGTCACCGGCACTCCGGCCCGCACCTTCCGCTCCTGGGCCGACACCCACACCCACCTGTTCCAGCCCGCACCCTGAGCCCGGTCACCGGGGCCCAGGGCACCCGCACCTTCCGCTCCCGGGCCGAGGCCCACACGCACCTGCCGTGAGGCCGGCCACCGGGCCCAGGGCACCCTCCTGGGCCGACGCCCACGCGCACCCGTCCTGAGGGCGGTCACTGCGCCCAGGGCAGGGGCATGCTGCGGGTGCCTTCCGGTACGAGGTCGCAGGCGTCCGGGGTGTCGAGCCCGTCCGGGTTGTAGACCTGGACGCCCGCGGGAGCGGCCACGATCGCCGCGAAGCCGTGCCGCTCGTCGGCGAACAACCGGCGCAGCGCGCCGGCGGGCAGCACCATGGTGTCGCCCGCCGCGACCTCGACCCGTTCGCCGCCGAGCTGGACGGTGCAGCGGCCCGCCAGCCAGGTCCACACCGACTCGGTGTCGAAGGCGTGCAGCGGGCCCGCCGTGCCGGGCTTGGCGTCCACGCGCCACACGGCCTGGCGGGACTCGCCCTGGGTGGGTGAGGCGAGCGTGGTCATGGTCCCGTTGGGCGTCTCGATCCTGCGTGCCCGCGCGTCGCGGATGACGGTCATGGCAGGTGCTCCTCTAAGATAGACAACGTCATTGTCTAGATAGTGAACCAGGTTGTCTATTGTGTCAAGCACACCCCCGGGGTTCGAACTCCCCCTCCGCCTCTTCCTGGCCTTCCGGGTGCTCATCGACGAGCTCCACGCCGAGCTGGGCCGTCAGGGGCATCCGGACATCCGGCCCATGCACGGCTTCGTCATGCAGGCCATCGGGCCCGACGGCACGACCGCGGTCGACCTGGGCCGCACGCTCGGCGTCACCAAGCAGGCCGCGGGCAAGACCGTCGAGGCACTGGAACGCATCGGCTACGTCGAACGCACCCGCGACCCCGCCGACACCCGGCGCAAGATCGTCCGTCTGACCCCGTACGGCATGGACGCCCTCGCCCGCTCGGCCGCGATCTTCGACGACCTGCGCGCCCGCTGGGCCGCCGAGCTGGGCGAGGACCGGCTGCGGGCGCTGGAGGCCGACCTCCGCACAATGACCCCCGCCAACCTGTGGCGCCTCGACATCCCGGGCTGGTTCGGCGCCCCGTGAGGCGCCGGACCAGTCCCCGGGTCAGGCGGCGAGCTGGAGACCCAGGCTGGTGAGGCTGGTGCGCGCCCAGTCGAGCTCCTGGGCCAGGAGCGAGACCAGGGCGCCGGGGCCCTTGGCGCGGCCCGGGACCGCCAGGTTGTGGGTCTCGACCTCGATGTGGGCGCTGCCGCTCACCGCGCCGGAGAGCATCGCCGTCAGGGTGTCGTGCAGGACGCCGCCGGTGTTGGGCGACCCGCCGGTGTGGTGGTGCACGTGGCCGAGCTTGACCACGGGGGCGCCGGTCTTGGCCAGGCCGCGCAGCGCCTCACCGGTCTCCTCGGCGCCGCGGGCCAGGTGGCACGCGTCGAGGCAGACGCCCAGGTGGTCGGAGTCGATGCCGCGCACCCGCTCCAGCGCCTGCTCCGTGGTCTCCAGCACGCAGCCGGGCCACGGCTCGAAACCGACCCTGACCGTCTTGCCGGTGATGCTGTGGAGGCCGCGCAGCTCGCGGGCGAGCCGCTCCAGCCGCCGGGTGGCGATCGCCTGCAGGTCGGCCGGCCAGTCGCGGCGCCAGCCGATCGGGATGGTGGAGATGCTGCCCGACTGGATGTCGTCCGGCAGCAGGAACGCGAGGATCTTGGCCAGCGCCATCGTGTAGCGGTAGCGCTCGGGCTTGGCCCAGTCGGGGCCGGGCGCCTCCTGGTTGCGACCGCCGGTGCCGTTGAGGCTGACGACCTCCAGGCCGCGCTCTTCGAGGGAGCGGCGCAGGCGGACGAGTTCTATGCGGTCGGCGGTCAGATGGTCGGCGACGGCGGGCGAGAGCCACAGGCCGACCCCCATCCGCTCCACGCCGAGCCGCTTGCGCACCGGCACGGCGTAGCGGGTGAGATGGGCGATCAGGTTCTCCAGATCCTCCGCGGGGTGCACGCCTGCGTTGTAGGCGAGGTGAACGAGCGTTCCGTCATCGTGACGCAGGCGCATCGGTTTCCTCCACGACTCTCACTGGTTTCCCCCTCGCCCGCTGGTGCCACTCCGAGCATGTCGGCCCGTGGCGGCGTGCGCGTCAGCCCTGGGTTGATCTCTTGCTACTCCCAGGGGAGCAGTCCCGACCGTAGAGACACGCTCTTGCGGATCACTTGGACAGGACTTGGCGAAGCTCTACACAGAGTAGTACTACTTGTCGTGGCGGGGCCACTCGCCCTTCAACGATTCGGCAACGTTTCCCGTCACCACATGCGAAAACCCCCGTGCGCCGGAGCGCACGGGGGTTTTCGTGAACTGGGTCAGCTCTGGATGGAACCGGCGATCGCCGCCGCGGAGTCGGGCACCTGAGTGGCGTCCTCTCCCGCGAACAGGAACCTGGCGTCGTCGCCCTCACCCTCGATGGTCACCTTCACGACCTGCCCCGGACGGAGCTCGCCGTAGAGGATCTTCTCCGACAGCGAGTCTTCCAGCTCGCGCTGGATCGTACGGCGCAGCGGCCGGGCGCCCATGACCGGGTCGTAGCCGCGGTCGGCCAGCAGCTGCCTGGCCTCGGGCGAGACGTCGAGCCCCATGTCGCGGTCCTTCAGCCGCTCGGCCACCTGCGCGAGCATCAGATCGACGATCTTGATGATCTCGTTGGGCGTGAGCTGGTGGAAGACCACGATGTCGTCGACACGGTTGAGGAACTCGGGCCGGAAGTGCTGCTTGAGCTCTTCCTGGACCTTGGCCTTCATCCGGTCGTAGTTGGAGTCGGCGTCGTTGGACTTCGCGAACCCGACCCCGATGCCCTTGGAGATGTCGCGGGTGCCGAGGTTGGTGGTCATGATGATGACCGTGTTCTTGAAGTCGACCACCCGGCCCTGGGCGTCGGTCAGGCGACCGTCTTCCAGGATCTGCAGCAGCGAGTTGAAGATGTCGGGGTGGGCCTTCTCGATCTCGTCGAACAGGACCACGGAGAACGGCTTGCGCCGCACCTTCTCGGTGAGCTGGCCGCCCTCCTCGTAGCCGACGTAGCCGGGAGGCGAGCCGAACAGCCGCGAGACGGTGTGCTTCTCCATGAACTCCGACATGTCCAGGCTGATCAGCGCGTCCTCGTCGCCGAAGAGGAACTCCGCCAGAGCCTTGGACAGCTCGGTCTTACCGACACCGGACGGACCCGCGAAGATGAACGAGCCGCCGGGACGCCGCGGGTCCTTCAGACCGGCGCGGGTGCGCCGGATGGACCGCGACAGGCCCTTGATGGCGTCGTCCTGCCCGATGATCCGCTTGTGGAGCTCGTCCTCCATGCGGAGCAGGCGCTGCGACTCCTCCTCGGTCAGCTTGAAGACCGGGATGCCGGTGGCGGTGGCCAGGACCTCGGCGATGAGCTCCTCGGTGACCTCGGCCACGACGTCCATGTCGCCGGCCTTCCACTCCTTCTCGCGCCGCTCGCGCTTGAGCTGGAGCTGCTTCTCCTGGTCGCGGAGGGCAGCCGCCTTCTCGAAGTCCTGCGCGTCGATCGCGGACTCCTTGTCGCGGCGGACGTTGGCGATCTTCTCGTCGTACTCGCGCAGGTCCGGCGGCGCGGTCATGCGGCGGATGCGCATGCGCGAGCCGGCCTCGTCGATGAGGTCGATCGCCTTGTCGGGAAGGTAGCGGTCGCTGATGTAGCGGTCGGCCAGCTGCGCGGCGGCCACCAGCGCGCCGTCGGTGATCGACACGCGGTGGTGGGCCTCGTAGCGGTCGCGCAGACCCTTGAGGATCTCGATCGTGTGGCTGAGCGAGGGCTCGGCCACCTGGATCGGCTGGAACCGGCGCTCCAGCGCGGCGTCCTTCTCGAGGTACTTGCGGTACTCGTCGAGAGTCGTGGCACCGATGGTCTGCAGCTCGCCGCGGGCCAGCATCGGCTTGAGGATGCTGGCGGCGTCGATCGCGCCCTCGGCGGCGCCCGCACCCACGAGCGTGTGGAGCTCGTCGATGAACAGGATGATGTCGCCGCGCGTGCGGATCTCCTTGAGCACCTTCTTCAGGCGCTCTTCGAAGTCGCCGCGGTAGCGGGAGCCGGCGACCAGGGCGCCGAGGTCAAGCGTGTAGAGCTGCTTGTCCTTCAGCGTCTCGGGCACCTCGCCCCTGACGATCTTCTGCGACAGGCCCTCGACGACGGCGGTCTTGCCGACGCCGGGCTCGCCGATGAGAACGGGGTTGTTCTTGGTCCTCCGGGAGAGGACCTGCATGACCCGCTCGATCTCCTTCTCACGGCCGATGACCGGATCCAGCTTGCCCTCGCGGGCGGCCTGGGTCAGGTTGCGGCCGAACTGGTCGAGCACCAGGGACGTCGACGGGGCCGACTCCTGGGGGCCGCCGGCGGCGGCCGGCTCCTTGCCCTGGTAACCGTGGAGCAGCTGGATTACCTGCTGCCGCACCCGGTTGAGATCAGCTCCAAGCTTGACCAGCACCTGGGCGGCCACACCCTCACCCTCGCGGATGAGACCGAGCAGGATGTGCTCGGTGCCGATGTAGTTGTGACCCAGCTGCAAAGCCTCACGGAGCGACAGCTCGAGGACCTTCTTGGCCCGCGGGGTGAAGGGAATGTGCCCCGACGGAGCCGACTGGCCCTGGCCGATGATCTCCTCGACCTGCTGACGCACGCCCTCAAGGCTGATGCCGAGGCTCTCCAGAGCCTTGGCGGCCACGCCCTCACCTTCGTGGATCAAACCAAGAAGAATGTGCTCAGTGCCGATGTAGTTGTGGTTGAGCATCCTGGCCTCTTCTTGGGCCAGGACGACAACACGCCTTGCTCGGTCGGTGAACCTCTCGAACATCTCGTCGCTCCTCACAGAGCGGTCAGTCAGGCCGGTAAATCCGGTCCCGTCATCCCGCATGCTAGCCCTGGCTCGGCGAACCGTGCCCTCTGCCGCTGACGCGCTCTATAGCAGAGAGCGTTCCCCGAGAGCAGGGCGTTCACCCTCCATCCAACTATGGTTCGGGGGTGACGTGTTCCCGATACGCCGCAAGCGAACGATGTTTGGGACGCATGGGTACTGCGGCTCTTATTCGCCGCCGGCGGCGGTGGCAGATCACACGGATCGGCGATGGGGACGCCTGACGGGCCGGCCCTTGGGTCGGGTCGTCGCCCGTCATCATGCCCATGCATCCTGAGACGCCGGGTCCGTATCTCTTACACCCTGCCATCGTATGTGGCGATGCAAACGCGGGCCAAGCGGATGTGCATCGCATCACCCAGAGCGAAATCCGCCGCCTGATCAGTCTGGTCAGCGACGTTACCAGTCCGGCGTGATCGCCAAGGCCCGGAGGGACGGAACGGTAGGTGGCCTACCCGACGCGGGAAGTGCGCGCAATGCGCGGCAGCGGCCCCTTCAGAGAAGCCGTACAACAGAGATGGGGCCCCAGATCGCCCGAAAGCGCTGGAGCCCCGTCATCCCCGACAAAACCGCCAAAACACGCGCCCGGCGGTTCGATGCGAAGACCCAAATGCCCATGTTTCGGGCGAATCGAAGATCGACAGAACGGAAAGTGTCCACGATCTGAGATTCGCCCTGAACGATCATGCGCTTATGGCGACCGCCGGGGTCCTTAGGCGAGCGGCATAAGCGCATGGTCAGCCGACGGCTCCCTTAGTGGGCCGCCTCGTACTTCTCGACGACGGTGGAGGCGATCCGGCCTCGCTCACTGACGGGCAGACCGTGGGCCTTGGCCCACTGCCTGATCTCGGCGCTCTTCTCGCGGCTCATCGCCCGCTGACCGCCGCGGCCTCGACGGCGCGTGGTGACCGCCCCTGCCCTGCGAGCGTGCTGCACGAAAGGCGTGAGAGCGTCCCTCAGCTTCTTGGCGTTAACGTCGCTGAGGTCAATCTCATAGGAAGCGCCGTCAATAGCGAAGCTGACCGTCTCATTGGCCTCGCCCCCATCGAGGTCATCGATGAGAATCTCCTGGATCTGCTTGGCCATCTACGCAATCCTTTCCGGAGCATTGTTTCATTCGCTCGACCAAACATATACCCGGAAAGACGTTAAGACAATTCAGCTCAGCGACGATTCCGCTGAGTCGCTGATCAGTTGCTCTTCTCGGCCTGATCCTGCCGGTTTGGCCGCCTCCCAGGGCCCTCGGCGCGCACCAACTTCACCACCCCAAAGATGAAGGCGCCCCCCACGACGAGCGGCGGGATGAGCGCCGACAAAACCTCTGTCACAACTTCCATTCGTCCTCGCCTCCACAGCGGACGGGGGGTTTCCTGGCCTTTTATGCACGCGCGGTGCGGCGGGCACGGGCTTGACCGCCCCGGGTGTCGCCCTGTCGACGACCTTCGCACCGCAGACCATAGCGGCACACAGATGCCCATAGCCTGGCAGGGGCATCAACATCCGGCAACCCGGACGCCTCATAGCCTAATGCCAGTCTCTCCAGGTGCCTTACCGGATCTACCCCAAGTTTCCTGAAAAGCGGCGCCCAGGCTTCCCAGCTCAGGAATGATCTTTAACGACGAGGGTTCCGGCCAGCTTGTCATGGGGCCCACGCTGCAGTGGCTTGTCGATCAGGATGAGCAGGCCCACCGCGAACACGTACATTCCGGCCAGCAGATTGAGCACCGGAATGCCCATCACGATGGCCGGGGCCGGATAGCCGAGGACCCGTTTCAACCGGTCACGCGCCCCCAGCCGGGCCGGCTCCACCCGAATGCGCATGATCGCCTTGCCGAACGTGCGCCCGCCTCGTGAAAGCGTGACCCAGTCGTAGACCGTATAACCCAGCCCGGCCAACACCCATGCGAACACGCCCGGCAAACGGCCCCCGAAGAGCTCCAGCACCCCGACAGTCCGGAAGATACCCCACAGCGCGATGAACAGAATGTAATAGAACACCCCGAAGACGAGCGCTTCAATGAGCCGGGCGGCCAGCCGTTCCCACCATTCCGCGGGCACCGGATCGGCCCGCGGCGTCGTGGCCATAACCCTCACCTCGCCCCATCGGTGTCCCGACCGTTCCCATTCTGGTACGGAGCACACACGCGAAAACAGGGACCGGTGGATCACCGATCCCTGTTTTCCGAGCCGTACAGGCTACTTGATCTTCACCACGACGGTGCCGGCGAACTTGTCGGCGAACGTCTGCTGCAGCGGCTTGTCCCACAGCTGCGAGGCGGCGTTGAGCATGACCGCGATCGCGCCGAGGAAGGTACCGATGAGCGGGACGATCCCGAGCACGTAGCCACCCCACGTGCCGCCGGCCCGCTTCAGCGCCATGTTGCCCGGCAGGCCGCCGGGGGGCATGGCGCCGCCCACGGGGACGACCTTGATCCCCATCACCATCTTGCCGACCGTCTGACCGTTCATCTTGGTCATGAAGTAGTCGTAGGCGATGTAGAGGCCGACCAGCAGGATCCACTGGATGAGACCGACCACGAACGAGCTCAGGAAGCCCGTGGTGACGCCCCCCACGGAGTTGTAGCTGGCCACGAAGAAGATGGTCAGCACCAGGGAGATGAGGAAGTAGACGACGCCGAAGATGCAGCCGTCGATGAGACGGGCCACCAGCCGCTGCCACCACTCCGCCAGCGGCGCGGGGGCGCCCGGAGGCTGCACGCCGACCGGCTGGCCGTAGCCCGGCTGCCCGTAGGCGGGCTGACCGTACTGCTGGCCGTACTGGGGCTGCTGACCGTAGCCGGGCTGGCCGTACTGCTGCTGGCCGTACTGCGCCTGCTGACCGTAGCCGGGCTGGCCGTACTGCTGCCCTGACTGCGGCTGCTGACCGTAACCCTGCTGGCCGTAGGCCTGCTGACCGTAGCCGGACTGGGAATCGGGCTGCTGGCCGTAACCGGGCTGGGAGGGGGCCTGCTGACCGTAGCCCTGCTGACCGTAAGCCTGCTGACCCGAGGAGGGCTGCTGGCCGTAGCCCTGCTGACCCGAGGAGGGCTGCTGGCCGTAGCCGGGCTGGCCGTACTGCTGCTGACCGTACTGGGGCTGCTGGCCGTAGTCGGGTTGCGAGGGAGCCTGCTGGCCGTACTGGGGCTGCTGGCCGTAGTCAGGCTGGGAAGGGGCCTGCTGGCCGTACTGGGGCTGGCCGTAGTCGGGTTGCGAGGGAGCCTGCTGACCGTACTGAGGCTGCTGACCGTAACCCTGCTGGCCGTAGTCGGGCTGCTGGCCGTACTGGGGCTGGCCGTAGCCCGGCTGGGACGCGCCCTGCTGGCCGTAGCCCTGCTGACCCGGCTGACCGTACTGCTGCTGCTGCCCGTACGGGGGCTGCTGGCCGTACTGGCCCTGGCCGTAGGGGTCGTCGGCCCTGTAGCCCACGACCGTCGCGTCGGGATCCTCCCCATGGGGGTGTCCCGGGTTGTGCCCGTATCCCGGATGATTCTCGCTGGATTCATCCTGCGGATACGGCGGCTGTCCGGTGCTCACCGTGTCACCTCGCTTCGCGTGCGCATGTGGCACGTGTCAGGGCACATGCCTGTCCTGGACAACGTATCGACATGGGTATCAACAATCACCTTTTCTGTCAGTCAAGATCCGCATCACCCGAGGTCAGGTGGAGCAACATCCGTGTGTTCCCCAGGGTGTTGGGCTTGACGTGTTCCAGGTCCAGGAACTCGGCCACGCCCTCGTCGTACGAGGCCAGGAGTTCGGCGTAGACCTCGGGCGAGACCGGGGTGCCTTTGATCACCCGGAATCCGTGTCTCGCGAAGAAGTCGACCTCGAAAGTGAGGCAGAAAACACGCTGCAGGCCGAGTTCTTTGGCCGTGTCGATGAGGGCCGTGACGATGCGGTGGCCGATGGCCAGCCCGCGCGCCTCCGGGTGGACCGCCACGGTGCGGATCTCCGCCAGGTCCTCCCAGAGGACGTGCAGCGCCCCGCAGCCGACGACCTTGCCGTCGCGCTCGGCGACCCAGAACTCCTGCACGTCCTCGTACAGGGTGACCGTGGCCTTCTCCAGCAGCCGGGGGCCGGGGCCTCCATAGGTGTCGACCAGGAATTTGATGGCCTTGACGTCCGGCGTCCGGGCACGCCGGACCAGGACCTGCGTGTCGGGAAGGGGACGTTCGGCGACCTGCTCCATGACCCTCCAGCCTACAGTTTGTGATTACGGCTCACCCCTAACCCCGGACTTGCGCCCATCTTGTAACGTCTCGTGGCTGTACGAGCACCTGTGGCGTTGGAGGTTTCCTACCGTTCCATGCCTGGTCCAAGCAGGCACAAAGAGGACATGAAGTCTTTGCCGTACCGTGCTTTACGAGACCACCTTGTGACCCCCCGGTTGTGAAATCTCTACAGAGTCTGTAGTTCCGGTTGAGCAGGAACCCTCGGTGCATTAGTGTCCAGCGTCGATGTCCCCGCGCATGTGGCGCGGAGACGCGCCCAATCCCCGCAAGGGGAGCCGGGGACCCGCCGGCGGCGTTCGAGCGGCGCCGCCAGGGGTGAGTCCGAGCACCTCGCTCGGTAGGGCCGGTCCGAGCCCGAACCCGTCAGCTAACCCGGTCGGCGCGCTACGGAAGGAGCTCGATTGGTGAAGCGCACGCGCGACCGCAGGGGGAGTTCCGCGGGCGAGCGCGCCCGCCCTCCGGAACGGGCCGGCTACGGCCGCAGGCTGGGCATCGTGGCCGCCACCCTCGCCGCGCTGCTCGTCGCCGCTCCCGCGGGGACCGTCGCCGCCGACCCCAAGCCCTCGCTCAAGGAGCTCTCCGAGCAGGTCGAGGAGATGCACCTGGAGATCGAGACTCTCACCGAGCAGTACAACGGGCAGCGCGAGAAGCTCAAGACGGCCAAGAAGGCCGTGGAGAACGCCAAGAAGAGGCTCGCCGCCAGCGAGGCCGACCTGGCCACGAAGAAGACCAGGGCGTCACAGCTGGTCGAGGCCGAATACATGTCGGGCGGCCTCAGCCGGGTGCTCGCCTTCACCACCGGCGGCGACCCCGAGAGCTACCTCGACCGCGCGGCCACCACCTACGCCCTGCGACAGCAGCAGAGCGAGGAGGTCCTCAAGCTGACCAAGGCGATGGACGCGGCCGAGCGGGCCAGGACCGGCGCCCAGACCCGCATCGACGAGGTCAACAAGATCGTCAAGGACCTCGGCGCCAAGCGCGACCGGATCTCCAAGCTCGTCACCAAGGTCGAGAGCCGGTTGTTCCAGCGCGCGCTCGGCGAGGCCGGCCGCCCCGGCACCAGGGCCGTCAAGGTGAGCCTGCCCATCCCCGGCGACGGCAAGGCGGCCCAGGCCGCCCGCTGGGCCCTCACCCAGCAGCTCAAGCCGTACGTCTGGGGCGCGGAAGGCCCCAACGGCTACGACTGCTCGGGGCTGGTCATGGCCGCCTACCAGCGCGTCGGCATCTCGCTGCCGCACTACACCGGCGACCAGTGGACCGCGGGCAGGCACATCGCGCGCGAGGAGCTGCGCCCCGGCGACCTGGTCTTCTTCTACAGCGACCTGCACCACGTGGGCATCTACCTCGGCGGCGGCATGATGGTGCACGCGCCGCGCACGGGCGACGTCGTGCGCATCGCCTCACTCGACCGGCGCCCCTACGCCGGAGCGGTGCGCATCGCCGACTGACGGCTAGATCAGCTGGCGGCGCGCGGCCCAGGCCACGGCTTCGATGGCCGTGGCCACCCCGATCCGGTCGCAGATGCCCCTCAGTCTTCGGCGCACCGTGCGGCCGCTGCAATCAAGGCGCCTCCCCACTCGGTCTACTGTGACGCCCTTGGCCAGCTCCGCCAGCAACGCCAGATCTGCATGGCTCAGTTCAACATTTTCACTGAGCACATCCATCGGGAGCCCTCCCCCCCAACAGCACTACTCGGTGACGTCCTGGCACGAGCGAAAGGCTGCTCGCCCCGACTACGTAAACGCATCCGGCAAAGGCCGTCAAGCGTAAGATCTGCCCTACTTGACCATAGCCATTGACATGATCCGTCCTACGTGAAGTACTCGGCGTATGTCGGCACATTTCCAAGCGCAATGATCGATCACAAGGACTCTGACAGCGCGCCGCCGTCCACGCTGAGCCCCAGCGACATGCTGGGTTTCGATCCGTACGATTATGCGTTCCTGCGCGAGCCGTATTCCCGATACCGGAAGCTGCGCGAGAGCGGGCCGCTCTTCCGGACGCGCGGCGGGCTGCTCGTCGCCACCTCCCACGAGCTCTGCTCGGCCCTGTTGCGCGACCCTCGTTTCGGTCACGGCCCCACCCCCGCGCCCGCCGGGCCGGACGAACCGGTCCGTTCGTTCCTCATGATGGACCCGCCGGACCACACCCGGATGCGCGGACTCGTCAGCAAGGCCTTCACGCCCGGCATGGTGCGGCGGCTGCGTCCGCGCATCGAGACGATCACCGCGGACCTGATCGCCGCGCTGCCCGACGAGGCCGACCTGGTCCGCGACTTCGCCTACCCGCTGCCCGTCATGGTGATCAGCGAGATGCTGGGCGTGCCGGCGGAGGACCACGAGCGCTTCCGCGGCTGGAGCGAGACCCTGGCGCGCAGCCTCGACCCGATCGTCACCGACGAGGTGACCGAGCGCTCACAACGCCACAGGCGTGAGTTCCACGACTACTTCCAGGGTCTCATCGCGCTGCGGCGGGAGCGGCCGGCCGACGACCTGCTCAGCGCGCTCGTCCAGGTCGAGGAGCTGACCGAGCGCGAGCTGCTGGCCACGTGCGTGCTGCTGCTGGTGGCCGGTCACGAGACGACCGTCAACCTCATCGCCAACGGCGTGCTCAACCTGGTCAGGCACGGCGTGCTGGGGCGGGCGGCCGAGCGGCCCAGGGAGGTCGTGGAGGAGGTGCTCAGGTATGACCCGCCGGTCCAGCTCACGGCCCGCGTCGCGCTGGAGGACGCCGAGCTGGGTGGCGTCCGGGTGCCGGCGGGCACGTCGACGCTGGCGCTGGTCGGCGCGGCCAACCGCGACCCGGCGGCCTTCCCCGACCCGGACCGGTTCGACGTGGGGCGGGCGCCTGGCAGGCATCTGGCGTTCGGTCTGGGGGTGCACTTCTGCCTGGGTGCGCCGCTGGCCCGGCTGGAAGGGGAGGTGGCGCTGGCCGCGCTGGCCGGGGTCGCGCCGGGGCTGGAGCTGGCCGACGCGGATCCGCCGTACAAGGAGAACCTGGTGCTGCGCGGCCTGGCCCGGCTGCCCGTCAGGCTCAACCGCCCGCGCTTGTAGCGCGGGCGGGCTGGCTCGGCGCGGTCAGCGGGTGGGCTTGACCAGGGGGAAGAGGATGGTCTCGCGGATGTTGCGGCCCGTGAATGCCATGATCATCCGGTCGATGCCGGCGCCCATGCCGCCCGTCGGGGGCATGCCGTACTCCAGGGCCTGCAGGAAGTCCTCGTCGAGCTGCATGGCCTCCAGGTCGCCGCCGGCGGCGAGCAGGGACTGCTCCTCCAGGCGGCGGCGCTGGTCGATCGGGTCGATGAGCTCGGAGTAGGCGGTGCCGAGCTCGGTGCCGAACCCGATGAGGTCCCACTTCTCGGTCAGCAGCGGGTTGTCGCGGTGGACGCGGGCCAGCGGGGAGGTCTCCAGCGGATAGTCCATGACGAACGTGGGCTGGACGAGGGTGTGTTCGACCAGCTCCTCGAACAGCTCCTGGACCAGCTTGCCCTGGCCCCACTTCGGGTCCCAGTGCACGTCGTGCTTGTCGGCCAGGCCGCGGACGCGCTCCAGCGGGGTCTCGGTGGTGACCTCCTCGCCCACCGCGGCGGACACCAGGTCGTAGAGCTTGGCCCGCGGCCACTCGGGCAGCCCGAGGTCGACCTCGACGCCGTCGTGGACGACCACGGTGGTGTCGAGCGCGGCGACCACGGCCTTCTGGTACATGCGCTGGGTGAGGTCGGCCATGTCGTGGTAGTCGAGGTAGGTGCCGTAGGCCTCGACCATGGTGAACTCGGGGTTGTGGGTGGAGTCGGCGCCTTCGTTGCGGAAGTTGCGGTTGACCTCGAAGACCTTCTCGACGCCGCCCACCACGAGCCGCTTGAGGTAGAGCTCGATCGCGATGCGGAGGTAGAGCTCCATGTCGTAGGCGTTGATGTGGGTGGCGAAGGGCCGGGCCGCCGCGCCGCCGTGGATCGGCTGCAGCATCGGCGTCTCGACCTCGAGGTAGCCCTCCTCGTGCCAGAAGTCGCGCACCGCGCGCACGGTCGCGCTGCGGACGCGGGCCATCTTGCGCGCCTCGTCGTTGACGATGAGGTCGACGTAGCGCTGGCGGACCCGGGCCTCGGGGTCGGTCAGGCCGAGGTGCTTCTCGGGCAGCGGGCGCAGGCACTTGGACGTGATCTGCCAGCGGTCGGCGAGGATGGACAGCTCGCCGCGCCGCGAGGTGATCACCTCGCCCTCGACGCCGACGTGGTCGCCCAGGTCGACGTCGTGCTTCCAGGACGCGAGCGACTCCTCCCCCACCTTGTCGAGCGAGATCATGACCTGGAGGTCGCCGCTGCCGTCGCGCAGGGTGGCGAAGCAGAGCTTGCCGCCGACGCGGTTGAGCATGACGCGCCCGGCCACGCCGACCCGGTCGCCGGTGGCGGTGTCGGGCTCCAGGCCCTGGTATTTCGCCCTGACCTCCGCGTTGGTGGTCGTGCGGGGGAAACTCACCGGGTAAGGGTCGACGCCTTCGGCGCGAAGGCGGTCGAGCTTCTCCCTCCGGATGCGCATCTGCTCGGGAAGTTCGTCGCTCACATCACCAAAGGGTAGGGGATACGGCCACGTGCAAGGTCTCGTCGGTCCCCTGCAGGGGGCCTGCAAGCACGCTCGGTTACCCATGTGTCACGGGCTCGAAGGGGGGATCCGGCAGCGGGCCGGTCCAGGGGAGGGCTCGGGGAGAGACCATGTTCAGGAAGATCGCCACCGGCCTGCTCGCCGTCGCCGCCACCGGAGCCGTCGCCCTGTCGATGCCCGCCGCCGCGAGCGCCACCACCGCCGACGGGCACTCCTGGGGCCCGGTCTACGCCAAGCACCACCTCGCCAAGGCCCAGGGCTGGATCGGCGTGGAGTGGGACGAGCACCAGACGTCCAACACGGTCCACCTCCGCGGCCGGCTCCACGACCTCGACCAGCGCACCCACGGGCAGGGCGGCAAGTGCGCCTACGTGAGGTTCCAGGCGGCCGGCTTCGACCACGAGTGGGACGCGGTCCACGCCAGGAAGTTCTGCGGCTACCCGGGCTCCAAGAAGTTCCGGTTCGACGTGGACGACGTCGCGGCGGTGCGGGTGAAGGTCTGCCAGATCCACCCGCACCAGCAGTGGGTCAGCAAGTGCGGCCACTGGGAGTACCTGTACGCCGCCGAGTCCGAGTGAGTTTCCTCCAGCCGCAAGCGGCCCCCTACCCGAGCGGGGGGCCGCTTGCTCATGTCTCAGCTGGTGTTGCGGTGGTAGATGAGCCGCAGGCCGATCAGCGTGAGCCACGGCTCGTGCACGTCGATGGAGCGCGACTCGCCGACGACCAGGCCGGCGTGGCTGCCGGTGGCGACCACGGTCACGTCGTCGGGGTCGTCGGCCAGCTCGGCGGCCATCCGCTCGACGATGCCGTCGACCTGGCCGGCGAAGCCGTAGATGATGCCCGCCTGAAGCGCTTCGACGGTGTTCTTGGCGATGACGGAGCGGGGCCTGATCAGCTCCACCTTGTGGAGCTGGGCGCCGGCGGCGGCCAGGGCGTCGACGGAGATCTCGATGCCGGGAGCGGTGACGGCGCCGATGTACTCGCCCTTGGCCGACACCGCGTCGAACGAGGTGGCGGTGCCGAAGTCGACGATGACGCACGGGCCGCCGTACTGGTCGATGGCGGCCAGCGCGTTGACGATGCGGTCGCTGCCGACCTCCTTGGGGTTGTCCATCCGTACGGGCACGCCGGTGCGGACGCCGGGCTCGACCACGACGGCGGTGACGTCGCCGTAGTAGCGGCGGCACATCTCGCGCATCTCGTTGAGCACGCTGGGCACGGTCGAGCAGATCGCGATGCCGCCGATGTCGGCGCCCTTCAGCAGGGGTGACTGGCCGAGCAGGCCCTGCAGGACGACCGCGATCTCGTCGGCGGTGCGGCGGGCGTCGGTGGCCAGCCGCCAGTGCTCGATGACGTCCTCGCCCTCGAAGAGCCCGAGCACCGTGTGCGTGTTGCCGACGTCGATCGTGAGCAGCATGTGTTACCCCCGTAGATCCAGTGCGACGTCCAGGGCCGGCGCCGAGTGGGTAAGGGCGCCTACCGCAAGGTAGTCCACGCCAGTCTCCGCCACGTCACGGGCCGATTCCAAGGTCAATCCCCCGCTGGCTTCGAGCGCAACCGCCTTGTTGGCGCGATTTTTCACAATTTGGACGGCCTGGGTGGTTTGTTCCACGGTGAAGTTGTCCAGCAGGATCAGGTCCGCCCCCTCGGCCAGCGCCTCCTCCAGCTCCGCGAGGCTGTCGACCTCGACCTCGATCGGCAGGTCCGGATACCGTTCGCGCACCGCGCGGAACGCCGGCGCCACCCCTCCGGCGGCCACCACGTGGTTGTCCTTGATCAGGGCCGCGTCGGACAGCGACATCCGGTGGTTGACGCCGCCGCCGCACCGCACCGCGTACTTCTCCAGCGCCCGCAGCCCCGGCAGCGTCTTGCGGCTGTCGCGCACCCGAGCCCGGGTGCCGCCGATCGCCTCGGCCCACCGGCCGGTGAGCGTGGCGATGCCGGACAGGTGGGTGACGAGGTTCAGCGCCGTGCGCTCGGCCGTCAGCAGGGCCCTGGTCGGGCCCTCCACCGTCATCAGCACCTCGCCGCGGCGGACGCGCTCGCCGTCCTCGGTCTTCCTCTCGGTACGGGTCGCGCCCAGCCGCAGGAACACCGCCTCGGCGAGGGCGAGGCCGGCCACGACGCCGTCGGCGCGGGCCACCATGTCGCCGGACGAGAGCTGGCCGGCCGGGATCGTGGCGATGCTGGTGACGTCGCCGGCCGCCGACAGGTCCTCGGCCAGCGCCCGGTCGATCACCGTGTCGGCGTCGGCGGGGTCGAGCCCGGCGTCGGCCAGCTCCCGGGCCAGCCGCGGCGGCATGGCGTCGCCGTGCGGGGTGTAGGTCATCTGCAGGCCCTCCTCGGTCAGGGTCACGTCCAGGTGGCCGAGCCACTCGTGGTCGTCGCGCTCGGGGCGGTCCTCCCGCCAGTGGGAGCCGCGCGTCTCCAGCCGCGCCGCGGCCGTGCCCGCGAGCACGGTGGCGACGGTGAGCAGATTGGTGGTCTCCCACGACTCGGTACACGGCGGCACCTCGACGGGCGTCCAGCGGGCGTCGCGCAGCGCCCTGGCCGTGGCCGTCAGGGATCCGCGGTTGCGCAGCACGCCGGCGCCGGCGCTCATGTGGTGCTGGATCCGGCCGCGCGCCCGCGGGTCGATCAGCCCGGCCGGGGCGGCGGACTGCTCCGGCCCGCCCGGCCGGGGCCGGGAGCGGTGCACGTCCTCGGCGATCCGCTCGGCGAACACCAGCCCTTCGAGCAGCGAGTTGGAGGCCAGCCGGTTGGCGCCGTGCACGCCGGTGCAGGCGACCTCGCCGCACGCGTACAGGCCCTCGATGGACGTGCGGCCGTACAGGTCCGTACGGACGCCGCCGCTGGCGTAGTGGGCGGCCGGGGAGACCGGGATGAGCTGGGTGACCGGGTCGATGCCGTGGGCGCGGCAGACGGCCTCGATGGTGGGGAACCTGGTCCGCCACTTGTCCGGCCCGAAGTGGCGGCCGTCGAGGAAGACGTGGTCGCGCCCGGTCTCCCGCATCACCCGCATGATCGCCTTGGCCACCACGTCGCGCGGCGCCAGGTCGGCCAGTTCGTGGACGCCGGTCATGAACCTGTCGCCCTCGTGGTCGACCAGGAACGCGCCCTCTCCCCTGACCGCCTCGGAGATCAGCGGCTGCTGCCCGGTCGAGTCCTCGCCCAGCCACAGCACGGTCGGGTGGAACTGGACGAACTCCAGGTCGCGCACCACCGCGCCGGCCCGCAGCGCCAGCGCCACCCCGTCGCCCGTGGACACGACCGGGTTGGTGGTGGCCGCGTAGACCTGGCCCATGCCGCCGGTGGCGAGCACGACCGCGCGGGCCCGCACCGCGCCCACGCCGTCGCGCGCGCCCTCGCCCATGACGTGCAGGGTGACGCCGGTGGCCCGGCCCGCGGCGTCCTTCAGCAGATCGAGGACGAGCGCGTGCTCGATCACCTCGATGCCGCTCGCGCGTACCGCCTCGACCAGCGCCCGCTGCACCTCGGCGCCGGTGGCGTCGCCGCCCGCGTGCACGATGCGGTCGCGCCGGTGACCGCCCTCGCGGGTGAGCTGGAGCCGGCCGTCGGGGGTGCGGTCGAAGCGGGCGCCGCGGTCCATCAGCCGCCGCAGCGCTCCCGGTCCCTCGGTGACCAGCGTGCGCACGGCCCGCGTGTCGCACAGCCCGACCCCGGCCAGCAGCGTGTCGTTGAGGTGCTCGTCCGGGCTGTCGCCGGGGTCGAGGACGGCGGCTATGCCGCCCTGCGCCCATCGGGTGGAGCCGGAGGAGAGCACGTCCTTGGTGACGACCAGGACCCGCTCGGCCGGGGCCAGCTCGGCGTGGCGCAGCGCCACGGTGAGCCCGGCGATCCCGGATCCGACGACGACCAGGTCGGCCTCGGCGGTCCAGCCCGGATCGGGCGCCGCCAGCCGCAGGGGGATCGCCGGTGCACTCATGGGCCCTCCTCAATCGGGGCTATTTCGTCAATATGACGATAATGCCTGACCGAGTATGCGCGCGCCCCGGGGGCCGCTACCGGCCCAGCCGCACCACCATGTTGTCGATCAGCCTGGTCGCGCCGACCTTCGCGGCCACCGCGAGAACCGCTTCTCCCTCGTACGGGTCGGAGACCTCCGTGAAGGTGGCCGGATCCACCAGCACCAGGTAGTCGAGCTCCAGCTCCGGCGGGGCCTCGGCGAGCACCTTCGAGGCCGCGGCGCGGACCCGGGCCGGGGTCGGCTCCCCCGCTCCGGCGCGCAGGGCGCGCGACAGCGCCAGCGCCACCCGGCGCTCGCCGGCCGACAGGTAGCGGTTGCGGCTCGACAGGGCCAGGCCGTCGGGCTCCCTGACGGTCGGCGCGCCGACGACCTCCACGGGCACGTCCAGGTCGGCGACCATGCGGCGGATCATGGACAGCTGCTGGGCGTCCTTCTGCCCGAACACCGCGACGTCCGGCCGCACCAGGTTGAACAGCTTGAGCACCACGGTCAGCATGCCGTCGAAGTGGCCCGGCCTGGAGGCGCCCTCGACGATCCGCCCCATCTCGCCCGCGCACACGCTCACCTGGCGGTCGGGGAGGTACATGTCGCCCGCCGCCGGGGCGAACACCACGTCCACGCCCTCCTCGCGGCACGCCGCCAGGTCGGCGTCGAAGGTGCGCGGGTAGCGGGAGTAGTCTTCCCCGGGCCCGAACTGCAGCGGGTTGACGAAGACGCTGACGACGACGTGGTCGGCGCGGTCGCGGGCCAGCCTGATGAGCGAGCGGTGCCCTTCGTGCAGGGCTCCCATGGTGGGGACGAGGGCGAGGGTGCCGCCACCGCGGGCCTTGATCAGATCGGTGCGGTTCCTGGCGAGGATGAGGTCCATGCGCTGCCTCCGAGAACGGATCCATGCCCGTCGCGGGTCACGGTCAGGTCCATATGTTGCCACCCAGCGCGTCGAGGAGCCGCTCCGCCTCCTCCGGTTTCAGCAGCCCGGCCGCCAGCGCCCGGTCGGCCGTGAGCCTGGCCAGCGCCACGTAGGCGTCGGCCGCCTCGGGGGCGGCCAGGATCAGCGCGTCGACGTGCTTGCGCACGGTGCCGGCGTCGCCGCGCACGACCGGCCCGGTCAGGGCCGACAGGCCGAGCCTGAGCACGTTGTCGAGCGCGGCGCCGAGCAGCGGCCCGAGCATCCGGCCCGGGTGGTCGACGCCGATGCGGCCGAGCAGTTCCTCCGACTCGGCGATGAGCGTCACCATGTGGTTGGAGGCGTTGGCCAGGGCCGCGTGGTAGAGCGGGCGGTCGGCGTCGGCGATCCAGACCGGCTCCCCGCCCATCTCGATGACCAGGGCCTCGGCGATCGGCCGCAGCGGCTCGGGGGCGGTGACGCCGAAGGAGCAGCCGGTGATGCGGTTGAGGTCGTCGTCGCGGCCGGTGAAGGTCATCACCGGGTGCAGCGCCAGCGGCAGCGCGCCCTTGCGGGCGGCCGGGTCGAGCACGGACAGCCCGTACGCGCCGCTGCAGTGGACGAGGATCTTGCCGTGCAGGTCGGCGCCGGTGGCGGCCAGGCCGCCCACGAGGTCGGGCAGCGCGTCGTCGGGCACGGTGAGCAGGATGAGCTGGGCCGCCGCCACCACCTGGTCGGGCCGCACCGGCTCGACCCCGAGCCTGGCCGCGGCCCATCGCTGGGAGGCGTCGGAGACGCCGCTCGCGGCGACGACGCGATGGCCGGCCTGCGCCAGCGCGGAGCCGAGCGCGGAGCCGACCTTGCCCGCTCCCAGCACGCCGACGGCCAGGCGGGCCGGGCGATCGGCTGCCTCCATGACGTCACACCCCCCGTCGACCTGATGGCACTGCCGACCAGGGTAACCGGCGCACCGGCAAGAAGAGATGACCGGGGTTTTGCTGCATGTTGCGTTACCGACAAAAGGGACAAGGGCAGGTGAACCGGTGCACCCCCTGTCGGATGAGATGAGGAGAGGGGTTCACCGCTGGGAGCGGGCGCCGAGTCCAACGAGACCCGACGCCCGCACTGTGTCAGGGGCCTCTTGGGCGGTGCGCATGGCCGCCACGCCGACTGGCGGTCATGGCGGGGCCCGGATCCGGTCCGGGCCCCGTGTCCATCGTGAGATAGTCCAGACATGTGGCTCACCTGGCGCGCCGCCACTCAGCGCGCGCTGTACGGCGAGGGCGGCTTCTACCTTCGCGAACGCCCGTCCGGCCACTTCCGCACCTCGGTCGTCGCGTCACCGGCGTTCGCCGAGGCGGTGCTGGCCCTGCTGCGCGAGGTCGACGCCGAGCTCGGCGCCCCCGCCGGGATCGACCTCGTCGACGTCGGCGCGGGCGAAGGCGTGCTGGTCCGCCACGTGCTGGCCATGGCCGGCCGCGGGCTGCGGGCCAGGCTGCGGGTCACGGCCGTCGACCTGTCCCCCCGGCCGGACGATCTTCCCGAGGAGATCGGGTGGTCCGCCCGGATCCCCTCCGGCGTGCGCGGCCTGGTGATCGCGAACGAGTGGCTCGACAACGTCCCGCTGGACGTCGCCGAGCAGACCGCCGACGGGCCGCGGCTGGTCCTGGTCGACACCGAGACCGGCGAGGAGCGGCTGGGCGGCGAGCCGCCGGCGGCCGATCTGGAGTGGCTGAAACGGTGGTGGCCGCTGTCGTGCGTCGGCACGAGAGCCGAGATCGGCCGCACCCGCGACGCGGCCTGGGCGGCGGTCCTGGCGCGGCTCGACCAGGGGCGGGCCGTCGCCGTCGATTATGCACACCCTGTGGATAACCGGCCGCGCTGCGGCACGCTCACCGGATATCGCGACGGCGCGGTCGTTTCCCCGATCCCCGACGGGACCTGCGACATCACCGCGCACGTCGCGCTCGACGCGTGCGCCGAGGCCGGGCGGCGGGCGGGCGCGATATCCACAGCCTTGTCCACACAGCGTGCCGCGCTGCGCGAGCTGGGCGTCACCGGCGCCCGCCCCTCCCTCGACCTGGCCCGAACCGATCCTCCGGGCTATCTCCGGGCGCTCGCCCGGGCCTCCGAGGAGGCCGAGCTGATCGATCCGGCGGGCCTGGGCGGGTTCGGCTGGCTCTGCCAGCGCCGGTGACCCGGCGTCAGCGCGTTCTCAGCTCCAGGCCCTGCAGCCCCCGGATGATGTAGCCCGGCTTCCACTCCGGCTCCCTGACAAGCTCCAGCGCCGGCGCCCGGTCGAGCAGCGCGCCGAACGACTCGACCATCTCGATCCTGGCCAGCGGCGCGCCCAGGCAGTAGTGGATGCCCAGGCCGAACGAGATGTGCGGGTTGTCCTTGCGGCCCGCGTCGAACCGGTCGGGGTCGTCGAACACCTCGGGGTCGCGGTTGGCCGAGCCGAACAGCAGCGCCACCTCGGCCCCGCGCGGGATCCGCACGCCGCCGACCTCGATGTCCTCCAGGACCCAGCGCTCGAACATCTGCGCCGGGGTGTCCCAGCGCAGCACCTCCTCGATCGCCGTGGGCAGCAGCGAGCGGTCCGCGCGCAGCCGGGCCAGCTCGTCCGGGTTCCTGAACAGCGCCCACCAGCCGTTGCCGGTGGCGTTCACGGTGGCCTCGTGACCGGCGTTGAGCAGCAGCACGCAGGTGCCGATCAGCTCGTCCTCGGTCAGCTCGGGGATCCCCGCCAGCGCGCTGATCAGGTCGTCGCCCGGCTTCCCCGCCCGCTCGCGGGCCAGCCCTCTGAGGTACTCGGCGAACTCGTCCGCCGCCCTGACCGCGGTGTGCTGCATCTCCTCGCTCGGGTTGAGCTCGTACATCAGGCAGATGTCCGAGGACCAGGGCCGCAGCAGGTGACGGTCCCGCTCGGGGATGCCCAGCATCTCCGCGATGACCGTCACCGGCAGCGGCTCGGCGACCTCCGCGATCAGATCTCCGCCGCCCTTCTCCACGTACGCGTCCACGAGCCCTTCAGCGATGGCCCGCACGCGCGGCCGCAGCGACTCGACCATGCGCGGGGTGAACGCCTTGGACACCAGGCGGCGCAGCCGGGTGTGCACCGGCGGCTCGACGTCGAGCATGCCGGCGCGGACCACCCGCCAGAACGGCTCCTGGAACTCCGGCTCCGGTGGCCTGCCGAACTCCTCGTCCGTGGCCACGTGCAGATAGGAACGGCCGAGCCTGCGGTCACGCAGCAGCTCGTCCACATCCGCGTGGCGGGCGATCAGCCACTGGTCGGCGGGTTCGAAGTAGCTGACGGGGGCCTCCCGCCTCAGCTCGGCGTAGACGTCGTAGGGATGGGCCACGAAATCCGGATTCCAGGGATCAAAGCGCACTATTGCATAGTAGGAGCTTCCTCCACCTGCTTGTTCTTCCTGCTCCGCACCCGGATGTTGAGCAGCTCGACGACGACCGAGAACGCCATCGCGAAGTAGATGTAGCCCTTCGGGATGTGCTGGTCGAGACCCTCGGCCACGAGCATCACCCCGATCAGCACCAGGAACGCCAGCGCCAGCATCTTGATGCTCGGATGCGCGTCGACGAACCGGCTGATCGGCCCGGAGGCGAACAGCATCACCGCCACCGCCACGACCACGGCCGCGATCATCACCCCGAGTTCGTCGACCATGCCCACGGCGGTGATCACCGAGTCGAGCGAGAACACGATGTCGAGCAGCATGATCTGCACGATGACCGACGTGAACGAGACGACGGCCGCCGACTTGCCGTCCTTGCTGGGCCCGTCCATCGTGTGGCTGATCTCGGTGACGCTCTTGGCCAGCAGGAACAGCCCGCCCAGCAGCAGGATGAGATCTCGTCCCGATATCTCATGACCGAGCACCTCGAACAGCGGCGCGGTGAGCCGGACCACCCACGACAGCGCCAGCAGCAGGAGCAGCCGCATCACCAGCGCCGCGGCCAGGCCCACCACCCGCGCCCGGTCGCGCTGCTCGGGAGGCAGCTTCCCTGCCAGGATGGAGATGAAGATGATGTTGTCGATGCCCAGGACGATCTCCAGGGTCACCAGGGTGAGGAACCCTATCCAGATCTCCGGGTTGGACACCCAGTCAAGCATCGCCGCCTACTTTCGGTGGGGGAACGTACCACCGCCCAACGAGCAGAAGTCCGGAGAAGTTCGCGATCCGGATGAATCATCGGTTATAGTCCGGCACGTAGGTCATGAGTGCCAGCGCCAAGCCCCGGCTCGCTGGCCGGCAACCCTCGCGTCCGCGGCGGGGTGCCCCGGGTGAAGACCTGGTCCGCCACGAAGGGTGGCGGGCAAGCGCGGGCTCCGTGGCTGCTCCTGGGGTCCGATGACGCCCGAGGAGGCATGCCGTGTCCACTTTGACGATCTTCGACGCCGCCCGCACCGCTCCCGAGAAGAACCCGGAGCCCTGTCCGGCGCGTGCGATCCCCGCCGTGCTCGGCGCCGACCTGCGGGTCCCGGTCAAGGGCGGCAGGCTCGCCGGGTACGCCAACCTCGACTACGCCGCCAGCGCCCCCTGTCTGGAGCAGGTCAGCGCCGCCGTCGCCGCCGCGCTCCCGGCCTACTCCAGCGTGCACCGCGGCGCCGGGTACGCCTCCCAGCTCACCACCGCCCGCTACGAGCAGGCCCGCCACACCGTACGGGCCTTCGTCGGCGCCCGCACGGACGACGCGGTGGTCTTCACCCGCAACACCACCGACGCCACCAACCTGCTCGCCCGCTGCCTGCCCGAAGGCACCACCGTGGTCGTCTTCGACACCGAGCACCACGCCTCGCTGCTGCCGTGGCAGCGGGTGGTCCGGCTGGCGCCGCCCGCCTTCCCCGGCGAGGCCGTGCGCGCCGCCGACGACACCCTGGCCGGGATCGACGGACCCAAGCTCCTGGTCGTGACCGCCGCCTCGAACGTCACCGGCGAGCTCTGGCCCGTCGCCGCGCTGGCCCACATCGCGCACCGGCACGGCGCGCGCATCCTGGTGGACGCCGCCCAGCTCGTCCCCCATCGGCCGCTCAACCTGACCGCGCTCGACCTGGACTACGTGGCCTTCTCCGGGCACAAGCTGTACGCGCCGTTCGGGGCGGGGGCGCTGGTCGGCCGCGGTGACTGGCTGGCCGCCGGCGACCCGTACCTGAAGGGCGGCGGCGCGGTGCGCGCCGTCGGCGAGGACGGTGCCGACTGGCACGACGACCCCGAGCCGCGGCACGAGGCGGGCACCCCGAACGTGCTGGGCGCCATCGCGCTGGCCGCCGCCTGCGACGCGCTCACCGCCACCGGCTGGACCCCGCTCGTCCGCGAGGAGGAGCGGCTGCTCGCCCGGCTGCGTGCCGGCCTCGCCGCCATCGACGGGGTACGGGAACTCTCGCTGTGGGGGCCCGGCCACCCGCGCGTCGGCATCGTGTCCTTCACCGTCGACGGCCACCCGGCGCGCGAGGTCGCCGAGACGCTGTCGGCCGAGCACGGGATCGGGGTGCGGGACGGCAAGTTCTGCGCGCACCCTTTCGTCCGCCACCTGCTCGGCACGCAGGACGGCGGCTGCGCGGACGGCACCGCCTCGGCCGTGCGCGCCTCGATCGGCATCGGCACGACCGAAGAGCATGTCGACCGTCTTCTCGCCGCGCTGCGCGACCTGGCCGGTCGCTGAGCGGCCCGCTCAGCGACCGTAACTCCTACGGCTTGCGTGGGTGGGGCCGGGTCGGCTCGTCGCCGAGCAGGCGGTCGACGTCACGCATGTCGCGGTCGTCCAAGCCGCTCGCGCCGCTCCCCTGCGGGGGCACGTCGCGCTGCGGCTCCTCCATCACCGTGGGCCGGGTGGGCGCGTTGTCGAGCCCGCCCGGCACCGGCTCGTAGGCGGGCTCGGTCGCGGCGGCCCGCCTGGAGCGACGCCTGTGCACCGCGTGGATGATCCCGTCGAGGCCGATGCGCCCGCCGCCCAGCGCGATCAGCAGCAGGCAGGCCGCGCCCAGGGCCGCCACCAGCTCCCAGCCGCCCTCCGTGACGAACACCCCGCCGGCCGCGTGCACGAAGAGCAGCGCCCCGATCATGTCGATCAGCAACAGCGCCGCCGAGATCCGGACCGCCAGCCCCAGGATCAGCAGCACCCCGCAGACCACCTCGACGATCGTCGCGAAGGCGGCCGACGCCTGGGGCAGCGGCACGCCCATCTCGGTGAAGCCGGCGCTGATGGCCCCCAGACCCGCTGTCCATTTCTGCAGCCCGTGCGCCACGAAGATGACGCCGATCACCACCCTGGCGATCAGGGCAGCCACATCAAAGATGACCCTCTTCATCGTCTTGTTCCCCCGTTCCAGACAATCCTCCCCCGCCTCGGCCCGGTGATGCGCGTGCTTGCCGTACCTTGACCTCGGACGACGGACCCCGGCACACCCGTTCCTTGACCTGGTATCCGGTGAGAGCATGGGCCGTATGACGGAACGCGTGGTGGGAATCGGCGCAGGGGCGAAGGAACTGGCCACCGAGGACATGATCCTCAACATCGGCCCCCAGCACCCCTCGACGCACGGCGTGCTCCGCCTCCGCCTGACGCTCGACGGCGAACGCATCGCCACCGCCGAGCCGATCGTCGGCTACATGCACCGGGGCGCGGAGAAGCTGTTCGAGGTGCGCGACTACCGGCAGATCATCATGCTGGCCAACCGCCACGACTGGCTGTCGGCGTTCGCCAACGAGCTCGGCGTGGTGCTCGCCGCCGAACGCATGCTCGGCATGGAGCCGCCCGTCCGCGCCGTGTGGGCCCGCACGCTGCTGGCCGAGCTCAACCGGGTGCTCAACCACCTGATGTTCCTCGGCTCCTACCCTCTGGAGATGGGCGCCATGACGCCCATCTTCTACGCCTTCGACGAGCGCGAGCGCATCCAGGCCGTCATGGAGGAGATCTCCGGCGGGCGGATGCACTACATGTTCAACCGCGTCGGCGGCCTGAAGGAGGATCTCCCGTACGGGTGGCTCGACCGGGTGTCACAGACCGTCGCCGAGGTCCGCGCGAAGATCCCCGACATCGAGAACCTCATACTCGACAACGAGATCTTCCTCGCCCGCACCAGAGGCGTCGGCGTGCTCACCCGCGAGCAGATCATGCAGTACGGGGTCAGCGGCCCCATCGCCAGGGCCTCCGGCGTCGACGTCGACCTGCGCCGCGACCAGCCCTACCTCGCCTACCCCGAGCTGCCCGTCAGGGTCGTCACCCGCACCGCCGGCGACTGCCACGCACGCTTCGAGGTGCTGCTGGAGCAGGTCAAGGTCTCGCTCGACCTGGCCGACGCGTGCGTCGACCGGCTCCGCTCACTGCCGCGGGGGCCGATCAACCAGCGGCTGCCCAAGGTGCTCAAGGTGCCGGAGGGCCACACCTACGCCTGGACGGAGAACCCTCTCGGCATCAACGGCTACTACCTGGTCTCCAAGGGCGACAAGACCCCGTGGCGGCTCAAGCTCCGCTCCGCCTCCTACGGCAACATCCAGGTGCTGCGCGAGATGCTGCCCGGCCACCTGGTCTCTGACATGGTGGCCATCCTCGGCTCGATGTTCTTCGTGGTGGGCGACATCGACAAGTGACCGGCTCCTACTCGGGCCGGTCACCCTCGTGGTCCTCGGGGATGCGGCAGGCGTGTTCGAGGAAGAGGGCGGCGCAGACGAGGACCACGCAGGCCAGCAGCGAGCCGCCGGACACGAAGAACTCGCTCCGCGGCGTCACCTTCTCCAGCTCCGTCGCCGTGTGCAGCACGAAGCCGCCGAACAGGCCCGCGAACCCCGCCCCGCCGTATGCGGACGCCTTGGCCAGCGCGACCAGCCGGGCCACCGCGAGCGGCTCCACCGGTTTGGTGCCGGGCCGGCGGGCGATCCTGGCCCGGGTCATCCACCCGGCGTAGGCCTCGCCGACGGCCAGCAGCAGCACCGTCGGGATCGCGGTCCACGGCACCAGCGGCATCTGGGAGTAGAACTGCTGGACGGTCAGCCATGTCAGCAGCGCGACGACGACGAAGACGACGGCCAGCAGGCCGGGACGGGTCGGTCTCAATCGGGCCTCTGCAGCTTCAGGTCCTCACGGAGTCGCGCGCCCCGCTGGTCGAGGCCCGCCAGCAGGTCGGCGACCCGGCCCTTGCCCGGCAGCTCCGCGTCGGGGTCGGCCTGCGCCCACGGCAGCAGCACGAACGCCCGCTCGTGCGCCATGGGGTGCGGCAGCGTCAGCTCCGGGTCGTCGCTGACGATGTCGCCCACCACGATCAGGTCGATGTCGAGCGTGCGCGGCCCCCACCGCTCCTGGCGGACGCGGCCGAAGGCGTCTTCGGTGCTCTGCGCCCGCTCCAGCAGGGTGTGCGGTTCGAGAGTCGTCTCCGCCACCACCACCGCGTTCAGGTAGGGCCGCTGGCCCCCTGGGCCGCCCACCGGATCGGTCTCGTAGACCGGCGAGGCCGCCACGAACTCCAGACCCGGCGCGTCGAACAGCGCGTCCACGGCGCCCTGCAGCGTCTGGAAACGTCTGCCCAGGTTGCTCCCGAGCGCTAGCACGGTCTTCATCGGCGCCTCCGTTGGATCGTCACCACCACGTCGCCGAACGGCAGGGGGATCGGCGCGGCGGGTTTGTGCACGCTCACCTCCACGGACTCGACGAGCTCCCTATCCAGGCAGACCTCCGCCAGCCGCTGGGCGAGCGTCTCGATCAGCGCGACCGGCTCGCCCTCGACCACCTTCACCAGCGCCTGCGCCAGCTCGCCGTAGTCGACGGTCAGGGCCAGGTCGTCGCCCGCGGCCGCGGGCGCGGTGTCGAGGAAGAGCGTGACGTCCACGACGAACTCCTGGCCGAGCTCCCGCTCGGCCGCCAGCACGCCGTGTCTCCCGCGGGCCCGCAGGCCCTTCAGCGCGATCCGGTCAGTGCTCAAGCTCGCCTTCCTCCTCCTCGTCGTCGTCGCTCTGCAGCACCGGCGACCCGTGGTGCATCCACAGCCGCCAGCCCTGAGGGGTGCGGATGTAGACGTTGCTGGCCACCACCTTGCCGGCCGCGAAGCTGGACTCGCCCTCCTCGCCCGCCGTGAGGATGTTCTCCACGCAGGTCAGCACCGCCACGTCGTCGCGGAGCACGGTGGTGTTGACGTCGGTGAGCACGAACTGGATGTAGGTCGTGTTGGCCATGATCAACGCCCACGACCGCAGCACCTCCGACCGGCCCGCCAGGAGGGTCCAGCCCGGGTGGACGCAGCTGACCTTGCCGTCGACGCCGTCCTCGGCCCAGATCTCGGTCATCCGATCGAGGTCGGCGTCTTCTATCGCGGTATAGAACTCCTGGTTGATGGTCTCGATCGCGGCGGTGTCGACGCTCATGTGTCAGCTCCGGCTCTCTTCCATGCTGCTGCCACGCGCACGGCATCGGCATTCGGACCTACGGTGTGCACCCGGACGCACCAGGCGCCGTCACGGGCGGCGAGCGCCGTCACCGCCAGCGTGGCGTCGTCGTTGCGGTCGAACGGGCGCGGCGTGCCGTCGGCGTCGGCGAGCAACCGCCCCAGGAACCTCTTGCGGGACGCCCCGATCAGCAGCGGGTAGCCCAGCTCGGTCAGGCGCGGGATCGCCGCCAGCAGCGCCCAGTTGTGGGTGGCGTTCTTGGCGAAGCCGAGCCCCGGGTCGAGCACGATCTGCTCGCGGGAGACCCCCTCGGCGAGCACCAGCTCCACCCGTTTGGCCAGCTCCTCGCAGACCTCGGTCACGACGTCCTCGTAGACCGCGCGGCTCTGCATGTCTTCGCTCTGGCCGCGCCAGTGCATCACCACGTAGGGCACACCTGCGGCGGCCACCACGCGCGGCATCTGCGGGTCGGCCAGGCCGCCGCTCACGTCGTTGACCAGGACCGCCCCGGCCTCGACCGCGGCCTTGGCCACCTCGGCCCGCATCGTGTCGACGCTGACCTGGACACCCTCCGCGGCCAGCGCGCCGATCACGGGCACCACGCGGGCGAGCTCCTCGTCGAGCGACACCCTGGAGGCGCCCGGCCGGGTGGACTCGCCACCCACGTCGACGATGTCGGCGCCCTGGGCGACCAGCTCGAACCCGTGGCGGATGGCCGCCGCCTCGTCGAACCACAGGCCGCCGTCGGAGAACGAGTCAGGGGTCACGTTGACCACGCCCATGACCAGGCACCGGTCGGCGTCGTCAAGCCCCGGCACTCTCGTCATGTGCCCAAGCCTAGGCGCTCGCTCATACCCGGCGATATCGCGGGTGCCCCGTTGTGGATAACGATCCCTTCGCGCTTGGAACGCGCGCGGATCTCACGCGGCGCCGCCAGCCGTCAGCGCCCCAGGATCAGCGCCATCGCCTCGGCGCGCGTCTTGTCACTGGTACGGAAATCGCCGCGGACGGCCGAGGTGACCGTCTTCGCGCCGGGCTTGCGTACACCACGCATCGTCATGCACAGGTGTTCGGCCTCGACCACCACGATCACGCCGCGCGGCTCCAGCACCCGCATGATGCCGTCGGCGATCTGCGAGGTCATCCGCTCCTGCACCTGCGGCCGGCGCGCGTAGACGTCGACCAGCCTGGCCAGCTTGGACAGGCCGGTGACCTGGCCGTGCTCGTTGGGGATATAGCCGACGTGCGCCAGGCCGTAGAACGGGACGAGGTGGTGCTCGCAGGTCGAGTAGACCTCGATGTCCTTGACCAGGATCATCTCGTCGTGGTCGACGTCGAAGACCTTGTTGAGCACGTCCTCGGGGGTCAGCCCGAGGCCCGAGAACTGCTCCGCGTAGGCGCGGGCCACCCGGGCGGGCGTCTCGAGAAGGCCGTCGCGGTCGGGATCCTCGCCGATGGCGTAGAGGATCTCGCGGACGGCCTTCTCGATCCGTCCGAAATCTACTTCGTGCGCTTTCACGCAGTGTCTCCGGAAGGCAGTGCGCCCTGGTGGCCCTGTCCGAGCGAGCCGTTGCCGTACTGCTCCTTGGGGGTCAGGATGGGCGGCCGGTCGGACGGGAGCCGTTTGCCGTAGCCCGCGTAGGACGGACGGTGCTCTTTGACGACCACCGGAGAGAAGATCTCCAGCACCATGTCGCGGGAGAGGGTCTCCTTCTCCATGAGTTCGAGCACCAGGTTGTCGAGCACGTCGCGGTACTCGACCAGGATGTCCCACGCCTGGTCGTGAGCCGTCTCGATCATCCGGCGGACCTCCTCGTCGATCGTGGAGGCGATCTTCTCGGAGTAGTCGCGCTCGTGGCCCATCTCACGGCCGAGGAACACCTCGGCCTGGCCGCTGCCGAACTTGCGGGCGCCCAGCGCCTCGCTCATGCCGTACTCGGTCACCATGCGGCGGGCGACGGCGGTGGCCTTCTCGATGTCGTTGGAGGCGCCGGTGGTGGGCTCGTGGAAGACGAGCTCCTCCGCCGCGCGGCCGCCCAGCAGCATCGCGAGCTGGTCCATCATCTCCGACCGGGTGGCCAGGAACTTGTCTTCCATCGGCAGCGTCATCGTGTAGCCGAGCGCCCGGCCCCGGGACAAGATCGTGATCTTGTGGACCGGGTCGGAGTTCGGCAGCGCGTGCGCCACCAGCGCGTGACCGCCCTCGTGGTAGGCGATCATCTTCTTTTCCTTGTCGGACATGACGCGGGTCTTGCGCTCAGGCCCGGCCATGACCCGGTCGATCGACTCCTCCAGCATGTCCATCGTGATCAGCTTCTCGTCGGCGCGCGCGGTGAGCAGCGCGGCCTCGTTGATCACGTTGGCCAGGTCGGCACCGGTGAACCCGGGGGTCCGGCGCGCGATGACGTCGAGGTCGACGTCGGGCGCGAACGGCTTGCCGCGGCCGTGGACCTTGAGGATGCCCTTGCGGCCCTCCAGGTCGGGACGGTCGACGGTGACCTGACGGTCGAAGCGGCCGGGACGCAGCAGGGCCGGGTCGAGGATGTCGGGCCGGTTGGTCGCGGCGATGAGGATCACGCCGCCCTTGACGTCGAAGCCGTCCATCTCGACGAGCAGCTGGTTGAGCGTCTGCTCGCGCTCGTCGTGACCGCCGCCCAGGCCGGCGCCGCGGTGGCGGCCGACGGCGTCGATCTCGTCGATGAAGATGATCGCCGGGGCGTTGGCCTTGGCCTGCTCGAACAGGTCGCGCACGCGGGAGGCGCCGACGCCGACGAACATCTCGACGAAGTCGGAACCGGAGATCGAGTAGAACGGCACGCCCGCCTCACCCGCGACCGCGCGGGCGAGCAGGGTCTTGCCGGTGCCGGGCGGGCCGTAGAGCAGGACGCCCTTGGGGATCTTCGCGCCGATCGCCTGGAACTTGGCCGGGGCCTGGAGGAAGTCCTTGATCTCGTGGAGTTCCTCGATGGCCTCGTCGGCGCCCGCGACGTCGGCGAAGGTGGTCTTGGGAGTGTCTTTGGTGATCAGCTTGGCCTTGGACTTGCCGAAGTTCATCACCCGGCTGCCGCCGCCCTGCATCTGGTTCATGATGAACAGGAAGAGCAGCACGATGATGACGATCGGCAGGAAGCTCACCAGGATGCTGAGCAGGATGTTCTCCTGCGGCACCTCGGTGGTGAAGCTGTCGGTCTTGCCGGCCTGCACCTGCGCCTGCAGGTCGTCGGTCAGCTTGGCGCCGTAGCCGGTGACCCAGTCGGACTGGATCATCTTGGTGGGCTGGTCGCCGGGCCTGACCGTGATGCCGTTCTTGAGCGTCAGCTCGATCCGCTGGTCCTTGTCAATGATCTTCGCGTTGCTGACGTTGCCGGTGCGAATCTGCTCGAGGACCGTGGACGTGTCGGCCTGCTTGAAGTTGCCCCCGCCGCTCCACAATTGGGTGACGAGCAGGAGCAGCACGACGATGCCCAGGATCCACAGCAGTGGCCCACGTGTAAATCGCTTGAGATCCATCCGATGCGGAACCCCTGGCGGGCCCGTCCCTTCCCTGACCATGGCCTGGAACCCCGGGCAGGACCCGGGGCCGCGGCATCCCGACGCCGCGACTTCTGACTACCCGGAGGGGACGCTCGGTCACCCTCCCGTCGTCAGAAGGTACACCGGACAAGCGCGCGGAGGGACCGCCCGCTACAACCGGCCTTGCCCTACCAACGTACGTCACGGCCCGCTGTGTTCCCGGCGGTTCACGGCCATCCAAGCGATCTCTAGGTGTAGACGTGAGTGGCGAGGGTGCCGATGAAGGGGAGGTTGCGGTAACGCTCGGCGTAGTCGAGCCCGTAGCCGATGACGAACTCGTTGGGGATGTCGAAGCCGACGTACTTGACGTCGATGGGCACCTTGACGGCGTCGGGCTTGCGCAGCGCGGCGCAGATCTCCAGCGAGGCCGGGTTGCGCGACTTGAGGTTCTCCAGCAGCCAGTGGAGGGTCAGGCCGGAGTCGATGATGTCCTCCACGATCAGCACGTGGCGGTTCATGATGTCGGTGTCGAGGTCCTTGAGCACCCGCACGACACCGGACGACCTAGTGCCGGCGCCGTAGGACGACACCGCCATCCAGTCCATCTGCACCGGCACGTGCAGGGCCCTGGCCAGGTCGGCCATCACCATGACGGCGCCCTTGAGCACGCCCACGAGGAGCAGCTCCTTGCCCGCGTAGTCTTCGTCGATCCGACCGGCCAGCTCCCTGATCTTGCCCTGGAGCTCGTCCTCGGCGATGAGGACCTTCTCGAGGTCCTCGCCCATGTCGGCTGCGTCCACCTGTGGTTCCTTACGGGATGGGGCTGATGGCGAGTATCAGGGTGCCATACCGCCGGACAGCCGACACTCGCCCGGGTAGGTCCACGGCCTTCTGCCCGCGCCAGGAGGTGACGAGGCGTTCCACGGCGTGCACGTGGGTCGCCGAGAGCGCCCCGGACGGCGCCCCGGCGGCGATGGCGGCGCGACGCAGCACCCGCCGCCGCACGGCCGCGGGAACCCGCTCCAGCGCCTCGACGGAGAGCGTGAGCCTTCCCGAAATATCGCTTAGAGCGCAATCGTGATACACCGTGTCAGCCCACTCGTCGAGCGCGTCGGCGTCGTCCCTGGCGAGCCCGGCTGTCCGCGCGAGCGCCTCGGCCACCCCGGGCCCGAGCTCCTTCTCCAGTACGGGAAGGACCCGCGAGCGCACCCGGACCCGGGTGTAGCGGGGGTCGTCGTTGTGCGGGTCGTCCCACGGGCTCAGGCCGAGCGCCGCGCAGGCGGCGACGGTGACGCGGCGCGGGAGGCCGAGCAGGGGGCGGCGGTAGAGCCCGCTCCGCGGCGCCATCCCGGCCAGCGACCGTGGGCCGCTCCCCCTGGCCAGCCCGAGCAGCACGGTCTCGGCCTGGTCGTCGCGGGTGTGGCCGAGCAGCACGGCGGCGGCGCCGGCCCGCTCCGCGGCCTCGCCGAGCGCCCGATATCTGGCCTCCCGCGCGGCGGCCTCCGGCCCTCCGGCCGTGCCCACCGTGACGGTCAGCACCTCGCCGGACTCCAGCCCCAGCTCTCCGGCCAGCTCCGCGACCCGCCTCGCCCGTACGTCCGAGCCTTCCTGCAACTGGTGGTCCACCGTGACCAGCCCCGCGCGCAGCCCGGCGCGCGGCGCGACGAACCCGAGCGCGGCGGCCAGCGCGAGCGAGTCGGCGCCCCCGCTGCACGCGGCCAGCACCGTGGACCCTCCGTCCAGCCCGGCCAACGCCTCACGCACAGCCCGGCGGACATCAGCTACAGCAGGGTGCGGTCCCACACCACCATTGTCCAGCCACGGCGACGAGCCCCGTCCGGCGTCCACAGAGGTGAGGGGTGTACGGCGTCCAGCCACGTGGGCGAGCGTCCGTGGACAATGGCCGGGTTCAGTGGTGCTCGCCCCGGACGGCCGGGGCGAGCGTTGGACGGGGGTCAGCCGGGGAGGGCCGGGGTGCCGATCACGCGGCGCACCCAGGCGTCCGGGTCGGAGATCTCCGCCGGGGTCGGCAGCGTGTTGGGCGAGGTCCAGACTCGGTTGAAGCCGTCCATGCCGGCCTTCTCCACCACCCGGCGGACGAAGGCGGAACCCTCCGCGTACTGCTTCATCTTCAGGTCGATGCCCAGCAGGCGGCGGATCGTCTTGTCGAGCTTGGAGCCGCCCTCGCGGCGCTGGGCGAACTTGGCCCGGATGTCGGCCACCGACGGCACCACCGAGGGCCCCACCGCGTCCATCACGTAGTCGCCGTGGCCCTCCACGAGCGTCATGACGGCGGTGAGCCGGTCGAGGATCTCCTTCTGCTGCGGCGACTGGATGACGTCGATGAGGTTGCCCTCGCCGCCCCTGACCACGTCCTGGATGGTGTCGGCCGCGTTGCGCAGGCGCTCGACGAGCGTCGGCAGGTCGAGGTCGGAGGCCAGCAGGAACTCGGTCATCTGCGAGCGCACGTACTCGCGCAGCCAGGACACCCCGGTGAACTGCACCCGGTGCGTCTCCTCGTGCAGGCACACCCAGAGCCGGAAGTCGTGCGGGTTGACGTTCATCTCGCGCTCGGCGTGCACGATGTTGGGCGCGACGAGCGTGAGCCGGCCGGTGGCCTCGCGGCCGGTCGGGTCGGGCGGGAGGAACAGCTCGTACTGACCGAGCACCCGCGTCGCCAGGAAGGCGAGCACGGCGCCGACCTCGACGCCGGTGATCCGGGAGCCCACGGCGCTGACGATCGCGGGCGGCCGGTTGGCGCCGCTGGTCATCCGCTGGGTGAGCGGCTCCAGCACCACGCGGAAGCCCTCGACGTTGGCCCTGATCCAACCGGGCCGGTCGACGACGGTCGCCGCCTGCGGCGCGGTCTCAGCATCGATCTTGGTGAACTCGCGCACGTGCCCTTCGGCCTCGCGCGACAGCGTACGGAGCTCGGCGACGGCCTGCCTGGCCTCCTCGCGGGTTACTTGAGGACCGGGGCGCACCAGACGCGTGCCGGTCGAGACGGCCAGATCCCAGTCGATCACCTGCATACCCACCACCGTACGTGCTTCCGCCCAACCCCGCGAAGAAGCCCCGAACCCAGCTCCCCCCAACCAAGGAAAGAACCCCAGGTGCCTGGCCTCAGGAGATAGAGAGCCCACGAGAACCCCCCGGTACCTGCACGGAGGGGGAAGAGAGCCCACGAAGAAGCCCCAGTTGCCTGGACTGAAGAAGCAGGGAGCCCACGAAAAGCCCTGAACCCTCCGGGTATCCCGACCAAGGAGCAGTCCCGGCATCGGAGCTGTCCCGACATCGGAGCTGTCCCGGTATCCGCAGGAAGAACATCCAAGGTTTGCGAGGAGCGCCGGTGCCTGGACTGAGGAGGGAGGGAGCCCCGCGAGGAGCGCCGGTGTCTGGACTGAGGAGGGAGGGAGCGAAGCGACCGAGCGACGAGGGAAGACGCCGGGTCTGAGCGACGAGCTGCGATCCGCAGGATCGCCATAAGCACAGCGACCGAGCGACGAGGGAAGGCACCGGATCTGAGCGACGAGCCCGCGATCCGAAGGATCGCCAATAAACACAACCGCGATCCTGGCGGATCGCAATCAGGCACGCGCCACGATCGCCGCCAGCCGGTCGAGGACCGGTTCGGCGTAGACCGGGACCTTGTCGGCCATGAAGGCGAAGGCGAGGACCCGGCCGTCCTTGCTGGTGGTGAGCCCCGCCAGCGTGCTGACGTTGTTGAGGGTGCCCGTCTTGGCGCGCACCAGCCCGACCTGCCCCTTGCTGTCGGCCCCCGTGAAGCGGCGGCCGTTGCCGAGCGTGCCGGTGAACCCGGCGATGGGCATGCCGGAGGCGACCGCGTGCAGGCCGGGCCGGTCGGGCGAGACGGCGAGGGCGATGAGGCCGGCCATGGCGCCGGCGCTGATGCGGTTGCGGGTCGACAGGCCGCTCCCGTCGTACACCTGGATGCCGCCGCCGGCGCCGACCCGCTGGAGCACCTGGGGGACGGCCTTGGCGACGCCCGCGAACGACCCCGGCTGGCCCTCCTTGATCGCCACGTGCCGCGCCAGCGCCTCCGACAGGTCGTTGTCACTGTAGGTGAGCGCGTGCTCGACGAGGGCGTAGACGGGGGCCGACTCGACCTTGGCCAGCTCGGCGGCGCCGGCCGGGGCGCGGGCGGGTTCGACCGTCTTGGCGACGGTGATCCCCTTCTTCTTCAGCAGCCCCGCGAAGGCGTCGGCGGCGTGGCGGGAGGGGTCGGCGACGCGAGGGCTGTTCTGGCCGGGGTTCTGCCGCCCTTCGTCGATCGCCAGCGCGTGCACCCGCGCGACGTGCCCGTCGGGGATGTATCCGGGCTTCCAGCCCGGCCCGACGTCCGGGCCGGTGAAGAGCGAGGCGTCGTACGAGAGCGTGACCTTGGCGACTCCCCGCTGCTTGAGCGCGGCGGCGGTACGGGCGGCGAGCGTGGTCATCGACGCCTGGTCGGTGAAGCTGCCCGGCTTGGCCCGGGGACCGGCGAGCAGCGGGTCGCCGCCGCCGACCAGGACGATCGCGCCGGGGGCGCCGCCCTGCACGACGCGGGTGGCCAGGCGGGTGTCGGGGCCGAGCGAGGCGAGCGCCGCGACGCTGGTGACGACCTTGGTGGTGGAGGCGGGGACGATGCCGGCGTCGGGGTTGGCGGCGAAGACGCGCTCGCCCGTGGAGGCGTCGACGACGACCGCGCCGACCCGGTCACCCAGCGCTCGGTCACCCAGCGCATCCGTGAGCCTGCGGGTCAAAGTACCCTTGGTCGGGAGAGGTCCGTCTCCTGGCCTCGCCGCCAGGCCGGCCAGCACCGGCCCCGCGGTGACCACGGGGACTTCGGGAGGCGCGGTCGGCTCTGCCGGTGGCGGCTGCCTCGTCAGCGCGCTCAGGGTGAGGTCGTTGTCAACCGCGTAGACGCCGGTGACGATGGTCACGACCTGCAGCAGGACGAGTGTGGTCAGCATCACCCACCGCTCGTGCCGTGCCACGTCGCCCTGACCTCTCATCCTGGTGTTCGCCTACGAGACATTAACGCCCAGCCGGGGATCCCGGGGGGCGCGAGCGGAGGAACCGCGGTGGAGTTCGACGTTGTCGTTGAGATTCCCAAGGGGCAACGGAACAAGTATGAAGTGGACCACGAAACCGGCAAGATCAGGCTTGACCGGCTGTTGTTCACCTCCACGCAGTACCCCGCCGACTACGGCTTCATCGAGAACACCCTCGGTGAGGACGGCGACCCCCTCGACGCGCTGGTGCTGCTGCAGGAGCCGACGTTCCCTGGCTGCTACATCACCTGCCGGGCGGTGGGCATGTTCCGCATGACCGACGAGAAGGGCGGCGACGACAAGGTCCTCTGCGTCCCGTCGACCGACCCGCGCATGGCGCACATCCAGGACATCCACCACGTGGCGGAGTTCGACCGGCTGGAGATCCAGCACTTCTTCGAGGTCTACAAGGACCTGGAGCCCGGCAAGTCGGTCGAGGGCGCCAACTGGGTGGGCCGCATGGAGGCCGAGGCCGAGATCGAGCGCTCCTTCCAGCGCGCCAAGGACGGCGGCCACTGATTCATCCCACTCTCTGGAGGGGTCTGGTGGCGCCCACCAGGTCCCGCCTCCAGATCGGGGCGACGCGTACGACGTCGCCGGTCTGCGGCGCGTGCACCATCAGCCCGCGCCCGACGTACATGCCCACGTGGTGGATGGTGCGCGGGTCGTTCCTGTCGTGGCCGAAGAACAGCAGGTCGCCGCGGCGCAGGAGGTGCAGCGGGACGTGCGGGCCCGACGTCCACTGGGTGCCGGTCCAGTGGTCGAGCCGCACGCCGGCCCGTTCCCACGCCCGCATGGTCAGACCTGAGCAGTCGTAGCTCCCCGGGCCGGCGGCGGCCCACAGGTAGGGCTTGCCAAGCTGGGTGAGCGCCCAGTTGGCGGCCCGGTCGCCGAGCCCGGACCCGCGGCTCAGCGGGATCCGGAACCGGCCGGCCCGCTTCCTGGCCAGCAGGTCGGCCCGGTCGCGGGCGGCGTCCACCCGCCGCTGCAGCGTGTCGCGCTCGGCCGTCAGCGTCCTGGTCTCGCGTCTCTGCCTGGCCACGGCCTTCTGGGCATCGGTCTTGGCCTGCGCGGCGGCGTCGGCCGCGGCCTGCCGGGCGGCGTGCGCGCGGGCCGCCTGGGTGCGCAGGATCGCGGCCACCGTCTGGGCGTCGCGCATCCGGGAGAGCACCGCGGCCCGCTCGCCGCCGAGCTGCCGCAGCGTGCCGACGCGGTGCAGGTAGCCGTCGTGGTCTCCGCCGTCCATGACGGGGAACGCGTGGGACCGCCACATCCCGCCGTACGCCTGCGCGGCCAGCGCCGCCACGGGCTGCCGGGCGCGCTCCACCTCGGCGTCCGCCGACGCGAGCCTGGTCAGCGCCTGGTCGTGCGCCTCCTGGGCCCGCCGCAGCCGGACCAGCTCGCCGTTGTAGGCCTCCACCCGGCGTCCGGCCTCTGCGGCCAGCTCCTCCAGGCGCGCCTGCGCCTCGGCCAGTGCGACGCCGGCCCTGGCCAGCTCCTGCGTTCGTGCCCGTACGTCCTGCCGCGCCCTGGCGATGTCACGGGACGGGGGAGCCGGCTCGGCGCGTGCCGGCGGGCTGAGGGTGACGGCCAGACAGGCGAGCAGGATCCCGGCTCGGACGTGCATAGAATCCCCCCGCGGTCACTCTATGCACACACTTCCCTACCGTTGACCCACGTACACCCCTTGCTCAGGGTCAGGACGCCGGGGTGGTGGGCGGCGGGGCGGGGGACACGGTCGGGGTCGGCTGCGGCACCGGCGTGGGCACCGGGTCCTCGGTAGGCGTCGGAGTCGGCGTGTGCCGTGGGGGGTGCACGGTCGGCCTGGTCGGCCGCACCGTCGGCCGCACAGTCGGCCGCACCGTGGGCTGGGTCGGCTGCGCCGTCGGGCCGGGCGTGGGCGGGTGGGAGCCGGGGTCGCCGGGCCCCTGCGTGGGTTCGCCCGGCGGCGGCGACGGCACGGGGTCGTGGGTGCTCCACGTGGGCTCGACGTCGGGCCACGTGGTCGGCAGGCCGCCGACGGTGGGGAGCAGGCGGGTGGTCTCCGTGGCCGGCGAGATCAGCCGGGCCCGCGGGGTGACGCGGGCGACGTCCAGCGGCAGGCCGGCGGTGCGGCCGAGCTCCGGTCCGGCGGTGGCGTCCGCCTCGGCCCGCCGCCACGGGAGGACGGGCGGCTTGCCTTCCGGCGGGAACGCCGCGGTGGCGACGCCGGGCAGGCCGCCGACCTCCTTCCCGAAGTACTCGAAGATGCCCGCTATCGCCACCAGGGTCGTGACCGCCGCCACCGTGCACGCCACCGCCCGAGGCCATACGCGCGGCTTCCGGTCGCCGGGCAGGGGAAACCCGGCGCCGTCCAGCGCCTGCGAGCGCCTGGCGACGTAGCGGCGGTAGAGGAACAGCTCCGGGTCGACGAAGCAGCTCAGCACCCGCACCCTGAGCGACTCCGGGAGCGTGACCTGCGGCAGCAGCTCGAACACCTTCGCCGCCGACACCTGCCGGCTGCGGTGCGGCGCGCAGGTCTCGCACCGGGCGAGGTGGCGCACCAGGTGCTCGCGCATGTCGGGTGTCAGCTCACCGGTGAACCCGGTGAGGATGCGGGCCCGGCGCGGGCAGTCGTACGGGCCCTTCATGGCGAGGATCTCGGCGGTGACCGCGTCGCGCAGCCGGTCGCGGGCCTGCTCGCGGACGGCGTCGAGCCGGCGCGCGGGGATGCCCAGCACGGCGGCGAGCCCGGCGGCGGACAGCCCGTGGCGGGTGTCCAGCTCCAGCACCTCGCGGTCGGCGGCGGGCAGGCTCTGGACCGCGTTCCAGGCCATGATCCGCAGGTCGGCGTCGGCTGGATCGGCCGGCTCCGGCGCGCCGGCGAGCGCTTCGCCGGCGGCCTGCGGCCCGGCGATCCGGCGGCGCCGGCACTCGCTCCTGGCCAGCGCGTACAGCCAGGGACGGAGCATGCCGGGGTCGGCCAGCAAGCCGGCGTGCGCCTCCGCCGCGATCAGCGCGTCGCGCAGGGCGACCTGGGCGCTGTCGGCGTCGCGGAGAAGGCATCGGCAGTAGCGGTAGACGCTCTCGGCGTGCGCGTCGTAGAGCGCGGCGAGTGCGCCGGGGTCGCCGGCGCGCAGGGCTTCGACCAGGACGCGGTCATTCATATCACCGAATGTAATGGAGTCGTAACTTGTAGTTCTACCGATTCCGCGCGATACACATCTCTTGTCATGGGCAAGCCAGAAAAATGTAACAGATTCGCCGGGAATAACCCCTTTTGCTTACTCCGAGCCCGACGTCACCTCGCTCCCGCGGTCCGTCTGGAACGGCGCGGTCTTCGGCTTGACGGTGTGCAGCGGCATCACGCCGCCCATCGCCAGTTCCTCGTACGGGCGCGCGGTCGACCCCCAGGTACGGGCGACCACCTCGGTCCTGCCCACCTTCGTCCCCGGCGGCAGCCCGGCCACGGTCAGGATGAACCGCGGCGGCCGGCCCGCCTGCACGTCGTCCACGAACGTGCTGCCGCCGCCGAGCAGCTTGCCGGCGCCGTCGCGCAGCAGCGCGCTCACCACCAGGCTGCTGGCGGGCAACTGGTACGGGTTCGCGACGTAGCCCGTGATGAGGTACGAGCCGTCCTTCTGGCGCATCGTCTGCACCCGCGACGCCGGGAACGGCCGGAAGGCCGAGGGCACCCGGGCCGCCTGCCGCCACTGGGCGGGCCGGTAGTCGACGCTGACCTTGGCCGGCTTCGCGGTGGCGGTGCCCTGGCCGGTGAAGGTCAGGGAGCCGCCCGGCGGCACGGCGTCCAGCGGCTGGTCCATCCTGAAGACCTCGCGGCCTCCGGCGTCCTTGCCGACGACACTGGCCACGACGTGCTCGCCGAAGTGCCACGGGTTGCCGTTGGCCAGGACGGCGGCCCAGGTCACGGCGTACCCGTCGCCCGACTTGACGACGTTCGACGCCTGTTCCATGAGGGTGAGCGGTTTGAGCTGCTGCTGTGTCGGCTCCTCGGACGAGCATCCGGCGAGGCAGATCGCCCCGAGTGCGAGGAGGCTGACGGTTCGGCTACGCTGGATCACTTTGCCGTGATAACCCGCTCATGGGCACGTCCGGCCTCTGACACGCGCCGGGCGTACCAACTCTTTGACTTCCTATCGCGCTCTTTGTTTTCCTATCGGGCGCGAACGACCCGCTTTTCATCCCAGACCGGCTCCGGCGCCTCATAAACCGCGCCATCCGCGCCGAATACCAAATAGCGATCGAAATCCGCAGCGAACCACCGGTCGTGGGTGACCGCGACCACCGTGCCGTCGAACGCGTCCAGCCCTTCCTGCAACGCCTCGGCGCTGGCCAGGTCGAGGTTGTCGGTCGGCTCGTCGAGCAGCAGCAGCGTGGACCCGGACAGCTCCAGCAGCAGGATCTGCAGCCTGGCCTGCTGGCCGCCCGACAGCGTGTCGAACCGCTGGTCGGCGATCAGACCGGCCAGTTCGTAGCGGGCCAGCGCCTTCATCGCCTCGTTCTTGAGCCTGGCGTGCTCGGACATGACGATCTCGACCGGGGTGCGGCCGATCAGGTCGGGCCGGGCGTGCGTCTGGGCGAAGTGACCGGGCACCACGCGGGCGCCGAGCCGGGCCGCGCCGCTGTGGCGGACCTGCTCGCCGGCCAGCAGCCGCAGGAAGTGGGACTTGCCCGAGCCGTTGGAGCCGAGCACCGCCACCCGCTCGCCGTACCAGACCTCCAGGTCGAACGGCTTCATCAGGCCGGTCAGCTCCAGCCCTTCGCAGATGACCGCGCGCTTGCCGGTGCGGCCGCCGCGCAGGCGCATGCTGATGTTCTGGTCGGCCGGCGGCGTCTCGGGCGGCCCCGCCTCCTCGAACTTGCGCAGCCGCGTCTGCGCCGCGTGGTAGGCGGCGGCCATGCCGTCGTTGTAGCGGGCCTTGTTCTTCAGCATGTTGACCAGGGCCTTGAGCTTGGCGTGCTCCTCGTCCCAGCGCCGCCGCAGCTCGTCGAGGCGGGCGTTCCTGGCCCTGCGCGCCTCCGCGTACGTGCCGAAGCCGCCGCCGTGGATCCAGATGTTGCCCGACTCGACGGTGACGATCCGGTCGGCGGCGTTGGCCAGGAGCTGCCGGTCGTGGCTGACCAGCAGCACGGTCTTGGACGTCTCGCGGAGCTGCTGCTCCAGCCACTCCTTGCCGGGCACGTCGAGGTAGTTGTCGGGCTCGTCGAGCAGCAGGGTCTGGTCGGGGCCGCGCAGCAGCGCCTCCAGCACCAGCCGCTTCTGCTCGCCGCCGGACAACGTGGCCACATCCCGATATTTCACGCGATCGTACGGAACACCCAGTGCGGCGACCGTGCACGTGTCCCACAGGACCTCGATCTCGTACCCGCCCGCGTCGGTGTAGTCGCTGATGGCCTGGGCGTAGCGGAGCTGCGTCTTCTCGTCGTCGCGCTCCATCATGACGAGCTCGGCCTGTTCGAGCCGCTCGGCGGCCTGCCGCACGGCGGGCGGCGCCACGCTCAGCAGCAGGTCGTGCACGTTGCTGCCGTCGCGGACGCTCCCGATGAACTGCCGCATCACGCCCAGCCCGCCGGAGGACACCACGCCTCCCTCGACCGGCCGCAGATCGCCCGCGATCAACCGCATGAGCGTGGTCTTCCCGGCCCCGTTGGGCCCCACCAGCGCGGCCTTGACGCCCTCGCCGATCCGGAACGACACGTCGTCGAGCAACGGCCGCCCGTCGGGCAGCACGTACGTCAGGTGAGCGACCTCGACGTGTCCCACGACAATTCCCCTCCTAGGTCCTTGTGGAGGGTACCTGCCGGTATGACGGCCCAGCACCCCGTTTTCACCGGGTCCTCCCGGCGGCGTGAGGTCTAGACAGTAAGTGATCTGATGACTAGAACTGTAGGGAACCCCCACCCCTAGGACGTGTCATGGCGCGACTCAGAGCAGCACTCTTTTCCTTGGTACTCGCCCTGTCCACCCTCACCGCCCTCCCCCAGCCCGTCGCCGCGGCCGCATCCGACTGCGCCCCCGCCTTCCAGGGCTCCTCGGTCAACCAGCGGCTGACCACGCTCTTCACCACCTACGGCGACGACAACAGCCGGCTCGACGACTGGACCGGCGCCGACGGCACCTACTCGGTCCGCCTGCCCAACGGGCGCGAGCTGTGGGTGTTCTCCGACACCTTCCTGGGCCAGGTCAACCCCGACGGCTCCCGGCCCCCGGTGGTCGAGGAGGGCGGCACGACCGTCTTCCTGAACAACTCCTTCGCCGTCGAGCGCGACGGCCGGCTGCGCACCATCACCGGCGGCACGAGCCAGGCCCCGAAGGCCGTGATGCCGCCCCGCGACCAGAACCACTGGTACTGGGCCGGCGACGTGACGCTGGCCGGCGGCATCGTCGAGGTGACCTACCAGGAGTACGAGCGCTTCGGCCCGGGTGCGTGGGACTGGCGCTGGCACCGCAACGTGGTGGCCAGGTTCCCCCAGGGCAGGCTCGACTGGCCGCTCAGCGTGCACGACCTGCCGTCGGGCAACGGCGTCGCCTGGGCCTCCGGCATACTCAAGGACGGCCGTCACACGTACGTCTACGGGGTGGAGGACCACGGCTCGCCCAAGTACATGCACGTCGCCAGGGTCAAGGGCGACAGCCTGCTCGGCGCCTGGGAGTTCCTGACCGCCGACGGCACCTGGTCGCCCGACGAGGCGGACTCGGCCCGCGTCATGGACGGCGTGGCCAACGAGTACAGCGTGACCAAGATCGGCGACGGCTACGTGCTCATCACGCACGACACCACCGAGGTGCTCAGCGCGCGGATCGTGGCGTACTCGTCGTGCTCCCCCACCGGCCCGTTCACCGGCAAGCAGCTCCTCTACACCACCCCCGAGACGGGCGGGAACATCTTCACCTACAACGCCCACGCCCACCCCGCCGTCGACGGCGACGGGCTGGTCGTCTCGTACAACGTCAACAGCTTCGTCAACACCGACCACTACCGGGACGTGTCGATCTACCGGCCCAGGTTCATCGACGTGAGATTCGGATGACGATCAACCGCAACTGGGGAGCCCGCCTGCGCCACGGCAGCGTGGGCGGGCTCCGCGCGGTCACGCTGGAGAACGAGCTGCTCCGCGTGACCGTGCTGCCCGGCAAGGGCGGCGACGTGGTCGAGTTCCTGCACAAGCCCACCGACACCGACTTCGTCTGGCTCTCCCCGCAGGGCCTGCGCGACCCGCGCGAGCACCTGCACGGCGCGGCCGACGACGTGGCCCAGTTCGTCGACCACTACGAGGGCGGCTGGCAGGAGGTCTTCCCCAACGGCGGCGCGCCCAGCGAGTACCGGGGCGCCCGGCTGGCGCAGCACGGCGAGGTGTCCGGGCTGCCGTGGGAGTACGAGGTCGTGGCCGACTCCGAGCGCGAGGTCGCGATCCGGCTCTCGGTACGGACCAGGCGGCTGCCGTACCGGCTGGAACGGACGCTCCGCCTGCGGTCGGGCACCGCCGCGCTGGAGATCGACGGGCGGGCCGCCAACGAGTCCGGCCTCACCCTGCACGCCATGTGGGGGCAGCACCTGGTGTACGGGATGCCGTTCCTGCGGCCGGGAGCCAGGATCCGGCTGCCCGACGGCGTGCGGGTGATCCCGCACGAGAGCGCCATCAACCCGGAGGGGCGCAGGGTGAAGGCGGGCGGGCCGTGGGACTGGCCGGTCGTGCCCGCCGACGGCGGCGGCGAGGTCGACCTGAGCGTGATCCCCGAACGGGGCGCGCCCAGCGACATCGTCTACCTGACCGGGTTCGAGACCGGCCGGTACGAGATCATGGCGGACATCGGGCTGCGGGTGGAGTGGGACGCCGAGGTGCTGCCCTATCTGTGGCTGTGGCAGGAGCTCGGCGCCACCACCGGATATCCCTGGTGGGGCCGGGCGTACACGGTCGGGCTGGAGCCGTTCTCCAGCATGCCGACCGACGGGCTGGCGGCGGCGGTCGCCAACGGGACCGCCCTCGCCCTGGGGCCGGGCGGGACCAGGGCCCTGTCGATGCGTGCGGAGGTGCTGGCGTGAGTGAGTTCGACGGCAAGGTGGCGCTGGTCACCGGCGGGTCCATGGGCATCGGCCGGGCGGTCGTGGACCGGCTGGCCGCGGGCGGCGCGTCGGTGGTGTTCTGCGGCGCCGACGAGGGGGCGGCGGTCGAGGGCGAGCGGGTCACCGGCGTGGTCGCCGACGTGCGCAGCGCCGCCGGCATGCGCGACCTGGTGGAGCTGGCCGTGAGCCGCCACGGCGGCCTGGACGTGGTGGTGACCTGCGCGGGCGTGCAGCGCTACGGCACCGTGGTCGACACCCCGGAGGAGGTCTGGGACGAGGTCCTGGACGTCAACCTCAAGGGCGTCTACCTGACCTGCAAGGCGGCCGTGCCCCGGCTCGCCGAGCGCGGCGGCGGCTCGATCGTGGTGGTCTCGTCGGTGCAGGCGTTCGCCTCCCAGACCCAGGTGGCCGCCTACACGGCCAGCAAGTCGGCGCTGAACGGGCTGGTCAGGGCGATGGCGCTGGACCACGCCGGTCAGGGCGTCCGGGTGAACGCGGTCTGCCCCGGCTCGGTCGACACCCCGATGCTGCGCTGGGCGGCCGACCTGTGGCGCGGCGAGCTGTCGCAGGACGAGCAGGTGGCGCGGTGGGGCGCCGCGCACCCGCTCGGCCGGGTGGCCCGGCCGGAGGAGGTGGCGGAGCTGGTCGCGTTCCTGGCGGGCCCGCGCTCGTCGTTCATCACCGGGGCGGAGCACCGCGTGGACGGCGGCCTGCTGGCCAGGAACCCGGCGGCGCTACCGGAGTAGGGCCGCCGCGCGCTCGCGCAGCGCGTCGGAGGCCTTCCCGATCGCCCCGGCGTCGAACGGCGGGTCCGGGTCGTACTCGATGACGAGCTGCACGGCCTCGGCGGTCTCGGTGTCGGCGGCCTGGCCGAGCAGGGTGAGCGCCATGTCGATCCCGGCCGACACCCCGGCGGCGGTGACGATCTTGCCGTCGACCACCACCCGCTCGGTGACCGCCCGCGCGCCCGTGTCGGCCAGGAAGCCGGTGACCGCCCAGTGGCTGGTCGCCCGGCGCCCGCGCAGCAGCCCCGCCGCGCCCAGCAGGAGCGAGCCGCTGCACACCGAGGTGGTCCAGCGGGTGTGCGCGTCGGCCTCGCGGATCCAGCCGACCAGGGCCTCGTCGGCGAGCGCTTCGAAGGTGCCGATGCCGCCCGGCACCACGATCACGTCGGGCCTCGGCACCTCCTCGTAGCCGGCGGTGGCGGCGATGCTCAGCTGACCCCGGTCGTCGGTCACCGGTCCCGGCTCGGCCGCGACGAAGGTGACGGTCCAGCCGGGCGCGAACGCCAGCACGGTGTACGGTCCGACGGCGTCCAGCGCGGTGAACCGGTCGTAGAGGGGGATGGCGACGTGCATCAACTCTCCTTGGTGTGGAACCGGCGGCGGTAGTCGCCGGGCGAGACGCGCAGGTGACGGCGGAAGACGCGGTAGAGCGTCTCCGGCCGGCCCAGCCCCGACTCCCGGGCCACCCGGTCCAGCGGATGGTCGGTGATCTCCAGCAGCCGCCGGGCGGTGTCGGCGCGGCTGCGCTCGACGTACCTGCCCGGAGACGTCCCGGTCTGCTCGGTGAAGACGCGGGAGAAGTGGCGCTCGCTCATCCCGGCGCGCCTGGCCAGCGCGGGCACGCTCAGGTCGGCGGCCGGGTTCGCGTCGATGAACGCCTGCAGTTCGCGCAGCGACTCGTCGCGCGGGGCGGGGAGGCTCATCGGCATGCTGAACTGGCTCTGCCCGCCGGGCCTGTGCAGGTAGACGACCAGCCCGCAGGCCACCCGCCGGGCCAGCTCGTGACCGTGGTCGTCGGCCACCAGCGCGAGCGCCAGGTCCACGCCGGCGCTGACCCCGGCCGAGGTCCAGAGGTGGCCGTCGCGGATGTAGATCGCGTCCGGCTGGACCGTGACCCCGGGGTACCACGCGCCGAGCTTGTCGGCGACCAGCCAGTGAGTGGTGGCCCGCCGGCCGTCGAGCAGCCCCGCCGCGGCCAGCAGGAACGCGCCGCTGCACACGGACGCGGTGCGGCGGGCCGCCCGCGACAGCCTGACGATCTCCTCCAGCGTCTCCGGGTCGCGGGCGTGCGTCATCGTGGTCATGCCCCCGGCGACGACGAGCGTGTCGATCGGCCCGCCGACCTCGCGCAGGGGCGTCCGCACGGCGACCTCGACGCCGTGCTGCGCGGCCACCGGGCCCGCCATCGGCGCCGTCACCTCGACCTGGTAGCCCCCCCTCGTCACCAGGTCCGCCGCCGCGAACACGTCGGCGGGGCCCGCCAGGTCGAGCAGCTGGAAGCCCTCGTAGACCACCAGGACGATCCGCCTCTTCATGGCTTCCATGCTTGGGCCGGGCCTTCGGGGCGTCAATGACACGACCATTGCGGATTACGCCATCGGCTTTACCGGAAGACACGCGCCATGACCTGGAGTATGCGTACGCGCACGCTAGGTTAGCGACATCCCCGGGAACGCACTGACCAAGGAGGTCCTCTTGAGGCTGTCCACCGTCGTGGCCGCCGTCCTGCTCGCCCTGATCGTCCCCGGCGTGGCGGAGGCGAGCCCGGGCGGGGCCTGCTTCCAGGGCCGGGTCTGCCTGTACGCGGGCTTCGCGTTCAACCGCAGCCAGGTCGACCTCTGGCGCGACTTCGTCCACGACGACACCAACTTGGCCGACGACACGTGGTTGAAATGGGACTACACCGACTCCTGGCACACCATGGACAACGCGACCAGCTCGGCGAGAAACCGGCTCGGCTGCCCGGTGACGCTCTGGCAGAACCCCCACTTCACCGGCGCCCACAGCACGCTGGACCACGCCACGGGCGACGGTTTCCTGGCCAACAACGCCATCGGCAACAACCGCGTCAGCTCGCTCGACATCTGGTGCCGGTGAACCGGCTCCTCGCCCTGGGTCTGGCGCTGTCGCTGGCGGCCGGGTGCACGCACGCGCCGCTCCCGGAGGAGCCCGCCGTCGCCTCGGCCGAGGACCTGTTGCTGCCGTTCGACGCCTACAAGCCCACGCCGGGCCAGCGGGCGCTGCTCGACACCGCCCACCGTTCGCTGGTCTCCCGCTGCCTCAAGCGCCGCGGCATCTCCCGCCGGCTCCTGCCGGCCCCGCCCGACCCGCGCAACTCCCGCCGCTACGGCGTCGTGGACCACGACCAGGCCCACCGCTTCGGCTACCACCTCCCCACCACCGACGAACCGGCCGAGCCTGGGAAGACCGACGGCGCGGGGAAAACCCGCCGGACCGACCGCTCCGAAACGACCAGCAGCTCCAGGAAGACCCGTACCACCGAAACCACCGACCGCTCAGGTACGGTCCGCCAGGTCGGCTCGGGAAAGACACGCACGGCCGAAACGACCGGCCGCTCGGGGAAGGTCCGCCGGAGCGAGGTGACCGGCCGCTCCGGTGCGGCCCGCCAGGCCGAGACGACCGGCCGCTCGGGTGCGGCGCGGAGGGACGGCCGTTCGGGGGAGGCTCGGCGGGGCGAGAAGACTCGCCGTCATCTGTACATGCTGCCCTGGTGCGAGGGGCGGGCGGCGGAGCGGCTCGCGCCTTCGGAGCGGGCTCCGTGGGACTGGCTGGCCCAGCGGGACACGCGTACCCTAGAACGCTCCTCGACACGGCCCGAGGTCCGTGAGGCGATCACGGGATGGGTGGCCTGCATGCGGGACGCGGGACACCCGTACCCGTCACCGGAGGCGGCGATCGGCGATCCCCGGTGGGACCTCGACAAGCGCGCGATCAGCGCCGACGAGAAGCGCACGGCCGTGGCCGACGTCGTGTGCAAGTGGTCGTCGGGGCTGGTGGCCCGCTGGTTCGCGGCCGACGCCGCGCTCCAGCGGGCGCTCGTCCACAAGCACGCGGGCCGCTTCGCCCTCCTGCGCGCCGACCTGAACGAGCGCGTCCAGCGAGCCACCACCCTCCTGCAACGTCACACGGCCAAACCGGTAAGGCGCCACGGCTCCGCAAAGACGGCGAAGCCCAAACGTCACCGCCCCAACTCGGCCAGAACGAGGTAGACGCCGGGAAACACCGGCGGAGCGGCCGGACCGGTGTATGGCAGGGCCGACGTACGGCAGGGCCGACGTACGGCAGGGCCGACGTACGGCAGGGCCGACGTACGGCAGGGCCGACGTACGGCAGGGCCGACGTACGGCAGGGCCGACGTACGGCAGGGCCGACGTATGAGGGGTCCGGCTCCGCCGGGACGGCGAAGCTCAGAGTTCCGCCGGGACGGTCGGGTCGGCGAAGTGCTGGTTCGGCACCCGAGCGAACCAGCCGGGCCGCCCCGGGTCACGGTCGTAGGGGTAGCCGCCCTCGCGCTTGTAGAGCTCGGCGTAGCGGGCCACCCGGTCGCGGTCGAGCCGCACGCCGAGCCCCGGCCCCGACGGCACCGGGATGGCGCCTCCGGAGTAGGCCAGCTTGCCGCCCTCGATCACGTCGTCGCGGAGCTGGTGGTAGTGGGCGTCGGCGGCGTACGTGAGGTTCGGCAGCACCGCGCCGAGGTGCAGCATGGTCGCGAGCTGGATGCCCAGCTCGCCGGACGAGTGCACGGCCACGTCCACCTGGAACGTCTCGCACACCCCGGCCGCCTTCACGCACGCCCGGACGCCGCCCCAGAAGGTGGTGTCGAGCAGCACCACGTCCGCCCCGCGGCGCAGCACGTTCGCGGCGAGCTGCTCGAAGTTGACCACCACGGTGTTGGTCGCGATCGGCAACCGGACCCGCTCGCGCACCAGCCGGAGCCCCTCCAGTCCGAAGACCGGGTCCTCCAGGTAGTCGTTGTCCAGGGACTCGATGGCCTGCCCGAACCGCAGGGCCTCGGCCATCGACAGCACCGCGTTCGGGTCGTACCGGAGCCTGTCGCCGGGGAAGGCGGCGGCCAGCGCGCGGTAGCACTCCAGCTCGTAGTCCGGTGGGAACACGCCGCCCTTCAGCTTGTGGACGGTGAACCCGTGCGCCGCCTTCAGCGCCCGCGTGTGCTCGACGAGCTGCTCGGGCGTGCGCACCTCGGCGAAGCCGTCGGCGGCGTAGCGGAAGAACAGGTACGAGGCGAACGGCACCTCGTCGCGGATCCGCCCGCCCAGCAGGTCGCAGACCGCGACCCCGAGCTGCTGCCCGATGAGGTCGAGGCAGGCGAACTCGATGGCGGCCAGCAACTGGGTCCGGTTGTTGTAGAGCGACGCCGTCGGGTTGGCGATCTTGAAGCGGAGCGTCTCCAGCTGGAACGGGTCGTGGTCGCGCAGGTACGGCAGCAGGCCGCGGAACGCCGCTTCCGCGCTCTCACCGCCGCCGCCCATCTCGCCCAGCCCGACCAGCCCGTTGTCGGCCTCAACCTCGACGATCGTGCGCACGAAGCGGCCCCAGTGTGCGCCGTTGCTGTGCCGCAGCGGGGCCTCCAGCGGCACGGCGACCGTGGTGGCCCGGATGTCAACGATCTTCACAAGTCCCCCAAACCGCGGCGACCCCGCAGGCGGGGATCCGCACCTTGACCGATTCGCCCGTCACCTGGAGCGGCTCCGCCGCGCGGTCCAGCCCCGCGCTCACCCGGGCGGCACGCAGTCCGGGCAGCTCGACGGTCACCTCGACCGGCTCGGCGGCCAGCGACCGCAGCCGCACGACCCGCTCGCCGCCCGCCTGACCGAGCGAGGTGACCAGCACGTCCGGATGGTCCACCGACACGTACACGCGCGCCGGCTCGGCCGACGGAGAGGGCAGCAGCGCGCCGGTGAACGGCTCGGTCAGCCCCGCCGCGGTCAGCGCTCCCAGCCGCCTGCCCGGCACGCCCGCCGCCGAACGGACCGCGTACCGGAAGGTGGTCTCGCCCTGCTGCTGCGCGGGGAAGTTGGTGTCCCAGATGTTGTTGAGCGCCCACGAGTAGACCGTGCCCGGCTCCTCGTCCAGCGTCGGCGGGAACGGCGCGTACGGCATGTGGATGGTGCCGAGCTGCACCAGCGGCGCTTCCAGCGTCGCCCAGGCGACGGTCAGCTCGGGGTCGTCGAACGCGATCCAGTGCCGCATGGGCAGCATGTACGCGGCCGAGCCCGGCACGCTCGGCACGTCGGGGCCGCCCACGCCGCCCGTGAGCTCCCAGGCGGTGGCCTCACCGGTGGCGAACGGGAAGGCCAGGAAGACCGCCTCCTTGGCCGGAGTGCCCTGTTTGGCCAGCTGGTAGGTGAGGTCCAGCCGGGGCACGCCGTGGTGCAGCTCGACCGTGGTGCGCAGCCAGTCGACGCCCTTGCCCCGCAGCTCGACGACCAGCTTCTCGCCGACGGCGGTCCGCTGGGCCTTGACGATCGTGGCGTTGCCCGCGATGGCGCGGTCGCCGAGGAGGGTGCGGTCGTGCGCGCCGACGTGCCCGGACAGGTGGTTGAAGTGCGGCGCGGTGGCGTAGCGGTCGTAGACGTACTGGCCGAACCCGGCGGCGGCGTCCTGGTTGACCAGCTCCCGGCCGGCCTTCTTGTCGAAGACCGAGGAGATGTAGCCCTCGCGGACGTCGTAGGTCACCCGGTAGAACTCGTTCTCGATCACTCCGCCGAGGTCCGGTTCGACCGGTTCCGGCGCCTGGGTCTCGCCTCTGACGACATCCAGCCGTACGTACCCGTACCCGGGCAGGTCGGGCACCACGGCGTGGATGTGCCGCCCGATCGGCCGGGTCGGCCAGTCGTCGGGGTCCACGTACTCCTCGTGGTGCGGCAGCCGCTCCCCGGTGCGCGCGTCCACCAGCGCGATCGGCACGTCCACCGCCACCACGTCCCTGGGCAGGAACGTCCGCACCACGTCGGTCCGCCGCGCGGTGCCCGGGTTGAACACCGCGAAGGCCGCGAGCGCGCCCTCTCCGGAAGCGGCGCCGTCCCCTGACGCGACGCCGATCCCGGCGAGGGCCGGCCCTCCGGTGCCGCCGTCCAGCACGGCGGCCGGCTCTTCCGCGCCGGTCAGCGCGGCGGCGAAGTGGCGGGTGGCGGCCTGGAGCAGGTCCGCCGCGTCGTCCTGGGCGTCGTAGGCGCCGGACGACTTGCGCGTCCACTGCAGCCCGCCCGAGTCGCCCGCCTCCTCGGCGTCCTCCCACGGGTTGGCCGCGCCCCAGGTGTGCTCGTTGAACAGCGCCACCTTGTCGTAGGCCGCGTCCACCTGCTCGGTGGCGTCCGCCCCGGCCAGCGTGTGCAGCGTCTCGGCGGTGCGCAGCGCGGCCTGGGCCCGCCGCACGTACCCGAGCGGACGCGCCCCCGACCCGAGCCCGTCGGCCCACCAGTCGGTCCAGTCGCCCTCGTGCACGGCCAGCCTGTCGTGGTGGTGCTCGGCCACGTGGTCGAAGAAGTCGCTGTTGACCGCCGACCGCAGCCGCGGCCACGCCCACTGCTCGCGCCACCGGCGGGCGATCGACGCCGGCACGATCGACGGCCCGGCGTTGTCGGCGTGCGCGCCCTGCACCCGCAGGTGCAGCACGTCCAGCTCGTACGGTTCGCGCGGCGCGTCCGGACCCTGCCACCCGAACGTGCCGGGCCCGTACGGGTAGCCGCGCGAGGCCAGCGCGGCCAGGTAGCGCGGCAGCAGGTCGTCGGCCAGCTCGTAGGAGTCGGTCAGCCCGACCGTGTTGCCCTCCATGTACGCCATGCCGTGCGGGGTGTCGGTGAACCACACGAGCAGTTCGTTCCCGCTCGGCGCCCGCCAGCGGAACGGCCGGGTCAGCTTGTCCCCGCCGTGCAGGTACGGCACGGACCGGCCGGCCCAGTTGTGCGCCGCGGCCAGGTAGCGCACCCCGGCCGACGACAGCGCGTCGATCAGGCCGACGACCGCGCCCGGCACGTCGGTGTGCATGGCCGACCGGGTGGCGAACCCGTACGCGCGCTCCAGCCTGGTGGTGAAGCGGAGCTGGCGGTACAGCTCCTCGGTGGAGCACGCCTCGGTGTGCAGCTGGAACGGCAGCGCGGTGACCTCGATGACGCCCTCGCGGGCCAGCTCGGCGAACCGGTCGACCTGCTCGGGCGGGCGCGCGTCCAGCCACTTCAGCGCGGGCATCGACGACTCGACCGTCCACCGGAACTTCGCGTCGTCCGGCCAGGAGGCGGTCTCGTCGGCCAGCCGCACGGCCGCGTCCAGGTAGTCGAGATGGTGGCGGAGCACGGTGCCCTGCGGGTCGGTGTAGCCGATGTCGAGGTGCGAGTGATGCACCACGAACACGGTCCACTTGCGCTGCGGCGTGACCGTCACCTGGGCGGTGCCGACCACCCCGGCGTCGTCGCGGCACTCCAGCGTCAGCGTGCGCGGCCCGTCCACCTCCGGCACCAGCAGCGTCACGTCCGTGCCTGAGGCGCTGTCGACGCCGACCAGCACGTGCGTCAGCGGCACCGTACTGGACACCCGGACCGCCTGGCGGCCGTCGTGGGTGAACAGCGGCAGCACCGCCACCCGCACCTCCAGCCCGCGCAGGCTGATCACCGGCGTCGAGGTGTCGGTGCGCAGCGCCTGGCGGATCCCGTCGTAGTCCGGGGAACCGAGGCTCCGCTGCAGCAACCGGCTCGTCATCACACACTCCCTAGAGAAAGGCCACGGGCGAACAGCCGCTGGGTGGCGAGGAACAGCACGACCGTGGGCAGCGAGACCACCAGGCCCGCCGCCAGGCCGACCGGGACCGGCGTCCCGGCGTACACGTCGGTCATCAGCCCGGCCAGGGCGGTCATGACCGGACGCACCTCGGCCGTCTGGGTGAGCGTCAGGCCGAAGATCAGGTCGTTCCAGATGAAGGTGAACTCCAGGATGAACACGGCCGCCAGCGCGCTGGTCGACAGCGGCAGGTAGATCCGCCAGAAGATGCGGAACGTGGACGCGCCGTCCATGCGGGCCGCCTCGAAGATCGAGAACGCCACCCCGGTGTAGAAGTTGCGCAGCACGAACGCGGCCAGCGGCACGTTGATCGCCGTGTAGATCAGGATCATCCCGAGGCGGCTGTCGTACAGTCCGGCGTCGCTGTAGCCGACGAAGAGCGGCACGAGCAGCATCTGCGCGGGGAAGACGGTGCCGCCGAAGATCAGCAGGAACCACCAGAACCCGTGCCGCAGCCGCAGCACCACGATCGTGTAGCCGGCCAGCGCGCCGACGAGCACGCCCAGCGCGGGCGAGACGACGCTGTAGAGCGCGGTGCTGCCCAGGCTGGCGCCCAGGTCGGCGCTGTCCAGCGCGCGCAGGAAGTTGGTCACCAGCGAGAAGTCCTCCGGCGGCGCCCACGCCCGCGACGGGTCGTAGGAGTCCGCCGGCCGGGAGGCGTTCACCAGCAGCAGGTAAGTCGGCCCGAGCCAGATCAGCCCGAGCACGATCAGCACGGCACGCCGGATCATCGCACCTGCCTCCTGAGGTAGAGGTAGGACGCCAGCCCGGTCACCACGGTGAGCACGACCGCCACCGCCGAGCCGTAGCCGTAGTCGCTGGCCACGAACGTCTCCTTGTACATGGTCACCGCGAGCGTCTCGGAGTTGCGGCCCGGCCCGCCCTGCGTCAGCACCCAGACGATGTCGAACGTCTTCAGGCTCGCCACCAGCGCCAGCCCGACCACGACCGCCGTCAGCGGGCGCATCAGCGGCCAGATGATGTGCCGGAACAGCTGCCACCCGGACGCCCCGTCCAGCCTGGCCGCCTCGATCGGCTCCTTCGGGATCGACTGCAGCCCGACGACGAACAGCAGCGTGTTCACGCCGAGCTGCTGCCACGTCCACACCAGCAGCATCGCGATCGTGTTGTGCGGCGCCTCCTGCAAGAAGGCGGTGTCGACGCCGAGCAGGTTGTTGGCCACCCCGTCGTGCGACAGGATCGGGCTCCACACCAGGGCCAGCCCGGCGCCGCTGAGCGCGTACGGCAACATGAACGGCAGCCGGTACCACCCGCCGCCCTTGATGTCGTACGAGAGCACGGCGACGAGCAGGCCCAGCCCGACCGGCAGCACCATCGTGCCGATCACCCAGATCAGCGTGTTGCGCACCGAGGTGAGCAGGACGGGGTCGTCGAGCAGCTTGACGAAGTTGGCCGGGCCGACCCACTCCGCCGGCGCGAGCCCGTCGTACCGGGTCAGACTCAGGTACGCCGTCCACACGAACGGCGCGTAGAGCAACCCGGCGACGAGCAACGCGGCCGGCGCGACGTACCCGTACCTGAACCGCCCGAGCATCACTGGTGGGTGCTCCAGTACTCGTCGGCCTCCTTCTGGATGGTTTCCAGCACTTCCTGGAGCGTGCTCGTGTCGGTGACGAACTTGGAGAAACCGTCCAGGGCGGCGGTCAGGATGGGCGGCGGGGTGGCCTCGAAGTAGCGGTTGACCAGGCGGTACTCGCCGCTGCCCGCGTCCTTGGTGACCTGGCCGAGCGCCTCGTCGGCGATCTCCACCTTGGGGTTGGCGCTCACGTCGCCGCGGGCGGTGGCCCACTTCTCCTGCGCCTCGGCGGTGGTCCACCACTTGAGGTACTTGGCACTGGCCGCCGGGTCGGGCGCCTCGGCGAGGGAGCAGAGCGGGCCGCTCTCGAAGATCATCGACGTCTTGGGGAGCGAGGCGTCGACGTTCGGGATGACGAAGAAGCCGTAGTCCTCGCCCGCCTTCATCTCGCGCTGGGTCATGCTCGTGTTGAACCAGGTGCCGAACGACACCATCGCCGCCTTGCCGTTCTTCAGCACGTCACCGGGGTCGGTCTTGTCGCCCGGGTTCATGAAGTAGCCGGCGTCGATGAGCTCCTTCCACTTCCGCATCACCGCGACCACACCCGGGTCGGTGTACTTGGCCTGGCCGGTGGACAGCCGGTCGTACAGGTCGGGGTCCATCCCGGCCATGAGCTGCTCGAACCAGACGAACGAGAACAGCACGCTGGTGTGGTAGAAGGCCTTGACGTCCTTCTGCTTCAGGGTGTCGGCGATCTTGACGAGGTCGTCCCAGGTCTCCGGCGGCCGCAGCCCATGCTCGTCGAAGATCTTCTTGTTGTAGAACATGCCCCAGTACGCGACGTTCAGCGGCACGCAGTACTGCTTGCCGTCGACGGTGAAGTAGGGGGCCAGGTCCTGCGGCAGGTCGCCGTTCGCGACGGCCTCCTGCCAGATCGCGGTGGTGTCGGCGACCTGCTTCTGCTTGACGATCTCCGCCAGCATCCCCCCGGTCTGCCAGGTGAAGAGGTCGGGCTTGACGTTGGTGCGGAAGGAGGCCTTGATGAACGCCTGATACTGCGCGGAGTCGGTGTAGCCCGTCGGTTTCATGCTCAGGCCGACGGACTGCTTGGACAGGGCCCCCATCTGCTCGAAGTACTCGCTCCAGGCGCCCTTGTCGTTGTAGAGGGTCAGCTCGGTCTTCTGCTTCGGCGCCTCGGCGCCGTTCCCGCCGCAGGCGGCGAGAAGGACGGCTGCCACGCCGATCGTGGCCACTCGTGACCGGACCATGTTCCCGGCCTCCTTGATCATTCGGGGGGGTGGTGCAACCTCTGCTCGATGACCGTCTTCACGTCCACCAGGTGGGCCCGCATGCGCTCCTCGGCCGCCGCGGCGTCGCGCGCCTCGATCGCCTGGAGGATCGCCAGGTGCTCCTCGTAGTCGCGCCGGCGGTCGTCGAAGATCTGCAGGATCGCCTGCTGCTCGGCCGCGTGGACGGTGAGCAGCGAGTCGACGACCTCGTGCAGGACGGTGTTGCCCGCCATCCGGGCGGTGGCCCGGTGGAAGGTCATGTTGGCGTCGTGCAACTCGGCGTCCTGGCCGCGCAGGTGGGCCTCCGCGTCCGCGAGGACCCGCTTGAGCGTCGTGAGCTCCGCCTCGGTGCCGTGCCCGGCGGCCATCGCGGCCAGCGGCGGCTCGATGACGATGCGCGCGCCCAGCAGGTCGAGCAGCTTGGGCGCGTGCATCGCGCGCATGTTGGGGTTGGGCAGCACGAGCCGCTCGATGGCGGCGCCGACGTAGATGCCGGACCCGTGCCGCAGCTCGATCGCGCCCGTCGCCTCCAGCCTGCGCAGCGCCTCGCGCAGCGTCGGCGTGGTGACGGCGAACCGCTGGGACAGCTCTCGGGTGGAAGGCAGCCGGTCACCGGGCCGGTGCCCGCCCTCGCGGATGAGCTCCAGCATGCGCTCGGTGAGCGCGTCGGAGAGGGTGGGCCGTGCTACCTCTGACATATCAAGTGATCTAATCACTTATCCGCATACGTGTCCATGGTGGAAGCTGTTTCCTAGCCGGCGACCTCGGTGAGCAGCTGCCGCATCTGCTCGATCTGCGCCTTGCGCGACTCCTGCACCTGAGCCGCCCAGCGGGTCGCCTCGTGGTTCACCCCGTCGCGGACCTCCTGAGCGGCCATCTGGACCGCCCCGTCCTGATGGGCCAGGAGCAGCCTCAGCAGCTCCGGCTCGAACGGCTTCGCCGACCTGAGCGCGGCGATCTTCTTCCGGTCGGTCTCGGGCAGCCCGCCGTGGTGGTCGTGCGCCCCGTCGGGCGGCGTGATCGGCTGCCCCCACGCGTGCAGCCAGCGCAGCATCATCTCGACCTCGCTCTGCTGCGTGCTCACGATGGCCGCCGCCAGCGTCTTCAGCTCCTCCGTGGTCGCCCGCTCGGCGCCCACCCCGGCCATCTCGATCCCCTGCCGGTGGTGTTGCACCATCATCTGGACGAACATCACGTCGTCGGCGTTCACCGGCGGCTCACCGGCGTCGCCGGACCCGCAGGCGGCCACCAGCAGGAGCGCCAGGGCGGCGAGCCAGCGCGCCACCCCGCGGCCCCGGATCGTGCTCTCGCCCACCGGCGCTCCCCTGGTTAGGAGAAGAAACCTCCCCAGGTTTGGGCATACCAACCCGGTGCGTCAAGGGACGCGCCCCGCCGCCCTCACCAGCGCAGGCCCGAGCTCAGCACGTGCCCGCCGAACGGGCCGTCACCGGCCGCACGCCACCCGGCCCGCGCCGCGTACTCCGGCCCGTACGGCGGCCTGATCTCGTGCCAGCCGCACGTCTGGATCTGCCCCTCCGACGTGAGGTGCATCCGGTGACACTTCAGCTCCTTGGTGACCGGCTTCTCCAGGAACGTGTCGTACGCCTGCACCACCATGTCCGCGCGGGTGCCGACCGGGCCACGCAGGCGGCTCCTGATCAGCATGCGGCCTTCGCGGATCCGTACGCACGCCTCCAGCTGGACGCCGTCGCCCGCGTCGGCCCAGGTGCTGCAGCGGTCCCCGGCGCCCTGCCCGGCCGTCACGGTGGCGGCGACGGACGGCGGCGGCTCGGTGCCCCAGCTCCGGCCCGCGAGCACCCCGCCCAGGAAGGAGATCACCGCCACCGTCGCGGTGGCGACGGCGGCGGTCAGGAGCGGCACCGACCTGCGGGGGGCCGGCGCGGGCTGGAGAGCGGCCTCGCGGCCGCGGTGCTCGGCGGCCCTGGCCCGCCAGCCGCGTTCCTCGCCCTCCAGCCGCCTGCGCAGCTCGTCGATGCCGCCGCCGAGCGCGATCAGCGTCCGGGCCCGCTCCGGAGGCAGCTCCAGCGCGGTGGCGATCTGCCGCATCGCCTCCTCGCCGGGCAGGCGGTTGCGGTCGGCTAGCTGGCGGGCTCCTGACAGCCAGCGGGAGATGAGCGAAGGGCTGGCGTCGGCGACCCGGTTCGCCAGGTACTTCTGCGGGCGTCCCTGCGAGCGCAGTGCCTCCCTGATGCCCTCCGCCGCCTCGTCCAGCGCCGCGGCGAGCCGGTCCACGAGCTCCTCGAACGTCCCCATCTTGGCGCGCACCCCCTTCCCGCAATTGTTCACCGGACCGTGGAACCGCAGGTGAAGCCAGGGGTGCATGGCCGCGCACGATTGCACGCCATGCGCCCTCTGGCCCCGCCGCCGGCCCCGGGCCAACCTGCGTCTTGCGAACCACTCATGCTCGCACAGCAGTGCGAGCCGAAGCCTTGAGGAGACATCATGCGATCGCTGATCGTCGGGCTCGTCGCCGCCGCCGCGCTTACCGGTCTGCCCGCCACCGCGTCCGCCCAGTCATCCGCCCAGTCGTCCACTCAGTTGCCGACCTGCTCCGGGAAGCGGGTGATGCGCGAGGCGGTCCACACGCGGGAGATGCTGAAGGCGGCGTACATCCACGTGTTCTACGACTCCCGCACCTCGACCGCCTGCGCGTACCTCAACTCCACGAACGCCACCTGGGGCACCAGGAAGCACATGACGATCATGCTGAAGCACTGCGCCCGCCCCAGCAGCGCTTTCGGCCGGTGTGACGGCCAGCTGCAGTCGACGGCCAGGCGCGGCTGGTACACCGGCCGCACCGACACCGCCCGGCTCAACGTCTCGCGCGGCTGCGTCATGGCGACGGGCCGCATCTACTGGGGCAAGCACTACGGCCTCTTCCACACCCGGTCCACCGTGTGCGCGAGCGGCGCCGGGGGCGCGGACCGCGGCTAGCCGTCAGTGCAGGGGGACCGTGTTCCACGGGCTGTCGGGGGCGGCCAGGAGGGCGCGGTGGGCGTCCAGGACCGTGGTGTACCAGTCGCCGAACGTCTCCTCGTCGAAGTGCAGGCAGCGGCCGAGGATGTAGCCGGCCGAGAACTCCGGCCAGGAACCGTACGCGGCCTGCACCGCCTTGCCCGCCCGCTCGACCGCGGCGTGCAGCTCCTGCTCGCCGGCGTACCGAGCGCCGCGGCCCCACCGGGCCACCATCGTGGCGCGGCCCAGGTCCCAGGCGGCGACGGTGCGCACGTACCCGTCGGGCGGGAGGAGGCCGTCGGCCCGGAAGCGCGACTCGTACCGCATGATCTTGCCCGCGAGCCCGCGCAGGCTCGCCGCCAGGTCGTCCAGCTCCTCGCCGGAGACCTCGTCCTGGAGCTGCGAGCGGATGCTCTGCTCGACGCAGTCGCGCCACACCACCGGGTCGACGCGCCGCTCGCCCGTCTCCTGGGCCAGCCAGAGGCGGGCGCCGAGCACGTAGTCCCACACCCACGGGCTGAGCTCGGCGGCGAGCAGCAGCTCCGTGGTGTCCAGCCAGCTGTCGTGACCGTCGATCCCCCAGCTTCCGGCCAGCCGCTCGACCTCGCTGCTGTAGCCGGCGCCGTGCCAGTCCAGCGTGTTCCAGGCGTCGCCGTTGCCGTAGCACAGGTGGGCCCCGCAGGCGAGGCCGCGCAGCAGGCCCTCGTCGTGCGGCATGCCGGTGCGGCGGGTCTCGATGCGGTCGCAGGTGCCGTCGGGCTCGAACAGCTCGTCGTGCAGCCCGAGCCAGGTCTCCCGCTCGTCCTCCCCGGCCAGGAACGCCCGCGCGCACGGCGTCGCCCCGTTGACCAGGAGGACGCGTACGTCCCGCGGCCAGAGCGAGATCAGGCCCCGCAGCGTGATGAACTCGTACACCACGTCGGGATGCGGCCGGGGCAGCACGCCCACCGTGTATACCTGCACGAGCCGGCGTCCGTCCGGCAGCGTGGTCACGTGCAGCGGCGCGGCGCCGTCGCTGCCCACGGCCTGCCCGAGAGCCACCGGCCGGTAGAGCCCCTCCGCCGCGACGATCCTCAGGTAGGCCAGGTGCGCCTCGTCGCCGCCCTCGCGGCACAGCTCGTACAGCCGCTGCTCCCTGAGCGCGGGCGCGAGCCACCGTTCCCCTGCCGGTGGGTCGTCCATGCTCGGGAGTACCTCGTCGTGCGTCTCGTCCTGGGGAGGCATGGGCGAAATATAGCGACTTAATGGATCATGTGACGAAGCCCGGCACGGGAGTTCTCGTGCCGGGCTCCGGGTTCTCTACTTGGAGACGGTCTCGCAGGACACCGGGGCGTCCGCCTGGTCGGCGAACGCCTGGTCGGTGCCGGTGCCGCAGTCGACCAGGGTGTCCTTGGTGCCCTGGACGTCGCGGGCGTCGATCACGTCGTCGCCGCCCTTGCCGTCGAGGGTGTCCGCGCCCTGGTCGCCGATCAGCGTGTCGGCGCCCGAGTGCCCGATCAGCGTGTCGGCGCCGACGGTGCCGCGGACGGTCTCCACGTCGGAGGCGACGTTGTCGAGGTCGACGCCGGGCCGGCCGTCGTCCGCGGCGCCGTTCTTGCTCACCTTCACGGGGGTGCCGCTGGAGCCGTAGTCGACGGTGTCGGCGCCGCCGCCGCCCACGTAGGTCAGACCGGTGCCGCGGAAGCCGCGCCCGGCGAGGAAGACGTCGCCGCCCGTGCCGCCGTCCACGGTCCCCCGCACGCCGACCAGCGACGAGAAGCGGTCGTTGCCCGCGCCCAGGGCGGCGTTGACCGTGGTGACTCCGGAGCCGCAGTTCACCTCGTTGGCGGAGACCGTGGTGCAGCCCGTCCCGGCGACGACCGCGCCGAACACGTGCAGCCGGCCGCTCACCTCCTGGACGGTCACGTTGTCGGCCCTGGCGATGTTCGGCGCCGTGATGGTCACGGTGACGCCGCTCCTGGTGACTGTCGGCTCACCGGCCACGGCGTTGCCCGCGGCGGGCATCGCGGCCAGCACGCCGGCCGCCAGGCCGCCGAGCAGGGCCACGCGAGTCACGCCACGCTTGATGCTGTTCATGGATTTCACCCCGTATGAGATCTCCGGCGGCGCTCGGTCGAGCGCCGCTCATGTTCGTCCCCTACGGTGCGGCAGCGGCCTGCTCATTACCGTGCATAACTCCACGTATCAGGCGTAATCGCGAAAAATGCACACTCGTCCAATTGACAGGAAAAACTGTCCAATGGTTTCATCGCCGTATGGCAGCCACCGAGATGTCGCTCATGGACGAGCCCGAGCGCCTGCGCGTCGCCCTGACGCCCATCCGCAGGCAGCTCCTCGCCCGCCTGCGCGAGCCCGCGTCGGCGGTGCAGCTCGCGGCCGAGCTCGACATGCCGCGCCAGCGGGTCGGCTACCACCTGAAGGTGCTGGAGCAGGAGGAGCTGGTCGAGCTCGTCGAGGAGCGCCGCCGCCGCGGCTGCGTCGAGCGCGTCATGCGCGCCACCGCCAAGGCCTTCCTCGTCGACCCCGGCGTGCTCGGCTCCCCCGCCGAGCCCTCCGAGGTCGACGCCGGCTTCGCCCGCATCGCCGACCGGCACGCCGCCGAGCACCTGGTCGAGGTCGCCGCGGGCACCGTACGCGACGTCACCCGGATGGCCGCGGAGGCCGACCGGCAGGGCGTCCGCCTGCTGACCTTCACGCTGGAGGCCGAGGTGCGCTTCGCCGAGCCCGGCGACGTGCACCGCTTCACCGACGAGCTGGCGGAGGCCGTCTCCCGCGTCGCGGCCCGCTACGACACCGCCGGCGGCAGGCCCTACCGCCTCACCGCCGGCGGCCATCCCACCCCACGCAAGGAGCCAGGCAGATGACGGAAGAGCGGTTCACCGTCGAGGTCACCATCTCCGCGCCGGTCGCGGAGGTGTGGCGGGCGTTGCGCGACCCGGAGCAGATCCGGCGCTGGCACGGCTGGCACTTCGACGGCCTCGACAAGGAGATCGACTTCATCTACGCCGAGCACGTCACCGAGTCGCCGCAGGAACACTGGATGGAGGTCCAGGGCGGCGACAGGTTCGAGCTGACCGACGCCGGCGAGGGCCGCACCCACCTGCGCATGACCCGCGCCCCGCTCAGCGGCGACACCGAGTGGGACGCCTACTACGACGATGTCAACGAGGGCTGGGTCACCTTCATCCACCAGCTCAAGTTCGCCCTGGAGCGCCACCCCGGCGCCGACCGGCGCACCGTCTTCCTCTCAGGCCACGGCACCACCCCGCCGCTGGCCGCCGCCGGCCTCGACGCGCTCGCGGGCCTCGCCCCCGGCGCCCCGTACGAGCACGCGGCCCCCACCGGCGAGCCGCTCGCGGGCACGGTCTGGTTCCGCTCCGACCACCAGCTCGGCCTCACCGTGGACGGCTGGGGCGACGGTCTCCTCGTGGTCGCCCACACCCCGCCGGTCCCGGTCCACCCCGAGGGGGTCGCCATGATGATCCTGACCACGTACGGGCGGACCGACGAGGAGTTCGCGGACCTGGAGGCGCGCTGGAACGCCTGGTGGAGCCGGTCCATCCCGGCCGCCTGAACGCCGCGCGGAAACTGTCGGCGCCCGCTGCGAGACTGCGCGGGTGCCGACACCCGATCTCGCTCCCATCTCGACTTACTGGGACTCATCAGCCGACGCCTTCGACCAGGAGCCCGACCACGGTCTCCGCAGCCCGCACGTCCGCGCGGCCTGGTGGCTGCGGCTCACCCAGTGGCTGCCCAGCGCGGCCTCCGACATCCTCGACCTGGGCTGCGGCACGGGCTCGCTGACCCTCCTCCTGGCCCGGCAGGGCCACCGCCCCACGGGCGTCGACCTCTCCCCGCGCATGATCGACCAGGCCCGCCTGAAGCTGGAGCAGGCGGGTTTCGGTGTGCCCCTGCACGTCGGCGACGCCGCCGACCCGCCCGTCGAGGCCGGCGCGCGTTACGACGCGATCCTCGTACGCCATCTGATGTGGACCCTGCCCGCGCCCGAGGACGCGCTGCGCCGCTGGCTGGGGCTGCTCCGGCCGGGCGGCCGGCTGGTGCTGGTCGAAGGCCGCTGGGACGCCCCCGGACAGACCCCGTACGCGTCGCCGTCGCCCCCGCTGCCCTGGCTCGGCGGCGTCCCCGCCGAGCGGCTCGCCCAGGCGCTCGCCCCGATCGCCCGGGTGGTCCACCACGAGCAGCTCACCGACCCGGCCCTGTGGGGCCGCCCGATCAGCGACGAACGCTACGTGCTGATCGCCCACCCCTCACAGGCCGGGACTCAACCGACCACCACCGGACACCCCTCACAAGGCGGGACGGCACCCACCACCACCGGACGACCCGTCAGCGCGTCGGACCCCGCCGGGCGGTCATGAGGCGGGGCGGAGCAGCCGCCTTGCCTCGTCGTGATGCCCGGCGATCTCCCGCAGCGTCTCGGCCGTCGCCTTCAGCACGGCCAGGCGGGAGCGCGGGTTGTCGCGCAGGGCGCGGGCGACCGCCTTGATCATGCCGCCCATGGCCAGCGTCTCGCGCGGGTCGCGGATCCTGGAGTAGACCTCCAGGATCCGCCGGACCCCGCCGGGCCCCTCGGTCAGCCCTCGCAACAGCTCTATCTGCACGTACGCGAGCCCGTCGCCGCGCCCGAGCAGGTTCGTCCAGTGATACATGATCAGGCACTGCGCGTCACGCGACCGTTCCCAGGCCCGGGTCGCCTCGTCGACGGCCGCCGCGTCGTCCACCACGCCCGCGACCCGCTCGCCCAGCAGCCTCCCGAACCTGAGGGCGTCGCGGATGCCCTGCGCCGTCACCGGGTCCTTGAAGTGCCCGGCGTCGCCGACCAGCGCCCAGCCGGGCCCCGCCGAGGTCCGGAAGTACGACGGATGCGCGGCCGAGCTGACGATCTTGGTCGCCTTCGTACACCCCTCAAGGCGCTTGGCCAGCCCCGGCACCAGCCCGACGGTACGGGCGAACTCCGCCTCCAGGTCGCCCCTGAAGTCGGCGGCCCGCTCGGCCGGCGGCATCAGCAGCACCATCGTCAGCCCGCCGTCGCAGGGGAAGGCGTTGCCCAGCTCCCGCCCGGTCAGCCACATCGCCGCGGTCGTGCGCCACTCCTCCCGCGGGTCCTCGTAGTACGCGTAGTAGCAGGCCCGGCCGTTGGCGTGGAACGCGCGCGGCCGCTCGGCGCCCGCCAGCCGGGCGACGGTGGAGCGGCGCCCGTCGGCGCCGACGACCAGGTTGGCGCGCACCTCGTACTCCCGGCCGCCGCGCTCGCTGACCTTGACGCCCACGGCCCGGCCGCCCTCCCACAGGAGGTCGACGACGCGGTGGCCTTCCCTGACCTCGGCGCCGGCCTCGCGGGCCGTCTCGACCAGGGCCGCGTCCAGCGCGGTCCGCCGCACGCACAGGCCGTAGTCGATGCCGTCGATCGGGGTGTAGCGGCCAGAGGCGGCGTGGCCCGGGCCGCCGACGAAGGCGCGGGAGAGCTTGGGCGCGCCGATCTTCTCCACCCGTTCCAGGGCGCCGACCCTGGACAACTCGGCGACCCCCGACGCGAAGAGCAGATGGGTGGAGACCGTGGTGGAGGGGAACCGCGCCGGGTCCACGACGATCACCTTGCATCCGCGCCGCGCCAGGGCCGCCGCGGTGGACGAACCCGCGCAGCGTGCTCCGGCGATGACGACGTCCGCATGCTCTGGCATCGGGCCTCCTGGCGCGCTAACCGACTCTAGTGTCGGTTTTATGCCCGCAGCGGCGCGGCGTCAACGGGTCGGGGGTAGGCTGCCGGGCATGGCGATCCAGGAGCCGAAGAAACGCATGCGGGGCTCGGCTCGTCGGGCCCGCATCACCGAGGCGGCTCTGGAGGTCTTCGCCGCCCGCGGCTACCACGCCACCGCCATGGAAGAGATCGCGGCCGCGGCCGGGGTGACCCGCTCGGTCCTCTACGACCACTTCCCGTCCAAGCGCGTGCTGCTCATCACGGTCCTGCAGGAACAGAACGCGCGCCTGGTCGAACACATCGGCGCCCGCATCACCGGCACCGGCTCGCCCGGCCGCCGCCTGCGCGCCACGCTCGACGCCTACTTCAGCTTCTCCGAGGACTGGCCGGCCGCGCGCCGCCTGCTGTTCGACCACACCGACGAGGACGACCCGGAGATCAAGGCCGTGCGCTGGGGCATCCGCGAGGCCCGCACCCGCTCGGTCGCCGTCATGCTCGGCCGCGACCTGCGCAACCTCGGCCTCGACCCCGACACCGACGCGGCCCACGCCGTGGTCGAGCTGCTCATCTCCGGCACCGACGGCCTCGCCCAGTGGTGGGCGAGAAACCCGCAGATGCCGCGCGAGCAACTCGTCGACGCCGCCATGCTCGTGCTGTGGAACGGTCTTTCCCACACACCCGGGCGCACATCCGCGTCTTGACAAGAGTGATCCACGCGTTCATCGTCTCGCCTAGCTGAACCAACAGCTGTGTCGGTTAGCTAAACGGTGAGCGGAGGCCGCACCATGGCAGAGCAGGAGACCCGGGACAACGGTCAGGGCGGGATCAACCGGCGGAGGTTCGTCACCGGCGCGCTGGCCGCGACAGCAGGAGCGGCGGCCGGGCCGTTATGGGGCGCCGAAGGCGCCGGAGCGGCCGCCCCCGCCCTGCTCAAGAGCAGTGTCACCGGCCGCAACGTGGCGATCTTCGGCGCCGGCATGGGCGGCCTGAGCACCGCCCATGAGCTGGCCGAGCGCGGCTTCCAGGTCACGGTGTACGAGCGCAAGGTCCTCGGCGGCAAGTCCAGGAGCATCCCGGTGCCGGGCACCGCCACCGGCGGGCGCAAGGACCTGCCGGGCGAGCACGGCTTCCGCTTCTTCCCCGGCTTCTACCAGAACCTGCCGGACACGATGAGCCGCATCCCGTTCGGCTCGGGCACCGTGCGCGACAACCTGGTGGCCGCCAGCCTCACGGCCATCGCCTACCGGAAGAAGTTCCTGCGCGTCCCCATCCCCAGCGAACTGAGCAACGGCCTCACCCCGGAGGTCATCCAGGACTTCTTACGGAGCGCGATCATCGCGGGCACCACCATCCCGCTCACGCAGATCAACTTCTTCCTGTCGAAGATGATCACGTTCATCACCAGCGGCCCCCGCCGGAAGCTCGGCCAGTGGGAGAACATGAGCTTCTCCGACTTCACCAAGTCCGACATCATGTCGGTCGAGTACCGCGAGCTGCTGACCAGGATGTTCACCGCCTCCCTGGTGGCCGCCCAGCCCGACAGGGCCAACACCCGCACGATCGCGATGATGTTCGAGGCGCTCCTCTACAGCGGCCTCGGGCTCGGCCCGTACGGCCCGCCCGACCAGGTGCTCAACGGCCCGTCCAACGACGTGTGGATCAACCCCTGGATCGACTACCTGACCGGGCTCGGCGTCCAGTTCAAGGTCGGCTGGTCCGCCACCGGCTTCGACCACTCCGGCGGGCGGATCACCGGCGCGCGGGTGACCGACCCCACCGGCGCCGCCGGCACCGTCACCGCCGACCACTACGTGGCCGCGATGCCGATCGAGCGGGTCATGCCGCTCCTGTCGTCCTCCATGAAGTCCGCCGACCCCCAGCTGGCCCGCCTGAGCCACCTGGAGACGGACTGGATGAACGGCGTCATGATCTACCTCAAGCAGCCCACGCCGATCGTCGAGGGCCACCTGGTCTACGCCGGCACCCCGTGGGCGCTCACCTCGATCAGCCAGGCGCAGTTCTGGACGACCGACTTCCCCGCCGCCTACGGAGACGGCGTGGCCAAGGACTGCCTGTCGATCGACCTGTCCGACTGGAACAGTCCGGGCATCCTGTTCGGGAAGACCGCCAAGCAGTGCACCCGCCCGGAGATCGTCCAGGAGGTGCTGGCCCAGATCCGCGCCGTCACCCCCAACGGCAACCAGTTGCTGCCGGACTCGCTCGTACACAGCTGGTTCGTCGACCCCGCGATCAGCGGCGAGGGCACCCCCGCGGTGGCCAACGACGAGCCGCTGCTCATCAACTCCCCGAGCTCCTGGGCGAACCGTCCCGAGGCCACCACCCGGATCCCGAACTTCTACCTGGCCGCCGACTACGTCCGCAACAACATCAACCTGGCGACCATGGAGGGCGGCAACGAGGCCGGCCGCAAGACCGCCAACGCCATCCTCGACGCCGCAGGCTCCTCGGCGACCAAGGCCAGGCTGTACGACCTCTACCTGCCGAAGGAGTTCAAGTCCCTCTACGACCTGGACGACATCCGCTACCAGCTGGGGCTGCCGAACAAGTTCGACATCCTCGCCCCGTACTGGCCGTGAGACCTTCGGATCATGCCCCGAGCTTCCGTACGGATGCCGCGTACGGAAGCTTGGCCGACCGGTAGAGCATCACGAGCAGCGCGGCGAGACACGCGAACCAGCCGACCGCCACGACGGGCCCCAGCGCGGTGTAACCGAGACCGGCCGGCGTGCCGAGCGCGCCCAGCCCGACCACGACCCAGCGCAGCACGTCGAGGACCGCCACCCCGGAGGCGATCCCGTACGACCGGATCCTCCTGATGACGGCGTCGGTGATCAGCCAGACGGCGACCAGCCCGCCCACTCCCTCGGCGACGCCGATCAGTTCGACGACGGGAGAGGGCGTGGACCCGAGGCTCGGCCCCACCCAGCCGGCGAACACGGCGACCGCCGACAGGCAGACCATGGCCAGGACCGAGGTCCTGGCCAGGTCGAAGGGGTCCCCGGCCGATCGCCGCAGCAGGAGCAGCGGGGTCGCGCACATCGCCCAGCCGAGAGGGTTCAGCAGCAGGTCGAAGTCGTTGACGCGAAGGGCGCAGTACACGATGACGAGACCGGCGACGATCCGCTTGAGCGGGCGGAGACCCGCGGGACCTTCCTCGTACGGGAGCGTCAGAACCATTCGCCGCTCACCGCCTTGCTGCAGGCATCTCTAGCGAGTGCTCGCTGCCAGGCGACAGGCACTCCTCCGGCGGTGTTCGACATCCACCAGGGGCCCCACATCGCCTCCGCCGAACCAGAGCCCATCCAGGTGCTATAGGTGAAGCTGACCGGCCGAGGCTCGTGCGGCACCGCCGCGCAGTCGGTGATGGCGATCTCCCTGGTCAGCCACTCCCGACCTCCGGCGTCCACTTCGATCTCTCCCGCCTCTTCCGCGGGAAGAAGGCGCAGGCCAGGAATGTTCATCGACAAACCTGTGAGGACGAAGGGGGTTATTCCCTCGTTTTCCACCGCGATTTCGAGACTGATGCTCAGGATGCCGCGCTCATCCACGTGAGCCCTGGCAAAAAACGGCTCAGGTTCCCAGGTAATGCGCGGCGTCATCGCCCCCGACCACCAGAAGGCCGCAGCGAAAACGGTGAGCGAAAGGCCTGCGGCGACGACGAGTCGTAATCGCGCCAGATGGGCACGCCACGAGGCGATACCGAATCGCTCCCATATTTCATCCGAACCCACGAGAAAGAACCTTATATGGTGGCAAGTCGTGACGACACCGCCGATGATCACCTGGATAGTCACGACGATCGCCATCCTGGCGGCGCTCGCGCCGGTCACCCGGGAGCGGCTCAGCAGGTTCGCCGAACTGACCGGCCTGACCGTCACATCAGCCGACGCCCGCCGGATCATCGACCATTTCGCCGAGCGGCGGCGGTGGCGGCTGATCACCCTCGTTCCCGCCGTCCCACTGGCCCTCCTCACCGATGACCCGTTCTATCTGGTGCTGGGCTGGTGTGCGGTCAGCGTTCTGTGCCACGCGCGACAACCCGCGCTCCAGACGGAGATCTATCGGACGACATGGCAGCTCAGCCTGGCGGGCTCCCTCGCGGTATGCGCCTATTTCGTGGTGGACCGGGAGTTCACGGCGGAAGTCCTGGCCCGCACGACCGCCGTCCTCGCCGTCGCGCTGGCCGTGCGGCACCTCACCCGTGAACCCGCCCCTCGCCCACCGGCCGGGGCGTCCCCCGCCGAACTGGCCATCGGCCACTGGTCGACCCGCTCTCTTTACCTCGCGGGAACCGCGATCGTCCTGTCGGGCGCGCTGCTCACCCCCGGCCAGGCACCGGAACGGATTCTGCCCGAATACACATTGCCGAAATCGGTTCCCGACGGGACGGCCGCATTCACCGCAGCACGGAAATTGACCGCTCCCACCTGCGCGCTGAACGACCTGCTGGACGACCCCTGCCAGTCATGGCAAGTCAACGGTGAGCCATTTCCCCAGGCCGCCCCGTACATCAGCAGGAAAGGCAAGGCGCCCACGAAGCCGCCTTTCGCCCGCAGCCAGAGCAGAAAGGCCGTCGTCTACCTGGGCAGGCGCGATCGCCGCATGGTCTACCAGGACGCCGAGAATATCCGCCCTCTCACCGGCCCTCTCGCCGACGCCGCGGTGCCCACGGCCACATTCGCCCGCCAGAACAGATATGTCGCCCTGGTCAAGGAAGGCGCACGCATCATCGACACCCAGACCTGGACCACGGTGTCGATCCCCGGAGTTCGGCGGGTGCACGACCTCAGCATGGCCGGCATCGTCGCCACGACACCGGCCGGAGTGCTCGTCCTCGACTACCGGGGCAGGACGCGGATGCGCCTCCCTGCCCGGAAGGCCGGCAAGAACATCGTCGGGGACACGTACCACCTCTCTCCGGACGGCCGCCGCCTCGTGATCGTCCGCGGCCTGATACGCGTCGAGACCTACGACTCGAGCACCGGCACGCGGGTGTCCAGCGTCGAGCCGGAATTCGGCGACGAGTACCTCGCCGCCGGTCTCGGCTGGACCGAGAAGGGGCGATTCCTCGTCCGCGACACCAGTGATCGCGTCCACGCCCTGGACCTGACGACCGGACGCCTCCGGAAGCGCTCATGACCGGAAGTTCACCAAACTTGGGTCCTTCATTAACTTGTATCGTTCAGGTTTAGTCAGTAGGTTGACCACCATGACCGCACCCAAGACCACCGCCGAGGAGCTGCGCGGGGCCGGCCTGAGGGTCACGGCCGCCCGGGTCGCACTGCTCGAGACCGTCCGGGACGGTGACCATCTCGATGTCGAGACCATCGCCTCGGGGGTGCGCGATCGTGTAGGCCACATCTCTCTCCAGGCTGTCTACGAGGCCCTCCACGCACTCACCGCCGCCGGGCTCGTACGGCGCATCGAACCGGCCGGCAGTGCGGCCCGGTTCGAGGGGCGCGTGGGGGACAACCACCACCACATCGTGTGCCGTTCGTGCGGCGCCGTCGCCGACGTCGACTGCACGGTCGGCCACGCGCCATGCCTGAGCGCGTCCGACGACCACGGCTTCTCGATCGACGAAGCCGAGGTCATCTTCTGGGGCCGGTGCCCCGACTGTTCCACCGCCTGATCCGAAGGACTCCCATGACCGAGAACCATGATGCGATCGTCACCGACCCCAAGACGGAGGGCGAAGGCGCCTGCCCGGTCGCACACCGCGCGCCGCACCCGACGCAGGGTGGCGGAAACCACCAGTGGTGGCCGGACCGCCTCAACCTGAAGATCCTTGCCAAGAACCCCGCCGTGGCCAACCCCCTCGGCGAGGACTTCGACTATGCCGAGGCGTTCAAGAGCCTCGACCTCCCGGCCGTCAAGCGCGACATCGCCGAGCTGCTGACGACCTCGCAGGACTGGTGGCCCGCCGACTTCGGCCACTACGGCCCGTTCATGGTCCGGATGGCCTGGCACGCCGCCGGCACCTACCGCATCAGTGACGGCCGCGGCGGCGCCGGAGCCGGCCAGCAGCGCTTCGCGCCGCTCAACAGCTGGCCCGACAACGCCAACCTCGACAAGGCCCGCCGCCTGCTGTGGCCGGTCAAGAAGAAGTACGGCAAGAACCTCTCGTGGGCCGACCTCCTGGTCCTGGCCGGCAACGTCGCCCTGGAGTCGATGGGCTTCAAGACGTTCGGCTACGCCGGCGGCCGTGCGGACGTCTGGGAGCCCGAGGACGACGTCTACTGGGGCCCCGAGTCCACCTGGCTGGGCGACGAGCGCTACACCGGCGACCGCGAGCTGGAGAACCCGCTCGGCGCCGTCCAGATGGGCCTCATCTACGTCAACCCCGAGGGCCCGAACGGCAACCCCGACCCGCTGGCCGCGGCCCGCGACATCCGGGAGACGTTCCGCCGGATGGCGATGAACGACGAGGAGACGGTCGCCCTGATCGCGGGCGGTCACACCTTCGGCAAGACCCACGGCGCCGGCCCCGCCGACCACGTCGGCCCCGACCCCGAGGCCGCCCCCATCGAGCAGATGGGCCTGGGCTGGAAGAGCACCTACGGCAGCGGCAAGGGCGGCGACACGATCACCAGCGGCCTGGAGGTCACCTGGACCTCGACGCCCACGCGGTGGTCGACCAACTTCTTCTGGAACCTGTTCGGCTACGAGTGGGAGCTGACCAAGAGCCCGGCCGGCGCCCACCAGTGGCGGCCGAAGCACGGCGCCGGCAAGGACTCGATCCCCGACGCCCACGACCCGTCGAAGCGCCACGCGCCGTCGATGCTGACCACCGACATCGCGCTCCGCGAGGACCCGATCTACGGCCCGATCTCGCGGCGCTTCTACGAGAACCCCGAGGAGTTCGCCGACGCCTTCGCCCGCGCCTGGTTCAAGCTGACCCACCGCGACATGGGCCCCGCCTCCCGCTACCTCGGCCCGGAGGTCCCGGCCGAGACGCTGCTGTGGCAGGACCCGGTGCCGGCGGTGACGCACGAGCTGGTCGGTGACGAGGACGTCGCCGCGCTCAAGGCGAAGGTCCTCGCCTCGGGCCTGTCGGTGTCCGAGCTCGTGTCCACCGCGTGGGCCTCGGCCTCGACCTTCCGCGGCAGCGACAAGCGCGGCGGCGCCAACGGCGCGCGCATCCGCCTGCAGCCGCAGATCGGGTGGGAGGTCAACGACCCCGACCGGCTCGCGAACGTGCTGGGCACCCTGGAGGGGATCCAGAAGGAGTTCAACGGCTCCCAGACCGGCGGCAAGCAGATCTCGCTCGCCGACCTGATCGTGCTCGCCGGCGCCGCCGCCGTCGAGAAGGCCGCCAAGGACGCCGGCTACGACGTCCAGGTGCCCTTCACGCCGGGCCGCACCGACGCGTCGCAGGAGCAGACCGACGTCGAGTCGTTCGCCGTGCTGGAGCCGTCCGCCGACGGTTTCCGCAACTACCTGGGCAAGGGCAACCGCCTGCCGGCCGAGTACCTCCTGCTCGACCGGGCCAACCTGCTCACCCTGAGCGCCCCCGAGATGACGGTCCTCGTCGGCGGCCTGCGCGTCCTGGGCGCCAACCAGGGGCAGTCGCAGCTCGGCGTCCTCACCGACACCCCGGGCCAGCTGACCAACGACTTCTTCGTCAACCTGCTCGACCTGGGCACGACGTGGAAGCCGGTCGCCGGCGACGCCAACGCGTTCGAGGGCAGCGACTCCGCGACGGGCGAGGTCAAGTGGACCGGTAGCCGCGCCGACCTGGTCTTCGGCTCGAACTCCGAGCTGCGCGCGCTCGCCGAGGTGTACGCGTGCGACGACGCGAAGGAGAAGTTCGTGAACGACTTCGTCGCGGCGTGGGACAAGGTCATGAACCTCGACCGGTTCGACCTGTCCTGATCCGACCGTCCAGGCCGGCCCGCACGGCCGGCCTGGACGTTCTTTCACACCGGGAGACCTGCGAAGAACGTGCGGATGTCGGCCGCCAGCGGGCCGGGCGCCGCCATCGCGAGCATGTGGCTGGGGTGCTCGTGGTCCTCCCAGTGCACGATGGCGTTCCCGCGCTCGGCGAGCCGGCGGAAGGCGTCGGGGCCGCCGTGGGAGACGCCCGTAGGCACCGCCTTCTGGTCGATCGGCATGCCGGCCGCGCCCTCGTAGTAGGTCCACGACGACGACCCGCCGGTGCCCGTCAGCCAGTAGAGGCTCGCGTTGCCGAGAACCAGGTCGCGGTCGACCGGCTCCCGCGGCACCTCCCCGTCGGGCCAGCCGTCGAACTCCTTGAACCGCTCCACGAGGTAGGCCAGCTGGGCCACCGGCGAATCCGCCCACCCGTAGCTGAGCGTCTGCGGCCGCGCGGCCAGGTACGGCGCGTACCCGCTGCCGCCCTCACCGCTCAGCATCCCGGCCACGTGCTCGACCATCGCCCGATCCTCCTGCGACAGCCCCTCCAGCTCGGCCGGATCCCCGGTCGGCATGCCGACGCCGCCGGTGATGTGCACCCCGACCACCCGCTCCGGGGCCAGCGCGGCGAGCCGCGGCGAGACCAGCGCCCCCGCGTCGTTGCCGTGCACCCCGTAACGCTCGTAACCCAGCCTCGCCATCAGCTCCGCCCACGTCCGGGCCACCCGCTCGACGCTCCACGGCCGCTCGTCGGCGGGCTCGGGGAACGGGGAGAACCCGAACCCCGGCAGCGAGGGCGCGATCACGTGGAAGGTCTCCGACAACGGGCCGAGGAGCTCCGTGAACTCCACGATCGAGTTCGGCCAGCTGTGCGTGATGACCAGCGGGAGCGCGCCGGGATCGGCGCACCGTACGTGGAAGAAATGCACGGTCTGCCCGTCGATCTCGGTCGTGAACTGCGGGAACCTGTTCAGCTTCGCTTCCTGCGCCCGCCAGTCGTACGCACCCGCCCAGTACTCCACCAGCTCCTTGAGGTACGAGACAGGAACCCCCCGGCTCCACTCGGCTCCCGGCAACCGGCTGGGCCAGCGGGTACGGGCCAGGCGGTCGCGCAGGTCGTCCAGGTCAGCCTGGGGGATCTCTATACGGAACGGGCGAACGTCATGTGTCATGCGGACCAAGCTAGAGACCATCGCGGAACATCCGGTTCCGCAATATCACGCCTGATCGCCGTACGGGCCAGGGTCGGAGACATGGCCGCGGGAGCGATCCGGCCGTCGGGTAGCGGACCGGCCCCGGCGGGCGATGTCGTCCAGGATGTGCTCGAACACCGCCTGCTCCTCGGCTGCCCTGGCGGCGGCGCGGTCCGGAAACATCCGCTCCCAGGCCCGGGTGACGTCCGCGCTCAGCCGCCTGTAGTCGGCGGCCAGCGAGGTGGCGCTGCCCGCCAGTTTCGCCCAGGCGTCCGGAGACGAGTCCCGTATCCGCTGGACGAGCCGGACGCGGCGCTCCTCCAGCCCTTCCCATCGGCTGCGGAGGGCGGCGACCGCCTCCGAAGAATCGCGTTCCGGCAGCAGCTCGTCGATATCCGGATGCGGCCCCGACGCGGCGGCCTCGCACTCCGACAGCGCCCTCACCAGGTTGCCGAAGCTCTCGTAGTCACCGCCCAACCGGCTCGCGACGTCGCCCAGCCCCGGATCACCGGCCGCAAGCGCACCGACCTCCGTCTCACGCCGGTCGAGCTCCTCCAGCTTGCCCGCCATCGCCACGTCGAGCTCCGGCCTCCAGCGCCCGCGCTCACGCTCGAAGAAGTAACGTGCCGTCCCGGACCGCGACCGAAGCGCCGCTCGACGGCTGCGCACCTCGGCCCGCAGCCGGGCCCTCACCAGCCCGCGCCACCCCACGACCGCCACCACGACCACCGCCGACAACCCGGCGAGCACCATCTCGGACGCAGTCATCGCCATCCACCGCCATGTTCAGGCTGGAACTCCCATCGTCCCGCACCCCGCGATCCCGGGGAAGCCACCGCTTTCCTCATTAGGCTGGTCCCTGTGCTGGAGACATCGATCCGCACGCTGGGAGCCTCCGCCGAGGTGATGACCCTGAAGGGCGACCTCGACGGAGCCGCCGACGCGATGGACCGCGCCCTGCGGATCGCCCAGGACGCGACCTGCCCGCAGGAGCAGATCCTGATCGCGGTAGCCGCGGGCATGGCCACGGTCTGCCCGCTCCAACAGGCACTGCGCGCGGCGAACGCCATCAAGCGCGTGGAAGACCGCATCGGCGCGCTCGGATCGGTGGCCGGCGCCCTGTCCCGGGCAGGCCGGACCACCGAAGCGCTCGCCCCCGTCACCGAAGCCGAGCTCTCCCCCACAGGTTTGAGAGCTCTGGCCGAGGCACTGGTCATGGCCGGCGACATCGACCGCGCGGTGACAGTGGCCGGGCGGGATCCCGACCCCAGTTGGGGGTGGGACGCCTTCGCGCGGGCCCTCGTCCGGGCCGACCGGCTCGATCAGGCCTACGCCACCGCGCTCTTCCTCGTCACCGACCGGCCGCGACGCGATATCGCACTGCTGGTGGTCGCCGAGGCACTCGCCGCATCCCGGCGCGGCGACCAGGCCGTAGAGGTCGCCGAGCACATCGCCGACCCATCGTGCCGCACCCAGGCACTGCGCGCCGCCGCCCTGGCGATCGACGATCCAGACCGTACGGCGGAGCTGCTGCGCCGAGCCGAGACGGCGGCCAGAGCCATCCCCAACCCAGGCACCCGTCAGACCGAACTGCGCGCCCTCGCCCTCGCCTGCGCCGAACGCGGAGACCTCACCCGCGCCCTCACCACCCCCGACTGGGCCGGCCGCATCACCCTGGCCCGCCAACTCCTCAAGTCAGGAAGAAAAGCCCAGGCAACCGCACTACTCGACCACGCCCAACCCCGGGACGCCGACGACGCGGCGACGCTCCACAACGCCCAAACCCCGGACAACGACATGCACGCCGACAACGCGGGGACGCTCCACACCGCCCAAACCCCCGACGCTGACGTCGCGGCGGTGCTCGGCGACGTCCGTGCCCTGGACGGCAGCCTGCAGGTCGACGTCGCGGCCACGATGGCGCAGGCCGGTCGGATCGACCGCGCCGTGGCGCTCGCCCGCGCGATCACCGACCGTTTCCGGCGTGAGCAGGCCCTCGCACGGATAGCCCGCTCGGCGATCGGAGCCGGGCACCCAGAACGCGCCGGCGAGATCCTGGACGAGGCCTCCGCCGCTGCCCTGGCCATAGACGGCGCCGACGACATCCGTCAAGTCCGCGGTCTGGCGGAGCTGGCCGACGCCCTGGCCCACGCGGGCCGCCGGGAACAGGCGGACGAGCTGCTGCGCCGCGCCGAGCTCCTGGTCCACACCCTCTACGAAGAGCAGGAGCGGTTCGAGGCCTGGCGGCTGCTGGCGGCCACCCTGGGAAGGGCTGGCCTGCTCGACCGCGCCGACGCGATCGCCGCCGCCCGATGGCCATCGCCGTGGCCCGACCTCGTACGGGCACTGTGCGACATCGGCGCATACGACCACGCGTATGAGAGAACCCCGTCGATCCCCGACCCGGGCCAACGGTCCTGGGCGCTGCGACACGTGGCCGCCGGGCACGCGCAGACCGGACGGCTCGACCAGGCCGAATCCATCGCGCTGGCCATAGAGGAGGCAGCGCCCCGGGCAGAGGCGCTCCTGTCGGTGGCCAAAGCCCGAACGCGGGCAGGCCAGCTCAACCACGCCGTCGTGCTCCTGCGGGACGCCGAGACCGCCGCCCGATCCGTGACCTCCTCCCGCGACCACGACCGCCTGCTCCGCGAACTGGTCGACACCCTGCTCGCGACCGGCCGGCTCGACCAGGCGGCCGAGTTACTCGCCCAGGCCGAAGCCGCCGCGCACACTCCCGCGGCACTGGCCGCCGTCCTGATCGCGTCCGGGCAGCTCGACCGCGCCTTCCTAGCGGCGTTGGACGTCACAGACCCGCTGGAGCAGTGCGGCGCGCTGTCCTCGGTGGCAGAAGCGCTGGCAGCCACAGGCGCCCCGCCAGGCCGCGTCTCGCAGGTGCTCCTCCACGCCGACGCGACAGCCGCCCAGGCCACCGATCCCGCCCTCCGCGTCCGGCTCCGGGCGCGCCTGGCGCGGGCCTGGGCCGCGACCGGCGACACCCACCGGGCCGAACGCACGATCGACGAACTGCTCACCGAAAGCGCTTCCCTTCCCCCACAAGCGACGGCTGACCTGGCCCAAGCCCTGTCCACACTCGGCCAGTACGACCGCGCCCTCGCCCTCACCACCGACCCGCAGACCGCAGCCACCGTCATCATCACCATGGCCCGAAAAGGCGAGTTCACCCGCGCGACCGACCTGGCCCACACCTTGCCCACCCCCCAGCCGAGAGAGTGGGCACTGGCCGAGATATCCCGCGCCATGACCGTCCCCGGACCCCCGACCGGAAGAACGAGCCCCTCCTGACCACACGCACGTCCTATGTTCCGGGCCGGAGAACGGCCTCCACGTCCGCGAGGGCTTCCAGGGTCCCGGCGAGCCTGTCGCGATCGGCTGCGGAAAGGGCCAGCTCACGGGCCCGCCCGAGGGCGTCGCCGGCGGCCGCGGGATCCTCGGCGCGGAGCGCGAGCTCGGCGCGATAGGCCAGCGCTTCGAGCAGCTCGGCCGCCGTAGCGGTGTCCTTGTCCCGCTCCAGGGCCGCGTCCAGGATCTGCGCCGCCCGTACGTGCTTGCCGTGCGAGTCGCCCATCACCACGGCCTTGTGCAGCGTCGCGGTGAGCTTTCCGCCGGCCTCCTCCTCAGGCTCCGGCTGGGCGGCCGAGAACCTGATCCAGTTCCCGCCGGGGTCGATGACCGCGAATCCGGTGTGGTTCCCGTCGTTCTTGCGCTTGCGTGGACGGGTCATCCGAGGGATCCCGGAGACCAGGAGCTTGCCGTGAGTCCGGCGCATGCCCGCGGCGAACGCCTCGAAGAGCTCCCCGGTGTCGGACACGATGACGGAGCAGCTCCCGTAGGAGTCCTCCGGGTTGAAGCCCGGGATGCCGAAGAAGCCCAGCCGCAGGTCTTCGCGCTGGAGTGCCACGAACGGGTTCGGGCTCAGCTGGTAGTAGGTCCGGGTGAAGCCCAGCATGGTGTAGAAGTCGGCGATCTCGTCGATGGACGGGCAGGGCAGCAGCGGCACGGTGATCTCGTTGGCCATGGTCTCTCCGTCTCCAGCTAACCAAATTTGCCTAGCTGCTCAGAGCCTACCCCGGCCGACGGATCCGACCACGCCGATTTCAGCCGTTCATGCTGACGGTGACCAGGAACGCCAGGTAGACCAGCCCGGCGGCCATGCCCGTCCCCTTCGCGGCCGTCGACGCCACAGGCGCCAGGAACGCCGCGATCCCCAGCAGCAGCCACACCAGTGCGTGGCCCCACCGCAGGATCAGATAGGCCACCCCGTCGACCTCGCGCTGCGGCCACACGAACACCCACACCACGGCCAGGACTAACGCGATCGCGCCCCACACCTGTACGGGGACGCCGATGATCCTCATGGCCGGATCCTACGGGCCACCGCCACCGGCGCGCTGATCCAGGTCATGACCTGACGCCGGACGACGGAGCGTCAGCGACTGGAATCGCCATCCATGAGTCCCCACGACGTGGAAGTCGACGATCTCGAAGCACTCGCGCGCGTACTCCTGAAGCCGCTCGTCATCCCGGAAGGAGAAGAACCGAGGAGGATAATGATCATCCTGCTCGAAAGTACTCTCCCCCGTCAGCCCGCCCCCACCGTACACACCGAGAAAGAACAGCCCACCGGGCCGCATCACCGTGTGGATCGCGCCCAGCACCGCCGGCAGGTCACCGTCGGGCACATGCAGGAGGCAGTTCAGCGCGTACACCGCGTCGAACGAACCGGGCTCGAAGTCGAGACTGAGAAAGTCCATGGCATGGGCTTCGACGCCCTTCTCCCGGCAGAGGGCCACCATGGCAGGCGACAGATCGACGGCCACGACGTCCAGCCCGTTCTCCTGGAAGTACGCGCTGTCCTGACCCGTCCCAGCACCGACCTCCAGCAGTCGCCGGCAACCGTGCCCCTTCAGCCGGTCCAGGAACGCCTCACGCTCCGCGAGCTTCCACGCCGACTTCGTGGCGGCATCCCGCCGCTCGGCACCGCCGTCGTACGCCTCCCGGAGGAGACCGATCACCTCGTCGTAGCGCACGCCCATCGCGTCATGATGCCGTACGGGAGAGCTCCGACAACAGCCATGCCATCGCGACCCGGCGTTGAAAGAGGTCCCCTTCGAGCAGACGATCACAACGATCCGATCTGCGCGTACGGCCCGATCGGAGTAGGCCGGCGCCGGTGAGCCGATCTGGTGGCCCGTCCGCGCATCGGCGATGCTGTGACGCGTGGAGTACGTGTCCAGAGTCCCGCGACCGCCGCTGGACGGGCTGATCGACGACCTCTACTACCTGGAGGGCGCGCCGCCGTACCCCCGGCTGACGCTGCCGCCGGCGCCGTCGGCGTTGCTCATCGTCAACCTCGGGGCGCCGTTCCGCATCCGCGCCGGCACCGGCACCGAGACGGCCGAGTACGCCGACGGCTGCGTGGTCACCATGCCCACCCGCGCGTGGGAGTTCGGCTACCCACTCCGGACCCGGTCCGTCGGCGTGCACGTCAAGCCGTGGGGGCTGGCGCCGTTCCTGCCGATGCCCGCGGCCGAGTTGTGTGATCGGCCGGTGACGGTGGAGCAGGTGTGGGGCCGGCCCGCCGTCGCCGAGCTGCGAGACCGGCTGGCCACGGCGGACGGACCGCACGCGATGCTGACGCTGCTCGAGGAGGAGCTGTTGCGACGGCTGGGCGAGACCGCCGGCCTGGGGCTGGTCCGCCATACAAGCAGCGTCATCGCGGCGGCCGGCGGGGCGGTGGCGATCGGCGGGCTGAGCGTGGCGGCCGGTGTCAGCAGCACTCATCTGGCGCAGCGGTTCAAGGAGCTCATCGGCGTCACGCCGAAGCGGCTGGCCCGCGCCTACCGCTTCACCGCCACCGTGTGCGCGATCAACCCCGCCGGACCGATCGACTGGGGCGACCTCGCCGGTGGCGCGGGCTACTTCGACCAGGCCCACTTCGGCCACGAGTTCCGGGCGTTCACCGGGCTCACGCCGACCCGGTACGTCGAGGTCCGGCGGCGGTTCCTGCGCGAACATCCCGGCCACGCGCTTGACGGCTGGCCGCTGCCGGCCGATTGATTTCTTACAAGAGCGGCAGCTCACGACACGCTAATTTGGGGCACCCCGAAGCAGAGGAGAGGCCCCGTGGGCAAGGTGGTCATGTACGGCTCGGTGTCGGTGGACGGCTTCGTCGCGGACGAGAATGACCAGCCCGGACCGCTGTTCGACTGGCTGACCAGCGGTGACGTCCCGCTGGACGAGACCGGCGAGCTGAGGGTGTCGCGGACGTCCTACGACTACACCCGGCCGTACTGGGACCAGATCGGAGTCACGATCGCCGGCCGCCACGTCTTCGACCTGACGGACGGCTGGGACGGGAAGCCTCCGAGCGGGGTCGACCACGTGGTCGTCGTGACGCACCGGCCGGAGCCCGAGGGCTGGGACCCCGAGGCGCCGTTCCACTTCGTCGACGGCGTGGAGGCAGCCGTGGCCAAGGCGCGGGAACTCGCGGGTGACCGCGTGGTCGAGGTCGCCGCCGGCGATGTCGGCGGCCAGGTGCTCGCCGCGGGCCTGATCGACGAGGTGCGCATGGACGTCGTACCCGTCGTGTTCGGGTCCGGCAAGCGCTACTTCGGGTCGGTGGACGCACAGCACCTGCTGGAGGACCCGGACGTGGTGATCCAGGGCAACCGGGTGCTCCACCTGCGGTATCGGGTACGCCGATGACCGAGCGCCGAAGGCGTCCCAGGCGATCCGTCACTCCGCTTTGGTGGCCCGTGCCGAAGCATCCCGCCGTGAACTCCGCCGACCCGCAGTCGATCACCTGCTCCCCGGCCCTGGCCGCCTTGGCCGGCTCGCCGTACTTCGCGATGACGTCGTCCGTGTCCATCAGACGCGGCCCGTACGCTCATTAATCGTCAATCGACGATAAACGATGAATGAACGGACAACAAGCCCGCCGCGGTTCGCAGTAGTGTGGAGATCAGGTTTTCGGTCCCTTTTGTCACGTGCGAAGTCGGAGGCGATCACGGTGCACCCGGTCTAGCGACGGCCCCATCCCGGGGCGTCACGGAGCCGAAAGGTGACCGTATGAGCAGGACCGACAAGACCCGGCCCTGGTGGGTGCGGATGGCCGACGCGCCGCTGACCACCTGTGTGCCCGTGCATGACCACCGTTTCGGCCCGTGCACGCTGCCGGACGAGATCACCGCTGACAGCGCGAACTGGCGCCGAGGCGGCTGTTACTGGGGCGCCCCCGGCTTCCACGTGCTCGTTCACGAAACCAGAGGTGGGCACCGGGAGTGGCACCACTTCCGTCGCGAGGAGCGCCGCCGCAGCCGCCACCAGGCGCGCCGTAAGCTGCGCGCCTACCACGTCGAGCGCGACGAGGACTGAGACACGGCGTCGTTGTCCCAGGCGCTGACCTACGCGGGCAGACCCGCCGCCTCCCGGATGGCGGTGACGGCCGCCGTCGGGTTGTAGTTCTCGGGCACGCCTTCGACCATGATGATGTCGCCCTCGATGTGCCGCGAGCGCAGCGGCGCGATCTCCCGGTACGCGGGCGAATCCCACCACGCCCGCGCCTCGGCGATCCCCGGGAACCCGATCATCACGACATGTCCGGGCCAGTTGCCTTCCTTCACCTCGTGCTGGGTGACGTGGACGAGGTAGCTACCGCCGTACGGCTCGAAGGTGCCGGGGAGCCGCTCGATGTACTCGGCGATCTCCGGGTGCGGAGCCGCCTCCTGCAGGTGGGCGATGACGTAGGCCGGCACGGTGTCCTCCCGATGAAGTCGTGTTCGGTGCGCTGCCGATCCTGACAGCTCCTCGTAAGCGGCGCGATTACCTGCCAGGTAGGTGAACTGGCATCGCAGGCCGCGTCCCGCGCTCCATGGACCGCGGAACCGCCGCCGACCTCGATGAGGAAAGGTCAGCGGCGGTCATCGCGACGCACTGCTCAGTCGGCCGGTCCGCCGGCGAGCTGCCGCCGCACCGTGTCGGCGTCCATCAGGTACCACATGGACTTGAACCGGCCGTCCTCGACCCGGTAGAAGGCGGTCTCGGCGAACGACACCGACGCCCCGGTGGGGGCCAGGCCGTTCCACTCCTTGACCGGCGTTCCCGTGTCGACCAGGCGGGCGGCCACCCGGTCACCGTCGACGACGAGCTCCTGGATCTCCCAATGGAAGTCCGGCACCGCTTCAACGTGCTTGTAGAACTCGGCCACCATGTCGTCCCTCTTGACCGGGGTGCCGCCCATGATCACCTCGTCGTGAGCGAAATCGGCCATGCGGTGGAACTCACGCTTGTTCGCCAGATCGACGTACCGCAGGTAGAAGTCCCGCAGTTCCTCGGTCGACATACCCGAACGCGTCGCATCGGAGCTCATGATCTTTTCCCATTCTGTAGGTGCCGACCGGTTGACCCGGGATCGGCCGTTCGGCCGGAGCGGATGTTTTGTACCGCTCGGTTACGAAAGCAACCCTAGCACGTTTTGTACCGATCGGTTTGCGGCCGGGTCGTCACCTCTACCGATCGGTACGATGGGCTCATGAGCACCGAGACGCCGACCATTGGACGACCGCGGGCGTTCGACGAGGAGGCGGTCCTCGACCGGGCCGCCGAGGTCTTCTGGCGACACGGCTACGAGGGTGCGTCCATGACCACCCTCACCAGCGCGATGGGCATCAACCGACCGAGCCTGTACGCCACGTTCGGCAGCAAGGAGCAACTGTTCGAGCGCGCCTTCGCGCGCTACCGCGAGACCCAGCTGGCCCAGGTCCGCGCCGCACTCGACCAACCCACCGCCTACGCCGCCATCGAAGCGTTCCTGCGCTCCAGCGCCGACGGCCTCACCGCCGACGACCACCCCCTGGGCTGCCTCTCCATCCAGGGAGGCCTGGCCTGCTCGCCCGAGAACGCCCGCATCTCCGAGGTCCTGGCCGCCGGCCGCGCCGCCAACGAAGCCGCCGTCGAAGAACGGCTGTCTCGCGCGGCGACAGAAGGAGACCTCCCGCCCGGCGTGGACCACCGGGCACTGGCACGATTCGTGATGGCGCTCAGCGAGGGGTTCGCCGTCCACGCCGCCTCCGGCACCAGCCGTGAAGACCTCCAGGCCTCCGTCGACATCGCCCTGCGAGCCCTCCTCCCATCCCAGCCCTGACGGACACCGCCACACGGTCGGCTCGCCGAGCCGACCCGCCCTGACCCGACATGGGCCCCGGCGGCTGACAATCAACGGAGTACCCGGCCACCGCCGCCGGTCTCAACCCGGTCCACCATCGTGGCCTGGCCTGATCCCCTGGCCAGGATGATGAAGCACCGGACGGCTCTCCCGGTTGGCGACTGATGGAGACCACAGCGGCGGGCGAACTCACCGGCCGCCCAATCCAATGGCTCCACGAGAGCCTGCTCGCCATGGATCCCTCGGGTCGCGAAGGTCAGGACCTCTTCGAGTAGGAATCACTCCCTGTTCCGTACGGCGCTGCTGAGGCCCACGCAAAAGGCCCTCCCAGATTATCCGGGAGGGCCTTTTGCCTGGAGCCGCCTTCGGGATTCGAACCCGAGACCCTTCATTACGAGTGAGAAGTTGATCGTCCGCAGCCGTCCACAAGTGCCTCGACATGCTGGTCACGGGCCTCTATCACGCGATCCCAATCCACCGACGTCCGCGATCGTCCAAGGTCGTTGCTGGCAACTGCGTTAGCGAGATCGGCCAGCGCGGATGCTTTCCGATGGCACGGCTGTCACCTCAGCCATGGTCGCTCGATGGCAGGACCTGACAAAGCAGGGGCCTGACGGCGATCGCCCCGACCACGAACGGCAAGCACCGAAGTACGCGATCATCACGGCATCAACCGATCGAGCCCTGGATTAGGAGAGCGGAGGCACTGTTCCTGTTCTACGGCCTTTGAACTGCGAAAATGCCCTACACGCTTCCTTGAATATCAAGATCATCTCGTGCATGTATCCGCACTGCTTACTTGAGCGGCTCATGTAACTAGCTAGTTTGATGCACTATATGAGATGGGGCGCCCGCCCATAGTGGGCGTTGTACGCAGCCGGACTTGATCCTCCAACCATCCGCCCAGCAAGTTCGGAGCCTGGGCTCGTTGGTAGGATGCGAAAACCCCGCGTGTCGGGCCTCCCCATGGTCTGGTCAAAGATCGCCTAGCCATCAATTGCCCGATATGACCGTCTTTGTTGCAGTGTGCGAAGAGGTAAGGGATAGGCGTCTATCGTGCGATAATTAGGCCTCATCTGGGCCTATCCTCGTTGGAGTACCATGCTCTCGGAATCGGACACCGTGATCGTTCCTGTACGGACCGAGGCAGGTGATTTGATCCATATTTCCGCTACACCCGTGACTGCTTCCGTCGACGGCGAGATCGAACTGTCCTCGCGTGCCTACAAGCTCAAGGACGCCCTGTCAGCGCTCACTGGATTCGCGACCGACGTGGTGGAGACCCTTCGTGAGTTCGAAACGAACAAACTGACCGTCGAGTTCGGCTGTGAGTTCGCGGTGGAGAGCGGCTCTCTACTGGCCGTTATCGGCAAAGGCACCGGCAAGTCGACTGTTAAGGTGACGCTGGAGTGGACGGGCCCGGACAGCTGACGTGGTTCTTACCGACCGTCTGCCTCTCGCTCTCCAGAGGGCCACAGTCTCGCTTTCTTCCCAGGCAGGGACAGGTACTGGTTTCTTCGTCGCACCCAGAGTGGTGCTGACGTGCGCTCACGTGGTGAGTGGCGAGGATGGGGTGGTGCGCGGTGAGTGGCAGGGCTCTCATCTGGATTTACGGCTCGATGACAGATCTCGGGGCGATAAGCCTCCGGATCTCGCGGCCCTGCATCTGCAAACGCCCGCCGATCACCCCTTCGTGGCCCTGGCACCATCCGTCTCACTCGGCGACGACCTGTGGTCCTGGGGATACCCTATGGGATCGTACTCATCGGGTGACTCGGTCACGCTGAAGTACGACGGCCCCTCACAACGGCATGATGGAGAGCTGATCCGGGCAAGCGGCGCGCGTCTTACTCCTGGGTTCAGCGGTGCTCCAGTGCTCAACCGACGCACGGGCGGCGTGTGCGGCGTCGTCAGGCTCGGCGATCGAAAAGATCCTGTTATTCGCCTGGTCTCGGCTGACAAGATCCTCGAGACGTATCCGGAACTATCGCGCCATCATCGCCCCCCTCACACCAACATCGAGTGGCTGGACCTTCTCGAGGACGAACAGTTACATGCAGGCGCATGGCGCTATCCAAGCCGTCGGGTGCTGTCATATCTGAAGGCACTACGGGGTTTTGTGCGGTCCCACCCGTACGCAGTCCCCCTGCCCAACACACCACCGCTGTCGACGGTTTACCTTCGCCAGCACGGCGTGAGCCTACAACGTACAACCGAGGATGATTCGCTCATCAACCTGCCGGGACCCCAATCAGCGGACCCTGGCCTCAGTGGCAGACAGCAACTGTTCACCAGACACCGGAACACTCTCATCCTTGGTCGACCCGGAGCGGGCAAGTCCAGCCTTCTGAGATACGTTGCCGAGATCGCGAGCCGGGACTGGCTGTTGACCAAGGACTGCGAGTTCGTCCCGGTGTACGTGCCTGGCAGGGCGCTAAGCAGCCGTAACAGCTTCAGCGCTGCTCTAGCTGCCGCCGTTAGCCGAGAACTTGGGACATGGCTCGACGCAAGCCTGCCCGACGACTGGTTCAGCAGACAGCCCATACCTGGAGTGCCATGGCTTCTTCTAGTCGACGGCATCGACGAGATCTTCACGGTCGACGGCAGGCGGGAGGCTCTCAACTCAATCACCCACCGGCGCAGTGCTGAAGATTATCGATTTCTCATCGCCAGCCGGCCGCTACCCAAGCAGGAGATCGATCAACTACTGAGGGCCGGTACAGGCGCGTACGAAATCCTTCCCTTCTCTCCCGACCAACTCCTGACGCTAGCGGAGCAGTGGTTCAAGGCGCTGGCTTTCGATCAGCCACGTCCGCTGGCCGAGCGGTTCCGCGCCGAGCTTGAGCGCAGCAGGATTGCACATCTGGCTCGCGTCCCTCTCCTCGCTACGATGCTTTGTGTCGTTTTTGCCGGACATCCCGCGCAGGGCATACCCCACAGCCGAGCCGAGCTCTACGAACGTTTCATCACCTTGCTGATGTCCAAACAGTACCGGCATGTCGATATCTATGAGCGGCTGGATCGACGGGCCAAGCCGTATGGATCTGAGGCTCGCCGGGCTGTTCGAAGATTGCTGGAAAGGTCCCGGCATCTACTCGAGCGTCTTGCTTCCACACGTCACCGCGGAGATCAGCGGCCCTTCATTGATCTAGCGCAGACATGGACCGCGTCATTGCGACCATCGTGCATGCCAGAAGACGAATGGGCTCAGATCCTTGAGGACCTACTACGGCAGAGCGGTGTTATGACGCAGCGAAGAGGGGAGTTCGTTTTCGTCCATATGACTGTGGAGGAGTACCTTGCTGCCCAGTACACTGCATACAACCTCACTTCAGAGGTAGCCAACTACCTAGTGTTCTTCCAGGGCGGTGAGCAGTCGTATCGTCAGTTCCTCGCGCATGCTTGTGTCCAACGCGGCATTTCTTTCGAGGCGGGAGCGCTGAATATTCTCCGGAACGGCAAACCGGATGATGCGATGTTCGTCGCGGCGTTGCTGCGCGACGGTGTAGAGCTAGGTGACGTGGTTCGGACTACCGCAGTGAACCGGCTAGGCCGGATGTCAGCCTCCTCGAAACCCGGTGACAGCGCCGCCGTCGCATTGCGTACCGGAGCAGCCCATGAGCTCGTATATCTCTCACCAGAGAAAGGGCTAACCCCCCTCAGGGGTATCGCCGAGAATCCGCGCGTGTCGCACTTCGATCGGATCGAAGCAGCCAAGAAGCTGGTGGAACTCGACTTCGGGCTCGGCGTTGGGCTGCTAAGGGATCTGGTCGACGCCTTCACGTCAACTAAATCGGGAGACTGCCTACAAGCTGCGCGTTATCTCCTAGAATTCGATGCTTCGCTCGGATTAGAGGCCCTGCAGCGCATCGCCCGAAACCCGCATCTGAACGACTGGACGCGGCTGACTGTCGCCGTCGAGATAGGGGAATGGGATAAGAGCCTGTCTCGTACTATACTGATGGATCTTGCTGTGGATTCGCAGCTCGGACTGCTTTGTCGTTTGGATGCGATTGAACTGCTCGGCGTTGATACGGTCCCCAACTTGGCAGCCTCTCTGTATGGTCAGCGACTGCCCTGAGTGCATGAAGATCGTTGCGATGAGGTTCAATCACGCAGAGCCGTTTCATCATCGGGGCACTCTGGCGGCTACGACGTCGGCGCGGACCTTGCCAGCGCGGGTGCTGATCTGGTGGGCGCGGGAGATCGCGAGCACGTAGCCGATCTGCCGACCTTCCAGGAAGCAGCGTAACGGCCCGTTGTCGCCGTAGGCCCCGTCCGCGGTCACCCAGCCGAACGGCACGCCGGCCTCCAGCGTTCGTTCGATCACGGCCTGCAGGAGCTGGGGGTTGGTGGCGAAGCCAGTCTGTACGGGGACTTTGGCAGCCGATGCCTTCTTCCACCTGCCCGCCTACACCGGTGCCCGTTGCGGTGAACTGTTCAACCTTCGCTGATGGGACATCGATCTCGACGGCAAGCGCATCACCATCAAGGGCTCCGTGGGTGTGGTCGAGGGCCAGCGCGTCGAAGGCACCGAGAAGAGCGGCAGAACTCGCGTGGTGAGCATCGACAACACCACGGTGGCCGTCCTTCGCGAACACCAGAATGCGCAGGAAGCCGAGAAAGCCCGCGTTGGCGACTCCTGGAAGGGCATCGACGACACGGTGTTCACGACGGCCTGGGGCGGCCCATCTACCCACCACCGTCACCGGCCTGCCGCGCAAGCTCATCGAGGTCCGCAACAAGACCGCCACCGACCCGCTACCAGTGATCCGCCTGCACGACCTACGCCACGTCCACGCGACCCTGCTCCTCCTGGCCCGCGTCCCCGTCCACGTCGTCGCCGCCCGCCTCGGCCACGCCGACCCCGCGATCACCCTGCGCGTCTACGCCCACGTGATCCGTTCGGCAGAGACAGCCGCTGCCGACATCTTCGCCCAGTCACTACATTTTGAGCAGGGCTGATCAATGAGTAGCGCAGGGCTACGTCGGCTCCCGATTGGCTTTCTCGGAACTCTGAGAAGACGGTAACTGTCTACGGTGCGTCAGCCTCGGAAATGAGCTGTGATTCGCCCGGGCCAAGACTGCAAGCGCACGCAAAATCTCAGGCCGTTCGCCCGGCTGGGTACCCCGAAGCGCAACGATCGCCACAATCGTCATTGCTACGGCAGGAATTGCAACGGCAACAACGATCGCGATCACGAATACTGACAACTGCATGCCCCGCACCCCTTCGCCTGCTCGGGTCGAGCAGGCGGGGGCTCAGCTCGACCAGTAGCACACTGGCAAGCTGAGTTCCCCTCACCTGGCGGGTCTCAGATGGGACTTCGTAATCCCATTCGGTTGTCTCAGGGGAACGCTAGTCAAGGGCGATCATCAGCCGTCTAGTCGGATAGTGGGGCGCGCTCCATTACCCCGAGGTCTCTCCCGCCCGCTCTCGCGGACCGACAGCCCCGGGAGTACCACACAGAGCTTCCAGGGCTTCCCTGTGTGTACTGTGCCGTGATGACGAGGCTGCCGCGAAGGGATACTCCCCTCGGCTTGAGGATGCATCCATACACGCCAATCCGTCAACAGGGCAGGCGACTAGTCACACCCTGACCGCGCCCAACTGTTAGCAGCGGGTTAGCAAAAGGCCCTCCCGGATCACCGGGAGGGCCTTCGACCTGGAGCCGCCTTCGGGATTCGAACCCGAGACCCCTTCATTACGAGTGAAGTGCTCTGGCCGACTGAGCTAAGGCGGCATGCCGCGAACGGCTGCCAAGAGTCTACAGGAGCCACGGGGTACTTCGCTCCCGACAATCCCCCCTACCCCGACGTACCAGCCTCCAGGATCGAGACGATGGAGAAGAGCGTGAAGCACACGGCCCCCAGCCCCACCAGCACCCGGGCCGGCACGAAGAAGGAAGCGTCGGAGACCTCCGCCTCGAAGAGGAAGGCCGCGAAGAAGAGGCAGGCCAGTGCCGTGGCCACCGGGATCATGGGGATGCGGTTGGCGAGCGGGAAGGACCGGCGCCAGACCAGGGCCAGGAGCAGGGCCTTGGACAGGATGCTGTAGCAGATCAGGCCCAGCCCGATGAGGACGCAGCCGGGCGCGATGCGGTAGGGCTCGTCGGAGGCGGCGAGGACGTAGATGCCGAAGAGGATGTTGATGGTGCCCATGGCGATGACCAGCCAGCTCCAGCGAAAGCGTTCGGGCTCGTCGAAGGCGTTGCGCACCTGGCGGACGATGCTGGCGACCAGGGCGATCAGGCTGGCGCAGATGGCGGCGAGGCCGAAGACGACGTGACCTGCCGTGTAGTGGGCGGAGTCGGGCTGGGCCATGAGGATGAAGGCCCAGATGAACCCGATGAGGGCGCAGACGAGAGGGAACGCGATGAGGATCTTCCCCGTGGTCGCCGAATAGGCTTCCATGGGCGCCTCGTCCTCCCGCTTCCGGGCGTCGTTGACCGAGATGAGGGAGAAACTGGTCGAGGCGGTGGCCACGGTGCTGACGCAGACGCTGATCAGGCCGACGCCGGCGACCACGTGGCCGGCCACCAGGTTCTGGGGTTCCCCGCCTCGGGTGATGAGGACGATCCCGTAGATGATCGTGAACAGGGCGACCGCGTACCCGCTGACGGGCAGGACGACGCGCCAGATCTTGTTGTAGCGGTCGATCAGCTGGCGGATGATCGTGGCCGCGGTGGTGAAGAGCGCGTAGCAGATGGCGGCCAGGGCCACGACCACGTGACCGGCCACGAAATGGTTGGAGTCCGGGCCTCCCGCGTAGACGTACAGGCCGTACGCGGCGCAGATGACGCCCATGACCAGTGGTATGGCGCGGAAGATCACGCTCATCGTGAAATTCACCGTTCACCCCCCGACAGGCCATGCCTACCCGAGGGTGACAATCAGTAATCGAACGGTGACGCCGCTCTCACTCCGTAAGATCCTCCCCTGCGCCGTACATCTTGTCGTGCTGCTGCCGCGGCGAGCAGACGGACGCCGACGGGCACGCGCAGCGCCGCCCCCCGTCGTCCAGACGGACCGTGACCGTGTCGGCCGGAACGTTGTGCCCGATCACGGTTCCGTCGCCCTGCGGCGTGGTCACGCGGCTGCCGGAGCGAGGCATCCTGTACCGGGTCTCGACGTACAGCGGATGCTCGTACTTCAGGCAGCACATCAGCCGCCCGCAGGCCCCGGCGATCCGCAGCGGATTGACCGGAAGATCCTGGTCCTTGGCCATGCGAACCGACACCGGCTCGAAGTCCTTCAAGAAGGTCGCACAGCACAGGTCCCGCCCGCACGGCCCGATCCCGCCCTGGAGCCGGGCCTCGTCGCGGGGGCCGATCTGGCGGAGCTCCACCCTGGCCCGCAGGTTGCGGGCCAGATCCCGTACGAGAGCGCGGAAGTCGACCCGGTGCGGGGCGGAGAAATAGACCGTGTAGACGTTCTCCTTGTCCAGGAAGTCGACGCCCACCACCTTCATGGGCAGGCTGTGGCGTTTGATCAGTCGTTTGGAGACGCTGCGGGCCTCGGCCCGGCGGCGCTTGTTCGTCTCGTCGCGGGTCAGGTGTTCCTCGCCCGCTATGCCCTCACACACCGGCAGCCCGGTGATCTCTTCGCTCGTGTACTGCGGCGCCCACACGCACTCCGCCACCTCGGGCCCGGCGTCGGTCGGGACCAGGACCTTGTCGCCCACTTTCGGGCTGTGCCCGCCGGGATCCAGGTAGTAGAGCCGTCCGTAGCGGGTGAAGCTCACGGCCATGATCATTCCCATGGGCTCGTGCTCGCCTCCTGACGGCCTCGGGGGTTCTTACGGCCTTCGTTGACACATTACGTGTGCGATCGCGTGAGCGTGAGGGGCGCAGGGCGCTATTCGCAGGCTTCGATCGCGTCGGCGCGGATGCCGAAGCGGGCGTGCAGGGCATGCTCGGCGAGGAGACACTTCTGGTCGATGACCTGCGAGACACCCGGCATGCGCCCAAGCTCGGCGGCGAGTTCCCTCCTGGTGCGGAACTCCGTGCCGGGCCGGAGGACGGCCCGGTAGCTCTCAGGCATGTCGCTCATCCGAGTCGCCGAAACCAGCGCTTCGTTGTGCGCGAACGACTCACGGAAGTTCTCGAACGCGGCCTCCTGGTCCTCGAAGGTGACCGACTGGACTTCCGGCAGGGCCGCGAGCGCCCGCGACACCGCGGCCTTCTGCGCGACGCTCGCGGTCTTCCCGCCGCAACGCTCCCTCTCGGACGTGCACAGGAAGACCGACAGCTCCATGTCGGCATCGGACAGAGCCGCCTTGAGCTCGCCCAGGGCCACCACCTCGGCGACACCCGGCACCTGCCCAACCTGGCGGGAGATGCTCTCGATGTCGGCTCCGGGCCGCGTCACCAGCCGGAACGCCTGGGGAAGGTCGTCCGGGGTGATGCCCTCGACCAGGGAAGGGTCGTCCGAGTAGAAGGCGCGCATAGCCTCGTAGGCGCTGCGCCGGTCCTCGAAGTGGACCTCGTCCACTCCCGGGATGCCGCGCAGCGCGTTCTCGACAACCCGTTCGTCGGCATCACACTGAGGGTCCGCCGCGATCCTGCACAGGTAGACGGCCAGGTCGGCCTGGTCCCGGGGCGGTGCCACCGCCACCGAGGGCCCGTCGCCGTCTGGCAGAAGCGGGGCCGTGATCACGGCGAGCATCACCCCGACCGCCACCGCGATCCCCGTGGCGATCCAGCGCGGGCGCACCCGGCTCCGGCGGCCGCCGCGCAACGGCGCGATCGTCTCGACCTGGACCGTCTCCCCGGCCTCCGCGAGCGCGCCGCGCAGACGGTCTTCCACAGAGCTGTTCATGAGTCCTCCCCAAGAGCCCGGCCGAGGGCGGCCAGCCCTCGCGCGATCGTCGACCTGGCGGTGCTCGCGCCGATCCGCATGGATTCGGCGATCTCCTGGTCGGTGAGATCCAGGTAGTAGCGCAGGGTGAGCGCCTCCCGCTGCCTTCGCGGCAGCCCCTGCAGGGCCGCCAGCACCGCACGCCGATCTTCCGAGAGCATGACGGCGCTCTCCGCCGACCAGACGGGCGGTTCGTACGGGACCGCCCGCCTGAACACGGTCGCCCGGCGGCGCAGCACCGACCGGCAGCCGTTGAGCACGGCCGAGCGCACGTAGCCCAGCGCCCTGCCGGGATCGCGCAGCCGGGCGCGGCCGGCGTGGGTGCGGGCGAAGGCATCCTGGACGACGTCCTCCGCCGTCGCCTGATCCCCCACCATGATCAACGCGAGGCGGACGAGGCCGACCTGGTGCTCGGCGAAGATCGCCGCCACATCGACCCGCTCGCGCGTCAGCGCCTCTCCTTGGGTGACGAGTTCGACTTCCACATCACAGAGACGCTTCACCCCCGCATCTGCTGCCTCACTTGGGGACGTACGTGAGCCCCAGGATGCCGGAGTCGATCCGCTTCACGTCCACCAGCTTCAGGTGGGTCGCGGGGATGCCGTCGTAGAGCCGCTCGCCGCCGCCGGCGATCGTCGGGAACAGCCAGAACAGGTACTCGTCGACCAGCCGGTGCTCCAGCAGGGTGCGGCTCAGCTCGCCGCCCGTGCCGACCTTCAGGATGGTCCCGCCTGGCTGCTCCTTGAGCTTGGCGACCCCCTCGGCCACGTCACCGTCGATCAGCGTGGCGTTCCAGGCGGTCTCGCGGAGCGTCCGTGAGGCGACGTGCTTGGGCAGGCTGTTCATCCTGACCGCGTACTCGCCGTACCCCTCCTCCATGCCCGGCCACACCTGCGCGTGTGCCTCGTACGAGACACGCCCGTACAGCAGGGCGTCCACGGAGAACAGCAGGTCCCGTGAGATGGCCTCATACTCGCCGGACCAGTTGGGCACGACCCACTCCTGCGGGGTGCTGATGACCCCGTCCAGCGTCACGACACCCTGCTCGATGATTTTACGCATGATCTCGTCCTCTCATTCGACTCACCGACGCGTCGAACGAGAGAACGGGGAATCGACACGCCTTCACACGCGAAGTGCCAGCATCATCGACTCGACGGCGATCTGCGGGTTGACGTTGAGGTCGAGGCGCTCGCGGCAGCGCATGACCGCGTCGACGCGGCGCAGCGTCTCCTCCGGCGTCGTCGTGCGGGCGAGCTGGTCGAGGTCGAAGCGGAGGTCGTCGTTGGCCAGCTCGACCGTGGCGCCGAGCTGCATGGCCAGCACATCGCGGTAGAACCACACCAGCTCCAGCAGCGCCGCGTCGAGCGAGTCGCGCTTGATGCGGGTGGCGCGGGACTTCTGCCGGTCTTCCAGCTCCTTAAGGGCGCCCGCTCCCCCGCGTACGAGGCCGCGGTTGAGGCCCTTGCCCGTGGAGCCCTCGCCGTAGACCTTGCGCAGCTCGCTCGTCTCGGACTCGTTGAGCGTGGCCGTCGCCGCGGCGGCCTCCTCCTCGGCCGTCTTGACCAGGCGTTCGGCGGCCGTCACACACTCGCCGACGCCGGTCAGCGACCTCGGGATGGCCAGGACGGCCTCGCGCCTGGCCCTGGCCCTCTCGTCCAGCGCCAGCGCGCGGGCGCGCGGGAGGTGCCCCTGGGCGGCGCGGGCGGCGAAGCGGGCGATGTCGGGGGGCACGGAGTCGCGGGTGGCCAGGACGTGCGCCACCGCCTCGGTGGTCGGCGTGGTCAGGGTGACGAGCCGGCAGCGGGACCGGATGGTGATCATCAGGTCGTCGGGGGCCGGCGAGCAGAGCAGCCACACCGTGCGCGGCGGCGGCTCCTCGATGGCCTTGAGCAGGGCGTTGGCCGCCGACTCCGTGGCCCGGTCGGCGCCCTCGAACAGGATCACCCGCCAGCGGCCCTGCGTCGGCGCGCCCGCCGCCCGAAGGATCAGCTCGCGGGTCTGCTTGACGCCGTAAGAGAGCCCGGCGGGACGGACCTGCTCCAGGTCGGGATGAGAGCCGATCAGCACCTGGTGGCACTGGTCGCAGTGGCCGCAGCCGCCGTCGGGACAGAGCAGCGCCGCCGCGAACGCCCGCGCCGCGTCCTCGCGGCCCGCGCCCGGCGGGCCGGTGAACAGCCAGGCGTGGGTCATGCCCGCGCCGCGCCCGCCCGCCACGACCTCGGCCGCCGCCGCGGCTGCACGCGACAGCACGGAGACGGACCGGTCCTGCCCCACCAGGTCATCGAAGACGCCCACGCGACAAGGCTAGTCGCGGATGGCGGGCATCGTGCCCGTGACGTCTTCGGCCTCGCGCGGCACCGGGTCGGGCAGGATCTCGCGTACCCGGTCCTGGACGACCGCGGTGATCTGCTCCGGCGGCAGTGTGCCGTCGACGACCAGGTAACGGTCGGGGGCGGCGGCGGCCAGCGCGCGGAACTCCTTGCGCACCCGCTCGTGGAACTCCAGCGGCTCCGACTCGATCCGGTCGGCCGCCCCGCCGAGCCTGGTCAGCCCGACCTGGGGCGGGGTGTCGATGAGCACGGTCAGGTGCGGGACGAGCCCGCCGGTCGCCCAGGCGTTGACCTTGGAGACGTCGTCGGGGTCGAGGGAGCGGCCCGCGCCCTGGTAGGCGAGCGAGGAGTCGACGTAGCGGTCGCACACCACGATCGCGCCCCGGTAGAGCGCCGGCCGGATGACCTTCTCGACGTGCTCGGCCCGGTCGGCCGCGTAGAGCAGCGCCTCGGCCCGCCCCGACAGGCCGCGCTCGGCGGCGTCGAGCAGGATGGCGCGCAGCCGCATGCCCACCTTGGTGGCGCCGGGCTCGCGGGTCTGCACCACGTCGTAGCCCTGGTCGCGCAGCCAGATGGCGATCATCCTGGCCTGGGTGGTCTTGCCCGACCCCTCGCCGCCCTCGAAGGCCACGAACAGCCCCGGCATCCGCTCGGCCGGCTCGCCGCGGAAGCTCTTCCCCCGCACGGCCGTGATCAGGTCGGTCAGGATCGGCACACCCTTCCTGTCGTCCATGTGGCGCAGGCTGAGCACGCCGACGACCACCGCCAGCACGCCGCCGAGCAGGAGCACCAGGTTGGTGCCGTTGAACTCGTAGCTCAGCGCGCCCACGTCCACGCCGCGCCGGCCGAACAGCGCCGCGAGCGGGCCGGCCACGGAGACCACCAGCAGCAGCGTCACCCGTGCCGTGGACTGCAGGAACGAGAACGTGCGCCCGCGCAGGCCGTCTTCGACCTCCAGGCCGATGAGCGTGTAGCCGATGATCCAGGCGATGCCGGCGCAGGCCCCGAGCATCACGGTCAGGATGACCACGATCACCAGGTTGTGGACCAGCGCGATGGCGGCCAGCACGAACCCGGCCACGACCAGCGACAGCCCGAACAGCCGCCGCCGAGACAGGCCGCTGAGCAGCCGCAGCCCGAAGAACATGCCCAGCGCCATGCCGACGAAGACCGCGCCGAACACCACGCCGTAGGCGGCGTCGCCGCCGCCGAGGTCCTCGACGTAGAGCTTGGCGACGCCGATGACCGCGCCGCCCGCCGCGAACGCGCCGAGCATGCCGATGATCAGCCCGCGGACCAGGCGGTTGCCGCCGACGAAGCGCCACCCGTCGACGATCTGCCTGAGCACCGACGGCGTGGAGATCGCCCCGTCGCGCTTGGGGATGTCGCGCAGCGTGAAGATCAGGGCGGCCGACACGAGGTAGGCGCCCGCGTTCACGATCAGCGGCAGGGCGGTGGGGTCGAGCCCGGCCAGGAGCGGCACCACGCTGCGGCCGACGTCGGCCACCACCGACAGCATCGCGAACACGGCCGCAGCGACCGGCGCGCTCCCGTACGTGACCAGCAGGTTGAGCTGGTTGGCCGACTCGAGCTGCTGCTTGGGCACCAGGTTGGGAACGGTGGCGTCCTTGGCCGGCACCCAGAAGAGGTTGACGCACTCCACCAGGACGGTGGCGATGATCACCCACTGGTAGCTGTTGACCACCGGGATCGACAGCACCACGGCGAACCGGGCCACGTCGGAGAACACCATGGTCAGCCGCCGGTCGAACCGGTCGGCGAAGGCCCCCGCCAGCGGCCCGAGCAGCACGGCGGGCAGCATCTTGGCGACGAACACGCCGCCGATGGCGAGCGATTGCGTGCGGAAGTCGCCCTGGGTGAGGTTTCCCGCCAGCGCGGTGAGCGCGAGGAGGTTGAGCCAGTCGCCCAGGCTGCACACCGACATGGCCGCCCACAACCTGCGGAAGGGGGCGTTGGCCAGCACGTGAGCCTGACGGCTTCGGCCGATGGCGGTCATGATGTCAGCGTATCCAGGTGTTCTGGGAGTGGGATGACAGCGACGAGTCCGGAAATAACGGACTGGTCGTCGCTGAGGGTAGTACGTCCATGGCCTGGTGCGCATGGCACACCGGGCGAATGGGCCCCACCAACAACATCGCCGGGGGCACGCCGCCGTTTCACATCCGCGCCCTGGCCCGCTCGATGACCGGCGCCCAGCGCGACCGCACGCCCGCCGGCAGGTCGAGCTCGTCCCACAGGTCGACCAGCAGCAGCTCGTCGACGTACGTGAGCAGCTGCTCGGAGTCGCCGTCGCGCAGCAGCGCCGAGTATGCCTGGCGGCGCTGCTCGCGCACGGACAGGTCGTAGGCCCGCTCGCGCACCCGCACCCGGCCGAGCGCCTGGCCCACCGGCAGCCGCGGCAGCCTGTTGGGGACGCCGCCGGTGAACTCCACCTTCGGCTCCAGCGCCAGCCGGAACCCCGCCGCGTCGAGGATTCGGCCCGCGGTCTCCAGCGTGGGCGACTTGCGGGCGTGCTCGTAGGCCGACAGCGTGGTGCGTGACGTGCCGCACACCCCCGCCAGCTGCTGCTGGCGCATGCTGGCCTCGTGACGCGCCTGCTTCAGCAGCAGGGCGCCGCGAGCGGCCCAGAAAGTGACGTCGGGCAGCCCTCCACCGGGGGAAGACATGAGTGACCACCTCCGAAGTATCCGCCGGGATACTACAGCATGTAGCCGACCGAACGCAGTCGGTTAGCGAATCTCCAGCAGCGTGATCTCGGGCGGCGCCCCCACCCGCACCGGCGGGCCCCAGAACCCGGCGCCGCGCGTCACGTACACCTGGACCCCGTCCACCGCCGCGAGCCCTGACACCACGGGCTGCTGCAGCGGCACGATCAGGTTGAACGGCACCATCTGCCCGCCGTGCGTGTGACCGGACAGCTGCAGGTCGACGCCGTGACGCGCGGCCTCGGCCACCTGTACGGGCTGGTGCGCGAGCAGCACGACCGGGCGGCTCTCGTCACGGCCGCCGAGCGCCGCGGCGTAGTCGGGGCCGTCGCCCCCGGCCGCGCCGGTGACGTCGTTCACCCCGGCCAGATCCAGCACGGCGCCCTGGTGGCGGATCTCCACCCGCTCGTTGCGCAGCGAGCGCACCCCCAGGTCGCTCAGCTCCTCGACCCACTCGCCCGGCCCGTTGGCCGTGTAGTACTCGTGGTTGCCCGTCACGAAGTAGGACCCGTACCGGGACTCCAGGTCGCGCAGCGGCCTGGCCAGCGGCCCGAGTGCCTCGACCGTGCCGTCGACCATGTCGCCGACGATCGCCACCACGTCGGCCTCGAGCCCGTTGATCATGCGGACGATGCGTTCGGTGTGCGCCTTTCCCGTGAGCGGGCCCAGGTGGATGTCGCTCACCACGGCGAACCGCAGGCCGCTCAGCCGGGAGTCGAGCCCCGGCAGGGTGACCGAGGCGCGTTCGATCACGGGGTCGCCGAGCGCCCGCGTCACCCCGTACCCGACCGTGCCCAGCGCGCCCACCCCGGCGGCCAGCGCGGTCGCCCGCCCGATGAACAGCCGCCTGCCCGGGTCGGCGGGCGCGTCGGCGACCAGGACGGCTCCGCCCGCGGGCACGGGCTCCCTCGCGCGCAGCACCGCCGCCAGCACCGCCCGCGGCACCTCCAGCGCCAGCTGGATCCAGAACAGGTAGAACATGACCGCGACCCACATGAAGCCCGGCCAGGCCAGCCACGACAGCCACGGCACCCGCTGCGCCACGAACGTGACCACCACGAGCACGAACAGCCCGGCCACCGCGAAGGTCAGCCGCCCGCGCGCCGCCCCCGGCCGCGTCGTCGCCCGCACCAGCCGATGCCACAGGTAGAAGTGGACCCCGGCTAACACGCCCAGGACCACGAACAGGAACGCCACGCCGTCATGCTATGAGCGGCCCCGAACCGGCGCGGTCCGCCCCCTGAGAGCCCTCTCAGGACTTGGTGGCGGGCTTCTTCTTCGCGGCCGGCTTCTTCGCCGGAGCCTTCCTGGTGGACGTCTTCTTCGGGGCGGGCGCGCGGTCGCGCCGCTCGGCCAGCAGCTCCGCCGCCCGCTCGATGGTGATCTCCTCCACCGTGTCGCCCTTGCGGAGCGAGGCGTTGGTCTCGCCGTCGGTGACGTACGGACCGAACCGGCCCTCCTTGACCACCACCGGCTTCTTGGAGTGGGGGTCATCGCCCAGCTCGCGCAGCGGCGGCGCGGCCGCGGCCCGCCCCCTGCCCCGCTGCTTCGGCTGCGCGAACAGCTCCTTGGCCTGGTCGATCGTGACCGTGAGCAGGTCCTCCTCGGACCCGAGCGACCGCGAGTCGGAGCCCTTCTTCAGGTAGGGCCCGAACTTGCCGTTGTGCGCCACCACCTGCTCACCGTCGAGCTCGCCCACCACGCGCGGGATCGACAGCAGCCTGAGCGCGTCCTCCAGCGTGATCGTGTCGAGCGACATCGTCTTGAACAGGGAGCTCGTGCGCGGCTTGGGCGCGTCGGCCTTCTTCGTGCGCCGCTTCTTCTCGCCCTCGGCGGGCGGCGCCTCCTCCGGCAGCACCTCCGTCACGTACGGCCCGAACCGCCCGTCCTTGGCCACGATCATGTGACCGGTCACCGGATCGGGCCCGAGCTCACGGTCGCCGGTCGGGCGCGAGATCAGCTCCTCGGCCTTCTCCGCGGTGAGCTCGTCGGGGGTCATGTCCTCGGGGACGTTGACGCGGGTGCCCTCACGGTCGAGGTACGGGCCGTAACGGCCGACCCGGATGACGATGTCGGTGCCCCTGATCGGGAAGGAGCTGATCTCCTTGGCGTCGATGTCGCCCAGGTCGGTGACCATCTCCTTGAGGCCCTCGTCGCCGTCGCCGCCGTAGTAGAAGCGCTGCAGCTCCGGCACCCGCTCCGCCCGGTCGTTGGCGATGTCGTCGAGCACCTTCTCCATGTCGGCCGTGAAGTCGTAGTCGACCAGGTTGCCGAAATGCTGCTCCAGCAGGTTGACCACGGCGAAGGCGAGGAACGACGGCACCAGCGCCGTGCCCTTCTTGAACACGTAGCCCCGGTCGAGGATCGTGCCGATGATCGACGCGTATGTCGACGGACGGCCGATCTCCCGATCCTCCAGCTCCTTGACCAGCGACGCCTCGGTGTAGCGGGCCGGCGGCTTGGTCGAGTGGGCGGCGACGTCCAGCCGCGAGACGGTGAGCGCGTCGCCCTCCGCCAGGTTGGGCAGCCGCTTCTCCGAGTCGTCGCGGTCGGTCGCCGGGTCGTCGTGACCCTCCACGTAAGCCTTGAGGAACCCGTAGAACGTGATCGTCCGGCCGGAGGCGGCGAACTCGACGTCCTCGCCCGCCGACGACCGGCCGCCCACCTTGACCTGGATCGACTCGCCGACCGCGTCCTTCATCTGGGACGACACGGTCCGCTGCCAGATCAGCTCGTAGAGCCGGAACCTGTCGCCGCTCAGCCCGGTCTCGCCCGGCGTGCGGAACTCCTCGCCGGACGGCCTGATCGCCTCGTGCGCCTCCTGCGCGCTCTTGACCTTGCTGCTGTAGAGGCGCGGCTTGTCGGGGACGTACGCGGCGCCGTACAGCTTGATCGCCTGCGAGCGCGCGGCCTGCACGGCGGTCTCCGACAGTGTGATGCTGTCGGTCCGCATATAGGTGATGTAGCCCTCTTCGTAGAGGCGCTGCGCCACCTGCATCGTGTACTTGGCGGAGAAGCCCAGCTTGCGGCTGGCCTCCTGCTGCAGCGTGGTCGTCCGGAACGGCGCGTACGGCTTGCGCGTGTACGGCTTGCGCTCGACGGACTTGACGGCGAACGACGAGTCGCCGAGCCTGGCGGCCAGCTCGCCGGCGGCCTGCTCCGACAGGTGGAGCACGTCGGCGTTCTTCAGCTGCCCGGTGCTGGCGAAGTCGCGGCCCTGGGCCACCCGCTTGCCGTCGACGCCGGTCAGCGTCGCGCTGAAGTCGCGCGGCCGCTCCTCCGGTTTGCCGCTGTCGAACAGCGCCTGCAGGTCCCAGTAGTGGGCGGCGGTGAACGCCAGGCGGTCGCGCTCGCGCTCCACCACCAGCCTGGTCGCCACCGACTGGACGCGGCCGGCGGACAGCCTCGGCTTGACCTTCTTCCACAGGACCGGGCTGACCTCGTAGCCGTAGAGGCGGTCGAGGATGCGGCGGGTCTCCTGGGCGTCGACCAGGCGCAGGTTGAGCGAACGGGGGTTGGCGACGGCGTCGCGGATGGCCTGCGGGGTGATCTCGTGGAACACCATCCGGTGCACCGGCACCTTCGGCTTGAGCACCTCGCGCAGGTGCCAGGCGATCGCCTCGCCCTCGCGGTCCTCGTCAGTCGCGAGGTAAAGTTCGTCGGCGTCCTTCAGCAGCTGCTTCAGCTTGCTGACCTGCGCCTTCTTGTCGGGGTTGACCACGTACAACGGCTCGAAGTCGTGCTCGACGTTCACGCCGAGGCGTGCCCACGACTCCCCTTTGAACTTCTCGGGGATGTCGTCGGCCTTCTCCGGCAGATCACGGATGTGGCCGATGCTCGACTCGACGATGTAGTCGGTGCCGAGGTAATCGCCGATGGTCTTCGCCTTGGCGGGCGACTCGACGATCACCAGACGTCTTCCGCCGGCACTGCCGTTGTTGGCTGGCACGCTGCTTCCTACCTCGCTGTTCGCTTGCAGTCCCCCTGCCGGACGTCCGGCATAGATCTGAAAGGTAACCCCTCGCTCGGAAATTTCCTTCCCCCGGGCTACCCACTGGCTTCCGGGTCCATCCACGAGCACGCAGAATAGGGCCCATCGAGCGGCATGGCGCCCTGACTCACCCTGGAGACTAATCGTTGTGCTCGACTACTCCTACATGGATCTCTTCATCCCGCGCGACCTCTCCCGAGAAGCCGCACGTCAGCTGCTGACCGAGCACGCAGAGTACGGCAAGTGGGAACTCGCCCGAGTGCGCAAGCACGCGGACGGCAGCAGGCACGTACGCCTCCGACGCAAGATCGTACGGGTGCGCAGCACCCTCGCACGCCCAGGCTGAACACCCGGGCATGGCTTTGCCCGTCCCGGGCCGCGCCCCCGGAACGGGCAAAGCGTTCAGCGCGCGCTGCCCCTGGACGGCTTCCAGGGGCAGCGGCCGTATGCGGACACCTACCTATGAGCTATCCGAGGCGCGGGTCGCTCAGCGGGTGTCACTTGCTGGTGGGACGGAACCGGCGGGTGGCCGCGAACAGGGTCGCCGTCACCGCGAACAGCCCGCCCAGCGCCAGGGCCAGCAGCGAGGCGGCGGACATCCCGGTGACGCCCGCGGGCTGGGCGGCGCTCATCAGCCCCAGGTCGCCGGCGGGCAGGCCGCGGGTGAGCGACTTGACCGTGCCGCCGACCGGGGTGGCGGCGACCAGCTCGGTGGCCGGGTTCGCGGAGCCCGCGGTGTGCTTCTTGGACGGCTTGGCAGGCTTGGCCGACTTGGCGGGCGTGGCCGGGGTCGACGGCAGGCCGGGCATGCCGGGCACCTGCGGCAGGCCGAGCTGGCCGACGACGTCGCCGACGACCGGCAGGCCGCCGCCGCTCATCTGCTGGGAGGCGTTGCCGAGACCCTGCGCGCCGCTCAGCGCGGGCAGCACGGGCAGGGCGGGAACCATGCCGCCGCCGCTCTGGTGTGCCTTGCCGGCCAGCGGGATGTTGCGGCCGTAGCCCTTGCCGGGGCCGGGGCGGCCCACGTGGGCGCCGCCGAGGCACCCGGCGGCGGCGTCGCCCAGGACGGCCACGGCGTTGCCGCAGACGTTGACCGGAGCGGTGATCGGGGCCACGATCTGGTTGCCGGCAAGCACGCCCGACCGGCCGGACGTCCTGTTGCCGCCCGCGCCGGAGCCGCCGCTCTTGTGCACGCTCGCCCCGCCCTTGCAGTGAGCCTCGGACTTGCCGAGCGCCGCCACGGCGTTGCCGCAGGCGTTGATCGGGGCGGTGATCGGGGCCACGATCTGGTTGCCGGAGAGCACGCCAGACCGGCCGGACGTCCTGTTGCCGCCCGCGCCCTTGCCGCCGTTCTTCACCGAGACGCCGCCGACGCACCCGGCGAACGCGTCACCCGCCACGGCGACCGCGTTGCCGCACACGTTGACCGGGGCGGTGATCGGGGCCACGATCTGGTTGCCGGAGAGCACGCCGGACCGGCCGGACGTCCTGTTGCCGCCGGCGCCGGAGCTGCCTCCCTTGTTGTGCACGCTCGCCCCGCCCTTGCACCCGGAGGTCGCGTTGCCGACCGAGGTGCCGCAGGCGGTGATCGGCAGGTTGATCGGGGCCACGACCTGGTTGCCGCTGCCCGCGCCGAACCGGCCGTCGGTGTCGTTGCCGGTGGAGCCGCGCTGATAGCCGTGGCTCTGGTGGCGGCGGCCGCCGTCGTTGGTGACGGACGCGCCGCCCCGGCACCCGGCGAACGCGTCGCCGAACGCGGCCACCGAGTTGCCGCAGATGTTGACCGGCGCGCTGATCGGCGCGATCACCTGGTTGCCGCCGAGCACCGAGCCGCGGCCCGACGTGGTGTTGCCGCCCGCTCCCGTACCGGTGTTGCGCACCGAGGCCCCGCCCTGGCAGCCCGCGGCCGCGTCCCCGAAGATCGCCACGGCGTTGCCGCAGGCGTTGATCGGGGCCGAGATCGGCGCGTTGATCTGGTTGCCGCCGATGATGCTGCGGTCACCGGAGGTGCGGTTGCCGCCCGCGCCGCCCTTGCCGGACTTGCGCACGGTCGCGCCGCCCTTGCACCCGGCGTCGGAGTTGCCGAACAGCGAGACCGCGTTGCCGCAGGCGTTGACCGGCGCGCTGATCGGCGCGTTGATCTGGTTGCCGCCGAGCACGCTCGACTCGCCGGAGGTCCGGTCGGAGATGCCGCCCCTGCCCTGGTCGACGACGGACGCGCCGCCCGCCGAGGTGGCGGTGGAGTCGCCGGCCACGCCGACGGCGTTGCCGCTGATGTCGATCGGCAGCGAGACCGGCAGGTTGACCTGGTTGCCGCCGCCGATGGAGTGGTCGCCGTCGGTGTCGGCCGAAGCCGTGCCGCCGCCGAACGACAGGACCGCCACGGCGAGCAGAGCCGCGGGGGTGGAAGCCTTCGCCCATGTACGCATGAGAATGCTCCTACTGATGTTTGGGGGGAATTACCTGACAGCCCGCGGCCGGCCCGGAGCCATGCGAGAGCACAGCGGAAACCCCGGGGAGCGCGAACCTGCTGAAGTGATCGACATGTCACCCGCTGACGGAGGGGAACTCGCCCACGCTCCGCCGCCGGCCGGAAAAGGGCCGGAACCTTGTGGCGGGGATTAGTCAGGTGAGAAAGAAGGGTCGTCCGCCGCTGCGCGGACGACAGGGGGTCGCACGTAAGCGGGAACGACGCGCCTCACATCGAGCCGCGGGTCGAACCCGTACCGTGTGACATCCCCCATGCTCGGCCCGAACGGGCCGTTGCCACCGCCGGTGGGCACCAGACCGTCGGTGTCGAGAATCTGGCCGGTGGGGCCGGGCGACGGCAGACCGTGGTCCGACTGGCTGGTGAGCCCGTCGACCGTCAGCCCCGCCATGGCCTCGGCGTCGTCGGACGCCACGACCGCGAGGGATGAGCCGTTTCCTGACGCCGCTCCTATCGCCGTCCCTGTCGCCGCGATGGAATCCGCGGCCGCGGGAGCGGCGGTGAGCATCTGGAAGACCACGGCGAGCAGCCAGCCGGCGGCCACAAGACCGCCGACTGCAACCGCACGCACCAGGACCCGACGAGCGACGGCCGCGAACCGCGCCATCCGGTCAACCCGGCGGGCGCCGGTGGGCACGCTCCGCACAGCGAGGGACCGCTCCCTCTGCCGCTGTGCGGTCATGCGTGCCACGTGACCTCCCGAAAGGACGACCGGCGCAAGGGCCGGTCGCATGACAACCCCTCAACGGTCCGTAACCGTAGCAGTACTCAAGGTTGTCGCAAGCGCTTTTCACCGGAGATCCAGCAACTGGTCAAGCCCGCCCGCCCAAACCCCCTCGAACCACCCTCGCGCCCCATGACACGGCCTGCTCCCGGCGACCTGTGCGTCACGCATGGCGTCTCTCCCCATAGCTGGTATGACGCACCCCGAAAGGTTTGCTAACCTTACGGAGCCGACGCGGGATGACGGTCTCGCGTGCAGGCACCACGTCCGGGTGGCGGAATAGGCAGACGCGCTAGCTTGAGGTGCTAGTGCCCTTTGCGGGGCATGGGGGTTCAAGTCCCCCCTCGGACACACACCGAACGCACATGTGGGGGCTCCGGAGCAATCCGGGCCTCCACATACTGCTTTTCCAGGTAGAAAGTGAGCTTCAGCCCGAGCTGGGTGTAGAGCGCGGCCTTGTCGTCCGGGTCTGCCTCACCAACCAGCCGCACCAGGTCGCCGACCTCCTCGATCACCGACCTGATCTCCGCGACGCTGATGCGCCGCACGGCCGGGGCGGCCTTGAGCTCACCCACCAGGCGGGCGCGTTCGATCTTCGTCTCGTTGATCCATCCGGCGATCTCGATAGGGTCCCCTCCGGCATCGAGGGCGGAGCGGTACTGACCCAGCTTGCGATCACACTTCGACAGGCGTTTCCGCAAGTCGACCAGGGCCGCCTCGTTGGGGTCGATCACCTGCTCGGCCGTGGCCGCGATCGTGCGTTCCAGCGACTTCGGCCCGAACTCGGTCCCCAGCCGGCCATCGACCTCATCCAAGATCTCCGACTCCCGCAGGTCATCCGCAGCGCCGCCTCCGACGAACAGACCGCGACCCGCCTCTACAGCGCTCAACCCCATCGAGGACTGGCCCGGCCTCCACCAGATCCCCCTCTACAACGAGCCCACCCTGCTGGTGGCCCGCGCCGGGCATCCCACGCAGCAGGCGCATACGCTGCCGGAACTGCTCCACTATCCGTGGATCGTCCCGCTCCAACAGACCGCGCTGAAGCACGACCGACAGACGCCGCACCACGTCCAAGCGGTGAACGCCGGCAAGTTGCCGCGCCGACGCGCGATCCCTTGCGTTCAGACGTGAGCGCAGCGGCACGCCTTCCGTCCGCATCCGATTCCGCGCTACAGGGCGGCTTTGTTCATGTCGACCATGGTGTCGAACGCCGGCAGGCCTCCAGCGGGAGCGCGGACGACGCCGACCTGAGCCGGCTTCGGCCGTGCGATGGTCGTGGCGGGACCCCAGGACACGACCTTGATCACAGCGCCGCCGTCGGCCCCTTTCCGCTTGTCCTCGACACTCCAGCCCGACCCGAACTGGAAGGGCAGGCCATTCGCATCGAAAATGATGCGCCAGCCGACGGCCCTGTTTGCAATACTCGCGTCAGGCCGCTTCCCGGCCACCTCACGAAATGTGGGCGACAATTTGTAGAGCTCGCCGAACGTGATGGAGCCCGAATACCATCCGGTCTTCCTCATGGCCGGAGTTTTGCCGGCCGGATTCGGCAGGCCGAACTTCCGCTCGTCGGCGTCGGCAATCAGCGTCTTGAGCGTTCGGATCTCGAAGATGTTGATGACCTGGTCACGGAAAGCCGTGGCCGCGGGGGTGCCCTTTCCGCGCCGCGCCCAGGTCTTTCCCTCAGGCAGGCCGGCGGTCCACAACCGCCCCGTGTCGTAGAACCAGCCGTTCGTGTTGACCCAGCGGTGCGGCCGAGTCTGAGTGAGCAGGCTTTTCGCGACCAGATCGCCTTCGGCGGCGTGTTCCTTGGCGAGCGGGAGGTTCTCCCTGTCGAAGTTCACCCGGCGGGTGAGCCCTACCGCGGCGACTCCGTTCCTGCCCAGTTGCAGCCTTCCGTCCTGGATCGGGTTGAAGCGGAACACGCGGGCCATGTTGTCGGCGGATCTGTTTCTGCCGTTGAACGTGACGGTGCCGTACTGGGTGAACTTCATACTCGCACCTTTCACAAGCTGCTGCTGCACGGCGCGCACCACATCAGGAATGGCGGCCTCGGCCGGAACCGGCGTTACGAGCATCGCCGCGGGGCCGACGAGTACGGCGGACAAGAGCACTGGTGAACGGCGCATCGACGTATGCCTTCTGCTACAGGCCAGAGAACGGCCACTGATCGCGAAAGCGTACCATTCGCGTGAGCGAGTCTGCGGAGTTGAAGAACTCGAATCATTTGCCGTCTTGCCTTCGCTTCGGTTCCGCTAGGCCACACCGTTTTTCAGGAGCGGAACCCTCAGCTCAGTCAGTCACGGCAGAAGACCTGCACTCGTCGTGGCGTGCGGCGAGCAGGCCGGCCGCGAGCCCACTGCAACCGGCAAGAAGCAGCAGCCCGGACAGGTACATCGCCCACGGGCTGATGCCGCTGCCGACGAACTCCACCGCGAGCCACACCCACAGCACCGGGCCGACCCATCGCGGATGCACGTGCGAACGGAAGTGGGCGATCGACAGCAGCAGCATGCCCACCACGGTGCCGACCACACCGATCAGGAGGAACGGGACGATCAGGGCCGACTGCTCCTGCGCGGCGATCAGCTGGGAGTAGGCGTCACGGTGGGCGGGCTCATCGGCCATCACGACCTGGGTGAGCGTCCAACCGCCGGCTACGGTGTGGCCGAACGCGCCGAGCACCCCGAACACGCCGCCGATGATCGTGAGCCGCGGGGACCTCGGCCGCAGCCAGGCGACCAGCCCCACGACCGCGACCGCGAACGGCAGTTGGGACCAGAGGAACATCTGGGCGGCGGCCGACGCGCCCGCACGCGCGTCGGCGATCGTGGCGAGCCACTGCGCCCGGTCATCGGGCAGCTCGGGCTGTAGGGCCATGAAGCCGACGCTGAGCAGGGCGAACGCGAGGAGGCAGACCGCTATGAGAATGCGAAGGTGTCGTGTCATGTGCGACAGTCAAGTCTGAGCGGCTCGTCGCTGTAGTCGGCCGAAAGTGGTCAGCGGTGTCAACTTCGGGCTGATGTCTTCGACCTGCTCGTCCCCTACAGTTGACCCCCATGGACGTGTGGTGGCGCCGGACCGCCGATGTCGGCCTGTGTCTGGCCGTACTCGTCACGGGCCTCACCGAGATATGGCTTCCGCTCGGATCGCGGCAGGGCGACGGGGATCCGCTCGCGACGAGCGTGCAGGTGCTGGTCGTCGCGGCTTCGCTGTGGTGGCGGCGCACCCACCCGATCCCGACGACCGCCGTGACGATTGTCGGGCTGTGCGCCTCGGCCCAGCTTGGGTTCCTGCTGTTCTTCGGGCAGTTCGTGCCGTTCCTGATCGCCGTGTTCTCGGTGGCGCGCCATGGCAAGGGACGCGAGCCGTGGATCGGTGCGGCTATGGCCGGCGCGGCCCTCATCTACGCCGACCTGCTCATCGATCTGCTCGGCGGGTTCGGCGAAATGCTGTACCACTGGGGTGTCGTGGGCGTCTGCTTCGCCTTCGGCCGCTGGCAGTCGATCATGGCCAGTCACGCCCGGTCCTCTCAGCGGCGGGCGGTGGCGGCCGAGGTCGCCGCAGCCGAACAGGCGGCACAGGCCGTCATCGAGGAGCGCACCCGCATCGCCCGCGAACTGCATGACATCGTCGCACACGCGATGAGCGTGATGGTGGTACAGGCGGGCGCGGCCGAACAGATGGTCGCCGACGACCCCGACCGGGTACGCCGTACTCTCGTCACTATCCGACGCACCGGCAACGGCGCCCTCGCTGAAATGCGACGGGTAGTCACCATGCTTCGCGACACCGACGAGGTCGGCCTGCTCTCACCCCAGCCCGGACTGTCGGGCCTGCAGACACTGGTCGACGACGCTCGGAAATCCGGGCTTCCCGTGGAGTTCACCGTGGCCGGGGCGCCGCGGGCGCTGCCCGCCGGCCTCGACCTCGCAGCATTCCGGATCGTGCAGGAGGCGCTGACCAACGCGCGCCGCCACGCCAACGCCGCCACCGAGGTCAGCGTGGGAGTGACATTCAGCGCCGACGAACTGCGCATCGACGTACGTGACGACGGCTGCGGACGCCCGGGCACCGCCGGAACCGGACACGGCCTGATCGGAATGCGGGAACGGGCGGCGCTGTACGGTGGAACGCTGCAAGCCGCCCCACTGCCCGACCGCGGGTTCGCCGTCGCCGCCGTCCTTCCCCTGGAACCGGCATGACCCGCGTGTTGATCGTCGACGACCAGGCGCTTCTACGGGAAGGCTTCCGACTCATCCTCGAAAGAGGCGGCCTGGAGGTCGTCGCCGAGGCCAGAGACGGAGTCGAAGCCGTCACCGCCTGTGCCGAACACCGCCCCGACGTCGTCCTCATGGACGTACGGATGCCCCGGCTGGACGGCATCGAAGCCACCCGGCGGATCGTTGCGCGGCAGCCCGGCGTCCGCGTGATGGCGCTGACCACCTTCGATCTCGATGAATATGTGTACGGCGCCCTGCGGGCGGGCGCCAGCGGGTTCCTCCTCAAAGACGTCCCTCCCGATGACCTGGTGCACGCGGTGCGCGTCGTGGCCCGGGGCGAGGCGATGCTCGCTCCCAAGCTCACCCGCCGGCTACTCGACCGGTTCGCCACAGCGCCTTCCACCAGCCCAGCTCCGCTGCCCAACGTGACCGAACGGGAAGCGGCCGTGCTGCGGCAGGTCGCACGAGGTCGATCGAACGCCGAGATCGCCGGCGCACTGTTCCTCACCGAGGCCACGGTCAAGACCTATGTCTCCCGTCTGCTGACCAAGCTGAACCTCCGCGACCGTGTGCAACTCGCAGTCCTCGCGTACGAATCAGGCCTGGTCCAAGCCGGCGACCGAGGCTGGGACGCGTAGCCCGTCACATCGGGCTCGTTTCACAGCGCGATCGCCTCCGGCCCGAGCAACGCCTTGACGTCGGCGGCGAAGCTGGGCTCGGCCGTCTTCGTCGTAGCCTCCGAGAAGGCGATTCGCCAAGGCCCACCGCCACGCTGCCTGACGACTCGCTCCCACGCCGGGCCAGATGCTCAGTTGCCACGCCGGCCGCCCGGGCTGGACTGACCACACGCCCCACGTTCTGCGTCCTTGGGCGCCTGCCCTCGGGCGAGCAGCGCGATCCCCCAAACGATCATGTCCAAACAGCCGCAGAGTCATCGAGCACAGCAGAACCACCTACACGCGGACCCGCTTCGCGTGCTCCAGGGCGATCGCCGCGAGCCACAGCCAGGCGAGGACCGCCGCCATGTAGAAGGCGACCCCCGTCGGGATCAGCACCGCCATGCCCGAGACGATGAGCACGGGCAGGGCCACGCCGGTCGCGATCGAGACGACCTGCCAGAGGCGGGCGCGCTCGCGGCCGTACGCCCGCCCGAACACGAACGTCGCGGCGATCAGCGAGCCGAACGCGAGGTTGAAGGCGACGGAGTGCATGATCGCGGTGGTGGTCATCACCGGCTGCAGATCCTGAGGAGTGCCCTCGGGGAAGCCGAGGCCCGCGGGTGCGGGGAAGATCCCGGCCAAGATCAGGCCGGCGCCGAAGATCGCGGTGAGGACGGGACCGGCGACCGTGCGCGGCCGACCGGCCCGCGCCTCGCGCAGCCCGATCGCCAGTGCGATGACCGCGATCCCGCTGATGACGAAGGTGCTCGCCATCAGCCAGCCGCGGTCGCCGAGGCTGAGCATGCTGATCGCGTGTCTGGTCAGATCGAAGGCCGGCCGGGAGATCGCTTCGACTGTCGCGACGGCCATGAACAGGGCGGCCGCGAACGGTCCGAGGGCGAGGGGGAAGCGGGCGCTGGTCATGGGTCGATCCCTTCGAGGCGGATGGTGACGGTCCTGTGCGATCACCGACATTTATTTTTGTCCATAAGATGATTGTTGTCTAGACAAAAACTTCATGTCGCTGCAGACTGTCCGCCATGAGATCGGAGCTCGCCCATGAGTAGGGACTTTCGGATCGAGCGGGAGAGCGAACTGCCCGCTGAGCCAGAGGACGTCTGGCACGCGGTGACGCGCGACTCCGCCGCCTGGTCGATCCCGCTGGACCTGTCCCGGAGCACGGTCGTGGTGTGGGAACCGCCCAGCCGGGGGGTGCTGCGGACGGAGATCGGCGACTGGTTCAACCAGATCTCGTTCGACATCACCCCGTCCCCGGGCGGCTCGTACCTCCGGTACGTGCACAGCGGCATCTTCGTCGACGACTGGGAGAGCGAGTACGAAGGGGCGCGCCGCCACACCGAGCTGTACATGCACACCCTCAGCCAGTACCTCAGGTACTTCCGTGGCCGGAGCTTCCGACGTTTCGAGGCGCTCGCGCCGAAGTCGTCGATCACCGCCGACGCCCTCGACAGGATCCGCTCCGCCTGGGGTATCGCGGCGGACACGCCCACCGGCTCCGAGCTCACCCTGCCCGTGCCCGGCGCCGCCGCCAAGGCCGGGGTGCTCGACTTCCACGACGACGCCTTCATCGGCGTGCGCACCGAGGACGCCCTCTACCGCGCCTTCGGCCGCAATCGCTTCGGCTCCCCGGTGGCCGTCGGCGTGTACGAGTACGGCGTCCAGACCCGATCCGAGCGAGAATCGTCCCACGCGTGGACCGTCTGGCTGCGTGATCTCTACGGAGCGGCGGCCGCACCATGAGCCTTCACTCACGCGGTGCACCTCGTGGGGCTGGATCGCCGCCGTCGTGTTCCTCGGGCGCGCCTCGCTCTGCGGGATCAGACCGCCGAACGCGGTCGATGACCGGGGCGGGCCTGACATCCCGGGGTGCTGTGTCGTCGGACTGGTGACAAGCCCAGATCCCACCGATGGGAAGTGATGAGTGACGATGGCCGCGCACCGTGAGGTAGACGAAGCCGAGATCAAGCGGCTGGTCGAGACGATCGTCGAAGGAATCCGGGCCAAGGATCTCGAGACCCTGAGGCGGCTTTACGCGACGGACGTCGTCTCCTTCGACGTCGAGCCGCCGCTGCAGCATGTGGGGATCGAGGCGAAGATGGCGAACTGGACGAAGGCGTTCACGTTCTTCCGGGATGTGGATTACGAGCTTCGCGACCTGACGCTCACCGTTGGCGATGACGTGGCGTTCGGCCACGCTTTCGGTCGGCTCAGCGGCACGCTGGAGAACGGGACGGCGACGAAGGGCATGTGGGTCCGGGCCACGTTCTGCTTCCGGAAGACCGACGACCATTGGGTTGTCGCGCACGACCAGGTCTCTGTGCCGTTCGACGTCGCCAGCGGCGAAGCCGCGGCCGATCTTGAGCCCTGACGAGTCGTCGAAGCTGGGGGCGTCGCACGAGCGGGTCCAGGCCGACGCGCCCGGCCGGATGGCTGGCCGTAGGACCAGAGTGCCCGGCGCCGGTGTGGCGCCGGGCACTCTGCGGTGTCGGCGACGTGTCGGACGCCTGTGGTGACGGCTTCTGTGGCTCAGAATCCGATGGCTTCGCGGAGCAGCAGGACGGTGCCGCGTCCGGGCTGGGGTTCCGCGTTGAGGATGAGCAGGCGGTTGGGGGCGCTGGGCGCGCCGTAGGCCTTCATGGCGCGGTCGTTCTCCAGCGGGAGGCAGTGGTCTTCGACGCGGCGCAGCGCCGTGGGCAGGTCGGACACCACCTTCTGCGCCCCGACGATCCAGATCGCGTGGGCGGCGGCGCCGGCGTAGCCGGGCAGCTGACTTCCGGTGGCCGAGGCGACCACGAGGGAGCCGGTTTCGGTGACCGCGGCGACACTGCCCACGATGACGTCGGGGGTGGACATCAGCCGCCAGATCTCGCGCATCTGGGTGGCGCGGTCCATGGCCAGGCCGCGCGGCTTGACGGCGTCGTAGCGCCCGCTGGTGTTGATGTCCTCCTCGATGCCGGACAGGCGGAGCGTCTCGCTGGCCCCGGTGAACACGCTGGCGCCCTCGGGTATCAGCTCTTTGACGCGGGTACGCGCGGCGGCGCCGTCGTCGAGGATTTCCACGGTGAAGCCGTGGTCCGTCAGCGCGGCGGCCGCCCGCTCCAGGCGCTGCGCGGATGCCGGGTGGGTGAACGGTGCTGCCGGCGTTGAGGTGGTCATGAAGCTTCCTGTTCGCTGGATGACGTGTTCGTCTCGGCAGTACGACGACGCAGTCCCCGCGAATGTGAGGTGACGTGCCGACCTCACAGTTCGGCGCGCTGTCTCGTCGAACAATGAGGGCAGCTGCGACCGAGGGAGCCGTCGACACCATGACCACCCGATCCGAGCCAGGACACGGCCTGAGTGCGCTCATGAGCGAGCGGCGTCAGTTGATCAACCTCGCCTACCGGCTCCTGGGCTCCCTCGCCGAGGCGGAGGATGTCGTACAGGAGACCTACGCCCGCTGGTACGCCATGTCCCGGGAGCAGCAGGACGCCATCGAGTCCCCCGGCGCCTGGCTGACGAGGGTCGCCGGCCGCATCTGCCTGGACGTGCTCGGCTCGGCGCGCGCGAGGCGGGAGCGGTATGTGGGCGAGTGGATCCCCGAGCCGCTGCCCGAGCGTACGGAGTGGATCAGCGGGCGGCCGGGCGGTGCGACCGTCGACCCGGCCGACCGGGTCACCCTGGACGAGTCGGTCAACATGGCCTTCCTCGTCGTGCTCGAATCGATGACCCCGGCCGAACGCGTCTCGTTCATCCTGCACGATGTCTTCTGCCACTCCTTCGCCGAAGTGGCCGAGATCGTCGGCCGGACTCCGGCGGCATGCCGCCAGCTGGCCTCCTCGGCCCGCCGCCGCATTCGCGAGTCGCGGAGTCCCGCGAGTCCGACAGCCCAGCAGGCCGGCATCGTCAAGGACTTCAAGCAGGCATGGGAGGCCAAGGACATCGACGCCCTGCTCCGCCTGCTCGACCCCGACGCCACGGCGATCGCCGACGGCGGCGGCCTCGCCACCACCTTCCTCCATCCCATCGAAGGCGGCGGGCAGGTCGCGCGTGCCTTGGTCGAGATCGCCGATCAGAAGCCCGGCGACGTGACGATCCTGGAGCGTACGGTCAACGGTCAGCCCGGTCTGGTGGCTCAGCAAAACGGCGTCACCGTGACGGTGTTCGCGTTCGAGGTCGCGGGTGACCGGATCAAGCGCATCTGGGCCGTACGCAACCCCCAGAAACTCCGTCACTGGACGAGCTGAGGCGCGTCTCGGCCAGGGCGGCGGGGCCCTGGACGGTTCACTTGCCGTCGATCAAAAGCTGGGCGGACGTGACCGGTGTGATCTCCTTCAGGTATTTGTTCGCCAGCAGCCAGCTCACCGGGACCTCGTCGTCCGTCTGCGGGAGTTCGGGGAAGTATCTGCTGATCACGTGGTATTGCGTGCCGCCGCCCGGCATCTGGAACGCGGGCGCGGCCGGGCCCACCTCGACGCGGAACGACTTGAGAACTCGGAACACGTGATAGTTGCACAGGTGCTGGGGGTCATCGGGGTTGGTGTTCAGGTTACGCGGCGGCAGCCCTCGCCTGATGTACAGGTCGCCCATCGGCGCCAGGAACGACCCCGAATAGCCGCCGAACCGGTCGAGTTTCATGCCGGCCTGCAGGAAGGTCGTCTTACGCAGCAGCCGGCCGTTCGGGAAATCGCCGGAACGGCCGAAGCCGGCGTCAGGCGGGAAGCGGTAGTTGTTCGTGGTGTAGTCCCAGTAGCGCGAGAGGAAATGCTGCGGGGAAAGCTCGCCCAGCGGCACGTAGCCGCGCAGGATCGCGCCCAGATGACCGGTCCTCGGCAGGACGGTCGGCCCGAGGTCGGGGTCGCCGGTGATGTAAGGAGGTCCGCAGACCCGATGGCCGGCCGGGGGACGGGAATCGTCCTTGCCCGGGGGCGGCGACGGGCGAACCAGCCGGGTCTCGGACTGGACGGCGCTCTCGGCGTGCGCTGCCACGCCGCCCATGCCGCCCATGGCGCCCAACATCGTGCATATCGCGGCGGCCAGCATGGCGCCCCGTCGGTTGTACCGCATGACTTTCCCGTCGATCCTGGATGGCGAACGAATGAGAACTGATCACCAGCGAATCGACGACGCACCGGATCGCGGCGCGGCACAGCTCATTTCTGTTTGGCTGACTGCTACGGCGGTCTTCGGCTGTCCGCATATAGTGATCGGCTTCTACATTCCCGCCATTGTCGGAATCGGAATCCCGGGCAGCATCATGAGAAAGGCAAAGAATGATCCGATAAAAGCGACAAGACTGCCAAATGACGAGTTTCTCGACATGCGATGGTTTGTCTGCAATATCTGGACATAGGTGCTAATGAAGGCATTTTTCCGGAGATGCTGCGCCAACTAAGGCGCTCGGCGGTACACCATTCGAAGCCGGCCGCTTCCACCGACGTACCCGATAAGCGACGAGCGCGGCATGACCGAACGCCGCCGCGAGCTGCTGGCCGGCCTCGGCGGCGAGGTGGTCGAGGTCGGCGCCGGGCACGGCGTCACCTTCGCGAACTACCCGGCCGAGGTGACGCGGGTGGTGGCGGTGGAGCCGGAGCCGTGCCTGCGCGCGCGGGCCGCCGCTGCCGAGACGGCCGTCCCTGTGGACGTGGTGCCCGGCGTCGCCGAGCACCTGCCGGTGGCTGACGCGAGTGTGGACGCGGTGGCGTTCTGCATGGTGCTGTGCTCGCTGCCCGACGTCGGGGCGGCGCTGACCGCCGAGGCCGCGATCCGGGGGGCCGGGTTCCGCGTCGATCGTCTGGATCGTTTCCTGTTCTCTCCGGCGCGTACTCCGTTCTCCTTCCACCTCCTCGGTACGGCCCTGCGTGACGATGAGTCGGCGACCCGACGCGTACAGCCGAGTTAGCACGAGTGGACATCAGGGGCGTCGCCGGGTGAGACGGCGGCCCTTGAGGAACAAGAGCGTGCCGACCGGGGTGAACACCAGGCCCAGTGCGCCGGTGATCAGCGGGGCCAGGAACGCCGACCAGAACGAGGAGATCCGCGCGTCGGACGGGTCGTCCGGGTCGTAGGCGACGGGCACGCTCTCGCCCTCCGCGTAGGCCGGTGGGTTGCTGCCCGTGGAGCTCTGGAACGAGTACTGCCTGCCGTCGACCGTGAACTCCACGGTCGGAAACCACGTGGTGCTGCGGCGGATGTAGCCGTCGGAATTCCGGGTCGTGCTGGTCCGTGCGGTCAGCTCCACCACGGTCCCGTCCGTTCGCTGGGCCGAGGCCAGGAAGCTCGCCGTGGAGGCGGCCAGCGCGATGGTGACGCAGAGCAGGACCAGACCGATCAGGCCGAAGATTCCGCCGACGAGAGTGAAGAGCCGTCCGTTGTGCATGGGACGAGTGTGCCAATACCGGGTGCCGGACGCGCTGCCCCCTGTTGTCGCAGTCGGGCAGCGCCACATGGCCGGCTAGCGTTGCGGGCGCCGGCCCAGCTTGTCGGTCCAGCCGAACTCCTCGAAGGTGACACGGACCGTGTCCTCGTCCTTCTCGGCCACCGAGTACTCCAGCAGTTCCGCCGTGTCCTCGTCGACGACCAATTGGAACTCGTACCCGTCGTCGCTCTCGACCGCCAGGCCGACCCCCGCGCGCCCGGTGGCGTCCTCGACCTCGCCGTGGGAGGTGATGCCGGGCTGGTCGGCGAGGATGCGGAAGATGGCCGCCCGGGTGCCGGGTGTGGTCGGGGCGGTCATCAGGTCGACGGTGGTCTGCCACAGGTAGAGGTCGAACTCCTTGTGCGGGTCCGGCAGTTTCGCGAACTGGGCGCGCAGGCGGCCGGCCAGCGCCTTCTTCGACGTGGGCAGGTCGCCGACGTTCTGCATGGTGATGTCCATGTTGGGGATCGACAGGGGCCGCGGAAGGTTGTCGTCGACGCTCTTGGGCTTGTCCTCCGCCAGTTTCGGCGAGCCCTCCTCCTTCCACTTGGCCTCGTCCTGCGGTGAGGGGAAGACGACCTCGCGATCGCTGCTCTTCACGCGGTAGGTGCCGCCGATCCGCTTCGGCCGCCACCGTTCCTCGGACTCGACGATGTACGCCCGGTACGGGGGCCCGTCGGGCTGGATGCTCTTGCGCAGGTTCTCCAGCTTCTTGTTGTACTTCTCGTTGATCGCCACCAGCTCGTCGTCCTCGGCGCCGGTCCTGTCGACCTCCGCCTGTTCCTGGAGCTGGAGCTTCCGCGCCTCGGTCCAGAACTCCTCCGGCAGGTGGGAGGTGGGATGGGTCGTACGCTGTCGCACGTACCAGTAGTCGCCGGTCGCGGCGGGCTCGCGCAGTGCGGTGGCCGCGGCGGCGAGCAGGAAGGATCGGGCGTCGATCCGGGTGGCCGGCGACGCCCCCGTGCCGCCGGTCGTGCTCCCGGGGGTGCTCGAAGCCGCGACCGGCGGGGTGTCGCCGGCGGGCGTGCCGGACAGCACGCCGGTGGAGACGACGACGGCTCCGGCGGCGACCGCGGCGACCGCGCCGGTGGCCAGGAGAAACAGAGGACGTCTCGGCGCGGGTGCCGGGTTCCGGGTGCTGCTGAACGTTCGGGCGAGGTCCTCGCGGCGGCGCCGCCGGTAACTCGCCTCGGCGAGTTCGTCCAGCTCATCGGGCCTGAGCCGGGCGAACATACGGTCGGTCATGTCTTCCCCCACGGGTGTCAGCTCTCCTCGGCGAAGTGGCCGCGCGTCTGTCGCATCGGCCGTCGCGCGGCTCCCATTTCCTGGCGCAGCCTGCTGTCGAGCCGCTTGCGCGCCCGGTGCAGCCGGACGTTGAACGCTCGCGCCGAGCAGCCCATGACCGTCGCGGCCTGGTCAGGCGTCAGGCCGTACCAGGTGGCCAGGATCATCGCCTCCACGTCCTTCTCGGGAAGGGCGCGCAAGGCGGAGATGGCCTGCTCCCGGTCCACCACGTGCTCGGCGACGTCCCAGGCGACGTGCTCCTGCTCACTGGTCAGCTTGGCGATCCGCTCGACCAGGTCCTCGCGCCGGTACCGCACGTCACGCTGCTTGGCGAGCTTGTTGCGGGCGACGCCGAGCAGCCACGGCAGCACCTGCTCGGGCAACTCGTCGAGCCGCCGCCAGGCCACGAGGAACGTCTCGCTGCACACGTCCTCGGCCACGCCCTGTTCGACGCGGAGCAGCACATAGCCCAGCACGTTCCGGTAGTACCGGTCGTACAGCAGGGTGAATCGTTCTTCGGGATCGTCCACACCCAGTAGTCCCGCCGGCCGCCGCTCGATTACCGCCGAGCCCGGACTTGTTCCAGCCGCCTGATCATTCGCTCGTGGAGATGTCGAGAACGGCGCCGTCCGGGCTGTGCGCCTTGACGCGGAACTCGGTGGTCTTCCCGCCGGTCATGCCGAAACGCCCGGTGCCTCCCGCGCCGATGACCATGTAGCCGGTATCCCGGACGATCGACAGTCCGTTGTCCGCGGCGGAGAGCAGGTATCTTCCGCCGTTGACGGAGACCACGACCGGCTTGGACACCTTGATCTGGCACGTGCCGTCCCGGCAGGCGGCGAGGTCTCCGCCGTCCTCGGCGGACGGCAGAGGAGTGGCGCCGGGTTCACGGGACGAGGTCAGCGGCTCGCACTGAGGAGCCAGATCGTAAGAGGCGACGAGTTCCGGATGACCGGCGACCAGATCGGGCAGATCCCCCGCGGACTCCAGCCCGGCCGTCGCCCTGGACACCTGCCTGACCTGCTTCTTCAGCTGACTGACGGGGAGCCGCATCAGGAAGAACCGGTCCCCTTCGGGTAGTTTCGCGCGCGCTTTCTTGACTCCGGAGGCCAGGCTCGCGCGGTACTCGTCCACGGCCGGGATGCCGGTGGCGGGGACTTCGGCGAGCGCGTCCCGCATACGGTCCAGACGCGTCCCGGCGGAGGAGATGTACTCCGCCAATCGTGACCCGAGGAACGGGGCGAATCGCGGATCCCCTGTCAGCGGATCGTCGAACGGATCCGCCCTCAGGGACGCCATGGAATCCCTGAGGGGGCACATTCTGGCGGCCCAGCCGACCAGCGCCCGGGTCGGCGCGGAGACGTTCGCCTTCGACGGGGTGGACGGCGTCAACGGTGTGCAACCTGGCGCGAGGTCATGGGAGACGGCCAACGCCTGATCGCTCTTGACCACCTGAGTGAGAATGGTCGCTTGCGGGGGGATCGCGCCCACCGCCGCGGCCAGCCGCTCGGCCGTGGACAGCTTCTTCTTGTCCGCGGCCTTCGTGATCGCGTCGATGTCCTCGGGCAGTTGCCCCTGTATCTCCTTGAGCACTTTCAGCAGCCGCGCGGATTCCGCGTCCGCCGCACCGTTGCCTGACGGGGACACGGACTCGACCGCCTGGATCGCGTCGCCGACCGTGGAGCTCACGCTGCTGAGGTACCACTCGGCCTCGAAGACCTCCATGTCCTCCTCGTGTCCCTCCCGTAACGGGCCGTCCACCTGCTGGGTGGTGAGGCACATCGTCTCCGCCCAGCCGACCAGCGCCCGGGCCGGCGCAGGCGAAGGACGAGGCGAAGGCGGAGGAGAGGAGGGCGCCGCCGCTGGAGGACCACCGGCGCCGCACCCCACGCTGACGATCAGTCCTGTCCCGAGCGCCAGCACCGTGCGCCGGCGTCTCCGTGGCACCACGCTCATCATGTCCGCCCTTCCGCTCGGCAGGATGAGCCTATGCAGGCTCCTTCGGGAGGGGTCCCGGCGTGTGATGCCTCACGAGCCGGTGGGGTTGATCGTGAAGAACGGGGCGAGCTCGGCCTCGTCCGGGGACTCCAGCAGCCTTCGCAGCAGTTTGCCGTCGAAAGCCACCACGCGCACCTCGTCATGGGCGCCGTTGTCGTTCTCCCAGCAGTAGAGATGCGACTCGTCGTACCAGCCGAGGACCTTGTCGCAGTCAGAGGAGAACCTGTGCGCCTGCTTGCCGGTGGCGGCGTCCCAGAGGCAGTGGTCGCTTTCGTCGTCACCCGGGCAGTCGGTCACGAACACCCTGCCCGAGGGCGAGAAGAGGTCGACGGTGCCGGAGGCCAGCGGCCCCACGCCCGGCAGGTCGCGCGTGCGTCTGCCGGCGGCGTCGAAGAAGCGCAACCCCTCGTCCTCGCCGTAGACGATGACGACGCCCTGATCGGCGCCGTCCCAGCCGAAGTCGCTGTCACGGATGGACTCGTCGGCCACGTCGACCACCCGGACCTTGCTCTGGGCCACGTCGTTCCCGGCCACGTCGACGATGGCGAAGCCCAGGGTGGTCCAGACGTCCTTGCCCTGCTTGTTCTCCAGCTTTCTGTTGAGGTTCAGGAGGACCTTGGAACTGTCTTTCGACCAGGCTCGGATGCTGGTGTCCAATGGTTTCCGTACGGTTTTGACCCGGAAACTGGAGCCCGCCTGCCGATCGGTGATGAGGATCGAGTCGTACCCGTCCGAGGTGTAGTCGTCCGGCCTTCCCACGAGATAGCGGCCGTCAGGGGACACCCGCGACTCCAGGTTGCCCGGATACCTGTCGAACTTCCCTCGCAGCGACTGCCTGGCATAGTTGACGTCGTCGTCGAGTTTCTTGTCGTAGGCCTCGTACGACGTCAGGGTGATCGGGTCGGACGGGCTCTCGTTGAGCGTGATCGGCCCGCCCGGCAGCGTGGTCGGCGACGGCGCAGCCGTGGACTCCCTCGCGGTCGGTGGGGGTGTGGGCGTGCCCGTCCGCAGCGAGCCGACCAGCACTGTCGCGGCCACCACGGCGGCCGCGACGACCAGAGCCGCGGCGGCGACGACGAAGGGCCTGCGCGACGTCCTGCCACTGCCGGTGGGCGGAGCGCCGTCCGGAGCGGCCTGCCTGGTTCCCTCCGCGAGCGGGTCCGCGCCGAGCTCCGGATTGCGCAGCAGGCGCGTGATCACGTCCATGGCCGTCGGCCGGCGCTCCGGTTCCTTGGCCAGGCACTGCCGCACCAGCTCGCCCAGCCGTTCGTCGAGCGCGCCCAGATCGGGCTCCCCCGTGAGCACGCGGTTCATCACGGCGTGCGTCCCGTCGTTGCCGAACGGCGCCCGCCCGCAGGACGCGAAGACGATCGTGCCGGCCCAGGAGAACAGGTCGGCCGCCGATCCGAGCCCGAGCCCTCTGATCTGCTCGGGAGCCATGTACGCGGGTGTCCCGATCTGCGTGCTGCTCGTCATGGTGGCCGGGCCGAGCGTGCGCGCGATGCCGAAGTCGATCACGCGCGGGCCGTCGGCGCCCATGATGACGTTGCCGGGTTTGAAATCCCGGTGCACCACGCCGGCATCGTGGATCGCGGCGAGCGCGGTGGCGGTGCCGATGGCCAGCCGCTCCAGGTCACCGCCGGAGAGCGGGCCGTCCTCCCTGACGATCCGCTCCAGCGAGCGGCCCTCGACGTACTCGCTGACGATGTACGGCCGGCCCTGCTCGACACCCGTGCTGAGCACAGCCGCGGTGCAGAACGTCGCCACCCGCCGGGAGAGCGTCGCCTCCTGCATGAAGCGCGCCATGCTCTCCTCGTCGGACGGGTGCAGCCATTTGACGGCCACGCGCGCGTTCATCGGGGTCATGGCGAGGTAGACGACACCCTGTCCGCCTTGGCCCAGCCTGCCGAGGAGTTTGAGACCGCCTAACTCCTCGGGGTCGCCGGAAGTCAGCGGCATGTAATCAACCATGTGGTAATTGTGATCCTTCGGAGTGGATCTACCATAGCCTTACCGAGCGGCGAACGTACCCGAACTTCCCTCTGTCAGGTCTGCCGGGCTCGTGAAAGGTTAGCGGCATGGCATCGGCGAAACACGGCCCCCGCAGCAAGGTGGACCTCTTGCCGAAGGAGTCCGTCTCCGGCGGACTTCCGGCGGACGTGCCGGGCAGCCTGTACGTCCGGGGGACCAACGGCGGGATCCGCGTCGCGCCGGATGCCGGGTTCGACGTGGTGTTCGGGCGCTGCGAGCCGGATGTCCACGTCTGTGTCGGCCTGGACGACCCGTACGTCAGCCGGCAGCACGGATTCATCACCTACGAGAACGCGCGATGGGTCCTGTGCAACCTCGGCAACCTGCCCATCCGCCTTCCGGGCGGGCGGCTGGTGCTCACCGGACACCGCGCGGCGCTGCCGGTGGCCCACACACCGCTGTTCATCGTCGCCCCCCGGCAGGAGCACCTGTTCGAAACACGGATCGTCATGGCATCGCACCCGGCGGCGCGGGTCCCCCAGGAGGCCGACACCCGCGACCCGAACGGATGGCCACTCAGCACCGTCGAGCGCCTGGTCCTGGTCTGCCTGGGCCAGCGATATCTCCGGCCCGAGCCCTGGCCCCAGCCGTTGACCTGGGCCCAGGTCGCCGACGAGCTCGGCCGCCTCCGCCCCGCGGACAAGTGGACCGCGAAGCGGGCCGCCCACATCGTCACCCAGACGCGTAAGCGGCTCAGCGCCAAGGTGCCCGGGCTGCTGGAGGAGGAGATCCCGCCGCCGCTGGGCAACACGCTCAACCACAACCTGATCATGGCGCTGCTGGTCTCCGCCACGATCGGCCCCTCCGACCTCCGGCTCCTCGACGAACCGGGCGGCCCGCCTCCTGACACGGTCGATCCCATCCCGTGAAGCCCGGGACCCCTCCCGGATGGCGGTCTGTAGGAACAGACCATGAAACGGTTCTCCATCACCGCCATCGCCCTCGCGTGCGCACTCGCCGTGGCGCCGGCCCTCGCCGCGCAGCCGGCCGACGCCGCGGCCAAGCCGAACCTGCGGAGCTGCTACGACGGGAAGTGCACGTTCACCTTCACCAAGCCGGTGAGCTTCCGGGTCTCCGCCACGTACGGCTCTCGCAAGATCCGCGTCTCCAAGGTGGACGCCGAAACGGTGGCCGTGCGGACGACCTCCGTACGCCGGGTCAACGGCCGGGTGTTGACGACCGGCGGCGGCGTCAACCTCGGGGAAGGCGGCCGGGGATCCGTCGGCGGCCTTTCGTTCCGCGTGCTGTCGGTCACCGACCGAGGGGCGACGATCCGCTTCACCGGTTGACGCCGACCGGCCCCCGACGGTTCCAGCGCAGCGCGGTGGCGGCCCAGGTGTAGCCGGTGCCGGCGGCCAGCAGCAGCACGATGTCGTCCGGGTTGAGCCTGCCCGTGCGCGCCGCGCGGTCCAGGGCGAGGAGCGGGTCCACGCCGCTCATGTGTCCGGTGTCGTCCAGATAGAGGGCGCGGTCGGCGGGCAGTCCCAGGGCGGCGAGCAGGCCGTCGTGCATCGAGCGTTTCATGTGCAGGACGCACAGCTGGGCGACGTCGTGCAGCCCGAGCCCGGATCGTTTGAGCGCCCCTTCGGCCACCCGCACGAAGTTGGGCAGCGAGACCCGGTCCAGGCCCTCTTTCATCGAGGCCGGGTCGGACACGTCGATCAGATGCCGGCCGTTCCTGACCGTGTGCTCGCTGGCGGGCTCGACGCTGCCCCCGGCGGGGACCCGTACCTGGTGGGAGAAGGAACCGTCGGTGATCATCTCGCTTTCGAGGAGTTCGGCGACACCGCCGTCACGGGTGAGCAGCGCCGCGGCGGCGCCGTCCCCGAAGTTGAAGGCGAAGCGGGAGCGGTTGTTGGTGTAGTCGAGCAGGTACGACTCCCGGCTGGCCGCGACCGCGAGCACCCGCCTGAGGTGCGGCTCGGCGACCATCAGGTCCCGGCAGACCCGGAAGGCCACCGGGGTGCCGCACGAGACGTAGTCGAGCTCAAGGGCGAAGGCGCGGTGCGTGCCGAGCAGGTGGGCGATCCGCGGCGCGGCCTGCCATACGGCGTGGTCCTTCCAGGTCGAGCCGAAGTAGACGACCGCGTCCACGTCGGCGGGGTCGGTCCCGGTCTCGGCCAGCACCTGGGCGCCCGCCTTCGCCGCCATGTCGGTGACGTGTTCGCCGGGGGGCGCGATGTGCTTGCCGCTCAGCCCGAACCGCTCGACGATCACGTCCTCCGGGATCCCGCTCAGGGCCGAGATCTCGGTCGCGGTCATCCGGTGGCGTGGCAGGTAACTCGCGGTTCCGGCGATGCGCACGGTCACGCTTCTCCTCGGGACTCGGTACGGCGGACCAGGGAGACGATGCCTCCGGGCAGGAACATGATCAGAGCGACGAAGAGCACGCCGAGGACGAACATCGGCTCGCTGAGCGGCCCGCTGACCGTGGTCGACAGATCTCCCAGCCGGTGGCTCAGGTAGGTGTAGACGAGGCCGCCGATGAGCGCGCCGGACAGCCGGCCGGATCCGCCGAGCACGACCATGACCAGCAACCCGAGCGTGAAGGTGGAGTCGGTCACCTCCGCGTGGGCGCCGCCGACGATCAGCGCGTAGACCATGCCGCCCAGGGTCGCCAGGAACGACGACAGGGTGAAGGCCATCAGCTTGAACGCGTAGGAGCGCAGGCCCAGCACGGTGACGCGGGTCTCGTTGTCGCGGATCGCCCGCCACACCCGGCCCGGCCGCGAGGCCAGCGCCCAGCGCACCACCACGACGGTCAGCACCAGCAGCGCCAGCGCCAGCCAGTAGCGGTACTTGGCGTTGACCACGCCGACCAGCACGTCGGGCAGTTGCTCGTACGGGAGCGCGAGGCCGAGTTCGCCGCCCGTCACACGGAACGGGTCCCGCACCACGAAGATGGCTCCGGCCTGGGCGAAGGCCAGGGTCGCCATGGTGAAGGCGATGCCGCCGACCCGCAGGACGACGGCGCCGAGCACCAGCGGCACGGCCACGCCGAGCACCACCACGTAGCCGAGGGCGCCGCCGAGGCCGAGGCCGGTGTTGGTCAGCACCACCGCGGTGGTGTACATGCCGATCGCGACGTACAGCCCGTGGCCGAAGGAGAGCAGGCCGGTGAAGCCGAACAGCAGGTCGTAGGTGATCGCGATGGCGGCCATCACGCACATCAGGGACAGCAGGTGCAGCACGCCGGGGCTGGCGAGCGTCCCGTCGAAGAGCAGGGGGATCTGGACGTCGAGGGCGGGCAGCGCGGCCATCAGCAGGAGCAGTGCCAGCGAGACCGGTCTGACCCACGGGCGCGGGCCACCCAGGATGCGCGCCGTGGCCACCGCCCCGGGGCGGGTCATCTGGTCGGTCATGTGGCGACCCTTCCGAGCAGGCCCTGGGGGCGGATGAGGAGGATGGCGGCGAGCATGAGGACGACGATCAGGTCACCGGCGCCGACCAGGCCGTAGAAGTTGGCGTACTGCTGGAGCAGGCCGACCAGGACGGCGGCCAGGGCGGAGCCGCGGAACGAGCCCAGACCCCCGATGATCACCACGATGAACGCGTAGATCAGCAGGCTGATGCCCTGCTCCGGCGAGACCGCGTTGTTGATGGCCCCGGTGAGCGCGCCGGCCAGGGCGGCGAGCGCTCCGCCGATGGCGAAGACCAGGGTGAACGCCCGGCGTACGTCGATGCCGAGCGCGGTCACCATGGCCCGGTTCTCCACCCCGGCCCTGATGATCAGCCCGTACCGGGTCCTGGCCAGGAAGGCCGACATCGCCAGGTACACGGCCACGGCCACCAGGATCAGCAGGAACCGGTTGTTGGGGATCGGGGCGCCGAAGATCTCGGTCACCTCGTTCATCCAGGCCGGGGTCGCGATCGGGTGGGCGTCGGATCCGAAGACCGACCGGATCAGCGCGGTGATCGCCAGCAGCAGTCCGACGGTCAGCAGCACCTGCGGCACGTGCGATCCGTACAGCCGTCGCAGCAGCGTCGTCTCCATCAGCGCCGCCAGCGCGGTGCAGACGACGATCGCGGCCAGCACGCCGAGGGTGAAGCTTCCGGTGGCGTCCACGACGAGCCACGCGGCGTAGCCGCCCATGGTGAGGAACGCGCCGTGCGCGAAGTTCAGCACGTCCATGAGCCCGTAGATCAGCGACAGCCCGGACGCGACGAGGAAGTAGAGCGCCGCCAGGCCGAGCCCGGTGATCGTCAAGAGGATGAAGGTGCTCATGCCCGCGCTCCGGTACGGCAGGCGGCCCGGCGGCCGGTCATCGTGCCACCCCCACTCCGAGGTAGTCGCGTGTTCGTTCGTCGTCGTTGAGCAGCCGGCCCACGTCGCCGGTCCAGACGACGCGGCCCTGGTCGAGGATCACCGCGTCCCTGGCCAGGCGGCGGACCAGGTTCAGGTTCTGCTCGACCAGCACGACGGTGACCAGGGTGGCGACGCGCGTGAGGGCGTCGGCCAGGTGGGTCACCAGGTGCGGGGCCAGGCCCTGGCTGGGTTCGTCGATCAGCAGGAGGCGGTTGTCGTTGAGCAGGGCGCGGGCCAGGGCCAGCATCTGCTGCTCGCCGCCGGACATCGTCCCGGCCCGCTGGCGCAGCCGTTCACGGAGCCGCGGGAAGAGCTCGTAGACCAGGTCGTAGTGGTGCGGGCCGCCGGGACGCTCGGCCAGGCGCAGGTTCTCCTGCACGGTGAGGCCGGCGAAGACGTCCCGGTTCTCCGGCACGTAGCCGACTCCCAGCCGGACCACCTCGTGGGTGTGCAGGCGGGAGATGTCCCTGCCTTCCAGCAGGATCTCGCCCCGGCGCTGGACCAGCCCGAGCAGACCGCGCAGGGTGGTCGTCTTGCCGACGCCGTTGCGGCCGAGCAACGCCGTGACGCCACCCGAGCGGACCTCGAACGACACGCCCTGGAGCACGTGCGACTCGCCGAGATGGACGTCGAGGCCGGAGACGGAGAGGATCGTGTCCGGCGTGCTCAAAGCGCCTCCCCGAGATAGGCCGACTGCACGACCTGGTCGGCCATCACGTTGTCGGGCGTGTCACAGGCGAGCAGGGTGCCGTGGTGCATCACGGCCATCCGGTCCGCCAGCGCGATCGCGACGTCCATCCGGTGCTCGACGAGCACGATGGTGGTGCCGTGGGTGTCACGCACCTGCCTGATCACCTCGGTCAGTTCCGGCACGTCCTCGGCGCTCATGCCGGCCGTGGGCTCGTCGAGGATCAGTACGGCGGGATTGCCGACGATGGCGAGGGCCACCTCCAGCTTGCGTTTGCCGCCGTGGGACAGGGCCGCGGCCGGGTCGTCGGCGTGATCGGCGATGCCGACCGTCCGCAGAGCCGCGCGGGCCTGGTCGAGGGCGGGGTCGGTACGGCGGACGCGCCGCCACAGGGCGAGGCTTCCGCCGACGTGTGCCTGCGCGGCCAGCCGTACGTTCTCCAGTACGGTCAGCGACGGGAACAGGCTGGCGATCTGGAAGCTTCTGGCCAGGCCGAGCCGCGCCCGGCGGAAGACCGGTTCGTCCGTGATGTCCCGGCCCTGCAGGTGGATGCGCCCGCTGGTCGGCCGGCGCAGGCCGGTGAGCATGTTGAAGAGGGTCGTCTTGCCGGCGCCGTTCGGCCCCAGCACGGCCATGATCTCGCCGCGCCGCACCGACAGGGAGACGTCGCTGAGGATCTGGACCCCGCCGATCGCGACGCCGAGCTCCCGGGTCTCGAGAATGGGCTGCCCGTCGGGGAGCGCGGTCCCGGGCCGCGCTCCCCTCGCCTCATCGGTGGTCACCGGGCTAGCGCTTGATCGGGGTGGTGGGCGGGGCCGCCTGGTCCGGCTGGAGCGTTCCGGTGAGCTGCGGCACGTCTCCGGACAGGGTGGCCTGGAACATCGGCTGGAGCAGCGCGTGGTCCTCGGCGCGGACGGTCATCTCACCCTTGGGCCCGAGGAACGTCCAGCCTTCGAGACCACTGATCATCTTGTCGACGTCGTCACCCTGTTCGATGGCGCGTACCAGCATCTGGGCGGCGGTGAACCCGTCGGTGTGGAAGATGTCCGGCTTCTTGCCGAGCGTGGTCGCCATGGCCTTGGCGGGCTCGTTGTCGGTGGCCTCGGCGAAGTAGTGGGCCAAGAAATTGATCTTGTCTCCGGCGGGGCCGAAGGAGCTGAACGTGGCACGGTCCGCCAGGCCCGTCACCACCTTGGTGTGCTGGAAGACGTCCTGCTGGGCGAGGGTCTGCCACATGTTGGCCGCGGTGTCACCGGCCCAGGCGACGAAGAGCAGGTCGGGCTTGGCGTCCACGATCTGCCGGGCGAACGGGGTGAAGTCGGCGGTCTTCAGCGGCACCAGCACCGGGGTGACGGTCGCGCCGCCCGCCTCGCCGAGCACGGCCTGAACGGCGGCCACGTTGGCCTGGCCGAAGGCGTAGTCCTGGGCGAAGACGACGACCTTCTTGCCCTGCACGCCGTCCACCACCGCCTCGGCCACCCGCACGTCCTGCCAGGTCTGGCGGCCGGAGCGGAAGGTGTAGGCGTTGATGCCGGTGACGGTGTCGGCGGCGGCCGCGCCGCTGATGTAGAGGACCTTGTTCTGCGCGGCCAGCGGGGCGAGCTGCATGGCCACGCCGGAGGAGACCGTACCGGCGAGGATCTTGTAGCCCTTGCCGATCAGGTCGGTGGCGACGGCGGTGGCCTTGGCCGGATCGCTGGCGTCGTCGTGGTAGGTCACCTCGACGGCCGTGTCACCGACCTTGCCGGTGCCCTTGGTGGCATAGTCCAACCCGGCCTTGAATCCCTCGGTGAACTGCTGGCCGTAGCCGGCGACCAGCCCGCTGGTGGAGGTCACGAGCCCGACCTTCACCGCCCCTTCCGCCGGGCCGGCGCCCGAGGTGGCGCCTCCGCAGGCCGTGAGGCCGAGGACGAGTAACGCGGCTACCGCGATGCCGGATCGCTTCATGGAGGTCTCCTCTTCAAGGGGGGGGTTAGAGGGCGAACTGGCGGGCCATGACGAGCGCCTCGCCCTGGCACACCACGCGGGTTCCGATCGTCGCGACGGTGCGCAGATCGACCAGTGCCTTCTCCGGACGGACGGCGCTGATGGTCACTTCGGCTCGCAGGGCGTCGCCCGGCCTGGCATGGCCGTCGAAGCGCAGCTCCTGCTTGAGATACATGGTTCCGTTGCCCGGCAGGTCGGTGCCGAGCAGCGCGGAGAACAGCCCCGCGACCAACGGCTCGGGCACGGTGTCTTCGGCAGCGTCTTCGGCGGTGTCCCCGGTCAGGCTCCGGTATCCGGCGAGATCCTCCTCGGTGAAGGTCCGCTCCAGGTGGGCGCGGCGTCCGACCGCCTGGTCCGGGTCCGCCGACGCGTTCCGGACCGTTCCCGCCGGCACCGGCCGGGCCTCCGGGGCGGAAGATCGCCTCCCGATGGTCGTGACGGCCTCGCACACGGTCGTGCCGTCGGCCCGGGTCACGGTGAGGTCCAGCTCGTCGGCCGACGCGCGCGCGGTGACCGTGACCCGTTCCCCGGCCCGCGTCGGCGCGGGGAACGTCAGGCGCTGCGTGAGCAGTTCGGCCCCGGGATGGTGGCGGCGCACGGCGGTGCGGATCAGGGCGAACAGGAGCATGCCGTGGGCGACGGTGCCGCCGAACCGGGTCGTCGCGGCGTAGCCGGGGTCCACGTGGAGGGGGTTGTCGTCCCCGGTCAGCGCGGCGAACCGGTCGAAGTCCCGCTGGCCGACGGTGAACGTCTCGCTCCAGGTGACGACCCGCAGCCGGTCCTTGAGTATCTTGCCGGCGGCGTTGCGCGGCAGGGCCTCGACCACCTCGACGTACGCGGGCACCTTGTAGCCGGCCAGCCGTTCGCGGCAGAACGCGCGGACCTCGTCGGGCTCGATCTCCGCTCCCTGCCTGAGGACGAGGTGGGCCTTGCCGGTCTCGCCCCAGCGCGCGTCCGGCACGCCCACCACGGCGGCCTCCGCCACCGCGGGATGGTCGAACAGCACGCGCTCGACCTCGGCCGGGTAGACGTTCTCGCCGCCCGAGATGTACATGTCCTTGACCCGGTCGACGATCGTGTAATAGCCGTCCGCGTCCCGCCGGGCGACATCGCCCGAGCGCAGCCAGCCGTCCTCGGTGAAGGCGGCGGCGGTGACCTCGGGCTGGTTCCAGTAGCCGGGGGTGATGCCCGGGCCGCGGATCAGCAGCTCGCCCTCGTCCGCGGCGTGGCCGTCCTGGTCGATCAGCTTCACCTCGGCGAACAGCTGCGGTTTGCCCACCGAGCCCGCCTTGGACAGGGCGTGGGCCTCGTCGATGAGGAACAGGGTGGGGCCGGTCTCGGTCATGCCCATGCCCTGCCGTACCACGATGCCCAGGCCGGCGAGCTCACGCAGCAGCGGCACCGGCAGGGCCGCGCCCCCGCAGGCCCAGGACCGCACGCCGGACAGGTCGGTGGCAGCGAAGTCCGGGTGGTCGCGCAGGAGCTGGTACATGGTGGGCACGCCGAAGAAGGCGGTGCCGCGCTCGGCCAGCAGCCGCAGCGCGAGCGCCGGGTCGAACTCGTGCTGCACGATCGCGGCGCCGCCGGCCAGCAGCGTGGGCAGCGTGTAGAGGTTGATGCCGCCGGTGTGGAAGGTCGGCAGCACGTTCAGCGTGGTGTCGGCCGAGGTCAGGCCGATGGCGGTGCCGATGTTGAGATGGTTGGCCACGGCCATGCCGAAGGTCTGGATGACGCCCTTGGGACGGCCGGTGGTGCCGGAGGTGTAGAGCAGGTACCACGGATCGTGCTCGTCGTTCCAGGACCGCCCGGACAGCGGCTCCACGTCGGCGAGGGCCCGCTCGTACGAGGCGCCGAGCCGTACGGCCTTGGCGTCGAGCCGCTCGGCCGCCTCCGCGCGGGCGTCGTCGCAGAGCACCACGGCGGCACCGCAGTCGTCCAGGATGCCGGCCAGCTCGGGCACCGACAGCCGCCAGTTCAGCGGGACCAGCAGCGCGCCGATCCGCCCGCAGGCGATCAGCAGCTCGATCACCTCGACCCGGTTGCCGCTCAGCACGGCCACCCGGTCGCCGGGCCGCACGCCGAGCCCGTCACGCAGGTGCCGAGCCATCCGGCCGGCGCGGTCAGAGGCCGTGGCGTAGTCGAACTCACGCCCGCTGAGCGTGTCGACCAGCGCGGTCGCGCCGGGGCTCAGCTCGGCGCGGGCGCCGAGCACATCGGGCACTTTCACATCCGCTCCCTCGTGAATCGCATCGCTCAGCTCGCGGAGAGAACCTCCGGCCCTCTCAACATGAGACGTGATTCACGTACAAGCTAGGGTTGTCCCTCGTACGGGTCAATAGCTACATGAGAGATGATTCAGCTAATATGTTGAGACCATGACGGACACCGAGACCGACGTGACCGCTTCCCCCGAGATCCTCACGAGCGCGCGTGGCACGCCACTGTCCAAGCGCGGGGAGCGCACACGCAGAAAGCTGCTCGACGCGGCGGAGCAGGTCTTCGCCGCGCTCGGCTACTACGACGCCTCCATCGTGAAGATCACCGAGGCGGCCGGGGTGTCACAGGGCACCTTCTACATCTACTTCGAGGGCAAGCAGCAGATCTTCGACGAGCTGGTCGCCGATCTCAACCGCCGGGTCAGGCACGCGATGTCCGAAGCGGCCGCGCAGGGCCACAGCCGTGCCGAGCGTGAGCGGCTGGGCTTCGGCGGATACTTCCGGTTCACCGCCGAGCATCCCGCCCTCTACCGGATCATCCGGCAGGCCGAGTTCGTCTCCCCCGACGCGATGCACCAGCACTACGCGAAGATCGCCGAAGGCTACATGGAGGGGCTCCGTCACGCGATGAACACCGGCGAGGTCGTCCGCGCCGATCCCGAGGTCCTGGCCTGGGCGCTGATGGGCGTGGGCGAGCTGATCGGCATGCGCTGGATCCTGTGGGACGGCCCGGAGCCCAAGCGGATCCCGGAGGACGTCTTCGCGGAGATGTACGCCTTCATCACCCGCGGCCTCGGCACCCCCTCCGAACCGATCCCGCGATGAGCGCCCCCGCGCGGCGCACCCGGTCATGTCCGCGCCTTCCCCCGAATCCGGCTCGGCGACGCCCTCGGCCGATCCTGGCCACGGGACCGGCGGCGGGCCGCCCCCGGCCCGGGGGCGGCCCGCTTCCGATCAGTTACTCATGGCCGGCTTCACGATCTCCAACTGGTGCAGCCGAACCCGCTCGCGCAGACTCGGTGCCGGTCGTCGCCGGTGTTGCGGTTCATCTCGGTGCGGGTGGTGCCCTTCTTGGACAGGTCCGCCACGACCCATTCCTCGCCGTTCTTGTACCAGCCGTACGGCGTCTTCACCTGCCTCGTCTCGGTCAACGTCACCTTGCCCGCGGAGCCGGTGGTGCTGACCTTGAAGGCTCCCCATCGGGCCGCGCACGCCGCGGAGTGGACGAGCTGGAACTCGAGATAGGAGTCGATCCGTACGCGCTCCAGGATGGTCTGGTCCGCGGTGCAGCCCATCGTGGAGGGGTTCTTGCCCACGCAGGACGCCCCGGAACAGCCCGCGGCGGCCTGGGCGGAGGTGGCGGCGACGCCGCCGAGCGCGGTGACGGCGAGGGCCGTCGCGAGTGCGGCGCGGCCGAGTGTGAGCAGCTTCATCATGACTTCCAAGAGGTGCAGACGTAGTAGCAGGCCTGGTGGCGGTCGCCACTGGTGTTCTGGTTCATCGGGGTCCACTTCGTGCCGGCGCCGTTGGAGTGGCTGACGGTCTGGACCCGCTGGTTGTACCACCCGTACGTGGTCTTGATCTGCCGGACGGCCTTCACCACCGAGGAGCCGCAGCACGAGCTCTCGTCGACCCCGACGGCCCAGTAGGCGGAGCACTTGGCGGACCTCATCAGGCGGACGCTCTTGCTCCAGTCGCCGGTCGAGGCGATGGCCATGCGCTCGGCGTCGTCGTCGCAGCCGTAGGTGGCCGGGTTCTTGCCGACGCAGGTGGCTCCCTTGCAGGACAGCGCCGTGGTGGCGCCCGATGGTCCGCCGGTGACGGCGAGGGTCGTGCACGCCAACGCCATCGCGGCGAGCGCGCGTCCGATCGTGGTGCCGGTGGGCATGGTGTCTCCTTATTGTCAGCGGTTGATGTCGCGCAGGGCCTGGTTGAACACGTTGCGGTACAGCAGCGAACTGCCGTCCTTGGTGGGATGGAAGGACTGCTGGGAGATCACGGACTCGTCCGGGCTCTCGCCCTGCGTACGGTCCGCGATCACGCGGTGGATGGCCTCCGGCTCCCCGCACACCCCGCGGCCCGCGAACTCCTCACGGGGGTCGGCGAAGGACACAACCGCGCCGGTACTGGCGGAGGCGGCGGCCGCGGCCCCGCGCAGGGTGTCGTCCAGGACGCCGGCCATCTCGCCGAGCCAGAGGGCGGTGGGCAGGCCGATGCGGGGGAAGCAGTCGCCGTCGAAGAGCCGCGGGTAGCCCATCAGGACGATGGCCGCGTTCGGGGCCTTACGGTGGATCGCCAGCAGGGTGTCGCGGACGGCGGGGCCGACGACGTCGTTGATCTGCCGGGGAACGGATTCGCTGAGCGGGACGCCGCCGTCCTCCTCCAGGGCGGTCTCCTGACAGGGATCCAGACTGAGCCGGGAGATGCAGTGGGTGAGGATCGCGCTGAAGCGGGCGTCGTTGCCGCCGACGGACAGGGTGACGAGCGTGGTGTTCTCGTCCAGATAGCCCTTGTCGAGCTGGGCCGGCTCGCGGAACTGCCCCTCGTCGGTCAGGTTACCGGTGACCGCGCCTGAGCAGGCGTGGAACTGGTGCTCCAGGCTCGGGTCCCAGGTGTCGTGCCGCTCGCCGATGCTCAGGGCCGGACGGTCGGTGAGACTGCCCGCTCGCGACCAGGCGTACTTGGAGCGGTGGCAGGCGTTGCCGTACTTCCAGAGGTAGTCGGGGTCCTTGTACGTGCCTTCGACGCCGCCGCCGTCACTGTCGGTCTCGGTGTAGTAGTCGTGCTGCGCCGCCGTCGAGGCTCCTTCGCCGGAGGCGTAGGAGTCGCCCAGCGAGACGATCTGGTGCCTGGGCTTGGAGCTCAAGAGCTGGAAGGCGATGGCGTCCCAGGCGATCCGCTGTTCGCCGTCGCCGTCATCGGTGAGGTTGGACAAGGAGACGGAGGGCACGCCGCCGAAGTCGAAGACGCCGAGGGAGACCCAGCGGTGCTGCCGGACGCGTTGCAGGACCGCGCGTTCCCGCCGGCCGTCCCCGGTGTCGACCGTGTAGACGGCCTGCTGGGTGGCGGCGTTGTGGTCGGGGATGTGCACCATCACCCGCGCCCACTGGTGGAGTGTGCGGCCGAGGGTCCAGGTGCCGGTGACGCGGTAGGAGCCTTCGGCGGGCGGGCGGGTGTTGGCGAACCAGAAGTGGCCGCCGAGCCCGCCTCCGACCTGATGGAAGTCGATCTTCGAGCGCTCCTGCCCTTCGCCGTCCTCGGCGAAGTTCAGCGCGAACGAGCCCGCGTTGGTGAAGCGGCGGCCGCAGCCGGGCCGCACCGAGGCGACCGTGTCGGGCACGTCGTCGATGATCAGCGAATTGGCCGGGACGGCGTTGCTCCCGTTGAAGCCGGTGGTGAAGGGGTCGCAGTTGGGCCGGAAGTGCTCCACCGGCATCTTCTTCTGCTCGACCTCGCCTGGATGGAGGGCGAACACCGGTTCGGGATAGTCGGTCGGGAAGCGCATGTTCTCGTTGCCGCACTCGACGTCGCAGTGCTCCTTCCAGGTGGCCGGCTTGTGCCACCAGCAGCGGAAGTCCGTCCTCAGGCAGGGCTGGGCGGCGGGGGCGCAGGAGTTGCTGCTGTCGCAGAACAGGGTCCGAGGCGGTTTCACGCGCTCGCGCACGGGCTGGGTGACCCACCACGCCTGGTTGTATCCCGAGTGCGTCGAGTCATCGCGGAAGTCGTACTTGACGATGGGGTGGGCGGCCCAGCCCATGACCTTCTCCGGGTACGGCCAGCGCTGCGGGTTGGCGGCGTCGGACTGACTCTTCTCCAGGAACGGCTCGCGGTTGGGCGGGTAGTCGGCGTTCATCGGGTTGTTGGACCAGCCGAGGCCCCAGTTCCCGTACTGGTCGGTGCAGGTCGGGCTGGGCCGGCAGCCGGTCTCGTTGCCGAAGCGCGCGTCGGGCTGGAAGCCGCTGTTGTAGACCCACACGGCGGCGAACCAGTTCTCCAGCTTCGCCGGGTCAGCGTTGTTGATCTTGATGTGGTCGTAGACCTGGTTCCACTTGTCCTGGAGGATGCGCAGCCCCGCGGCGATGTTGGTGGCGTAGTCGAGGGCGATGGCCCGCTGGGTGGTCTCGGCCTGGTCGCCCTTGCGCATGCCGGTGGTGACCTGCGCGACGCCGTAACCGCAGTCGGCCTCCCGCCAGCGGATGCTCCAGCCGTCGTCGGAGGCGCGCCTGCCGTAGTAGTCGCCGATCAGCGGGTTGCCGGTGACCCCTTCCAGGGCGTGCCAGGACGCCTGCCACAGGTTGGACTCCTGGGCCAGGATGCCGAGCATGATCTGCGCGGGCACCCGGCCGCCGCCCTTGAGCTGAAGGGGCGGGAGCAGGCCCTGTGGTGACCAGGACGGCAGCCCCGACTGGTTCCAGTTGGAGGGCCGCGGCGTCGTGAGCGCGCCCTGCACGGCGAGGTTGACCGCCCATTCGACCTGCTTCCAGTGCGGTTGCAGCGCCTGCCGGCGGGCGTCGTTGCGCGGGATCGCACAGGGCTCGACGGGGTCGTCGGTCTGGAGAGCGGGCCCCTCTGCCGCTCGCGCGCCGGTCCCGGTCCGCGGGCCTCCGGGGACGAGCGCGAAGTCGAGGCCGGCTCCGGTCCGGGCCACGCGCGCCTTGAGCGTCACCCGTGAGGGGGAACCCGGCGTTCCCAGGCGCGTGCCGGTCTGGGAGAGGAACAGCGCGCCGCCCGTTGAGACCTCGTCGTGCGCGCCCGCCGCGACCTGCACGACCTGGCCGGGCAACTCGCCGACCTCGGTGGGACGGCCGGTCAGGTAGGCCCTGCCGTCGGCCCCTGCTGCCAGGCCCAGCCGGGTGAGCGGGCCCTTGGCCAGTTGCTTCGGCCGCTCCCCGCCCGCGGGCAGGTGCTCGACGGTCGCCAGGTCGTCGCCGTGGGCGGCGAGGAAGGTCAGGCTGCCGTCTCGGTGTGGACGCAGGTGGCTCGGCGTGCCCTCCAGACGGGCGTACGGGCGTACCTTCCCCGAACCGGAGACCTCGACCAGGCCGTCGCCCGCCACCGCCACGATCGCGTCCCCCATCGGGACCGCCGAGGTGGCCTGGCCGGGCACCTCGACCGGGGCGGCGGTCTTGCCGGTCGCCGCGTCCACGAGGTGCAGCCGGGTGGCGGTGCTCTCCTTCCCGCCTGCCTGGGCGAACACGGCGCTCTCACCGGCGCCGCATCCCGGGCTGTGGTACGCGAGGCTCGCGTGCAGTCCCAGTTTCGTGATCCGTCCGGACTCCAGGTCCACCAGCGCGGTGAACGCGCCACGCTGGAAGAGCGCCTCGGAGTTGGTGAACTGGCGTGGCCCGTAGGCCACCACCGCCCGCTTGGCCGAGCCGGTGAGGCAGACGTTGCCGACCCACCTGTCCGTGTCGAAGCCGCCCTCGGACAGCGTCGCCGCGGTCCGCCACCGGTAGCCCTCGGAGGCTCTGGCGACCAGGATGTGAAAGCCGGTGGAGTCGCCCGTGGCGGTCCAGGCCAGGTCGTCGGAGCCGGACCAGCCCGAGCCGAGCAGCTCGTCGCGCCGGTCCGGGGGGACGGACCCGACCGGCTTCCCGACGGCGGCCGAGGCCGGCGCCGTGAGGGGTGCGGCCGGCACGGTCAGCACCGATGCGAGCACGGCGCCCGCGAGCGCGGTGAGAAAGAGCGGAGTACGCACCGCTACCGCCGGGCGTACGTCTGGAGGCGGACACGAGTCGGGTCCATCGGGCTCCGTTCGCTGAAGGTGAGGGCGGCCGGCGCGCGCCCTGGCCTGGGCGACGACGCTCGATCCGTCCGGAGATGTGGAGGTTCGAAACCGATCTCTGCGAACCGGCCCCATCGTGACCGCGTAGTCGTGAGGATGCCGTGAGAGATCCGTGAGTCGGGCCGGGAAGGCGGTGGCGGTGCTGAGGTTCAGAGTGCTGGGGGCGGTGGAGGCGCGATGCCGGGAAGACGTCGTGCCGATGCCACCGAAGGTGCGGCGTCTTCTGGCCGCGGTGCTGTCGCGGCCGAACACCGTGGTCGGGGCGACGGACCTGATCGAGGCCGTGTGGGAGTCGGCTCCGCCGGCCTCCGCCCGCGAGAGCCTGCGCATCTACGTCCACCGGCTCAACCAGGCGCTCGGCGCCTCACGGGTGACCACCGCGGCCTCCGGCTACCTGCTCACCGTCGGCGACGACGAGCTGGACTCCCTGGAGTTCGAGCGGACCGTACGGCACGGCAGGCAGCTGATCGACCGCGGCGACCTGGCCACCGGGGCGGCCACGCTCGGCCGCGGCCTGCGGATGTGGCGTGGCCGGGCCTTCGCCGAGCTGCAGACGCTGGCCGTGGTGCGGGAGGAGGCGACCCGCCTGGACGAGCTGCGGCTCACCGTGACCGAGGAGCGCTTCGACGCCGAACTCACCCTGGGGCGCCACGGTGAGATCGTCGCCGAGCTGAAGCCGGTGGCGCTCGCCCACCCGTTGCGCGAGAAGCTGCGCGCCCAGCTGATGACCGCCCTGTGGGGTGACGGCCGGCAGGCCGAGGCGCTGGCCGCCTACCGCGACGCCGCCGAGTTCCTGGCACGTGAGCTCGGCCTCGATCCAGGACCGGAGCTCCGCGACCTCCAGCAGCGGATCCTCCGTCAGGAGACGTACCCGGCGCGGCCCCGCGGATCGGCGCCAGCCGTGATACCGGCGCAGCTGGCCCCGCCGAACTCCGCCTTCACCGGACGCGCGCGAGCGGCCCGCGCACTGGACGGACTGGTCGCCCCCGGGAGCCCGGCGCCGGTGGCGATCGTCAGCGGCATCGCCGGAGTCGGCAAGACCGCGCTGGCCCTCGACTGGGCCCACCGGAACGTGTCACGTTTCCCCGACGGCCAGCTCTTCGCCGACCTGCGCGGCTACGACCGCCTGGCCGGACCGGTCGCCCCGCACGACCTGCTGGGGCGGTTCCTGCGCGCGCTGGGCGTCAACAGCGAGCAGATCCCCGCCGACCCCGACGAGCGCGCGGCGCTCTACCGCAGCGTCCTGCACCCGCTGCGGGTGCTGGTCCTGCTGGACAACGCGGCTTCGGCAGCCCAGGTCCGGCCGCTGTTGCCGGGCGCGCGGGGTTGCCGCGTGGTGGTCACGGCCAGGCCCCGGCTGGAAGACCTCCTCATCGAGTACGGCGCGGCGGCCGTCCCCCTCTCACCCCTCGACGACCGCGAAGCCGTGGACCTGCTCGCCCGCGTGCTCGGCGCCCCATGGGTCGAACGGGAACGTAAGGACGCCGAGCGGCTCGCCCGGCTGTGCGACGGCCTCCCCCTGGCTCTGCGGCTGACGGCCGCCCGGCTGACCAGCAGCAGGACCGGCACGCTCGCGGAGCTGGTCGCGCAGCTGGCTGACCGGCAACGCCGGCTCGACCTCCTGAGCGGGGAGGAGCTGCAGGTCCGCAGCGGCTTCGAGCTGTCCTGCCGCGACCTTCCCGCACCGGTGACGCGGGCCTTCCGGCTGCTGAGCCTGCTCGACGCACCCGGCGGGCTGGCGGCCTGGCATCTCGCGGCGCTGCTGGACCAGCCGGACCTGTCCGAAGCGGACGCCCTGCTGGACGAGCTGGTCGACGCGCAACTGCTGCAGCCCTTGGGCGTGGACTGCGTGGGGCAGCGGCGCTTCCGCTTCCACGATCTCGTACGGCTCTACGCCGCCGAGCGCGCCGAGGCGGACGAGCCGGAAGAGGAGCGGCACGCGGCCACCCTCCGCGCCTTCGGAGCCATGCTGGCGCTCACCGCCCACGCCGACAGAGCCTTCCGCGGCGAGGACATCGACGAGGTCCAGGGCACCTGCGCACGCTGGTTGCCCGGCGACCACGCGTCGCTCGTCCCCGAGCCGATGCTCTGGCTCGACGCCGAACGCCTCAACCTGTCCGCCATGGTCCGGCAGGCCGCCCGCGCGGGCTGGTCCGAGCCGTGCTGGGAGCTGACCGCCACCGGCTCGATGCTGCGGCAACGGCGCGGCTACCAGGACGACCAGCTCGCCGACTACGAGCTGGCCCTGGAACTGTGCCGCCGGGAGGGGAATCTCCGTGGCACGGCCGCCCTCCTCCTGAGCCACGGCGGCCTCCACCACCAGATGGGCAACCTGTCGCTCGCGGCCGCGTGCGCGAGCGAGGCCGTCGACCTGTACGAGCGCCTCGGCGACAAGCGCGGGCACGCGCTGGCCCTGGCCGACTCCGGCGTCGCCCACCGCGTGCTCGCCGACTGGGAGCCGGCTCTGGCGGCGTTCGAGCGGGCCTTCGAGATCTTCGAGGACCTCGGCGACCTGGCGTCAGCCGCGTACGTGCTGTTCCATCTGGGGGCCCTGCACCTACGACGCGATCATTTCGGCGAGGCGCAGGCCGCGGCCGAACGCGGGCTCGCCCTGTTGCCTCCGGGGATTCCCGAGCTCGAACTCCACCTGCGCCGCACGCTCGGTGATTCCTACCTGCGCCGGGGCCGGGTCGAGGAGGCCCATGACATCCTGACCGACGTCCTGGCGAGCGCCCGCGCGCGGCGCGACCTCTTCCAGGAAGCCGAAGCGCTGCTCGTCCTGGGCGAGACCGAGGTGGCGGCCGGTCGTCCCGCCCAGGGCAGGGCCACCCTCACCCTGGCTCTGGAGCAGGGCCGCCAGCTCAACGGGAAGAACTTCGAGGGGCGGGTGCACCTGGCCCTTGGCCACATCGTCGACGGCCGGCACATAGAGCATCTGAAGACGGCGGCCGAGATCTTCGCCGCGGCCAACGCCCCCGCCTGGCACGCCAAGGCCATGGCCGCCCTCACGACGCACCGGCGCTGACGTCAGGAGCGCTCGACGCGGACGGCGACTCCGTCGAGGATCAGCTCCAGCCCGAGCGAGAAGTCCGCGTCGGCGATGGTCGCGTCGGGGGTGTCGGACGGCAGCGTCTCGAACAGCGCCGAGGCGAACAGCCGGGCCGTCTCGGGGAAGCGTCCGGGGTCGACGAGCCGGACCAGCGCGCGGCCGTAGTCGCGCTCGGCGTCGGCCTGCCCCCGGCCCTCGGCGGCCCTGCCCTCGGCGAGCTCGCTGTATTGCCGCACCCACTGGACCACGTAGCCGTTGATCAGCGTCAGGATGCCGACCTTGTGCGCCCAGTCGAGGCGGGTGCGCGACAGGATGGCGAGCCCGGCCTCCATCCAGGCGATCTGGTTGGGGCCGGAGGGCGGCCCGGAGGCGGGCACGCGCGTCAGCCACGGCCGCCGCCAGGACACCGCGCGCAGCGCGAAGGCCCAGTCGCGCAGCCCTTCGCGCCAGTCGTCGGTGTCGAGGTCCGGCGGCGTGCCCGAGGCGGCGTCGGCCATGAGCGTGAGCAGCTCGTCCTTGGACCCGACGTGGCGGTAGAGCGACATCCCCGTGAAGCCGAGGCTCTTGGCGACCTTGGGAATCGTCACGCCGCCGAGCCCGTCACGGTCGGCGATCTCCACGGCCGCGGCGACGATCAGGTCGACGTCGAGGGCCGCGGGCCGCCCGAGACGCGAGGACTCCGGCATCCGCCACAGCCTGCGCAGCGCCGCCGGTATGTAGTCCTCGCTGGTCATGGCTCCCTTGTTCACCCCCGGAGAGTCAGGCCCCATCATGCCAGAACCTTCTTTAGTATATATGTGATACTTTCTCGGTGAAACTAAATCTCGGGGAGAGGAACGTACATGAGCGTCGACGCCGCGTCGCGGACATCGAGAGGGCCGGTCCGGCGCGCCGAACGCGCCCTCGCACCGGATCTGGCCAGGGGCGCGATGCTGCTGATCATCGCGCTGGCCAACGTCGCCGGAGTCGTCTTCGCCCGGCAGCCCGGCCTCGACCCCGACCCGGAAGGCGCCGAGGCCGGGCTCACCTTCCTGCTCTTCGAATTTGTCCACGCCCGTGGGTATCCGGTCTTCGCCGTGATGTTCGGCTACGGAGTCGTCCAGCTCGCCCGCCGCCAGGACGCCTCCGGCGCCACGCCGCGGCGGGTCCGCTCGGTCCTGTTGCGCCGCAACCTCTGGCTCGTGGTCTTCGGGTTCGCACACGCCGCGCTGCTCTACTACGGCGACTTCCTCGGCGCCTACGGGGTCGTCGGGATCGTGATGACCCTGGTGCTGCTGCGCCGGGGCGACGGGTTCCACCGGATCGTGCTGGTGATCTGGGCGGTGGCCGCGGTCCAGGTCCTGGTCATGGGCGCCACCGTGGTGAGCGGCATCGTCGGGGGTTCCGGTGGGTCGGCCCCGCTGCCGGCGATCCCGATCGGCTCCCTCACCGCTCCGGGCTACCTGGAGTCCGTGTCGGCTCGCATCGGCGAATGGCCGTCGCACACGCTGACCGTCCTGCCCTTCATCCTGATCGCCTGGCTGGGCATGTGGGCCGCCCGCCGCCGCGTCCTCGAAGAGCCGGCCCGCCACCGGACCCTGCTCACGTGGACCGCCGTCCTCGGGCTCGGCCTCGCCGTCGCCGGAGGTCTCCCGGCCGCCCTGGTCAGCGCCGGATGGCTGCACGTCGACGAGCCGGCCGCCGCTCTGGCGCTGACACTCCATGGCGCCAGTGGCATGTTCGCCGGCCCGGGTTACGTGGCGGTCTTCGGTCTGATCGCCATGCGGGTCACGCGGCCAGGCCCCGTCGTCGGCGCCCTCTCGGCCCTGGGCCGGCGCTCCCTGTCGGGATACCTGTTCCAGTCGGTGGCCTGGCTCGTCCTCCTGGCGCCCTTCACGCTCGCGCTCGGCGACCGTCTCGGCAGTCCCACGGTGACCGGCCTGATCATCGCGGTGGTCGTCTGGCTCGCGACCGTGCTGCTCGCCCGCCTTCTCGACGAGCGCGGACGGCCGGGCCCCGCCGAGTTCGTCCTGCGCCGCCTGACCTACGGCCCTCGGACGTAGTCGATGTCGAGGACGCTCCGGCCGCTCCGACCTACCCGCGAACAGACCAATGGTTCCAAGGAGCGGACATGACACGGAACATCGAGACCGTCACCACCTATCTGGACGGTTTCCGTAAGAACGATCACGAACAGATCCTGTCCTGCCTGACCGACGACATCGAGTGGACCGTCTTCGGCGCCTTCCACCTGACCGGCAAGGACGCCTACGACCAGGCCATCGACGGCCCGCCCGGGCTCATCGACCCTCCCCATCTGGAGGTGGTGCGCATGGTCGAGCAGGGCGACGTCGTGATGGCGGAGCTCACGGGGACGGTCCAGCGGGCCGAGGGCGGTGAGCTGCGCATGTCCATGGCGGAGGTGTTCGTCATGCGCGACGGCAAGATCGCCGAGCGTCGGGCCTGGGTCGTGGAACTGAAGGAGAACGACTATCGCTGATGTACGTTTCACCGGTCCTCACCGGAGTGCGCTCGCGTCGCCCCTGATCAGCGGCGAGTAAGAGTCTGACGACGCCTGCGGGAAGGCAGAGACCTGGCCGCGGCGGCGGCGGGCGGATACCGTCCGGTCGGGCGCGTCCAGGCACGGCACCGCGGGACGCGGGTGTCGCGGGCCCGGACGCGCTCCGACGAAGCCCCGTCACTGGAGCCGACATGCCAGCAAAGCGCCGGGCAGCCCCCGCGTCGCTCGCCTTGTCCCTGCTACTCCTCGCCCCCCTCACCGCGGTCGCCCCACCGGCCACGGCCGCGACGCCGTCGTCCGTCACGGACGGCGGCGTGCCGCTCGAATCGATCAACACGACCACGACCCAGGTCGCCTTCGGACTGCGGCGCCCCACCGCCATCGCCACGCCCGACGACGGGACGGACCGGCTGCTCATCACCGAGAAGCGCGGCACCGTACGCGTCTACCACCCGGACACCGGTCTTGAGCAGACCCCGATCATCGACATCACGTCGTCCGTGGACGAGTCCGGCAACGAGCGGGGGCTGCTCGGCATCGCCCTGCCGCCCGACTTCGCCGAGAGCCAGGACCTCTACCTGGCCTACACCGCGCTGCCCGACGGCGCCGTGACCCTGGGCCGATACAACCTGGACGAGGCGGAACTCGAACCGCTGCTGTCCCAGGAGCACGCCGAGCACAGCAACCACAACGGCGGCCAGATCACCTTCGGCACCGACGGCAACCTGTACATGAGCATCGGCGACGGCGGCGGTTCCGGCGACCCGTTCGACTCCGGGCAGCGCGTGGACACCCTGCTGGGCAAGATCCTCCGCGTCGACGTCAGCCGGAGCTGCGGCGACCTGGCGTACTGCGTGCCCGAGGACAACCCGTTCGTCGGCGTGGCGGGCGCCCGCGAGGAGATCTGGATGTACGGCGGGCGCAACCCCTGGCGCTTCTCCGTCGACCCCGCGGACGGCTCGATGTGGATCGCCGACGTCGGTCAGGGCAGGTGGGAGGAGATCAACCACGTCAAGCCCGGACGGCAGGCCGGCGCGAACCTCGGCTGGTCCTGCTACGAAGGACTGGAGGTGTTCGACGCGGACCAGTGCCGCTCCGGCGCCGCCTACACCAAGCCGGTCTTCACCTACTCCCCGTACACCGGCAGTTGCGCGGTCATCGGCGGGCAGGTGTACCACGGCGAGGAGTTCGCCGATCTGGTCGGCGGCACCTACATCGCCACCGACTACTGCTCCTCCATCGTGTGGGCGGTGCGCGAGGACGGCGCGGGCGGCTACTCCGTGGCGGAGATCGGCCAGATGCCCACGCAGGTCACGGCGTTCGGGGCCACCACGGAGGGCGAGCTGTACGTCGTCAACGACCTGCCCGGCGGCCTGCACCGCGTCTCGTTCGAGCGCGCTGAGCCGACCTGCCGGATCGGGTACACGACCCAGGTCTGGGGCGGCGGCATGACGGTCGACCTCACGATCACCAACACCGGCAGCACTCCGATCAACGGCTGGACGCTGCGGTTCTCCATGGCCCGGGGCCAGTCCGTCATCTCCGACTGGAACACCGACCTCACACAGGGCGGCGACTTCGTGACCGCGGTCAACGCCGGGCACAACGGCTCCATCGCCCCCGGCCAGAGCGTCACCATGGGCTACCTGGCGAGCCACACGGGCGACGCGTCCCTGCCGACCCGGTTCTCGCTCAACAGGGACGCCTGCGCCGTCGTCCGCCGCTGACGTGAAGGGTTACGCCCGCGACCCCAGGAGGGCCGCCGTCTCGCTCCGGTCGGGCGCGCCGATGGCCGTGAACAGCGCGTGCGCCCGCGTCCAGAGACGCGCGGCCTGCCCGTCGTCGCCTTCCCGGCTGCGGGCGTGGCCGAGGATCGTCAGGGCGCGGGCGTACTGCAGGCGTTGCCCCGAGCGCCGGGCCAGGTCGATGGCCCGCTCGCACGCCCGTACGCACTCCTCGCCGTCGCCCGCCGCCAGGTGGACGGCGGCGAGCAGGACGTGCGCGCGGGGCAGGTTGAGCGGGTTGGCGGTGAGCGCGCGTTCGAGCGCCTGGCCGGCCTCCTTCCGCGCGTCCTCGTACCGGCCCTGACGGAAGTGGGCGCCGGCGCGCTCCAGCAGCACCTCGTCCAGGTCGGTGCCGGTGCGCTCGGCGAGCCGCGCGGCGGCGTCGAGGTGCCCGAGCGCGTCGTCCGTCCGGCCCAGCTCCGTCTCCACGGCGGCCGTGCCGGTGAGCGAGGCGATCTGGCACCGCCTGTTCTCGACCTCCTCGGCGATGCCCAGCGCCCGGGTGAAGGCGTCGATCGCCCGCTCGTGGCGGCCGGCGTCGCGGTGGACCCAGCCGAAGGTCTCGTACGTCACCGCCTCGGCGTACTGCAGGCCCGCGGCCTGGGCCAGGGCCAGCGCCTCTTCGAGGTACGCGAGCGCGTCGGCGAGCCGGGCCTGCTTCTGGCGGACCAGGGCGAGGTTGACCAGCGTCAGCGTCCGCAGGTGCGTGTCGCCGGACCGCTCGGTCAGGGCGAGGCAGGCGAGCAGGCACTCCTCGGCGCGGTCCAGCCGGGCCAGCATGAGGTTGGCCGAGGCCAGGTTGTTGAGCCCGCGCGCCTCGCCGCGGACGGACCCGAGCTCGCGATGGATCTCCACGGCCCGCTGGTAGAGAGGGATGGCCCGGCGCGGCTCCCCGAGCTGTTTGAGCACCACGCCGCGGCTCTGCAGCACCGAGGCCTCGCCCTGGGACCAGCCGGCCAGCCGGCACAGCTCCTGCGCCCGTTCGAGGAAGCCCATCGCGCCCTTGAGGTCGGCGGTGAGCAGGCGGGCCCGGCCGATGGAGTAGCACATCGCGGCCTGCCCTCTGAGGTCGCCGTCGCGCTCGGCGGCGGCCAGCGCGGTCTCCGCCAGGCGCAGCCACTCCGCCCGGGTCCGGCGGTGCTGCAGGACGTCGGTCATGGCCTCGGCCAGCAGCCAGGCGTACGGCCGCGCCCCGGACGCGATCACCCCGGTGAGGTTGTCCCACTCGGTGTCGAGCCAGCCGAGCGCCTCCGCGGCGGTGGCGAAGGCCGTCGCGTCCTGGCCCGGCGTCTCCGGGACCTCGAAGCCGGCCACCGTCAGAGCGTCGACGGTGGTGGACAGGTAGTGGTCGAACAGCCGCCGGACGGCGGCCTCCCGTTCGGCCTCGGAGTCCTCCGCGAGAGCGCGCTGCGCCGCGTACTCCCCCACCAGGTCGTGCGCGGCGAAGCGGCGCGGGCCGATCTCCTCGATCAGGTGGATCCGCGCCGCCGTGCCGAGCAGGACCTCCGCCCGCTCGCGGTCCGTGCCCGCCAGGGCGGCGACGGCCGCGGCCGAGATGCCGGCGCCGCGCGCCAGGCCGAGCAGGCGGAACACGCGCTGCGCCGGCGCGGGCAGCGCCCTGTACGACAGGTCTAGAGCGGCGCGCACGGCCACGCTCTCGTCGCCGTCCACCCGCAGGCGCACCAGCCGCCCGCGCTCCGCGAGCTCGCGCACGTAGTCGGCGATCCTCCGGTGTTCGTGGTCGCCGATCCAGGACACGGCGATGGAGAGCGCCAGCGGGGAGTGGTCGCAGAGCGCCACGAGCTCCCGCGCGGCCTCCGGCTCCCGGCGCAGCCGCTCCTCGCCGACGCCCGCGGAGATCAGCCGCAGCGCCTCCCCGGGCTCCAGGACGCCGAGCGTGAGCCGTTCGACGCCGTCCAGGGCCACCAGGCCGCCCAGGCGGTGGCGGCTGGTGATGACGACCCGGCATCCGGGGTCGCCCGGCAGCAGCGGGCGGATCTGGTCCGGCTCGGCGACGTCGTCCAGGACCAGCAGCACGCGCCGGCCCGCGAGCAGCGAGCGGTACAGCGCGATCTGCGCGTCCAGCTCGACCGGGATGTCCTTCGCCGCCTGGCCGAGCCCCTGCAGCAGCAGCGGCAGCGCCTCCGACGGCGGCATCGGCGCGCGCCGGTCGAAGCCCCGCAGGTCGAGGAAGAGCTGCCCGTCCGGGAAGAGCCCGGCCCGCCGGTGCGCCCAGTGGAGCGCCAGCGCGGTCTTCCCGACGCCGGCGGGGCCGACCAGGAGCGTCACCCGGCCCGCGTCCATCCGCGGCAGCTCCGCCTCGCGGCCGACGAAACGGCCGGTGTCGGGAGGCAGCTGCCGGGGAACCGGCGCCGGCCGCGCGGCGGGGTCCTCTTCGAGGATGCTCTGGTGCAGCGACTGCAGGTCGCGGCCCGGTTCGACGCCGAGTTCGCGTACGAGCCGGTCCCGGAACTCCCGGTAGACCCGCAGCGCCTCGGGAAGGCGTCCGCCCCGGTGCAGCGCCAGCATGAGCAGGCCGTGCGGGCGCTCCCGCAGCGGCTGCTCGGCCACGACCCTCGTCAGCCCGGCGATGACCGCCTGATGCCGCCCCACCGCCAGCTGGGCGTCCGCCCGGCCCTCGATCGCCTCGGTCCTGAGCTCGTCGAGCCGGTGCCGCTCCGCCTCGGCGACGGGTCCGCCCAGATCCGGGTACGGGTCGCCGCGCCACAGTTCGAGGGCCCGGTCGTACGTGATGATCGCCTCGGCGTGCAGGCCGTCGCCCGCCTCCCGGCGCGCCGTCGCGACCAGGGCGGCGAACTCGTCGGCGTCCACGTCGACGGCCCCGGCGGGGACCAGATAGCCGGGGCTCCTGGTCACGATGACCTCGGCCGCCCCGAGCGCCCGGCGCAGCTCCGCGATCAGGGCGCGTACCCGGGCCGCCGCCGACGGCGGCAGATCCTCGCCCCAGAGGCGTCCGGCCAGCCGCTCCACCGACACCACGCGACCGGCGTCGAGCAGGAGGCCCGCCAGCAGCGCGCGCTGCCTGCCGGTCAGGCGCACCGCCCGGCCGTCCACGACGACCTCCAGGGGACCGAGGAGGAGGACGCGGGCACCCTTCCGACGCACACCGGCAGACGCTAGTGCAGCGCCCACGCGAGAGCAATCTCGCCTGTGGCCGATCCGTGCGGGATCCATGCGCCGGCCATGCGGGCGGGTGTCATCGTCTGTCCAGAGTTCCCCGCGAAGATTGGCGCTGACGAACGGATGAGGCCGCGACTGAAGACCCTGGCGTGGGAGCGGGCCGGAGACGAGCTGCGGCTCGTGTACGACCCCCGCGACCGGCTGGTGCTCCCCGACCCCGACGGCACGGTGGAGAAGCTCCTCCACCTGCTGCGGGAGGGCGGCCGGACCGTCGCGGAACTCGCCGGCGAGCTGTCACTGCCGGTCGCCGACGTCTCGGCCGCGGTGGCCGCGCTGGACGCCGAGCGGCTGCTGGAGGACGGCGACCGCCTGGGCCGGATCGGACCGGGCGACGCCGAACGCCACTTCAGCAACCTGGCCTTCCTCGAGTCGTTCGGCACCCTCGGCAGCAGCCGCGAGGACCTGCTGCGGCGGCTCCGCGAGTCGCACGTGCTGGTGCTCGGCACCGGCGGGCTGAACTCCAACACCATCCCCCACCTCGCCGGGCTGGGCGTCGGCAGGATGACGCTCCTCGACCGGGACACCGTGGACCCGCGCAACTTCGCGCGGCAGTACCTATACCGCTGGGACGACGTCGGCTCCCGCAAGGTGGCGCGCGCCGCGGACTGGGTCCGCGCCTTCGACCCGTCCATCGAGGTCGAGGCGATCGACCTGGGCGTCGAGAGCCCGGAGCAGCTGGACGAGCTCGTCGGGCGTACCCGGCCCGACGTCGTGGCCTCCGGCATCGACCGGCCGAACGAGATCGACCTGTGGGTCAACGCGGCCTGCGTGCGGCACGGGGTGCCGTTCGTCAGGGGCGGCATGTGGGTCACCTCGGGCACGGTCTGGTCGGTCGCGCCGGGGGTCAGCGCCTGCCGCGCCTGCGTGCCGCCGACCGCCGATCCCGACGCGCCGGACCTGGCCGCGATCCGCCTCTACCGCGACGGGGCCCGGCCGAACCGCGGCATCGGCCCGGTCGCCGGTCTCCTGGGCGCGTACGGCGCGTTCGAGGTCCTGCGCTATCTGACCGGATTCGAGCCACCGGCGTACGCCGGTCGGCCGCTCATCGTCGACTTCGCGGGCGGTTGCGCCACGAGTCGTACCGAGTGGCCCCGCAATCCCGACTGTGACGTGTGCGGAGGGAGGTGACCTGATGAAGATCGAGATCGTGCGGATCGAGAACACCCGCCTGACCGTGGACGCGGACCCGGGGTCGGACTCCTGATGATCCGGGGCCGCGCTCCACTCCGGGGAGCGCGGCCCCCCTCAGACGTGAAGGCGGAGAAGAATGACCGCGTCCTTGGACGCTGACCTGCGCGAACGGGCCGCACGGCTGACGGTCGCCTTCGACGGCTCGGCCTGGGTCCTGGGCCGGCCGGACCTGGGCGTCTTCGTCGCGGTGCCGGAGCCGGGCGCGGTGTTCGTCACCACCTTGCAGGAGACGGGCTCGGCGGCCGAGGCGACGGCCCGGGCGAGCGAGGTGGCCGGCGAACCGGTCGACGGAGGCGACTTCATCGACGGCCTAACGGCCGCGGGCCTGCTCGACCCGGCCGCGGCGCCGGACGACACCGTCGCGCCCGCCGGTCGGCGGGTCAAGTGGATCGAGGGGATCAGCCCCCGGGCGGCGGCCCGCCTGTTCGGGCGTAGCGGCTGGTCGTTCTACACGGTGGCGCTCCTGTTCGCGCTCGCCGTCCTCGTGACGCGGCCCGATCTGCGCCCTTCCTGGCAGGACGCGTGGTTCCTGCCCAGTCCCGGGCTGTCCGTGTTCGGATGGCTGGTGCTGGGCATCGCGTTCGGCGCTCTGCACGAGGCCTGGCACTGGCTCGCCGGACGGGCGATCGGCGTCCCCGCGACCTTCCGGGTGAGCTACCGGGGCATGTACATCGTCTACGAGACCGACCTGACCCAGATCGTCGCGGTGCCGCGCGACCGGCGTCACGGGGTGTACCTGGCCGGGATGGCCGTCGAGACCGTGGTCGTGGCGGCCGCGCTGGGCCTGCGGATGCTCGTCCCGCCCGGTGCCCTGGACGACCTGCTCGCCGCCGTGGTCCTGTTCAGGATCGTCGCCATCGTGTGGCAGTGGGCAGCCCTGCCGCTGCGCAGCGACTCGTACGCCCTGCTCGCCAACGCCCTGCGCTGCCACAACCTCTACCGGGTCACCTGGCTGACGGTGAAGAACCGGATCTTCCGCCTCACCGGGCCGGAGACGGCCGAACTGGCCGGGGCGGGCGCGCGGGACCGCGCGATGGCCCGCTGGTTCGCGCTCCTCTACGTCGCGGGCATGGCCGTCATGGCCTGGGTGTTCCTCACCGTCATGCTGCCGCTGATGGTCTCGCTGGTGCAGTGGGGCGTGGCCGAGTTCGCCGAGGGACAGGTCGGCTCGGCCGGCTTCTGGGAGGCCCTCGTCGTGACCTCGTATGTGGGGCTGCGGCTCGGTCTGCCCCCGCTGCTCGCGCTCCGTGAACGACGGCTGCGGCGCGCGGGGGCGCTCCTCTGAGCCCATCCCGCCGGATCCACGAAAAATCTCCCCATCTATGCAGAGGAACGTATAGGGTCCCTTTTCGGGATGACGACGGGGGAATGTGTGGAATTACGGACGCCGTAACGCCGGTTATTTCGGCGCAAATCAGGGTCCGGCGCGTTTCTCCAGGTCACCTGCTTTTCGCGTGGCGACGTGGGATGGGAGATGCGGAGCTTCATGACGGCCCGTGGCGACACACCGCAGTCTCCGTTACCCCTCGCGGACGCGGAGCACCCCGCCCCCTCCCGATGGGCCCCGCACCTGTGGTGGATGGCCCTCCTGGCGGGGACGCTCGGCTTCGCGTTCGCCTGGCTGGCCACCCCGCACGGCCGGGAGATCGGCGCCGCCTGGGAACTCGGCGTCAAACTGCTCGCCTTCGCCTTCCTGTGCTGCGCGATCGCGTTCTTCCCGTGGGTGTCGGAACGCCTGCACTGGCTGCTGTGCGTCCCGTTCGTGTTCTTCACCGCGTACGTGATCCCGCGTGTCAGTTACTTCTATTACGGGGACGTCGGGCGCGTCGAGGGCGACAGCTTCTACACCCATCTTTACCTGCTGCTCTATCCCGGGCTCGTGCTCACCGTCGCCGCCGCCTACCGCATCGGCGGCGGCAGCCCAGGGCGCTGCCTGAAGATCGCGATCAGCGGCATCGTCATCGTGTTCTCCGGGCTCCTCGACGTCATGTGGCAGGTCGTGAACCCGGTCGACATCCCCGAACTCATCGACGCGCCGCACATCAACGTGATCACCGGCGGGCCGATCTCCTTCGCCGGGGCGGTGCTGTTCACGCTGGCGCACGTGCCGATCGTCGTCGGGATCAACCTGCTCCCGCTGGACCGCTGGATCGCCCGCCTGCTGGGAAGCCCGGCAGTCCGTCACTGAGGAGGCGACGCTGGACACCCACGACGTACCGCCGACCGTCGACATCTCGGTGGCGGCGCCCGCCTACAACGAGGCGGCGAACATCGCGGCGGCGGTGACCGAATGGCGCGACTACCTGGCCGGGCACCCGGCGATCGGCGCCTGGGAGATCGTCGTCTGCGACGACGGCAGCGCCGACGCCACCGGCGAGATCCTCGCGGAACTGCGCGAGCACTGCCCCGAGCTGGTCGTCGTCACCTTCGCCCGGAACCGGGGCGCCGGCGCGGCCATCGCCGCCGCCATCGCGCACACCCGGATGGACTGGGTCGTGCTGCTCGACTCCGACGGGCAGTTCCCGATCTCCGCCCTGGACGCCTTCCTCGACCGGGTACGGGCGGGCGAGGCGGACGCCTTCTCCGGCGCCCGGATCAGGAAGGCCGACGGCGTCGCGTACCGGTGGGGCTCGGCGGCCAGCGGCGCGGTCAGCAACCTCACGCACGGCACCCGGTACCGCGACTACAACTCGATCTTCAAGGTGGTACGCGGCCCGCTGCTGCGCGCCCTGCACCTGGAGTCGAGCGGGATGAACTGCTCGACCGAGATCACCGCCAGGGTCGCGGAGCTCGGCCACACCTGGGTGGAGATCCCGATCGAGCACCGGGAGCGCGGCGGCGGCGCCCGGGGGTGGCGGTTCTGGCGCGGCGCGCGGGACCGCGCCCTGTTCGTGGGCTATCTCGGCTATCGCCGGTGGCTGTTACGCCGGGGCGTGCTCCGCCTCCCGGAGGCGTCGGAACCGGCGCGCGGGATGACGGAGCGGGCCCGATGAGCGGCCGCACCGCCGTCACCCTCTTCAGCGGCGGGCGCGGCGGGGCCGGCATCGCGCGCGGCCTCTTACGCACGCCCGGGGTGGACCTCACACTGGTGATCAACGGCTACGACAACGGGCGGTCCACCGGCGCCCTCCGGCGCTACCTCCCCGGCATGCTCGGCCCCTCCGACTTCCGCAAGAACCTCCTGGTCCACCTCGACGACCGCGACCCCCGTCAGGCCGCCCTCCGCTCAGTCCTGGAACACCGGCTCACCGCCGGCGCGGAGGAACTCACCGCCCTGGCCCACGCGATAAGCAGCCCGTCATCCCCTGCACGCACCGCGGACGCGCCCGACCCAGTCGCCCTCCGCTCGGTGCTGGAGCACCGGCTCACCGCCGGCAAGGAGGAGCTCGCCGACGCGATAGGCGGTCCGGCCTCGCCCTCGACGCGTACCACGAACGCGCCGGACCCAGCCGCCCTGCCGCCGTCGGCGCGTACCGCGGACGCGCTGGACCCAGCGGCTCTCTCGCCGCAGGCGCGTGCCGCGATCGGGCGGGACCTGGCCGCGTTTCTGCGCAGGCTCGACAGTCACCCCGACGGGCTCGACCTGACCGAGTGCGCGCTCGGCAACCTCGTGTTCGCCGGTGCGTACCTGCGGCTGGGCGAGGACTTCAACGCCGCGGTACGCGCGTGCGCGCGGACGTTCGAGTCACCGCTCGGCCTGGTGAACGTGACCGGCGGCGAGAACGCTTTCCTGGTCGCGCTCAAGCAGGACGGCCGGCTCCTGGCCGACGAGGCGGACATCGTCGCGCCGCAGGACGCCGCCGCGATCACCGACCTGTTCCTGCTCCGCGAGCCGCTGACCTTCGAGCGCCGGGCCGAACTGGCGGCGAGACCCGTCCAGGAGGTGCGGCGGATCCTGGCGGACCTGCGCGCCACGGTCTCGCTCAACCCGGAGGCCGGGGACGCGATCAGGAACGCCGACCTTCTCCTGTACGGACCCGGCACCCCGCACTCGTCACTGCTGCCCAGCTACCTGACGCCGGGGGTCGCGGACGCGATCGCGGAGAGCCGGGCCGCGGCCAAGGTGTTCGTCGTCAACACCCGCGACGACCACGACGTCCAGGGGCTGAGCGCACCCGAGCTGGTCGGCCGTACCCTGTCCTACCTCGGCGACCCGGGCAACGAGCGTGGCACCGTCACGCACGTCCTCAGCCACCGCGCCCCGGACGCGCCGGGCGTCCCGTCCGACGTCGTCGCCGGCGGCGTCTGGGCGGGCGCCCGATGGGTCACCGCCGACCTGGCCGACGCCGACCGCCCCGGCGTCCACTGCGGCCCCCGCACCGTACGCGCCCTGATGGACATCGCCGACGACGCCGCCCTGACGAGGACCCCATGACCCCGGCGGACGGTCGGCGCGGGTACGAGGACCCGATAAGCCCGACGGCGGACGGCCGGCTGGGCCGGGAGGACCCGACGGCGGGTGGTCGGCTGGGCAGCAAGGGTCCGATGAGTCCGGCGGACGGCCGGCTGCGCCGCGAGGGCCCGGCGGCGATGGTCGCCGGGCGGCGGGTCTGGCTCTGTGATCTGGATGGCACGCTCGTCGACTCCGCGCCCGTGCACGCGGCGGCGTTCCGCGCCGCGATCGGGGAGCTCGCGCCGTCCGCGCTCGGTTCCTTCCGGTACGACGCGCACGCGGGGGCGACCACGCGCGAGGTGGTGGCCGGGCTGGGGGTCAGCGGTGACGTGGCGGAAAGGCTGGTCCGGCGCAAGCAGCGGCTCTACCGGGAGTACGTGGAGGCGGGCAGGGTGGCGTCGTTCCCCGGCGCCGGGCGGCTGCTCGACCGCCTGACCAGCGGCGGCCGCACCGCCTACCTGGTCACCAGCGGCAGCAGGGGCTCGGTCGAACGGGTCCTGGCGGCCTGCTCGCTGGGCGGCTACTTCAGCGGCGTGCTCACCGGCGACGACGCCCCGTCAGGCAAGCCGGACCCGGCGTTCTACCGGCACGCCTGCGAGCGCTGGTCCGTCGACCCGGACGACGCCGTGGCCCTGGAGGACTCCGAGCACGGCGTCGCCTCCGCCGTCGGCGCCGGGCTGGTGACGTTGCAGGTCAACGCGGCGGAACCGGCAGCGGGGGCGACCCAGGTGCGGGATCTGGACGAGATCGTGGACTTCCTCGGCAGGGGAGTGAATGGCAGTGAGTGACCAGCGCGTCTGCGCGGTGATCCCGGCGGCCGGGAGCGGGACCAGGCTGGGCCTCGGCATCCCGAAGATCATGCTGGAGATCGCGGACGGCGTCACCGTGTGGCACCTGCTGCACCGGCGGCTGAGCCCCTGGGTGGAGCACGTCCACGTGGTGGTCTCCCCCGCCGGCGAGATCCCGTTCCGCCGCCTGGCCGCTGAGGAGATCGAGCGCGGCGCCGTCTCGGTGAGCGTCCAGGCGCGGCCGACGGGCATGGGTGACGCGATCTTCGGGGCCGTCGCGCACTGGGAGGGGTACGACCGGATCCTGGTGGTCTGGGGTGACCAGGTGAACCTGTCCCCGGCGACCGTGCGGCAGGTGGTGCGGGATTGCCATGACGGCCTCACCCTCCCGCTGGTGCCGATGCCCGCGCCGTACGTCGAGTACGAGCTGGACGGGCCGGCCCTGGTCAGGGTGCGGATGTCCCGCGAGGGGGACGACTGCCGGCCCGGCGGGCTCAGCGACGTCGGCGTCTTCTGCCTCGGCACGGACGGGCTGGCGGAGGCGTGGGCGGGTTACCTGCTCGACGCCGCCCCCGGTGCGGCCACCGGTGAGGTCAACTTCCTGCCGTTCCTGCCGTACCTGTCGCAGGTCCGCGGCAGGCCGGTGACGGTGGTGCCGGTCACCGACCCCTCCGAGGCCCGCGGCGTCAACACCCCGGACGACCTCGACTTCGCCCGCCAGGCGTTCCAGCGGTGCCCGGACTGACCCGGCCGCGCCGCTGCCACGTCGTCTGCACCGAGGTCCCGCCGAACGTCGTCGGCGGTCTGGGACGGTACGCCGAGCGGATGCTCCCCGCCCTGCGCGCCGCCGGCGTCCCCATCGAGGTGTACGGCGCGGTAGGCCGCCACGTGCGGGCTGGGACCGAACAGACCGGCGACGTCACCCTGCACCGCCTGCCCACCGCCGGACAGCCCGCCCACCCACACCCACCCAAACCCACCGAACGGCGCGAGAACACCCGCCTGCCCGAGGACGCCCGAGCGCGCGAGAACGCCGGCCCCGGTGGGGGTGCAGGCCCGCGTGGGGGTGCCGAACGGCGCGAGAACACCCGCTCGTCCGAGGACGCCCAGCCGCGTGCGGACACCCGTTCGCGTGGGGGTGTCCGGGCGCTGGTCAGGGTTGCCGGGGTGGTCGCTTTCAATGTGCGGGTCGCGGCGCGGATCCTGCGTGGTGGGCGGCGGTCCGGGGCGGTGGTGGCGGTGCACGACTGGATGGGGTGCATCGCCGGGATCCTGTGCCGGGTGGTCGGGCGGATGCCGGTGGTGTTCCACGTGCACACCTGTGAGCACAACACCGCACCGGGGGCGCGCCGCACCGCCGTGACCGCCGGCATCACCGCGCTGGAGAACGCGCAGGCCCGGCTGGCGAACCTGATCGTGGTGCCGAGCGCGGGCATGCGGGACGAACTGGTGGCGCGCGGCTGGCCGCCGGGGCGGCTGCGGGTCGTGCCGCACGGGTTCGAGGATCCCGAGCTGGTGCGGCTGGCCGGGCTCTCCCCCGCCGAGCGCGACCGGCTCCGCGCGGAGGTCAGGGCCCGCTACCTGCCCGACGGCGCCGGAAGGCTGGTCGTCTTCGCCGGTCGCCTGTCGCCGCACAAGGGCGTGCGCACGCTGATCGAAGCGGTGCCCTTGCTCCGCGACCGCGACGACCTGCGGGTGGTGCTCATCGGCAGCGGCGACGACGCGGAGGTGGCCCGGCTGATCGAGCGGGAGGGCGTCGGCGGGCGCGTGGTCGCCGGCTACCGGTTCCTGGACCCGCCCGAGGTGTTCGCGCACTTCCTGGCCGCCGACGTGTGCGCCTTCCCCTCGTCGTACGAGCCGTTCGGGCTGGTCGCCGTGGAGGCGATGGCGCTGGGGCGGCCGGTCGTGGTCGGGCCGGGCTACTCGCCGGAGGTGGTCGGCGACGGGGCGGTCCGCTGCCGTACCGGAGATCCGGAGGAGCTGGCCGCGGCCCTGTCGCGCTGCCTGGACGACCCGGAGCACGCGGCCGGGCTCGCCCGGCGCGGCGCCGAGCACGTCCGCGCGCGATACTCCTGGACGCGCACGGCCGAAACCACGCTCGCGGCGTACGCGGAGGTGACCCCGTGACGTCCGGCCCGGTCCGCGACCGGATGGCACGCCTGCTCGGCGGCCGGAACAGAGCCGGACGCGACCACGCGACCAGGCTCGCCGGTGGACGGGGCTGGGCCGTCCGCGAGCACGTGGCCAGGTTGGTCGGGGGGCGGGGGTGGGCCGTGTGGCCGACGCTGGTGGGGATCGCCGCCAGCGGGACGGCGGCGGCGACGACGCTCGTGATCGCCTGGGGGATCGGCGCGGCGGCGTTCGGCCGGTTCACCCTGGTGCTGACGATCGCGTTGATCGTCACTGTCGGCATGCTGCTCAACCTGAACTACGTCATGTTCCAGGAGCTGCCGAGAGCCGAGCCGCAGGACCGGCCGGCCCTGGTGACGACGGCGCTGTTCACCACGCTGGCGCTGGGCGGCGGACTGGTCGCCGCCGGGCTGCTGGCCGCCCCGGCGCTGACCCGCCTGCTCGGCGTCGACGTCCGTACGCTCTGCTTCGCGCTGGCGCTGGCCCTGTCGATGACGGTGAACCAGCTGACCGAGAGCTTCCTGCGCGGGCTGAAGAAGTTCGCGTTCGTGGCGGGGCTCAAGCTCGCCGTCGCCGCCGTCTACCTGGCCACGGCCGCCTACTGCCTGCTGGTCGCGGGCATCAGGGACGCCGAGGTCTACCTGGTCGCGCTGATCGTCACGAACGTCGTGTTCGCCCTCGTGGCCGTGATCGGCTTCGATATCGTCCCGCGCTCCTGGTCCGCGTCTCTGGCGCGCTCGCTGCTCCGGCACGGCGCCTACATGAGCGTCATCGCCGCCTTCACCGCCGTGCTGTTCGGGGTGGACGTGATCTTCCTCAACCACTGGGCCTCCGGGAGCGACGTCGGCGTCTACTCGATCTACAACGGCTTCCCGAAGAGGCTGCTCGGCGTGGTGTTCACCGAGGGGATCGGGCTCGTGCTGCTGCCGGTGCTGGCGACGGCCGACAAGGTCGCGGCGCTGCGGCGGATCGGCCGCCTCGCGCCGGCGATCGCGGTGGCCACCGCCGTCTTCTCCTTCGCCGCGAGCGCGCTGTTCTTCCTGGTGCTGCGCGCGGAGTATCCGTACTCGCCCGGACTGATGGCGTTGTCCGCGGTGGGGATCGGCGTCCACACGGTGTTCAACCTCTACCTCTTCGCCCTGTCGATGGACGGGGTGCGGGGCGCCAAGGTGCTCATCGCCTGCCTCGCCGTCGGGTCGCCCCTCGCGCTCGCCTGCCAGGCGGTGTTCATCTCCTGGCAGGGTCTGACCGGGGGCCTGGTGGGGTTCGCACTGACCAATCTCGTCCTGGTAGCCGTCGTGGCCGTCGCCGCGGCCCGGGTGTACCGGGCCCGTCCTCCGGAGGTCGAACGATGAGGGTCGTCCACGTCATCAACCAGTTCCCGCCCAACATCACCGCGGGGCTCGGCCGCTACGTCGAGGAGATCACGCCGCACCTGGCGCGCGACCTGGAGATGGCCGTGTTCACGCTGAACGACGGGCGCCTGCCGGTGCACGAGCGGCGCGACGGCGTCACCGTCTACCGGCCGCTCGGCCGCCTGCTCGGCGCGATCAGCCGCCGCCGCAGGCTCAACCGGACGCGCCGGACCGAGTTCGTGCTGCTCGCGGTGAACGTCGTGGTGAGCAACTGGCGGTACTTCCTGCGGCTGCGCCGGCTGGCCCCTGGTGAGCGGCCCGACCTGGTCGCCGTGCACGACTCGACGAACTTCCTGGCCGCCCTGCTGTGCCACTACGTGCTGCGGCTGCCGGTCGTCTTCCACGTGCACACCACCGAGTACGGCGTCGCGCCGCAGCGCAGCATCACCGACCCGGTCGGCGTGTTCGCCGCCCTGGAGCGGTGGCTGGGACGGATCGCCCGCCGGGTCGTGGTCGCCACCCCGGAGGTGCGCGAGCAGCTCGCCGCCGCCGGGTGGAACCGGGACACGATCGACGTGGTCTGCCTGGGCGGCACGTTCGAACGGCGGCTCGCCGGTGTCGACAGGGCCGCGCTCCGCTCCGGCGCCGCCGCGCTGCGCGCCCGTCTCGGCATCGCGGACGGCGACCCGGTCCTGCTCTTCGTCGGCCGCGTCGAACGGCAGAAGGGGATCTACCAGCTGCTGGAGGCGATGGAGAAGATCGCCGTCGCGCTCCCCCGGCTCCGGCTGGTGATCGTCGGGGAGGGGGACGACGCCGGGGTCGCGCGGATCGTCGCGGACGCCGGGCTGGAGGGGCGTGTCCTCACCTCGGGCGGGTTCGTCGACGTCGCGGCGCTGCTGGAGTACTACGAGCTGGCCGACCTCTGCGTCTTCCCCTCGCTCTTCGAGCCGTTCGGCCTGGTGGCGACCGAGGCCATGGCTCTGGCCAGGCCGACGATCCTCGGCGACGGGTTCTCCCGGATCTTCCTCGGCGACCCCGCCGACCCCGCCGTGCGGTACGCGCGAAGCGCCGACCCCGGCTCCATCGCCGACGCCGTGATCGACCTCATGGCGGATCCGGTGGCCCGCCGCGCTCTCGCGGACAGCGGGGAACGGTTCGTCAGGGACCGGCTGAGCTGGGCCGGGGCCGCGAAGGAGACGATCGCGGTCTACCGGACCGCACTCGCCCGTAAGTGAGCCGTACACGGCGAGTCACCGTGTACATCCGGCGGTGAGCCGTACGCGAAGTCACCTGTACGCCCGGCGGTGAGCCGTACGCGGCGAGTCGCGTCGTGGTCGCCCGGCGGGGGACCGTCTCTTACCGGCGTTTGTGCCCCTTGGATTTGGTGTGTCGGGCGGCGGGCTCGCGGCCGGGGGGCTGGCGGGGCTGCCCGTTCGACGGCGGGTGCGGCGGGTTGGGGCGGGCGACCGATTCCCGGTCCAGGCGGATCTGGTCGCCGTGGTGGGTCAGGGTGATCGGCGGGCCCTCCAGGAGTTCGTAGGTGGTCGTCTCTTCCGTGGCGGCGACGCTCACCAGGCTGCCGCGGTAGCGCAGGCGGAAGGCGAGCCGGGTGATCTCCGGCGGCAGCTTCGGGGCGAACCCCAGCCGCCCCTGGCCGGCGCGCATCCCGCCGAACCCCGTCACGAGGACGATCCACGCCCCGGCCAGCGAGGCCATGTGGACACCGTCGACGGTGTTCTTCTCCAGGTCCTCCAGGTCCATCAGGGCCGCCTCGCCCAGATAGCGGTAGGCCAGGTCGAGGTGCCCCACCTCGGCGGCGATCACCGCCTGGGTGCAGGCGGACAGGGACGAGTCGCGGACCGTCAGGGCCTCGTAGTAGGCGAAGTTCCGCGCCTTGTGGTCGGCGGTGAAGGCGTCGCCGCGCAGGTGCATGGCGAGGACCAGGTCGGCCTGTTTGACCACCTGCTTGCGGTAGAGGTCGAAGTAGGGGAAGTGCAGGAGCAGCGGGTACTGGCCGGGCTTGGTGGCGGCGAAGTCCCAGGGCGCGTGCTGGGTGAACGCCTCGTGCTGCGGATGCACGCCCAGGTCCTCGTCGTAGGGGACGGACATCGCGGCGGCGGCGTCGCGCCAGGCGGTGGTCTCCTCGGCGGTGACGCCGAGCCGCTCGGCCTCGTCGGGATGGCGGGCCGCGGTCTCGGCCGCCACGCGCAGGTTCTGCTGGGCCATCAGGTTGGTGTAGACGTTGTTGTCGACGACGGCGCTGTATTCGTCGGGCCCGGTGACCCCGTCGATCCGATACCGTCCGGCCGGGTCGTGATGGCCGAGGGCGCACCACAGCCGGGCCGTGCCGACCAGCAGCGGCAGGCCGGTCTCCCGCTCGAACGACGTGTCGTCGGCGGCGTCGACGTACTGGGTGACCGCGTGCGCGATGTCGGCGTTGACATGGAAGGCCGCGGTGCCGGCCGGCCAGTAGCCCGAACACTCCTCCCCGTGGATGGTCCGCCACGGGAAGGCGGTGCCGTGCAGCCCCAGCTGGGTGGCGCGGGCCCGCGCCAGCGGGACGATGGACCGGCGCCACGACAGCGCGTCGGCGACGGCTCGCGGATAGGTGTAGGTGAGCACCGGCAGGACGAAGATCTCGGTGTCCCAGAACGCGTGCCCGTCGTAGCCCGAGCCGGTCAGCCCCTTGGCGGGTATGGGGCGCTCCTCCAGGCGCGCGGCCGACTGCAGCAGGTGGAACAGCCCGAAACGGACGGCCTGCTGCACTTCGGGGTCGCCCTCCACCTCGACGTCCGCGCCGTTCCAGAAGTCGTCGAGGAAGCGCCGCTGGTCGGCGCACACACCGTCCCACCCGGCCAGCCGGGCGGCGGCGAGCGCCGCGACGACCTGATCGTGCGTGGCGGCCCGCGAACGCCGCACCGACCACCCGTAGGAGAAGTACTTGACCAGTCTCAGCGGCCGTCCGGGGGCGAGGTTCGTGGCGACGGTAAGCCGGCTGACATCGCCGCTGCCGTCGGCGTCGACCAGGGTGCCGTCCGGACCGTCGATCTCGTGGCTCATGCCGGCGGCCACCCGTATCCCGCTGACCCGGGTGCGGTGCACCATGATCGCCGGGCCGTTCTTGTTCGGGACGTTCTCCTCCAGCACCAGCGGCGACCGCAGCCGCGCGGCCGCCCGCGGGTCGTCGTCCGTGGTCTCCTGGGTCTCGTTGGCCACCAGCTCCGACTGCACGACGACGCGCAACGGCTCGTCGACCGCCTCGACCTCGTACCGGATCGCGGCGACGGCGCGGTGGGTGAAGGACACCAGCCGGGTGGAGGTGACCCGCACCCGCGTGCCGGTCGGCGAGCTCCACAGGACGGTGCGCGTCAGGGTGCCGGCGCGCAGGTCGAGGACCCGTTCGTGCTCGTGCACCGTCCCGTAGCGCACGTCGAAGGGCTCGTCGTTGACCAGCAGCCGGATCACCTTGCCGTTGGTCACGTTCACGACCGTCTGCCCGGACTCGGGGTAGCCGTAGCCCGCCTCCGCGTACGGCAGCGGCCTCAGCTCGTACAGCCCGTTGAGGTAGGTGCCTGGCTCCCCGTGCGGCTCGCCCTCGTCCAGGTTGCCGCGCAGGCCGATGTGCCCGTTCGACAGCGCGAACACCGACTCGCTCTGCGCCAGCACGTCCAGGTCCAGCCGGCGCTCCCGCACCGACCACGGCTCGATGGCGAACGCGGGATGCCGGATCATCGCCGGCCCTCCGACTTCAGCAGGTCGGCCAGGTCGCCGACGACGACGTCGGCGCCGTGCTCGCGCAGCGCGTCCGCCTGCCCCTTCCGGTCGACGCCGACGACGAAGCCGAAACCTCCGGCCCGGCCGGCCGCCACTCCGGCCAGCGCGTCCTCGAACACCGCCGCCTGCGACGGCTTCAGCCCCAGCGCCTCGGCGCCCGCCACGTACATGTCCGGGGCGGGCTTGCCCGCCAGGTGCCGCTCGCGGGCGACCACCCCGTCGATCCGCGCCTCGAAGTGGCCGGCGATCCCGGCGGCGGCCAGGATGTGGGCGGCGTTGGCGCTCGACGACACCACCGCCCTGCGCAGCCCTGCCTCCTCGGCGGCCCGCACGTATCGGACGGAGCCGGGGAACACCTGCACGCCGTCCCTGTCGAGTATGGCCTGCACCAGGGCGTTCTTCCGGTTGCTCAACCCGTACAGGGTCTGCGCGTCCTGTGGGTCGTCGGGCTTCCCCTCCGGGAGGCTGATCCCGCGCGCCTCCAGGAAGCTCCGGGTCCCGTCGAGCCGTTTCTTGCCGTCGACGTAGCGGTCATAGTCGGCCACCGCGTCGAACGACACGAAAGGGGTGCCGGTGCGGTCTGCCCGGTCGCGCAGGAAGTCGTCGAACATCGACTTCCACGCGGCGGCGTGCACGGTGGCGGTGCGGGTGAGCACGCCGTCCATGTCGAACAGGCACCCGCGCACCCCGTCAGGCATCCCCAGCATGATCCCCCCGATCAGCGCCATGCGGCCCGACCTGCGACTTACCCCCTCTCCCGCTCTTGTCACCCGGGCCGGAGACGTCAGGCCGTGGACGGCGGCACCGGTTACCGGGGAGCCGGGGCGGACCACTCGACCAGCGGCGGGCGGACCGCGGCGCACAACGGGTGACCCCGGGCATCGGTCAGCCCCAGCCGCGCCACCAGCAGCCCGTGGCCCGCCGCGGCGTCCAGCACGTCAGGGGGGACGCCGTCGAACAGCAGCTTCGCCCGCCGGAACATCGAGAACCCCCCGGCGTCGTCGGCCGACATCCAGGACAGGTAGACGAACCGGCCGCCCGGCCCGCCCTGGACGAACGGGCCCTGGAGGTCCCAGCCGGACTCCCCGCGGGTCGCGGTCACTTCCAGCTCCCAGACGGCTGAAGGGGCGTCCGCGGGGAACGTGCCCGTCAACTCGCCGGGGCGCGCCCGCCGTTGCACGCCGACGTGGATGTCGCGGACCCCGGGAAGCCCGCATTCGAGCCCTGGCAGATCGGACGCCTCGATACGGAGCAGCATGCCGGCATCATGCCCCGGCCCTACGACAGAACCGGCCCCCGCGACGGCATCAGCCCCGGCACGCGGGGCAACCTCCGCTCGCGTGCGGCGCTGAGTAACCCTCGGGCAGGAGGAAGGCCAGGATGCGATGGCCTTCCCCGGCGCGTACCGGAGCGAGCGTGGTGATGGTCAGCTCTACGTGACGGTCGTCGGCGCCCGTGTGACCCGGCTCGCGGAAGAGCATCGGCCTGGACGGGCCCTGCACGAGCAGCTCGGTGCCGCCGGCCCAGAGGCGTTCGGCGTCGGGGCTCCGCTCGCGCAGGTCGTCCACCACGGCCATCAGCTCGTGGCCGCGCCGTGACCGCATCGCCCGGCCCCGGACCAGCGACATCAGCGCCGTCGCCTCGCGCTCCCACTCGACCATGACGTGCTTGGAGTGCTCGTGCAGGAAGAACCAGTGGAGGATCGTCCGCTCGCCTTCGGGCATGGCGGTGAAGTCGCAGATCCACCGGGCGAACGCGGAGTTCTGACTCTGGACGTTCCACAACCCGTCGGTCACGTACGCGGGGTGCGGTTCGAGAGCGCTCACCAGGCGGTGGAGGGCCGGGTCGGGCTCGACGGCGCCGTCAGGCTCGGGAGGAGGGGTGCCGTCCGCGAGGTACCACAGGATGCTGCGCTCGTCCTGACCGAGCTGGAGCGCCGACGCGATGGCTTCGAGCAGCTCGGAGGTGGGGCGGTGCTCGGCGCCCTGCTCCAGCGCGCTGATGGTGCGGATGGAGTATCCCGTGAGGTAGGCCAGGTCCTCCTGGGTGAGGGAGTCACGGCGGCGGGAACGTCGCGGGGGAAGGCCAACCTGGCTCAGGGTGATCCTGGCCCGGCGCTCGCGCAGGAACTGGCCGAGGAGCTCGCGGCTCTCGTGCAAGCGCTCCCCCCCTTGCCGCGTCAAGCAGGAAATGGCGTTGCCGGTAACGGTATCGCCGGTAACGGCGTCCCGGGAACTCAGTTTGCCCTGGTGCCTCGGCGACCCCCTGATCAACATGGTCGACATGACAATCATTGAGGCAATGACGCGGAGACGCCCGCCGCTGCTCACCGCCGGGATGCTCGCGGCGCCGATCTGGATCCTGCTCGCCGCGGCCCAGGCGGCCACCCGAACGGGCTTCGACCTGACCCGGCACCCGATCAGCATGCTCTCGCTGGGCGACCTCGGCTGGATCCAGGTCTCCAGCTTCCTGGTGACCGGTGTGTTGACCCTGTGCGGTGCGGCGGGGATGCGCCGCACCGGCCTGGACGGCGTGTGGGGGCCTCGCCTGCTCGGCCTGCAAGGGCTCGGCCTGATCGTGGCGGGCGTCTTCCCGGCCGATCCGGGCTTCGCGTTTCCTCCTGGTACGCCCGACGTGCCGGGGACGATGAGCTCGGTCGGAGCCGTGCATCTGGCGGGGGCCTGCGTCTCGTTCCTCGCGATGATCACGTGCTGTTTCGTGCTGAGCCGGCGGTTCGGCGGCACGTCCTGGGCCGTGGCGGGCCGCGCCGGCGGCGTGCTGCTCGCGGTCGGCCTGTGCTGGGGGATGAGCGGCGCGCCGGGCGGGCCGCTCGCCATGTTCGCCGGCGTCGTCGCCGCGTGGTCCTGGATCGCGGTGACCATGTCCACACTGGAGAAGGCCGTACGGGCCTGACAAGTCGTCATACGAGAGGGAGAGTCATATGTCTTTCCAGGCTTATCTGGACAACATCGAGACCAAGACCGGGCTGACGCCCCGCGAGTTCATCGAGCTCGCGAAGGAACGCGGGTTCGACGACCCGTCCGTGAAGGCGGGCACGATCGTCGAGTGGCTCAAGCAGGACCACGGGCTGGGCCGCGGGCACGCGATGGCGCTGGTACACGTGATCAAGAAGGGCCCGGCGATCGACGCCAAGCATGTCGGCAGCACCGGAACTCACCGGGACGAGTCCGACACCCTGTGGCTGGACGGAAAGGACAACCGGCCCTGATCCAGCCGGCGGCTCACCCATCGGTGGCCGCTAGGCGTGTCCTGCCCGACGGCTGCATCCCGCCCGCCGTCACCGACGGGGTCTGCACCGCCTGCCACCCGGCTGTCTGACCCGGGGCCGGGGGTTCACGGGGCGACCAGCAGGGCCGACAGTCTGCGCAGGCCGCGGGAGGTGCGGGCCTTCACGGTGCCGAGCGGCACCCGCAGCCGTTCGGCGATCTCGCGCTGGCTCAGGTCGCCGAAGTAGGCCAGCTCGATCGCCTGCCGCTGGGCGTGCGACAGCTCGGCCAGCGCCCTGCTGAGCCGGTCGCGGTCCGCGAGGTCGTCGACCTCGGAGCGTCCTCGTCCTGGCGGGTCGCCGGCCTCCTCCAGCGGCACCGTGACGGGCCTGCGGCCGCGCAGGTGGTCGACGGCGCGGCGGTGGGCGATGGCGAAGATCCAGGCCGCCAGGCTCCTGGACGGGTCGTACCTCTCGCGCGAGCGCCAGACGTCGGCGAAGACGACCTGCACCAGGTCCTCCACGTCCTGGGCGGGCACGTACCGGCGCAGGTAGGAGCGCACGGCGGGGCCGTGCGCGCGGTAACACCCGCTGAGCGATTCCTCGTCACTGATCCGCATGTCCCTGCCCCTCATCCCAAAAACCTATTCAAAACTTATTCATAGCTGGGCATAGGGGGATGCCACAAGGTCCTCCGGTGAAAGGGCTGCTCAGGCGAGCGTGGCCGTGATGCGCGCGACGGCCTCGGGCAGCGTCGACACCCGGACGACGCCCGGGGGCGGCTCGCCCTGCCAGCCGAGCCCGCCGATGACGATCCGGCACGCCGGACGGAGCCTCGGCAGGGCCGCGAGCGGGGCGGTGTCACCGGTGATCGCCTGCTGCGACCAGACGAACACGACCACCGGGCCGAGCCTCCGCATCGCGTGGGCCAGCGCCGCGTAGGGGGTGCGCGCGCCGAGGACGCGGGTCTGCACGCCCACCTCGCCGAGCGCGGCGGCCAGAGCGTGCACCGGCAGGCTGTGCTGCTCGTCCTCGGCGCAGGCCAGCAGCACCGGACGGCCCTCGTGCGGCGGGACGTCGCGGGCACGGCGCTGCAGCGCCGCCTGGACCCGGTCGGACAGCAGGTGCTCGACGTCGATGCCGGCGCCGGTGTCGTCCTGGCGGCGGCAGATGGCGTCGAAGACGGGGAGCAGGAGCCGCTCCCACGTCCACACCACGCCGTGCCGGGCCAGCGTCTCCTCGACCAGGCCGGAGACCTGGTGGCTGTCGAGCACGAGCGCGGCCCGGGCCAGCGCGGCCGTGGGCGGCCGCCGCGGACCGGCCTCAGAAACGCCGGTCGGGGGGGTGCCGGTCGCGGGGGTGCCGGTCGCAGGGGTGCCGGTCGCAGGGGTGCCGGTCGGGGGTGCGCCGGTTTCCGGGGCGTCGGCGGGGGTCTCCTCCGTGGGCTCCGGCGTCGCGGCGGGAGGCGGGGGCGGCAGCGCCAGGGCGAGCCTCGCGGCCTCCGCCGGCGCCAGGCCGGTGGCGATCAAACGCTTCATCTCGGTCAGCCGCCGCAGGTCGGCGGCGTCGTACCGGCGGTGGCCGCCGGGGGTGCGGCGGCTGGGCCCCAGGCCGTAGCGGAGGTTCCAGGTGCGCAGTGTGGGGGCGGGCACGCCCAGCCGCCGGGAGGCGGCTCCGATGCCGTAGCCCGCGTCCTCCACGTTGTCCGGTGTCTCCTCGACCATGGTCTTCCCGCTGACGTTCGACGTGTCCGACCATCTTTTCGCGGTTCCGGAGCCGCTCGGACGCATGACCAGGCGTGTCCCCCGCGGAAACCCGGTACGCGCTGGTTACCGTGATAGTGCGATTCGAGCTCGCGTGCAACCGGGTCGGGCCCCTCCTGCGAAGACTTCCCATAGCGACAGAAGGGGCTGCGTACATGGACACGGTGATCGCGCGAACCACCCACGTGCGCGAGCAGGTCGACCGGCGGCTGGCGCGGCTGCTGGACCACCAGGTCCGCCGGCTCGGCTTCCTCGCCCCGGCGGAGGTCGGTCTGGTGCGCGAGTACCTGACGGCGTTCGTCCTCGGCGGCGGGAAGAGGCTGCGGCCCGCGTTCGTCTACTGGGGCTACCGGGCGGCCGGCGGCGAGCGGCTGGAGTCGGTGCTGCCCGCGGCCTGCGCCGTGGAGCTGGTGCACGCGGCGGCGCTGCTGCTGGACGACGTGATGGACGAGGCCGGCTCGCGGCGTGGCCGGCCGGCGGCGCACGTCGCGCTGGCCGAGCTGCACCGGCGGTCCGGCTGGCGGGGCGACGCCGACCGGTTCGGCGAGTCGGCGGCGACCCTGCTCGCGCTGCTCGCGCTGAGCTGGGCCGACGCCGCGCTGCTGGATACGGGGCCGCACCTGGGGCCCTCGCTCGACGTCCTCACCCGGCTGCGGGTGGAGGCGATCGGCGGCCAGTATCTCGACCTGGCCTGTACGGCCGGGGCCCGGACGGGTGACGAGCCGTCGCGGGTGATCTCGCTCTACAAGTCGGGCAAGTACACCGTCGAGCGGCCCCTGCACCTCGGTCACGCCGTCGCGGACGGCTGTCCCGAGACGCGCCGCACGCTGAGCGCGTACGCCATCCCCCTGGGCGAGGCGTTCCAGCTCAGGGACGACGTCAACGGCGTGTTCGCCGACCCGGCGCGCACCGGCAAGCCCTCGGGAGCCGACCTGCTCCAGGGCAAGGCGACCTACCTGCTCGCCTACGCCCGGCGCGAGACGGGCAGCGCGCTCCTGGACGACATCACCGACCAGCGGGGGGTGGCGGCGGCGCGCGAGCTGATCGTGGAGTGCGGAGCGCTGGACGCGGCGGAGCGGCGCATCGCCACGCTGGTCGACGAGGCGGTCACAGCGCTGGACCGGCCGCCCGGCATCCCGCACGAAGCCAGGACGGCGCTGGTGGACCTGGCCGCCCAGTGCACGGAAAGGACCTTCTGATGAGCCCCGTGGTCGTCGTCGGCGCGGGCCTGGGCGGGCTGTCGGCCGCCATCCACCTGGCCGCGGCCGGTCGCGAGGTCACCGTGGTCGAGGCCCTCGGCGAGCCCGGCGGCTGCTGCGGAACGACCCGCCTCGGGGCGTACCGCTTCGACACCGGTCCGTCCGTGCTCACCATGCCGGGCGTGCTCGCGGAGGTCTTCGGGGCGGCCGGGCAGGAGCTGCGGCACTGGCTGCCGCTGCGCCGGCTGGATCCCTCGTACCGGATGGTCTTCGACGACGGGTCGCGGCTGGACGTGCGGGCGGAGCGGGAGGCGATGGCGGAGCAGGTCCGCGCGGTGTGCGGGCCGGCGGAGGCGGCCCGCTACGAGCGCTACCGGAGCCTGCTCGACGAACTGTTCCGCGTCGAGTGGCCCGCGTTCATCGACGCGGACATGACCCGGCTGCGCGCCCTGGCCCGGCCGGCCGCGCTGCTGCGGCTGGCCCGGCTGGGCGGGTTCCGCCGGCTGGACCGCCTGGCGGCCCGCCACCTGACGGACCCTCGGCTGATCAAGGCGCACACGTTCCAGTCCCTGTACGTGGGGCTGTCGCCGCAGCGCGCGCTGGGCATCTACGCCGTCATCGCGCACATGGACACGGTCGGCGGCGTGTACTTCCCTCGGCACGGCGGCATGCACGCCATCCCGGCGGCCATGGCGGCGTTGCTGGAGAAGCTGGGCGCGGACCTCCGCTACGGCGCGCCCGCCGACCGGGTCGAGACGGACGGCGACGGTGTCACCGGCGTGCTGCTGCGGGACGGCGAGCGGCTGGCGGCCCGGCACGTGGTCGTCGCCTGCGACCGGCTGGCGGCCCGGCGGCTGCTGCCCTCCCGCGCGGGCGACTGGCGGCTGCGCCGTCCGCGCCACTCCCCGTCGTGCCTGGTGATGCACGTCGGCCTGGACCGCCCGCCGACCGGCCAGGCGCACCACACGCTGCACTTCGGCCGGGACTGGAACGAGACGTTCACCGCTCTGGAGGCGGGCCGGCCGCAGCCCGACCCGAGCCTGCTGGTCACCTGCCCGGCGCCGGACGGCGAGGCCGCGCCGGACGGGCACGCCACCCTCAGCGTCCTGGAACCCGCGCCCAACCTGCGGCACACCGACTGGGACCGGCTGCGCCCCCGGCTGGAGTCCCGGCTGCTCGACCGCATGGCGCGACTCGGCTACGGCGACCTGTCGGGCGCGCCCCGGCTGGTGCTGGACCCGCCCGCCTGGGCGGCGCGCGGCCACACCGCGGGCACCCCGTTCGCGCTGGACCACCGCTTCACCCAGACGGCGTGGCTGCGCCCCTCCGCCGTGGCCCGGCGGGTGCCGGGGCTGCACTTCGCCGGCATGTACACCGCGCCCGGAGTCGGGGTGCCGCCCGTGCTGATCTCCGGCCGGCTCGCCGCCGAACGCATCCTCAAGGAGACCCGTTGACGCTCACCGCCAGCTACGAACGCTGCCGGCGGCTCCACGCCCGCTACGGCCGCTCCTACTACCTGGCCACCCGGCTGCTGCCGCGATGGAAGCGGAGGCACGTGCACGCGCTGTACGGCTTCGCCCGGTACGCCGACGAGATCGTCGACTCGTTCACGATGACCGCCGACCGGGCCCGCGCGCTGGACGCCCTGACCGTCAAGGTCGAGGCCGGGCTCGCCGGGGCGAAGCAGGACGATCCGGTGCTGCCCGCGTTCCTGCACACCGTCCACTCCTTCGGCATCGGCCACGACGACATCGCGGTCTTCCTCGCGTCCATGCGCGCGGACCTGTCGGTGACCCGGTACGCGACCTACGACGACCTGCTCGGCTACATGGCCGGATCGGCCGCCGCCATCGGCACGATGATGCTGCCGGTGCTGGAGGCGACGCCCGGCCGCGAGGAGGCGGCCCGCGAGCCCGCCCGCCAGCTCGGCCTGGCGTTCCAGCTCACCAACTTCCTGCGCGACGTGCGCGAGGACTACGCCAGGGGCCGCGTCTACCTGCCGATGGAGGATCTGGACAAGTTCGGGGTGGACCCGGACGAGCTGGGCGCCCGCCGTACGGGGCCCGCCCTGCGGGACCTGCTCGCCTTCGAGGCGGGGCGCGCCCGCGACCACTACCGCGCCGCCGCCGGGGGGATCGGCCTGCTCGCCGCCTCCTCCCGGCCGTGCGTCCGCGCCGCCTACGCCCTGTACGGCGGCATCCTCGACGAGATCGAGCGCCGGGGCTTCGAGGTCCTGGCGGGCCGGGTACGGGTGCCGCGCCGGCGCAAGGCGGCCGTGTTCGCCCGCCACCTGCTGGCCTCCGCCGAGGCGAGCAGGGCCGAGCGCCGCGTCAGCGTGGAACTCCCATGACCGCCGGCCTTTCCATGACTCCGCCTGTTGTCCTGGACGCGATGGGTGGGGACCACGGGCCGGTGGCGACGGTCGCCGGGGCCGTGGCAGCGTGGCGGCGGCACGGGGTGCCCGTCGTCCTGGTCGGCGCGCGGGACCGGGTGGAGCGTGAGCTGCGCGGGCACGGCGCCGCCGGGGAGATCGCGGTGGTGCACGCCGAGGACACCGTGCCGATGGCCGAGCGCGGCGCCGCCGCGGCGACGCTGACGACGTCGAGCCTGGCCGTGGGCTGCGAGCTGATCAGCCGGGGCGAGGGCGGTGCGTTCGTGTCCGCCGGGTCGACCGGCGCGGTGGTCTCGTGCGCGGTGCGCGGCATCGGCCGGGCCGGCGGGGTGCTGCGGCCGGCCCTGGCCGTGGCCCTGCCCTCGCTGACGGGTGGAGCCAGCGTGCTGGTGGACGCGGGTGCGACCGCCGACCCCAGCCCGGCCATGATCGCCCAGTTCGCCCAGCTGGGGGCGGCCTACGCGCGGGCCGTGCTGGGCCGTGCCGACCCGGTGGTGGGGCTGCTGTCGATCGGGTCCGAGCCGGGCAAGGGCAACCGGCTGACGCGCCGGGCCGGGGACCTGCTCGCCGCCCTGCCGCTGCGTTTCCACGGCAACGTGGAGGGCCACGACGTGCTGGCGGGCACCGTCGACGTGATCGTCACCGACGGCTTCACCGGCAACATCGTGCTGAAGAACGTCGAGGGGTGCGTCCGCACGGCGCTGGCCATGGTCGCCCAGGCCGGCATCGCCTCCCCGGAACGGCTCGCCGAGGTAGCCCGCCGCTACGACCCGGAGACCCACGGCGGCGCCGCCCTCCTGGGTCTGCGCGGCACGGTCGTCGTCGCCCACGGCTCCTCTCCGGCGGCCACGATCGCCCGCGCCTGCGTGGTGGCGCACGCGCTGTCATCGCAGAACCCGGCGGCCGGCATCGATGCCGTGGCGGTGGAGACGGCGCCATGACCACCGTCGGCGTCCAAGCCGTAACGGTGGAGACATCGTCATGACGTCCTCAGCGCAGCGGATCGGCTCCGTCCCAGGTGCCCTCACTGGCGTACGGGGTGAAGCGGGCGAACAGCTCCTCCGCGTACCAGTCGTCGGCCCGCACGCGCTCGATGACCCGCCGGTGCGCCTCGCCCCGGTAGGCGAAGGCGCGCACCGCCTCGCGGTCGCGCCAGAGCGAGAAGGTCGCCTGCCGGGCCAGCGGCCACTCGCCGATGCCGATCGAGGCCAGGCAGCCGTCCTGCCGCCGCAGCAACTCGTCGACCGGCGGCACCGACCGGTAGAACGCGACCAGGCGGCGAGGTCGGATCGACGCCCTCGTGAGCACCGCCACCGGCCCGCCACCCCGGCGCGCCGCGCCCGCCCCGAAGGCCCCCGGAGCCTCGAAAAGTACCCCGGTCGCCTCGCCCCTAAGGGGCTTCCTTGGGGCGTCGCCAGGTACACCGGACCCCAGGAATCCACCCACACCCTGGACCCGCTCGGACCTGAGGGGCTCCCCCGGGATGTCGCCAGTAGCCCCGGACCTGTAAGACCCGCCCATACCCCGAACCCGCTCGGCCCTGTGGGAGTCCCCGGGGGTGTCGCCGGTGGGCGCCGTAGGCTTGGACGGCCCCCTGGGGGTTTCGCTGGGCTTGAGGGGCGGGGGCGGGGCGAAGGGGTCGCGGCCCGACCAGGCGCCGCGCGAGGCCATCGGGGACAGCCGCGCCTGCCAGTATTCGGACGCCTCAGCCCGCCAGCGGGCCGCGATCGGCGAGGCGCGCAGGAACTCGTCCAGATCGTCCTCGCCGCGCCAGACCGCGAACAGCGCCCACCGGCGCAGGTCGGCGCCGAGGGACATGGCCCGGCCGCGGCCGGTGCCGAGCAGCCGCCAGAACAGCAGCCCGCCGGTGCGCCGCAACAACGGCCGGTCGAAGGCCATGTGCCGCATCGCGCGGGCGCTGTCGTACCGGATGAGGTGGAACGACGCGATGGTTGAGGTGGTGGTGTCGGTCATGGCCGGCTACCTGCTCGGCTCGGTGCCGGTGGCGGTCCTGGTGGCGCGGGCGCACGGCGTGGACCCGCGCGACGTCGGCGACCGCAACCCCGGGTACTGGAACGTCAAGGAGCAGCTCGGCCTGCGGGCCGCCGTGCCGGTGTTCGCCGGTGACACGCTCAAGGGCGCGCTGGCCGCCCTCGTGGCGCTCCTGGTCAGCGGCGTCCACACCACCGCGCTCGGCGTCGTCACCGGGGCGAGCGCGCTGCCGGTGTACCTGGCGGTGGCGGCGGCCATGGCGGGGCACGCTTGGCCGGTCTTCGCCGGCTTCCGCGGCGGCCGTTCGATCCTGACCTTCGCGGGGGGCGTCGCGGTCATCTGTCCTCCGGCGTTCGTGCTGGCGGTGACGGCGCTGGTGGTCACCGCCGTGGCGCTGCGCTCGTTCGCGGTGGGGGCGCGCCTGGCGGTGTTCGGCGTGCCGGTTCTGCAACTGCTGTTCGCGCCCGTGGAGCTGGTGGCGGCCACCGGGGGGCTGATGTGCCTCATCGGGCTGCGCTTCGGCCAGGCCGCGCTCGCCGAGCGCCGCCGCTGACCTCCGGGTACGTACGACCGCGCCAGGTCCGTACGGGACGCAGCGTCGCCTGGGTGAGCCGGAACGCGGCGGCGGGGTCGAGCAGCGGCGACAGCAGCAGGCCCAGGCCGGGGGCGCGGTAGCTGCCGCGCAGCGCGCCTGTGAGCAGCAGCCGCGCCGCCAGCAGCGCCGTGTCCAGGCGGGTGGGGCGGCCGGCCGCCAGTCGGAGCACCGGCAGCGCCCCGGTCAGCCAGATGACGGCCAGATCGGCCGCCTGCCAGCCGGGGCCCGTGACGTCGCGCAGCGGGAGCGAGCGGCCCCACTCCCGCCACAGCTCGCCCACCGAGTCGTGCATGTCGACCTCCAGCAGGCCGCCCGCGTCCAGGAAGCCGACCGTCCAGCCCTGCCCCGCCAGGCGCCTGGCCAGCGCCACGTCATCGGTCATCCGGTCGCGTACCAGCGCGAACCCGTCCGCTTCTGCCATCCGGGCGCGCCGGAAGGCCATGCACTGGCCGTTGGCGACGGCGCGGTGCGGCGGCGGCGGGCTCGCCGGGCCGACGGGCCCGAACCGGTAGACCAGCGTCGCCAGCATGGAGGCGTGCAGGGCCTGTTCGAGCACGCCGTCGCAGACGAACCGGGGGCCGGCGCTCACCAGGTCGTACCGCTCCAGCGTGGCCGCCAGCGCGCCGAACAGGCCGGGCCCCGGCCGGGCGTCGGCGTCCAGGGTGACCACGACCTCGCCGCCGGCCGCCACCACCCCCTGGCGCAGCGCCCACTGCTTGCCCACCCACCCGCCGGGCAGCGGCTCGCCGGTGACGACCTTGGCCCCGGCCGCTGCCGCCACCTCGGCCGTACCGTCGCGGGAGCCGTCGTCGACCACGATCACCTCGGTGACGGCGGGGTCGGAGAGCGCGGCCCGCAGGCACGGCCCGATCCTGGCTTCCTCGTCGCGCGCCGGGATCACCACGGAGATCGTCACGCCCGCGTCCCGGCGCGGCCGGAGCGGCGGAAGCCGCCGCCGCCCCCGCGCGAGCCTGGCGAGCGCCACCCCGGCGGCGACCGCCTGTACGACCGTGAGCGACCTCATCGGGAACCACCTCGCACGTCGCTCGCCGTGGGCGGCCCGGTGCGGAAGTCCTGGGCCACCAGGTCGGCCACGATGCGGGCGCCCAGTGTCACCATGGGCAGCCCGCCGCCCGGGTGCGCGGAGCCGCCGACCAGGTACAGGCCGCGCCGGGGGCCGCGGTTGCCGGGGCGCAGGAAGGCCGACAGCCTGCCCCGGTAGGCGCTGCCGTAGATGGCGCCGCCCCAAGCCCCGTAGCGGTCGCGCAGGTCCGCCGGGGTGAAGACGTCGGCGAAGCGCAACCGGCCCGCCAGGTCGTGGCCGCGCTCGGCCAGCCGCTCCAGCACCAGATCCCGGTACGCCGCCACGCTGATCGGCCACCGGCCGGGATCGCGGGCGGGCACGTTGACCAGCATCGTCCAGTTCTCCGCGTCCGCCGGGGCCTGCGAGGGGTCGTCCACGGCCGAGCAGCCGACGTAGATCGTCGGGTCGAGCGGCGGGCTCCCCCGGTCGAAGACGTCGGCGAACTCCCGTTCGTAGTCGGCCGAGAACAGCACCGCATGGTGCGGCAGGCCGGGCGTGCGCCCCTCCACGCCGGCCAGCACCAGCAGCGCCGACGACGAGCGCCCCAGCCGGGCGATCCTGCGCAGCCGCCCACGGTCGGGCAGCAGGCGGCCGTACAGCGCGGCGGCGTCGGTGTTGGCCACCACGACGTCCGACCGGACCCTCTCCCCGCTCGCCAGCCGGACCCCCGTGACGGCGGAGCCACCGGCCTCGACCGCCGCGACCGGCTCGGACAGGAACACCTGCACCCCCGCCGCCTTCAGCAGCAGACCCAGGTCGTCGGCCAGCCGGGCCAGGCCGCCCGGCGCGTACCAGACGCCCTGCCCGTGCTCCAGCGCGGGGACGCACCCCAGCGCGGCGGGCGCGCGGTACGGGCTGGACCCGGCGTAGGTGGCGTAGCGGCCGACGTACTGCCGCAGCCTGGCGTCACGGAAGTAGCGGCGGGCCAGCCCGTCGAGGGTGCGCGCGGGCGCCACGGCCAGCAGGTCGGACAGCCGGGCCTCACCGGGGCGCCGGATCAGCGGCCCGGCGAACACGGTCCGGTCCGCCGCCTCCAGGGCGCCCCTGGCCCAGCCGTGGAAGGCCCGCCAGGCCCGCCCTTCGCCGGGGGCCAGCCGCTCCACCTCCGCGGCCATGCGTTCGGGGTCGCGCCGGGCGTCCAGCACCGTGCCGTCGGCGAACCGGTACCGGCACAGCGGGTCAGGTTCGATCAGCTCGCGGTCCAGGCCCAGCTCGCGGAAGAGGCCGGGCATGGTCAGCAGCGACGGCCCCAGGGAGAAGGCGAACCCGTCACGGCGATGCTCGGCCAGCTTGCCGCCCAGCCGGGGCAGCTGCTCGTACAGCCGGACCTCGTGCCCCCGCCGGGCCAGCAGCAGCGCGCACGCCATGCCGCCCACGCCGCCGCCGACCACCGTCACCTCTGCCATGACCGCCTCCAGGCCGGCGCGGCGAACGCGCCCATCGTGATCCCGCCGGCCGCCGCCACCAGCGGGTCGGTCGGGTCGAACACCGCGGCGAAGGCGATCGTCTCCATGACCGCCATGACCGTGTAGACCGCGAGCAGCCCTCGCCCCGGCGCGGCGTCGCCGGCGACGCGCCCGACGACCAGCATGACCAGGGCCGACACCAGCAGCCAGCCGGCGAAGTTGCTCAACGGGATGCCCCGGTAGAAGCCGTCGTCCGCCGCCCACGTCCACAGGCCGAGTCGGACCATCTGCGGGTCGAGGAACAGGTCCCACGCCGTCAGCGCGGCCGCGCCCGCGCAGACGCGCGCCCAGCCGCCGAAGAGGGTGGCGGCGACCGCGTACGCGGCGAGCCCCATGCCGCCCCACGCCACCGCCACCACGACGGGCACGCCGCCCACCTGGGGCCACAGCACGTCGCTGTAGGCGTACTCGCCGAACGGGAACCCGGTCAGCACCCCGACCACCTCGGCCGCGTACCCGGTCAGCACGGCCGCCCCGAACGCGGCCAGCGCCCGGCGCGTCCCCCACGCGCCGGCGGCGAAGGCGACGGCGGACGCGGCGAGCAGCGCCACGATCAGCCCGGTGAACCGTTCCGGCCGCGCGGCCAGCCCGGACGCCACCTGGAGGCCGACCATGGCCAGCAGGGACAGGACTCCCAGGGCGCGGGCCGGCCCGAGGGCCACGCGCCCCGCCTGTTCGCTTCTCGTCTGTTCCACACACTGTCTTTCGAAGCCGTCGCGATCACGGATGCACGTGCCCGATGGCGTCCCAAACGAGCGCCATGGCGGTCCGAGCATCGGGACAAGATTTCCCCGCGCCGCTGTGACCAGGTCCGACGCCGGCCTGCGGGTGGCGTGCGGCGACCCGTTGTGGGCAGCTGTGGGGCATGGTTGAGGACCAGTGCCTGGGCAGGCCGCGGGTGGCGGTGTCGAGCTGCCTGCTCGGCGCGCGCGTACGGCACAACGGCAACCACAGCCGTGCCCGCTACCTCACCGACGAGCTGGCGCCGTTCGTGGACTGGGTGCCGATCTGCCCGGAGATGGAGATCGGCCTCGGCACCCCCCGCGAGTCGCTGCGGCTCGAACGCTCCCCCAGCGGCCCCCGGCTCATGACCAGGAACACCGGCTGTGACCTCACGCCCGCCATGACCGGGCTGGCCGCCGAGCGGTCCGCCGGGCTGGACGTCGACGGGTACGTGTTCAAGGCGAAGAGCCCGAGCTGCGGCATCCACGGCATCCCGCTCTACGACGGGGAGACGATGGTGACCCGGCAGAACCGGGGCCTGTTCGCCGACGCGGTGATCGAGAGCCATCCCCTGCTGCCCGTGGAGGACGAGGGCCGGCTCCGCGACGCCGTCCTGCGGGAGGCGTTCACCGAGCGGATCTTCGCCCACGCGCGCCTGCGCGAGCTGCTGCGGAGCGACTGGCGGCCGCGCGACCTGGTGGCCTTCCAGTCCCGGCACAAGATGCAGCTGCTCGCGCACTCCACCGAGGGCTACCGCGAGACCGGCCGCCTGGTCGCGGAGGCGGGCACGCGCCCGCGCGAGGAGCTCGCCGGCGCGTACGGCACCGCGTTCCGCACCGCGATGGCGGTCAAGGCGTCGGTCGGGCGCAACGTCAACGTCCTGCAGCACTGCCTCGGCATGCTCGGTGACGAGCTCGACCCGGTCCGCCGGGCCGACCTGGCCGAGGTCATCGCCTCCTACCAGGAGCGCCGGGTGGCGCTCAGCGTGCCGCTCGCCCTGCTGCGCCACCACGCCCGCGGCGAAGCCGCCACCTACGTCCAGAACCAGACATACTTCCTCCCGTATCCGGACGAGCTGGGCCTGCGCAACCATGTCGTGTGACGTGCGCGGGCCCGGGTATGCGCAGGTCATGGCCGATAAACGGAAGAAGGACCCGTCGGTGGGCGACGAGGTCACCTGGCGCAGCCACGGTTCCACCGCCCACGGCAAGGTCGAGAAGAAGATCACCAAACGGGAGAAGGAGGCCGGCCGTACCGTGGCCGCCTCGCCCGACGAGCCCCAGTACGTGGTGCGCAGCGAGAAGAGCGGCAAGAAGGCCGTGCACAAGCCGTCGGCCCTGCGCAAGGACAAGGGCTCCTGATGACCGGGGAGGAGGAGCGGGCGATCGCGGCCGAGTTCGGCAAGGCGGTGAACATGACCGCCGGGGAGCTGAAGCGCTGGCTCGACACGGACGAGTCCAAGGCGGTCGGGCAGAAGGACGGCGGCGGCGAGTCCACCGGCCACGAGTCCGGCCGCAGGATCGTCGAACTGCTCCACAAGAAAGAGTCGGCTCTCACCGAGCAGGACTACGCGCACATGCGCAAGGTGATCGGCTACGTGCACCGCCACCTGGCGCAGCGGCCGTCCGGCGACGTCCGGGAGACCAGATGGCGTTACTCGCTGATGAACTGGGGCCACGACCCCCTCAAGTGACCGCGGTCCCGCGTCCGGGATGACACCTGTCACGGCCCTTCGATGACCGCGGTCTCTACCTCGGCACCGCCCCGTCCGGCGAAGATCTGACCATGACGAACGACAAGAAGACCTCTCCCGACTGGACGCTCGGAATGGCCTGCGGGCTGGCCATCGGCATGGGCCTCGGCGTCACCCTGCACGACCTCCTTCTGGGGATCTCGCTGTCCCTCTGCTTGGGGGTCGCCCTCGCGTACGCGCTTGCGCCGCGCGAGGCGGACACCGCGGACGCCGAGTAGCCCCTGCCCTCCTCTGACGGCTTGACAGCTGATCCAGAGCACCGGCTACTCTCTCATATATGAACAGCTCTTCAAGTGACAGTGTGTTGACCATCGACGGCTGCAGCGTCAAGGTGGTCGACGGTGACCGGGTGGCCGCCGTGCGCGAGCGGATGCCCGCCCCCGAGGACGTGGTCGACACCGCCGACGTCTTCGGCCTGCTGTCGGACCCCAACCGGCTGCGGCTGCTGGTCGCGTTGCTGGACGGAGAGCTGTGCGTGTGCGACCTCGCGGCGGTGACCGGGCAGAGCGAGTCGGCCGTCTCCCACGCCCTGCGGCTGCTGCGCGCGCACCGCATCGTGGCCGCCCGGCGGTCCGGCCGGATGGCGTACTACCGGCTTGAGGACCCGCACGTGCGGATGCTGCTGGACCTGGCGCTGGAGCACACCGGGCACACCGAGGCGATCCACCCAGAGCGCGGCGGGGACCACTGATGGGCACCGGGCACGGGCACGGCCACGCGGCCGGCCGGCACCGCTGGCGGCTGGCGGTCTCCTTCGCCCTGATCGGCGCGTTCTTCGTGGTGGAGCTCGTCTACGGTCTCCTCTCCGGCTCGCTGGCGCTGCTGTCGGACGCCGGCCACATGGCCGCCGACGTGGTCACCCTCGGCGCGGCGCTGGTCGCCACGCGGATCGCCACCCGGCCCGACACCACCGGCCGGCGCAGCTACGGCTCCTACCGCGCCGAGGTGTTCGCCTCGCTGCTGGCCGTGGTGCTGATGATCGTCGTGTCGGTGTACGTGGTGGCCGAGGCGATCGGCCGCATCGGCCACCACGTGGAGGTCTCCTCCGGCCCGATGCTGGTCGTCGGCGCGCTCGGCCTGGCGGTCAACCTGGTCGCCCTGATGCTGCTGCGTTCCGGCGCCGCCGAGAGCCTGAACGTCAAGGGCGCCTACCTGGAGGTCGTGGCCGACACCGCCGGCTCCGTCGGCGTCATCGTCGCCGGCTGGCTGGTCGCGACCACCGGCCGGCCCATCTGGGACACCGTCATCGCCCTGGCCATCGGCGTCTTCGTCGCCGCCCGGGCGATCTCGCTCGGCCGCCAGGTCTTCGCCGTGCTGGGCCAGCACGTCCCCGAAGGCATCGACGCCGGCGCCGTGGCCCAGGACCTGTCCGCCATCGACGGCGTCCGCGACGTGCACGACCTGCACCTGTGGACGCTGACGTCCGGCATGAACGTCGCCACCGCCCACCTGGTCACCGCCGACCAGAGCGACAACCACGCGGTGCTGGACCAGGCGCGCGACCTGCTGCTCCAGCGGCACGGCGTGGCGCACGCCACCTTGCAGGTCGAGCCCGCCGACCACAGCGGCTGCGACGAACTCGGCTGGTGACCCGAGCCCGGGGGCGGACGCGGCGCCGATCGAACTTCTTCGCCCGGGGTGCGTATCTCGGTATGGAAGAGCTCTGCCTACACCCCCGGGGACCGCACCATGAAGACTTTCGTCGGCAAGCCGCTCGGCGCCGCGTGCGCCGTGGTTCTCGGCACGCTCCTCACCGCGTGCTCGGCGCCGGCCGCGGGGGAACCCGCGGCTGCGCATCACGCCCACGCGGCTCCACCGGCCGCCGCCAAGCCGGCGACCGCGGCGAGCATCGACCAGATCGGCGCCGCGCTCGGCTGCCCCAGCCCCGACGTGCAGATCGACGCCGACGAGCTGCGGCAGGCCGTCTGCCGGACGTCCGCGGCCCACTCCGTCCTGGTCACCTTCACCACGGGCAAGGGCCAGCGCGACTGGCTGGACGCCGCCCAGCCGTACGGCGGCACCTACCTGGTGGGCGAGCGCTGGGTGGTCGTCTCCGACCCGGCGGTGCTGGAAGGCCTGCGCGCGAAGCTCGGCGGCGCCATCGAGTCGACGCAGCACCACTGACCAGGACCGCGGCACCCGGCTGAGAGGATGGGCACATGGCCCCGGTCCTCCGTCTGATCCGCGCGGCCGCCTTCGCGGCGGTCTGCGTCGTGGTCTCGGCCTGCGGCCACCTGTTCGCCGGCGGCGGCGCGATATCGGGGTCCGCGCTGGTGATCAGCCTGATCGCGTCCTTCGCCCTCGCCCTCGCCTGCAACAGGCGCGAGCGTACGCGGGAAGCCGTGCTCGCCGCGACCGTGCTCGCCCAGCTCGTCCTGCACCAGACGTTCGCGCAGGTCGCGCCCGGCGGCGTCACCTCCACGGACCACGGCCACACGAACGCCGGCATGGCGCTGGTCCACCTGACCCTCGCGCTGGTCAGCGGCTGGTGGCTGCACCAGGGCGAGAGCGTCGTGTGGACGATGCTGCGGCTGTGGGGGGTCGCCCCGCTGCGGCTGCTGCTCCTGGTGCTCGCCTCGCCCGTACGGGCTCCCCGGTGCGTGCGGCCGGTTCGGTCCGCCGGCCGGAGCGGTCCCCGGCGCTCCCTGGAGTTCACGGCGGCGGTGCACCGGCGCGGCCCGCCCGCGCTCGCCAGCGCCGGCTGACGTACGCGTCCCCCGGCGCCCCGTGGTCATCAGGTGCGCGCGTCGTCACAGCCGCGCGCCCGCTCGGCATACCCGGCTGAGGGCCGGGCCTGTACCTACGGAGTTGCACGATGGCGATCGCGCCGCGTTCCATCCTGGCCGCGCTGATATGCGGCCTGCTTGTGGTGTTCTGTTCTCCCGCCGCACTGGCTCACGACTCGTTGAAGGCGAGCTCACCGGCCAAGGACGCCACCGTCACCTCGCTCGACGAGATCGAGCTGGAGTTCACCTCCCGCGTCCGCATGCCCTTCGTGGCCCTGCGCGACGCCGGGGACCGGCAGGTGGACCTCGGCGAGCCGCAGGTCGAGGGGAAGTTCGTCCGGACCGAGGTGCCCGAGCCGCTGCCGGCCGGGAAGTACGTCATCGCCTGGCGGGTGGTGTCGTCCGACGGCCACCCGATCGAGGGCGAGATCCCCTTCACGGCCGAGGGCGAGCCCTCACCGGAGCCGTCCACGCCGACCCCGGCCGCCGAGCGGAGCACGCCGCCGAGCGTCCCCGCCGAGACCACCGCGCCCGCGGCGCCGGAGAGTTCCGCCGTCGCCGCGGCCGAGGCGGGCGACGGGATCCCCGGCTGGATCTGGGTGGCCGCCGCGGCGCTCGCGCTGGTGGGCGTCGGCCTCTGGCTGGCGGGTTCCAGGGCGAAGCGGCCGGAGTGAACGGGCTGACGCCGGGGTTCTTGCGGCCCCGGCGCCGGTCCATCGGAACACCGGCTCCTTCAGGACGGTGACCATGTGACCGGGCTGACAGAGGTGGTCATGCCGTTGAGTACGAGCCTGAGCATGGGGGCGACGGTGCCGCCGAAACCGGCCCGCGCCTGCGCCGCTCCCGCGGATCGGGGGTCCATGCCCTGGTGGGAGCGGTAGTTGGCGAAGCTGACCACGCGGAGATCCGGCAGCACCAGCCAGGCGTAGGCCTGGTCGGGTGCGACGGAGGGGTTCTGGATCACGAGTCCGGAGCTGTTCAGCGGTTCGTACGGGCCGGTCAGGCTGGGCGCGGCGAAGCCGTACAGCCCCGTGGGCGCACGGTCGGCCGGGTGGAACGAATGGCGGTGGGTGGAGAAGAAGAGGTAGTACCAGGAGTCGTGCACGATGACGTGCGGTCGCTCCAGCTCGTGGTTGACGCCTTCGGCGACGAGCAGGGGCGGAAGCAGGGACCAGGCGCCGTCCCGTGACTCGGCCAGGGCGATCGCACCGGTGAAGCCGTCCTCCCAGGCGGTGGACGCGGCGACGAGCAGGTAGTCGCGCCCGTCGGCCGGGTCGCGGAACCAGCCGGGATCGCGGAAGGCTCTGATGCGGCCCGGCGCCCCGTCGGACTCGTCGGCCGGCAGATACGTCAGGCCGTCGGAGCGCAGGACCTCGCGGTGCTCGGCGTCTCGTCCCAGCAGGACCCCGCCGCGGTCCGCGACCAGGGCGGGGCGGGTCTCGATGACGCTCTGCCGGTAGGTCGGGCGTGCTTCGCCCCGCCGTCCGGCGGCCGTGTAGAACACGGACACGGTGCCGTCGGGCCGGCGGACCGCTGACCCCGACCATTCACGGCTGCCGGGCGAGGCGCCGTCAGCGAAGGCGTTCCCCAGGTCCTCCCACGCGTCGCCGCTCTTGCCGAGCAGGCGGATCCGGGCCTGGTCATGGCGCTCTTCGGGATGACCGAGGGCGGGAGCCGACAGGGCCATCCACAGTTCCCGGCCGTCGATCACGCTCGGTGAGCCGTCCTCCTCCTGAATCGGCCACAGGTCCCACAGATCGAGGTCCGGCAGGATCCTCGGCAGGGCCGGGGGATCGATGACGGGAGCCGTGGCCGTGCCGGTCTCGGTGAGCTGATCGAGGTGCCGGCGGGTCCATGGGGCGCCTGACCGTCCTCGGGAGTGCATGGATGATCTCTTCTTTCACTGGTGGGATGTGCTCTGTCGGTCACGCGAAGCAGCGCATGGCGAGTTCGACGGCGCCCGTGATGCCGGCGTGGTCGCCGAGCGAAGGGCTGACCACGTACTCGTCCATGGCGGCCCGATCGGTCAGCGCCGAGATCGCGGGGTAGCCGGCGGCGAGGTCGAACGCGCGTGCCCTCGTTCGTCCCATCAGCCCGGCGCGCTTGGTGACGCCACCCCCGACGATGATCCGCTCGGGTGACAGCGCGTAGGTCAGGTTCATGACGGCGTGGGCCACGTATTCGGCCTCGAGCTCCCACGCCGCCGGGTCGTCCAGGTCCTCGGCGCGCTGTCCCCACCGCCGGCGCATCGCCTCGCCGGAGGCGAGGCCTTCCAGGCAGTCCCCGTGAAAGGGGCAACTGCCCGCGAACGGGTCCCTGGTCCGATCGTGCGGGATGCGGACGTGGCCGAACTCCGGATGCAGCAGACCGTGCAGCGGCCGGCCGTTCACCACCGCTCCCACGCCGATGCCGGTGCCCACGGTCATGTAGGCGACCGTTCCCAGCCCTCGTCCCGCTCCGCGCCGCCACTCGCCCAGCGCGGCGGCGTTCACGTCGGTGTCGAGGCCGACGGGAACGCGCAGCGCGGCGCGCAGCGGGGAGACGACGTCGGTGCCGGACCACCCGGGCTTGGGCGTGGCGGTGATGTGGCCGTACGTCGGTGAGCCCGTCCGCAGATCGACAGGGCCGAAGCTGCCCACGCCGACCGCGGCGAGCGTCCGGTGGTCCCGGAAGAACCGCACGGCGGCGGTGATGGTCGTCTCCGGTGTGGTCGTCGGTATCACGTGGGTCGCGAGCACCTTCCCGTCGGCGTCGGCGATCGCGCAGACCCACTTCGTCCCGCCCGCCTCGATCCCGCCGTAGAGCGGCGGCGCGCTCATCGCCGTCATCCTTTCAACGAGCCCTGCAGCAGGGCCTTGACGAAGTGACGCTGGAAGATGAGGAAGATCACCAGCGTGGGGGTCAGGATCAGCAGTGATCCGGCGCAGAGCAGCGGGATGTCGGTGCCCCACTGGCCCTGGAAAGCGCCCAGCGCGCCGGACATCGTCCGTTTGGCAGGGTCGTCGACCAGGACGATGGCCAGCAGGAACTGGTTCCAGGTCCACAGGAACAGCAGGATGCCCAGGGACGAGATCGCCGGCATGGCCAGGGGGACGTGAATGCGGCGGAACAGCTGCCAGGTAGTGGCGCCGTCCATCCGGGCGCTCTCGGACAGCTCCCCGGGCATGTTGACGAAGTGGGCGCGCATCCAGAAGACGCTGAACGGCATGAACAGGCCGATGAGCGGCAGGATGATGGCCCACCGCGTGTTGAGGAGTCCCATGTCGCGGATCTGGTAGTACAACGGCGTGATGATGCCCTCGAACGGGAGGGTCAGACCGAGCACGAACAGCAGGAAGATCACTCGTCCGCCGATCACGCGCAGGTGGCCGATGGCGAAGCCGGCCATCGTGCCCAGCAGGATCGAGATCGGGACCACACCCAGCACGATGAGCCCGCTCGACTTCAGCAGTTCGCCCATGTTGGCCGCCTCGAAGGCCCGCACGAAGTTGCCCCACTGCGGGTCGTCCGGCCAGGCCAGTCCGGCCGGGTAGGTGCGCGAGGGGTGCAGGGCGGTGACGAACAGGCTGAGGAACGGCAGAAGCGTGACCGCCATCATGAGGATGAGCAGGAACCTGCCGGTCCACGCCTCCCGCCACGCGATGCTCATCGGTCGCCGTCCTTCGCGAACCACTGGATCGGAAGGGCGCAGGCGATCACGAGGACCATGAGCACCACGGCCAGGGCCGAGGCCATGCCCACCTCGCGTTCGGAGAAGGCGAGGTAGAAGATCTGCAGGCCGGGCACCATGGTCGTGTTGCCGGGCCCGCCCTGGGTGGAGATGTAGATGATGTCGAAGCTGGCCAGCGCCGCGATCACGGTCACGGTGACGCAGACCGCGATCTCCTGGCGCAGGCTCGGGACCGTGATGGAGACGAACTCCCGCCACGGCCCGGCGCCGTCGAGCCGGGCCGCCTCGTACAACGCGGGATCGATCTTGCTCATGCCGGCCAGGAGCAGCAGCGTGCACAGGCCCAGCAGGACCCACGCGCCGATCATGCCGACCGCGGGCAGGGCGGTGGCGAAGTCACCCAGCCAGGCCCGCGTCACCCCGCCGAGGCCGATGAGCGAGAGCAACTGGTTGATCACTCCGGTGGAGGCCAGCAGCCAGCTCCACGCGATGCCGGCGGCCACCAGCGGGATGACCTGCGGCAGGAAGAGCACGGTCCGGGCCACGACGGCAAGCCTGCTCTGGGCGATGCGCCTGATCGTCGCGGCGATCGCCAGGCCCAGCACGACGGGGATCGCGCTGAAGAACACGATCAGCTGAAAGGCGTTGACGAGCGAGTCGAACAGGTCGGGATCGGTGAAGACCTTGCCGTAGTTGGCCAGCCCCACCCAGGTGGAGGCGCCGATGCCGTTCCAGTCGTACAGCGAGTACTGGAACGTCAGGGTGATCGGGCGCAGCACGAACACCGCGTAGAAGGCGAGCGCCGGGGCGACGAACAGCCAGCCGACCAGGCCGCGCGTGCCGCCCAGCATGGTCACGACCGGCCGCCGGCGCGCGGCTCGGGCGCCGGCACGGCTGCTCATCACCGGTCTCAGTTCCCTTCGACCTGGGCGGCGTAGTCCGCCTGGACCGTCTTCAGCAGTTCCTGCGGCGTCTGCTCTCCGCCCACCAGCTTCTGCAGTTGCGGCGTCCAGCTCTTGGCGTAGATGGCGCCTGTGGCGTTGGCGATGAAGTCCATCGCGCCGTTGTCCTCGGCGATGTCCGCCCCGGCCGCCAGAGTGCTCGCGGTGACCTGGTCCGAGGCGACGTCCGGCATGTAAGCGTCGGCCGGTCCCATCGGACGCGATCCGCCGACCTCGACGCCGATCGTGCGTGCCTGCTTGTCGGTGGCCACCCAGTCGAGGAAGAAGGCGGCGCAGTCGGCGTTCTTGGCGTTCGCGGCGATGCCGAAGGTGAGGGGGGCCGACATCGCGGCCAGTTTGCCGCCCTGCTGGGCCGGCGGCATCAGGGAGAAGCCGACGTTGCCCGGCATCTGCTTGTCGAGGTTGCCCGACTCCCAGTCGCCGTTGAACATGAACAGGCCCTGACCGTCGATGAAGCGGCTCATCATGGTCGCGTAGTCGACCGCGTTGACGTCCTTCTGGAAGTATCCTGCCTTGATCCATCGCTCCAGGTGCTGGACGGCCTGCAGGTTCGACGGGGTGTCGATGCTGGCGCCGGGCTTCTGGAAGATCCAGTCGTTGATGGGCCCGGCCGGGCCGTAGGAGGCCATGAGGTTTTGCAGCGGGAACGCCAGGCCGCCGGTGGCGCCGCCGTTGAACTGGACGATGGGCGTGATATCCGCCTTCTTGGCCTTCTCCAGCACCTCGTCGAACTCCGCCAGCGTGGTGGGCGGGGCGGACATCCCGATCTTGGTGGCGAGCTCCTTGTTGTAGAAGACGCCGGTCATGCTGGAGTTGAGCCCCAGGGCGTACAGCGAGCCTTCGCCGCGCGGCCGCCCGCCCTGGCCCAGGCGCAGCTGCTCAAGTTGGGAGGCCGGCCACTCGTCCCAGCCGAACGCCGTCGCGTAGCCGTCCAGGTTCTTCAGCAGGTTGTCCTTGACCAGCTCGGAGACCTGGGGCAGGCGCATCAGGTCGGGCGGGTTGTCCGCCAGCACGCGCGGCGCGTTCTGGGTGATGACCGCGAACTGGTCCTCGCGGAGGTTCCACGTGACGTTCGGGTGCTGCTTGGTGAACTCGGTGGTCAGCGCCTTGGGCAGCGGGAAGCCGGTCTCGAAGTAGCCGCTCATGGTGATCGGCTCCGTCCCGCACGTGGGTGCGGAGGACACCGGCGACGAGGCGGTGGCCTGAGGCTGCGGGTTGTCGCTGCCGGGCGCCGCGCAGGCGGCGGCCAGCGTCCCCATGGCGATCACCAGCGCGGCCCCGGACCTGCCGCGGCGACCTCGACGAGCCATGTGCGTCTCCTCTGCTGCTTGGGACGATCGGCGCCGGGCGGCGTCCGCCTCCGTTGCTAAATCGGGTTAGCGCCGATAGTCTCATCCTGCGCGTCGCAGGATGTCAACCCCCTGTAACACACTCTTGACGACCGGAGGTTCTGGGTGAGTCCACGACGGGTCACGCTGGCCGATGTGGCCAAGGCCGCAGGTGTCTCCCGCCCGACCGCTTCGCTGGTGCTGTCCGGCCGCGGCCGCGAACTGCGCATCTCCCAGGACGTCGAGGAGCGAGTGCTCAGAGCGGCCGACGAGTTGCAGTATCGGCCCAACATCGTCTCCGTGGGCCTGCGCAAGGGCACCTCCCAGACGATCGGCTTCATCTCCGACACCGTCGCCACCTCGCGCCTGGCCGGCGACATGATCAAGGGAGCGCTGGAGGCCGCCCGGGACCGGGGCTTCATGCTGTTCATCGGTGAGACGGAAGGCGACCCCGAACTCGAACGCCTCCTGCTGCAGACCATGCAGGACCGCCAGGTCGAGGGGCTCATCCTGGCCTCGATGTTCACCAGGACCATCAAGGTCCCCAAGAGCATGACGGCCTCACCCGCCGTGCTGCTCAACGCGCTTCCCCAGGAGCCCACGCCCTTGCCCGCCGTCCTTCCCGACGAGGTCGAGGCCGGCCGCCTGGCCGCCCGCGTCCTGCTCGACGCCGGCCACCGCGACGGGATCCACCTGATCGGTGCCGGGCCGGGCCTGCGCGACGTACCCTCGGACAGCGTCGCGGCGGTGGAACGGCTCATCGGCATCCGCGAGACCCTCAGCGAGGCGGGAGTCGAGGTGGCGGGCGCTCGCAGGTGCCCCGACTGGCAGCCGGAATACGGCCTCGCCGCCACGCGCGACCTTCTGGGTACCGTACGGCCGCGTGCGCTGATCTGCTTCAACGACCGGATCGCCATGGGGGCCTACCAGGCACTCGACGACTTCGGGCTCAAGGTGCCCGCGGACGTCTCCGTCGTCTCCTTCGACGACCACCCCATCGCCTCGTGGATGCGGCCCAAGCTGACCACCGTGGCGCTGCCCCACTACGAACTGGGCCGCAAGGCCGTCGACGTGCTGTTCACCGAGATCGACCGCGACCGCTCGGACACCGGCCGGGTGGGCGACGTGCACCGGGTTCCGATGCACGTCCACAGCCGCGAATCCGTCACGCCGCGGCCTGAGTAGGCGCCGCGGGATCGTCCCGTTAGCCTGATCCGTATGGACGACGGTGTGGAGATCATCGCTTTCCCCGACGCGGAGGCCTTCGAGAACTGGCTGGCCGAGCACCACACGCGGGCGGAAGGCGTCTGGGTCAAGGTGGCCAAGAAGAAGTCCGGCATCCCGTCCGTCACCGAGGACGAACTGGTCGACGTCGGGCTCTGCTGGGGCTGGATCTCGGGGCAGCGACGCGGCCTGGACGACCTCCACTACCTGCAGAAGTACGTCCCGCGCCGCCCCAGGAGCCTGTGGTCGCGGGTCAACGTCGACAAGGTCGCCGAGCTGACGGCCGCGGGGCGGATGCGCGAGCCGGGGCTGGCCGAGGTGCGTCGCGCCCAGGAGGACGGGCGGTGGGATCGCGCGTACGAGTCGCAGAAGAACGCGACGGTGCCGCCCGACCTCGCCGCCCTGCTGGACGCGGACCCGGCTGCCCGGCAGGCGTTCGAGGCGCTCGACAAGACGGGCCGCTACCTCGTGATCCTGCCGCTGCTCCAGGCTTCCACCCCGGAGATCCGGCAGGCCAGGCTCGCCAAGGCGCTGGAGGCCCTGGGGACGGGTAGTGGAGACCGCTCCGCTTGAGGACAGCTGGATGCAAGTGATCCACAAGGTCGACAAGCTCAGATATCCGTCATGACGAACCAGAATAAAACCGGCGCCTTCGCGCGCACGAGCCGCCGAATCGCCGCAGCCGTGGTGGTCGCCGCCGCGTCCCTCGCCATCATCGGCACCGCGGCACAGGCGAAGCCCAGGTACGACGACTATTACCCCTGCTGGGTCGAAGACTACGGCTGGATGTACTGCAAGGACGTCGGCTAGACGTACTCTTCGCAGCGCGGGATCCGGTCAACCATCGACGGCGTCCTCCGGGGGAAGGTCGACCTGGAGGACGCGTTCGATGAGGGTCTGCCAGCTTTCGGCCAGGGGGTGGGCCGCTTCCATGGCCGGTGGCGCGGCGTCCTCGTCCATGGACAGATAGAGCAGCAGCGGGCCTTCCAGTGCGGCGGTGAGCTGGACGGCGAGGGTGTCCGGGTGGGGCAGGCGCGAGCCTGACAGACCGAGGAGCATGCGGATGTGGGGCCGGGTCATGGCGACCTCGCCCACGGGGATCGGCTGGGCGCGGTCCAGGGCGGCCCGGGCGATGGCGTGGTGTTCCAGGAGGAAGGCGATGCGGGCGCGGCCGTAGGCGATCAGGCGCTGCGCGGGGTCGGCGCCCGGGCCCAGCGGGGGTGGGCCCGACAGCACCCGCTCCTGGAAGCGGCGCTCCTCCTCGTCGAGCAGGGCACGGAAGATGCCGGCCCGGGTGCGGAAGCGGCGGAAGACGGTGCCCTTGCCCAGACCGGCGCGCTCGGCGAGAGCGTCCATGGTCACCTTCCGCGTCCCGTGCTCAGCGATCATCGCGCGGGCCGCCGCCAGCAACTGCTCGCGGTTGCGTGCCGCGTCCGCGCGCTCACCACGTGGTTTTCCCAGCGGCACGACAGGGAAGTTCACCCGATCAATCTAACCGGGAATGTTAACCGGGGTAAAGTCCGTTTCTCTGTCGAGAGACGCGGGCCCTGGAGCTCTCCGGGCCGTCGCGTGCGACCACCCCCGCGTTCCGCGGGAAGCATCCACCCTGAAGAAGTGATCGATCCATGCACCTGTTCCGACTCGACGCCAGCATCCTCCCGGCCGCCTCCGTCAGCGCCGAGATCGCCGACCGAGCCGAAGCCGAGTGGACCGCCGCCCACCCCTGGGGCACGGTGACCCGCCGCCACCTGGGCACCGACCCGCTGGCCGCCGACGCCTGGGCACAGGCCGCCACCGCCCGCTCCACCCCCGAGGCCGACCGCACCCCGGCGCAGCGCGACGCCCTGGCCCTGGCCGCCGGACTGGCCGGGGAACTCCAGAACGCCGACGCCGTGATCATGGCCGTGCCGATCTACAACTACGGCGTCTCCCAGCACTTCAAGACCTGGTCCGACCTGGCCATGGCGGGCGCGGCCAAGGGCACCCCGCTGCTGAAGGGCACGCCCGCCGTACTGATCACCACCCTCGGCGGTGGCTACGGCCCCGGCACCCCGCGCGACGGGTGGGACCACTCGACCCCCTACCTGAAGCGCGTCCTCGCCGACGTCTGGCAGGCGGACCTCACCCTGATCAAGTGTGAGCTCACCCTCGCCGCCACCACCCCGGGCATGGAGGCACTGAGGGACCTCTCCGCCCAGCAGCGCGCCGACGCCCTGGCCGCCGCCCTCGAAGCGGGCCGGTCACTGGCCAAGGCCTGATCCCCGACGGCGACGGCGGGCCCCACGTCCCTGGCGGCCCGCCGTCGCCTCTCCTCTTCACGACGAGGATCATCCGGATTCGGTGGGGAGGCCGGCGTCGGTCCAGTCCTCGATGCCCTCCCGGTACTTGCGGACGTCGGTGTAGCCGAGGGCGGTGAGCCGGTCGGCGACCTGGCCGCTGTTGGGGCACGCCGGGTTGGAGCAGTAGGTGACGATGGCGGCGTCGAGGTCGGGGAGCAGGGCGGGTGCGAGCCTGTCGACGTCTTCCCTGACCAGGGCGATGGCGCCCGGCAGATGCCGCTTCGCGTGGTACTCGCCGCCCAGCGCGTCGACGACGGTCACGGTGCCCGCGTCGATCGCGGCCTTCAACTCGTCCCGGGTGATGAGTGCGGTCATGCCGCCACCTCCAGAAGAATAGGACTATAGTCCGCTTATGTCTCGTGACAATAGCGGACCGCAGTCCGTTTCCGCAATCCCGTTGGAACTGCTTCTCAAGCCACCACCGAAGGAACGGGCGGACGCGGCACGCAACCGGGCCGCCGTGCTGGAGGCCGCGGCCCGGCTGTTCGCCGAACACGGCGTGGAGGCGGTGTCCATGGATCAGGTGGCCGCGGCCGCGGGGGTCGGCAAGGGCACCTTGTTCCGCCGGTTCGGTGACAAGTCCGGACTGGCCGCGGCCCTGCTGGACGCCCGCGAGCGTGTGCTGCAGGAGGCGATCCTGCATGGACCGCCGCCGCTCGGCCCCGGCGCGGCAGCCGGCGAGCGACTCGCCGCGTTCGTGGACGCGTACTTCGACTACCTGCTGGAGCACCTGGACCTGATCCGCATGTCGGAGACCGCGGCGCCGGGTGCCCGCTACCGGATCGGGGCCTACCGGTTCTGGCACCGCCATGTGGCGATCCTGCTCGACGGCACGCCCGACCCCGACTACACCGCCCATGCGGTGCTGGCCGCCTTGTCGGCCGAGCACGTGTCCGCTCTCCTGCCGGAGCTGGGCGAGAAGCGGATACGCGCCGGCCTTCATCGCCTCGCTCGTACGGCGGGATGAGCCCGCGCGACCGGCCACCCATTCCCCGCTAGAACCTCCCAGAACCCTTGACTCACACTCCGGTCAAATATACAAACGTTCATACACTGAACGAGGAGGCGGCCGTGACCACATACCGGACGGACGGGATGTCTCGGCGAGGATTTCTGGCGGGCACCGCGTCCATCACCGCGCTCGGCATGCTGGGCCTGGGGACGGCGGCGTGCGGAAGCTCGGCGGGAGCCGGCAAGACCACTGCCCGCATCGGGTGGGTGGAGCCGAAGACCGGCCGGCTCGCCGCCGCGTACAAGCCGATCTACGTCGGCGCGAGGCTGGCCCTGGAGGATCTCAAGGCGAACGGCGGGCTGCTCGGGCAGGCCGTTCAGGTCATGGAGGAGGACGACAAGGGAAGCCCGGCCTCACAGCCGGCCGTGGCGCAACGACTCATCCGGGAGGAGCCGACGTTCGTGGTCGGGCCGACCGGGAGCTCCCAGGTCCTGGCGTCGGTGACGGCCCTCGCCCGGGCGAAGCTGATCCAGTCAGCCTGGGGCGGCGCGGAACTGCTCGGGGACGGCGACCGCTTCCCCTACCACTACCAGCTCGTCTACAACACCACCCAGCAGGCCAGGGTGGCGGCGCGTTTCCTGCACGAGGTCCGCGGGCTCCGCAAGATCGGCATCATCGTCGAGAACTCCGAGTTCGGCACGTCGATCCGGGACGCCGTCATCGCGACCCTGCGCGACTCCTACTCCGCGAGGCCGGTCGCGGTCGAGGTGTTCGAGGTGGACGCCTCCGACATGACGCCGTTCGTCCGCAACCTCGAACGGGCCGGCGTGGACGGCCTCGGCCTGTTCACCGGCCAGCCGCAGGCGACCATCCTGATCCTGCGGGCGATGGCGGCCAGCGACTTCCACCCGGTGATCGTCTCGCACGACCTCAACTACATCGAAGCTCTCGGGGAGTTCCCCCGCGCGCTGCTCGACGGGTTCTTCGGCACGACGTACCGAGGGCTCACCTACACCGGCGAGGAGGAGCCGTCCGCCGAGGTGCGCGCGCTGGTCGAGCGGATCGACAAGCATCCGGACACCGCGGGTCTCGGCTACTCGGCGGTGACCAGCCCGTACTACGACTACATGATGCTGATGGCCAAGGTGATCGAGGAGACCAAGAGCCTCGAACCGGCGAAGCTCAAGGCCGCGCTCGACCAGGTCGACGGCTACCAGGGCGTTCGGGCGAAGGTGTCGTTCACCGCGAAACGGCACTCCGGCATCGCCGACGAGGACATCACGGTGGGCACCCTCATGTCGGCGAAGGAGCCGCAGAGCCTGGGTGGGGTCCTCCGGCGGCGCGCGGACGGGATGTGACCGGCCGATGATCGCCGACATCCTGGTCGCCGGCCTGGTCTTCGGCAGCCTCTACGGACTGGTCGCGGTGGGCTTCAACGTCCTGCACCGGCCTACGAACGTGGTGAACTTCGCCCAGGGCGAACTCATCATGATCGGCGCGATGCTGATGGCGGCCACGCCGATCGGCGGGCTCCCCTGGGGAGTCGCCGCCGCCTGCGTGATGGTGATCGTGGCGGTCGTCGCGCTGGCCGAGGAGCGGGTCGCCGTGACTCCGGTGCTGCGCAGGTCATCCCACGCGGTCGGCTGGGTGATCACCACGCTCGCGTTCTCGCTGCTGCTCGCGGAGGCCGCCGGGCGGTTGTGGACGGACCAGCCGAGCGCCGTCGCGCCACCGTGGCCACTGTCCATGCGGGTCCAGGAGGTGCTGGGCGTCCGGTTCTCCAGCTACCAGGTCGCGGTGGTGGTCGTCGCCGTCGCCGTGGTGGCCCTGCTCGGCGTCCTGGATCGGTCCCGGCTCGGCACCGCGTTGCGGGCGGTGGCCGCCGACCGTGACGGCGCCCGGCTGCGCGGCATCGACCCGACGGCGCTCACCCGCCGTTCCTTCCTGCTCGGCGGCGCGCTCGCGGGGCTCACCGGGGTCCTCGCGGCGCCGCTGCTGCTGGCCTCGGTGACGATGGGGCTGGGCCTGTTGATCAAAGGCTTCGCCGCCCTGGCGGTCGGCGGGATCGGCGACAACCGCGGCGTGCTGGTCGCGGGCTGGATGCTCGGCGTCATCGAGGCCACCGGCGCCGTCTTCGCCTCCCCCGGGTCGCAGTCCGTCGTCCTGTTCGCGGCCATGCTGCTCATCCTGCTGATCCGGCCCAACGGCCTGCGTGGTCTGGCGGTGCAACGTCATGTCTGAAGTTCGCGGGGCACGGTCCCGCGCCGTGCGGCGCGCGGCCCCCTGGCTCGTCCTCGTGGCGGCCGCGGCCGCGCTGCCGCTGGTGAGCGGCGACCCGACGATCACCTATCTGGCCACCACGGCCGGGATCTACGTGCTGGTCGGTACGGGACTGAACCTCATGTTCGGCTACACCGGCCAGGTCTCGCTGGGGCAGGGCGCGCTGGTCGCCGTCGGCGCCTACACCACGGGCATCCTCATGGCCGACCACGCCTGGACGTTCTGGGCGGCGGCCCCGGTGGCGGTGGCGGTCGCCGTGGGAGCGGGAACGCTGATGGCCCTGCCCGCGTTCCGGCTGTCGTCCTGGTACATCGCCCTGGTCACGCTCGGCGCGGCGATGGCGGCCCGCAGCCTCCTGGTCGAGTTCGAAGGGCTGACCGGCGGCTGGTCGGGGCTGATGGGCATACCGCGACCGGCTCTCGGGCCGTGGGAGCTCGGGGAACGGGACATCCTCTGGCTGGTTCTGGCCGTCAACGTCATGCTCTTCGTCATGGTCCGCACCATCGTCGGCTCCCGCCTGGGCCGCGGCATGATGGCCGTACGCGACGCGCCCGAGATGGCGCAGAGCGTCGGCGTCGCGCCCGCGCGGATGAAGCTGTTCGCCTTCGCCTGCGGCGGCGCCACCGCCGGGCTGGGCGGAGCGCTGCTGGCCGTCCACCACGGGCTGGTGACCCCGGACGACTTCACCCTCGACTTCTCCATCCTCTTCCTGCTGGTGGTCATCATCGGCGGCGCGGCGCGGCTGGCGGGCCCGGTCATCGGCACCCTGCTGTTCTTCGCCCTCCCCGAGCTGCTGACCGGCCTCGCGGAATGGCGCGGACTCATCTACGGCGCGGCGCTGCTCGTGCTGATGGTGTACGCGCCGCAGGGCGTCGCCGGCGCGTGGGAGAAGCTCCGGGCGCGCCGACGGTCCTCCGGCGTGCCCGCCGACACCGCCCACACCGACACCGCCGACACCGCCGACCCGGGCGTCCCGATCGAGGCGGGGCCGCCGCGGGGTGAGCCGCTCGGCGTCGAGCTGATCGGCGTCCGCAAGTCGTTCGGCGGGGTGCACGCCCTGCGGGGGATCGACCTGACCATCGAACCGGGCACGGTTCACGCGATCGTCGGGCCCAACGGATCGGGCAAGACGACGCTGCTCAACGTGATCAGCCGCCTGCTGCGGCAGGACGAGGGCCAGGTCATCCTCGACGCCGAGGACGTCAGCCGGGCCCACGCCGAGCGGCTCGCCCGGCGTGGCGTGGCGCGCGTCTTCCAGACGCCTCGGCTGCTGGGCACGTCGAGCCTGCGGGACAACGTCCTGCTCGGCGCCTACACGCGGGAGCGGTCAGGCGGGCCGGCGATCGTCCTGCGGCTGCCGTGGGCCCGCCGCGAGCAGGCCGAACTGGCGGCGGAGGCCGACCGGCTCCTGGCCGGTCATGGACTGGCCGGACGGGCGTCCGAGGAGGCGGCCTCATTGCCGCACGGTGAGCAGCGGCTGCTGGAGGTGGCTCGGGCACTGATGGCGCGTCCGCGCCTGCTGCTGATGGACGAGCCGGCGGCCGGGCTCACGCCGCGGGAGCTGGAGTCGCTGGGCCGCCTCATCCGGGCGATCCGTGACACCGGCACCACCGTGGTGCTGGTGGAGCATCACATCGAACTCGTCGCGAGCGTCGCCGACGTGGTGACCGTCCTGGACCGGGGCCGGCTGGTGACGTCGGGACCGCCGCAGGAGGCACTCGGCGACGCACGGGTCGTCGAGGTGTACTTGGGAGCACCCGCATGACAGCAGAGGAACTGATCACCGTGTCCGGGCTGAGCTCGGGCTACGGCGCGGTGCCGGTGGTCCGCTCCGTGGACTTCACGGTGCGTACGGGCGAGATCTTCGCGGTGGTCGGCGGCAACGGCGCCGGGAAGACCACTCTGCTCAGCACCATCTCGGGGCTGCTGCGCCCCACGTCGGGGTCGGTGCGGCTCTCGGGGACCGACATCACCGGGTGGAGCCCTGAGCGCGTCGTGGCGCACGGCCTGGTCCACATCCCCGAGGGCAGGCGCCTGTTCACCGGGCTCACGGTGGCCGAGCATCTGCGGCTCGGGCTCTGGAACGTCCCCAACCGGCGCGGGGTCGAGCGGGAGCGGACGGAACGGGTCGTCGACCTGTTCCCGGTGCTGGGCGAACGGATGGACGCCTACGCAGAGGTGCTCAGCGGCGGGGAGCAGCAGATGCTCGCCATCGGCCAGGCGCTGATGCGCGAACCCCGGGTGCTGCTGCTGGACGAGCCGTCCATCGGCCTGGCTCCCGTGATCATCCAGCGGGTGTTCGCGGTGGTGGACCGGCTACGGGCGCAGAACATGACGGTGATCCTGGTGGAGCAGCGCGTCGGCCAGGCGCTGGCGCTGGCGGACCGGGGATTGGTGATGCGGCACGGCCGGGTGGAGGCGGCGGGGTCCGCCGCCGAGCTGGCGGAGGACCCCGCGCTGCGGGTCGCCTACCTGGGCGCGGCCGTGTCCGGTGACCAGCGGAGCAAGGAGTGACATGAGCGGTGGATGGTGGGGCCCGGCGGTGCCCGCGGCCGAGGACTGCGTGGTCGGGGAGCTGCTCGTCCGCCGCGCCGCGGAGCATCCGGACCGGGTGTACGCGGTCTTCGAGGACGGGACGCGATGGACGTACGCCGAAACCCTGGCCGAGGCCGAGCAGGTCGCGGCCGGGCTGCACCGACTGGGTGTGCGGCCGGGTGACATGGTGGTCTCCTGGCTGCCCAACGGACCCGACGCCCTGCGCGTCTGGTTCGGTGTGAACCTGCTCGGCTGCACCCTCGTCCCGCTCAACACCGCCTATCGCGGTGGGCTGCTCGAACACGCGATCCGGCTGTCCGGAGCGCGGGTGGCGATCGTGCACGCCGAGCTGGCCGGGCGGCTGGACGAGATCGGCACCGGTGCGCTGGAACGGGTGGTGGTGCTCGGAGCGGACGACGCCCGGTCACCTCGCCGGGCCGCCGCGCCGGAAGTGCTGGGGCCGGAGACGCTGGCCACGCCGGCCCCGGGATTCCGCCCGGACTCGCCGTCCTTGCCGTGGGACCCGTACGCGGTGATCCTCACGTCGGGGACGACCGGGCCGTCGAAAGGCGTCCTGTGCTCGTACGTCCAGCTCGCGGCGTGCGCGCGGGCCGCGTTCGACGGCTTCGGGGCGGCCGACCGCTACATGGTCAACCTTCCGCTGTTCCACGCGGGCGGCACCATCGGCACGTACGCCGCGCTGCTGCTCGGCGGCGGGATCAGTCTGGTCAGCGCGTTCGACACCGAGGCGTTCTGGCCGGCCGTCCGCGCTACGGGCACCACGCATGTGACGCTGCTCGGCGTGATGGCGACGTTCCTGGCCAAGCGCCCGCCGTCCCCCCAGGACCGTGCTCACCCGCTGCGGCGCGTCTTCATCATTCCGCTGATCGAGGACAGCGCGGCGTTCGCCGAACGCTTCGGCGTCGACGTGGTGGCCATGTTCAACATGACGGAGGTCTCGATCCCGATCGTCTCGGGTCCCAACCCGGGCGTTCCGGGGACGTCGGGGCGGCTGCGGCCCGGTGTCGAGGCGCGGGTCGTGGACGAGCACGACCGGGTGGTGCCCGACGGGGAGGTCGGGGAGCTGGTGCTGCGCACCGACCAGCCATGGGCGATGAACTCCGGTTACCTCGGGATGCCCGAGGCGACGGCACGGGCCTGGCGCAACGGCTGGTTCCACACCGGGGACGCCTTCCGCACGGTGGACGGCGAGTTCTTCTTCGTGGACCGGATGGGCGACACGATCCGGCGCCGGGGCGAGAACATCTCCTCGGCCGAGGTGGAGATCGAGCTGCTGGCGCATCCGTCGGTCCGGGAGGCCGCGGTGGTCGCCGTGCCGAGCCCCTACGGCGAGGATGACGTGCTCGCCGTGGTCGCCCCCGTGGAGGGCGCGACGATCGACCCGGCCGAGCTGTTCCGTTTCCTGATCCCGCGCATGGCGCACTTCATGGTGCCCCGTTACGTCCGCGTGGTCGGCGCGCTCCCGCACACCCCGACGAACAAGGTCGAGAAGCATCGGCTGCGCTCGGAGGGTGTCACGGCGGACACGGCCGATCGCGAGCGGCTGGGCGTGGTCGTCCGGCGGGACCGCATCGGCGGGAGCTGAGCCCCGCCTGCCCGCCGGCCCCGAAGCCGGCGGGCAGGCGGGCCGTCAGGCGTCCGGAGGGCCGGCACCGACGAGTTGCAGGGCCAGGAAGGAGTACTGGTCGGCGAGGTCACGGGCCGACACCGCGCCCTCCGGGCGGAACCACTGCCCGGCGTTGATGCACATGTCGAGGATGGCCTTGGCGACCACGTCCACCTGGGCAGGGCGCGACGCTCGCGGGTCGCTGAGGCGGAACAGGCCGGCGGCCAAGCCTCGTTCGAGGGTGCGTTCGAAGATCCGGCGGATGCGCCGCTGGGCGTCGAGGATCTCCTTGGCCTGCTCCGCCGGGAGGTGACGCCATTCGGTCCGGGCGACCAGGCCCTCGACGCGCCGTTCGGTGTGGAAGAGCGTGAGCTCGCGCACCAGCTCGGCCAGCTGCCGGTCGGCCCTGTCGCCGCCGCGCAGCAGCCCTTCCTCCAGCATGCCCTCCGAGTCCTCGTACGCCCGCTTGAGGATCGCGTAGAGCACTTCCTCCTTGGACTCGTAGTGGTTGTAGAGCGAGCCCGCGGTGACACCGCACGCGGCGGTGATCTTGCGGACGCTGGTAGCGGGGAACCCGTCCTCGTAGAACAGGCGCGCCGCCTCGTCGAGGATCCGCCGGCTCATCGAGGCCGTGGTCTGTGGTGCGCCGGCGGTCGTCCGGGAGCGTGTCGTAGCCACGCTTCGACGCTACCACCACATAAACGTTCATTGACCTGTCAGCGCTGCATATGGTAAACAAACGTTTGTACAAAATGGAGGTCTGATGCGTGAACCGGTGATCGACGTCTGTGAGGTCGTCTACGACACCGAGTGCTGGACGGCCTATCTGCGTGCGCTGGCCACCGCCGCGCCCCGCTATCTCATCCTGTTCGCCGGTCGGCTCGCCACCCTCACCGGGCGTGACCCCGGCGCCGTCGCGGCGGAAGCGGCCCGCGACGCGACCGGCACGGCGGACCAGCTGGCCGCCGTACTCGGACGCGGGTTCGACATCGACCACCACGTCGCCACGCTGGCCGAAACCGGAGTCGCCCACCAGGTCCTGCACGGCGGACCGTGGCCCATCGGGGACGGCACCGTCAACGACCGGGTCGCCGCCTACGCCGCTCGGCACCCGGACCTCCTCAGCGCCTGGGCCGGTGTCAGCTTCGCCGACCCGCGGGCCGCGATCACCGAGGCCCGTCGTGCGCTCGACGACCTCGGCGCGACCGGCCTGTCGGTCATCCCGTTCCTCGACGGCGTCGACCCGTCCGGACCCGAGCACGCCGGGTTCTGGCGCCTCGCCGCCGACCGCGGTGTCCCGGTGTGGCTGCATTGCGGACAGCACTTCCGCTCGGACGTGCCGATCGACGTCTCCGCACCGCGTGTGCTGGACCGGATCGCCGGCGCGCACCCCGGCCTCGTCCTGGTCGCCGGTCACGGGGGATGGCCCTGGGTCACGGAGATGCTGGCGGTGGCACAGCGACACGCCAACGTCTACCTGGAGTTCTCCTCGCACCGTCCGGCCAGGATGGGAGTCCCCGGGTCGGGATGGGAGGCGCTGCTCGCCCTGGGCACCACGTCCGTCCGCACCCGCGTCCTCTTCGGATCGACCAGCTGGACACAGGCGCGCCCGCCCGCCGCACTCGCCGACGAGGTCACCCGGCTCGGACTGCCTGACGACGTCGTCCGGGCCTGGCTGCACGACAACGCCCGACGACTGCTGGGATCGGCGTCGTGAACGGCCGCCGGATCCTGGTCACCGGGGCCGCCGGAGGCATCGGCACGTCACTCGTCGCCGACCTGCTCGGCCAGGGCGCGCGGGTGCTGGCGACCGATGTGGACGAGTCCGGATGCCGCCGCCTGGAGCGACGGTTCGGCGACCGGCTGCACACGATGCCGCTCGACCTGACGGAGAGCGGCGCGCCCCGGCGCGTCGTCGACCGGGCGACCGACCGGCTCGGAGGGCTTGACGGGCTCGTCAACAACGCGGGCGTGGAGCACCGCGCGGCACTGGCCGAGCACGGCACCGCCGACTGGACGCGTGTGCTGGAGATCAACCTGTCGGCGCCGTTCCGGCTGGCCCGCGCGGCGGCGCCCGTCCTCGCGGGACGGCCGGGCGCCGCCATCGTCAACGTCTGCTCGATCGCGGTGACCGGGTTCGCCGGGCAGGCCGCCTACGACGCGAGCAAGGGCGGGCTGCTGAGCCTGACCCGCTCGCTCGCCGTAGAGCTGGGACCGCTCGGCGTCCGGGCGAACGCCGTGTGTCCCGGCTTCATCGACACGCCGATGCTCGACGTGAGCGGGCTCCGCGGGCTGGCGGAGAAGGTCGCGGCGAAGCTGCCTCTCGGCCGGTGCGGGCATCCGGAGGAGGTCGCCGCCGTGATCACGTGGCTGCTCGGAGCGGGGGCCGGTTACGTCACCGGCCAGGCATTGTTCGTCGACGGAGGGATGGTCAGAGCGTGACGCACGATACGGAGACCTTGCTGGTGTCCCGACCGGCCCAGGGGGTGCTGTGGTTGACCATGAACCGTCCGGCCCAACGCAACGCGCTCGATCGCACACTGGGCGAGGAGCTGCTGCGCGCGCTGGAAAGCGCCGAGACCGACCCGCAGGCCAGGGTCGTGGTGCTGACCGGGGCGGGCAGCGCCTTCTGCGGCGGGGACGACCTCGGCGCGGTGGACGAGCACCTCGCCGGGGACCGCAGGAACTCTCCGGTGCTCGGCGACACCGCCGATCCGGTGTACCTGCGGATCGTCGAGGCGATCGTCACGGCGCCGCAGCCGGTCATCGCGGCGGTCAACGGCCCCGCGGCCGGTGCGGGCACCGAGCTGGCCTGTGCGGCCGACCTGCGGATCGCCTCGGACACGGCGCGGATCGGAAGCTGCCTGGTGAACGTGGCGCAGACCGGCACCGCCGTCATGCTGCCCCGCATCGTCGGAACCGCGAAGGCGACCGAGATCTACCTGTCCGGCGGGCTGCTCGACGCCGCCGACGCCGAGCGCCTGGGCATCTACACCCGCGTCGTCCCGTCCGGGGAGCTCAAGGACGCGGTCCTCGCCGAGGCGCGTCGGCTCGCGGCCGGCCCCACCCGGGCGATCGGGCTCTACAAGCAACTGCGCGAGCGGGTCTACGGACAGCCGCTGGAGCAGGCGCTGCGCATCCAGAACGGCTTCCACATCCGCAACAACAGGGAAGTCCATGACGCGGTCGAAGGGGCGCGCGCCTTCCTGGAGAAGCGCAGCCCCGAGTTCACCGGCCGTTGAGGAGGAAAGCATGACCGTGACAGACGACAAGGCGGACGGTGACATCTTCGGCCGCCTCGACGGCCGGGTCGTCCTGGTGACAGGCGCGGCGAGCGGCATCGGCGCCGCCTCGATGAGGCTGTTCCGAGCAGTGGGCGCCGAGGTCGTCGGCGTGGACCTGGCTCCGGGAGAGGGGATCGTCCAGGCGGACGTCTCCGACCCGGCACAGGTCGCCAGAGTCGTCGACGAGGTCGCCGCCCGGCACGGCCGGCTCGACGTCGTCCACGGCAACGCCGGCGTCAACGTCCCCGGCCGCCCGCACAGCATCACCGACGCCGACTACCGCAAGGTGATGGGCGTCTGCTGCGACGCCAACTTCTACCTGGTGCGCTCCGCGGTCAGGCACATGCGCGCGCACGGCGGGGTGTTCGTGTTCACCTCGTCGATGTGCGGGGTGGCGGCGACTCCCCGCTCCCCCGTCTACAACATGGCCAAGCACGCCCTCATAGGCCTCGCCCAGTCGGTCGCCGTCGACTACGGCGCGCAGGGGATCCGCGCGGTCGCCCTGGTCACCGGGCCGACGCACACCGCGATGGTGGACGAACTGTGGCCGCCGGGCCCGCTCCGCGACTCCCTGACCGCCACCACCTCCGCCGGCCGGCTGGCCAGCCCCGAGGAACAGGCACGCGCCGTGGTGTTCGCCGCGCTGCCCGGCAGCTCCTTCCTCACCGGCTGCACCCTGACCGTGGACGGCGGGGCCACCGCCGGATGGAACGAGATGGCCCGTACGATGCTCACCCTCAAGGCGGTGTGATGACGGAACTGGGACGTATCGAAGGCGGCGTCGAGACCCCCATGAGGGACGGCGTGCTGCTGCGCGGCGACCTGTGGCGGCCCGCGTCCCCGGCTCCGGCGGTGGTGTTCAGGACGCCGTACGGACGGCGTCAGATCAGCTCCGACACGCTGCAGCCCCAGCACTGCCTCGCCGGCGGGTTCGCCGCGCTGCTGCAGGACACCAGGGGCCGCTTCGACTCCGACGGCGAGTGGCAGGCCGTCATGTGGGAGCAGGAGGCCGAGGACACCTACGACACCGTGGAGTGGGTGGCGGCGCAGCCCTGGTGCAACGGCGAGGTGTTCCTGGCGGGAACGTCCTACCTCGGGATCGTCGCCTGGCTCGGGGCGGCCTCGCGCCCGCCGCACCTGCGGGGGATCGCCCCGGCCATGACGACCGGCGCGACGGCCGACCTCCGCGACACCGGCGGCGCGCTGCGGCTGGACCACCTCGTCGGGTGGCTCGCCTACATGGCCGCCGACTGGCTGGGCCGGCAGGGCGCGGACGCGGACCCCGCGCTGGCCGCGCAGGTCGCGTCGCTGATCCACGATCCCGAACAGGCGATGCGGCGGCTGCCACTGGCGGACATGATCGATCTGCCCGGGTTCCCGATCAGCATCGGTGACCTGCTGGACGGGCGGATCCGGGCTCTGCCCGACTGGGACCTCGCGGCGGTGGAGGTGCCGAGCCTGTCGGTGACGGGCTGGTACGACGTCTACGCCGCCGCGACCGTTCGCGGCCACCTGGAGATGCGCCGGCTGCGGCCGGATCTGCGGCACGAGCTGATCGTCGGCCCCTGGGCGCACACCGGCGCCCTGACCCATCTGCAGGGCGAGGTGAACTTCGGCGTCGCCGCCTCGGCGGCGGCCGCCCGGCTGCCCGCCCGGCACCTGGAGTTCTTCCGCCGCTGCGTGGACGGGCCCGGCGAGTCCGACCCCGTCCTGTACTTCCTGATGGGCGCCGACGTGTGGCGCAGCGCGGAGCAGTGGCCGCCCGCGGACGCCGCCGGGCACACCCTGTACCTGACCGGCCCCGCCGTCCCGGGCGAGACGCCGGGCCGGCTGACCTCCGTGCCGAGCCCGGCCGCACCCGACGACTACGTGCACGACCCGGCCGACCCGGTGCCGAGCCGCGGCGGGCGTGTCCTGCACCTGGGCCGCCTCACCCCCGGGCCGCTGGACCTCAGCCGGACGGCCACGAGATCCGACGTCCTCCTCTATCTCGGGGACGTGCTCGCCGAGGACGTCGACGTCGTCGGTCAGGTGCGGCTCCGGCTCACCTTCGCCACCGACGCGGCGGACGCCGACGTGATGGCCCGGCTGGTGAACCACCTGCCGGACGGCCGCCTGCTGCCGGTCTGCGAGGGAGTGGTCCGCCTCAGCCACCGCGACGGGCCGGGCACGCCCGTACCGCGAGGAGAACCGATCCAGGTGGACGTCGACCTCGGACACACGGCCCAGCGGTTCGGAGCGGGCCACCGCATCGGCCTGATGCTGTCCAGCAGCAACTTTCCGCACTACGACCGCAACCAGGGCGACGGGAAGCCGTCCACCCAGAGCGTCCACTACGGCACATCGGTCCTCATCCTGGGTGACGAGGGGGAATCATGACGACATGGAGCCGTGAGGACCGTGACGGCGTCGCCGTCCTCACCTACCGCAACCCGCCGCGTAACTTCCTCACCTTCGCCGCGCTGGAAGAACTGGACGCGGAACTCGCGCGGGTGGAGACGACACCCGGCATCGGCGTCGTCGTGCTGACCAGCGGCGTCCCCGGATACTTCATCGCGCACGCCGACCTGGACGAACTCGCCGGGCTGTCCCGCGGGCCGGTGCCGCGGGCCAAGATCTGGTACACCGCGATGCGGCGCATCGAGCGGATGCCCCAGCCGGTGATCGCCGCGATCGACGGCCAGGCCTGGGGCGGCGGCCTCGAACTTTCCCTGGCGTGCACGCTGCGCTGGGCCTCGGCCTCCGCCCACTTCAGCCTGCTGGAGATCGCGCTCGGCATCATCCCGGGGGCGGGCGGCACCCAGCGCCTGGCCAGGCTGATCGGCCCCGGGCGGGCCGCCGACCTCGTCCTGTCCGGCGACGTCCTCACCGCCGACCAGGCCAGGACGTGCGGAATCGTCGAACGCGTGCTCCCCACCCCTGACTTCCAGGCGGAGACACTGAAATTGGCCCGCCACCTGGCGTCGCGTCCCGCCGCCGCGCTCGCCGCCGCGAAACGCGCCCTGGTCGAGGGCTCCAGGCTGCCGATCACCGAAGGTCTCCGGCTGGAGGCCGCCCTCTTCGCGGAGAGGCTGGCCAGTCCGGAATCCGTGACGCTCCAGGAAGAGGCGCGGCGCCGCTACGCCGATGCGGCGGACGGTGACCCCATCACCTTCGGAGGCCGCTCGTGAGAACCGCCGTCATCACCGGAGCCGGCCGGGGCATCGGCCGGGCCACCGCGTTCGCGCTCGCCCGAGACGGTTACGCCGTCGCGGTCGGCTACCACCGGAACGCCGAGTCCGCCGCCGAAGTCGTCGACACGATCAGCCGCAACGGCGGACGGGCCGCCGCCTTCGCGCTGGATGTCGCGGACCGGGACCAGTGTGCGGAGTTCGTCCGCGCGGCGGGTGAACAGCTCGGCCCCGTCCGCGCGGTCGTCTCGAACGCGACAGGCTTCGGCTCCGGCTCGCCGTCCCTGGGAAAGGCGCTCGAAACACCCTGGCACACCTATGAGCGGCAGTTCGCGACCCGGGTCGGCTCCCTCCTCGCCCTGGTGGCGGCGGCCCGCCCGCACCTCGACGGCGGCGGCCGCGTCGTGACGACCGTGAGCACCGGGACGGACAGGCACGTCCCCGGCTACGCGGCCATCGCAGCCGCCATGGCCGCGGCGGAGAGCGTCGTCCGCTACCTGGCCGTCGAACTCGGCCGCGACGGCATCACGGTCAACCTGGTCAGCGGCGGCGTGGTGGCGACGGACGCGCTCCGCGACATCAGCCCCGACCCGGAACGGCTCCTGGCCACCGTCGCGCGCGCCACGCCGCTGGGTCGCGCCGGCACCCCCGAAGACCTGGCCGAGGTCGTCGCGTTCCTGTGCGGCGAGGGAGCGGGCTGGATCACCGGACGCTCCGTCGTCACCGACGGAGGAAACTCCCTCCGCTGACCTTCGACAGGTGAAACCGGCGTGAGGGGGCCGTGAAACCAGGGGCGCCGAGAGTGGCGCCATGAGCATCACAGAACTCGGCCGTACCGCTCCCTCAAGCGGAACAGAACCGGCCGTACTCGCGGAAGGGCTGGTCAAGGCGTTCGGCGATCACCGCGCCGTCGACGGGATCGACCTGGAGATACGGCCCGGTGAGATCTTCGGCGTCCTCGGGCCGAACGGCGCCGGCAAGACCACCATGCTGAGGATGCTGGCCACCCTGCTGGCGATCGACGCCGGCCGGGCGGAGATCTTCGGCGTGGACGTGGCCGGCCGGCCGCACGTGATCCGGCAGCTGATCGGCGTGACCGGGCAGTACGCGTCGGTCGACGAGCAGCTGACCGCCCGCGAGAACCTCCGGCTCTTCGCCCGGCTGCAGCGGATCCCCGCGCCGAGTGCCAGGCGGATCGCCGCCGACCTGCTCGGCCGGTTCAGTCTGGAAGAGGCCGCGGACAAGCCGATCGCGCACTTCTCCGGCGGCATGCGGCGCCGCCTCGACCTGGCCGCCAGCCTGATCACGAGACCACCGCTGATCTTCCTGGACGAGCCGACCACCGGCCTCGACCCGCGCACCCGTGGCCAGATGTGGGACACCATCCGCGGCCTGATCACCGACGGGTGCACGGTGCTGCTGACCACGCAGTACCTGGACGAGGCCGACCAGCTGGCGGACCGGATCGCCGTCATCGACCACGGCCGCAAGGTGGCCGAGGGCACGCCCGACGAGCTGAAGACCATGGTCGGCGCCTCCACCCTCCAGCTGATGCTCGCCGAACCCGGCGAGGTGCCGGCCGCCGTCGAGGCCGTCCGGCGCGGCCTCGGCTCCGAACCGGTGCTCAGCCCCGAGAAGGGCCGGCTCAACGTCGCGCTCGACCAGGCCGACATGGCCGCCGACGTGCTGATCGCGCTCCGTACCGCGAGGATCTCGATCTCCTCGGTGAGCGTCGCCAAGCCCAGCCTGGACGAGGTGTTCCTGGCGCTGACCGGTCACGAGACCGAGACGGAGGAGACCCGATGAGCACGACCACCGCACCCGTCAGGCAGGCGGTACGAGCGGCCGAACGGGTGGCGGCCACCCGGCGGCACGTCTCCGTGGGCGAGACGCTCGGCCAGACCCTCGCGATGGCGTGGCGGGCCGCCAAGAAGATGCGCCGCAACCCCGAGCAGTTCTTCGACGTGGCGTTGCAGCCCGTCCTGTTCACCGCGATGTTCGCGTACATCTTCGGCGGCGCGATCGCCGGGGACGTGCAGAGCTACCTGCCGCTGATGATCCCCGGCATCCTCGCCCAGACCGTGCTGACGACCTGCATGGTGACCGGCGTCCAACTGCGCGAGGACATGGAGAAGGGCGTCTTCGACCGGTTCAAGTCGCTGCCGATCGCCCGGATCGCGCCGCTCGCCGGCCCGATGGTGGCCGATCTGCTCCGGTACGCGATCGCGGCGACCCTGACCTTCGCCATGGGCCTTCTGATGGGATACCGCCCCGGCGGCGGCGTGGCCGGGGTGCTCGGCGCGATCCTGCTGGCGATCCTCACGGGGTGGTCGCTGGCGTGGGTGTTCACGTGGGTCGGCACGATCGCCCGCAGCGCCGGAGGCGTGCACGGCATCTCGATGATGATCCTCTTTCCGCTGACGTTCCTGTCGAACGCGTTCGTCCCCGTCGAGACCCTGCCCGGCTGGCTCGCCTCGTTCGTCCGGATCAACCCGGTCTCACACCTGGTCACGGCCGCTCGCGACCTCGCCAACCACGCACAGGTGAGCGGGGCGGTGGCGTGGACGCTGCTGGCCTGCCTGGTCGTGGTCGCGGTCTTCGCGCCGCTGTCCGTACGGAGCTACAAGCGGCACATCTGACCCGCGGCGAGCCGTCCGACGAGCGCCCGCGCCTCGTCGAGCAGGTCCGCGCCGCGCCGGTCGCCGTAACCGGCGCGGACGCGGGCGAGCGCGCCGGGCGCGACCTGCTCCGCGTACGGCTCTATCCGGTCGAAGGCCATGCCGGCCATCATGCCGTTGTAGGCGAACCGCTCGGCCAGCACCAGCAGGGCGACCGCGTCACCGGGGGCCAGGGCCGCCCGCAGCAGCCCCCAGGCGCCGAGCGCGAAGAGCAGCGAGCCGCTGACCGGGTAGTCGAGAAGCCGGCCGTCGGCGCTCAGCACGTCGCGGGCGCGCCCAGCGACGCAGAAGCGGAACAGCTCCTCGCCGTACGGGAGATCCGCGGGCTCCCCGTGGTAGGCGTGCGCCGCGAGGGCGAGCGCCTCCGCCGTGACCACCCATGGTTCGAAGCCCGAGCGCGGCATCCCGGGCAGCCGCAGATCGCGCGCCCGCTCGACCGCCAGCCGGTAGTCCGAGAGGGCGGCGGCCGTCTCGCCGCGGGCGAGGGCGAGCTCGGCGGCGCACAGCGCGGCCACTGCCAGCCCGCCGAGTACGGCCCCGCCGTCGTTGAGCCGGTTGATCTGCGCGAGCTCGGCCTCCGCGGTCCGGTGATCGCCCTCGCCGAGCGCGATGATCAGCAGCAGCGAGCGCAGCTGCGTCTCGTCGTCTGTGGCGCCGATCCGGCTGAGCACCGGCAGGGCCGCTCGCGCGTGGCCCACGGCGCGCCGCCGGTCGCCGCACCGCAAGGTCAGGTGTGCCAGCGTGGTGTGCAGGATCGCCCGGAGCCACGGCCCCTCGTCCTGCGGGAGCAGCGCCAGCCCCCGCTCGGTCGCCGTGACCGCCTCCGCGATGTCCCCTGCGTTCTCCAGGACGTGGGCGCTCATCTGCGTCGCCACCAGCGCCTCGTCACGGTCGGCGCTGCGGCACAGCTCCCGCAGCCGATCGCGCAGGCCGGCGCTGTTCGAGGGGGCGCCGATGAGCGTCACCTTCGTCATCGCCGCGAGGCGCGGGTCCGTGGCGTCGCCGACGGGAAGCCTGCTGAGCAGATCGTGCAGCGGCTCGCTCCGTTCGTCCAGGAGGATCATCGAGTTGGCGATCGCGACCACCAGGGCGGCCCGGGTCAGCTCGACGAGCTCCGGCGGCGGGAACCAGCCCGTGACGGCCTGGATGATCGCGGTCCTGAGCGCGATGATCCTGGCGTGGTCACCGCGGATCGACCACAGCGCGCCGACCCCGGCCAGCAGCGGGACCGCCGTGGCCGGGTCGGGCTCGGCGAGCGCCCGGCGGAGCAGATCGGCCAGGTTGGTCTCCTCGGCCCGCAGCGCGTCAACCGCCGCGAACTGGTCCGGGCCGAACAGCACGGCGGCGTGCTCGTGCGCGTAGCCCGTAGCCCAGGCCAGCAGCGCCGCTCGCGCGGACACCTCCTCACCGGCTTCCTCCAGCCGCACCCGTCCGAACTCCCTGACGGTCTCCAGCATCCGGTAGCGGACGCCGTGGGCCGCCTCGTCGACGCTCAGCAGCGACTGCTCGGCCAACGCCTGCACCGCGTCCAAGGCGCCCATGGCCTCGGCCGCGGCCGCGGTGAAACCGTCGCTGAACAGGGACAGCCGCCGCAGAGCCCGCCGTTCGGGCTCGTCCAGCAGATTCCACGACCAGTCGATGACCGCGAGCAGAGTCTGGTGCCGGCCCGGCGCGCTGCGATCGCCCCCGCGCAGCAGCGCGAACCGGTCCGCCAGGCGCCGCGCGATCTCCTCCACCGCCATCACGCGCACCTTCGCGGCGGCCAGCTCGATCGCCAGCGGCAGCCCGTCGAGCCGGGTCACGACCTCGCGCACCAGACCCTCGTCGAGCCGCACGCCCGGCCGGGCCGCCGTCGCCCGCTGGCGGAAGAGCTCCACCGCGTCGCCGGGCTCCAGCGCGCCGAGCGGGTAGACGTGCTCCGCCGGGATCGACAGCGGGGCCCTCGACGTGGTGAGCACCCGCAGATCCCGCGTGGCCGCCGCCAGGAAGGCCGTCAGCTCGGCCACGGCGTCGATCACGTGCTCGCAGTTGTCCAGGATCAGCAGCGCCGGCGCCCGGCCGAGATGCTGCGCGATGCGGGCCCGTACATCCGACGGCCGCTCGAACGCCGGCATCCCGCGCCCGCTCACCGAGTCGCGCACCCCCAGCGCCGAACCCACCTCGCCCACCACTCCCTCGGGCGACGAGACGCCGACGAGCCCGACGAAGTGGACGACGGGCTGGGTGGCGTTCCTGCCGACGACGTGGGCCAGCCGCGTCTTGCCCAACCCGCCCGGCCCGACGACGGAGACGACCCGGTGGGTCTGCAGCAGGGCGTGCACCGCGCTGATGTCGCCGTCGCGGCCGAGCAGCGACGACCCGTCGAACAGCACACCCTCCCGTACGGGCCGGTCCGCGGCGAGCAGTTCGGCGTGCACGCGCGCGAGGGCCGGCCCCGGATCCGCGCCGAGCCGTTCGGCCAGGTCGGCCCGGTGGCGTTCGTAGCGCTCCAGCGCCGCCGCCGTGCCCCTGACCGCGGCCTCGCCGCGCAGCAGGCAGGCGAGCAGTTCCTCATCGCGCGGCCGGTCGGCCGCGGCCTCCTCCAGCAGGGGCAGCGCGCCCTCGTGGTCGCCGGCGCGGGAGCGCGCGACGGCCGACACGCGACGCGCCTCCGCCAGCCGCCCCGCCGCCACCGCCCGCACCTCACCGAGCGGTCCCGCCGCGGTCCCCAGCCCGCTTGTCGCCCCCAGCCCGCCCGCCGTCGCCAGCCCGCTTGTCGCCCCCAGCCCGCTCGCTACGCTCATCGCCTCCTCGGCGCCGCGCCGAGCCTCGGCCACGTCCCCCTCTGTCAGCGCCTTCCGCGCCCGCTCCACCAGCGTGCCGAGCAGCAACGCGTCCACCTGCTCGTCCGGCACCCCGAGCCGGTAGCCGCGCGCGGTCCGCACCACCGCGTCGGCCGAGGTCGCGGCCCGCGTCCTCGACACGACCACCTGCAGAGCCTTCGTGGGGTTCGCGGGCGGCCCGTCCGGCCATAACTCCTCGACCAGCCGCTCGTCCCCAGCCCCCGCCCGCCCGTGCAGCGCGAGCACCGCCAGCAGGGTCTGGGCGCGCTCACCGGCCACCCGCGTCCCCTGCCAGCGGACGCCGTCGAGCAAGGTCAACACCGGAGGCACCCTTCCAGCTTACGAGCGGACCGCCGCCTCCGGCCTCAGCGCGCTTGCGATCTCGACCAGAGGTCCACGCCGCCCCTCCGCACGGCCCCGCCTATCGGGGAGGCCGCGGCCTCAATACGATCTGGACATGCCGGGTGAGACATGACGATCAGACTGGTCGTCGCGGACGACCACGCCATGATCAGGGCAGGGCTGCGGCTCGTGGCGGAGAACGCCCCAGGGATGGAAGTGGTCGGGGAGGCGGCCGACGGCGTGGAGGCCGTCGCCGTGACGAGGGAGCGACGGCCGGACGTGCTGCTGCTCGACATCGCCATGCCGGGCATGGACGGCCTGGCCGCCGCCACGACGCTGCTCGGGGACCCCGCCCCGCCGAGGATCCTGATGCTGACGACCTTCGGCAGCGACGAGAACCTGCACGCGGCGCTGCGCATCGGGGTCAGCGGCTTCCTGCTGAAGAGCTCGCCTCCCGAGCATCTCCTGGAGGCGATCCGGGTCGTGGCGGCGGGCGACGGACTGATCGATCCCGCGGTCACCCTCCGGGTCATCGCGTCCTTCGCCGCTCAGCCCCCGCTCTCGCCTCCTCCTGAGCTGGCCGCGCTCACCGCGCGCGAGGTGGACGTGCTGCGGCTGCTGACGCGGGGTCTGTCCAACCGGGAGATCGCCCTGGAGTCCGGGGTCGGCGAGGCCACGGTGAGGAGCCATGTCGCCCAGATCCTGCGCAAGCTGGACGTGCGGGACCGTCTCCAGGCGGTAGTGCTGGCCTACGAGTCCGGCTTCGTCCGCCCTGGTCAGGAATGATGCGCGGCAACTGGCGGCCGAGCCGGATGGACATGCTGCTCGCGCTGGCCGTGGTGGTCGCCGGGCAGGTCGAGTCGTTCGGACGGCAGGGGTTCGAGCCGGGTCAGATCAGCCGTCCGGTGCCGCTGGCGGTCGGCGCGGCCGCCGCCGGGGCGCTGCTGCTGTTCCGGCAGAGGTTCCCGATGAGCATGCTGCTCGCGCTGGTGGGGGTCGGCATCGGGGTGCGGGAGGTCACGGAGGCGGGCTACTACGCCGCGTGGCACTTCTACTCCACGCTCATCCTGGTGCACACCGTCGCCAGCGCGGCGGAGCTGCGTACCCGGCGAGGGCTGGCCGGGCTGGCCTGCGTCCTGCTCGCGTACGGCTATTTACAGACATTTCAGCATAACGACGTGGCCGAAGTGCTGATCAGCGCCATTTTCGTCGGCGTCGCGTACGCCAGCGGCATCCTGTTGCGCCGCCAGATCGATCAGACGTTACGCCTCACCAGGCAGACCACCCGGTTGGAGGTCGAGCGCGAGGAGCGTGCCCGGCAGGCGGTCGCGGGTGAACGGGTGAGGATCGCCAGGGAGCTGCACGACATCGTCTCCCACAACGTCAGCCTGATGACCCTGCACACGGGCGGTGTACGGATGATGCTCCGCGACGACCCGGACCGCGAGCGGGAACGCACACTGCTGACCGGCGTCGAGCGGGCGGGCCGCGAGGCGATCGAGGAGCTCAGGCTGATGCTCGGCATGCTGCGCAGCCCCGGCGGCACGGCCGCCGAACCGCACGCCCCCGGGCTGGACCGGCTGGACGCCCTCGTCGCCCAGATCGAGGAGGCCGGTCCGGCCGTGGAGGTGCGGGTCGAGGGCGAGGCCAGGCCGGTGCCCCCGGGGCTGGAGCTGTCGGCGTACCGGGTGATCCAGGAGGCGCTGACCAACGCGTTGAAGCACGCGCGGGCGACCCGGATCGTCGTCACCGTCGCCTACTCCGCCGACGCCGTGACCGTGGAGGTCACCGACGACGGCACGGGCGACGGGCCAGGAGGCGGGAGCGGACAGGGCCTGATCGGGATGCGCGAGCGGGTCGCGATGCACGGTGGCGACCTGTCCGCCGGTCCTGTGCGGGGTGGCGGTTACCGGGTACGCGCCAGGTTCCCCTCGGGCTGAGCCGCCCACTCCGCGTCGCTCATCCGTACGATGCGCAGGCCGATGACCCCGGCCCCGGCCAGGTACAGCAGTCCGCCCACGACCGTGCCGACCGGGAAGACCGGCGCCCCGAAGATGCCCAGCACCATCGCGAACGGCGCCCACCAGGGCGCCTTCCGGCAGTACGCCAGGACGAGCCCCAGCGCGAACAGCCCGAGGATCCCGGCGAACCCCGGGATCTGGAACCCGAACACGAGTCCCGGATCGGCGAACGCCTGGTCGGCGAGCGCGGCCCCTTCGGCGGGCGGCAGCGAGCGCTCCAGGCGGGCGTAGAAGTAGTCGCCCAGCATCAGCGCGGAGAAGTTCACCACGCCGAGCAGGGCGATTCCGCCCGTGACGTGACCGAGGAGCACCGCGCGGTGGCGTACCAGGTCGATCATGCCGATGATGCCCGGGATCAGCAGCACCCAGCTCCAGTGCAGGACCGCCGCGCTGATCGACACCTCCTCCAGCTGACGCCCGTAGACGCCGGCCGTGTCGCCGCCGCCCTGGCGCAGAGCGGGATCGAGGACCACCCCCGCGACATACAGGACGGGCGCGGCGATGAGGCACGCGCCGGCGGCGAGCCTCCGGAATCGGATCGGATCTGACAACGACATGGTGTCCCCTAAGTGGCCGGTGATGCCACGAAGGCTAGGAACGCCCGGCCCTCCCCGTCGTCCACCGCCCGGCCGACACCCACTCCGCCATTTTGCTGGGGAGACCTTGGCGCACTATCTAGGGAGACCGCCGCGCAGCATACTGGCGGCAGTCGACGCGCGTCGTGGGGGCACTCATGAATCGATCGTTCGTCAGCTCGATCCTTCACCTGGTCAGGTTCGCGGGAGCCGCCCTGGCGATCTGGGGCATCGCCTACGTGATCAACGGCGCAACCCAGGCGGGCGGGTACGTCACCGTACGCGTGGCGACCGCTCCGGACGCCGGGCCCTCGCCGCTGAGCGGTGTGAGACTCCCCGACGGGGTCGTACTCCGGGGAGAGCTTCCGCTGGGCGTCTGGGGAGCCACCGTCGCCGAGCAGGTGCTCTCGCGCGCGGACGTCCTCCTGGGCGGCCTGTGCGCGGGCCTGGCCGCTCTGCTGCTGAGCTCCACCATGAAAGGGCGGCCTTTCACCCGGCGTGATACTGCCGGGCTCGTCGCCCTGGCGATCGTCACGAGCCTCGGCTCCCTGCTGCCGATCGTCGCCGCGGCGACCGTACTCGATCGGGCGGGGCTCACCCAGGACTTCGTCCCGTCAACCACGCTGTCGTGGGTGCCTCTCGCGGGCGCCGGGCTTCTGCTCGCGCTGGCCCTGGCGTTCCACGCGGGAGCCCGGACCGATCCACGAAGCAGTGCACTCACCCCCTAGCCGCGGTACGGTCGCGGCGCATCAGCAGGTGGCCCCGGCGGAATCGTTCATCCTCCAGAGGCTCGCGCAGCATCCGCGCCACCTCGACGAACTCCTCCTTGCTGGCCAGGTCGGCCAGCTCGTCGATCGGCCACCGGTAAGCCGGCGTGACCTTGTGGTCGAACCGGCTTACCGGGCCGCCCTCGGATTCGAAGAAACCGAGCAGGAGGTAACCCCCCGGGGCCAGCACCCGGCGGAACTCGGCGAAGTAGGGCGGCAGCTCTGTCGGTGGGGTGTGGATGAGGGAGTACCAGGAGAGCAGCCCGCCCAGCTCGCCGTCGGCCACGTCGAGGGCGCCCATCGAACCGACCTCGAACCGCAGGTCGGGATAGTCCCTACGGGCGATGTCGATCAGCCGGGGAGACAGGTCGACACCGAAGGCGTCCAGCCCGAGGTCACGCAGGTGCGCCGTCATGTACCCGGGACCGCAGCCGGCCTCCACGACGGGCCGGGCCCCGTCGGCCCGCACGAGCTCGGCGAACGCGGCGACCATCGAGCGGTCCAGCGGCAGGCGGTCGAGCGAGTCCCGCGCGAAGTCGGCGTAGACGTCCGCGAGGGCGTCGTAGGCGTCCGCGGTCGCGGTCAGATAGGGGGAGGATTCGGCCACGGCGGACGACTGTAGCCCATCGGCCGAGCTACTCGCCCCGCAGAAGCACGTTGTGCAGGAGGCTGCTCTGCTCTCTCGGCATGAGGGGGCGGCGGTCGACGAGGAGCCGGCGATAGAGGCCGATGTAATGGCTCTCCCGGCGTGGGACGCTCCCGTCGGTGCCGAAGTTCTCGGTGATCCGCCCGTTCTGCACCAGGTACCCGGCTACGGCGTGATGGTCCAGAAGCAGCTCGGCGCCGGAGGCGAAGCGCACGCTGGTACGGCGGGCGGCGGCGGTGACCCGCCAGCTTGTCACGATCAGCGCCTCGAAGGGCTCGCCGTCGGAAGTGCAGAGGATGCGGGCTTCGTACGTCGAATCGTCCAACCGGCGCAGGGAGGTTCGCTCGACGGGATCGCAGAATCTGGGGAGGACGCGTGGGCGGTCGAGGTCGTCAAGCGGCTCTTCGACGTGTCGATCATCTGGAGGACTTAAACAAGTTGGGCCAGCCCGTCAGTGGACTCCGCTCTGGGACGGTGACTGGCACCAGCCGATCCGCCTCTACCGCCATGCCTCCCCTATGAGCGTCCCCACGTGATCCGGAGCCGGGGCCGGATGGATCCGGGCATGCGCGTCACGGAACCCGACGCCGAGCAGCAGTTCGCGCCATGTTTCCGGCTCGTACGCCCATCGATAGATCCACACCGCCCGGCCGGTGAAGCCATTGCCGTACATGCCCTGCACGCCGTAGCTTCCCGGCACCGCCGGCGCCTGTGAGAAGACCAGTTTGCCGCCCGGCGCCAACCGCTCGAACACCAGCGGCAGCAGCCGCTCCGGGTCGGTGAACCACACCGCCCCGAAGATGCTGTAGATCGCGTCCCACTGAGTGCCTGGGGAGTCGGCCAGGTAGTCCAGGACGTCGGCCTGGACGAAGTGGGCGTCGGGCAGATGGCCCCAGCCCGACAAAGCGCGCTCGACCTGGACGGGAGACAGATCGACTCCAGTCGCCACGATGCCTTTGGTCGCCAGCGCTGCCACAGCGTGCCCGCGGCACGACCCGAGTTCCAGCGCTGTGGCGGGCTCCCCCAACAGTTCCTCCCCCGGACCGTGCCCGCTGTACTGCGTCCACCCGAAGGCGCTCTTCAACGCATCCTCCGGATTGTCCTGCGAGACGCCGGAAGCGTAGTGATTCCAGTAGTCGACGCGGTCGGTGATGGTGCGCATGGACGGTTCCCTGTGACGCAGCGGACGGAACCCGCGTCACCGTACAGGTCGCACCCGTCTGCGCACCGGCGAACTGCTGCATCAGGGCACAGCCGAGGGCCGGACCCCGTAGAGGCCCGGCCCTCAATGCTGGTTTCGGTCAGTGACAGTCCGTGCCAGGAGCACACGGCGTGCACTGGGAGAAGTCGCGCTCCCACAGCGGCCAGTCCACCTCGAAACCATTGGCCGCGAGGATGTGGGCGGTCCGCTCGACCGACCCGTCGTACTTGAACCCGATCTCCGGAACGTGCTCGAGGAAGCGCCCGTCGAAGTGCTGAGCGCAGAACTCCCGGTAGTTGCGGGTGTCGAGGATGAAGGCGTGGACCGCGATGTCGACCAGTCGGCCGCAGCCGATCTCCAGATGCTCGCCCCACTTCTCCATGGCGGTGATGAGGTAAGCGACGGCCTGACCGAAAAGCCGATTGGCCATGACCTCGTCGAACGGGTAGTCGCGGACGAGGAGCGCGATTTCGCGGTCCCACACATCCGGCCTGACGAACGATCGCGGGTCTCGCCGGCCCGCCACCGGCGGTGCGGGACGCGTGGATGCGGCGGTAAGTGTCACGAGGACCTCCTGGGGTCTGGTGCCTCCCCGCCGCCGCAGCCTGGTCATCGCGACGGCGGGCTCCTCTTCACGGTCCGGCCTTGGCCGCGTCCGCATCAATGCCGGTCCAGGTCTGCAACATTGCCTGCCGTGGCAATGTCCGGGGCACCTTGGCAGAGGTACGCTCCGATGGCAGTGCACGGGAGGCGCCGACGTGACTGTCATCACACGGGCCCTGCGAGCGGAACTGCTTCGCACAGCCAATGACATCCGCCAACGCGGGCAGCGGGCCGGCTGGGTGGTCGAGCGCATCGCCGGTGCCATCTGCGACGAGTTGCCACAGCTGCTTCCTTTGGAAGCATGGCGGCTGGCCTACGGATGGTCACGACCGCAAACGATCGCCGGTATTCAGGCCCTGTTCGAGGACGAAAACCTGGTCGCGCCGCCGGTCAATAGCAGCATGCTGTGCCGCTGGGAGCACGGGGTGCATCCGCCGGGCCCCGAGTACGGGCCGATGCTCTGCCGCCTGTACGGGGTGACCCCGGAGACGCTGGGTCTGCCGAGAAGTTCCGCGGCCATCCCACCGCGTCGCCCCGGAGCGGGGTACCGTGCCTCGCATTGGAGGCGCCCCATGACCGAAGACCAGTACGCCGCCCTGTCAGCGCTGCGCGAATCGGTCGAGCTCGCGCTTGAGGTCGACGGGCCTGCAGGCGGGCCTGCTGCCCGCCAGGCGCTGCAGGCGGCCGTGGAGTATTACGCGCTGCGTTACTCGGCGTTCCCGCCTGCTGTCCTGGCCACCGAAGTACACCGAACCCGCGCGCTCGTGGGGCCGATGCTGCGCCGGCCTCAAGCCGACGCCGACCGCATCGAACTGCGTCGCCTGGCGGCATGGCTGTCCGCTCTCGTCGGCAACACCGCCTTCCACACCGCTGACCACGCGGCCGCATCCATTCATTTCGGTACGGCGGCACGCCTGGGCACGGCTGTAGGCGACCACGACCTGATCTGCTGGACGCTCGGCGCTCAGTCCATGACCGCCTGCAGTCAGGGCAAACCGCAGCAGGCAGTCGAGTTGGCAGCCGAAGCTCTGGAGTACGCGCGCACCCCGCTGCGGCGGGCGCAGATCATCGCCTGGGGGCTACTGCGCGCGACGGCTGCGCTCGGTCCATCCCACCGCTCGGAGGCGGAAAGGATGATGGCGGCAGCCCAGAACGAGATGGCGGCCGACCCGCACGGAGACCAGCCCGGCAGGTTCGGGTTCGACGCCGCCGAACTGCTGCTGCATCTGGCTGAGAGCGCCCTGCTGATCGGCGCGCAAGACCAGGCCGTCACGCATGCACAAGCATCACAGCAGCACAGCCGACATGGAGGAGCTGGCTGGGCGGCTGCACTGATCGTCCAAGCGCGAGCGGAGGCCGCTCGCCGCCAATACTCCTACGCGACCGCACTGGCAGGTCAGGTCCTTGACGCGGTGCCTGCACAATCCTTGCGGAATACGACACGCGTACGTCTGCGCGCCCTCGACCAGAAGTTGCTCAGTGTGGGCGATGCGGGGATTGAGACCCGTGATCTTCACGACCGCATCGCGGCCCTTCCCGCGTTGACCACCGTAGGCCATCTCAGCGATGAACCGAACGGGCAGTAGGCGTCTGTCTCCGTGGTTGTCCCTCCTGGACAGGAGCCACGTGAATCCCTTGTCCCAGACATTCAGCGGCAAGATGATGACACAATGTGACCATGCGGCAACCCCAAGCGAAATACTTCAACACCACGGGACCGTGTAGCCCACTGCACCACTACATCTTGCCTCCCACGCAACGGCTCCCCCAAGCGCGCGAGCTCATCGAGATGGACCGCTATTTCGTGCTGCACGCGCCCCGGCAGACCGGCAAGACGACGATGCTGCGCACCCTGGCGTCCGAGCTGACCGCCGAGGGCGACATCGCCGCCCTGATGTTCTCCTGCGAGCGCGCCAAGTCGGCCGGTGACGACTACGCCGCCGTGGAGTCGCTTCTGCTTCATTCCCTCCGCGAGGCCGCCGCGCGATCGGGCTGGCCGGACGAGCTGCTGCCGCCGGATCACTGGCCGCAGGCTCCGGCGGGCGCCCGGTTCGGTTCGGCGCTGAGCGAGTGGTGCCGCCGCTGCCCGCGGCGGGTGGTGCTGCTCCTCGACGAGATCGATGCCCTGCAGGGCAACAGCATGGTCAGCATCCTCAGCCAGCTCCGCCACGGCCACAACGCCCGGCATGAGGGCCAACCGTTCCCCGCATCCGTGGTGCTGTGCGGGCTGCGCGACCTGCGTGACTACAAGGTCGCATCGGGTGGCGAGCCCGGCAGGGCGAACCCGGCCAGCCCGTTCAACATCGTCGCCGAGTCGTTGCGCCTGGGCGACTTCACCGCCGACGACATCACCGACCTCTACGACCAGCACACTCAGCAGACCGGCCAGGAGTTCGCCAAGGACGCGGTGGAGCGGGTGTTCGAGCTGACGCAGGGTCAGCCGTGGCTGGTCAACGCCCTCGCCCATGAGGTCGTCTTCGAGATGGGCGTGACCGGCGCCGTCACCGCCGGGCAGGTAGAAGACGCCAAGGAACGGCTGATCCGGACGCGTGCCACACATCTGGACTCTGTGATGGCCCGGCTACATGAGCCGCGGGTCAAGCGGGTGATGGAGCCGGTCGTGGCCGGGATCTTCCCCCACATCGACCCCGCCTTCTCCGACGACCTGTCCTACGTACGCGACCTGGGCCTGATCAAGCAGAAACCCCCGCTCGAAGTGGCGAACCCGATCTACCGGGAGGTCATTCTGCGAGTGCTCGGAGACCCGTCGGAACAGTACGTGATGGCCGATCCGCGCAGTTTCGTGCTGCCGGACGGCCGGTTCGACCTGCCGCGCCTGCTGGAGGAGTTCGTCGTCTTCTGGCGCGAGCACGGCGAGGTGCTGGTCCGCCAGGAGGGCTACCATGAGGCCGCCTGCCAGATCATCCTCATGGCCTTCCTGCACCGCCTGGTCAACGGCGGCGGCTACCTCGACCGGGAGTACGCGGCCGGCACCAAACGTCTGGACGTGCTCGTCCGCTGGCCCTACACGAGCCCCGACGGCGAACGGCTCATGCAGCGCGAGGCCATGGAGCTGAAGGTGTGGCGAGCAGGCGAGAACGACCCGGCACCCGACGGCCTCGCCCAGCTCGACCGCTACCTGGACCGCCTCACCCTCTCCACCGGCGCACTGGTGATCTTCGACCGCCGCCCCGAGGCTCCGTCCTGGCAGGAACGAGGCGGCTTCGAACAGACGACCACACCCTCCGGTCGCCAGGTCACCGTCCTGCGCGTTTGAGTTCCAGTCGCCGAAGGGCTGCGTTCACCTCAACAGGCTTCGCCTCTGAGCATCGCCGCCCAGACCTGCTCAGCCTTCGCTGTCGTGGTCCACGCCGTCTCGTGGATCACGCCTTTGACAGATCGCCGGACGAACGCGAGCCCGCCCGCGGCGCAGAACTCGTAGCAGGGCGCGCACCGGCTGCACGTGTGCTCGCGCACCCGGACCCGCACGCACCGAGCGGCGGGGCTCGCCCAGGCGATCCGTTCATGTCCCTCCTGGACAGGAGCCACGTGAAGGCCGTGATAATCCTCCAACAGGTCTGACGCCACCCTCACCGCCGGCCTGCCGTACGAGGCAGCGCGAACCAGGTCGCCTTGCCCGGCAGCCCAGGGCACGTGGTGAACCCCTGCGGAACGCAGCCGTACAACCCGGCCGACAACTCCGCCACGATCAGCAGCCCTCGCCCGTGCTCGGCTTGACCGTCCACACCCGGGCGGCGCACCGGATGAACGGCTCCCGCGTCGACCACCAGGCACACCACTTCGACCGGATCGACCCGTACCACCAGCTCGTACGGCGCGTCACCGTACAGAACCGCGTTCGTGACCAGCTCGCTGACCATCAGCACGGCGTCGTCAACGAGATCCCGCCTCAGACCGACCAGCAGAAGCGCGCGCCGGACGAGGTCGCGGGCATCACCGACCGCACGGGCGTCATCCCGAAGCCGCCAGACCATGCTCCGGCCGACAGAGCTTGAACGCTCCGCCACCGCAGCGGCCTTCGCCGAGTGCTGGACTTCCGGCACGATCTCGCCGAACGAGAGCTTGTCCATTACGCCACCTCCCGGATCCATGTATTCGCTCCCGTGTCACAGGCATCAGCCAGTACGAAATGCAGTAAAGGATGAACCGCCCTATTCGCGGGGCCCAAATACTGCATGTCCAGAATCTTCAGCCCCGCCCGATCAAACTGGAAGCAGCCAGAGCTTGTGTGACCCACATCGCTTCACCTGTCATTACTTGCGCTTCCCACTACACAGAGTGCCTGCGGTGAGCTACATTACGGAATCGAATGGATGACACACCGTTCGGACAGTTCTGTAGGACCGGCCGTCTGATTGGCGTAGGACTCTCGTGCTACTTACCGGAACAGGAGTCACGGATGCCCGCCCCCCTTGAGCTTGACCCCACGGCCAGCCCATTGGCTTTCTTCGGCGCCGAGCTACGCAAATTTCGAAAAAACGCCGGATTGTCCCAGGAACAATTGGCGGAAATAATCAGGTTCAGCCCCGGCCTGGTCGGCTTCATCGAGAGAGCTCAACGGACGCCGAGCAAGGATCTCGTCCAACGCTGCGACGAAGCCGTGGGAGCCAAGGGGGAGTTGCTCCGCCTCTGGCCTCTCATAAGCCGTGAGGCGAGCCCTCGATGGTTTCGCGAGTGGCTGGACATTGAACCTTTTTCAGGCTCCGTGGCGGCTGCCCTGGTCACAGCATGATCGCGATGCCGGTGTTCGGCCGGTGACATGAAGAAGCTCCTGGTAGACGGGTTGATCACCACAACCCACACCGTCGCAACCAGGAGCTTCAGGTGTTGTTCTACCGTGCCGCCGTCGATTTGTCGCCTCAGACGCTGAAGTACGTCGCCGGGATGATCCGGCGCCACCGTAAGACGATCGGGTCGGCCTGGCGGCGGCTGAACCCCGGCCGGCAGGCGCTGCTGGTGCTGGTCTACCTGCGCAAGGGCGAAACGTTCACCGAGCTCGGGGCCGGGTTCGGAGTGTCGGCGGCGACCGCGTGGCGGTATGTGGAGGAGACGGTCGCGCTGTTGTCGGCCCGCTCGCCCAAGCTCGCCAGGCGCTGCGCAAGGCCAAGCGGGACGGGCTGCACTACCTGGTGCTGGACGGCACGCTGATCCCCATCGACCGGATCGCCGCCGACCGGCCCTACTTTTCCGGCAAGCATCGCGTGCACGGAATGAACGTACAGGTCATCGCCGCACCGGACGGGACCATCCTGTGGACCTCGGGCGCGCTGCCGGGCAAGGCCCACGACCTGAGCGCCGCCCGCATCTGGGGCATCCTGCGCGCGCTCGAACGTGCGGGCATCATCACCCTGGCCGACAAGGCGTATCAGGGTGCCGAAGGCCCGGTCCGTACCCCGTACAAGGGCGACCCTGATGGTTAACTCGCGGCGCGTGGGGTGTGGTCCGTGACTTGGCGGTAGTTGGTGTGGATCATGAAGGGCGGCCGTTTTCCCCTCGTCCCGGCTGCGGGTGGAGTGTCCGGGTGTCTGTGCAGCCGTGTCCGTGGCCAGAGCCGTCGCCGCAGGTGGCTGAAGCGATCCGGGTGATGTATCGAGGACGGCGAGAGATGCCGTTGCCGGTTCGGGTGCGGGATGAGCTGGGTGAGTTGTTCGCCGATGAGCAGTTCGTGGCCGCGTTCGGGGCGGAGGGCCGGCCGGGCTGGTCTCCAGGCCGCCTAGCGTTGATCACGGTGTTGCAGCGTGTGGAGGATTTGACCGATCGGCGGGCTGCTGAAGCGGTCCGGACGGATCTGTCGTGGAAGTACGCGCTGGGGCTGGAGCTCAATGACCCGGGGTTCGACGCGAGCGTGTTGAGTGAGTTCCGGTCCCGGGTGATCGCGCATGGGCTGGAGGAGCGGGTCCTGGACCTGCTGCTGGAGGCGCTGAAGGACAAGGGGCTGGTGAAAGAGGGTGGGAAGCAGCGCACCGATGCCACGCATGTGGTCTCGGCGGTGCGGGATCTGAACCGGGTCGAGCTGGCCGGCGAATGCGTGCGTGCTGCCTTGGAAGCCCTCGCGGCTGCCGCGCCCGGCTGGGTGGAACAGGTTCTGGAGGTGCAGGACTGGGCGGACCGGTATCGGGCACGAATCGACTCATGGCGGCTGCCGGCCTCCAAGACCAAGCAGGAGCAACTCGCGCGTGCCTACGGCGCTGACGGATATGCGCTCTGCGCGGCGGTCTACGCGCCATTCTCCCCTTCCTGGCTGCGGGAACTGCCAGCGGTGCAGGCCCTGCGGGTGATGCTGGTCCAGAACTTCGTCCGGACCGTCGATGCCCGCGGGCGGGAGGTGGTCGAACGGCGGCGGCCCCTGCGCGACGGCGGACAGGGACTGCCGCCCGGCAGACACCGGTTGGCCTCTCCCTACGATCCAGACACCCGCTGGTCGGCCAAGACCGATGTGTTCTGGAACGGCTACAAGGTCCACATCAGCGAAACCTGCGGCACCAGCGGGGACGGCGCGGCGAGCGCACCGCCGAATCTGATCACGAACGTGGCGACGACCGACGCGACCGTCGCGGACATGGCCATGACGGCCTCGATCCATCAAGGACTCCAGCGGCGGGATCTGCTCCCGGCCGAGCACTATGTCGATTCCGGATACGCCTCGGCCGAACTGATCGTCGCAGCCCGTGACCTCTACGGGCTGGCCCTGGTGGCACCGGTGCGTTTCGACTCCTCGCCCCAGGCCCGCGCAGCCACCGGCTACGACAGGGCGGCATTCACCATCGACTGGACCGCCAAGCAGGCCACCTGCCCCCAAGGACAAACCAGCATCTCCTGGACCCCCACCATCCAACGCGGCCTGGACACAATCGTGGTCAGATTCTCCGCGAAGACCTGCACGCCCTGCCCTGCCAGGACCGAATGCACCAGCAGTAACAGCGGCCGCCGCCAGATCAGCCTGCGCCACACCCAAACCCAGCAACAAGCCCTCGACGCCGCTCGCACCCAGCAGACCAGCCAAGACTGGCAGCACAAGTACAAAATCCGAGCCGGGGTGGAAGGCACCATTCGACAAGCCGTCGCCATCACCGGCATCCGTCGAGCCCGCTACCGCGGACTCAGCAAGGTCCACCTCGAACACGTCATCGCAGCCACCGCCCTCAACCTCACCCGACTCGATGCCTGGTGGAACGGCCACCCTCTCGATCGCACCCGTACCAGCCACCTCGCCCGCCTCGACCAGGCTCTCACCGCCTGAACCCGAGTTAGCCAGCAGGGTCAAGGGCAAGAACAAGCCCGAGTCCCAGAAGCGGGCCAACCGCGCCCACGCCCGCCTTCGCGGCCCCGGAGAACGCGCGAACGCGCAGCTGAAGAGCTGGAAAATCCTCCGCAAGCTACGCTGCAGCCCTTCCAAGGCCGGCCACCTCTGCAAGGCCATCGCCGTCCTCCAGAACCACCGCGCTGCTCAGGCCTCCTGAGGATGAAAAAGGGTCATTGAGCAGGAAGCTCAGAGCCTCCGAACATGGCAGCCTCTCCTCATCCCGGGATTACTGCAGACGGAGGACTACGCTCGCGCCATGCTGCGTGGCGAGCCCGGCGTAACGGAGGAGCAGGTTGAGAAATCCGTACAAGCACGCCTGGAGCGCCAGATCATTTGGTCTCGCCTCAACCCCCCAATGTTCTGGGTACTGCTCGATGAAGGCGTACTCCAACGTCCCATTGGAGGTCGGTTGACCATCCGCTGCCAGCTCGAACACCTGGTCCAGATGGCAGAACGGCCACACATCGCTATCCAAGTGGTCCCCATGGCTTTTTGTGCGACCACAGGACTCCTCGGGGGCTTTGTGATCGCCCAACTAGCCGGAAGTCCAGATATCGTGTACTACGAGTCCACGGGGCACGGGCAGATGACTGACCGACCGGAGGACGTCGCTGCGATCCATATGAAGTACGACGCCATCCGAGCTGAGGCACACCCCCAGCATGTGTCTATCGAGCTACTCAGAGAGGCAGCCAAGACATGGACGTGAACGACGAACTGAGCGCCGCCGCCTGGCGGAAGGCCACCAAGAGCGGATCGAATGGCGGAGACTGCATCGAGGTCGCCCCCTTGTCCGGCGGACGAGTGGCCATCCGTGACACCGAGAGCCCAGGGCAGGCGCCATTCGTGGTGACCGCCAGCGTTTGGGACGCTTTCGTGGACGGGGCCAAGCGAGGCGAATTCGACTTCTGAACGGCTGCCAAGATCGGGCTCAACGGGCGCCGTCCCTAGCCCGCCTTCCGAAGCGGCTGAAGACGAACACTGAGACGCAGGTCGAGGGCCTCGGCGAGACGTTCCAGCATGGGGATGGTGGGCATCGTGCCGCCGGCCTCGAACCGCGCCACAGCCGGCTGCTTGAGCCCGGCCCGCTCGGCCAGTTCGGCCTGGGTCAGACCGAGTTCTTCGCGGCGGTTCCGTACGGCCGCACCTAGTTCGAAGCGCAGACGTGCCGCCTCATAAGCGGCTCCGGCACCAGGGCGACCCATGATCTCTGCGCGCTTGTCTGACCATGCCTTGCGCTCGCCCATGTCGATCACTCCTCGTCCGCTGTGTGTGCCTCGGCGACACATCGCCGAGGCACACACAGCTCGTTCGATCTCGGCGGTCTCCCGCATCCGCTGCTTACGGAAGACCGTGAGCAGGATGATGCGTCTGCCCGGAGCGATCCAGTACGTGATACGTACCGCCTCCCCGGAGAGGTGAAATCGGAGTTCCCGAAGCTTCCCGCACAGTTGCCTGGTGTACGGCTCGTCGAGCAGCACACCGCGCGCGGCCAGCAGGTCAACGTAGAAGACCGCTGTCTCCTGGTCGTCCTGATCGAGCGAGTCGAACCAGTCGTCGACCTCGGGCTCCAACTCCACATCTCCCCAATTCATAACATGAATGTTATAGAGAGGGCAAGAGCCGTGTCCTCTGAACAGGAGATCGGACGAGTCTCATGCGAGACGACGTGATGTAGGCGGCCTGTCCTGCCCTCCAGTTAGAAAACGCGAGGTCACGCTTGCGGGGTCCGGCGGCCCGTACGCTCTCAGCTTGCCTTCCGAAGCGCCCTTTTCCCGGCGGTGTACGGCAGCGACCCCTAGCCTGGGAAGCCAGGTCGGAATCTGACGTACTGGGAACGCCGATGACGGTGGAGATCGTGTACGAGACGCACTCGATAAGCGTCCACAACGAGGCCGGCATCGCCAGCGGCTGGTTGCCCGGTGAGCTGTCCGAGCGGGGCCTGGCCCTGGCCGCCGAACTGGGCGAGCGCCGCCGCGACGACGGGCTGGACGCGGTGTTCAGCTCCGATCTGCGCCGGGCCGTGCAGACCGCGCGGGTCGCCTTCGAGGGCTCGGGCATCCCTCTGTTCCAGGACCGGCGGTTGCGCGAGTGCCACTACGGCGAGTTCGACGGCATGCCGGTGAGCCTGCTGGAGACACGGCGTGCCCGGCACATCGACGAGCCGTGGCCCGGTGGCCAGAGCTACCGGGCCGTGGTCGGGCAGATGAACGACTTCCTGGCCGAGCTGGCGGTGGAGTGGGCGGGCAAGAAGGTGCTGCTGATCTCGCACTCCGCCAACCGCTGGGCCTTGCAGCACCTTCTGCACGGCGTTCCGCTCGCCGATCTGGTCGATCAGCCGTTCGCGTGGCGGCCCGGCTGGACCTTCCATTTGCCCAGCGGATGGGCGAGCGCCGGCGCGTAGGGCGGCGGATTCAGCGGCCGTAGCGGCTCTTCAGGTGGCGCCACCAGTCGCGGAACATCCACGCGTCGAAGTCCGTGATCGACGACGCGCTGCCCGCCTTCATCAGGAAGCAGCACACCCCGGACGGCGTCCAGTCGTAGAAGTCGTCCAGCCCGAACGAGTGGCCGATCTCGTGCAGCAGGATGTGCATGTTGTCGGCGTCCAGGTTGGCCATGTAGTACTCGCTGCCGAGCCGCTGGCCCCAGTCGCCGCCCGCGCCGCCGCCCATGCCGGCGGTGAGCCACAGGGACATGTCGTAGTGGCGCGCCGCGCCGCCCGGGCAGTTCGGGTAGGTGCCGTTCTGGTTGAAGAAGCGCCCGCAGGCGGCGACGCACTGGGGGGCGTTCTCGCGGATGTCGCCGACGTAGATGTCGACGGAGTTGTCCGTCCACTGGAGCTGGTTGCGGTCGCGTACGGCCCAGCCGACGACCTTCACGGGGACGTTCGTGTACGGCCAGCCCTCCTGGCCTGCCATCACGTCCATCCACTTCTTGAACTGGCGGGCCAGCGTGGCGTGGATGCGGTTGCGCTGGGCGGCCGTCACCGTGGCGCTGGAGTCCCAGCGGACGCAGTAGTTGATGGATCCGCCGTTGGCCATGATCTGGTCCCAGCCGTAGTTGCGGAATCCGTACAGGTTCGGGTACGTGCTCTCGACGTGCTGCCAGACCTCGTTGAGCGGGGTGACGAGGTTGGCCGGCGGGTTCCAGGGAGTCGAGGGGTTGCCGTTGTCGCCGATCGCCTTGACCTCCAGGAGGCCGACGGACGCGGCGCCGCTCTGCAGGACGACGCGCAGCCGCACGGTGCTGATTTGGGAGAAGGTCACGCGGTTGTAGGCGTTGACGGCGGTGGGGTAGGTGCCGGGGATGTCGATGTACGAGCCGCCGCTCCAGCGCTGGAGCTTCCATGAGGCGGGGACTCGTACGCCGCCGTTGTCGTCGAAGAAGTAGACCTCGGCGGAGGTGATCGTCTGGGCCGTGGGCCAGGTCAGTTCGGCCCACTGGGTGCCGGTCTGGGGCCAGGTGCCCCAGCGGGCGTTGGCGGTGTCGTTGGAGCGCGGCGGGTCGACGCCGTCGTTGATCGCGTTGACGCTCTCCCAGGGCGAGGTGTACGAGGCCGAGGGGGTCGCCGCGGTGGCCAGGTTCACGGGGGCGGCGTTGGCGGGGAGCGCGGGGAGGAGCAAGAGGGTGAGGATGATGGCGAGGAGTCTCATGGGTCTCCTTGTGTTATCGCTAACATCACGTGCCGGGGAAGGTCGCCCCTCCCCGGCACTTGCGGGCTACCGGTAGGTGATGTCGGACGAGGAGTACAGGCAGTTGACGCCGTCGGCGCCTTCGCCGATCTTGGTGGGCTCGCTGCCCTTGGGCACGCCGCGGTACTTCTCGCAGATCGTGGCGCTGCCGTACACGGTGATCCGGCTGAACCTGGCCGTGTCACCCCAGTTGGTGTTGATCCCGGCCAGCACCTTGGTGGAACGGGCGGTGATGCCGTCCATGACCACGTGCCGCTGGTAGGAGGTGGAGCAGTTGCCGCAGGCCCGGTAGAGCTTGCCGGCGCTGTGCACCTGGAAGTTGCGGATGGTGAGGGTGCCGGCGCCGTTGTGCTGGAAGACCTTGTCGGAGGCGGACTTGGCGCCGCCGCCGTCCACCAGGTAGGCAGCCGAGCTGCTGGAGCTGCGGAAGGTGGCGGCGTCCTCGCCGACGTCGTTCCACCACACGTTCCTGATCGTGCAGGAGCCTTCGCAGTGGATGCCGTCACCGGCCGGCGCGTCGATGATGACGTTCTGGATGGTGCCGCCGTTGGCCACCACGAACATGGGGTCCTGGCTCTCGCTCTGGCCGCCGTCGCCGATGCCGTAGTAGCGCTTCATGCCGCCGTCGAAGAACGTGCCGGCGTTGCGGGTCGTGGTCTGGTGCACGCTGCCGGTGTCGGACGGCCAGGCGCCGCTGCCGTCGCCGCCGCCGTTACCGCCGCCGCTGCCCATCTTGACGAGCTGCCACTGCTGGTTGGCGCCGTTGAGGTCGTCCCACTGGGAGATGCGGGCGCCGTCGGCAGTCGACCACTCCCAGGTCTCCAGGGCTTTGCCGCTGTGGCGGTTGATCAGTCGGACGTGGCCGCCGTCGGAGTCGGCGAGCCGGAACTGCTGGTTCCAGCCGTTGGTGTCGGCCCATTGGACGATCTGGGCGCCGCCATTGGCGTTCCATTCGTAGACGTCCAGGACCTTGCCGCTGTGGCGGGACTTGAGCCGGTAGTAGCCGTCGCCGGAGCTGACGAACTGCCACTGCTGCTGGTTGCCGTCGTTGCGGGCCCACTGCACCATCGGCGCGCCGTCATGGGTGGCGAACTCGTACACGTCGAGCGCCTTGCCGCTGTGCCGGTTGACCAGCACGTACCAGGCGTTCGTGTCGACGCTGGCCGCCCGCGCGGGCAGTTGGACGGCGACCGCGCCGGCCATGGCGGTCGCCAGGGCGACCAGGCTCAGCAGCAGACGCCGCCAGCCGCCCGCCCTTCGAGGTTGAGGTAACACGACCATCTCCCTTCAGGTAAGCGCTTTCCGGGCGATTGATCCCACGCCGTCGGCCCGCCGTCAACCAGGCGGGCGCCCTCCCCCTGGTGACCTGCGACGGCCCCTGAAACTTTCAGCCAGGAAGAGGAGCGTAAGAAGGTCGTAAGAACGCTCCGCCACCATCGGAAGCGGCGAACCGGAAAGGACTCATCCATGCGCAAGCTCAAGCTCCAGGTCCAGACGACCGTCGACGGCTTCATGGCCGGCCCGCAGGGCGAGATGGACTGGCTGACGTTCCCGTGGACCGACGACCTCAGCGACCACGTCAACGCGCTCACCAAGTCCGTCGACCGCATCGTGCTGGGCCGCAAGCTCGCCGAAGGGTTCATCCCGGCCTGGGCGTCCAGGCCCGAGGGCGAGGACGAGGAGTCGATCGACTGGATGAACGACACGCCCAAGACCGTCATCTCCAACAGCCTCACCGAGTCGCCGTGGGAGAACGCCACCGTGGCAGGCGGCGACCTGACCGAGATCATCGAAGGGCTCAAGGCCGAGCCGGGCGGCGACCTCATCGTGTACGGGGGCGGCACGCTCGTGTCGAGCCTGATCGCCGCGGGGCTCGTCGACGAGCTCCACCTGTTCGTCAACCCGACCTCGATCGGGGCCGGCATGCCGGTGTTCCCGGCGGACGCCTACCACCGCTTCCGTGTGGCCGGCACGCGGACGTTCGACTGCGGGATCCTCGCGCTCCACTACGAGCCGGTGCGCGCCTGAGCGGTCAGATCGCGTCGGCCTCGATCGCGGCCGCGGTCAGGGTGAGCGCGCTGATCCAGCCCGGCAGCCGCTCCCTGGTGAAACGCGCGGTGGGCAGCGCGATCGAGATCGCCGCGTACGGACGGCCCGATCCGTCGCGCAGCGCCACCCCCACCGCCGTCAGGCCCGTCTCCGTCCGCTGGTCGTTGATGGCGACGCCGCGCCGGCGCACCGCCGCCAGGTCGCGCCGGACGCGGGCCAGCTCGGCCTCGTCCGCGTAAAGCCGCGCCAGCTCGGCGGGCGGGAGCAGGGCCAGGATCGCCTTGCCGCCCGAGGTCAGGTGGGCCGGCAGCGAGCGCCCCGTACGGTCGCCGACCCGCAGCACGTTGTCGCACTCGACGGTGTCGACGAAGCGGACCTCCGCGCCCGCGCGCACCACCAGGTTCGCCGACTCGCGCACGTGCGCGACCATCCGCTCCAGGTGCGGGCGGGCCACCCTGCGCAGCAGCGTGACCGGGGCTTCCGAGACGGGCGCGGGCCGCAGGACGGGCCCCGCCCGGTAGCGCCGGTCGGAGTCCTGCTCGGCGAAGTCGCGGTAGACGAGCATCGCCAGCAGGCGGTGCGCGGTGGAGCGCGAGACGCCCAGCCGCTCGGCGACGTCGCTCAGCCGCAGCGGCCCCTCCTGCTGCAGCAGGGTGGCCAGGTGCAGCGCGTGATCGACCGACTCGATCGCGTACGACGGGCGATTCTTCACAGCAGAACAACCTATTCCATCAGGAGGAACCTAGACCAGGATGGTAACCGGTCACTGCAGCGCATCTGTCAAGGAGCCGTACACCGATGACCGTCACCAGTCCCGTCAGCATCGTCGCGAGCGACGCGCCCGACCAGCCCGACCGCACTCCCGAGCTGGACGGGCTCTACCGCGAGTTCGAGTCCGAGCTGCTGGTCCCGCTCTGGACCGAGATCGGCGACCTGATGCCGCACGCGCCGGTGTCCGCCGCCGTGCCGCACCTGTGGCGCTGGAACCGGCTGCTCCCGATGGCCACGAAGGCGGGCGCGCTCGTCCCGGTCGGCCGGGGCGGCGAGCGGCGCGCCATCGCGCTGGCCAACCCCGGGCTGGGCGGTCGCCCGTTCGCGACGCCGACCCTGTGGGCGGCGATCCAGTACCTGAACCCGCGCGAGGACGCCCCCGTGCACCGGCACACCCAGCACGCCTTCCGCTTCGTCGTCGAGGGCGAGGGCGTGTGGACCGTGGTGAACGGCGACCCGGTCGCGATGCGGCGCGGCGACTTCCTGCCGCAGGCGGGCTGGAACTGGCACGGCCACCACAACACCAGCAGCGAGCCGATGGCCTGGATCGACGGCCTCGACATCCCGTTCCAGCACTACACCGACTCGACGTTCTTCGAGTTCGGCCCGGACGAGGTGGAGAGCAGGGAGGCGCCCGACCGGTCGCGCTCGGAGCGGCTGTGGGCGCACCCCGGCCTGCGCCCGCTTACCCAGCTCGACCCGTCCCCGGCGACCCCGCTGCTCGCCTACCGCTGGGAGCACACCGACCGGGCGCTGTCCGAGCAGCTCAGGCTCGAAGCCGAGGGCTACACCGCCACCACCGAGCCGGGACACGCGGCGGTCCGCTACACCAACCCGACCACGGGCGGCGACGTCATGCCGACGATCCGCGCCGAGTTCCACCGCCTCGCCCCCGGCACCGGGACCGCCACCCGCCGGGAGGTCGGCTCGTCGGTCTTCCAGGTGTTCGACGGTCTCGGCCGGGTCACCGTGGGTTCGGCGAGCTGGGACGTCGAGCGCGGCGACCTCTTCGTCGTCCCGTCCTGGCAGCCGCTGACCGTCGAGACCGAGCATGGCCTCGACCTCTTCCGGTTCAGCGACACCCCCGTCATCGAGAAGCTCCACCAGCACCGCGTCCAGATCGACCCGAGGAAGCACGCATGAGACTCGCCACCATCCGCACCGCCGAAGGCACCCGCGCCGTCCGCGTCGACGGCGACCGGTACGTCGAGACCGGGTTCGGCGACGTCGGCGAGTTGCTCGCGCGGGACGACTGGCGCTCGCTCGCCGAGTCCGCCGACGGGCCCGCGCACGCCGCCGGCACGGCCGGGCTCGCGCCGGTGGTGCCCGCCCCCGGGAAGATCGTCTGCGTCGGCCTGAACTACCGCAACCACATCCTGGAGATGGGCCGCGAGCTGCCCGAGCACCCGACGCTGTTCGCCAAGTACGCCGACGCGCTCATCGGCCCGTACGACGACATCGCGCTGCCCGCCGAGTCCGACGCCGTCGACTGGGAGGCCGAGCTGGCCCTGGTCGTCGGCGCGACCGTGCGGCGGGCCGACGAGAGCCGGGCCGCCGCCGCGATCGCCGGTTTCACGGTGCTGAACGACGTCACCATGCGCGACTGGCAGTACCGCACCGCCCAGTGGCTCCAGGGCAAGACGTTCGAGGGCACCACCCCGCTCGGCCCGGTGCTGGTCACCCCCGACGAGCTGCCCGGCGGCGTCCGCCCCGAGCTGGCGATCAGCGGCGCGGTCGACGGCGAGGAGGTGCAGAAGTCCAACACCGGCGACCTGGTCTTCGACCCCGTCGCGCTGGTGCGCTACGTCTCCACGATCATGACGTTGCGGCCCGGCGACGTCATCGCCACCGGCACCCCTGGCGGCGTCGGCCACGCCCGCAAGCCCCCGCGCTACCTCGCCGACGGCGGCACGCTCGTCACCGAGATCGAGGGCATCGGCCGGCTCGAGAACAGGGCGCGCAGGTCATGACCGAGATCCGGGAGTGGATGGACCACTGCACCGGCCTCTTCCTCGACGCCGTCGACGGGCTCGCCGACGACGACCTCGGCGCGGCGACCGGCCTGCCCGGCTGGTCCCGCCGCCACGTCGTCGCGCACGTCCACCACAACGCCGAGGCGCTGCGCCGCCTGCTGCACTGGGCGCGCACCGGCGAGAGGACGCCGATGTACGCGAGCCCCGAGCAGCGGAACGCGGAGATCGAGGCGGGCTCGGCAATCCCCGCCGAAGAGCTGCGCGCGCTGGTGCGCGGCTCCGCGGCGGCCCTCGCCGCCGACCTGGACGCGCTGCCGGAGCGGGCATGGACGAACGAGGTCGTCACGGCGCAGGGCCGGACCGTCCCCGCCACCGAGATCCCGTGGATGCGCGCCCGCGAGGTGGCCGTGCACGCCGTCGACCTCGGCACCGGCCTCGGCTTCGACGACCTGCCCGCCGGGTTCAACGCCGCGCTGGCCGTCGACGTCGTACGCATGCGGGCCGCCGGCGGTGAGGGCGCCGCCCTCGCCGCCTGGCTGACCGGACGCGCCGGTGAGGCGCCCGTACTCGGCCGCTGGCTCTAGTGAGAAGGGAATGACCGTGTCCGAGAGGGATGTGGACGTCATCGTCGTGGGCGGGGGCATCGGCGGGCTGTCGAGCGCCCTCGCGCTGGCCCGGTCCGGGCGGCGGGTGCGCGTCCTGGAGCGCGCGCCGGAGTTCGCCGAGGTCGGCGCCGGTCTGCAGATCGCCCCGAACGCCACCAGGATCCTGCGCGAGTGGGGCGTGCTCGACGAGGTGATCGGGCTCGGGGTGCTGCCGCGACGCCTGGTGTTCAGGGACGCGGTCGACGGCCGCGAGCTCACCCACCTGCCGCTCGGCGAGGAGTTCGTCGCCAGGTACGGCGGGCCGTACGTGGTGATCCACCGCAGCGACCTGCTCGGCGTGCTCCAGCGCGCGTGCGACCGGGCGGGCGTGGACCTGGTCCCGAACTGCGAGGTCACGGACGTCGAGACCGCGCAGGACACGGCGGTCGTGCGCAGCGCGGCGGGCGTCCAGCGGGCGGACGTGGCGATCGGCGCCGACGGGCTGCGGTCGCGGCTGCGCGCCCGGCTGAGCGACGACGAGCCGGTCAACTCCGGCTACGTCGCCTACCGCGGCGCGTTCCCGGTCGAGGAGCTGGAGACCGAGCCCGACGAGCGCGCGCTCACCGACGTGGTCGCCTACATCGGCCCCGGCTGCCATCTGGTGCAGTACTCGCTGCGCGGCGGGGAGATGTTCAACACGGTCGCGGTGTTCCGGTCGCCGGGATTCCTGCGGGGCGAGGCCGAGTACGGCGGCCCCGAGGAGCTCGACGAGGTCTTCGCCGGGGCCTGCCCGCAGGTGCGGCACGGGCTGAGGTCGCTGTGGCGGGTCCGCCACTGGAAGATGTTCGACCGCGTGCCCGTCCCGAACTGGGTCGACGGCCGGATGGCGCTCACCGGCGACGCGGCCCACCCGATGCTGCAGTATCTCGCGCAGGGCGCCTGCCAGGCGATCGAGGACGCGCACTGCCTGGCGGCGCAGGCCGCCGCCAGTTCCGGCGACTGGCCGGTCGCTCTCAAGGAGTACGAACGCGTACGGACCGAGCGGACGGCCCGGGTGCAGACGTCGGCGCGGGTCTGGGGCGACATCTGGCACGTCGACGGCGTGGCGCGGCTGCTGCGCAACGAGCTCTTCCTGAGCCGCGAGCCCGACGACCACAAGCACGTCGACTGGCTCTACGGCGCCTGATCGCGGGGCGCCGCTCGGCGCCCGGCCGTCCCGGGGACGACCTCCCCGGCGCGGGCGCGGGCCCGTCGCCAGGCGAGGGCGGCCGGCACTCCGGCCGCCAGCCCGGCCACCCCCGCGACACCCAGCGCCCCCGTCACCCCCAGGTGCGTGGCCAGCAGTCCGCCCGCGATCATGCCCAACCCCTGGGCGGCGACGAGGGCGGCGGAGGCGATCCCCAGCACCTGCCCCCTCCGCTCGGTGGGGACGATCCGGACGAACTCCGCGTTCGCCGTCACCTGGTAGGCGCCCAGCATCCCCACGAGCGCCCACAGGACCAGCGCCGCGACCGGGCCCGGGACCAGCGCCGAGGCCACCAGCGGCGCGCTCGCGGCGCACGCCAGCGGTCCGAGCAGCCGCAGCCGCGCCTCCGTGGAGCAGAACCGGGTGAAGAAGAACACGCCCAGCACGTTGCCCACCGGTATCGCGGCCATGAGCAGGCCCACCATCGCGGTGCCCTGGCCGGTCCCGGCGGCGTAGGGGGCGGCCAGCGCCTCCGGCACCACCTGGAACCCGGCGAGCATGGCCAGCGCCAGCAGGCTGCGCAGCCGGTGGTCGGAGACGAGCAGGCGCAGTCCTTCCAGCGGGCCGCCGCGCCCGTCGTCTCCCGCGGTTCGCGCGGCGGGGTGCGGCCGGACACCACGCAGCACGATCAGCGCGGCCAGCGCGAAGGCCGCCGCGTTGAACGTCAGCGACCCGCTCGTGCCCACCGCCGCCACCAGCACGCCCCCCGCCGCGAAACCGGCCAGGCTGACGATCTGGGAGGTGAGGTGCTGGATCGCGATGCCCGCCTGGTAGACGTCCTCGGGCAGGATGTCGGGCGTGAGCGCCATCTGGGCGGCCACGGCCGGCGATTCGAGCAGTTGCGAGGCGAAGACCAGGGCGCACAGCACCGGCAGCGGGATCCCCGGCACGGCCACCAGCGCGATCAGCCCGGCCCTCGCCAGGCCGCAGCCGACGATCAGCCTCCGGCGGGGGTACCGGTCCGCCAGCCCGCCCAGCAGCGGCCCGCCGACCAGCGCCGGCACCAGGGTGAGTGCGTACACGAGCGCGGTCACCGCCGCGGACCCGGTGCGCTCGTAGGCGAGCACCGCCAGCGCCACCCGGCCCAGTTGCGTCCCCGCGCGCACGACGGCCATCGCGCCCCAGAGCGCCCGGAACTCCGTGACGGCGAACGCGTGGCGGAAGGCCCCGCTCTCCATCGCCGCCTCCTGTCAGCCCTTCGTCACTTGGAGGCGGCCGGCGGCGCGTGGAAAGCGCCGCCGGCCGCCATCAGGTCGTCACCACGGTCCGGCCCCACCGGGCCGGACTGTTCTGGTCAGGTCCAGATGAGATCGCGCATAGGAGACACCCCCTGTCCATGTCCAGTCGTGGTCGTCCGGCCGATCAGTTCCAGATGATGTCGCGCATGGCGCTCCTCCCCTTCGTAGACCCCCGCCGGCAGAGAGGCGGACCTCGTCTCCCTTTCTGCCAGGCCGGGTTGATGCGGGAGCTATACGCGAGCTACGCGCCGGCCTTCCGGCCCTCGCGGACCCGTGCGAGCAGGTCCACGGCCTCGGCCCGCATCGGCGGGGAGGCCAGGCCGTCGATCCGGGGCAGCACGCGTTCGATCGTCTCCCCCGCCCGCGCGAGATCGCCCAGCCGCGCCAGGGCCTCGCCGACCGCCAGGCCGATCTTGCAGAGCACGAGTGTCAGCTCGGAGCGTTCGGCATGGTCGAGCGCCGCCGCGAGCAGGGTGCGGGCCTGCCGGCGCTCGCCCGCCTCGATGGCCACGTGGGCCAGGCCGAGCCGGGCGAAGGCGCCTCCCGTGAAGTCGCCCACCCGGTCGGCCGCCTCCGCGACCTTGAGGAACGCGTCCCTGGCCTCCCCCGCGCGTCCCACCCTCAGGTAGACCTCGCCCAGCCAGTACAGGGTGTTGAGCCGCTTCCAGCCGCCGCGGCTCCTGCCCGCGACGCGGAGGGCCTCCTCCAGATACCGCAGCGCCTCGGGCACGCGGCCCTCGACGAGGTGGATCTGCCCGACGCAGCGCAGGGTGTGGGCCTCTCCCGAGTGGTCCTCCATGACGCGGAAGGTCTCGCGGATCCGCTCGCAGCGGCGCAGCGCGACGGTGTGCTCGCCACGGGTGCGTTCCAGGGTGACGAGCATCCGCCAGACCTCCGCCAGCCCGTGCTCGTCCCCGATCTCGGCGAAGATCCGTTCGGACGACGCGAGCGTCCGCGCGGCCTCGTCCAGGGCGCCGGCGAGCACCCCCAGTTCCGCGGCGAGCGCCGGCACGATGGCCTGGGCCCGGCGGTCTCCGGACTTCTCCGCCATCCGGTACGCGATCGACAGGATCTTCCGGTACTCGCCCGCCCAGCACCGGATGTCGTACAGCCAGCCTCCCATCAGGGCGATCCGCCAGCCCTCGTCGAAGAGCCCATGGGCCTCCGTCTGCCGCAGGACACCGTGGACGGTGGCGGCCTCGGCCTCCAGCCAGTTCACCGCATGCTCCGCCGCGTGCCGTACGGTCTTCTCGTCCACGGCGACGGCCAGTTCCCCGGCGAGCCGGGCGTAGTAGTCGTGGCCCCGGTCGGCGCTCCGGGCCTCGGCGGCGAGCCGGAGCAGGTGCCTGGCGGCCGACGAGACCACGGACACCGCCATGTCCGCGGTCTCCTCCTCCGCCATCCGTTCCCGGCAGTAGGTGCGGACCAGGTCGTGCATCCCGTATCTGATCTGCCCCGTGCCGTCGACGCCGGTCACCCGCAGCAGGTGGATGTCCGTCAGGCGCTCCAGCGTCTCCTCCGTGTCGGCCGGCCGCTCGCCGACGACCGCGACGGCCAGCCACGGCCCGGCCTCGGGGACGTCGAGGAAGGCCAGCCGTCGCAGCAGGCGGCGCTCCGCCTCGCCGAGCGCCTGGTAGGCCAGATCGAGACCGGCCCGTACGCCGAGCCCCGAGTAGGACAGCTCGTCCAGACGGCGCTGCTCGTCGGCGAGCCGCCTGGCCAGCTCCGCGATGCGGCGGTGGGGCCGCGCGGCGAGCCGCGACCCGGCGATGCGCAGCGCGAGCGGCAGCCCGCCGCAGAGCCGCGCCACCTCGCGGGCCTCCGCGTCCTCGGCCGCGACCCGTGCGCTCCCGGCGATCCGGCCCAGCAGCTCGACCGACTCCTCCCCGTCGAACGGGAGGAGTTCCACCGTGGTCGGCGCGCCGAGTCCGGCCAGCCGCCTGCGGCTGGTCACGAGTACGGAGCAGGTGCCCGCGCCGGGAAGGAGCGGCTGCACCTGGCTCTCGTCGGTCACGTTGTCGAGCACCACGAGCACCCGCCGGCCGGCGAGCATGGTCCGGTAGAGCGCGGACCGCTCCTCGCGGGCCTCCGGGATCCTCCTCCCGTCGACGCCCAGCGCGCGCAGGAAGGCGGCGAGCACCTCGTCCGGCTCGGCCGGCCTGCTGTCAGCCCCCCGGAGGTCCACGAAGAGCTGGCCGTCGGGGTGGCTCTCGCGGACCCGGTGGGCCGCGTGCACGGCGAAGACGGTCTTGCCCACCCCCGGCGGGCCGGTGATCGCGCAGATCGGCGGCGCGCTCCCCCGTGGGCCGGCCAGGGCGGACAGCGCCTGGGCAAGATCACGATCCCGCCCGGTGAAGTCGGTGGTGTCGGCAGGGAGCTGCGCGGGCGCGCCGCCGGGTGTGGCCGTCACGGACCCGTTCGGCGGCGGGGCGAGGCCGGGATCGGCGCGCAGGATGGCCTGCTCCAGCTCGGTCACCGCCTGGCCCGGGTCGAGCCCGTGTTCCTCCACCAGCCTGCGGCGCAGGTCGCGGGAGAGGTCGAGGGCCTCGATCCGGCGGCCACCGCGGTAGAGCGCGAGCATGAGCTGCGCGTGCAGCCGTTCCCGCAGCGGGTGCTCGGCCACCAGCCGCCGCAGCTCGCCGATCGCGTGGTCGTGCCGTCCGAGCGCGAGCTCGGCGTCGATCAGCGTCTCCACGCAGCCGAGCCGTGTCTCCTCCAGGTGGACCCGGACCGCCTCGACATAGGCTCCGGACGCGTCGCTCAGCGCCGGGCCGTTCCAGAGCGCCAGCCCCCGGCGCAGCGACCGGACCACCTGCTCGGGCGGCTGCCCCGCCCCGGCCTGCCGGACGTACCCCTCGAACAGGGCGAGATCCAGGTTGGCGGCGTCGGCCCGCAACGTGTAGCCGCCCCGGGAGGAGGCCACCTCGTCGAGGCCGAGGGCGCGTAACTCGCGGCGGATGGCGTGGATCCCCGAGTAGATCTGGGCACGGGCCGAAGGCGGTGGCGCGCCGCCCCACAGCGCGTCGATCACTGTCTCCATGGTGACGACCTTGTTCGCGTTGAGCAGCAGGAAGCCGAGCAGGCCGCGGCGCTGTGACCGGCCGAGGGCGCTCACCGCGCCGCCGCCGCGCACCCGTACGGGCCCGAGAACGCTGAACGTCATGCCGCCCCCGTGAGGCACCTCAAGCGTCATTTGACGATCTTTACCGATAAGTGCCGTTTTGGCAGCAAATTAGTCGGTTGGGGGGGTCCCTGCCGCCCGCTGGACCGGGCGCGCGCCCGTGCGGCAAAGCGGCGGGCAAATCCTGTTGGGACGAAGCGGGCTTACGTCGAAGAAAGTCCGATTTCCCCTCGGATGAATCATCAAGAACCGCTAAGTGAGGACGGCACCTAGGGGAGCGATCCACCTACTTGTCCTGAGACGGCGTGGCAATACCAGAAGAGTCACGTATGACCAGGGACAGGAAGGGGCCACCCTCCGTGGACGCGAACGGCATCGACGCCGCGCCCGGTTTCCGGGCGGCGCTGGCGGTCGCGGACTCCGTCCTGTACGAGGGCTACCTGCTGTACCCCTATCGCCGTTCCTCACCGAAGAACCGGGTCCGGTGGCAGTTCGGCGTGCTGCTGCCGGAGCCGTGGGCCAGGGCGCACGGGCTGGACGGCGGCGGGGTGGCGGGCTCCGCCGAGTCGTGGTGGCAGCGGACCGAGTGCCTGCTCACCGGGCCCGCCGACGCCCTGGTGCACTGCCGGCTCCGCTTCCTGCACCTGCGCCGCCGTACCCCTGAGGAGCTGCTGCCGGACGGCGGCCACCGCGCCGCCGACCGGGTCGGGGACGCGCTGACCTTCGACGAGGCCGTGCCCCGCGAGTTCGACCTCACGGCGTCCGTCGCGGACCTGCTGTCCGGGCCGAAGCGGCTCGACCTGCGGGTGCCCGGCTTCGAGACGATCACCCCGCTGCCCGGCTCGGCCGGTCGGACGCGCTGGCGCGAGTGGCCCCTGCTCGCCCGCGCCACCATGTCCCTGACCACCTGCGCGCTCCCCACCAGCACGCCCGTACGCGACGAGCACGCCGGTCACGAGCGGGTGCCGCAGAACAAGCCGGGGGTACGCGACGAGCACACCGGCCAGGAGCCCGTGCCGCTGCTCAAGTTGTGTGTACGGGTTGAGAACGTCGGCCGGGAGCCGTCGCCGGAGGCGTCCAGGGACGAGGCGCTCCGGCACGCGCTGATCGCCTGCCACACGCTTCTCGCCGTGCCCGGCGGCCGGTTCGTCTCGCTGCTGGAACCCCCGCCGTGGGCGGAGGCCGCGGCCCGCGACTGCGCGAACGCGCACACGTTCCCCGTGCTGAGCGGCGACCAGGTGATGCTGTCGTCGCCCATCCTGCTCTACGACAACCCGCGGGTCGCGCCGGAGAGCCCCGGGGACCTGCACGACGCGGCCGAGATCGACGAGATCCTGTCGCTGCGCACGCTGACGCTCACCGACGCCGAGAAACAGGAGGCGCGTGCCACCGACCCGCGCGCCGCCGCCATCCTGGACCGCGTCGAGTCGATGACCCCGGACGACCTGGCCCGCCTGCACGGCACCACCCGCGACCCGCGTCCCGAGGGAACCGGGGTGGAGTCGCAGGTGCCCTGGTGGGATCCGGAGGCGGATGCCTCGGTGCGGCCGGAGACGGACTGCGTCGAGGTGGGCGGGGTCCCGGTGCGCAAGGGCAGCAGGGTGCGGCTGCGACCCCGGTTGCGCGGCACCGACCCGCAGGACATGTTCCTCGACGGCAGGACGGCCCTGGTGGAGGCGGTGCTGCTCGACGTGGACGGCAGCCGCCACTTCGCCGTGACCCTGGAGGACGACCCGGCGGCCGAGCTGAACCAGTGGTACGGGCGGTACCGCTACTTCGCCCCCGACGAGACCGAGCCGCTGGACCAGGGGGTGCCGGGATGAAGCGGGTGCTGGTGGCCGGGATCGGCAACGTGTTCCTCGGCGACGACGGCTTCGGCGTCGAGGTGGTCAGGCGGATGGACCCGGCGGCCCTGCCCGGCTCCGTGGTGGTCGCCGACTACGGCATCCGCGGCGTCCACCTGGCCTACGAACTGCTGGGCGGCACGTACGACACGCTGATCATGGTGGACGCGGTCGAGGTCGAGGGCCCGCCGGGCACCGTGGCCGTCCTGGAGATCGACGACGAGCCGGCCCCGGACGCCCCGCCGCCCGTGGACGGGCACGGCATGCATCCGCAGGCCGTCCTCGACCTGCTCCGCAAGCTGGGCGGCGGCGTCGGCCGGGTGCTCCTGGTGGGCTGCCGGCCGCAGGTGATCGACGAGGTGATGGGCCTGTCCGAGCCCGTCGCCGCAGCCGTGGACGGCGCGGTCGCCGCGGTGACGGCGCTGGCCCGCGACGAGGCCGCCCGACAAGAGGCGACCCGACAAGACAAGGAACGCGCTGATGCATGAGACAGGGATGTGCGACGAGATCGTCCGGGCGGTTCTGCTCCGCGCCGAGGGACGGCGGGTGGCCGCGGTACGCGTCCGTGCCGCCGTCACCGGGCACGCGGTGGACCCGGCGGTCGTCGACCAGGGCTTCCGGGTGGCCGCTGCCGGGACCGCCGCCGAGGACGCGCAGCTCGAACTGGTCGCCGCGCCGCCGACGATGAGCTGCCACGACTGCGGCGCCAGGACGCCCGCGGCCGGCGCGCTCGTGCTCGTCGCCTGCCCGCGCTGCGGCGGCGTCGACGTCGAGGTCGTCGGCGACACCGGGGTCGTCGTCGAGTCGATCACCTACCAGTCGGACGTGCTCACCAGCGAGGTGCCGTGATGACGCAGACGCACGAGCGGAGCGGCCAGGCCGCCGGCTACGACGAGATGCACATCCTGTGGATATCCGAGGGCATGAGCTGCGACGGCGACACCGTCTCGATCACCGCCGCGACCCAGCCCGCGATCGAGGACGTGGTCGGCGGCGTCATCCCCGGCCTGCCCAAGGTCCACCTGCACAACAAGGTGCTCTCGCCCAGCCTCGGCGGCGAGGACTACCTGGCCCCGTTCAGGGCCGCCGCCCGCGGCGAGTTGGAGCCGTTCATGCTCGTCATCGAGGGCTCGGTCCCCAACGAGAACATCAACGGCGACGGCTACTGGACGTCGCTGGGCAACGACCCTGCGACCGGCGACCCGATGACCGTGAACACCTGGATCGACCGGCTCGCCCCCAGGGCCTGGGCGGTCGTCGCCATCGGCACCTGCGCGACCTACGGCGGCATCCACGCGATGGCCGGCAACCCGACCGGCTGCATGGGCCTGGCCGACTATCTCGGCTGGGACTTCCGGTCGACCGGCGGGCTGCCGATCGTCAACGTGCCGGGCTGCCCCGTCCAGCCGGACAACTTCATGGAGACCCTGACCTGGGTGCTCTACCACGCGGCCGGCAGCGCGCCGCCGCCTCCGCTGGACGAGATGCTGCGCCCGCAGTGGCTGTTCGGCAAGACGGTCCACGAGGGCTGCGACCGGGGCTCGTACTACGAGCAGGGCGACTTCGCCGGTGACTACAACTCCCCGAAGTGCCAGGTGAAGGTGGGCTGCTGGGGCCCGGTCGTGAACTGCAACGTGCCCAAGCGCGGGTGGATGGCCGGGATCGGCGGCTGCCCGAACGTGGGCGGCATCTGCATCGCCTGCACCATGCCCGGCTTCCCGGACAAGTTCATGCCCTTCATGGACATGCCGCCCGGCGGCAACCTGTCCTCGACGCTGATCAAGCCGTACGGCGCCTTCATCCGCCGGATGCGCGGCATCACCAACCACACCGCCAACAGGGAACCCCGGTGGCGGCACAACCGCGAGGCGCTGACCAGCGGCTACGACCCGCGCTGGCGTCCGTAGAGACCGCCGACACGCGAAGAGAGAGGGAGTACGGCGGATGGCCATCGAACAGCAGGAAAGAGTCACGCCCAAGCCGGGCCAGCTCGTCGAGATGTCGTGGGACCCGATCACCCGCATCATCGGCAACCTCGGCATCTACACCAAGATCGACTTTGAGAACCAGCGCGTGGTGGAGTGCCACAGCACGTCCTCGCTGTTCCGCGGCTACTCCGTGTTCATGAAGGGCAAGGATCCGCGCGACGCCGGCTTCATCACCAGCCGCATCTGCGGCATCTGCGGCGACAACCACACGACCTGCTCGGTCTACGCGCAGAACATGGCGTACGGGATCAAGACCCCGAAACTCGCCGAGTGGATCATGAATCTCGGCGAGGCCGCCGAGTACATGTTCGACCACACGCTCTTCCAGGACAACCTGGTGTTCGTCGACTTCTGCGAGGCGATGGTCAAGGGCACCAACCCGAGCGTGCTGAGCCGGGCCGAGACCACCGACGCGCCGAACGCCGCCATCCACGGCAAGCGCACGATCGCCGACATCATGCGGGCGTTCAACCCGTTCGAGGGCGACATCTACAAGGAGGCGCTGGTCGTCAGCCGCGTCACCCGGGAGATGTTCTGCCTGATGGAGGGCAGGCACGTGCACCCCTCGACGGTGTATCCGGGCGGCGTCGGCACGATGCCGTCGCCGACGGTCTTCACCGACTACCTGTCGCGGCTGATGAGCGTCATCGACTTCGTCAAGAAGGCCGTCGCGCTCAACGACGACGTCTTCAATTTCTTCTACGAGGCGCTGCCCGGCTACGAGGAGGTCGGCCGCCGCCGGGTGCTGCTGGGCTGCTGGGGCGCGTTCCAGGACCCCGAGGTCGTCGACTACCGCTACGAGACGATGAACGAGTGGGGCAAGGCGATGTACGTCACCCCCGGCATCGTCGTCGACGGCGAGCTGATCACCACCAACCTGGTCGACATCAACCTCGGCATCCGCATCCTGCTCGGCAGCTCCTACTACGACGACTGGGTGAACGAGAAGCCGTTCGTCACCCACGACCCGCTGGGCAACCCGGTGGACATGCGCCACCCGTGGAACCAGACCACGCTGCCCGCCCCGCAGAAGCGGGACTTCGAGGGCAACTACAGCTGGGTGATGAGCCCGCGCTGGCTGGACCCGCGCACCGGCGACCACCTGCCGCTGGACACCGGCGGCGGCCCGTTCGCGCGCCTCTACACCACCGCGCTGGCCGGCCTCGTGGACACCCCGTACGTGAAGTCGACCGGCTCCAGCGTGCAGATCCACCTGCCGAAGGGCGACTCGCTGCCGGAGACGACGCTGGAGTGGCGGATCCCGCCGTGGTCCAACGCCATCGAGCGCAACCGGGCCCGGGTGTACTTCGTGGCCTACGCGGCCGCCATGGCGGTGTACTTCATCGAGCGGGCGCTGGAGCGCGTGCGCGGCGGCGACACCAAGGTGTTCCAGGACTTCGACGTGCCGGAGCAGGCGATCGGCGTCGGCTTCCACGAGGCCGTGCGCGGCGTGCTGTCGCACCATCTCGTCATCGAGAAGGGCAAGATCGCCAACTATCACCCGTACCCGCCCACCCCGTGGAACGGCAGCCCGCGCGACCGCTTCGGCACGCCGGGACCGTACGAGGACGCCGTGCAGGACATGCCCATCTTCGAGGAGAACGGGCCGGAGAACTTCAAGGGCGTCGACATCATGCGCGCGGTCCGCAGCTTCGACCCGTGCCTGCCCTGCGGCGTGCACATGTATCTCGGCAAGGGCCGCACGCTGCGAAAAGTGCACTCGCCCATGTTCGGGGGCGGCCATGACTGACCGGCCGCGGCTGGACGAGCGCGCCGTCGCCGGGCGCCTGGAGCTGCTCGAAGAGATGCTGAACGAGCTGGAGACGACCTCGGGGCCGACGGCGGAGCTGGCGCTCGACGCGGTCGCCACGCTCGCCGAGGTGTACGGGGAGGCGCTGGCCCGCGTCATGGACCGCGCCGCCGCGTACCCCGGGTTCGGCTCCGCGGCGGCCGGGGACGTCCTGCTGGCGCACCTGTTCGCGCTGCACGGGGTGCCCACGGGCCAGCCGCCCGAGAGCGATCCCGGCACGGCGTTCATCCCGCTCGACACGCTGGCGCGGCGGCCCGCCACGTCGAGGGCGGCCCCGTGACGCACAGCGTGACCGGCGGCGCGCTCGGCCGGGTGGTCAACCGGCCGGTCGCCCGGCGGCGGCGGGCCGCCGAGCCGTGCGAGCTGTGCGGCGAGCCGCTGCAGGGCGAGCACGCCCACCTGCTGGAGGAGCGGAAGGAGCAGGTGCTGTGCGCCTGCCGCGCCTGCGCGCTGCTGTTCGAGCGGGGCGAGGGCGGCGAGGGCGGCCTCGGGCGCTTCCGGCTGGTGCCGAACCGGCGGATCCGCCTCACCGGCCCGCCGCCGTCCGAGCTGGGCGTGCCGGTGGGCCTGGCGTTCTTCGTACGCCGGGCCGACGGCACGGTCCTGGCCAACTATCCGAGCCCGGTGGGCGCCACCCGCTGGGAGGTGGACACCGCCGCGTGGGAACGGCTCGTCGGCCGGTACGGGGAGCTGGAGTCGATGCGGACGTCGGTGGAGGCCTTCCTGGTCGCGATCGTGCGCGGCATGGACGAGCGCTGGCTCGTACCCATCGACGACTGTCACCGGCTCGTCGCCCTGGTCCGCCAGGAATGGACGGGCATGTCCGGCGGGCAGCGGCTCTGGGATCGGATCGCAGCTTTCTTCGCCGAACTCGGCAGATGAGGAGGAGGACGACATGGCACAGATCCGCGTGGGCAAGCCCGACGTGGCGCCCGACACGCCGTCGCACGTCAAGGGCGTACGGCAGGGCAACCAGAAGCGCGCGCACAAGCACCAGGTGGGCCACAACGAGGACGACACGGCGGACGCGCGCCGCTCCACGGGCGTGCGGCCCGGCAAGGAGAACCCGATCCTGCCGATCATGCCGAACCTGTCGCCGAGCTAGATCGAGAGGAGGTGCAAGCCGACATGCGGCTTTCAGGCAAACTGCTGGCCCTGTTCACCGGGGCCGCGCTCGTCGCCATGTTCTGGCGGGAACTGCCCGCCGTGAAGCGATACATCAAAATGACACGAATGTGAACGGGAAGGAGCGGGGCGGCCGATGTGCCTGGGCATCCCCGGCGAGATCGTCGAACTCATCCCCGGACAGCCCGAACTCGCCAAGGTCGAGGTCGCGGGCGTCCGGCGGGCCATCAACGTCGGACTGGTCAGCCAGGACGGGATCCGTCCGGGCGACTGGGTGCTCGTGCACGTCGGCTTCGCCATGTCCAAGATCGACGAGCAGGAGGCGGCGGCCACGCTCGCGCTCCTGCGCGGTCTGGGACAGGCGTACACCGACGAGCTCGAAGCGCTCGCCGAATCGGACATCACCTGAAAGGCAGGGCATTGCGGTTCGTCGATGAGTACCGCGACGCGGGCCAGGCCCGGCAGCTCGCGGCGCGGATCCGGGACCTGTGCGAGCCCGGCCGGCACTACACGTTCATGGAGGTGTGCGGCGGCCACACGCACACGATCTACAAGCACGGGCTGGAGGACCACCTGCCGGAGACGGTCTCGCTGGTGCACGGCCCCGGCTGCCCGGTCTGCGTCATCCCGATGGGCCGCATCGACGACGCCATCGCCATCGCCCACGAGCCGGGCGTCATCATGACGTCCTTCGGCGACATGATGCGGGTGCCCGGGGGCCGCGGGTCGTTCCTCGACGCCAAGGCCGCGGGGGCGGACATCCGCATGGTGTACTCGCCGCTGGACGCGCTCAAGATCGCCCGGCAGAACCCCGACCGCACGGTCGTCTTCATGGCCATCGGGTTCGAGACCACCGCGCCGTCGACGGCGATGACCGTGCTGCGGGCCGAGGCCGAGGGCATCGGGAACTTCGCGGTCTTCTGCAACCACGTGACGATCCTCCCGGCGATCAAGGCGATCCTGGACTCGCCCGACATGCGGCTCGACGGCTTCATCGGGCCCGGTCACGTCTCCACCGTCATCGGCTGCCGGCCCTACTCCTTCATCGCCGGCGACTACGGCAAGCCGCTGGTGTGCGCCGGGTTCGAGCCGCTGGACGTCCTGCAGTCGGTCCACATGCTGCTGCGGCAGCTCGCCGAGGGCCGGGCCGAGGTGGAGAACCAGTACACCCGGGTGGTGCCGTGGGACGGCAACCCCAGGGCGCTGTCGGCGATCTCGCGGGTGATGGAGCTGCGGCCGCACTTCGAGTGGCGCGGGCTGGGGTTCATCGCCAACTCGGCGCTGCGGATGCGCGAGTCGTACGCGGCCCACGACGCCGAGCGGCGCTTCCCGGTGCCGGGGGTCCGGGTGGCCGACCCGAAGGCGTGCCAGTGCGGCGAGGTGCTGAAAGGCGTGCTGAAGCCGTGGGAGTGCAAGGTCTTCGGCACCGCCTGCACGCCCGAGACGCCCATCGGCACCTGCATGGTCTCCTCGGAGGGCGCCTGCGCGGCCTACTACAACTTCGGCCGCTTCACCCGGCGCCGCGAGGTCGTGCCGTCGCCTGGACTGAGGAGCGGCGGGAGCGCAGCGACCAGAGCGACGAGGGAAGGCGACGGGTTTGAGCGACCGAGCAGCCTCACGAAGTGAGGCCATGAACACTGCGGAATGGGCTGAACGGGCCTTGGCGGAGGCCGCGGTCGGGCAGGAGCCGCTGTCCCGCGAGGAACAGGTGCTGGAACGCATCGAACGCGCCCGCCGCCGCAAGCCGAAGGTCACCGAGGAGCGGGTGACCATGGCGCACGGCGCGGGCGGCAAGGCGTCGCGGACGCTGATCCAGGCCGTCTTCGTCGACGCCTTCGCCAACCCCGCGCTCCAGCGGCTCGACGACGGCGCCACGCTCGACCTCGGCACCGGCCGGCTGGTCTTCACGACCGACGCGTACGTGGTCTCGCCGCTGTTCTTCCCGGGCGGCGACATCGGCGACCTGGCCGTGAACGGGACGGTCAACGACCTGGCGGTCTGCGGGGCGCGGCCGATGTACCTGTCGGCGGGGTTCGTCCTGGAAGAGGGGTTCCCCGTCGCCGACCTGCGCCGGATCACCGCCTCGATGGCGGCCGCCGCCGAGCGGGCCGGCGTGCGGGTGGTGACCGGCGACACCAAGGTGGTCCAGCGCGGCAAGGCCGACGGCTGCTACGTGACCACGTCCGGGATCGGCGCCCTGGAACGGCCGGTCACGCTGGGCGAGTCCCGGGTGCGGCCCGGGGACGCGGTGATCGTGTCCGGTCCGGTCGGCGAGCACGGCGTCACCGTCATGATCGCCCGTGGCGAGCTGGACATCGAGGCGGACCTGACCTCCGACACCGCGCCCGTGCACGAGGCCGTCGCCGCCCTCCTCGACGCGGTCCCGGTGCGGATGATGCGCGACGCCACCAGGGGCGGGGTCGCGACGATCCTGAACGAGATCGCCGTCGGCGCGGGGCTGGCGGTGACGGCCGACGAGCGGGCGATCCCGGTGCGGCCGGTCGTGAGCGGGGCCTGCGAGCTGCTCGGCCTGGACCCGCTGTACGTGGCCTGCGAGGGCAGGTTCGTGGCCGTGGTCGACGGGGACCACGCGGCGGCCGCGGTCCGGGCGCTGCGGCGGCATCCGGTGAGCGAGGGCGCCGCCGTGGTGGGCACGGTCGAGGCGGGGCCGCCGGGGATGGTGCTGCTCAAGACCGCCTCCGGCGGCACCAGGATCGTGGACCTGCTGGTCGGCGACCCGCTCCCGCGCATCTGCTGACCTTCACGACGCCGCGCGTCCCGTACGGACAGGACAGCTGTCCGTACGGGCGGGTCACCGCGCTCGCGCCGTCAGAGGCGCTGGGCGAGGTGGGCGATCTCGGTGCGCTCGGCCTCGTAGATGGTGCTCAGCCGGGAGCTGAGGCCGGCGAACAGGGGGCCGGTGTCGGCTAGAGCGGACAGGGAGTCGTTGGCCGCGGCGCGGGCCGCCCACAGCTCCTCGGCCGCCTGAGCCGCCTGCTGACCGCCCGCGGTGCCGTCCGCCATGACGCTCTCCTTGATCGCCGCCGTCAGCTCGCGGATCGTGGCGAACTCCGGCACCTCCGACGGCAGCGCCGCCTCCGCCAGCTCGTGCCACAGGGCCCGGATCTCCCTGAACCGCCCGGCCGACTCCGCCAGCGACGGCCGGTCGAGCAGGCCGGCGGCCTCGTCGAGGGCGTCGGCGAACAGGTCGCGGAGGTTTCCGCCGTCGATGCCCACGGGCTCGGCCCCCTCCCAGATCGACAGCAGGGCGTCGGCCAGGGCGCGCCGGTCGGCGAACACCTTCGGCCACGCCTTGGCGTTGCGGGTGTCGACCAGCAGCCTGGCCCATTTGCGCCAGGCGGGCAGCGAGAAGGAGTCCGAGGTGGCCGACAGGTGCGTGACACAGTCGCGCAGCCCTTCCTGGGCGGCCTCGGCCAGCGCCGCCTCGGTCAGCTTCGCCTCGCCCAGCACGTGCATGACGTTCTTGTACGACCCCACCCGGGCCCGTGCCGCGTCGAACCGCTCACGCGGGACACAGATCGGCGCCTGCCCTCGATCGTCCAGGTAGACCCCGTCCGCGTCGTACCGGTAGGCGACCACCGGATGCCCGCCGTGCCCCTCCAGGAAGGCGGGCACCTGCCAGTAGCCCGTGTGGTAGCGGTCGGGCAGGACCACGCACGGCCGCCCCGCGTCCAGCTCGGCGGTCAGCCGGTCGCTCGCGGCGCGGAGGCCGGACGTGCGGTGCTCCTCGTACGGGACGCCGAGCCGGGTGAGCGTCTTGGCCATCCAGCGGTCGTGGTACTGCCACTGGTTGCGGAAGGCCAGGACCACGTGACGGGACTGGTCGTGCTTGAACTCCCACAGGATGTAGCCGGCGCCGATCCCGCCACCCGCCAGGAACACGAGCGGCTCGCTGACGGCCACGCCCTGGTTGACCAGGACGGAGGTGATCGCCGCGCTGGACGGGTGCCGCCCGCCGGCGAAGCGCCAGCCGCCGTCGGAGGCGGTCTCGGCGCTGCCCGCGACATGGGCGCGGGCGGTGGTGTAGCTCTCCCCCGTCTTGGCCATGCGGGCCCGGATGCGGGCCTTGAGCTGCTTCTTGCTGGTCATGTCCGGCTCTTCCCACGGCCGTCGCCAGGACCCGGCCCACGCCCGCGGCCGTGGCGGCCGTGATGGAGCGTCGACCGTTCGGAGCGCGGCTCCCGAGGCTCGTGGCGTCCCCTTTGCCTCCGCGATCGGCGGGCCGCGTGGGGACCCGCTCTGGAGGTTCGGCGGGAGAGCACCGCCGTACCTCCGGATATTAGGACAGAATCGGCCAGTACTCCAACGACCCCAGGATCGGGCACCCTACCGGCTCAGGCGGTCGTGCGCGGCGGCGACGACCGCCTGGCCCAGCGCGATCCCGCCGTCGCCCGGCGGCACGCGTGAGTGCACCAGCACCTCGAACCGCTCCCCCTCCAGCCCGGACACCACCGCCTCCAGCAGGACGGTGTTCTGGAAGACCCCACCGGACAGCGCCACCGTCCGCAGCCCGGCCCGTTCACCCACCACGCACACCGCCCGGACGACCACCGCGGCCAGCCCCCGATGGAACCGCGCCGCCACCCGCCCCACGTCCACCCCGCCCATGACGTCCTCGACCACCCCCCTGACCAGGTCGCCCCCAGCGATCACCACCCGCTCCCCCTCGACCAGCCCCGCCGGGTACGCGCCTCGCTCGGCCGGGTCCACCCGGGCTTCCAGTTCGGCCGCCGCCTGGCCCTCGTAGCTGATCGTGTCGCGGACGCCCGCGAGGGCCGCGACCGCGTCGAAGAGCCGTCCCGCGCTGGACGTGGGCGGCGCGTTCGTCCCGGCCCGCGCCATCGCGACGATCACCGGCCACTGCTCGCGATGCCTGGCGACCACCGGCAGGACGGGCGACGCGTCACCGCAGACCCGGTCGAGCCAGGCCGCCGCCATCCGCCACGGCTGCCGGACCGCCGCCGCGCCGCCCGGCATCGGCACCGGCTCCAGATGCCCCGCCCGCCGGTAGGAGACCAGGTCGGCGACGAGCAGCTCACCACCCCACAGCGTGCCGTCGTCGCCCAGCCCGAGCCCGTCGAACGCCACCCCGATGACGGGACCGGCGTGGCCGTGCTCGGCGAGGCAGGAGGCGATGTGCGCGTGATGGTGCTGCACCCCCACCAGGTCCACGCCCTCCCGGTCCAGCGCGTACGACGTCGACAGGTACTCCGGGTGCAGGTCGTGTGCCACCACCGCCGGGCGCACCCCGAAGAGCCGGCAGAAATGCTCGACGCCTTCGGTGAAGGAACGCAGGGTCTCGTAGTTCTCCAGGTCGCCGATGTGCTGCGACAGGAAGGCCCGGGTGCCCCTGGCCACGCAGAAGGTGCTCTTCAGCTGGGCGCCGCACGCCAGCACCGGCCGGGGGAAGGGCCAGGGCACGCCGACGGGCGCCGGCGCGTACCCCCTGGACCGCCGTACGACCAGCTCCCGCCCTCGGAAGACCCGTACCAGCGAGTCGTCGGCGGGCACCTGGATCCGCCGGTCGTGCACGAGGAACCCGTCGGCCACGCCGCGCAGCCGCCGCAGCGCGTCCTCGTCGCGGTGCGCGATGGGCTCGTCCGACAGGTTGCCGCTGGTCAGCACGTACGGCGCGGCCAGCCGGTCGGCGAGCAGGTGGTGCAGCGGCGTGTACGGCAGCATCACCCCGAGGTCGCGGCCCCCGGGCACCACGCCGTCGGCCACCGGCGCGCCGGGCCGTCGCGGAGCCAGCACGATCGGCCTGCGCACGCCGGTGAGCAGCCGCTCAGCGGCGGGCTCCAGAAGCACCAGCTCCCCGGCCGCCGCCGCGTCTCGCGCCATCACGGCGAACGGCCTGCTCTCACGCCGCTTGCGGGCCCGGAGCACGGCCACGGCCGGCCCGTGCGCGGCCAGGACGGCGAGGTGGTAGCCGCCGAGCCCCTTGACCGCCACGACCCGCCCCTCTTCCAGCCACCGCGCCGCCACCTCGACCGGATCCCCAGGAACCGGCGCCCCGTCCGCGCCGAGCGCCCGCAGCGCCGGCCCGCACGCCGGGCAGCAGACCGGCTGCGCGTGGAAGCGCCGGTCGAGCGGATCCCGATACTCCCGTGCGCACGCGGCGCACATCGCGAAGTCGGCCATCGTCGTGGCACACCGGTCGTACGGCACGCCGCTGACGATGGTGAACCGCGGCCCGCAGTCCGTGCAGTTCGCGAACGCGTAACCATGACGGCGGTCGGCCGGATCGCGCACCTCCCTCAAACAGGCGTCACACGTCCCCACATCCGCCGAGACCAGCGCGAACTCACCACCCGCCAGATCACGAAGCCCGATCGTCGCGCCGGCCCGGCGGCTGGGGACGATGTGGAAGCCGGTCTCCCCCCGGGGCTCGGCGGGTTCGACGGAGACGCGTTCGACCAGGGCGAGGGGCGGCGCCTGGCCGGTGAGCCCGGCCGTGAAGGCGTCCAGCATCGGCGGTTCGCCCTCGGCCTCGATGAACACCCCTCCGGGGTCGTTCCCCACGAACCCCGACAACCCGTGCGCCCCGGCCAGCCCGCACACGAACGGCCGGAACCCCACCCCCTGCACCAGCCCCTCGACCCGCACCCGGATCCGGCGCGCCCCCGTACCCGGCACGGAATCACAGCTCGCCGGTCAGCGCCCGCTGGGCCAGCTCCCACAGCACGTGGCAGAGCGTGATCTGGGCCTCCTGGATGCGGTGCACCGACACCGACGGGACCACGAACAGGTGCGCGACGCGGCCGTCCTGCGCCATCGGCCCGCCGTCGTAGCCGACCAGCCCGACGGTCAGCAGGCCGCGCCGGGACGCCTCCCCCATGGCGTTGAGCACGTTGGCCGAGCCGCCGCTGGTCGACAGCCCCATGGCCACGTCACCGGGCCGTCCGAGCGCGGCCAGCTGGCGGGCGAACACGAGCTCGTACCCGACGTCGTTCGACAGCGCCGTGAGCAGCGCGACGTCCTGGGCGAGCGGCACCGCCGCGACCGCCCGCGCCGGCCTCGGCGGGTGGGCGAACAGCTGCACGACGGCCTGGGCGTCCGTGCTGCTGCCCCCGTTGCCGAAGGCGAACAGCCGCGCCCCCGCGTCGAACGCCGCGGCCATCTCCCGCGCGCACGCCACGAGACGCTCCGCGTGCAGGGCCACCAGCGACCGCCGCAGCTCGACGATCTCCGCGGCCTTCCTCCGGGTGGACTCGCGCAGATCGGCGAGGACGGCTTCCCTGTCGACCGGTCCGGGGGCGAGGAACGGGTAGAGGGCCTCGATGCCGCCGGGCTCACTGACCGTGCTCATGGGTCTCTCCTCCGTACGGGCGGACCGCGATGGCTTCCTTGGCGTGCACCAGCACGATGTCGCCGGCCCGGGCGTCCACCAGCGCCACGCTGACCTCCTCCGGCCCGGACTCCGTCTCCACCACGGCCAGCCCGTCTTCCAGCAGCCGCAGGACGCGCACCGGCACGGCGACGTCGGAGCAGGTCACGCAGACCCCGTCGGGGCACGGCTCCGTCATCGGGCCGCCTCCAGCTCGTAGAAGACGTGCACCAGCTCCCAGAGCACGTGGTACATCGTCACGTGCACCTCCTTGACGATCAGCGGGTCGGCGGAGCGGACGGCCAGCACGTGGTCCGCCTCGGCGCCCGCCTCGCCCCCGGTGAGCGCCACGGTCAGCAGCCCCAGCTCGCGCGCCGCCGCGAGACCGCCGCGCACGTTCGCGGACCCCGCGTCGGTGGAGAGGCCGAGCGCGATGTCGCATGGGGACGCCAGCAGCCGGAGCTGCGCCGCGAAGATCCCGTCCAGGCCCTCGGTCAGCGCGATCCCCGTGGCCACGGCCATGTCGGTGGTCAGCGAGATCGCCGGCAGCGCGGGCTTGCCCACGATGACCGGGTGCGCGAACTCGACGGCGACGTGCTGGGCGTCGGCCACCGAACCGCCGTTGCCGAAGACCAGCAGCTTGCCGCCCATCCGGAAGCGCTCCGCCATCTCCTGGCAGGCGCGGACGATCCGGTCCGCGTCCTCCCCCATGGCGGCCGCCGGTCCCGTCCGCCGCTCGAACGCGGCGGCCACGGCGGTCGTCGCCGGGTCCTCACCCATGGCACTCCTCCTTCTCCGGCCCCGCCACCTGCTCGCGCGGGACCGCGTAGCCGCCGGGTTCCGGCGCGATCAGCGTCCACCTGCTCAGGCAGGTCTCCAGCAACCGGCGGACCTCGGCCAACCGGCCCATCCACGCCTCCAGCTCGGCCATGCCGCCTGTGGTCAGCTCGTACCGCCTGCGCGCCGGCCCCGCCTCGGAGGCGACCCAGGCGGAGGCCAGGTGACCCGCGCGTTCGAGCGAGCGCAGCACGCGGTAGACCTGGCCGGGCTCCGCGTCGGCCGCCCCCAGGCGCGCCAGCCGCTCGATCAGGTCATATCCGTGACCCGGCCGCTCGCAGATGAGCAGGAGCAGGAAGGGCTGCAGGAGTCCGCGGACGTCGCTGCCCGACATGGCGTCTCCTGCCTCCCGACTCACCGGTCAGCAGGAGAGTAGGAAGCCGGAGAGCGGAACCGTCGGCGGCGCGTCCCGCACTTGTGGAAGTAATCGCCAGAAGTTGGCCCTACGCCTTCCCCATGGTGAAGGCGATCTCCAGCTCGACGGGGTCGTCCGGTGACGTCAGGGCTTGCGGGCGACTCCGCAGACGGCGCTCACCACGGTGGGCGGCTCGTCCCAGCGGTCCGGCGCGGGGCGCCATTCCGGTGTCGGCACCACGCCGGGCTCCACCAGTTCGAGGCCGGTGAAGAAGCGCGCGATCTCGTCGGGGGAACGCAGCTGGTAGGAGTTGCGGGCGTTCTTGTTGTAGCCGGTGACCGCTTCCACGAGGGCGGGGTTGGTGTTGGTGCCGTCGCTCAGCGCCAGGTAGCTGCCGGGGGCGAGCGGCTCCAGCAGGCGGTCGACGATGCCGCGCGGGTCTTCGTCGTCGGTCACCTGCCCGGCGATGCTCAGCATCATGACCGCGACGGGCCGGCTGAAGTCGAGCGTCGCGGCGGCCCCGGCCAGGATCGCCTCGGGGTCGCGGACGTCCGCGTCGAGATAGTCGGTGGCGCCCTCGGGCGCGCTGGTGAGCAGCGCGCGGGCGTGCGCCAGCACGATCGGGTCGTTGTCCACGTACACGACCCGCGACTCTCGGGCGATGCCCTGCGCGATCTCGTGCGTGTTGCCGGCGGTGGGCAGGCCGGTGCCGATGTCGAGGAACTGCCGGATCCCGGCCTCGCCCGCCAGGTAGCGGATCGCGCGGACCAGGAACTCCCGCTGCAGCCTGGCGACCATGGCGAAGTCGGGGAACAGCCTCAGCAGGGTCTCCCCGGCCTCGCGGTCGACGGGGAAGTGGTCCTTCCCGCCCAACAGGAAGTCCCACACCCGCGCGGAGTGCGGGACAGTGGTGTCGACCCTGGACCAGGCCGACTCGGCGGCATCGCTGTCGCTCATCGTGACTTTCCGTTGGAAGGATCATGCCGGACCTTCCAGACGGTACAGCACCAAGCGCTCTTTCTTCATGGAGCTGGACTATCTACCGAGACCGTTTCGAAAGGGACTGGCGGGGCAGTCGGCGGCGTATGCGACTCATCGACCGCGCCGCCGTACGCAAGCTCGTCGACACGCAAGACCAGGACGCCGCTCTCGTTCTCGTACGAGGAGAATGCGTCGTCATGCCGGAGGAGCAGGCCGACCGGCAGGGCGGCCTGGTGCTCGCCCGCCGCCGTGAGGTGCGGCACGTGACCGATGACCACGACCTGGACTCGCTCGCCGCCCGTCTGGACACCCTGGCCAGGGACCTGGGCGCGTGAGAGGGGACGGCGTGCGGAACGGCGACTTCTACGACTACGCCGACCTGCTGGACAAGGAGGAGAAGCAGATCGTCCAGCGGGTGCGCGACTTCATGACCGAGAAGATCGCGCCCATCGCGGACGAGGTCTGGACCAAGGCGAGCTTCCCGCACCACGTGGTGCCGGAGATGGCCAAGCTGGACGTGGCGGGGCTCCAGCACCGGGGCGCCAGCAGCCTGCTGACCGGATTCATCGTGCTGGAGATGAACCGGGTGGATCCGTCCATCGCGACGTTCTTCGGCGTGCACAGCGGCCTGGCCATGGGCAGCATCGCCGGGCTCGGCTCGGAGGAGCAGCGCGAGCGGTGGCTGCCGCGGATGGCCGCGATGGAGCAGATCGGCGCGTTCGCGCTGACCGAGCCGGAGGGCGGCTCCGACGTGGCCGCCGGGCTGCGCACCACGGCCAGGCGCGAGGGCGACACGTGGGTGCTCGACGGCGCCAAGCGCTGGATCGGCAACGCCACCTTCGCCGACCTGATCGTGGTCTGGGCGAAGGACGAGGCCGACGGCCAGGTGAAGGGCTTCGTGGTGGAGAAGGGCACGCCCGGCTTCGAAGCCACCAGGATCGAGAACAAGATCGCCCTCCGTACGGTCCAGAACGCGGACATCACGCTGACCGGTTGCCGCGTCCCCGAGGCCAACCGGCTGGCCGGGGCCCGCGGCTTCCGCGACACGTCCACGATCCTGCGGCAGACCAGGGGCGGGGTGGCCTGGCAGGCGGTGGGCTGCATGATGGGCGCCTACGAGCGGGCTCTGGAGTACGCCGGGGAGCGCGAGCAGTTCGGCCGCCCGATCGCGGCGTTCCAGCTCGTCCAGGACCTGCTGGTGCGGATGCTGGGCAACGTCACCAGCTCGCTCGGCATGGTGGTGCGGCTGGCGCAGTTGCAGGACGCGGGCGTCTACCGCGACGAGCACTCGGCCATGGCCAAGGCGTACTGCACGGCCCGGATGCGGGAGGCGGTCGGCTGGGGCCGGGAGATCATGGCGGGCAACGGGATCGTGCTCGACTACGGGATGGGCCGGTTCGTGGCCGACTCCGAGGCCATCTACTCGTACGAGGGGACGCGTGAGATCAACAGCCTGATCGTCGGCCGGGCGATCACCGGCCACGGCGCCTTCGTCTGACGGCCCAAGGACCGGGATCAGTTGAGCTGCCAGATGGCCAGGTTCAGCGCGCCGGCGTAGGTCACCCAGACCAGATAGGGCGCCATCAGCAGCGCCGCCGGCCGCTTGACCGGCCACATCAGCACGATGGTCGCCGCGATGGCGATCCACAGCAGGCACAGCTCGGCGAAGGCCACGCCGTACCAGCCCGCGGCGAAGAACAACGGGGTCCACGCGGCGTTGAGCACGAGCTGCACCGCGTACGCGGTCAGCGCCCGCGACCAGCCGCGCGCCGTCCAGGCGAGCCAGCCCGCCACGGCGATCATGATGTACAGCACCGTCCAGACGGGCCCGAACAGCCACTGCGGCGGCGCCCAGGCGGGACGCTCCAGTGCCAGATACTCGGCCCCGGCGCCGGACGCGGCCAGCGACCCGATGACGGCGACCAGGGCCACGGCCACCAGGAAGACCGGCAGCGCGACCCAGCGGCGGGATTCGGTGGTGACGACCATGCGCTTCCCGTGCCCTGTGAACCGGCCGGTAACCCGTTCACGGGCGAAGGTGGAACGGGAGGAGGCAGACGACCACGTCCGACCGCTCCCGCAGGGCGGCGGCCAGCAGGAGGCCGCGCTGGTTGTGCAGGAACCGGTAGCGGAAGTGCCGGGGTTCCAGGATGGGGATGAGGACGACGGTCCAGCTCCCCGACTCGTCCACCTGGCGGATGTAGTCCAGCAGCGGGTGGATCACCGTGCGGGCGGGGTTGACGATGACCTCCAGCGGGACTCCGGGATCCCACCGGTCCCAGGCTTCGTGCAGCGCGCGCCGTGACTCCTCGGTGAAGCAGACCGACACGAGCACGATCTCCCCGCCGAGGGCCATGGCGGCGCTCACGCTCCGCTGGGTCGCGGCGTCGATCCCGCCGACGGGAATGATGATCTTCTTGCCGGGATGGTCGGCGGCGGGCGGCCGCGCGGGCCTGGCCGGCACGGCGCCGATCTCCAGCTCGGCCGCCACCTCTCCGTAGTAGCGCTCGATCCGGGCGAACAGGAGGATGAGCAGGGGGATGACGATGGCGACCGCCCAGGCGCCCTCGGTGAACTTCGACACCAGCAGCACGAGGGCCGCCACGCAGGTGAGCAAAGCCCCGGTCCCGTTGAGCAGCATGTCGCGGCGCCAGCGGGGCGGGCGCAGCCGGTGCCAGTGCTTGACCATGCCGCCCTGGCTCATGGTGAAACCGATGAAGACGCCGATGGCGAACATGGGGATGAGCCGCTGGGGGTCGCCGTCCACCGCGATCAGCAGGATGGCGGCCAGCAGGCCCGCCACCGCGACGCCGTACCGGTAGACGGGCCGTTCGGTGCGCAGCGCGAACAGCGAGGGCAGCCGCCTGTCCTTGGCCAGCAGACTCAGCAGCACCGGCAGGCCGCCGAAGCTGGTGTTGGCGGCCAGGCCCAGGCCGAGGGCGACCACGATGTTGGTGCCGTAGAACGCCCAGCCGGTCCCGTACGAGCCGGCCACGAGCTGGGCCAGGATGGTCACGCCCTCGCGGGGCACCACGTGGTCCCTGCGGATGAGCACGGCCAGGCCGATGAGCATGGTGGCGAGCAGCGCGCCGAGCATCAGTTCGGTGTGCTGGGCGCGCTTGACGCGGGGCTTGCGGAACATGGGCACGCCGTTGGCGATGGCCTCGATCCCGGTCAGCGAGGAGCATCCGGAGGAGAAGGCCCGCAGGATGAGCATCACGGTCAGCGCCTCGGTGGCGACGATCTGCTCCGTCGTCCCCACGGTGGCGGCGGGCCCGGACCGCGCCAGGCCGACCGCCACGACGCCGAGGACGGACACCACGAACAGGCTCATGGGCAGCATGAGGAACCGCGCGCTGTCGGACACCCCGAACAGGTTGATGACCGTCAGCAGCAGCACCCCGGCCAGGCAGGTCTCCACCAGGTACGGTCGCAGGACGGGGAACGCCGAGGCCAGGTTGGCGGCCGCGGCGGCGAGGCTGACCGCGATGGTCAGCACGTAGTCCACCACCAGGGCCGCGGCGGCCAGCAGGCCCGCCCGGCGGCCCAGCTCCGCCTTCGCGACCCCGTACGACCCGCCGCCGTCGGGGTGGGCGGCGATGACCTGCCTGTAGGAGAACACGAGGATCAGCAGCAGGACCGCGATGGCGATCGTGATCGGCAGGGTCAGCGCCACGGCGGCGGCCCCGGCCCCGGCCAGGACGAGCGCCGCGGCCTCCGGCCCGTAGGCGACCGAGCTGAGGGCGTCCAGCGACAGCGCCGACAGTCCTTGCAGGCTGGTCAGGTGCCGCTTGTCGCCCTCACCGTGGCGGAGTTGCAGCCGCCGCCCGCTGAGCGGCGACCGCCTGGTCTTGGCCGGGTCCTGCTGGTAGGGGACCGTCGTCATGTCGCACGCGCTTCCACCCCCTGGATCTCCCCCGGGGTCGTCGCCGGGCAGGCCAACGGCCGGTCAAAACGCGGTCCTGACCGGGGCCGCGGACGACGGCGATCCGGTCAGGGAAGACCTGACCGGATCGCCGGAGGAATGACGGGTGCGGAGAACGTGCTCAGGCGGCCTTGTACTCGGGGTAGCCGTAGCCGGCCACGTGGGACACGGGCCGGATGCGCTCCTCGACCTTGCCGTTGCCGGTGTTGCCCTCGATCGTGGTGATCGTGCCGTCGCCGTTGTCCTTCTTCACCAGGCCGACGTGGTCGACGGCGCTGATGTTCTTGCTGCCGCCCCAGTCGAAGAAGACGACGCTGCCGGGCTTGGCCTGGCTGCCCCAGCGGTTGTTGTCCTTGAACCACTGGGCGTGGGTGACGGTGTAGGCGTCCCAGCCGATCGTGGAGCGGGCGCCGGCCTGCTCGCCGACCCAGGACACGAACATCGCGCACCAGGGGGCGTTGGCGTACAGCGCGGGCGTGCCGCCGCCGTCACGGGCCAGGGTCTCGGCCGCGCGCGGGGAGGACATGTACCACTGGTGGAACTTGGTGCCGCCGCCGGCGGCGTCCTCGGTGACGCCGATCTGCGACTCGGCGACCTGCAGGACGGTGCTCGCGCTGACGGCGGTGGACTGGTTCGCGCTGCTCTGCTGGTGGGCGACCGGGTGCGGCTGGGAGGGGGAGGCGGCGGCCGCGGTGGCGGCGGCGGAGGTGCCGGCGAAGGCGGCGCCGAGTGCCAGGGTGGCGCCCAGGGCCAGGCGGGAGGTGGACGGGATGCGATCGAAGATGTGCTTGACCATGCTCGGGGATTGCTCCTTGCTTCCATGCCGCCTACCGGGTTAGCTGTCGGGTTCGGGCGTGGAAGTGCCCTACGGCGCGCCCTTGGTGAAGAGCGACCGATTCACCCCAGAGAAAGGTGGGTCCCCGGTTCCGCCAGAGGGCGGATTCGGCGGCCGCGCCGTGTTCCCGCAATGTGCGCGGGTGGGCGCGGTCTCGGCAATTCATCGGCAACGCGCGGGGGCTTACCTAAAAGCGCTGCTCAAGCGCGTGCCATCGATGGGTTCGAAGGTAATCGTCGCGCAAGGGAAAGGGCAAGCGCGGAACGGGCCCCGACGACGGGATCCCCTATGGCATAGGGGTTTTCGGGGCGAATATTTTACCTTTGCGGGGGTTTCTACAGGTATCGGAACCACAGATACGGCGCCACCAGGGTCACCGTGACGACCGTGACGATCACCCCGTACTTGGTGAAGTGCCAGAAGCTGATCGGCGTGCCGTTGCGGGCCGCGATGCCCAGCACGACCACGTTGGCCGCCGCGCCCACCGCCGTGGCGTTGCCGCCCAGGTCGGCCCCGAACGCCAGCGCCCACCAGAGCACCTGCGCCGACTCGCCGCCCTGCGCCGCCACGAGCTCCGCCACGATCGGGCTCATCGTGGCCACGTACGGGATGTTGTCCACGACCGCCGACACCACGGCGGAACCGCCCAGCAGCCCCATCGTCGCCACGTCCAACCGGCCCGCCGTGGCCTCCACGGCGGCCCTGGAGACCTGGTCGATGACCCCGGTGTGGACGAGCGCGCCGACCATGACGAACAGCCCGGCGAAGAACACCAGCGTCGGCCACTCCACCTCGGCCAGCGACTTCTCCGTGGTCACCTTGGTGAAGGCCACCAGCACGCCGGCGCCCAGCAGCGCCACCACCGACGGCTCGTAGTGCAGCACCGGATGGAGCACGAACGCCGCCAGCACCAGCACCAGCACGACGAGCGACTGCCACAGCAGCCACGGGTCGGCGATCGCCTCCTTCTCGTCCAGCGCCATGACCTCCTGCGCCCGGTCCGGGTCGTACCGGAACGTCCGGCCCCACATGAGCCAGCAGAGCCCCACGAACACCGCGACCAGCACGATCACCATGGGCGCCATGTGGATGAGGAAGTCGTTGAAGCTCAGCCCGCCCCGGCTGGCGATGATGATGTTCGGCGGGTCGCCCACCAGCGTCGACGCGCCGCCGATGTTGGAGGCCAGCGCCTCGGCGATCAGGAAGGGGACCGGCGACACGGCCAGCCGCTCGCACACCAGGAACGTCACCGGCGCGATCAGCAGCACCGTGGTCACGTTGTCGAGCAGCGCCGACGCGCCTGCCGTGATCAGGACCAGCAGGACCATCAGCCGGAAGGGCCGCCCCTGGGCGCGTTTGGCCGCCCAGATCGCCAGATACTCGAAGACGCCGGTCTCTTTCAGCACCCCGACGATGACCATCATGCCGAGCAGCAGGAAGATGACGTTCCAGTCGATCCCGGCATGCTCGGAGAAGAACGCCGACCCGGCGTTGGTCGCGTGGATCAACAGCATGACCCACGCCCCGCCCAGCGCCGCCGCCACCCGGTTCACCTTCTCGGTGGCGATCAGCGCGTAGGCGGACACGAACACTGCGACGCTCGCCCAGGCGAGCGGGCTCATGTGCCTAGCATCCTGTCCAGCAGCGCCTGCAGCGTGACCGCACCCAGCAACCGGCCCTTGTCCACGATGGCCACCAACGGGCTGCGGGTGCGCGCCATCAGCGCGGCCAGCTCCAGCACGGTCGCGTCAGGATCCGTGACGGGCAGCTCCCGCCGCTCCCGGGGCAGCACCTCGCGCACCGTACGACTGCCCAGCGCGCGCAGGAACTCGTCGGCGTGCGCCTCGTCGACCACCCGGGCCAGCGCCGGATCGTCCATGATGTAGCGCGGCACGGCCAGTCGCAGTGCTTCCGTGCCCGGCAAAATGGTGAGCTGGTCGTCGTTCTTGACGATCAGACCGGGCAGATCCTGCTCGGCGAGCAACCGGGCTGCCTGGAGCACAGGCGTCTCAAGGGTCACGACGGGATAGTCGGCAAGCAGGTCTCTGGCGCGCATGGGCACATCCTTGACTCGTTGGATCTAGGACCTGCCGACCAGACTTACCAGCTCATGCTGGCCAAATCCTGCAAGACCATCTCATGAGACGTCTATCACGGCCGGGGTCCGATCTGAAAAACTACTCGGGCCGCACGCGTCGTGGCTCTCCGGGTGTGAGAAATTTCCGCCGGTCAGAGACCGCGAGATCTCACCCGCCTCCGCCCGGCCGGACGGTGACCGACACGGAGTCCGGCAGCGGGCCGAACGTCAGCGTGAGCCGCCGTCCCGTCCGCGCCCCTGTCAGGGCCGCCGGGCGTCCCGTCACCGCCGCCACCGGGCGGTTCCAGGTGACGGTCAGCTCCGTCAGGTCGCGGCGCGGGTCGGACACGGTGACGGTGGCCGAGCCGTCGCCGCGCTCGGTGACGAGCACCGCGCACGGCCCGGACGCCGACAGCGGGCCCGCGGTGCCCGGCTGCCAGAAGTTGACCGCCGTCACCCCCGCCGACGGCACGTGCACGCCCTGCTGGGAGGTCGTGTTGGCGAGCACCCGCGCCCATCCGGGGTCGGCGGCGCGGGCCCTGGTCGCCGCCACGGTGGCGTTCGGCAGCAGCAGGTAGTCGTAGCGGGCGTCGCTGGGGTCCAGCCCGTGACCGAGCCAGAGCGTGACGTACGGGCGCGTCATCCCGCCGCCCGGCCGGTGCTCGCGCAGGCGGCGCAGCACGCCGCCGTCGCGGACGACGTAGCCGCCGTGTCTCGCCAGATGGGCCCAGCCGTTCGCGTCGTCCACGGTGAGGAGCGCGGCGGTGCGGCGGTTGTCGACCACGGTCTCCACCGGCGCGCCGTCCCTGCCGGTGATGCCCGCGCCCAGGCAGACCACCGCGTCGTCGAGGAAGAACCAGGACTTGAACGCCTCCACCGTGGACTCCAGCCCGCGCAGGTGCTGGCCGGCGGTCGCGTAATGGCCGTCGGTGGCTCCGCCGGCCCAGCGGAACGGCGGGCACGCGCCGCCCCACGCCTCGCCCGCGCCGTCGGGCAGCCGCCGGGTCGAGACGGTGGTGCCCGGCAGCCGGTAGGGGTCGACGGTGGCCCAGAACCCGTCGGCGTAGTGGGCCCCGTGGCCCTCGCCCCACCAATAGAGCATCCCCGAGCCGGTGTGCCAGCCGCGCAGGTTCTCGCCGTTGCCGTGCTCGTAGTGGGCGATCCGGTCGGAGGACATGCTGAGCGCCGCGCACCAGCCGGGCGCGCGGTGCACGGCGCGGGCGCTCATCGGGAACAGCCGGTGCCCCGTGGGCTGCTCGCCGGCCCCGTCCACCAGGGTTCGCCAGCGGCGGCGCTCGGCGGGTGTCGCGGTGAGGGCCAGCCGCCTCACGGCGCCGGCCAGGCGGCGGAACCTGAGCTCGCCGCCGGACGGGTCCCTGGCGATGCCCCGGCCGCTCACCAGGTCCATGACGTGACCGGCGTGCGTGAACGGGACGAACGACCGCTCCACGCTGTCGTACACGATCCGTCTGTTCGGGTCGGTGACCTCCCACGGGCTCCCGCGCAGCACCGCGAACAGCGTCGCCAGCCCTTCCAGCAGTACGAGCCCGTAACCGCCCTGGTAGGGGACGGTGTCGTGCTGGAGGAACGAGCCGTCCCGGTAGAAGCCATCGCCTTCCGTCACGTACCGGAAGACCGGCGCGAGCGCCCGCACCGCGAGGTCCGCCCGCTCCGCGTCCGCGCCCAGCACCGCGCGCAGCAGCGTCACCAGGCACAGGTCCACCCGGTTCGCGCCCGTGCTGGTGCCGTCGTAGTCGCGCAGCCGGTCGGGCGGGACGAAGTGGTCGACGGCCTCCAGCAACGCGCCGCCCTGCCGCCCCGACAGGCCGACGAGGACGGCGGCGTCGAGCAGCCGCTTCGGCGCGCCGATCTCCCAGTCCCACCAGTTGCCCACCGGGTCCGCCCCGGCCGCGTACACGTGCTCACAGAAGTGGCCGATGCCGGTCTCGACCCCGGCGCGCAGCCGCGCGTCGCCGCTCACCGCGTACGCCCGCGCCATCGCGAGCAGCCGCCCCGGGGTCGCGCTCAGGGACGGGTACGGCAGATCCGGCCACAAATGGCGGCCGGTGGGCGCCATCTCCGCCAGCCGCCGCCTCGCCGGCCCCACCGGGTACGCGGGATCGACGGTCACCTCCCGCCACCGCCGCCGCACCCCCGCGAACGCCCCAGGCGACGCGCCCACCCCGCCCCGAGCCGGAACCAGCGCCCCGACCCCCGCCCATAACAGCGCCCGCCTGGAACACCCCACCACGCACGGATTATCACACCCCCGCCCCCATCACCCGGACCCCATCCACCGCCACCGCGAAACAACCCACCCTCCAGGTGCGCAGCGCAACCCCGCAGAAAGCACGCTCCTGGCCCAGCACCCCTTCAAGGCAGCGCACGCATCCTCCGGGAGACCACCCCACCCTCCAAGCGGCACCCCTTACGAGCGGCCACTCCATCCAGGGCAAGACGCCGCGTCCGCTGTTCGGGCTCGTGTGCGGGACATCCTCCCGGCGCATGCGTGGGGCTTCTCGGGCCGACGATCCGCCGGAGGCGACGGGCAGGGCCGGGGTCAGGCGTTCAGGTAGTGGAGGACGGCGGCGACGCGGCGGTCGACGCGGTCGGCGGGTGACAGGTCGAGCTTGGCGAAGATGCTGCGGATGTGCTTGTGCACGGCGCCTTCCGTGACCACCAGCCGCTCGGCGATGGCCGTGTTGCCCAGGCCCTCGGCCATCAGCGCGAGCACCTCCAGCTCCCTGGCGGTGAGCCGGTCCAGCGGCCCGTCACGGCGGGTGAAGAGCTGGGCCACCACCTCCGGGTCGATGGCGGTGCCGCCGGCCGCCACCCGCTCCAGCGCGGTCATGAACTCGCCGACCCGGCCCACCCGTTCCTTCAGCAGGTAGCCGATCCCGTTCGCGCCGCCGGCCAGCAGCTCGGTGGCGAACGCCTGCTCCACGTACGCCGACAGCACGAGCACCGCCAGCTCCGGGTGCAGCCGCCTGGCCTCGACCGCCGCCTTGATGCCCTCGTCGGTGTGGGTGGGCGGCATCCGCACGTCCACCACCGCCACGTCCGGGTGGTGCTCGGCCACCGCCTTCATGAACGCGTCCGGGTCGGGCACGGCCGCGGCCACCTCGAACCCCTCACCGCCCAGCAGCAGCGCCAGCCCTTCGCGCAACAGAGCGTCATCCTCGGCGATCACGACACGCATGGCAACTCCACCTCGATTCTCGTCGGCCCGCCTGCCGGGCTGTCCAGGGTGAGGACGCCGTCGTGCGCCGCCACCCGGCGGCGGATGCCCGCCAGGCCGGAGCCGTCCCGCTCCGCCGCGCCGCCGTGCCCGTCGTCCTCGATCTCGACGCGCAGCGTGTCGCCGCGCCGGTGCAGCGCCACCCGGACGTGCGTGGCGCCGCTGTGCTTGGCCACGTTGGTGAGCGCCTCCGCCACCGTGAAGTACGCGGTGGTCTCCACCGACAGCGGCAGCGCGCCCAGTTCGCCCACCGACACCTTGCACGGCACCGGGCAGTCGGAGGCCAGCGCGGCGAGCGAGCCCGCCAGGCCCCTGTCCTGCAGAATCGGCGGCAGGATGCCGCGCACCACGCCGCGCAGCTCGGTCAGCGCCGTCTCGGCGGCTTCCTGGGCGCGGTCCAGCACCGGGCCGGCCGTCGCGGGATCGCGCTCCAGCGCCCGCTTGGCGGCCGCGACCAGCACGACCACGGCCACCAGCCGGTTCTGCGCGCCGTCGTGCAGCGAGCGCTCGATGCGGCGCAGCTCGGCGGCGTGCGCCTGTAGAGCGCCCGCCCGGGTTGCGGTGAGCTGGGCGATCCGGTGCGACAGGTCGACCGACGGGTGCGGCGGCAGCAGCCGCCGCCCGGGCAGCGCCTGCAGCCTGGCCATGCCGGGGCCGATCGTCAGGCTGAGCAGCGCCCAGACCAGGCCGATCAGCGCCGTGCCCGCGATGCCCGTCCATGAGTCGACCGGCAGGTACATGGTGCTGGTCGTCTCGGTCTCGGGAAGCAGCCCGTACCACAGGGGGAACGAGAGGTCCCGCACGGCCATGACCGGGAAGGCGATGCCGAGCAGCCCCAGCACGAGGCCGGACGTCGCGTGCAGGCACAGCCAGCGCAGGTCGCGCCAGGTGGCCGGGTCGCGCCGGGCGGCGCGCACCGCGTCCTGCCAGGTCAGATCTTCGATGGAGGTCTCGTACGGGCTCAGCGCCTGTTCGCCCCAGCGGCCCAGCCTGACCCGCTCCTTGTCCGCCACCACCCTGGTCATCGCCATCACCGAGGGCAGCAGCGGCAGGCCGATCCAGAACAGCGACGCCGTGCCGACGATCACCCAGCAGGCCACGGTGGCCAGGGCGAGCACGGCGGTGCCGAGGCCGCCCGCGAGGCGGTCGAGCGCCTCGACGGCGTTTCTCATCATCACCGGCCAATCTACGGACAGCCGGACAGGCCGTCACTCCAGCCTGCTGTACCGCGGAGAGGGCAGCGGGCGGGATTCTCCGGGGGCTGCGCCGTTCCTAACGTTGCCGCCATGACTGATTCATACAATTCCTCCGCCGCCCAGAAGTCCGTCATGCCGCGTATGGCCCTGTGGACCGGCCTGCTCGTCAGCGCCGCGGCCAACGTCGTCGCCAACGCCGTCGGCGGGTGGGGCATGCTCGTCGGCGCCGCCACCGGCGTGCTCGCCCTGGCGTGCATCGCCGGCCTCGTCGTCGACCACCGCAACAGGCGCGGCGCGTGACCGGAGCCGTGACTCTGGAGCACGTCAGCAAGTTCCACGGCGGGACGGTCGCGCTCGACGACGTGTCGCTCACCGTCACCGCCGGGCGGTTCCTCGCCGTGGTGGGGCCGCCGGGGTCGGGCAAGAGCGCGCTGCTGCACTGCGCGTCCGCCCTCGACCTGCCCACCTCCGGCACGGTCACCGTCGACGGCGTGGACGTCACCGCGCTCGGCGAGATCGAGCGTGACGAGTGGCGGCGCGCGAACGCCGGTCACGTCTTCCCTTCCTGCAACCTGCTGCCGTCGCTCACCGTCGAGCAGAACCTCGCCCTGCCGCTCCGCCTGGCGCGGCTCCGCCCGGACCGGGCGTGGCTGCGGGAGCTGGTCGGCCGGGCGGGGCTGGCCGACCGGCTCCATCTCCGGCCCGCCGAGCTGTCCGGGGAGCAGCGGCAGCGGGCCGCCGTCGTCCGGGCGCTCGCGGCCCGGCCCGCGGTCCTGTTCGCGGACGAGCCCGTTGGAGGGCTCGGGCCCGGCCCCGCCGCCGGGGTCCTCGATCTGCTCGCGGAGCTGGCCGAGGACCTGGGACAGACGGTGGTGATGGCGACGCGCGACGCCGCCGCGCGCGCCCACGACACGCTCACGATGGCAGGCGGAAAGGTCGTCGGCGGCCGGGCGGCGCATGAGGCGCGCGGCTGGGGGTAGCCGCGAGCCTCATGCGGCGGTGGATGGCGACGCGACTCAGGGGTGAGCACGGGCTGCCCATCAGGTTGACGATCGCGTCGGTCACGGTGGTGACCCTCACGATCCCCTTCATGCTGCTGCTCGTGCTGGCCAAGCTGCCGCTCAACCCGCTGGACGCGCGGGTGGCGCACGACCTGCACGTGTACGCGCGGGCCAACCCTCTGGTGACGGACCTGCTCATCGTGTGGACGGACGTGTTCGGGCCGTGGTCGTGGCGGGCCGTCGTGCTCGTGCTGGCGGTCTGGCTGTGGCGGCGGCGGCGCGAGGGCGCGGCGCTGTGGGCGGTGACCACGATCGTGGTGGGCGGCCTGGTCGGCTGGCTCCTGAAGATCATCGTGGATCGGGCGAGGCCCAGCCTGCCCGATCCGGTGGCGCTCGCCCCGGGCATGGCGTTCCCGTCGGGCCACGCGCTGCACGCGACGCTCGGGGCCGGGATCCTGCTGCTGCTCGCCCTGCCCCATCTGCCCGCGTGGGGACGGGTCGCCGCGTGGGCGGGGGCCGTCTTCATGATCGTGACCGTCTCGTACACGAGGGTGGCGCTGGGCGTGCACTGGGTGAGCGACGTGCTGGGCGGGGTCGTGCTCGGCGTGGCCGTGCTGGCGGCGACGGTGGCCGCGTTCGAGACCTGGCGGCGGCAGCAGGGGCGCAGGCGGGCGTCGCCGCATCTGGAGGGAGTGGAACCCGAGGCGGTGAGGACGGGACATGACCGTTACTGATCTTCGATACTACGCTTTATCCCTGGTCCTGCCGCTGGCGCTGATGGCCGGGGTGACCTTCGCGGCGGGGGAGCTGATCCTCTCCGTGCCCACCGGTGAGGCCGCCGTCAGCGACATGCTGGCCGCCGGGCGGACCGGCCCGTGGAACGCGGCCACCGACTTCGGCAGCAGCCTGTCCGACACCCCGTACATCGTGGCGCTCACCGCGATCTCGGCCCTCGCCTTCCGGTGGGCCTTCGGGCGCTGGCGCGAGTCCGCCTTCCTCGTCGCGGCCGTGTGGAGCCAGTCGCTGATCTTCCTGGCGACGACCGCGGTCATCGACCGGACCAGGCCGGACGTGCCCCACCTCGACCCGGCCCCGCCCACGTCCAGCTTCCCGTCGGGGCACACCAGCGCCGCGGTGGCGTTCTACTGCGGGCTGGCGCTGGTGCTGTCCACGCGGACGCGCCATCCCGTGCTGCGGGCGGCCGTGTGGGTGGTCGCCGTGGGGGCGGCGCTCGCGGTCGCGTTCTCGCGCCTGTACCGGGGGATGCACTTCGTCAGCGACACCGTGTGGGGACTCCTGCTGGGGACCGTGTGCGTCCTGGTGGCGGCCCGGGCGATCCTGTACCGGCCCGCCCCCGCCACGGCGACCCGCCGCCGCGCCATGGACGATCTCCTTACGCCCTAAGGTATTCTCTCGTCGAGAATCCTTTACGGCGTATGGAGATGTCATGCCCGAAGCCAGGCTGCACGACGGCAGCACGATCGAGATCGTGGTGCACGGCGCCGGTCCCACGCTGCTGCTGCCCGTCAACCCCAGGCCCGCCGAAGGAGCGCAGGCCGAGGCGATGCGCGCCTGGGGCGCCGACCCCGCGCTGGGGCGCTCGCTCATGGAAGGGCTCGGCGACCAGGTCCGGGTGGCCACGTTCGACTACGAGGGCCATGTGCTCGCCCACCCGAAGGCCGAGACGCTCACCCCGGACAACGTGGCCGCCGACCTGCTGGCCGTGGCCGACGCCGTGGGAGCCGGCCGGTTCGCCTACTACGGCTACTCCTGGCTCGCCCTCAGCGGGCTGCAGCTCGCGATCCGCACCGACCGGCTCGACGGGCTCGTCATGGGCGGCTACCCCCCCGTCGAGGGCCCGTACGCGGAGATGCTCGACGTGACCAGGGCGACCCTCGCGATGGTGGGGTCGGCGACCGGCAAGGAAGCCACCCCCGGCGACTGGTCGACCGTGGAGGTCGACATGTCGGACGGCCAGGCGAGGCAGTTCGTCACCCTGTACGAGGCGCTCCAGGACTTCGACGACAGGGCCGCGCAGCGCGCGGTCACCTGCCCGAGGCTGTGCTTCGCCGGATCCGCCGACGTGATCGAGTACGACGAGCGGTGGGGCGGCACGCGCGTCGACATCGCCGGGCCGGTCGTCCGCCGCCGGGCCGAGCTGGAGGCGCTCGGCTGGGACGTGGTGGTGCTCGACGGGCTCGACCACGCGCGGGCCATGCAGCCGGCCGCGGTGCTGCCCGTGCTCCGCCCGTGGCTCGCCGCGCACGTGTGAACACCCTGGCCAGGGCAGGGAGACCGCTATGCAGACCTTCCTGCCCTACCCGGACTTCGCCCGCACCGCGGACGTCCTGGACCCGCTCAGGCTGGGCAAGCAACGGGTGGAGTGCCTGCAGGTGCTGCGGGCGCTGACGGTGCCCGGCTACGGCTGGCGGCACCACCCGGTGGTGAAGATGTGGGCCGGGTTCGAGGAGGCGCTGGTGCGCTACGGGCTGGAGGTGTGCCGCCACTGGTGCTCGCTGGGCCGGGCCGACACCTGCGCGGGCACCCTGACGCGGGAGCTGGCCGAGCACTGCGGCACCCCGGCCGCGCGCAGCCAGGCGGAGCTGGCCGGGTCGGGCGAGCTGCCGCCGTGGCTGGGCGACCCCGCCCTGCACCTCAGCCACCGCTCGGCGCTGCTGCGCAAGGACCCGGCGTTCTACCGGCCGATCTTCGGCGACGAGCCGGACGACCTGGAGTACGTGTGGCCGACCTCGGGCCGCCCGCCCGCCTGCATGCCCGACGACTGAGCGGTGACGCTCCGTATACCGGCAGTCGACCGATACGGACACCACACCCGGTCCGTTTCAGTACTATCGTTCGGCCGGACCCACCACGCGCCTAGGGCTGCCACCCGCGGCCCCGTCTCCCTGGGGAGTCTCGTGACCAGCGGGCTCATCGACGCACCCCCGACCTCCAGCTCGCCGCCGCGCCGCCGCTGGCTGCGGCGGCTGGCGGTCGGCGCCGGTGCGACCGTGCTGCTGGTGACGGCCGCCGGAGTGGGCGTCGTGCTCAAGCTCACCGGCAACGTCCGCCACATCGACGTGACCGGCGAGCTGGGCGCCACCCGCCCGCCCAAGGTCGCCATGACCTCCGTGAACGTGCTGATCGTCGGCTCCGACCAGCGCGACGGCAAGAACGCCCGCTACGGCCACCGCATCGAAGGCGAGCGCACCGACACGATCATGCTGGCCCACCTGTCGTCCCGGCGCGACGACGCGGTCGTGGTCAGCTTCCCGCGTGACTCGGTGGTCCGCCTGCCCGCCTGCCGCCCCCGAGAGGGCCACTCCGGCCAGCAGCCGCACGTCGGCATGATCAACGAATCGTTCAACAACGGCGGCATCGCCTGCATCTGGAAGACCGTCGAGTCGCTCACCGGCATCCACATCGACCACTTCGTCAAGGTCGACTTCTCCGGGTTCAAGAGCATGGTCGACGCCATCGGCGGCGTCGAGGTGTGCCTGTCGCGCCGGGTCGACGACGACAAGGCCATGCTCCACCTGCCCGCCGGCCGCCACACGCTCAACGGCGAGCGGGCGCTCGGCTACGTCCGCGCCCGCTACTCCTTCGGCGACGGCTCCGACATCGGGCGGATCCAGCGGCAGCAGCGGTTCATCGCCTCGATGGTGAAGAAGGTGATGAGCGGCGACACGCTCACCGACCCGGCCCGGCTGATCGGCTTCCTCGACGCCGGCACCCGGGCCGTCACCACCGACCCCGACTTCACCCTCGGCGTCATGAAGGACCTGGCCGAGAGCCTCCAGGGCCTGAACGCCGGCCGGATCCGCTTCATCACCACGCCCTGGCACTACTCGACGACCCAGCCGGGCCGCGTCGAGTGGGAGCGCCCGCAGGCCGACCGGCTCTTCCGCATCGTGGCCAGGGACGGCAGCCTCGACGGCGTGCGCGGCGGCCAGACCCGGGTGCCCCGGTCGGAGGTGGCGGTGGAGCTGCGCAACGGCACCTACCGCCGCGGCATCGCCACCGAGGTCGCGGCGGCGCTGGAGCAGCGCGGCTACCACGTCACCCAGGTCGGCGACACCGCGCGCAAGCCGTACCGCAAGTCCGTGATCCTGTACGGGACGAACGGCGAGGCGCGCGTGCCGACACTCGCCCGCGACGTGCGCACGGCCACGCCGCGGGCGGTGCCGGGAGCCCGCACGGCCCGGCTGGTGCTGGTGGTGGGCGACGACTGGCGCGGCCTCAAGCCCCTGGACCCGGCCGACAGCGAGGCGCTCAAGGGCTTCGACGCCACCCACGACACCTGCGCCGCCACCTGATCAGGTCACCCGGGTGCGGGTCCCCAGGTCGGCGCCGAGGCGGGTGAGGGTGTCGGTGAAGGAGCGGCGGGTCTCCTCGGCGAAGCCGGCGAAGAACCGGTTGGCGAGCCCCACGCCCCAGCGCGCCCGCCGGGCGACGTTGTAGACGCGGTGCACCAGCAGCGTCCCCGACGGGTGCGGCGCGAGCGACCACTCGCCGCGGTACCACCAGCCGCCCTGGAACGCGATCACCGAACCGGTGACCTCGACCGTGGACGTGTGGCCCGGCGCGTCCTGGACGGTGAACCGCCCGTGGACGTCCCTGCCGCCGGGCAGGAGAGCCCGTGCCAGGGCGGCGCGCACCTGGGCGGCGGGCGCCTCGACGACGCCCGAAACCTCCGTGACGAGCTTCTTCACGGCCGGCTCACCCGGGTGTTCTGGAAGGAGGCGAACCGCCAGCCCTCCGGCGTCCGGACCGCCGTGTAGGTGAGGACGGAGTCGCGCTCGGGCTCGGGCTCGCCGTCGACGGTGGAGCCGCCGGTGGCGATGACCAGCGCGACCCCGTCGCCGAGCTCCCTGATCGCGGGCTCGCCCCGGCTCTCCAGCTTGATCGGCATCGTGAACAGCTGCCGGTGGGCGTCCTCGATGGCCTGCCGGCCCTTCAGGTTGGCGCCGAAGTAGGTGATGTAGTCGGCGTCCTCGGTGAACAGCGCCGCGTAGGCGGCGGCGTCACCGGCGTTCCAGATCTCGTAGACGCGGTCGAGCAACCGGCGGATCTCAGCGGACATGGCACACTCCCGTGGTCGGCGGCGCCTATCCTGGGACTGCGAGTCTGGACAGGGCAGGCGCCGTGTTCGGATGGGCCGCCGGGGTGTTGGCGCACTCCGGCGGCCGCTTCATTCGTCGAGCAGCTGCTCCATCAGCGACTGTTTGACCGTGCCCGACCAGTCGAGCTCGCCGCGCTCGATGCGGCCGATGACCGTGCGCACCCAGTCGAGCTCGGCGCCGTAGAGGGCGCGGTCACACTCCAGCTCCAGCATGAGCATCTCCGGCAGCCCGTTCTCGGCCAGGGTGGCCAGGTGCGCGTCGATGCCCCCGATCGAGCCCTGGAGTGCGGCCGTGCGGGTGCGCAGCGCCTTGAGCGCGGCCTCCGGAGCCAGCACCCCGATCATCGAGACGGCGGCGACGAACGTGCGCCGGTCGGGCTCCGGCTGCTCCAGCAGCCTGCGCATCCGGACGGTCAGCTCCTGCCTGCCCTCGTCGGTGATCTCGTAGACCGTGCGCTCCGGCCTGCGGCCCTCGCGACCGGTCTCCGCCGGGGTGATCAGCTCGTCCTTGGCCAGCCGGTCCACCGCGTGGTAGAGGCTCCTCGGCAGGCCGGTCACGTAGTCCTTGTGCGTGTCGACGATGAAACGGTGCAGCTCGTAAGGGTGGCTGGCGCGTACCGAGAGCATGGCGAGGACGGTGAGCCCCACCAGGTCGTGGCGTCGCGCCATCATGCCTCCCTTGATAGTGCAATATGCACTATAGCGAAATGCCCGTCTTCAGGGAAGCTCTCCGTCGAGCTGCGCGAAGGCCCTGCCGATCGCGGTACGGGTGACGTCCTCGTCATAGGGGAACTTCCCGATGAGGTCGCGCAGCCCTTCCACGTGGGCGCGGCGGGCCAGCTCGGCCACCACCGACAGCTCCTCGTGCTGCCCGATCACGAAGTCGCGGCCGACGACCGCGCCGTGGCCCGGCACGTACACCTGCTCGCGCATGTCGCGCAGCATCCTGGCCGTGGTGCCGGGCCAGTCGAGCGGGTACGCGTCGCCGAACGCCGGCGGCGCGCCCTCCTCGACCAGGTCGCCCGCGAAGACCACGCCCGCGTCGGGCACGTGCGCCGCGATGTCGCCGGAGGTGTGGCCGAGCCCGAAATGGCGCAGGTGGACGATCCGGCCGCCGATGTCGAGCGTGGCGGCCGTGGTGAAGACGTGGTCGGGAGGCACGATCCGCACCTCCTCCAGCTCCGCCCGCCGTTCCTCGCCGAGCGCGGCCACCACGCCGGCCCGGTGGTGGGCCCCGCGCAGCTCGATCTCCTCGGCGCAGCGGACGTGTCCCCAGATCTCCGCCGGGCCGAACATCGCGTTGCCGAAGTAGTGGTCGAAGTGCGCGTGCGTGTTGACGACCGTCCACGGGCTGCCGGTGACCCGGCGGACTGCGGCGACCAGGTCGGCCGCCTCCCGGTGGGACATCCCCGTGTCGAGGACCAGGCACTGGCCGTCGCCGACCACCAGGCCCACGTTCATGTCATAGGACTCGTGGCGGCGGACGTAAACCTGATCGCCGATTTCCTGCCATGGTTCGTTCATGGTGCGATCCCGGAGCGGCGTACCGAAGTCATGATGAAAAGACCTTATTAGGATCGGCACATGGCGCACGACATCCAGGTGGTCATCGACTCACAGGACCCGCACAATCTGGCCGACTGGTGGGCCGACGCCCTGGGCTGGCAGGTCGAGCGGCAGGACGAGGCGTTCATCCGCCGGCAGATCGTGCAGGGCCACGCCACCGAGGCCGACACCGGGTTCCACAAGGGCGCGCTGGTGTGGAAGGAGGGCACCGCGATCCGCCACCCGGGCGGGCTGGAGCGCGCCCCGCGCGTGCTGTTCCAGCTCGTGCCGGAGCGGAAGAGGGTCAAGAACCGGATCCACCTCGACGTCCGCGCCGGGGCCGGCAGCATCGACGCCGAGGTGGAGCGGCTGGTCGGCAAGGGTGCGAAGGTGCTCCACGAGGGGCGGCAGGGCCCCACCCGGTGGGTGACGATCATCGACCCGGAGGGCAACGAGCTCTGCATCGCCTGATGCGTGAGTTCTCCGGCGAGGGGTAACAGAAGGATCTCTGTCCGGAATCTGGAGGGCCTACGTGGATGTGCCGGCGCTCATATGGTGGCTGACGGTCCTCGGGATCGCCGGCCTCCTGCTGTTCGACTACGTCTTCCACGTACGCAAGGCGCACATCCCCACGCTCAGGGAGGCCGCGGCCTGGTCGGCCGCCTACGTGGGCATCGCCGTCGTGTTCGGGCTCGGCGTGTGGGTCTTCGGCGGCGGCGACATGGGGGCCGAATACTTCGCCGGTTACGTCACGGAGAAGGCGCTCTCGGTCGACAACCTGTTCGTGTTCCTGATCATCATCGCGAGTTTCCGGGTGCCTAGGGCCGACCAGCAGAAGGTGCTGCTGTTCGGCATCACGTTCGCGCTGGTGGCGCGGACCGGGTTCATCTTCCTGGGCGCGACGCTGATCAACACGTTCGCCTGGGTGTTCTACATCTTCGGCCTGATCCTGCTCTTCACCGCCGGACACCTGGTCAGACCGGAGAGCGAGGAGAGCCACAGGGGCGACAACTTCGTGGTCCGCCTGGCCCGGCGCTTCCTGCCGACCTCCGAGCACTACGACGGCGACAAGCTGACCACCGTCGAGAACGGCAGGCGCGTCCTCACGCCGATGCTCCTCGTCATGGTGGCCATCGCCGGCACCGACCTGCTGTTCGCGCTCGACTCCATCCCGGCCATCTTCGGCCTCACCCAGAACGTCTACCTGGTCTTCACCGCCACCGCGTTCTCCCTGCTGGGCCTGCGTCAGCTCTACTTCCTCATCGACGGCCTGCTCGACCGGCTCATCTACCTCTCGTACGGGCTCGCCGCGATCCTCGGGTTCATCGGCGTCAAGCTCTTCCTGCACGCCCTGCACGAGAACAACGTGCCGTTCATCAACGACGGCGAGCCCGTCCCGGTGGTCGAGATCCCCACCGGCCTGTCCCTGATCGTGATCGTCACCCTCCTGGTGATCACCGTCGTCGCCTCGCTGGCCAGCACCAAGGGCCGGGCGCAGAACATGTCCTCGGCCACCCGCCGCTACGCCACGAGGCTCCTGGACGAGGAGTGCTCCCCGGAGGAGTGCGCCTACTTCTACCGCAGGCTCCAGGACGAGGAGGAGGAGCTGCGCAGGCTGCCGGAGAAGTACCGGGCGAAGATCCGCGAGGACGAGCAGCTGATGGACATGCTGCGGCGGGTCCACGAGAAGTACGGGCCCGAGGAGGCCCGCCGGCCGAGGTGAGCGGTCAGCGCGTCCGGGCCATGAGCAGGCGCCAGATCGCCAGCTGGACCAGGGCCAGCGTGAGCGAGAACGGCATGAGCGTCCACACGCCGACGCCTTCGGCGACCGCCCCGGCCAGCCACGGGAACACCGCGCCGCCGACGACCGACACGCCGTTCATGACGCCGATGGCGGTGGGCACCAGCCTGGCCTCCGTGAGGTTCGGCACCACCGCCATCGCGGTCGGGAACACCGGCCCGAGGAAGAACCCGAGCAGCGCCAGCCCCGCGCCCGCCACCAGACCGGCCGGGGCCGCCCAGATCAGCGCCACCGACGCCGCGATCCCGGCCAGGCACGCGTACGCCATGGCCGCCGTGGTCCAGCCGAGCCGGGCGGCGACCGGGCTGATCAGGAACCGCCCGGCGGTCAGCCCCAGCCAGTAGCCGCTCACCATCGGCCCGGCCACCTCGGCGGCCTGGGCGTGCTCGTCCACCAGGAACGTGAACCCCCAGTTGCCCACGGCCGTCTCCAGCCCCACGTACACGGCGAGGAAGGCGCAGGCCAGCACCACCGCGGGCGAGCGCAGCGCCGTGCCGAGCAGCCCGCTACGCGCCCCCTCTTCCTGCGACGCGGCCGCCTCCTTCGGGTACGTGAGCCCGAACGCCACCGTCAGCGGCGCGAACAGCCCGGCCAGGACCAGCCACACGGCGTTCCACGGCGCGAACGTCAGCATCCACGTCGCCAGCAGCGGCCCCACCAGCGCGCCGACGCCGAAGAACGCGTGCAGCCGGTTGAGCAGCGTGGTCGCCGACGGCAGCCCCGCCAGGTACGCGTTGAGCACCGCCTCCAGCAGCCCCGTCCCGTAACCGGCCACCACCTGCACCGCCACGAACACCAGGAACGACGGCCGCGCCCCCAGCACCAACGCCGACAGCACGAACGAGCCCGCGCCCGCCAGCAGCGCCAGCCGCGTCCCGTACCGCTGCACGAGCGTCCCGGACGTCGACCCGGCCAGCAGGTAACCGGCGGAGAAGGTGAAGAACGTGATGCCGATCGTCGCCATGTCGACGCCGTAGTCGGCGATCTGCGTGGGCAGCAGCACCCCCGCGACCCCGGCGCTCACCCCGACCAGGACGAAGGCGACGTACGAGAGGAGGACGGGACCGCGCACGACCGACACGTCCGCCGATGCTACTGGAAGAGATCATCCACCGGCAGGGGTCAGAGCACCTGGAGCAGCGACTGTTCCCTGGCCGCGGACGGCTCGGTCAGCCGCTCGGTGACGCGGCCCCGCCGGTCGAGCACGGCCCAGGTGTTGGCGGCCTGCCCGCGCACCCGCACCACCAGCCGGCCGTCCGCCAAGTAGAAGGCGCCGATCGCCCTCTTCACCGGGATCGGCACCCGGCGCCCGGTGACGGTGTCGACCACCGTCGGCGTGAACCACACCGGCCAGCCGCCGTCACCGCCCGGGTCGTCGGGGCCGAGCGTCCGCACCACCACGTAGCGGCCGCCCGGCGACAGGCTCTGCACATGGTTGGCCAGCTTCACGCCCTTGACCCTGACCGACTTCCCCGTCTTCACGTCGAGGCGGTAGACGCCGTCGGTGGTGCCGGCGTATCCGGCGAGGTAGCGGCCGTCGGGCGACCAGGTCAGGTGGCACACGCCCCGCGTCTTCCCCACAACCTTGGAGGTCCGCCCGTCGGTCACCCGCACCTTCGAGCCCGTCACGTACGCGACCCGCCGGGAGTCGGGCGACCAGGCGGGGGTCAGGCACGGCGTGCCGTCCTGCACCCGGCGTGCCACGGTCGTCACCTTGCCGCCGTCGCGCACCCGCAACGCGCCGCCCGCGACGTAGGCGACCTTCCGCCCGTCGGGCGAGGCCGCGAACTGCACGCTGTTCTTCAGCTCCGCCAGCGTCTTCAGGCCGGAGCCCGGGCGGTGGTGGGCGATCCGGTAGCCGTCGTCGTAGCGGGCGTAGACGGCGGCCCCGCTCACCGGCCCCGTCCGCTCCGCCGCCTGCGCCGGGGGTACGGCGGTGACCACGAGCGCCACGGCGCCCAGCACGCTCACGAACTTCACGACAGCCTCCCGTTGTCCGTCCACGTGTGTAGGACGCCCCGGATCCGCCCGGGGTTCGCGCGTGATCCTCCCACGGGCTATCCGGCGGGCGTGAGCCGGATGATCCGCACCTCACCCGCGGGGAGTTCGCCGGTGAACGGGTCGCCGGTGGCCAGGTCGGTGCCGGTGGCGTCGACCGTCGTGTCCGCGCCCGTGTGGTTGATGGCGAACAGGTAGGCCGGGCCGTCCGGGTGGGCTCGCCGCACCAGCTCGACGCCGGGAGCCGCCGGGGCGGTGACGCCCGCCTCGTCGCAGACCGTGCGGAGCACGGCCGCCAGGTCGTCGCCCGAGAGCACGGTGGTCAGGTAGTGGGCCGTCCCGTCGCCCCAGGCGTTGCGGGTCCAGGCGGGCTCGCCGGTGGCGTACGTGTCGAGCACCTTGGCGGTGGTGGTGTGCGCGGTCTCGGTCCACACGGTCCCGGTGCCGCCGCCCGACAGCGTGACGCTCTCCCCCGGCTCCAGCGGGAAGAACTCCTCCACCGTCACCCCGAACAGGTCGCGCCAGGCGCCCGGGTAGCCGCCGAGCCTGACGCGGTCGTGCTCGTCGACGATGCCGCTGTACGGGCCGGCCAGGGCGGTCCCGCCGGCGGCCACGAAGCGTTCGAGACCGGCGGCGCCGTGGTCGCTGACCAGGTAGAGCGAGGGCGCCAGGACCAGGCGGTAGCCGGACAGGTCGGCTTCCGGGTGGACGACGTCGCAGGTGACGCCCTGCTTCCAGAGCTCGGCGTACCAGCTCTTGATCACCTCGACCGGCTTCAGCTCGGTGGTGGGCTGGGCCGGGTGGTCCTGCGCCCAGACGCTCGCGTGGTCGAGCAGGATCGCGACGTCGGCCTCGACCGTACTGCCCGCCACCTCGGCGGCGGCGCCGAGGAGCGTGCCGAGGGCGGTCACCTCGCGCCAGATCTTCGTGCCGGTGCCGGCGTGCGGGAGCATCGCCGAGTGCCACTTCTCGGCCCCCGCCCTGGACGCCCGCCACTGGAAGAACATGATCGCGTCCGCGCCCCTGGCCAGGTGCTGGACCGAGTTGCGGCGCAGCTCGCCGGGGCGCTTGGCGCGGTTGACCGGCTGCCAGTTGACCGCGCTGGTGGAGTGCTCCATCAGCAGCCAGGGCCGGCCGCCGCCGAGCGAGCGGGCGTAGTCGGCGGCGAACGCCAGGTCGATGTGCGGGTCGGGGCCGATCAGGTAGTGGTCGGTGGAGACGATGTCCACCTCCTTGGCGAAGGACCAGTAGTCCATGTCCCAGTGCGCGCCCGCCATCATGTTCGTGGTGGCCGGCACGTCCGGCGACAGCCCGGCGAGCAGGTCGCGCTCGGCGCGGTAGAGGTCGAGCAGCGCGTCCGAGCTGAACCTGCGGAAGTCGAGCTGCTGCCCCGGGTTGGTGAACGACGGGGTGGCGCGCGGCGGCAGGATCTGCTCCCAGGCGCTGTAGCGCTGCGACCAGAAGGCGGTGCCCCAGGCGTCGTTGAGCGCGTCCAGCGTCCCGTGCCTGCCGCGCAGCCAGGCGCGGAAGGCGTCGGCGGAGGCGTCGCAGTAGCAGCGGGCGTTGTGGCAGCCGTACTCGTTGTGCACGTGCCACAACCTGAGCGCCGGGTGCCCGTGGTAGCGCTCGCCGAGCCGCTCCACCACGCGCAGGGCCTTGTCGCGGTAGATCGGCGAGCTGGGGCAGAAGCCCTGGCGGCTGCCGTGGTGGAGCCGCCGGCCGTCGGCGTCCACCGGGAGCGCCTCGGGGTAGGCGTGGCCGAACCAGGGCGGCGGCGAGGCGGTCGGCGTGGCGAGAAGGGCGCCGATGCCGTTGTCCGCGAGCAGGCCCAGGACCCGGTCCAGCCAGCCGAACTCGAACCTGCCCTCGACCGGCTCCAGCAGCGCCCAGGAGAAGATGCCGACGCTGACCTGGTTGACGCCGGCCTCGCGCATCAGGGCGACGTCCTGGGCCCAGATCTCCTCGGGCCACTGCTCCGGATTCCAGTCGCCGCCATAGCCGATCAAGGCTCCTCCTCCTGTCGGTGCTTCAGAGGAGGATTAAAACGTTCTTCCTTCTACCGCACAAGCCCAGGGGGAAGCCCTCGCTTACGCTCAGGGTTGATGCTTGATTCGATTCAAGCCCCGGCGCCCACCGGGAACGAGTGGTGCTCGTGCGCCACCACCCACCGCCCACCCTCCTTGCGCAGCCCGAACGTGAGCCGGAGCAGGACCTTCGGGTCGTCGTCCGGCATCCCGCAGCGCAGCAGCGCGTACGCGTACGCGACGTCCTCGCCCGCCGTCACCTCCAGCGAGACGATGTCGTACGTGGCCCCCGCCGCCTGCCAGGTGAAGAACTCCGGCCAGGTGCGCCGGTAGGCGTCGATGCCGCGGACCCCCTCGTAGGGCGGCGGCACGTCGAACATGACGATGTCGTCGGCGTGGTCGGCGACCACCCCGTCCAGGTCGCCGGCGTGCGCGGCGCGCGCCCACCGCTCCACGAGTTCCCTGATCCGCTGGTCATCGGTACGCATGAGCTCCGGCCTTTCGTCGGATGGTCTTCTCACCCGTACAACCCGGCCGGACCGGGAAACTCATCGCAGCTCGGCCGGCAACCCGAACGCGGTCAGGTCGGCCTCCAGGAACGACACCACCTCGGCCACCCGCCCGTCCCGCACGGCCAGCACGTCCAGCCCGCCGGGGACGTACGCGGTCCCGTCCCAGCGGTACGTGCCGAACGCGAGCTGACCGTTGGCCCGCGCCGGCACGAACCGCCAGCGCTCCCGGCGCGCCGCCTCCATGAGGAAGCCGCGGACGGCGTCGTGGCCCGCGTACCACTCGATCCGCGGCGGCATCGAGTATCTGATGTCCTCGGTCAGCATCGCCACGATCGCCTCGACGTCGCCCGCCTCCCACGCCGCCGCGTACCGCCTGGCCAGCTCCCGCTGCCCGCCGGCGCCCAGCTCGCGCCGCTGCGTCGTACCGGGCAGCAGGCCGGTCACGGCCTTGCGGGCGCGTTGCAGCGCGCTGTTGGCGGCCGGGACCGTCGTGTCCAGCAGGCCCGCCGTCTCGGCGGCGGTGTAGCCGAGCACGTCGCGCAGCAGCAGGGCGGCCCGCTGCACCGGGGGCAGGTGCTGCAGCGCGGCCACGAACGCCAGCTCCACGCTCTCCAGCTCCACGGCCCGCGCCTCCGGGCCCATCAGCCGGTCCGGGTACGGCTCCAGCCACGCCACCTCGGTCATCCCGGGCCGCAGGTCCGCGGGCAGCTCCCGGCGGCCTCTCCGCTCGGCCAGGGTCAACGCCCGGTTCGTCGCGATCCGGTAGAGCCACGGGCGGAGCGAGCCGTCCCGGTCCTCGAACCGGCCGATGCTCCGCCAGGCCCGGTCGAGCGTCTCCTGCACGGCGTCCTCCGCGTCGTGCGCCGAGCCGAGCATCCGGTAGCAGTGGGCGCGCAGCTCGTCCAGGAACGGGCCGACGAGGCTGCCGAACGCCCTCTCGTCGCCGCCGCGCGCCGCCTCCAGCAACTCGCCGTACTCACCAGACCCGTACACAGCTGATCAGAACAGCGTCGGCGGCTCGGCAGGGACAGGCTCGGGCAGCGGCTCCACCTGCGGCAGCCGGGCGCGCACGGCGTCGTGGAAGCGGCGGGCGAGCTCCAGGGCCTCGGCGTTGTCGGGGGTGTGCACGAACACCGTCGGCGAGCGGCCCTCACGCAGCCACTCCGTCACCACGCCGAGCCAGTGGCCCCACCCCTCCACCGTACGGTCGACGTCGTCGCGGCCCAGGTAGCGCACGATCGGCCGGTCCGTGAGCGCGGCCGACCGGCGCGGCACCCGCGGCTTCTTCACCCAGGCGTCGCGCTCGGCGTCGGTGGCCGGCGGGGTCTCGAAGAGCGTCACCGTGTCGAACGGCACCCACTCGGCGCCGGCCCGGCCCAGCACGCCTTCCAGCGACCGGACGGCCCGCGCGTCCTCGAAGAACGCCTTGTGCCGCACCTCGACCGCGTAGCGGTAGGACTGCGGCAGCCGGTGCAGGAACGCCGCCAGCGTCCCGAGGTCACCGGGACCGAAGGATCCGGGCAGCTGGATCCACAGGGCGTGCGTCCTCGGGCCCAGCGGCTCGATCGCGTCCAGGAACTCGCGCAGCGGCTCGTCGGCCCCCGAGAGCCGCCGCTCGTGCGTGATCGTCTTGGGCAGCTTCACCACGAACCGGAAGCCGGGCGCCGTCTGGGCCGCCCACGTCTCCACCGTGCTCCTGGCCGGTGTCGCGTAGAACGTCGTGTTGCCCTCGACGGCGTTGCACCAGGTGGCGTAGGCCCGCAGCCGTTCCGCCGGCGGGAGCGGATGCGGCAGGAACCGGCCCTGCCACGGCCCGTGCGTCCACATCGCACAACCCACATGAAGCCGCATTCGCCCCACGTTACCGGGCTAGGGGACGACGACGATCCGGCCCCGGGCCGTGCCCCCGGTCAGGTAGCGGAGGGCGGCGGGAGCCTCCTCCAGGGGGAACGCGCGGTCGACGACCGGGGTGAGCCCGCCCGTCTCCAGCAGCTCCGTGAGCACGACCATCGACTCCTTCCTGGGCGGCGGGGACCCGGTCGGTTTCGGCAGCTGCCGGTGGAACATGGACTGGGCCATCAGCTTGATCATGCGCGGCAGGCTGCCGAGCACCTGATGGCCCCCGGCGCCGTAGTGGTCGTGACCGATGAGAACGTACGTGCCTTCCGGCTTGAGCACGCGGCGGCATTCCGCGAACGGGTGATTGCCCGGGATGTCGAAGACGAGGTCGTAGCGCTCGCCGCGCCGGGTGAAGTCCTCCTTGGTGTAGTCGATCACGTGGTCGGCGCCGAGCGAGGTCGCCAGGTCGAGCTTGGAGGTGTGCTCGACGCCCGTCACCGTCGCGCCGCGGGCCTTGGCGATCTGCACCGCGAGCCCGCCCACGCCGCCGGCGGCGCCGTTGACCAGCACCTCGCCCAGCGGGCCCGGCGGGAAGTTCATCAGGGTGATGAGCCCGGCGGTGGGCACGGTCGCGGCCTGCTCGAAGCTCACGTCGCCGGGCTTGGGCGCCAGGTTGTCCTCCCGTACGGCGACGTACTCGGCGAAGGTGCCGCCGTTCTTCCACTGCATGCCGTGCAGGGTCTCGCCGAACACCTCGTCGCCCGGCCGGAACCGCGTCACGCCCGCGCCCACCGCCTCGACCACTCCGGCCATGTCCGTGCCGGGAACGCGGACCTTCGGCCGGCGCAGCCCGGACCCCATGACGCGGAGGACGTACGGCCGGCCGGTCACGACATGCCACACGTCGGGGTGCACGGAGGCGGCGCGCACCCGGACGAGCACCTCGTCGTCCTTCACCGCCGGCATGTCGATGTCACGTAATTTCAGGACATCCAATGAGCCATACGCTTCCTGCACGATCGCTCTCATGCCGCCATTCTGCGTCGGCGGCGAACCCGGCGCTGGATCATGTCCGAACTGACGACATTCCCAAGTATTCGGACATGTAGGGCCGTGGGCCCGGAGGAGCGGCGGGCCTGGCGGTGATAGTCGGCGATATGCACGTCGCAAGCGAGACACCCGTATCCCCCGCCGCCCGATTGCTCAGGTCGCTGCCGCACCGGTGGCCGACGCTGGCCGGGCTCGCCTTCGCCGCATTCTCCGCGCTGAACATGGGAGACGCGCGGGACGAGGGGATGGTGGTGTTCCTCGCCGCGCTCGTCTACCTGGCCACCGCCGTCATCGGGAAGCCGGGCGTGGTGTGGACGTTGTTCTGCATGTCCGTGGTGGGAGTGACGGCGCTGCGGCTGTTCGACCTGGACGTGTGGCCGGCGCTGGTCGCGAGCGCCGTCACCCTGGCCGCGCTCGGCCTGGTCAACGGCATGCTGGGCGAGCCAGGGCTCAGGGCCGGCCAGCTCCCCGCGATGCTGGTGTTCGGCGGCGCCGCCCTGGTCGGGCTCTCCCTGCCGCCCGTCCTGGGCGGCTGCCTCGTCGCCGCGGCCCTGATCGGGCACGTCGTGCTGGACGTGATCGTCTGGCGGGCGGACAAGGTCGTGACCCGTTCGCTCGCCGAGTTCTGCGCCGTCCTCGACCTCACCCTCGGCGTGACCATCCTGCTCGTCGTCCTGACCTGACCTGACGCTCAGGGGGAGGCCCGCGCCGGTGAGGTGGGGCGCAGGGCGGCCTCGACGATGCGGAGCGCCTCGTGCGGGTCGATGCCGACGCTGGCGACCACGGCCGCGTAGTCGGCGGCGGCGCGGCGGGCGCGTTCGCGGCCCTCCTCGCCGGCGGCCGACACGAACGACCCGGCCCGGCCCCGGGTCTCGATCAGCCCCGCCTCCTCCAGCTCCCGGTACGCCCTGCCCACCGTGTTGACGGCCAGCCCGAGGTTGGCCGCGAGCTGGCGGATCGTCGGCAGCCGGGAGCCGACGGGCAGCGTGCCGTCGTGGATCTGGCCGGCGAGCTGGGCGCGCAGTTGCTCGTACGGAGGGACGGGTGAGGCCGCGTCGATGACGATCATGAAAGGCTCATCACGCGCCGCGCCGTCGTCACGCTCGACGGCGTCCGCATGGTGATCACGACGAGCGCGATCATCCCGATGATCACGAGGGCGATCGACGCGACCTTCCACCAGAGGGGCGCGGCGCCGAAGATCAGCACCACCGGCAGCGACCACGGCACGGTCGGCATGCCGGCCTCGCGCGCGTCCTCGATCCGCATGATGACGTCGGCGGTCAGCGAGGCCTCGTCCTCGGCGACGATCGGACGCGCCAGCAGGTCGCGCAGTTGCAGGACGATCCCGGCGCCGGCCCCGGCGACGCCGACCAGCACGACCAGGGCCGCGTACCGCGCGTCGGCGTCCTGGACGGTCAGCGCGCTCACCACGAGCGCCGTCGCGCCGGCGAAGGTGGCGACGATGAACACGGCGCGCGGCCGGCCGAGCAGGGCCTGCCAGCCGGGCTGGGCAAGATGAGCCGTCCGGCGCGGCAGGGCCTCGCCGGCCCGCCGGTCGACCCTGCGCACCCACCGGTCGAGCAGCGCCTGCGCCAGCAGCATCCCGATTACCAGCACGATCAGGATCAGCACCGGCACCATGGCGTGCAGCCCGGATTCGCCGGAGACGTAGGCGAGAGCGGCCCCGATGAACAGGCCGGCCGGCAGGATCGCGTTGGCGAGCCGCGCCCGCCGGCGCACCGCGAGCCGCACGGCCAGCAGCGGCGTCGGCCGGACGTCGGGCAGGCCGTGGCCGGTCAGCCAGATCTCCGCCATCTTCAGGTCCTCCGGCCGCACCGCCGGATCGTGACCGGATAACGCGTCGCTCGACATGACCCCTCCAGCTTGTCGCAAGCATTGTCTTAATATGATGCGTCAAAGCTTGCGACAAATCAAGCGCGTGGTAGAACCCTCGGTGTGGAGGATCGACTTCGGACACCCGGTGAGCTGCCCCGGCGCGAGGCGGCCGAGGCGGCGCGGGTGCGCTCCGCGCGGTGGATGGCGGTGTTCTCCCCCGCGATGATCCCGCCACTGCTGCAGACGGCGGACTACGCGCGACTGGCCATCGGCCCGGACACGGACGACACGGGCGACACGGCCGGGGCGGTGGCCGCCCGGGTCGACGCGCAGGCGGTGCTCCTGGAAGAGGGCCGGCGGTTCGCGTTCGTGCTCACGGAGGGCGCGGTGCGCACCCGGCCGGGGTCGCCGTCCCTGATGCCGGCGCAGCTCGACCGGCTGGTGGAGGTCTCGGCGTTGCCGCACGTCCGGCTCGGCGTCGTCCCCTGGAAGACGGAGGCGGCGGCCTTCCCGCTCCACGGGTTCACCATCTACGACGGCACGGTGAGCGTGGTCGAGACCCTGACCGGTGATCTCACCCTGACCGGGTCGTCCGAGATCGCCGCCCACGAGGAGGCCTTCGAGGCGTTCGCCGCCGCCGCGGTGTACGGCGACGAGCTGCGCGACCTGCTGGCCGACATCGCGACGGACTACCGCACGCTGATCGACCGACTCAAGGCCCGTTGAACCACCGCGCGCCCGGACCCGTCTCAGAGGCATGAGAGGTGCCCTGCTCGTGGCCGCGCTGGTGACCGTCGTTTCCTGCGGGACGGCCCCGGCCGCGACCGTCACGCGATACCAGGCCGAAGGCACCGTGCTGTCCGACGACGAGCACGGACCCCAGCTCTGCGACCTGGTCATGGAGTCCCTTCCGCCCCAGTGCGGCGGGATCGACCTGGCCGGGTGGGACTGGGAGGCGGTCGAGCACTCGGCCCAAGGGGGCGTGCGGTGGGGCGAGTACCACGTGGTCGGCACCTGGGACGGCGCGAAACTGACGCTCACCGAGCCGCCGCGCCCCGCCGGGCAGCGCGACGCTCCGGGCGGCGGGCCGGACTTCACCTCGCCGTGCCCGCGACCCGCGGGCGGCTGGCGCCCGGCCGACCCGGCGAAGGCCACTCAGGAGGCGATGGAGGCCGCGCTCGCCAGAGCCCAGGAGCTTCCCGGCTACGCGGGCAGCTGGCTGGACCAGAGCTACCTGGAGGAGATGGAAGGCGACCCTGGGTCGGTCGAGCGCCACGGCAACGACCCGAAGCGGCTCGTCCTGAACGTCCGCTTCACCGGCGACCCCGCCGCTCACGAAGCCGCGATCCGCGAGCTCTGGGGCGGCGCGCTGTGCCTGAGCCCGGCCGAGCACACCGAGGCCGAGCTCCAGGCCGTGCGGGAGCGGGTGGAGAAGGAGGTGGAGGGCCTGCGATCGGCCTCTGTCGACATCCTCGCGGGACGGGTCGAGGTAGGCGTCTGGGTGGTCACTCCGGAGCTGGAGCGAGAGGTCGCCGAGCGCTACGGGGAAGGGCTGGTCCACCTCTCGGGCATGCTCCGACCGGTGTGATCGGCCCCGGAAGGTCCCGGGGCCGATCAGCGGGTGGTCAGTCCTTGGCCACCGGTCTGAGGATCTTCCAGAGGAACCAGGCGACCGCCTTGCCCTTGCCGACGCCCGGCGTGTCCGACTCGAAGGGCTTGCTCGCGGGGCCGTGCCCGGTGCCCTGCCAGGGCATGAGCTCCGACTCGCTGCGCGCGGTGCGGGTGTGGGCACCCAGCTCTTCCGGACTGTAGCGGCGTGCTCCCATCTGCTCGTCGATGGAGCGTTTCTGCTCCTCGGAGAGCCCTCTTCGGGGCTGGGACTGGTTACTGGACGGATTTCGCTGTGCCTTGGGCGGGTTCGCGCGTTGTTGCGCCCGGCGGGTGGTGGGCCGGTGGTTGGGTCTGGCCCTGGTCAGTTTCGGACGCTGGGCGACGGCGCGTTTGACCTTCGCCGCGGTCCTGGCGCGTGCCCTGGACGCGGCCGCCCGTGCGCGTGACGCCGCGGCGCGGGCGCGGGCCCGTGCGGCCGCCGCGCGGGCTCTCGCCGCGGCCGCTCTGCGCTTGACCGCCTCGGCGGCGGCCTTGCGCATCTTGGCGATGGCCTTCTTCCTGGCCTCGGCGGCGGCCTTCTTCTTGGCCTGGGCGATGGCCTTCTTCCTGGCCGCCTCGATCGCCTTGCGCCGGGCCTCCGCGGCGGCGCGGCGGCGGGCGGCGGCGAGCGCGGCGCGCCGGGCGGCGGCAGCGGCTGCCCTGCGGGCCGCGGCGATCGCCGCCCGCCGGGCCGCGGCCTGGAGGGCGATCCGCAGCGCGATGCCGGCGGCGAACCAGAACAGCTGCCCGTCGGGATCGGTCGCGGAGACGGGGCTGTTGCCGGCGTAGGCGTAGCCGTGCAGCTGCTGCGGATCCTGCTCGTCGATGACCGGGTCCACGGACAGGAACCGGCCGATCACCGGGTCGTACTCGCGGGCGCCCAGGTGCACGAGCTTGGTCGTCGGGTCCACGGTCCCGCCGACGAACCCCCGTTCGCCCGGCCACCAGGTGGGCGGGGTGCCCCGGTCGGCGCCGAAGGGGGTCTGACGGCGGATCGCCACCGCGCCGCTGTCGGCGTCGACGGCGGCGTTGGCGGTGCCGTGGTGGTCGCTGGCGAAGAAGTGGACCTTCCCCGCCGAGTTGCGTACCGCCACCGCCTCGCCGTTGACCGTGTAGTAGCGGGTGCCCTCCACGGTCTGCTTGGCCTGGTCGAGCCGCAGCTCCAGGTCGTCCACGTACAGGACGGTGTCGGTGGGGGTACGGCGGATCAGCCGGTCGCCGTCGGCGTCGTAGACGAACGAGGTGGTCTTGCCGGCCTCGGTGACCGATTCGAGGTTGCCCTCGGCGTCCCAGGTGAGCTGCTGGGAGGAGCTGCCGATCCGGCGCACGATCGTGTTGCCCGCCGCGTCGTACTCGTAGGAGGACGACTGCTCACCGGCCGGGCCGGTGGGCGTGACGGACGCGAGCGCGTGCGGCCGGGGCTGCCCGGCGGCCGGGTAGGCGTAGTCGCGGACGACCTGGGACCGGCCGCCGAAGGCGTGGTGGGTCTCCTTCGTCCGGTTGCCGGTGGAGTCGTAGGCGTAGCTGGTGGCGTACGGCGCGACGCCGCCGATCAGGGTGGAGCGCGGCTCGGGGGCGGCGCAGGCGTCGGTGGCCGTCCACGCGGCGCTGAGCCGGCGCCGGTGGTCGTAGGTGAAGCACTGGGTGTCGGCGGACGCCCGGTCGGCGATGCGGGTGACATTGCCCGTCGCGTCGTAGGTGTAGTTCAGGTCCAGGTCGGAGGCGGTGCCGATGTCCCTGTCGAGCTGGGAGCGGATGAGCCTGCGGGTGCCCTCCTCGTGGGTGTAGGTCAGCCACGTCTTGCGCGTGCCGGTGCTGAGCTCGTACTGGAGCGTCTCGCCGAGCTTGCCGTAGCGGGCGTCGGTGACGTACGTGGACAGGCCCTCGACCTTGGTGGGCTGGCGCAGCGCGTCGTACCCGTAGGTGACAGTCTCCGCCGGGAGGCCGCCGGCCTCCGGGAACGTGATGGACTGCACCTGGTCGTCGGCGGTGTAGCGGGTGTTGAAGAGGTACGTGCCGGCCAGCGGGCCTTCACGTGCCGGGATGGTGACGCTCTGGCGGAGGGTGCGGTACTCCCGGTCGATGGCCTCGATCTTGGCGGAGTAGGCCTGCCCGCCCGCGTACCTGACCGTCTCGGCCAGGTGGCCCTTGGCCAGCACGTCGTAGCGCCACTCGGCCAGCAGCGGCCCGGTGGCCGAGCCCTCCCGGGTCGAGGTCCTGCGCCCGAGCAGGTCGTAGGCGTGCACGAGGGTGCGGCCGCGGGCGTCGGTGCTGGACACCTCCTCGTCGAGGTCGTTGAAGACGCGGGTGGTGACGCCCTTGTCCGGGTCCTCGGTCTTGATCTCGCGGTCCCGCAGGTCGTAGTGGTGCCGCCACACGTTGCCCGCGGAGTCCGTCACGGTGGCGAGCCGGCCCGCCTTGTCGTAGGTGTACTTGGTGGCCTCGTACTCGCCGGTCGGGGTCGAGCCCTTGTACTGGCGCAGCTCCACGCCCCGGCCCTCGGCGTCGGCGATGAGGGTGGCGGCGCTCTCGCCGGGCGGCGGGGTGACGTGCGCCCGGTCGGCGGCGCGCCGGACGGTGGACTTCCACTTCTCCTGGCCCTTGACGCGGAAGCTCTGCGAGACCATCTCGCCGGCCCCGTCGAAGGCGGTGACGACCTGGCCGGCGACGTCGTCGTCCGACACCGCGAACACGTTCGTCTCCGGGTCGCCTGTGGCGTAGTAGCCCTCGTTGGTCTTGGCCACCTCGCCGATGGAGTTGTGGAAGGTGTCGGTGATGACCCGGCCGCCGCCGGGCGCGGGCTCCTGGGTCTGGCGCGGGCGCATCAGCCCGTCGTAGAGCTCGTGGCTGGCGATGTACGTGCCGTCGGTCGCGAGCGTCCTGGTGGTGACGACGTTCGGGCCGTCGGTGCGGATCAGGTAGGAGTACTCGGTGTTGGGCGACTGGCCCGCCGCCTTGTTCCTGTCGTTCTGCCACACCTTGACCAGGCGGCCGAGCGGGTCGTGCTGCAGGTCGGCGCGGCGGCCGTTCTCGTCCTCCTCCGCGACCGGCTCGCCCCAAGCGGGCTCGACGTAGGTGACGTCCGAGTGGCCGAGCGGGTTGGCGGAGCGCACCTCGGTCGCCTGCGCGCCGGTCGCGGGCACGTACGTGGTCGTGGTGGAGCCGCCGGCCGCGTCGGTCTCCGACGTCTCGCGGCCGTAGGCGTCGTACGTGCGCGCCACGTCCAGCACGTACCGCGGCGTGCTCCCCTCGTACGAGGCCAGCTCCTCCTCGCGGGTCACGTCGCCGCGCAGCGGCGGCTGCCCGAACGCGCGCCCGTCGAAGTGGAACCGCTCGTCCGACAGCACGTCGGCGGGCCGCTGCGGCGTCGCCGAGCACGGCTTGGCGACGGTCTCGACGCGGCTGGTGAAGTCGAGCATCCACGCGGCCGGGTCGCGGGCGTGGGTGTAGCGGGTGCAGACGTCGTCAGCGGGGTCGGTGACGTCGCCGAGGTCGCTCACCTGGGTGAGGATGCCGTGCTCGTCGTACGTCCGCTCCTCGGCGGTGCGCTGCCAGGTGCCGTCCTCCTTCAGGTCGCGGGCGGTCATCTTCGCGGACTGCACGATGTGGGCCGTCTTGGTCACGCCCTCGAACGTGAACTCGGCCGTCTTGCGCCACCAGTGCTCCTCGGCGGTGGCCGACAGGACCTTCCCGCCGTCGCCGTCGTGCACGATCGTCTCCAGGTCGGCCCCGGAGAGCTGGTCGTGGTCCTCGCGCGCCTTGCCCTCGCTGTCGGTGACCCTGACGTCCTTGCGGCTCCCGTCGGCCAGCCGGTCGTCGTCCATGCCGCGGTGGTAGCGGTGCTCGGTCATCGTGCGCGGCCCGTCCTGGCCGTCGCCCTGACGCACCCGTACGCGGGAGAAACCGCGCCAGTCGGACCAGGTGCGCTCCTTGGGCTTGATCAGGATGTGCTCGGCGTACCGCCAGGCCGCCCCGTCGAGGTACTCGTAGTCGGTGACCAGCCAAGGGGAGCGGGCGGTACGGTCGATCTCCACGGTCTGCGCGACCACGTGCTTGTGGAACCAGTCGAGCACCTCCATCTCGTCCTGCGGCGTCCACCGTTGCGGGTAGCAGCGCTTGGTGTTGCGGTCGGCGGCGGGCAGGTTGCCCGGCGCGCACTCCTCGGGCGCGTAGTTCACCCGGGTCTCGGCGCCGGCCTCGGAGTTGATCGACTGGATGCGCCACTTGTACAGCGGGGCGCGTCCCTCGTCGGCGTCGACCCGGTTGCGGAGCTGCACCCCGGCGAAGGTCACCTTGGGCAGCGTGACGGTGCCGCCGACGTGGCCGGCGTGCTGGATCGAGGCCAGCCACAGCGCCGGGCTCAGGCCGTCGCCGGTGGCGGGGAAGGAGTGGGTGAGCGTCCAGGAGTCCACGTCCCGGTACGCGCTGCCGGAGCGGACCTGCGTCGTCACCTTCGCCAGCCGCTTCCGGGTCCAGAACGTGGGCGAGGTGCGGTCCTTGCAGCTCTCGCCGGCGTTGCAGTTGCGGTCGAACGGCACGTCGGGCCAGTGGCTCGCGGTGTCCTTGGTGAGCTGGGCCGGCTCGCAGGTGATCGAGCCGCTCGGCAGGCACCGCTCGGCCACGGTGAACACCGCCCGCGCCGCCGGGGCCCCGGAGAACAGCTCGGCCGAGCGGTAGCCGTAGTCGATGCGGGTCAGGTAGCCGCCGCGGACGTACGGGGTGCCCAGGTCGGGCTTCTCGTTGCGGCCGTAGTGGTTGCGCTCGGTCTCGTACCAGTACGTGAGCGCGTTGCCGTGCCGGTCGGCCGAGTAGTCCAGGTTCCACCGCCAGGCCTGCTGGCACCAGGCGTTCGCGGGGGTGGAGTTGTGGCAGGGCTCGCCCGGCTCGTTGCCGAACACCGGCACCGTCCAGGCCGACTTCGTCTCGGGCTTGCCGGTGGTCCAGCCGGGCAGCCGGTTGAGTCCGAAGTGGTACTGGGTGCCGTCGGTGGTGGTGAGCCGCCAGTACTCGCCGTCGTTGTCGCCGTTCGTCGCCCCGGTGAGGAGCTCGATCCGGGTGCCGTCGTCACGCTTGGGCCGCCACTGCTTGGTGGTGGCGTCCTTGACCAGCTCCACGGCCGAGCCGTTGAGCATCAGCGTGGCGTTCTCGTGGTCCCAGCACAGGTCGCCGGTCTTCTTGCCGTCGGCGGTGCAGGACTTGTAGCGGCGCTCGATGTAGCCGCCGGAGGTCAGGTCGAAGCCCTCGCCCGCCCAGGACACCTGGTTGTTGGTGGAGGAGGTGCGGCCGTCGACGCTCTGCGAGGAGTAGCCGAGGCTGATCACGGGCTCCTCGCCGCCGATGGACGGCGGCACCCGCATCGGGTGGTTCCAGCTGAAGTCGCCCGACTGGGGGCCGACGCTCCACTTCGCCGACGGCGCCAGCGACGTGGCCGAGTAGTCGCCCGAGGCGCCCGAGGCGGTGGCGGTCAGCGCGTACAGCTGGGCGCCTTCGACGTTCACCTCGGCCGTCAGCACGCCCGCCTTGACGTCGTTCTCGGCGGGCACCGGCTCCGGCTCGGGGCAGGCGGCGCCCGCGCAGTCCGGCAGCTTGACCAGCTTCAGCCGGTCGGCGTAGTCGCCGCCGAACGCGTGCCGGAAGCCCGAATAGTCCAGCTCGACCCGGGCCGGGCCGCCGCGCGTGGCGCCCTGTCCCCGGGACAGGCGCAGCGGCACGCCCTGGACGCCGGGGGTCTTGGCCCGGTCGAGCACCTCGACCCTGACCCGCTCGGGCGGCGCCTGGGCGCGCCCGCTCGCCGGGGCCTCTACCCGCACCGGCAGCGAACCGGCCTTCACCCAGGCCTTCTCACCCGCGCCCGGCTCAGCTGCGGCCTTGCCCGGCTCGGCCTTGCCCCGCTCCGGCCGGCTCGCGGCGGGTGCGAACTCGGCGGTGCCCGGCTTCGGCCAGGCCACGGACGGGGCCGCCTTGAGCGCCTTCTCGGCCGTGACGTCCTCGGCCTTGGGCAGCACGGCGACCGGCCGGCCGGGCACCGGCTCCTCCTTCTGAACCTCCGGCCGTTCCCTGCGTTCGGCCTCGGCCGGCATGGCGTACACCAGCGGCACGACGACCACGATCGCCATGGCCGCGCAGGACCGGGCGAACCAGCGGAACTTACGCGGGAACCATTCGAAGATCAGGAAGGTCGAGCGCTCGTAGTCGGGGATCTCCTCGTGGTCGTACATCCTCACCGTCCAGGGGTCGGGCATGGGGGGTGCCGGCGGAGAGTCATTCGGCGGCGAGCCGGGCGACGTCGAGATCGCCCAGTGCGCCCTGGTAGGTGCGGACATCGTCGACGATGCCGGGCCAGTGCCCGGTGAACGCGCCGTCGTGCAGGGTCCGGCCGAGCTGGAGCGGCCCGGTGGCGTTCCAGGTGCTCGCGTGGCCGGTCTCGGTGGTGGCGACGAGCTGCCCGCCCACGTAGACGCGCAGCTTCTTGGCGAGCGCGTCGTACACGCCCGCCACGTGGGTCCATTCCATGACGTACGGGACGGCGTCCGATCGGGTGCGCGTCACCGGCGCCCCGTCCGCGTCGGCGCCGGCCATGCCGAAGGACCAGCGCGGCCCGTCGGCGGCGTAGCCGAGCGCGAAGCCGCGGGCCCGGGTCCCGCGCTGCGCCACCGCCGCGGCGTCGGCCGGCGGCAGCGTGTCGAGCTGGACCCACGCCGTGACGGTGAAGCTGTCGTCGGTGCGCACCGCCGCCCGCGACGCCTCGGCGTGCCCGGCGGCTCCGTCGAGCGCGAGCGCCCCGTCGAGCCAGCCGCTGGTCCAGGAGGCCCCCGGGCCGAGGGTGAGCGGGCCGGTCACGCCCGCCGCGTCGGCCGCGGCGGTGCCGGTCTCCTCGTCCAGCGTCCAGTGGCCGGTGAGCGTGGCCGCGTGGTTGACCAGCTTCACGATCTCGTCGGCGGCCAGGGCCCGGTCGTGCACCCGGACCTCGTCCACCTCGCCGGGCCACGGGTCGGTCTGCCTGCCCTGGTAGCGGGCCTGCCCGAACTGCACCGCCGTCGCCGGTCCGGCCCCGCCGTGGTACGTCACGGGCCCGGCGGCGAGCGTGCCGTTCACGTACAGGGTCATCTTGCGCGTGGCGGAGTCGTAGACGCCGGTGAGGTGGGTCCACTCGTTCGCGGCGGGCACCACCGCGGGGTTGCGCGCCCAGATGGTGTGCGAGGTGCCGCCCGGGTGGTTCATCATGAACGCCCACGACTTGACGCCGCCGCTGTAGCCGAGCCAGAAGCCGCTGTTGTCCTGCCCGCTCTGGCTGACGGCGGCCACGTTGCCCGCGGGCAGCGACGACAGCCGCACCCACGCCGAGACCGCGAGGTTCTGATCGGTCGGCACGACGCCGGCGGCCGTGGCGGCGTACTGGCCGGCGCCGGCGAACTTGAGCGCCTTGCCGGCCCGGCCGTCGGCCCAGGCGGCGCCGGTGACCGCCACCGGATGGGCGCCCGCCTCGTCCCCGGCGGTGACGCCGGAGCCCTCGTCGAGCCGCCAGTAGCCCGCGGGGCCGGTGCCGGCCCGCACGTTGAACACATAGCTGCGGATCGGCCCCTGCTTGCCTGCGCCGTCCTTGCTGCGCACGGACAGCACGTTCGGGCCCTCCTCCAGCGGGGTGAGACTGATCGTCGCCGCGCCGCCGGTCGCGCTCACCTCGGTGACGGGGCTGGTGTTGAGCCCGTACAGGAACGCGGTCACGTCGGCCTCGCCGTTCGCGCCGAAGGTGAACTCCCCGGCCCGGCCGAGCCCTTCGCCCCAGGCGTTCTCCGGATACCGCGCCGAGGAGACCGTCGGCTCGCGGCCCGGCGCGGTGGTGTCCACGCCGATCTCGCAGTACGGGCTCCAGCCGCTGTTCGCCTGGCCGTCCTCGCCGCGCGCCCGCCACCGGATCACCGAGCCGTCCGTGTAGACGCCTGCGGGGACGGTCGCGGTGAACGCGTTGCCGGAGGAGGCCGCGGCGGTGAGGAACTCGCCGCGCTTCGTCCCGGCCGCGTCGTACCACTCGAAGCGGGCCTTCACCGAGTTGTCGCCGTCGCGCAGCTTCGCCCACAGCTTCGGCGTCGCCGTCCCGATCCTCGGCCGTGCCGTGCCGGAGACGCACGCGCCGCCCGGGTCGGACCAGACGTCGGCCGCGACGGGAGTGGTCGGGATGGTGTTGTACTCGACGACGAGCGTGGGGTTGTTGCGGAACTTCTTCCACGCGTACGTGTCGGTCTCACTGCTGGCGCGCAGGCCCAGCGTGATGTTCGGCCAGCTCTTGGCCGCCGCCTGCACCGCCGCCGCCGTGGCGTCGAACTCCACGCCGCCGGCCGGGCAGGCGGTGCCCCAGCCCTTGGCCACCGTCTGGGTGTTGAGCTTCTCGTACCAGGTCGGCTGGTTGTTCCAGGTGGTGGACTTGCTGATGGTGCCGGTCCGCCAGAGCTCGACGGGCTTCTTGGTGCACGACCACGACCACGTCTCGTACGTGCGCAGGGTGGCCTTGATGATCTGCTTGCCGTGGATGGCGCTGCCGGTGTTCATCTGGAAGAACGACCGGTTCGTGCCTCCGGTGTCGTTCTCGTGCCCGACGCGCGCCACGTCGCTGGAGTTGAGGTAGTTGGTGGTCGGATACCGCTTCCACACCGCGGTCCACGAGCCGCGCGGCGCGGACACCGACGGGTCCAGGTAGACGGGGTAGCGGGTGTCCGGGTCGGCGAGCATGGCCTTGTCGGGGGTGAGCGTCAGCGCGCGGTCGTCGACCCGCAGGCCCATCGCCTCGTGCCGGGTGCCCGGGTCCGGCCCCTCGCCGGGCCGCTTGGCCAGGGCCCTGACGGTGTCGGGCGAGTCCCACATCAGCGGCGTCGGCGCGGCGAACACCTCCGCGCCCGTCCGGTCCACCGCCTCCATCCCGCCGCCCCGGCCCCGCCGTACGGTGAGGCCCTCCGGCTGGAGGGCGAAGTCGAGCCGGTCGAGCCGGCCGCTCAGCGCGGCCTCCCTGGTCTTGACCACGAGGACGTGCGAGAAGCCGTCCACGTCGGCCGTCACCTGAAGGTCGACGCCGGGCAGCACCTCGGCGTAGGTCGCGGTGGCGCCGTCGAGCACGGGCTCGGGCAGCTTGCCCGGCCAGGTCATCGCGAGGGACTTGGCGCCCCTGGCGACCTTGGCCATCGGGGCGTCGCCGCCGCCGGAGAACCGCAGGTCCACCGCCGTCGCGACGGGGGCGACCGAACCGTCCGGCAGACGGCGCAGGGTGGTGTCGACCGGCGTCCACCGGCCGTCCTGACGTACCCGGACGGGGCGGGCGTTCTGCTCCAGGACGAGGCTGCCCTCGGGGGTGGCGTAGACGGTGCGGGTCTCGGTGCGCAGCGAGCCGACCTCGACGCGTTCGTTCTTCTGGCGGGCCACGTCGAGGGCGCCCCGCTCGGTGGCGGTGTCAGGCGGGGGCTCCCGGTGCGTGACCGGGGTGCCCGCCTGGACGGGGGTCGGTGCTGTCAGCCCTGCCAACAGAAAAGCAGCCGCTGCGGCGACTGCTGTGACGGGTCTGAGGCTCGGACGTAAACGGTGGCCTGGCGATGTTGCGGTGCTCCTGACCCGAGCCATCATGCCTCCGACGACGCTCTGTAAAGCCGGGGATTCAGCGCAAGTGTGTACGCGGCGGAGGGGGTGATCAAGAGGCTGATCGCGGTCTGTAAAGGTTTTCCATGAAACCCAGGTTTTTTGACAACTTTCGCCAAACGGGCCCCGACGCAGGAGATATGGCGGTCGGCAGGCCGCCTTACGCGTCACGGTCAACTTTCATGTCATCAGGGATTGATGAAGACAACTTTCAGGGATATCTTTCCGATCACGTTCCGTGGCCACAGCGAACCCCCCTCACCCCCCTTTTTCCGAGAGGTACGCATGCCCGCAACCGGCAAGCCGACCCGGCCGATGATCATCGCGTTCGTCGTCACCCTCGCCGCCACGCTGTTCCCCCAGGCCGCCTCGGCGTCCACCGCCCTGGCGTCCCACAAGAGCCCGTTCAACTGCGGAAAGACCTTCTACGCCAACAACTGGACCCCCAACCACAACCCGTCGGGCTCCATCGACTGGCAGAGCTACGGCGGCGACGCCACCAACGGCGAGACCGTCCGCGCCACCGCGGCCGGCACCGCGTACTTCTACAACGCCGGCAGCACCAGCTACGGCCAGTGGGTGGAGATCCGGCACAGCGACGGCACCAGGACCCGCTACGCCCACCTCGCCACCATGGTCCGCTCGGCGGGCGGCTCCATGAGCGTCGGCCAGGGCACCGCCATCGGCACCGTCGGCGCCACAGGCGGCACCGACGCCCCCCACCTGCACTACGAGCAGCGCACCTCCACCGGCGCCATGGACACCAGCCCGACCGTCGACGGCGTCACCGTCTCCCTGGGCCAGAAGAAGGCCATCACCAGCACCAACGCCTGCGGCGGCGGCAGCAACCCCTACACCCCGCAGGAAGCCTGCGGCAGCGGCTACGGCGTCATCGACTCCGCCGCGCTCACCGGGGGCCGCGTCTACCTGCTCTACAACTCCGGCAACGGCTACAACTGCGTCGTCACCCTGAAGACCACGAACGTCGGCACGGCCTCGCCGGTGTCGGCCTTCCTGGAACCGCAGGGCTCGACCCGTACGACCGACTCCGGCAACTACGGCTACTACGCGGGCCCGGTCAAGCGGTCGGCCCCCGGTCAGTGCGTCAAGTGGGGCGGCTCGGTCGGCAGCAGCTCGTACACCAGCCCCTTCGAACACTGCGGCGCCTGACGCCGCTCCGCACTCGTCCGCCTGCGGACCACGGCCTCCGTCCGCAGGCGGCGATTCCCCGACATCCGGGCGGGAATCCGCGACGTCCCGTACGGTCGGCGGCATGAGCGCGCAAGATCGGAACGCCGGCGGCGGGATGTCGTGGACCCGCGGGCGGGTCCTGGCGGCGGTCGCCGTGGTGGTGGCCGTGCTGACGGCGTTCCCCGGCGTGCTGCCCAACACGGTGGGCCGGCTCGGGAGCCTGCTGGAGACCTTCCGGCCCTGGGCCGGCCTGGCCGTGCCGGTGCTGCTCGTCCTGGCGCTGCTGCGCCGCTCGGCCCTCGCGCTGGTGGCGCTGGTGCTTCCCTCGGCGGTGTGGGGCGGCCTCTTCGGCGCCCGGCTGTTACCCGCCGGCCAGGGAGCGGCCCACGACCTGACCGTGCTCCAGCACAACGTGAACGACGAGAACCCCGACCCCGAAGGCACCGCCCGCGCGCTCGCCGGGGCCGGGGCCGACCTGATCGCCCTGGAGGAGCTGACGCCCGGGACCCGGCCCGTGTACGAGACCGTCCTCGCGCCCGATCACCCGCACCACGTGGTCGTCGGCAGCGTCGGGCTCTGGTCCAGGCATCCCCTCACGGCCTCCGGCCCGGTGGACATCAGGCCGGCGGAGGTCGGAGGCGACTGGAGCCGAGGGCTGCGGGCGACCGTGCGGACACCGTACGGCGACCTGGCAGCGTACGTCGCCCACCTGCCGTCGGTCCGCATCCGGCTGCCCGACGGCTTCGGCTCGGCCTGGCGTGACGAGAGCGCCGGCGAACTGGGCGCCGCCCTCGCGGCGGAGAAGCTGGACCGGATCGTGCTGATGGGCGACCTCAACAGCACCCTCGACGACCGCGGCCTGGCCCCGGTCACCTCGCGGCTGACCCCGGCGGACGAGGGTTTCGGCTTCACCTGGCCCGTCGCCCTCCCTCTGGCCAGGATCGACCACGTCATGACCCGGGCGGCGACGCCGGTGACCACCTGGACCCTGCCCGCCACCGGCAGCGACCACCTGCCGGTCATGGCCCGTATCAAGCTGTGATCAGTCGAGGACGTGGGCGTGCAGGGCGCGCAGCACCGCGTTCGTGCGGTCTCGCGCGCCGAGCTTGAGCAGCACGGTCGAGACGTGGTTCTTGACCGTGCCCTCGGCCAGGAACAGCGCCCGCGCGATCTCGCGGTTGCTGTACCCCTCCGCGACCAGCCGCAGCACCTCCAGCTCGCGCTCGGTGAGCTGCTGGATCGCGGGCAGTCCTGCCTCGTCCGGCGGTGTGCGGCGGCCCACCGCCCGCATCAGCCGCTCGGTGATGGACGGCGAGATCAGCGTCCCCCCGCCGGCCAGGACGCGGATCGCCCGGGTCAGCCGCTCCAGCGTCACGTCCTTCAGCAGGTAGCCGCCCGCCCCCGCGCGCATCGCGTCCAGGACGAGGGTGTCGCTGTCGAACGTGGTCAGCACGAGCACCGGCGGCGCGTCGCCCGCCCGCTCGCGCAGCGCGTTCAGCGTCCAGATGCCGTCGTGGCGGGGCATGCGCAGATCGAGCAGGACGACGTCGGGGGCGTGCTCCTCGATCGCCGCCAGCGCGGACATGCCGTCGTCGGCCTCCCCCGCCACCTCGATGTCGTCGGTCAGGTCGAGCAGGCTGCGGATGCCCTGCCGCACCAGGGTCTGGTCGTCGACCACGATCACCCGGATCATCGCGCGGGCACCGTCGCCGTCACGCGGAACCCGTCGCTGCCGTCGAGCCTGACGTCGCCGCCGATGGCGTCGATGCGCTCGCGCAGCCCGCGCAGGCCGTTGCCGAGCCGCAGCTCGGGGCTGCCGCGCCCGTCGTCGACGGAGGTCAGCTTGACGGCCTGGCCGGGCGTGTTCTCGATGCTGATGCGCAGCGAGGTCGCGCCGGAGTGCCGGATGGTGTTGGTGACGATCTCCTGTACGGCGCGGATGAGCGTCAGCGTCACCTCCTCGGACAGGCTCACGTCGTCGATGCTGATGCCCACGTCGAGCCCCGGGATGTCACGTACCAGGGCGTCGAGGGACTCGCGCAGGTCGGGAGCGTCGGCGCGGAGCTGTCCGACGGTCGTGCGCACATCGCCCAGCAGGTTGCGCGCCACCTTGTCGGCGCGCTCGATGTGGGTGCGGGCGGCGGCGCCTTCGTGGTGCCGGGCGACCTCCAGCTCCAGGGTGAGCGCCGTGAGCTGGTGCCCCATGAGGTCGTGCAGCTCGCGGGCGATGCGCAGGCGCTCGTGCGCCCGCGCGGTGTCGGCCAGGATGACGCTCGCCGCCCGCAGCTCCACGTGCGCCTCGGCCAGCTCGCGGCGCAGCCGCTGCTCCCGGATGATCGCCACCGAGCTGAGCACCGCCGCCGTCTGGATCAGCAGGTACAGCAGCGCGCCGAGACCGATCCCGGTGGGGTCGGCGCCGGCGAGGCCCGCGGTCACGGCGATGACGGCGGTGTTGAGCGCGATCACCACGGGGCCCGCCCACCGTGGCGCGACGTAGGCGCTCAAGGTCGCGGTGAAGACCAGCAGGATCGGCAGCCATCCGGCCCGGGGCGCCGTCAGGACCGTCAGCCAGCCCAGCACGACCGCCGCGGCGTAACAGACCCACGCCGCCTTCTTCTTGTCTTCCTCCCAGACCACGGCGCCCAGGCACGCGAGCATCAGGCCCGCGAACAACGCGCTCCAGACAGGCAGGGGCACCCACGTCTCGGTCACGCCGAGCAGCGTCGGAGCGCCCACCCCGACGCACACCAGCAGCATCGCCAGACCGGCCCACACGTCCGGCTCGATTCGCCGCATAACGCCACTGTACGAGCGATCTGCCCGATGCTGGGGTGCCGAAAGTCATGGGTGCGCCTGCTGACCATCGGCACAGGCGCCCGGCGCCCGCCCTTCCTAGCGTCGGAGGCATGCCATCAACGCCCGCCGTGGAGGCGGAACGACTGCACAAGCGCTACCGAACCAAGGTCGCCGTCGAGGAGATCAGCCTGTCGGTCGGCGCCGGCGAGATCTTCGGCGTCCTGGGGCGCAACGGGGCCGGCAAGACGACCACCGTCGAGATGATCGCCGGGATCCGGCGGCCCGACCGCGGCAGCGTCCGCGTGCTCGGCCTGGACGTCCTGCGCGACCGCGCCCGGCTGCGCCAGGTCCTCGGCGTCCAGTTGCAGCACGCCACCCTGCACTCCGCGCTGACCGTCACCGAGCTGGTCCGGCTGTACGCGACCTTCTACCCCGACCCGGTGCCGGCCGGCGAGCTGATCGAGTCGGTCAGCCTGACCGACTCCGCCCGCACCCGGTTCGACAACCTCTCAGGCGGCCAGCAGCAACGGCTGTCGATCGCGCTGGCCCTCATCGGACGCCCCCGGGTGGTGATCCTCGACGAGCTCACCACCGGGCTCGACCCCGAGGCGCGCCGTCACATGTGGGCGACCGTCGAAGGGCTGCGCGAGTCCGGCGTGACCGTCCTGCTCGTCAGCCACGCCATGGAGGAGGTCGAGCGGCTGTGCGACCGGGTCGCGCTGCTCGACGCGGGCCGGGTCGTCGCCCTGGACTCGCCCGCCGGGCTGGTCAGGCGGGCCGGGTTCGCCCAGCGGGTCACCTTCCGCGCGGCCTCCCCCGTACCGGAAGGGCTCCTGGAAGGGCTCGCCGAGGTCGAGCGCGCCCGGGCGGACGGCGACCGCGTCACGGTCGAGGGCAAGGGAGACCTGCTCCAGGCCGTCAGCGTCGCGCTCGTCAGGGCCGGCGTCGTGGCCACCGAGACCCGCAGCGTGCAGGCCAACCTGGACGACGCGTTCGTCGCGCTGACCGGGCACCGGCTGGACCCCGAGGAGGAGAGCACCCGATGACGGAGATCCCCGTGTACCGGCCCGGCCCGCGGGCCTTCGGCCAGATGCTGATCTGCGAGCTCAAGATGGTCGCCCGCGACACCGCCGGACTGATCGTGCCGATCGGCCTGCCCGTGCTCATCCTGGTGATGAACGCCTCGTCCGCCGGCGAGCAGGTCGTCGCGCACGGCCGCACGGCGCTCGACGTGTTCGTGCTGCCTCTGGTGTTCGCCATGGTCATGGCCACGACCGGCATCGTCAACATGCCGAGCTTCCTGGCCGCCTACCGGCACAGCGGCATCCTGCGCCGTCTCGGCGTGACCCCCGCCTCGCCGATGATGGTCCTGGTCGCCCAGGCGGTGGTGGGGATCGTGCAGATCGCCGTGGGCATCGCGGTCGCCTACACCGTGGCCATGCTGGCGTTCGGGGCCAACACGCCGGTGAACGCCAGCGCGGCGCTCGGCGTGCTGGCGCTGACGATGGCCGCCATGTACGCCGTGGGCCTGATCGTCGCCGCCCTGTCACCCACCCCGAACTCCGCCGTGGCGATCGGCCTGACCCTCTTCTTCCTCCTGGGGGCCACCGGCGGCATGTTCGGCGGTCTGCAGAACCTGCCTGAGGTGATCGCGACGATCGGGCAGTGGCTGCCGTTCGGCGCCGGCGTCCAGGCCCTGTCGTCCGCCTGGGTCGGCGCGCCCGTCGAGGCCGCCCACCTGGTCGCCCTGGCGGCGAACGTGGTGTTCGGCACGGTGATCGCGGCGGTGTTCTTCCGCTGGGACTAGCCACGAGGGTCGGCTCGACACCCCTATGACGCTATGAAGACGCCGCTATGGGATTGCAATGGCGTCAGAATAGCGTCATAGTGGCGTCATGGACCTCGCACCATATGTCGATCACCTCCGCCGCGAGCTGGCGATCGCCGCAGGGGCGGGCGGCGAGGAAGCCCGCGTGCTGGGCGAACGCCTCGCCGCCACGCTGGAGTCGGCCACCCGGCTCGCGCTGCTCGAGGCTCTTTCCGCCGCCGCCGACGAGATCACCCGCGACCTCGCGCCCGGCTCCGTCGAGGTGCGCCTGCGCGGCCGCGACCCCGGCTTCGTCGTGACGCCACCACCGGGCGGCAGCTCGTACGAGGACGAGGGCGAGAGCGGCCGGCCCGCCGCGCCACCGCCCGCCCCGCCACCGCCGGACGCCGACGAGGGCGGCACGGCCCGGATCTCGCTCCGGGTTCCCGAGCACCTCAAGCCGCGCATCGAGGAGGCGGCGGCCCGCGACGGCCTGTCGGTCAACGCCTGGCTGGTCCGCGCCGTGTCCGCCGCCCTCGACCCCGGCGAGACCGGACGCCGCGCCACCCGGCAGAGCGGCAACCGCTACAGCGGATGGGTGCGCTGATGACCACGCCGACCCATGACGAGGGGACCATGATGCCCGCTTTCCACACCCCCGAGCCGATCCTGGCCGTCATCGACATGGCGACCGCCACCGTCCGGGTCAACGCCGGCGACCGCGACGACACGGTGGTGGAGATCCGCCCGGCCGACGAGTTCGACGACGCCGACGTGCGGGCCGCCGAGCGCGCCGAGGTCGAGTACGCCGGCGGCAGGCTCCTGGTCCGCGCCGACAAGGACACCTCCGACCGGGACCTGTCTCTCGGCAGGCTCGTGGAGTCGCCCGCCGACTGGGCGCGCTCGCTGCTGCTCGGCCAGGGCGGCTCGGTCCAGGTCACCATCGACCTGCCCACGGGCTCCCGCCTCGACGTCAAGCGGGCGGCGGGCCTGCGCTGCCGCGGGCCGCTCGGCGAGGTGGCGTTCACCACCTCCTATGGCGACATCCAGGTGGAAGCGGCCGGCCGGCTCCGCCTGAAGACCACGTACGGCGACATCTCGGTCACCCGCGCGGCCGGGCACGCCGAGATCACCACGGACCACGGCGACATCCGCGTCGGCGAGATCGACGGCACGGCGGTGATCAGGAACTCGCACGGCGAGATCCGCCTCCGGGAGGTCACCGGCGAGCTGCGGCTGAACACGGCCCACGGCGACGCCACCGTCGACCGCGTCCTGGCCGGCGTCGTCGCCAAGACGGCGTACGGCAGCGTCAGGATCGGCGAGGCGGTCCGCGGCTCGGTCGTCATGGAGACCACCGGCGGCGGGCTGGAGCTCGGCATCCGCGACGGCAGCGCCGCCTGGCTGGACGTGAGCTCGAAGTACGGATCCGTGGACGTCGGCCTGGACTCCGCCGACGGCCCCGGCCCGGCCGGCGACGTCGTCAAGGTGCGGGCCCACACCTCCTACGGCGACATCGTCATCCACCGTTCCTGACAAGTGAGGAGAAGCTCATGCCTGACGCGATCGTGGCCGAAGGTCTGGTCAAGAAGTACGGCGACGTCGTCGCCCTCGACGGGATGGACCTGACCGTCCCGGAAGGCACCGTGCTCGGGCTGCTCGGCCCGAACGGCGCCGGCAAGACCACCACGGTGCGGATCCTGACCACCTTGCTGACACCGGACGCCGGACACGCCACGGTGGCCGGGTTCGACGTCGTCCGCGACGCGCGCCGGTTACGCGCCCGGATCGGCGCCTCCGGCCAGTACGCCGCCGTCGACGACCATCTCACCGGCGCCGAGAACCTGGAGATGGTCGGCCGCCTCTACCACCTGGGCACCAGGCGCAGCCGGGAGCGCGCCCGCGAGCTGCTGGAGCGCTTCGACCTGACGGGCGCCGCCGACCGCCCGGTGCAGGGCTACTCCGGAGGCATGCGGCGCCGGCTCGACCTGGCCGGCGCGCTGGTCGCCGACCCGCCGGTGCTGTTCCTCGACGAGCCCACCACCGGCCTGGACCCGCGGGCCAGGGCGAGCCTGTGGGACGTCATCTCCGAGCTCGTCGCGGCGGGCACGACGGTGCTGCTCACCACCCAGTACATGGAGGAGGCCGACCGGCTCGCCGACCGCGTCGCGGTGGTCGACCACGGACGCGTCATCGCGCTCGGCACCGCCGACGAGCTCAAGAGCCACGTCGGCGGCGACCGGATCGAGCTGTCGGTGACGAGCGCCGCGGACCTGGCGTCCGCGACGCGCGTGCTGGCTCCGCTGTCCGCGGGCGCCCCGCAGAGCGACGCGACCGCCCTGCGGGTGACGATCCCGGTCGCGGGCGGCGCGTCCGCGCTCACCGAGGCGCTGGTCCGCCTGGCCGCCGAACGCATCACCGTACGCGACGCCGGGCTGCGCCGGCCGACCCTGGACGACGTGTTCCTGACCCTCACGGGACGCGAGGCCGACGAGAAGACCAAGGAGACCGCACGATGAACACCCTGCATCTCGCCGTCGCCGACGGCGTGACGATCGCCAGGCGCAACGCCCTGAAGATCCGGCGGGCGCCCGACCTGCTGGGCGGCGTCGTCATGCTCCCGATCGTGCTCGTGCTGCTGTTCACGTACGTCTTCGGCAGCATGATCAGCCTGCCGGGCGTGTCGTACGTGGAGTACCTGCTGCCCGGGATCTTCGTCATGACGATCGTCTCCAGCGGGCAGATCACCGGCTACACGCTGACCCAGGACCTGCAGAGAGGCATCTTCGACCGGTTCCGCACGCTGCCGATGTCGCCCTCGGCGGTGCTGACCGGCCAGACCGTCGCCGACGTCATCATGAACGTCACCAGCATCGTGACGATGGCGCTCGTCGGGCTGCTCGTCGGGTGGCGCGTGCACACCTCGCCGTGGGAGGCGGCCCTGGGGTTCCTCATGCTGCTGCTGTTCGCGTACGCCTTCTCCTGGGTGACGGCGACGGTCGCGCTGGCCCTGCGCACGCCCGAGGTCTTCAACAACGTGGCCACGATCATGTCGTTCCCGATGGTCTTCCTGTCGAACGCGTTCGTCGACAGCGCGCGCCTGCCCGGCCCGCTGAAGCCGATCGCCGAATGGAACCCGGTCTCCACGCTCGTCCAGGCCTCACGCGAGCTGTTCGGCAACACCAGCCCCGCCCTGCCCGTCCCCGACGCCTGGCCGCTGCGGCACGCGGTGCCGGTGTCGTTCCTCTGGTCGGTGCTGCTCCTGGCCGTGTTCGCGCCGCTCGCCACGCGGCTGTACAAGAAGGCCGTCAGCCGATGACCCCCGACGACCGCGAGATGGCGGTGGAGCTGGTCCAGCAGGCGTACGCGGACGGCCGGCTCCAGCCCGCCGAGCTGGAGCAGCGCCTCGAACTCGCCCTGACCGCCACCTCCTTGAAGGACCTGGAGCCGATCCTCGCCGACCTGCCGGACGACGTGGTCGTGCTCGAAACCACCGGCGGGAGCATCAGGCGAGCGGGCGACTGGCAGGTCCCGCGCCGCCTGCGCGTCAGCTCCGAGTACGGCAGGGTACGGCTCGACCTGTCGCAGGCCGTCATCCGGCATCCGCACATCGACATCGAGCTCCGGCTCCCGTTCGGCAGCGCCACGATCATCCTGCCCGCCGGGGCGAGCGCGAACGCCGACGGGGTGCGCACCGGATGGGGCTCCGTGGTGTGGAAGGCCCCCGCCTCCCGGCTCGCCGGCGGGCCGCACGTCCGGATCACCGGCGAGCTGACCTACGGCCGCCTCACCGTCCGCACCGCCCACTCCGGCTCCTTCGTCAGGAGACGGTGATGGTGGAGCCGTTGGCGGCCAGGCCGAAGATCTGGATGCAGTTGGCGCCATGGTCGGCGATCAGCCAGGCGTGGTTGCCGAACGAGTCGATCCGGTAGTTGTGACCGGGCTCCAGCGTCGTGTACTGCTGCCGGTTTCCCGCGCTGTCCAGCCAATGGATCTGTATGGAGTACGGGCTCTCGTTGATCACCATCAGCTGTGAGGGCCATCCGTTCACCGAGTGGAGCCGGCCTTCCACGGAACAGGCGTAGGCGCTGGCACCGGCATGGGTGAACGAATATCGGTACGAATCAGGATCGGGTGTTTCCGTTTCCTCCACGACGGGCTCTTCGGTCTCCTCCTCGACCGGCTCTTCGGTCGGCTCCTCGGATGGCTCCTCGCTGGGCTGTTCGGAGGAGTCGGCCGGTGAGGGTGAGCTGGTCGGACTGGGTGTTGGATCGGTCCACGATGTCTCCTGCCATAACGGCACCACCGCCACGACAAGGGATAGGATGCCGACAATTCCTGCTATTACCGTCCAAAAAGCTACAGATCGCGGCCCCAGCCATCCGCGGGAATTCGAAGAGGAATTCGCCATGTCACCCTCCTGAACACTGACCGCGCCGATATCAGATATCTACAACAGACACATCCCGCAAAGAAGACGCGGAGCACCGGCTTCTGGCTGGCAGGACCGACCCACTTTCAAGCGTGCGCCGAGGCCCGACTCAATCAGCCTTGACTTATATAAGCGCCAGATGAGACTGTGGGCCCGTCGTACGCAACCGGACAGGAGGCCGAGGTGGCCGAGACGACGGCGGCCGAGGTGATGGCCGAGCTGGCCGAGCTGGAGGACCCGAAGACCCGCGCGGTCAACGAGAAGCACGGTGACGATCACGGGGTGAACCTCGGCAAGCTGCGCGCGCTCGCGAAGCGGCTGAAGACGCAGCAGGAGCTCGCGGTCCGGCTCTGGGAGACGGGTGACACCGCGGCGAGGCTGGTGGCGATCCTGATCTGCCGCCCGAAGGCGTTCGAGCGTGACGAGCTGGACGCCATGCTGCGCGAGGCGCGCACGCCCAAGGTCCACGACTGGCTCGTGAACTACGTGGTCAAGAAGAACCCGCACGCCGAGGAGCTGCGCCTGATCTGGTCCGCCGACCCGGACCCCGTGGTCGCGAGCGCCGGCTGGGCGCTGACCACCGAACGGGTGACGAAGAAGCCCGAGATCCTCGACCTCGCGGGGCTGCTCGACGTCATCGAGGCGGAGATGAAGGACGCCCCGGATCGCCTGCAGTGGGCGATGAACAACTGTCTGGCCCAGATCGGCATCGACCACGCCGAGCACCGCGCCCGGGCCATCGACATCGGCGAGCGGCTGCAGGTGCTCAAGGACTACCCGACTCCCCCGGGCTGCACGTCCCCCTTCGCGCCCATCTGGATCGACGAGATCGTGCGCCGCCAGAGGGGATGAGCGGCGTTGCAGATGCTCCGTTGAACGGAATAATGTCGGCCTCATGCCAAGAGGAACCTCCGAAGTCAGCGAGCCGATGTTCTTCGTGCTCGCCGCCCTGCGCGCGGGGCCGCTGCACGGGCACGCGATCAGCAAGTCCATCAAGGAACTGTCCGGAGGCCGGGTCCAGCCGTCGGTCGGCACGCTGTACGGCATCCTCGAACGCCTGAACGATCGTGGCGTGATCACGGTCGACCGCGAAGAGCTGATCAACGGCCGCAACCGGCGCTATTTCCGCATCACCGACGAAGGCCGGGCTCTGGTGGAGGCCGAAGCGAGGCGGATGCAGGCGGCCGCCTCGCTCGTCCTGCGCCCGGCCGGTCCATGACGATCGTCAAGCCTGCCTCCGCCGTCGAACCACCCGCCCCGTCCGTCCTGGAACGGCGCTACCGCAAGCTGCTGCTCGCCTACCCGAGGCACTACCGCACCGCCTACGGCGACGAACTGCTCGACGTCCTGCTCGCCGACGCGGCGGGACGGACCGTCCCGCCGCCGAAGGAGGTGTGGGGCCTGCTTCTGGGCGGCGTGCGCAGCCGCATCCTGCATCAGGCGACGGGCAACGCCTGGGCGGACGGCCTCCACCTGGCGGTCACCGCCGTGACGGCGGCGAACCTGGCCGCGCTTCTGCCGTACGCCGGCACGCTGCCGTTGTGGACGCTGCTGTCGGCGCTCGCGCTGCTGGCCGTCCAGCGCGGACGGCTGCGTACGGCGTTCGCGCTCACGCTGGTCACCGGGGTGAAGGCGGCGGCGATCGCGGCCGGGCGGCCGGCGTTCGACCTGACCGTGCTCCCGGTCTATCCGAACCCGCTCGGCGACCGGCCGCTGTTCGGTGACAGCAGTCCGCTCGTCGCGGCGGCCGGTTACGCGGTCGCGCTGATCGGACTGCTCGTGCTCATCTCCCGGAGCCGGGCGCCGCGGGTCAGGTCATGGTGGTGGTGGGCGGCGATCGTGCCCGCCGCCTGGGCCGGTCCTGCCTGGATGGCGGAGGAGGCGGGTCACCCCCTGAGTCTGAGCAGGATGGCCGCGGAGGTGACGGCGTTCGGCCTGGCGGCGGTGTGCGGATATCTGGCACGCGACCACCGGTGGGCGTTCGCCGCGAGCGTCTACCTGCTCGCGACCTCGGGCGGGATGATCCTGCACGCGCCGGAGCTGACGAAACAGCACCTGGCCTACGAGGGCGTGCTGGTCCTGCTGGCCCTGGCCGCGGCGTTCGCGCCCTTCAGGCATCGGCGCCACTGCCTCGATTGACCATACTTCGTTGAACGTAGTATGGTCCCGCGCATGCCAAACAGATTCCTCCTGGGTCTGGCCGCGCTCTGTCTCGCCGGGACGGCGGCGTGCGCCTCCGCGGCCGAGACCCGATCCGCGCCCCAGCCGGCCGAGGACAGCAAGGCCGACCAGGCTCAGCTCACGCAGTCGGCCATCGCCGACTGCATGAAGCGGGAAGGCTTCAAGTACGTCGCCTGGACCCCCGATCCGAAGACCGGCGACGAGCAGGACAAAGCCGCCTCGGGCGACTACGAGGCGATGCGGGCGATCGCCAGGAAGCGCGGGTTCGGCATCTTCACCACCATCGCCGACCCGAGCCTCAAGGAAGTCGTCTGGAGCGAGTCGGACAGCCCCAACTTCACCATCAAGAACGAGCTCTCCCCCGCCCAGCTTGCGGCCTACGACACGGCGCTCGAATCCTGCCGGGCCCAGGCGGTCAAGAAGGTCACCGGCCGGGTCGTCCGTTCCGCGGAGGACCTGGCCGAGCAGCGCAACCAGATGATCGACCAGACGCTCGACCGCGAGCTCAACGGCGACCCCGAGCTGATCGAGCTGGCCGCGGCCATGGGCGACTGCCTCAAGGGCAAGGGCTACCGCATCGACTCCGTCAGGCCGGCGGACATCGGAAGGCAGGTCCCGAACACGTTCGAGGAGCAGCTCAAGCGGATCGCCCTGAACGACGACATCCCCGAGGAAGGCATCAGCGAAGGGCGCTACATCGTTCCGCGCCTCGCCCCCGCCACGGCCCGGCAGTGGGCCGACAAGGAGATCAAGGCGGCCCTGGACGACGTGGAGTGCGGCAAGGACTTCTACGCCGCGTACGAGCCGCGGAACCGGGAGATCAGCGACAGGGTGACGCGGATGTTCGGGGGCGTGACACCGTGACGACGTCCATCGGCGGGCCGCGGGTCCGATGAAGTCCCCGCGCAAGCTTCTCGTCGCCGTTCTCGCCGGCGTCGTGGTCATCGCCGGCGTCGGCTGGGCCCTGGGTGCCAGGCTGCGCTCACCCGCGGACGAGGCCGCCCGCCGCGCCGCGCCGCGGCCGTCGCTCGTCACCGTCGCCGTCGAACGCCGCCGGCTGGTCAGCGCCGTGGTGGTCAGCGGCACGGTGGAGTACGGCTCACCGCTGCCCGTGAGCCTCGCCGGAGCCGTCGGCGGCGGGGAAGAACTGCAGCGAGCCACCCGGGCACCGCGCAAGGGCAGGCTCGTGGAGGGCGCGGTGCTCATGGAGGTCAACGGCCGCCCGGTGTTCGCCCTGCGCGGCGCCGTGCCGATGCACCGCACGATCACGCCCGGCGCCGAGGGCGCCGACGTCGGGCAACTGCAACGCGCGCTGCGCAGGCTCGGGTACGGCGGCCCGCGCACCGGCGTCTTCGACCAGGCCACGATCGCCGCCGTCGCCAGGATGTACGCGGCCAAGGGGTACGAGGCCCAGAAGCCGGCACTCGCCGACCGTCAGACCTACGACACCTTGCGCCAGGCCGTGCGGACGGCGCGGGAGACGCTCGCGACCGAGCGGCAGGCGCTCGACCGGGGACGTGACGTGTCCCCGCTGAAGCTCAGGGCGGCCAACGCCGAGGCCGACCTGGCGGCGGCGAAGAAGGCGCTGGAGCAGGCCGGGTCGCGGCGGCTCACGTCCGAGGACGAGACCAGGCTGGCGGCGGCCGACGAGGCGGCGCGCACGGCGCGGGAGAAGCTGGCGGAGGCGCGGCGGGCCCTCGCCGCGGCCGGTGACCAGCCCACCGCCGCCCCGTCGGACGGCCCCCGGGCCACGGCCCCGGCCGTCGACAGGGAGCTGCTGGAGATGCGGGTGGCGAACGCCGAGGCGGAGCTCGCCGCCGCGGGAGAGGCCAGGAGCAGGATCCTGGCGGAGGCCGCGCAGGGCCGCGAGACCCGGCTGACCGAGCTGCGCAAGGCCGTGCGCGACGCGCGGGAGGCGCTGGCCACGGCCGAGCAGGCGCTGCGCCAGGCCAGGCAGCTCGCGCCGGCCCGGCTCAAGGTCGCCAACGCCAGGAAGAACGTGGCGGCGGCCGAGGCGATGCTCGCCGAGTTCGCGCGCACGTACGGAACGTCCGTACCGCCAGGGGAGGTGGTGTTCCTGCCGAAGCTGCCGGCCCGCGTGCACAAGAGCGAGGTGAAGCCCGGTCAGCGCGTCGAGGCCGAGGTGGCGACCGTGACCAGCTCCGTCTTCATGGTGACGGGCACGGTCGAGGCGGCGGAGTCGGGCCTGCTGCGGGCGGGCATGCGGGCCGAGATCGAGCCCGGCACCGGCAGGAAGCTCCCGGCCACGCTCACCGCCGTCGGCGAGCGGGCCGCGGTGGGAAGCGAGAGCGCGGGACCGGCCGCCGACGGGGGCCGGCCTGTCCTGCTCACCCCCGCCTCGATGAAGGGACTGAAGGCCGGGACCGCGGTGACGACGCGGATCACGGTCGGGGCGACCGAGGAGCCGGTGCTGGTGGTGCCGATCGCCGCGGTCATCACCGGCGCGGACGGCAGGACACGCGTCCGCGTCGAGTACGCCCCCGACAGGACCAGGGACGTCGAGGTGCGGACGGGCCTGGCCGCCGACGGGAACGTCGAGGTGACGGGCGAGCTCAAGGAAGGCGACCGGGTGGTGGTGAGCGATGTCTGAGCCGGTCATCGAGCTGCGCGCGATCACGAAGGAGTTCCCTTCCCGGCCTCCGGTACGCGCCCTCGACGACGTGTCGTTCCGGGTGGACCGGGGCGACTACGTGGCGATCGTCGGCCCGTCGGGCTCCGGCAAGTCGACGCTGCTCAACGTGCTGGGCCTGCTCGACCGCCCGACCACGGGCAGCTACCGCCTCGACGGAACCGAGACCACGACGCTGAAGGACGGCGCCCGTACCAGGCTGCGCGGCGACCGCATCGGCTTCGTCTTCCAGTCCTTCCACCTGCTCCCCCATCGCAGCCTGGCCGAGAACGTCATGCTCGCCGAGGTCTACGGCGGGCGGCCGCGGAGTGGACGGCGGGAGCGGGCGCTGGCGGCGCTCGAACGCGTCGGCCTCGGCCACCGCACGGGCTTCCCACCGGGCCGGTTGTCGGGCGGCGAGCGCCAGCGTGCGGCCATCGCCCGGGCCCTCATGGGAGAGCCGGCCCTGCTGCTGTGCGACGAGCCCACCGGCAACCTCGACAGCCGCAACACCGAGGCCGTGCTCAGCCTGTTCGCCGGGCTGCGGACGCAAGGGCTGACGATCGTGGTCATCACGCACGAGCGAGAAGTCAGCGAGCGCGCCGAGCGCCGGGTCCGGATCACCGACGGCATGCTGACGGAGGCCTGATGGATTTCCGGGACCTGGCCGGCGAGGCGGCCGCCGGGCTGCTCTCCAGACCCGTCCGGGCGGCGCTCACCACGCTCGGCACCGTGCTCGGCATCACCACGCTCGTCGTCACGCTGGGCGTGGCCGCCACCGCCGGCAACCAGATCGTCGGCCGCTTCGACGAACTGGTGGCCACCGCCATCACCGTCGAGGTGCCGGAGTCGCCGCACGCTCCGCTGGTGGGATGGGCCGCGGTCGACCGGCTGACCCGGCTGCGCGGAGTCGAGTCGGCAGCCGCCGTGGCCGAGTCGAAGGAGGGCGCCAACCTGTCGGTGCGGTCCACCGACATCGTGGACCCGACCCGGGTCACCACGCAGTCCCTCACCGTGCTCGCCGCGACGACCGGGCTGCCGGAGGCGGCGCGCGGCCGGATGGTGCGGGGCCGGTTCTACGACAGCGGGCACGTCAGGCGGGGCGACCGGGTGGCGGTGCTCGGCGACCAGGCGGCCAGGATGCTCGGCGTCACCGCGCTCGACCGGGCGCCGGCCGTCTTCATCGGAAAGCACGCGTACACCGTCATCGGGGTGCTCGGCGACCTGCGCCGCGAACGGAACCTGAGCACCGCCGTGATCGTCCCGCACACGGCGGGCCGGCGGTTCGGTCTCCGGGACGTGAACAGGGTGCTGGTCAACACCAGCCTGGGCGCCACCGGGCTGATCTCCCGGCAGGCGCCGGCCGCGCTCAGCCCGGGGAACGAGGACATGCTGCAGGTCGTCGCACCGCCCAGCCCGACCAGGGCCCGCGACCAGGCCCAGGACGACGTCAACGCGCTGTTCATGATCCTCGGCCTGGTCTCGCTCGTCGTCGGCGCGGTCGGCATCGCCAACGTCTCCCTCGTCACCGTCATGGAGCGGGTCACCGAGATCGGCCTGCGCCGCGCACTCGGCGCGGCCAGGCGGCACATCGCCGCGCAGTTCCTGCTCGAGTCGACGCTGATCGGGCTGACCGGCGGTGTGATCGGCGCGAGCCTGGGCGTGGTGACGATCGTCGCGGTGTCCGCGGCCAAGCAGTGGACACCGCTGCTCGACGTACGGCTGGCCGTCGCCGCGCCCGTCGTGGGAGCCGTGGTGGGGTTGCTGGCCGGGCTCCATCCGGCGCTGCGTGCCGCCAGGATGGAGCCGGTGGACGCGCTCCGCTGACCGAGCGCGGGGCCGCCCCTGTCAATCACGCGTCGCCGAGACCTTCTGCCGCACCCGCTCGGCCTCGGCACGGCGATGCTGCGACTCGTACAGGGCCAGCGCGTCCCGCCAGGCGTCCCTCGCCGCCGTGTCGTCTCCGAGCGCATGGTGCGCGTCGCCCAGGCCGACCAGCGTGTCGGCGCTCTGGAAGGCGTTCCCGGTGATCTTGCGCAGGTCGAGACACTGCCCGTAGTACTCCAGCGCGCGCTCGTACTCGCCCTGGTGGAAGGCGAGCATGCCGAGGCTGTCGAGCGTGGCGGCCTCGCCGCCGCGGTCGTGGTGGCGGCGGAAGAGCGTGAGTGCCCGCTCGCAGGCGTCGCGCGCCGCCTCGTGCTCGCCGAGTTGCAGGCGGATCCAGCCCACGGCGCTGAGGGCGTTGGCCTCCCAGATGGGGTCGCCCGCCTCGCGCTGGAGCCGCAGCGCGGCCCGCGCGTGGCGGAGCCCGCGCCGCGGCTGCCCGCGCACGCTCCACATCCAGCCCACCGTGTGGTGCACCTGGGCCAGCCTGGACCAGTCCCTGGCCCGCTCGAACAGCTCCAGCGCCCGGTCGAGGTGGTCGATCGCCTCGTCGATCCGGTCGGCCGCCGCGTGGGCGTATCCCGTGTGCCAGTGGACGACGGCGGTGGTGTGCGGGTCGTCCAGCCGGTCCGCGGCCGCCAGCGCGATCTCCCAGGAGGCGAGCCGCTCCCTGTTGAAGGAGCGGCGCAGCAGGAAGGTGTTCATGCCCCAGGCGAGCTGCCAGCCCGCCGCGTCCATGCCCAGCCCGGGGGTCAGGTGGTGCGCGACCAGCAGGCACGGCAGCTCGGTCTCGAACCAGGTCAGCGCGGCCGTGGCGTCCTCGAAGGCCGGGTCGTCCCCCTGCCAGGGAGGGGCCGCGATGGCGGGGCGGTGCGGGTAGAGCACCCGGTCCGCGGCGCAGGCCATCGCCGTGTAGGCCTCGATCAGGCGTACCAGAGCCTGTCGCCGCGTGTCGGCGGGCAGGTCGGCCTCGGCCTGTTCGGCGGCGTAGAGCCGGACGAGGTCGTGCATCCAGTAGCGGCCGGGGGAGACCTGCCGGACCAGGTTCGCGGTCTCGAGCGTGGAGATCAGGGCGCGGGTCTCGGCGGGCGGGAGCCCGGCGAGCGCGGCCGTCGCGGGCAGGCCGATCTCGGGGCCCGGCGCCGTCCCCAGCAGGAGGAAGAGCCGCGCGGCCCGCGCGTCCAGCGCCGCGTACGAGGAGGCGAACACGGCACGCAGACCGGCGCCCAGATCGCCGGTCTGCAGCGCGTCGAGCCTGGTGGCCGGATCGCGGAGCTCCCGGGCGAGAACGGCCAGGGGGAAGCCCGGATGCGCGCTGACACGGGCGGCCAGCACGCCCAGGGCCAGGGGCAGGCCGCCGCTGTGCTCCAGCAGCACGCCGACGGAGGCGGGGTCCGCGGCCATGGTCTCCGGGCCGAGGTGGTGGGAGAGCATGTGGTGGGCCTCCTCGTCGGAGAAGGCGCCGACCTCCAGCAGCCGGGCGGAGTGCGTGGCGTGCAGGCTCACGAGCCGGTTGCGGCTGGTGACCAGCACGGTGCAGCCCGGCCTTCCCGGGATGAGCGGCGTCACCTGGGCGCTGTCCCTGGCGTTGTCCAGCACGACGAGCAGCCGGCGCTCCGCCAGGACGGAACGGTAGAGCGCGGCCTGCGCCTCCTGTTCCACGGGGATGACCGTGGGGGGCACACCCAGCGCTCCCAGGAAGTGCCGCAGCACGGTGCCCGGCGGCACCGGTTCCTCGGCGTCGTCGAAACCGCGGAGGTTCGCGTACAGCTGTCCGTCGGGATAGCGGTCGCGGTGGGTGTGCGCCCAGTGGAGCGCCAGCCAGGTCTTGCCGATGCCGCCGGGCCCGCTGATCACGGCGACGCCGACGCTGTCCGCGCCGAGCTGCCGGTCGAGTTCCCGCAGTTCGGCGCTCCTGTTGGTGAAGGACGCGGGGGCCGCGGGGAGCTGGCTGGGCACGGGCAGCACGGGCGGCTCGTCCCGCCGCGGCGCGCGGTCCGTGCCCGGTCGCTCGCGCGGGCCCGCGTCGGACCGCAGGATCAGCCGCTGCAGCCGCTGGAGCTCGTTCGTGGGCTCCAGGCCCAGCTCGCCGACCGACCGGTCCCGGAACTGCCGGTACACCTCCAGTGCCTCGCCGCGCCGTCCGCTCTCGTACAGCGCCCGCATGAGCTGCCCGTGGAGGCGTTCCCTGAGCGGGGCCTCGGCCGCCAGCGCGCGGGCCTCCGTGACGACGTCGGTGTTCCTGCCCAGGGCCAGCAGCACGGACTGCCGCTCCTCCAGCGCGTCGAGCCTCAGCCCGTCCAGCCACTCGGCCTGCGCCTCGGCGAACGAGCCGGTGACCCCGGCGAGCGGGGCGCCCCGCCACCAGCCCAGCGCCCGGTCGAAGTGGCCGAGCGCCTCCTCGGACCGGCCCTCGGCCACCGCTTCGCGGGCGAGCGCCACCCGGGAGTTGAAGCGGGCGAGGTCGAGCCCTCCAGGGGACGGCCGCAGGACGTAGCCCGGCCGCTGGGTGGCGATGACGTCGGCTCCCAGGGCGGCGCAGGCACGGCGCACCTCGGAGACGAGCATCCTGACCCGGGAGGCCGAGCCGCTGGGCAACGGCTCACCCCAGACCGCCTCCGCCAGCCGCTGCGTCGAGACCACGCGATCGGCGTGCAGCAGCAGGGCTGTGAGGAGGGCTCCCTGCTTGCCGGAGAAGGTGACCCGCTCGGCCCCCGCCTCCAGTTGGACGGGCCCGAGGAGGCGGAACAGCGTCGCCGGCGCGGAAGCGTCCCCACCTGCCATCAGCGGCTCCCTGCCCCCTCCCCACCTCCTGACTCCGCACGAGTGTAGGGCCGGTAGGCAGAAAGATCACGACATCGCCCCAGATCAGGGCATCCCTCCGGCTGCGCGGGGACCGGTCCCTGCCTCTGACTCGTGCGAAAAACAGGCGGAAAACAGGCACGTCATCCATAGGCTCGGACCGAAATTCCGTGGATAGGGCCGCCGGAATCGGCGTTCACCGTCGTCTTTCCGCAAGGCTCCATACCTCGAAAGGATTCGCGCATGAAGGTTGCCATGAGGCGTATCTCTCTGGGCCTGTCGACCGCCATCGCCGCCGCCGCGATGACCGTCGTCCTCGCTCCGGCACCGGCCTCCGCCGAGGTCGTCGTCAGGTGGTACCCGTACACCACCGCGGGTGCGAAGAAGTGCAACTCCGACGCCAATGCCGCGGGTCCCGAGTACTACTGCACCACGATCAAGGTCGGCTCCACGAAGATGTACGCCCTCGCCCGGCCGTAGGAATGTCCTGAAGATTCCGGTGTTCTTCGCGGCACCGGGACTCCGGTCATAGATGTCCGGCCGGGAGCGTTTCCACGTTCCCGGCCGGATGTCAGCTTGCCGCGAGGGCCGCCGTGGGAGCCAGCCGGGAGGCCCTGATCGCCGGGTAGATCCCGGCCACCGCACCGACGGCCAGCGTGGCGGCGAAGGCGCCCCCCAGCACCCAGGGCGGCACCGTGGGCGGCCAGCCCCGCGACAGCGCGTACCCCGCGGTCACCAGGCCGCCGAGCGCGAGCCCTGCCACCCCGCCGAGCACCGACAGCAGCAGCGACTCCGTCAGGAACTGGATCCTGATCTGCCCCCGCGTGGCGCCGAGCGCCCGGCGCAGCCCGATCTCCTTACGGCGCTCCAGCACCGAGATCACCATCGTGTTGGCCACGCCCACCCCGCCGACGAGCAGCGCGACCGCGCCGAGCCCCAGCAGCAGGTTGGTGAAGGTGCCCGCGGCGGCAGCGCGGGCCGCCAGCGCGTCCGACGGGCGTGAGACCGCGACCTCGTGCGGCCGCTCGGGGCTGACCGTACGGGCGAGCATGCCCCTGACCCGCGCCACCGATTCCTCGGTCGACCGCTCGTAGACGGTCGTCGGATGGCCGTCGAAGCCGAGCCGCTCCCGCGCGACCGGGAATCCGATCAGCGCGGCCCGGTCGATCTCCGGCGCCAGCGGCAGCGAGGTGAGCACGCCCGTCACGGTGAACCACCGCTCGCCCACCCACACCTGGACTCCGGTACGGGTGACGCCGAGCCTCCGGGCGGCGACCGCGCCGAGGACGACCGCGGGCTGGCGGGCGATCGCCTCGTCGAGCCACCGTCCGGTGCCCACGCGCCCGTCGAGCGTGTCCAGCAGGTCCAGGGAGGTGGCCTGGACGGTCAGTCCGCCCGTGTCCTCCTTGGGAACGCGGTCGGTCCTGCGGATGGTCGCGGCCACGGTGCCGGTGGCGCTGGCGTCGGTGACTCCCGCGATCCTGCGGACCATGAGCGCGGCGTCCGGGTGCAGCTTGACCGGGTCGCCCGAGAACGACTGCCCGGGTTCCACCCGCAGCAGGTTGGTGCCGAGCAGGTCGAGCTGACGCAGCAGCTGTTCCTGACCGGAGGCCGAGATGCCGATCACCGAGATCATCGTCGCGATGCCGATGGCGATGCCGAGCGCGGACATCAGCACGCGCGAGGTTCTGGCCCGCAGGCCCGCCGCGCCGACCCTGGCGACGTCGCGCGGTCGCAGGCGAGCCGGTACGAGCGCGTTCATGACTCCTCCCTGATGGTGCCGTCCTGGATGCGGACCCGTCTCGGGCACCACTGGGCGATGTCCATGTCGTGGGTGATCAGGACGATGGTGGTGCCCGCGGTGTGGAGCTCACGCAGGATCGCGAGCACCTGCCGGCCCGAGGCCGAGTCGAGGTTGCCGGTGGGTTCGTCGGCCAGCAGCAGCGGCGGGTCGCCGACGACGGCCCGGGCGATGGCCACGCGCTGCTGCTCGCCGCCGGACAACTGGTGCGGGCGGTGGTCCAGCCGGTGACCGAGGCCGACGCGTTCCAGCGCGGCGCGGGCGCGTTCGCGGCGTTCGGTCAGTGGACGTCCCGCGTAGAGGAGGCCGTCGGCCACGTTGTCGATGGCCGGGACCCCGGCGGCCAGGTGGAACTGCTGGAAGACGAAGCCCAGGCGGCGCGCGCGCAGGGCGGACAGCTGGCGGTCGGTCAGTCCGCCGACGTCGTGCCCGGCGACGCGGACGGTGCCGGACGTGGGGCGGTCCAGGGTGCCGAGGAGGTTGAGCAGCGTCGACTTGCCCGACCCGGACGGGCCGATGATGGCCAGCAGCTCGCCCTCGGCGACCTTCAGGTTCACGTCGCGCAGCGCTTCGACGGTGTCGTTGTGGCGTTTGCTGACGTTCTCGACCTCGATGATCATTCGGCGGGAACCCCGACCTTCATCCCCGCTGCCAGCCCGGGGCCGGAGATCTCGACGCGGCCACCGCCGTACACACCGGTCCTGACGGGCACGACGCGTCCGCCGACGTCCACGCCGTAACCACCGCCGGCGGTGGCCAGCAGCGCCTCAACGGGAACGCTGAGGACGTCGCGCCTGCTCACACTCTCCAGCTGCACGGTGACGGGCGTCTGGTCGGGGAGCCCGCCCTTGACCCCGGCGAGCCGGACGCCGACGTCGATGGTGGCGGTGCCCTCGCGCGACCTGGCCACGGCGCCGACCGTGACGACCTTCCCCGCCGCCGTCCGGCCGCCGGGCAACTCCACCTTCACCCTGGCGGCCTTCCTGGCCAGCGCCTGGTCGGCGACGTCCAGGTCCAGGTGGACGAGGCGTTGGGTGCCGGTCACGGTGAGCACCCGGCTGCCCGGGGAGACGGTGTCGCCGACGACCACGTCCGCCTTGGCGATCCTGAGCTCCGACGGCTGGAACACCACCTGTCCGGCGTCGACGACTCCTGTCCGCGGGAGGCCGGCCCGTTTCTGCCACGCCCGCACGGCGCGCGTGGTGGCCCACGAGAACCGGTCGTCGACGGTGACATCCTCGCCGTGGCCGAGAGCTTTCAGCGCCGTCTCCAACTGACGGACGTCCGGCCCGTCCTTCACACCCTGGTGGAGGGGCCGGTAGAGCGGGAGTCTGCCGTACATCAGCACGACGGGCTCGCGGTCCACGCGGTAGAGCACCTGGCCCTGCCGCAGGGTCCGGCCGGGGGCGGCCACCGCGGTGACGGTCCCGGCTTTGTGACCGCGTACGATCCGCTCCCCCTCGAAGACGATCCTGCCGGAGAGCGAGACCGTGTCGGTCAGGTCGCCACGCGTGATCTCCGCCGTGGCCGGTGGCGGCGGGGCGGCGGCGTCCGTGTCAGTCGTGCCGCTCATGGTCAGGGCCGCGGCTCCCGTCATGGCAGCCGCGAGGAGGCCGACGAGCACGCGCTTCATCGTTCCTTCTCTCATCGGGGCAGCAGGTGGACGCACTCGTTCTGGGCCTTCTCGAAGGCCGCCCGGTCCTTGTTGTCGACGGACACGCTGTATTGGCCGGTCCTGGGGTCGGGGTCGTGGACGTTCATGCCGCGCTCGCGCATGCACTTGGCGAACCTGGTCACGGCGTCGACGTAGGCGGCGTCGACCTTCTTGGTCAGCCCTCCGGCCTCCCTCCACTTGGCGCAGGTCTCCTGTGCCTTGTCGAAGGCGTCAGGGTCCTTGACCGTGTAGCCCTCGCTGCCGATGGTGTCCGGGTAGTCGCTTATGCCGTTGTCACGCATGCACTGGGCGAACTTCACCTCGGCGTCGGCGGCGGACAGCGACTGCCGGACCTGGGGCTCCGCCCCCTGGCCGCCGCCGGAACACCCGGTGGCCAGGGCGAGCAGGAGCAGAGCGGCGAGCTTTCTCATGGGTCTCCTCGAATCGATCGGCCGTGATGGCGAGACGAGTAGACCTGGATCGCGCTAACAGGGCTGTTACGCGATCCTGTTATGTCGGTGTTATGTCGTGCTTGAGAGTTTTGGCGCGCTCAGACGAAGGAAGGTCCCCCTTGCGCGTGCTGATAGTCGAGGACGAGCAGATGCTCGCGGACTCGATCGCCGAAGGGTTGCGTGCCGAGGCGCTCGCGGTGGACGTCGCCTATGACGGGGACACCGCGCTCGAACGGCTCGGCGTCAACGACTACGACGTGCTCGTCCTGGACCGTGACCTGCCCGGGGTGCACGGCGACGACGTCGCCAGGACCGTGGTGAGATCGGAGCTCGCCGTGCGCGTGCTCATGCTCACCGCCGCCTCGGAGGTGTCGTCCAGGGTGTCGGGGCTGTCGCTGGGCGCCGACGACTACCTCGTCAAGCCGTTCGCCTTCGAGGAGTTGCTGGCCCGCCTCCACGCGCTGGGCCGGCGCGCGCACCGCGCCGACCCGCCGACGCTGGAACGCCGCGGGGTCCGGCTGGACCAGGGCCGCCGCGAGGTCTACCGCGACGGGCGGTACGTCGCGCTGGCCCGCAAGGAGTTCGCCCTGCTCGCCGAGCTGCTGAGGGCCGACGGCGCCGTGGTCTCCACCGAGGAGCTGCTGGAGAAGGCGTGGGACGAGCACGCCAACCCCTTCACCAACGCCGTGCGGGTGACGATAATGCGCCTGCGCCGCAAGCTGGGCGAGCCGCAGGTCATCGAGACCGTCCAGGGAGTGGGGTACCGCATTCCATGAAGTGGTCCATCCGTCTGCGGTTCACGCTGCTCTACAGCGGGATCTTCTTCGTCACCGGCCTGCTGCTCGTGGGCATCAGCTACGTGATCGTCGTCGGCATCCTGGACGACACCCGCGTCAGGCTGCAGGCCGCCCCCGAGTTCGTGCCCAACCACGCCATCCTGGAGCCGAGCGGGAGGGTGGTGATGGTCACCGTCTCCAGGCGGGACGTACTCAACGCCCAGCAGAACTACGAACAGGCGACGATGAACCGCTTCCTCCTGCAGACCGGGCTGGTCGTCACCCTGCTGGGGACGCTCGCCACGACCGCGGGCTGGGTGATGAGCGGGCGCGTGCTCAAGCCCCTCTACCAGGTCACGGACACCGCGCGACGAGTCGCCCACGGTCACAACCTCAACGAGCGCATCTCCTACACCGGCTCCCACCATGACGTGAAGGACCTGGCCGACACCTTTGACATGATGCTCGCCCGCCTGGCCCACGCCTTCGACGTGCAGAAGCGGTTCGTCGCCAACGCCTCCCACGAGCTGCGCACCCCCCTGACGATCAACCGGACGCTGGTGGAGGTGGCCCTGCGCAGGCCCGACGCCACTCCCGACGCCCAGCGGCTCGGCGAATCCCTGCTGGTCGTCAACACCCGGCACGAGCGCCTCATCGACGGCCTGCTCGCGCTGGCCGAGAGCGACAGGCCCGTGCTGGAACGCCGTCAGTCCGTCGACCTGGCCGAGGTCGCCTCCCACGTCGTCGACCAGGCCGGCGAGGAGTCCGACGCCGGGGCCATCGTCGTGCACCGGACGCTGGCGTCCGCGCCGACCACGGGCGACCCCATCCTGCTCGAACGACTGGTGCAGAACCTGGTGGAGAACGCCATCAGGCACAACCTCCAGGGTGGCGAGGTCTGGGTGACCACCAGGGTGAGCGACGGCGAAGCGGAGCTGTCGGTGGCCAACACCGGGCCGACCGTGCCCGCGTACGACCTGGAAGCGATCTTCGAGCCGTTCCGCCGTCTGCGGACCGACCGGGTGCGCTCCGACCGCGGCACCGGGCTGGGGCTGTCCATCGTGCGCGCCACGGCCCAGGCCCACCAGGGCACCGTCGTGGCCGACCCGCGCGAGGAAGGCGGGCTGACGATGACCGTGCGCCTGCCCTCGTCCTGACCTTGCGTCGTGGCGTGATCGTGCATATCGTCCCGATATATCAAATCGATACATCGGGGTGACCCGGTGAGGCGGGAGCTGCGATGAGGCGGATCGACTACGACACCGAGCAGCACCAGGACTACGCGCGCGGCCGGGCGCTCAACGAGCAGCAACTGCGGACATGGATCAGCGCCTTCGAGGCGGCGCTGCCCGAGAGGCGCCCGCTCGCCGGGCTGGACGTCGGCTCCGGGACCGGCAGGTTCACCCCCGCACTGGCGCGCGCGTTCGGCCCTGTCACCGGCGTCGAGCCGTCGGTCCGCATGCGCGAGACAGCGCAGGCCCAGTCCCGCCATCCCGAGGTGCGCTATCTGGCAGGCTCCGCCGAGGACATGCCGGTGCCGTCCGCCTGCGCCGACTACGCGCTCATGTTCCTGTCCTGGCACCACGTCCAGGACAAACCACGCGCGGCCCGCGAGCTGGCCAGGGTGCTCAGGCCCGGCGGGCGCCTCCTGCTGCGCGCCAACTTCAGCGACCACCACCCCAGGCCGTGGTGGCTGGAACACTTCCCCCGCGGCTACGAGGTGGACGCCGCCCTGTTCCAGCCGCTGCACGAGGTCATCGCGATGTTCACGTCGGACGGCTGGCGCGTCACCGACTTCCGCACGGTCACCGAACCGTCCTACGGCACCCTCGGCGACATGCTCGAACGACTGCGCCTGCGTACCCTTTCGTTCTTCGCCCAGCTCAGCCCCGACGACCTGGAGACCGGCTTCCGCCGCCTCGAACAGGCGGTCGCCGCAGACCCCGACGCCCCGGCGCCCGTCTTCTCCGAGCCACTCCTCACCCTCGAACGCAACTGAGCGAACAGCCGAAACTCATAGTAAACAAGCAGTAGCTGTGAGTAATATTCAGGCATGCTGACGCAGGAGCACGAGTTCCTCATCGAACTCGTCCGCCATCGACCCTCCCTGGTCGCGACCCTGCTGGCCGAAGTCGGCCTCAAGGTGCCCGCGTTCAAGGAGGCCCGGCTGGAAAGCGCCGACCTGAACGACTGCCGGCCTACCGAATACCGCGCGGACTCGGTCGTCGCCATGGTCGACGACAAGCGAGTCTTCGCCGTCGTACTGGAGGTGCAACGCAGATACGACAGACGAAAACACTGGTCGTGGCCGGTATACCTGGCCACGCTGCGGGCGCGCCTCAAGTGTCCCTGCGTCCTTCTCGTCTTCTGCCCCGACGCGGCGGAAGCCAGAAGGTGCGCCACTCATATCGACATGGGGCATCCCGGCTGGATCCTCTGCCCGGTGGTGGTGGGCCCGGAACAGGTGCCCATGATCACCGATATCGCCCGCGCCATCGCCGAGCCCGAGCTGACCGCCCTGTCCGCCGTCGTGCATGGCGATGGCGACGAAGGCCTCAAAGTCCTGCAAGTACTGCATGACTCACAGCAGCACCTGTCCCAGGAGCAGCGGAGTTATTCTGATCTGGTACTCGCGCTGCTGCCCGAGTCCGTTGTCACCAAGTTCAGGGAGATCGCAGTGGCCGTCCTGGATGAGATCAAGCACCCGTGGGTACGCGGCTGGATCGCCCACGGCGAGAGCTTGGGAGAAGCCAAGGGAGAGGCCAAAGCGATCCTGATGGTTCTCGAGACACGTGGCCTCGAAGTGTCCGACGAGACGCGGGAACGCATCCTCGGCTGCACCGACCAGGAAACGCTCGAAGCGTGGATCCACAAGGCGGTCACCGTACGAAGCGTCGAAGAACTCTTCGACTGACACCTACCTAGTCAGGCGTGACGGAGAATCGACGCGCCTGCGTACCCTTGCGTTCTCTTCCGTAGTCAGCGGGGCGTGAGGAGCAGGGTCAAGGCGCCGGGGACGGCGGTGAAGGTGTCGCGTATGCGGGCCGTCAGGGAGGCGCGGGTGGGCTCCGCCGGGTCGGCGGCCCACCCTTCCAGGGCGTGGTGAAAGGCCGCGACCGCCATGTCCAGGGCCAGGCGAAGACGGGGATCGTCGCGTTCCGGCGGCACGTCGAAGCGGCGGGACAGGATGTCGAGGGCGGTGCGGGTGATGAGGTCGCACATGTAACGGCAGTGCGCGTCCAGCGACGGGGTCTTGTCGGCCAGCCGCAGGTTGAGCAGGACGCGGCGGGTCCACCCCTCGGCGGGCATCCGGTCGATGACGGAGAGCAGCGCATCGCACAGGAACGGCAGGATCGCGGCGCCGGAGGGGTCGCGGGACTCGATGTCGTCGAGGAAGGCGATCCACAGATCGTGCGTGGGCGCGCCGGCCACGTCCTCCTTGCTGGTGAAGGTGCGGAAAAACGTGCGCTTGGAGATCTCCACCGCGTCACACAGCTCGTCGAGCGTCACGCCGTCGAAGCCCCGCTCGGTGAACAGCTCCAGCGCCGTGTCGATCAGGGCCTGCCGGGTCCGCGCCTTCTTGCGCTCGCGCAGCGGCAGGTCACGGAGTTCGTCCTCGGTCATCACCCGGCGGGCGAGTACGGCCGGGCGGGTCGGTGCGATGCTGTCCACCCCTCCAAGTGTAACGGATGCGCTAACGCCTACAGGAGGTTTATGCCACTGAGTGGCGTTATAGTATGCAACGTCGGCGCACTTCGACGAAAGGCACCACCATGCGCGCTTTGATCACCGACCCCGCGGCCCCCGGCGGGCTCCGCCTGGGCGAGACGCCCGACCCCGTCCCCGCACCGGACGAGGCTCTCGTACGCGTGACCGCCACGTCCCTGAACCACGGCGAAGCGTCCCTGGCGCGGCAGGGGGCGCCGGCGGGCGCGGTCCTGGGCTGGGACGCCGCCGGAGTGGTGGTACGGCCCGCCGGCGACGGATCGAGCCCACCGGCGGGCACCCCCGTGATCACCCTCGGCATGGCCGGCGCCTGGGCCGAACAGCGCGCCGTGCACACCGGCATGATCGGCACCGTGCCCGAGGGCGCCGACCCCGGCGCGATCAGCACGATCCCCGTCGCGGGGCTCTCGGCCCTGCGCGCCCTGCGCCGCCTCGGCCCGGTCCTCGGCAGGCGGGTGCTGATCACCGGCGCGACAGGAGGCGTCGGCAGGTACGCCGTCCAGCTCGCCCGGCTGGCCGGCGCCCACGTCGTCGCCTCCACCGGCGACCCCGCCGCGCACGGCGACACCCTGCGCGCCCTCGGAGCCGACGAAGTGCTCGCCGGCCCGGAGAACGTGGACGAACCGGTGCACGGCGTCCTCGACATGGTGGGCGGTCACCACCTCGTCGCGGCCTACGACCGCCTCGCCCCCGGCGGCGCCCTCGTCGCGGTGGGCCGGGTGACAGGCGAGGGCGAGAGCTTCCCGTACCCGATGCTGTCCGGCGACCGCGGCCACGACCGCTCCATCGTGTCCTTCTACCTGCCCGGCGAGTCCGACCTGGGCCCCGACCTCACCTGGCTGGCCGCCAAGGTCGCCGCGGGTGTCCTCACCCCGCAGATCTCCTGGCGCGGCCCCTGGGACAAGGCCTCCGAGGCCATCGACGCCCTCCTGGGCCGCCGCCTGCACGGCAAGGCCGTACTCGACATCACCTGACGACCTCGCCCCGGACGAATCGCGCACGCGACGAATCGGGGCCGCATCGGCTACCGTCACGGTCATGCCCCTCGCCTCGATTCCCAGCCCTTCCGAAGGTGTCTGGCATCTCGGATTCATTCCGATCCGGGCGTACGCGCTGTGCTTCATCGTCGGCATCGCCTTCGGCGTCTGGCTCAGTCAGCGGCGCTGGCGCGCCCGGGGCGGCGAGGAAGGCGCGATCACCGACATCGCGGTGCCCGGGGTGGTCTTCGGCCTGATCGGCGCCCGCCTCTACCACGTCATCACCGACTGGCAGCTGTACTTCGGCCCGCGCGCGATCAAGGAGCCCTACCAGGCGTTGTTCATCTGGGAAGGCGGGATGAGCATCTGGGGCGCGGTCGCCCTGGGGGGCGTGGGCGTGTGGCTGGCCTGCCGCCGCCGGGGACTGTCCGTCAGCGCCGTGGCCGACGCGGTCGCGCCCGGCATCGCCTTCGGGCAGGCGATCGCCCGCTGGGGCAACTGGTTCAACCAGGAGCTGTACGGGAGCCCGACCACGTTGCCGTGGGGCCTGGAGATCGACCAGGCGCACGGCGGCCAGCCGGGCGTGCTCTACCACCCGACATTCCTGTACGAGTCGCTGTGGAACGTCGCGCTCGGCTTCGCCCTGATCTACGCCGGCAGACGGTTCACGCTCCGCCACGGCCGCCTGTTCGCCCTCTACGTCGCCGGTTACACGCTGGGGCGGTTCTGGATCGAAGGGCTGCGGATCGACCCGGTCGGCGGGGTGGACCACGCGGTCATGTTCCTGGACCTGCGGATCAACCAGTGGACCTCGATCGTGCTGCTCGCCGGGGCGCTGGTGTACTTCTGGGTGACCCGTCACAAGGACACCGAAGAGATCGTGGTCCCCGCTTCGCCCGAGCAGCCCGCCGCACGAGGTTCTTGACAATGTCAAAGCTCCCGCGCCAGCGCCAGAACGCTCAGCCCGAACATCAGGACGCCGAGAGGGAGATGGACCGACGGCACGTGCGCGATGCCGAGCACGACCTGGACGGAGGCGAGGGCGAGGAAGCCGGCCGCCTGCCAGACGGGCCGGGGTGAGCCGCCGCCCGGCTTCCACGCCAGCACCGCCGCGAGCACGTACAGCACCGACGCCCCGAACATCACGCGGGCTCCCGCGCTGTGCAGCGTCTCTCCGTAGGACGAGGTCAGCAGCAGTCCGGCGGAGACCGCCTGAAAGAAGATGGTCAGGGTCTGCAGGGCGATCGCGACCCGCAGAAACGAGAGGCCGCGCTGTGCCGTCGCCTGGGTGGCCATGACAAGGTCTCCTTTCCGCCCGGAGGCGGTGCATGGATAAGGTCTCACCAGCCCGACGACGCGGGCCCGCGAAAGGTAAGGCGGTCGGCAGCGTGGGGACGGCCAGCACCGATGAGACGGCCGGTGAGCGGCGCCAACTGATCAACGTGGCCTACCGGTTGCTCGGTTCGCTGGCCGAGGCCGAGGACGCCGTGCAGGAGGCCTACGCGCGCTGGTACGCGCTGCCGCGGAGCCGGCAGGAGGAGATCGTGTCCCCCGGCGCCTGGCTGACGACGGTGACCGGCCGCATCTGCCTGGACGTGCTCGGATCGGCGCGGGCCCGGCGCGAACGCTATGTCGGCGCGTGGCTGCCCGAGCCGCTGCCCGACCGCGCCGAGTGGGACCACGGCCAGGGCGCCGACCCCGCCGACCAGCTGGTCCTGGACGAATCGGTGACCATGGCCTTCCTCGTCGTCCTGGAGTCGATGACGCCCGCCGAGCGGGTGGCGTTCGTCCTGCACGACGTGTTCCGTTACCCCTTCGCCGAGATCGCCGGCGTACTCGGCCGTACCCCTGCGGCCTGCAAGCAGCTGGCGGCCTCCGCGCGGCGGCGGGTGGGCGTCGCGCGCGCTCCCGTGACGGCGGCCGGGCAGGCCGACACGGTGCGGCGGGTGAAAGAGGCATGGGAGACGAAGGACATCGCGGCCCTCGTCGACCTCCTCGACCCGGCCGCCGTGATGACCGCCGACGGCGGCGGCGTGGTCGGCACCGTCCTGCGCCCGGTCGAAGGCGGCGCGCGCATCGCTCAGTACATGGTCGCCATCGCCGACAAGGCGCCGGGGCTCGAACTCCTGGAGCGGTCGGTCAACGGCATGCCGGGCCTGGTGGCCCGGCGTGCCGGGGAAGTCGTGGTCGTGGCCTCGTTCGACGTCGCCGACGGCCGTGTCACCCGGATCTGGGCGGTCCGCAACCCGCGGAAGCTCCGGCCGTGGATGTCGCCGTAGCTCGCACCGGGCGGGAAGAGTGAGGTCTGGAAGGGCCACCGGCCGCGGGCTAACCTGACGGTCTATGACCTTGGAGGCGTTGCGCGACGGGGATCCACGCCTGGCCGGGCCGTACGTCCTGCTCGCCCGGCTGGGCGAGGGCGGGATGGGGGTCGTCTACCTGGGCGAGGGACCGGACGGCACGCGGGTGGCCGTCAAGCTCATCCACCACAGGATGAGCGCGGATGCCGACTTCCGCCGCCGCTTCGCCCGCGAGGTCGCCGCCGCCCGGCGGGTCGCCCGCTTCTGCACGGCCCCGGTGCTGGACGCCGACGTCGAGGGCGAGACGGCGTACCTGGTCACCGAATACGTCGAGGGGCCGAACCTCGAGGACGTCGTGCGCCGATCTGGGCCGTTGAAGGGCTCGGCTCTGGACGGGCTGGCGGCGTCCATGGCGGTGGCGCTGCGGGCCATCCACGGGGCGGGGGTGGTGCACCGCGACCTCAAACCGGCCAACGTGCTGCTGTCCCAGGTGGGGCCCAAGGTCATCGACTTCGGCATCGCGCGCCTCGCCGACGCGGAGATGAGCAGCGCGATCGTGGGGACGCCGGCGTACATGTCTCCCGAGCAGGTCTCGGGCTCGCAGGTGGGTCCCGCGTCGGACATCTTCTCGTGGGGCTCCACGGTGGCCTTCGCCGCGGCCGGGGCGTCGCCCTTCGGTTCGGGCTCGGTGCCCACGGTCCTCCTCCGCATCGTCAACGACCCCCCGGCCCTGCACGGGCTCTCCGGCCAGTTGCACGACGTGGTCGCGGCCGCCCTGCTCAAGACGCCCGCGGACCGTCCCACCGCCCAGGAGATCCTGGACCACCTCAGCACGTCCATCCCGTTACCCGTCGCTCCCCCGAACGACACGGGCGGGAGCGCCGAACGGGCCGGCCCGACCAGGCCACCCCGGTCCTCGTCCCCCGGACCCGCACCGGCACAAGCGGCGCGCGTCGTGGACGGCCGGCGCAAGTGGGTGGCCGGGGCGGCTGCCGTGGTCGTCGCCACGGCCGGGGTGGCGGCGGCGTTCGCGTCGCAGGGGCAGGGCGTCCGGGATCCGACGGCCAAGGGTACGGTCGACACGCCGTCTCCGGCGGCCTCTCGAACCACCGCCGCGCGGAACCCCCTGCGGGCCGGGAAGGACGTCCGCTTCTACGCCCCACCCGAGCCGGAGGCCGACCGCCAGGCGAAGCTCTGGGCCGAGGACCGGCCGAAGGACGCCGAGCTCATGACGAAACTGGCCGCCATCCCGTACGCCATCCGCCTCGGCAAGCCCGAGGCCGGCGCCAAGGTGAAGGACGCCGTCACGGCCGCCGGGCAGCGGGACGCCGTGCCCGTGTTCCTGATCAACCGCCTGCCGGGCAGCGAGTGCGGCCCGGCCGCCTCCGCCGACCTCGCCGCCTACCACGACTGGATCAAGGGCATAGCCGCCCAGATCGGCGACGCACGCGCGGCGGTCATCCTGGAGCCCGGCAGCCTCGCCAGGCTGCCCGGCACGGCGAACTGCGACCCCCAGGGCTCCTCTGATCAGCGCTACGAAGACCTGCGCCAGGCCGTCCAGGCCCTCAAGTCCAACCCGAACACCGCCGTCTACCTCGACGGCGGCCAGGACCTCTGGCCGGGCACGGAACCCATGGCCGAACGCCTGATCGGCGCGAGCATCGACCGGGCGGACGGCTTCTTCGTCAACACGGCCGGCTTCCAGCGCACCGAGAAGGCCGTCGCGTACGGCAAGAAGCTGTCGGCCTGCGTCGCCGTCCGGCGCGCCACCGGCCGGAAGGACTGCCCCGCGGACGTGCGGGCGGACCCGGCCGCCATGCCGCACTTCGTCGTCGACACCGGCAGGAACGGCCAGGGCTCCTGGGCCCCGGCCAGGAGCTACCCCGACCCGCAGACCTGGTGCAACCCGCCGGGCAGGGGCGTCGGCGACCGGCCGACCACGGCGACGGGCGAGGAGCTGGTGGACGCCTACCTGTGGATCGCGCGGGCGGGCACGTCAGGAGGCCGGTGCCGGCGCGGCACCGACGGCGAGAAGGACCCGGAGCGCGGCGTCGTGTCGCCGGAGGCGGGCGAGTGGTGGGCCGAGCTGGCCCTCGAACGGGCGAAACTGGCCGACCCGCCCTTGCGGTGAGGCCCGCGCTCATCGTCCGCGCGAGCGGGCTTCCTGATAGGGAGGAGCCGTGGAGTTCCGCATCATGGGCCCGCTGGAGGTCCGCGACACCGACGGCAAGAACTGCACCCCGACCGTGCGCAAGCATCGCGATCTCCTGGCGATGTTCCTGCTCAACGCGGGCCGGCCGCTGACGGCCGAGCGGCTGCGCAGGCTGCTGTGGCCGCACGAGGGCGGCGACCGGTCCGACTCGCTCGTCCGCGGGTACGTGGGGCAGCTCCGGCGGCTCATCGGACAGGGGACGATCACCACTGTGTCCGGCGCGTACCTGCTGAACCTCGGTGACGGGCAGCTCGACGTCGATCGGTTCCGGCTGCTGGTGGACCGGGGCGCGTACGAGGAGGCGCTGGCCCTGTGGCGCGGCGAGGCGCTGGACGACGTGGACCCCGAGGGCGAGCGGTGGGTGGAGACCCGGCGGCTGCGCGAGGAGCTGGAGGAGCTGCGGCTGCTGGCGCTGGAGCGCCGGGTGCAGGCCGACCTGGACGCCGGGCGCCATCGCGAGCTGCTGGCCGAGCTGCGCCGGCTGACGCGGCAGCACCCGACGTGGCAGCGGTTCCGCGGCCAGTACATGCTGGCGCTCTACCGCAGCGGGCGCCGGGTGGACGCGCTGGCCTCGTACGCGGTGCTGCGCGACCAGCTCGACGGCGGCCACGCCATCGAGCCGGACCCGGAGCTCCAGCTGCTCTACCATCGCATGCTGCACGACGACGCCTCGCTGCACGTGTCGGCCGGGCCGCCGGTGCTGCTGCCGCCCGACGTGGCCGACTTCACCGGCCGGGCCGAGCTGCTGGAGGACGTGGCGGGCGGCCTCGTCGTGGTGCACGGGCAGGCGGGGGCGGGCAAGTCGGCGCTGGCCGTGCACGCGGCGTGGCGGCGGCGCCCCCACTTCCCCGACGGCATCCTGTACGCCGACCTGCGCGAGACCACGGCCCCGGCGGCCGTACTGGAGGACTTCCTGCGCTGGCTCGGCTGCCCGGCCCGGGCGATGCCGGCCGCGCCTGAGCAGCGCGAGCGGCTGTTCCGCACTTACACCGCCAACCGCAAGCTCCTGGTGGTGCTGGACAACGCCGCCGGCGAGGCGCAGGTGCGGCCGCTGCTGACCTCGTGCCCGACGATCGTCACCAGCCGTTCCCCGCTGGGCGGCCTGCCCGGCGCGCGGCGGCTGCCGGTGGGCGTGCTGGACGACGGTGAGGCGCTGGAGCTGCTGGTCAAGAGCTCGGGCCGGGCGGCGGACGGCGCCTTGCGGCGGCTCGCGCGCTTCTGCGGCGGCCTGCCGATCGCCCTGCGCATCGCGGGCTCCCGGCTGGCGGCCCGCCCCGAGTGGACCGCCGACTATCTGGTGGGCCTGCTGGAGGACGAGCACCAGCGGCTCGACCGGCTGCGCGCGGGCGACCTGACGGTGCGCAGCGTGTTAGCGATCGGCTTCGACGGACTGCCGGAGGCGGCGAGGCTGACGTTACGCGGGCTGGGCGCCCTGTCCGCGCCGGACTTCGCCGACTGGGTGACCGAACTGTTCGGCGGGCAGGCGGAGGCGCTGGTGGACGCGGGCCTGCTGGAGACGCACGGCGTGGACGCGGCCGGGCAGGTGCGCTACCGGCTGCACGACCTGACCCGGCTGTTCGCGCGCGAGCAGCCGGCGCCGGGGACGCTGGCGAAGCTGGCGGAGGTGGCGCTGTCGCGCGTGCGGGCGTCGCGGTTCCCGCTGGTGTCGGGAGATCCGGCCACGGCCGTGGCGACCAGGGACATCAGGGAGTCGGTCGAGTGGCTGGCGGCCGAGCGGGCGTTCCTGGTGAGCCTGGTCGCCGACCTGGGCGCCGCCGGGCTGGACGACGGCTGCTGGCGGCTGGCCCATCTGCTGACGCCGTACTTGGAGCGGCACCGGTTCCTGGACGACTGGCGGGCCTTGACGGGGCTTGCGACGGAGTCGGCGCGGCGGGCGGGCGACGGCCTGGGCGAGGCGCTCATCCTGCTGGACCAGGGTGACCTGCACCTGGCCGAGCGGGACTGGCAGCGGGCCGAGGAGCGGCTCCGGCTGGCGGTGGAGATGTTCCGGGGCCGGGGACACGCCCGCGAGGTCGCCCGCGCCACGCGCCGGCTCGGCCGCGTCCACCTGGAGCTGGGCCGCCTGGCGGAGGCGGAGCGGGCGCTGCTGGCCGCCTGCCTGGACGCGGCGGAGAACCAGCGCGACGCCGCCGACGCCGAGCAGGTCCTCGGCGTCATGCTGCGCCGCGCGGGCCGGCCGGACGAGGCCGCCGACCGGCTGCTGGCCGCCGCCGGTCGCCTGGCCGAACTCGGCGACCGGCACCGCCAGGCCGACACGCTTCTGGAGCTGTCGGCCGTACACCTGGCGCAGGGCGCGCGACCGGACGCGCGCGCCGCCGCCGAACGGGCCCGGGGCATCGCCGTACGACTCGGCGACCGGCTGCTCGACGCGCAGGCCCTGCTGGCCCTGGCGAAGGTCAACCGTTCGGAGGGCGCGACCGTACGCTCGCGCGAGCTGGCCCGGGCGGCGCTGGAGGTCTTCGAGGAGACCGGCGACCGCCAGGGCGGCGCGAACGCCAGGTCCCTGCTGGCGCTGCTCTGAGCTGCCCGGCTCGGTCAGCCGACGCAGCCGGGGACGCTGTTGGGTGGGGCGCAGTTGTTCGGCCGATTGCTCCTGACCACGCTGTCGCTCAGCGTGACCGCGCCGGACTCTTCGAAGATGCCGCCTCCGTCGCCGGCTGTGTTGCCGGTGACGACGCTGTCGGTCAGGCTCGCCGAGCCGATGGCGTTGAAGAGGCCACCGCCGCGTGCCGTGCCGGGGCCCAGGGCTGTGGCGACATTCTTGATGATCTTCGATTGGCCGCTTGTCAGGGTGCCGCCGGCGGAGTTGTCGATGCCGCCGCCCACGGCGCTCCTGCCACGGGGGGCACTGACGACGTTGCCGATCACCGCGCTGTCGCGCAGGGTGAGCTGACCGCCGGGGCCGATCCGGATCCCGCCGGCCAGCGCGTTGCCGCCCTCGGCGATGGCTCGATTGCCGGTGACGTGCGTGCGGGTCATGAGCATGGTGCCGGTGTACGCGACTCCGCCGCCGGTCACGGTGCCACGCCAGGCACTGGCGATGTTGCCCCGGATGAAGGTGTCGGTCACGGTCATGTCGACCGCGCTGGTCAACGCGCCCCGCGCGGTGCCGCCCGGGGCACTGGCGCGGTTGCCGCTGATCGTGCTGTGGACGATCGTCGTGGCGGCGAAGGCGGCGTGGCCGGCGCCGAAAGCGAAGCTGTCACGGGATCTCCTGGCGACGTGGACGGTGTTGCCGGTCACCCGGCTGTGCCTGACCGTCATCGGGCCGTCGTTGGCGATCCCGCCGCCCGCGGCGGCGCTCGGGTCGGTGCCGGTGTAACTGGCGGTGTTGTAGCTGACGTCGGTGTTGTTCAAGGTCGCGGTGCCGTCGCTGTCGATGCCGCCGCCCTCGGCGAAGACCCCGGACGTGGCGGTATTGCCGATCACCCGGCTGTGGTTCACCGTCAGGGTGCCTTGGTTGTTGATGCCGCCACCGCAGACCAGCCCGGGAGGATTGGGCGGGGCCGGCGCACCGGGGCAGTCCGTCGCCCTGCCGCCGCTGATGGTGGTCCTGTTGAGCGTGAGCGTGCCCGTGCCGGCCACGAGGAGGATGCGGAAGGCGGGGGCGGTCTTGACGCGCGTGATCGCCGCGCCGTTGCCGTTGATCGTGATGTCGCTGGTGATGGCCGGCAACCCGTTGGCGGGGTTCGCGGTATCAGGACGCACCAGGCGGTAGTGGCACCTGTGGGACAGGTTGAGCGTGTCGGGGCCCGGCGAGTCGTTGGCGTTCCTGATGGCCCTGACGAGGTCCGAGACCGAGCACCTCACGGACACGGTGGCGGCCTGGGCGGGCAGGGCCGGGAGCGTCACAACGCCGGCCGCCAGGCTCGCCGCGACCAGGAGCCGGGCCGGAAACGCTCGCCGGACGTTGCGGGCGGGACCCTGCGCTCGGAATCTCTGCCAGGACATCAGGGAACTCCTCTTTCCTCTGCACCGGAGCACGCGGTTGCTCCACAGATGGGTTCTAGCAGTAGCTCCCTGTGAGGTCGCTGTAACCCTGAGTGCGGGCGTGTCGCGACGGCCGTCGACTGATCCTTCCCACGCTCCGCGCGCGCGACCATGCAGATCCTCCGGCAGTCGTCAGAGACGGCTCCAGCGACTCGGACATCGATACGCTGATCTCCATGGGCGATGGCGACGCGTCTCTGCGACCGGCGGACGTAACCGCGGCGTTGGACACGGCTCTCACTGCGCTGAGAGCCGTGGGCGCCGACCCGGTATATCGCGTGGTCGGCACGAGTGCCGCTCTTCTGCAAGGCGTCCCTCTCCCCGTCGGGGACATCGACCTCCTGGTGACTCGACGAGAGGACGTGAACGCGTTCGCTGCCGCCCTCTCATCGTTTCCCTGCCTCTACGCCGCCTCTTGGCTTCCCGAAGCTTCGCAGTACTTCACCGATTACGACGTGAACGGCGTCGCCGTAGGCATGAGCACCATGGAAGAGCAGGTCGACTCAGATGGGATGGAATGTGCCGGTCACGGTCCGTGGCGGCACTACGTGCTGATCAGGTGCGGCTCTCATCGTGTTCCCGTGGTCCGCCTGGAACTACGGCTGATCACGGAGCTGCTGAGAGATCGGCCTGATCGATATGGGCCTCTCCTCGACCACATGGGCACGCATGGCTTTGATCCTGATCTTCTGCAGCGGGCGATGACTGCTCGCCGTTTGCCGGCGGAACGCAGGCGACTGGTCCAAGAGCTCCTCGCGCGCTCTTCCCCCGGCTCCCGCTGACTCGGTCCTGCCGGGAAAATCGGTCGACAGGCGAGCCGCGGTGCACTGCGATGGTTCAGCCGCCCGCCGCACGGAGCGGGCCGATCGCAGGAGTTCTTGGCAGCCGTGAGAACGACGGACACCCGCCCCACGATCGATGCCGCGCTGGTCAGGAAGCTGGTCGATACGCAGTTCCCGCAGTGGGCCGCGTTGCCGCTGGAACTGCTGGATCCGACCGGCTCGGACCATGTGATCTACCGGCTGGGCGAACAGCTGTCCGTCCGGCTGCCCCGCCACAGCGGCGCCATCGGACAGGCCGAGAAGGAACTCGAGTGGCTGCCCCGGCTCGCCCCGCGACTACCCCTGGCCATCCCGGTGCCGGTGGGCGTGGGTGAGCCCGGCTTCGGCTATCCGTGGCGGTGGGCGGTGTCCTCTTGGCTGGAGGGCGAGGTGGCGACCGTCGAGGCACTGGCCGACTCGTCCACGGCCGCCGTCCGACTGGCGGAATTCCTGGCAGCCCTGCGACAGTTCGCGCCCGAGGACATCCAAGCCCTGGCGACCCGTGAAAGCCTCCAGGGCCGCCCGTTGGTGGACCGGGATCGCGCGACGTGAGCCGCCATCGCCGAGGTCGGCGGCGTGTTCGACGCCACCGCTATGACCGAACTGTGGAACGCGGCCGTGAACGCTCCCGGATGGGACCGCCCTCCGGTCTGGTTCCACGGCGACTTCCACACCGGCAACCTGCTGACCGTCGACGGCCGTCTCAGCGCGGTGATCGACTTCGGCGGGCTCGGCATCGGCGATCCGGCCTGTGATCTGATGATCGCCTTCACCCTGATGTCGGCCGGCAGCCGGGCCGCCTTCCGCGCCGCGCTCGACGTGGACGACGCCACCTGGACCCGGGGTCGCGGCTGGGCCCTCGCCACCGGCCTGAACGCCTACACCGCCTATGCCGCTGTCGACCCGAGGGTCGCCGCGCAGACCACCCGTCAGATCACCGAGGCACTCATCGGCTAGATCAGAACCTCCGCCCACTTCACCCTGGGTCGGCGCAGAGCTGGGAGGTCAGAGCGGTGCGGGCCCACTCTTCCCACGTGTCCGGTGACCAGCCGCGGTCGCGGACGAAGATCAGGTAGAGCTGCGGGCTGAGCAGGCCGAACAGCAGGTCAGCCGCCATCTCGACAGAGAGGCCGGGACGGGCGTCGGGCTTGCCGGCCAGGGCCTCGGCCGCCGCGTGCTGCACGGTGTAACGCGGGTCGGGACCGTCCGGCCACTGCGCGGCGATCTCAGGGTCGGTGGCCGCGGCGGCCGCGATCAACGGCATGATCGGGGCGACCCGGCCCAGGATCTCGTGGGTGCCGCGGATGTGCGCGCGCAGTTGCCCCGCCGCGGTGGGCTCGGCGCAGGCGGCGCGGAACCACTCACGATCCATGATGGCGACAGGCTCGGTGTCCCCGGCGATGGACGTGTCCACCACGTCCTTGAACAGCGTGCGCTTGTTGCGGAAGACGAAGTAGACCGTCTGGACGGCCACGCCCGCCCGGTCCGCGACCTCCTGAAGGCTCGTCGCCCCGTACCCCTGCGCGACGAACAGCTCGCGAGCCGCCTCGATGACCTTCGCCCGGGTGCGCCGTGAGCGCTCGGCTCGCTTGTCGGGCCGATTGACTCTTTCCATAGTGCGAGTATAACTTTAGAGAACAACACTAGAGTTTGACTCTAGCTTCTTGGAGGAGACGATGAACCACCCCAAGCCGGGCCCGACCTCGACACTGCGAGACCAGGAGGAGGAGTCCGTCCATCGCGCGCTGGAGGGCTACTACCGTGCGGGCAAGCCGCCGTGGGACACCGGCGTGACGCCCCCCGAGCTGGTGGCCCTGGTAGAGGGACACGGCGCACCGCCGCCCGGCCGCGCCCTCGAACTCGGTTGCGGCACGGGGACCAACGCCATCTACCTCGCCCGGCACGGCTGGGAGGTGACGGCCGTCGACCTGATCGACAGCGCCGTCGACCAGGCCCGGGAGAAGGCCGAGGCGGCTGGGGTGGCGGTGCGACTGCTACACGGAGACGCCACCCGCCTCGACGAGCTGGACGCGCCCGGCCCCTTCGACCTGTTCTTCGACCTGAGCTGCTACTGCGGGATCCCACTCCACCGCCGCGACGCCTACGCCGCCGGGCTCACCGACCGCGCCGCTCCCGGGGCACAGTTGCTGATGTTCGGGTACGGTCCCGAGCCGCTCGGCAATCCGACCACCGAGGTCACGTCGTGGGCGGCGGGCGTCACGGCCGACGAACTCCACGCCAGGTTCACCGGCTGGGAGGTAATCGACGTCACACCGGGCACCAACTCGGTCCCGACCTTCTGGTTCACCCTGCGCCGCGACGCCTAGCGGTATCCGGTCGCCGGTTCCATCGTCGGCGGCGTCACGACTGTGCCGAAAAAGCCACTTCCCGATCGTGGGAGGTGGCCCGTTTCCCGTCCCATCGGGCACGCGACGGGCACAGCGATCATGTGGTCACGGAACCTGTTCTGCCGCATTCTGTCCTACGGTGTGCGATCACCATATTTGTCGATGATCGAGCTAAGAACGTGGGGCCGACGGCATCTCCTGCCCCAACGCACGTGGTGAAAAGACGCCAGTGTGTCCATCCCCTGAAAGCGTGGAGACTCGGTTATGCGGCGATGGTCTCCTGGGCCATTCCCTCATCATGGGCAATGGCCTTTGACGTGGGCCGATGACTTACGCCTTCTCCGTCGAGCCCTGCGTGCGGACGTCTGACGCGCCGAAGCCGCCTCCGGCTCCCAACCAGACCACCGAATCAAGGCGATGGAGACGCCCAGGAGGACCGTGAACCCACCCGCGAGAGCGTTCAGCCCCCCGAGGCCTACCTCTCCGTCTGGATCGCCGATCCCGGCGGGTCGGCCTTCGGCCCAGTCCGCCATGGCCCACGCCTGCGTCGCTACAACCACACCGAACACGATCGTGGCCGCAGCCAGCACGTAGCCGGGAGGGCGCGTCCACGACCGCATCGCGACAAGCACGATGCCGATCAGCAACCCGAGCGGGACGGTCACGAGCTGCCCCAAGTTCAGGCCTATCAGGGCCGAGAGACGGACGTGTTCGAAGTCGCTGCCACGCTGAGCCCACAGGAACGGGATCGTCATGACGCCGCCGCTGATGAGACCGACTGCCAATAACCTGAGCACCGCCACGCGCACCATGATCGTGGACGTGCTCGCCTCTGCGCCACCTCAGCCGTACTTTGCAGCTGCACAAGATTGAAAAGGCCACTTCCCGATCACGGGAGGTGGCCTAAGAACACGGACCGGAACTCGAATCCCGCTGCTCAGAGCAGATCTGCCCCAAGCGGATCGTGTCGACCTCGGTCCGGATCGCCTCACATGATGGGCTCATGAGCGGAGAATCGAATCTTCCACTGTTCAATTCGCGGGTAAGACGCGAGCTCTACGACCAGCGCGTGCTCGTTCTCGACGGCCCTCTCGATGACGACAACGGGACACTGCTGGCCACGCAACTGATAGCGCTCGCCACGCAGGACGCCTCGGCGGACATCGCATTGTGGATTCACTCGCCGGGTGGGTCGGTTCCCTCGATGCTCGCGATCCGCGACATCATTCGACTCATTCCCTGTGACGTGTCGACCCTCGTGCTGGGCATCGCTTACAGCGCCGGGCAGTTCTTGCTGTCATCGGGCTCCCGAGGGAAGCGTCGCGCCCTGCCACACGCACGTGTCCTGATGCACCAGGGCTCGGCGGGAATCGGTGGCACCGCAGTCGACATCGAACTGCAGGCCGGCGACCTTCGGCATACTCGCGACACAGTGCTCGGCCTCATCGCCGAGGACACGGGGCAGTCCGTCGAGCGCATATTCGAGGATTCTCTGCACGATCGCTGGTACACGGCGCGAGAGGCACTGGACTACGGCTTCATAGATGCGATCGTGCAAAATTTCGACGAAATCGCGCCGCGCAATCGCCCACGGCTCGGATTCGACGTGACCGAAGGAGGCGGCCAGTGAGCACGTATACGATTCCCAATGTCATCACGCAGAATTCTCGTGGCGAGCGCATCATGGATGTCTACTCGCACCTGCTCACCGAGCGGATCATCTATCTGGGCACCGCGATCGACGCGGGCGTCGCCAACGCTCTCATCGCCCAGCTGATATTTCTCGAGTCGGACAACCCCGATGCCGAAATACAGTTCTATATCAACTGCGAAGGCGGGGATCCGAGCGCGATGCTCGCGATATATGACACCATGCGTCATATCCGCCCCCGGGTTTCGACCACCTGCGTCGGACAGGCCGTCGCGGTGGGTGCCGTCCTTCTTGCCGCGGGCGCCGAAGGAAAACGTGCCGCTCTCCCGCACGCACGAGTGATCCTGCACCAACCAGCCGCTCAGGGACGCGGCACGATCCCCGATCTCATCTTGCAGGCTGACGAGGTCGTCCGTGTCCGAGCAGACATCGAGCGCATACTGTCGCGGCACACCGGCCAGACGATCGAGACCCTACGCGCCGACACCGATCACGATCGCGTGTTCACCGCGACCGCTGCCTTGGAGTACGGGCTCCTCGATCAGATCATCGAGGAGCGTTCTCAGGCCGGTGGATGACCCGGGCAAGCCACGCTACGCGGCCAGAGCATACGCCGCCGAGCAGGTAGCACCTCTCGACGTGCTGTTCTGAGCAGACCGCAAGCTCTCGGCAACGGCGAGGGTCAGATCGACCAGGGTCACATCCAGCGCGCCGGCGACCGCAGCGATCATTTCGCTCGACGGCTCTTTGACGCCTCGTTCCATCTCGGAGAGATACTGCGGCGAGACCCCGGCGCGACGTGCCGTCTCGCTCAACTTCTCGCCCCGCTCGTGACGAAGGCCTCTGAGACACTCACCGAGCACGTGCCGCCACAGCGGCTCGCGCTCCGGAGACGGCTTGGAGTTGGTCCGATCGATCGCTGAACGTAGCGGCGGGATGGAAGGGGCCATGCCTCACCTTAGACAGGTGCCGCGTTCGAAGTCGGCCTGATCCGCGCAGAGCGGAATAGTCCCCGTCTCCTCCGGTCCGGCCGACGGCGAATCACGCGGCGGTTCTCTCTGCGGTCGTATGACGTTGACCGCAGGTCAGGCTGTTCACGCCGACGCCAAGGTGGATCCGGCCAGCGCCGACTCGGCCCTGGCTATGGGGTGAAGGTCGTCGAGCATTCCCGGATGGTCATGGTCGGCAATTGGTCTTCCGCCGAACCGGTCCGTGGCGTCGTGGGTTCGGCAAGGGAAAGATCCGCCTGTCGCATGGGGGATGAAGGCGAACATCAAGCCGCCGGCAGCCGATGAGACGGTGCCAGTGGAGGAACTGCACGACCGATCGGACCCGCTGGACGGAACCTCCCGGGGCGAGCATCATCCTGGAGCCGGTATCCGTCCGAGGCGTAGATTGACGGAGTGAGCCGGATCCGTCGCGTTGTCGCACTGGTAGTGATCGCGATGGGAGTAGTCGTTGACAGTCGTTACCGTGTTGTCCGAGCCGGTGATGTTCCTGCTGGAACGGATCCGCTGGCCGAGAGGCCGTGGCCGACATTCCGCAGAAGCGGCTCTTCCATCCTCTCCACCCACGCGGCTGCCGCACGAAACCGGCCCTTAGCTGAGATCGCTTGCCATGCGGGTCCGGCCGTGGTGGGCTCCTGCCGTGAGCAAAGTCTGGTACCCCGGCGAGCTCGCGCTTCCTCTTGCCTTCCCGGACCGCCGCTTCCGCCTCTGGAGCTATGTGCCCACGCACAGCGGCCTCGTCGTGCGGTCGGAGTTCGAGCCTGACACGCCCCATGTCGAAGTGCTCTTCCAGGTCGTCCACCTGATCAACCTTCCGACCAGGATGAACGGGCTCGTGGTCGCTGTCGGAGAGGACAGTGGAGCGTCGGGCGTGACATTCACCGTGAGCGGCGATGACTTCTCGGGCCACGTCATCGCGAGCTACCTGTGTCTTGGCGTAGAGGAACGATCAAGATACAGTCCAATCTCGATCTTCCACGGCTTGCTGAGCAGCGAATTCCCGCCCGAGCCACGCTCTCCCGCCTGATCATCCCGGAGCCGGAGCACGGACGGGGCACGCCAGCGATCGGGCGGCGCTCATCTAGGCCGGAGCTCCCTGCTGGAAGAACGGCCTTGAGCCGTGGGGCCTTGATCTGCTTGGGTCTGCCTGGGCGTGGCAGACGGGAAGATTCGACACTGACCCTTACCTTCCGGACTTCCAGAACCCTACTCAGGTCCGTGTCCGGATGTCAGCGGGCACCCCGAGGGCCATCTGAGTCGCCCGTCCGGCTATCCCTTCATTTCCCCACTGCTCGGTGGGCTGGGGCTGGGCACGAAGTCCCAGACCTTCGATCGCCCCCGACCGCAGAAGCCTCGCTGATCTCAAAGCACGGATGGGACACGATAGCGACCGCGCCGCGCTGATCTATGAGCACGCGACTAGTGACGCTGACCAGAAGATCGCCTGAGCTTGCTCCGTGGCTGAGCTGTTGCGTCGGCAGGCGTGGATGACGCGTAGCCGGCCGCGACCGAGGATGCGCACCGCGTTGGGGTGGCGGGTCGCGAGCTCGCTGGGAAGGATCCTCTGCCCAGCCACTCGTAGACGATCGGGTCGTTCTATGAACGAACGGCGGGGTAGAGCGATGCTGTGCCGATTCCAGCAAACAGGATGAGGGTGCCGATGACGGCTATGGGCATCGCAGCCACCGGCACGATCCAGGCTGCGGCGATGACTGCGGCCCCGATCACGATGAGGATGCTCGCGGCGTAACGGTAGGCACGATGCTGGGTTTTCAGGACGCGGGCCTCTCTTGGGCCGCCGGTGACGGCTTGGACCCTGATGAAGGGGAAGGTGGCTCCGAGTCCGATCAGGAGCACTCCTACGGCGGTGCTTACTAGGGGCACGACGGGAACTTTGTCGGGTGTGTACAGGCTGATGAGTGCGACGTGCAGAATCGGGAACAGGACGCTGAGCCCGACGAGGAGGCCGCCGAGGACGAGTGCGGAGCCTCGGCGCTCCTTGGCCGCTGGTTCCGCCACTGAGCGACTTCGGGAGTGTTCCATGATCCGTGCGTCAAGGGTGGGAGCGAAGGCGAGCAACACTGCTAGAAGGACCAGTGCGAGAGGCATGGCGGCGACGGTGACCGCGCGCGGCACGGTGCTGGCGCCGTGGTTGCCCGCGGCTTCGCGGGTGACGATGGTGGCGTCCATGTGGGGCCATTGCAGGATCGACCAGACGATCATGGCGATTACTGCGAGGCCGACGATCACGAAAGCGGGAACGGGCAAGCGGGCCGAGTTCGCTGTCATGTGAGTGCTCCCTCACGGGTTGACGGCGTTGCCGGGGGTCCGGCGGAGCCGTGTCCGTTCGCTTGCCGTGTGCGGGTCAGGCCGACAATGCCGAGGATCACGCCGACTACGCCGAGCAGCGAGAGAACGATGCCTCCTGCTGTCCACCAGGCGAAGGGCTCGAAGACCTCGGCGCCGTGGAACGGCGGTGCGGCGACCACGTCGACGCCCGCATCGCAGGTGATGGTGTACTCGCCGCCGATGGTGGCGGTGACACGGGCGAAGGACTCGTACCGTGCTCCGTTGACGAGCGTGTTGAGTGCGCTGGCCGGCTCGTAGCTGACGGCCGCCTCGTCCTCGCCGGTATGCGCCCGGCATGTGCGGTAGTCGGCGTGTTCGAGGTCTCCGACCGGGGCGAGGAGAAAAACGGATTCTCCCGCGTCGAGTTCGACGGTTCCAGCCGGACCGATGCGGATGGTGTTGTCCACATAGTCGATCGCCTGGGGGACGGTGGCGAGGCTGCCGGCGAGGACGCCGAGAACGGGGCCGCTGATCGTCAGGATCGCGCCAAGAACCAGGGCGATGATCGCGCGCGTCCCGTGCTGGGCCGGCGGGGGCGGGATCATCGCCTCCTCGTCTCGCTGTCGAGGTTCCAGTGGGGGTTCTGGTGCGCCCAGATCACGGCCTGCACTCGGTCGCGGACGCCGAGCTTGGCGATGATCCGGGAGACGTGGGTCTTGACGGTGCCCACCTCCACGAACAACGCTCCGGCAATCTCCGCGTTGCTCAGCCCGTCGGCGAGGGCGGCGAGGACATCCTGTTCTCGCGCGGTCAGCTCCGGGAGCGGTGCGGTAGGCGTCGTCGGGGGTTTGCGGCGAGCGAACTCGCGGATCACCCGTGCGGTCACGGACGGTGACACCAGGCCGTCGCCGGCCGCGGCCGCGCGTACCGCGAGTGTGAGGTGGGCGGGGTCAGTGTCCTTGAGCAGGAACCCGGCGGCTCCGTTCTCCAATGCGCCGAACACATACTCATCGAGGTCGAAGGTCGTGATGACTACGACCGGGATCGGATTTTCAGCATCCGGGCCGGCGAGCCGGGCGGTCGCGGTGATGCCGTCGCCTCCCGGCATCCGCACATCCATCAGCACAACGTCGGGTCGCAGAGCCAGCGCACGGTCGACCGCTTCGCGTCCGTTGGATGCTTCGGCGATGACCTTGATGTCGCCGTCGAGTTCGAGGAAGGTGCGCAGCGAACGGCGTACCGTGGGCTGGTCGTCGGCAATGAGCACCCGGATCATGGCGTTTCCTCCATGACGAGAGCGGAATCGTTCGGCAGGGTGCTCGGCAGTTCCAGCGTGACCCGCCAGTCGCCATTCGCTGCGGGGACGGCCTCGAAACGTCCACCCACGAGTCCCGCCCGCTCGGCGGCACCGACCAGTCCGTACCCGGTGCTCGCGTGGCTGGAGCGCGAAAAGTGAGCGTCCGTGCTCGTGTCTCTGGTCGGGTTCGTGACGGTGAGCCGCACGCTGGTGTCGTCAGCGTCGAGTGCGATCGTGACGGGTCGTCCTGGCGCGTGGGCATCGGCATTGAGGAGAGCTTCTTTCAGCACGCTGAGCGTGGTCGAGGCGGCCGCGTCTGCGACGTGGACGGGAACACGGATGTGCGCGTCCACGGCGATTCCGCGCTCGGAGGCCAGAGTGTCGATGAGATGCCGTGCAGCGTCGTGCAGGGGTGCTCGCTCCGGCCCGTGATGGTTCTCGTCGCGGAGCGTGCGAACCACGGTACGCATGTTGTCCAGAGCGCGGGCGGTCTTCTGCTCGACCTCACGGAGGATCGGGTCGTCGCTGGTGATCCGCAGCGCACGGATGGAGAGCAGCACGTCCATGACTTCGTGCGCCGCGAGGTCATGGAGATCACGGGCGAGTCGGTTGCGCTCGGTAGCGACAGCCTCGGCGTTGATCGCCCGTGCATGCTCTTCGATCAGTCGGGCACGCTCGGCGGCATCGCGAACCCGTTGCCGTTGGAGGCGGAAACCGAAACCCAGAACGAAGCAGGCGACGAAGAAGAATCCGAGGTCCAGTGCGACCAGCCCAACCTCCGGCAGCGCAATCTGCTGACCGCCGCGAACGGCAAGGCCGAGCTTGACGCCGACACTGAGCACCCATCCTGCGCCTACGGTGAGCAGGCCGGTACGTAGTGGCGCATATGTAGCGACCGCGTAGACGCTGAGCCACAGCGGCAATGTGAGCCCGGCATTGCCGCTGTGGCCCAGCATCAGTGAGCTGGTGACGACGACCAAGAGCACCGCGCCGAATACAAGCAGCGGGTACCTGCGATGCCACCACAGCAGCCCGGCCGTCAGCGTGTTGACGACGACGAAGACGACGTAGGTCCACCACGGGCTGATACCGGGCATGCCGGTCGCGATGAGGGTGTGGAACGCCCACAGGTAGAGCCCGCCGGTCACGGTGCCAAGGCCGCCGACCGTCAGCACGACGGCGGTCTCGTGCCGGAAGGCGCCGTTGTTGTCGGTCGAGGGTGACGTGGCCATGTATCCATGATGTCGGCGCTGGTCGAGAACTTGCCTCTGCCTTCCGGCAGATATTTCCCGGTTGCGGCCGGAATCTGTCCTCCGACAGATGTGCGACCGATCCTCATCCCCGCACGCTGGACGCATGACAGCGCCCGCCCACACCGCACCTGCCGCCGGTCTTTCCGTCTCGATCCACGGCCTCGGCAAGAGGTTTGGTGAGCGGGAGGTTCTGCGCGACATCTCCTTCACCGCCCGGGCCGGGCGCGTCACTGGGTACTTGGGCCCGAACGGATCGGGCAAAACCACCACGATCCGTATCTTGCTCTCTCTCACCGGTGCGACCGCAGGCTCAGTCGGCTTCGGTGAGCGCTCGTACCCGTCGATCCCGCGCCCCAGCCGCGCAGTAGGCGTTCTGCTGGAGAACACCGGCTTGCATCCTGGACTGACCCCGGTAACGCACCTTCGTATCGCCGCTGCAGCGTCAGGTGTCCCGATGTCGAGGATCGCCGAGGTCCTGGACGAGGTAGGGCTATCCGAGGTCGCGGATCGCAAGATCAAGACCTTCTCCCAAGGGATGCGACAACGGCTTGGCCTCGCTCTCGCCCTCTTGCCTGAACCGGCCACGCTGATCCTGGATGAGCCGGCTAATGGCCTCGATCCCGAAGGCGTGATCTGGATGCGGGGTCTGCTGCGCGGCTACGCCGCCCGCGGAGCCACGGTGCTGGTCACCAGTCACGTCCTGGCCGAGCTGGAGCGGTTCATTGACGACGTGATCGTCATCGGCAGCGGACGCATCCTCGCCCAGACTGCTTTGGACCGCCTACCAGACGACACCGACCTCGAAGCCTTCTATCTCTCAACGCTGCACAGCACAGGGCAGAAGGCCCAGGCATGATCGCCAGCGAACTTCTCCGCATCCGCTTCTCTCTCGCCGCGAAGATCGTCCTCGTCCTGGTTCTCGCCGAAGCTGTCTTCATCGGGCTGCTGCTCGCTTTCCTGCCCTCGCTCATCGACGGACTGGTCGCGCTCAACGACGTTATCCCGAACGCCACCCAAGCCGACCAATTCGACGCCACGCAGCTCGTGGCGCTCTCCCTCGGCACTTCGGCCACACAAGAAGTCATCATCGACCTTCTCGGCAACTCCGGCACAGGGATCGGGTTCCCCGCCATCGCAGCTCTGCTCCTTGGCGCGCTCACCATCACGACCGAGCACCGCCGCGGATCGCTCATCGTCAGCGCCTTGGCCGAGCCCCATCGGGCACGGCTCCTGCTCACGAAACTCAGCGCGCTGGCGGTGACCGTGCTCGCCGCCAGCATCCTGCTCATCATCGTCCGCGGACTCATGCTGACCGCAGGGCTCGCAGTTCAGAGTGAACCGCTGTTGCTCGACCCCGCCGACGTGCTCGGCCTGTGGGGTCGTGGAACGCTGACGCTGATCCTCTACGCCGGGCTCGGGTTCGCCCTCGGCCTGCTCTCTCGCAGCCCGGTCGCGGCGATCCTCGTGCTCGGAGCCGCGATCATCATCGAGAGCATCCTCCGACCGATCACCCTGCTGATCTTCGGCGCGCCCAACCCCGCCCAGTTCCTCCCGTTCGGACTCGTCCCCGACATCAGCGGAACCAATCCCCTCGCAGCCTTCACCGGCACCACCGTCATCACCAGCGGCCTCGCGCCGGCAGTAGCGCTGCTCGTCCTTACAGCATGGACGCTCCTCGTCACCGCAGCAGCATCGACCCGATTCGTCCGCACCGACCTACCAGATCGACAGTGAGCGCCATTGGCAAGGCTCAGGATCGACGCACGCATGCTCCGCGCACGGCATGGACACGGCGCCTACACGATCCCCGACGTGGCCGGGTGGGCCGCGAACCGTCCCGGCGCTGACCGAACACCTCGACGCCTTCGTGGACGCGGCCAGCGACGCCTTCGTGTTCCTCGCCAAGCGGGGCGCGTTCCTGCGGGGGAGCAACTTCCGGCGAAAGGCCAAGTGGGCGGAAACGCTCAAGGAGATGGGCCTTCATGGTGTGCACTTCCACGATCTACGCCACACGGGCAACACCCTGGCGGCGCAGTCCAGGGCGAGCCTGGCCGATCTCAAGGCGCGCACGGGACACGACAGCGACCGGGCCGCACTGATCTACCAGCACGCCACCCGGGACGCCGACCAGAGGATCACCGACGCCTTGGACGCACGGGTCCGCAGGGAGCGCGAGCAAGGCTAACGGCACGTAGATGGCACGAACGCCGCTTCCCATGATCGGGGAAGCGGCGTTTTTCGAGGTGGAGCCTAGGAGATTCGAACTCCTGACTGCCTGCTTGCAAACGGGAACCGGTCACCCTGTAGGCGGCTCCCGGACCTGGTCAGGCGGCAGGTGCAGACTGATGGCGTGTGATCACGTAAGCCGGTGTTGCTGTACCTGCTGCTGTACGCGACGCCCCGGACCGGCGCTCCCATCATCCCGATGTCCAGGCCGAGAGGAAATTCCAAGGCTGGCGGAATGCATACGGTGACCTGCTCACGCTGCCAGATAGCCCCTCGCCCTATCCGAGACACCAGACGATATGAACCTCCCGCCCCGCCTCAGGCGATGGCAGCGATGTCACCGTCGTCAAAGTAGATCGACTGATGGAGCCGACCACCCAGAGCAGTGGCGTACCGGGCGAGCACGTCCTGCCCGGAGATCTTGCCTTGCTCGATCTGTGAAATGCGGCCCTTGGTGACCCCCATGCGCTGCGCGATGTCCTGCTGGGTCAACCCGCGACTACGACGGATATCAGCAAGCCGGTGTCCTTGCACCTTGGCGAGCAGTTCCTGCTTGCCCGCCTCAACGGCGTCCTCGCCGCCGGCACGTTCGACATGCTCAGCACGAATGTCCTTCCAACGCGCATATCCCATCACGATCCGCCCTCCTCCGCCTGCCGTTCCTTTACGTAGAGCTCGTAGCGCTGCTCGGCGAGCGGGATGGCCTGCTTGTACCAGGCATTCCACTGTCCCGCCTTGTCACCCGCGACCAGCAGGGTGCTGGACCGCCACGGATCGAAAGCGAACAAGATCCGCACGGTCCCCGGCCGAAGCTCCTTCAAGTTCTACAGACGTGAAGCGGTGATCGTATCGACCAGCGGCCGTCCCAGACCTGGTCCTCCTTCGGCAAGCGCGTCGATCGCTTGCACAACACGCCTATGTGTCGCGTCGTCGAGTTGCTCGATCCACTCGCGCACCTCGTCGACAATGTAGACGTCCCACTCGTCTGCCACGTACAGCAGTATAGCGAACGGTATACCTCCTCTGGGTCCTGTATCAGCGCTGGGAGACCCGAACGACAGAAGATCACCAAAGGCTAAGACACCGACGCCCCGCACCAAGATCGGTTGCGGGGCGTTTCACGAGGTGGAGCCTAGGAGATTCGAACTCCTGACTTCCTGCTTGCAAAGCAGGCGCTCTGCCAGCTGAGCTAAGGCCCCTTCGAACAATGAAGATAGCCTACCGAACCGGCGCCGGTATCCGCGCGCCTCCCAGGTCGCCGCTCAGGATCAGCTCCGGGAGTGCGCCGACGGACGGTAACACGTGGGTGGCGCCGCCGCCGACGAGGCGGTCGCGGCTGTGGCCGCTGTCGGTGAGGATGCCGGCCACGACGGCGGCGCCGGCGCGGTGGCCGGCGAGCATGTGGCTCTCGGAGTCGCCGGCGACGGCTACCTGACGGACGTCGGGGATGCCGAGGCGGAGGACGGCATGCAGGACCATGTCGGGCCAGGGGCGGCCGCGACCGCCCGCGTCTTCGGGGCTGATGGCCAGGTCGATCTTGTCGTGCCAGCCGAGGATGCCGAGGACGCGGCCGAGGGTGGTGCGGCTGAAGCCGGTGAGCAGGGCCAGCCGGATGTCGGAGCCGCGGAGCTTGTCGAGGACCTCGACGATGCCGGGGGCGGGGGTGAGGCCGGAGCGTTCGAGGGCGCCTTCGTAGGCGCGCTCGAAGGTCAGGTTGGCGGCCTGAGCCCGGGCCTCGTTCTCGGGGAAGATGCCCCGGAAGACGTCGATCTTGGGTTGCCCCCGGGACCGGTGCACGTGCACCATGGCACGTGCGTACGCTCCGGTCCCGGGGACTATGCCCTGGGTGGCGATCGCCTCGGCGAACGCGCGCTCCACCGTGGCGATGTCGCCGACCGTGGTGCCTGCCAGGTCCAGGCACACCAGCTTGATGGGGACGATGTCACTCATCGCCTCGCCGGTCGGTTAGTTCTCGCTACCGGTCGCCTCGGTCCAGAGATCGAGCTCTGCCCGATCGGCCTGCACCTTGCGCCAGATCAGCAACCCCCCAAGGGCGACCAGCGCCAGAACAAGCAGCTTCTTCACTGTGTGACCCCACTTCTTCGACGGTCTCGCCCGCTGGGCAAGACCCAACGGATGCTTTGCAGCCTAGCAAGGGATGGCGGCGGTCCCCGTGTTTGCGCGGACCAGATGTCGGATTGTTCAAGGAACACGCGGCGCCGAGGATTGACATACCCCCTAGCCGTATATATCGTCCTCCGCATACCCCCTCCAGGTATGCACAGCCAGGGTCAAGACATACCCTAGGGGGGTACGGTGTTAGACTCGATACAAGGCATCACGTACGAGCATATGAAGGAGCATGCGATGAGCACCGCCACCTACACCGTCAAGGGCATGACCTGCGGCCACTGTGTGAGTTCCGTCAAGGAGGAGGTCGGCGAGGTGGCCGGCGTGACCTCCGTCGACGTGGACCTCAAGAGCGGCCGGTTGACCGTGGTCAGCGACGGTCCTGTCAATGAGGCGGAGATCAGCGGCGCGGTCAAGGAGGCCGGCTACGAACTGGTGGGGGTGTCATGAGCACGGCAGGCCGGTTGGGCCTCTACGGCGCCGGGCTCGCGGTGATCTTCGCCGCGGCGCTGGGCGCCGGGAGCGCGGCGGGCCAGATCGGGCCCGCCCCCGGCCCGACCGGCCGTACGGCGGAGCAAGTGAAGCAGGGAGAGACGGCCATGGACCACGGAACGGGTGAGCAGGCCGAGGACGGCCACACCGACAGCACGGACGGCCACGCCGACAGCGGGCACTCAGGCGCTACGGATACCCCCGGGGGGCTCCAGGTCTCCCAGGACGGCTACACCTTCACGCGCCTCGCCACCGACGACCCCGACGACTTCCGCTTCACCGTCGACGGCCCCGGCGGCAAGCCGGTGACGGAGTTCGACGTCGAGCACGACAAGAAGCTGCACCTCATCGTCGCCTCCCGCGACCTGACCATCTTCCGGCACCTCCACCCGGAGATGGCCGCCGACGGCACCTGGCGCGTGAAGCTCCCCCTGGACGAGCCCGGCCCGTACCGTGCCTTCGCCGACTTCAAGCCCACCGGCGCCGACAAGCTGACGCTCGGCCTCGACCTGCAGGTGCCGGGCGACTACCGCCCGCGCGAGCTCCCGCACGCGAGCACCGAGGCGCGGACCGGTGACTACACTGTGAGCCTCGCCGGGAGCCTGGAGCCCGGCCGGTCGAGCAAGCTGACGCTCAAGGTGAGCAAGGACGGCAAGCCGGTGACCGACCTGGAGCCCTACCTCGGCGCCTACGGACACCTGGTGGCCCTCAGGGCCGGCGATCTCGCCTATCTGCACGTCCATCCTGAGGAGACCGGCAAGGCGGGCCCGGAGATCACGTTCTTCGCCGAGGTGCCCAGCACCGGCTCCTACCGCCTGTTCCTGGACTTCAAGCACGACGGCAAGGTGCGCACCGCGGCCTTCACGGCCGAGACCGGACCGCACGGCCACTGACGCCTGAGAGGAGAAGGGTGATGACATCACTCACCGACGGCCGCGGAGGCGCGGTCGAGCTCTCGATCGGCGGCATGACGTGTGCTTCCTGCGCGAACCGGATCGAGCGCAAGCTCAACAAGCTCGACGGCGTCACGGCGACGGTCAACTACGCGACCGAGAAGGCCAAGGTCACCTTCCCTGCGGACCTGGACCCGCTGGCGCTGGTCCAGGAGGTGGAGAAGGCCGGTTACACGGCCGAGCTGCCCCACGAGGGGCCCAAGGAAGAAGCGGAGAAGCCGGACAACAGCCTGCGCGACCGGCTGATCGTCGCGGTGGTGCTGAGCGTCCCGGTGGTGGCCATGGCCATGATTCCGGCGCTGCAGTTCCGCTACTGGCAGTGGCTGTCGCTGGCACTGGCCGGGCCGGTCGTGGTGTACGCGGGCTGGCCGTTCCACAAGGCGGCCTGGACGAACCTGCGTCACGGCACCGCCACCATGGACACGCTGGTCTCGATGGGCACGCTCGCGGCCTTCGGCTGGTCGCTGTGGGCGCTGTTCTTCGGCACGGCCGGGATGCCCGGCATGGTCCACCCGTTCGAGCTGACGATCCAGCGCACCGACGGCGCCGGCAACATCTACCTGGAGGCGGCGGCCGGGGTGACGGCGTTCATCCTGGCCGGGCGCTACTTCGAGTCGCGGTCCAAGCGGAAGGCCGGGGCCGCGCTCCGGGCGCTGATGGAGCTGGGCGCCAAGGACGTGGAGCTGGCCGACGGCCGCCGCGTCCCGGCCGACCAGCTCAAGGCGGGTGACCTGTTCGTGGTCAGGCCGGGCGAGAAGATCGCGACCGACGGCGTGATCGAGGAAGGCACGTCCGCCGTCGACGCCTCGATGCTGACCGGCGAGTCCGTGCCGGTCGAGGTGCGGCCGGGCGACGCGGTGACGGGCGCGACGGTGAACGCGGGCGGCCGGCTCGTCGTCCGCGCCACCCGGGTCGGCGCCGACACCCAGCTGGCGCAGATGGCCAGGCTGGTGGAGGAGGCCCAGACGGGCAAGGCCGAGGTGCAGCGGCTCGCCGACCGCATCTCGGGCGTGTTCGTACCGATCGTGATCGCGCTCGCCGTGGGCACGCTCGGGTTCTGGCTCGGTACGGGCAACGGCGCGGGCGCGGCGTTCACCGCGGCGGTGGCGGTGCTGATCATCGCCTGCCCGTGCGCGCTGGGGCTGGCGACGCCGACGGCGCTGCTGGTCGGCACCGGAAGGGGCGCCCAGCTCGGCATCCTGATCAAAGGCCCGGAGGTGCTGGAGTCCACCCGCAAGGCGGACACGATCGTGCTCGACAAGACCGGCACGGTCACCGCGGGCCGGATGACGCTCACCGGGGTCCACGTCGCCGAGGGCGAGGACGAGGCCGAGGTGCTGCGCCTGGCCGGCGCGCTGGAGCACGCCTCCGAGCACCCGATCGCCCAGGCCGTGGCCAGGGCCGCCCGGTCGGACGCCACGGTCGAGGACTTCGCGAACGTCGAGGGCCTCGGCGTGCAGGGCGTCGTCGACGGGCACGCGGTGCTGGTCGGCCGGCCCAGGCTGCTGGAGGAGTGGTCGCAGCACCTCACCCCCGAGCTCGTGGAGGCTCTGGAGCAGGCGCAGGCCGCGGGCCGCACCGCGGTCGCGGTCGGCTGGGACGGCCGGGCCCGTGCCGTGCTGGTGGTGTCCGACGTGGTGAAGCCCACCAGCGCGGAGGCGGTCGCGGAGCTGAAGCGGCTCGGCCTCACCCCGGTGCTGCTGACCGGCGACAACGAGAAGGTCGCCCGCGCGGTGGCGGCCGAGGTGGGCATCGACGAGGTGATCGCCGAGGTGCTGCCCGCGGACAAGGTCGAGGTGGTCAAGCGCCTGCAGGGCGAGGGCAAGGTCGTGGCGATGGTGGGCGACGGCGTCAACGACGCGGCCGCGCTCGCCCAGGCCGACCTGGGGCTGGCCATGGGCACCGGCACCGACGCGGCCATCGAGGCGTCCGACCTGACGCTGGTCCGCGGCGACCTGCGGGTGACGGCCGACGCGCTGCGCCTGTCGCGCAGGACGCTCGCCACCATCAAGGGCAACCTGTTCTGGGCGTTCGCCTACAACGTGGCCGCGCTGCCCCTGGCCGCGATGGGGCTGCTCAACCCGATGATCGCGGGAGCCGCGATGGCGTTCTCCAGCGTGTTCGTGGTGAGCAACAGCCTGCGGCTGCGCGCTTTCAAGTGAGACCGTCCGTCGCGGGCCCGGCAGTGCCGGGCCCGCGACGGGCTTCGCGCGTCAATCGTGCCTGCGGCTCCAGAACCGGCGGGAGCGGTCTTCTGACATCTCGGGTTCGTCGGGCGGGGTGGGCTGCTGCACGATCACCACCGTCGTCTTGGCGTGACGCGCGCAGTACATGCTGGTCGAGGGCAGGAACATGCGGCTGAGCAGGCCGCGGCGGCTGCGCCCGAGCACCAGCAGGTCGCCCTCGCGGGCCAGGTCGACGAGGTGGTAGCCGGGGTCGCCGACCCTGGACACCATGACCGTGTGGAGGTCCTCCGGCAGGCCTCCCGCCACGTCCTCGAACACGCCGGCGATCACCTCGCCGCAGCGTGCCTCCTCACCCGATCTGATGGCGTGCTGCACGGGCAGCGCCTCCGGGAACGGGTGCACCGGAGCCCGGCTGACATGTACGGCGACGAGAGCCATGCGGCGCAGCCGCGCGGTCCCGATCGCCCAGGCGAGCGCCCAGCGCGCGGCCGGAGTCTCGTCGACGCCCACGATGAGCCGCACGCCGCCGGGCAGGTCCTGATCCACCACGCCCCTCCCTTACCGAGGTACGTACCATAGTGCGCCTTTCGGCTAGTTACCGGGAGGTGTGAGTTTCGGACCTCTCACACCAGTGCGAGCAAGCCGGTATAGAGGGTTTCGCGTTCCGGCTCGGAAAAGGCTTCGTACGGCACCGCCGCGCGGCGGTTGGTGCCCGCCTCGATGCGTTCGCGCAGCGGGCCGGGCTCCAGTGCGACGACCTCGGCCGCGGTCATTCCCGCCGCCTGCCAGGCCGCCGCGTGCGCGTCGGCGCGGGCGTAGCGTAGCGCCGCCAGCCGGTTGAACAGCAGCAGCCCCGCCGGTGCCCCCTCGGGTTCGTACGGGGGAGCCATCACCGCGAGCGCGTCACCCGGCTCCGCCATGGCCTTGCCGAGCACCCGTCCCGCCAGCGCGGCGAGGGTCTCGACGTCGTGGTCCCGCCAGATCCGGCCCGCCACGGCCGCGTGCGTCTCGTACAGCCTGTGCACGAGGTCCAGGCCCCGCTCCGTCAGTCGCAGCGTGCCGTCGTCGTCGGCCAGTTCGCCGCGCCGGACGTGCTCCCGGATGCTCTCCTCCCGGTCGTCCCCGTACCGGTGGACGGCGGCCAGGTCGCGTCTGGTGAGGGTGCGCAGCGGGAGCGTGAACCGCAGGTCGTTCAGCAGTCCGAGGGCGCCGGGTCTGCGTGTGGCGGCGTGCAGGTTGACGTGGACCGCGTCGATGACCGGGGCGATCGCCGCCGCGTACGCGTGCGGGTCCGTGGGCGTCAGCATCCCGCGCCATTATGCCGGTCTCGCCGGAAATCTTGGGCTGTGTCGGGAGAAGGACCGAGGGGGTGGCGTGAAATCATGTCGGCATCGTGCCGTCCAGCCTTCCGTTCCGCCTCGCCCGCACCGCGGTGTTCGCCGTGGTGTGTCTCAGCCTCGGCATGGTGGCCCACTCCCTGGCGGGCGGGAGCGTGCCGGGGCCGGCCATGGTGGCCGGGTTCTTCGTGGCCGCCGGGGGCGCGTACCCGCTGGCCGGGCGGGAGCGGGGCCCGCGGGCGATCCTGGCGCTGCTGGGCGGTCTGCAGCTCGTCCTGCACGTGATGTTCTCGCTCTCCCACGCCGTCTCCCCCGCCGCCGGGGCCGCGCACGCCGCGCACGCCTCGGCCGGGCTGGCCCCCGACCTCGGGATGTTCGTCGCCCACGGGTGGGCGGTCGGGCTGACCGCGCTCTGGCTGGCGCGCGGGGAGGCCGCGCTGTGGGGGCTGCTGCGCCGCCTGGCCACGCGGCTCGTCACCGTGCTGCTGCCGGTGCCGGCGACGCCGTTCGTCGAGCTGCCCCACGCCGAGCCGCCGGTGCTGCGCTCGGCGATCCTCCGGCATGCCGTCAGCGGGCGCGGGCCGCCCGCGGTCATCGGAATCCGCTGACCTTTTTCCGATGACCGACGCCCCGGCGACTTCCGCCGCGGGCGCAGGAAGGCATGTCCATGAACACCCGTTCCGCCCTGCTCGTCACCGCCACGGCCGTGCTCCTCGCCGGCTGCGGCGCCGCCACCCCGGCCGCCGGGCCCGCGCCCACCACCGGCGTCGAGGCCGCCGCCCCGGCCCAGGCGCTCACCATCACCGACCCCTGGGTGAAGGCGGTGAAGGAGGGGATGACCGCCGCGTTCGGCACCCTCGTCAACCACACCGACAGCCCCATCACCGTCGTCGCGGGCGCCTCGCCGCTCTCGCCGGAGATCGAGCTGCACGAGGTGGTCGAGTCCGACAAAAAGATGATCATGCGGCCGAAGGACGGCGGGTTCGTCGTCCCGGCGCGTGGCAGCCACGAGCTCAAGCCCGGCGGCGACCACATCATGCTGATGGGCGTCAAGGAGGAGGTGAAGCCCGGCGCGGAGATCCCGTTCACGCTGACGCTGCAGGAAGGTCCCCCGCTGGAGTTCACCGCCGTCGGCAAGGACTTCGCGGGCGCGAAGGAGGACTACCAGCCGGGCACGGACCACTGATGGCCGAGCAGAGGATCACCCGGCGCGGGCTGTTCGCCGCCGGGGCGGCGACGGCCGTGGGCACGGCGGCGGGCACGGTGGCCGGCACGATGGCCGGCACGATGGCCGGCACTGCCGCCGGCGCCTCGCCGAGCGGCGCTGCCACGGAGGTCCCGTCCGGTACGGCCACGGAACCGTTCCACGGCGTCCACCAGGCCGGGATCGCCACGTCCCCGCAGGCGCACGCCGTGTTCGTCGCGTTCGACCTCAAGCGCGGCACCGGACGGGAGCCGATCGCCCGGCTCATGCGGTTGCTGACCGACGACGCGCGCCGGCTCACCCTGGGCCGGGGCGCGCTCGCCGACACCGAGCCCGAACTGGCCGCCTCCCCCGCCAGGCTGACGGTCACGTTCGGGTTCGGCCCCGGCCTGTTCGAGGCGGCCGGGGTGGAATCGCCGGTCCGGCAGCTGCCGGAGTTCGAGACGGACAAGCTGGAGGACCGCTGGTCCGGCGGTGACCTGCTGGTGCAGATCTGCGCCGACGACCCGCTGACCGTCGCGCACGCGCTGCGGATGGTGGTCAAGGACGCGCGGGCGTTCGCGCGGGTGCGCTGGACGCAGCGCGGCTTCCGGCGCGGCGCGCACGTCCAGCCCGCCGGCGCCACCCAGCGCAACCTGATGGGCCAGCTCGACGGCACCGTCAACCCGGCCGACCTGGACCGGGCGGTCTGGCTCGGCCAGGGCCCGCTGCGCGGCGGCACCACGCTGGTGCTGCGCCGGATCCGCATGGACCTGGAGACCTGGGACGAGCTGGACAGGACCGGCAGGGAGTTCACGATCGGCCGCCGCCTCGCCGACGGCGCGCCGCTCACCGGCCGGGCCGAGCACGACGAGCCCGACTTCGGCAGGCTGAACCGGCTCGGCTTCCCCGTCATCTCCGAGTACGCGCACATCAGGCGGGCCCGGGTGGACGATCCCGGCGCCCGCATGCTGCGGCGGCCGTACAACTACGACGACGGGCTGGCCGAGGACGGCATCCCTGACTCCGGGCTGCTGTTCGCCGCCTACCAGGCGGACGTGGACAAGCAGTTCGTCCCGGTGCAGCGGCGGCTGGCCGAAGGCGACCTGCTCAACGAGTGGATCACCGCGATCGGCTCGGCGGTGTTCGCGATCCCGCCCGGGTGCGCCCCGGACGGCTGGATCGGCGAGACGCTGCTCGCGGACGGGCCTTGACGGCGCGTCCGTAGACGCCGGGCCCGGTCGGTCAGGAACCGCCCGGGCCCGGTCGGTCAGGGGCTGGCCAGGGCTTCCGTCGGGGAGAGGCGGGCGGCGCGGATCGCCGGGTAGAGCCCGGCGACCGCGCCGATGACCAGCGTCGCGGCCAGGCCGCCCGCCGTCGCCTCGGCGGGGATCACGGACGGCCACTCCTCGTAGGCGGCGTAGCCGACGGTGACGGCGGCGCCGACGCACACGCCGCCCACCCCGCCGATCGCCGACAGCAGCAGCGACTCGGCCAGGAACTGGGTGCGGATCTGGCCGCGGGTGGCGCCCAGCGAGCGGCGCAGGCCGATCTCGGCCCGCCGCTCCAGCACCGAGATGACCATGGTGTTGGCGACCCCCACCCCGCCGACGATCAGCGCCACCGCGCCGACGCCCAGCAGCAGGCCGGTGAACGCCTGGTCGGTGGCCTGCTTGGCGGCCAGCGCGTCCGACGGGCGGGAGACGTCGACCTCGTTGGGCGCCTCCGGGTTGCCGGTTCCGGCCAGCACGTCCCGTACCGCGTCCATGTGCCGCTCGTCCACCCGCGTGTAGAGCACGGTGGGGTGGCCGTCGAAGCCCAGCCGCTCCTCCGCGACCGGCCAGCCGACCAGCGCCGCGGTGTCCAGCTCCACGGCGAGCGCCACCGGCTCCAGGACGCCGACGACGGTGAACCGCCGGCCGCCGACCAGCACCTGCGTGTCGGGCCCGACCGCGCCGACGCCGAGCCGTTCGGCCGTGGCCGAGCCGAGCACCACGGCCGGGTAGGCGTGCGTGGCCGCGTTGAGCCAGGTGCCGGCGCGCAGCGTCGCCCCCACGGAGTCGAGCAGGTCGAGCCGGGCCGCGTAGGCGGAGATGCCGCCGGTCCGCGCCTCGGGGATCTCCTCCGACCGGTACACCTTGGCGTCCTGGATTTGCCCGACCGACGACACTGACAGCACCGGGCCGATGCGCTCGATCATCGCCTCGGCCTCCACCGGCATCTTGGCCTCCTCGCCGCTGAGGGTCTGCCCGGACGAGACCGTGAGCAGGTTCGTGCCCAGCGCGGACAGCTGGCGGTCCAGCTCGGCGCCGGACGAGGAGGAGATGCCGACCACGCCGATCATCGCCGCGATGCCGATGGCGATGCCCAGCGCCGACAGGAACGCCCGCAGCGGGCGGGTGCGCAGCCCGACCGCGCCGACCCTGAGCACGTCGCGCGGCCGCAACCGGGGCGGGGTGAGATCACGGCCGGCCATCAGGCCGCCCCGGCTTGGTCGGCGACGATCCGGCCGTCGCGCATCCGGACCTGGCGGGGCAGCCTGCCGGCGATCTCCGGGTCGTGCGTGATGATCAGCACCGTCGTACCGGACGCGTGCAGCTCGCGCAGCAGCTCCATCACCCCCGCCCCGGACGCCGAGTCGAGCGCGCCGGTCGGCTCGTCGGCCAGCAGCAGCGGCGGGTCGCCGGCCACCGCCCTGGCGATGGCCACCCGCTGCCGCTCGCCGCCGGACAGCTCGTGCGGCTCGTGGTCCATGCGGTGGGCGAGCCCCACCCGCTCCAGCGCGGCCCGCGCGCGGCGGCGCCGCTCGGCCCTCGGCAGGCCGCTGTAGAGCAGGCCGTCGGCCACGTTCTCCAGCGCCGGCACGTTCGCGGCCAGGTGGAACTGCTGGAACACGAACCCGATCCCGGTCCCCCGCAGCGCCGACAGCCGGTTGTCCGACAGCGTCGCGACGTCGTATCCGTCGACGCGTACCGTGCCCGACGTGGGCCGGTCGAGCGTGCCGATGGTGTTGAGCATGGTCGACTTGCCGGACCCGGACGGGCCCGCGATGGCGACCATCTCGCCGCGCCGGATCTCCAGCGACACGTCGTCCAGCGCGGTGACGCCGCCGGGGTAGACCTTGCTCACGCGGGAAAGCTCGATCATTTCGCCATCCCCACCGTCATGCCCTCGGTGAGCCCGTCGCCGGTGATCTCCACCCGGCCGCCGGAGAACAGGCCGGTCTCGACCGGGACGTAACGGGTGGCGCCGCCTTCGACGACCTCCACGCCGAACCCGCCCTCGCGCAGCGCCACCAGGGCGGCGACCGGGACGGTGAGCACGTTCTCGCGCTCCTCGGCGGTGAACCTCACGTCCACCGCCGCCAGGTCGAGGTCAGCCACCTTCTCGCCGGTGAGCGAGACAAGTGCCTCGACCTTGGTCTGCGGCTCCTCGTTCCCCTGCCCCGGGACGATCACGGTGGCGACCTCGGTGATCTTGCCCCTGACCTCCTGGCCGCCGGGCAGCGTGACCGTCACCTTGGCGCCCTCCTTCGCCAGCCGCCGGTCCTCGGAGTCGAGCTGGACGGTGACGACCTTGGCGGTGCCGGTGTAGCCGAGCACCTTCTGGCCGGGCGCGGCGGGCCGGCCGGTCTCGGCGTCCACGGTGTCCACCCGGACCCTGCCGTCGGCGAACACCACCCGGCCCAGCTCGACCACGCCGGTCTCCGGCAGGCCGCGGTCCTCCTGCCAGGCCATGACCGCCCGCGCCGTGGCCCAGGTGTACGTGTCGTCGACGGTGAAGCCGTCGTAGCCGAGCTTGCTCAGGTTGCGTTCGAGGTTCGCCACGTCACGGCCCTCGGCGCCGACCGCCAGGTCCCGGTACGCGGGCGTGCTCCCGTACATGAGCACCACCGGATCGTCGTCCACCTTGTAGAGCGGCTCGCCGCGGGTGATCACGTCGTCGCCGCCGGGCAGCCAGGTGACGGTGCCGCGCATGCGGTTGGTCACCGAGGCGGCCGGGCCGAAGCCCAGCTCGCCGTCGGCCTCCCGCGTGTCCCGCAGGGTCTCCTCGGCGATCGTCGCGGTGGCCGGCGGCAGCGCGGCGGCGGGCCGCCCGGCCGGGGCCCTGTCCAGCACGCCGAGACCGGCGGCGGCCACCGCGCCGGCCAGCACGGTCGCGGTGGCCAGCCAGGCCGCCCGACGGCCGCGGCGGCGTCGCGGGGCCGTCTCCTCGATCGTGACGGCGCCCATCACTTGCTTCCCGGACCGGGCCGGTCCATCTGGCACTTCTTCTCCGCGGCCTCGAAGTCGGGGTCGTCGCCGACGTCCTTGGTGATGCGGACCCTGCCGCCCTCGGGATCGGGGAAGTTCTCCACGCCGTTCTCACGCATGCAGGCAGCGATCTTGAGCAGTTCGTCGTTGCTCTCGCCGTCGGCACGCCCGCCGCCGGGCGGCTGCCACTCCTTGCACGCCTCACGGGCCTGCTCCATCTTCTCCTGGGTGCCGGGGCCCATCGTCATCCGTATGCCCTCGCCCGGCTTGGGGTCGGGGACGTCGACGCCGTTCTCGCGCATGCACTGCGCCCACTTCAGGCCCCGCTCCTCGCCGTCCAGACTCGGCGCGGCGCTCGCGGTGGGATCGCCGCCCGCGGAGGCCACGCCGGGGGCCTCCGCGCCGCATCCGGTCAGCGCCAGCGCGAGCGCCGCGGTCACGCCGAGCATCCGTACTCGCATCACGTTCTCCTCGTCGGGCCGGAACCGTTCCGGCCGCCTGAGAGGAGATGGAACCGACGAGCCGGTTTCCCGGCGGTTTCCATGAGCGCTAACGGGGAGTAAACAGCCGATCCGCCACGATTCCCGGCATGCGAGTGCTGGTAGTGGAGGACGAGCGCATCCTGGCCGACGCGATAGCCGAGTGGCTGCGCGACGAGACGCACGCCGTGGACACCGCCGGCGACGGCGAGTCGGCGCTGGAGCGGATCGCGGTCAACGACTACGACGTGGTCATCCTGGACCGGGACCTGCCACTCGTGCATGGCGACGACGTGTGCAGGCACCTCGTGGAGTCGGATTCGACGGCGCGGGTGCTGATGCTCACCGCGGCGGGGGAGATCGACGACCGGGTGACGGGGCTGTCGCTGGGCGCCGACGACTACCTGGCCAAGCCGTTCGCCTTCGCCGAGCTGTCGGCCCGGGTGCAGGCGCTCGGCCGGCGCGCCCGGCCGGCCCTGCCGCCGGTGCTGCGCCGCGCGGGGATCACGCTCGACCCGGCCCGGCGCGAGGTGTACCGGAACGGGCGGTACGTGCCGCTGTCGAACAAGGAGTTCGCCGTGCTCGCCGAGCTGCTGCGGGCCGGCGGCGCCGTGATCTCCTCCGAGCAGCTCCTGGAGAAGGCGTGGGACGAGAACGCGGACCCGTTCACCGGCGTGGTCCGGCTGACCGTGCTCAAGCTGCGGCGCAAGCTGGGCGACCCGCCGGTGGTGCTGACCGTGACCGGCGCGGGCTACCGCATCCCATGAGGCTGTCGCTGCGCCTGCGGCTCACGGTCGTGTACGGCGCGCTGTTCATGCTGGCCGGCGTGGTGCTCGTCGGCGTCACGTACCTGCTGTTCAACCAGGAGCTGGTACGGATCTTCGAGGAGAAGTACGGCGACCCCGGCGGGAACCGGCACAGGTTCATCTCCGTCATCAAGGACGGGGTGATGCTCAGCCCCGAGGCGTCGCAGCGGCTGCTGGCCGAGCAGGAGGCCGACCTGCGCGCCGCCGCGACCACGTCCCTGCTGGCCCAGGGGGTGATCGCGGTGGTCGTGGTCGCCTGCCTGGCGACGGCGCTGGGCTGGGTGGTGGCCGGGCGGGTGCTGGCCCCGCTGCACAAGGTGACCGCGACCGCGCGCCGCATCGCCGCCGCCCCCGACGCCGACCGCGGCCTGCGCGAGCGGATCGACCTGGACGGGCCGATCGACGAGGTCAAGGAGCTGGCCGACACCTTCGACGCCATGGTGGCGCGGCTCGACCGGTCCTTCGACGGGCAGCGCAGGTTCGTCGCCAACGCCTCGCACGAGCTGCGCACCCCGCTGACGCTCAACCGCGCCCTGGTCGAGCTGGCCATGCACCGCCGCTCCGCCTCCGCCGACGTCAAGCGGCTCGGGGAGAGCCTGCTGGAGATCAACGTCAGGCACGAGCGGCTCATCTCCGGGCTGCTGCTGCTCGCGCGGGCCGAGCACGAGGTGACCGACCGGTCGCCGGTCGACCTCGCCGACGTCGTGGCGCACGTGGTCGCCCAGACCGCCCCCGAGGCGGCGCAGGAGAAGGTCACGGTGTACGAGGAAGCGTTCCCCGCGCCCACGACCGGTGACGCGCTGCTGCTCGAACGGCTGGTGACGAACCTGGTGGAGAACGGCGTCCGGCACAACCTGCGCGACGGCACCGGCTGGGTCCGGATCGCCAGCCGGACGGCCACCGGCGGGCGGGTCACGGTGACGGTCACCAACACGGGCCCCGTCGTGCCGCCGTACGACGTGCCGGAGCTGTTCAAGCCGTTCCGCCGGCTCAACGGCGAGCGCACCGTCACGGGCAAGAGCGCGGGCCTGGGCCTGTCGATCGTCCGGTCGGTGGCCCGCGCCCACGGCGGCGACGTGACGGCCCATCCCCGGGAGGGCGGCGGCCTGGTGATGACGGCCACGCTCCCCCGCGCCGTGCCGTGACCGGCGCGGCGGGTCCGTCGAGCGAGTCCCCGCGCCCGGCGGACCCCGCCGCACCCGGCCGCCCACCCCCGGACGGCCGTCCCGCGTGAGGGTGCGGGTACCGGACACGATGGCGGTCACGGCCCGCCGTTCACCAGACCACTTTCTGCCCGGTTTCTGCTCACTCGCCCCGGCCGTACGTCACGACACGCGTCCTCGCGCGTACGGCGAACCCCGGCGAGCCGATGGACAATGACGGCGCGGCAACCGATCCAGCAGGAGGGTTCCATGCCACCCGACCCGGCCCAGCGGCTGCTGGGTTACATCGACGGCGCCTGGGTGGCGTCGGCGGTCTGCGCCGCGGCCGAGCTCGGGGTGGCCGACGCGCTGGCCGGTGGCGCGCGCGACGCCGACCAGCTGGCGCGGGCCGTGGGCGCCCACCCCGGCGCGCTCTACCGGCTGCTGCGGGCGCTCGCCGACCTGGGCGTGCTGCGCGAGCTCGACGGCCGCGTGTTCGAGCTGACCGAGACGGGCGAACGGCTGCGGCGGGACCACCCGGAGTCGCAGCGCGGGTTCGCCGTGATGCTCGGCTCGTCGTGGCACCGGCGGGCCTGGTCGGGTTTCGCCGACAGCGTGCGGACCGGCGAGTCGGCGTTCGAGCGCGTCTTCGGCCCGGCCTTCGACCACTTCCGCGACCATCCCGAGCACGGCGAGGTGCTGAACGACGCGATGACGTCGGTGTCCGCCGCGTTCGTGTGGCCGGCGGTGCGCGGCCACGACTTCACCCGGTACGGGACCGTCGTCGACGTGGGCGGAGGCCACGGCGCGATGCTCGCGGCCATCCTGTCGGCGCATCCGCAGGGGCGCGGCGTGCTGTTCGACCTGCCGCACGTCATCGAGGGAGCGGGCGGGCCGCTCGTGGAGGCGGGCGTGGCCGACCGGTGCGAGCTGGTGGGCGGCGACTTCTTCACGTCGGTGCCGCCCGGCGGCGACGCCTACCTGCTGTCCAACGTCGTCCACGACTGGGGCGACGACGACGCCGTCCGGATCCTGGCGAGCTGCCGGCGGGCGATGAACGACGGCGGCCGCGTGCTGCTCTGCGAGGCCGTCATCCCGGACCCGCCGCGCGAGCCGACCGCCGCCACCGTGATCGACCTGGAGATGCTGGTCATCGCCAAGGGCGCCAGGCAGCGCACGGCGGGCGAGTACGCGGAGCTGTTCGAGCGGGCCGGTCTGCGGTTGGCCGGCGTCACCGGCGGCGGCGTCTTCGACGTCGTGGAGGCGGTCCCCGGATGAGCCGGTTTACTCCTCTCCGCGACGGAGCACGTTCTGGCCATGAACCAGGCGCCATCCGGACATGACCACACGAGGTGCACGCCCGCGCAGCTCTTCGAGATCACCGTCCTGGACACCACGGGCGACGACACCCGGTGGCACACCATCGGCTGGGGCATCGGCCGCCAGGACGCCGACGCCCTCGCGCGGTCCTTCGTGACCCGCCGGCTCTGCCCGTACGAGCGAGCCCGGGTCCGCCACAACGGCCGGCTGCTCGCCGAGCACCACCGGCCCGTGACCGGCTCAGGCCGGTGAGACGACCTCCAGGGCGGGGCGCACGTCGTTGGCGAGCGTGCCGACGCCGTCGATGACGATCTCCACCCGGTCCCCGGGCAGCAGCGTGAAGTCCGGACCGGGGACCATGCAGGTGCCGGTCGACAGCACCACGCCCCGGGGGAAGCGCTCGGCCTTGAACAGGTAGCCGGCCAGCTCGTCGACGCGGCGGTGGAGCTGGGCCGTGCTCGCCTCGTCCGACCAGACGACGCGGCCCTCGCGGGTGATGGTCACCGCCATCGCCAGGTCGTAGGGGTCGGGCACCTCCCAGGCGGGGCGGATGCCGGGGCCGAGCGCCGTCGCTCCCGCGTACATCTTGGCCTGGGGCAGGTAGAGCGGGTTGTCGCCCTCGATGGAGCGGCTGCTGACGTCGTCACAGACGGTGTAGCCGGCGATCTCGCCGCTCGCGGCGATCACCACGGCCAGCTCGGGCTCGGGCACGTCCCAGGTGGAGTCCTCGCGCACGCCGATCGTCTCGCCGTGGCCGCGCACCCGCCAGCCGACCGACTTGAAGAACAGCTCGGGCCGTTCGGCGTCGTAGACCCGCTGGTAGATGTCGGGTTCGGTGCTCTCCTCCACCCGGGCCTCGCGGGAGCGGCGGTAGGTGACGCCGGCCGCCCACACCTCGGTGCCGGCGTCGACCGGGGCGGCGGGGGTCACCGGGTCGACCGGCTCGGTGGCGCGGGCGAGCTGGTCGCGGAAGTGGGCGAGGTCGGCGGACAGCGCGTCGCCGAGGGAGAAACCGGTGGGCAGCGCCCGGTCGCCGTCCTCGGCGCGGACCACCCAGCGGGGCGATTGAGCGGACCTGACGAGGTGCATGCGCGCCCTTCTGCCGGAATGTCGGGGAGGACCAGCCTAAGACATCCGATGAAAGTTTCAACGGGTTTCGGCAGGCAGGCGTTCTGCCGGGTTCGCCGCACTTGACGAAGCGGTGCGTCCTCGCTGATCTAGTCCTGGGGGAAAGCGCTTTCCTTCTCCGATGGGAGCAGACAGTGAGATCCGTTGCCCAAGCCTGGCGGTGCCTGCTCACCGTCCTGGCCGCCCTGGTCATGGCGCTGGCAGGCGCCCTCGTCGCGCAACCGCAGCCCGCGAGCGCGGCGACGGTCGACACTAACGCCTGGTACGTCCTCGTGAACCGGCACAGCGGCAAGGCGCTCGACCTGTACGAGTTCGCCACGAACGACGGCGCCCCGATCGTCCAGTGGGCCCGCAACGACGGCAACCAGCAGCAGTGGCAGTTCGTCAGCTCCGGCGACGGCTACTACCGGCTCAAGTCCCGCCACAGCGGCAAGGTCCTGGACGTCTACGAATGGAACGCCGACGGCGGCGCCCAGATCGTCCAATGGGCCGACACCAACGGCTGGAACCAGCAGTTCCGGCTCGCCGACTCCGACGGCGGCCACGTCCGACTGATCAACCGCCACAGCGGCAAGGCCCTCGAAGCCTGGGAGTGGTCCACCGCCGACGGCGCCCGCATCTCCCAGTGGGACGACCTCAACGGCGCCAACCAGCAGTGGCAGCTCGTCAAGATGGGCAGCGGTTCCGCCGACTGCGGCGGCGGCTCGTTCAACGCCGAGGCCGTGCTCAGCGGCAGCACCTGGACGGCCAGGAACGGCGGCAGCACCCTCTACACCGGCAGCAGCATGATCGAGGCCATGCGCCGCGCCGTCGGCAGCCTCACCTCCGGCCGCACGTCCAAGCAGAAGGTGGTCGTCCGCGGCTCCGGCAGCATGAACGCCAACCAGTCGCTCGACCTGCCCAGCTACACCGTCCTCGAAGTGTGCGGCACGATCAACGTGACCGGCACGATCAGCGCCAACAACGCCGCCGTGCGCGCCCAGAACGTCACCGACGTCGAGGTCACCCGGCTCGCCGTGACCGGCAACCCGTACTTCGCGGTGTTCGTCCGCAACGGCACCAACATCACCCTCGGCCAGCTCGACCTGCGGCTCGGCTCGGCCGGGCTGGGCGTGCGCATCGACAACCACGCCAACAGGAACGTCCGCACCAGGAACGTCCGCATCGACAGCGTGTACACCTCCGGCGGCGGCAGTCACGGCGTCGAGACGTACGGCGTCGACGGCATCACGATCGGCACCGTCACCGCGCGGAACACCGGCGAGTCCGGCCTGCTGCTCAACGACACGATCAACGCCAGCATCGGCACCGTCGACGCCGAGGGCGCGGGCACCGGCACCGGCTACGCGGCCTTCCGGATGGCCAACCGCAACGGCCGCATCGGCAGCTCGTACCCGACCAACATCCGCGTCGGCACCGTCAAGGCCCGGGGCGGCGGCCGCGGCGTCTTCTGCGTGTCGGAGAGCGGCGGCGCGGTGATCGACCGGGTGGACATCGCCCAGACCGGCAGCAACTCGATCCTCATCGAGAACTGCTACAACGTCACGATCGCCGCCCAGAGCGGCACCGTGAACGGCTCCGACATCCGCATCGCGGCCCGCACCGAGTTCCCCGTGACCTCCGACATCACGCTGCAGAACCTGACGCTGACGAACTCGGCGATCAACGAGAACCCGTGCGGCACCAACATCGTCATCCGCAACATCAACCTGGTGAACTCCCGCATCAACCGCTGCTGACCGGGGTCGCGCCGACAGTGATTCCGGCCGGACCCGGCCGGAATCACTGTGGCCCGCGCCCTGATCCTGTCGGCAAACCCGTACACGGGGAGATCTCCGCCGACGCCCTGGTCAAGGTGCTCGGCGCGGTGTCCTGTCAGGTGAAGTAGACACCGACGACTTCCGCCGGCGTGCGCGGTCTCCACCGGGGTAAGGTCCGATCGCGGGAGGAACCCCATGGCGAAAATGCTCTACTCGGTCACCATGTCGCTCGACGGCTTCATCGCCGGGCCGGGCGGCGACATGTCCTGGCTGGCCGAGCACCTCGGACCCAACCCGACCGTGGACGACCTGCTCCCCCAGGTCGGCTCCCTCCTCGTGGGCAACCGCTCCTTCGGCGGCGACGACCCGTACAAGGACACCGAGCACGAAGGCGAGGCGTTCGGCGGAGGGTGGAGCGGGCCCCAGTTCGTGCTCACCCACAACCCCCCGGCCGATCCGGTGCCGGGCGTCACCTTCGTCACCGACCTCGACACCGCGATCACCGCGTCGAAGGCCGCGGCGGGCGGCAAGTACGTCAACGTCATCGGCGCCGACGTGGCCCGCCAGTGCCTGGCGGCGGGCGCGCTCGACGAGGTCCTGGTCTGCGTCGCTCCGGTCATGCTCGGCGACGGCGTCCGCCTCTTCGACCACCCGGGCGGCACGAACGTCAAGCTCGAACGTCTCGGCGTGACGCAGGTCCCCCAGGCGACCAACCTCTGGTTCCGGGTCCTGTGACGAAGGGTCTCAGCGCGGGTCGAAGGGCGCGGCTCTCACGGCCAGCCCGAGCAGCATGTCGGCGGCCTTGCCGAGGAGCGCCAGGAGCAGGATCGACAGCAGCAGGATGTCCGTGCGGCCGGTGTTCTGGCTGTCGATCAGCAGGAATCCCAGGCCCATGGACGAGGCGATCAGCTCGGCCGCGACCAGGAACAACCAGCCTTGGGCCAGTCCGAGCCGCAACCCCGCGAAGACGGCCGGGGCGGCGTGGGGGAGTTGGACGCGGGTGAGCAGGCCAACGCCGCGCAGCCCGTACGCCCGCCCGGCCTCGACCAGGTGCGGATCCACGTGCGCGAGTGCCGCGGACACGGTGGTGTAGACGGGGAAGAAGGCGCCGATCGCCACCAGGACGATCTTCGGGCCCTCCGCTATGCCGAGCCAGAGCACCAGCAGCGGCACCCACGCCAGCGACGGCACCGCGCGCAGGGCGGCGATGCTGGGGGCGAGCAGGGTGCGGACCGGCGCGTACAGTCCGACGAGCGCGCCGAGCACCAGCCCCGCCGACGCTCCCCCGGCGAAGCCCAGCAGCACGCGCTGACCGCTGATCGCGACGTGCTGCCACAGCTCGCCGCGCCGGATCAGCTCGCCCACCGCCGCGAGGACCGCCGCGGGCGGGGGCAACTGGCTCGCGGTGAACCAGCCGGCGCCGGTGGCGACCTGCCAGGCGGCGAGCGCCGCCAGCGGCACCACCAGGCCCGCGGCGAAGCTCCACGGACGCACCCAGCGGCCGGGTGTCGTCACGAGGCCCCGGCCTTCTCGGCGAACTCGGGAGCGAACAGGGAGTCGAGCGCCGTCTTCGCCTCCTGCTCGGAGCGCACCTGGCTCTCCCGTACCAGCGTCGGCAGGATGCGTTCCAGCACCGCGCGCTGGTCGGGACCCGGGACCGGGCTGATCTCGACCTCGGTCCGCTCCTTGAGCACCACGCGGGCAACCTCGGGGGCGAGCTTGGCCTCCGTGGCCAGCAGCTGGACCGCGTCGTCGGGTGCTCGACGATCCACGCGCGGGCTCTCTCGTACGCGTCGAGCACTTTCTGGACGAGGTCCGGATGCTCGGTGAGGAACTCCTCGCGGGCGTTGAGGAAGCCGTAGGAGTTGAAGGACGCGTTCCGGTAGATCAGCTTCGTGCCCGAGTCCACCTGGCTCTGCGCCATCAGCGGGTCCAGGCCCGACCACGCGTCCACGTCGCCGCGCTCCAGCGCGGTCTTGCCGTCGGCGTGCTGGAGGTTGACGACCTCGACGTCGGCGCCGTCCAACCCTGCCTCCTCCAGGGCCTGGAGCAGGAAGAAGTACGGGTCGGTGCCCTTGGTGGCGGCGACCTTCTTGCCCTTGAGCCCGCTCACCTCGGTGATCGGGGAGTCCTTGGCCACGACGAGCGCCGCCCACTCGGGACGGGTGTAGATCCCGACGGTCTTGATCGGGGTGCCGTTGGCGCGGGCCTGGAGTGCGGCGGCGCCCGCGGTGGAGCCGAGGTCGATGGTCTCGCCGCGCAGGTTCTCGTTGGCCTTGTTGCTGCCGGCCGACAGCACCCAGGTCACCTCGGTGCCCGGGAGCACGTCCTCCAGCCAGCGCTGCTGCCGGATGACCAGACTGAGCGGGTTGTAGTAGGCGTAGTCGAGCCGGAGCCGGCCCGAGGCGGGCGTGGGGGTGCCGCTCTCACCTGGCACGCAGGCGGTGACCAAAGGAACGAGCAGGGCGGCGGTGAGCAGGGAACGGCGGTGGATCACGGAGTGGGCTCCTCGGCGGGGGTGGGGCGGGGCACGCCGAGCCGCTCCAGCAGGTCGGCGCGGAAGGCTGCGAGTTCGGGGTGGGCGCGGTCGCGGGGCCGGCGGTGGGGGACGTCGAGCACGGTCGCGATCGTGGCGCCCGGGCGCTCCGGTTCGGCGCCGAGCAGGACGACCCGGTCGGCCAGGTGCAACGCCTCGTCCACGTCGTGGGTGACGAGCAGGACGGTGGTTCCGGCGCCGCGCTGCACGTCGGCCAGGAGGTCCTGCATGCGCAGCCGGGTGAGGGCGTCCAGCGCGGCGAACGGCTCGTCGAGCAGCAGCACGCCGGGCTCCCTGGCCAGCGCCCTGGCGAGGGCCGCGCGCTGGGCCATGCCGCCGGACACCTGGCGGGGCCGGTGCTGGTGGAAGCCGTCGAGGCCGACGACGTCGAGCCAGTGCCGTACGATGCGCGCGCCGCTCTCCCTGCCGACGCCTTTGGGCAGGCCGAGGGCGACGTTGCCGGCCAGGTCGCGCCAGGGCAGCAGCCGGGGCTCCTGGAAGACCACCGCGCATCGGGCGTCGACCCCGCGGACCGGACGTCCGTCGACCGTGATCTCGCCGTCCGCGGGCGCCTCCAGCCCGGCCACGAGGCGGAGCAGGGTGGACTTGCCGCAGCCCGAAGGCCCCAGGATGGCCACGATCTCGCCGGGGAGGATGTCGAGCTCCAGGTCGCGCAGCACGGTGTGGCCGTTGCCGTAGGTGTGGCCGACCCCGCGCAACCCGACTCCCGCCGCGGCCACCGCCCTGGCGGGGAACGTGGCCTGGCCGGTCGTCATACGCCTCTCCCATGCTCTCGGTCCTCGGTGCCCTCCCACGATTACCTATTATTCCGGTATAAGCAATAGGGATTACTGGTATTTGTGCGCCGAGGGTCCCCGGGGATCATGCCCTGGTCCTCCGCCGCGGCCCCTCTGTCGAAGGCACGCCTGGGTGGGACTTTCGTCGGCGGCCCGCGGAAGGCTCAGGATGACATGCCGTAGCGGGTGGCGACCGCGGTGGCGCGGGCGCGCAGGGAGTCGCGCAACCACTGCGGGGCCAGGGCTTCAGCGTTCGTGCTGAGCTGCCACAGCGCCCATTCGGCGTGTCTCCGGTCCTGGAAGGTCACCTCCAGCCGCAGCCGGCCGTCCGGGTCGGTTTCCTCGGCGAGGACGGCCAGCGCGGTGCCCACCAGGTCTTCACGACGCGCCGGGTCCAGCCGTACCACTACGGTGACCTGGTCGCCGCCGGCCCGGAACCGCGTGCTGCGTTCCTGCCAGGCCAGGTCCAGATCGACCCGGTCCGGTCGCTGTGCGGGTTCGGCGAGTTCCTGGGCGGCCAGGATCCGGGACAGGCGGTAGGTGCGGTCCGCGCCGGACCTCGTGGCCAGCAGGTAGCCCCGATCTCGTACGGTGACCAGGCCGATCGGGTCCACCGTGCGCCACTCCGGCGCCTGGTCCGCGGCCTCGTAGTGGATGCGCAGCTTGTGCCCGGCGAACACCGCGCGCAGGACCTCGGCCGCCACGGCGTCGGGCACCTCCTCGGCGACCAGCCGGCGGGAGAGGAGGTCGGTCTCCGGGTCGATGAGCAGCCGCTCGGCCGCGCCGGCCGCGGTGTCCCGATAGCTCTCGGGCAGCGCGTCGACCACCTTGAGCATCGCCGAGGCGAGCGCCGACCCGAGCCCGAACGCCTGCGCGCCGCGCCGCGACCCGGCGACCAGCAGGGCGAGGGCCTCGTCGGGGTTCAGCCCGGTGAGCTCGGTCCGGAAACCGGGCAACAAAGCGAACCCGCCGTGCCGGCCGCGTTCGGCGTAGACCGGGACGCCGGCCGCGGACAGCGCCTCGATGTCGCGCAGCACGGTCCGCGTGGACACCTCCAGCTCGCGCGCCAGCGCGGTCGCGGACAGCCTGCCGTGCTGCCGCAGCAGCAGCACCAGCGAGACCAACCGGTCGGCACGCATACGAAGAACGCTACCGGAATACATGACAGTGGATGTCGTGGTTTGTTTGCGAGGCTCATCGACGCGACCGGAAAGACGGTGGCAACCCATTCGAACGGAGCTGATGTGGCAATGGAACGAACGGCGGTCAACCCGTGGGCGTGGTCGACGGAGCTGGGCTACAACCAGGGCGAAGTCGTCTCCGGACACACCCGGACCCTGTACTGCTCAGGACAGACCGCGATGAGCGGCGAGGGCAAGCCGCAGCACGCCGATGACATGGCGGCGCAGCTGGCGCTGAGCCTCGACAACCTGGAGGCCGTGCTCGGCGAGGCCGGCATGTCCCTGGCGAACCTTGTGAGGCTCAACGTCTACACCACCGACGTCGACCGCCTCTTCGAGCACTACGGCGTGCTGGCATCACGGTTGGGCGCCGCCGGGGTGGCGCCGTCCACCACGATGCTCGGGGTGACACGTCTGGCGATCCCCACCCTGATGGTCGAACTTGAAGGAACCGCCGTAGCGTGATGCGACCCCGCCGCCTCCGGCGGACTGCCGGAGGCGGCAGGGCATCGTCTTCTTCACAGAACCCGAGGTAACCACGCATGCGCAAGGTCGGCCCGATCTTCCCGTCTGCTCTCAGGGCAGCTCTTCGGGGAGTGAGGTGTGGGCCGTTGCCGTGCCTATTACTGTCAAAGGCCCGTCCGGATCATCCCGACGGGCCTTCTAGCTGGGTGGGGCTACCAGGACTTGAACCTTCGACCAGGACGGTCGCGGCGCGGTTACGGGTGCACGAGCGGTCGGTGACCCGCTGGCGGAAGGCATGGCGGGAGGGCGGCAGGCCGGCGCTGCTGTCCAAGGGGCCGGTGTCGAGGGAGAAGCTGTCGGACCGGCAGTGGGCGCGGCTGGATGCCGAGTTACGGCGGGGCCCGCTGGCCTGGGGATATGCCGAGGATCAGTGCTGGACGCTGGGCCGGGTCAAGACGCTGATCGGGCGGCTGTTTCACATCGGCTACACCATCGAGGGCGTGGGCAAGCTGCTGCACCGCCACGGCTGGTCGGTGCAGGTCCCGGCCCGGCGCGCGATCGAGCGGGACGAGGAGGCCATCGCGTTGTGGAAGGCCGAGGTGTGGCCCGCGGTATAAGAACCGCGGCGGACCTGGGTGCCTACCTCTGCTTCGAAGACGAAGCCGGGCAAGGGCTGAGGCCGCCGAAAGGACGCACCTGGGCGCCGGTCGGCGCCCGGCCGGTGGTGACGGTCCGAGGCAGAGGCTCGGGCCGGGTCAACATGGCCGGCGTCCTGGCCTTCCGGGACGGTGAACGGCCGCACCTGTTCTACCGCCTGCACGTCCACCACGGCCGCAAGGGCGAATCCAAGACCTTCTCCTGGATGGACTATCGGGACCTCATCGTGGGCCACCCACCACTATCTTGGCGCGCCGCTGGTGTGGTGCTGGGACAACTTGAGTGTGCACCTGGCCGGCCAGCTGGCCGACTTCGCTGCCGAGAATGCCGACTGGTTACGCATCGTCCAGCTTCCCGCCTATGCTCCCGAGCTCAACCCCGCCGAGGGTGTGTGGTCGCTGCTCCGCCGGGCCTTGGCCAACTTCGCCGTCACCAACCTGCCCGGTCTGGTCCGGATCGTCAAACGCAAGCTGAAGAAGATCCAATACCGGCCTCACCTGCTCACCGGCTGTCTGACCCAGACCGGGCTCACCCTCGATACCCCGGCAAAGCCATGACCGACTCTACGAATTCAACCTGTGTAGTGGACCAGATTTCATCATCTAGTCAAGCCAGTATCGGCCCATGGGCACATATCAGAGCCAGCTGAAAGTTGCTCTAGAACTAGGCCGAGTGCTAGTGGCGGGAATCTAGGCCAGCACCTCACCCTTAGCACTTGGTGACCTCCGCACAGTCTACGTGCATTCGACAAAGCAGACAGAGCACGCCAAACAGCGGTTATAGCATGAGATACTAGCCGTCCAACGCCGCATGCGGAAAAGATGGTTTTACTTCATTCTCTTCGGTGAGGCGTTGCAGCTCGCTCAAGATGGTGTCCGGCCTTGCTGTGAGGACAGGACGACGTCGCAGTGCTTCCACTTCGAGCTGGCTCAGCTCGCGGCGCACGACCGTGCCAGCATGCTTGACCACAAGCAGCGTGCCGTGATGGATCACCGCAGATTCGATCCCCTCCAAGGCCTCCATCACTTTGGCGAAAGCTTCGGCCTCCTTCTGATTTACATCCGCCTGTCGAGTGTCCAGCCCATATAAACCCGCTGCGCGCCCGACGATGCTGGCCCCATCTTCGAGATGTTCCTCGCCTTCCCTCTTAATTCGGGCGAGAAGCGGGCGCCAGAATGAGCCAATGACCGCTTCCCCACTGTAGATGACTTCTAGCCCTTGGGCCTCAAGCCACTCATAGATGGCAGACTCAACGGCTTCATGATTAGCTTCGTCACTGAGGTAAATCGTGACTGGCATCGCCATCGGCAACGAATGCCCAGCGATATCGCGACGAAGCTGAGCCGAGTTCAGGCGCTGCTCGTAGGCCATTGCCCTTACGATCAGAGGCGTTACCGAGGTCTTGTCCGTCTGTGAAGATCCCACCAAAAGGCTCGCTCCCTCAGCGAGACCTATGATGTGGAACGATTGCGTCATCTCTGTTTTGGGCGAGCCGTCAGAGTCATCCTGCTGTGCCTGTAGAAGATCATGAGCGAAGTCGTAAGCCATATGCCACGGCGCTCTTCTCCAATCGGCACGGTAGGCAGCGCGGAGGAGGGCCTCCAGCTCATCACGCGACGGCATATCCTCCCCCACCTGCAACCTGTGCCGGTGATGAAAGGGGGGCGGTGGCGAAGGAATCTCTTTTTCCAGCAGACGCAGGATGCGATTGAACCCTCGTACTGGGGAGACTGCAGAGACTGTCGGGAACGACAACGATCTAGCAAAGTCCAGAGCAGTCAACCAGGCAGCGATTTCGGCAACCGTTATGGCTGGATAGATCGTATGCAGAAGCACAGTGAGCACAACGTCGTTCGGCAGTTGCGCACCCTCGAAGAGGTCATCGACCGCAGCAGGTGCCATCTCTAGGGCTGCAGCCAACTCCTTCCGCGGAAGGGGGTTCCCAGCATCTCGCACGTCCTGCAACCGCAGGGCAAACAGACGGGTCGGTTGAATCTGACCTAGGTCAGAAGTTGCACCGGGCATGCGGCTCCTTGTGATCGCAGCAGATGCCTCATATCGTGCGCCAACTCCGGTCACCTCGTCAGGAGATCCCAAACTCAGTTCCGCGAATGCGACCATGCTGTCGGCGGATGGTCATCTTCCGCCTACTTGGCTGCTGGGCTCAGCCCGCCACTGCCACGTTGCCAGCCAACCCGGCAAGCAGGTTTGCGCCTACGACCATGGCAGGACGGAACCAGGCCGTCAGTCGCTCTCTGAGCTTCGACATCATCCTGCCTCCATTAGGATTCCGATCATCCAGTAGGGCGACGATCCCGGAGGAAGCGCGTTGGCAAACGATGGCGGACACCAGTAGGGCTATGAACGTGACCGACAGGCCATGCCTGCCAGGCTCAACCCAGCAGCCGTAGCTCATCCTAGCGATCAGGCCTGACTCGGGAGCCGTAGTCCCGCAGTTAGACACGCAGTAGATCAAAAAGGCCGCTTCCGATCTCCGGAAACGGCCTTTGAGCTGGGTGGGGCTACCAGGACTTGAACCTGGGACCTCTTCCTTATCAGGGAAGCGCTCTAACCGTCTGAGCTATAGCCCCGCAACACATGGAACCGTATCGCATCCGCCGCGCGGAGGCGAACCGGTTCGGCTGAGGAAAAGCTTACCGCCTCCCGCACGCTGCTCGCGCCGCCGCGAGGACGGCGCGAGCGTGCGTGGGACGGGATTACTCGGCCTCGCTGAAGGTCACCTCGACGCCGCCCACGAGGTCGCTGGAGACGTTGTAGATGACCGCGCCGAGGGTGGCGAGCGCGGTGATGAGAACGACGTTCACGGCGCCGATGAGAGCCGTGTAGCCCAGGATGCGCACCGGCTCGAACCAGGAGGCGATGTCGATCTGGAGCGACCCCTCACCCTGCTCGCCCTGGCTGAGCTGGTTGACCAGGTCGACGATCGAGTCGAACACGCCCAGGGCCGACAGCACCCCGTACAGGACGGCGACCGCGACGAAGAGCACCACGAAGCAGACCAGGGACACCACGAAGCTGAACTTCATGGCCGACCACGGCTCGATGCGGCGCAGCACCAGGTGAGCCTTGCGGGGGAGGCGCGAGCCTCCGCCGCCGGACGACTTCTTCTTCTTGCCGGGGAGCTCGACGGCCGGCGGGGGAGCCTCGGTCGCGAGTGACGGGCGCGAGCGCGCGGTGTCGTTGCCGTCGCGCTCCGACGGGGCCGGGGCCCGCGGGGGAGCTGACGGGGCGGGGCCCGACTGGGGTCGGGGCTGCTGTCCGTCCGGCTTGAGTGCCGGCTTCGTCGGGTTGCCTTCCTCCTCCTGTGCCTGGCGAGGCTCCTTGTCAGGGGCCTTGCCAGGCTGCTGCTGGCCGTTGTCCCGAGCCGCCTGGGTCCTGGCGGCGCCACCCTGGGCGCTCATCTATTACTCTCCTCCCCCGTCTGCTTCACTCTCCACCGAAGTCTCCATCGACTCGGCGTTCCGGGCGAGGGCCACCACGCTGTCGCCTTCGGCGAGGTTCATCAATCGGACTCCCATGGTCTGCCGGCCGGACTGCTTGATCTCACCGGCACTCGTCCGGATCACCCCGCCTGCGGACGTGATCGCGAAGACCTCGTCCTCCGGGTTGACCATGACGGCTCCGACCAGCTTGCCACGAGAGCTCACGATTTTTGCAGTCAGCACGCCCTTTCCGCCACGTCCTTGCACCGGGTACTGCTCAACGGGTGTCCGCTTCGCGTACCCAGCCTTTGTGGCGATAAGCACATCCTGCCCGTCGGAGATCCGGTTCATGGCCAGAAGTTCGTCACCTTCGAGGAAACGCATGCCGATGACGCCGCTGGTGGCGCGGCCCATCGGGCGCAGCGCCTCGTCGGAGGCGGTGAACCGAATCGACTGCGCGCCCCTGGAGACGAGCAGCAGATCGTCCTCCTCGGAGATCAGGCGGGCGCCGATGACCTCGTCGTCGTCGCGCAGGTTGATCGCGATCAGGCCGCCGGACCTGGGGGAGTCGTACTCGGACAGGCGGGTCTTCTTCACCAGGCCGCTGCGGGTGGCGAGCACGAGGTAGGGGGCCACCTCGTAGTCGCGCAGGTAGAGGACCTCCATGACCGTCTCGTCGGGCTGCATGGCCAGGAGGTTGGCCAGGTGCATGCCGCGGGCGTCGCGCCCCGCGTCGGGCAGTTCGTACGCCTTGACCCGGTAGACGCGGCCCTTGTTGGTGAAGAACAGCAGCCAGTGGTGGGTCGTCGTGACGAAGAAATGGTCGACGATGTCGTCCTGGCGCAGCTGCGCGCCGCGCACGCCCTTGCCCCCGCGCTTCTGCGCGCGGTAGAGGTCGGTCCTGGTCCGCTTGGCGTAGCCGCCGCGGGTGATGGTGACGACGACGTCCTCTTCGGCGATGAGGTCCTCGATGGACATGTCGCCGTCGTGCGCGATGATCTCGGTGCGGCGTTCGTCGCCGTAACGCGAGACGACCTCGCCCAGCTCCTCGCCGATGATCTCCCGCTGACGGGCCTCGCTGGCCAGGATCGCGTTGTACTCGGCGATCTGTGTCATGAGGTGGTCGTACTCGTCCTGGATCGCCTGGCGCTCCAGGGCGGCGAGCTTGCGCAGCTGCATGTCGAGAATGGCCTGCGCCTGGATCTCGTCGATCTCCAGCAGCGACATCAGGCCCTGCTGGGCGTGGGAGGCGGACTCCGACGCCCGGATGAGCGCGATGACCTCGTCGAGCCGGTCGAGCGCCTTGAGCAGCGCGCGCAGGATGTGGGCGCGCTCCTCCGCCTTGCGCAGCAGGTAGCGCGTACGGCGGACGATGACCTCGATCTGGTGTGCCACGTAGTGGCGGACGAACTGGTCGAGGCGGAGCGTGCGCGGCACGCCGTCGACCAGCGCCAGCATGTTGGCGCCGAAGGTGTCCTGCAGCTGGGTGTGCTTGTAGAGGTTGTTGAGCACGACCTTGGCGACCGCGTCGCGCTTGAGCACGATCACCAGCCGCTGCCCGACGCGGGAGGAGCTCTCGTCGCGGACGTCGGCGATGCCGGTCAGCCTGCCCTCGCGGACCAGCTCGGCGATCTTGAGGGCGAGGTTGTCGGGGTTGACCTGGTAGGGCAGCTCGGTGACGACGAGCGCCTGGCGGCCCTTGCCGTCTTCCTCGACCTCGACCACGGCCCGCATGGTGATCGAGCCGCGGCCGGTGCGGTAGGCGTCCTCGATGCCGCGGCGGCCGACGATCAGCGCGCGGGTGGGGAAGTCGGGCCCCTTGACCAGCTTGATCGCTGCTTCGAGCAGCTCCTCGTCGTCGGCCTCGGGGTTTTCCAGGCACCATTTGACCGCGGCGGCGACCTCGCGCAGATTGTGCGGCGGGATGTTGGTGGCCATGCCGACCGCGATGCCGCCCGAGCCGTTGACGAGCAGCTGCGGGAACCGCGCGGGGAGGACGTCGGGCTCCTGCGACTTGCCGTCGTAGTTGGGCCGGAAGTCGACGGTCTCCTTGTCGATGTCGCGCAGCATCTCCATGGCGATGGGCGCGAGCTTGCACTCGGTGTAGCGCATCGCCGCCGCCGGGTCGTTGCCCGGCGAGCCGAAGTTGCCCTGTCCGTCGACCAGCGGGTAGCGCAGCGACCAGTGCTGCGCGAGGCGGACGAGCGCGTCGTAGATCGAGGTGTCGCCGTGGGGGTGGTAGGTGCCCATCACGTCACCGACGACGCGGGCGCACTTGAAGTAGCCGCGGTCGGGGCGGTAGCCGCCGTCGTACATCGCGTACAGCACCCGGCGGTGCACCGGCTTGAGTCCGTCGCGCACGTCCGGCAGCGCCCTGGACACGATGACGGACATCGCGTAGTCCATGTAGCTGCGCTGCATCTCGGACTGGATGTCCACCGGTTCGATGCGGTCAGCTGGGGGAGTGGTGTTCACTTCCGTCACAGGTTGTGGTCCTTTATCGAGATGCGGCTAGGCCGCTCAGACGTCGAGGAAGCGGACATCGCGCGCGTTGCGGATGATGAAGTCGCGGCGCGCCTCCACGTCCTCGCCCATGAGCACGCTGAACAGGTCGTCGGCCTGGGCGGCGTCGTCAAGGGTGACCAGGCGCAGCAGCCGGGTCTCGGGGTTCATCGTGGTCTCCCAGAGCTGGGCGGCGTTCATCTCGCCCAGACCCTTGAACCGCTGGACGTTGTCGCGCGGGCGGGGGTCGGGCTTGCCGGCCTCGATGCCCGCCTGGATGACGGCGTCGCGCTCGGAGTCGGAGTAGGCGTAGGAGGCGTCCTCGCCCTTGCGGTCCCACTTGATCTTGTAGAGCGGCGGGCAGGACAGGTAGACGTGGCCGGCCTCGATGAGCGGCCGCATGAACCTGAACAGCAGCGTCAGCAGCAGGGTGTTGATGTGCTGGCCGTCGACGTCGGCGTCGGCCATCAGGATGACCTTGTGGTAGCGCAGCTTGGCGATGTCGAAGTCGTCGTGGACGCCGGTGCCGAGTGCAGTGATGAGCGCCTGGACCTCGTTGTTCTTCAGGACCTTGTCGATCCGCGCCTTCTCCACGTTGAGGATCTTGCCGCGGATGGGGAGGATCGCCTGGAAGCGCGAGTCGCGGCCGCCCTTGGCCGAGCCGCCGGCCGAGTCGCCCTCGACGATGAACAGCTCGCACTTCTCGGGGTCGTTCCACTGGCAGTCGGCCAGCTTGCCGGGCAGCCCGCTGCCGGACTCCAGCAGGGACTTGCGGCGCGTCAGGTCGCGGGCCTGGCGGGCGGCCATGCGGGCGCGTGAGGCCTGCAGGCACTTGTTGATGATGTCCTTGGCCTCGCCAGGGTTGCGCTCGAACCAGTCGCGCAGGTGGTCGTTGCAGGCCTTCTGGACGAACGACTTGGCCTCGGTGTTGCCCAGCTTGGTCTTGGTCTGGCCCTCGAACTGCGGGTCGGAGAGCTTGACCGAGATGATCGCGGTGAGGCCCTCGCGGACGTCCTCGCCGGACAGGTTGTCGTCCTTGCCCTCCTTGAGGAACTTCTGCTCGCGCGCGTAGCGGTTGACGATGGTCGTCAGCGCGGCGCGGAAGCCCTCCTCGTGGGTGCCGCCCTCGGCGGTGTTGATCGTGTTGGCGAAGGTGTAGACGGACTCCGCGTAGGAGTTGTTCCACTGCATCGCGATCTCGACCGCTATGCCGTCGCCCTCGGTCTCGAAGGAGATGATCGACGCGTGGGCCGGCTCCTTCTTGTCGTTGAGGTGCTTGACGAAGTCGGCCAGGCCGCCCTCGTACAGGTATTCGACCCGGTGCGGCTCGCCGTTGACGTGGTCGGGACGCTCGTCGGTGAAGACGATGGCGAGGCCCTTGTTGAGGAAGGCCATCTCCTGGAACCGGCGCGAGAGCGTCTCGAAGTTCCATGTCGTGGTCTCGAAGACGTTGGCGTCGGGCCAGAACGTCACGCTGGTGCCGGTCTCGTCGGTCTCCTCGCCCTTGGCCAGGGGAGCGGTCGGCTTGGAGTGGTCGAAGGAGATGCGCCAGTAGTGGCCGTTCTGCTTGATCTCGACGTCCATGGCCGTGGACAGCGCGTTGACGACGGCCGAGCCGACGCCGTGGAGGCCGCCGGAGACGGCGTAGGCCTGGCTGTCGAACTTGCCGCCGGCGTGCAGGGTCGTCAGCACGACCTCGACCGCGGAGCGCTTCTCGACGGGGTGTATGCCGGTGGGGATGCCCCGGCCGTTGTCGACCACGCGCACGCCGTTGTCGGCGAGCAGCGTGACCTCGATCCGGTCGGCGTAGCCCGCGAGCGCCTCGTCGACCGCGTTGTCGACGATCTCCTGCACGAGGTGGTGCAGGCCGCGCTCGCCGGTCGAGCCGATATACATACCCGGGCGCTTGCGTACGGCCTCAAGCCCCTCGAGTACGGTGATTGAGCTAGCGTCGTAGGACAACTGCGTAATCCTCCTGCCGCGGACACGCGGCGGGGACGCTCGAATGCGAAAAAGCTGCCCCTGCCGTGCCCGTCACCGTCGTGAGTGCCCCGATGCGCGGTCACCCAGGGGAGTCGGCTTGCCTGCCGGGGTGACACGCAAGCGGACGTGTCCGGAATCCGCTTTCATTCTACCGGGTCCGGAGCCCGAAGGTGGCATTGAACGCGCCTGTGATGCTCTCTGGCTCGTTTTCCCCCCGGATCAGCATCCCCCCTCCCGATCGGGGGGTCAGCGCGTCTGGGAGCCCTCTGATCGCCCAACAGCCTGCCCAGAGCCACGCGAGCGCCCGCTGCTGGAACGCGGCCGGCCGCGGCGGCACGAAAGCCCTGCTGTGGACGGCCGGCGGACCGGCTATCCGTAGGTGTCGCCCGGACCCCGGCTTCCGGTCACCCGCAATCCGCCCGTGGGGCGTGGGGCGTTCATCGGGCCTCTGACCTTCACCTTCGTCACGGTGTTGTCGCCGAGCTCCTCGTTGAGGCGGCGGACGAGGGTGCGCGCCAGCAGCCTGACCTGCGTCGCCCACGCCGTCGAGTCGGCCGCCACCAGCACCTCGCCGTCTTCGAACGACTCGGGCTTGGTGTGGGCCGCCAGGTCGGGACCGACGATGTCGGCCCACCGGCCGAACACGCCGCCCACGGCCGCGGACTGCTCCCAGCCCCGGGCCGCCAGGAGGTCAGCGATGGCCCGGCCGAACAGCAGCGGGTCGCCGGCGTCCCGGCGCGGGCCGGCCGCCCTGCGCCGGGGCTCGCTGCGCGGCAGCTGGCCCCGCTTGGCCGCGTCGGCCTTGGCCTGGGCGAGCTTCTCCCTGGCCAGGGCGGCGCCCCTGGCCGTGGCGTCGTGGTCAGCGGACACGTCGCACGCTCCCTTCAGCGACCTCGAATCTGGCTCCGGACAGCTCGGGCGGCACGTCGTCGTCCACAGCCGCCGTGATAAGGACCTGCTCGGCAGGGGCGACGATCTCGGCGAGACGGCGCCTGCGCTGCGCGTCGAGCTCCGCGAACACGTCGTCGAGGATCAGCACCGGGTCGCCGCCGTCGGCCCGCAGCAGGTCGTAGGCGGCCAGCCGCAGGGCCAGCGCGAACGACCAGGACTCGCCATGGCTGGCGTAACCCCTGGCGGGCAGCTCGCCGAGGCCGAGAACCAGGTCGTCGCGGTGGGGGCCGACGAGCGTCACGCCGCGTTCGAGCTCGGCGGGACGGACCTCCAGCAGCCGCTCCTTGAGCCGCTCCTCAAGAGTTTTCCCCAGGTCTGTGGATAACGTCGGCGCATCGGAAGATCCCCTCTCACCGGGGATTTCGTCCTCAGAGGCGTCGTCGCCTGTGGACAACGTGCTGCGATAGGCCAGCGTCGCGGGGGCGCTGGTGGGGGCCAGCGCGGCGTAGGCCCCGGCGACCAGCGGGCGCAGCGACTCGATCAGCTCGAGGCGGGCGCGCAACAGCTCGGCGCCGTGGCGCGCGAGATGGGCGTCCCACACCTCCAGCGTGCCCAGGACGTCGCCGGCGCCCGCCGCCGCGAACCCGGCCTCACTCTCGGCCTTCCGTCCGCTCCTGGCGCCTCTGCGGGCCTGCGCGGCCGTACGCAGGAGCGCGCCGCGCTGCTTCAGCACCCGGTCGTAGTCGGCGCGTACGCCGGCGAACCGCGGAGTCCTGGAGACCAGCAGGTCGTCGAGGAAGCGGCGGCGCTCGGACGGGTCGCCCTTGACCATGGCGAGGTCCTCGGGGGCGAACAGGACCGTGCGCAGCAGCCCGACGACGTCGCGCGCGCGGGACACGGGGGAGCGGTTGAGCCGGGCGCGGTTGGCCCTGCCGGGGTTGATCTCCAGCTCCACGAGGGCGCGCCGGTCGTCCCTGTGGACGGCGCAGCGGACGACTGCCCGCGAGGCGCCGTGGCGCACCAGCGGCGCGTCGCTCGCCACCCGGTGGCTGGAATGGGTCGCCACGTAGCCCAGCGCCTCGACGAGGTTAGTCTTGCCCTGGCCGTTGGGCCCCACGAAGGCCGTGACGCCCGGCTCCAGGCCGAGCTCCACGGACGTGTAGGACCGGAAATCGGTCAGCGACAGGTGGGCGACATGCACCCCACGAAGGTTAGTCGGCCGCGCCGACCTCTGCGGTCACCGGCTCACAGCCTGTGGAAAACTCACTCCCGCTCGCCGTCGCGGGGCAGCGGGGGCACGTCCGCGCCCGGCGCGTCGGCGCCCTTGGCCGTCGAGCCCTCGGCCGAGGTGGTCGCGTGGCCGCCGAACTGGTTGCGCAGCGCGGCCACCACCTTCATCGCCGGAGGGTCGTCCTGCCGCGAGCCGAACCTGGCGAACAGCGCGGCGGTGATCACGGGCAGCGGCACCTCGTGGTCGACTGCGGCCTGCACGGTCCACCGGCCCTCCCCGGAGTCCTGCGCGTAGCCGCGCAGGCCCTCCAGGTGCTCGTCGTCGTCGAGCGCCCGCACCATGAGGTCGAGCAGCCAGGAGCGGATCACGGTGCCGGTGCGCCAGCTGCTGAAGCAGCCCCGCACGTCCTTGACCACGTCGGAGGCCTCGAGCAGCTCCCAGCCCTCGGCGAAGGACTGCATCATGCCGTACTCGATGCCGTTGTGGACCATCTTCGCGAAGTGGCCGGCGCCCACGTCGCCGGCGTGCACGAAACCGTCCTCGCCCTCGGGCTTGAGCGTCTCGAAGATCGGCATGAGGCGCTCGACGTGCGGCCGGTCGCCGCCGCACATGAGGGCGTAGCCGTTGTCGAGACCCCAGACGCCGCCGCTCACGCCGCAGTCGACGAAGCCGACGCCCTTGCCGGCCAGCTCGGCGGCGTGCTTCTGGTCGTCCACATAGTGGGAGTTGCCGCCGTCGACGACCACGTCGCCCGCTGACAGCAGCTCGCCGAGGTCGTCGATCGTCTGCTGGGTGGGCGCGCCCGCCGGCACCATCACCCAGACCGTGCGGGGGGTCTGCAGCCGACTGACCAGCTCCTTCAGGCTCGCCACGTCGCTGAGGGAGGGGTCGCGGTCGAAACCGACCACGTCGTGACCGCCGCGGCGCAACCGCTCGGCCATGTTGCCGCCCATCTTGCCGAGTCCAACCATGCCGATCTGCATGTTGCCCCACTACCCCCTCGTCCGGATTCCACCATCTCCGACCGATTATTCAGCTAGACAGGCGAATCGGCATGATCAGGTAGCGGTAATCGGGAGTGCCGCCCTCGTCCACAGGCTTTCCACCGGTGAGGATGGCGGGCTTGGTCGAGGTGGTCATCTGCAGGCGGGCCACGTCGGAGTCGATCGCGCCCAGCCCTTCGAGCAGGAACTGGTGGTTGAAGGCGATGTTCATCTCCTCGCCCTCGTACTCGACGGGCAGGGCCTCGACGGCCTGGGCCTCGTCGCCGCTGCCCGCCTCCAGCACGACCTCGCCGCTCCTGAACGCCAGCCGCACCGGGGTGTTGCGCTCGGCGACCAGGGCGACGCGCTTGACCGCTTCGACGAACGGGCCTGTGGACAGGTCGGCGCGCGCGGAGAACTCAGTGGGCAGCAGCGAGCGGTACTTGGGGAACTCCGGGTCGAGCAGGCGCGTGGTGGTGCGCCGGCCCGCGCTGGAGAAGCCGATCATGCCCTCGCCGGTGCCGCCGGCGGAGCTGAGCGCGATCTCCACCTCGGCGCCGGTGGCGCCCAGGGCCTTGGCCGTGTCGGCCAGGGTCTTGCCGGGGATCATCGCGATGGCGGAGAAGTCGGGCTGGCCAGGCTGCCACTTCAGCTCGCGCACGGCCAGGCGGTAGCGGTCGGTCGCGGCGAGGGTGACGGTGTCGCCCTCGATCTCCATGCGCACGCCGGTCAGCATCGGCAGCGTGTCGTCACGTCCGGCGGCGACGGCCACCTGGCTGACTGCGGAGGCGAAGACGTCGCTGCCCACCCGGCCGGCCGCGGGCGGCATGGCGGGGAGCGTCGGGTAGTCCTCCACAGGCATGGTGAGGAGGGTGAACCGGGCGCTGCCGCACGTGACGACCGCCTTGGCGCCCTCCACCACGAAGTCCACAGGCTGTGCGGGAAGCGAGCGGGTGATCTCGGCCAGCAGCTTGCCGGAGACCAGGACCATGCCGGGCTCGCCGGTGTGCAGTTCGAGCGTCACCTCCGCCGAGACCTCGTAGTCGAAGCCGGACAGCTTCAACTGCTGCTCCTCGGTGACCTCCAGGCGCATGCCCGCGAGGACGGGCACGGACGGCCGTGCCGGGAGACTGCGTGCCGTCCATGCCACCGCCTCAGCGAGGACGTCTCGCTCGATTCGGAACATCACGGTGATCAGCCTCCTGCTTCGTCGTTGATTCCAAGTGTCTCGCCTCCGGCAGACGCGAACAGCGAGAACCCCTCTATGGGTCTTGAGTTTCTTCTTAAGAGATAAGTGGAGTCATCACACTAGGGGCGGTGGATACTGTGGAAAACCTGCGTCTCCGCAGCTCGACGGCCCGATTTTCATCCACTGCGGGTGTGGGTGACGCCTGGGGGTAACTTCGGCGGCTGGGGATGAAGCCGCGTTGCCCACAGGCCGTCCCCAGATCTTGGTGCCTTCGTCCACCGGTCATCCACCGGGTTTCCACCGGTTGTCCACGGGGTAAACGGGTCTTCCGTTCCGCCCTCGGAGGCTGTTCACAGGCCGTCCCCAAGTCATCCACCGGTAGTCCCCAGGTTCTCCTCAGGATGTCCCCACTGTTATCCCCAGCCTCTGTGCAGGAAATTTCTGGGCATAGCGGGGCGTACGAACGGCGGCTTGGCGCGTTTCCCCTGATCCACAGCGTTTTCCACAGGGTGTGCATGACGGCTAGGACCCGCGCGACGTCTGTTTGATGCGCATTGTCAGCTCGTTGACCTGGTTGTACATCGAGCGGCGCTCCGCGATGAGCGAGCGGATCTTGCGTTCGGCGTGCATCACGGTCGTGTGGTCGCGGCCGCCGAACTGCTGCCCGATCTTCGGCAGCGACAGCTCCGTCAGCTCCCTCGCCAGATACATCGCGATCTGCCGCGCGTTCACCAGAGCCCTGCTGCGCGAGCTGCCACACAGGTCGTCGATGCTGATGCCGAAGTATTCGGACGTCTTCGCCATGATCGTGGCGATGGTGATCTCCGGCCCCGACTCCGAGGTGATCAGGTCCTTCAGCACCACCTCGGCCAGTTGGAGATCCACACCCTGCCGGTTGAGGCTGGCGAACGCGGTGACCCTGATCAGCGCCCCCTCCAGCTCGCGGATGTTGGTGGAGATGCGGCTGGCGATGTACTCCAGAACCTCCGGCGGCGCCGCCAGGCCCTCCTGTATGGCCTTCTTCCTGAGGATCGCGATCCGCGTCTCCAGCTCGGGCGGCTGCACGTCGGTGATCAGGCCCCACTCGAACCGGTTGCGCAGCCGGTCTTCCAGCGTGATCAGCTGCTTCGGCGCCCGGTCGCTGGAGATCACGATCTGCTTGTTGGCGTTGTGGAGCGTGTTGAAGGTGTGGAAGAACTCCTCCTGCGTCTGCTCCTTGCCCTCCAGGAACTGGATGTCGTCCACGAGCAGGATGTCGATCGCGCGGTAGCGGCCCCGGAAACCGTCGGCCTTGTGGTCGCGGATGCTGTTGATGAAGTCGTTGGTGAACTCCTCGGAGCTCACGTAACGCACCCGGGCGCCGTCGTACAGGCTCTGCGCGTAATGCCCGATCGCGTGGAGCAGGTGAGTTTTCCCCAGCCCCGAGTCGCCGTAGATGAACAGCGGGTTGTACGCCTTGGCCGGGGATTCGGCGACGGCCACGGCCGCGGCGTGCGCGAAGCGGTTGCTGGCGCCGATGACGAAGGTCTCGAAGGTGTATTTCTGGTTGAGCCGGGCCGGCTCGCTGGGCTTGCTGCTCTTGGCTTCCCACCGGTTCGGCGCCGGTTCCGGCGCCTTCTCCACAGGCGGTGTGTACGACGGAGCCTGGTCGAACGTGCCCGGGTCGAAAGAGAACGAAGGCTGTGGATATTCGGTGGACGGCTGGCCGGATTCCGGCTGTGGAGAATAGAACTGCGGGGGCTCGGAAACCTGGAAATGCTGGGGTGGCGCACCCTGTGGAAAACGCGGCTGGGGGTCCTGCCCCTGGGGATAACCATTACCCCCAGGCTGGGGATGAAGATCCTGCTTGGGCGGCTCGGGGGCGGTGGTGTCGATCATCACGGCCAGCCGCATGGCGCGGCCCAGCTCCTGGGACAGCGCGTGAGCCACGAGCGGGCGCAGCTTGCCCTCGATGAGGTCCTTCAGGAAGTCGTTGGGGACGCCGAGCACGATCGTGTCGTCCGCGAGAGCGATGGGGCGCACCATCCCGAGCCAGGTGCGCTGCTGTATGGGCACGTTCTCGTTGAGAAAGTTGCCCAGAGCCCTGGCCCATACCGCGCCGAGGTCGACGTTGGTCATCGGGCGTTTCCCCCTCCTTCCTATCGCGGCCCCCCGCGAGTGTTATCCACACCCAGAGGGCCACCGCCTCGCGATCAGCCCTGCCGTCCACAGCGTCGAGCCCGGGTGGGAACCCCCAGGGTCTCCACAGGAGATCCACAAGTTGTGCACAGCCCTGCTAGTGGGTCTGGAAGGGCCGACAGTATCTATGTGCACAGCTGTGTTCAAGGCGTTGTCCACAGCCTAGTGGTACCTGAGTGCACAACATGTGGACGTCGGCGGGCCGGTGGAAAAGTCGCCTGTGGATCCGTGGATGACGGTTCCGGTTTGACCTGGGGCGCTCCTGACCCGTAACGTACGACGGTCGGCTTGTCACGCGTCGGCTATTTCGCGTGCCCTCGCCTTAATGACAGGCCAGCCATGTGTGTTCAGCGCCTCGTGCGCACCCTCAAGCCTGGAGCCCACTCGTGAGCAAGCGTACTTTCCAGCCGAACAACCGTCGCCGCGCGAAGACCCACGGCTTCCGGCTGCGGATGCGCACCCGGGCCGGTCGTGCCATCCTCGCCTCTCGCCGCCGCAAGGGCCGCGAGAAGCTGTCGGCCTGATCGACCCGCGCCCGACTTTCCGCCCGCCGGTGACTTGTGCCGGCGGGCGATAGGCGTATTCCCATGCTTTCCCGGCCATCCCGCATGCGGCGGGGCGACGACTTCCAGAAGGCGATCAAGCGCGGAAATCGCGCCGGTCGCCCTACTTTGGTGATACATCTCGCCGTTTCTGGGGAAGAGACGCCTCTGGTGGGTTTCGTGGTGAGCCGGGCCGTCGGAGGCGCGGTGGTGCGCAACAAGGTCAAGCGGCGGCTCCGACACCTGATGCGCGAGCGTCTCGACCGGCTTCCGAGAGGTAGCCTGCTTGTGGTACGCGCCAACCCCCCGGCCGCGTCAGCGCGATACGAGCACCTCGCCGCCGAGCTCGACTCCACCCTGGACCGATTGCTCAGGCGGCACGAGTCCGCGATGGATGGGCAGCAGAGATGACGGAGCAGCCGCAAGGGACGCCGAGCCTCGCCGCTCGCGTGCTGATCGTCCCCATCCGGTTCTATCGGGCGTTCATCAGCCCGCTGCTCGGTCCACGCTGCCGCTTCTACCCATCGTGCAGCGCGTACGGGCTTGAGGCGATGTCCGTACACGGAGCCCTGCGCGGCACATGGTTGACTGTCCGGCGCATCGGGCGGTGCCACCCATTCCACCCCGGAGGTATAGACCCGGTGCCCCCACGCCCGGTTCGGTCTCACGAATTGCAAGGGAGATAGCTCAGTGGAGCTGTCCTGGCTGAGCTGGCTCTATGAAGCCGTAGCCTTCGTCATCACCTGGATCCATACGGGATACGCCACCTTCCTCAACCCGGACAGTGGCCTGACGTGGGCGTTGACCATCATCACGTTGACCGTGCTGATGCGGATCTGCATCTTCCCGCTCTTCCTCAAGCAGATGCGCTCGTCGAAGAAGATGCAGGAGCTCGCCCCCAAGGTGGCGGACATCCGCAAGCGCTACAAGAACGACAAACAGCGCATGAACCAAGAGGTCATGGCGCTGTACCAGGGCGCGGGCGCGAACCCGCTGGGCGGGTGCCTTCCCGTTCTGGCGCAGTTCCCGATCTTCATCGGCATGTTCACCGTGCTGCAGGCGATGGCCAGCGGCGAGCCGAAGTTCGGCATGACCCAGGAGCTGGTCGACAGCGCCGGCAAGGCGCACATCTTCGGCGCCCCGCTGCCGGCCTACTTCTTCATGCCAGAAGCGGACATGATCGCCCTGGACGCGAGCCCCGTGCAGACGCGGGTCGTGATGGCGATCTTCGTCGCGCTGAGCTCGCTGACCACGTTCCTCACCGTCCGGCAGAGCGTCACGCGATCCATGGCGCAGATGCCCGACAACCCGATGGCCCAGCAGCAGAAGATCCTCATGTGGATCTCGCCGCTGTTCGCGTTCTTCAGCCTGAACTTCCCGCTCGGCCTGATCCTCTACTGGGTCACCACCAACGTGTGGACGCTCGGCCAGCAGCACTGGTTCTACAGCCGCAACCCGATGCCGCAGTTCGACGCCAAGGGCAACGTGATCCCGGTCAGGCCCAAGCCGAGCCTGGCCCAGCGGCTGCGCGGGACGACTCCGGAAGAAGAGGCCCCCGCCCCGCCTCCTGAGCCTAAGATCGTCAGGAACCAGCCCAGCCGCCAGAGCCGCAGCAAGCGCACCGGCAGCAAGAAGTCGTGATTACGAAGGAGAGGCCGGTCATGACCGAGGCCGAGCAGGAGAAAGCTCCTGATCTCAACGCGCTGGAGCAGGAAGGCGAGATCGCGGCCGACTACGTCGAAGGCCTTCTCGACATCGCCGACATCGACGGCGACATCGACATGGACGTCGAGGGAGACCGCGCGATGGTCTCCGTCGTCGGCATCAAGAGCAACGAGCTGGTCGGCCCCGACGGCGAGGTGCTGGAGGCGCTGCAGGAGCTCACCCGGCTGGCCGTCCACAGGCAGACGGGGGAGCGGTCGCGCCTCATGCTCGACGTCGCCGGCTACCGCGAGCGCCGCCGCGCGGAGCTCACCAAGCTCGGCACCGAGGTCGCCGACCAGGTCAAGGATCACGGTGAGCCCAGGGCTCTGGAGCCGATGACCCCCTTCGAACGCAAGATCGTCCACGACGCGGTGGCGGCCGCCGGCCTCCGCAGCGAGTCCGAGGGCGAGGAGCCCAACCGCTACGTCGTGGTCATGCCCGCCTGACCACTCCTCTGGCATCCCGGCCGCCGGCCCGCCTTCGGGCGCCGGCGGCCGCTCGCGTTTCCGGGCCTCTCCCAGGAGCTTTCAGGGGTACGAGCGAGCATCCGTTCTATCCACAGCCTTATCCACAGACCCCCTCTCCAGCTGCGCTTCCGCATTGTGGAAAAGTCGGCGCGGCGCGCTCTGGGGTTCCGTTCAGGCAGGGCCGATAGTCTTCGGTGAGATCGCCTGCCCAGCCTAGAAACCGTCACCCATGAGAAAGGGCCACCAAGCAGTGAGCGACGAGCTGCCGCCTCCGCCGGACATCGCGCGGGACGTGTTCACCGGCGACGCCTGGGACCGCGCCCAGGAGTTCGCCGGACTGCTCGCCGGCCCCGGGGTGGTGCGAGGGCTGCTCGGCCCGCGCGAGGTGCCGCGGATCTGGGACCGCCACCTGCTCAACTGCGCCGTCGTCGCGGAGGCCGTGCCTCATGACGCCCGCCTGGTCGACATCGGCTCCGGTGCGGGCCTGCCCGGGCTGGTGCTGGCCATCGTCCGGCCGGATCTCACGGTCACCCTGCTGGAGCCGCTGCTCCGCCGTACCGTGTTCCTGGAGGAGTGCGTCGAGGCGCTCAAGCTCGACAACGTCGAGGTGCTGCGCGGCCGCGCCGAGGAGCTGAAGGGCAAGCGGGAGTTCGACGTCGCGAGCGCCCGCGCCGTCGCGCCGCTCGACCGGCTGCTCACCTGGGCGATGCCGCTGCTCCGTGAGGGCGGCGAGCTCATCGCCATGAAGGGGGAGCGGGCCGCCGAGGAGCTCGCCGAGGCAGAGCCACGACTCAAGGCCGTCGGCGCCCTCACGGCCGAGCTTGTGACCGTGGGGCACGGTAAGGTCGAGCCGCCTGCAACACTGGTGCGAGTCGTAGCGGGTCGCGCGCCGGAGCAGAAAAGGCGGCGACGAAGGAGGTGACGGCATGCCAGTCGCGCAATGCGGTCTGGGCTGGCCGGACAGGCCTCTGTCCGAGAATCCCACCGGGGTTGGCTGGCCCGAAACGGGCGTGTCCCGACAGCGAATCCCCGTCACCGATACGCCACGGGTTGAAAGGATGGCCATCGTGACCCAGACCCCCCTGAACCCAGGTGATTCGCCGTTGGTACGAGAGGCGCTCAACTCAGTGGTTTCACGTGAAACACCGGCCGCACAGTTGTCCGCCCAGGCGGGTGATCTCCCCATGGGCGACAGTGACGCCTGGCCCAAGCCGGCGAAGACCCGGGTGATCGCGGTGGCGAACCAGAAGGGTGGCGTCGGCAAGACCACGACCTCGGTGAACATCGCGGCCGCGCTGTCGATGAAGGGCGAGCGCGTGCTGGTGGTCGACCTGGACCCGCAGGGCAACGCGTCCACCGCGCTGGCCACCGAGCACCGCGGTGACGTGCCGGATGTCTATCAGGTGCTGGTCGACGACCTGCCGATGGCGGACATCGTCAAGCAGGTCCCCGACATGCCCAACCTCTACTGCGCCCCCGCCACCATCGACCTGGCCGGCGCGGAGATCGAGCTCGTCTCCCTGGTGGCTCGGGAGGCGCGGCTGCGCCGGGCGCTGGCCGCGTACGACTCCATGGACTTCGACTACATCATCATCGACTGCCCGCCGTCGCTCGGCCTGCTCACGGTCAACGCCCTGGTCGCGGCGGACGAGGTGATGATCCCGATCCAGTGCGAGTACTACGCGCTGGAAGGTCTCGGGCAGCTCCTCAGGAACGTCGACCTCATCAAGGTCCACCTCAACCCGACGCTCCGCCTGTCCACGATCGTCCTCACCATGTACGACGGCCGCACCCGGCTGGCTTCACAGGTGGCGGAGGAGGTCCGGGCGCACTTCGGGGACACGGTGCTCAACACGCTGATCCCGCGCAGCGTCCGCCTCTCGGAGGCGCCCAGCTACGGGCAGTCGGTGATGACGTACGATCCGGGCTCCAGTGGTGCGATGGCCTACATGGACGCCGCCAGGGAGATCGCCCACCGCGCCCTGGTGTGAGATTGTGATCTCCCTCGGGGCGGTGCCCCTTCGAAAGCGCGGCATCTGCTGAGGGTCAACCGTCTGGGCTGATCGACTCGTGCATGCACGCTGTGAGGCTCGGGGGCAGGATGCCCCGTCTCGGGTTGATGGCGGCTTCTGGCATCGGGTGTGTTCAGGGCATGGTGGTGTAAATCCGGTGGGACGGTGTGTAGAGGCGGCCCTGGCCGGGGCAGGCAACGGTAACCTCTCCTGGAGTGACCGGAATCGGTTCGGGTGGATGAGGAGACGCAGTGAGCCAGCAGCGGCGGGGATTGGGCAAGGGGCTGGGGGCGCTCATCCCGACCGGTCCCATTGTTGACGGCGCGGGGACGGTGCCCCCTGCCAGCGGTTCGGCGGCGCCGGAGGCCGGACCGAAACCCGTCGCCGGGGCGTACTTCAAGGAAGTCGCCGTCTCCGCGATCGTGCCGAACCCGCGCCAGCCGCGTGAGGTGTTCAACGACGAACGCCTTCTGGAGCTGGAGGCGTCGATCCGCGAGGTCGGCCTCCTGCAGCCCGTGGTGGTGCGCCCCGTGGGTGGCGGACAGTACGAGCTCATCATGGGGGAGCGGCGGCTGCGGGCCTGCAAGATGGCGGGCCTGCAGGAGATTCCGGCGATCGTCCGCAACACCCGTGACACCGACCTCCTCCGCGACGCCCTGATCGAGAACCTCCAGCGTGAGCAGCTCAACCCGCTGGAAGAGGCGGCCGCCTACCAGCAGCTCCTCGACGACTTCGATGCGACCCACGACCAGCTCGCCCAGAAGGTCGGCCGCTCCCGCTCACACATCACCAACACCCTCCGCCTGCTCAAACTCCCGCCGGAAGTTCAGCTCAAGGTCGCGGCCGGCACCATCATGGCCGGTCACGGGCGCGCTCTGCTCGGCCTGTCCACGCCGGAGGAGATGATCCTGCTCGCCAAGCGCATCAGCGCCGAGTTGCTCCCGGTGCGCGCGGTGGAGGAGATCGTCGCTCTCGGCAGCGCCCAGGCCGCTCCGGCCAAGCCTGTCCGTGAACGTCAGGCCGGCAAGCCCACCGCTCCTGGCCTCTCTCATCTCGCGGACCGGCTCTCCGATCACTTCGAGACCAAGGTGAAGGTCGACCTCGGGCGCCGGAAGGGGCGCATCGTGGTGGAGTTCGCCACGATCGACGACCTTGAGCGCATCATCGGCGCCATGGCGCCTGAGGCGGCCCGTGCCATGCGGGAGGCCGGGGAGTAGTTCCGGTTCAAGTCTCGGTTTCACGTGAAACGTCCGCCGACTGCCCACGCCCCGTGTTTCACGTGAAACGCGGGGCTTCTTGTTGTCGGCCTCGTGCCGTGGTGGTGGCCCCTGCCTATGGCCCGTGTCTCTCCATCTGGGGAGGGCGCTCGGGACGTGTTTCACGTGAAACACGCGTCTTCGTGTTCCTGGCGCCGTGTGAGACCGCCTGTCTCGTGGCCGTCCTTCCCCATGGCTCGTGAACTCACCCCACGTTGTGAGAGCGCTCGGGACGTGTTTCACGTGAAACACGGGTGGGGCGTTACGCCGTGGCTGCCTTGCGGATGTCGTCGAGGAAGTCGTCGACGTGTTCCGGCGTCGTGTCGAAGGCGGTCATCCAGCGGACGACGCCTGCCGTCTCGTCCCAGAAGTGGAAGAGGTAGCGGCGCTGGAGGGCGGTGGCGACGTGGATGGGGAGCCGCGCGAAGACGGCGTTGGACTCGACGGGATACTCCAGGGCGACGCCGGGGACGTCGGCGAGGCCGTTCGCCAGGCGGAGGGCCATGGCGTTGGCGTGGGCCGCGTTCTGCCGCCACAGGTCGTCGGTGAGAAGCGCGCTGAGCTGAGCCGAGATGAAGCGCATCTTCGAAGCGAGCTGGAGCGACTGGCGGCGCAGGAACGGGACCGAGCCGGCGAGGGACGGATCCAGGACGACGACCGCTTCGGCGGCCAGCGCGCCGTTCTTGGTGCCGCCGAAGCTGAAGACGTCCACGCCCACCGCCGTGGTGATCGCGTCCAGGCCGCACCCGTGATGGGCCGCCGCGTTGGCCAGTCGGGCGCCGTCGACGTGCAGGCGCATGCCGGCGGCGTGGGCGGTCTCGGCCAGGGCGGCGATCTCGTCGGGGGAGTAGCAGGTGCCGAGTTCGGTGACCTGGGAGATGGAGACGACGCGCGGCTGGGGCTGGTGGTGGTCTCCCAGCACGGACAGGCGGGAGGTGATGTCACCGGGGCGGAGCTTGCCGTCCGGAGTCGGGACGGTCATGAGCTTCACGCCGAGGATGCGTTCCGTGGCGCCGGTCTCATGGGTGGCGATGTGGGCGGTGTCGGGGCAGATGATCGCGTCATAGCGGCCGAGCATGAGGGCCAGGCCGACCATGTTCGCGCCCGCGCCGTTCAGCACGGCGAAACCCTCGGCATGAGAGCCGAACACGTCCTCGACGCGCTGCTCGAACGCCCCCGTCCAGGTGTCGCCGCCGTACGCGGGTGCGTCGCCCTGATTGGCGGCGGCCATGGCTTCGAGGATGGCTGGATGGACGCCGGCGTGGTTGTCGCTGGCGAAGCTCTTCGGGTAGGTCGGCTCGATCACACGCCAAGGCTACTTACGAAAGAGACGCCCTTTCGTACGAGATCCGTCGCATCCGATCGGAGGATGGCCGCACCCGCATCCAGGAACGAGCACGCCGACGACCGGCGACCTGAGCGACATCCAGAAGACCGCCCAAGGCGCTATCCCGGACCACGGCGACCGGCGAGGGACCCTGTACCTTGGCCGGTAGCGAATCTGAAGGTACGCACTCCCACGCCCCTCGGCATGAGGCAAGTTCTGACTTCGGCGGCGGCGAGTCTTAGGCAGGAGGGCCACCATGGACCCCAGCGTGGTCGGGTCGATGGCAGGCGCTGTACCTGGATCTCGGCGAGAGCAAGTCCAGTAAAAGGCGGTGGCGCGTACGACGGGAGGTACTTCCACAGACCTCGGCGGAGGGCGCTGCTCCTGCTCTCGGAGAGGGACGAGTCCCGTAGGAGACGTTGCGCCTCAACCTCGGTGGATGGCGCGTATGACGAGGCGCTGCCACGCCCTTCAGCGGGGGCGTCCCAGCTCGGCGCGGCGCATCGGGCGGGAAAGGCGTCATGAACCCCGTCTGGCCGGGTCGACGCTAGGAGCTGCTCCCGGCCTTGGCGGGTGGTGCGTCCGGTGGGAGGCATTCCTACGGACCTCGGCGGAGGGCGCTGCCCCCGGCTCTCGGAGAGGGCGGCGAGTTTCCATGGGAGGCGCTTCCCTCGACCTTGACGCGTGCGATGGGAAGCGCTCCGACGCTCCTCGGGGCAAGCCTCCGCTTCGGCGGGTGACGAGTCCATGAGACCCGGCGTGGCCAGGGCAGGGCAGGAGTTGTTCTCGACCTCGGCGAGCGCGAGCCTCGCAGGAGGCGCTCCTACGCCTCTCGACGGGAGGCAAGGACCGGCTTCGGTGAGTGGCGACTCCCGAGAGGGAGATGCTTGCTGAGGCTGCGTGGGAGAACAGCGGGAGGCGCCGCTGTCGACCTTGGCGTGTGGCGCATTGGAGGGGAGGGTCCCAGGGACGTCGGCGTGGCGACCTCGGCGGGTAGCCCGTACGACGGGAGGCCCTTCCACGGACCTCGGCGGAGGGCGCTGCTCTCGACCTCAGCGGGCGTGTGCGATGGGACGCTCCGACGCTTCTCGGGGCGGCTCCCAGCTTCGGCGGATGGCCAGTCCTTGGCGGGAGGGCTCCATGGATTCCGACGTGGCTGGGCTGACAGGAGGCGCTGCTCTCGACCTCGGCGGGATGCGCTCCTGCACCCCTCAGGACGAGTCCGAGCTCGGCTGAGAACCGCGCGTGGCCGGTGGAGACAGTCCTCCCGACCTCAGAGGAAAGGCGCGTCCTCGGGGTGAAGGAGGTCAGAGGGTGGAGAGGTTGGGGCGGGGGCGGGAGGCGGCGTTCTGGAGGAGGGCGCGGCAGAGGTCGCCGAGGTCCTGGCCGGCCGCTTCCGCCGCCATAGGCAGGAGGGAGGTCTCCGTCATGCCGGGTGCGACGTTCACCTCCAGGAAGTGGGGGGTGTCGGTGGCGTCGACGATGAGGTCGGTGCGGGAGATGTCGCGCAGGCCGAGCGCCGTGTGGGCCGTCACGGCGGTTTCGGCGCAGGCCGCCGCCGCGGCGGGGGACAGGCGGGCGGGGGCGAAGAACTCCGTGTGGCCGGCTGTGTAGCGGGCGGCGTAGTCGTACACGCCCTCGTCGGGGACGATCTCCACGGCCGGGAGCGCGACGGGGCCCTCGCCCAGGTCGACGACCGAGACCGCGACCTCGATGCCCTCGACGTACCGCTCGATCAGCGCGGTGTCGCCGTAGGCGAAGCAGCCGACCATCGCGGCCGGGAGCTCCTCGGCGGTGCGGACGATGGAGGCGCCCAGGGCGGAGCCGCCGCGGGCGGGCTTGACGAACAGGGGGAGGCCGAGCTGGTCGACGATGCGGCCGAGCACGGCCGTCGCGCCGAGGTCGTGGAACGTCTCCTTGGGCAGCGTGATCGAGGCGGGCGTGCGCAGGCCGACCGAGCGGACGACGGCCTTGGCCGTGGGCTTGTCGAAGGCGACCCGGCACGCGTCGGGGTCGGCTCCCACGTACGGCACGTTGAGGAGCTCCAGCACCGAGCGGATCGCGCCGTCTTCGCCGGCTCCGCCGTGGAGCGTCACGAACACGGCGTCGGGCGGGTCGGCCAGGATCGACGGCACCAGCGACGCGTCCGTGTCGCGGGCCTCCACGTCGATGCCCGCCGCCCTGAGCACCTCGCTCACCCGGCGGCCGGAGCGCAGGGAGACCTCACGCTCGTAGGAAAGGCCGCCGGCCAGCACGAGCACGTGGCCCAGGTCGCTCATCTCTTCTCCTCGCTGATCGCCCGAGGTCCAACCGTACCGGCGGAGAAGGGGCGGTGGCGTACGACGGGCGTGGTTCACGCCGGCCGGGTGGAACGGCGAACGACCGGCGTCCGCGCGGACGCCGGTCGTTCGTGAGGTGGTCAGGCCAGGTCGGGGCCGGGCGTGTCCACGCCGGGGTGGTCCCGGGTGGAGCCGGTGCCGAACGTGTCGCGCAGCTGCATCTCCTGCTCGATGACGCCCGCCAGGCGGCGGACGCCCTCGCGGATGCGGTGCGGCTCCGGATAGCAGAACGACAGCCGCATGTGGCGGGCGCCGCTGCCGTCGGAGAAGAACCCGGTGCCCGGGACGAACGCCACCCGCTCGGCCACCGCACGGGGCAGGATCGCCTTCGAGTCGAGCCCTTCGGGAAGCGTCGCCCAGACGAAGAACCCGCCCGCGGGCCGTGTCCAGGTGACCTCCGGAGGCATCAGCGACTCCAGGGCGTCGAGCATGGCGTCGCGGCGCTCGCGGTAGAGCTCCTTGAACGTCTTGATCTGCTCGCGCCACGGCTGCGTGGCGAGGTACTGGCCGACGGCCAGCTGGGTGAACGACGAGTGCGACAGTACGGCCGACTCCATGGCGAGCACGAGCTTGTCGCGGACGGCGTGCGGGGCGAGCGCCCAGCCGACGCGGAAGCCCGGGGCGAGCGTCTTGGAGAACGACCCCAGGTAGACCACCCCGTCGGGGTTGTCCGCGCGCAGCGCGCGCATCGGCTCGCCGTCGAAACCGAGCAGCCCGTACGGGTTGTCCTCGACGATGAGCACCCCGGCGCGCTGGCAGATGTCGAGCACCTGCTGGCGCCGCGCGGTGTTGAGCGTGACGCCGCCGGGGTTGTGGAAGGTCGGGATCGTGTACAGGAACTTGATCGGAGCTCCCGCCGTCTCCAGGGCGTAGATGGTCTGGGCGAGGGATTCGGGCAGGATGCCCTGATCGTCCATGGCGATATGCACCACTTTGGCCTGATATGCGGCGAAGGTGCCGAGGGCGCCCACGTACGAGGGGCCCTCCGCCAGGACCACATCACCCGGATCGATGAAGATCCGGGTGATCAGGTCGAGTGCCTGCTGTGAGCCGACGGTGACGACCACGTCGTTGCCGCCGGCCTGAATCCCTTCCAGCGCCATGACCTCGCAGATCTGCTCGCGCAGATGCGGGTCGCCCTGGCCGGAGCCGTACTGGAGCGCTACGGGCCCGCGTCTGGTCACGAGATCCGAGACCAGCTCGCCGACCATGTCGAGGGGAAGCGCCGTGACGTACGGCATGCCGCCCGCGAGCGAGACCACCTCGGGCCTCGACGCGACGGCGAAGAGAGCTCGGATCTCGGAGGCGACCATCCCGGTAGCTCGCGCGGCGTACCGGTCGACGTAGGCGTCGATGCGCGACCCTTGGGTCGCGGGCGTCTGACCGTGATCCTGCTCTTCTGTCACGGCCCACCTCCTAGGTGTATATCGATCCGAGACTCCAGGTTACGCCAGCCGGACATGTCGCCCATGACGGGGCGGTACGGCCGTGGTGCCCGCTGGCGAGACCGTCACTGGGCTACGATGCCAGGTGGGGACGCGGTTTTCCGCGCTTTTCCGGGTCTACGATTGGGGCCGTAGTTGTCGCGTCGGCTGGTCAATATCACCCTGGACAATCTGGAAGATCTTCCAAGGCGCTGCCGCCAGTGTGTTTTCTGGGAGCTCGACCCTGTCAGCGGAGAGCGGGCGGTGAAGTCGGGTGACCCGGGGCTGGAGAAGGAGGCCTGGATCTCCGGCACGCTCCTCGAATGGGGGAGCTGCGGGAAGATCGTCTATGTCGACGGGGTGCCCGCGGGGTTCGTGCTCTACAGCCCTCCGCTCTACAGCCCGCGTTCGGTGGCCTTTCCCACGTCCCCGGTCAGCGCCGACGCCGTGCTGTTGATGACGGCCCATATCGTGCAGGAGTTCTCCGGCGGCGGGCTGGGGCGGATGCTCATCCAGGGCGTGGCGAAGGACCTCACACGCCGGGGGGTCAAGGCGATCGAGGCATTCGGGGACCTCAAATGGGAGGAGCCGAGTTGCGTGGTTCCTGCTGAATATTTGCTTTCCGTAGGTTTTAAAACTGTTCGTCCGCATTTGCGATTTCCGCGGCTGCGGCTGGAGCTGAAAACCGCCGTGTCCTGGCGCGAGGACGTCGAGGTCGCCCTGGAACGTCTCCTGGGCTCCATGAGCCCCGAACGCGCCCTTCGCCCGGTCTGACCCCAGTCTGCCCCCGCCCGCCCTCGTACGGGCCCGTCAGCGCCCTCCTACGGCCAGGGCGGCGCGATCGGCGTCCGGCACCCACTGACGCCGCGGGTCGAGCGGCCGGAACCTCTCGGACACGAAGTCGACGAGCGAGGCCAGCACCGGGTGGTGGTTCTGCCGGTGGTAGAGCAGCGAGCACGGGTAGACGGGGACGGGGTCGACCACCGGGATCTGCACGACACCGGCGTGCCAGGGCAGGCGGCAGCCCTCGCCGACGAACCCGAGGCGTTCGCCCGAGGCGATGTCGGCCACGAAGTGCTCCCAGCCGAAGTCCGGCCCCGTCGCGTCGATCCGGAGGTCGAACGCGGCGCCGAGGAGGCCGTAGAACTCGGCCCACTCGCTGCCGGGGGCGTTGCCGGGCATCCACACGGTCGATCCCGCGAGTCGTGAAACCTCCACCGCGCGCCGGTCGGCCAGCGGGTGGTCGCGGCTGATCAGCAGGTGCACCGGATCGAAGTAGGCCGGCACGTACCGGAGGTCCTCCTCCAGCGTCCCGCTGACGCGGACGAAGGCGGCGTCGACGGATCCCCTGGCGAGCGTGCCGCGGGCCGACCTGAGGCCGTTCGAGGTGGTGACGTCGATGTGCAGGTCCTCGGCCGTACTGTGGAACGCCCTGACCAGCTCGACCGAGGCCAGCCTGGTGTCCAGGACGTCGACCCGGAGCGGGCGGGAACGGCCGCGCAGCACGCCGAGCGCCTGGTCCGCGAGGCCGACGAGGCTGCGCGCGTAGTGCAGGAACGCCCGGCCGTCCTCGGTGAGGGCGGCACCGTTGCGTGAGCGGTAGAACAACCGCACGCCGAGGTCGGACTCCAATTTGGCGATCCGTTTGGAGACGGCCTGCTGGCTGATCTCCAGCCGGGTGGCGGCCTCGCTGAAGGAGTGGTCCTCGGTGACGGCGACGAAGGCCCGGACCGTACCGAGGTCCAGGTCCACAACCGGTGGATGTGGGGGATCGGCGTGTCGATTGTTGGACAACCGGGCCGCCTCTCGGGTCGAATGCTCGGGTTCGCGAGCGAGCCTACAACCGGGAGACGTGGTGTCCTTCGTCCATCTGCATGTGCATACGGAGTACAGCATGCTCGACGGCGCCGCCAAGGTCGGCCTGCTGATGGACGAGGTCGCCCGCCAGGAGATGCCCGCCGTGGCGATGAGCGATCACGGCAACGTGCACGGTGCGTACGAGTTCTTCCGGACGGCGCGCAAGGCCGGAGTCAAACCCGTCATCGGCATCGAGGCCTACGTCGCCCCGGAGTCGCGGCTCCACCGGAAGCCGGTGTACTACAGCGACAACCTCGCCCTGCGCCGGTCCGACGACGAGACCGGCGAGGGCGGCGACGTCTCCGGGCGCGGGCTCTACACGCACATGACCATGTGGGCGACCGGCGCGCAGGGGCTGCGTAACCTGTTCCGCCTCCAGTCACGGGCCTGGCTGGAGGGCCATGTCCAGAAATATCCGCGTATGGATGATGAACTGCTGGCCGAACACGCCCCCGGCATCATCGCCACCACCGGCTGCCCCTCCGGCCAGGTGCAGACCAGGCTCCGCCTCGGCCAGTACGACCAGGCCGTCGAGGCCGCCGCGCGCTACCGCGACCTCTTCGGTCCTGACAACTACTTCCTGGAGCTGATGGACCACGGCCTGGCCATCGAGCGCCGGGTGAGGGACGATCTGCTGCGCCTCGGCAAGCGGCTCGGACTGCCGCCCCTGGCCACCAACGACTCCCACTACGTCACGGAGGACCAGGCCGGGGCCCATGACGCGCTCCTGTGCGTGGGCACGGGCAAGCGCCTGGCCGACGCCGACCGCTTCCGGTTCTCCGGCAGCGGCTACTTCATCAAGTCTCCCGCCCGGATGCGCGCGCTCTGGGACGCCGAGGTGCCCGGCGCCTGCGACAACACCCTGCTGATCGCCGAGCGGGTCGGCGACTACGACGAGGTGTTCGCGCACCGCGATCTGACGCCGCGCTTCCCCGTACCCGAGGGCGAGACCGAGTCGAGCTGGCTGCGCGCGGAGACGCTAGACGGGGCCCGCCGCCGCTACGGCGGCGATCCGCCGCGGGAGGTGCTCGACCGCATCGACTACGAGCTGTCCGTCATCGACGCGATGGGGTTCCCCGGCTACTTCCTGGTCGTGGCCGACATCTGCCGGTACGCGCGCGAGAACGGCATCGGCCTGGGCCCCGGCCGCGGCTCCGCCACGGGCTCGATGGTGGCCTACTGCACGGGCATCACCCAGCTCGACCCGATCGAGCACCGGCTCATCTTCGAACGCTTCCTCAACCCCGAACGCGTCACCATGCCCGACGTCGACCTGGACTTCGACGACCGCCGGCGGGACGAGATGATCGACTACGTCACGCGCAGGTACGGCGACGACCGGGTCTGCCAGATCGTCACCTTCAGCACCATCAAGGCCAAGGCCGCCATCAAGGACTCCTGCCGGGTGCTCGGCCTGCCCTACGCGCTGGGCGACCGCATCACCAAGGCGTTCCCCGCGGCGGACGGCGGCAAGGAGATCCCGCTGGCCGCCATCCACGACGCCGCCCACCCCAGGCACGGCGAGGCGAGCGAGCTGCGCCAGATGTACGAGCGGGATCCCGACGTCAAGCGGGTGATCGACACCGCGGCCGGCATCGAGGGCCTCACCCGGGGCACCGGCGTGCACGCCGCGGGCGTGATCCTCTCCAGCGAGCCGCTGATCGACGTGCTCCCGCTGGTCAAACCCAAGGCCGGCGGCCCGGTCATCACCGGCTTCCCGTTCACCCAGGCCGAGGACATGGGCCTGCTGAAGATGGACTTCCTCGGCCTGCGCAACCTCACCGTCATCGGCGACGCCATCGCGGGCGTCCGCGCCAACAAGGGCGTCGACCTCGACATCCTGGACATCCCGCTCGACGACCCGACCACGTACGAACTGCTGGCGCGCGGCGACACGCTCGGCGTCTTCCAGCTCGACAGCGGCGGCATGCGGGTCCTGCTGAGACTGATGCGGCCCACCACGTTCACCGACATCGCCGCGGTGAACGCGCTCTACCGGCCCGGCCCGATGGAGATGAACGCCCACACCAACTACGCGCTGCGCAAGACCGGCAGGCAGCCCGTCGAGCCCATCCACCCGGAACTGGAACAGGCGCTGGAGCCCATCCTGGGCGACACCTACCACCTGGTCGTCTTCCAGGAACAGGTGATGGCCATCGCCCAGCAGCTGGCCGGCTACTCCCTCGGCGCCGCCGACATGCTGCGCCGGGCCATGGGCAAGAAGAAGAAGGAGGTCCTGGACGCCGAGTGGGACCGCTTCTCCGCCGGGATGCGCGAGCGCGGCTTCTCCGCCGAGGCGATCGGCGCGGTCTGGGACGTGCTGGTCCCGTTCAGCGGCTACGGCTTCAACAAGTCGCACACCGCCGGATACGGCCTGGTCTCCTACTGGACCGCCTACCTCAAGGCCAACCACCCGCAGGAGTATCTGGCGGCGCTGCTCACCTCGGTCGGCGACGACAAGGACAAGATGGCCGTCTATCTGGCCGACTGCCGCCGCCTGGGCATCAGGGTGCTGCCTCCCGACGTCAACGCCAGCCGGCTGGACTTCGCCGCCGTCGGCTCCGACATCCGCTTCGGCTTGGGCGCCGTCCGCAACGTCGGCGCCGGCGCCGTGGACGCCATCGTCACCACCAGGGAGACCGCGGGCCGCTACGCCTGCTTCAACGACTTCCTCGCCAAGGTCCCCTCTGTGGTCTGTAACAAGCGGGTCATCGAGTCACTGGCCAAGGCGGGGGCCTTCGACAGCCTGGGCCATCACCGCAAGGCCCTGGTCGCGGTGCACGAGCAGGCCGTCGACCTGGTCGCCGACGTCAAGCGGAACGAGGCGCGCGGTCAGGACTCGCTCTTCGGCGAGCAGGGTGAACAGGGCGAGGGGTTCTCCGTCGTGATCCCCGAAGGCGAGTGGGACCAGGCCACGCTGCTGGCCTTCGAGCGCGAGATGCTCGGGCTGTACGTCTCCAGCCACCCGCTCGACGGCGCCGAACACATCCTCGACGCCAACCGCGACACCACGATCGCCGACCTGCTGGCCTCCGGACGGCAGGACGCCGCGGTCCGGGTCAGCGGCATCGTCTCCGGCCTGCAGCGCAAGGTCACCAAGCAGGGCAGCCCGTGGGCGATCGTCACCCTGGAGGACCACGACGCCTCCGTGGAGTGCCTCGTCTTCCCCAAGACCTACATCCTGTACCGGGAGGCGCTGGCCCAGGACCGGGTGATCTCCGTACGCGGACGGGTCAACGTGCGCGACGAGACGACGAGCGTCTACGCCGAGGAGATCGCCGTCCTGGACGTCACCCGGGCGGACGCCGAGCCGCCCGTGGTGATCTCGATCAGGGAGAACCAGCTGAACCCGCGACTCGTCCGGGAGTTCAAGCACATCCTGACCACCCATCCCGGCAGGGCGCCCGTGCACGTGCGGGTCGGGGCCGTGCTGCTGGACCTCCGCCCCTTCCGGGTCGCTGCCGAGCCGGCGTTCTACGGCGACGTCAAGGCGCTGCTCGGCGCCGGCGCGTTCGCATGACCCCGGCGTGCCCGAGGTGCCGCACCGGCGACGTCCTCGCCGTCCTGCGCCTGCCCCACATCTGGACGAACGCCTCGGGGAACGAGGTCCGGGGCATCAGCGAGGTGCTCCTGTGCGCCCGCTGCGACGCGGGCGACCCCCTCGTCGCGTCCTTCACTCCTCCGTACGATCCGGACCGGTTCGTACGGGCACTGCTGGGGAAGGCCGCCGGAGCGCGGCCGCCGGAACCGGACGAGCACGCGCTGAGAGCCGAGGCCGAGGCCTGGTATCGAGGCGAGCTGTGAACGCGAGAGCCCTCCGCCACGCGGCGGAGGGCTCTCGGGTGGACGGACCTAGATGATGCCGTCGAGCTCGCGGAGCAGCATGGCCTTCGGCTTGGCGCCGATGATCTGCTTGACGAGCTCGCCGCCCTTGTAGACGTTCATCGTCGGGATCTGGAGGACACCCGCCTGCCGGGGAACCTCGGGGTTCTCGTCGATGTTGAGCTTGACGATCTCGAGCTTGTCGCCGTGCTCGTTGGCGATCTCCTGGAGGATGGGCGCGACCTGACGGCACGGGCCGCACCACTCGGCCCAGAAGTCGACCAGAACGGGCTTCTCGCTCTTGAGGACCTCGGCCTCGAACGTGGCGTCGGTAACTGCCTTCACGGATGCGCTCCCTTACTTCTCGTTGTTGGCGAGCCAGCGCTCGGAGTCGAGGGACGCCGAGCAGCCGGTGCCCGCCGCGGTGATCGCCTGGCGGTAGATGTGGTCGACGACGTCCCCCGCGGCGAACACGCCGTCGATGTTGGTGGCGGTGGTCGGGTGGGCGACCTTGATGTAGCCGTCGTCGTCGAGGTCCACCTGGCCCTTGACGAGCTCGGTGCGCGGGTCGTGGCCGATCGCCAGGAACAGCGCGTCGGTGGCCAGGTCGCACTCCTCGCCCGTCTTGACGTTGCGCAGCTTGACGGACTCCACCCTGGTGTCGCCGAGGACGTCGACGACCTCGGTGTCCCAGATGAAGCGGATCTTGTCGTTGGCGAACGCCCGATCCTGCATGATCTTGCTGGCGCGCAGCTGGTCGCGGCGGTGCACCACGGTCACCATGCGGCCGAAGCGGGTCAGGAACGTCGCCTCTTCCATGGCGGTGTCGCCGCCGCCCACGACCACGATGTCCTTGTTGCGGAAGAAGAAACCGTCGCAGGTCGCGCACCAGGAGACGCCGCGGCCGGACAGCCGCTTCTCGTTCTCCAGACCGAGCTCGCGGTAGCCGGAGCCCATCGCGAGGATGACCGACTTGGCGTAGTAGGTCTGGTCGTAGGTCTTGACGACCTTGGGATCGGCCTTGAGGTCGACCTCCACCACGTCGTCGGCGATCAGCTCGGCGCCGAACCGCTCGGCCTGCTTGCGCAGGTTGCCCATCAGGTCGGGGCCCATGATGCCGTCGGGGAACCCGGGGAAGTTCTCCACGTCGGTGGTGTTCATGAGCGCGCCGCCGGCGGTGACGGAGCCTTCGAAGACCAGAGGCTGGAGTTCGGCGCGCGCGGAGTAGACGGCCGCGGTGTATCCGGCGGGACCGGATCCGATGATGATCACGTTACGAACGTCGTCCAACGCTCCCACGCCTCTCTAGTCTGATGTTGCCTTTGGCCTCAACAGATCCTAAGCCGTCGCCATTCCCGGCCCTCGGGCGCACACGCGAAAGAGCCCGCCGAGGCGGGCTCTTCACAGGTCAGGGACTACCAGCGGCCCAGAGCGGGCTTGCGCAGGTTCTTGCAGTTGAACGGGTCGACGACGTCGATGCGCAGCCGCTTGGTCTCCTTGTTCTTCCAGGACGCCATGATGATGGCCTCCTGGCCGTTGTACTGGCCCTGGTCGACGGCGAAGACCTCGAGCTTGGCCCGGCTGGACACCGTGCCGACGCAGTGGTCGACCTGGTTGCCGCCGGACTCGCCGCCGACGATCGGGGCGGGCGCGAGGAAGTCACCGAGCGCCTGGGCCAGCTCCTGGTCGCTGTAGTTGTGGCCGCTGTCGGTGAGCGCGTAGGCGCGCGCCTTGGCCTCTTCCCTGGACGGCTGGCTCTGGGCCACGACCGGTGGTGGCTGGACCGTCGGCTCGCTTCCTCCGGAGGCGAGCAGGCTCGCCGACACCGCGGCGGTGCCCACCACCGCGGCCGCGGCGGCCGCCGCCACCGCGGGCATCGCCCACCGGCGCCGCCGGGCGGTGCGCGTGCGGGCCGGGACGACCGTGCCGTCGTCGGAGACCACCCCGAGTCGCACGGGCTCCGGCTCCTGCCGCTCCCATGGAGCGTCACGCATGAGCTTGTCCCAGTCCGGCGCATCCGCCAGGCCGACTCCGCCGCGCTGGGACTCCGCCTCGGCGGCCAGCGCCTTGTCGATGCGCAGTGCGACACCCATCGGCATGGCCGGCGTGGGAGTCGCCGCGAGCACCTCTCGAACCGCCGCTAGATCGGCCAGCAGCTCCCCGCATGGGGGGCAGACCGCGAGGTGGTCGCGGACCAGGCCGGCCGTGTCGGCGTCTAGGAGGCCCTCGGCGAAATCGGCGAGGGCGTCCAGATCGTAGTGCGTTTCACCCGTCACGAAGTTCTGTCTCCCTTCGCGGATGAGACGCGACTCAAGTCAGATCGGTTCCGCAGATGCGAAAGAATCGGGGCAAGTTTCGCGCGGCCCCTGGCGCATCGGCTCTTCACCGTCCCGCTGGGCACCTGCAGCACCTGAGCTGCGTCTTCGACGGAGTAGCCCATCATGTCGACCAGCACGAGCGCGGCCCGCTGGTCGGCGGGGAGCAGTTTGAGCGCGGCCGAGACCTCCATCGACACCTCACGCTCGACCGTCTGGTCGGGCAACTGGGCGTCGCGCTCGGCGGCCTCGATCAGCTCGTCGTCGGCCACCGGGCGCACGGACTTGCGGCGCATCCTGTCGAGGCAGGCGTTGACGACGATGCGGTGGAGCCAGGTGGTGACGGCGGCCTCGCCGCGGAACGAGCCGGCCTTGCGGTAGGCGGAGACGAAGGCGTCCTGGACGGCGTCGGCGGCCTCGTCGGGGTCGCCGAGCGTGCGCAGCGCGACGGCCCACATCCGGTCGCGGTGCCTCTTGACGATCTCGCTGAAGGCGTGAGGATCCCCGGTGATGTGCGCGGCCAGTAGATCGGCGTCGCTGACCGCAGGCCGATCCGCTGGTGAGGGGGTCTCGGGTGGGGAGTTCACAAGAGGGATTCCTGGTTATGCCGATCCTGGAGAGTGCACGACTACTTCATAGATGGTGCCATGAAACTTGCCCGCGTCCGCCGGAAGACGGGTAAACCAGATCAAAACGTACTGCCCGCTGGCAGTCTGCTCCGGCTTGAAGGTCGTCTTGCCGGAGGCGCCCTTCACCCGGGCGACGGTCTTGAGCGACGACAGGTCGGCCTGGTCGCCGACCTTGAGCTCGACGGTCGCGCCGGGGGCCTCGCCCAGCGTAGCCACCACGTCGCTGATCTGCATGGACTTGCCCATGTCGAGGAGCAGGCCCACCCCGTCCTTGAGATTGCCCAGCGCGGCGCTGTTGTAGTTGTCGGTCTTCCAGAACGTGCTGGGCTTGCCGTCGATGGTGAGGGCCGCCAGCTCGGCCTTCTCCTCCTGGTCGCCGAGCGGGTCGAACCCGGTCGCCTTCTCGGCCTTGACCGCCTGCGCCTGGGCGGGCGGCGACGTGGTGGCGGTGGTCGGCGTGGGCTGCGCCTCCTGGCCGTCGGGGCTGCCGAGGCTCCGGCCGATCGTCCAGGCGCCGACGCCCACCGCGACGATCACCAGCAGCACGACCGCGGTCATCAGCGCCCGGTTGAGCACGTTGCCGCCGCCCTGCGGCCCGGTCTGGACGGCCGGCTGGAGGTGCTGCGGCGCCGTGAGCCTGCGCCGGTCGGTGTCGAGGCCCTCACTGGGGGAGGCCGACGTCGTCACCGACGGCGCGGATCCGTACGGGATCGAGATCGGCATCGGCCTGGCCACGTCGGCGAGCGCCTCGGCGATCTCGGCGGGGCTGGACAGCGCGCCCTGCCCCCGGCGCGACTCGGGAAGGCAGGCCCGGATCGTGACCGTATCGAGATAACCGGGCACGCCGGCGGTCACCTGGCGGGGGGTGCAGAAGTGGCCGTCGGTCATCGGCGCGGCCGGGAGCGTGCCCTCCTCCTCGTCGCCGGGCCAGTGGCCGGTCAGCCCCGCGTACAGCAGGCGGCCGAGGCCCTCTGCGTCGTCGAGCCCGGGCTGATCGGTGGTCAGTCCGTAGAGCGCCGAGTCGACGGCCACGCCCAGCACCTTGACCGTGTTTCCGGTGGTCCACACCAGGTTGCCGGGGCGCAGGCACAGGTGGTAGAGGCCGGCCTCGTGGGCGTGCGCGAGCGCCTCGGCGGCCTCGGCCACCAGCCCGGCGGCCCGCTCGGGATCCAAGGGACCGGAAGAGAGCAGGTCGGCGAGGGTGTCGCCGGTCACCCACTCGCTGACGACGTAAGCGTGGTCGGCGTCCTGGGCGGCGTCGAACACCTGGGTGAGGTGGGGGTCGGTGAGCCTGCTCGCGGCCCGGGCGGCGGTGACGACCTCCTGCACGCGCGGGAAGTCGGGCGCGAAGGTCAGCACCGCGACGGGGCGGGCGAGGATCTCGTCGATGGCCTTCCAGTAGGTGGCGCCGTCGGATTCGCTGACCCGGTCCTCCAGCCGGAACCGGTCGGAGAGGCGGGTGCCGGGCTCGATCGCCGATGTGCTCACTGGCTCACCCCGCTCGCCCGATCATCCCTGGTCACGGCTCGACGTGCCTGCCTGGCGGTGTCCTGCGCAGGCACGCTATGCCGGATGGATCCGCCCACGCCCCTCCTGCTTCCATTCGCGCGTGTCGGCACCATGCTAGTGCCCGAGCCGGTTGCTCCCCGCGCTCTTTAGCGGCGTACCCGCCCGGCGACCATCCCAACGACCGAGCTGACCTCGGGAATGCGCGCGCGGTGGGCGACCCACAGGTAAAGGATCATCCCGAGCCCGCCGCCCACGGCCAAAGTGATCACCGAGTCGAGGAAGCCGGGCATCCCGAAGATCTCCTGCATGCTCCACACGGTGGCCAGGGCCAGCACCGCCGTGGGCAGGGCGGCGAGATACATCCTGGTCATCGACATGCAGACCTGCCAGCCGCCCAGCCCGCCGACCCGGCGGGAGGCCAGCACCCAGGCCAGCAGCGCGCCGAGCGCGTAGGCGATCGCGTAGGCCAGGGCCAGCCCCATGACCGCGTAGCGGGCCGGCAGCAGGTTGTAGAGCAGCACCATCAGCGCGGCGTTGACGGCGGTGGTGCCGGCGCCGACGAAGACGGGCGTGCGGGTGTCGCCGAAGCTGTAGAAGACCCGCAACAGCAGCTGGAAGACCGCGAACGGCACCAGCGCGAGGCCGTAGACCTGCAGCACGTTGCCGATGTAGACGGCGTTGGCGACGGTGTTGGCGCCGTGGCCGTAGAGCGGCACGGCGATCGCCGGCCCGAGCACCATGAGCAGCAGCGACACCGGCACCATCACCGCCCCGATGAGCCGCACGCTGGAGCCGAACTCGGACCGCACCTCGTCGAAGCGCCCCTCGGCCACGGCCCGGCTCATCCTGGGCAGCATCGCGGTGATCACCGAGACGCCGACGACCCCGTACGGAAGCTGGAAGAGCTGGAAGGCCAGGGTGTACGGGGAGACGCCGTGACCGCTGACCACGTCGCCGGCCGCGCTGGCGAGGTTGGTGGTGAGCAGGAACCCGAGCTGCGTGACGACCACGTAGCCGATGGTCCAGACGCCCATCTTGGCCATCTCGCCGAGGCGGGCGTTGCGCAGGTCGAAGCGGGCGACGAAGCGGAACCCGGCCCGCTTCAGCGCGATCACCAGCACCGTCGCCTGGGCCACGATGCCGGCCGTGGTGCCGAGGCCGAGCAGGGCCAGCTCGCCGTTGGTGACGGCGTCGACGTCGGAACCGTCGGTGACGATGATCGCGTAGGCGACCATGACGCAGATGACGACCAGGTTGTTGACCACCGGCGCCCACATCGGGGCGGCGAACCGGTCACGGGTGTTGAGAATCGCCCCGGCCACCGCGCCGATGCCGAAGAAGGCGAGCTGCGGCAGGATGAACTGGGCCAGCCGCACCGCCACCTCGAACTGGCGCTCCCCGCGGTCCCAGTCGGTGTAGAGGTCGATGATCAGCGGGGCGGCCAGCACCGCCAGCGCGGCCACGACGATGAGCGCGATGGTGGCGAGCGTCAGCAACCGCTGCTCGTAGGCGCGGCCGCCGTCGGCGTCGCGCTGCTGGGCCTTGACGATCATCGGCACCACGACGCTGCTGAGCACGCCGAGCAGCAGCAGGTCGAGGATGCTGTAGGGGATGGCGTAGGCGACGTTGTAGGCGTCGCCCAGCGCGGCCGTGCCGATGGCGTAGGCCAGCACCATGGTGCGGACGAACCCGGTGACGCGCGAAACCATCGTGCCGGCGGCCATGATGGCGCTGGCACGCAGCAGGCGGCTCATATGGCCTCACTCTCACGTGTCCGGGCCGCCCGTGCGACCCGCCGCTGCGACCTGCGCCGGAGTATCCGGGTGACCACCGCCGCCAGCATGACGGTCAGCGCGCCGCCCACGATGACCAGGGCGATGCCGGTGTAGCCGGTGGTGCGCACGATCAGCTTGACCGGCTCGCCGTAGGCCCGGCCGTCGGCGGTGCGCAGCTGGACGGTCACCGAGGCGTCGCCGCCGCCGGAGGAGGTCACGGTCATGGGGATCTGGACGGTGCCGCTCTGCTCGCCGTCGATCTGCAGCGGCTCCAGTTGCGGGAGATGGGTTTCGAGCAGGCCCGGGTCGTCGGACTTGACGTCGACGTACAGCGAGACGGGGGTGGTCAGCTCGTTCTTCACGCTGATCGGGACCTCGCCGTCGCTGCCCGCGAGGGTGCGCGGCTGGTCGGGGCCGGCGCCGGTGATCGACACCTTCCCGATGCGGTCCTTGACCGCCTCGCTCACCTGCTCGGTGACGGCGCGGCCGGCCTTGGTGTCGCCGCGCCAGGCGGAGGAGGCGAGCCTGAGCACCGCGGCGTCGAAGGACGACTGCTGCTGGCCGGTGACCTCCGCGGCCAGCTGGGCCTGCGCGGCGACCTCGCGGACCGGCTCCAGGTACTTGCCGCTGAGCTCCTGCTTGCGGTCGCGGTCGGAGTAGGTCAGCCCGGCGCGCGGGACCCGGTCGCGGGGCACCTTGATCGAGTCGAGCGGGGTGAGCGACAGCCACGGGAGCTTGCCCGCGGTCTTCAGCAGCGTCGAGACGAGCGTCGGGCTGGGGTTCCAGCGCCGGGACGGGGCCATGACGAGGGAACGCGCGCGGGTCTGGCCCGGCTCGACGGAAATCATCGCGGTCTCGGCGATGAACCGCTGCCTGCTCAGCAGGATCGCGCCGCGGGTGCCGGGGGTGGGTTCGAGCACGTGGCTCAGCTCGGCGTCGGCCACCAGGGCGGTGACGGGGCCCATGACGGTGTCGAGCGTGGTGGCGGCGTCGGGGGTGACGGCGGGGAGCACGGTCGCCGCGGAGGCGGCCTGCTGGGTCGGCAGGCTGGCCGGGTCGAGCAGGACCTTGCCGACCCGGGTGGCGCCGGGCGCGCCGACGGCGAGCAGGTCGAGCGCGTCGGCGTCGAGCATGCCGCCGACCGGCCAGTAGGTCGAGGTCGACACGTCGCTCTTGATGAGCGAGGCTTTCTTCGCGGCCAGCTCCAGCGCGCGCCCCGGCTGCCGGTCGAGGCCCCGGTGGGCCAGCGCGGTCACGTCCGGGTCGGCGTACGGGGTGGCGATGACGGGATTGTCGGCCAGCGCCGCGCGCATCCCGACGAGCCACTGGGAGGCCGCGGCGTCGGCGGGCCGCTCCTCGGGCTTGCCGTCGCCGGTCTTGACCCGGAACGGCTTGGTCATGGCCTGGACGTCGTCGAAGAGCGCCGGGTCGACGACCCAGGTCACGCTGGAGGGCGCGATCTCGGCGATGCGCGCCAGGTCGGCCAGCCGGCCCTTGCCGGTGAGCTCGGCGCCCAGCTCGTCGTCGACGAACGTGCCGTCGTCCGACCGGCGCGGCTGGTCGATCACGGGCAGCACGAGCGCCAGCCGGTTGCGCACCGGCTGCTGCTGGCCGGTCGCGGGCGCGTACGTGAGGAAGGTGCGCTGGGAGGCGAGCTGCACGGCGTCCCACTGCACCACCTCGACGGCGAGCGGGTAGGCGCCGAACGAGGTCAGCCCGAACTGCGCGGGCGTCATGGTCAGCTCGAAGTCCTGGGAGGCGCTGGCGGCCAGCTCGGAGATGACCATGCTCGACTGGGTCGAGACGTTGGGCGGCTGGGTGGCCGTCGTGGTGTCGTCGGCGTAGGCGGCCATCGCGGCCCGGTCGGCGAAGCGCTGGGAGGAGTAGCGCACCCTGACCCGCAGGCCCGGCGTGGCGACGGAGCCGCTGTTGCGCACCGTGCCGGTGATCTTTATCTCGGTCGCACGCTCGGTGGCGTAATCGGGCGTGACGGAGGTGAGGGTCAGGTCGATGCCCTGCCGCGCGGCGGCGCTCGCGGCAGCCGCGCCCGGCGCCGCCGCCACCGTGGAGGGGACGAGCAGCGCGGCCGAGAGCACGGCGAGCAGCGTGGCCTTCCGGATCACGCCTGCGCCCTGGCTGGATTACGACACACGCCCGCAATGGTACGGGCTCAGTGCCCCGGCGCGACCGCCTCCAGGCTTCCCCGGGGCTGCGGCACGCGGAGGTCGACGGTCTTCCCCGACACGAGTGTGAGCAGGTCGAGGGCGCGCATACTGAGGACCGCGTGGCGTTCGCCGGTGGCGGAGAAGACCGGCTCGGTGTCGGCGCTCAGGCGGTCGTCGATGAACAGCGGCAGCTCTTCGGGCAGCAGCAGCGGGCCGACCAGCCCGGCCGCGTAGTCCGTGGCCCTGTTGACGACGTGCGCGCGCGCGAGGCGTACCGTACGGACACCGAGCAGGCCGCCGACGGCGGCCGGTCCCGGGGGAGTGGCGAGAGGGTGGACGACGGCGACGACGAACTCGCGCCCTATCCTCGGAGCGACCTCGAACACCGTGACCGTCACGCACCTCTCGGGCGCGGCGGAGATCGTCCCGGGAAGCTCGTCCGCGCAAGTGATGGGGCGCGGAAGGCGTACGATCTCATGGTGGACCTGGTGTGCGAGGAGCCAGCGGTGGATCGCGAGGGCGTCCTTCATGAGACCTCCTTGCCTCGTTCCATCGCGCCGTCGGTCCCCTGACCGAAGGTAACCCGGACCCGGTGTGGCTCGGGGGATATGTTCCGGAATCGAAGGACCTACCCAGCTTGTCCGACTCAAATCTGACCGAAACGCAGCAGCGGGCCATGCGTGACCTGTTCCGCAAGATCGCCCCCGTGGCCGACGAGCTCGGCCGTGTGTTCGCCGACCACGGCCACGAGCTGGCCCTGGTCGGCGGCCCCGTGCGCGACCTCTTGCTCGGCCGTGTCGGCAAGGACCTCGACCTGACCACCGACGCGCGGCCCGAACGGGTGCTCGACATCGTGCGCGACTGGGCCGACTCCGTCTGGACGATCGGCATCGACTTCGGCACGGTCGGGTTGCGCAAAGGCGGCTGGCTGATCGAGATCACGACCTACCGCAGCGAGAGCTACGACCCCAAGTCGCGCAAACCCGAGGTCATGTACGGCGACACCCTGGACGCCGACCTGGAGCGCCGCGACTTCGCCGTCAACGCGATGGCGATACGGCTGCCCTCCAACGAGTTCGTCGACCCCTACGGCGGCCTGCCCGACCTGGCCGCCAAGCGGCTGCGCACCCCCGGCCCGCCGGAGCGCTCCTTCGGCGACGACCCGCTGCGCATGCTCCGCGCCGCCAGGTTCGCCTCGCAGCTCGGCTTCACCGTCGACCAGGCGGCGGTGACCGCGATGACGGAGATGGCCGGGCGCATCGAGATCGTCTCGGCCGAGCGGATCCGCGACGAGCTCGACAAGCTGGTCTGCGGCGCCCGCCCGCGCGACGGCCTGCGGCTGCTCGTCGACACCGGCCTGGCCGCCCACGTGCTGCCCGAGCTGCCCAAGCTGCGCCTGGAGATCGACGAGCACCACCGCCACAAGGACGTCTACGAGCACAGCCTGACCGTGCTCGACCAGGCGATCGCCCAGGAGGACGACGGCCAGCCCGACCGCATCCTGCGCTGGGCCGCGCTCCTGCACGACATCGGCAAGCCCAAGACCAGGCGTCACGAGCCCGGCGGACGGGTGTCGTTCCACCACCACGAGGTCGTGGGCGCCCAGATGACGAAGAAGCGGATGACCGAGCTGCGCTTCCCCAAGGACGTCGTCGCCGACGTGTCGCGGCTGGTGGAGCTCCACCTGCGCTTCCACGGCTACGGCACCGGCGAGTGGACCGACAGCGCGGTGCGCCGCTACGTGCGCGACGCCGGCCACCTGCTGACCCGCCTCCACAAGCTGACCAGGGCCGACTGCACCACGCGCAACAAGCGCAAGGCGGCCGCCCTGTCGCGCACGTACGACCAGCTGGAGGAGCGCATCTCCCGGCTGGCCGAGGAGGAGGAGCTGGCCAAGATCCGCCCCGAGCTCGACGGCAACGAGATCCAGCGGGTGCTCGGCGTCGGCCCGGGGCCGGTGGTGGGTCAGGCCTACAAGTTCCTGCTCGACCTGCGGCTCGACAAAGGCGTGCTGGGCAAGGAGGAGGCCACGGCCGCGCTGCGCGACTGGGCCGAGGCCAACGACGTCGTCACGGGCTGACCGTCTCGCGCGTCCGGGTGATCATCCGGTAGGCCAGCGCGCTCGCCAGGTAGCCGGCCGTGATGATCACCACGGCGGCGTACGACTTGCCGTCGGGCGGCAGGATGGCCGCCGACAGGGCCGCCGCGAGCACGTACATGCCGTTGAAGAGCATGTCGTAGACGGAGAACGCGCGGCCGAGATAGACGTCGTCGAGGTCGCGCTGCACGGTCGTGTCGGCGCAGATCTTGACGCTCTGCCCGGCCAGGCCGAGCACGAACCCGGCCACCGGGAGCCCCCACTCCTGGAAGGGCACCACGAGCACGCCCGCGAGCACCCCCGCGGACGTCAGCGCGATCGGCACCCACCGGGTGATGGTGAACCACTCGGTCGCGTACGGGGTGATGATCACGGCGAGGAAGTAGCCGACGCCGGAGGTGGCCACCACGAGGCTGACCCCGTTCAGCGCCGCCTCCGGATCGCCGTCGGTGAAGTAGTAGCGGTAGAGGATGATACCCAGCGCGGTCGCCATGCCGTAGAAGAACCGGTGCGCGGCCATCGCGCCCATCGTGGCGGCGGCGACCCGGTGTCCGACCAGGTGGCGGGCGCCGTCGGCGAGCCCGGCCACCACGTTGCGCAGCGCCTCGCGCGTCTGCGGCCGGTCCGGGTCGTGGGAGGGGCCGAGCAGCGAGCGCTCCATCGTGCGCGCGATCAGCGCGCTGAGCCCGAACACCACGCCGGAGGTCGCCAGCAGCCACGCCACCCCCGTGTCGCCCATGCCGAACAGCTCGCGCAGCAGGAACCCGGCGCCCACGCCGACGAAGGTGACGACGGTCCCGGAGGTCGGGGTGACCGCGTTGGCGGCCATCAGCCGGTCTCTCGGCACCACGTGCGGCAGCGAGGCGCCCAGCGCCGCCAGGAAGAACCGGTTGACGCCCAGCACGGCCAGCGCCGCCATGTAGAAGACGGGGTCGGGCACGTCGGCCGCCACCAGGGCGGCCGCCCCGAGCAGCAGCGCGCCGCGCACGATCGGCGCGATCATCAGGATCTGCCGCCGCGACCACCGGTCGATGAACACCCCGACGAACGGCCCGAGCACGCTGTAAGGCAACAGCAGCACCGCCAGACCGGCCGCGACGCCCAGGGCGGTGGTCTGGCTCTCCGGGTTGAAGAAGGCGAACCCGAGTACGCCGAACTGGAAGATCCCGTCGGAGAACTGGGAGACCAGTCTCGTGCCGAAAAGCCGCCGGAAATCCCGGCCTCGGAGGACCACGCGCAGATCGGCGACGAATGACACCCCGTCAGCCTAGCCCTGAGCCTGTGATGCGCGGGGACACAAGAGGTTGGCGCATCAGGTGGGCGAACGGGTTCAGGGGAAGCACGTGATCACATACGCTTCATAGCGTGACGACTGTGGAACACGTGGTACTCGTTGACGGCTCCGGCCACGCGCTCGGCACCGCGCCCAAGCTGTCCGTGCACGGCCGGGAGACTCCGCTGCACCTGGCCTTCTCCAGCTACGCCTTCGACCGCGACGGCCGCGTGCTGCTGACCAGGCGCGCCGGCCACAAGCTCACCTGGCCGGGGGTGTGGACCAACAGCTGCTGCGGCCACCCGCTGCCGGGCGAGCGGCTCGACCAGGCGGTCCTGCGCCGGCTCTCCTTCGAGCTGGGCCTGTCCGTCGAGCGGGCCGACCTGGTGCTGCCCGGCTTCTCCTACCGCGCGGTCATGGGCAACGGCATCGTCGAGCACGAGCTGTGCCCCGTCTACCGCGTGCTGGTCGACGGCTCCGCCAGCCCCAACCCCGACGAGGTGGGGGAGACGAGGTGGATGCCGTGGCCCGAGTTCGCCGAGGGCGTGCTCAGCGAGCTGATCTCCATCTCGCCGTGGTGCCGCGAGCAGATGCCGCTGCTGTCGGCGCTCGGCCCCGACCCGCTCCAGTGGCCGACGGCCTCGGAGGACGAGCTGCCGCCCGCCGCGCGCCAGCCGTACGCCCCCTAGAAACGCGCCGCGGCGCCGCACGTGCCGTGCGGCGCCGCGAAGACCGGGGTCAGCGCTCGACCTCGCCGCGGATGAACTTCTCCACCTGCTCGCGGGCCTCGTCGTCGGAGTACTGCACGGGCGGCGACTTCATGAAGTACGAAGAAGCGCTCAGGATCGGGCCCCCGATGCCGCGGTCGAGGGCGATCTTGGCCGCGCGCACGGCGTCGATGATGATGCCGGCCGAGTTGGGAGAGTCCCAGACCTCGAGCTTGTACTCCAGGTTGAGCGGCGTGTCGCCGAACGAGCGGCCTTCGAGTCGCACGTAGGCCCACTTGCGGTCGTCGAGCCACGGCACGTGGTCGGACGGCCCGATGTGCACGTCGGCCTTGGCCATCTCGTGCGGGATCTGCGAGGTCACCGACTGCGTCTTGGAGATCTTCTTCGACTGGAGGCGCTTGCGCTCCAGCATGTTCATGAAGTCCATGTTGCCGCCGAAGTTGAGCTGGTAGGTGCGCAGCAGCTCGACCCCGCGGTCCTCGAACAGCTTGGCCATGACGCGGTGCGTGATGGTGGCGCCGACCTGCGACTTGATGTCGTCACCGACGATCGGCACGCCCGCCTCGGTGAACTTCTCCGCCCACTCGGGGTCGGAGGCGATGAACACGGGCAGCGCGTTGACGAAGCCCACCCCCGCCTCGATGGCGCACTGCGCGTAGAACCGGGCGGCGTCCTCGGAGCCCACGGGCAGATAGGAGACGAGCACGTCGACCCGGTTGTCGCGGAGCACCTGGACCACGTCGGCGGGAGTCTCGTCGGACTCCTCGATGATCTCGCTGTAGAACTCGCCCAGGCCGTCGTAGGTGTGGCCGCGCTGGACGATCACCCCCGTCGGAGGCACATCAGTGATCTTGATCGTGTTGTTCTCGCTGGCGACGATCGCCTCCGACAGGTCGCGACCGACCTTCTTGGCGTCCACGTCGAAGGCCGCGACGAACTCGACGTCGCCCACGTGGTAGTCGCCGAACTTCACGTGCATCAAGCCCGGCACGCGCGCGGCCGGGTCGGCGTCCCTGTAGTAGTGAACGCCCTGGACCAGTGACGCCGCGCAGTTGCCGACACCGACAATGGCCACGCGAACCGAACCCATCGCACTCGCTCCCTTACTCATCACTTGATGTGGTGTCTGTTGCCGGGCCCCGCTCTGAGGCCCGTCTTTCCGTGGCGATCAGCTCGTTGAGCCAGCGCACCTCGCGCTCGACGGACTCGAGCCCGTGACGCTGGAGTTCGAGGGTGTAGCTGTCGAGCCGCTCCCTGGTGCGGGCCAGGGCGGTGCGCACGCTGTCGAGGCGCTCCTCCAGCCGGCTGCGCCGGCCTTCGAGGATGCGCAGGCGGACTTCGGCCTCGGTGTGGCGGAAGAACGCGAAGTGGACGCCGAAGCTCTCGTCCTCCCAGGCCGACGGGCCGGCCTGGGTGAGCAGCTCCTGCAGTCGCTCCTTGCCCTCCGCCGTGAGCTTGTAGACGATCTTCGATCGGCCGCCCACGATCGTGGCCTGGGCCGGTTGCTCCTCCGCGATGAGCCCCTGCTCCAGCAGAGAGCGCAGGCAGGGATACAGCGACCCGTAGGAGAACGCGCGGAACATGCCGAGTAGCGTGTTGAGCCGTTTGCGCAGCTCGTAGCCGTGAAGCGGCGTCTCGTGCAGCGACCCGAGCACGGCCAGTTCCAGCACCCTGCGTTGTCCGCCGGCCATGGGAACCGCCCTCCTCTCGCGTCGATGTATCGAGCCGATACATCCAGAGGATACGTCGCGCCGCTATATCGAGCAATTGACGACTTCCCCAAGTCGTTGGGATCAATCGGAAAAAAGCCGTAGTCTGGCGCCCATGTGGTCACAGCGAAGGGTGGTGGACTACGGGCTCGCCAAGCGGGCGGTCGTCCACGCCGTGCGCGCGGGGCGGACTCCGCCCGGCGACGTCTGCGACGCACAGCCGTACCTCCTCCGGGCGGCCCGCCACTTCGGCGAGCCGACCGATCGCCTCTGCCCGATGTGCGAGCGGGAGAACGTCACCAACGTGACCTATGTGTACGGGGACTCGCTCGGACGCCATGCCGGTCAGGCAAAGGTGACCTCAGACCTGACCGAGATGGCTCATGATTACGACGAGTTCCGGGTGTACGTGGTCGAGGTCTGCCAAGGTTGTTCCTGGAATCACCTGACGGTCTCGTTCGTCCTCGGGAACGGGCCGCCGGGCCTCGTCGGCCGGAGCTAGGGCAAACGGCCGCACGACAGAACCGAGGACGGCGAGGAGTCACGCCCCAATCCGCCGTGCTATCCGACGACGATGCGAGGACGCGTGAGTTACAGCAGCAACGAAGGGACGGCCCGCCCGGGGAGGCGCCGCCGCTCCGGCTCAACTCGTTCCGTGCCCCAGGAGCCGCCGCCGCAAACCGGCGAGTCCAGCTGGGGCGGGCCGCCCGCCCGTCGTCCCGAGGCCGCTTACGAGCAGACCGGCGCGATGGCCGCGCAGCCGTACAACGACCCGCCCACCCGCGCCAACCCGCGCTCGGCGCCGCCCGCCCAGCCGGGCGTGCCCGGCGCCCCCGGTCAGCAGCCCAGCCGCCAGCCGAGCCCTCAGCCCGGCCCTCAGCCGGGTCAGCCCGGTCAGCCCGGTCAGCAGCCGGGCGCTCCCGGCCAGCCCGGTCGCAGGCGCGCGGCCGGTTCCCGCCGCCGGGCTCCCGAGCAGGAGACCCGGGCCCGCAGCAACCAGGAGACGATGGTCAGCGACGCGCCCCGGCGCGCGCGCAGGAGCGGCGGCGGGCCCGGCGGCCCGTCGGAGCCGCCGGACGGCCCGCCGAAGGGCGGCGGCGACCGCCCCAAGTGGCGCAAGTTCCTGCCGAGCTGGAAGCTCGTCGTGGCCAGCTTCGTGGTGCTGTCCGCGGGCGTCTTCGGCATGATCGCGGTCGCGTACGCCAACACTCCCGTCCCCACCCAGGACCAGGTCCAGGACGGTGTGGAGGACCAGGAGAGCATCATCGTCGACCGGCACGGCACGGAGCTGGCCAGGCTCGGCACCAAGCGCATCCCGGTCACGTACGACCAGGTGCCGCGCGCGGTGCAGGACGCGGTCATCGCCGCCGAGAACGACACCTTCCGGGATGACTCCGGCATCTCCTTCAGCGGTATGGTCCGCTCCCTCTACAGCACGGTCAGCGGCCAGCAGGTGCAGGGCGCGTCCACCATCACCCAGCAGATGGCCCGCGCCTACTACGACGGCCTCTCCCAGGAGCGCACCATCCAGCGGAAGGTCAAGGAGATCTTCGTCGCGGTCAAGCTGAGCGACAAGATCTCCAAGGAGCAGATCCTGGAGCAGTACCTCAACACCATCTACTTCGGCCGCGGCGCCCACGGCATCGGCGCGGCAGCCGAGGCGTTCTTCGGCAAGAAGGTGGAGAAGCTCACACCCGAGCAGGGCGCCTACCTCGCCGGCCGCATCCAGAACCCGGACCGCTTCGACCGCGAGGAGAAGGCGGGCAACCTCGCCCCGACCGAGGAGCGCTACGACTACGCGCTCGGGCAGATGGCCAAGCTCGACCCGCAGGCGTACGGCGCACTCCCGGCCAAGTCGCCCACGGCTCCCAAGCGGACCAAGTACAAGCCGAAGAACCCGTTCAACGGCATCAAGGGCTACATGGTCCAGGTGGTCCTGGACGAGCTGGAGTCGCTGGACATCCCCAGGGAGGACGTCGAGAAGGGCGGCTACCGGATCAAGTCGTCGCTCGACCTCAAGCTCATGCGCGCCGCCAAGGCCGCGGTGGACAAGCACACCGGCAGCCTCGACCCGGAGATCAACACCACCCTGGCGGCCGTCGACCCGCGCAACGGGCAGGTCCTCGCCTTCTACGGCGGCGCCGACTACGCCAAGGACCAGTGGATCGACGCCTTCCAGTCGCAGAAGCAGGCCGCGTCGGCGTTCAAGCCGTACGTGCTGGCCGCCTGGCTGGACGCCGGCTACAGCCTGCGCAGCTACGTGCCCACCAAGGGCCCGGTCAAGCTGCCCGGCACCACCCCGATCGACAACGACCACGCGTTCAAGGCCCCGGGCGTCGACGTGGTGAGCGCCACGGCCAGCTCCGTCAACACCGCCTACGCCAAGATGGGGGAGAAGGTCGGCCTCGACAAGGTCATCGACATCGCGAGCAAGTCGGGCCTCAGCAAGAAGCGGCTCGAGGCCGCCATGGAGCAGCACCACTACCTGATCACCATCGGCAGCGGCACGGTGTCGGCGGTGGAGCAGGCGGGCGGCTACTCGATCTTCGCCAACCAGGGCAGGCACTACGACAACCACGTCGTCATCGAGGTGAAGGACAAGCACGGCGACACCGTGCTCACCGAGAAGAAGAGCTACGCCCAGGTCATCTCTCCGGAGGCCGCCGCCGACGCCGTCATCGCGCTGGAGGCCGTGGTCAAGCAGGGCACCGGCCGCAACGCCGCGCTCTACGACCGCCCGGTGGCCGGCAAGACCGGCACCAACAACGAGAACAAGGAAGCCTGGTTCGTCGGGTTCACGCCGCAGGTGTCGACCGCGGTCGGCATGTTCAGGCAGCAGTGCCGTACCGACAGCGGCAAGGTCGTCAAGCCGGTGAACGACAACTGCCCCTGGGCCCGCGGCAAGAGCAAGAAGTACACCATGGAGAACCCGTACTCCAGGCCGTACGAGATCCCGCTGGGCTCCGGGTTCCAGGGCGCCACCTACCCCGCGTCGATCTGGAAGACGTTCATGACCGAGGCCACCAAGGGCCAGAAGGTCGTGCCGTTCCCCGAGCGGGCCGACACCGGTGTCACCGAGGACCTCGTGCCCAAGCCGACCCCGACCCCGACGCCCACGGAGGACTCGCTGGAGCTCGACACCGGCGACCCGTTCGACAACGACCAGCAGGGCACCGAGCAGGACTGCGTCATCGGGCCGTGCTCCGACGACGACGGCAACGTGTCGGTCGACCCCAACCAGGACGACGAGATCCCGGTGGACGACGGCTTCATGGGCGGGAGCAGGAACGCACCGGACTCCCCGCCGGGCAGGCGCGAAGAACGGTGACGGCGATACTGAGGCGCGGCCCGTCCATGGCGCGGGTCGTGCCGTATCTCCCCCTGGGGCTGTTCGCGGTCCTGGGGGCGACGCTCGCGTACGTGATGCGGCTGCCGTGCCGCAACGGCGGCTGGAACGACCAGACCGCCACGTACACCAACTTCTGCTACACCGACATCTACCCGCTCTACTTCGACCGGCAGCTCGCGACCCAGAACCCCTACTTCGCCGACGTCCCGTTCGACAAGCACGTCGAGTACCCCGTGGTGCTCGGCGAGGTGATGCAGGTCATCGCCTGGATCGTGCGGTGGCTGGAGCAGGACGTCGTGGCGCAGGCGGTGCGCTTCTACGACATCACGGTCGTGCTGATGGGCCTCTGCCTGGTGGCCGGCGTGCTGCTGATGGCCGCCGCCGCCGGGCCGACCCGCCGCTGGGACGCCGTCTGGTACGCGCTCGCGCCCGCGGTCGTGCTGGCCGCCTACATCAACTGGGACCTCGTCGCCGGCGCGCTGTCCATGGGCATGCTCCTGGCCTGGGCGCGCAAGCGGCAGGTGCTGGCCGGCGTGCTGCTGGGGCTGGCCATCGCCACGAAGTTCTACCCGCTGATGTTCGTGGGGGCGTTGTTCCTGCTCACCTGGCGTACGGGGCGATGGCGGCCGTTCCTGGTCACCATGGGCTACGCCGCCGGCGTGTGGCTCGCGGTCAACCTGCCCTTCATGGTCTTCGCCTGGGACGGCTGGCGCCGGTTCTACGTCTTCTCCCAGGAGCGTGGCGTCGACTGGGGATCGCCGTGGCTGTTCTTCCACAACAAGGGCTGGCCGATCCTTGGCGAGACCGACGTCAGCACGCTCGGCATGGTGTCGCTGGCGCTGCTCTGCCTGGGCATCGCGGTGCTCACGCTGACCTCGCCGCGCCGGCCCCGGCTGGCGCAGATCTGCTTCCTGGCGCTGGCCGCGTTCATGATGACGAACAAGGTGTGGTCGCCGCAGTTCGTGCTGTGGCTGGTGCCGCTCGCGGTGCTCGCCAGGCCGAACTGGAAGCCGCTGGCGCTGTGGCAGGTGGCCGAGGTCTGGTACTTCTTCGCGATCTGGCTCTACCTGCTCAACCAGGCGCCGCTCTCCCGGACCGACCTGGGCATCGGGGACGACACGTACTTCACCGCCGTCTGGGGACGGGTCATCACCATCGGGATCATGATGGCGTTCGTGGTACGCGACATCCTGCGCCCGGACAAGGACCTGGTGCGCCAGGGAGGTGTGGACGACCAGATCGGCGGGGTGTTCGACGAGGCGCCTGACCGGTTCACGCTGCGGAGCCTCGCCTTCCGATGATCACCCGCTCGGCCGGCCGGGACGCGCTGCTGATCTGGTTCGGCTCGCGGATCGGCCTGCTCGTGACGACGCTGCTGGGCGTGTCGCTGCACGAGTATCTCGGCCGGTGGGAGCGGTGGGACGCGCACCTGTTCGTCACCATCGCGCGCTTCGGCTACGACGGCGACCCGGCCCGGCCGGCCGACGGCGGGCTGCCCGCCTTCTTCCCCGGCCTGCCGGCGGCGCTGCGCCTGGTGCACCTGGTGGTGCCGGACTGGTCGGCGGCCGGGCTGATCGTCTCGCTCGTCGCCGGGGCGGTGGCCATGGTGGCGCTGGCCAGGCTGGCCGAGCACGAGGGCGCGCAGGGCTGGATGGCGGTGCTGGGGCTGGTGCTCTTCCCCGCAGCCGTGTTCCTGAGCGCCGGCTACAGCGAGTCGTTGTTCCTGGCCTTCGCGATCCCCGCCTGGCTGGCCGCCCGGCAGGGCCGCTGGCCGGCGGCCGCGGCCCTCGCCGCCGGCGCCTCGTGCGTACGCATCACCGGGCTGTTCCTGGCCGCGGCGCTGATCGCGGAGTTCGCCCTGAGCAGGGCCCCGCTGCGCCGCGCGCCCTGGCTGGCCGTGCCGTTCCTGCCGCTGGCCGGCTACTCCTTCTACCACTACACCCGTACCGGCGACTGGCTGGCGTGGAAGCACGCGCAGGAGGCCGGTTGGGGGCGCGAGATGGTGTGGCCCTGGGACGCCTGGGCGGTCACCTGGAACAACGCGATGGGCGGCGGCGACATGGCGCCGGCCTTCCGGATGGAGATCGCCGGCGCCGTGGTGGCGGTGATCGGGCTGATCTGGCTGCTGGCGCTGCGCAGGTGGAGCGAGGCCGTCTACACGGGGCTGCAGGCGGCCGCGCTCATGACGTCGGCGTACTACCTGTCGGTGCCGCGCTCGCTGCTGCTGTGGTTTCCGCTCTGGGTGGCCCTGGCCCTGCTCGCCACCAGGAGACGGTGGGTGATCGTGGCGTACGCGCTGGTCTCGGGGCCGCTGATGGTGCTGAACACGGCCCGGTTCCTGGAAGGCGCCTGGGCGGGCTGATCTCTATACCCGTTAGACGGCATCGGTAATCCAGGGAAGTTATCCACAGGTTGTGTACATCGTCTACAGATTCTTCCTCAGGAACGCGATGTCGTCCGCCTGGCCCTCCGCCGGAGTCTCCACCACGACCGGGGCCCCGGCCATCCGGCACACCTCCAGGATCACCTCCGGGTCGATCCGCCCGTTGCCGATGTTGGCGTGACGGTCGGCGCCCGAGCCGAAGTCGTCGCGGGAGTCGTTGCAATGGACCAGGTCGATCCGGCCGGTGATCGCCTTGACCCGGTCGACCAGCCCGAGCAGCTCCTCGCCGCCCGCGTGCGCGTGGCACGTGTCGAGGCAGAACCCGACGTCGAAGCCGTCGAGCGCGTCCCACAGCCGGGCGATGCTCTCCAGCCTGCGGGCCATCGCGTTGTCGCCGCCCGCGGTGTTCTCGATCAGCACCGGGATCGGGCACTCCATGCGCTCGAACACCTTGCGCCAGTTGTCGAAGCCGACCTGAGGGTCCTCGTCCTTGCCGAGGTGGCCGCCGTGCACGATCAGGCCCTTGGCGCCGATGCTCGCCGCCGCCTCCAGGTGCTGGGCGAGCAGCTTGCGGCTGGGGATCCTGATCCGGTTGTTGGTCGTGGCGACGTTGACCAGATAGGGGGCGTGGATGTAGATGTCGACGCCCTCGACCGGCTGGGCGGGCAGCACGGGCTTCTTGTAGCCCTGGGGGTTGCCGAGGAAGAACTGCACGACCTCGGCGCCGACGGCCTCGGCGTGGGCCGTGATGTCGTCCTGGTGGACGTGAGCTCCGATGCGCACCATGTCATGGAGCCTATCCGTTTGACTGACCTGCGGCGGGGCAGTCGCCTTGCACCCCCTACCCGAGGAGACGATATGACCCGCTGGCGCTGGCGGTCGTTGATCCTGCTCGTCTACGTGATCATCGGCATCTACGTGGCGTGGGTGTACGACTACATCACCCCGGCCGTCCTGAGGGACGTCGCCGAGGCGCTGCTCGCCATCTTCCTCTGGTTCCTGGTCCTGCTCGGCGTGGACCTGCACATCGGAGGATGACCGATATCACCGAACGGCCCCGGCTCCGGCCCGGGCCGTTCGCTTTACGGAAGGTAGCCGCCGCCCGCGATGCCGAGCGCGACGCCGACGAACGCGGACACCATGCCGACGATGTTGAGCGAACGCTGCGGCGTGGTCACCGAGACGTACTGCGAGTAGAAGCCGATGCCGAGACCGAGCGTGCCCGCCCAGGAAGCGACGACGTGCCCGCCAGGGAAGAACAGGGATGCGAACGCGACGAGCCCGCACACCACCGCGGCCACGGCGAGGGTGTTCTCCACCGGATGCCGGCGGCCGTCGGTGTTGAGCGTGAGCCGGAACCGCTCGGTCTGGGCGGGCTGGAGGAAGTGTGGCACTGCGGAGCACCTCCTTGGCTTTCTGACAGGCTTTCCCATCAGCGGGCTGCTGGTAACCTGGTCAGGCTGCGTTGTGATGGGAGACCCGTCACCCCGGAGCGCCGAAGGGGGCGTCCGGGTCAGACGTCAGCGTCCTCCTGTCACGGCAGAGCGTCGTGACCGCAACAGTCCAGAGGAGGTAGGAGTCCCGCATGCGTCGTTACGAAGTAATGGTCATTCTGGACCCTTCGCTCGATGAGCGCACCGTGGCACCGTCCCTCGACCAGTTCCTCACCGTGGTCCGCAACGACGGCGGCACCGTGGAGAAGGTCGACGTCTGGGGCCGTCGCCGTCTCGCCTACGACATCGACAAGAAGTCCGAAGGCATCTACGCCGTCATCGACCTGTCCGCCGAGCCGGCCACGGTCAAGGAGCTCGACCGGCAGATGAACCTCAACGAGGGCATTCTGCGCACCAAGGTCCTGCGTCCGGACAACCACTGAAGGAGCCGCTCGTAGCCCGGCTTTTTGTCGGGCCGCGACCGTAGTCTGAGCCGTAATCCCAAGCGAAGACGTGCAGGAAGGCGAGCGCAAGCCATGGCAGCAGGCGACACCGTAATCACCCTCGTCGGCAACCTCGTCGACGACCCCGAGCTGCGCTTCACCCCGACGGGGCAAGCGGTGGCCCGGTTCCGCATCGCGTCCACTCCGCGCTTTATGGACCGCCAGACCAACGAGTGGAAGGACGGCGAGAGCCTCTTCCTCACCTGCAACGTGTGGCGCCAGGCGGCGGAGAACGCCGCCGAGAGCCTCCAGCGCGGGATGCGGGTCATCGTCCAGGGGCGGCTCAAGCAGCGCTCCTACGAGACCAAGGAAGGCGAGAAGCGCACCGTCTACGAGGTCGAGGTCGACGAGGTCGGCCCGTCCCTGCGCAACGCCACCGCCAAGGTCAACCGCACCTCCCGGCAGGGTGGCGGCGGCGGCTTCGGCGGCGGCCCGGCCGACGACCCCTGGGCGTCCGCCACGCCCGCCCCGCCCCAGGGCGGCGGCTTCGGCGGTGGCGGCGGCTACCAGGGCGGCGGCCAGCAGCAGGGCGGCGGGTCCTCCTCCGGCGGCTTCGGCGGCGGTGGCGACTTCAGCGACGAACCGCCTTTCTAACCCACCAGAAATCCAGTCCGAGTCCATTCCCGCTTCTGACAGCGGGGCTCTGAGAGGAGCACCACGATGGCCAAGCCGGCACTGCGCAAGCCCAAGAAGAAGGTTTGCCTGTTCTGCCACGACAAGATCTCCTACGTCGACTACAAGGACACGGCGCTGCTGCGGAAGTTCATCTCCGACCGCGGCAAGATCCGTGCGCGCCGGGTGACGGGCAACTGCACCCAGCACCAGCGCGACGTGGCGACCGCGATCAAGAACGCCCGTGAGGTGGCTCTGCTGCCCTACACGAGCACCGCGCGCTAAGGAGGTCTGTCGACATGAAGCTCATCCTCACCCACGAGGTCTCCGGCCTCGGCACCCCCGGTGACATCGTCGAGGTCAAGGACGGCTACGGCCGTAACTACCTCATCCCGCGCGGCTACGCCATGCGCTGGACCCGTGGCGCCGAGCGCCAGATCGAGTCCATCAGGAAGGCGCGCGACGCCCGCGAGATCCGCGACCTCGGCACCGCCAAGGAGGTCGCCGGCCAGCTCGGCGCCCTGCGCGTGCGCCTGGCCACCCGCGCCGGCGAGTCCGGCCGGCTGTTCGGCTCGGTCACCACGGGCGACATCGCCGACGCCGTGAAGGCCGCCGGCGGCCCGATCCTCGACCGCCGTCGCATCGAGATCGTCAACCCGATCAAGAGCACCGGCGCCCACAAGGTCACCGTCAAGCTGCACCCCGAGGTCTCGGCGTCCGTCGACGTCGAGGTCGTCGCGGGCTGACACCAGGCCCCGGCCTCACGGCCCCCTTCCCGTCCGCGGGAAGGGGGCCTGCCTTTTGCCGCGGCCAGGGCCGGTGCTCACGGGGTCGCCGCTTGGCGGCCCGTACGCGCAGGTGGGGGACCTGATCCCCGCCGTGGCCGCGTAGAATTCTCACGTTCTTCCTCTCGCGTTCCCCCTGGAGGCTCCCCATGGCCCGTCCTTCGATGCTGATCGCGCTCGGTGCGCTGGCGGCCGCGACCGTCGCCTGCGCGCCCGTCGACGAAACGGCGACGACGGCGGCGGCCTCTCCCACCTCGTCCACGGCGTGCACCAAGGACCAGCTCACGCTCGTCAACCAGGGCAAGCTGACCATCGGCACCGACAAGCCCGCCTTCGAGCCGTGGTTCAAGGACGACGACCCGGCCAACGGCCAGGGGTTCGAGAGCGCCGTCGCGTACGCGGTCGCGGGGGAGCTGGGCTTCGACCGCGACGAGGTGCAGTGGGAGACGGTCAAGTTCGACACCGCGTTCGCCCCGGGCGAGAAGCGGTTCGACTTCGACATCAACCAGGTCTCGATCACGCCCGACCGGGCCAAGGCCGTCGACTTCAGCAACGGCTACTACACGGTCAAGCAGTCCGTGGTGACGCTGGGCGACGGCGAGTTCGCCGGCGCCGCCTCGCTGGCAGAGCTCAAGGACGCCAAGATCGGCGTGCAGGTCGGCACCACCGCGCTGGACGCGGTCAAGAGCGTGATCCAGCCCACCGCGGAGCCGAACGTCTACAACGAGCAGATCGACTCCATCAACGCGCTGAAGAACGGGCAGATCGACGCTCTGGTGCTCGACCTGCCGACGGCCTTCTACGTGACGGCGGCGCAGGTCGAGGGCTCCAAGATCGTCGGCCAGTTCGGCTCGACCGGCGAGACCCCGGAGGAGTTCGGGCTGGTCATGGAGAAGGGCAGCGGGCTGAAGTCCTGCGTCGACAAGGCCGTCGACAAGCTCAAGTCCAACGGTGACCTGGACAAGATCGAGCAGCAGTGGCTGAGCGAGGCCGCGGGCGCGCCGGAGCTGAAGTGACCGCCGACCCGGTCTGGGTCAAGAGCGAACGCCAGCGCGAACGCGAGCGGGTTCTCGCGTCACAGGGCCGCCGCACGGCCTCGGTCGCGACGATCTCCACGATCCTGTTCGTCGCCCTGGTCGTCGTGGTGGTCATCAACTCGCCGGGGTGGCCCCGGGTGCAGGAGACGTTCTTCGACCCGGAGATGTTCCTCAGGTCGGCGCCGGCGGTGGCCGAGGGCTTCCTGATCAACATCAAGATCTTCCTGATCGCCGAGCCGTTGATCCTGGTCGTGGGCCTGCTCGTGGCGCTGGTCCGCGGCACCAAGAACCCCGCGCTCTTCCCGCTCAGGGCACTGGCCACGTTCTACGTGGACGCCTTCCGCGGTGTGCCCACCCTGTTGGTCATCCTCATGGTCGGCTTCGGGCTCCCCGCCCTGAAGCTGCAAGGCATCCCGAACGACCTGGTCACTCTCGGCGTCATCGCCCTGACGCTCTCGTACGGTGCGTACGTCGCGGAGGTGTTCAGGTCGGGCATCGAGTCGATCCACCCCAGCCAGGTGGCGGCGGCGCGCTCGCTGGGCCTGAGCCACGGCAAGACCCTGCGGTTCGTGGTGCTGCCGCAGGCCGCGCGCCGGGTGGTGGTGCCGCTGCTGAACGACTTCATCTCGCTGCAGAAGGACACCGCGCTCGTGTCCACGATCGGCCTGGTGGAGGTGCTCCGGCAGGCCCAGATCATCGCCTCGCAGACGTTCAACTACACCCCTTATCTGGTGGCGTCGCTGCTGTTCATCCTGCTGACGATTCCGCTGGCCCGGTACACCGACCACCTGTCGGCGAAGGCGCGTAAGAGGCAGGGCTCATGAGCGTGCTGACCATCCACAACCTGTGGAAAAGCTTCGGCGGCAACGTCGTGCTGCGCGGCATCGACCTGGAGGTCGAGCAGCACGAGGTGGTGAGCCTGATCGGCGCGTCCGGCTCGGGCAAGTCGACGCTGCTGCGCTGCGTCAACCTGCTGGAGACGGCCGACGACGGCACCATCCATCTCGACGGCGAGGAGATCACCGACCCGCGGGCCGACGTCGACGCGGTGCGCAAGCGCCTGGGCACCGTGTTCCAGGCGTTCAACCTGTTCCCGCACATGACCGTGATGGACAACATCACCCTGGCCCCGCGCCAGGTCCACCGGGTCGGCCGCGCGCAGGCCGAGGAGGAGGCGCACGAGCTGCTGCGGAGGTTCGGGCTGGCGGACAAGGCCGGGGCCTACCCGGACCGGCTCTCCGGCGGCCAGCAGCAGCGGGTGGCCATCATCAGGGCCCTGGCCACCAAGCCGCGGGTGATGCTGCTGGACGAGGTCACCTCCGCGCTCGACCCCATGCTGGTCGTCGAGGTGCTCGCCGTCATCAGGGAGCTCAAGGAGTCGGGCATGACGATGATCCTGACGACGCACGAGATGTCCTTCTGCCGCGACATCTCCGACACCGTGTGCTTCCTCGACGGCGGCGTGCTGCTGGAGAAGGGTCCGCCGGAGAAGATCTTCACCGAGCCGGAGCACGACCGCACCCGCGCCTTCCTGGGCAGCGTGCTGGAGTCGGGCCGCTTCTAACGCCGGTGCCTGCCCCGTCCGGGTGTCGCCGCGGCGGCCCGGCCGGGGTCGGCCAGCAGGCTGCGGCGTCTGCCGTACCCGAGGTAGACCAGCACCCCGAAGGCCATCCACAGGGCGAACCACGCCCAGGTGTGCACCTGCAGGTTCACCATCAGCCAGAACGTGGCGACCAGCGACAGGATCGGCAGCAGCGGCGACAGCGGCACCCGGAAGCCGCGCTCCAGCTCCGGCATCCTGCGCCGCATCACGATCACCCCGGCCGCCACGAACATGAACGCGAACAGCGTCCCCATGACGACGAGTTCCTGCATCGTGAGCACGGGCACGAACTCGGCCAGCACGATCGCGACCGCGCCGATCACCAGCGTCACCCGCGACGGCGTGTGGTAGGCCCGGCTGATCACCGCCAACCGGCGCGGGATGAGCCCGTCGCGCGCCATCGAGAACAGCACCCGGGTCTGCCCCACGAGCAGCACCAGGATCACCGTGGTCAGCCCGAGCACCGCGCCCACGTCGATGACGTGCGTCATCCACCCGGCGCCCACCGCCTGGAACGCGCTCGCCAGCGGCGCCTCCACCGCGATGCTCGTGTACGGGACCATCCCCACCATGACGGCGGCCACCGCGATGTAGATCACCGTGGCCACGACCAGGCTGCGGATCATGCCCTTCGGCACCACCGTGCGCGGGTTCACCGTCTCCTCGGCCGCGGTCGCGACGATGTCGAACCCGATGTAGGCGAACGCGATCACCGGGGCGGCGGCGAACACGCCTGACCAGCCGAACGTCTGGCCCTGGCCGACGAACAGGTCCAGCACGGTCGCCGTCGGCGTGGTGACCGGCTGCGGCTCGGCGTGGAAGTCGCCGAAGTTCGCCACGTCCACGTACGTCGCGCCGACCACGATGACCGCGCCGATGGCCAGCAGCTTGGCCGTCACCATCACCCAGAGCGCGCGCAGGCCGATCCGCGCGCCGGCCGCCACGACCCCGGTCAGCAGCACCAGGATGACCAGGACGAGGACGTTCTCGACCACCTCGGGCCGGGGGACCCGCACGCCGAAGTTGCCGATGGCGCCCACGGTGATCTGCGCCCACGCCCGCGACACCACGGCCGCGGCCAGCTGCAGCTCCAGGATCAGCGCCCAGCCGATGATCCACGCCCAGATCTCGCCGAAGATGACGTAGGTGAAGGTGTAGGCGCTGCCGGAGGTCGGCATCGTCGACGACAGCTCGGCGTAGCACAGGCAGGCCAGCAGGCAGGCGATGCCCGCGATCATGAAGGACAGGATGACGCCGGGACCGGCCTTCGTCGCCGCCATCTGCCCGGCGATGCTGAAGATCCCGGCGCCGATCATCACGCCGAGTCCGAGCACCACGAGGTCGGAGGTCCGGTACACCTGGGCCAGCGCATGGCGCGCGCCGGTGCGGAGGCCGGTCGCCTCGGCTGGTGGCAGCCGTCGCATCATTGCGGACAAAGTGACACACCCCGCTCATGAGACCCGCCCACAGTGCCTCACCACTTCCGGCCACAGCAAGCACGGAAGCGTCACGGTGCTAAGCCCCGACCACCAGCCAGGCGGAGCCGGCGGCGCGACGGGCCAGGGTGACGAGCCTGGCCACCATCCACACCCCGAGCGCGCACCACAGGGCCACGATGTCCATCCCGGACGCGAGGGCGGCGGCGGGCAGGTACGCCAGCGTCGTCCACACTCCCGCCCACGCCAGATAACGCTGGTCACCCGCGCCGATCAGCACGCCGTCGAGCACGAACACCACCCCGCAGATCGGCTGGAACAGCGCCACCGGCCAGAGGACGGCGAGCAGCTGTTCGGTCACCTGCGGGTCGGCGTCGAACAGGCCCGGCAGCAGCGGCCGCGCCGCCAGCACCAGCAGCCCCAGCACCGCACCCGACCAGACGCCCCACGTCACCATCCGCCGCGTGGCCCGCCGGGTGGCCTCGACGTCCCCGGCGCCGAGCGCCCGCCCGGTGATCGCCTGCCCCGCGATGGCGATGGCGTCCAGCGCGAACGCCAGCATCGTCCACACCTGCGTGGCGATCGCGTACGCGGCCAGCTCGGCCTGCCCCATCCTGGTGGCGATCACCATGGCGACCACCAGCACCACCCGCAGGCACACGGTCCTGACCAGGAGCGCGAACCCGGCCGTGCCCGCCTGCCGCACCCCCGCCGGGTCCGGACGCAGGGGGACGCGCAGCCGCCGCGCGCCCTTGACCACGACCGCCACGTACACGGCCGCGCCGAGCGTCTGCGCCAGCACGGTGCCCCACGCCGACCCGGCGATGCCCCAGTCCAGGCCCAGCACGAACCAGGCGTTCAGCACCGCGTTGAGCGCGAACGAGCCGACCGCCACCACCAGCGGCGTCACGGTGTCCTGGAGGCCGCGCAGCACTCCCGTACCGGCCAGCACCACCAGCATGCCCGGGGTGCCCAGCAGGCTGATCCGCAGGTACGTCACGGCCTGCTCGGCCTGGTCCGGGGCGGCGCCGAACAGGTCCACCACCGGCGGCGCGAGCGGCCACATGACCGCGATCAGCGCCGCGCCGATGCCGAGCGCCAGCCAGATGCCGTCCACGCCGTGGCGCATCGCCCGCTCGTGGTGGCCCGCCCCGGTCTGCCGCGCCACCGACGCGGTCGTGCCGTACGCGAGGAACACGCAGAGGTTCACCAGCGTCGTCAGGACCGTGCCTGCCACGCCCAGCGCGCCCACCGCGGTGGTGCCCAGCCCGTGGCCCACGATCGCGTAGTCGGAGAGCAGGAAGAGCGGCTCGGCCACCAGCGCGCCGAATGCGGGCACGGCCAGCCGCAATATCTCCCTATCCTGGGGCGTAATGGGCATTCATCGATTATGCCCCTTACGGGACGCAGGTTGCCAACTTTCTTCCCTCCACAGCCGGTGGACATCGTATCCGCAGGTCGGAGGGCATGTGGATGATGATGTCCACAGTTATCCCCAGGCTCGTCCACAGGCCTTTCACACCCTGAGCGGGCTGCGTACACAGCTTGACCACAACCTTGTCCACAGGCCGCGTTGCTGATGGGCCGCAGAGCCGCGAAACTGTCAGACCGGTCGGCTACAACTGGGGGTGGCTCGACCGCTGCGAGCAGTTGAGGGGGCGCGGTGAGCATTGACGAAGAGATCGGTGCGGGCCCGGGGTTCGAGCGCACACCGCCCAACAACATCGAGGCGGAGCAGTCGGTGCTGGGCGGCATGCTGCTGTCGAAGGACGCGATCGCCGACGTCATCGAGATCATCCGCTCCGACGACTTCTACCGCCCCGCCCACCAGATGGTCTTCGACATCATCACCGACCTCTACGGGCGCGGTGAGCCGGCCGACGCGGTCACGGTCTTCGCCGAGCTGCAGAAACGCGGCGAGATGGCCCGCGTGGGCGGCGCCGCCTACCTCCACACCCTCACGGCCGTCGTCCCGACCGCCGCCAACGCCGACTTCTACGCAAAGATCGTCCGCGAGCAGGCGGTGCTGCGCCGCCTCATCGAGGCCGGCACCCGCATCGTCTCCTACGGCTACGGCGGCCAGAACGAAGAGGTCGACGACCTCGTCGACCGCGCCCAGGCCGAGATCTACAAGGTCACCGAGCGCCGCACGTCCGAAGACTACGCGGCCCTGGCCGACATCATGCCCGGCGCCCTCGACGAGCTGGAGGCCATCGGCAGCCGCGGCGGTCAGATGGTCGGCGTCCCGACCGGCTTCGCCGACCTCGACCAGCTCACCAACGGCCTCCACCCGGGCCAGATGATCGTCGTCGCCGCCCGACCGGCCATCGGGAAGGCTCTCGCCCTCGACACCCCCCTGCCCACGCCGACGGGCTGGACCACGATGGGCGAGGTCCGGGTCGGCGACCACCTGATCGGCGCCGACGGCAGGCCGACCCGCGTCGTCGCGGCCACCGAGGTGATGCACGGCAGGCCCTGCTACGAGCTGGAGTTCAGCGACGGCACGGTGATCGTGGCCGACGCCGGCCATCAGTGGCGCACCACGACCCGCGCCTCCCGCCGATCGCTCTCCCGACCTGGCGGAGAGGGGGGCACGCGCGCGGCCGTCCGCTCGGTCGTGACCACGGAGGAGATCGCCGCCACCCTGCGGTGTCCCGCCGATCAGCGGCCCCACCACGCCGTCGAGGTGGCCGCGGCTCTCCAGGGGGAGGAGGCGGACCTTCCCCTGCCGCCCTACGCCCTCGGGGTCTGGCTGGGCGACGGCCGCGGCGCGAGCGTGAGTCCCAGCCTCCAGGGTGTCCTGCGCTCCCTCGGCGTCCTGGACGACAGGCACATCCCCGTGAGCTACCTGCGCGCGTCGGAGCGGCAGCGCCGCGCCCTGCTGGCAGGGCTGCTCGACTCCGGCGGACGCGTCGACGCCGCGGGCCGGATCCGGCTCGCCGTGACGTACCGGCGTCTCGCCCGCGACGCGCGCGAGCTGATCCTGAGCCTCGGTTACCAGCCGACCGTCCGCACCGAGCGGATGAAGGCGTCATCCACCTACGTGATCGGCTTCACCACGCCTGACCAGGTCTTCCGGCTCCCCGGGAAGGCCGTCGGGCAGGGCGGCGGCGCCGACCTGACGGCCTCGGTCCGCCACATCGTGGACGTGCGCCCCGTCCCGTCCAGGCCCGTACGCTGCGTGCAGGTCGACAACGCCGACCACCTCTACCTGGCGAGCCGGTCCTGGATCCCGACCCACAACAGCACGCTCGGCCTGGACTTCGCCCGGTCGGCGGCGATCAAGCACGGCATGTCGACCGTCATCTTCTCGCTGGAGATGTCGCGCAACGAGATCACCATGCGACTGCTGTCGGCCGAGGCGCGGGTGGCGCTGCACGCCATGCGCTCGGGCATGATGACCGACGACGACTGGACGCGCCTGGCGCGGCGGATGAGCGAGGTGGCGGAGGCGCCGCTGTTCATCGACGACTCGCCCAACATGTCGATGATGGAGATCCGGGCCAAGTGCCGCCGCCTCAAGCAGCGCAACGACCTGCGGTTCGTGGTCATCGACTATCTGCAGCTGATGAGCTCGCCGAAGAAGACCGAGAGCCGTCAGAACGAAGTGTCGGAGATCTCCCGTGCCATCAAGCTGCTGGCCAAGGAGCTGGAGGTCCCCGTCATCGCCATCTCCCAGCTCAACCGAGGCCCCGAACAACGCACGGACAAGCGCCCCCAGGTGAGCGACCTGCGTGAGTCCGGTTGCCTGACCGCCGCCACCCGCGTCATGCGGGCCGACACGGGCGCCGAGGTCTCGCTGGGAGATCTGCTCGAATCGGGTGCGCGCGACATCCCGGTCTGGTCCCTCGACGACCGGCTGAAGCTCGTGCCCCGGACGATGACGCACGTCTTCCCGAGCGGGGTCAGGGAGGTCTACCGGGTCCGGCTCCGGTCAGGCAGAGAGGTGGAGGCGACGGCCAGCCACCCGTTCCTCACCTACGACGGCTGGCGTCCCCTGGCGGATCTCGCCGCCGGGGCGCGGGTGGCCGTGCCGCGACACGTCCCCGCTCCCTTGGACGTCGAGTCTTGGGACGAGGACGAGTTGGTCCTGCTCGCCCATTTGATCGGCGACGGCTCGTTCGTACGCGGGCAGCCGATCCGCTACAGCAGCACCGACGAGGCGAACCTGGCCGTCGTCACGGAGGCGGCCGCCCGGCGTTTCCACATCACCGCCGTGCGGGACGAGCACGCCGCGGCTCGGTGCACCTCCCTGCGGCTGCCCGCGCCGTATCGGCTGACCCATGGCAAGCGGAATCCCATCGCCGCCTGGCTCGGCGGGCTGGGCCTGTTCGGTCTGCGCAGTCATGAGAAGTTCATGCCGGACGGCCTGTTCGCGCTGCCGAAGCGGCAGGCCGCGCTCTTCCTCAGGCATCTGTGGGCCACCGACGGGTGCGTGTGGTGGGACGAGAAGGCCGGGCAGGCGCGCATCTACTACGCGTCCACCAGCAGGCGCCTGGTGGACGACGTGGCGCGGCTCCTGCTGCGGTTCAACGTGATGACTCGGGTGAAGGAGTCCCGCAAGGGCGATCACCGCCCTTCTTACCAGCTGTTCGTCTACGGAGCGGAGAACCAGCTGCGTTTCCTCGACGAGATCGGTGTCCACGGCGGGCGCGAGACGGCTGCGCGTCAGTGCGCCGGGCGCCTACGGCTGATCACCGGTAACACCAACATCGACACGGTGCCGAAGGAGGTTTGGATGCGCGTCCGCACAGCGCTGGTGGAACGAGGTATGTCACAGCGTGAGTTCGCCGCCGGCATGGGGACGAGCTATTGCGGGACCACGCTCTGGAAACACGCGCCGAGCCGGGAGCGCCTCGGACGGGTCGCCGCAGTCCTGGACGCCTCGGACCTCGAACTGCTGGCCACCAACGACGTCTTCTGGGATGAGATCGCCTCGGTCGAGTCGTTGGGCGAGCAGCCGGTCTTCGACGCCACGGTGCTGGGCACGCACAACTTCATCGCGAACGGGATCAGCCTGCACAACTCCATCGAGCAGGACGCCGACATGGTGATCCTGCTGCACCGTGAGGACGCTTACGAGAGGGAGTCGCCACGGGCGGGCGAGGCCGACCTGATCGTGGCGAAGCATCGTAACGGGCCGACGGCGACCGTGACCGTGGCCTTCCAGGGCCACTACAGCCGCTTCGTCGACATGGCGCAACACTAGGCCAGGCGCACTCCGGCAGGGCTCACGAGCGACGTGACGATCGACTGGACGAGGCGCATGATGAGGGCTTCGAGCAGCATGACCGCCGCCTTGGCCAGCAGGGACGCCAAGAATTCGGACATTAGGTACCTCGCGGGGACGAGTGTGTCTTTCCTCGCATAATTAACCACAAAACACGCCGGGAGCTGTAGTCCGAGTGACCGGAAGGTGAACGATCGATGTCTATCTGATACCGAGGCTCTCGACCGCGACGGCGGCCAGCGTGGCCGCGGCCGCGCTGGTGAGCCCGATCCCCCAGCCGATGGGGCCGACCGGGCGGCAGCCGAAGACCTGGCTGAGGCCAGGCACCGACACGACCACGAAGAGGGCGGCCAGCGACGACACGGACGCCGCCACGACCAGGCGGTCCCGCCGGCCGAGCGCCAGGGTCTGCAGGAGCTGGGCGGCGACCAGGCCGATGAGCCCGACGGTGTCGGCGCGCCCGCGGGTGCCGCCCATCCTGGCCAGCAGCCACGCGGCGGCGGCCGCCGCCGCGGTCGTGACGGCGCGCAGGTAGATCTCGCGGGTGAGCGCGGTGCCGAGCGAGGCCTCCGGCCCCTCGGCCAGCAGTTTCTCCGGGCTGGCGGCGCTGGGCGGCCGCACGGCCACGGCCAGTGCGGGCAGCATGTCGGTCAGGAGGTTGACCAGCAGCAGCTGGCGGGCGTTCAGCGCGCTGCGCCGGGTCAGCAGGCTCGACCCGAGGGTGAAGGCGATCTCGCCGACGTTGCCGCCGAGCAGGATCCCCAGCGCGTCGCGTACGGACCCCCACATGGCGCGGCCCTCGACGATCGCGTCGATGATGGTCTCGATGCGGTTGTCCAGGACGACGATGTCGGCGGCCGACCGGGCGGCCGGGGTGGCCGTGGAGCCGAGCGCGACGCCCACGTCGGCGAGGCGGATGGCCGGCACGTCGTTGGCGCCGTCGCCGGTCACGGCGACGACCTTGCCGGTGTCGCGCAGGACGGTCACGATGCGTGCCTTGTGCTCCGGGGTGGTCCTGGCGAAGACGGCCACGTCGGAGAGCACCTCGCCGAGCCGCTCGTCGTCGAGCGCGTCGATCTCGGGCCCTGTCATGATCCGCCGGCCGTTGATCGCGTCCAGCTCGGCGGCGATGGCCTCGGCGGTGCTGGGGTGATCGCCGGTGATCATGATGACCCGGACGCCCGCGCCGATGAGCTGCCGGACGCTCGCCTTGGCCGTGGGCCTGATGGGGTCGGCCAGGCCGAGGTAGCCGAGGAAGCACAGCCGTTCGATGCGGGACTCGTCCAGGTCGGCGCGGCTGGAGGCGGACCGCTCAGCGACGGCGAGCACGCGGTAGCCCTGCCGGGCCAGCCGCTCCACCTCCTGTCCCAGCTCCAGCCTGATCCGGTCGTCCAGCGGGACGTGGTGGCCGTCGCGCAGGACGGTGGAGCAGCGGCCGAGCACGACCTCGGGGGCGCCCTTGACGCTGAGCAGGTGTCCGGGACCGGAGGTGCCGAGCACGGCGTGGTAGCCGCGGGCGGGCTCGAAGTGCAGTTCGTCGACGCGTTTCCAGGACTTCAGGCCCTCGTCGAGGGTGATGCCGAGCGCGTTCGCGCCTTCGATGACGGCCCGGTCGGTGGGGTGGGCGATCCTGCGGTCGTCGCCGAACTTGGGCCCCGCGCGCAGCGCCGCGCCGACGAGGGCCCGCATCTCGCCGGTCAGCTCCTCAGGCGACCTCTGGTGCCATCCGTCCGACACCCGGCCGAGGCTGATGTGGCCTTCGGTGAGGGTGCCGGTCTTGTCGAAGCAGAGCACGCCGACCCTGCCCAGCGCCTCGATCGTGGACGGGTTGCGTACCAGCGTGTTGCGCTGCGAGAGCCGCTTGGCGGAGGCGAGTTCGGCGATGGTGGCGACGAACGGCAGGCCTTCGGGCACCGCGGCCACCATCATGCTCACGGCGGGCCCGAGCGCGGTGGCCAGCGGCGAGCCGCGGAGCAGGTCGATGCCCATCAGCACCACGCCGGAGCCGACGGCGGCCGGCAGGATCCTGCGGCTCAGCTCGCGCAGCCGCAGCTCCACGCCGCTCGGTGGCGGCTCCAGGGCGGCGAGCGCGGCGGTCCGGCCGGCCTCGGTGCGTTCGCCGGTGGCGACGACCACGGCGCGGCCGCTGCCCGCCGCGACGGTGGTGCCCAGATACACCATCGAGCTGCGTTCGGCGACGGCGGGCGCCGCCGTGGGGCTGATGGTCTTGGTGACGAGCTGCGACTCGCCGGTGAGCGTGGACTCGTCGAGCTCCAGCCCCGACGCCTTGATCAACCTGGCGTCCGCCGGCACGGCGTCGCCCGCGCGCAGCTCGATCACGTCTCCCGGGACGAGGACGCCGGCGTCGCAGTCGACCGTGCCGCCGGGCCGGCGCACGCGCACGGTGACCGCGGTGATCTCGGAGAGGCGGTTGAGCGCCCGGTCGGCGCCGGTCCGCTGGGCGCCGCCCAGGAGGGCGTCGATGAGCATCACGCCGCCGATGAGCCCGGCGTCCAGGACCGAGCCGACGGCGGCCGACACGCCCGCGCCGGCGGCGAGCACCGGTGTCAGCGGGTTGGCGAGCTCCCGGACCGCCGCGCCGGCCAGGGACTCCGGCGCCTCCTCCGTCGCGGCGGGCGGGGTCCTGCGGCGGGCGGCCTCCTCCTCGGTCAGTCCCTTGCGTGAGGTGTCGAGCCGGGCGAGCACGTCGGGTATGGCCATGGCGTGCCAGGGCGTGGGGTCGGCCTGGACGGGCGGAGTGCCGCGCCCGGTGGCGCGGCCCGACCAGTAGCCGAAGACCAGCGCGACCGCCGACACGGCGTCCCGCACCCAACTGGCACGCCGGGGGGCGGCCGCCTCCGGGCCGATGAACGCCAGCCCCGAGCCCGCGACCGCGCCGGAGGCGGCGAGCCACACGCCTCGGGTGCTCACCTTCCTGGCGACCGGCAGGGACCGCAGCACCAGGTGCGCCGCGTCCAGCCCGCCCACCACGTCGGCGTCCCAGGGGAAGCGCCTGGACGGTTCCAGCACGCCGATGCCCAGGTCGGCCCCGCGGAGCGCGCGCCGCGCGCGCCGCGAGACCACGGCGACGCCGTGCCCGTCAGCCTGCAGCTCGCGCACCAGCTCAGCCGGCTCTGACCCTGGGGACGGATCGACGCCGAGCCGGAGGGCGAGGCCGTCCTCGTCGCCGGCGATGATCACGGTGCCGGCGCTCCTGGCCGCGGAGACCAGCGCCTCGGCCATCGGATGCGGCTCCCTGGCCAGCCCGACCAGCGCGACCTCCGCGCCGTCCTTCGAGACGGTGACGGGGCGGATGCCCTGGTCGACCCACTCCGAGCGGGCGACGTCCAGGCCGGCGGGGGCGGCGGTCCAGCCGTCCTGCTCGCGCCGCGCGTCCGGGTCGCTGAGGTCGAGCAGCGTGTAGAGGCAGGCGTGCAGCTCGTCCAGGTCCACGTCGGGTACGAGGGGGAGCACGCTCTCGATCGCCCACCGGCCGGAGGTGAGCACGGCGGCGTCGAAGACGACGGTGTCGACGCGGTCCATGCGGGACAACGCCCGGCGGTCGAGCACCATCGCGTCGCGCCTGGCCAGAGCGGCCATGATCGCGCTGACGTAGCCGTCCCTGGCGAGCCGGCCGGCCTTGGGCGTGCCGGAGATGAGCAGGGGAAGCCCGCGCCGGTGGTCGCGGGTGAGGAACGTGGTCACGCCGTGCGCGGCCAGCGCGCCGGGGCCCGCGAGGTCGGCGTAGCGTTCGAGCGGGCCGCGGGGCAGCGGGGCTGGCCGTTCGGACTCCTCGGTCCTGATGTGCCGGTAGGAGCCGTCGTGGCCGGCGAGCGCCGTTTCGCGCCGTTCCCAGGCGCGGCGGCCGGTGTGCGCGGCGGCGTACCGGCCCGCGGCGGCGGCGGAGTCGACGAGCAGCGTCACGGGTCGCGCGGCCAGCGCGTTGGCGACGATCCTGGTCGTGCCGAGTATCGCGTCGGTGGCCGACGCGCCGAGGCGCCGCTCCAGCTCCAGGCGCACCCGGGGGATCTCGTCGGCCAGCGCGGCGAAGCTGGGCACCGCGTCGGACAGCCGGGGGACGCGGGCGACCTGGCCGGTCAGCGCCAGGGCGGCGCCGACGAGGTTGAGCCCGAGGCTCACGGCGGCCTTGGCCTGCTGCTCCGCACCGTCGAGCACCCGGGCGGGGGGCGGGCCCTCGGTGTCGTGCTCCTCGATGAGCTCGATGAGCTCGTCCAGTTCGCCGCCAGGCGGGCAGTCGACGAACACGCAGCCGAGCGTCCCGTTCACCTCGGCGCGACGCGCGCCGCGGGCCAGCAGCCGCCCTTCCAGCTCGCGGACGCGCCCCTCCGTTCCCGGCCCGCCCAGGTGGCGCAGCTCCACGCGGGTCCCGCCGGGGCACGCCCGCACCCGGCGGGGGCGCGGGACGAGGCCGCGTACCGGCTCAGGAAGGAGGTCCAGCAAGGTGTCAGCGGAGAACAGGCCGAACGCCGGCATGCCGCCCCCTGTTCTCTCGGCTGGTTCGGCCTATTTGCTCGGACGGGTGCGCTCGACCGCTTCCTTCTGCCGGGTCAAGGCGTTCTTGACTGCCGCGGCCTTGTTCTTCGCGGTGGCGGCCTCGGCCGCCTTGCTCGCCGTCTTCTGCCTCGTCTCCATCTCGTTCTGCTTGGGCTTCTCGGGCTTGCGGGCCGAGGTGGGCTTGCCGTTGCCGTTCCCGCGGGCGCGCTGGGCGATGACGGTGCCCACGCCGATGGCGGCCGCCACGGGCCATTCGACGACGCCGAACACCGCGAGCGCGCCGAGCGCCCCGTAGTAGGCGACGCGCTCCGGCGGCGGCAGGATCGACTTGGCGACGTCGACCGCGTGGCCCATCTCCTGCTTGCTGATGTGCGGCATCGGGACGTGCGGCAGCTTCATGTCGGGCTTGTGGAGCTGGATGGACATCATGGGCAGGTCCAGCGTGACCTTCTTGTCCTGGGCTGTGGACGGCTGCGTCTGGGTATCAGCCATGACTCCTCCTTGGGCGCGAATGCCGGTACCTCTCGGTTTTTCTCCTCGGCCTCACCCCATAATCCGGACAGGAGGTATTTGACCTTTTTGCCGTCCCCTGCCGTATCGTCCCCGGCCGGGCTAGCGGCAGGTGCTGGGGGGACAGATCCGGGTGTCGATGCGCCGGGCGCCCGGCCCTTCGGTGCCGAGCCGGTCATGGGGGTTGGCGAGCACACAGCGGTCGAGCGAGAGGCAGCCGCAGCCGATGCAGTCGGTGAGGTCGTCGCGGAGCCGCTGGAGCTGCTCGATGCGGTCGTCGAGCTCGCCGCGCCAGGCGGCCGACAGCCGGGCCCAGTCGTCCCTGGTGGGGGTGCGGCCCTCGGGCAGCTCGGTGAGGGCGTCCTTGATGGTCTTGAGCGGGATGCCGAGGCGCTGGGAGAGCCGGATGAACGCGACCCTGCGCAGGGTGTCGCGGGTGTAGCGGCGCTGGTTGCCGGCCGTGCGCCGGCTGGCGATGAGACCCTTGGCCTCGTAGAAGTGCAGGGCCGAGACGGCGACGCCGCTGCGCTCGGCGAGCTGGCCCACGGTCAGCTCCTTGGAGTTCCAGGCAACCTTGGTCACGACCTCGACATTACTTGAGGACGACCGGCCTGAAGTGGGTGACCAGGTTCCCGCCGTCGAACAGGTGCAGCGCGAACGCGGGTGGCAGCTCGTACGAGACAGGGAACGTGTCGGCGGTCTCCACGCTCGTCAGGCAGGTCGAGACGACGCCGGGCGCGACGACGAGCGGCAGCCCGGCGAACCGGGCCTGGACGGCGGTGTGCGCGTGCCCGGCCAGCACCGCCGTCACGTGCGGGTGGCGGGCCAGCACGTCTGCGAGCCGCTCCGGCTCACGCAGGGCGATCCTGTCCACGTACGGGATGCCGAGCGGGACGGGCGGATGGTGCAGGCCCACGAAGGCCGGCACCCCCGGCCGCTCGGACAGCACCTCGTCGAGCCAGGCCAGCGTCTCGTCGGCGAGGAACCCGTACGCCTCGCCCGGGACGCTGGAGTCGGCCAGCGCGAGCGTCACCGCGTCGAGCCTGAGCACCTGGTTGGCCGGCCCGATCCGCTTGTCGAACTCGGGCACCGAGTCGTGGTTGCCCGGGCAGACGATCAGCGGGGTGCCGACGCGCATCAGCGCGGCGGCGGTGTCGTACTCCTCCGGCAGGGCGTGGTCGGCGATGTCGCCGGTGACCAGGATCGCGTCGAGGCCGAGGGAGTCGACATGACGCAGGACGGCGGCGGCTCGCTCCTCGCTGGCCGGCGAGCCGCCGATGTGGATGTCGCTGATCTGTGCGAAGGCCACCATGGGAACAAACTACTCCCACTTGAACAGGCGCACGGCGAGCCCGCTGAACAGCACCAGTCCGCCGACCATGACGGCCAGGTGCGGCAGTTGCGGCCAGTCGCCCGCCCAGGTGTCGCGCATGGCGTTGACGAACGGCCCGACCACGGAGAAGTCGCTGATCGTGCGCAGCGTGTCGGGCATGATCTCGCGCGGGATCCACATGCCGGCCACGAACAGCAGCGGGAACATCGCCACCGACCCGATGCCGGGCGCGGTCTTGCTGTTCGGCGCGATGGCGGCGATCACCAGGCCGAGCGCCAGCATCGCGGCGGCGCCGAGCAGGTACGCCAGCAGGAACCCGAAGAGCTGCCCGGGGATCTGCGAGCCGAACACCAGCCACCCGGCGACGATCACCACCACGGCGCTGCACAGCGCGATGATCAGGTTGAGCAGGAGCTGCGCGCCGAGCAGCCGCGCCGGGTGCGTCGGCGTGGTGGACATCCGGCGCAGCACGCCCTGCTCCCGATACGTGGCCATGGCGCCGGGCAGGATGGTGAAAGCGGTCGTCAGCAGGGCGAGCAGGATCATCTGGGCCGGCAGCTGGGCGTCGACGAACCGCTGACCGCCCAGGTTCGGGTCGGGTTTCTGCAGGTCGGGGATCTGCCCCAGGACCAGCAGCAGGCCGACCGGGAGCGCCAGCGAGAGCGCGACGCCGAGCCAGTCACGCGCCAGCAGCTTGGTCTCGACGAGCAGGATCTTCTTCATGCCAGCTTCCTTCCGGTGAGTGCGAGGAACGCGTCGTCCAGGGTGGCCTGCTCGATCCGCAGGTCGTTGGGGACGATCCGCTGCTCGGCGAGCGCGAGCGTGACGGCGGGGGCGAGGTTGCCGATGCCGGTGACGACCACCTGGTCGCCCGTGCGGCTGATCTCCTTGACCTCGGGCAGCGATGTCAGCACCGAGTCGGCCACGGGCGCGGACGGCCTGAACCGCACCTTCTGCTCCCCGCCGACCCGGGCGACGAGCCCGGCGGGCGAGTCGATAGCGGCGACGCGGCCGGAGTCGATGAGCGCGATCCGGTCGCAGAGCCGCTCGGCCTCCTCCATGAAGTGGGTGACGAGCACGATCGTCACGCCGGAGTCGCGTACCTGCTCGACCAGCTCCCAGGTGTCGCGGCGGGCCTGCGGGTCGAGCCCGGTCGTCAGCTCGTCGAGCACCGCGATGCGCGGCTTGCCGACGAGCGCGAGGGCGACGGACAGCCGCTGGCGCTGGCCGCCGGACAGCTTGCCGAACATGGCGTCGCGCTTGGCGCCCAGGCCGACCCGCTCCAGCAGCTCCGGCCAGTCGGCGGGGTCCTGGTAGAAGGACGCGTACAGGTCGAGCGCCTCCCACACCTTGATCTTCTCGGGCAGCGCGGAGCTCTGCAGCTGCACGCCCAGCACGCGCCGGAGCCCGTCCCTGTCCTGGACAGGGTCGATGCCGGCGACGCGCAGGGTGCCGCCGTCGGGCACGCGCAGGCCCGACACGCACTCCACGGTGGTGGTCTTGCCCGCGCCGTTCGGGCCGAGGATGCCGAAGATCTCACCGGCCCGGACCTCGAACGACACGTCTTCCACCGCCACGTGGTCCTTGTAGCGCTTGTGGAGGTTCTTGACCTCGATGACGTTCATGTCTACGACGCTAGGGACGCCGGTTCTGCCGGGGAATCGAGCTGGTTGCCGGGCATAGGTGTACTTAGGTGCAGTGTGCGCATCCCGCTCCATCGCGCACACTGGTTGTCATGGTGCGGAAGATCGGTCACGTCCTCGCGCTGCTCGCGCTCGTCGTCGTGCAGCTCCTGACGCTCGTGTCGACGTTCCTGTGTCTGGTCCTCTGCTTCGGCCTGGGCATGGTGTTCCTGTTCCCGCCGCAGGTGCGGATGATCAGATGGGTGACCGGGATGGCGCGCTACCTGGTGCGCGCCTCGTCCGGGATCGTGATCGAGCCGCCGTACCTGCCGAAGCCGCCGCCTCCGCAGCGGCAGCCCGACGGGCTCTACCGGTCGCACCGCACGCTCTACAAGACGCCCCGGATGCCGGCCTGGAACGACCGCTGGAAGTGGATGCTCACCGACCCGGCGACCTGGCGCGACGGGTTCTGGCTGCTGCTCGATCCGGGCGTCAAGATGGTGCTGCTGCCGTTGCTGATCCTGCTGCCGGGCCGAGGGCTGCGCGTGTACGGGCTCTGGTGCGAGCTGCTGCTGGCTGCGACCGCGTCCAGCCGGATGGCCGGCCAGCTCAGCAGTCTCAACCGGGCACGCAACCTCGCCGTCGACACGCAGGCCGCCGAGATGCGCAGGATCGAGCGTGACCTGCACGACGGCACGCAGGCCAGACTGGTGGCGCTCGGCATGACGATCGGGGCCGCCGAGCAGCTCATGGAGTCCGACCCGAAGGCGGCCAGGGCGCTGATGGCCAAGGCCCGGGAGGCGTCGGCGGAGACGCTCACCGAGCTGCGCCGGGTGATCCGCGGCATCCACCCGCCGGTGCTGGCCGAGCGCGGCCTCGGCGACGCGGTGCGGGCGCTGGCGATGGACAGCGCCCTGAAGGTGTCGGTCCAGGTGGAGCTGACGCACCGGCCCGAGGCGCCGGTCGAGGCGGCGGCGTACTTCGCGGTCAGCGAGCTGCTGTCCAACGCCGCCCGGCACGGCGGGGCCGAGTCGGTGGAGATCGACATCAGCACCAGCGGAGCCAACCTGCGCATCACGGTCACCGACGACGGATGGGGCGGCGCCGACCCGTCCAAGGGCAGCGGCCTGACCGGGATCGAGCGCCGGCTGGCGGCCTTCGACGGCGTGATGGCGATCCACAGCCCGGCGGGCGGGCCGACGACGGTGACCCTGGAGCTGCCGAAGGTGCTGCCCCAGCACTGGGCCGGAGACGTGGCCAAGTTGCCTCGCTGGAAGTTGGCCACCGTGATCGCCCTGTACGGGACGGCCTGGTGCCCGCTGTTCCCACAGGGCGTCGTGGCCGGCATCTTCAAACTGGTCGGCTTCGACGAGAAGGCCTGGTTCCTCGCGCTGCACCTGCCCGATGCGTGGCAGTGGCCCTGCATCGCTTTCATGATCCTGCTCGGCACGGCCATGTACGCGACCGCGGTCGCCATCCCGGCCCACCACAAGGACCACCCCTTGGCGCCCCGCAACCCGCTTGAGGGCGTAGGGTTCTGCTGATGAACAGGGTGCTCGTCGCCGAAGACCTCTATCTGCTCAGAGACGGGCTGGTCCACCTGCTGCAGGCCCACGGGTTCGACGTGGTCGCCGCCGTGGAGAGCGGCCCCGAGCTGCTGAAGGGCCTGCTGGAGCTCCGTCCCGACGTGTCCGTGGTGGACGTGCGGCTGCCGCCGACGCTCACCGACGAGGGGCTCCAGGCGTCGCTGGAGGCGCGCAAGAAGGTGCCGGGGCTGCCGATCCTGGTGCTGTCGCAGCACGTCGAGCAGCTCTACGCGCGCGAGCTGCTGGCCGACGGCTCGGGCGGCATCGGCTACCTGCTCAAGGACCGGGTGTTCAACGCCGAGCAGTTCATCGACGCGGTGCGCCGGGTCGCGGCGGGCGGCACCGCGATGGACCCCGAGGTCATCTCCAAGCTGCTGGCCAGCAACGCCAAGAACGAGCCGCTGGCCGCGCTCACCCCGCGCGAGCGCGAGGTGCTGGAGCAGATGGCCGAGGGCCGCTCCAACGCCGCCATCTCCCAGCGGCTCTACCTGAGCGAGAGCGCCGTGGCCAAGCACACGGCGGGCATCTTCGGCAAGCTCGGCCTGGCCCCGTCCGACGACGACAACCGCCGGGTGCTGGCGGTCCTCGCCTACCTCAACAACCGCTAGGCGGGCTTTGTCGGTGGCCTCGGATACCTTCTAAGGGCATGCCGAGAAGAAAGGGTCGATCAGGTGAAGATCCGGGTTAACCGTGACGTGCTGGCCGACGCCGTCGCCTGGGCCGCCAGGGTTCTGCCCAGCCGCCCGGTGACCCCCGTGCTGTCCGGCCTGCTGCTGGAGGCGGGCGAGGAGCTGAGCCTGTCCGCGTTCGACTACGACGTCTCGGCCAGGGCCGCCGTCGACGCCGACGTGGCCGAGTCCGGCCGCGTGCTGATCCCCGGCCGGCTGCTCGCCGAGATCAGCCGGAGCCTGCCCGAAGACGACGTGGAGATCCTCACCGAGGGCCAGGAGGCGGTGCTGACCTGCGGCAGCGCCGAGTTCGGCCTGATCACCATGCCGGTCGAAGACTTCCCGACCATGCCGACGATGCCGCCCGCCATCGGCGCCATCGGCGGTGGCGTGTTCGCCTCCGCCGTCGGCCAGGTGGCGCCCTCGGCGAGCCGCGACGACACGCTGCCCATGCTCACCGGCATCCGGGTCGACGTGGAGGGCGAGTCGGTGACGATGGCCGCCACCGACCGCTACCGCATCGCCGCCCGCGAGTTCGGCTGGCGGCCTGTCAGCCCCGACGCCGCCGTCTCCGCCATGGTGCCCGCCCGGGTGCTGGTGGAGGTGGCCAGGTCGCTGCGCGGCGGCGAGGTGCAGGTCGCGCTCGGCGACGGGGTGGCCGGGTTCGAGAGCGTGGGCCGCAGCACCACCGTGCGGCTGCTCGACGAGCAGTTCATCGACTACCGGGGCAGGCTGACCTCGCAGTGGTCGATCAGGGCCGACGTGCGGGTGGCGCCGTTCGTGGCGGCCATCAAGCGGGTGGCGCTGGTGGCCGAGCGCAACACCGCGATCCGGCTGTTGTTCAGCCAGGGCCAGGTGCTCATCCAGGCGGGCGGCGGCGACATCGGCCGCGGCGCCGAGGTGGTTGACTGCGAGCTGCGCGGCGACGACATCCAGATCGCGTTCCAGTCGCAGTTCCTGCTCGACGGGCTCACCGGCATCGAGACCGAGCTGGCCCGCATCAACATGGAGTCCACGACCCGGCCGGCCCTCATCCAGGACGTGCCCGGCGACGCCGGCCCCGACTTCCGCTATCTCGTGATGTCACTCCGCCTGACCTGACTGGCGCTCGGCGACCAGCCTGAAGACCCGCTTGAACGTCGCGTAGTCGGCTGCGCCCGCCGCCTCGGCGTGCCGCTCCTCGATGGCGGCCAGGATCTCCTCCGAACGCGCCATCTGGTCCAGGCCCCTGCCGGTCGGCACGATGAGCTTCGCCCGCCGGTCGGCCGGGTCGGGCCGCCGCTCCACGTAACCGAGCTCCTCCAGCTCGTCCACGAGCGTGCCGATGACCTGTTTGTGCTGCCCCGAGCGGGCGGCGAGGTCGGTGGCCCGGCTGCCCTCCTCGTCCAGGTACGCGAGCACGGCGCCGTGGCGCGGCCGCAGCCGCGGGTGCCCCTGCTCGGCCAGCGCCGCGAACAACTCCTTCTGCAGGCTGAAGAGGGTGCGGCCGCTCAGCATGCCGAGGTCGGGTTCGTTTCTCTTGCGCTCGCTCCGGCGCATGCCATCCTCCAATTAGTCACCAATATTGACGGTCATTAATTCTTACTATTAGGCTTCCGGTATGACCACAACAGTGGAACTGACGAGATTCCGTGTGGCCCCGGAGCGTACCGGCGAACTGCTGGCCGCCCGCCCCGGCATGCTGGCCGGCTTTCGGACCGGCCGGACCGGCTTCCTCGGCGCCCGCCTCGTCCGGCTGCCCGGCGGAGAGTGGCTGGACATCGTGGAGTGGCGCAGCCCCGCCGACCTGGCCGCCTCGCGCGCCAAGGGCGGCGACCTGCCCGGCATCCGAGCCTTCTTCGATCTGATCGACGACCTGGTCTCCACCGAAGAAGGAGAGCTGACATGACTCTGCTGATAACCGGTGCCACCGGCACCGTTTCCGGCGCGCTGCTGCGCGCCCTGCCCGGCACCGACGACGTGCGCGTGCTCGTCCGTGACCCGGCGCGGGCGCCGCGAGGGGTGGACGTCGCGGTGGGCGACCTGCACAGGCCGGAAACGCTCGAAGACGCCTTCAAGGGGGTCGAAACCGTATGGCTGCTGACCGCGATGGGGCCGGACGCGCCGCACGCCGGCTCCAACGCCGTGTGGGCGGCCCGCGAGGCGGGGGTGCGGCACGTGGTGCGGATGTCGGCCATCGGCGCCGGGCACGACGCACCCACCCGCAACGGCCGCCTGCACGTGCTGTCCGACATCGAACTGGCCGCCTCCGGGCTGAGTTGGACCGTCATCCGGCCGGCCTTCTTCATGCAGAACCTGTTCGGGTCGGTCAACGCCGGCACGCTGTACGGCCCGACGGGTGAGGGCAGGATGGGCCTCATCGACGTGCGCGACATCGCCGCCTTCGCCGCCCGCGTGCTCGCCGACGCGCGGCCACACCACGGCAGGACCTACACGATCACCGGCCCGGAGAGCATCTCGCTGCGCGAGGCCGCCGCCAGGATCGGCGCCGGCTATCAGCCCGTCGGCCCCGAGGACGCGCGCCAGGCGATGATCCAGGCAGGGCTGCCGGAGTGGGACGCGGCGGTCAACGTCGAGTACGCCCGCGCGTACGCGAGCGGCTGGGGGGACTACACGACCGGTGACTTCGCCGAGGTGATGGGACACCAAGCCCGCGCGTTCGAGGCGTTCGCCGCCGACCACGCCGACCGGCTCGGCGGCTGACCCGGCCCTCGGGCCGGCCTCAGCCCTCGGTGAGCGCGATGAGGATGTGTTCCATGCACGCGTGTCCGGCGCGCTCGGCGGCGGACGCGTCGCCGGCGGCGATGGCGCGGGCGATCGCGTCGTGCGGGATGTAGGTCTTGTTGAGCGACGTGCCGGCCGCGGTGATGCTGGCCCGCAGCGCCGCGGAGAAGTCTTCGTACAGGTCGATGAGCACCCGGTTGTGCGTGGCGTAGGCGACGGCCATGTGGAAGGCCAGGTCGGTCTCCACGAACCGGGCGGGGTCGTCCTGCTCCCAGGCGTGGTCGCGCTCGGCCAGCGCCGCCTCGATGAGCGCGATGTCCTCGTCGGTGCGGCGGGTGGCGGCCAGCCGGGCGGCCTCGACCTCCAGCGCGCGGCGGACCTCGAAGATCTCCAGCTGCTCGGCCTGACGCAGGCGCCTGAGCATGGCCCCCGAGAGCTCGCTCGTGGCGCGCACGTAGGTGCCGTCGCCCTGGCGGCACTCCAGCAGGCCGGCATGGGTGAGCGCGCGCACGGCCTCCCGAACGGTGTTGCGCCCGACACCGAGCTGCTCGGCGAGCACGGTCTCCGTCGGGATCTTGCCGTTCATCTGCCACGACCCTGTGGTGATCTGCTCCTTGAGCTGATCGATCACCTGGTCGACGAGCGAAGCCCGCTGCGCCGTACGCAGACTCACAGTCCGCCTCCTCTGGGGAAACCAATCATCCTATGAGTCAATGACTGGAACCCCAGTGTATTCCAGACCCGGGAATGCCCGAGTCTGGAACCCCCCTCGGCGGTCAGCGGGCGATCGTCGTGTCGACGGTCAGCCCCGCCATCATCGAGCGCACCCCGGCGGCTTCCAGGGCCTTACGGTAGGCGGCCGTCTGTTCGGCCCGGTCGCCGACCTGGCCGAACAGGTCGCCCAGCTCACGCCAGCACCGGGCGGAGACCCGGTCGGCGCCGTACGGCTGGCGGCCTGCTCCGTCGAGGACGACGCGGGCGGCGGTGAGGTGGTCGGCCGGGTCGGCCTGGCGCCTGACGGCCACCGTGGCGCTCACCAGGTGTGCCTCGGCAACGGCGCTGCCGCCGCCGAGCAGCCCCAGCGCCTCTGCGGCGAGCTCGGCCGCGCGGTCCGGATCGGCCGCGCGCAGCATGACCCGGGCCAGCACGACGAGGGCCTCGCCCCGTTCGTGACCGAGGCCCGCCGACGCGAACGTGCGGGCGGCCGCGGCGGCGAACCGCTCCGCCTCGTCCGCCGGAGCCCACTCCAGCCGCGCCCAGTGCATGCCCAGGCGAGCCAGCTGAAGCGCGATCCGGCCGTCGCGACCTGCGCTGATGGCGTCGTCGGCCAGGCGCACCGCCAGCGCGGAGTCCTCGCCCGCGGCCGCCTCGCCGCTCGCCCGCCAGAGAGCGCGAACCTCTCCGGAACGGTCCATAACATCAGACAAGCCAGCGACGTCGAGCACCTTCTTGACGTAGACGAGCTCGGGGGAGTCGCCTTCGCGGCCGGCGTGCGCCACCAGCGCGCAGGCCAGGTCGACGGCGAGCTCGCCCTGCACGATCGACATCCGCTCGGCCTGCTCCAGCGCCTTCGACGCCAGGTCGCGGGCCCGCAGCCGGTCGCCGGCCCGCTGGTAGCAGCGGCTGAGCGCGACCGTGATCGGCAGGTCGGCCAGCCGCTCAGGGTGGGCCGAGGCCTCCCTGCGCAGCCGCTCGAAGGCCTCGACGGCCTGCCCGAGCCTGCCCTGGGCCTCCAGCGCGCGAGCCCTGCCGAAGCGGGCCTGCGCCGTCAGCATGGCGTTCTCCTCGTCGGCGGCCTTGACGATCTCCGTGAATCGGTCGGCCGCTACGGCGGGATCACCGTGGTGCAGCTCCAGCTCCGCGTGACGCAGGCCGAGCTCGGTGTCGATGCGCTGGCGGGGCTCTATGCCATGGAGGAGGAACTCGGTGGTGCAGCCGAGTCTCTCGGCCAGAAGCCGGGCGACGACGGGAGTCGGCGTGCGCTTGCCCGACTCAATGAGCGAGACGTAACTGTCCGACAGGTCGGGTCCGGCCAGCTGGGCCTGCGACATCCGCCTGTTAAGCCGCAATCCTCGGACGCGGTCACCGATGGTTCCCTGACTCGGCATCTCATCTCTCAAGGCGGGGAAGGGTCAACACCCCGCAATGATTGCATGAAGTAGCCGAATGGGGTATACCCGCGTGAAGAATTCTCTACCTGGAGATTAATCGTCTCCGTCGTCCTTGCCCGGGAAAAGCATCGAGCAGACCTCCAGGTACAGGGTCTCCGGATACGGAATGTACTCCACGGTGGAGAGTGCCTGGTCCTGGCCGGCGGACTCCAGGATGAACTCACCGTAGCCGAGCATGCGCCCCAGCAGAGATCGCTGGAAGCTCATGTCGGTGACCTTTCCCAGCGGCATCATCGCGACCTTGCGCGTGATCAGCCCGGTGGTCAAGAGCATCCGTTTGGAAGTCACGACGAAGTAGTCAACCGACCACTCAGCCACTTTCCAGACAAAACGGATCAACAACAGCAGCCACAGCCACCAGACGACCACCAGGGCCGTGCCGGCGCTGCCCTCGCCGCTGAAGAACCGGCTGAGGAGTCCGGCGACGATCAGGCCCCCGAAGACCTCGGCGACGGGGCGGAGCAGCACGGCGGGGTGGCGCCGCACCATGATGACTTGTTGCTCGTGGGGGAGAAGGTAGCGGTTGACCGACGACGGAGCAGAGTCCCCGTGGGTCACAAGTCTCATGCGAGGTTGTTCACGAATTGGGCCAGCGAATCGGCCGCGGTGAACACGGTGTCGAACGCCCCTCTGACCGCGTCAGCGGCGTCAGCGGGCCGTGCGAACAGGTAGTAGGCGACAAAACCGATGCCGCCGTATGTGAGGACCTTTTTGACCTGCACTGTCGCCTCCGAACCGACTTACCCACTCCACCCGTCTCATACATTACCCACCCCCATGCCGGGGTAAAGGTGACTCGACGGTTTGGTTCCGATCTTGTTAGCCACGGTCGCTGGCCACGAGGGCGAGCACGTGGAGATGCTTGCGAGCGATCCGCTCCACAAGGTTGGGGTGGGCGAACCCGGTGACCTCCAGCGCGCCGTAATGTGCCGCCTCGACACATCTCGTCACGGTGGCCGCGGAGTGGACGCCGGCGAACTCGTCGCACAGCGCCGCCTCGACCTCCGCGTACGGGCTCGGCTCCGACTCGGTGTGACCGTTCACGAGCACACTCCGGAGCTCGGACAAACGCACATGGTGATCCCCCACACCCCAGTGTCTTTCATGGCTCTACGTACCCATGCAATCACAGTATGTAACGAAGTGGCCACCCTGGGTGGGGGATTGGCGCAGGTCAGACCACGCCGTAGAGCCTGTCGCCGGCGTCGCCGAGACCCGGCACGATGTAGCCGTACTCGTTGAGCCGCTCGTCCAGCGCCGCGGTGACGACCCGGATCGGCTTGCCGGAGTTGGCGAACACCTTGTCCATGTGGGCCAGGCCCTCCGGGGCGGCCAGCAGGCAGATGGCCGTCACGTCCACCGCGCCCCGGTCGAACAGGAACTTGATCGCCGCCGCGAGCGTGCCGCCCGTGGCGAGCATCGGGTCGACCACGTAGCACTGCCGCCCCGACAGGTCGTCAGGGAGCCGGGTGGCGTACGTCTCCGCCTGGAGCGTCTCCTCGTCGCGGATCATGCCGAGGAAGCCGACCTCGGCGGTGGGCAGCAGCCGGGTCATGCCGTCGAGCATGCCCAGCCCGGCCCGCAGGATCGGGACCACCAGCGGGTGGGGCTTGGCCATCCGCAGGCCGCGCGCCGGGGACACGGGGGTCTGCACCGTCACCTCGGTCACGCGCACGTCGCGGGTCGCCTCGTACGCCAGCAACGTCACCAGCTCGTCCGCCAGCCTGCGGAAGGTGGGGGAGTCGGTGCGGACATCGCGCAGCGCGGTGAGCTTGTGGGCCACGAGCGGATGATCGACGACGAGGGTTTCCATAAGGGACAACGCTATCTTGTGTGTTACGTACCGGCACGTCCCGGTCTCGGTTTTGATCACAATTTGGTCGGAGCGGCCCACGACGGGCAGCCTGGTCTGGAACGATTGGATACCTGTGAAGACTCTGGTGTCAGGGTCGGGTGGGGGATCGCGATGACAGACGAAGAGGCACTCGATTTCGCCATCGTGGTCTATCGAGAGGACGAGCGCTGGGACGCCGAGCTGCTCCCCGTGGCGCTCACGTCCGATCTGCAGGGGCTCGTCAAGGCGCTCCGCCAGCAGCCGAGCGAGAGCGGCACGATTGGCCTCGTGGCCGTGGGGGATGAGTTCTTCGTGGCGCTGCGGGTCCTGGGTGAGCGGGTCGATGTCTTCCTTTCCGACATCGCCGCCTCGTGGGACTTCCCGCTGGCCAGGCAGGTGCTCGACTACCTCGACGTGCCGGTGCCCGACGAGCAGGAGCTCGACGAGATCCTCCAGGACGAGGACACCGCGCTCCCGGCCGGCGACCTGTCGATCTTCGCGGACCTCGGGCTGGACGAGATGGAGCTCGGCATCCTCTCCGGCGACGTCGACCTGCTGCCGGACGAGGTCCTGTCCAGCATCGCGGCGCGGCTCGGGTTCTCCGAGCCGTTCGAGCGTGCCATCGAATCGGTCTTCGACTGACCCCTGGAGCGCACATGGCGGCGAACACCTTCTCTGCGGCCTTCGTCAGGACCTCCGACGGCTGGAGCGGCGCCGAGGTCGACCTGTCCGCCACCGAGATCGTCGACGACTTCGGCGACGCCGTGACGGAGGCGCTCGGGCTGGTCGGCGACGAGCTGGCCCTGCTCTGCGTCGAGGTCGAGGACGAATGGTTCGCGATCGTGCGCTACCGCGGCGACGACGAGCCCCGGGTGTTCCTCTCCGACGCTCACGCGATCATGTCCGACCACCTGGGTGAGCTGTTCGCCGAGTTCGCCGGCGTGGCGCCCGACAAGGAGGGCAACGAGCTGGGGGTGCGCCCGGCCGGCGACTTCGAGCTGCTGAGCGACCTCGGCATCAGCTCCGAGGAGCTGCTCGAACTCAGCATGGAAGAGAACATGCTCCCGGCCGACATCGTCTCGGTGCTGGCCGAGCGGCTGTCGTTCGCCGACGAGCTCGACCGCCTGCGGTGACCTGGACCGCCGCGATGCGGCAGGCGCTCGCCGAGGCGGCCGCCGCCGGCGAGCGCGGCGAGGTGCCCGTCGGCGCGGTGGTGCTCGGCCCTTCGGGCGAGGTCCTCGCCGCCGCGGGCAACGACCGCGAGTCCGCCGCCGACCCCACCGGCCACGCCGAGGTCCTCGCGCTCCGCGCCGCCGCCCGCCGCAGGGGCGCCTGGCGGCTCGACGGCTGCACGCTCGTCGTCACGCTGGAGCCCTGCACGATGTGCGCGGGAGCCGCCGTGCTGGCGCGCGTCGACAGGATCGTGTACGGAGCCGTCGACGAGAAGGGCGGGGCCGTGGGCTCGCTCTGGGACGTCGTCCGCGACCGCAGGCTCAACCACCGGCCCGAGGTTGTCATGGGCGTGCTGGCCGAGGAGTCCGCCGCCGTCCTCAAGAAGTTCTTCGGCACTCGCCGGATCCGGTAAGCTCGTCGGCGGTGGTGTCGCCTAGTGGCCGAGGGCGCACGCCTCGAAAGCGTGTGATGGGGCAACTCATCCGTGGGTTCAAATCCCACCACCACCGCCACCCGAAGGGGCCTCCGCGTCGAGCGGGGGCCCCTTCGCCTTTCAGGTCGCGCGAAATGACCGGGCCGCCGCGGCCCGGAAGAAAAGAGCGCGCTTTCCCCTAGCTGTGAAGTTCGAGAACCCTGGCGTGCAGGATGGACCGCTGGTGCAGGGCCGCGCGCAACGCCCGGTGCAGGCCGTCTTCCAGATAGAGCTCGCCCTGCCACTGCACGACGTGCGGAAAGAGATCACCGTAGAACGTGGAATCGGCGGCGAGCAGCGAGTGCAGGTCGAGCATGGCCTTGGTGGTGATCAGCGAATCGAGCCGGACCTGCCGCGGTGGTATCTGGGCCCAATCGCGGTTGGACAATCCGTGTTCGGGATAAGGGCGTCCGTCGCCGACCATCTTGAAGATCACCCCCCCGATTTTAGGCTGGATTTCGCACGCTCGTGTTCTCCGCACTCCTCACATCAGCTCGGCGCCCTCGCAGCGGCCCGGATTTCCGGTGTCGTAACCGCGCTGGAACGCCGCCGTCCGCTGTTTCGAGCTGCCGTGGGTGAACGACTCGGGATCGACCCGGCCGCCGCTGCGCTGCTGGATCCGGTCGTCGCCGACCGCGGCCGCCGCGTCGAGCGCCTCGGCGATCTCGGCCGCGGTGAACTCGGCGGCGTAGAAGCCGCCCTCGTACGCTTTTTTCGCCCACACCCCGGCGTAGCAGTCGGCCTGCAGCTCGACGGCCACCGAGCTGCCGGAGTCGAGGGCGCCGAGCAGGTTCTGCACGTGGTGACCGTACTCGTGGGCGATCACGTACGCCTGCGCGAACGGGCCGCCCTTGGCCCCGAACCGGGTCTCCAGGTCGTCGAAGAAGGTCAGATCGAGATACACCCGCTGGTCGCCGGGGCAGTAGAACGGGCCGACGGAGGAGTCGGCGGCGCCGCAGGCGGTGCGCACGCCACCGGAGTACAGGACGGTCTTGGCCAGGCGGTACTCCGGGAGCTCGGTCTTCCAGTAGTCCTGGATGCTGTTGACCACGCCGACGACCTGGCACTTCCCGGCCTGGTCGGCGTCCTTGCCGGTGCGGCACTCCTCGGCCAGGTTGGCGGGCGGCTGCCCCTGGCCGGGCTCGGTGTCCACGCCGCCGACGTTGTTGAGCACGAAGACCAGGACGAGCGCGATCAGGCTGACGATCCCGCCGCCGCCGACGACCATGCCGCCGGGGAACCGGCCGCCGCCGCCACCGCCGCCGCGGTCCTCCACCTGTGAGGGGTCTAGATTGACGTCGTCCCTGAAGTCCATTGCCCGGTGTCCCTTCCGTGGGGGTGGATCACTGCTTCCCCCTGGGCAGATGGTCATCCCTATGTTGTTCCGTTAGTCTTCCCCTATGACGGGCGGAATAGTAGGGATTGCACTGGTCTCCCTGGGCATGGTCCTCACCCCGGGGCCGAACATGATCTACCTGGTCTCCCGGTCGATCACCCAGGGCCGGCGGGCGGGCCTCATCTCCCTGGTCGGCGTCTTCCTCGGGTTCAGCGTCTACCTGACCGCCACCTGTCTCGGCCTGACGGCGATCTTCGCGTACGTCCCCGCCGCCTACACCGCGCTCAAGCTGGCGGGCGCCGCCTACCTGCTCTACCTCGCCTGGAGCGCCATCAAGCCCGGCGGCACCTCCGCCTTCGAGCCCCGCGAGCTCCCGGTCGAGCCGGCCCGCCGGCTCTTCGCCATGGGCCTGTTCACCTGCCTGCTCAACCCCAAGATCGCCATTCTGTACATGTCGCTGCTGCCGCAGTTCATCGACCCCTCGATGGGCCACATCATGCTGCAGAGCCTCGTGCTCGGCTCCGCCCAGATCGCCGTCGGCACGCTGGTGAACGGGCTCATCGTCATCTCGGCCGGCGGCCTGGCAGCCTTCCTCGCCCGCCGCCCGGTCTGGGTACGGGTCCAGCGCTACTTCATGGGCACCGTGCTCGGCGGCATGGCCGTCCATCTGGCGACCGACCGGTCCAGAGCCCTGACGACCGCCTAACCGGATTCAGGGGAAGTCTCAGGGAGTCACCTGAGGTCCCCCGGACCCTGACCCACGACACTTGAGCCCATGGACGTCAGGCGAACAGTGATGATCGCCGGCCTGCTCGGGCTGGCGGCGGTGACGGCGGGCTGCGGCATCGGCGGTCCCGAGAACACGGAAACCGCCTCCTACGACGTCACCGGCACGGTGACCGCGCTCGACGTCGGGGCCGACGGGGGCGCGATCGAGGTGATCGAGTCCGACCGGCAGGGCGTGCACGTCACCGAGACGCTCACCTGGACCGGCGACCGGCCTCCCCAGCCCACCCACGAGGTCGAGGGCGGCACGCTGGTGCTCGCGTACACCTGCCCGACCGGCTGGGGCGGCATGCTCCACTGCGACGTCGGCTACAAGGTCGAGATCCCCCGCGGGCTGCGCGTCAAGGCCGGCACCGACTCGGGCGCCGTGACGCTGCGCGGGCTGTCCGGCGAGGTCGAGACGAACTCCGACTCCGGCCGGATCGAGGCCACCGACCTGACCGGCAAGCAGGTCGTCGCCGGGACCGACTCGGGCGGCATCTCCCTGTCCTTCGCCGCGGCGCCGGACAAGGTCGAGACCAACTCGGACTCCGGCTCCAGCGTCGTACGCGTGCCGGAGGGCCCGTACGACATCACCGCCACCACCGACTCGGGCCGCAGGCGCGTCGACGCCCCGCACGACGGCGCCGCCCCGCGCAAGATCACCCTGCGTAGCGATTCCGGCGCCCTCGAAGTCCTGCCCGCGCGATAGCGCACAAACGGAAACTGAGAAGTCATCCACGAGTAACACATGAGGTGAAGGCTGGCCGCTGATTGCCGTCTGAGGAGGCGACCACCTTGGATATCGACCATTCCAGTATGGAGAGCAGCGGCAAGGCGATCCACGGCGAGGATGGTGATTTCGCCCGCAAGATCAGCCGGCTCCACGCCGAACTGGAGCCGCTCATTCCCTACTTCGGAAACCCGGCGAGCGACGAGGCCGCGCGGATCTTCCGCAGGGGCGCCGACGGTCACCCCGGTTTCGACAGCGCCTACGAGGACCTGAGCACCGCCTTGGACAACCTCGGCAAGGCGTACCGGGACATCGGGTCCGCCGTCGTGGCCATGAGCAAGAACGTCAAGGCGGCCGACTGGGCGAGCATGGTCGACCGGAACGCGTCCGTACGCGACCTGGTCGCCTTCGCCGAGCGCGAGAACGACGAGGTCAGCGTGCCCACCACCCCGGTGGAGAGGGCCTGACATGCCCGTCGGCCTCGCGACCAAGGTCGCCCTGGGTGGTATGGCCGGCGCCGGCGTGGCCGGTGCGCTGGCACCCGAGGTGCTGTTCGGCATCTCCTATCTCGAAGGCGACCCCGAACGGATCCGCCAGGCGGCCGACGTCCTCGACGACCTCGCCGACGCGATCGACCTGCGTTTCCGGGAGGCGAACACGGCCGCGGAAACGGTATGGGAGAAAAGCTCCGACGAGGCGGTCGACGCGTTCAAGAAGTTCTGGCAGGAGGAATACGGCCCCGCGGTTCTCGCGGTCTCGCTCAAACACCGCAACGCGGCCAACGCCTGCCGGGCCTACGCCGACGTCGTGGAAAAGGTCAACCACGCGCTGCACGTGCTGTGCTGGATCCTGACCGTGGACATGATGTACACCATCGGTTATCAGGTCTTCACCTGGAAGCTCCTGCAAGCGATCATGAAGAGACAGGCGATCCTGCTCCGACTGGGCGCGCACCGCTTCGTCACCCTGTTGCTGCCCACCTTCTCCTACTGGGTGGCCGACAGCGTGTCGTACGCGACCGGCGAGGTGGCGCTGCCCCTGGCGCTCAACTACGCGGGCGGCATCAAGACCGACCTGTCCGGCAACGACGTCAGGTCACTCGGCCACAACCTCACCGCGTTCCGCGAGCACTTCGTGGCCAACATGACCTTCAACGGGGTCCTCGACGGCACGGCGGCGCTGATGGCGAAGGTGCCCGGGCTGCGGGCCGTCACCGCCAACCTGACCCTGCCGAACGGGACGACACTCAACACCGGCAACTTCGTCCCCAGACTGGCCGGCTCGACCGCGTACTCGATGTCCCTGGACGCGCAGCGCGGCGACAACCCCCTGCCCGGGACCGAGCACGGGCTGACCGAGGAGGAGATGTACCAGAAGTTCATCGTCCACGGCACGCGGAGCCTGATCCCGCGACTCAAGTGACTTTCCGGTCACCCTCGCCGAGGTAGGGCCGCGTCACTTCCACCAGCCGTCGCGCCGCGTCCTCGGCGGCCCGGCGCGACAGGTCCACGATCGTGTCGGCCAGCTCGCGTGAGCCCATCCTCATCGCCCGGGGGTCGATGTGCAGCGCGGCCAGCTGCCCGGACGCCGAGACCCGTATCTTGATCTTGTCGTCCGGGGTGGCCGCGTGGCCGGTCACCTCGCCGACCGCGCCCATGACGTCGGCGAGCTCCGTGGAGTTCGCCCGGAACTCCGCCATGACGCGGTCGAGCTCGGGGTCGCCGGTGCGCTGCTCTCGTTCGGCCATGAGGCATTGTCCTGCGCGCGGATGTCAATCATGCTACGAACGCGCATCAGGCGCCGACGTAGGCCGCCAGGTGCTCGCCGGTGAGGGTGGAGCGGGCGGCGACCAGGTCGGCGGGGGTGCCCTCGAAGACGACCCGTCCGCCGTCGTGGCCCGCGCCGGGACCGAGGTCCACGATCCAGTCGGCGTGCGCCATGACCGCCTGGTGGTGCTCGATGACGATCACGGACTTGCCGGAGTCCACGATCCGGTCGAGCAGGCCGAGCAACTGCTCCACGTCGGCCAGGTGCAGGCCGGTGGTCGGCTCGTCGAGCACGTAGACGCCGCCCTTGTCGGCCAGGTGGGTGGCCAGCTTGAGCCGCTGCCGCTCGCCGCCGGACAGCGTGGTGAGCGGCTGGCCGAGGCTGAGGTAGCCGAGCCCGACGTCGGCGAGCCTGCCGAGGATGGCGTGCGCGGCCGGCGTGCGCGCCTCTCCGGCGCCGAAGAACTCGGCGGCCTCGGTCACCGACATCGCGAGCACCTCGCTGATGTCCCGGCCGCCGAGGTGGTACTCCAGCACCGACGCCTGGTAGCGCTTCCCCCCGCACTCCTCGCAGGTGGTGGCGACGCCCGCCATCATCCCCAGGTCGGTGTAGATGACGCCGGCGCCGTTGCAGTCGGGGCAGGCGCCCTCGGAGTTGGCGCTGAACAGCGCCGGCTTCACGCCGTTGGTCTTCGCGAACGCCTTGCGGATCGGGTCGAGCAGCCCCGTGTACGTCGCCGGGTTGCTCCGTCGTGAGCCCTTGATCGCCGACTGGTCGACCGCGACCACGCCCGCGGAGGCCGGGATCGACCCGTGGATCAGGGAGCTCTTGCCGGAGCCGGCGACGCCGGTGACCACGCAGAGCACCCCGAGCGGGATGTCCACGTCGACGTCGCGCAGGTTGTGACGGCTGGCGCCGCGGATCTCCAGCTTTCCGGTGGGGGTGCGCACCTCCGGCTTGAGGGACGCCCGGTCGTCGAGGTGGCGGCCGGTGATGGTGCCGCTGGCCCGCAGGCCCTCGACGGTGCCCTCGAAGCAGATGGCGCCGCCCGCCGTGCCGGCGCCGGGGCCGAGGTCCACGACGTGGTCGGCGATCGCGATCGTCTCCGGCTTGTGCTCGACGACCAGGACGGTGTTGCCCTTGTCGCGCAGCCGCTTCAGCAGGTCGTTCATCCGCTGGATGTCGTGCGGGTGCAGGCCGATGGTCGGCTCGTCGAACACGTACGTCACGTCCGTGAGCGCGGAGCCGAGGTGGCGGATCATCTTGGTGCGCTGCGCCTCGCCGCCCGACAGCGTGCCGGCGGGCCGTTCGAGCGAGAGGTAGCCCAGCCCGATCTCCACGAACGAGTCGAGGGTGTGCAGCAGCTTGGCGAGCAGCGGCGCGACCGACGGCTCGTCGAGGTCGCGGACCCACGCGGCGAGGTCGCTGATCTGCATCGCGCAGGCGTCGGCGATGCTGACGCCGCGGATGCGCGAGGAGCGGGCCAGCTCGCTGAGCCGGGTGCCGTCGCACTCGGGACAGGTGGTGAAGGTGACCGCCCGGTCCACGAACGCGCGGATGTGCGGCTGCATCGCCTCCCGGTCCTTGGAGAGGAACGACTTCTGGATCTTGGGGATCAGGCCCTCGTACGTCAGGTTGACGCCGTCGACCTTGACCTTGACCGGCTCCTTGTAGAGGAAGGCCTGGAGCTCCTTCTTGGTGTAGTCGCGGATCGGCTTGTCCGGGTCGACGAAGCCGGACTCGGCGTAGACCCGCACCGTCCAGAAGCTGTCGGACTTCCAGCCGGGGATGGTGAACGCGCCCTCGGAGAGCGACTTGGAGTCGTCGTAGAGCTGGGTGAGGTCGATGTCGGAGACCGTGCCGCGGCCCTCGCAGCGGGTGCACATGCCGCCGATGCGGGTGTAGGTCGCCTTCTCGGTCTTGCGCGCGCCCCGCTCGACCGTGATCGCGCCGCTCGCCCGTACCGTCGCGACGTTGAAGGAGAAGGCCTGCGGCGAGCCGATGTGCGGCTCACCGAGCCGGCTGAACAGGATGCGCAGCATCGCGTTGGCGTCGGTGGCGGTGCCGACGGTGGAGCGGGGGTCGGCGCCCATCCGCTGCTGGTCGACGATGATCGCGGTGGTCAGCCCGTCGAGCACGTCGACCTCGGGACGGGCCAGCACCGGCATGAAGCCCTGGACGAAGGCGCTGTAGGTCTCGTTGATCAGCCGTTGCGACTCGGCGGCGATCGTGCTGAACACCAGCGAGCTCTTCCCCGAGCCGGAGACGCCGGTGAACACCGTCAGCCGGCGCTTCGGGATCTCGATGCTGACGTCCTTGAGGTTGTTCACCCGCGCGCCGTGCACGCGGATCAGGTCGTGGGTGTCGGCGGCGTGCGGCTCGGGCGACCGCGTGTCCGTTCTCGTGGTCATCGTGTCTCCATGGGTACGTGGTGGTCGCTCGTCAGCTGGGCGGCCACCGCGGTGAACGCCGGAGGGTCAGGGCCGTTCCTGGATGCGGATCATGTTGCCCGCGGGGTCACGGACCGCGCAGTCGCGCACGCCGTAATCCTGCTTGGTCGGCTCCTGGATCACTTCGGCGCTGTTGTCGCGGAGCCGGGCGAAGGTGCCGTCCAGGTCGTCGGTTGACAGGACGATACCGGCGAAGGTGCCCTTGGCCATCATTTCGGCGATGGTGCGCTGCTCGTCGTCGGTGATGCCGGGGTCGCCGGTCGGGGGCTGCAGGACGATGGACGTGTCGGGCTGGCCGGCGGGGCCGACCGTGATCCAGCGCATCCCGTCGTAGCCGACGTCGTTGCGCACCTCGAAGCCGAGGGCGTCGCGGTAGAAGGCCAGCGAGGCGTCGGGGTCGGAGTGCGGGAGGAAGCTCGCGTGAATGGTGAGGTCCATGGCTGCCACGTTAGGCGTGCCGCGCCCGGCGACGCTTCTCGATTCCTGATCGTGTCGCTCAAAGGGCGGCGCGGGCGAGCAGGTCGCGGATGAGGGCGACCACCTCGCCGGGGGTGAACTCCATGGCGTTCTCGCCGACGCTGACCTCGAAGGCGCAGCGACCGGGCTCGGACGCGGACCGTACCCGTCCCCAGAGCTGGATGCCGCGCTCGGCCAGGATCTCCGCGCCGGCCCGCTCGACGGCGCGCCGGTCGGCGGGCAGGTGGATGTGGAACAGCGGCGTCTGCGGCGGGTCGGGCCAGGCGCGGGCGGCGCCGTCCGCGTTGATCGCGGCCGCGATGGCGATGGCGTGCTCGCGGTACGCGGGCATCTCGCCGGCCAGGGTGTCGAGGTGGACCAGCGCGGCCAGGGCGAGCGGCCAGGCGTCGCCGATGCCGCCGCCGAGTCGTTGCCGCCACACCCTCGCCACCTCCACGGTGGCCGCGTCGGAGGCGAGCACCGCGCCGCGCACGCCCTGCAGGCTCTTGTAGAGGGAGACGTAGACGGTGTCGAACAGCGCGGCGATCTCGTCGAACGGCCGCCGGTAGTAGGTCTGGGCCTCCCACAGCCGGGCGCCGTCCAGGTGCGTGGCGGCGCCGGTGGCGCGCACGAGCGCGACCTGCTCGCCCAGGTCGTCCCAGCCGGGCACCAGGCCGCCGAGGTCGCGCTGCGGCAGCTCCCAGACGACTGCCGCGAGCGGTTCGCCGATCGCCGCCAGGTCTTCCGCGGTCATCAGCTCGTGCGGGTCGCCGGCCTTGCGGAACCGCAGGCCGTGGACGGCGTTGTAGCCCTGCTCCTCCCACACGTCCAGGTGGGACCGCGGGTGCGCGGCGAACGTGCGGCGGCCGCGCCGGTCGGCGTGCACGCGCAGCGCGGTCTGCTGGGCCATCGTGCCGCTGGGGAAGAACAGTGCGCTCTCCTTGCCGAGCAGCTCGGCCAGCCGCCGCTCCAGCACCGCGACGGGGCCTTCGGGGCCGTCGGCCGGGGTGTCGTCGTCGACCAGGGCGAGCATCCGCTCCAGCATCATGCGCGGCCCCCGCCGGATCGGCGCGTGCAGGAACAGCGAGCGCCGGACCGGCGGGCTGGCGTCGGACATGAAGGCCTCCTTATTGCAATCCATGTGCAATAAGGACGAAGGTACAGTGCGTCACCGACGGGTCTGGCGCACCCCTCGGCGCCAGACGTCCACGATGGCGCCGGTGGCGGTGATGTCACGGGTGGGGTCGCCTTCGACCAGCACCAGGTCCGCCCGGAGACCTGGGGCGATCCGGCCCCGGTCGTCCAGGCCGAAGTGCCGGGCGGGCAGGCCGGTCGCGGCGGCGAGCGCCTCCTCCGCGCTGAGCCCGGCCTCGGTGAGCAACTCCAGCTCGCGGTGCAGGCCGGCCCCGTGGGCGGGCGCGAACGGGGTGGCGTCGGTCCCCGCGAGCAGGGGCACCCCGGCCCGGTGCAGGTCCCGCAGCGCGCCGGCGGCCCCGGCCGAGCTGCCGGGACGCGCGCGGTCAGCGGTCTCGACGTGCCCAGCGGTGATCGCCTCGAAGTACGCGAGCGTGGTCACGACGAAGACGCCCTGGGCGCGTACCCGCTCGGCCAGCCGCCGGGAAGCCGGGTCGCCCGGCGCGAGGTCGGTCCACACGTGGGCCAGGCCGTCGGCGCCGGCGTCGAGCGCGATCCCCACCTCGGCCGCGGTGATCGCGTGGGCCACGACCCGCAGCCCGACGTCGTGCGCCGCCTCGGTGAGGGCGGTGGCCACGTCCGGCGTCGTCGCGGGGAGGTCGGCGCCGTGTGACCCTGTCACCGCTCGAACGGGCGGTGTTCGTGCTGCACGAGGTGTTCGGCTTCGGCCATCCGGAGATCGCGGGCATGCTGGGCCGCACGCCGGCGGCGGTCCGCCAGCTCGCGGCCCGCGCGCGCCGCCACGTGCACGCGCGCCGCCCCCGCCACCGGACCGAGCCGGACGTCCACGCCCAGGTCACCGAGCGCTTCGCCGCCGCCGCGCTCGGCGGGGACCTGCGGGCGCTGCTGGAGGTGCTGGCGCCGGACGTGACCCTGTGGACGGACGGCGGCGGCAAGGGGCCCGCCACCAGGCTGCGTCCCGTGCACGGCCGCGACCGGGTGGCGGCGCTGTTCGTGTCGGTCGCCGCGACGCTGCCCGACGGCGGGCTGGACATCCGCTACCGGCGGGTGGCGGGCGACCCGTGCGCGCTCGTCTTCTCCGGCGACAGCCCGCTGGCCGTCGTCGTCGTGGACCTCACGCCCGACGGCGACCGGATCGCCGGCATCTACTCGGTGACCAACCCCGACAAGCTCACCGGGATCCGCCGAACCTGACGCGCCGCCGGGTCCGCGCCCTCGGCATGCTGCGAGCATGATGAGGTCGGAAAACAGCGAAGGGGCCGACTTGGATAGGGTCGGCCCCTTCGCGTTTACTGCCTCAACCAGGCGCGGAGGATGGGGGATTTGAACCCCCGAAGGGTTGCCCCTTACACGCTTTCCAAGCGTGCGCCCTCGGCCACTAGGCGAATCCTCCGCCGACGAGCTTACCGGACTCGGCAGGGTCTCGGGACCACCATTTCGTGGCAGCGAGCACTGCCGCATGTGGATAGACTGTCCCCGGACCCCTCGCGCGGCGTCATCCTGTGAACCTCCCCAGGGCCGGAAGGCAGCAAGGATAAGCGGGCTCTGGCGGGTGTGCGAGGGGTTCCTTCGTTGGGAAGCCCCTCGCAGGCGGGATGGTCGCATGAGCCTTGCGCTTTACCGCAAGTACCGACCCGGGACCTTCGCGGAGGTCAAGGGTCAGGAACACGTCACAGACCCGCTGCGGCAGGCGCTGCGCACCGGCCGCATCAACCACGCCTACCTCTTCAGCGGGCCCCGCGGCTGCGGCAAGACCTCCAGCGCGCGCATCCTGGCGCGCTCGCTCAACTGCGAGAAGGGCCCGACCCCCGACCCCTGCGGCGAGTGCGAGTCGTGCGTGGCGCTCGCCCCGACCGGGCCCGGCCACCTCGATGTCATCGAGATCGACGCGGCCTCCCACGGCGGCGTCGACGACGCGCGTGACCTGCGTGAGCGGGCGTTCTTCGCCCCCGTGTCGGCGCGCTTCAAGATCTACATCATCGACGAGGCGCACATGGTGACCCGCGAGGGTTTCAACGCGCTGCTCAAGCTCGTCGAGGAGCCTCCGCCGCACCTCAAGTTCATCTTCGCGACGACCGAGCCGGAAAAGGTCATCGGCACGATCAAGTCGCGCACCCACCACTACCCGTTCCGGCTGATCCCGCCGGCGACGCTGCGCGCGCTGCTGGAAGAGATCCTCACCGCCGAGAACGTCCCGTTCGAGCCCGCCGCGCTGCCGCTCGTCGTCCGCGCGGGCGCCGGCTCCGCCCGTGACTCGCAGTCGATCCTCGACCAGCTCCTCGCCGGCTCCGGCGACGACGGCATCACCTACGCCCGCGCCGTCTCCCTGCTCGGCTACACCGACGGCGACCTGCTCGACGAGGTGGTCAACGCGTTCGCCGCCCGCGACGGCGGCCAGGTCTTCCAGGCGGTCAACCGGGTCGTCGAAGGCGGCCACGACCCCCGCCGCTTCGCCTCCGACCTCCTCGAACGCTTCCGTGACCTGGTCATCCTGGCCAACGTCCCCGAGGCGGCCGCCAACGGCCTGCTCGACCGGCCCGCCGACGAGCTGGAGCGGCTCGTCCAGCAGGCGGCCTCGATGGGGCCCGCCGAGCTGACCAGGGCCGCCGAGATCTTCAACGCCGGTCTCACGGAGATGCGCGGCGCCACCTCGCCGCGTCTGCTCCTGGAGCTGATGTGCGCCCGCGTCCTCCTCCCGGCGGCCGAACAGGGCGAGGCCGCCCTGCTGGCCCGCCTGGAGCGCCTCGAACGCGGCAGCGCCGTCGCCGGCATGGCCGCCCGCTCGGTCCCCGCCGCGCCTCCGTCCGCCGGGCCGCCTTCGTCCGGACCCACCGCCACGGGGCACCCTTCGTCCGGGCCCGCGGCTTCTGGGCCGGGGGCCTACGGGCCTGCGGCTTCTGGGCCGGGGGGTTCCGGGCCCGCGGCCCACGGGCCTGCGGCTTCCGGGCCTGGCGCTTCTGGGTCTGCGGCTTCTGGGCACGCCTCGTCCGGGGCTGCGGGGGCCTCGTCTGGTCACGGTGCTTCCGGGAGCGTCGGTACGGGGCATGCCGGTGGTGGTGTGCCCGCGGCCTCGCAGGCGGGAGGGCCGGGCACCGTCGCGACGCCGAGCGGTCAGGCGCTGGACGGGCCTCACCCGGCCCGGACCGGTGGGCCTGTGGCCGACGACTGGCCCGAGACCGTTCGGCCGGGCTCCGGCTCGGGTGCTCCCGCGTACGGTGGGCAATCCCAGAGCGGCGGCCAGGAGCAGGGTGGTCCGGCTCATGGTGGTCCCCAGGCTTCCGGACAGGCGGGGGCTGCGCAGTCGGGCGGCGGTACGGCGGCGTTGCAGCAGCAGTGGCCCGCGGTGCTGGCGGCGCTCAAGCAGCGCAGCATCGTCGTGTGGGCGAACGTCAGCACCAACGCGCAGGTGGTCGGCGTCGAGGGCAACCTGGTGACGCTCGGGTTCACCCAGATCGGTGCGATGAAGAACTTCACCGGCGGCGGCAAGGACGCCGTCGTGGCCACGGCGCTCGCCGACGTGCTGGGGGGCACGTGGCGGGTCGAGGCCGTGGTCGGCAACGGTCCTCCGCCGTCTCGTGGGACCCACTCGGGGGGGTCGGGGCCTGCGGGTTCTCCAGGAGGAGCCGCTGGACCGTACGGAGGTTCCCAAGATTCTTGGGGTGACGCCGCCGGTTCCCCTGGCGCCCACGCCTCCGGCGGTACGCGGCCGTCCACCGGCGGCCCCGGGACGGGAACGCCTGGCACGGATGGCCACGCGGGCTCCGCGACGCACGGTGCTGAGGGTCGGGCCGGTGCCGGGATGCCTGACGCTGGCGGGCACGCGGGCGCTGCGGATGGCCGTGCAGGCTCTGGGATGACCGGTGTGGACGGCCGCGCGGGCTCTGGGGTAACCGGTGTGGATGGCCGCGCGGGCTCTGGGATTACCGGTGTGGATGGCCGCGTGGGCTCGGGGGTGACCGGTGTGGATGGTCACGCCGGCTCTGGGATTACCAGTGCCGATGGCCAGGCCGGCTCCGGGGTGACCGGTGTGGATGGCCGGGTGGGCTCCGGGGTGACCGGTGCGAATGGTCACGCCGGCTCTGCGGCGCATGGCGCCGGAGCTGGGATGGACGGTCGCGTCGGCTCAGGGCCGGGCGGTGCCGTGGGTGCCGTGTCGTCTGGACAGTTCGCGGAGGCTGGAGGCGTTCAGGCGGCGGGCGGGTCCCAGCAGCGGCCGACGACGGACGAGTCCTGGCCGTCGGCTCCCGACGAACCCGGGCCTGGGTCCCCGCCTGGGCCGGATCCGTCGCAGGCCGCTCCCGCCGGTGTGATGACCGGGACCGGGCTGGCTGCCGCTCGTTCGGCGGCCAGGGCGGCGGCGCAGGCGGGCCCCCGGGTTCCGGCCGCCAGGCAGGGAGGCGGCTCGGCCGGGTGGCCCAGCGCCATCCCCAAGCGAGCCAGCGCTCCCGACACGGATGACGTGGACCCGCTGAACGACGCCGACGCCGACGTGGACGAGCTCTCGGGGATGGCTCTCCTGCAACGTGAACTGGGCGCCCAGGTCATCGGCGAGATCGACCACTCCTGACAGCGAGCCGCCAGCCCTTCCCGTGGGCCGACCTTCTCCGATACCGCACTCCCGGCCGCAAGGGACCGGTTGCCGTACGGGCGGCACGTCGGAGTTGGGACCGCTCGGACTTTCTAAGAGGGCCGCTTCGGGTGCGTCTTCCCGATGCTCGCGTTCGTACGGAAAGGGATTGGTTGCCGTACGGGCGAAGCGTTGGAGCTGGTGGCCGATCTGACCTTCCAGAGGGCCGCCGGTCGAGCTTCGGATGCGTCTTCCTGATACTCGCGTTCGCGGTCGTACGGAAGGGTCGGTAGCTGTACGGGCGGCACGTCGGAGCCGGTAACCGGTCCCACCTTTCACATGGCCGCAGGTCGGGCTTCGGGATGCTTGTACTCCCGGTCGTACGGGCGCGGCGTGTTGGTGATTCGGCGCGGGGCTTGCCGTGCGGGCGGAGACGGCAAATGGGGCCGCGCGGGGGTCGTGGGGTGAGTGCCGCGGGGGTTCTCAGGTCTGAGGTGGGTGACGGCCGTGCGGGGAGTGTTCGGGGGGCGGGCGGCGGGATGTGACTTCAGTGAGCGCCGTAGGGGTTTCGCGGTGTGAGGGGTCAAGGGGCGCGCAGGCGGGCGCGGGCGGCGGCGGCGCGGGGGTCCGCCTGGGGGAGGCTGGAGGTGAGGCGTTCGAGGAGCTGGAAGTCCTCGCGGCCGTTCATCGTCTGGGCGTATGTCCACAGGTCCTCGGGGGCGCCGCGCTGGAGGAGGCAGGTGCGTACCAGGACCTCCAGTTCGTCGCGCTCGCGGCGGATCTCGGGGGACTCGGAGCGGGCCAGCAGGGGGCCGGGGTAGGCGCGGGCCACCAGGGAGGCGGGGTGGTCGGCGGCCAGGAGGCGGCGCAGGTCCAGGAAGTCGGCCTCGACGGGGCAGGCCAGGTGGTAGGGCTTGGCGTCGATGGGGACGTCCAGCTGGGTGCGCAGCCGGTGGATCTCGGCGCGGATGGTGACCGGGTTGCCGAGGTCGCCGTACAGGTGGAAGGAGAGCTGCTCGGCCGTCAGGCCGCGCGGGTGGAGCGCCAGGATGGCGAGGATCTCGGCGTGGCGGAGGGAGAGCAGCACCTTGCGGCCGCCGACGATGGCCGTCGGCGGGCCGTCGCCGAGGAAGGTGAGGGCGAGCGCGGCGGGTGTGGAGGCGGTGTTGGAGGTGGCGCGCAGCAGGTAGCCGTCGGAGAACGGCTCCAGGAGCGCGATCCGCCCGTCGCGCAGGATCATGCGCTCGCCGGTGACGGGAAGCTGGAGGCGCGGCCCGAGCTGGCCGCCGGGGTCGCCGGCGATGACCCGGCCGCCGGCGGAGAGCAGCACGGCGGGGCGGGCGCGGAGCGACTCGTAGCGGCGGCGCAGGGAATCGTCGTGGTCGCGCATGCGGAGCGCGAGCTGGGTCTCGGCCAGCTTCGCGGTGGCGGCCACGAGGGCGACGGTGGCGGGGTGGAGGCTGGGCGCGGTGCCGCTGACGTCGACGCAGCCGAGGAGCTGCCCGGTCTCCGGGTCGGTGATGGGGGCGGCGCTGCAGGACCAGACGCGCAGCACGCGCATGAGGTGCTCTTCGGAGTAGACGTGAACAGGCCGCCTGAGCGCGAGCGCGGTGCCGATGCCGTTGGTGCCGGCGGCCTCCTCGGCCCAGCGGTAGCCGCCGGCGAGGCCGACCTCGTCGGCGCGGCGCATGGTGGCGGTGTGGCCGTCGCGCCACAGGACGCGGCCCTCGCGGTCGGTGAGGACCATGATGTGCTCGCCCTCGTCCGCGACCGTGCGCAGGGTCTGCTTGATGAGCGGGAGCAGGGGCCGCAGGGGGTGGGTCTCGAACGCGTTCTTCACCTGCCCGGGGTCGTGGGCGGCGGGCGCGCCGGGGGCGTCGGGGTCGATGCCGGCGGCGAGCGAGCGGCGCCAGGAGTCGCGGATCAGCTTGCGCGGGCCTGCGGGAACCGGGGCGGCAGCGGTCACCACCTCGTGCGCGGCCTGCAGACGGCGGGAGTATGCGTCAAGGTGAGCGTAACTCATCAGCCACTCCAAGTAATCGTCCCCTAGGGGGAGCATCCGCGTTGGGGTGCCGCCCGCGCAAGCAGTTCAGGGGATTGCCGAGGGTGATTGAACGATAGCAACGTGTGTGCAACGTCACTGCCGCTAGCGTTCCGGCGTACCGCGTCGGCGTGGTGCGGCCGCTCCGGTCGACGCGATTGGCCGGGTCCCGGACGCTGGAGGGGGGCCGGGACCCGGCCAAGAAGATGTCCGGATTCACGGCCCGGGAGCGAAACACCTGCAAGCCTCCAGTACATGCCGAGGCCCAAACACCGTAGGCTCGTGGCAGTCAAGAACGCGGAGCCACGAGGAGCGCACGACGGTGAACCCAGGGGATGTCAACCTGCAGCAGCTGCTGGAGCAGGCCCAGCTCATGCAGCAGCAGCTCGTGAGCGCCCAGCAGGAGCTCAACGACGCGCAGATCGAGGGCTCGGCCGGCGGCGGGATGGTCACCGCCGTCGTCAACGGCTCGGGCGAGCTGCTGGAGCTCAAGATCGATCCGAGTGTCATCGACGCCGGAGACGCGCAGGACACTGCCGACACGATCGCCGACCTGGTGATCGCCGCCGTGCGCGACGCCGTCAGGGCGGCCGGCGACCTGCAGCAGGAGAAGCTCGGGCCGCTGGCCCAGGGGCTGGGCGGCGGCGGCCTCGGCCAGTTGCCAGGGTTCTAGCGATGTACGAAGGGGTCGTCCAGAATCTGATCGACGAGCTGGGCCTGCTGCCCGGCGTAGGTCCCAAGAGCGCGCAGCGCATCGCCTTCCACCTGCTGGCGGCCGACCCGGCCGACGTCAAGCGGCTGGCGCACGCGTTGCTGGAGGTCAAGGAGAAGGTCCGGTTCTGCCGGGTGTGCGGCAACGTGGCCTCCGAGGAGGAGTGCCGCATCTGCCGCGACCCGCGCCGCGACACTCACGTGATCTGCGTGGTGGAGGAGTCGAAGGACGTCGTCGCGATCGAGAAGACGCGCGAGTTCCGCGGCACTTACCACGTGCTCGGCGGTGCCATCAGCCCGATCGACGGTGTCGGCCCCGACGACCTGCGGATTCGCGAGCTCATGACCCGGCTGGCCGACGGCCGGGTGACGGAGCTCATCCTCGCCACAGACCCCAATCTCGAGGGTGAGGCGACGGCTACCTACCTTGCCCGTCTGGTCAAGCCGATGGGTGTGAAAGTGACACGACTGGCCAGCGGTCTGCCCGTGGGCGGTGATCTCGAGTACGCCGACGAGGTGACCTTGGGCCGCGCGTTCGAAGGACGGAGGCTGCTGGATGTCTGACGAGTGGGGAGCGCTGGCGGAGGAGATCGCCGGTCACGCGCAGAACTACGTCGACGGCCTGGCGAGGGTCGCGGGCGGCGAGGGGGGCGACGCCATCTGGTCGCTGCTCCTGGTCGAGGTCGCCCAGGTGAGCCTGGCGGGCGCCAAGCTCGGCGCCAACCGCGACGTGATCCTCTCGGGCAACTACGAACCGCCGCTGAGCGAGGATCCCGACATCGACGGGGTGCGCACGGCCCTGGCCGAGCGGCTCGGCCCGGTCGACGACTACGCCGAGGTGTTCGACCCGTACAAGGACACCGGGGTGACTCCCTACCGTCTGTCCGACGACCTGACGGCGGTCGCCGCCGATCTCATCCACGGGCTGCGCCACTATCAGGCGGGCCGGCCGCACGAGGCGCTGTGGTGGTGGCAATACTCCTACTTCAACACCTGGGGCAACCACGCGGGCGCGGCCATGCGCGCGCTGCAGGCCCTGGCCGCGCACTCGCGGCTCGACGTGGCGGAAGAGGTCACGACCGGGTAGGTGTCCACATAGTGGTTGGCACATCAGTGGCATGAGACGTCCCAAGTAGACTGGGCTTTCACAGTCCAGATCGGGAGACTCTCGTGGCACTCGTTGTGCAGAAGTACGGTGGTTCGTCCGTTGCCGACGCGTCCTCCATCAAAAGGGTGGCGCAGCGTATCGTCACGACGAAAAAAGCCGGCAACGACGTCGCCGTCATCGTCTCCGCCATGGGTGACACCACCGACGAGCTGCTCGACCTGGCCGAGCAGGTGTCGCCGCTGCCGCAGGGCCGCGAGCTCGACATGCTCCTGACCGCGGGCGAGCGCATCTCGATGGCGCTGCTGGCGATGGCGATCGCCAACCTCGGCCACGAGGCGCGCTCGTTCACCGGCTCGCAGGCGGGTGTGATCACCAATTCCACCCACGGCAAGGCGCGCATCATAGACGTGACGCCGAGCCGCATCCAGGAGGCCATCGACCAGGGCCACATCGCGATCGTGGCCGGCTTCCAGGGCGTCTCGCAGGACACCAAGGACATCACCACGCTCGGCCGCGGTGGCTCCGACACCACCGCGGTCGCGCTGGCGGCGGCGCTCGAGGCCGACGTGTGCGAGATCTACACCGACGTCGACGGCATCTTCACCGCCGACCCGCGCATCGTGCCGGCCGCCCGCCGGATCCCGCGCATCTCCTACGACGAGATGATGGAGATGGCGGCCTGCGGCGCGAAGATCCTCCACCTGCGCTGCGTCGAGTACGCTCGCCGTTTCGACCTGCCGATCCACGTACGCAGCTCGTACAGCAACAAGGAAGGCACGTGGGTCGTCTCCGACCCCTACTCCGAAGGAACCGAGATGGAGCAGCCGATCATCTCCGGCGTGGCACACGACCGGAGCGAGGCCAAGATCACTGTTGTCGGGGTCCCCGACAAGGTCGGTGAGGCTGCCGCGATCTTCAAAACCCTGGCCGACGCCGAGGTCAACATCGACATGATCGTGCAGAACGTCTCGGCCGCTGCGACGGGCCGCACCGACATCTCCTTCACGCTGCCGACGGCCGACAGCCAGACGGCGCTCACGGCGCTGAAGAAGATCCAGGCCCGGATAGGGTTCGAGTCGCTGCTGTTCGACGACCAGATCGGCAAGGTCTCGCTGATCGGCGCGGGCATGCGTTCCCACCCCGGCGTCACGGCCACGTTCTTCGCGGCTCTGGCGGACGCGGGGGTCAACATCGAGATGATCTCCACCTCGGAGATCCGGATTTCCGTGGTCGTCGGGCAGGACGACGTGGACTCGGCGGTCGCCGCCGCCCACCACGCCTTCGACCTCGACGTCGACCAGGTCGAAGCCGTTGTGTATGGAGGTACCGGACGATGAGCAGACCCAATCTGGCCCTGATCGGCGCGACCGGTGCCGTGGGCACCGTCATGCGCGACATCGTCTCGTCGCGTGACGACGTCTGGGGCGAGGTCCGCCTGGTCGCCTCCCCGCGCTCGGCGGGCAAGGTGCTGCGGGTCCGCGGCGAGGACGTCGTCGTGCGGGCGCTCGCGCCCGAGGTGTTCGACGGCATCGACATCGCCATCTTCGACGTGCCCGACGAGGTGTCGGCCGAGTGGGTGCCGATCGCCGCGGAGCGGGGCGCGATCGTGATCGACAAGTCCGGCACGTTCCGGATGGACCCCGACGTCCCGCTGGTGGTGCCGGAGGTCAACCCGCACGACGCGCGCGAGCGCCCGCGCAACATCATCTCGACGCCCAACTGCACCACGCTGTCGATGATGGCGGCCATGGGCGCCCTGCACGCCGAGTACGGCCTCCAGGAGCTCGTGGTGGCCTCCTACCAGGCGGTGTCCGGCGCCGGCGTGGCGGGCTCGGCCAGGCTCTACGACGAGGTCGAGGCGCTGGCCGGCGACCGGTCGATCGGCCAGGCGGCGGGCGACGTGCGCAAGGCGCTGGCCAACAAGCTGCCTGACGACTCGCCGTTCCCCGCGCCCGTCGCGTTCAACGTGGTGCCGTGGGCGGGCTCCTACAAGGACGGTGGCTGGGCCTCGGAGGAGCTCAAGCTCCGCAACGAGTCCCGCAAGATCCTCGGCATCCCCGGCCTGAAGGTCTCCGCGACCTGCGTCAGGGTGCCGGTGATCACCACCCACTCCCTGGCGGTGCACGCGCGCTTCGAGCGCGAGATCACGGTGGCCGACGCGCACCGGGTGCTGGAGGCGGCGCCGACGGTGGTCCTCATGGACGACCCCGCCAACGGCGTCTTCCCCACTCCGGCCGACGTCGTCGGCACCGACCCGACCTATGTCGGCCGGGTCCGCCAGGCGGTCGACTTCCCCAACACGCTCGACCTGTTCGTCTGCGGTGACAACCTCCGCAAGGGCGCCGCGCTGAACGCGGCCGAGATCGCGGAGCTGGTCGCCGCCGAGTTCTGACCGAGCGGCCGGGGTACGGGCCCGTCATCTGAAGAGGATGTCCCAGTGGTCGCCCTCGTCGGCGAAGACGGTGCCTGACGGCGAACGGTACAACCGGGCGCCGTCACCCCGCACCCCGGCCGGTTCGGCGGTCTTCTTGATGTAGCGGTCGATGCACTTGTTGTGCCCGATGTCGAGCTTGTGGCCGCTGCCGTGGCTGAAGCGGCCGGGCGCGTGCCCGGTCTCGGTGCCGCCGGTGACGGTGACGGAGCAGCCGCTGCGCTTCTTGAGCTGGACCATCCGCTGCACGGTCGCGGTGCGTACGGATTCGAGCGAGGTGCAGTGGCGGACGTGCCGGTTCGCGCAGCCGCCCGACGAGGTCCAGCGCAGGCCCGCCTGCTTGAGCCAGCGGGTGGCGTGGCTGTGCGACAGGTGCATGGTCGCGTACCTGGGCTTGACCCGGGCCAGCTTCACGCGCCGCTTGCCGCGGCTGTCGGTGCCCTCCAGCGCCTCGTGGGCCCGGGACCGCCAGTCTGCTTCGTAGTCGTGCCACCTGGTCCTGTGGGCCGGTGGGCCCGCGCGGTAGCCGGACCAGCCGATGTCCCGGACGTGCCGTCCGGCTTCGCGGATCCGGTGCGCGGCATGCTCGTGGCGAGGGGCCAGCGAGCGGGCGCCGCCGTACGTCCAGTCCAGGCCGTCGTTTCTGCTCTCGAGTGAGTCGATCCAGCGGGGAGCCTTGAACGCGTCCTCGATGCGAATGATCGGCACCAGCTCCTCTCCCAGGTCCTTACCGGGAGGGATCGGAGTGGCTGAGGCGGCGGTGGCCATGGCGATTATGGAAGTTTCTATAGCAAAGAGCGCGACCACGCAGAGCCGCACTGTCCTACGTATCCACATGTCTGTGCCTTTTCGCGGAATAGCCCTTCCGCTGGAATCATCAATCCCACGCTTCACACGAGATGACCCCTGTCTCAGCGGCATCTTTGCCCTGTGTCTGCGATCACCGTGCGGGTTCATGACCTAACCCGGCATCAAGCCGTAAAGTGACGAACGTGGCCGAAGCCCGAAACCGAGGATCGGAGAGCACCCGGGAGGTCATCGTCGCGACGGCCCTCAGGCTGTTCCGGGAGCGTGGCTTCGAGGCGACGACGATGCGGGCCATCGCCGCCGAGGCCGGGGTGTCGGTGGGCAACGCCTACTACTACTTCGACAGCAAGGAAGCGCTGGTCCAGGCGTACTACGACCGCGCCCAGGCCGAGCACGAGGAGGCCTGCGCGGAGTTGCTGGCTTCCGAGCGCGCCTTCGCGGCCCGCCTGAGTGGCGTGCTGCGGGAGTGGGTACGGGTCTCGGAGCCGTACCACGCGTTCGCCGTCAAGTTCTTCAAGCACGCGGCCGAGCCGGCCAACCCGCTCAGCCCGTTCAGCGCCCAGTCCTCCCCGGCCAGGGAGGCGTCGATCGCCATCTACCGTCAGGTGGTCGAGGGCGCGGCCGACCGCATGGACGCCGAGCTGCGCGAGGAGCTGCCCGAGCTGCTCTGGCTGCTGTCGATGGGCATGGTGCTGTTCTGGGTGCACGACACCTCGCCGGGGTGCGCGCGCACGTACCGGCTGATCGAGGTGACCGTGCCGCTGGTCGACCGGCTGGTGGGGATGTCGCACCTGCCGGGGCTGCGCGGCATCACCAAGGACTTCATCGCGGCGATGCACGAGCTCAGGGCATAGGCGTACCACATACCGATTGGTATGGTGCGGTGCATGACGCAGAACTGGGGCATGACCATTCCCTTCTACGACCGTTCGCTCGCCGCGTCGAAGGAGCTGATCGAGGAGCTGCCGTCGCTCGGTTACACCGATCTGTGGTCCGCGGAGGTGAACGGCGCCGACGGGTTCACGCCCCTGGCCCTGGCCTCGCAGTGGGCCCCGGGAACGCGGCTCGGCAGCGCGATCGTGCCGGTCTCCACGCGCGGCCCCGGCCTGCTGGCGATGTCCGCCGCGACGCTGGCCGACCTGGCGCCGGAGCGGTTCGTGCTGGGCATCGGCTCGTCCTCGCCGGCCATCGTGGAGCGCTGGAACGCGATGGAGTTCACCAAGCCGTACGCGCGCACCCGCGACACCCTGCGCTTCCTGCGGGCCGCCCTGGCCGGCGAGAAGGTGTCGGAGACGTACGAGACGTTCGCGGTCAAGGGGTTCAAGCTGGAGCGGGCGCCGAAGGTCGCGCCGAAGATCGTGCTCGCCGCCCTCCGGCCCCGGATGCTCCGGCTGGCCGCCGAGGAGGCCGACGGCGCGATCACGAACTGGCTCTCGCCCGACGACGTGCGCAAGGTCCGCGCGGAGGTCCGGCCGGAGACCGAGCTGATCGCCCGCCTGTTCGTCTGCGTCAGCGAGGACGCGGACGCGGTACGCGAGCGCGGGCGCTGGATGCTGGCCAGCTACCTCACGGTGCCCGCCTACGCGGCCTTCCACGACTGGCTGGGCCGCGGCGAGCAGCTGCGCCCGCTGCACGAGGCGTGGGCCGCCGGCGACCGCAAGGCCGCGCTCCAGGCCATCCCGGACGAGGTCGTCGACGCGCTCATCGTGCACGGCGACGCGGCCACCTGCCGGGCCAGGATCCAGGAGTACGTGGACAACGGCCTCGACACGCCCGTGCTGGCGCCCATCCCCGGCGAGACCCCGATCGCCCAGGCCGTCCGGGACCTCGCGCCGAAAGCCTGATCGTTAGGAACCAATCCCCGTGGGTAACACGTTATGTCGTGAAACCGGGGTAAGGGGATCACATGAAGCCGAAACCAGCACGCGCCGCCGCGGTCTATCGGACGTACCGCGAAGTGAGCAAGCCGGGCTCCCCGTCCTTCATGACGAGGGTGCGGGCGATCCCGCGCATGATCGGCGACGTGATGCGCGGCCGGTACGAGGGGCTCGGCAAGGGCAAGCTGGGGCTCATGGCGATGGGCGTGGTCTACATGATCTCGCCCATCGACCTGGTGCCCGACTTCCTCGTCCTGATCGGGGTCGCCGACGACTTCGGGGTGTTCCTGTGGCTGATGGCGTCGCTGCTCGGGGAGAGCGGCCGCTACGTCGACTGGGAGCGCAAGGTCGTCACCGGGCACGTGGAGGCCCGGCCGCAGGAAGGCTAGATCTCCTCCATGCGCAGCCAGGCGCGTGACGGGAGCGGGTGGCCGAACAACCGCGCCGCGTTCCCGTACGCGACCCTGGCGATGTCGGCTGGCGGCAGCGGGCCGAGGTTGCGTGCCACGGCCTTCTGCGTGTCGGGCCACGTCGAGTCGGAGTGCGGGTAGCCGCTCTCCTGCAGCACGTGGTCGAGGCCGACCGCCAGCCGCACCCCCGAGAGCGCGTGGTCGTTGAGCGTGCCGAAGAAGAAGTTGCGGCGCAGCACCTCGCTGGGCTTCAGCCCGCCCTCCCACGACGTCTCGCCGCCCGTCACCGGGTGGTCGAGCGCGTAGTCGGCCCGATCGGCCAGCATCGGCAGCCAGCCCACCCCGCCCTCCACGATGAGGATCCGCAGGTTGGGGAAGCGCAGCGGCAGCCCGGACCACAGCCAGTCGGCGCACGCGAACATCGCGCCGGTCGGCATCAGCGTGGTGATCGCCTCGATCGGCGTGTCGGGCGACGGCACCGGCGACCAGCTGGACGCGCCGGTGTGGAGGGCGACCACGGTGCCGGTCTCCTCGCAGGCCGCGAAGAACGGATCCCAGTGGCCGCTGTGGATGGACGGCAGCCGCAGCCGCGTCGGGAACTCGGGGAACACCACGGCCTTGAAACCGCGCGCCGCGTTGGCCCTGATCTCCTTGGCGGCCACGTCGGGGTCGGGCAGCCAGGGCAGCTGCAGCCCGATGATCCGCTCGGGGAAGGTGCCGGCCCAGACGTCGATGTGCCAGTCGTTGTAGGCCTTGACCAGGGCCAGGCCGAGCTCCTGGTCGCGGGTCCTGGCGAAGGCCATGCCGGACTGGCCCGCCACCATGCCGGGGAAGCAGAGCGCGGCCCACACGCCCGCGGTGTCCATGTCCTTGACGCGGGCCTCGATGTCGTAGCAGCCGGGGCGCATGTTCTCGAACCTGACCGGGTCGAGCGTCCACTGCTCGCGCGGCAGGCCGGCGCCGACGTCGAGCCCCGCGCAGGGATAGGTGGCGCCTCCATAGCGCCACACCTGGTGACCGGCCTCGGTCTCCACCACCTTCGGCGCGACGTCGGCGAATTTCTCCGGCACCCGGTCCTCGAAAAGGTCGGGGGGCTCGATCAGATGATCGTCGGCGGAAATGATCACGTAGTCGCGCCGCCTCGGCTCTGGGTCGGGAAGCAGCGGCGTAGTCACGCAGGTAACCGTACGACGGCTGGATAACGTGGAACAAGCTGCGAGGTCTCTAATTGCGATCTGCTGTGTTTGATTGGCGATCCTTCGGATCGCCGGCTCGTCGCTCAGACCCGGCGCCTTCCCTCGTCGCTCAGTCGCTGTGCTTATGGCGATCCTGCGGATCGCGGCTCGTCGCTCAGACCCGGCGTCTTCCCTCGTCGCTCGGTCGCTTCGCTCCCTCCCTCCTCAGTCCAGACACCGGCGCTCCTCGCGGGGCTCCCTCCCTCCTCAGTCCAGACACCGGCGCTCCTCGCGGGGCTCCCTCCCTCCTCAGTCCAGACACCGGCGCTCCTCGCGGGGCTCCCTCCCTCCTCAGTCCAGGCACTGGCACTGCCCGTTAGTTGGTGAGGAGGTGTCGGCGGAGTTCGGTGATGGGGTCGGCGCCGAGGCCGAGGGTTTTCGTCGCGTATGACTCTATGGAGTTGTGGCGGGCGCGTAAGTCGGTGAGGAACAGGCGCATGGCTTCCGCGGGGGCCAGGCCGAAGCCGGGCCAGAGTGTTCCGTCCGGGTGGCGGGCCGTCCAGTCGGCGATGAAGCGGTCGGTGGCCAGGCCGGTCAGGGCGTAGTCGGCGACGATGTCGTCCTCGGCGACGCCCAGGAGGGACAGCACGATCGCCAGGAGGAGGCCGGTGCGGTCCTTGCCCGCGGCGCAGTGGACGACGACGGGCGCGCTGTCGGCGCGGCAGATCGTCTCCATGGCGGTGCGCAGGTTGGCGACCCCGTCCTCGGTCACCTCCAGGTAGCGGTCCGCCAGGTAGCGGGCGACGCCCCGGTCCTCTTCGTAGAGGGCGAAGTCCCAGCGGCGGCCCTCGATGGGCAGGTTGTGGTAGGCCAGCCCGTGCTCCTCGGGGACCCGGCCGTACTTCTCCGCCTCGAAGGGGTTGCGCAGGTCGATGACGGTGCGCACGCGCAGCGCCCGGAACGTGTCGAGGTCCTCGCCGGCCAGCCAGCCGAGGGAGTCGGCGCGGTAGAGGCGCTGCCAGCGGACGGACCGGCCGTCGGCGGTGGCATATCCGCCAACGTCACGAAAATTGTGGATGTTGGCGAATTTGATGTGCCGGATCACGTCCAACACCTTAATCGGCGCGGACTTCCTCCGGCTCGGGTACGGACTCCTGCGCCTTCCTGTCGGCCACCTCGCGCCTGATGAGCAGCACCCAGCCGCCGATCGCGATGCCGATGAAGAGCCACCACTGCACGCCGTAGGCGAGGTTGAGCCCGCCGCCCGCGCCCACGTCGGGCTCGGTCACCGGCTCGGGGGCGGCGGCGCCCGCGGGCTCCTGCCCGGTCAGCTCGACGTACCCGTCGAGCAGGGGATACGGCAGGGACCGGCCGATCGAGGCCGGGTTGATGAGCAGCACCTGCCGGGGCGGCAGCCCGGACCGCTCCCTGATGCCGCTGCCGGCCTCGGTCTCGCTCGGGCGTAGCCTCCCGGTGACAGTTACCTCACCCGTGGGCGGCGGCGGCACCGCGGGATACTCGTCGGCGGTGGCGCCCGCCTTGACCCAGCCCCGGTTGACCAGAACGGCGTGGCCGCCGCCGATGGACAGGGGAGTGAGCACGTAGTAGCCCGGCCGCCCGCCCTGCGGCCGCCGGCGCACGACGAGCTCCTGCTGGGGGTCGTACGTGCCGGTGACCGTGACGTTCTTGAACCGGTCGGACTCCTTGGCCGGCCGGCCCGGCTGGACGAGGGTCTCCAGGGGCACCGGGGCGCTCTCGATGTTGCGGGTGACCAGGTCGCTGTTGGCCGAGCGTTCCTCGAAGCGCCCGAACTGCCACTGCCCCAGCAGCACGAAGGCGGGGATCACGAGCAGCACGACGACGTGGAGCGCGATCCACCGGGGTGTGAGCAGGAACCGGTACACGCTTCAAGGGTAGGCACCGCGGCGGGTGGTCCCGCACGCGGCTCAGGCGGTCTTACGCGCAGCTCCCGGCAGCGGGGTGACCTCGCTCGGGCCGCCCACCTCGTGGCCTTCGGCGCACCGGAAGTGCTGCTCGACGAGGGCGCCGCAGTCGCGGTGGGAGAGCAGCACGGGCGGCCCCTCCTCGCCCGTGAGGTACTTGTCGCCCCAGTGCATGAGCGCGACCAGCAGCGGATAGAGGTCGCGCCCCTTCTCGGTCAGCCGGTACTCGTCGCGTTGCCGCTGGCCCGGCTCGCGGTAGGGGACCTTGCGCAGCAGCCCTTCGTCGACCAGGCGCGTCAGCCGGGCGCTGAGCACCTGGCGCGGCGCGCCGGTGTTGGACTGCATGTCGGCGAACCGTCTCACGCCGCTGAACGCCTCACGCAGCACGAGGAAGGTCCATTTCTCCCCGACGACGTCCAGGGTGCTCTCGATCGAGCAGTTGTTCACCCGGAAAGGCACGTTCATGCCGCACATTCTACCTGAGTTCAATTGACAGACTCAGGTCTGCTGAAGCAAGCTGAGTTCATGTCTGGAACTCAGGGGGAACCTCCGTGCGGCGTGCTGATCCGTCCGGCCGTGAGCGACGACGCCGAGCGCGTCCGGCGCTTCCTGACGGGCCTTTCCCTGCACACGCAGACCCTGCGCTTCTTCGCCGGCGTCAGCCGTCCGGCGGCGAGCCTGGTGCGCGCGCTCATCGAGGTGAACGAGACCAGGGACGCGCTCGTCGCCGTGCTGGAGGGAGAGGTCGTCGGCCACGCCATGAGTTACCGGGGCGGCCAGACCGACGTGGAGATCGCGGTGGTGGTGGCCGACCAGTGGCAGGGGTTCGGGCTCGGCCCCGCCCTGATCGACACGCTGCTGGCCAGGGCGACCGTGCGCGGGGCCAGCACCGTCGGCATGGACGTGCTCGGTGACAACCGCAAGGTGCTGGGCATGATCCGCAGGATCTGGCCGGGCGCGCAGATGAAAGTATCCGCCGGATCGGTGGAGGTGACCGCTATGATCCGAGAGGCCCAGATATTTGCGGAACAAGGTTCTGGTGGCTCACCATTGACAGTGTGAAGAGTGCCAAGAACGGACGCGACGGCCGGACCCGGATCATCGAGGGGGCCCTCCGCCGATTCAGCCAGGATGGGGTGTCGGCCACCACCCTGGCCAGCCTCCGTGACGAGAGTGGTGTGAGCGTAGGCAGCTTCTACCACCACTTCGCGAGCAAGGAGCACGTCTTCGGCGTGCTCTACGCCGAGACGCTCCGGGCCTACCAGCAGGAGTTCGTCGCCGAGCTGAGGCGCCACGACGACGCCCGCGACGGCGTGGAGGCCGTGGTCGCCTTCCACATGCGCTGGTCGGGCGAGCACCCCGAGCGGGCCAGGCTGCTCGTCAGCGAGCGCCCGCCGCGCAAGCAGGAGCCGGGCGGCGCCGAGGTGGCCGAGGCCCGGCGCGAGTTCTTCCGCCAGGTGTCCGACTGGTGGCGGCCGCACATGAGGAACGGCATGCTCCAGCCCGTCTCCCCGACCATGTGCTACGTGCTGTGGCTCGGGCCGGCGCAGGAGATCTGCCGGCTGTGGTTCGCCGGCGCGCACACCCCGACCGAGGAAGAGGTCAAGGGCCTGGGCGAGGCCGCCTGGCACAGCCTGCGCCAGCGCGACGAGGACTAGCGGTCAGGCGGGCTGCCGCACCCGCGTCCGCACCCTCCAGCTCGCCGCGTCGAGCGAGATGTCCAGCCGCAGCTCTCCCCGCTGCCGGCGCAGCCCCGGCACGCGCACGCGGTCCTGGACGTCGAAGCGCCCGCCGCGCGAGTAGCCGAACCCGAGCTCCCCGGGCAGCACCCGGAGGTCGTCGCGGTTGCCGCAGTGCGGGCACGTCCACGACACCAGGTCCAGGCCGCGGTTGTAGTCGGAGCAGGCGGCGAAGTAGTCGTCGGGCACGAAACGCGCCTCGCAGGCCAGACAGGGGATGAGCACGGGATCCGCTCCTCTTCGAACGGCGGGGGAGAGCATCCAAGAGATACCCCGCCACACTTGTGCCTCGCTTGGAGAATGCTGCGGTATCTCGTAACAGTATGATCACTGACAGTATCGGATCATGCGTGTTGGTTCACGGTGAAAGGATGGTGTCGTGGAACGACTGCGCGATCATCTCCTGGAGACCGGTTACACAGTGGACGGCGTGCGCGACCGGCTGGGCGACGTCGCGGCCTCCACGCTCGCCCGCGAAGAGCTGGTCCCGGCCCTGCGCGCCACCGCCGACGGCGACCCGCTCGGCGCGCTGATCCGGCTCTGGTGGCTCGGCGTTCCCGTCGAGGCCGCGAGCCTGCCGGCGGTGGTCCTGGAGTCCGGGCTGGTCAGCGCCGAGGGCGACACGGTCCGCGCCGACGTGCACCTGCAGCCCTGGGAGAGCGACGGCTACGTGGTCTCCGACCGCAAGGTGCGCCCCGGCGACCCGACTGTCCGCCCCGACCACGTGGTCGGCGCGGGCGGCGCGTCCGCCAACCTCGCCCAGCTCGTCACCCGCCGCCCCGCCGACCGGGCGCTCGACCTCGGCACCGGCTGCGGCGTGCAGGTGGTGTCGCTCGACGGCCGGGCCTCTCACGTGACGGCCACCGACGTCAACCCGCGGGCGATCGAGCTGGCCCGGCTGAGCTGGCGGCTCTCGGGCGTGTCCGGCGTGGACGCCCGCGTCGGCTCGCTGTTCGAGCCGGTCGCGGACGAGCACTACGACCTGATCGTGGCCAACCCGCCGTTCGTGATCTCTCCGGGCGGCACGCTGACCTACCGCGAGACCGGCGCCGGCGGCGACGCGTTCTGCCGCGATCTCGTACGGGAGACGCCGCGCCATCTCAGCCCCGGCGGTCAGGCGCACTTCCTGGCCAGCTGGCTGCACGTGGAGGGGGAAGACTGGCGCGAGCGGGTGGGCGGCTGGCTGCGCGAGGGCGGCTGCGACGCCTGGGTGGTGCAGCGCGACGTGCAGGACCCGGCCGAGTACGTCGAGCTGTGGCTGCGCGACGCCGCCGAGCAGGGCACCCCCGGTTACACCGAGCGCTACGACCGGTGGCTGGCCTGGTTCGAGGAGCACAAGGTCGAGGCGGTCGGCTTCGGCTGGATCAGCATGCGCAACTCCGGCACCCTCGACCCGGTGGTCCGCGTCGAGCAGCTCACCCACCAGGTGGCGCTGCCGGTCGGCGACTACGTGGACGGCGTGCTCGACGCGATCGCGGCCGCCCACCGCGTGCAAGACCTGCCGTCGGCCCGGCTGCGCACCGCCGACGGCCTGCTGGACGAGCGCGTCGGGCTGCCCGGCGCGGAGGACCCGATGCGCATCGTGCTGCGCCAGACCACCGGGCTGCGCCGCACCCGCGAGGTCGGCACGGTCGAGGCGGCGCTGGCCGGCGTGTGCGACGGCGAGCTGGCGCTCGGGCCCCTGCTCAACGTCATCGCCGAACTGGTCGGCGACGGCGGCGCCCCGCAGACCGAGGCCATCCGCCCCCTCATCGCCGAGGGCTACTTCCTCCTCTGACCGCTCCGCCGGAGGGCTGCGATCCGGCGTTGATCGGCTGTTGACCGGCGCCGTGGAAACTTCTGACCACGACGCGGCCCTGGGGGGTTCGAGGACCGTGTCGGGTCCGGCCGGTCGCCGTTGTGAGGCGGCTAGCCGCCGCGCGGAGCATCCGGATGACCGGGCCCCCTAGCGACGCGCGGTGGTCAGGCGGCCGGCCGGGCCGCCGATCCACCTGTACGGACCACGGGGGTTCGTGACTCCCAAAGGACAGCCTTGTTTAACCATGTGTGGATGACACGTCTGGACGACGAGCTGTACTCAGGACTCGACGACCTTCCCGCCGGCCTTCCCGGCGACGGGGACGCTGTCGAGCAGGCTCCTGACGTCGCCGGCCTCGGGAGCGCCGAGCCGGGTGAAGATGGCGAGGGCCCCACGTAGGCACTCGGCGCTCCTGGCCGCGCTGCCCAGCCCTTTGAGCGCGCGGCCCAGCACCGTGAGCGACAGCGCCTCCCCGTACGGATGACCGATCTCGCGGGAGACGACCAGCGCCTGCTCGGCGTGGCGCACCGCGTCCTCGTAGCGTTCGGCGGCGATGAACGTCTCCGCCAGCCGCGAGCACACCCGCTGCTCCCACACCCGCTGCTTGCCGGCCCGGAAGAAGGCCAGGCACTCGGCGTGGTGGTGGACGGCCTCGGTCAGCCGGCCGACCCGGGACAGCACGATGCCGAGGTGGTAGCGGGCCCTGGCGGTGCCGGCGCCGCTGCCGATCTCGGTGAAGATGGCCAGGCCCTTCTCCGCCGCCGCGATGGCGTCCTCGGGCCGGCCCAGGCCGAGATGGTCGCGGGCCGAGTAGCTGAGCACCAGCGCCTCGCCCGCAGGCACGCCGTTCTCCCGGTACCAGCGCATCGCCGCCTCGAACCAGGCCAGCGCCTCGGTGTGGCGGCGCTGCCGGCCCACCACGACCGCCAGCGCGTTGAGCACCTCGCCGGTGACGATCTTCTCCCCGCGGGTCGCCGACAGCTCGTGCACCCGGGTGAACTGCTCCTCGGCCTCCGGCAGCCGGTTGCCGGCGAACAGCACCCGGCCGAGCACGTACCGGGCACGCAGCTCGCTGCCCCGGTCGCCGAGCCGGAGCGCGGTGGCCAGCACGGCGCGGGTGCCGTGGTCGAACTCGCGGGTGTGGGTGCCGGACTCCAGCAGCGGCTCCATGGCCACCAGCAGGTCGCCGGCGGGCAGCAGCTGCTCGCCCGCGCGGGCGGAGGCGGCGGCCTGGTTGATGGTGGCGAACAGCGCGTCGCCCTCGACGATCAGCCAGGCGACGGCCTCGTCGGCGGTGCCGAACGTGCGCCCGCTGCCGACCACCACCAGGTTGTCGGAGATCATGCTGCCCTCGTAGGCCAGCCGGTGCGCCGACTGGGTCGAGGCCAGGTAGAAGCCGAGCAGGCGGCGCAGCGCGAGCGTGCGCGCCTGCTGCCGCTCGGCCCTGTCCAGCTCCCGCCGGGCGAACAGCTTGAGCAGGTCGTGGAACCGGTAGCGGCCGGGCGCGGGCGCCTCCACCAGGCTCGCGTCGACCAGCGACTCCAGCACGTCCTCCGCCTCGATCGCGGTCATCGACAGCAGCGCGGCCGCCGCCCCGATCGAGATGTCCGGCCCGTTGGGCAGCGACAGCAGCCGGAAGGCGCGCTGCTGCGTCTGGTCGAGCTGGCCGTAGCCGAGCGCGAACGTGGCCTCCACGGCCAGGTTGCCGACCCGCATCTCGTCCAGCCGGCGCTGCTCGTCGGCCAGCCGGGGCACCAGCGAGGCGACCGTCCACGACGGGCGGGCGGCCAGCCTGGCCGCGACGATCCGCACCGCCAGCGGCAGGAACCCGCAGGCGGCGACCACGTCCATGGCGGCGCCGTGCTCGGCCGCGACCCGCTCGGGCCCGGCCACCGCGGCGAACAGCGACAGCGCCTCGTCGGGCTCCATCACGTCCAGGTCGACGAGCCTGGCCGAGGGCAGGTCGGCGAGCTTGGACCGGCTGGTCACGATCGCCGCGCAGCCCGGTGAGCCCGGCAGCAGCGGGCTGACCTGGGAGGCGTCGCGGGCGTTGTCGAGCAGCACGAGGATGCGCCGGTCGGCCAGGATCGACCGGTAGAGCGCCGACCGGTCGGCCGGGCTCTCGGGGATCACGTCGGCCGGGATGCCCAGCGCGCGCAGGAACGAGCCCAGAACCGACGTGGGGTCGGCCGCCTCGTCGGTGTAGCCGCGCAGGTCGGCGTAGAGCTGGCCGCCGGGGAACAGGTCGCCGGTGGCGTGCGCCACGTGCACCGCCAGCGTGGTCTTGCCCACGCCGCCTATCCCGCAGATCGCCACGACCGGCACGCCCTCGGCCGACGACTGGGCCGACAGCAGCGAGCGCAGCCGCCCGGCGATCTCCTTGCGCCCGGTGAAGTCGTTGACGGCGGCCGGGAGCTGGGCGGGCCTGGGGAGTTCGGGCGCCGGCTCCTCGTCGGGCTCGGGCGCGTCCTGCCCGGCCTCGGCGGCGGCCCCTTGGGCGGGCGCGGCCGGGGCGGCCAGGGTCGGGTCGGCGGCCAGGATGCGCTGGTGCAGGGCGGTCAGCTCCGGCCCCGGCTCGACGCCCAGCTCGTCGATCAGCGCCTCGCGCGTCTCGGTGAACACGTTGAGCGCGTCGCCCTGCCGTCCGCACCGGTAGTAGGCGAGCATCAGCTGGGCGCGCAGCCGCTCGCGCAGCGGGTGTTCGGCGGTGAGCGCGATCAGCTCGGCCACCACCGCCGCGTGGTCGCCCAGCTCCAGGTCCACGTCCATGAGCGCCTCGACCACGCCGAGCCGCCGCTCGACGAGGCGGTCGCGCTGGTGCTCGGCGTACGGGCCGACGGCTCCGGCCAGCGGCTCGCCCTCGAACAGCGCGAGCGCGGCCCGCATCTTCTCGGCGGCCTCGCGCGGGCGGCCGCTCTTGCGGGCGGACTCGGCCGCCGCGATGCCGCGCTCGAATTTGGTCAGGTCCAGGGCGTCGGCCGCCAGCCGCAGCGCGTAGCCCTTGCCGACGGAGGTCAGCAGCTCCGGGCGCGAGCGGGCGGGCCGGTCGGGTTCCAGCACCGTACGCAGCCGGGAGACGTAGGTGCGCAGCGCGCCCAGCGCGCGCGGCGGTGATTCCTCGCCCCAGATGGCGTCGATCATCTCGGTGGGGGTGACCGCCCGCCCTTCCTTGAGCAGCAGCATGCCGAGGATGGAGCGCTGCAGCGGGGTGCCGAGGTCGAGCTCCTGCCCGTGGCGCCAGGCACGGACGGGACCCAGCACGGCGAACCGCAGCCCGCCCTCGACTCCCTGACCAGCCATGCCGCCTGTCCCCACAGCAATGGAACGAATTGGTACCAAATGATAGATCCAACCTCAGCCGGCACCTAGAAAGGAACCCATTCCTTCATTCTCGCGTTGATCCGGCTTTGATTCCCCGTTGAGCCTCACGGGCGACCCTTCAGACAAGGACGGTGTGGCCCGCGGGGGCGGCCGCATCGGGAGCGCATATCAGCCGAGACGTCGGAGGCCCCGCCCTGGGGGGACAGGGCGGGGCCTCCGCATGTCTGAAGGGGTCAGGAGACCAGGGCGGGGCGCGTCAGCGACAGCTCCGCCAGGCCCAGGGCCAGATGGTCCAGGCTGGCCTTGATCCACGGCAACCGGAGCGGGTCGGAGCTCTCCAGCGCGGCCATGCGCTCCTCGTGCGTCTCCCCGTACAGGAGGCTGACCGCGACGCGGACCCGCGCGGCGGCCGGGTCGTCGCCGAACGCGTGGCCCGGCAGCACGCCGATGCCGTGCGTGTCGAGCAGGAGCCGGGTGATCTCCGCCGAGCCGCCGAGGCCCAGGTGGCCCAGGTCGGGGTAGAGGTAGAAACCGCCCTGCGGGGCCGGCACGGACGCGCCGATCGCCAGGAACCGGTCGCGGACGGCGTGCGCCACGGTGCCGTGCAGGCGCCCGCTGCGCGTGATGCGCTCGGTCAGCTCGGGCGGATCGGTGAAGGCGTAGACGGCCGCCTCCTGCACCGGCGCGGCCGGCGCTGACCAGATCTCGCTGGCCACGGCGAGCAGCCGTCCGCGCAGGTCGTCGGCGCCGTCGGGGAGCCTGGCCACGCCGATCCGCCAGCCGCCCAGCGCCAGGCTCTTGCTAAGCCCGGTGGTGATCAGCGTGCGCTCGGGCGCGAGGTCGGCGGGCGAGGTGTACTCCTGGCCGGGATCGTGCAGCAGATCGCGGTAGATCTCGTCGGAGATGATGTAGAGGTCCAGCTCGCGGGCGACCTCCACCAGCCGGCTGATGGTCCGCCTCGGCGCGAGCATCCCCGTCGGGTTGTCCGGCAGTGTCACCAGCACGGAGCGTACGGTCCTGCCCCGCGCGCGGGCGCCGCGCACGGCCTCGGCCACCAGGTCGGGATCCGGCACGCCGCCCTCGCCCGGCGGCGGGGGCAGCAGGATCGGGCTGGAGCCGACCAGATCGGCCTGCGCCGCGTAGCTGACCCAGCTGGGCATCGTCAGGACGACGTCACCGCCGATCGCCAGCAGCAGCCCGTACAGCAGCGACTTGCTGCCGGGCCCGCAGACGACCTGCTCGGGGTCGGTGATGAGCCCCCGTCGAGTCCAGTAGCCCGCTGCCGCGCCGCGGAGTCCGGCCGCCCCCGCGACCGGCCCGTAGCCGTTGCGATGGGATGCGGCGGCCAGCTGCTCGCGCAGCGCCGGGTGGACGGGCAGACCGGCCTCACCGAAGGCCAGGTTCAGCACGCGTTCCCCGGCGCGTCGTCTTCGCTCGATGTCCTCGTTCGCCGCCAGGGTGGCAGACAGAGTCACAGCCATGTTTGTCACGTTCCCAGGGTGGTTGGATGAAGGCATCAGTACAAGCGAGGCTTGTTGTGGGTAGGCATAAGGAAGTCTGATGCTTGATCTGCGGCGTTTGATGTTGATCTGCGAGTTCGCCCGGCGGGGCAGCATCGCCGGGACCGCCGAATCCCTCGGCTACAGTCCCTCCGCGGTCTCCCAGCAACTGGCGGCGCTGGAACGCGAGGCGGGCACCGCCCTCATCGACCGGACGGCCAGAAGCGCTGAACTCACCGACGCCGGACGGCGGCTCGTGGCCCACGCGGAACGCATCCTTTCCATGGTCGAAGAGGCGGAATCAGACCTGTCGGCCCACGCGGGGAGTCCCGCCGGGCGCGTCGTGGTCACCGCCTTCCCCACAGCGGCGGTGGCATTCGCCCCGGCGCTCGCCCGCTCCCTCCGCCGCCACACCGAACTCACGCTCCGCCTGCGGCAGAGCCGGTCCGGACGGGGAATGCGCGAGGTGCAATCGGGTGAGGTGGACATCGCCCTGGTCGACGACTGGTACGGGCGAGCCGCCGACAGCGACAACCTGCGCGTCTTCCCGCTGCTGTCCGACCCGCTCGTGCTCGTGGTGCCGCGCAAGCACCGGCTCGCCGACCCGGAAGTGCCGCTCGACCTGCGCGAACTGCGCGACGAGCCGTGGATGGCCACCCCCGACGGCGAGCCGTCCAGGCTGGCGATGGACCGGCTGCTGATGGACGTGGGCGGCACCAAGCCGGTCCCGTGGGAGTTCGAGGGCCTCGGCACGATCCTGTCGCTGGTGGCCAAGGGCATCGGCATCGCCGCCGTGCCCGCGCTGGCGCTGGCCGCCGGGGTGCGCGGGCTGTCGGTGCGCGACTTCCCCGGCAACCCGGTGGCCCGCGAGGTGCTCGCCGTCGCCCGCGCCTCCAGCGTGAACCGGCCCTCGGTCTCGGTCACGCTGCGCGCGATCCACGTCGCGGCCCGGCTCATCGCCGCCGACCTCGCCGCCGTACAGCTCGCGGCCCGGTAGCCTCTGGGGCCATGCCGCCCTCGTACGACATCGAGCACCTGCTGCTGTCCCAGCCGAGCATCCGCACGGTCGCGGGCGTGGACGAGGTGGGCCGGGGCGCCTGGGCGGGCCCGGTCACCGTCTGCGCCGTGGTCGCGGGCGACGGTGAGCCGCCGGCCGCGCTGACCGACTCCAAGCGGCTCACCGCGGCCAGGCGCGAGGCGGTGGCGGCCGAGCTGGGGCCGTGGGCGGCGGGCGTCGGCTTCGGCGAGGCGTCCCATCTGGAGATCGACGAGCTGGGCATGACCGAGGCGCTGCGCAGGGCGGCCAGGCGGGCGCTGGAGGCGCTGCCGGTCAGGCCCGACGCGGTGATCCTCGACGGCAAGCACGACTACATCGGCCCGCCCTGGCGGGTGCGGCTGGAGGTCAGGGGCGACGCGGCCAGCGTGTCGGTGGCCGCCGCGTCGGTGCTGGCCAAGGTCCGCAGGGACGCTCACATGGCGGCGATCGGGTTCGCGGAGTACGGGTTCGCGGAGAGCGCCGGCTACCCGTCGCCGCTCCACCAGGAGGCGCTGGCCCGGCTCGGGCCGACACCGCATCACCGGCTTTCCTGGTCGTACCTCGACGACCTGCCCGCGTGGCGGCACCTGAAGCGACACCGGGATCCAGCCGTGGGGGAGGGGCAGGTCAGCCTCTTCGGCTGACATCATCGGAGAGGTGCGCATCGGCATCTTCCTCATCGCGGCCGGCTTCCCCGGCCGCGAGCCAGGGCAGGTCCTGGCCGACACCGTCGACCTGATCGTGGCCGCGGAGCGGGCAGGGTTCGACGAGGCGTGGATCGCCGAACACCACTTCATGTCCTACGGCGTCTGCCCGTCGCCCACCACGCTGGCGGCGGTGGCGACCGGCAGGACCTCGCGCATCGGCCTCGGCACCGCGGTGAGCGTGCTGTCCACGCAGCACCCGATCGCGCTGGCCGAGCAGGCGGCGATGCTCCACCACCTGTCGGGCGGCCGGTTCACGCTGGGCGTCGGCAGGGGCGGGCCGTGGGTGGACCTGGAGGTGTTCGGCACCGGGCCGGCGCGGTTCGAGCGCGGCTTCCCCGAGGCGCTGGACCTGCTCACCGCCGCGCTGTCGGGCGGGCCGGTCAAGGCCGGCGGCGAGTTCTTCGCCTTCCGCGAGGTGAATCTGGTGCCCGCGGCCCGGATGCGGCCTGTCGTGGCCTGCACGTCCGGGGCGACGGCCGCGCTGGCGGCCGACCGGGGCCTGCCGATGCTGCTCGGCATGCACGTCGGGGACGCGGAGAAGGCCGCCATGGTCAGCGACTACGCTCGGCGAGCCGAGGGCACGGGCCACGCCGGGGCGGGTCCGGGGCACGTGGCGGCGGCGGTGGCGCACGTCGCCGACAGCACGCCGGAGGCGGTCGGGGAGCTGAAGCGGGCGATGCCCGCCTGGCTGGAGCCGGGGCTCGCCGGTTACGTGCCGGTGGACGGCCGGCCGCGCCCGCCCAGGGACGTCGGCGCGTACGTGGACCTCCTCACCCGCATCCACCCGGTCGGTTCACCGGAGCTCTGCGTGGAACGGCTGACCCGCACGGCCGAGGCGACCGGCGTCGAGAGGTTCCTGCTCATGGTGGAGGGCGCGGGAGACCGGGAGCGGGTGCTGGAGAACGTCCGGCGGCTGGGCGCTGAGGTGCTGCCGCGCCTCCGGTAGGCGGGTCGCCCACCGGAGGCGCGCGGAGCTAGCAGTCGACGAGCTCCGGCTTCTGGTTGAGGATCTGCGCGCGGGGCGTGACGAACTCGCGCAGCGCCTCGCCGGCGGACGGCGCGAACACGGCCACCCGGTGGCAGTTCTGGAAGGCGAGGCGAACGCCGAAGTGACGCTCCAGGGCACCGCGCATGGCATCGCTGGCCAGGCAGCGCAGGAGCTCCCCGCGCGCCTGCTCGTCCGGCGGCGGCACCTGGTTGTCGGCGAACTCGGCTCCGGTCTTGTCTCGCTGCTCGACCAGCTCGCTGATCACCGACCAGGCATAGGGCAGGGAGTCGCGCACGCAGGCCACGAAGGCCGCGTCGTCGACGTCGCCCGCACGGGCCCGGTCGAGCAAATCGTTCGGAACGGTCAGCGACATGCTGTCTCCTTTCAGAAGAACATCGCCTTTTGACGCTAGGTGAGCATCTGGAAACGCTCCAGATGGCTGGAGGGGGACAGTCGTGTGGTCAGGGCCCGTAGACGAAGTCGGGGTCGATCTGACCTGTGAGGTCGACGCCGGTCTTGGCGTTGGCCCACGCTCTGGCGTTGCGCAGGTGGAACTCGGCCGCCTGCCTGCCGAACCGCGCCCAGTCCTTCTCCTGCTCGTCGAGGTGCTTGAGCAGCACGGCGAGCGCGTCGGAGTTGGCCGGCTCCAGGTCGTCGAGGGCGAACGGGCGGCCCTGCTCCATCGCGCGCACGGCGGCGGAGTGTTCCATCCAGGTGAGCAGGCCGGAGCCCACGTGCTCGCGCAGGAAGTCGACGTCGGACGGGCCGTGCACCTTGTTGCCGACGACGGCCAGCGCCACGCCGTAGTCGGCGGCGTAGTCGCGGTACTGCCGGTAGACGCCCACGCCCTGGCGGGTCGGCTCGGCGACCAGGAAGGTCAGGTCGAAGCGGGTGAACAGGCCGGAGGCGAACGAGTCGGAACCGGCCGTCATGTCGACCACCACGTACTCGCCCGGACCGTCGACCAGGTGGTTGAGCAGCAGCTCGACCGCGCCGACCTTGGAGTGGTAGCAGGCGACGCCCAGGTCGTCCTCCTCGAACGGGCCGGTGGCCATGAGCCTGATGCCCTCGGAGGTGGTGACCGCGTGCTCGTAGGCGGCGAGCTCGTGGAAGCGCAGGAGCCGGGAGCCGCGGCCGGGCGGGGTGGTCTTGACCATGGCGTCGGCCGACGGGATGCGCGGGTTGTCGCCGCGCAGCAGATCCTTGATCTCGCCGAGGTGGGCGCCCAGCGGCTCGGGCGGCCGGTCGAGGCCCAGCACCAGCGCCAGGTGCTGGTTGATGTCGGCGTCGACGGCGACCACCGGGGCTCCCCGGCTCGCCACGTGTCTCGCGAACAGCGCCGACAGCGTGGTCTTGCCACTGCCGCCCTTGCCGACGAAGGCCACTCTCACGGTTTGTCCCTCCTGATCACGATTATGAAAACCGTTTCCACTGTCGCGTCCTCATCATGCCACAGGAGCCGGTGCCGGGAGTGGCGATCGAGCGTCATGTCGGGCCGGTGACATGCGGAAAGAGTGTCGATATGACCGCGATATGGCGTAATGCTCGGAAAAGCCGGTGCAGACGGTGTAACTTCCGCTGTGGTCCGGATGCCGGGGGGATCCCGGTGTGAGCGCGCCCGCACGCGCAAGAGGCCAGGTCAGGATCGCTCGATGTATGCGTCCACGAGGAGCGGGCAGCAAGCAGCCGGGCCGAATCATGCCGGGAGTTGAGCATGGGCGAGGAGACAGCGCTGAGCTGCCCCATCACCGCTGACCTTGGCCTGCTTCGTGAGCACGTGCGCGCCTTCGCGAGCGCGGAGGGGCTGTCCGGCTCGCGGCTGGACGACCTGGTGATCGCCGTCAACGAGGCGGCCGACAACGTGCTCGAACACGGCGGCGGGGCCGGCAGGCTGGACGCCTGGGCCGACGACCGGGGCATCTGGATCGACGTGGCCGACTCGGCGGGCACGCTGACGGCCGGCGACCTCTACCGGCAGGGCGCCGACCCGCCTCCGGCGGCGTCGCGGGGTTACGGTCTCTGGATCATCCGCAGGCTCTGCGACGAGGTCGTCGTCGAACGGTCCGGCGACCGCTCCCTGCTGCGCTTGCACGTCGCCTACCCCGTGCCGCGCGCGGCCGCGGGCGAGACGAAGACGGCCGGCGCGGGCGCGCCGCCGGGAGCGCCCCGGGCCTGACCGTCAGCCGCAGGTCTTGTCGAGGGTCACCGGGCCCTCGGGGGACGCGGTCGGGCGGGCCGCCTGGGCGGCGGGCGCGGGCGTGCGCGCCACCGGGGAGAGCGCCTCGTTGACCTTGTGCCTGATGAACCGCCAGTCCGGGTAGGCGGTGTTGATCAGCGGGGGGACGAAGTTGAGACTCTTGATCGGGTTGTCGCGGACCTTCTGCGCCAGCTCGACCAGGGCGGGGAGCAGGTCCTGCGGGACGTCCGTGGAGATCGCCCGCTTGGTGGCCGTGGCCAGGCCGTCGAAGCTGTTGAGCAGCGTGACCGGGTCCGCCTGCCTGGCCACCGCGTTGATCAGGCACTTCTGGCGGCCCATGCGCACGTAGTCGTCGCTGTCGGTGCGGGAGCGGCCGTACCAGAGCGCCTCCTCGCCGCTCAGCCGGCGGGTGCCCGCCGGTAGCAGGCCCTCGCGGTACTTGCCGTACACGATCGGCTCCTCGACGGTGATCCGCACACCGCCCACGGCGTCGATCATCTCGGCGAAGCCCTTCATGTCGACCATGGCGTAGTAGCGGACCGGGATGCCGAGCACGCCGCCGACCGTCTCCTTCAGCAGGGCCGGGCCGCGCTGCCCGTCCGGCACACCCGGCACGACCTCCGGATGGTTCTCGGCGTACTGGAAGACCTCGTTGAGCAGGCCGGGGGAGTCCAGGCCGTCGCCGGTGAAGCCGTAGGGGAACCTGGCGCGGGCGGGGCCCGCGGGCATCGGCACCTCCTCCAGGTTGCGCGGCAGGCCGAGCAGCGTGGTCGCGCCGGTCGCGGTGTCCACGCTGGCCACGGTCATGCTGTCGGTGCGCACCCCGGGCCGGTTCGGCGCCGAGTCGGCACCGATGAGCAGGAAGTTCACCCGCTGCGTGCCGCTCCACGGGTCGTCGGCCACGACCGGGCCCATGTTGCCGGCGAACAGGTGGTGCACCAGGTCGCGCGACACGTACGCCATCCGCGCCGCGTACGCGGTCGGGGCCAGCACCAGCGCGCACAGGGAGACGGCCAGGCCGGCGGCCAGGGCGCGGCCCGGCATGCCCGACGCGGCGGGCCGTACCAGCATGTACGACCAGATGATCACGGCCGTCCAGGCGATCGCGACGGCGGCCAGGATGAGCGCCAGCCCGGTCATCCACCCCGGCTGGACGGCCAGCGACAGCAACTGGGTGCTGAACGCGGTGAGCACCGTAAGGATCGCGGCGATCAGTACGATCTGCACCGACATGAGCACGAATGCGGTGCGGTGCCGCTGCGTCGCCAGATGAGCGACGCCCCACAAGAGAGCGGACCCCAGGGTCAGCCCGAGGCTGGAACCGAGTCCGAAGCCGCGCTTCCTACCTCTCATGCCTGGTCAAACCCCCTGGTGTCCGCAGATCTCTCCAACGCTAATGAGCTTTGCGGCCGATTGACCTCACCTGATGACACGAAACACCAAACATGGGGTCAAGAGATTCTTTGCGTTATAACGTCCATGTGGGTGATGGACGCGGAAAGTACGGTTTGGACGCACCCTGGGCGTTGACCGGCCTCATGCTCGGGACGGTCCTGCTGGTCGCGCTGGCGGCAGTCTCGTTCGTCACCGGGATCCTCGTCACCGGTGTGGTCTTCACGAGCGGCGCCGTCTACACGCTCGCCAGCGCCGCCAGCCACCTCTACACCACCCGGCGCGGCAGGTTCGCCGTGTGGGGCGAGGAGCTGGACCGGCTCGAAGGCGGCGAGGACGTGCTGGACCTCGGCTGCGGGCGCGGCGCCGTGCTCCTGCTCGCCGCCCGGCGGCTGTCGTCAGGCCGGGCCACCGGCGTGGACCCGTGGCGCTCCACCGGCGAGCCGCTCACCAGGGCCAACGCCGAGGCCGAAGGCGTCTCGGAACGCGTCGACCTGGTCACCGCCGACCTGCACGAGCTGCCGTTCGGCGACGAGCGGTTCGACGTCGTCGTGTCCGCGCTCGCCCTGCACCGCGTCCCCGGCGCCGCCGGGCGCGAGCAGGCCCTGCGCGAGGCGTACCGGGTGCTGCGCCCCGGCGGGCTGCTGCTCGTCGCGGACGTCAGGCACGTGCCCGCGTACGAGGCCGTCCTGCGCGGGCTCGGCGCGCGCGACGTGCACAGCCGCGACCTGGGCCGGCGGTACTGGTACGGCGGGCCGTGGGCGAGGACCCGCATGGTGGAGGCGCTGAAGGTTTGAGCGCCGGTCGCCGGGTAACCCGAGGTGCTCATGAGCGATGTCGAGACCGGCACGATCACCACCAAGGTTCCGGCACGCCTGGACCGGCTGCCCTGGTCCCGCTGGCACTGGATGATCGTCATCGGCCTCGGCACCGTCTGGATCCTCGACGGGCTCGAAGTCACCATCGTCGGCAACCTGTCCGCCCAGCTCGCCAAGCCCGGCAGCGGCCTGGACATCTCCCAGGAACAGGTCGCCGGCCTCGCCGCCGCGCTCTACGTCGCCGGAGCCTGCTCGGGGGCGCTGTTCTTCGGATGGCTGACCGACAGGTTCGGCAGGAAGAAGCTGTTCATCATCACGCTGCTCGTCTACCTGGCGGCCACGCTGGCCACCGCGTTCTCGTTCAGCGTGTGGTGGTTCTTCCTGTTCCGCTTCCTGACCGGGTTCGGGATCGGGGGCGAGTACGCGGCCATCAACTCCGCGATCGACGAGCTCATCCCCAGCAGGCACCGCGGCCGGATCGACATCCTCATCAACGGCAGCTACTGGCTCGGCGCCGCCGGAGGCGCCCTGCTGACCGTGCCGCTGCTGAACAACCTGCCCGTCAACATCGGCTGGCGGGTCGCCTTCGGGCTGGGCGTGGTGCTCGGGCTGGCCATCCTGCTCGTGCGCAGGCACGTACCGGAGAGCCCGCGCTGGCTCTTCATCCACGGGCGCGGCGACGAGGCGGAGAAGATCGTCCAGGGGGTCGAGCGCGAGGTCGAGAAGGAGGTCGGCGCCGCCCTGCCCGAACCCCGGCAGGCCATCACCATCCACACGCGCAAGTCGATCGGGTTCATCCGGATCGCGCACACCATGGTCGCCCTCTACCCCACGCGGACCGTTCTGGGGCTGTCGCTCTTCATCGGGCAGGCGTTCCTCTACAACGCGATCACCTTCGGGTACGCGCAGATCCTGTCGACGTTCTACGAGATCGACACGCACACCGGCTACTACTTCGCCGTCATCGCGGTCGGCAACTTCCTCGGGCCGCTGCTGCTGGGCAGGCTCTTCGACACCGTCGGCCGGGTTCCGATGATCTCGGCGACCTATGTGGGGTCGGGGGTGCTGCTGCTGGGGACCGCGTGGCTGTTCAACGAGGGGATGCTGACCGCTGTGACGCTCACGGCCTGCTGGTCGGCGGTGCTCTTCGTGGCCTCGGCGGGTGCCAGCTCGGCCTATCTGACGGTGAGCGAGATCTTCCCGATGGAGACCAGGGCGATGGCCATCGCGTTCTTCTTCGCCATCGGCACGGCGGCGGGCGGCATCGCCGGGCCGCTCATCTTCGCCAAGCTGGTGTCGAGCGGGGTGCCGGGGGACACGGCGCTGGCCTTCGCCATCGGGGCCATCCTCATGATCCTGGCGGGGATCGTGGAGATGATCTTCGGGGTGAAGGCGGAACGGCGGGCCTCGAAGACATCGCCGCCCCGCTCTCCACCGCCTCCCCGACCTGATCAGTTGGGCAGCGCCGCCGTGAGGTCCACCTCGACGAGCTGCCCTGAGAAGCCGAGCTGGGCGACGCCGAGGAGGGTGCTGGCGGTGGTGAAGGCCGGTGCGATCACCGAGTCGTTGAGACGCCGCCAGGCGGAGCCGAGCACGGAGCTGTCACCGCTGACCACGTAGATCACGGATCGTACGACGTGCTCAGGCCGCGCGCCGGCCGCTTCGAGGGCGGCCAGGGCGTTGGCCGCGACCTGGTCGATCTGGGCGTCCAGGTCTCCGGGGCCGACGATGGCGCCGGTCTGGTCGAGCGGGCACTGGCCCGCGAGGAACGCCGTTCGGCCGGCTTCCACGATGGTGACGTGGTGGTAGCCGGGGGTCTTATGTAGTTCGTCGGGATTGATGCGCTTCATCATGATGCTTGAGTCTGGCCGGATCCCGGCTCGTCCGCACCGCAATATCGCGCCGCGGCCCCCGCCCGAAGGGCTCGCCAGTCCAGGCGCTTCGCGCCCCTCGCGAACTCGGCGTGCTTCCCGGGCCTCCGTGTGCGAGGGCAAGCCCTCGCACTCCCCGCTTCGCCGCGCCGCTGACCGGACGCGGGGAATGTCGTTGCACGCTTCACCCTGGTTGTCTCGTCCAGCAGTGACGCGGCCTGTCACCGAGGTCGGCAAGAGTGCGTTGGGGTTGTGAGCAGCGAGGGCGTGCTGTCAGCGACTTCCCCGACTGGGCTTGTGGTCACCGTGCTGCTTCCGCGGCCACATGGGGGAGGGAGCTTCCTTGCGCGGATCATACGGCTTGTACTTCGGCTCCCCATGAAGCATCGGCACGATGATGATTCGTTGTGTCTCCGCCTTCTCCAATTCGGTGACGATGTCACGGATGCAGTGCATCAGCGCGCCGGCAGCGGCGGAGAGAGACCGCAAACCGCCGCTGCTGGTCTCCACGAACACCACATGCCTGCTGGATCGCTGGATCGCTCTGCAGATCTCGGAGTCGTAGAGTTGCTGGCTGTCGTTGGAGATGACGATGTCGTACCCGCACCGCTTCGCCTTGTCGTAAAGCTGTTGGTCTTTGATGCTCTTCCATCGCTTGTTGACGTGCGACATCGGGTGACCGCGTAAGAGCCAGGTCAGCGGTTCGGACAGCGGTTCTGGAACGTTCTCGTCGAGAAGGATCTTCATCAACCGACTCGGTCGCTCGACCTGGGGACGGCGTACTGATTGACGTACGCCGCGAACCGTTGAGCGGCACGTGCGGCTTCGGCGTTGACCGAGGGAAAGAACCGCACGATGTCCTCGGCGGGGACGTCGTCGGCCATGAGTCCCGCAACCTGGTCATAGCCGACTCGGGTGCCTCTGACCACGGGGAAGCCGCTGCGGATCTCTGGGTCGACGACCAATCCGGGCACGGGTTGCTGGAACGGCAGGACACGCCCCATCCGCCCATCGAACTCTCCGAAGACATCCACCATGCGAGCCAGCATGGTGTTGCCTGGACGGCGCAGCAGGTCTATGGCATCGTCGCCGTCCACGAGGATGATGGTGCTTCCGCTTCGCACCAGTTTGTACTCCGACAGGTGGTCGCTCCTGCCCAGTGCGCGCAAGTTTTTGATCGACTTGCGAATGCCCTGCAGTGACGTGACGTCGTTCTCGCGGAGGTACACGATGGACCGGAGCGCAACCACGTCCCTGAAGGAGTAGAGGACCTTGTGAGGCGTCGAATACTCCGGTGAGAACACCGGAGGCCGGCGTCGCCAATGTCTCAACTGGCCCACCGAGGCGCCGGAGAGAGCGGCGGCCAGCACCGTTGTGTACAAGGCGCGTCACCCTCCTCCACGATGAACCTGGGCTCTACGTTAACGTCCGCTACCGGATTGACCTATGGCGATCTGCTCCCGATGAGGCCTATCCCCGGAAGCGCCGCTTGGTACGGCACCGTACCGAAGACGTCACTCTTCGTGGGCATCCTTCCAGAAAATGTGACGCGGGCCTGCGCGGCAAGCCGCCGGACAGGCCCCCGCCCGCGTGGCGCGGGTGCGGGCGGGGGTCGGCGCGTCAGCAGAGGCGGTTCCAGTCGATCGCCTTGCCGGCGGCGGCCTTGATCAAGCGGCACGCGATGGCGGCCAGCCCGCCCGTGTAGCCGCCGACGATGGTGCAGACCGCCATGCCGAACAGCTGGTAGACCGCGTACACGGCCCGGGCCTTCCAGCAGTTCAGCGCCGCGATGGCCACGTCGTCCCGCGGTACGGCGGGTGACGGGGGTATCGCCTCGATCTGCTCGGCGCTGAGCCCGGCCGCCAGCTCGTCCAGCAGGGCTTCGGCGCCGTCGCCGAACTGCGCCAGGACCTCGGTCACGGCCGGGTTCTCCCGCAGTGCCGCCTTCTTGTCTTCCTCGGTGTGGAGTGTCATGTCGTTCTCCCCGGTGTGGTGGTGTCAGGCGCCGGTCGGCGCCTCGGCACTCAGGTAAGCCGGGCGGCGGGGGTGTCCAACAGCGCGTCGGACGGACTCGGCCGGACTCGATCGCGCCGGGACGTCCGGCGATCGGCGCCGGACGCTCTGGGTAATTGCTCGTACACTTGGAGTCACTTGGTGGACATCCCTTGGTCGGGAGAGGGCAAGGTTCTGCGCGACGATGAACGAGAACCCCAAAGACGGCCCAGATCTTCGGTCTGTCGATCAGGCGCTGGAACGGGTGGGCTCACACGCGGAGCTGGTGAGGGTGCTGGCCGAGCAGTTCGCCAGGGCCGACGTTTCGCTGCGGGAGCTGGAGTCGCGGGCCGACCGGGCGGGCGGGGCCCGGCTTCCCCGGGCGACGTGCGCCGACATGCTGGCCGGGCGGCGTTTCCCCAAGAAGGCGGTGATGTTGGCGTTCCTCCGCGCCTGCCGGGTGCCCGAGCAGCAGATCCCGGCGTGGGAACGGGCGTGGGAGCGGGTGCGGATCACCCGGATGGCCATCGGGGAGGACCGCGAACCTCCCGGCGGCGCGCCGCTCGCGGATCAGGGGACCGCCGAGGCGGTGACGGTTCGCGGGTCCGGAGGAAGCCGGCAGCGGGCCGTCCTGCTCGCCGCGCTCGTGGCGGTCGTGGTCTCGGGCGCCGTCATCGCCCTGTCGGTCAGGTCCCGCCACGGCGTGCCCGAAGACCTGCCCGTCCGCACCATGGACCCCGGCCACCTCGTCACCGACGACGGCCGCGCGTTCCCCCGGGGCGGGTGGAGCCGGTTCACCGTGACCGTCGACCCCGACCACACCGCCGTACGGCTGATCCGCCGCCTGGACGTGGGCGTCGCCCTGCAGCACGCCACCATCACGGTGAACGGCCGGCCGGCGGCGGAATGGCGGCCGCTGCTCGGCGAGAACACCTACAAGTGGCGGGACCAGGTCGTCGAGCTGCCACCGGAGCTGACCACCGGGCGGAGCTCGCTCACCATCGTCAACACGTCGGTGTCCTCATCGGGCTTCAACGAGTTCTACTACACCGTTGAGCAGCAGGTGGACGGCGTCTGGTCGATCAGTGACGAGGTCGACATCGGCCGCGAGCACACGGCCGGCGAGGCTGATCACGACTACCGCAACGTCGGCGAGGACTGGGCCGACACCCAGACCTTCGCCTACCCGCCCCGCAAGGAGGACTGGCGCGTTCGGTGAGCTGTTGATGAGAGTCTTCCCCGGCGCCCTGGCGACGACATCGATTCCGTCGACCAGGATGACATCTGTGTCGCACTTGAATCGCTCCGGGTCGGCAAGAGCCCTCGCCTGCATTGGCGTGACGAGCCCGTCAAGCGGCAGTTCGCCATAGCCCAGCGGCTCACAGAGATGCCCATCCACGGAATCGTCACGATCTACATCCACGATTGCGCAGTTCGCACCGAACACGCGCGCCGCCGATGTCTCGAACGGCTTCTCGGCGAAGTCAGCCTGGCGGGGTGCTCCGAGGTTGTCATCGAAGCTCGTTCCGCCGAACAGGATCACCTCGATCGGGGCCTCCTGACGGGTATGCGTCGCGCGCGAACCCTTCCCCACGACTTGGTGGTCAGCTGGCAGCCAGCCGTCAGCGAGCCGCTTCTGTGGGCGGCAGACGCCGTAGTGGGCGCTACGACGTGGTGGCTGGACGACCGAGCAGGCTGCTATGAGATGCTCGCGCCGAAGACACGCCTGGTTTGCGTCGGATGAAGCGGGAAACGCAAAGGCCGGACGCCCGATTCCATCGGGAGGCCCGGCCTCACTTCCGCACCCCAGGGGGTGCGGAAGTCCCCATCATGCCTTACGGAGGGTGATTGGGCAAGACGCGCGAGTCACGTGAGCCGTTCGGGGTACGCGTCCCATCCAACTGGACCATCGTGACCAACTCCGACGCGTGAGACGTTCTGCCGGAGGTCACGTGGTCGGTCTGCCGATGGGTTGGTGAGCGTTCTGCCGGTGACTGTGAAAGCGCACTGCCGCCGTCTTCCCCGGACAACAGCGCGAGGGCTTGCCCTCGCACAAAGAGGGCCGGAGGCCCGGGAAGCACGCCGAGCTTGCGAGGGGCGCGGAGCGCCTGGTTGGGCGAGCCCTTTGGTACGGGCGGCGTCAGGCGTTCATGTGGTTGAAGACGTCGGTGGCCGTGCAGGTCATCAGCAGTGCGTGGTCGTTCTGCCGGTACTCCTATGGGCGTTCTGCCGAACAGTACGTGAGCGTTCTGCCGCACCGCGGCCCAGGGCGTACGGGACGCCGCTAGGTGATCGTTCGGCGGAAGACGACGGTGGCTGTGAAGCGGTCGTGGTGGTCCGGGTCCGGTTGGACCTTGGCGCTGACGACGTGGACCTCCGCGTCGCTGCCGAAGAACCGTTCCGCCAGGGGATAGGCGGCCGCTTCGATGGCCGCCGGGGTCCGTTCGCTGACCGTCACCGAAAGTTCGAAGGGAAAGGGGTCTGTCTTGTGCATGTCACCTGCCCTGGGTGCTGACGCCCGCGCGCGTTCTCCAGCTACCCACGCGATCGAGCCTGACACGGTGTCAGGAATTAGACCAGGATGGAGGCCATGACGGGCATGGTGGATCGGCTGGACGCCGTACTGAACGCCGGGGAGGCGCCCGGGCTGCACGGGATCGTGGTGGTCCAGCGCGGCGAGCGGGTGCTGGAGCGGTACGGCGCGGGGCAGGACTTCCGTTTGGGCGACCCGCTGGGGCACGTCACGTTCGACGCCGGCACGCCGCACGACGTGCGGTCCATCACCAAGAGCGTGGTGGCGCTGCTGTACGGGATCGCGCTGGAGAGCGGCCTGGTGCCGGATCCGGGCGAGCGGCTCCTCGACCAGTTCCCCGCGTATAGGGACCTGGCGGACGCGGCTCTCACCGTCGAGCACGCGCTCACCATGACCCTCGGCCTCGAATGGGACGAGAGCGTGCCGTACACCAGCGCCGCCAACAGCGAGATCGCGATGGAGGAGGCCCCCGACCGCTACCGCTACGTCCTGGAGCGCCCGATCGTCGAGGAGCCGGGCACGCGGTGGTCGTACTGCGGCGGGGCGACGGCGCTGCTGGGCGGGATCATCGCCCGGGGCACGGGCAGGCCGCTGGACGAGTACGCGAGGCAGGTGTTGTTCGAGCCGCTGGGCATCGGCGCGTTCGAGTGGACGAAGGGGGCGGACGGGGTGCCGCTGGCGGCGGCGGGGCTGCGCCTGACGCCCCGTGACCTGGCGGCGCTCGGTGTGATGGTGCTGCGCGGGGGCGACGGCGTGGTGCCGGAGGGCTGGCTCCGGGAGGCGCTCCGGCCGCGGGTGCCGATCGACGGGGACCGCCACTACGGCTATCACTGGTACGTGGAGACGGGCGCGACGCCGGCCGTGAGCGCCTCAGGAAACGGGGGCCAGCGGCTGCTCGTGATCCCGTCTCGGGACCTGGTGGTGGCGGTCACGGCCGGCGACTACGACGTCTTCGACCGGCCCGGCACCGCGGCCGTGCTGGACGCCGTGCTCAGAGACTGAGGCCGGCGAGGGCCTCGTGGAAGGCGGCGATGGCCGCCTGGATCGCCGGATGCTCTCCGTACCCCCGTCTGAAGGCCGCGAGCGTGCGGCGGTGCAGGGGGAGCGGGGTGAGCCGCACCCCGGACGGCGGGGAGAGGGCCGCGAGGCGGGGCACCAGCGCCACGCCCTGCCCGGCCGCCGCGAACGACAGCACGGTGTCGAAGTCGTCGATGTGGTGGCGCACGTCCGGCTCGAACCCGGCCGCCTGGCAGGCCCTGATCGTCATCGTGTGGCACAGGGTGCCGGGCGTGCCGGCGATCCACGGGTCGCCGGCGGCCGCGGCGATGGCGGGCCGGTCGGTGAGGTACATGGGCTCGGCGAAGAGCGGCTCGGTCTCCAGGGCGTCGTCGGTGACCGGCGGCACGAAGTCGTACTCGTGCACGAGCGCGACGTCGAGCTCTCCGGCGCGCAGGGCGGCGGAGACGTCGGCGGGGTCGATCTCGGAGATCATCGGCACCAGCCCTGGGTGGGCGGCGGCGAGCGTGGCGAGCGCGGGCGGCAGCAGGACGCGGGCCGCGGTGGGGAACGCGCCGACGCGCAGCGGGCCGGACGGTCCGCCCCGGACGGCGGCCAGGGCGGCGGAGGCGCGTTCGAGCTGTTCGAGCACGGCCTGGGCGTGCTCGACGAGCAGGCGGCCCGCCGGGGTGAGCGTCACGGTGCGGCCGGTGCGTTGGAGCAGCGGCACGCCCGCCTCCCGCTCCAGCGCGCTGAGTTGCTGGGAGACCGCCGACGGGGTGAAAGCGGCGGCCTCGGCGACGGCCGCGATGGTGCCGCGCCGGGACAGTTCGCGCAGGAGGTGGAGCTTGCGAGGGTCGAGCATCAGCTCATCTTACGATGCAGCTTAGAAAACGTCGCTGGACCTTACGTGTCCTTCCGGGCCAGGCTGGAGACATGTTCACAGGCATCCATGTACCGCTGATCACTCCGTACGGACCGGACGGCGAGGTGGCGTTCGACGCGCTCGGCAAGCTGGCCGACCACGTGCTCGGCCAGGGCGCCTCGGGGCTGGTCGCGCTGGGCACGACGGGAGAGGTCGCGGCCCTGACACCGGACGAGCGGAGCCGGGTGATCGAGACCTGCGCGGTCGCCTGCCGGGAGCGCGGCGTGCCGCTGACCGTCGGGGTCGCCGGCAACGACACCCGCTCGGTCGGACAGGCGCTGAAGGAGCTGCCCGGCGGGGTGGACGCGGCGCTCGTCACCGTGCCGTACTTCCTGCGGCCGTCGGAGCGCGGGGTGATCGCGCACTTCGAGGCGCTGGCCGAGGAGACGCCGGTGCCGCTGGTCATCTACCACATCCCCTACCGGACCGGGCAGGCCGTGAGCGCGGCGACCCTGCGGCGGCTCGGCGCCCATCCGCGCGTGGCCGCCGTCAAGTACGCGGCGGGGGGCGTCGACCAGGACGCGGTGGACCTGCTCGGGGACCTGCCGGACGGGTTCGACGTGCTGGGCGGGGACGACGCGTTCATCTCGCCGCTGCTCGCCCTCGGCGCGTCCGGCGGCATCCTGGCCTCCGCGCACCTGGCCACGGACGCCTTCGCGGAGCTGGTCACGGCCTGGCATGCGGGCGACGTGACCAGGGCCAGGGCGCTGGGGCACCGGCTGGCCCGGCTGTCGGCCGCGCTGTTCGCCGAGCCGAACCCGACGGTGATCAAGGGCGTGCTGCACGCCCGCGGTCTCATCCCCACCCCCGACGTGCGGCTGCCGCTGCTTCCCGCGAGCGCGGAGTCGGTGTCACAGGCTGACCTGGTGACGGTACATCCAGGCGAGTGACTCCTGGTTCGCCTGACGCCTCAGGATGATCGGCAGCAGCGCGTCCCTGAAGATGCGGCCGACCGGCCCGGCGGCCTTGCTGCTGCTGATCCTCCTGGCGTAGGCGACCACCCGCTCGGCCCGCTCGCGCCGCTCGCTCTCGTACCGGCCGAACGCCTCCCGGTGGCCGGCGGCGTCGCGCAGGCAGCGGGCGAGCACCACGGCGTCCTCGACGGCCTGCGACGCGCCCTGCCCCGAACTGGGCGAGGTGGCGTGCGCGGCGTCGCCGGTGAGCACCACCCTGCCGCGGTGCCACACGGGCACCGGCGGCAGGTCGTGGATGGGGAGCACCTGGCCCAGATCGGCGCGCCGGACCAGACCGGCGGCGATGCCGGCGTCGTCCGCGAACGCCTCCTCCAGCACCGGCCGCCAGTCCGCCGGCTCGTCGCCGAGGGCGCGAGGCAGGTTCGCGAACCACCACGTCTCGCCGTCGCCGGTCACCGTGTAGCCGAAGAACGCGCGCCTGCCGAACATCATGTGGTAGACGCCGGGTTCGCCGGTGATGTTCGGGTCCTTGATGATGCCGCCGCAGTTGTACAGGCCGGTGTAGCGCGGTTCGGGCGCCTCGGGGTCGAGCAGCCGCCGGGTGCGCGAGTGCACGCCGTCGGCCGCGATCAGCAGGTCGCCGGTCGCGCTCGTGCCGTCCTCGTACCGGGCCACCACCTGGGAGCCGGTGTCGTCGAAGGAGACCATGCGCTTGCCGTAGGCGATCGGGACGCCCCGTGCGGCGGCGGCGTCCCGCAGGATCCGGTACAGGTCCGAGCGCAGGATCGTGTGGCTCACCGTGCCGTCGTCCAGCGCCATCCCGTTGGGCACCCGGCCCAGGCGCTTGCCCGTGCCGCTCCACATGACCATGTCGGGGGTGGGGATGCCGGCGCGCGCCACCTCGTGGTGCAGCCCGAGCACGCGCAGCGCGGCCATCCCGTTGGAGGCGACGTTGAGGAACGCGCCCACGCCCTCGGCGCCGGCGTCGTACGCCTCGTGGATCTCGGCGTCGATGCCCACCTCGCGCAGCGCCATGGCGATGGCGGGGCCGCCGATCCCGCACCCTGTGATGAGAGCCTTCATCGTGATAACCTTTCGTTCGCCCGAACGAAATATATGCCGAGGCGGGGTCGTATGGCCAGAGATGTTTCGGATCGCCGAAAGAAATTGCTCGACGCCCTGACCACGGCCGGGCGGGAGAACAGCAACGCCGCCGTCATGTACCACACGGCCATGGGCGAGCGACTGGGCCTCGGCATGAGCGAAGAGAAGACCATCGACCTGCTGCAACGCCTCGGTCCGCTGACGGCGGGGGAGATCTGCCGGCACACCGGCCTGGCCCCCGCCACCGTCAGCAACCTGATCGACCGGCTGGAGGCCAAAGGGCTGGCGCGGCGGGCCCGCCACCCCAAGGACCGGCGCCGCGTCATCGTGGAGGTCGACTGGGAGCGGCTGGCCGGCTTCGACGAGCTGTTCGTGCCGCTGGCGACCGGCCTGGCCGGCCTGTACGAGCGCTACACCGACGAGCAGCTGGAGCTCATCCTCGACTTCCTCGGCCGGGCCACGGCGATCCAGCGCGACGCCACCGCCGCCCTGACCCGGCAGGAAACCTGACCCGTCAGCGGTTCCTGATCGCCGAGCCCACGTCGCGGACCTGGTCGGCCAGCAGGCCCAGCGCGCCGACGGCCCGGCCCATCGGGTCGTCGGCGTCGCCGCCCAGCGCCTTGTCCCGCAGGTAGGCGGCCTTGATCTCGGCCCAGCGGGCCGCCTGCTCCGGGCTGAGGCGGCCGCGCAGCTCCGCCAGCTTGAGCAGGTTCGCCTCCGCGTCCGCGGTGAGCGTCTGCGCCTCGCCGAGGTAGTGGTCGTCGACGAGCGCCTCCAGCTCGTCGTCGTTCATCGCCGGGACGATCCGCTCGGCCAGCTTGTTCATGTTCCGGTACGAGCCCTGCAGCCGGTACGGCGGCTCGGTGCGCGAGGAGTCGGCCTGGGCGGCGGAGGCGATGTAGGCCCGGTTGTTGGCCAGCACCACCTCCTGCACCCGCACCAGCTTGCGCAGCACGCTGAGCAGCTGGTCCAGCTCGGGCTTGGTGTACGGGTGCTTCAACTGGTCGGGCCGTACCGAGGCGTCGCCCCTGGCCAGCCGCACCAGCAGCTCCACGTCCGACCGGTCGCGGGCCGACAGCGGCGCGAGCACCGGGTTGGACGTGAGCGCGTTGTCGACGTAGCTGAGCGCGAACAGGTCGTCCCGGCCCGACAGCACGTCACCCAGGTTCCACACGTCGGCCCGGTTGGCGAGCATGTCCGGGATCCGGAAACGCTGCCCCGACTCGGTGTACGGGTTGCCGGCCATGCACACGGCGAACCGCTTGCCGCGCAGGTCGTAGGTGCGGGTGCGGCCGTTCCAGACGCCCTCGATGCGCCGCTGCGCGTCACAGAGCGAGATGAACTTCTGCAGCAGCTCGGGCGAGGTGTGCTGGATGTCGTCCAGGTACAGCAGCGTGTTGTTGCCCGCCTCCAGCGCGAACGAGATCTTCTCCACCTCCTGCCTGGCGGTCGCGTTGGGCGCCTCGGCCGGGTCCAACGAGGTCACGTCGTGCCCCAGCGCGGGCCCGTTCACCTTGACGAACAGCAGCCCGAGCCGGCTGGCCACGTACTCCATCAGCGTCGTCTTGCCGTAGCCGGGCGGCGAGATGAGCAGCAGCAGGCCCATCTGGTCGGTGCGCTTGCCCTCGCCCGTCGAGCCGAGCTGCTTGGCCAGGTTGTCGCCGATCAGCGGCAGGTACACCTCGTCGAGCAGCCGGTTGCGCACGAACGCGCTCATCACCTTGGGCTTGTACTCCTCCAGCCGCAGCCGCTCCCGCTCGGCGGCGACCAGCTCGGTGCGCCGCTTCTGGTACGCGCGAAAGCCCGGCACCCGCTCGGCCGCGAACCGCCTGGTCCTGGCCAGCAGCTCGTCCAGCCGGATCTCCAGCTTCCAGCCGGCGATCCGCGGGTGCGAGCCGAGCAGGTTCTCCACGGTGGCGGTGACGGTGGCGCCGGAGTCGTGCCTGGGCAGGTCGCACAGCTGCACGGCGACGGCTTCGGCCAGCTCGGGCCCCTGCGCGTACGCGCCGAGCCAGGCACGGGCGAGCTGCACCTGCTCCGGCAGGGCGACCGCCTTGAGGTCGGACTCGAACTCGCGTGTCCTGACCGGCCCGAGCGTGTGGTGGAAGCCCTCCAGCAGGTCGCGGGCCGCCTTGCCGGTGACGAACCCGGCGGGCTTGCCGGCCAGCTCCTCCACCAGATACTCACCGGCGAGCGCGGCGTCGGTGTCGGGCAGGCCGGCCGTCGCCAGGAAGGCGGCGATCAGCGCGCCCAGCTCGGCGGAGAGCGTGGCGAGCGCGGGCCCGGGGCCGAACACCTCGCGGGCCCGCACCAGCGACACGGCCCTGGTGGCCAATGTTTTACGTGAAACCTCGTCCACGCCGTGCGCCCAGAAGAGCTGGGCCGCGGCCCGCGCCTCGGGCGGGTAGCGCAGCAAGCCTGCGCCGTCGCGCAGCCGGATCAGCGCGTCGAGGATCGCGGCGGCGTCGTGGTCGTGCACGCCCCGCTCGTAGCCCTCGTCGTAGCGGGCCGCGGCGGCCTCCCGGACCAGGCGGTCCAGGTCGTCGCCCGGCGTGACCCGGTCGAGCAGCGAGGCCGCCAGGTACTCGGCCCGGTAGACCTCGGGCGTCTCCGACACCAGCAGCTGCTCCCAGAAGGGCCGGGTGTCGGCGAACGAGGCCGGCGCCGGCGACCGGAAGTCGGTGCCGGTGATGGCCAGCTGCATCTCCTGGTCATGAGGCACCAGCGTGAGGTCGACGGGCTGGGTGTTCACCGCGAACCGGTGACGGCCCAGCCTGATCGTCTCGCCGCCGTCCGCGAACAGGTCGAGCCGGTCGCGCAGCGCCCGCCCGGCCTCCTGCTGCGCCGCCTTGACCCGCCCGTCCAGCTCCTCGGCCCGTACGGAGTCGCCGAGCTCGCGCAGCTCGGCCGCCACCGAGCGGAGCTTGGTCACCATCTGGTCGGTGGCGAAGTACGTGTTGATCTCGTCGGGCGAGCCGAGCGTGGCGATCCTGCGGGTGACGCTGGCCAGGATGCGGTCGGCGGAGGCGAACAGCCGGTCCGCGCGCCGGGCGAGCGCGTCGAGCTGGGCCTGCTTGCGCGACGAGAACGCCTCGTACACGTCGTCGCGCTTGCCGCCGAGCTGCTCGGCGAAGTCGTCGATCTCGCCGAAGCGCGACTCCAGGTTCTCGATCTGCAGCATGAGCCGGCCGAGCTGCTCGTCGCACCTGTCGGGGGTGTCGGCCATCGCCAGCGCGCCGGTGATGGCCTGGCCGAGCAGCGCGAACTCGGCGGCGAACGCGGCCCTGCCCTCGCTGCTCAGCAGCTCGCGGCGGCGGCCGTCGAGCACCGCCCGCGCCCGGTTGACCCCGCCGAGCACCTCGGCGATGCGGCCCAGGATCGCGGTGCGCACGGTGGCGTCGGCGATGTCCAGGGAGCCGACCACCTCGGTCACCACTTCCAGGCCCTCGGACTGCTCGGCGAGCCGGCCCGCGACAGGCTCGGCCTCGGCGGCGGTCGCGATCGCCGCCGCGTCGGCGGCCAGCGCCTCGACGGCCGCGTGGTAGCCGGTGAACGCGTCCTCCCCTTCCAGGAAGGCCACGGCCCGCCTGCCCGCCTCGTCCAGCTCACCGGCCAGGGTCGCGGCCAACTCGTCCAGCCGGCCGGTGTCGATGTAGCGCACCTCGCGGAGCGTCACCAGGTGGCCCTGGGCCCGGCGGAGCGTGGCCAGCAGGCTCACCCACCCGTCGGCGGTGCCGGGCGCGTCCGCCCCGGCCCGCCTGACCAGCTGGGTGACCTCCTCGTCTGCCTCGGCGAGCGTGGCGGCGGCCTGGGCGGTGAGCTGCTCGACGTGCTCGTACTCGTCAAGCACCTGCTCGGCGGTGGCGCGCACGTCGGCGAGCGGCTCGCTCAGGCCGTGCTCGGCCAGCCAGTGGTAGCTGTCGAAGGAGCGCGTGCAGGCGGCGATCAGTGCCTCGAACGTGGCGGCCGACGGCGCCATCTCCTCCACCATGCGGGTGACCGACAGGCAGTCGGAGATGCCCCGGACCAGCTCGGCGTTGCCGATCCGCTCCAGCGGGCCGGTGCCGGCGGGCTGCGCGGCCGCGAAGGTGTCGGAGACGTACGGGGTCTGCCACACCTGCATCGGGTGCACCCGCGTCGGCTCTTCGGAGGTGGCCCGGAAGACCACCATCGTGCCGTCGTCGAAGAGCGAGTACCCGTGGCAGACGATGGGGTTGGCCACCTCCTTCCTGATCACGTTGTACGGCAGCAGCAGCGAGCGGCCGTCGTCCCTGGCGTGGAAGACGTAGAGCGCGTCCTCGCCGTTGGGCGCGCGCACGACCCGCTCGAACTCCAGGTCCGCCACGTCGGTGTCGAACGTCTTGCTGGCGCCGGTGGTCAGGTAGTAGCCGCCCGGGAAGATCAGGCCCTGGTCCTCGGGCAGCCGCTGGCAGGCCTGGCCGATGCCGTCGAGCCTGGTCACGGCCTTGGTGCGGGTGTTGAAGACCAGGTGCCGCCAGGCGTCCTCCTTGTACGGCCTGATCCGCATGAGGATGAGCGGGCCGACGCGGGCGTGCTCGACGTCGGCGTCCGCCAGGCTCTGCAGCGGCTCGGCGACCGGCTCGGCGTAGATGCCCTCGCCGGTCTCCGTGTTGTTCTCGATCTTGATGGTGAGGTCGCCGCCGAGCGTCTCGACGAACACCTCGCCCTGGATGTCGATGTGCGGGTGCCGGCCGAGCACGTGGTCGTCGCGGGTGGCCGGGGTCCACTCGAAGTCGTGGGACGGGGGGAAGACGTGGTCGCGCTCCCCCCTGTTGTCCAGATATTTCGTGACTCCGGTGGGGCTGACTGCCCAGCGCAGCACCCGGATGTCGGCCGGCCCTGTCCTGAACACCGCCAGCAGCTTGCCCTCGACCCGCCGGAGCTGCTTCAGCCGGGTCTCCTTGTAGTAGCGGTAGAGCTCGGCGAAGTCCTTCCTGAACGCCGGGTCGTCCAGCGCCTCCAGCTTGCCCTGCTCGAACCGGAACCCGTCGCCCTCCCGGGCGAAGCGGTGCACCGCGAACACGTCCGACACCGACGTCTCCGGCTTGAGCCCGATGAAGACGTTGTAGCCGAACAGCATCACCTCACCCAGGGACACGATGTCCCTGGGGACGCAGTTGTTCTCGGTGCGAATCCGCTCGGTGCCCAGCAGCCGCAGCTCCGCCCCGCCGAACACCTCCAGCCGCGCCGCGTTGACCGCCTCGGCGGCCGCGGCCAGCGCTCTGGCCTGGGCGCCGAGCCGGTTCCGCAGCACCTCGTAGGTGCCCGCCTCCAGGTCGACCTGCTCCGTCACGCGTCAGACCTTCGCCGCTGCCAGCGCGGCCACCGGCTGGTCGGCCACGCCCAGCCGCCGGGCCGTGTCCAGCAGCTCGCCGAGCGGCCCCGACTCCGGCCCGCCCCGCTGGATGAGCCGCAGGAGCAGCGCAGAGACGGTCAGGTTCTTCAGGTCCTCGGTGCTCACCCCGCCGACGACGCCCCTGAGGTCCTCGATCAGGCTGGCGCTCCCGTTCAGGTACGGAGCCGCGAGCGAACCCGCCACCTCGGAGTGCTCCATGAAGCCGTCGACCGTCTTGGCGGCGGTGATCGAACCCACCACCTTGTCGAAGAACATCGTCTCGCCGCCGACGATGTCGATGTTGGCCTTGGCCAGGCCCGCGGCCAGCACGCTCGCCTGCGACTCGGCCACCTGGCGGGTGACGTCGATCTGCTTGAGCCGCACTTCCGTGTCGGCCTCCAGGCGCAGGCGGTACTCCTCGTGCGCCCGGCTGGCCTCGTCCAGCGCGGCCATCGCGGCGGCCTTCTCGGTGAGACCCTCGGCCTCGGCCTTGAGCTTCTCGCCCACGGCCGCGGCGTTGGCCAGCGCCATCGCCTGCTCGCCCGCAGCCTGCGCCTTGAGCCGCTCGCCCTCGACCAGCGCCATCGCCCTGGCGCCCTCGGCCTCGGCCTGCAGCCGCTCGTTCAGCACCAGCGCCTCGGCCCTGCCGACCTTCTCGATCGCCTCGGCGTCGCGCTCCTTGACCTGGACCTCTGCCAGGCCGGACGCGGCCGCCTCGGCCTGCAGACCCTCGGCGAGCCGCATCTTGGCCCGGGCGTCCAGCTCGGCCGCCTGCTGCCTGGCCTCGGCCAGCACCAGTTCCTCGCGGGCCCTGAACTTCGACGCGGCCTCGGCGGCCTCGGCCGCCTTGATGTCCTTGACCAGGTTCTCCTGCGCCTCGGCCTCGGCGGCGATGATGACGGACTGGCGGGTCCGCTCGGCCTCCTCGACCACGCGCAGCCGCTTGATCGACTCCTCCTGCTCGGCCACCGTCTTGTCCACGGCGATGCGCTCGCGGATGACCTCGGCGATCGACCGCTTCTCGGTCTCGACCTCCTTGTCCTTCGCGATGCGCGACAGCTCGGTCTCCCGCTCGCGGGCGATGACCTCCAGCAGGCGGTCCTTCTCGATGCGCTCGGACTCGATGGCGATGACGCGCTCGCGGTTCTTCTCCGCGACGGCCACCTCGCGGTTGCGGTTCTCCTGCTGCACGCCGAGCTGCTCGTCGGTCTTGATGGCGGCGCTCTGGGCGCGCAGCCGCTCCTCCGCCTGCACCCGGTAGGTCTCCGCCTCCTCGCGGGCCTTCATCGTCTCGATCTCGCGCTTCTGCTTGATCTCGGCGTCGGCCTGGCGGCGCTCCAGTTCGAGGATGGCCTCGCGGGCCTCCACGTTCTGGCGGGTGATCTCCTTCTCCTCGGTGCGCTGGAACTCGTTGGTCCGGACGTGCTCGATCGCCGTCAGCTCGGTGATCTTGCGGATGCCCTGCGCGTCGAGGATGTTGCTCTTGTCGAGCTGGTGCAGCGCGGTCTGCTCCAGGTAGTCGATGGCCGCGTCCTCAAGGCTGTAACCGTTGAGGTCGGTGCCGATGAGCCGGACGATCTCGTCACGGAACTCGTCGCGCTTGGTGTAGAGGTCCACGAAGTCCAGGTGCTTGCCGGCGGTCTTGAGCGCCTCGGAGAACTTCGCGTTGAACAGCTCCTGCAGCGTCTTCTCGTCGCTGGCCCGCTCGGTGCCGATGGCCTGGGCGACCTTGATGACGTCCTCGGCGGTCTTGTTCACCCGTACGAAGAATGTGATCTTGATGTCGGCCCGGATGTTGTCGCGGCAGATCAGCCCTTCACGGCCGGTGCGTTCGATCTCGATGGTCTTCACCGAGATGTCCATCGTCTCCGCCCGGTGCACGACAGGGAGCACCACCGCGCCGGTGAAGGTCACGTCGACTTTGTTGACCTTCGAGATGATCAGCGCCTTGCCCTGCTCGACCTTGCGGAAAAGGCGGCTGATGAGAATCAGCAGGCCGATGAGGATCACAAGGACGACGGCGATGAACACGCCGACGCCGGTGGAGATCACATCCATTCACTGCTCACTTTCGTAAGGCATGACCCAGAAGAACTCGCCGTCTGCGTCGTACTCGAAGATCAGGGCTGTCTGGCCGCGGGTGAGCCGGTCCTGGCCGGTCGTCCTGACCTGGACGACGGCGGAGGACCCGTCCGCGGCGGTGACCTCGGCCTGGCCGAAGTCGGGGGTCGCCCGCCCGGTGCGGATCACGCACCGCCGGCCGACGAAATCCCCACGTGAGGGCTGTGGTCCGTCCGGCACCAGCCTCCGCAGGGGGGCGATCAGCACGCGGGTGGCGAGCCAGGCTCCGCAGAGGGCGAGCACCGGCACGGCCCACAGCAGCGGGCCCGCGGCGAACTGGCTGCCGATCAGCGTGAGCAGCCACGCCAGGGCGACGAGCAGGGAGATCGTGATGCCGGCCGGCACCCCGCCGAACCCGAGCCAGGGGGCGTCGCCCTCAAGGTCGGAAATCCCGGTGATCACGACGATCCAGTACCCGACGACCACGATCAGAAGGAAGCTGAAAACGGCCGTCGGGAAGCTCAGCGCAACCCGCAAGAAGTCAGTCAATACCCGATGCCCCGTCCCCCGGTGCTCGTCATGTCGGACTATATACAGATAAAGAACGAGTAAAGCGAAAAGTTCCCGAATGGTTAGGCATATGTTGCGCGCGGTTAGCTCGCTTGACCTCAACTTCGGTTGAGGAAGCAGGCTGGCCGCATGAACGACGAGATGATGCGGGCCGCGGCTTTCGCCGAGTTCGGCGGCCCCGAGGTGCTGCGGGTGATGGAGCTGCCGGCTCCGCAGGCCGGCCCCGGCCAGGTGCGCGTACGGGTGAGGACCGCCGGGGTGCAGCCGTTCGACGCGGCCGTCCGGGCCGGCTGGACCCCGCCGGGGGTGACGGGCGGGCTGCCGCGGATCCCGGGCAACGAGTTCGCCGGCGTGGTGGACCAGGTGGGGGAGGGGGTGACCGGGGTGACGGCGGGCGCCGAGGTGCTCGGGTTCTCGCTGCTGCGCTGCTACGCCGAGTACGTGGTGGTCGACGCGGGCGACGTGACCCCCAAGCCGGCCTCGATGCCGTGGGAGGTGGCCGGCTCGCTGACCGCCGGAGCGCAGACGGCCGAGCTGGCCCTCGAGGGGCTCGCCGTGACCGAGGGCGACACGCTGCTCGTGCACGCCGCCGCGGGCGCGGTCGGCACGGTGGCCGTCCAGGTCGCCGGGATGCGCGGCGCCACCGTGATCGGCACCGCCCGCGAGGAGAACCACGCCTACCTGCGTGACCTCGGCGCCATCCCGGTCGCCTACGGCGCGGGCCTGGCCGACCGGGTGCGCGCCCTCGCCCCCGGCGGCGTGGACGCCGCGCTCGACGGCGCGGGCGGCGACGCGCTGGAGGTGTCGCTGGAGCTGGTCAAGGACCGCGACCGCATCCTCACGCTGGTCGAGCACGACAGGGCCGCCGAACTGGGCATCAAGGTCACCCGGGGCACGCGCAGCGCCGAGCGCCTGGCCCGCTACGCCGCCCTGTACGCCGAGGGCCGGCTCAAGTTCCCGGTACGCGGGACGTACCCGCTGGAGCGTGCGGCGGACGCGCACCGCGAGATCGAGACCCGCCACGGCGCAGGCAAGATCGTCATCACGGTCTCCTAGGAACGGACGCGCTGCCGCTGGTTGAACCGGCCCACCTTGGCCCGGTTGCCGCACACGTCCATCGAACACCAGCGGCGGCCGCCGTTCTTGCTCACGTCGTAGAACCAGAGCACGCAGCGCGGGTTGGCACACTTGCGCACCCGCTCCGGGCGCTCGCCGAGCACCCGGGCCAGGTCGGCGGCCGCCACCCAGGCCGCGTGCCAGGCCGGATCGTCCAGGACGACGACCTCGTACGGCTCGGCGCCGCTCAATTGGGGGCGGCGGGCGCCGTGGGCCAGCACCGCGTTGAGCGGGGCCGCCTCGCCCCGCTCCAGCAGCGCGCGCATCGCGTCGCGGGCCTGGACCAGCGGGTCGCGGGCGCGATCCGGGTCGCCGCCGCCGGGCAGATCGTGATCCGCCAGCCAGGCCCGCACGCCGTCGAGATCGTCGAACTGGTCGACCAGTGTGGCGTTGTCGATCCACACGGTGTCGACCAGGTCCAGCCCCACGGGTTCGGTCCTGAGCGGACGCAGTCTCACAGTGATTAACCCCTGAAGTCGATTTGACCGGTTGCAGATCATCATGCTATCACTTAACCACCGAAAAGACTTTCAACGGTTAAGAGGTTCACCGTGACCATCCGCTACCGCACCGTCCGGATCGACGGGCTCGACGTCTTCTACCGCGAGGCGGGCGACCCGTCCGCGCCCACGCTCGTCCTGCTGCACGGGTTCCCGACCTCGTCCATCGCCTACCAGGAGCTGATGGGCGAGCTGGGCGACGAGTTCCACCTGATCGCGCCCGACTACCCCGGCTTCGGGCACAGTTCGGCGCCCGCCGCCGGAGAGTTCGGCTACACCTTCGACCGCTTCGCCGACGTGGTGGACCGGCTGCTGGACACGCTCGGCGTGCGGCGTTACGCGCTCTACGTGCACGACTACGGCGCACCCGTCGGCTTCCGGCTCGCCGTCCGGCATCCCGAGCGGATCACCGGCATCGTCACCCAGAACGGCAACGCGTACGAGGAAGGGCTGACCCCGTTCTGGGACCCGTTCAAGAAGGCCTGGGCAGACCCGCAGGCCGATACGGCGGCGCTGCGGGCGTACTTCACCTGGGAGGCAACCCAGTGGCAGTACACGCACGGCGTGCCGGACACCACGCTGGTCAACCCGGACAAGGCGCTGTTCGACCAGGCGCTGCTGGACCGGCCGGGCAGCGCCGACATCCAGCTCGCGCTCTTCCTGGACTACGAGGGCAACGTCGCCCTCTATCCGCAGTGGCAGGAGTACCTGCGCACGCACCGCCCGCCCGTGCTGGCCGTGTGGGGCCGCAACGACGAGATCTTCGGCCCGGACGGCGCGCGCGCCTTCGCCGGGGACGTGCCGGACGCGCGCATCCACCTGCTGGACGCCGGCCACTTCCCCCTGGAGACCAGGCTCGCCCAGATCGCGGCCCTCACCCGCGACTTCCTGCGCGGCCTCTCGGACTGACCCCCGGCCGCCGGGCCTACTGGCGGTGAACCATCGCCTCGGCGATGGCCAGTTGGACATCGTCGAGGCGGTCCTCGCCGTCCTCGACGCTCCACAGTGAGTTCTGCAGCACCCGTCCCAGCGTCCAGCCGGCCGCCCGCGCGGGGTCCAGCTCCAGCGCCTCCACCAGCAGGTCGAAGCGCCGCAGCACGCTCCCGCGCACGTCACCGGAGGCCACCACCTCGCCCCACCGGTTGTCCAGCGCGGGCAGCAGGTCGAACCCGGGGTCGCCGGCCAGCGGCTTCGGGTCGATCGCCAGCCACGGCTCCCGCTCGGCGGCCAGCACGTTGTCGTAGTGCAGATCCCAGTGGAGCAGCCGGTCGCCCGGCTCGGGGACGAGCTCGGCGACCGCCGCCGCGCACCGGCGCAGCCAGGCCCGGTCCTCCTCCCGCGGCAGCTTCGCGAGTGCCGCGGGCACGTCCTCCACCATCTGCCCGGCGATGTCGCCGAGCCGCCGCAGCCCTTCGGGAGCGGGCCGCGCCACCAGCCGGGCCAGCAGCTCGGCGAGGATCTCCATCGCCTTCATGTCGTCCGGCACCGCCGACAGCGACCGGCTCTCGTCCAGCCGCTCCAGCAGCATCGTCCCGGTGGCCGGGTCGTGCTCCAGCAGCAGCACCGACCCGTCGCCGGCCCAGGCGCGCAGCCCCACGGGCTCGGTCGCGTTCTCGTGGGTGACGGGCTGCAGCTTCAGCGCGGCGGGCGTGCCGTCGGCCCGCACCACGGGCAGCACCAGGGAGACCACGCCGTGCATGGACGCGCCGTCGAGGCGCAGCCCCCACTCCTCCAGATAACGCCTGGCCAGCGCGGGCAGCCCCGCTGACCAGGCCCGCCCCGCCTCGCCCTCCCACTTGACATGCGACTCGGTCAACGCCGGCGGCACCACGATCTCCATGCCACCAGTCTGGCCGCCCGGGCAACCGGTTTTCGGGAGGTCAGGGCCTCGCGCGGGGATGAGGCATCAGTAGTGATAGGGGTACGGCGACCAGTCGGGTTCGCGCTTCTCCAGGAACGAGTCGCGCCCTTCGGCGGCCTCGTCGGTCATGTAGGCCAGCCTGGTCGCCTCACCGGCGAACACCTGCTGGCCCACCAGCCCGTCGTCGATCAGGTTGAAGGAGAACTTGAGCATCCGCTGCGCCGTCGGCGACTTGGCGTTGATCTTGCGGGCCCAGTCGAGCGCCGTGGCCTCCAGCTCCTCGTGCGGCACCACCGCGTTGACCATGCCCATCCGGTGGGCGTCGGCCGCGCTGTAGGTGTCGCCGAGGAAGAAGATCTCGCGGGCGAACTTCTGGCCCACCTGGCGCGCGAGATAGGCGGAGCCGAAGCCGCCGTCGAAGCTCGCCACGTCGGCGTCGGTCTGCTTGAACCGGGCGTGCTCGGCGCTGGCGAGTGTGAGATCGGCCACCACGTGCAGGCTGTGGCCGCCGCCCGCCGCCCAGCCGGGCACCACGCAGATGACCACCTTGGGCATGAACCGGATCAGCCGCTGCACCTCGAGGATGTGCAGCCGCCCGGTCGCGGCCGAGCCGTCGGCGTACTGGTAGCCGTCCTTGCCGCGGATGCGCTGGTCGCCGCCGGAGCAGAAGGCCCAGCCGCCGTCCTTGGGCGAGGGGCCGTTGCCGGTCAGCAGCACGCACCCGACGTCGGTGGTCTGCCGGGCATGGTCGAACGCGCGGTAGAGCTCGTCGACGGTCTGCGGGCGGAAGGCGTTGCGCACCTCCGGGCGGTTGAACGCGATGCGCACCGTGCCCTGGTCGACAGCCCTGTGGTAGGTGATGTCGGTGAAGTCGAACCCCTCGACTTCCTGCCACGCCTTGGGATCGAACAGCTCGGAGACCATGGGCCGAAGCCTACCGGGTGGCGGCTCCGGCCCACGGGCCGGTCAGGGGACCTCCGCCCGGAGCTCGGCGAGCAGCTGGCCCTGGTCGGCGAGCATGTCGGTCAGGATGCGGCGGGCGATCCGCAGCAGGTCGGCGAGCTCGGGTGTGGCCAGTGTGTAGACCACGGTGCTGCCTTCACGGATGGCGGTCACGATGCCCGCTCTGCGCAGGACCGCCAGCTGCTGTGAGAGGCTCGACGCCTCGATGTCGATCTGGGCCAGGAGATCCCTGACGGGAAGTGGCCCTTCCTGGAGTAGCTCCAACACTCTGATGCGAGCGGGGTGGCCGAGAGTCCGGAACAAATCCGCCTTGGCCTGGTTGACCTCCACGTGCATAGTGACAGACTAATCCAGCGCAGTTGCATAATTCTTCAAGTCGTAACGTTGTCGGATAGCATGGGCAGCGGGGACTAGGGAGTTGAGCCATGGGCCGAGGAAGAGCCAAGGCGAAGCAGACGAAGGTCGCTCGCCAGCTGAAGTACACCAGCCATCACATCGACTACGACCGCCTCCGCGAGGAGTTGGGCGCCGACGAACGACGTGACGACATGCACCCCGCTACGTCGTCCGATCAAGAGACCGGGCGCGCGCAATAACGCGGGTGAGTCGTGCGGGACTCAGGGTGACGTTGGTGAGCCGCCTGGTCTCGGGCGCCGGATCCGGCGCCGTGAGATCCAGGCGGTGCAACACCTCCCTGATGATCACCCGCATCTCCAGCAGGGCCAGCTGAGCGCCGACGCAGAAGCGCCGGCCGCCGCCGAACGGCATCCAGGCCCTGCTCTGCTGACCATCGAGGAAGCGTTCCGGCCTGAACTCCTCCGGTGACGGGAAAGCCGCCGGGTCCCGGTGCACGAGCGGGATGAACGGTCCCGCGTACGATCCGGCCGGTATCTCGTACTCACCCAGCCGGAGCGGGGCGTCGAGCAGCCGGGGAGCCTCGTAGACCGCGGGCCTGACCCGCATCACCTCCTTCACCACCGCGTCCAGGTACGGCTCGTCGTCGGGCAGCCGCTCCAGGACGTGCGGCAGCCGGAGCAGCCGCTCGAACGCCCAGGCCAGACTGGTCGCCGTGGTCTCGTGACCGGCGATCAGCAGGGTGATCAGCTCGTCGCGGATCTCCTGGTCGTCGAAGCCCGACTCCAGCAGCCTGCTCAGCACGTCCGTGCCGTCCGCCCCGGCGCTCCGCCTGCGGGCGATCTCCTCGTACAGGATCGCGTCGACGCCCGCGCGTGCCTTCAGGAAGCGCGCGTACGGCAGGAACGGCACTCCCTTGGCGCGCTCGCGCAGGCGAGCCGGGAGCATGACGACCGACGTCGCGCCGCCGAGCCGGATCAGGCGGGGGAGCAGCGCGTGCAGCCGGACGAGGCGCTCCGCGTCGCGGATGCCGAAGACCAGCCTGATGATCACTTCCAGGGTGATCTCCTGCATGCGGTCGCGCAGCGCGATCGGCACGCCGAGCGGCCAGGTCGCGATCTTCTCCGCGGCGATGGCCGCGATCTCGTCGTGGTAGCCGGCCACCTGCTTGGCTCTTAACGGCGGGGTGAGCGCCTTCCGGTGGCGTGACCAGCCGTCGCCGTCCAGCGTCAGCACCGAGTGGGCGCCGACCATCGGCTCCAGGAAGTCGCGCCGCGCGGCGCCGGCCAGGCCGCCGCCCTGGTCGGTGCGGTAGACCTGTTCGGCCAGCTCGGCGGTGGTGACGTACACCTCGGGCGGGAAGCCGAAGTAGCGCACCGTGAAGATCGGGCCGTACTCGCGGTGCAGCCTGTCGAACGCGCCCGCGGGGTCGAGCATGATCCAGGCGGTCTGGGCGGCTGCGGGCAGTCGCGGTCCGGGTGGGAGCATCACAGGTCCTCCGATACGTACGTATGTCATAGACGCTTGTATATATCGATAGCATGGATGCCGTGTCACGGAAAGAGGTTCGCGAGCGGTTGCTCGCCGGTGCGGTGAGCTGCCTGCAGGAGAAGGGCTACGCCCGCACGACCGCGCGCGACCTGGTCGCGGCGTCGGGCACCAACCTCGCCTCCATCGGTTATCACTTCGGAGGCAAGGACGCCCTGCTCAACGAGGCCATCATCGCCTGCTTCGAGGGGTGGACCGAGCGGGTCGAGAAGGCCATCTTCAGCAGCGGCCTCGGCACGCCCCGCGAGCTGCTCGAACGCGCCATGGCCGCGCTGGTCGACGTGTTCGGCGAGATGCGGCCGACGCTGATGGGCTGCGTCGAGGGCTACCCCGCGGCGCTGCGCGAGCAGGCGCTGCGCGAGCGCCTCGCGGCCGCGTACGGCGACGCCCGCGAGGCGGGGGTCGGCATGCTGCGGCGGGCCTCCGCCGAGATGGGCGTCGCGCTGCCGGTCGCGCCCGAGGTCCTGGTCTCGGTGCTGATCGCCATCTCCGACGGGCTGATGATCCAATGGCTGCTCGACCCGGACAGCACCCCCGACTCCCGCCAGATCGTCGACGCCCTCGCCGCGATCTCCGCACTCACCTAGCCAGGCCCGGCGCTCATGCGGTGGGCTCGGCCGTGTGTCGCAGGATCGCGTCCGCCACCTCGTCGCGGACCTGAGCAGGCAGCATGTGCCCCATGTCCCGCACCATGAGCAGCTCCGCGCCGGGGATGGCCGCGGCGATGAGCGCGCCGTGGCCGGGCTTGGCGGGCTCGTGCGTGCCCTCGATGACCAGCGTCGGCGCCTCGACCCGGCCGAGCATGCCCTCCGGCTCGAAGCCGGGGTTAGCGGCGGCCGCCCGCCGGTGGTTGACCACCGCCGCCAGGTCCCTGGCCCGCTCGAAGACCCGCTCGGCCAGCCGCCGCTCGGCGTCCTCGTCGAACGGCAGCGCCGTCCCGTTCAGCACCCGCGCCTCGGCGATCATCCGGTCGATCTGCTCGCCCCGGGTGGCCGGCGGCGGGCTCTGGATCGCCTCGGTGTAGAACGCCGTGAACTCCGGCCTGGGCGGCGGCAGGCTGCCCTCCGGCTGCGGCTGCCCGGTGAGCGCCCGCATGAGCACCTCGCCCTCGTGCCCGCCCAGCGGCGACGAGCCGATCACGGTGAGCGTGCGCACCCGCTCCGGCCGCTCCACCGCCACCAGCTGCCCGAGCAGCCCGCCCGCCGAGTGGCCCACCAGGTGCGCGCTCTCCAGCCCGTACGCGTCGAGCACGCGCAGCACGTCGTCCTTGATGTCGAGCCAGGTGTACGGGTTCGCGTCGAAGTCGACGGTGCCCGATCTGCCGGTGTCGCGATGGTCGTAGCGGATGACCCTGCGCCCGCCGGCGACCAGCCTGCCGACGAACTCCTCCGGCCACAGCACGCCCTGCGACATCGACCCCATCACCAGGAGAACGGGCGGGTGATCGGGGTCGCCGAACTCCTCCGTCCAGAGCTCGACGCCGTCCACGTTGATCAGGTTCTCTGTCATGCCTCCAAGCTTGGCCCCGACCGGCGCCGGTGCCTTCCGTAGGACTACTGGGCACTACAGAAGGCGGGCGAGTTCAGTACGACTGGTGATGCCGAGCTTGGGATAGATCTTGTACAGGTGATACTCGACCGTGCGCGGGCTGAGGAACAACCGCGCCGCCACGTCCTTGCTCGACGCCCCCTCGGCCACCAGGCGCGCGATGCGCAGCTCCTGAGGCGTCAGGGCCGCCGCCGGGTCGGCCTCCGGCACGTCGCCCGCCGCCTCCCCGGCCGCGCGCAGCTCCCCGCTCGCGCGCCGGGCCCACGGCTCCGCGCGCAACCTGGTGAACGTCTCCAGCGCCGAACGCAGCCGCCCCCGCGCCTGCCCCGGCCGGTGCGTACGGCGCAGCCGCTCGCCGTGGAGCAGGGCCGTGCGCGCCGCCTCGAACGGCTCCCCGTGCAGCCGCGCCGCCTCCTCGAACAGCGCCGCGTCCCCGTCCACCAGCGCCCGGCAACGCAGCAGCGACGCCCGCGACTCGGGCGTGCCGGCGTTCGCCGCCCACCGCTCCAGCCCGTCCAGCGCCTCGCGGGCCGCCTCCGGCTCACCCGCGGCCACGGCCGCCTCCACCCGGTCCGGCGCTGTCCGCCACACCACCGTCGGATGCCCCGCCGCCGCCAGGGCCGTGAACCGGGCATGCGCCGCGTCGTACCTGCCCAGCCCCAGATCGAGCATCGCCAGCGCGTACGAGGCCACGCCCGCGCGCAGCCCCACCCGGTGCGGCACCGCGATCGCCAGGGCCCGGCGCGCGTGCTCCCGGCAGGACTCCTCCTGGCCGCGCAGCGCCGCCACCACGGCCAGGTTCGCCAGGTGGGCGGCCTCGCTGTTGGTGTATCCGGCCTCCCTGGCCAGCGCCAGCCCTTCCTCGGCGACGGCCTCGCTCTCGGCCAGCCTGCCCCTGAGCCGCTCGCCCGTGGACACGAACTCGAGCACCACCGGCAGCTGCCCGACCATGCCGGACACGCGCGCCACCCGGCCGGCCCGCCCGACCAGCTCGGCCGACACGTCCGCCTCGCCCAGATAGCTCGCCGCCGCCGACGCCCACAGGAACTCGGCCGCCTCCCGCAGCTCCCCGGTCCTCGCCAGCGCGCCCCGCAGCAGCTCCGCCCCGCCGCCGTCGTCCAGCCGCGCCCCGATCCCGGCCACCACGTCCCGCAGGAACCCCGGCGGATGCGCCAGCGCCCTGCGCCCGATCTCCACGAGAGCCGGGATGTCGCCCACGTAGTTCGCCGCCTCGGCGGCGTCGGCCAGCATCTCCATGCTGTCGCCCCCGGCGAGGATCCGCACGGCCTCCGCGGCGTCCCCGGAGTTCAACTCGAACCGCCCCCGCAACTGCCTGATCTCCCGCCGCAACCCACCGAACCCCTTGGGAGCGCTCCTCCCCCCAACCGTCTCGTCCTGGGCGTCTGCTGGGGGAAGGTTCGCTCTGTGAGGGGATGTGGCTTCCGCCTTCGCAGACCCTTCCCCCTCCTGGACGGGCGCCCTCCCCCGGGCGGTCTCAGCGCGGGTCTCCTCCGGGGTACGGGTCAAGGGCGTGGCTTCGGACGGCCCTCCTCCCCGAGCGGGTGTTCTCCCGCCGGTCGGGAACCGGGTCAAGGGGGTGGCTGCCGGCGGCCCTTCTTGTTCCCGGGTGGGCGTTCTGCCAGCGGTCGTCTCGTCCCGGGCGTCCGCTGAGGGACGGTGCACTGTGTGAGGGGATGTGGCTTCCGTCTCCGGCGCCCTTGCCCGCTCGTGAGCGAGTGGTCTCTCGTCGCCGGTCTCTGGTGCGGGACGGGGCGTTGGGTGGTTCGGGGGCGTGAGGGGTGAGCCTTCTTCCTGGTGTGCGGGTGTTGTCTCGTGGAGGGGTTCTGTGGGGGTGTGGGGTGGGTGGTTCTGGGTGAGGGCGTGGGCCTCGGCGAGGTAGGTCTGGGCCTGGCCTGGACGGCCGCCGAGCCAGGCTGCGGTGGCCGCGTCCGTGTAGCGGCGGGCGCGGGTCCAGGGGTCGGGGGTCAGCTCCGCCGCACGGCCCAGTGCCGTCGCCGCGTCGCCGTACCCGCCCCTGGCTCGGGCTCCGTCGGCCGCGGCGGCCAGCGCGGCGGCCACCGGCTCGTTCCGTCCCATGGTGGCGGCCGCCAGGTGCCAGGCCCGCCTGTCACCTTCCACCAGCTCGGCCAGCACCGCGTGCGCCCGCCGTACCTCCACCGGGCCCGCCGCCACGTGCACCGCCGACCGCACCAGAGGATGCCGGAACCGGACCGCCGCCCCGTCCACGACCACGAGCCCCGCCTTCTCCGCCTCATAGAGCCCCGCCAGAGCAACCTCTTCGCGCAGGCTCATCGCCGCAGGCAGCTCCCGTGCGGGTGCCCGCGCCGACGCTTCCGTCACACGCGCCCTCGCGGGTGCCTCCCCGGACGGACCATCCCCGTTCGGCCATGCCCGTACGTCGGTCTCCGCCCCGGACGGCGTGGTCTCGTTCGGCCGTGCTCTCACGGCGGTTTCCGTCTCGGGTGGGGCGGTTGCGCGCGCCGGCGCATCTGCGTCGGTCTCCGTCTCGGTCGGTGGTTGCTCGTGCTGGGTCTGTACGGGTGAGTCCAGGAGGGACGCGGTGCGGAGGGTCAGGGTGAGGTCCGGCTCCAGGGATGCCGCGAGGAGGACGCGGCGGGCCGGGGCCGAGAGGCGGGTCACCTGGTCGCCGAAGAGCTGGGCGCCGCCAGGCAGGGGGTCGGGGAGGGGGAGGCGGCCGGCGAGCTGGTCGGGGCTCAGGGACGCCAGGGTCTCGCCGAGGACGAGAGGGTTGCCGCCGGTGAGCGACACCAGGCGGGCGCGGACCGGTGACGCCGCCGGGGCCAGCGAGTCCACCAGCGTGGCCGCGCTTTCGTCGTCCAGCCCGCGCAGTCGCAGCTCGGGAACGCCCTTGTGGACGCCGTCACCCCGGACCGCCAGCAGCATCCCGACCCGCTCGGTGCGGACGCGCCGGGCCGCGAACAGCAGCGCGTCGGCCGACGCCCGGTCCAGCCACTGGAGGTCGTCCACGAGGCAGAGCACGCCGCCGTCCCCCGCCGCCTCCGCCAGCAGCGACAGGACCCCGGCCGCCACCAGGAACCGGTCCTCGGCCGGCGCCGCCAGCCCGAGCGCCCCGGCCACGGCTTGGCGCTGCGGCGCCGGGAGCGCGTCGAGCAGCCCGGTCACCGGCCGCAGCAGCTGGTGCAGCGCGGCGAACGCCAGGTCGGCCTCGGCCTCGACGCCCCACGCGCGCAGGACGGTCAGCCGCGGCCCGGCCAGGGTGGCGGCCAGATCGAGCAGGGCCGACTTGCCGATGCCGGCCTCGCCCCGCAGCAGCAGGGCCTGTCCCGCACCGGCCGGCGCCGCGTCGATCACACCCTGGATCGCGGCGATCTCGGTGGCTCGGCCGTACAGCATGAGAATGACCCTATAAGGCCAAATATGGTGATGAATGTCACGTACGAACAGACGAAAAGGCGCGCCCCCGGAACCGGGGGCGCGCCTTCATCGCGGATCATGGCATCCGGTGAGATGCCTCATCCGTCGTCTCGGACACCGGCGCGCCGGCCGGGCCCGTGGACTGGACGGCCCTGTCGGACCGCTCGTGTGCCCAGCGAGACGCGTCGGACGCGGAGTCCTTCATGTGCTCGGTCCACTGCTGGGCGTTACGCCGGTAGAACATGAAGCCGGCCGCGCCGATGGCGAGACCGGTCACCAGGACGGCCGTCGGCCAGCGCCGCGACTGCTGCCGCCGGACCGGGCTGACCCGGATCGCGGCGTCGTTCAGCATCGAGCTGACTGCCGGTGCGAGTTGGTCCTCGACCCGGTGGGCGGCCTTCTTCAGCCTGGGTGCAGCCCACATCCGGGCGTCGTCGACCCGCCTGTTGGCGGCCAGCTTGGCCTGGTCGGCCATCGGCGCCATGCGCGCGCCGGTTTTCATGGCCTGGGCCTTCATCCGGCCCTGCCACGTGGTGGGCACTTCTATGACCACGCGGCGTCGTCTTCTCAGTGTCAGGGACACGACTACCTCCCCTGTCGTTGGGGCCCCGCGCGTGACCTTCCCGATACAAAGCGGCTCAATCATGGCCCGCCGTGGGAGGATGGCAGCGGAGGCCTTAGGGCCATGGTTGTCAAAACACCACAATTCCACCCTGTGCATAGAGGAAGGCAGCTGTCTCGTGGCTGAGAAGCTGATTGCGAATCTGCAGACCAATCGCGGCATGATCAAGGTCGAGCTCTTTCCCAACAGAGCCCCCAAGACGGTGCGAAACTTCGTGGAGCTGGCCGAAGGCTCCCGCGAGTGGACCCACCCGGGCTCCGGCGAGAAGAGCAACGACCGCTACTACGACGGCACGATCTTCCACCGTGTCATCCCCAACTTCATGATCCAGGGCGGCGACCCGCTCGGTGAGGGCTTCGGCGGGCCGGGCTACGAGTTCGACGACGAGATCCACCCCGAGCTCTACTTCAACCGTCCCTACCTGCTGGCCATGGCCAACGCGGGCAAGAAGATGGGGAAGGGCACCAACGGGTCGCAGTTCTTCATCACGACCGTGCCCACGCCGCACCTCAACGGCCGCCACACGATCTTCGGAGAGGTCGTCGAGGGGCAGGACGTCGTCGACGCCATCTCCAAGACCAAGACCGGGCGCAACGACAAGCCGGTCGAGGAAGTCGTCCTGGAGTCGGTCACCATCGACCGCGTCCCGGCCTGACGCGCGGCCGCCTGTCCGGCCTTCCGGGTTACTGCGCTCTGCCAGGCCCCCCTTCCCGGAAGCCGGGCCGCGCCGGCCCGGCACGCGGGAGGCGGCGTCACCCCGTCCGAGCAGCGGACGCGGGAGTGGCCCGCAGGCTTTAGGCTGCGGGCATGACCAGCCAGCCGCCCCTCCCGCCCTCGCAGCCCGAGCAGCCCGCGGAGACGGTCCCCACGTGCTACCGGCACCCCGACAGGGAGACGTGGGTCCGCTGCCAGCGGTGCGACCGGCCCATCTGCCCCGACTGCATGCGCGACGCGGCAGTGGGGTTCCAATGTCCCGAGTGCGTGGCCGAGGGCAACCGGGGGATCCGGCAGGCGAAGTCGACGTTCGGCGGCGCGGTGGTCCGCGCTCCCTACGTGACGTGGACCATCCTGGCGGCCAACGTGCTCGTCTTCGTCGCGCAGTACTTCGTGCCGGACATCCAGCGCCTCCTGGGCATGAACTCCCTCTTCGTGGCCCTGGGCGACGAGTACTACCGGCTGATCACCGCCGCGTTCGTGCACGGCGGGATGTTCCACATCCTGTTCAACAGCTGGGCCCTCTACGTGATCGGGCCCTACCTGGAGCGGGCGTTCGGACACGTCCGCTTCGTCGCGCTCTATCTGGTGAGCGCGCTCGGCGGGTCGGTCCTCGGGCTGTGGATGGACAACCCGCGCATCCTCACCGTCGGCGCCTCGGGAGCCATCTTCGGCCTGTTCGGCGCGGTGTTCGTGGTGGGGCGCAGGCTGAACCTGGACGTGCGCGGCATCGCCGTGCTGATCGCGATCAACCTGGCCATCACCTTCATCGTCCCCGGCATCAGCTGGACCGGCCACATCGGCGGCCTGGTCACCGGGGCAGCGCTGTCGGCGGCGCTGGCCTACGCGCCCCGGGAGAACCGCGCCGTGTGGCAGGCGGCTGCGGTCGCGGGATTCGTGGCACTGCTCGCCGTGCTCGTGGTCGTCAGAATTCCCATGATCACCATGGCGATCCTGGGCTGACGTCCCCAGCTGTGGAAAAGCTGTGGAAAAGAACTAGCGCCAGCGGGTGGAAAGAACCACACCGAAGATGATGAAAACAAACCCGATCAGCAGGTTCCAGTTCTGCAGATCGCCGATGAAGGGCGCCCGCGGGGCCACGTAGTAGGTGGCGATCCACAGGATGCCGATGATCCACGAGGCGACCATCGTCGGCGCCAGCCAGCGAGGGCTGACCTTGATCTGCTGGGTCTTCTGCGGCGGGGTGTAAACCGCCTTCTTGCGCGTCTTGGGCTTGGGCACTGGATGACTCCTGCTGAGGGCCTGGGCTTCCGGATCGTCCGCAGGCTCTGCGTAAAGGGTAGTGGTAGCGAGCCCCAGGATAGTCGCCACGCGCACGGGATGGCGATCCCCGGCGCCTGGAGTCGTCCCGCTTACCCTGGTCGGGTGCGGATCGTGCTGCGGACCACGGGGGAGCTGAGCATCACCGCCGGCCTGGTTCTGGCGCTCTTCTGCGCCTATCTGCTCTGGGGCACCGGCGCCTACACGGCGAGCCAGCAGCTGTTGCTGCAGCGCGCGCTGGCCGCCGAGAACGCCGCCCGGCCGCCCGCCGTCGAGCTGGGCGACGCCGTGGCGCTGCTGCGCATCCCCAGGCTGGGCCACGACTTCCGCTACGCGGTGGTCGAGGGCGTACGGGCCGAGCACCTGAAGAAGGGCCCCGGCCACTACCCCGGCACCGCCATGCCCGGCCAGGTCGGCAACTTCGTCGTCTCCGGCCACCGCACCACGTACGCGGCCCCGTTCAACCGCGTCGACGAGCTGGAACGCGGCGACGAGCTCGTGGTCGAGGCCCGCGAGGCCCGCTACACCTACCGGGTCACCTCGCAGGACATCGTCGAGCCCGGCGAGGTGGACGTGCTCGCCCCGGTGCCCGGCATGCCGGGCCTGCGGCCCATCCGGGCGTACATCACGCTGACGACCTGCCACCCCGAATACTCGGCGGCGCAACGGCTGATCGTGTACGGGGTGCTGAAGGACACCGAGCCCAGGAAGGCATGACGATGTACGGCTGGCTGTGGCGCAGGCTCCCCGGCGGTCCAGGACGGCGGCTGCTGTGGGCCGCCCTGCTGGTCGCCACGGCGATGGCCGTACTCTGGTTCTCGGTGTTCCCGCTCCTGGAACCCACTGTGACGCTCGACGAGGTGACGGTGCGCCGATGACCCGCGTGCTGGTCGTGGACAACCACGACAGTTTCGTGCACACCATCGTCCAATACCTGAAGGTGCTGGGCGCGAGCTGCGACGTGCGGCCCCGCGACGAGGTGCGGGTGGACGACGCCGACGGCTATGACGGCATCCTGATCAGCCCCGGCCCCGGCACACCCGAAGCCGCCGGGGTCAGCGTCCCGCTCGTCCGCCACGCCGCCCGGCGCGGGCAGCCGCTGCTCGGCGTCTGCCTCGGCCACCAGGCCATCGCGCACGCGTACGGCGCCACCGTCGCCCGCGCCCCCGACCTCGTGCACGGCGGCACCAGCGCGATCAGCCACGACGGCAAGGGGGTGTTCGCGACGTTGCCCTCGCCCGTCCGCATGACCCGCTACCACTCGCTGGCCGTGCTCCCCGAGACCGTCCCCGAGGAGCTCGAAGTCACCGCCCGCACCGGCGACGGCGTCATCATGGGCCTGCGCCACCGCGCCGCGCCCATCGAGGGCGTCCAGTTCCACCCCGAGTCGGTGCTCTCCGAGCACGGCCACCGGCTGCTCGGAAACTGGCTGGAGAAAACGCTGTAACGAACCGGAGCCTCAGAGCGACAGACAGATGAGCGTCCCCGCCGTTGCCCCCGAGCGGCGGGGGCGTTCTTTATTGGCGATCCTTCGGATCGCCGGCTCGTGTTTGATTGGCGATCCTTCGGATCGCCGGCTCGTCGCTCTGACCCGGTGTCTTCCCTCGTCGTTCGGTCGCTGCGCTCCCTCTCTCCTCAGTCCAGACACCGGCGCTCCTCGCAAGACCTTCCCTGTACGGAGGTCGGGCGCCGGAGGCGATCATTCGAATGGTGGGGCGGAGGGGTTCTTACGTGAAAAGGGCCGCCAGCCCCGTAGGGGTGGCGGCCCTTTTCTTAGCCTAGGCCGTCGCCTACGTCGCCTGGGGGCTCGTCCTGGCTCGGGAAGCCGTCGTCGCCGTCGTCGGTCGGGACGTCGTCCGTCGGGAAGTCGTCGGTCGGGAAGTCGTCCGACGGCTGCTCGGTCGGGGTGGGGGCCGCCGGGCCCTGCGACACGACGATCGTGACCGTCATGTTGGGCTGGAGCTTGGCGCCCTCACCCGGGTTCTGCTGGATGACCGTGCCCTGGGCCTGGTCGCTCGGCTGGGTGACGACCTTGACCTTGAAGCCCGCTTCCTCCAGGGTGCGGCGGGCCTCCTCCTCGGTCATGCCCTGGACGCTCGGTACGGCCACGGCCTCCTTCGGGATGAAGAGGGTCACCGTGTCGCCCTTGGCGACCGAGGCGCCGGCCTTGGGATCGGTGCGGAAGACCTTGCCCTCCGGCTGGCTGGACGCGCGCGTCTTGATCGTGCTGCTGAGCCCCAGCTCGGTCAGCCTGGCGTTGGCCTCTTCGGTGGTCATGCCGATGAGGTCGGCGGGGACCTTCACCTTCTCCGCGCCCTTGGAGACCACGACCTTGACCGTGGCGCCCTTCTCCACCTCGGTGCCCTCGGCCGGATCGGTCTCGATGACCGTGTCCTTGTCGTACTCGGCGCTGAACTCCTCGGTGACCTCCGCCGTGAGGCCGAGCTGCTTCAGCTGGCTCTCGGCGTATTCACGCGTCTTCGCCTCCAGCCCCGGCACCTTGACCGTGGTCGGGGCCGTCGGGCTGCCGCCGCCGCTGAACATGACGTAGCCCAAGGTGATGAAGGCACCGATGACCAGCAGCGGGATGATGATCCACAGGGCGGTCTTGACCGCGTTGCCGCCGCCGTTGTTCGCCCGGCGGCGCCCGCCCCGGCCGCCGCCCTCGTCGTACTCGTAGGGTGGGACGGCGCTGGAGTGCTGGGTGGCCGGGCCGGTGGCGGCCTGGGTGGCCGTCATCATGCGGGTGCCCTGGCCGTAGCCGTTCATCGCCATCGTCTGGGCGTCGACCGGCATGCCGGACATGGCGCGCTGGATGTCGGCCCGCATCTCGGCCGCGCTCTGGTAGCGGTGCGCCGGATCCTTGGCCATGGCCTTGAGCACGATCGCGTCGGCCCACTGGGGGATCTCCGGGTCGATCTGCGACGGCGGGATCGGCTCCTCGCGGACGTGCTGGTAGGCGATCGCGACGGGGGAGTCGCCGGTGAACGGCGGCTGGCCGGTGAGCAGCTCGTAGAGCACGCAACCGGTTGAGTAGATGTCGCTGCGGGCGTCGACGCGCTCACCGCGTGCCTGCTCCGGGGAGAGGTACTGCGCGGTGCCGATGACCTGGGCCGTCTGCGTCATCGTCGCGGCCGAGTCGGCCATCGCGCGGGCGATGCCGAAGTCCATCACCTTGACGTCGCCGGCCGTGGTGATCATCACGTTGGCCGGCTTGATGTCGCGGTGCACGATGCCGCCGCGGTGGCTGTAGTCGAGCGCGCGCAGGATGCCGTCGACCAGCTCGGTCGCGCGTTCCGGGATCAGCCGCCGGTCGGCGCGGAGCAGGTCGCGCAGCGTCCTGCCGTCGACGTACTCCATCACGATGTAGGGCACGGGGGCGCCGTCGGTGACGTCCTCGCCGGTGTCGTAGACCGCGACCACGGCCGGGTGGTTCAGCGACGCCGCAGACTGGGCCTCACGGCGGAAACGGGCCTGGAAGGTGTGATCACGGGCCAGGTCCGACCGAAGGGTCTTGATCGCGACGATCCGGTCCAGCCGGATGTCTCTGGCGCGATACACCTCGGCCATGCCGCCGCGCCCGACGACACCGTCGAGCTCGTAGCGACCTCCGAGAAGCCGAGGCTGAGTCATTTCCTGCACTGTCCCTTACCGTTCATCTTGGTGCCGGCCTGCTCGGGGGGCGGCCGCCGGTGTCCATCATCGACCCGTTGGCGCGTCACGTCTCCTCCTTCGGCGGGTTCGAGTCACCCGGGTCCGGCGAGGCGGAAGGTGTCGGGGTCGTCGGCGTCGTGGTGGGGGTCGGGGTCGGCGTGGGGGTCGGGGTACGGGTCCTGGTCGGGGTCGGGCTCGGCGTCGGCTGCGTCGTCGGCGTAGCCGACTTGCTTACCGTAGCCGACGGCGAGGCTACCGGCCTCGACGACTTGACCGTAACCACAGGGGGCCGACGGGTCTCGGTTTTGGTCCGTGAGGGCTTCTGCCGGGGCTTGTCGGAGGCAGGCAGCGGAGGCGTCGTCGTCTCCGGAACGACGAGCGGCGGAGTCTGAGGGGCGGGGGTGAGCGCCCACGCGCTGAAACCCACGGCCACGACGGTCCCGGCCGCCGCCGCCGTCGTCAGCACCCGCCCGAACCGGCGCCGCGGCGGCGTCTCCTGCAGCTCCGTGACCGGCTCGGCGCCCATGGCCGCGGGCCCGTCCGCCGTCCGGTCTTCCTGGCGGGGACGGATCGGGAAGCCCGAGGGGTCGGTCAGCGAGCCGAGGTCGGCGCCGCCGGCCGACAGCGACTCGCGCAGCACGTACGCGCGATCGGCCAGCTCCCGCGCGGAGCCGGGCCGATGCGCGGGATCTTTGGCCAGCAGCGCCGCCACGAGCTCGCGCACCGGGGCGGGCACGTCGACGCCCAGCGCCGGCGGCTGCTCGCCGAGGTGGCGCAGCGCGATCGCCACCGCGCTGTCGCCGTGGAACGGGGCCCGGCCCGACAGGCATTCGTAGGCCACCACGCCCAGGGAGTAGAGGTCTGTCGATGGCGTGAGCGGCAGACCCTGGGCCTGCTCCGGGCTGACGTATTGGGCGGTGCCGAGCACGGTGCCGGTCTGCGTCACCGGAGCCGCCTCCATGGCCCTGGCGATGCCGAAGTCGGTCACCTTGATCGTGCCCTCGTGCGTCACCAGCAGGTTGCCCGGCTTGATGTCGCGGTGGATCACGCCGGAGGAGTGGGCGGCGTGCAGCGCCTTGGCCGTCTGGTGGAGCACGTCGAGGGTGACCTCGGCGCCGAGCGGGCCGTTGCGGACCAGGATGGTCGACAGCGGCTCGCCGTGCACCAGCTCCATCACCAGATAGGCCCGGTCGGCCTGCTCGCCGTAGTCGAAGATCTGCGCGATGCCGGGGTCGGCGAGGCCGGCGGTGATGCGCGCCTCGTTGCGGAACCGGCCGCGGAACGCGGGGTCGGCGTGGATGTGGCTGTGGAGCACCTTGACGGCCACCTCGCGCCCGAGCAGCTCGTCGCGGGCACGCCAAACCTCCCCCATGCCGCCGGCGGCGATGCGGGAGATCAGGAGATAGCGGTTACCGAGCCGCATGATTCAGCACGTTACCGTCCATTACTTCAGCACCGCCTCCATCACCGCTTTCGCGATGGGCGCGGCCGTTCCGCCACCCGTCGCCTCCCCGCCGCCGCGCACGGCGCCGGACTCGACCATCACCGCGATCGCGATCTTCGGGTCGTTCGCGGGGGCGAACGAGATGAACCAGGCGTGCGGCTGCTGGCCCTGAGCGGTCTCGGCGGTTCCGGTCTTCCCAGCTACTTGGACGCCGGGAATCTGCGCGCGGTTCGCGGTGCCGTTGGCCACGACGCTGATCATCATGTCGGTGAGCTCGCCCGCCGTCTCGGAGCTGACCGCCTCGCTGAACTCCTCGGGGTCGGCCTCGTCGATCGTGTCGCCGTTGGGGTCGGTGATCTTGTTGACGAGGTACGGCTTCATGACCACGCCCTCGTTGGCGATGCCGGCCGCGATCATCGCCATCTGGAGCGGCGTCATCTGGTTGCTGCGCTGGCCGATGGAGGCCTGGGCGACGGCCGCCGCGTCCTCCTTGGGGCCGAAGTCGCTCTTGGCCACCGACATCGGGACGGCCAGCGGCTTGCCCGCGCCGAACTTCTCCAGCTGCTCGCCCATCGCCTCGTGGCCGAGGTCGATGCCGATCTTGCCGAACGGCGTGTTGCAGGACCTCTCCAGCGCGAAGCGGAGCGTGACCTGGCCGGAGCCGCACGCCGCGCCGCCGTAGTTGGGCAGGTCGGCGGTGGTGTTGGGCAGGTCGAGCACCTGCGGGGCGTCCACGGTGGTGTCGGAGCCGCGGCTGGAGTCGTCCTCCAGGAAGGCGGCGGCGGTCACCACCTTGAACGTCGAGCCCGGCGGGTAGGTGTTCTCGATGGTGCGGTTGAGCAGCGGCTGGCTCTTGTCCTTGGCCAGCTCGTCGTAGCGGCCGAACACCTCGGACTTGTTGGTGCCCGACAGCTCGGCCGGGTCGTAGGTGGGCAGCGAGACCATGGCGAGGATGCCGCCGGTCTTCGGCTCGATCGCCACCACGGCGCCGCGCTTGCCGCTCTCGCGCAGCGCGTCGTAGGCGGCCTTCTGCGCCTCGGGGTTGATCGTCAGGTCGACGTTGGCGCCCCTGGTCGGCTCGCCGGTGAACAGGTCGATGCCGCGCTGCAGCAGCAGGTCGGCGCTGGAGCCGTCGAGCAGGTCGTTCTCGCTGCGCTCGATGGCCGACTCGCTCTCGGGCGAGAAGAAGCCGGTCACGTGCGCGTACAGGCGGCCCTCGGGATACTGCCTGATGAAGCGGAAGTCGCCCTTGGCCTCCTTCGACTGGGCCACGATGACCTTGCCGCCCGCGGTGATGCGCCCGCGCTGCACGGCGTACCGCTCGTAGAAGTTGCGGGTGTTGCGGGCGTCGTCGCTCAGACTCTGCGCGCGGACGCCCTGGAGGACGTTCACGTTGATCATCAGGAGGCCGAACATGGCCAGGCAGGCCACGGCGGCGCGCTTGATAGTCCGGTTCATCGCTGGAACACCTGCGTCATTCCTTCGTTCTGGATCGCCTGGGGCGGCGGCCTGCGCGCCGCGTCGGACATGCGCACGAGCAGCGCGATGAGGATCCAGTTGGACAGCAGCGCCGAGCCACCCTGGGACATGAAGGGGGTGACCAGGCCGGTCAGGGGGATGAGGTTGGTGACACCGCCGACGATGATGAAGATCTGCCAGGCCAGCAGGAACGACAGGCCGGCGGACAGCAGCTTGGTGAACGGGTCGCGGGCGGCGAGCGAGGTGCGCAGACCGCGCTGCACGATCAGCGCGTAGATCACGAGGATCGCCATCAGGCCCGTCAGGCCCAGCTCCTCGCCGGTGGCGGGGAAGATGAAGTCGGAGAAGGCCAGCGGGATCAGCTCGGGGTGGCCCTGGCCGAGCCCGGTGCCGAGGATGCCGCCGGATCCCATGGCGAACAGGCCCTGCATGAGCTGCTCGCTGCCGCCGACCGCTCTGTAAAGCTCCTCGTTGGCGGGGTCGAGGTAGACCTCGAAGCGCTGCTGGACGTGGTCGAAGACCATGCCGGCCAGGATCGCGCCGCCCAGGAAGAGCAGGATGCCGATGATCACCCAGGAGATGCGCTGGGTGGCGATGTAGAGCATCGCGATGAACGTGCCGAACAGCAGCAGCGAGGAGCCCAGGTCCTTCTGCAGGACCAGGATGCCCAGGCTGACGCCCCAGGTGATGAGCACCGGGCCGAGGTCGCGGGCGCGCGGCAGGTCGATGAAGAGCAGCCGCCGCCCGGCCAGGGCGAGCACGTCGCGCTTGGCCACGAGGTAGCCGGCGAAGAAGACGACCAGCGCCAGCTTGGCGAACTCGGCGGGCTGGATCTGGCCCAGCCCGGAGATGCCGATCCAGATGCGGGCGCCGTTGATCTCCTGGCCGAGGAACGGGATCAGCGGCGAGACCAGCAGCAGCAGCCCCAGCGCGCCGGCGGTGTAGGTGAGCCGCTGCAGGGCGCGCTGGTCACGCAGGAAGATCAGGGTGACGCTGAACAGCACGATGCCGATGAGCGTCCACAGCAGCTGGGTGTTGGGCGAGGCGAGCGTGGCCGACGGCAGCGTGGAGTCGGTCTCCGACAGCCGGAAGATCATCACCAGGCCGAGACCGTTGACCAGCGTGACCAGCGGCAGGATCAGCGGGTCGGCCCACGGCGCGAACTTGGCGAGCACCAGGTAGGCGGCCAGCATCAGGCCGCCCAGGCTCAAGCCGTACGTCAGCATGCCCGAGGGGATCGCCCCGTCCATCGCCAGCCCGACGTTGGCGTAGGCGCCCATCGTGATCACGACCGCGAACGCGAGCATGACGAGCTGGGCCATGCGTCGCTTGGCGGGCATGGGCACGGGGGCTGCGGCCACTTCGCTCATCTATTGAGGTTTCGTCCTTGTGGGAGTGGGAGATGGCGACGCGCTCGCGGTGGGGGTGGGTTCCGCGAACTTCATCGTGTTGATCTTGGTGAGGCCCTCGGCCACGTCGCCGACCTCGATGCCGTCCTTGACCAGGGCCTGGTCGGGCGGCGAGAGCCGGGACAGGGCCTTGCCGGTGTGCTGGGCCACCTTGAAGAACTGAACGGGGCCCACCTCCTGCTGGATGCCCTGGAAGACGACCACTTCGTCGGCCCAGGCCCCGACGTAGAACTGGTCCTGCGTCCATTTCCAACCGAAATAGCCGCCGACGCCCGTGACGACGGCGGCCACGGACAGCACGGTGACCAGCACGGGCCACACCCGGCGACGCTTGCCCGACTTGCGGGACGCTCGCGCGACCGGCTCGTCGTAGTCGTCATCGGTGATGGCCGGCTGGGGAGCGGTCACCGCGCTCGCTCGCCCCGGCGCCGGCTCCTCGCCGCCGTGCAGCCGGGTCATGCCCGCGGCGCCGACGACGGAGGCCTCGACGGGCACCTGCTGGCCGTCGGTGATCTCCAGCACGTCGGCGATCACGCACGTGATGTTGTCGGGCCCGCCGCCGCGGTTGGCCAGGTCGATGAGCTGGCGTACGGCCTCTTCGGGATCGTCGAGGTTGGTCAGCGTGGCGTGCAGCGTCTCCGCGCTCACCACCCCGGACAGCCCGTCGGAGCAGAGGAGGTAGCGGTCGCCAACCTGCGCCTCGCGCAGTGTCAGGTCGGGGTCGACCTCGCCGCTGCCGTCGAGCGCCCGCAGCAGGATCGAGCGCTGCGGATGCGTCGCGGCCTCCTCGGGCGTGATGCGCCCGTCGTCGACCAGCTGCTGGACCAGCGTGTGGTCATGGGTGATCTGGTAGAGCTCCCCGCGTCTGAGCAGGTAGGCGCGCGAGTCGCCGACGTGCACCAGCGCGACCTGGGTGCCGTTCCAGAGCATGGCGGTGAGCGTGGTGCCCATGCCTTTGAGGCTGGGATCCCGTCCCACCATCTCGTGCAGCTTGCGATTGGCGTCGCGTACGGCTGCCTCGATGGCGTTGAGCAGGTCACCCCCCTGCTGGGCCTCTTCGAGAGAGGCCATCGCGGCGATGGCGACGGAGCTCGCCACCTCGCCGTGTGCGTGCCCGCCCATGCCGTCGGCGACGGCGAGCAGGCGGCCGCTGGCGTACGCCGAGTCCTCGTTTCCTTCGCGGAGGAGGCCGACGTCCGAGCGGGCGGCGTAGCGGAGTGCGATGGTCATTTGCGCAATTCAATGACTGTCTTGCCGACACGGATCGGAACACCGAGCGGCACCGGGGTCGGGCGGGTGACTTTCGAGCGGTCGAGATACGTGCCGTTGGTAGAGCCGAGATCTTCCACGATCCACTGACCGTCCTGGGGAAAGAGCCGGGCGTGCCGGCTGGATGCGTAGTCGTCGCTGACTACCAGCGTGGCGTCGTTCGCCCGGCCAATGGTGATGGGCGTCTCCGTGAGATTAATGGTGGTGCCTTGCAGCGGGCCACCTGTCACGATGAGCTGGCGGGGTTCCCCCTTCCTGCTCTTGGGCTTGGGCGCGGGCTTGGCCGGTTTGGCCCCTTTGCCCGGGCCGGCGGGAGCCGTACGTGACCCGAACAAGTCAGTCCGGATCACGCCGACTGCGGCAATGACGAAAAACCACAGCACCGCCAGGAATGCGAGCCGGATCAGCAGCAGCGTGAGCTCGGACATGGACCGTCTGTCTACCTCTAATCGCGCCGGAACACCAGAGTCGTGCGCCCCAGCGTCACTCGCGTGCCGTTCTGGAGCTCGATTCTGCGTACCGGCTGGCCGTTGACGAAAGTGCCGTTGGTCGATCCGAGATCGACCAGGGCGACTTGCTGACCCTCGACGCGCAGCTCCGCGTGGTGGCGGGACACGCCGGGGTCGACGAGACGAAGATCGCAGTCGGTGCCGCGCCCCAGCAAGGTCACCGGTGTGGTGAGCTCGTAGGAGCGGTCGCCCTGCGGATCGTCCTGGGTGCTGACGAGCAGCCGGGGCCGCCCGCCGAACGCGTTGGGACGGGACGGGGGCAGGTCGCTCGCCGGCTGGCGGATCTCGTCCTGCTCGACCGTCGCGCCCCGGATGACGCCGGACCTGATGCGGAACAAGCCCACAGCCAGGTCGCCCGCCGTCTCGAATCGGACCCGGACCGGTCCCACGAAGGAGTAGCCCTGTTCCTTGGCGTACTCCCTGGCGAGGTTGGCCAGCTCGTGGCTGATGCTGTCGGCGTAGACCTCTAGCCGCTCGGCGTCGGTCGTGGACAGCTCCACCACGAAGTCGTTCGGGACGAGGGTACGGCCCTGGGCGACGATCGCCGCCCGCTCGTCCATCTCCCGCTGCACCGCGCTGGCGACCTCGACCGGCTGAAGGTCAGATTTGAACGCCCGCGCAAAGGCCCCCTCAACCAAGCCTTCGAGCCGTCGCTCGAAGCGCTGAAGGACTCCCACCGGGTACCTCCCTTCCTCCGTGCATATGATCGCGGCCCCCTGGCGCGCGTGGCGCCCGGTCTCCGCTCGAACCACGAGGCGGCGGCCCCCGGCGCTCCTGAGGCACTCGCGCCCAGCTCCTCCGCTCCCGTGTCTTATGCGATCGTATCCGGGTTCAGTACCAGTGGCTGTTACGTGCTAGTGTTTCTCCGCACCCACAAGGGCGGGTGGCGGAACGGCAGACGCGCACGGTTCAGGTCCGTGTGTCCGAAAGGACGTGAGGGTTCAAATCCCTCCTCGCCCACCTCGGTAGGGTCGATGAAAATCGGCAGACCCACCCTGGCGAAGAAGAGCCCCGGTTCGCAAGAGCCGGGGCTTCATCTTTTCCTCGACATCCTGTCCGCTTGCGGCCTCCCGGCCGTACCCGCCGGGCGAAAGGTACGCCCGGCCGGTTGCAGCTCGCTTTCAAACCGCTTCCGGCCGGGGCCCATTGTTTTCGCTCAGAGCGAAGCTGAGGTCAGGCCGCCAGTTTGCGCGTGTCCAACAACTGCCCCAGCAGGTCGGTGAGGCTCACCATGCCGATGACCGCGCCGTCGCCCCCGGTGACCAGCGCCAGGTGCGCACGGGCCTCCTGAAGGGCCGCCACGGCCTCGGGGACCTGCGTGAGGCTCGGCAGCTTCGGCACCGGCCTGGCGAGCTCGCTCGCCGTACGTCCGGGCTCCAGCAGGGCGTCACGGGCGTGCAGGACCCCCGCCACCTCGCCGCCGTCGCTCACGAGCAGCCTGAGGTGGCCGCTGCCGGCCGCCACGCGCCGGATCTCGGCCGTGCCGGCCCGCGGGGGTACGGTGACCGCCTGGCCGATCGGCACCATGAGGCGCTCGATGCCCTCGGCCTCGAACCGCAGCGCCCGGGTCAGCAGGTCGTGCTCCTCCCGGTCGAGCAGGCCCATCCGGCCGGACTCGCCGACCAGCATGGCGAGCTGGCGCGGCGTCCTGGTGGTGGCCAGCTCGTTGCGCGGCTGCACCCCGAAGAGCCGCAGGCCGAGGTTGGTCAGGCCGTTGAGCGACGACAGCAGCGGCCGCATCACCGAGGTGAACGCCCTGAACGGCAGGGTGAGCAGCAGCGCCGCCTGCTCGGGGTGGGTCAGCGCCCACGACTTGGGCGCCATCTCGCCCACCACCATGTGCAGGAACGTCACCAGGGCCAGCGAGAGCGTCAGCGCGATCGGCATGCGCAGTGGCTCTGCCACGCCGATGGCCGCGAACACCGGTTCGAGGTAGTGCTCGATGGCCGGCTCGGTCACGTACCCGAGGCCCAGCGTGCACAGCGTGATGCCGAGCTGGGCGCCGGCCAGCATCAGGGAGAGCTGGCGGCTGCCGCCCGCTGCCGACCTGGCCGCGATCCTGACGAGCCGGTTGCCGCCCGCCGCGATCTCCTCCAGGCGGTGCCGCCGGGAGGACACGAAGGCGAACTCGGCGGCGACGAACAGCGCGTTGAACGCCAGCAGCGCGACGCTGATCATGATCATCGTCATCGGGTCGCCTCCGCGGGCTGCTGGGCGGGCGCCAGCCGCACCCATTCGGGCACGCGCCGGTTGAGCGAGATCACGGTCAGCTCGGCCACGTGGCGGTCGCCGCCGTCGTCGTACTCGAACGGGTCGGCCTCGACGACGGTCGGCACCGTCACCGTGTCCCCGGGCTCGGGCATCCGGCCCAGCTCGGCCAGGATCAGGCCGCCGAGCGTGTCGTAGTCGTCGCTTTCGGGCAGCGCGATGCCGGTGGCCCGCTCGACCTCGTCGAGCCGCAGCCTGCCGGGCACCTCCCAGACGCCGCCGGGCTGCCGCACGGCGCCCACCGGGTCCGGGTCGTTCTCGTCGACGAGCTCGCCGACGAGCTCCTCGGCGAGGTCCTCGACGGTGATCACACCCGCCAGGCCGCCGTACTCGTCGATGACGCAGGCGATGTCGTCCTTGGCGACGCGCATGCGGTCGAGCACCGCGGGGAGCGGCAGCGAGTCGGGCACGAGCAGCGCCGGGCGGGTGATGTCGCGCACGGCGCCCTCCTCGATCCCGGAGGCGAGCAGCTCGCGCACGCCGGTCACGCCGGCCACGTCGCCGTCGTCGCCGAGCACCGGGTAGCGGCTGTGGCCGCACTGCCGCATGGTCTCCAGCAGCTCGGAGATCGGCTGGGCGGCGCGCAGCGCCACCACCCGGGGCCGCGGCACCATGATCTCCTCGGCCGTGTGGTCGCCGAACTCCAGGGCGCGCTCCAGCAGCTCCGACAGGCGAGGCGGCAGCTCACCGGCCTCCGTGGACTCCTCGATGATCCGGGAGAGCTCCTCGGGGGTGGCGCCGTGCTCCACCTCCTCGACGGGCTCGATGCCCACCTTCCTGAGCAGCCCGGTCGCCGCCGAGTCGAACAGCCGGATCACCGGCCCGACCACGGCCAGGTAGACGAGGGTCGATCCGGCCAGGAACTTCGCCACCTGCTCCGGCCTGGCGATGCCGAGGTTCTTCGGCGCGAGCTCGCCGAGCACCATCTGCACCACGGTGGCCACGCCCACGCCGATGGCGACGGAGAGCCCGGTGATGAGGGCGTCGGAGAGGCCGGCGTCCGTCAGCCAGGGCCGCACGATCACGGCGATGGCGGGCTCGGCCAGGAAGCCGACCAGCAGGGCGGTGACGGTGATGCCGAGCTGGGCGCCCGACAGCATGAACGAGAGGCGTGAGGTCACGCGGAGTGCCTTCTCGGCGGCCTGGTCACCGGCCGCGGCCTGCTCGCGCAGGACGGCCCGGTCGACGGCGACGAAGGCGAACTCCTGGGCGACGAAGTAGCCCGTCGCGGCTGTGAGCAGGAAGAGGGCCATCAGGCCCAGATAGGCGCTCACCGCTGCGAGCTCTCAGGGGAACCCGTGCATGTGCACGGGCGGCTACTCCATGGGTCCGCAGTGGACACGATCATCCCTTCTTTAGAGCTGGTCCATAAAACTAACGATGCGGATGGCCTCTGTGTTTCCGGTGGTCTTATCTGCCTGGTTCTACGTACTTTTCCGTGGCGGAACAATGGCCGGTGGACTGCACTGAGCGAAGTGTTGGACGTAGCTTCTATGTCAGGGCGACTATGTCAAGCAAGGGGAAGAAGGAGCCACGTGGCTGAGGACGACCGGACGCGGGCCATGCGCTCGCCGGGCGAGCGTCGCCCGCTGCCTTCCAGCAAGGACGGGCCGCGTGCGGCGGGGGCCCCGGCGCACCACTTCCCGCAGCCCCCGCAGCAGCCGGTCGCCGACGATGTGCCGCGGTCCAGCTCGCGGGTGTACGGCAAGCGCCGGTCGGGCAGCAGCCCCGTCAGGCCCATGCGGCGCACCTCCGACCGGCCGCCCCCGCCGCCCGGACAGCGGCCGCCGCGCCGGCGGATCAAGGGCGGCACCGTTCTCAAGATCCTCCTCGCGCTCCTGGTGGCGCTGGTGGTGACCGCCGCGGGCATGCTCTTCTGGATCGACGGGCGGCTGGGCGGGCTGCCCGCCGGGATCCTGGACGACTACGAGGGCCGCCCGGCCGACACCCCCGGCACCAACTGGCTCCTGGTCGGCTCCGACAGCCGCAAGGGCCTGTCGGCCCGCGAGCGCAAGAAGCTCGCCACCGGCAACAGCGAGGGCCAGCGCACCGACTCGATGATGCTGCTCCACCTGCCCGAGGGGAGCGACCGGCCGACGCTGGTCAGCCTGCCGCGCGACTCCGCCGTCACCGTCCCCGGCCAGGGCCGCAACAAGCTCAACGCCGCCTACGCGATCGGCGGCCCCAAGCTCCTGGTCCGCACCGTCGAGACGGTCACGGGCATCCGCGTCGACAACTACATGGAGATCGGCTTCGCCGGCTTCGTCGAGATCGTCGACGCCGTCGGCGGCGTCGAGATCAACGTGCGCGCGGCGGTCAACGATCCCAAGGCGGGCCTGAAGCTCAAGAAGGGCACCCAGACCCTCACCGGCGCCCAGGCGCTCGGCTACGTCCGCACCCGCAAGGGCGGGGCGCTGCCCGACTACGAGCGCACCAAGCGGCAGCGCCAGTTCCTCAGCGCGGTGGTGAAGAAGGCGGCCAGCCCCGGCACCCTGATCAACCCGTTCACCTCGATCCCGCTGGCGATGAGCGCCACCGACGCCGTGGCGGTCGACGAGGACACCGGCGTGTTCGACATGCTCTCGCTGGGCCTGGCCATGGGCGACAGCCCGGTGACCACGGTGGTGCCCTTCGGCGGCACCGAGAACGTCGCGGGCGGCGAGGCCGTCAAGTGGGACAGGGCCAAGGCGCTGGCCCTGTTCGAGGCGCTGGCCGCCGACCAGCCGGTGCCGAAGGAGATCCTCGACGCGGGTTAGCCCGTCGCGGTGATGGCGGCCGTGGTGACGGCGATCGAGATGCCCGCGTTGATCGCGGCGATCGTCTGCGCCACGGCCTCGGCCTCCCACGCGCCGGCCGCGATCTCCTTGACCCGGCCCTTGTCGGCGCCGGGGAACGCCTTGCGGTCGAGCTTGGCGGCGTGCATGACCGCGATGAGCACGGCGGTGCGCGGGTCGGGCTCGGCGCCGCCCAGCGCGCCCGCGACCCGCTCACGTACCCGCGACTCGACGCTGCCGTCGAGCTCGGGCCAGCGGGTGGTGCGGAAGACGCCGAACACCCGGCCGCGCTCCTCGGCCAGCACGCCCGCGGCGGCGAGCCGGGTGAGCAGGCGGGTGCGGAGCTTGCCCGACTGCAGCTGCTGCACCCACCAGGCGGGCCTGCGCTCCTTCGGGCTGCCGGCGATGCGGGCGAGCGCGGCGTCGAGCTCGTCGTCGCCCAGCGGCGCGGGGTCCAGGACGGTCACCTTCTTGTCGCGCAGCGTGATGCGCTCGCTGATCGCCAGCTCGGCCAGGAGGGCGCCGGCCACGGCGGGGTCGAGCTGGATGGTGGAGAGCAGCTGCCTGCCGTCGTCCTCGCCGAAGGCGAGAAGGAGGATCTCCTCCGCGATCGTCACGCTCATCCTCTGACACTAACGTGCGAGCATGACCATCTCGGAAAAATTGCACGCTGTCGGCCGTCCCCTGCTTGAGGCTCAGCTGGCCCATCCCACCGTTGCCGGGATCGGCCGGGGCGATCTGCCCGAGCCCGTGTTCCGGTCGTGGCTGGAGCAGGACTACCTCTACCTGCTCGACTACGTGCGGGTGTTCGCCAAGCTGGCCTGGCAGGCTCCTGACGCGCACGTCGGCGACCTGGTGGACCTGGCGCACTCGACCTACCACGAGGAGCTGGATCTGCACCGTTCGCTGTCGGCCGAGTTCGGGGCCGATCTGGAGGGGGCGGTGAAGGGGCCGGCCTGCGTCGCGTACACGTCCTTCCTGCTGGAGTCCGCGGGCTCGTACGGGGAGGGGCTGGCGGCGCTGTATCCGTGCATGTGGGGATATTCGACGCTGGGGAGGATCCTGGCGGAGAACCCGCCCGCCGAGCCGCGCTACCGGGCCTGGGTCGACACGTACGCCGACCCGGGGTTCGCCGCGCTGGCCGAGCGGATCGCCCAGATGATCGACGAGACGGACGTCGATCCTGACCGGGCGGAGGCGATGTTCACGGAGGGGATGGCGCACGAGCTGGCGTTCTGGGACGTGCCGTAGCGCCGCGTAGTCTGGAGAGCATGCCTGAACTTCCCGAGGTGGAGTCGCTCACCGCGTTCCTGGGCGAGCGGGCGGTCGGCCGCACGATCGCGGGCGTCGACGTGGTGGCCTTCCAGGCGCTCAAGACGTTCGACCCGCCGGTGACCGCGCTGGGCGGGCTGACCGTCACGGGCGTGTCCCGTCACGGCAAGTTCCTCGACCTCGACTGTGACGGGCTCCACCTGGTCATCCACCTGGCCCGGGCGGGCTGGCTGCGCTGGCGTGACGACCTGTCGGGCGCCAGGCCGGTCCGTCCGGGCAAGGGCCCGCTCGCCGTACGGGTGCGGCTCGCGCCCGACGCCGACGGGCTGGCGCCGGGGTTCGAGCTGACGGAGGCGGGCACGCAGAAGCGCCTGGCCGTCTATGTCGTGAAAAATCCGGACGAGGTGCCGGGTGTCGCCGCGCTCGGCCCCGACCCTCTCGACGAGTCCTTCGACGTCGCCGCGCTCAAACGCATCGTCGGCGGCAACCGCACCCAGATCAAGGGCCTGCTGCGCGACCAGAAGGTCGTCGCCGGCATCGGCAACGCCTACTCCGACGAGGTGCTGCACGCCGCGAAGATGTCCCCGTTCAAGGTCGCGGCGACGCTGACCGACGCGCAGATCGCCGACCTGCACGACGCCATCGTGACCACGCTGCGCGAGGCGGTAGAGCGGGCGCGCGGCCTGGCGGCCAAGGACCTCAAGGCGGAGAAGAAGTCGGGGCTGCGCGTGCACAACCGCGCGGGCCAGCCGTGCGACGTCTGCGGCGACACGATCCGCGAGGTGTCCTTCGCCGACTCCTCGCTGCAGTACTGTCCCACCTGCCAGACCGGCGGCAAGCCGCTGGCCGACCGCCGCATGTCCAAGCTGCTCAAGTAACGTGCCGAGCATGACGCGCGGCAGGTAAGAATGGGCGCATGACGGTTCCCGAGGTCGAGGTCCGCGACGTGCCCGACGACGCCTACCTGCTCGACGTGCGCGAGGAGTACGAGTGGGTGGCGGGCCACGCCCCCGAGGCGGTCCACATCCCGATGACGCAGATCCAGGCGCGGGTCGACGAGGTCCCCTCCGGACGTCCGGTCTACGTCGTGTGCCGCGTCGGCGGCCGTTCGCTGCAGGTGGCGGCCTGGCTCAACCGCCTGGGCCGCGAGGCGGTCAACGTCGGCGGCGGCATGCAGGCCTGGGAGCTCGACAAGCGTCCCATGGTCAGCGAGACCGGCCGGCCGCCGATGGTCGCCTGACCCCGACTGGCCGAAACGGGACTAATAGTGCATCATGGGGGCGGCAGCCGGAGTTGATCTCCGGCTGTTGACGACCCACCGCGGGAGCTCGGGGCCAACCGGGCTGAGAGGGCAGCTACGCCGCTGCCGACCGCATGAACCTGTCCGGGTAATGCCGGCGTAGGGAGTGCGCGATGTCGCATGCCATCCATGGCGAGGAAGTTCCGCTGACCCTGGAGGGCGAGCCCCCCAAGACGCTCGGAGTGCTCGACCAGGGCGCGCTCTGGGCCAACCTGGCGGTCAGCCTGCTGGGCTTCTCCGGCGCGTTGTTCCTGATCGACCCGCTCGGCGGCGCGCCGCTGACCGTGACGGCCGCCCTGGTCGCGACCGTGGTCGGCAGCCTGATCGGCACCACCATGGTGGGCCTGGCGGCCATTCCCGGCACGCAGACCGGCAAGCCCGCGATGGTGCTGCTGCGCGGGCTGTTCGGGGCGCGGCTGTCGTACTTCCCCACCGTGCTCAACATCATCCAGATGATCGGCTGGGGCGCGTTCGAGCTCTGGGTGATCGCCCAGGGCGCCCTGGCCATCTTCGGCGACACGGTCCCGTACGCGGTGTGGGTGATCGTCGCCGGGGTGATCACCACGGTGCTGACCGTCTGGCCGCTGGGCGCGGTCCGGCTGATCAGGCGCTACATCACGGTTCTGGTGATCATCGCGATGATCTGGTTCGCGGTGCAGTTCCTGGGCGACGCGCAGCCGCGGACCGGAGGGTCCTGGGAGGCGTTCGCCCCGGCCGTCGACTACGTGATCGCGCTGTCGGTGTCGTGGGTGCCGCTGGCCGCCGACTTCGCCCGGCACTCCAGGTCCAGCCGGGCGGCCTTCACCGGCGTGGTCGGCGGCTACACGCTCGCCCAGGTCGCCTGCCTGGCCCTGGGCGTGTACGCGGTCGCGATCGCCGGGGCCGAGGCGGTGGCGGCCGACAGCACGGCGGTGTTCGGGCCGTTCGTGGCGGTGCCGCTGGGCGCGCTGTTCTTCGCGATCCTGGTGCTCCGCGAGGCCGATCAGTCGTTCGCGAACGTCTACTCGACGACCGTCTCGCTGCAGAACCTCATGCCGCGCGTCGACCGGCGGATCATCAGCACCCTCATCGGCCTGCTCACCGTCGCCATCGCGCTGGTGGTGGACGTGACCTCCTACGGCGCGTTCCTGGGCGTGATCGGCGCGGTGTTCGTGCCGATGTTCGCGGTGCTGGCCGTCGACTACTTCCTGCTCGGCGGCGCGGCCCGGTGGAACACCGACGCCGACGCCCCCGCCCGCTGGTCGATGCTGGTGCCGTGGGCGCTCGGCTTCGCGGCGTACTGGCTGACCACCTCCACCCCGACCGTCGCCCCGTGGGACGGCTTCTGGGCCGGGGTGCGCGAGGTCATCGGCTTCACCAGGGAGCCGTGGATGAACGGCGCGCTGGGCGCGGCCATCGTCGCGGCCCTGGCGACGCTGCTGATCGGGCTGGTCACGCGCCGCGTCGCTCGACGGTGAGCAGATGGCGCTTGGCGGTGGGGCCGCCCGCGTAGTCGCCGGGCTCGCCGTCGTCGCGCACCACCCGGTGACACGGCACGATCACGCACACGGGGTTGGCGCCGAGCGCGTTGCCGACCGCGCGCAGCGCGCGCGGCCTGCCGATGAGCTCGCCGATCCGGCCCATCGTCGTGGTCGTGCCGTACGGGACCGCCATCGTCTTCTGCAGGACCGTACGAGCGAACGGCGTGGCGAGGGTCAGGTCGACCCGGGTGGAGAAGGCGCGGAGCCGGCCGGAGAAGTAGGCGTCTAGCTCGCGGCGTACCGGGTCGAGCCGCCGGGCGTCGGTGCCGATGAGGCTGCCCACCTGGTTGGACACCCGCTCGAAGACCACGTGCTCGTCCTCGTAGCTGCAGGCGACGAGGCCGCGCGCGGTGACCGCGAGCACCAGCCTGCCCACCGCGCCGTCGTAGGTGCCGAGCGCGACGTCGAGCTGGCCGTCACCCCGATAAGTGTCGGACGTCACCCGCAGCAGGGCCTCGAGGTCGCCCGACACGCCTTCACCTCCACCCGCCATGAAAAAGCCGTGACCGCAGCGTATCGGACGGATCGCCCGACGCGAGCGCCACGCCGCGGGCACTATGGAGTCGTGGGGGACCCAAGGGGTGCGAGTGACGACGAGATGGTCCGCGCGGTGCTCGACAGCTCACCCAACGCCGTCGTCGCGATCGACCGGGACCAGACGGTCCTGGTCTGGAACGCGGCCGCCGAGGCGCTCTTCGGCTGGCCCGCGGCCGACGTGCTCGGGCGCAGGGCGCCGATCGTGCCGGAGGAGCTGGCGGCCGAGCACCACGCGGCCCTGGAGCGGGTCCGCACCGGCGGGCAGGTGTCGCTGCGCACCAAGCGGGCGCGTGCCGACGGCGGCGTGCTGGACGTGCGGGCCGACATCAGCGCGCTGCGCGTGGGCTGCGCGACGGCCGGATACGTCTGCGTCTACCACCTGGTGCAGGCCGACCACGCGGCCAAGAGCCGCCTGGCGCGCCGCGCGAGGCTGGTGCGCAGGCTCACCGACGTGGTCGGCGACATCAACGCCGAGCTGGAGCTGCCCGCCGTGCTCGACCGCATCTCGGCCAGCCTCACCGAGCTGACCGGGGCCGACGCGGGCGGGTTCGTGCTCATCGAGGGCGACCGGCTGCGCCTGGTCAGCACCTACCGGCTGCCGGACTCGCTGAAGGACGCCACCACCGACCTGGACACCAGCCTGGTCGGCACACTCCTGCGCACCGGCAGGACCGTGCTGCTGGAGTCCGCCGGGCTGGACCGGCTGGTGTGGGCGCGGCTGAAGGGTCTGCACACGATCGCGCTCGGCCTCGCCGCCGTCGGCGGTCGCCCGTACGGCGCGCTCTACGCGCTGTTCGCCAAGCGCAAGCCCGGCCACCTGGAGCTGGAGCTGCTGGAGCTGCTGGCCGGGCACGCCGGGATCGCGGTCGGCAACGCGGTCGCCTACCAGGAGGCGGTGCGGCAGCGCGCGCACGAGCGGGCCGTGTTCGACGCCAGCGCCGACGGCATCGCGGTGCTCGACGGCGACGGCCGGGTGCTGCGGTGGAACCCGGCCGCGGCCGAGCTCACCGCCGTCAGCGCCGAGGAGGTCATTGGCGGCCCGCCGCCGTTCCCGCTGCCCGGACCTGGGGAGAAGGTCACCCACCAGCTGCCCAGCGGGCGCTGGCTGGACGTGGTGTGCGCGCGCATCGAGGAGACCGGCGAGCTGGTCGTCGACTTCCGTGACGTCACCGCCGCCAAGGAGCTGGAGGAGGCCAAGGACCTGTTCCTGGCGACCACCAGCCACGAGCTGCGCACCCCGATCACGGTCGTCCGCGGCTTCGCCGGCACGCTCGACGCCCGCTGGGACAAGCTGAGCGACGCCGAGCGCCGCTCCGCCGTGCACACGATCGCCGAGCGGGCCAAGTCGCTCGGCAGCCTCATGGACCACCTGCTGCTCGGCGCCAGAGCGGGGGCGGAGGAGCAGGTGGTCGGCGACGAGCCGTTCGACCTGGCCGAGCGGCTGCACGCGGCCACGCTCGGCCTGCCGGTGCTGTCCGACAGGCACCGCATCGAGGTCGGCATCGCCGTGGGCCTGCCGTGGGTGATGGGCGATCCGCTGGCCACCGACATCGTGCTCGGCCAGCTCCTGGAGAACGCCTTCAAGTACTCGCCGCAGGGCGGGCTGATCAGCGTCGGCGCCTGGCGCGAGAACGGCGGGGTGGTCGTGGTGGTCGACGACGAGGGCGTGGGGATCGCGCCGGCCGACCGGGAGCGGATCTTCGAACGGTTCGTCCAGGTGGAGACCGGCGACCGCCGGAGGTTCGGCGGCGTCGGGCTCGGCCTCTACATAGTGCGGAGCCTGGCCAGGGCGCAGGGCGGCGAGGTGAGCGCGCATCCGCGCCCCGGTGGCGGCACCCGGATGAAGCTCCAGCTCAGGTCCGCTTCTACTATCGGATCCGACACACCGGTGCGGTAACGAGGTGGTCACGGTTGCGCTGATCTATCGTCCGATGTGTACAAGCTGTGATCGAGATGCGGTTTCTGGGATCGAGTAACGGGGCATTTCGGTCGTACCGGGGGTGCTTCCGCGGGGGGCACTGGGAGACGGGGAGGTGGGTGTGTCAAGCGTGGTGCTACTGCCGTACGCGCCGTCCAGCGTCGCCGTCGCCCGCCAGCGTCTCAGCAACGATCTTCAGGACTGCGGGGTCTTCGATCCCGCGATCGACGATGCCGTACTCGTGGTGAGCGAGCTGCTCAGCAACGCGCTACGGCACGCCCACCCGTTGCCTTCGGGGATGGTGAGGGTGTCCTGGCTGCGTAACGATGGTCACATCGAGGTGGCGGTCAGCGACGGGGGAGCGGCGACCGAGCCGAGGGCGGGCCGGCCGGCCCTGTCCTCGCTGGGCGGCCGCGGGCTGGGGATCGTCGAGTATGTGGCGGAGAGCTGGGGCGTGCGGCATGACGGCGACACGACAACGGTGTGGGCGATCCTGCCCGCACCTCAGAAGCAGATGAACGGGCAGGTTCACGCGCTCAAAGAGGCCGGGTAGCGAGCACGGCGCGCTCTCCCGCGGTCCACGCCGTGGAAACCAGCAGATAGAGCCCGGCGGCCAGGGGGAGCACCGCCGCGGCCAGCACCGAGCCGAACGGCAGCAACGGTGTCACCCTTCGGATGAGCTCCGGCTGGTCGTCGGTGAGCGCCGACTTCACCGTACGGGAAGACAGCCATGCCACCACGGCCATCAGCACGAGCACCAAAGCGAAGACCGAAAATGGTCCGCTGAACAGACCGTAATGTGCGAGCACAGCCGCGACCTGCTGACCGAGCGGAGCCCCGAACAGGTCGTGGCCCGCCAGCGCGGTCGGGTGGGTCGCCACCCTGAACATCAGCCACATGAACGGCAACTGGGCCAGCCCCGGCAGGATCCCCGCGAACGGCGAGCTGCCCTCCTTGGCGAACAGCGCGGACGTCTCCTTCGCCAGCCGCTCCGGGTCGCGCCCGAACCTCTTGCGCAGCTCGCGCAGCCTGGGCGCGAGGCGTTCCCTGACGCGGGCGCTGCGTGCCTGGCGGATGCCCAGCGGCAGCAGCAGGAGCCGTACGGCCAGGGTGAACAGCACGATGCCGAGGGCGGCGTGGCCCCCGGAGACGCCGATGACGAACGAGACAAGCGAATCGATCATGAGCCCTTCTCCCATGGAGACTTCCAGGGCTCGGGTCCGAGCCCCGCCTAACAGGAAGCGGGGCGCGGTGAAGGAGCTCGCGGTCTAGGTCTCCCGGCCGCGTCGGGATCGCGCTGGCGCTGGAAGGCCGTGCGCCGCGCGTACACCAGGGGGAACCCGGACGGCTCACCGCCGCAGGCCGGCAGCAGCCTGGCCGCCCACGAGACCAGCAGCAGGACCGCCACCATGGTGACGGCGATGAGCCACGGATCGAACAGGAAGGCCGTCACTGCGGCGAGGACGACTTACCGACCAGCGTGACGACGACGAAGACCAGCAGAGCGATCACTCCGATGATCAGCGCGATCTTCAGCAGCCCCAGAACCATGGGGATGATGAAGGTGAACAGCACGAAGAGCGCCAGCGCGGCACCCGCCACGAGCATGATGACTCGACCCATGACGCCACCGTACGTCGTGCCGGTGCCGCGTGCGAGGCTTACGAAGCGATGACGTGATCGCCTCGCCCGCGCCGCAGCGCCGTACCGTGATGGCGTGAACACCCGCATCCTGGTGGTCGACGACGACCCGAACGTGTCCGAGGTGGTCGCACGCTATCTGGAGCGCGACGGGCACGAGGTCGAGTGCGTGGGCGACGGCGCGGAGGCGCTGCGCCGCGCGCTGGCCAGGCCGCCCGACCTGATGGTGCTCGACCTGATGCTGCCCCAGCTCGACGGGCTGCAGGTGTGCAGGAAGCTCAGGGAGCGCTGGCCGGTGCCGGTGATCATGCTGACCGCGCTCGGGGAGGAGATCGACCGGGTGGTCGGCCTGGAGACGGGCGCCGACGACTACGTGGTCAAGCCGTTCAGCCCGCGCGAGCTGGCCCTGCGCGTGCGGTCGGTGCTGCGCCGCGCCCGCGGCGCGGCCGTCACCGGCGGCACCGGCGTGCTCCGCGACGCCGACCTGACGGTGGACGTGGGCGCCCACGAGGTACGGCTGGGTGGGGCGGAGATCATGCTGACCGCCCGCGAGTTCGACCTGCTGGCCTACCTGATGCGCAACCCCAGGCAGGCGTTCAGCCGGGCGGCGCTGCTCGACCAGGTGTGGGGATGGTCGTTCGGCGACTCCTCCACGGTGACCGTGCACGTCAGACGGTTACGGGAGAAGATCGAGCCCGATCCGACCGACCCGCGCAGGATCGTCACGGTCTGGGGGGTCGGCTACCGGTACGAACCGCTGGAGGGCCCCGCGTGAGCCTCGGCATGATCGTCGTGGTCACCGCGGGCCTGGGCCTGCTGGTGGCGGCGGCGGGCCTGGCCGTCATGTGGTGGCTGCGCACCCGCTCCATCGGCGTGATGATGGCGATCGTGGTGGTCGTCGCGGTGGCCGCCACCCTGGCCGGCGTGGTGGCGATCACCATGCGGATGATCATCGAGGGCCCGGCCAGGGACGTCGTGCTCAGCGTGATCGCCGTCGGCGGCCTCGTCGGGCTCGGTGTGGCGTTCGTGGTGGCCAGGCGGGTGGTGGCGGAGAGCAGGCGGCTGGTGGCCGCGGTCGGCGAGCCGCCGTTCACCGCGCCGCGGGGGCTGCCCGCCGAGCTCCAGGCCATCGCCGACGCGCTGCAGGAGGCGTACGCGCGCGAACGCGCACTCGAAGGCGCCCGGCGCGAACTCGTCGCCTGGGTGAGCCACGACCTGCGCACCCCGCTGGCCGGGATGCGCGCCATGGCCGAGGCGCTGGAGGACGGCGTCGCGGCCGACCCCGAGACGGTCGGCCGCTACCACCGCCAGATCAAGCTGGAGGTGGAACGGCTGTCGGCGATGGTGGACGACCTGTTCGAGCTGTCGAGGATCCACGCCGGGGCGCTGCGGCTGTCGCGGGCCAGGATCGGGCTCGCCGACCTGGTCGCCGACACGCTGGCCGGGGCCGAGCCGCTGGCCAGGGCCAAGGGCGTGGTGCTCACCGCTGAGGCGGCGGCGTCGGTGCCGGTCGAGGCCGACGCGGGCGCGCTCGGGCGGGCCCTGCGCAACCTCGTGGTCAACGCCGTCAAGCACACGCCCTCGGACCTGCCGGTGGTGATGCGGGCCGGGGTGGAGTCGGGGATGGCTTGCCTGTCGGTCAGCGACTGCTGCGGCGGCATCCCGGAGGAGGAGCTGTCGCGGGTGTTCGAGGTGGCCTTCCGCGGGGAGGCGGCCCGGACCCCGACGGCGGACGGCGGGGCCGGGCTGGGGCTGGCGATCGCCCGGGGCATCGTGGAGGCGCACGACGGGGTGATCGGCGTGGTGAACGAGGGGCCGGGCTGCCGGTTCGAGATCCGCCTCCCTCTCGGATGACGGGGTGGATCAGGCGGTCTCCGGGAGGATGGACTCGCAGGTGGAGCCGAACGACTCCGACATTGCACGAAATGTCGGGCAGGGCCATCTCCACATGCAGCTCCGGCACCGCAGGATGGGGTGCGCGGCGTCGCTGGTGATGCCGCCCGCGTCACGCGGCTGATGCAGGTCGAGCAGCCGCAACCCGAGCTCGGAGAACATCAGCAGCTCGTCGCGGGCCCCGGAGAGGAAGTCGAGGTCCTCCCCGGCCAGCTTGGTGCGTACGGGGACGTAACCCTCGTGGTTGACCAGCCCGCGCAGGCGGGCCGCCTCGTCGTGCCACGAGGTCGCCTTCTCGCTGCGGATGAGAATGGCTTCCAGCTGTTCGCGGATTCTCCGACGCTGAGGATCTTCCGGTTGGTCTGTGTTCATAGGTCATCGGGCCCGTGAGCTCGCCCAGCCTCCTCCTGTGAAGTGGTGACCGGATCCGGAGCTCAGGCCCGCCCCCTCTCCGGCCGCCATGGTGGCGCACCGTCAAGTTTCGCCTACTCTCCGTCTTCGTGGAGCCCAAATGGCCACTCTCGTCGCCACCCGGAATCCATGCCGTCATTCACGTATCGGCGTGACAACGTGACCCGGAGCCCTCACGCCGCTAGCCTGCCTCTGTGGAGCTCAAGGTCTCGACTCGATCACATGCCGGCCACGCACTTGTCGTGATTGCCGGTGAAATCGACCTCTATACGGCACCCCACCTGCAGTCGGAGTTCACCCGGCTGCTCCAGGAGGGGCCCGGCCGCGTGGTCATAGACATGTCCGCCGTGGATTTCTGCGACTCCACGGGGATGAACGTGCTGCTGTCGGCACTCAAGCGCATGAAGGAGCAGGGCGGCACTCTCGAAGTGGCCTCGCCGCGCCCCGCCGTGCAGAAGATCCTGCAGGTCACCGGGCTCGACTCGGTGTTCACCGTGCATGACGAGGTGCCGCAGGAGTTCCTTCTCTCCGAGAAGTCATGACGGCGGGCGACACCGCGGTCGTCATCCCGGCCAAGAACGAAGCCGATCGCATCGGCCTCACCGTCGCCTCGGCCCTCGGCCTGCCCGGCGTCGACCTCGTCGTCGTGGTCGACGACGGCTCGACCGACCAGACGGGCCGGGTCGCCCGCGCGGCGGGCGCCAAGGTCGTCCGCCACAGCCGCAACCGCGGCAAGGCGGCCGCCATGGAGACGGGCGCCGAGGCCGTGCGCCTTCTCGACGGCGACGCCCGCCATCTGCTCTTCCTGGACGCCGACCTGGCCGGCAGCGCCCAGGCCGCGGCCGCGTTAGCGGGGCCCGTGCGCGCCGGCGAGGCCGACATGACCATCGCCGCCTTCACCAACCGGGTCAAGCTCGCCGGCCACGGCATCGTCGTCCGGCTGTCGAGAGACGGCATCCGCCGCGCCACCGGCTTCGAGGCGACCCAGCCGCTCAACGGCCAGCGCTGCCTCACCAGGGAGGCGTTCGAGGCGGCCCGCCCGCTGGCCCACGGCTTCGGCGTGGAGACCGCCCTGACGATCGACCTGATCCGCAAGGGGTTCCGCGTGGTCGAGGTCGAGGTCGACATGGCGCACCGGGCGACCGGTTCCGACTGGCGCTCCCAGCTCCACCGGGCCAGGCAGCTCCGCGACGTCGCCCTGGCCCTGGCCACCCGCGAACCCCTCGTGGCCGACAACCTCGCGAAGCTCCGCCCCAGGCGCTGACCCTTCCCGGGGTTGTCCACAGGCTGGGGACGGGCGGACGGAGCCCTGTGGCGGGTGTGCTGGAATTTGCGGGTGACTTCCGAGACGCGGGCCGGCTCCCCCCACCGGCTCATGTGGCCGGCTCTGGCCTGCATCGCCGCCTCGATCCTGCTGACGGCCCTCATCGGCGTGCTCGGCCCGTCCGCCATGGTCCCGGCCCTGTCGGGGCCAAGCTGGCAGCCGCCCTACTCGCTGGCCGCCGGTCCTCACCCCTATCTGGTGATCTCCCTGGCCGTGGCCGCTCTGGTGCTCGGCGGGCTCGGTCTCTTCGGCGCCCTGGCCGTGCCGCCCGCGTCCTTCCCCGCGCGCCTGCCGGGCACGCTCGTGCTGCTCGGCTGCCTGGCCGCCGGGCTGCTCGCGTTCCTGCCCCCGTCGGGCTCCGGCGACCATCTCAACTACGCCGGCTACGGCCGCCTGGCCTCGCTCGGCATCGACCCCTACACCCACGGCGCCGACGACCTTCCCGGTGATCCCGTCACCGACGCCGTCGAGGCGCCGTGGCGCGAGGAGCCCTCGGTCTACGGCCCGGTGGCCACGGCCACGCACGCCGCCGCGAGCTGGCTGGCCGGCGACTCCGTCCGCCTGACGATCTTCCTGCTGGCCCTGGTCAACGTCGCGGTGTTCATCGCCACCGGCCTCCTGATCGACCGCTTCGCCCGTGGCGAGCCCGCCGCGCGGCTGCGGGGCGCGCTGCTGTGGACGGCCAACCCGCTGCTGCTCTACCAGCTCGTCGCCGGCATGCACGTGGACACCCTGGCCGTCGCCTGCATGGTCGCCGCCCTCCTGGCCCGGTCGCGGCCTGTCATCGGAGGCGCCCTGCTCGGGCTCGGGGTCGCCATCAAGCTCAACGCCGGCCTGGTCGCTCTCGGTCCCGCCTGGGAGCTGCGCAGAAACCCCCGCCGCCTGGCGCTGACGGCCGGGGTCGCCCTGGCGGTGGTGGCCGCCGGTTACGCCGCCTCCGGCCTCGACGCCCTGGCCCCGGTGGCCCGCACCAGCAAGTCCATCTCCAACGCCTCGTTCTGGAAGCTCGTCCAGGGCTGGCTCCAGTCGGTCGTCGGCATGGGCCACGCCTACCGCAGCGAGATCCAGGTGGGCTCCCTGCTCCTGCTCGCCCTCATCGCCTGGGCCCTCTTCCGCGCGATCCCCCGCCCCCTGCTCACGGCCTCCCCGGCGCCGGGGCGCGGGTGGTTCGCCGTCAAGGGCGAAGGGGGCCAGGCGGCCGTGGCCGTGGCGGCGGTGATGGTGGTCGCCTACCTGTTCGCCTCGCCGTACGTGCTGCCCTGGTACGACGGGCTCGCCTTCGGGGTGCTGGCGCTGGCCGCGGCGTCCGCCCTGGACCGGTTCGTGGTGGCCCACCTGCTGGTGCTGTCGCTGGCCTACCTGCCCGCGCGGGTCGCCGGGCAGCCGCCCGAGCTCGGGTGGCTCACGACCGTCGTGCGGAGTCAGGTCGTTCCGTGGCTGCTGCTGGCGCTGACGGCTGCCCTGCTGTGGTGGGCGTGGCGAGCTGCAGAGCGCGTACGCACGACGCCAGCGTCAGGGGCACCGCCACCGTGAGCGCCATGGCGGGGATGGCGATGCCCGAGTCGTTCATCAGGAAGCCGATGAAGGCGCAGGTCAGCGCGCCGATCAGGCCGGCGCTGAGTGCGGGCGCGTGCGCGTACGCCTGCCCGAGCGCCGACGCCCCCCAGCGTGACGGCCGCGCCAGCACCAGAAACAAGAACGCCAGCGCGACCAGCGAGAGCAGGGTGAGCGACCAGTTCCCCACGGTCACCCCGACCATCGCGCCGAACTTCCGGCTCACGACGGTCCACGCCTGGCCGTCGATGACCTGCTGCACGAACGTGCCGAGGTGCGTGCGCTGCCCGGCCGGGCGCGCCCAGTCGGCGACCGAGATGGCGCCGATGAGCACGGCCCCCACCAGGCCGACGACCAGGAGCTTCACGAACGACACCCGGCCGCCGGAGAGGAGGATGAGGAAGACCGACAGGCCCGCGACGAACGCCGGCACGCCGCCGAAGTCCGCCCCCCACGCGGGCGACCCGTCCGCGAAGACCGCCAGTCCGCCGTACAGCACGCAGACCGTCATCACCGCCGCCCGGGGCGCGCCCTTGCCGCGCAGCCATTGCGCGATGCCCGCGAGGCCGAGGATGGTGCCGGTGGCGTAGATGGCGAAGGCGATGTTGCTGAAGCCGTAGAACCGTCCGCCCGTCACGGGCTCGTACCCGGAGACGGCGTTGACCTGGAGGTGGGAGCCGGTCATGACGTCCGCCAGCATCGCCGCGGAGGTCACCAGCGCGACCACGGTGAGCGGGCCGAGCACGTGCGCGCGCCACGGACCGGCGAAGGCCAGGCCGGTGATCAGCCCGGCCATGGCGACGATCGTGACGATGAGCGCGGCCATCGGCGCGGGCAGGCTCCACCACGGCACGAGCTGCGCCAGGAACGTGGCGACGGCGATGCCGCCGCTCATCACGGAGACGACCTGCACGGTGACCAGCAACCGCGACGCCCCGGCCACGTCGATCCCCCCGGCGGCACCGGCCTCGGCGGCGGTGTCGCCGGCTCCGGCGGGACGCGCGTCGGGACGCGCGTCCGGCGGGGCGGCCGATCTGCGGCGGCGCAGCGCCAGGGCCGCGAAGGCGTAGAAGAGGAGCTGGACCGCGACGAAGACGGCGAAGAACGGGCCGCGGACCTCGCGCAGCACCTGGCTGGCCAGGTCGGCGTCCGCCAGCTCGGCGACCGTCTCCTGCGTGGCGGGGCCCGTCGCGCCACCCGGCTGCCAGGGGCGGCCCACGACCTGCCGCGGGGGTTCGAGGCCGGTCAGGTGGATGGCGGTGGCCGTCAGGTCCTGGATCGCGACCAGCGCGTCCTGCCTGGTCGAGGTGGCGGTCAGGTGTCCTGCGGGGTAGCGCTCGCCGGTGGCCATGGCCACGTGGAGGTGCGCGCCGGGGGAGACGTCCGAGATCCCGGCCACCAGGACGGTGGTGTCCTGCGGGAGGACGGCCAGGAACTCGCCGACGCGCCGGTCGGCCGCCGCCGCCGCTTCCTGCCGGACGTCCTGCGGCATGCCGGTGGGGACTCCGTACTCGTCCCGCGGCTGGGCGGCCCAGGCGGTGGCGAGGTCCGGGACGTCCATGACGATCAGCGCGTACGAGGCGAGGTCGCCGAGCCGGGCCGGGGCGTCGGCGTACGTCTCGACGCGGCCGGTCTCGTCGGCGGCGGCCAGGGCGGCGCCGGGGCCGACGGCGGCGACCTTCCCGCCGCCGTCGATGACGGTCTGGGCGAGGGTGCCGAGCCGGGCGTCGTAGCCGGTGCCGGCCTGGTGAGCCACCAGCTCCGCCCAGCCGGGCACGGTGACGGAGTGTCCGGGGGCCCCGGGATCGCCGGTGGGCGCCGGGGTCTCGGGGCAGCCTTCGCCGGGGGTGCCGGCGCGCTGACCCGCCGAGACCGTCAGCCAGCCGGCGACGGCGCAGGTGATGCCCCGGCCGGGGGGCGGGACGGCGCGGGTGGACAGGGAGGCGGTGCCGCCCTGCCCGGCGAGCTTCCACAGGTTGGGCGTACGCGTCTGGTCGATGTCGCTCCACTCGAGCCCCGGCACGCCGACGACCGCCACCCGTCCCTGGACGGCGGCGGAGGCCGGGACGGCGACCCCCATGACCGTGAGCAGCCCGACCACCACCAGCCGCAACAGGGAGCGGAACCTGTGCGGCATCGTGCTGAACCCCCTGAGTCGGCGCGCCCTTCGGTCAACCGCCACGGTAGCCTGCCACAGCGTGACGGGTGTCGAGACGCCGATGCGGCGGCGATGGTGGGCGTGGGCCCTGGCGGCGGTGGTCGTCGCCGCCGGGGTGTGGCCGCTGGTCGAGCACTGGCTGACCAACCCCGGCGACCAGCGTCTCGTCGATCTCGACGTCTACCGTACCGGCGGTCAGATGGTGCTCGACGGACGTCCGGTCTACGGGTTCTTCACGCCGGCGCCGCAGCTGCTGCCGTTCACCTACCCGCCGGTCGCGGCGCTGTTCGCGAGCGGGCTGGCGGCGATGTCGTGGGTGACCGCCCAGTGGGTGTGGACGGCGGGGATCTTCGCGGCGCTGGGCGTGGCGGTGGGGTTCGCGTTCAGGGAGTCGCTGGGGCGGCACGCGCCGTGGGTGTTCGCGTTCCTGATGGTGGCGTGCACGTTCCTGATGCCGATCCGCGACCAGGTGCGGTTCGGGCAGGTGGACATCCTGCTGGTGGCGCTCTGCCTGGCCGACTGCGTGGCGCGGCGGCCGTGGTGGCCGCGCGGGTTCCTGATCGGGCTGGCCACGGCGGTCAAGCTGACGCCCGGGGTGTTCCTCATCTACCTGCTGGTGACGCGGCAGTGGCGGACGCTGTTCATGGCCTCGCTGGTGACGGCGCTGCTGACGCTGCTGCCGTTCGCGGTGATCCCGCAGGACGCGGTGGACTTCTGGTTCGGCGCGCTGCTGGACTCCGAGCGGCTGGGCGCCAACGCCGCCACCACCAACCAGTCGATGCGCGGCATGCTCATCCGCCTCTACCTGCCCGACCTGCTGACGACCGTGATCTGGCTGGCGGCGGTCGCGGCGGTCGGCTGGTACGGGTTCCGCGGCGCGCGCGACGCGTACCGGCGCGGCGACACGCTGACGGCGGTGGCGCTGGTGGGGCTGATGGCGGTGCTGCTCTCGCCGGTGGCCTGGATCCACCATCTGGCCTGGGTGGTCGTGGTGCTGGGGGCCATCGTCGGCGACGGGCGCGACCCGGTGCGGCTGCGGGTGGCCGCCGGGGTGTGGCTGTACTACGTGGTGCCGGTTCCCTGGTGGGGCGTGGCGATCAAGGCGGCGGAGATCCCGGTGGTCAGCCCGGTGCTCGGCAAGATCTTGCAGAACGGCTTCGGCCTCGGCGCGATCTTCCTCGTCTGGCTGCTGGCGCACTGGCTGCCGGGGCGACGTGCCGAGGAGTCCCGAATGCCCCACCTAGCACGTCAACCTGCGGATACCCTGTAATCATGTCCAGAACCGCGTACCTCGGCCCTGAGGGCACCTTCACCGAAGAGGCCCTGACGCTCCTGGAGCCCGAAGCCGAGCGGCTGCCCTGCGCGACGGTCACCGCCGCGCTCAACGCCGTGCGCGCCGGCGAGGCCGACGCCGCGGTGGTCCCGCTGGAGAACTCGCTCGAGGGCGGCATCACGACGACGCTGGACGAGTTCGCCTGGGGCGAGCCGCTGCTGATCACCGCCGAGCTGCTGCTCCCGGTGCGGTTCTCGCTGCTGGCCCGGCCCGACACCGAGATCGTGCACGTCAAGCGGGTCTACACCCACCCGGCCGCGATCACGCAGTGCCGCGGGTTCCTCAACCGCGAGCTGGCCGACGCGGTCGTGGTGTCCGCCCCGTCGACGGCGGCGGCGGCCCAGGAGGTGTCGCTGCCCGGCTCGCCGTACGACGCCGCGATCGCCGCCCGCATCGCGGGCGAGCACTACGGCCTGGTCGAGCTGCGGAGCGACATCGGCGACCGGTCCGACACCGTGACGAGGTTCGTACGCGTGAGCAGGCCGGGCCCGCTGCCCGAGCCGACCGGCAGCGACCGCACCACCCTGGTCGTGTTCCTGGCAGACGACCACCCGGGCGCGCTGCTGGAGATGCTGACCGAGTTCTCGGTGCGCGGCGTCAACCTGAGCCGCATCGAGTCGCGGCCCACCGGCCAGGGCATCGGCCGCTACTTCTTCCACTTCGACTTCGAGGGCCACGTGGCCGACGCGCGGGTGGGCGAGGCCGTCGCGGGCCTCCACCGCATCTGCGGCGAGGTGCGCTTCCTGGGCAGCTATCCGCGCGCCGACGGGGTGGCTCCGCGGATCAAGCGCGGCACGGGCGACCCCGAGTTCGCCGGGGCGAAGGAGTGGCTCGCCAGGATCCGCGCCGGCCAGGTCTGATAATCGGGGAGCGGGTGCTCGCCGCGCGCCGGTAGCCTTTCCTTGTGATCGACCTGCGTACCCTTCGTGAGGACCCCGACCGGCTGCGGGCGTCGCAGCGTGCCCGCGGCGAGGACGACTCGGTCGTCGACTCGCTGCTCGACCTGGACGAGCGCCGCCGCTCCGCGCTGACCTCGTTCGAGTCCTCGCGCGCCGAGCAGAAGAGCCTCGGCAAGCAGGTCTCCAGGGCGCAGGGCGAGGAGAAGGCCGCGCTGCTCCAGCGGGCCAAGGACCTCGCCGCCCAGGTGCGGTCCGCCGAGGCGGAGGCGGAGAAGCTCGCCGCCGAGCTCGACGGGCTGCTCCAGACGGTGCCCAACATCGTCGAGGCCGACGCGCCCGCCGGCGGCGAGGACGACTACGTCGTGCTCGAGTCCCACGGCGAGCCGCGCACGTTCGACTTCGAGCCGAAGGACCACCTGGAGCTGGGCGAGCGGCTCGACGCGATCGACATGGAGCGCGGCGCCAAGGTGTCCGGCTCGCGGTTCTTCTTCCTCAAGGGCCAGGGCGCCCGGCTGCAGCTCGGCCTGCTCAACATGGCCATGCAGCAGGCCATCGAGACCGGCTTCGTGCCCATGATCACCCCGGTCCTGGTCAAGCCGGAGACCATGCAGGGCACCGGCTTCCACGTGGCGCACGACAAGGAGATCTACCGCCTGCCCGAGGACGACCTCTACCTGGTCGGCACCTCCGAGGTGTCGCTGGCCGGCTACCACGCGCAGGAGATCCTGCCCGCCGACCAGCTCCCGCTGCGCTACGCGGGCTGGTCGTCGTGCTTCCGCCGCGAGGCGGGCTCCTACGGCAAGGACACCCGGGGCATCATCAGGGTCCACCAGTTCGACAAGGTGGAGATGTTCTCCTTCGTCCGGCCAGAGGACGCGGCGGCCGAGCACCAGCGCCTGCTGGAGTACGAACGGCGGATGATGGCCAAGATCGAGGTGCCCTACCGCGTGATCGACACGGCGGCGGGCGACCTCGGCATGTCGGCGGCCCGCAAGTTCGACTGCGAGGCGTGGATCCCGACCCAGGGCCGCTACCGCGAGCTGACCTCGACCTCCAACTGCACGGAGTTCCAGGCCCGCCGGCTGGGCGTGCGCTTCCGCGACAAGGACGGCAGGCCGCAGTACGCCGCCACGCTCAACGGCACGCTGGCCACCACCCGGTGGATCGTCGCCATCCTGGAGAACCACCAGCAGGCCGACGGCTCCGTGGTGGTCCCCCAGGCGCTCCGCCCCTACGTGGGGCTCGACGTGCTGGAGCCGGTCAAGTAGCGGCGGGGGCGCAGCGCCAGCGCCCCGAGGAGACACACGAGCGGCGCGGCGACCACGGCGACGGCCAGCGCCGCGCCGTGGTCGATCCAGCCCGTGCTCCACGCCTTGAACGGTCCCGCCACGCAGAGCCCGACCGCCACGCCGAGCGCCAGCGCGTCCACCGCGCCCCGCGACCCGACGCCGCCGTCCGAGACCAGCGAGCAGGCCACGACGACCACGCAGATCAGCAGGGCCGCGCCCAGCGCCGCGAGGAGCGGGGGCAGCGGGCTCCAGTCCGTCATGACGTTCTGGTGCGGTCCGAACACTCGCTCGTACGGCAACGGCGCGATCAGCAGCGCCCCGAGGCCGCCCAGCACGACGACGAGCCAGGGGCGGGCGCGGCGCGCCCGCACCGACTGAACGGCCAGGCCGAGCAGGGTCGCCCAGGCGGCGGCCAGCCCGGCGACCAGCATCTCCGCGTCGTCGTCGGCGGGCCGGTCGAGCGGGATCGCGGCCGACTCCAGCAGACGGCCGTCGGCGCTGAAGCCGAACCGCCGCCACGTCCCGTCGACGCCGCGCACGGCGACGCCGTCCCGTCCGTTGGCGACGACCACGACGTGCCCGCCCGGCCGGTCCTGGACCACGAGCGTCCTGGAGACGATGGGGTCCTCGTCGGGCCGCCCGCCCACCAGCTCGCGTTCGAGCATGGTGACCCGGCCTGGAGGGATCTCCCACTCGGGCTCCCAGGTGCGGCCGCCGTCGCCGGAGCGCAGCACCTTCACGTGATGCCGGACGAGCCGGTAGCAGTGTTCGCGCAGGCAGGCGGCGCGCTGGCCGGGCTGATACTCGCGCTCCGGTCCCGCGTAGGCGTCGGAGGCGACGTACGTCTCCCAGGTCGCGCCGCCGTCGTGCGACGCGTACCGGGAGTCGAGCACGAGGACGCCGTCCCTGAGGTCGACGACCTCGGCGCCGGGCATGCCGGGGTGGCCCGCGGTGGCGGTCACGGCGAGGACGGCCAGGGGGACGGCGGTGAGCACCCGCCACCGCGCGGCCACCGCCCGCCGGCTGCGCTGCCGCACCCACCAGGCCAGGAGGAGCGCAGGAAGGGCCAGCAGGTCCCCAGGATCGGCCAGGACGCGCGAGGAGCCCGCCAGGGTGGTCCAGATCTGGGAGGCGGCCTCAGCGCCCGTCTCCGTCGTTTTCACGACCGTGAAGAGCGCACCGGTCAGGATGGTGGCCGCGAGATCGGCGCGGCGCAGCAGGAGGAGCGCCACCAGGGGCGGTGCGACGACGAGTCCGGCGAGGTCACTCAGCTTGGCCGTGACGAACCCGGGCCAGGCGTGCTTGAGGATGTGATCGTTGAGTAACAGGACGATCACGGAGGTCACTGTTACGGGGTGACATAACCAGGCGTACCTCATATATCGCTAGATGTGCGGAAAGGTGCCGGGGTTCGCCTGGCCTGTGAATCGAGTCACACCCGTGACAACGGCCGGTCAAGGCCATAACAAACGCGAAAGGCCGGGGTCCGCTGGAAGCGAACCCCGGCCTGTCTCGCTGCTACAGGTCAGATGGAGCGGACCTGGGAGGCCTGCGGCCCCTTCTGGCCCTGCGTGATCTCGAACTCGACCCGCTGGCCGTCTTCAAGGCTGCGGTAGCCGTTGCCGACGATCTCGGAGAAGTGCACGAACACGTCCGGCGCGCCGCCGTCCGGGGCGATGAAGCCGAAGCCCTTCTCGGCGTTGAACCACTTGACGGTTCCCTGAGCCATAAAAGCTCTCCCTCAGGATGTGAATCTATGGGACCCACACCTCGTGGATCCCGGTGTGTCGTACAGCAAGCACCCGGGGTGGCTCAGACAATGTCATGCTGGTTTTCACTACGGGATAGCTAATACAACGCCTCCACATCTAACACCATTCTGGCGCGTTGGTGTTCCCGTCGAACGAAGATTTCTGGCTGGGCGCATCAGCGGGCAAACTGGAACGTGTTATGCACAACCTACGCGCACCCCGCCTGGTGGCCACCGACCTGGACGGCACCGCCCTCCGTACGGACGGAACCGTGTCTCCCCGCACCGCCGCCGCCTTCGCCAGAGTCGAGGACGCAGGGGCCATGCTGGTGTTCGTCACCGGCCGCCCGCCTCGGTGGATGCACCCCGTGGCGGGGGCGGTGAGGCACCGCGGCCTCGCCGTCTGCGCCAACGGGGCGCTGATCTACGACATGCACACCGAACGGGTGGTGAAGTCTCACCTCATCGACCCGGAGGTGCTCGAAGAAGTCGTCTCTCAGCTTCGAGCGAACGTCCCCGATCTCTCGTTCTCGGTCGAGTACGAGGGAGGCCACGCGCACGAGTCGGACTTCCGCCTCGGCACCTGGGACGGCGCCACCACGGGCAGGGCCCGCCTGCGTGGCGAGTCGCTCACCTCGCGGGCCTGCGTCAAGCTGCTGGCCCTGCACCCCGAGCTGGGCCCTGACGAGCTGCACGCGACCGTGCACGAGCTGGTCGGGCACCTGGTGACCGCCACCCACTCCAGCGGCCGCGGGCTCATCGAGATGAGCGCGATCGGCGTCACCAAGGCCACGGCCCTGGCCACCCTCGCCGAGCGGCACGACATCGAGCAGTCGCAGGTCGTGGCGTTCGGCGACATGCCGAACGACCTGCCCATGCTGACGTGGGCAGGCACCTCCTACGCGGTCGCCAACGCGCACCCCGGCGTGCTGGCCGCGGTCGATCATGTGACCGCGGCCAACGACGAGGACGGCGTCGCGCTGGTGCTCGAGGAGCTCTACAGGTAGGGCCCCGAGCCGCCCGGCGGGCGCGGGTGCTCCTCGGGCCGTCCGCCGGGCAGCGCCCTGCGCATCTGCTCCAGCTGGGCGCGGGCCGCCATCTGCTGGGCGAACAGCGTCGTCTGGATGCCGTGGAACAGCCCTTCGAGCCAGCCCACCAGCTGGGCGTGCGCCACCCGCAGCTCGGCGTCGCTGGGCGCGGTGCCGGTGTCCTCGGTGAAGGGCAGCGACAGCCGTTCCAGCTCCTCCACCAGCTCGGGCGCCAGGCCGTCCTCCAGCTCCTTGATCGAAGACTGGTGGATGTCCTTCAGCCGCTTGCGGCTGGCCTCGTCGAGCGGGGCGGCCCGCACCTCTTCGAGGAGTTGCCGGATCATGCTGCCGATGCGCATCACCTTGGCCGGCTGCTCGACCAGGTTGGCCACCGAGCGCTCGTCTTCGCCGTTATCGTCCTGACCCTGGAAGTCGGGGCCCACCACCACGATGTGAGGCGAGTTGTTGTCCTCAGCATTCATAAGTCTCACCGTACTAGGAGGATCTTCCCAACGTGGTCGCCGGAATCCACCATACGGTGAGCCTCGGCCGCGTCGGACATCGGCAGCTCGGCGAACACCACCGGCCGCACCGCACCGGCGTCGATCAGCGGCCACACGTTCTCCACGACGCTCCGGACGATCGCGCCCTTCTCCTCGACCGGGCGGGCGCGCAGCGTGGTGCCGTGCACCGAGGCCCGCTTGGCCAGCAGCACGCCCAGGTCGAGCTCGGCCTTGCGGCCGCCCTGCATGCCGATGACCACCAGCCGCCCGCCGGTCTTGAGCGCCCGCAGGTTGCCGGCCAGGTATTTGGCGCCCATGATGTCGAGGATCACATCGGCCTTGACCTGCTCGGCGAAGTCCTCCTCGCGGTAGTTCACGTACGCGTCGGCGCCCAGCTCCTTGACCCGCTCGCCCTTGCCGGACGAGCCGACCGTGACCACGACGTTCGCCCCGAACGCCTTGGCGAGCTGCACCGCGAACGTGCCGATGCCGCTCGCGCCGCCGTGCACCAGCAAGGTCTCTCCCTTGCGCAGCCGGCCCAGCATGAACACGTTGGACCAGACCGTGCAGGCCACCTCGGGCAGCCCGGCGGCCTCCTCCAGCCGGACGCCCCGCGGCACCGGCATCACCTGCTGCCACGGCACGGCCACCCGCTCGGCGTAGCCGCCGCCGGCCAGCAGCGCGCACACCTCGTCGCCCGCCTTGAAGTGCTCGACGTCCGCGCCGACCGCCGCGACCACGCCGGACACCTCCAGCCCCGGATAGGGCGAGGCGCCCTGCGGGGGTCGGTAGTTGCCCTGGCGCTGGAGGACGTCCGCCCGGTTGACCGCCGAGGCGGCCACGTCGATGAGCACGTCACCGCGCCCGGGCTCCGGGTCGGGGACCTCCCGCCACTCCAGCACCTCTGGCCCGCCGCTGCGGGTGATCTCGATGGCTCGCATGCGCACCACGGTAACGGGGCAGAGAAGTTGAGGGTTGCCGGCCTTCCCCGGAGCGCTTGGCGTTAATCTGCAAGATATTTACCACCCCTTTAGACCCGCCCGAGGGGGAACACGGTGGCAAGACACGATCGAGAAGAAGCTCTCGAGGAACAGCTCGCCTGGCTGGACGCCATCAAGGAGTCCGAGGAGGCGCCGGTCAAGGTGAGCGCCAAGACCGGCCCGGGCGTCCCGGCCGACGAGACCGTCGTCGTCTCGCCCTACCCCCAGGACCCGTGGGCGTCGGTGCCGCAGCACGACACGCCGACCCCGCCGCTCTTCCGCGCCGCGGTCGACTCGGTGTACGGGTCGGAGGCGGTGCCCGCCACCGAGAGCGAGGCGGGGGAGTGGCTGGACAAGGCGAGCCCGCGCGACAAGACCGACACAAAGGCCGACACGGGGGACGATCCGCCCGCCGATGACAGCGCCGACACCAAACCGGCGATCGACGACGCGTTCCTGGCCCCGCTCAAGCCGCTGCCCCGGCCGGACGACACCGACAGCTACGCGCTGGCGTCCTTCCCCGAGCCGGAGAAGGTGGAGGAGAAGACCGAGGAGAACCTCTCCTGGCCCGTTCCACCGGCCTGGGCCAGCGAGACGCCCGCCCCGCCCGAGCCCGCCGCCGAGCCGGCGCGCGAGGAGGCGGCCCAGCACACCCCGGACGAAACGCTCCCGTCCCTCCCGTCGCTGCCGCCCCCGTCGCTCCCCGAGCCCACGCAGCATGCCTTCCCCGAGCCTCCGCAACGCACCTTCGACCAGCCGAGCCCGCCGTTCGCCGAGCCGTCCCAGCGCGCCTTCGACGAGCCCCGCGCCGGCCGGGAGGCCCGCACGTTCGACGAGCACCTCAGGTTCCAGGAGCCGCGCCCGGCGGAGGAGGCGCCCCCGAGAGCAGAGGAGCCGCCGAGGCAGCCCGAGCCGCGTCACCGCCCGGCCCCGGTGCCCGTCTTCAACGCCCCGCCGAGGCCCCCGGCGACCGGCAGGCCCACCGCCGAGAGCCTGGACCCCGACACGCTGCTGCGCGGCCGCCGCAACGCCCCCTCCAAGGGCTGGCGCCGGATCGTCTACAAGGCGTCCGGCGGCTGGATCAAGCCCGGCGAGCCGCCGGAGGTCAGGCGCCGCCGCGCGCTGATGGCCAGGGCGCGCACGCCCGTCGCCACCGGCCACCACCGCGTCGCCGTGCTCAGCCTGAAGGGCGGTGTCGGCAAGACCACGACCACGGTCGGCCTGGGCGCCACGCTGGCCCAGATCCGCGGCGACCGCGTGATCGCGGTCGACGCCAACCCCGACCGTGGAACGCTCTCCGACAAGCTGAAGCTGGAGACCTCGGCCACCGTCCGCGACCTGCTCAACGAGGCCGACCAGGTCAAGAGGTACGTCGACATCAGGGCCTTCACCTCTCAGGCGCCGTCGCGGCTGGAGGTGCTGGCCTCCGACCGCGACCCGTCGGTGTCGGAGGCGTTCAGCGGCGCCGACTACCAGGCCGTCTCGCAGGTGCTGGAGAACTTCTACTCGATCTGCATCACCGACTGCGGCACCGGCCTGCTGCACTCCGCGATGGGCGGGGTGCTCGGCCTCGCCGACCAGATCGTGCTGGTCAGCTCCGCGTCGGTCGACGGCGCGCGGGCGGCCTCGGCCACGCTCGACTGGCTGGAGGCCCACCACTACGAGAATCTCGTACGCGACGCGACCGTGGTGCTGTGCAGCGTCAGGCCGAGGTCGAAGTCGGCTGTCGACATCAACAAGCTGGAGGGCCACTTCGCCGCCCGGTGCCGGGCCGTCGTCCGCGTGCCGTACGACCCGCATCTGGAGGAGGGCGCGGAGATCGACCTGGACCGGTTGCAGGAGGCGACCAGGGACGCCTACCTGCAGCTCGCCGCCAGCATCGGAGACGGTTTCGCCGGCGCCGGCCGGTAGACGGCACGAAACCCGCTCACCGGCCGGTGAGCGGGTTTCGTCGGGAAGCGGAGGGTGTGGGATTCGAACCCACGAGGCCATCGCTGACCTGGCCGCTTTCAAGGCGGCTGCACTCGTCCACTATGCGAACCCTCCAGTGCGACACCACGATAGCGGCTGCGGTGACGCCGGTGTACGTTCAGGTGGTGGCGGATCTCAAGATCGAGGTGGCACGGGCGGAGCGTTCGGCCACCGTGCGCCTGCGGGGTGACCTGGACAAGCTGACGGCTCCCGATTTCAAGAAGCGGCTCGACGCCCTCGCCGCCGAAGGACCGCTCGACGTGGTGATCGACGCCTCCGGGCTGGAGTTCTGCGACTCCAGCGGCCTGTGGGCGCTGGTGGAGCACCAGCGCGCCGTCGGCGGGCGCGGCGGCACGCTCCGGCTCACCGGCGTGCACGGGGTCCTGCAGCGGGTGCTGGAGGTGACCGGGCTCAAGGCCGTCTTCGACGACGTGTTACCCGCGCAGCTGTGACAGCAGCCACTTGGGTCCCGCCGTCTCGGCCCCCAGCTCGGCGACGCGCTCCCTCAGCTCCCGGTCGGCGGTGACGACGAGCACCCGCTCCCACGGCTTGGCCCGGCGCACCACGTCCACGATCGCGTCGTCGCCGCTGCCGGCCGCCGCGACCACCTGGATCCCGGGAATGTCGGGCACCTCCCTGGCCGCGCCCTCGACCACCGCCACCATCCGCGGATACCACTGCGCCAGCACCGAATGCGACAGCCGCAGCCCCGACACCTCCTCCAGCAGCCGGGTGGCGGCCCCCAGCCGGTCGTTCCACCAGCCGCGCTCGGCCCGCGCGCCGACGATGTTGGCCACGTCGAGCACCAGGGTCTCCGGGCTGATCGCACCGCTGACCGTGCCCCACGTCTCGGCGAAGCCGGGGTGCAGCTCCCTGGCGGCCACCTCGCCCAGCGGCAGCCAGCGCAGCTCGTCGCTCTCGCCGTTCGCGCAGACCGCCGCCAGCCGCTCGGCCGACTCCGCGATCACCGTCTCGAACGCCCACCCGCCGTGGTCGTCGCGGTAGACCCCCTGCACCCGCAGCAGGTCGCCCGCCACCGCCGCCTCCTCGCGGGCCTCGCGCAGCGCGGACGCCACCGCGTCCTCGTGGCTGTCGCGCGCCCCGCCGGGCAGCCCCCACGTGCCGCCGTGGTGGCTCCACGCCGAACGCTTCTGCATCAGCACGTGAGGCACCCCGAGCTCGTCGTGGTGCACGGCGAGCAGCCCCGAGGCGCCGTGCAGCCCCCAGTGGCGGTGTCCTCGCCCGCACTCGGTCCAGCCGTCGCCGTCCTTGTCAGCCATGTCTCGATTCTCTCAGCCGCCGCCCTTGCTGAAATGCTGGTAGTCCTTGGTGCCCGACCAGTTGCCGCCCCACTGCCATCCCACCTGCGCGAACGCCCGCACCACCTTGTCGCCGGGGTTGATCACGCCCTTGCCCTTCATCGGCCGCTCGGTGTACTTCCGGGCGTTGGAGTGGGCCGTCCTGCCGTCGGCGGTCACGTACGGGTTCTCGCGCGGGTTGATGTCGATCGCCTCGCCGTAGGCGTGCTTGGACCAGCTGCTCGACCCCGTGGCCTGGCGGCAGTTGAAGGCCGAGGTGTTGTCGGCGTCGATGGAGTCGTAGTCGTCGCCCTTGTAGACGTCGATCAGCTCCATCCGCCTGATCGGCCAGCGCCAGTCGTACAGCTTCTCGAAGACCTGCACGATGTCGTCGGTGACGGTCTTGCGCACGACCAGCTCACCGGTGTGCGGCTTGTCGTCGAAGCCCCAGTAGGTCATCCTGATCAGGCGCAGGTCGCGGTAGTGGACCGGGCAGCCTTCACGCCACGAATACCGCAGCTGGTCGCGGGTCACCTGGCTCACCTCGGCGTCGAACGAGGGCGGCTCGGTGGCGGTGGGCGTCTTCGCGGTGGGCGTCGGCTCAGAGGGCGTCGCGGAGGTCGTCGGCGGCGCCGGTCTGGCCGACGCGACCGGGCTCTGCCCGCCGCACGCCACGGAGGCGAGCACCACGAGCGCCAGGGTGGCAGCACGCTTCATCCCGCCACGATACGACACGTTCCAGCAGGTCAGCCGGTACGACGCAGCTTGCCGCGCCGGGTCGTCAGCTCGTGCAACAGGTCGGCCGCGTACCAGACGAGGCCGAGGAACGACCCGCCGGCGAGCGCGCCGCCGATCCACAGGTCGTTCACGGTCGCGGCGGTGAGCGCGGTGCCCCTGGGCTGGTAGCCGACCACGAACGGGGCGGCGACGAGCCAGAGCCCGGTCAGGAACAGCAGCGCCAGCGCGGTCACGCCCAGCTTGGCCCTCATCGCTGGTCCTCCGACGCGACCAGGGTCGTGGATCCGTTCTGCCGCCGCTCGCGGTCTGTCGCGTCGAGGTCCTCGCGCAGGGCCTCGACCAGGGGCGCCAGCAGGGCGGCCAGCTCGGCGGACGAGGTCTGGGGGGCGGCGGGCTCCGGTTCCCGCTGGCGCTCGCGTACCGTCACCAGGCCCCGCGCGGCGAGCTCGGCGTGGATGGCGGCGGCGAAGGCGGCGGCGCCCGCGAGGCCGACGGCGGCGACGCCGAGGCCGGTGAAGAACTCCGTCGTGGTGGCGGAGTTCCAGGCCGCGCCCTCGGGCTGGGTGCCGAGCGCGAACGGCGCGACCATCAGCCAGAACCCGGCCATGGCCGCCAGCGCGGCCAGCACGGCGCCGACCAACTTGCGGATCACTGCGGGATCCCTCCTGTCACGAGATCTTTCGCGGGCGCCGGCGGCGCCGCCTGCGCGATGAGCGCGCGCGAGGTGGGGCGCAGCACCTCGCGCGCCACGGCCCTGGCGCGTTCCTTCTCGGTACGGTCGTCCGGCGGCGCCATCTTGGCCACGGCCGTGAGCAGCGCCGACGGCCGGCCGTTCACGCGCTCGACGCGCTGGGCGACGAGTTCGAGCAGCAGGCCGGCCAGCACCAGGTCGTCCCTGCTGGGCGGCGGGGCGGCGGGCGGGGGAGTGGCGCCGCCGCGCAGCGGCAGCTCCTTCAGGAAGACCACGGCGAGGAAGCCGAGCAGGGCGATCGGGACGCCCACCAGGAAGACGGTCTCCAGGCCGCGGGTGAACGCCTCCAGCACGAGGTGCTTGACCGGCTCGGGCAGCGCCTGGATCTCGTCGGGGCTGCCGAGCGACGGCCTGGCGCTCCCCGCGGGCATCTCGGCGTAGAGCCGGTTGGTCAGGATCGCGCCGAACCCGGCCACGCCGATGGCGCCGCCGAGCGAGCGGAAGAACGAGACGCCGGAGGTCGTGGAGGCCATGTCGCGGACCTCGGCGCCGTTCTGCGCGGCCAGGATCAGCATCTGCATGGTCAGGCCGAGCCCGGTGCCGAGCACCGCCATGTCGAGGCCGATGACCCACGGGCTGGAGTCGACGTGCAGCCGCGACAGCAGGAACAGCCCGATGGTCACGAGCAGCATGCCGACGACCGGGAAGATCTTCCACCGCCCGGTCCTCGTGACGGTCTTGCCGGAGATGACGCCGGACAGGAACAGCGTGATCACCATGGGCAGCGTCATCAGGCCCGAGTCCGTCGGGCTCATGCCCTGGACGACCTGCAGGTACTGCGGCAGGTAGATCATCGCGCCGAACATCGCCACGCCGACGAACAGCGATCCGAGGCTGGTCAGGATGAACGTGCGGTTGCTGAACAGCCGGGGCGGCAGGATCGGGTTGCCCGCGGTGCGCTCGGCGAGCACGGCGAGGCCCAGCGAGACGAGGCTGACGGCGGCCAGGACGTAGGTCCACGGCGAGTTCCACGCGAACTCGGTGCCGCCCAGGGTGAGCAGCAGCATCAGCGAGGTCGCGCTGGCCGTGATGGTGGTGGCGCCCCAGATGTCGATGCGGGTGTCGCGCTTGACGTGCGGCAGCTTGAGCACCTTCTGCACGACGACCGCGGCGACCACGGCGAGCGGCACGCCCACGTAGAAGCACCAGCGCCAGCCGAGCATCTCGGCGTCGACCAGGAACCCGCCGAGCAGCGGCCCGGCGACGGTGGAGACGCCGAAGACGGCGCCCATGTAGCCGGAGTAGCGGCCGCGCTCGCGGGGGGAGACGATGTCGCCCAGGATGACCTGGGCCAGCGCGCCCAGGCCGCCCGCGCCCACGCCCTGCAGGGCGCGCCCGGCGATGAGCTGGCCCATGTTCTGCGAGAGCCCCGCGGCGAGCGACGCGCCGACGAACACCGCCAGCGCCACCTGGAAGAGCCGCTTGCGGCCGAACACGTCGGACAGCTTGCCCCACAGCGGTGTGGACACCGTCATCGTCAGGATGGTCGCCGAGGCCACCCACGAGTACTGGTCCTGGCCGCCGAGCTCCCCCACGATCGTCGGCAGCGCCGTGCCCACCACGGACGTCGACAGCATCGAGGTGAGCATGGCGAGCATGAGCCCGGCCATGACCTCGAGGACCTCGCGGTGGGTGTACTGCTTCTGGGGGCTTGCGGCCGCCGCTTGGCCCGCCAAGTCACCACATCCCCTCGTATTCCGCATGGAAGTATACGCCTGTTTACTAGTGTTTCGGCAAGCCGATATATTCCCGGGCATGAGAGCTGAGGCCCGCCCCCGGGATCGTGCGGCCACCCGTCTGCGGCTGCTCGACGCCGCCAGGGCGCTGTTCGCCGAGTATGGGTACGAGCGCGTGACCGTACGCATGATCGCCTCGGCGGCGGACGCCAACATCGCTCTGGTGGGGCGTTACTTCGGGTCGAAGGCGGGCCTGTTCGGCGAGGTCCTGCGGGACGAGCCGACGATCCGGGTCGTCCTCGAAGGCGACCGGGCGGGGCTGCCGCGCCGGCTCGCGGAGTTCGCCGCCCGCCGCATGCACGCTGACCCGAAGAGCCGCATCCTGCGCGCCCTGGCCCACTCCGCCGACGACCCGGAGATCCAGGAGCTCGTACGGGAGCGCCTGCGGACGGCCATCATCACCCCGCTTGCGGAGTTCCTGGGCGACGACCCCGACGCGATGGCCAGGGCGCGCACCGCGGCGGCGCTCCTCACCGGCATCACCAGAGTCCGCCGCGCGCTCGGCCCGGAGCCGCCCACTCCGGCGGACGTGGACCGGCTGACCGCAATGTTCACCGTGTGTCTAGATATTTCAGGACATGAACCATAAGACCGAAATACGGCCTTTTTGAGGACGTGTCGTTGCCAGCGCCAGCCGATAACTTGACAGCACCCCCCACCAAGGAGTGCGCATGTTGGGTAAACGCAGTGCGCTGGCAGGAGCCACCATCGTGGCCTGCCTGGCATTCCCCCTCGCCGTCCCCGCCATGGCCGACCCGGCCCCCATGGCGGACCCGGCAACCCCGCCGTCGGTGATCGACGCGCTCGAACGCGACCTCGGGCTCACCGAGCGGCAGGTCGTCACCCGGCTGGCCAACGAGCAGCGCGCCGCCGCCACCGAGGCCACCCTCACCGCCTCGTTAGGCGACTCCTACGGCGGCTCCTGGCTGAACGCCGACGCCTCCAAGCTCATGGTCGCCACCACCGACGCCGCCGAGGCCCCGGCCATCGAGGCCAAGGGCGCCCAGCCGGTCGTCGTCGGCCGCACCCTGGCCCAGCTGACCTCCGTGAAGGACCAGCTCGACCTGGCCGCCCAGAAGGGCAAGACCGGCGCCTCCCTCTGGTACGTCGACGTGACCACCAACAGCGTCGTCATCCTGGCCGCCACCCAGGAAGCCGGCGAGGCGCTCGCCGCCGCGGCCGGCGTCGACAAGGGCGTGGTCAAGGTCGCCGTCTCCACAGAGAGCCCGCAGCCGTTCATGGACATCATCGGCGGCTCCGCGTTCTACATCGGCTCCAGCCGGTGCAGCGTCGGCTTCTCCGTCACCCGCGGCAGCACCCCCGGCTTCGTCACCGCCGGCCACTGCGGCCGCGCCGGCTCGCGCACCACGAACCCGACCGGCACCTTCCAGGGCTCGTCCTTCCCCGGCAACGACTACGCCTGGGTCGCCGCTCCCGGCCACAACGCCACCCCGTACGTGCGCGGCTCCGGCGGCGCGCTCGTGACCGTCCGCGGCTCCACGCAGGCGTCGGTCGGCGCGTCCATCTGCCGCTCCGGCTCCACCACCGGCTGGCGCTGCGGCACCATCCAGCAGCACAACGCCAGCGTCCGCTACGCGCAGGGCACTGTCTCCGGCCTGACCCGCACCAGCGCGTGCGCCCAGCCGGGCGACTCCGGCGGCTCGTTCATCTCCGGCAGCCAGGCCCAGGGCGTCACCTCCGGCGGCTCCGGCAACTGCAGCATCGGCGGGACCACGTACCACCAGCCCGTCAACGAGATCCTGTCGGCGTACGGCCTCACCTTGAGAACCGGCTGATCTCCCACCCGAACCCAGCGTGCCCGGCCCACGTCGCCGGGCACGCTGTTTCGTACGAGTGGCCCGATACGCCCTCTTGGGTCCCACTTGGTGTGCCGGCTGCGGGGGCGAACCTACGCTGGAGGAGACAGCTTGCCTGGGGGAGGCAGTGATGGCGAAGTTCCTCGACATGCACCGCGGCATGGCGGGCATCACCGGTGACCAGCTCAAACGGGCACACTCCGCCGACGTCGAGATCCAGGACGAGGAGGGAGTGACCTTCGAGCACGCCTGGGCGGACCCGGAGGAAGGAGTCATCTACTGCCTCTCGGAGGCGCCCACGGCGGACGCGGTCCTGCGCATCCACGAACGCGCCGGCCACCCGGCCGACGAGATCCACCACGTGCCGCTGAGCATCTGAGCCAAGTATGTGACGTAGTTCACACTCCTTTTCGCGAACTCGCGGTGGTCGTACGGGCGAAAGCCGTCGAATGCACTGCGCAGCGAACGGGAGCACCGGGTGATCGCCGAAGAGTCTGGCACGGCCGACGCCGACCTCATACGGCGCTCGCGGCACGACCCGGAGGTCTTCGCCGGACTCTTCGACCGGCATGCCCCCGCACTGCGGCGTTACGTCGCCCGGCGACTCGGCCCGTCCCTGGCCGACGACATCGTCTCCGACGTCTTCCTCACCGCCTTCCGGCGCCGCCACCGCTACGACACGAGCCACCCTGACGCGCGCCCGTGGCTGTACGGCATCGCCGCCCGGCTCGTCAGCCGGCAACGCCGGGTGGAGATCCGGTTCTACCGCGCGCTGGTCCGCACCGGTGTCGACGAGATCACCGAGCCGTACGCCGACCGCGTCGACAACCGGGTCTCGGCGCAGCAGGCCGGGCTGGCGGCGGCCCTCTCCGAGCTGTCGCCCGGCGACCGGGAGGTGCTGTTACTCATGGCGTGGGCCGACATGTCCTACGAGGACGTGGCCCGCGCGCTGGGCATCCCCATCGGCACGGTCCGGTCCCGCCTGCACCGGGCCAGAGCCCGGACGCGCCAGGCGCTCGGCGGAGCCGACCCCACCGTGACGCGAGAGGAGTCTTTGGATGGATGACCTGCGATCGCTGCGCGAGTGGCGGGCCGAGGTGCCCGAGCCGGACCAGGAGTGGTCCATCCCGCAGCGGCGGCGGCTCCTGACCCGGATCCGGCGGCGCAGGTGGACGTGGGCGCACCGCCTGATCACCGTCGGGGCGGCCGGCGCGGCCGTGGCCGTGCTCGCCGTGGTCGCCCTGCCGTCCGAGCCCTCCGTCACGGAACCGGCCGTCACCCCGTCGTCGGCCGTGCGGCTGGACCCCGGCCTGGTGCTGGCCCAGGCCGCGAAGGTGGCGAGCGAGCGCGGCGACGCCCCCCGGCCGGCGCCGACCCAGTGGCACTACACCAGGTCCATGGACAAGCAGCCGACCTCGGACACGGCCCAGACCTACGAGAGGTGGATCCGCTACGACGGCAAGCAGACCGCCGGCTTCGGCGAGAACGGCGACCTGGTGGTCACCGACGTCCCTCCGGACCCGGGCGACGACGACCTGGCGCCGGGGCAGTACGACGCCAAGCTCCGCGGGCTGCCGACCGACCCGAGGAAACTGCTGGCCAAGGTCACGGGCGACCGCCACTGGATCGACTTCCCGCAGGAGAAGGGCGTCCCGCGGAACGCCGAACCGCCCGACGCCCGCGCCTACCGCGTGATCACGCTCTACCTGAGCAGGTACGGCACGATGCCGCCGCGGCTGGAGGCGGCCATGTTCCAGGCCCTGGCCCTCATCCCCGGCGTCCGGATCGAACACGGCGTGACCGACGCCGCGGGCCGCTCCGGCCTGGGCATCTGGCGGGAAGGAGGCGGCGACGTCCGCCGGTACGACATCCTCGACCCGGACACCTACCGCTACCTGGGCACCGCGACGGTCTGGCTGCGCGACTCCCACCTGCCCAAGGGCGCGGTGTGGCGCACGGCCCTGCTGTCGTCGATGATCGTCGACCGCCCGGGCGAGCGAGGCTGAGCGCTTTCACCCCCCGGAGTACCGCCATCCCGACCAGCGGGTGACCTCCACGAGGATCACGGGCCCCGCCGGGCGACGCTCGCGGTACTGGTCGTACTTGGCCACGAGCGCGTCCAGCGCGGCGGCCCGCTCCGGGCCGTCCGGCGCGACGGCGGCGCGGCCGTCCGCCCGCGCCCACCACAGGCGCGTCCAGTCGTCCTCGTAATGGTCGGCCAGCAGCGCGACATTCGGGTTGTCGCCGATGTCGCGCAGCCTCCGCAGGTCGGTGGTCCGCTTCGGTTTGTGGTCGACGGCCGTCATCACCCGGTCGCCGAGGACGGCGAAGGTGACGGGGACGAGGCGTGGCCTGCCCTCGGCGCCCACCGTCGCCAGCCGGGCGACCCGCGCGCCCGCGAACATCCGCCGCGCCGTTTTGGAATCCATGCCTCCAGCATTCCCCGGCGGCCCGTGGTCCGGTGACCGTCACCGTCACGTAAGCGTCCGGGATCGTCACTGCGGGTACGAAGGCCCCATCTCTTAGGGCGAGGAGGAGCATCGCGATGACCCCCGGCTGCGGAAGCTGCGACTGCAACGACGTGATGTACGAGGGCACCCCGTCGCACTGGAAGACGTTGCGCACGGAGTGAACGAGCAGAAGCCCCGCCCCAGATCGGCGGGGCTTCCTCGTGTAGGGTCAGGATCATGCTTGAGAAGTTCATCCGTTCGCGCACTGCCTGAGACGGGTTCCCCATCGAGGCGATCTGATGGTGGCGTCGCGTATCGCGAGCCGCCCGTCGCCCGTCCCGTCGGCTTCTCACACCCGGTGGTCGCCGCGCTCTCAGCGCCGCCACCGTGATCATCGGCGGCTCGGCGCGCCCGTACGGCAGCGCGCGTCCGCCTCAGCTCAACGCGAACGGACTGAACATGTCATCGAACACCTTCGTGCTGGTCCACGGCTCCGGCTCCAACTCGTTCATGTGGACCTCCATCCAGCGCGAGCTCGCGCTGCTCGGCCACCGCAGCCTCGCCGTCGACCTGCCCGGCCACGGCCTCGACGCGCAGTACCCCGTCGCCTACCAGGCCCCGCAGGACCTCGACGCGTGGGCGGCCGAGCCGTCGACGCTGGCGGGCGTCACGCTCCAGGACAACGTCGACCTGGTCACCGACGTGGTGCGCCGCGCCGCCCAGCACGGGCCGGTGGTGCTGGTCGGCGCCAGCCTCGGCGGCGTCACCATCTCGGGGGTGGGCAACGCCATCCCCGAGCTGGTGGACCGGCTCGTCTACATCTCCGCCTGGTCGTGCGTCCGGCTGGCCAACCCCGTCGCGTACATGGGGGAGCCCGAGTTCGCGGACAACCTGATGGCGCCTCTCGCCGCGTTCAACGTCGGCGACCCGGCCGAGGTGGGCGCCGGCCGGGCCAACTACCGCACCGCCGACCCGAAGCTGCTCGCCGACCTCAAGGCCGCGACCCTGGCGGACGTCACCGACGAGCAGTTCCTGGCCTTCCTCAACATCCTGCAGCCGGACGAGTCGATCGCGGTGATGACGGCCGACGCCCGCGTCCAGGCCGGTACCTGGGGCACGATCGCCCGCTCCTACATCCGGCTCACCGGCGACCGGTCGATTCCCCTGGCCATGCAGGACAGGCTGATCGCCGAGGCGGACGCGCTGACCCCCGGCAACCCGTACGACGTGCACACCCTTGACACGTCACACGCGGGATTCGTGTTCAGGCCGGCGGACGTGGCCGCCATCCTCGGCGGCCTGGCCCGCTGACCTCGGCGCGCGGGTGAGCCGGGCCCGGCTCACCCGCGCGCCGCGCGCCGGAACAGCGCCGCGGCGAGGAACGCCGCGCCGCCGCCGAGGGCGGCGAGCCAGAGACCCGACCACAGCAGCGTTTCCGCGACGGGAGCACCGGTGGCCAGCCCGCGCAGGGACTCGGTGACGAGGGTGACCGGCTGGTGGGCCGCGAACCCCTGGAGAAAGCCTGGGAGGCTCCCGGCCGGGATGAACGCGGTCGAGAGGTACGGCAGGAAGAGCGCGACGAAGCTGAACATGCCGGCCGAGTCGACGGACCTGGCCGCCAGCCCCCACGCCGCCGCGATGAGCGTGAAGACCAGGATGTAGGCGGCGAGCAGGGCCGCGATGCCGAGCCACCCGACCGGCGAGGCCGTGGGGCGGAAGCCGAGCGCCACCGCGACCAGCATGACGATGGCGGTGGACACGAGGTTGCGCAGGACACTGGCGAGGACATGCCCGAAGATCACCCCGGACGCCCGGATGGGCATGGTGCGCAGCCGTTCGACGAACCCCTTGGAGACGTCGGTGTGGACGGAGGTCGCGGTGAGCGCGGCGCCGAACCCCGCGCACAGCAGCATGACGCCCGGCGTGACGTAGTCGGCGTACGCACCGCCGACGGCGCCGCCGAGCGCCGTGCCGAAGACCGTGACGAACAGCAGCATGATGGCGACAGGCGCGACGATCGCGGTGACGAGGCTGTCGAGGTTCCGCAGCGAGTGGATGACGCTGCGCTTGGTGAAGACCAGTTCCGCGGTGCTCATCAGGGGAGTTTCCGATCGGTGGTGGTGTGTCCGGTCAGGGCCAGGAACGCGTCGTCCAGGGTGGGAGCCTGGACGGAGAACGTCCGGACGACCCGGCCCCGGTGGTGGAGGCGGTTGAGCACTTCCCTGACGCGTTCGGGGTCGCCGTCGGTGACCTCGCGGACGGTCGTCCCGTCGTCCAGGACCAGCTCGATCGATTCGCTGCCCACCTGGCGCTTGAGGTCGGCGGCGGTGCCCGAGGCGACGATGGCGCCGGCGTCGAGCACGGCGACGCGGTCGGCCAGGACGTCGGCCTCCTCCAGATACTGGGTGGTGAGGAAGACGGTCTTGCCCTGCTCGGCGAGGCGGGTGACGACGTCCCAGAGCGCGCCCCGGCTGCGGGTGTCCATGCCGGTGGTCGGCTCGTCCAGGAAGATCACCGGCGGCGAGTCGATGAGACCGGCGGCCAGGTCCAGCCGCCGCCGCATGCCGCCCGAGTAGTGGCCGACGCGACGTGACGCGGCGTCGGTCAGCCCGAACTCCGCGATCAGCTCCCCGGCGCGCTCGCTCGCCGCGCTCTTGGTACGGCCGAGCAGCCGGCCGATCATGACCAGGTTCTCCAGGCCGGTCAGCTCCTCGTCGACGGACGCGTACTGGCCCGTCACGCTGATGAGCTCGCGTACCCGGGGCGCCTCGCGGGCGAGGTCGTGCCCGAGGACGTGGGCGGTGCCGGAGTCGGCGCGGATCAGGGTCGTGAGGATGCGGATGAGCGTGGTCTTCCCCGCCCCGTTGGGCCCCAGCAGGGCGAACACCTGACCCCGGGGGACGTCGAAGCTGACGCCGCGGAGCACGTCGCGATCCCCATAGCGCTTGTGGATGTCGTGGACCGATATCGCATGCGGTGCTGTCATACGTACAGCGTAATGCTTACGCAGTATGTCTGCGCAAGGGTTACGCAGTAATATGGCCGCATGGGAAGCGCGCACGACGACGTGCCGGAACTCCGCGGGGTTCCGAAAGCGGTCCTGCTGGCCTGGAACCTCGCGCCGGCCCCGACCAAGGGCCCGAAACCCCGATGGACGCTCGCGCAGCTGCTCGACGCCGCCGTCAGCCTCGGCGACCGGGGCGGGATCGACGCGATATCCATGAGCGGCCTCGCGAAAGAGCTCGGCAGCGGCACGATGTCGCTGTACCGCTATGTCGAGTCGAGAGAGGACCTCGTCGTCCTCGCCGCCGACCACGCGCTCGGCACCCCGCCCCCGCCCGCGCCGGACGGCGCGACCTGGCGCGAGCGCCTGCGCGCCTGGGTGCTCGACCTGCGCCGGGTCTACCGGGACCACCCCTGGCTGACGGCGGTCCCGGTCGCCACCGAACCGCTGCTCCCCTCGTACGTACGCAGACTCGAAACGGGGCTGGAGTGCCTCGGCGACCTCAACCTGTCCGGCCCGCGCGCGATCACCGTGCTCACGCTGCTGTGGACCTACACGCGGGGCGACGTGGAGCAGAGCGCGCATTTCGCGGCAGCCGGGGAAGGTCACACCACGCAGTTCCTCGCCGCCCGGCTCCGGGTGTTCGGCGGGGACTCCGCGTTCACCCGCGTGCTGGCCGTCCTGGAGGCCGACCAGCCGACGGGGGAGGACGAGTTCCTCGACGCCGTCGAGATCATCCTCAACGGCATCGAGTCCACCGATGCCCACGGGTAGTTCTACTCGGCTTCTGCCACCTGGTTCTCGGGCGGGATCTGAATGCGGACGGGCGCTCTCCAGCCCTTGTAAAGGACGTTCATCCGTACGGCGTCCGCTTTCTCCTCAGGGCCGTAGGGTTCGGTGATGATCTCGGCCTGGAAACGCCTGGGCAGGTCGTCCGGGCCCAGCCAGAGCTTCCACCTGATGCGGCCTCCTGTCCATGCTCCCGTCCCGTAGAGGTGGCCGGCCCAGTAAGAGCTGAGGTGGTCGACCTGCACCGAGCCGTCATAGCGGGTCGTGCGTACGCCGTCGTAACGGTCCCGGGTGGATATTCTCTTGGCGCCCGGGGAGATCAATCGCAGGAACTCCGGGTTCAGGGGCTCGATCAGGTGCCGAGTCCAGCGGAGGGCATCAGTGTCCTCCCTGTGAACCCACTTCTTGCCTTGAGGGACGTCGGTCCAGTCGCCTTGGGAGTAGATGTCACGGCCGACCTGGACCGTTCGCGAGCGGATCGGGTCGCCGCCTCGGGCGAAGGTGGAGCACGTCGAGACATCGACGGCGTACATGCCTGTCTTGGGAACGAAGCGGCGTTTGCCGTGCGCCACTGTCAGGACGGCGCCCTCGCCAGAACCTCGGCGGATTCTCTGCGAGAAGACCACGCCGCTCCTGCGGGCGAACTCGCCCTGCAACGCGGATATCGCCGCAGCCGGAGATCCACGAGTCTGTGCGTGAGCGGCGGTTGCCGGCGGTGACGTGAGCAACAGGGACACGACGCCCAGCAGCGCGCATGAGCTCCTCATGCGACCATCATCCGCGACTGTTGATCTCGGCCTGGTCACCGTGAGGTTGCGGGCGCGGGCCAAGCGCTTGCCGCTGGTCTGCACCGGCTCGGTTCGGCGTGATCGACATGAGACGTATTCGCCGAATCCTGGACCAGAAATCCGTAGGAAGCCTTCCGGCTGACGGTGACTGATAGCAAAAGGCCGGTTACATTGATGCTGACCCGAGTCGCGTCATCCGACCTGTCGAGCCGCGGGAGAGACATGGCCGAGGACATAACGCAGCTGGTCGGCGACATCTCACCCTACGTCACAGCGGCCGTGGCGGCGTATGGCGCGGCGGTGCTGGATAAGGCCAAAGACGAAAGCGCCGAGGCCGGCGTCGCATGGGGACGCAAGATGCTTCAGCGGATTTTTGGAACGCGGGACGAGCATGACGCCCCCGCACCCGTGCGCGATCTGGCTGACCGGCCTGACGATGCTGATCTCCAGATGACTTTGCATGTGCTGATCCGCGAGGTGATGCGGCAGGACGCCGCATTGATTCAGGATATTCGGGGTTTCCTGGCAGTCGCAAGAGACTCCGCAGCACCTGTCGCAACGCTCACGATCATCGCCTCGGCCGTTGATAACGCGCAGCAGGCGGTCCAGGGGCATGGGTACCAAAGCAACACCTTCCACAAGTCGAGCGAGTAGGCAGCCGATGCCACCGGCCACTCGTGCAGCACCTAGATAGTCATGAACCCCGCCGCGCTCTCCTCCTGGCGTGGTCGAAATAGTGCCCCCGGTACATGTGGCCTCTGTCGGTATATAGGCTTCGAGGCCTTACTTAATGGTGCTGGCAGCTCAGCCTAAAGCGCGTAAGCCATCTGTGGCTTTCGTGGACAATGGATTGATGTTAATATGAAAAAGACTCGCATTCACGTGACCGCAGTCTGGAGGATCCATGTTCAAAAGACGTATCGGCCCGCCTCCACATGAAGGTGGCGGTAATGGAAGCGCCGCGGCCAACAGTTGTCCCGACATCTGGGAGCTCGAATCGGGTGACTTCGCGGTCATCGGGATGGAGCGGACCGCGCAGTTACGTCCGCACCTGCCATCCGACGCGTTTCTCGACCCCGGCGAAGGAATCGTAGTGCTGCCCCGGCATGTCCTGATAAAAGCACGCGAGAACATTCCGCAGGAATAAGCGCTGCTTTTGCGTCTCAAGTGCGCGATGCCAGCGCACCCGCATCGATACAGTGAAGTGCGCTGGCGGCGTATCAGCCAGCGCGTCCGCGTATGGCTTGCGATCGGGAGGGGCAGCATATATGGCGCTATATCCGCCCACTAAATATCGCCGATTGGCTACCACAGCCGGCGGCGTGGATGATTTCATGGCCTTCTTTCGGGATCTGCGAAGAAGCTGGGTAAAGGTCGAATGTCTGCAGGAATACGACGAGTCGGGCTTTTCCGCGTACGATGCCTTCAGGAATGGTGACTACGATGAGGCGGCGAGGCGTGTGCGTGAGATGGTCTTGGGTCAGCGAGAGCTCTATGGTCACGCCGTCGAACATGGCATCGCCATGACTCGCATACGTGTGTGCGAGCTACCTCTGAGCCCTTATCTTGAACATTACGAGTTCGCGGCCTATCTCGCGGACATCGAGTGTGGTGAGGAAATCCGCCTGGTAGAGGCTGTCGACGTGCGTCCGCTCTTGGATGAGACGGGCATTTCTGATTTCGTGCTGTTCGACCGCGAACGCGTGATTGCGTTGATTTATGATAAGCGTTCTGCGTCCTTGCGTGAGGCGCGCCTTGTGGAAGACGCTGAACTGGTTCATGCGTACGCGGCGGTGACCGACGAGCTCATGGAAAAATCGGTGCCCATGATGCAAAGCTCAATATACTTGAATTCTATCAGCCGAATATCAGAAAAGACCAACAACTCCCACAGGCAGTGAATTCAGAAGATGCGGGCCGACGGTGATCGCGGCGGAAGTCCACAGAGTGGACCGGCGTCGCCGCATGTCGTGCAGTCCTCACACGCGCTGAATCAGGCCCAGCAGGCCGCGCAGCAATCGGGTATCCAGTACAACATCTTCATCGGCGCGGATCAGGCCCGCTCTGTCGCCGCCACGGCACCACCGATCGTGGTTCCACAATTGAAGATCGCCTCGCAGGCTCTGCGCGGCCGCGCCGAACTCCTGGAACACGCGGGTGACTTCATCGGCATGCCGCGCCCCGGAGTCGCCTCCGAGCCGCGGGTCATGGTTCTCTACGGTCTTGGTGGCGTCGGCAAGACCACTCTGGCGCTGGAACTCGCTCACCGCGCGATCCGGGCCAACCACCAGGTCTGGTGGGTTCCCGCGGACGACGTGGAAAGCATGCGGTCCGCGCTCTATGCGCTCGCGTTCTCCCTCGGCGCGCGAGACGAGGATTTCGATCACGCGCACCCCTCTGACGTCCTGTGGCGATACCTCAACTCCCTGGATCACGCCTGGCTGCTCGTCATAGACAACGCCGACGATCCGGCCGCTCTCGGAAGCTCCAGCGGCGGTGTCCAAGAAGGAACCCAGTGGTTGCGACCGCCCGCTTCGCACAGGAACGGCGTGATCATTTCCAGTCGTAACGGCAGGCCGGAACGCTGGGCCTCATGGATTCGCATGTGCCACGTCCCTCCCCTTACCTCGGAGGCCGGGGCCCGGGTCCTTGCCGATCTCGCTCCCCGCGCAGGTGACGAACAGGAAGCGGTGGCTCTGTCCGGCGCCTTGGGAGGAGTGCCTCTGGCCCTGGAACTCGCAGGCCGCTACCTGGCGGCAGCGGCGACGGATCCCTTCCCCGGTGAAGACACCCACACATCGTTCAACGCCTACCGGATCAACTTCGACACACGACTGGGACATGTGGACATGCCAGCAGGAAGCTCGGGGGAGTCGGCCAGACGCGCATTGACGACGACATGGGAGATCTCGCTTGACCTGCTCGAGCGTCAAGGTCATGACCTCGCCCGGCCGCTGCTCCGGCTGCTTTCGTGCTGTGGTGTGTCACCTGTTCCCTACCGAGCCGTCATCAGGCCGGAAGTGCTGGCGGACACCACCTTGTTCCCCCGGCCGACGGCACACAGGATAGGGAGCGCCTTGCGAGCGCTCGACGGCCTGGGATTGATCTCGCTGGATCTCGCACCGCGAACGCAAGTCCACAGAGAGAATGCGGATCCCTGGGAATCACGGTTGACCATGCATCCGCTCGTACGCACTGTCACGCGACAGAACTTGCAGCGTCAGGGCGTGCTGGTGGACTACCTGGCGGTTCTCGCCGTGGCGCTGGACAAGGTGACGGCCACGATCGTCCCGGACAACGCCCACCATTGGCCCAGGTGGTCTCTCCTGGCAAGCCACTGCACCGCCCCCCTCGAACTGATGGCGCAACTGGAGATTCGCGATGCCGGCCTCGTCAGCACCTTCCTGCCGGCGGCGGAGAGGGCGGCTTGGTACAGATACATGGCCGGTCACTACCTGCAGGCATCCATCGACTACGCACTACTCCTTGATGTCGCCGAGAAGGCCATCGGCCCAGCCAGCGCCGAAGCTCTGTCGATCGGCAACAACCGCGCGCGGGCCATACGAGACGGCGGCGACAACGCACGAGCGAGAGCCATGCTCCGCGAGCTTCTGGCCGCCGCCTTGGGCGCGCTAGGCAGTGACCACCCGACGGTCCTCGGCATCCGGCTGAACCTTGGCCGCACGCTTCGGGAAAGCGGCGACGTGGCCGGTGCGGAGGCGGAACTGCGAGCCCTGCTGGACGACAGCCGTCGGGTGCTCGGCGAACAGCATTCCGACACGATAGCCACGGCACTCAATCTGGGGGTCTGCCTCCGGTTGCAGGACCGCTTCGCGGAGGCCGAAGCCGTCTACCGCCAGGTCCTGTCTGACTGGCGGCAAGCCCACGCCGCAGACGACCTCACCACGCTGGACATCCGATTCGAACTCGCGGAAACCATGCGTCACCAAGGAGACTTCGCTCAAGCCGAGGCGGAACTGCGTGACCTGGTCACCATGGCGACCAGAGTCTATGGCGAAGACCATCCGAACACGCTGATCATTCGGCGCAGTCTGGCGGCTGTGTTGAGGTCGTCAGGCAGCCTTGAGGCCGCCGATGTCGAGTTCCGCGAGGTGCTGCGTCTACAACGGGGCAAGCTCGGAGCGGAGCATCCGCTGACCAGAGCCACAGAAGCCGCTCTGGAAGCCGGGGACGCATCATGATCCGGAGCGGTGTACATGTACGCCATGGGCTCCTGCATGAGCTGGCAAGGGACCATCGGCTCGACGACCGTGAAGAAGACGCGCACCAACTGCGACTGATAAGGCCCTCTCCCCGCGACGGGGGGTGAGGGCCTGTGCATCAGTCCTCGAGCTTGCTGGTGACCTGACTCTTGGGCGGCTGCTTGATCGAGACCTTGGCGCCCCAGCCGGTGTAGCGGGTCTCGGTCACGACCGTCTTCTCCTCCCATGAGGGGATGGCGGCGAGGTCGGTGGCCACCCAGGAGGTCTTCAGCTTGCTCGGCAGGCCCCTGCGGTCCACGGTGAGGGTGTAGGCGACGGTGGCCTCGGTCGACCGCGTCAGCCCAATCGTCTCCCTGAACCAGGGGGAGATGTTGGAGAGCCGTTCGAAGGTGATCGTCCCTGTGTAGGAGGAGCCGCTGCGCTTGCCGCGCTTCACCAGCTCCGCCAGCGTGGCGGGTTCGAGCGGGCTCACCACCTGGCCGAACAGGCTGCTGACGGTCCCCATGTTGAACAGGCTGAAGGTCTTGTACCAGGTCTTGCCCTTCGGGAGGCGTTCGGCCAGGCTCCCGCCCGACCGCCAGGCGTCCTTGCCTATGATGATCGTCCGCTCGGGCTTGGTGGTGTGCCCCTCGAACAACGGCGAGGCGAACGTGCCCCGCACGTCGGAGGCGACGATGCCCTTCTTGCCGAACTGGACGACACCCTTACGGCGTACCAGCGGGTCCTTGTTGATGCTGCCGACGAACGCGCTCGCGTCGGTGAACCGGACGCCCTTCCCGGCCTTGAGCTGTGCCTTGAGCGCGGACACGGGATTCTTGGCGGCGGACTCGGCCTGTGCGGGTAACGGCGCGAGGAACAGGGCCGCGCCGGCCACGAAAGTGATCACAAGTTTCATGAGTGGCCATCCTGCCCGGCGATGATCACAGCCGCATGTCATTAAGCTGGCCAGTGCTTCTCTCCGAGATCTGGGCCTTCCACTCCGGTCAGTGTCATCCGGCGAAACGACGCCAAGCGCGGGACGGTCAAGGGGACACGGAGCACGGAACCACCGAAACACTCTCTGAAAGAGGACCCCAGCATGCCCCTGTCTGTAAAAGTCGCGCGGAACCTGATCTGGTTCCAGGCGACAATCACCCTGCTCGGCATTGTCCTGCTCATTATGGGCCTGGTCTTAGAACCCGGTGAATCCGTGGAAGGACTGTCCTATGCCCCCTTCTACCTTCCACCACTCGCCGCCGCTTGGTTGGCGAACCAGTGGCACACCCGTCGCCCGTGGGTCCGTCACGCCACCATCGCAGTTCAGCTCACCATCCCCTTGCTCGACTTCATCGACTTCCTGATTTCAGACACCCTCGGGTGGGTCCTCACCGCACCCTGGTCCGCGCTCATCGTGACTCTCCTCCTGCTTCCTCCGGCGAAAACGTGGTTCGCCCCGGCACAGCAAAGCCCACGCACCCCGTCGCAGCCGGCACCGCCCGCCGCCACCTGACATTCCGTGGCACCGATGAATTCCGGGCGGCGGCGTCGTCTACAGCATCAGCGACAGGCCACGGACGCCGCGCCCCCGCGAGAGTTGCGGCCCGTGGGTCTTAGACGACCCGAGACCACGGAGTTCTGATCATGCGGAAGCTGATAGCGACAGTGTTCAACTACTCCCTCGACGGCTTCCTCGCCGACGAGGGCACCGAGTTTTTCGAGTTCTGCTTCGGCCTGCCCGAGAACCGCGAGCCCGACGACCCGGCGCATCTCGACTTTCTCCAGAGCGCCCACGCGCACCTCATGGGCCGCACCGCGTACGAAGGCATGGCCCGGGCCATGACGACCACCGACCACCCGTTCGCGGACATTCTGAACGCCGGGCGCAAGGTCGTCTTCTCCCGGACCATGAAGACGGCCGACTGGGCCAACACCACCGTCGCCGCCGGTGACACGGCAGAAGAGATCGACAAGCTCAGGCTGGGCGGCGACGGCCACATCGTGGTCTGGGGCGGCGTCAGCCTCTGGCAGTCGCTCATGCGGCTCGACCTGATCGACGAGTTCCAGGTGAGCATGTTCCCCTACGTCGCGGGTGAGGGCACCCGGCTGTTCGACGGCGTCCCCAAGTCTTACCAGCTCGACCTGGTCTCCAGCACCGCCTCCAGCAACGGGATCGTCTATCTGCAGTACGGGCGACACCGCTGATTCAGCGACCGGACATGAATTGGGGCGTTCGGTTGGTACGGCGGGGCCGGCGCCAGGCACACTGTGGCACCCCTTCAGACGAAGGACGCCGGTGAACGCCCGGGCGCCGCGCTCTGCAACAGATGGTGTGTCGGCGCACGAGCTGCCGCAGCTCTGCGATGTGCACCCGGACGGACATGTCAGGCCGGCGCTGGGATGGCCGGTGCCGGCGGGTGGCCCGGATCGTCGCGGTGGAAGATCGCCAGGAGGGCGAACCAGACCAGGATCATGATTCCGGCCGGGCGCAGGTACTCCTCAGCGAGCAGGGTGCCGACGAAGGAGTAACCGGCGAGCCAGACGCCAGTGACGACGCCGACCACGCGGATCGGCCAGGAGTGGCTGACCAGGGAACTCGCCACAATCCAGACGCCGGCGAGGACGTGGCCGCCGAGCCGGACCGCCCAGGCCGTGTCGTATTCGACCGCGTTGATCATGAGGATGCCGGCGAGCACATCGAGAACCACCCAGCCGTAGCCCGCGGCTTTGGCCCAGGGCGCCGCCTCCAGGCGGGACACCAGAAAGAGGATCGAGAGGTGGAAGAAGACGCCCAGGTATTCTCCCCACGCCACGTCCGGGTCCGTGAAGAAGGCGATCACGGCAGGCAGGAACAGAACGAGCGGTAACAGCGCCAGCAGGCGGAGGCTGGCGTAGTGCCGTCGAGCATCGAGCATCGGAGAAGTCCTTCGCATGAGCCGTATGGTCAGGTCGAACACTAGAAAGGCGGTGTTGACATGTCAACAGCTAGCCAAGGTGAGGCGACTGAGCTGTGGCTGCGATGGAAACGCGCTCATGAGCTGGTCCGTGCCGCCGTCATCGCCGAAACCACAGCGGCGTCCGGCCTCTCCGAGGCGGAACTGAGCGTCTTGGTCTGCCTGCACGAGTCCGGCGGGAGCCTGCGGCAGAACGCCCTCGCCGCCGCACTCGGCTGGGACCGGACGCGGCTGTCGCACCTGCTGACCCGGATGGCCGACCGCGACTACGTGGCCCGCGACAAGGTTCCGAACGGGGTGGAGGTCACGCTACGCCCGGAAGGCATAAACACGATCAAGGCGACATTGCCGACACTGGAGATGGCCACTCGCCGCCACCTGCTGGACCGGCTCGGCCCGGACGACGCCAGAACGCTCAGGGCCATCGCCGATCGCCTCCTGTCCGGCGACGGGGACAACTGAGCCGGAGCGCCTCCCTAGGGTTCTGCTGCTCATGGCGACATGGCGGATGTGTGTCGCCGGGCGTATTGGAAAATTCGCCTCGGCTGCTGACCACTAAACGGTGTCTTCGTGATCATCCCGAAGATGAGTCCCTGCTGAGGGCTGTCGTTTGGGGTGCTGCTCAACAATGGCCATCGCGACGGCGGCAATCATGAATCCCACTCCGGCAATGGCGAAGATCTGCATTACCTCACGGATCGGCTGTGCTGGGGACCCGCCCTCCATTGCGCCGCATGATCCGAAAACCGCCAGCAGGAGGAAAGAGGTTCCTAACACCAAGAAAGTCCGACGGCCGGTCATCATGAAAGCTGATGGTACTGCAAAAGAGCGGGCCGACCTGGGCCTCTTGGTGGGTGGAGCCCAAGAGAGATTCGAACTCCTGGCTTCCTGCTTGGAAATCGGCCCGACCTTGCGCCGTATGGCCGCGAACTGGGAAAACGCGTGTCTGTGAGTGACCGTGACTGACCGCTCGTCACCTGTGTCCAATTACACGACGATCATGCGCCGATCACTTGCTATGCGGGTCCGGCCGTGCTGGGCTCACTGCCGTGAGCAAAGTTTGGTACCCCGGCGAGCTCGCGCTTCCTCTTGCCTTCCCGAACCGCCGCTTCCGCCTCTGGAGCTACGTGCCCACACACAGCGGCCTCGTCGTGCGGACGGAGTTCGAGCCTGACACGCCCCATGTCGAACTGCTCTTCCAGTCCGTCCACCTGATCAACCTCCCGACCAGGATGAACGGGCTCATGGTCGCTGTCGACGAGGGTAGGGGAGCCTCGGGCGTGACATTCACCGTGAGCGGCGATGATTTCTCGGGGCGCGTCATCGCGAACCGCCTATGTCTTGGCGTAGAGGAACGATCAAAATACAGTCCAGTCTCGATCTTCCACGGCTTGCTGAGCAGTGAATTCCCGCCCGAGCCACGCGCTCCCGCCTGATCATCCCGGAGCCGGAGCGCCCCACCGGAGGCACTATCTGGGGCGGCGCAGCATCACCCTGGCGAGCCAGATGATGGTGGGTAAGAGGATCAACAGAACAGCGAAGCCGGCTCCGACAGCGAGCTCGGCGTCACTCCACAGCTGGATCGCATCCACCCTGCGAGGCTAGCCGTGAAGAGGATCAGTCGGAATGCTGCGCAGACGCGGCCCGAGCGCGGGCGCACGCGAGAACGGCCCTCAGGCCGCACGCGCAGCATGGGGCCGCTTGGCGGCGCTGCGCGCTGCCCTTGATCCATAACAGATTAATTCGGCAAGTTCTCCAAGGTCAGCGACCACGGATAGTCCTCGATACGTTCTGCTCCGGAGCTTGGCGGGTGCGGCTCGAACTGGCCGGGGCCGAGCAGTACACGTATGCCTTCGGCACGGAGCTGCTCGACGCTGCGCTGGAAGGGGACGCGTGCGGCCAGGGCGGTGTTGACGAAGGGCAGGATGACGACGGGGATGCCAAGCCCTGGGGCTTCGGACAGGACACCGAGTGCGTAGGTGTCGGCGATGCCCTGGGCGAACTTGTTGATCGTGTTGTAGGTGGCCGGGGCGACGATGATGGCGTCGGCGCGCGGTGACTTGGGCTCGTGCGGCTTGCGGTACTGGCTCCGGACGGGGCGGCCGGTCTGCTTCTCCAGTTCGGCAACGTCGATGAAGTCGAGTGCCGACGGGGTGGCGATGATCTGGACGGTCCAGCCGGCGGCTTGGGCGAGGGTGACGAGGCGCCCGACGTCTGGGGCTGGTCCTGCGGCGCAGACGATGGTGTACAGGACTTGGCCGGGTCGGGTCACGCGATGACTCCCAGGGTTGCCGCGTAGTCGCGGGCTTTGCGGCGGACGCTGATCGGGGCTGTTGCCAGGATGTCACGTACCAGCCGGAGGGCAGCGGGGCGGCGGACGATTTCCTGTGGGGTGCGGCGCGCAGGATGTGCAGGGCCCTGTCGTACCGGTTCCACATGAGGAAGGCGGGGGAGGTGTGGCTCCGTGGAGCAGCAGAGATCCGTAGATCTACAGGTCATCGGGGGTGGGCTCGGCGAGGTGTTCGGCTGCGCTGCGGGCCGCGCCGGTGGCTGCGTGCTGGTGGCCGCCGTCCATCAGGGCGTGGGTATGACCGATTGCCGGGAATCGAGGCTGGCTAGCTTTCGATGTCCGCAACAGAGATCGAAAAGGCCCTCTCCCCGTCCAGGGGAAGAGGGCCTTCGAAGAGCGGAGGATCGGGGATTTGAACCCCGGATGGGCGGTAAACCCAAACCGCATTAGCAGTGCGGCGCCATAGACCTGACTAGGCGAATCCTCCTCGGGAGCCGTGTGGCCAGAGTTAGAGTACCGGCCTTCGGCCCAGGCGGCAAAGCGGTAACCCGTCCACCGTGGGGGCGAGTCATCCACAGCCTGTGGGTAACGGGCTGTGGAAAAGAGCCCGCCCCTGGTCGAGGGCGGGCTCAAGCCTGTGGATAACCCAGGACTCAGGCGGCCGGGTTGGCCTCGCCCTCGATCTCGATCTTGACCTTCTTGCCGACCAGGACGCCGCCGGTCTCCAGGGCCTGGTTCCAGGTCAGGCCGAACTCCTCGCGGTCCAACTCGGTGCTGATCGAGAAGCCCCACACCGGCTGGCCCCACGGGTTGGTGCCGACGCCGCCGTACTCGACGTCGAGCTCGACTTCCTTGGTGACGTCGCGGATCGTGAGGTCGCCGACGACCTTGAACTCGTCGCCGCCGTCGGCGACGACGCGCTTGCTCCGGAAGGTGATCTCGGGGAACTTCTCGACGGAGAGGAAGTCGTCGCTGCGCAGGTGGCCGTCGCGGTCGCCGACGCCCGTGCTGATGCTCTCGGTCTTGATCGTGAGCTCGGCGGTCGACTGGAGGAGGTCCTCGGCGATCGTGATGCTGCCGGAGAACTCGGAGAAGTTGCCGCGGACCTTGCTGACCATCATGTGCTTGACGACGAAGCCGATGCGGGTGTGGGCGACGTCGAGAGCGTACGTGCCCGCGACGGGGATGGTCAGGCCGTTCCAGGTGCGAGTGGTCATGAGAAGAAGTCCTTCAGGAGTGTGCTTGTTGTGCGGACAGTTGCGACAACAAACATCTACACGAGGAATATTCCCTCCGTCAACTAACGTCGTCTACAGTATGGATGTGACCAACATGAACGACCCTCGGCTGACAGCCATCGGGCTGCTGACGGAGGTTTACGCAGGGCTGACGGCCAGATTGCAGCCGGTGTTCAACGCCGCGGGCCTGTCGGAGATCGACTTCGAGACGCTGATCAGGCTCGGCCGCTCGCCCCGGCAGGCGCTGCGCATGACCGACCTGGCGGCGCAGACCGGCCTGTCCACGAGCGGGGTGACCCGCGTGGTCGATCGTTTGGAACGTGACGGCCTGGTCATCCGCGAGGCGTGCGCCACCGACCGCCGGGCCTCGTACGCCACGCTCACCCCGGCCGGCCGGGAGAAGCTGGAGGAGGTGCTGCCCCAGCACCTGGCCGACGTCGACGAGCTCCTCACGGGCCTGCTCAGCGGGGAGGAGCTGGACGGGTTCCTGGCCGCGCTCCGCAAGATCCGGAGCGTCGTGCGGCCCTGCGCTACGGCGGGGGCTGTAGAGGTGACAGCTCAGTCCTGAGCTTGGCCATCGCCCGCGACACGGTGCTCTTCACCGTGCCCACGCTGATGCCGAGTCTCCTGGCGATCTCCGGTTCGGTCATGTCCTCGTAGTACCGCAGCACGACCGCCGCCCGCATGCGCGCGGGCAGCCCCTGCAACGCCTGCTCCAGCCGCTCGTGCACCTCGCCGCCGGCACTGTCCGTGACGATGACCGTCTCGGGCAGCTCGTCCGACGGGTACTCCTCCAGCTTCCGGCGCCGCCACTGCGAGATGTTGATGTTGACCATGGCCCGCCGCACGTACCCGTCGAGCGCGGCCCTGTCCTGGATGCGGTCCCAGGCCAGATAGGTCTTGGTGAGCGCGTTCTGCAGCAGATCCTCGGCGTCCAGCGGGTGCCCGGTGAGCTGGTTCGCGGCACGCAGCAGCGCCGGACCGCGCGCTCGTACGTACTCGCGGAACTCTTCTTCCACCCTGGCCGTCTGCATCGTGGCCAGAATCGCAGCCCAGAGCCCTGATCAGGCTGACCCGCAATCCAGGATTCGGCCCGCCGACGACAAAGGTCCGTCAAGGTCGGTGGCAGATTGTTCGACGCCGGATGTCATCTCCTTCACTGGGGGATGCGTATTTTGCTCTTGTCTGCGGCGTACGGCGCGACCTCTCTTCCGGCCGTGTGACCCTAGAACGCATGGCGTATCCGAGCGTTGACCGCAGGCGGGTGCTGGCCGCCGCGGTGCTGGGCCGCGAGCCGGGAGTTCCGGGCCCGGGCCCGGAAGGGGAGCCGCTACGCGCGGTCACCGGGCAGATCCGCGACGTCAGCCCGCACCTCATCCTCGTCGAGACCCCCGAGGGCGGGAGTGAGCGGCTGGTCATCGCGCCGTGGGCCAAGGCCTGGCACGGCGCCGACGTCACGCCCGCCGACCTGCCCGTCGGGGCGAGGGTCGTCATGCGTACGCGCGAGGGCCGCGTGGTCGAGCGCATCTGGGCCGACACGATCCGCATCACCGGCACGATCATGTCCGTCGAAGGCCGCAAGGACGTCACGGTCGAGCTCGACTGCGGGCCGCACCGGGGCCGCCGGACCATTCTCATCCCGTACCGCGCGACCGGCAGGCTGCGGGTGCGCCATCCCCAGTTCGAGCCGGGCTACCTGTTCGACGCGATCGGCATCAGGAAGGACGGCACGGCGCTGGCCATGCTGCCCGCCACCTCCCAGCCCGCCTACCCGGCGCGGTCGGTGCCGGCGCCGCCGCCCGCCTACGGCGGCATGACCTCCCGCATCTCCGGCACCGTCACCTGGGCCGACGCCTTCGACGAGGACGAGCGGGGCGCGGCCTACCCCATGGTGGAGCGCTCCGACGCGGGCTGCCCGGACGCCGGGGTGTCCTGCGCCGGGCTGCCCTACCTCGCGATCGGCTCGCTGCTGCAGGTGCACAATGTGTGCGACGGCCGCTCGGTGAACGTGCCGATCGTCGCGTGCGGCTGCCTGGCCGGGCGCTTCTGCGACCGCTGCGTCGAGTGCGACACCTCGCCGCGCGGGCGGATCGCCGAGCTGTCGCCCCTCTCGTACGTCGAACTTGGCGGCGACCTGGTCAAAGGGTGTTTCAACGCGCAGATCGGCTTGGGGTGAGGTACATGCTGGCATCGCAGCTGCCGGTCCTGATCGTCCTGCTGTGCCTCGGCACGGCGGCGAAGGTGGCCGTCATACGGTCCGGCAGGGAGCCGAACGCGCTGGCCAGGCTCGGCCCCGCCGTGCTGGTGCCCGGCCGCTTCCGGGCCCCGGCGCTGCTGGCGTGCGGGGTGGCGGAGCTGGTGCTGGCCGCCGGGCTGCTGCTCACCACGCACCCGATCTTCCGTTTCGCGACGGTCGCGTTCTTCGCCATGTCCACGTACGTGCTCCTGGAGCTGCGCAGGCGCCGGCCCGACGCGGGCTGCGGGTGCTTCGGCGAGGTCAGCTCGGCTCCGGTCGGGGTACGGTCGATCGCCAGGACCATGGCGTTGACCGGCATGGCCGTGGTGACGGTGTGGGCGCCGGTGCCCGGCTGGGTGGCGTTCGCCCAGCCGTCGTGGGAGTTCACACTGGCTGGGCTGGTGGTGCTGGCCGTGCTCTCGCCCGAGATCGACGAGCTGATCGAGCGGGCCCGCCACCGGGCGCCGTGTGAGCAGCGCCGCGGGCCCGCCGAGGGGATCATGCTGGCGCGGCTGCGGTCGAGCGGCACGTGGCGGGCCCACCGGGCGGAGCTGACCACGGCCGAGCCCTACGACAGCTGGCGCGAGCTGTGCTGGCGGTTCTTCGCGTTCAAGAACCACCAGCAGGACGACGTGGTGTTCGCCGTCTTCATGGCAGGCCGCCGACCGGCCGTCAGGGTGGCGGTGGTCGAGGCGGACAGCGAGTCTCTGCCCTCGTATACGCCAGTATCGGCCTGACGCTAGAGAGAGCTAGATTCCTCTCGACGGGCATGACGATTTAACTCTATTGGGCTATCTAGCTTCCCCTCTAGACAACCCAATAGAGGTCTAGGGGTGCCGTCTAGATCGGTTGGGCACGCAGGAACCTCCCGAAATGCGGCACGGTGAACGCGATCAGCCCGCGCTCGGCGCTGTAGATCAGACCCTTCTTGATCAGGCTGTCGCGGGCGGGGGACAGGCTCGACGGCTTGCGGCCCAGGGACTCCGCCACGTCGGCGGTCGCCACCGGCTCGTCGCCGATCTCGGCCATGGCCCGCATGTAGTCGCGCTCGGCCGGGGTCGCGCGTTCGTAGCGGCTGCCGAAGAAGCCCACGGCCAGCTCCTCCTCGGCCTCCGGCGCCGACACCCGGACGTCGTCGAGCGTGATCGGGCTGCGCGGCGCGAGATCCCAGGCGACCTTGCCGTAGGCCTGCACGAAGTAGGGGTAGCCGTCGGCCGCGTCGTAGAGGGCGTCGAGCGCCTCCTGGGTGAACTCGACGTCTTCCTCGCGCGCGGGCAGCATGAGCGCCAGGTCGGCGGCCTCGCGGTCGAGCTTGTCGATGCGGGCGTAGCGGAAGAGCCGCTCGGAGTAGCTCTTGCTGGCCGACAGCACGCTCGGCAGGTGCGGCAGCCCGGCGCCGACCACGATCAGCGGGCCGCCGGTCTGCGACAGCTCGTGACAGGCGGCGCACAGGGCCGAGATGTCGGCGGACTGGACGTCCTGCATCTCGTCGATGAACAGCGCGATGCCCACGCCCAGGTCGGTCGCGACGCCCGCGGCGTCGACGAACAGCTCGGTGAGGTCGATCTCCAGGTCGCCGGAGTCGGCGCGGCCACGCGTGGCCGGCACCTCGATGCCGGGCGACCAGTGGGAGGTGCCCTTGGCCGCGGACGGGTCGCGCATCGCGAACGCCTTCAGCACGCCGAGGAACTCCTCGATGCGCTCCGGCGCGCGGTGGCGCGGCGCCAGCTCGCGGATCGCCATGTGGAGGGCGGCGGCGACGGGCCTGCGGATCGACTGGTCGGGCCTGGCCTCGATCTTGCCGGTGCCCCACAACCGCTGGATGGCCATCGAGCGGAACGTGTTGAGCAGCACGGTCTTGCCGACGCCGCGCAGGCCGGTGATGACCATGCTGCGCTCGGGCCGCCCGCGGGCCACCCGCTCCAGCACGACCTCGAACTGCTGCAGCTCACGGTCGCGCCCGGCGAGCTCCGGCGGACGCTGCCCGGCTCCGGGGGCGTAAGGATTGCGCACGGGGTCCACGCTCTCCGACTTTATTGCGCCATATAGCGGGCGTCTTAGATTCGGGAAGAAAGTGTGATGGCGTGTCCGAGCAGGGGGCATCGCGAGCACCGTCACCGGACACACCCCCTCTCACCAGGCCGAACCTCTGTTCGATTCGCGCTGGTACGACTGTAGCGCGGACTCGAACAGGTGCGCGATGATTTCAGGTAAAGATCTTCGCAACAGCTCCGCGCCCCCGTGCGTCATGGAAGTGTGGAGTTCGAGGATTTCGTCCGCGCCCGCGGGCCGGCCCTGCTGCGCTACGGGTATGTGCTCACGGGCAACCCCGACGACGCCGCCGACCTCGTACAGGAAGCGCTGCTCAAGCTGGGCGACTCCTGGCGGCGGGTGCGCAACAAGGACAACCCCGAGGCGTACGTGCGCATCACCATGGCCAGGCAGCACGTGAGCTGGTGGCGCAGGCGGCGGCGCGAGCGGATCACGGACGACGTCCCCGAGGGCTCGTACACCGACGCCCACTCCACCGGCGAGTTGTGGAAGGAACTGGCCACGTTGCCGGGCAGGCAGCGTGTCGTGCTGGTGCTGCGCTACTACGAGGACCTGTCGGACCAGGAGATCGCCGACATCCTCGGCATCTCACGCGGAACGGTTCGGAGCCTGGCCTTCCGTGCGCTCAACACGCTCCGGGTACGGCCGGCCGTCTTCGAGGGGAGGCATTCGTGAGGACCGAGGAAGAGCTGGTCAGGGCCCTGCGCGAAGGCGCGGCGGGCGCGCCCGACACGGATCTGCTGGCAGGCGTCGCACGGCTCCGCCGAAGGCGCACCATGCGGCGGGTCCAGGTGCTCGCCGCGGCGGCGGTGATCGCGGTGGCGGGTACGGGCACGGCGGTGGTCAGGGGTCTCGGCCCGGGGGAAGGAGAGGGTTCCCGGCCGGCGGCCACCGCGATGGTCACCGTGGCCCCCGTCGCGGCGACGGTGACGGAGCTGTGGCCGCAGGCGCTGTTCACGATGCCGGCGGCCAACGCCGACGGCTGGCGCTACCGCCCGGTCACCGCGCTCAGCGCCACTCAGGTGCTGCTCGCCGCCGAGTCCTCGTTCGAGAAGGCCGGCGCGTTCGAGATCTACGACACCGGGACCGGGACGGCCAGGGTGGTCGCCCAGGTGCCGAGAGGCAGGGGCCTGAAGAGGTACTTCCCCCAGTCCGCGACCGTGGGCCCCGCCGACATCGCCTGGTCCGGATCCGGCGAACGGGCTGACGGCACGCGCGTGAGCGAGATCTGGACCGCCCCCCTGGCCGGCGGCGCGGCGAGGCTCCTCGCCACCCGCACCGGCGAGGACGCCGACCTCGACGGGATCTCCATCGGCGGCGGCCACGTGGTCTGGTCCGAGACCGACGGCGGCCTGTGGCGCGTCCCGCTCGCGGGCGGCGACCCGGAGCGCGTCCCCGGCGGCGACGGCCTCCACCTGATCGCGTGGCCCTGGGCCGCCGACGTCGCCAAGGGCCCCGAGGGCTTCGAGCACAACCAGACCCGGCTGGTGAACCTCGCTGACGGCACGACCCGGACCACGGCCGCGCCGCCGGGCGTGACCGGCTGGAGGTGCGGCCCCGTCTGGTGCCACGGCCAGAGGGACGACGGCCTGCTGATCCAGCGCGCCGACGGCACCGGCACGCCGCGGTCGCGTCAGGTCCGCGGCGTCAGGATGCACGCCTATCCCGCGCTGGAGCGCTTCCTCGTCGACAGCGACGTGTACGACCTCGCCACGGACAAGCTGGGCCGCCTCGACGAGCCGACCGGCTGGTACGGCACCGGCACCTCGTCCGAGCCCAGCACGATCCTCTACTGGGGAGCGACCAAGGGGGACAAGCCGGACGAGTTCCGGGTGCTCAACTTGGCAGCCGTCCCACCTGCCCAATAGCGTTCGGCCCATGCGGACCTTCGCGAACATCCAGGAGCTCAAGGACGGCGTCGGCGAGACGTTCGGCCCCACCGAGTGGCGCACGATCACCCAGGACAGGGTCAACCTGTTCGCCGACGCCACCGACGACCACCAGTGGATCCACGTCGACGCCGAACGGGCCAAGGAGGGCCCGTTCGGCGGCACGATCGCCCACGGCTACCTGAGCCTGTCGCTGCTGCCGTCGTTCATGTTCGAGCTGATCCGCGTCGAGGGCATCCAGATGGGCGTCAACTTCGGCCTGAACAAGGTCCGCTTCCCCCGCCCCGTCCCGGTCGGCTCGCGCGTGCGCGCCGTCGCCGAGCTGACCAGCGTCAAGGGCACCCCGGCGGGCTACCTGTCGGCGCTCAAGATGACCATCGAGGTCGAGGGCGAGCGCCGCCCCGCCTGCGTCGCCGAGACCCTCTCCCTGTACGTGCCCGCCGAGTGATGCAACAGAAGCGCCCCTCTCACGGTCCTTGGATCCGTGGACCAATCGTTCGACGAGTTCGTCCGAGCCAGGGGTGACGCTCTCCTCCGGTACGGCTACGTACTGACCGGAAACACCGAGGACGCGGCCGACCTCGTCCAGGAGGCGCTGGCCAGGCTGGGCAACGCGTGGTCGCGGGTGCGCAAGAAGGACAGCCCCGAAGGCTACGTGCGCACCACCATGGTGCGGCTGCACATCAACGCCTGGCGGCGCCGCCATCGCGAGGACCTCGTCGCCGCCGTGCCCGAGCGCGGCGACTTCGACCGGTACGACGACGCCGACCTCTGGGCCGAGCTGGGCAGGCTGCCCCGCCGGATGCGTGCCGTGCTCGTGCTGCGCTACTACGAGGATCTCCCCGACGACGAGATCGCGGAGATCCTCGGCGTCTCCCGCGGCACCGTGCGCAGCCAGGCCGCGCGCGCCCTGGGCAAGCTCCGGATCACGCATGCGCTGGAGGAGGCGCGATGAGAAGCGAAGAGGACCTGATCCGCACCCTGCGCACCGCCGCCGGGCACGCCGAGCCGGAGCCCACGCTGGCGGCCTCGGTGGCCGCCCGCCGCAGGTCGCGCCGGCGTGCGGGGTGGGCGCGGACGGCGCTGGCCGCCGCCGCGGTGGTGCTGGTGGCGGGAGGCACGACGGCGGTCCTGTCCGACGGCGGCGGGCGGGCGCGACCGGCGGCCGAGCCCACCCGGGGTGTCGAGCAGGCCGCCGAGGTCTGGCCCGAGGCGATGTTCACGGTGCCGGGCACGGCCGTCGACGGCCGGGAATACCAGCCGATGGCCGCGATCAGCCCGGCCGAGGTGCTGGTGAGCGCCGTGGCACCCGGCGTGAAGCCGGATCGCCTGGAGGTGTTCGACACCGGAATCAGGCAGTTCCGGACGGTCACCAGCATGCCGAAGCCCAACGTGCCGGGCTACCGCTTCCGCGACGTCAAGGCGAGGGACAATCACATCGTCTGGTGGGGCGAGACGCCTCACGCCGGCGAAGGCGCATGGGCCGACTTCTGGTACGTGCCGCGAGCCGGCGGCGAGTCCGGGCACGTCGCCAAGCTGACCGGAGAGCTGGCCCAGGTGGACGCCGTCGACATCACCGGCGACCACATCGTGTTCTCCGTCGAGCGGGGCGGCGTCTACCGGCTCCCGCTGACCGGTGGCAAGCCGGAGAAGATCAAGGGCACCGACGGCCTCCATCTCAGGTCATGGCCGCTGGCCGCCGGCTACACCGCGGGTGAGTCGCACGAGCGGAACCAGAACCGCACGGTCAACCTGGAAACCGGCCGGTCGGCCGACGTCTCGGTGCCGAGCGGAGCCCGCGGTCTGATCTGCGGCATCCAGTGGTGCGCGGGCGTGCTCGACGGCGGCCCCTTCCGCCAGCGGCCCGACGGATCGGACCGCCGGCCGATCCCCGCCGACCTGCGCCCTCTGGTGTTCGAAGGCCTGCCCGCCGACCGGTTCGTGCTCGGCCGGCTGTCCTCCGGGCCGGTCATCCAGGCGTTGTACGACCTCACCACCGAAGAGGTCGTGGGCCTTGACGAGGCCGAGTCCGGCGGCGGCGTCCCCACGGTCTTCTCCTGGCGGGAAGGCTCGAACCTGACCGTGGTGAACCTGCTCGCCGTCAGGTGAAGGACAGCACGATCGCCGTCACCGCCGCCAGCGCGAGCACGCCCAGGTAGGCGAGGACCAGCCGGGTGTCCCGGAGCAGGCACTTGCTCCGGGTCAGCCCGGCCCGCCGCGCCTTCCAGTAACCCGCGAACCCCAGCCCGGCGAAGGCCAGCAGCGCCCATGGCCCGAACACCCAAGCCAGGAGCGCGATCGTCGCGTACACGCACAACCGGAGCGGATCGTACGGCGTGCTTGGTGGAGTCGTCACGGGAGCACCTCCAGCGGGAGCCGCAGCCGCGGTTCGGACGCCACCGCCGACAGTCGCTGCGCCGACAGCTGCGGCCATGCCTGCACGGCGCAGAACGGCGCGCACTGGTCCTGGGCCGACCGTGTGCCAACGTGCACGCAGCACTGCGTGAGCCGTTCCTCGATCATGGTCGAGATGTCCATGAACGGCTTGATCGTGATCCGGACCACCCGCTCGCCCATCATCCGGCGCAGCTTCTTGCGCCGGCCCGGCAGCGCCGACGAGGCCAGCGTGAGCAGCGTGGAGACGCCGAGGTCGCAGTTCTCGCAGATGTTGCGCCACAGCTCGCCGATCTGCGGATGCGACAGCGACGACTGCTCCGACAGCAGGTCGAGCAGCGACTCCTGCACCGCCAGGCGCAGCTCGCGGGGGATCTCGGAGTCGGCGATGCGGTTGGCGACCAGGCCCAGGTTCTCCTTGAGCCGGTCGTGGCCGATCAGCGCAACCAGCGAGCGCCACCGCTGCGAGTCGTCGCGGATGAGGTAGCCGACCGAGCAGCAGTGCGGGTGGGAGCACGGCAGCGCGGTCAGGTCACGCCACGTCACCAGCCCGCCGGTCTGCGGGCCGAGTCGCTTGAGCACGCCCGTGTGGGTCAGCCGGTCCATCGGGTCGATCGTCCCCGACCTGCCCGAGCCGAACTGCGGCTGCAGCGACACGCCGCCCACGAACGGGGTGTCGAGCGCCACCTTGACGACGTCGCCGATCTCACCGTCGTTCACGCCGAGCGCCGCCGTCATCACCAGCGTGGTGAAGATCTCCCGCTCCGAGAGCCGCGCCACGGCCTGCTGCTTCAGCCTGCGCAGGTCACCGCCGCGGTGGTGTCTCGACGCCTCCGCCGAGGAGCCGTCGTACTGCAGGTAGACCTCCACCCGCTCGCGGTGCTCGGTGAGCAGGTCGAGCAGGGCGTCGTCGCGGGCGATCAGCACGCCGTTGGTGTTGATCAGGATGCGGGTGATCGGGCGTGCGGCCAGCTCGTGCAGCAGCGTCTTCAGCTCGGGGTGCAGGGTCGGCTCGCCGCCGCTCAGCATGAGCACGTCGAGCTTGCCGTTCTCCCTGGCCAGCCGCTGGTCGACGTTCGCCAGCACCTCGGTGACCGGCACCACGCCGCTGAGCTCGGGCGAGCTGTCGGCGAAGCACGTGGGGCAGCGCAGGTTGCACGCCTCCGCGATGTCCTCCAGCAGGATGCAGGTGTGCTGCGTCTGCAGCTCGGGCAGCCCCTTGAGGTACGCCGCAGGCACCGGATCGAAGTTGCCCGCGAGATCCGGCACGTGCTGCTTGGTTGGAGCGGTCCACTCCTCCAGGTAGGCGAGGATCTCCGGGTCCTCGTCGTAGAGCGTGCGCACCAGCCCGTGCTCCCGGCAGCCCCGCTCCAGCCACACCTTGCCGTCGCGCACCGCCAGGTAGCCGCTCAGCCGCTCGATCCGGTCGAGGTCGCGGCCGTGGCAGTGGGGGCAGAACGCGTTCACGTAGCGGACGATGCGGTCGCCTCGGAGACCCATCCCCGTGCTCATGTCATGACCTTTCGCTTGAAGAGGGCAGCGTAGTAGCCGCGTCGCCACCCGTACGCGAGCCTCAGCCCGAGCAGCAGCATCCCCGGCAGGAGGAACCACTGCGGGCCCGTCAGCTCCAGCCACAGGATGTCGTTGGCCCGGGTGAACTCCACACAGAACCGGAAGAACGCGTACGCCGCGACATACAACGTGAACAGCTCACCGGGCCGGGTCAGCCGCTTGCGCGCCCACAGCAGGGCGGCGAACGCGGCCAGGTGGAAGACGATCTCGTACAGGAACGACGGATGCATCGCCTGCCCCGCCAGGCAGCCGGGGCAGTCGGGCGTGCTCGCGGGGGCGTGGACGCCCCACGGCAGGCCGGTCGGCCGGCCCGGGGCCTCGGTCAGGTGGCAGCCGATCCGGCCGACCGCCATGCCCAGCGCCACCGCCGGCGCGAACAGGTCACCGGTGCGCTCCTTGTAGCCGATGATCCGCTTGGCGACCAGGACCCCGACGTACGCGCCCGCCAGCCCGCCGAGGACGCTGCGCGAGCCGTACAGCCACAGCTGCTGCAGGTCCAGCGTCTCCAGCCAGCCGGCCAGGCGCATGCCGATGGCGCCGCCGACCAGCGCGCCGGTGACGGCCACCAGCGACTGCTCGTTGAGCGCGCCCCTGCTGCGGGCCTCGTAGAAGAACACCACCGAGGCGACCGCGACGCCGAGGCCGACGAAGATCTCGTGCAGCGGCATGTCACGCGCCGTACAGTGCAGGGTTCAGCCCCGTGCACAGCCCTGCCGTGCAGATCGACCAGAGTGCCCAGCCGATCATCAGCCCCATCCCGATCCCGCGCGTCCAGGGTCTGCGGATCAGCACCAGGACGAGGCCCGCGACCAGCCCGAGGCCCACCAGCGTCGCGGTGCCGGCGATGAGCATGGGTCGGCTGTGTTCGGGAGTGCTGATGGCGCCGAGGAAGACGAAGAAGCCGAGGATCGCGTTGATGACGCTGTAGACGGTCAAGCCTACGAATGCCATCCCGATGGTGATCCCGACCTTGTCGCCGGTGGACGGCGGGGGAGGGGGCGGCGCCCAACCGCCCATCCCGGGACCGTACGGGGGCCCGGGCGGCGGGCCCTGCGGTGGGCCGTGCGGCGGGCCCTGCGGTGGGCCGTGCGGCGGGCCCTGCGGTGGGCCGTGCGGTGAGCCCTGCCAGGGAGGACCCTGCGGCGGCTCCTGCGCGTGGCCTTGCGGCGGGCCCTGCCAGGGAGGACCCTCCGGGGGAGGCGCTTGCCACGGCGCTCCCTGTGGCGGTGGCGGCGGAACCTGTCCCGGCAGCCCGTCACGGAAGTTTCGGGTCGGTCCCTCCTGGCCCGGATCGTGCTTGCCGGGATCGTCCGGCGGTGGTGTCGTCATCCCTCTCCCTCTTGGCCGACGAACAGGATGGAACCCGCCGGTTGACGTCCGCTTTCAGGCGTACAACCCCGGATTGAGCCCCGTGCACCAGCCGGCCGACACGATCGACACCAACCCCCAGCCGATCATCAACCCCAGGCCCAGCCCTTTGGACCACGGCCTGCGCAGCGACAGCAACACCACCCCGCCCCCGAGCGCGCCGACGGCCAGGAAACCGGCCGCCAGTGCCAGCACCACGTTCGTGGCCATCGACACGGCGACGACCCCCACGAAGACGTTGACCACGATGTAGGCGAAGAGCCCGACCACCGCGAGCCCCACGACCACGCCGGTGGACCGGGGCTGCTGTGGCTGTTGAGGCGGTGGCATGGACACGACGCCCACATTACGGCCCTATCTCCCCTTCTGAGTAGTAGATGGCCGCCTGCACCCTGCTCTTCAGGCCCAGCTTGTGGAGCACCCGGCTGACGTGCGTCTTCGTCGTCGCCTCGGCCATGGCGAGCTCTTCGGCGATCTCCGCGTTGGACAGCCCCCGCCCGATGCACGCCAGCACCTCCCGCTCCCGAGGCGTCAGCGTCTTCGGATCCACCGGCTCCCGCCGCGCCGGCGCCTGCTCCCCGAACGCCTTGATCAGCCTGCGCGTCACCCCCGGCGAGATCAGCCCGTCACCCCCGGCTACCAAGCGCACCGCGTCGACCAGCGCGTCCGCGTCCGTGTTCTTCAACAGGAACCCGGCGGCCCCTGCCCGCAACGCGCCGAACACGTACTCGTCCACGTCGAACGTCGTCAGGATCAGCACATCGGTGATGCCCGCCAGCTCCGCCGTGGCCGAGATGCCGTCCATCCTGGGCATGCGGATGTCCATCAGCACCACGTCGGGCCGCAGCTCCTTGGCCATGGCGACCGCTTCCACACCGTCGGCCGCCTCCCCGACCACCTCGATGTCCTCGTCGCCATCCAGGATCAGCACGATCCCGGCCCGCACGGCGGCATGATCGTCAGCCACCAGCACCTTGATGCCCACTCGGCCCACCTCGCCTTTCACCAGCTCACCCACCGGCGTATGCCACGCTGCAATCTCCCCCACCGGCCCCATCGACGTATGCCGCGCTGCAACCTCGTCCACCGGTCTCACCGACGTATGCCGCGCTGCGAGCTCGCCCAGCGATCCCCTTGACGTATGCCGCGTTGCCACCGTCCGTCCGGCGACGGTGCCCTTCATCCACCCTGGAGGACTTCACGTCGCCTCCCGGCCCGGCGCCGGGAGCGTCGCCGAGACACGCCAGCCGTCCGCGTGCGGCCCGGCCTCGAACGTCCCGCCCACGAGACCGGCCCGCTCCTTCATCCCCACGAGGCCCGCACCGGCCCCTGGCAGCCGGTCGTCCCGGCTGCTCGCCGCGTTGTCGACGGTGATCGACACCTGGTCCGGCTCGTACACCAGATGAACCCTGGCCGGCGAGTCGCCGTGTTTGAGCGCGTTGGTCAGCGCCTCCTGGAGGATCCGGTAGGCCGCCAGGTCAATGGGCGCGGGCAGGTCACGGGGCGGGCCGTCGACGCTCAGCTCGGTGGCCAGCCCGGACTGGCGCGACCGCTCCACCAGGCCCTCGGCGTCGCGCAGCCGAGGTCTCAGGGCCTCGCCCTCGTCGCCCTCCTGCCGCAGCAGCCCGATCATGGAACGCATCTCGGCCAGGCCCTGCACGCTGTTCTCCCGTACGGACTCCATGATCGTCCGCACGGTGGCCGCGTCGAGGTCCTTGCGTGACAGCACCGCGGTGGACTGGATGGCGATGGCGCTGAAATGGTTGGCGATCATGTCATGCAGCTCGCGCGCCATCCGTGTCCGCTCGGACGTGATGGCCGCCTGCCGGTCGAGCTCCGCCAGCCGCGCCACCTGCTCGGCCCTGGCCCGCTCGGCCGCCGCCTGGTCGCGGTGCTGGCGCAGGATGTGGGCGGTGGTCACCGGCGTGACCAGGATCAGCCCCAGCTGGACCACGGTGAGCGCGAGCGCCCGCCAGTCGGCCCAGAGAAACCCCGTCACCGCCCCGGTCCCCACCGCCGCCACCGTCGTGATCACCAGCAGCCAGCGGGAGAACCGGGCCGGCCCGTAGAGCGCGGCCGCGTACAGATTGTCGGTGTAGACGAGCACCGTGCCCAGCGACGGCCCCACGAACAGGTCGAGGACGACTCCCACCGTGCCCAGCCCGAGCGAGCCCAGCGGCGACCGGTAACGCAGCAGCACGGCCAGACACGTGATCGCCAGCGGGATGGCGAGCACCCAATCGGGCACGCCGCGGTCGATGCGGGCCCCGGACTCGATCAGCGCCAGGCCCACGAGAAAGGCCAGGCCCGCACCCAGCGCCACGCGGTTCATGCCCACATCCCACCACGTCGCGCGGCGAATTCGATCCTTCGCGGGACGGCCTGTGGATACACACTTCGATGTATCCACAGGCCGTCCCCCAAGAGGATGTTTTCCCTGTACGAGCCGGAAGACTGGACATCGTGATTGTCGCCGTCATCATCGCCTGCGAGATCGGCTTCTGGATCCTGCTCGGTCTCGGCCTCGCCTGCCGCTACCTGTGGAACCGCCGCACCCTCAGCAACATCCTGCTGATCAGCGTCCCCCTGCTGGACGTGATCCTGCTCGCGGCGGCGGTCATCGACATGCGCGGCGGCGCCCCGGCGGACTTCAAACACGGCCTCGCGGCCGCGTACCTCGCCTATTCGATCGTGTTCGGCCACAGCACGCTCAAGTGGGCCGACGCCAAATTCCACCACCGCTACGCCGGCGGCCCCCCACCGCCCCGCCCGCCCGAGGCCGGCTCCGCCAGAACCCGCTCCGAGTGGATCTTCTGGCTGCGGATCGTCCTCGCGTACGGGATCGCCTGGGCGGTCGTCCTGGTCATGGGCTGGCTCGTGGGGAAGCCGGGGAGCATGGGGGAGCTGTACATGTTCCTCGGCCAGGCGGCCAAGGTCCCGCTGATCGCCCTGATCTGGCCGGTCAGCTACACACTGTGGCCCAAGAAGGAGGAACCGGCGGGGTCATGAAAGCCGTAACTGGTTCGAGGCATCGCTCAGAACCCGCTATGCTTGCTTACGCAGCGAGCGGCCGTAGCTCAATGGATAGAGCATCTGACTACGGATCAGAAGGTTAGGGGTTCGAGTCCTCTCGGCCGCGCACCTGGTCAAAGGCCCTCTGGGATGATCCCGGAGGGCCTTTTTCGATCTCGTACAGCAGCGTTATACAGCAACGCGGCCGAGCTTAATCGGCTGATTCGGTAGTCAGACGCTGATTCAGCCGGTCGAGGGCCTTTCGGGTCTCGGGGCTCGGTATCTGGGTGTACACGTCCATGGTCATCGAGATCTGCGAGTGTCGCAGGATGCGCATCGCCACGCGTGGGTGGACGTCGAGGGCGGCCAGGAGCGAGGCGCACGTGTGGCGGGTGTCGTGGACGCGGATGCGCGGGACGCCTGCTCGGCGGCAGTGGCTTTCGAAGGCCCGGTTGAAGTTGCGCGGCTCGATGGGTGTGCCTGTCCGTGTCGTGAACACCAGCTCCGAGTTCTTCCAGTTGTCTCCGGCCGTCTTATGTGCTTGTTCCTGGGTGCGCATACGGTGCCGGAGGGCGGTGACGCACAGGCCGAAGAGCGGCAGGGAGGCCGTTGAGTCTTCCGTCTTGGTCGTCTCCCGATGCAGGAGCTGGCCTCCGACCCTGGTGAGCTGACGGGAGATCCAGAGTTGTTCGCCGACGAGGTCGACGCAGTCCCAGGCGAGGCCGAGGACCTCACCACGGCGGAGGCCCAGGACGAGGATGAGCACGTAGGCGGCATAGAGCGGATCGTCGATTTCCCGTAGATGTTCGAGGAACTTGCGAGCCTCGTCGACGGTCCACACGGTGTGCTGGCGCTTCTTCTTGGTCTTGCTGGCGCTTGGCAGCGTGGTCAGCGAAACGACGTTCTTCGTGATCACCTCTTCCCGAAGGGCATGACCGAGAGCAGCGCGTAGGACTCGGCGGATGCCGGCGATGCTGCTGCGGGAGAGGTAACCCTTGCAGCACTTACCGATCGAGCAGCACCGCCGCTTGCGCTCGGGCCGCTTGTGATCTTTCTGCTGGTCGCAGCAGGTGCAGAGGGTGGGCAGGGTGTTGAGCCAGGCTTGGACGTCGCGGACGGTGAGCTTGTCGAGCCGCTTCTTGCCCAGTCCGGGGATGATGTACAGCCGCACGAGCGGTTCGTAGGCGACGTACGTCGTCGGCTCCCGGTTCGGCTCGATGACCTCGACGAGCCAGCGCTTGAGGAAGGCAGCCACGGTCTCGTGCTTGGTGGCCACGGGGCCTTTGCGGGCCTGGTCGTGGAGCTGGAGCCACTTCTCGTGGGTTTCCTCGCGGGTCTTGCCGTAGGCCCATTTGCGGGTGCGCTTGCCCTCTGGTGTGGTGACCCATATATAGCGGCTCTTCGAACTTGATCGGGGTTGAGGTCTGCCTGCCGCCCCCGGTCGCGTGGCTGGGGTGAGATCGCCTCTTGAGGGAGCTCGCGGCTCTCGTCGATCATTTCTGTTGTCTACGCAGAAGATCACAACAGAAGAGCCGCGAGCATGGTCAACGATACGACGCGGTTGCTGGGCCTGGATGGCCTGGCCGTCGTCGAGGTCATCGCAAGAGATGAACACGCTGGTGAGGGGCCGATCGTCTGGTTGGCGACGATGGACGAGCGGGCGCGGGTGTGCCCCGGCTGCGGGGTGATGGCCACCCGGATGAAGGAGTGGGTGACCACCCAGCCGCGCGATCTGCCGATCGCCGGCCGCCACTGCCAGCTGCTGTGGCGCAAGAGGCGCTGGATCTGTTCGGCTGACTGTCCGCGCAAGACGTTCACCGAGCAGGTGCCGCAGATCCCGGCACGGGCGAGGCTGACCCAGCGGTTACGCCGGTCCAGTGGTGCGGCGGTGGCCGACGGCGGTCGCACGATCGTGCAGTCGGCACGGGATCACAGGGTGTCCTGGCCGGTGGCCTCGGCGGCGTTCACCGTCCATGCCGGGCGGGTGCTGCCGGCCGAGCCGGAGCCGGTCGCCGTGCTGGGGATCGATGAGACGCGCCGTGGCCGTCCCCGCTGGGTCTATGACGAGGCGGCGCAGGCGTGGAAGGCGGTGGTGGACCGCTGGCATGTCGGGTTCGTGGACCTGTCCCACGGTCAGGGCCTGCTCGGCCAGGTCGAGGGCCGCACCACGCAGGCGGTCGTCGACTGGCTGGAGGCACGTGGCCAGGAGTGGAAGGAGCAGGTGGCGCACGTCGCGATCGACATGTGCACGATCTTCAAGGCGGCCGTGCGGGCCGCGCTGCCGCACGCGGTCCTGGTCGTCGATCACTTCCATGTGGTGCAGTTGGCCAACGCCGCTGTCACCGAGGTCCGGCGGCGCCTGACCGTGCAGGTGCGCGGGCGGCGTGGCCGTAAGGGCAACCGGGAGTGGGAGCTACGCAACCGGCTGACGCGCTCGGCCGCCCGGATGCACGGCTCGCAGCTCGACCCGATGCTGGACGATCTGATGGCCCTGCCCAGACGGCTCGGAGCGCCGATTCTGGCTGCGTGGAATGCCAAGGAAGATCTGCTGGATGTGCTCGCGCTGGCGCGCGCCCACCCCGACCGGACCGTGATCGCCGACCGGCTGTTCCGTTTCTACGATCGGTGCGCAGCCTCCGGCCTGCCCGAACTCGAACGGCTGGCGAGCACCATTGAGACCTGGTGGCCACAGATCCTCGCCTTCATCCGGACCGGCATCACCAACGCGGGCTCCGAGGGGACCAACCGCGTGATCAAGACCGTCGCCCGTGACGCCTACGGTTTCCGCAACCCCGAATCACAACGACTGCGCACTCGCTGCGCCACCACACGAAAAAGCCGCGGCTGCCTCAACCCCGCTTAACTTCGAAGAGCCTATATAGCTTGCCCAGCCGCCTTTGTACGGGAAGATCGAGCCTTCGCCGTTTGAGCGCTTGCCCATCAGATGGCCTCCTCGCACAGGCGGGTGATGTAGGCGTCCAGGGCGGACGACGGGATGCGGCGGCAGCGGACGCCGACGACGATGGAGGCGAGTTCGCCGGAGCGGATGAGGTTGTAGAGAGTCCAGCGGCTGACCTTCAGCACGGCCATGGCTTGAGGAACGGTGAGCAGTTCAGAGGTCATTTGGGGCTCCGAGCTGGGTTCCGGTCAGGGCGGCGGCGAGGATCTGGTCTCCTAGGGTGAGGCCTTGTCCGGCGTACTCCCAGTGCGCGATCACGAGGACGGTGTCTTCCTTGAAGAGGGGCAGGCGGCCGGTGGTGATGTTCTCGGCGCGCATGTGTTCTTCACGGGCGGCGCGGAGGGCACCGAGGGTGGTGGAGTAGCGGCGGGATTTGGTGGAGAAGTGGCCGCGGAAGCCGAGCATGTGGGCCCACTGGATCAGCCGGAGATCGGCCAGGTCTTCCAGGGCACCCAGGCGCATACAGGCGTCGATCAGCCGGCGGGCGTGGGGCCGGATCGGGAGGGCGTCGAGGTCGTCGAGGGACTGAATGCGCCGGTCCAGGGTGCCGACGCACTCGGCGGCTTTGGTGGCGTACTTGGCGATGTAGGCGGCGACGGCCTGCTCTGTGAGTTCGCCGTCCAGGGTGATGCGGCGGATGTCGAGCTGCTCGCCCCAGCGGAAGGTCCGGGCCAGCGGCTTGACCTCGGCGGTCACGACCGTCGCCGCGTGTTGGATGGCGTCGGCCAGTGCGTCGGCGGTGGCCCAGGCCGGGGGCGGTGAGGTGGGGCCGTCCGGGCCGTCGAGGCGGATGACGCCGTGGAAGTGGACCAGGCCGCGCCGTTGGTACTCGGCGACCTTGGCGAAGGAGATGACGGCCTGCTCACGCAGGGTCTTGAGGGTGAGGCCGGAGAGTTTGGCGAAGCGGCGGCGTAGGGCTTCGGTGAAGCGCCGCCACAGCTCGGGGCTGATCGCGTTGAACAGGACTGAGCCTTCGTAGTCGTAGCAGTCCGGGCAGAGCGGTTCCCCGAGTCGGGAGTCGTCGGCGGAGTGCCGGGCAGTGCAGGACATCACCTGTCCGTGCGGGCAGGTGTCGGCGTTGCGGCGGGCGTGGCAGGGCAGGACCTTGCCGTTCTTCTCCCGCCGGACATGCACGGCTCCGAAGGACGGGGCGGTCAGGGTGACGAACAGGCACGGGTGTGCGCTGACCGTCTCCGGGACGCCTTTGCCGCCGACGAGGCCGGCGCGGATGAGTTGGTAGGTGTCGGCGCGGTAGGTCTCGGCGCAGGCCGGGCAGCGGGAGGCGCGGCGGGTCTTGCACGGCACGCGCAGGATGCCGTCGGGTTCGGTGCGGGTGGTGTAGCGGTGCAGGAGTTGGCCGGTTGCCTGGTCGTAGTGGTCGACCTTGCCGCGCAGGTGGATGGGCTGGCGGCAGCCGCCGGTGGCGCGGATTTGGGAGGCCCAGCGGTCGTAGTCGGGGTGGTTGAGCCGGTCGATCATTCCGGCGACGGCGTGGGAGTGGGCAAGGCAGGGCAAGATGGGACCGTCCTATCCAGTGTTGCTGGTGTGGGATGGCCCCCGGCCTGGCGGACGTCTTGGCGGATGTGTGGCCAGGCGGGGGGCGCTACAGCGATTCAGGCGCCGTGGTTGTCGATGCCGGTGCCGTGGCAGTCGGCGCAGGTGTCGTCGGTGAGGCCGGTGCCGCCGCAGGTGCAGCAGCGGTAGCGGACGATCGGGATGGCGTCGAGGATCTCGGGCCAGTCGGCCCAGGGCTGTTCGGTCATGGCGGTCACCGGCTCTTGCGCGGGGTGATCGTCACGTACATGCGGTAGCTGCGGGGCCGGGCGCGGTCGGGGTAGGCCCGCGACATCGAGGTGACGTCGAAGACCTCGCGCAGGTGGAGCATGCCGAGCGCGATCTCGGCGCGGTTTCCTTCGAGGCGGATGCGCATGGTGGTTCTCCTTCAGTTGGTGTCGGGTGTGATGCAGTCGCGGTAGCTGTCGTGGGCGGCGTGGCGGGCGCGGGCGTCGGACAGGATGGCCACGGCCCGGTACTCGACAGGGCCGAAGCACACCGACGTGGCGTAGTGGCCGCCGCCCGGGTCGACCGGGCTGCCGAGAAGGTCGGCGATGGCGTCGATCTGGGCGCGCATCTGGTCGTCGTCGGCGTCCCGCGCGAAGTAGTGGACGACGGCCCTCCGGGGTGTGGGCGCGTCGGGGTTGGCTTGGAGGAAGACGGCCAGGTGGATGAGGCCGTGGATGAACGCGGTGCGGTCGTTGGTCATCGGTGATCTCCTTGTCATGCGGTGCGGAGGGTGCGCAGCAGGTCTGAGGCGAGCTGGTTGGACACGCCCAGGCGGGCGCGGAGCTGGTCGCGGGTGATGGGCTTGCCGTAGGTGGTGTGATGTTCGTCGGCGACGCGGCGGGCGTAGTCGACGAGTGCCGGGTCGGGCGTGGGCCCGTCGTCCTGCCGGTCGTCCTGGCCGTCCTGGCTGGCGGGGACGAGCGCGGGACGGTCCTCGTACGGGACGGCTTGCGGACGTTCGGGGACGGGCGGGGACGCCGCCGTCCAGGACGGGGACGTCTGCGGCACGTCCGGGGACGGCTCCAGGCGGTTGGCAGCGGCGCGGCGCTCCAGCATGGAGACGGCGACGAGGAACGCAGCGGCCGGGGTGGCTGCCGTGATCCAGCCCCACACGGTCGAGTCGGCCTGTTGCAGGTTCGCCGCCAGCGACAGCACGACGCCGCCGGCCAGGACGAGCACCGGCCAGGAGACCGGGCCCCGTCGGATGCGGCCGGTCTTCTTGTCACGCTGGCGCTCGCGAGCGGCCATCACGCACGTGAGGTCGATGCAGACGGCCACGGCCCAGGCCATCCAGCCGTGCTGGCCGTGCTCGGTGGCGGTGTCGCGGATGTGAGTGAACGAGCCCGCTCCGGCGATGAGGGCCAGGACGAGGACGGGGCCGGTGTCGAGCAGCCAGGCGGCCAAGCGGCACATCACGATTCCTCCCTTCTGGTCAGGCGGTCAGGCGGTCTGCGAGTCGGGCAGTTCGTGAGGCTGCGCGGCCATCACGTCCGCCCAGGCCGGGGCGAGGCCGGCGTAGGTGCGGGCGGCGTGTTCGGCCGCGGCTTCGCTGACGTAGAAGGAGCGGGCCCGGTACCACTGGCCGTCCTGGCTCGCGACGATGGCGACACCGGGTGTCTCGGACGGGATGGCGCGGGCGGAGTCGAGCGCGGCCGGGTCGAGGTCGCCGAGCGTCATGGTCGCGGTCTCCGGATCGTTGACCCGATGGCAGATCCGGCCCGAGCACTGCGCCCGCAGCGCCGTGACGCCAGGCCCGAGGTCGGAGCCGATCCGCTGGCCGCAGCAGAACAGGTAGATGCCGAACGCCCGCCCGAGCTGCGCCACCCGCAGCAGCGCGGTCGAGGTCTTGGCGATCTCGTCCTTCTCACTCTTGTCGGCCATCAGGTAGAGCTCGGCGAGCTCGTCGACCAGGACCACGACCGGGACCGGCCGCATGGTGGGCGGGAGTTGCCAGATGTTGCGCGCGGCGGCCATCCGGCACACGCCCATCCGGTCGGTCATGAGCGCCACCAGGTCATCGAGCAGCCCGCCGCACTCGGCTCGACTGGTGGCCAGCGCCGACAGGCGCGGCGCGTACGGGGTGAACTCGACTCCGCCCTTGAGGTCGAAGCCGACCAGCGCCACTGGCTGTGGCGCCAGGCCGACGATCAGGGCGTTGGCGAGGTTGGACTTGCCAGACTGCGTGGCTCCGGCGTTCAGCCAGTGCGGGACGGTCTTGAAGTCGACGACCCACGGCCCGCCGGTCTCCAACCGGCCGACGGTGACCTTGAGCAGTTCGGTCGAGGGCGGCAGCTCGTCGACCTTGACCAGCGGGTCGCGCATGGTCGCGGCCAGCCGTACCCGCCCGGGCTTGTCGGAGGAGACGCGCACGGCGTGCACGCCCCAGGAATGGGCGAGCCGTTCGGCGACGTCGGCGTAGTCGCCGGGGATCTGGCCTTCCAGGGTGTGCAGGGTGACGCGCCAGCCGTGCCGGGTCGGCAGGGGCAGCCACATCCAGGGCTTGGTGTCCACGGCGACGCGCTGGAACTTGCGTCGGACGCGGACGACGCCGGTCGAGGAGACCAGGCCGGGGACGGTGGTGAACCAGAAGCGCTGCCGCTTCTTGGTCAGGCCGCAGCCGAGCGCGACCTTGCGCCAGGTGGCCCGCACGGTGATGGCCACTATCGGGAAGCCGACCACGAACCAGAAGGACCGGTAGTGCCAGCGGCGCCAGGCCCAGAGCCCGGCCGCGACCGCGGCCAGGACCCCGAGCGCCCACCAGAGCAGGTCAGACATCGGCCGCCTCCCGTAGCGGGAGGAGGGCGGTGGCGCGGTAGGAGATGCCCCAGCGGCCGGCGATCTCCCAGACGTAGCCGAGCAGGCCGACAGCGTTGACCGGGTCGCCGGCCTTGATGGGCGGCTCTCCGGTGATGCCGATCTTGACGAGTTCGATCCGGCCGGTCTCGTCTTCCACGGAGACGGTGACCTCGTAGACGGTGTTGCCGTTCTTGTCGGTCTTGATCTCGCCGGTGTCGCGGTTGAGGACGCGAGGGCGCGGGGCCTTCACGCAGGTGATCGTGAGCTTGTTCGTGTCGACAGGGATGGGGACGGTACGCATGGCGGGTTCCTTCGAGTATCGGATCAGTGACTCTCTGCATACATAGAACGCTTAGCATTCCAAGTTGTCAAGGGCTTCCACGCAGACTTGGTTGGCATGTCGTGTCGCCTGTGCTGAACTGGAGAGACAGGCACCTCGTGGAAGGCGGCGGATGGTCGAGAAGACCGGTCGGCCCGGCTATCTCCAGATAGCCGACGACTTGCGCGCGCAGATCAGATCGGGCTCACTCGCGCCCGGCGCCGCGCTGCCGTCGACCGCCCAGCTAGGCCAGCGCTACGACGTGTCCGCCAGCGTGGTCAAGGCGGCCATCAGCGTGCTTCGTACCGAGGGGCTTATCGTCGGCCAGCAGGGCAAGGGCGTCTTCGTGCGCGAGGACGCCGCGGCCCGAGCCGAGGAGGCCGACCGATCCGAGCAGGCCGGCTCTTCTGAGCTCATGGAGCAGCTCGCCCAGATGCGCGGCGCTCTGGCGGATCTCGGCGAGCGGATCGCCGACCTTGAGAAGGCCGTGTTCCGAGAGCCGAAGCGATCTCGCTGACCCGACAGGCCAGCTCCTCCATCTCGGACCGGATCGCACGAAGCTCGTCCAGCAGTTCTTTGTTTGCGGTCATTTCGGCACCCCTTTTCTGGCTGGTCGTTATCCCGGCGGGGATGCCGATAGTTCACCGCGGATTCGCGCTCTTGAGTATCACGGAGCGTTAGCTAAGCTTCTGCATTGCTGCCTGCACGGCGGTTACACATGCTCTTACACATGCCCGCCCCTCGAAGTGCGTCAAAAGGATGCGATGAAGACAATTCACCGCCCCGGATGGCAGCCGATCATCCTGCGCCAGCACCGCGAGGCACACGGCCTCACCTTGGAAGCCGCAGGTGACCAGCTCCGCCAGGTCGCCCGCAGGCACGGCCTGTCCGCACCGGCCGCCAATTTCCAGACACTCTGGGCACACGAACAGGGATCGGTATATCCCGGACCTCACTACCGCCGTGCCTATTGCCTGCTCTATCAGGCGAATGAGCCGACCCTGGGTTTCCGGCTGCCGCTTCCCGGCGAAATAGCCGAAGTGGAAAATTCCATCTCGGATTTGCCTCAACCCTCCGACCCCGCCGCTGACAACGCCGCCGCCCAGGTCATCGAAGAGACACTCGTCAAAGTCTCCGGCGCCCCCGCCAACGCTGAGCAGAACGCCCTCCTGAACCGCGTCGTGGATGCCTGGCGACGCCGACACGGGCAGGGCAGCCCCAAACCGATCCTGATTCTCGTGGGCGGCTACGCCGGATCGGGCAAGAGCGAGTTCTCCCGCTTCCTGTCCGACATCACCGGCTGGGCCTTCTTGGACAAGGACTCAATCACCCGCGCCATGGTCGAACGGCTGCTCGTCTCCCTCGGCGGCGACCCACACGACCGGCACACCGAGCTCTACCTGAGCGAGGTCCGGCCGCTGGAGTACCGGTGCCTGATGGAGACCGCGTTCGACAACCTCAAGGTCGGCACCTCAGCCATCCTGGCCGCACCGTTCATCGCCGAGCTGGCCGACCCCGCCTGGATCTCCCGGCTGACCAACCGGTGCGCCGCCAAGGGCATCGATGTCGCGGTGGTTTGGGTGCGCTGCGATGTCGAGTCCATGCGGGAGTACATCGAGTTCCGCGGCGCCCCTCGGGACGCGTGGAAGCTGCAGAACTGGGAGACGTACATCAGCGGCCTCGACACCGACAGCAGCCCCGAGACTGCCCACATCACCGTCGACAACCGCCTCGGAGCCGCGATCAGCCTGGCCGACCAGACCCGCGAGACATTGAAACGAATTCTCGCGTGAGAGGCGTGGTGCTGTACGGGCCGCCGGCGAGTGGCAAGAGCACCCTGACCGCCGCCCTGACCTCGCTCGATCCCCGGTTCGTGCTGCTACGCAAGCTCAAGGCCGGCACCCGGAACGGCGATGAGTACGAGTTCGTCAGCTTCGAGCGCCTGGCCGAGCTGCGCACCGCCGGGCGGCTGCTGGTCGAGAGTCACCGATACGGCAACGCCTACGCCGTCGACCGCCACCAGGTCGAGCGGATCGCCATGGCCAAGCAGGTACCGGTCGTGCACATGGGCAGCATCCCCGACATCCGCCGCCTGCTCGACTCCGGCCCGTGGCTGCTCGTCCTGCTGTGGGTGCCGCGTGAGGTATGCGAACAGCGATCCCGCCAGCGCGGGGACAACGACACTGTTCAGCGATTGCGCGCGTGGGACGAAGCCATGGCCGATCTGAACCGTTACGACGAGAGCCTGTTCACCTGCCGCTTCCGCACCCACGAGATCACGCCTGCCGGGGCCGCTCGCCGAATTGTCCGCGCTTTCGAGGACCCACGAGCGGCGGCGCCCAATCACCGGGCCAGGCCATCCATTCACCGCGCCTGACCACGGAGGATCTGCTCCCACAGCTCCATTGCGGCCCGTGGCGACGTCCAGGGGCTCTCCATGGCCACGCCATTGTCGGTCATGCGCCGCACAAACCACAGGCCGGCGGCCGCGCACAACTCGAAGGCGGGTCGACGACAGCAACAGGTGTGTGCGCGCACTCGTACCCGCTGAGCCCGGCGCGTTGGCGGGCTCCAGTCGACCGGTTCTGCGTCCGGCTCTGGAGCTCTGGCGTGGGCGCCGTGGTACTCGGAACGAGAACCCAGACGAGTCACGATCTCACCGCCCTGCGTTCCTGACCCCATGTGGGGCAACGAGTGGTCTGATCTGCTCACCGCCGACGCGGAACGTGTCGGTGTCATAGCCGGGCATCGCCATACGGGCACAGTAGCGGCCCTGTTCAAGCCTGTCCATGCCATGTCAAAGCATGGGCTGGAACGAGACGTATGTTCAGGTATTTCTATGGTTAGACCGTGATGGAGTTCGAGCCGGATCGCTTCAGGTGGGAGCAGATCACCGACACCCTCCGCCGGCGGATCAGTGACGGCACCTATCCCCCGAAACACAAGCTGTCCGAAGTGCAGCTCATGCAGGAGTTCGGTGTAGCCCGCGGCACCCTCCGCAAGGCCATGCAACGGCTACGCGACGAGAAGCTCATCTACACGATCCCCAACCTGGGCAGCTTCGTCGGCCAGCGCACCGAACCCGGCACTGGCGACAACCCGCCCAGCGCCTAATTGCAGCCGACCGGTTCAGCACACCAGGGAACCGTAGAGTGCCGTCCAGACAGCCGGACATCGCAGACCGGGGGCCAAGGTCATCAAGGCTCTCAAGATCGTGTCAGGTCTCAGGACCTGCGTGACAGATCCGGCTCGGGAGTGGGTGACACTCCGGCTAGATAATCTGTCGTTCTCCTGGTGCCTATTGAACCGGGAATTCGTGACCGTGTCCCGACGTAGGGGGCGGGAGTTCTTCGATGTGCAGGTCGGAGAAGACCAGAGTGAGGTCGTGCACGTTGGTCTCGATCCGGACCTCATGGAAATCGATCCCGATGGCTGCGGCCCAGCTGCGGGCGATGGGTGAGTCGCTGACGAGCGTGGCACCGGGATAAAGGCTCTGAAAGTTGACGCCCCAGACGTATCCGTCGAGCTCGACGCCGCTTTCGTAGGTGGTGAGCCGGTCGTCGAGCGATACCCGCCAGGTGTGGGCCGGCAGCGCGGTGGTGCAGGTGGCCTGCACGCAGTACCGGAACAGGTAACGCAGCGGCGCCGGTGTGGTCCCGGTCCGGGGATCGGGCATCGGCAGGATCGCGAGCTGGTAGTCGCGCATGTGATCCACGAAGCCGTGCCGCAGCAGGGACTGGTCGAAGAGGTCGTCCAATGCCTGCTGCAGCTTGATCACGTCCATGGACGCAGTTCTACCCGCCCGAGGTGACCTTCCGTTGGTGCCGGGGCTTGCGGACTTTGAACCAGGCGATCGGCTTGATGGTGGTACGGGCGACCTCGGCGATGACCTGGCTGGCATGCCTGGTGATGCGGAAGGTCTCGTCGGTGTCCTCGATGGTCACGGTCGTGGCAGCGTGGCCGATGCCGATGCCGATGCCGACGCGGATGCGCTGGCCTGCGATGGAGAGCTGGCCGCGGCTGCTGACGCGCCGCTGCACGCGGATCGGCTCGTCGGCCTGCCGTGGTTCGGGTCCGGCGGCAGCGCGTCCCGGAGGCAGCTCACCGCGCGGTTTCCGTCTGGTTCCGCGTCTCACCGCTGTAGCCGGCCTGAAGCCCTAGCCAGTGCAAGCTTCGCTATCGTTCCGGGTATCGACGCGAATACTGGCGCGAGCGGCGCAGCGAGCGCAACCGAGCGGACCCCCCCACCATCGCCGCGTTTAGTCGAAGTCGGAAAAGTCCAGTTCATCCTGCGTAGCCACCTCCTCGGCGGGAGGCGGCTTGATGTCGATCGCGTCGCCCCAGCCGGAGAACCGCACATCGGCGGTTCGGAGAGTGCGGTCTTTGACCTTCCAGGGGGAGTCGGGCTCGTCATACCGCGTCTGGCACCTGCGTACGAGCTGATCCGAGCCAAGCCACAGCCGCCACTTGACCGGCAACTTGGCGTAGCTCGCGTACCGTCCCGTGGGCTTTTCGAGCATGCCCACCCACAGACGCGGATTGAGCTTGTACAGCTCGCCGATGGTGGTGCTGCCCTCATAAAGGGTGGTGCGGGTGCCGTCATAGACGCCGGCGGGCCGCTTGGCCGCCGCGGTGGACAGCACGTGCCGGAGGGTGGCGGGATCGCTCAGCCTGATCTGCCCGCACTCCAGGGACAGGTCGTTCTTCTTGGTTTCCAAGACCCAGGACTTGCCCGCCGGCAGGTAGGCGGGGCGGTCGGGGTACCAGCCGTAGGAACGATCCGGGAAGCCGATGCCCCGGGAGGGGCCGCCAGGTAAGGGCTTGGAGTAGCGGACATCGACGGCCACGATTCCACCGCCACCGAACTTGTAGACGGCCCGCCCTCGGGTGGTGACGTTATCCTTCTTCGGACCCCAGACGCTTCGGTAGACCGAAGTCTCCCGCACCCCGCCATGACCATTGAGCTGCCGCTTCAGCGCCGCGACCGGACCGGGAGCGGTGACGGCTTCGGCGTGCGGGCCGATGACCGAGACCGATGCTGTCAGCACGAGAGCCAGCCCGATCGTCCATCGACCCATGCTCATGCACTCCCCGCTCGATTCCGTGCCGTCCGGAACGGAGGCCGTGGGAGATCTTCGCGAATGAAGATCTCAACGCTGTCACGGACGGACTTCGGCGGAGCCCGGCCGGAGGGAACCGTGGGTGGTGACGTCGCCGGACGTGCCGGTAGCGGGGCTGCAGCAGGTCGACGCGAGCCTGGCCCGCACGTAAATGCTGATCAGGTCGAGCACCGATGGCGAAGTGGGACCCGACAAGGCTCTCAAGGCTCTCAAGATCGCCGGATGAGACTTTTCTCTACGTCTTCAAGGGCAGGCCGCCCGCGGCGGCCTGCCGTGTGTCGGGCGGTCGCTGGCCGCGCTGCGGCTCTTCGGCCGGTCGCGGCCAGCGCCGCCCGCACGCACAGTGGCCAGTCGTGGTCATCATGCGAGCCCTCCAGGGCTTCCACCAGCAACCACTTGGTATTACCTTTGTGCAATGGGGCCGCATCACGCTCACGTAGGCGAAAATGGACGACTTAGTGATGTATCGACCTTTTTGTCGCCAGATCTGGCCAACACTGCGCCTGAAACACGCGCAAGATATGAGTACCAGGACGAATGCATTGCCATCACTCTAGCAACGCATTTGATGAGTCCCGCTCTGATGGGTATCTACGTTGAGCGTTCCACCGACTTCATTCTTATCCCCCACGAAGGCCGCCCTGAACTAGTATCAATAAAGCACCGCGAACCGAACCACAAGGCTGACTCAAACTGGACATGGGCCACGCTCTCAAAAGAATCCGTTCTTGAAGATCTCTACTCCGCATGGCTAGCAACAAAGAAACAAGCATATGTTGCATTCGTCAGCAATGCTGGATTTTCGGGACCCGCCAAGGACCTCTGGAAGGCGTGCACCACACATTCGCCCGAAGATGTAGCAAAAATCGCACCGACCGTTGCTAAAAGAATAGGCTGCACCACGGACGAAGCGTTTGAGTTCATTTCGGCAATGTCAGTGCCGTTGGAGCCGCTGCCACGACGCAAGGAGATAACGGACGTAGCGGTCCGACGGATTGAGGAATTCTTGATCTCACAGGGCAGGACTCGCTCCCATGCAGATACAGTGTATCTGGCTTTGTTGAATATCATTCGAATGGCTGGCACTGATATTCCGCAAAGTCGCGATGCAACTAAAGCCGCGAAGGGAGCTACCACGCGTGAACACGTAATCCTGACACGCGATTACCAGAGTCATCGCCAGTATATATCGGCCGCCAGGATCCGCGCACAACTTCTACAGTGTTACGACGAATCCCAAGGGCTAAGACCATCCGACGTCGGGCGACGTTGGACAGCCGATCCCCTATTCGCAGGCAGGCAGAAAGAACTGGAGAAACTGGATGAACTGCTAGCCCCAGGTAGTGGCATGCCGGTCTCGCCTGTTGTGATTCACGGTCTAACCGGTACAGGCAAATCATTTCTCGCCTTGCATTACGCGGCCACCAGAGATGCTTTCCGCCCAATCTATATTGACGCAAGTATGCGATCGCAAGTGATCAACGTTTTGACACATCTGGGGCTTTCCGATCTAGCCCTCCATTCGAGCCCTGCGGTTGCTGGAGGCGGAGGTCCGGTTACTCCAAGCCTTCCAGAAAATGGCAGCTTGCTTCTAATTTTGGATGGTGTTGTCAATCCGCGCACTATCCAAGGCCTCATCCCGAGACGATCACTCTGCAGGGTAATAATTACGAGCACTATCCCGAACGTAGACGATGGATACAGCCGAATTGCGCTTGACTCGTGGACTAGAAGTGAGAGTGTTGCTTATGCACAGGGACTACTGCCAGGACATTCGACTGCAGATCTGGATCTTCTTGCAAACAAGCTTCACGACCACCCCTTGGCCATAGCACAAGCGGTCAATTACTGCAGACTAATGACATACAGCATTCCAGAGTATATCTCTAGGATCGACAGAACCCCCGTCGAGATCTTAGAGAAGGGTGAAGCGAGCGGATATCAGCGGTCCATCGTTCAAGCAATTAGGTTGAGCATGGCGGCTGCAGAGGAGAAGCAGCCACTGGCGCGCAGCCTGCTCGCCATTCTCTCTTATATGGGATCCAGCGGGCTTCCGGAAGATATATTCTCTCTCATTGGACTATGGCCGTTTGTAGGAGAATATCCAGACCAAAATGAACAGCCAAACACTTCAAAGGCAAACCGTATGTCTGGAGTTGCATGGGAAAGTCGGCTGAGCCTATCTCACAGGGAGAAGTTTGATGCCGCCCTGGAGGCATTGATAAGACTATCCCTTGTCCGTCGCGACTCCACTGGAATTACTACTCACCCCATGGTGAGGCTAATTGCTCGAAACCTTGATCAAAGTGCAACGCCAAAGGAATGGCTCACTGCAGCTCTCGGCCTTTTGCTCTGCCCAATCGTTGCGGACGAAGAGCACGGTGGTGGTATGGATGAATTGACCCAGGAAGCATGCAGAATACATCTCGAGGCAAGCCTTCAGATAGCACTTGAGCTGGATGTGTACGGGCCTGGTGTTATCGCCGCAGGCTCTGAGGTCGTAAAGCACCTTCTCGATATGCATGACTATCAATCGGCACAGATGTACATCGGGCCGCTTCTTAGCGAATGCGTGGAGCGTGCGGATCGAGGCGATATATCTTATCATGCACCATATAGCTTTAGGTTTTTTTCTGTGACCGCCATGACGCGTCTAGGAATGATTGATGAAGCCCTTCTCTTGCTCGATGAGAATATGGACCTCCTGATATCTCACGGTCGCGATGAGGATATCGTCGAAGGGTGGCTAATGCTGGCTAGGGTTGCTATATGGGCTGGCGATAGAACCATTGCCGACCAAGCTCTGACTAGGCTGCTTAACGTGGACGACTTCATTCAGGAGAATCCTTTGACGCGTCTAGTTGTCATGCATTCAAGGACGCAACTCCTGTGGCTGCTCAATCGAAGGGATGAAGCGATCGATGAAAACCGGCGTGCACTTCGCCTACTGGAGACAACTCCTGAGACTCCGGCTCACATCCACGAGGCTATTCATGGGGACGCTGCTCTTTTGGCTCGGGATCGCATGGACCTGAACGCGCTATTGAGGCATGAACATTCGGTATTTTCCATCAGCGAGCCGGCCTCCCAGGTTCGGTCTAAGAGGCTAGGCCGCATAGGAATGCTGCTATCGTTGGCTGACGCAAATATTGATGCAGGGAGCCTTTCCGAGTCGGAAGAATTCTTGACCCAAGCGCATGAAGAAATGGCGGAATGGATGTATGGCCACCCGGTTATGGGTCAGTTTCTTGGCATTAGGGGTAGGCTCCAGCTGCATCGCGGAGCTCCGGACAATCTTGCTATTTTGGAGCAATCATACGAGGATCTGACGCGTGCCATAGAAATATTGCGCCCCGCCAGCGGACCTGCAGTTCAGGTCCTTCCTTCAGTGCTGGTTCATTTGGCTCTAGCTGCGTCTGCGTTGCATCGCCACGACGAGGCCATTGATGCTGCTAAGGAAGCAGCATCAATGGATCAGAGGCGCTATGGGGAAGGCCACCCTGAGACGCTCAAGGATTTGGAGACCTTGTACAGTGTGACGTTGTTTCGGGCGGCATGCCTGTCGTGCCGCTAGGTTTCGAAGTGTGAGCATTCAGGAGGGTCATCCGGGCGGGTCTACCAGCGGGCGGGACACCGAGCGATTCTTGGTTCGCTGAAAGTGACGGTGACAGGCAGCGGAGCACCTCAGTGCACCAACGTGGACGATCATGGCATCTCATAATGAAGTGCTGCCGCGCGGCTTCCGGTGCTCGGGCCTTGGGGGCCTGTGCTCCGGGTCCGCTTGCCACCGAGCCGCGCGGGCTAAGCAGCGGTCTTGCTAACGCGGATGCTAACAACGCTCCTGGATGACCATGGACGGTAGTGGAATCTCCGGAGGAGCCGCATAGCCGTTAGTAGGAGGAGAAGGCTGATGCGGACATCCATGGACAGCCTTGATCCGGCTACGGATCAGAAGGTTGGGGGTTAGAGTTCTCTCGGCTGCGCACAGCAGAGAGGCCCGCTACCAGGGGGAACCTGGAGCGGGCCTTCGTGCTTGTCAGCTCTGTTCAGTAGACGGCTCTGTCGCAGCTACCAAACCGTTCCCCATCCCATACTGAGCCGGAGAAACCACATCACATGTGGTGGTTATCGGCACAAGCGCACCGGTTCTCATTGCACATGTCATGCCGACCGTTGTGGCAGTAAGTGCACGTGCCGTATCCATTTCCCATTGGAACACCTCCGTAGGGACATTATTCTGCCTCTGAAGGAAGGATCTTGGCAAGCGGGGTGGCGGGACCCTGACATGCAGCGAGGCTCCGTAGAACGGCGATTCTCATGCCGATCCGCTCTACTGGAGCGGTTGGAAACCACCTAAGACACTCAACCAGGCATTCAGCCTCCTGCCCGTAAACGAGGTGGGAGGCCTGGTCGCGGATGCGGGACAAGGTAGCCGGAGTCTTCTTAGCCGCGCCCAGGCTGCGTGCGATCCTGGAGCGCATGACAGATCGGCACGTGGTGACGATTCAGGTGACCGGTCGGCCTGCTACCTTCGCCACCGCTCACGAAAAGCCCTGGAAAGATGCTGTTCGATTGGCCGTCGTTGAGAGCGGAGTGGAGCCGCAGGTTGCGCGCTTCGCGATCCGTTTGGAGTTCCGGCTTGCTACGGCCCGCAATGCGAACGAGGTCTGGGATTTGGATAACCTCATCAAGCCCACCCTCGATGCGATGGAGGGCATCTTCGGCACACGGGCATGGCGAGGGGCGCCGCAGCCCGCCGATGACAGAGTCGAACGCATCTCGGCTGTCAAGCGCCTTGCAGGGGCGGGCGAGCTCCCGGGGGCCACTATCGATGTTTGGGTTATTGAGCCGGACTAATGAGTCCAGGAATTGCCTGGCTCTATAAGTAGCTCATCCGCGACCTTTCGGACTGTCGATTGGAAAGGACGCCTCATGGACCTACGACGATTGAGTCAGCGCAGGTTTCCGAATCCAAGCTGCTGTCCTCCGCTGAAAGTCTGGTCTGCCGGCCGAGTTCAGCCAGAGGCTCGATGAGTGGCGGTGGAGAACTGCCGAAGAGCAGGATGACTGTCTTACGGCGAGCCCGGGTGAGGACGACATACAGCAGCCGAGACCCAGACTCGTAGGGTGGAGGCTCGTTGCCGAAGTAGTCGGTGCTGCGCAGCACCACGACGGCGGCGTCCGCCTCGCGCCCCTTGGACTGATAGAGGCCCATGAGCTGTACAGGCGCAGGTCGGTTTCCCGTGGCATGGGTGAGCAACCCCGCCCGTTGTTGCTCTACTGCCTTGGCAAGATTCGTGAGCACGGCAGCTGATCGAGTGACACGCATGCTGCGACTCAGCATCGAATTCAGTAGCTGCGCGGCGCGTTGCCAGTGGCGCTGCCCGCGGGGCAGGCTCAGCATCGCGTGGGCCTGGCTCGCCAGGTCGGTGGCGGCGACCGGATCACAGCCGGCCAGTCTCATACGCAGCATGCCGAGACCGACCTCGAGGTCAGTGAAGGTCGCTCTGCTCAGCAGAGCGTGGGCGAGAGGCGGGATCGCGTTACCGCGCACGCAACTGCAGACGAAGACTGCCAGGCGCTGCCGGACATTGGTCCACTCGATCTCGCCGCACGCGAAGGACACCATGGCATGCTGGGCGTCGAGGGCCGCGATCATGCAGTCGGGAAGTCCGATGACCTCATGGTCGATGTCATGGATCAACAGTTGATCGGACAGCATCGTGGTGGAGTCGACATGGTGGCTGAAGACTCCGACAGTACGGCCTTCGTCTCGCAATTCGCGGACCACGGACGCCACGACAGCCGCTTCATGGTCCTGTGGAAGATCCGCTCGCACCTCCAGACGGTTGGTGGCAATGGCCTTGATCACGGCCTGGTGCCCGAACTCCCGGCGCCGGATTGCAGCGGCCGCAGCAGGCAGAACCCCGCTGGGATCGCGGTGAGATACGTCAGGCAACTCCAGCTCCCGTGCACCTGGCAGGCTGAGAGCGTCGGTAAGCCGCTGCGGACCGACCCCTGTGGAGCCGGGCAAATTGATGTAAATGCATTGGTTGAGGTCGCCCAGCAAGAGCAGCTGGGCGTTGCCGCGGATGGCATTGAGAAACTGGAACTGCATGTCGTTGGTGTCTTGGAATTCATCACAAACGATCAGAGACCAACGTGCGTGCAGATGATCGGCGATCGCCGGAAGCCCGCAAAGATGTAGCGCGTGGGGGAGCAGATCCGTGTAGCGAAGCGTCGACTGCTGTGCGAACAGCCTGGCTTCCGAGTCTGTCGCGAGCGTCGGCGTGGGCAGACCGATGGCGGTGCCGTATTGGCGTATCAGCTGGTAGGCGAGCGCGTGGTAGGTGGTGATTTCCACTCTCGACTGGAAGGGGCCGAGGATCTCGGCCGTGCGTTCCAGGATCTGGGCGACAGCCGCGCGTGAGAATGAGACGAACAGGGCGCGTGCGGGCGGCGTTCGGAGAAGTCTCGATGGCTCGACGCCTTGGAGTTGTTCGTCGAGCCTTTGCAGGGTCGATCGGACAGCAGCGGCTGCTGTCGTGGTCTTGCCGGTGCCGGCGCCGCCCAGTACGAGCAGTACTGGGTCCGAGGCGTCGATCACGGCTCGCTGGGAGGGAGTCGGCCGGTAGTTCATGAGGCGGTGCCAACCTCCACCAGGACCTGTGTATCACAGGGACGGCTGAGGGCGTCGAGGACCGCGGCGGCCAGCGGCGGGATGGCTCCGGATGGGAGTGCGTCAACGAAAGGCTGGTGCAGACCGCCCTTCTTCTTCAGCTGCGTCACGAGGCAGCCCTCTAGGTCATCGACAGCAAGGACGTCCAGGCCAAGCCCGAAATCGTCATTGAGCGAGGCCAGCACCGACCTCAAGTCATCAGGAAGCAGGCCGCGGACGAGAGCCTTCTCGATGGCCGTCCACGCGGGCAGTCGGATGATCTGCTCGACGAGCGGCTTCAGCTCCTCGATCAGCCCCTCATCGCTGCCCGGTTTGTCATTGTCGAGCACGACACGGACGTGGAATCCAAGGTCGTTGGCCAGTCGGGCCAGCTTGGGCAACTGGTCCTTGCCGCCGTCGGCAACTCCAGGGGCGACCAGCCGCACGCCAAAGGCGGAAGGAGGCAAGGTGCCGCTGTCCTGTACGCGGCGGGCGGCGACCGCGCCATAGCCCTCCAGGTCATGAGGCCCTTCCAGCAGGGCTACGGCCTTTGTGGTCATCGCGGGCAGGAGCAAGAAGAGGGAGCGGCGACCCACGCGAAGCTTGCGATCGGTGGTCGGCACGAGTTGATGGTGACGACGCTCGCCATGGCTGCACGTCAGCCGCAGCACCTCGGTGGGGTCGAATGCGCGCACCACCTCGGGGCGTCGGGTGGATATCCAGGCCTGGCCGCTCTTGCGACGGAGCAGTGCGGCCAATGTCTCGCCGGCTGCCGCGTCGAGGTCGTCACCGAAGTCGTCGGCCAGGATGATGGCGCCGGGGAGATCGGCGGCTGAGGCGACCATAGCCTCGGCCACCGACAGCACAGCGGACGTCGTGGACCCGTGCGACGACAAGGGGAGTGCGACGGGGCCGTCCAGTGCCAAGGTCGCCTGCAATCGCCGCAGAACGGCCTCACCGGAACCGTCGTCACTCGTGAACGCGAATGCGGATTGAGGGTTCGGTCCGTCCAATTCGAGCAATTGGGCGGCTCCAGTGCCGAGGATCGCAGTGATGCTCTGTTCGACGCCCTTCACCTTTGCCAGCTTCCCCGTGGCCGCGGTCACGTCCTTGCCCAAGGCCCGAAAAGCCGTCGCCAACCCATCGGCGTCCAGGTCGTTGGCGAGCCGGCGCAGTACGCCTCCCGCACGCAGTTGCAGTGGGAGGCTGGATCCGATGACCACTACTGCCAGCAGCAGGCGTTCAGCTCTGGGGACAGCCGCACCCGTGGCCGGGTACAGCCACATGTGCTCGTATTCGCCTGTGATTTCGTCCAGATACAGCCGGTAGCAGATTCGCACGCCCAACTGTCCTTGATGGCCTTGCTCCTGGTCGGCTGGCAGGCCGCTGTTGGGGTCGATGAGTTCGAGACGTTCGTGAAGGTCCTGCTCTCTGGCCGGGTCGAGGCCGAGGAGGGTGACCTCGACTTCGGTCGCCAGCACCTCCTCACTGCCCTGTGCCGGTGTCGGAGACTGGTGCAGGTCGGACAGATCAGGGGCGCGGGACGTGCTGCGTGGGTCGAGCACCCGGCGCACGGCTGTGATCAGATCTGTTCGGCCTGCCCGGGGCTCTCCGACGATCGCCACGTGTCGCCGGGGGATGATCACCTGTTCGGCGAATCCACGAAAACGCTGCAGCCGTACTCGCGCGATGTACAAGTCCTCGTGTCTCCTTTGCTGTTCGGGATGGACCATGCCGCCTCGGCACGCGCAGGACGGGCTGAGGGGGGTCCACATGTCAGGGGGGTGTTCACGGATTCCAGCTCAATGCAGTGGGTGCCACATCTTGCCTTCTTGCTCTGCCGCGTCGATCTTGTAGGTCAACGCGTCGACAAGTCCGAAGCGGCCCTCGAAGAGGAGGGCGATGTCGCGGCCGCCGACAAGGATCAGGTTGTTGCGTGTACCTCGGGCAGTTCGCAGTGCGTGCTCAACGGCGTCGTCATCGAACCCGGACATTGAGATGTAGAGGCCCCGCGTACTGTCGATCTTGCCGTCTACCTTGGCCTTGAATTCGAGCAGGTCCCCAGCTGTCGGCGTCGAGATCCGCCACTTGGCCTCGGTGAGGTAGGTGAACCCCCGGAAATGAAAGGAGCCGTCGATCTGCTCGCCCTTGAATCTGTAGGACGGCCGGTATTCCAGGTCGTGCAGCCGGAACAGGTCCGCCAGCAGTCGCTCGAGCTTGTAGCCGCGTTCCTGCCGCTCGCCATCAGTCCGCGGGACCAGGCTGCTTTGTGAGAGGAAGGCGCTGCGCAGGTCTCCCAAGCGCTGCTGACGCTCCTGTAGAGCGGTGGCTCGACGCTGGCTGGCTGCTCGGCGCGCGTCAATTGCGGCTTGCTCAGGATCAACCAGGATCAGTCCGGCCTGAGCCTCTCGCTTGAGTTCTTCCAAAGCAGCTGCTCCCGCGTGCTGGTCGGTTGCCTTGGAATGCGGACGTGTCATCCGACAGAGTTCTTCGACGATCTTGCGCTGGATCAGGAAGCCGGGCTGACCCATACTGGTCAGTTCGTCCTGCACGGTTCGGGCAATTTTTGCCTTGCTGAACACAGTCGGGTCGTCATATTTGTCATAGAGAGTCCGAGGCGTCCCAGCTTGGAGGAAGACGGCACGAACGTCGTCTCGGAAGTAGAAGGCGTCACGACATACGGCCACGACGGCGCGCTGCACGGTCGTCGGTACGGGGCCGCTGTCGCGGCCGGATGTTGAGTGTCGGGGGGATGTCGTGGTCATCGCTACCTACCTTCAAGGCACCTGGATGGAAAGCCGCAAAAGCCATAGATGTCGAAAAACCGGCCTACAAGCATGATGAGGTAAGCGCCGCAGGGGCATGGGGAATCGTAGAACGTTCCAGCCCAGATGAGGGCGAAGGTTCTGTGATGACCTTTATACCGGGTCACGACGCCCTTTAAAAATCGTTCAAAGCATAGCAAAACGCCTAATTCGCCCACCCTTGCGATTGGGTGATTAGGGGCTGACCTGCGTGGATGCCTTCCGGAAGACGCAGAATCTCTACGGCCGCTCCTGGGGCGAGCTTCGTGCGGTCAGGTTCAGCAGACTAAACAGCTGGGCCAGGCCGGCCGGTTTGCCGGTTGTCGGACGCCTTGGCGTTGCGCGGCGGTGTGGTGCCCGGGATGACGTCGATGTTCAGGTGCCTCTTAATGAGGTGTTTGAGCTCGGCACCGTTGATCAACGTGATCCTGTTGCGCTGGGCGAACTGTTCGCTGGCTCGTCCGAACCACGACGTGGTGACCAATACGCCCGTGGTCGCGTTGTGATCGGCCATCACGCCCGTGAGCGCGTGGACCGCTTCCAGGCCGACAAGCCCTGCCCATCGTTTCGCCTGGATGAGGCAGACGCCGCCGAAGAACAGGTTGTCGCTCGTCGCCACGGCATCCACGCCGCCGTCCTTCGACGGAATAGTGGTCCAGGCTTCGGCTCCCATCGCCACGAACAACTCCCGTACCAAGTGCTCGAACTCGGTGGGTGAGAGCTTGAGCAGGTTACGGCGTGAGTCCAGTCCAGACACGACGCCCATGTCCTCGGAGAACCGGAACCTTTTGAGATCGAAGGTGATGAATGGTTCGACGGCTTCAAGATCGTACGGGTTCGGCGAGACGAGGGCGTTGAGCCGCTTCAGGCATGCCACCGGGTTCACCTCGGCCAGCACAAGATCCTCGAACTCGCTCCGTTCGGCCTCCACACTCAGCAGATGTGGGCGTACCTTCTTGCCGGTCGCCTGGTCGACGGTGTTGACGCGGCCGTTGAACACCACCGCCTCGACGAGATCGCCCGGTGTGGAGGCGAAGAGTTCGTGGAGCGTGCGGAGTGCCACGCAGGCCAGAAGCTTGGCGTACCGCTGCCTGACCTCGATCTGTGCTCGCGGCACCGGGTCGATGGCGTCCCTGGTCTTTACGTACTTGTACGCGCGGACGTTCGGGATCACGCTCTGCGGCGGAAGCTCGAACTCGACGACGAGGTCACGATTCTCCGGGCGGTATGCAACCTGGAAGAGCTTGGGGAAGCCCTTGGGATACGCCGATCGTTCCAGGACCCTCGTGGTGAACCACTCCAGAGCTTCTGGCCGGCCCGTCTCGAAGTCGGCACGCATCCGGTTCAGGTGGGCGTTGGCTTCCGCGACCCTCTTCGAGTCGGCGGCGGCCTGGCGATCATGAGCCGTACGTGCCGCATCGAGGTCGCGGAGCCGCTGCTCTTCGCGCTTCTGGTGGGCAGCCCTGGCGTTGTCGAAGCGTCCGCGGGCATCGGCCAGTTCTCGCTGATAGCGGGCGTTGCCGCCGAAAAGCTTCCCGAAGCTGGATGGTGGAGCCGGTTCATAAGCGGTCCAGTCGGGAGCCGGCGCGGCGGCGGCCAGGTGACCCGGAGGCTCGAAGAGGCGCACCGAGCTGCTGACCTGCAGTTGATCGAAGGACAAGGGGCGTACCGGAAGTGCCACGAGCAGAACCCGGTCGAGTTCTTCGATGCGTTGAGCCATCTCGGCGCTCTTCCGGTCTGCCTTGGCCTGCTGTTGTTTCAGGCGTCTGCGCTGGCGTTCGCGCTCCTGCTCCTTGGCGATCCTCGCCGCCTCGCGCGCCCGCCGTTCGGCTTCGCGGCGATGAGCTGCCTGCTGCCGCTCCCACTCGCTACGACCACCCGCCACCTGATCAAGCCTCCGTCCGTGTCGGGGACTGGCAGTCGCAGGCCGTGCCGTCGGAGAAGGCCTGCCGCCTACTGTGACGTCTAGTTCAGAGTAGATCGACAGTCTGTGTTCGTCATGGGGTGCGCTCACGTTGATATCCGGGCGGTCCTCGGCGATTGTCCGTCGTCGCTGCCGCTCCTGGCCTTGTGGAACACCCTCGGTGCCTAGAGCTGCGCCGGTGACGGGCCCTGACTGTCACCTGACCGTGCCGACTCGTCGCTCGATGGGGTAGCGCGGTCTGGCGGCACTCCTCATCACGCTACGTAATCATCTGCTGTCCATAAGCGGAGCGTCGGGAGCGACTTCTGTTCCGTCGCCGTTCCGTGAGAGGGTGAAAGGTGCTGCAGAGCAATGCAGGGCACCCCAAGCTTTTTCGCTGCTCGTGGCCATGATCGCCGCATCGCCCCTGGTAGGCGGTTTAAGGGACGAAGATCACCCAAATCTACGAGGGCGCCGGGCCGAGATCGGCTTTCAACGCGTTCTACTGGAACACGCCTATCGAGATGGCGGTGGATCTCGCTAACAACGTCCCCATACGCCGGTGTACCCGTGGAAACTGATCAAGCCGTAGGGGGCGTTGAGCAGGCGATTGTGATCTGGATAGCCGCTCATGGACGATCTCCAACTGGCCACGGATCAGAAGGTTGAGGATTCGCGCCCTCTCGGCCTTCTGCGCTCGACCACGTCCTCGTCCTGGAACTGGCTGGCCTTCTCATTGTCGAAGCGGCCTGGAGCGCCAACAGAACCGGGCTCGGCGACAACCGAAGCTGCTTCTCGGCCGTCTCAGGGGTGTCTCTTCTCTCATCGACCGAAGGGCTCAGTATGCGTCTTCGTCTCATCGCCGCCGCCATGGCGGTGGCTGCCCTGTCCGCTCTCGCTCCGGCCGCTGCCCATGCCGCCGTCTACGCCCCCGTGGCGACTGCCCAGTCGAGCGCTGCTGCCTGCAAGTACAAGCGGGACGGCAACGTCTGGCGGTGCGTGACGCCGGGCGCGTACTGCCCGAAGGCGGCCCGGAACAAGATCGGGTACGCGAAGGCGACGAAGAAGCGTTACAAGTGCTCGCAATACACGAAGACGACATGGCGGTGGAAGCGCGCCTGACCCCTTTGAAGCGAGAGCCCCCGCCTCGTCCGCCGACTTGACGGGGGCGCTCCGCTGCATGGATCAGCTGTGGCCCGCTGCCCCGGCGAGCCTGCCCGGCGCAGCTTCCCGACACTTGTTCTGTCATGGAGCGGGATCGTCCTAGGCCAAGGACTTGGCGGGGCGGCACACAAGAGTACGAGCGAATCAGTTGCGAGAGAGGCGCGCCTACTGCATGGTTACGGTCCGTATCTTCACATGTGCAGGAGGTGATTCCATGCTGACCGCGCTGATGCTCCTAATGTCCGATGTAACGCCATACATGCCTGATCCGCTGTTCTTTGGAGGCTGATCGAGCCTAATTGTCGGTGCCCTCGGTTCGCCTTGGGGGCACCGACGCCGCGACTGCTCATTCCTCTTGAGATCTACGGGAGCAAGCTGCAGGGCCTTGCTTATCGTGGATTCGGCAGCGCGACCCAACGAACAACCGATACCGTCAGTGTCGTGGCGATTACAGACAGTCTGCCGATGCGCTACGAGCGCATGGAGCTAGCCGACCTCCTGGCCATGCAGGTCGACGGTGCCCGGCGGCAGCCGCCGCTAGAGGCGCCCTTGCTGAACTGGTTTGAAGGCGACGCGGTTGTGCAACTGCTGCAGACGCTCGCCCGACTCCTCGCTGATGAGCCGCTAGGGGAGCTCTCCACCGAATTGGCTGACAAGCTCAAAGCCCGGCTCGGCCAACCACCGGGGCATGATCCCGAAAACATCCGCAAGATGGTCGCTGCAATCGCCGAAACCTATTGGAATCCTTCCGGCTAACCTCCAAGGAGCAGACGGCAAGCATGATTGCGTAGGCGGAACTCTCGACGGGACCGCGGAAACAGGTCGTCGCATCTCGCGACAAGTCCCCGTGTTGCACCCCTGTTGTTGCTGCCCCTGAAAGCCGCCTTGCTCCTGGCCGCTCTCCCCTCAGCCGCACGAGCCGGCTGCCTTCGCACTTCGCCGGGGACCTCCTCGACCTGCTGGCGCGGTGTGCCTGCTCTCTTCACTTGCCTGGGCCTCCTGCTCTTCGTCCCATCGCGGTCTGAACTGAGCGCGGTCGAGGACGCAGCGCTGGGCGTGGGCTTCGACGACGGCGAGGTGCGTGCGGTGACAGGGGAGGATGACGGCCTCATGGCGGCTTGCCGTTGCGAGGAACCATCCACATCCCAACTGCTCGACCAGATGCCCAAGGCCGCGCAGGCGAGGAAACCCACGACGAGAACGAGTCCGGTCAGGTAACCGGAGGCTCGCAGGGTCGACCCTGTCGGCGGTGTTGGCGTCGCGTACCGCCGACGGGTGAAGCTGTCCGATCCCCCGGCTGGGCGCACCCGTCTCCGCATCGACATGCCGTACGGCGGTCGACGCCGTGAGGTGGGATCTCCGTCTGAGGGATTGGGGCGGTCGCCGCCATGATGCATGCGCCCTCCTTAGTCACCATCCGTAGAAGAAATATTGACAGAAAGTGACAGAATCATGTCGGACCGACGCGGCGCAGTAAGTTCGACAACCCCGTTGCAACTGGGCTGAGGCCGTGACGATCGCGGACTTCGGTGCCCATCTCACGGGCTGGGGCGATCGCCGCCAAGGCCCTCCTCCGTCGGGCCTTGGCACTGGGCATGGCGGTAACTGTGACGGCAACGCTGACGGCAACGTCGGCCACCATGCGCACACGAAGAGCACCGCGAACGACTGACTATCTCCTGGTGGGGACGGGGGACCACGGTGATTGCTACACCTGAAAAGCGGAAGGTCATCCTGCCGCGCGGCTTCCGTTCCTCGGGCCTGGCGGCCCTGCGGTTGCTCGAGCCCGGACTCGTCCTTGAAATTACTACTCGTCCAGTTGCTGAAGCCTCACGGCAGCTCGATCGCCAGCGACTGCTAGGCCGTCGACAATTCGGTGGTAACGGCTCTTTATGTCTCCGACGACCGCGCCACTGTTGCGGAGTTCCGCCAGCCACTCCTCCAGAAACCAGAGACGGTTGGCAAAGAGGTCGTAACGCCCGTCGACGATCAACTCAATCCAGGTCAGCGCGGTTGTCGTCTGCCACTGCGGGGGCGCACTCTTCGCGAACTTGATCACGGCATCGACGGCTTTAGGCTCCCAGCGGGCGAGGCGTAGCCAACGGCCCGCAAGGTGGCCGAGCGCGTCGGGTTGCAGCCAGTCCTCGCGGCATCTAGCGAAAGTGCTGTCGATGTCTGGGTCCGACATCCTTGCGTTCGGGGTGGGGAGCAGGGCCGCGGTCATGTAGTCGAACCAGCGGTGGTGCTGTGAGCGCAGCCCGGTGCCGTCACCGACGGCGTCAAGGGCGACTTCCAGGGCCCATGGCCAGAAGTCGGCCATGGATCGTCGAAGCTCCTCGTCATAGGTGAAGACGGTCCCGAATCCGTCGAAGAGCATGTGCAGGGCGTTTGAGTCGGCGGCGAAATGCTCGATGTGAGCCCTGACGGGTTCTCGGTCGCCGTCCAACGCGATCTTGATCATTCGCTGAGCGATCGGCTCGTGGGTGATATGTGCGTGGTGGTCGTATCTCTTCTTCCACCAGTGGGCGAGGCCTCTGCGATGGGCATCCCAGAGCGGCATCCAGAGATCGCCCACTGCACTCTGAAGACACGGGACTCCGCGGGCGTCAACCATGCATGCCAACGGCATCCGCAGTCGATTAACCATGAGCTGGTCGTCGGAAACGGCCGGGAGTGACTCATGGAATGGCGCTGGCAGCGGATCTGGCTCCCGCTGCTGCGTTTCTTGGCTCCACGGCCCCAGCCTGCAGTCAATCAGGCCCGCTGTTGCGGCGACCCACGCCGGCCGGTGCCGACGACATGCGTGTGTACCTTCGTCGATGTCGCATGGGGCGGCCCAAACTGGCTCGCAGCCTTTGACGTAGATCGCACGCACCTCGTCAAAGAGACTGGTCGCGAGGGATCGCAGGCAGTTTTCCACTCGCGGCCGGTTCAGATCTAGGTCGTCGAATGGTGCGAGAAGAAGCAGCGGTGCGGCTGCGGCCGCGGCGCGGTCGGCACCCATCGAGAACCACGATCCGCTGTAACTCATCCCGTCAATCCGTGGATTCTCGGCAGCCCACATCACAGCGTCAGCCGCCCACGTCAGATTGGACGCATCCAACGTCGCGCGGCCCGTGGCGTGGGCTCGTACGGCCGCTGCGGCAACGGCTACGAGGCCGTTCTCCGGCCAAAGCATGTCTTCCGGAACTTGGTCGTTCTCGACGAGGCTGCGGGCCGCCGCAAGGTCCTCATCGAGGCTTTCGACGGGCCAGCTTTCGGGATCATCGTTGTAGCGCCCATAGCGGTTCTGGAGGCCATACAGAGCGTTCGTCGTCTTGAATTCCGCATTGCGGGGCTCGAGGACCCTCTCGATTCGTTCGGGTCGCTCAAATTGGATGACGATCTGGTCTCCATTCCGACTGGCTCGATAGTTCTCGATGCGAAACTCTTCCGCCCAACTCTCAATCACTGCCAGGTAGTCGTCGTGGTCAGTCTCAGCGTCCGTGAGTTCGGCTCGGGCAGTCTCCATGAGTTTGTTGCCGACCGCCTGGAGTTTAGCGAGTCGATCATCGTCACCAGCGAGCCGAGCCTTGACTACCATCGCGCCAACGGTCTCATGGAAGGTGCGCTTACGCTGGTCTGCCCCAGTCAACTTGTCAGCATCCGCATCGCGTGCGCGAAACCCGTAGTCGCCGGTAACGCGAGCGGCCTCAAGATGCCAGATGGCCGGGGATGCCAGGAATGGATCGAGGAGGACGCCTGTTGCGTCAGGGTGTCGAGTCAAGAAGCCCACCACCAGTCCAGGCACTGCAAGGTTGTGGCAGTCGCGAAGGAGAAGTTCGACGATCGTTTGGGCTGGAAGCTTCAGCTTCTCCAGAAGGTGGTCGATGAAGCGCTCCAGCGCAAGGAGCGCGCTCATACACGGGTACGGTCCGACACTCGTGCCGCGATACCACGCCCAGACATGACTGTCGCCGACATAAAGCCGATGACCAATCCCAGGCAGATCGAGATGCACGCCTTCTAGATCTTCGGAGCCGCCAGAGTGGTCGTCGAGACTTGCTAGCTTGTCAACTCGGAACTTGGCCGCGTGATCAAGCATCCGGTTGATGAAGCCAATCGTGTCTACTGGGATCGTGTTGAGCAGGCGGAAGAAGGGGCCGTAGTACCAAGCGGCGTGCGGCACGCCGAAACCAGGGGTGAGTCCGTGCTTGAAATCCCGAATGCCATCGTCGAGGGAATGACCACCGCCCCAGTGATCACGTGGATCAGGCACCTCGATGTAGTAGGCTTCGGCGAGATCCAGCAGCAGCTTCGGTCGGGCCTGCGACATGCTGAGAGCGACAGTCACCGACTCCACAGCGGAGTCGAGATCTCCTGGCCTATTTTCGGCGACTTCCCGGAGCCACGCCTCCGCTCGATCGTCGAGGTCTGCCCCCATAGAAGCGAGCGCCTCGACTGCGAAGTCGCTGTAGAACGGCGGGTCACTGTCGAGGATGACGTCGCGGATGTCTTGACGGAGAGGATCTGGCTGTGGGCGAGTACCCGCCATACCGCGCAACCAAGCCAGGACAAGGTTCTGGATGACTTCATGAATTGCCCGACTGCCGAGCCGCGGTCCGCGCTCGATCTTGGGTCGCTCGCAGAAGGCAACCTTCACAAGAGGTGCGAGTGCGTGAACATCACCGATCGTGCCAGTTACATATCGAGTCTCGGCGAGGCGCAGCAGTGTCATGAGGGCAGCACAGTTCTTTTCCGTCAGAGTCCCCCACAACTCTCGGATGGCTGACTCGGCATCCCCGAGTGTCAGAAGGGCTTCGTACGGTACTTCCAACCATCTGTCGCCCTGAGCATTAGCGATCTCACTGAAGGTCGTCAACAAGTTCGCCCAGCCACTTGAGTCGCCCCGGTGGAGCAGTGCGGTCTGGCATCCGAGGCGAGCCGCTCGGATCGACCAGCGCGGGGCTCCGGCTGAAGCAAGGGGTTCCCATCCGTGCGTGATGAAGAGCCGGCAGAGTGCGAAGTCGCGGAACAGATCGGTTGCGAATTCGTCGCCAGGCGATAGGGCGGGGTTGTTGGGGACTCGGAGGACGCCGTCCGAGCGCAGCTCAGCGGAGCCGGTTCCATGGGGTGCGGTGGCGGCGATGCCGAGGGTTCGTTTGGCCACGCTCAGGGCGGCTTGTTCGCGATCATCTGGTGAGGCGGCGCCGGGGGCCTGAATCTCATCTCGACGGATGAGGCTCCGCCACACTGCAGAAAACACATCCGCTTCGCATAGCAGGTCGGCTGGGTCGAGAGTCGCGCCGGTTCGGAGCAGCACGTCAACAAGGCCTGGTCGGCCGAGGAGCCAACTCGCGCGCGGGTCGCTACCCAGGCGCGCGAGTGCAGAGAAGGTCGCCGAAAGTGCTTGGCGCTCGTCGTGAGACAGCGGCCCTACGACGTGTTCGGTCGGAGCGCCACCTGATCCAGCCAGCTCTTTGGCTCGTGCCAGCTCGTCACGAACTTGACGCGAGCCGTCGCTTCGCGTGACGGCCACGACGCCGAAACCAGCCCTGAGAGCAGCTGTAGCGACTGTCCGGAAGATCTGGCCCTTGCCTTCGAGAACAGACTCCGCGCCATCGACCAAAAGGAGGCGGATGGGACGCACTTCCCCAGCTGCCATGACGTCGTCGATGGCGGATCCGCCCAACTGGGTCTCAAGCTCCGCCGGCGTAGAGGGGAGATCACGCAAGCTGAGGCTGGAGACAGCCGCGCCCTCCTCTTCGAGGGCCTCGACCACGCGTAGAGACAAGGCGGACTTCCCGACATCTGGGTCGCCGGTGACCACAAGAGCGCTAGTGGATACGCCCACCGACCGCATGGCCTGAAGGAGACTCGATCTTTCCTCGGCGCGCTCCAACTCCAGCGACTGTGAGGTCGACCGCAAGGCCGGATGAATCGACTCGCGCAGACGAACGCCGAGTCGGTCGAATGTAGTCCACGCGCTGGCGAACCTGGAGGATCTCGATAGCGGGTAGTTACTCAGGCTCCGGCGGATCACGGACTGCGTCAGTACTGCCGCTTGCGGCGCCCATTCCCCCACCAGCTCTTCGATCCGCGAGAAGAGTGCGTCTGCCGTGGCAGGCGTGCCGTCGCGAATCACGCGCTGCAGTGCGGTGACTGCTGTAGTTCGGTCTGCCCGGTCCGTCCTTTCCAAGCGCAGGCTTCGTGTTCTGAGACTCGAGAGGAGCCGCCAGGTCAGCTCCTCCGCACCCAATCCGTTGGTTGAAACGAGCCCGGCCGACGCTTGCCTGACCAGAGCTTCGATGGCGTCGTAGCGCTTACGAATATCTGCATTCGTTCGTCCCGTCTGCGTCAAGCGATTCGCCAGAGCAGCCGCGCCCGGAAGGGATCGAGCAAGCTCCGCGAGTTCAGCGAGCTGCGTGATCGCGTTGGCGTTCGTGGACACCGCGAGGACGATCCGCCACCGCCCCGAAGACGCCTCGGACCAGTGGTCCGTGACGACCGCCAAGAAGTCTCGGATCAGGGGAACTGAAGTGCTGTCGCTCGACGTAAGGGCAGGATTCCTGCGGACGGCAATCGATGAGCGATGTATCTCGCCGTGAGCGTCGCGACCCTCGATGAGAATGTCATCGACGTCGCTCGAATCGCTCGCCTGGAGTCGAATGGTGTCGACCGACACGGCGTCACCAAGCTCCGGCAGGGAGTCGCCCGCGAGGAATCCAGCAATTAAACATGCCGCATAAGAGTGCTCCAAACGAACACCGCCGCCACCCGTAGAGTACGGGCTCGATCCGCTCGAAGACGCTGCGCTATCGGGCATCATCTCCTCCAGCCAGACGCTGATCGAAGGGTTCGAGACCGCGAGCTGCCACAGGACCGCCTTCCCCGACTTCTTCCAGGTGACGAACCCAGCTTCTGACAAGGTGGCCAGCGCGTTGTTTGCTGTGGTTGGGGAAACGCCCAGGGCAGCCGCCACCTTACGGCCTGAGAGTGGGGTGGTGCTCTTGGCTAGCACCTTTAGGGCGCCGTACTCACTCTCACTGAGAGTCGCCTGAAGCGTCTCTCCCGCAGTTGCCATGACACCAGCATAGCTGTCCATGTCCAGGTTTTCTGGACATGGACTGTTCTCCTGGCAGTACGTGGGCTTGCGACGTGCGTACCAACAGAATACGGTGCATCGACGGTGATGAGTCGCGAACCCTTCTTCGGTATCGCCGTGAGCCACCCCTGCCCTGTTCCGTCACTGTTCCGTGGGATGGCCGAGAACAGCGAGAAACGACGAGAGCCAGTCGCACCAGTAACTCCTGGTCATGCTCCTGATCGATAGGTTTCCGCTGATGGCTGCATGGTGCATCCGAGATCATGCAGATCTACGAGGGCAGAGCGCTATGCAGGTCCACCAAGTTACGAGATGACCGGATCATAAATCAGGCGCTCTCTGGCGATGCTGGCCCAGGCATCACCCGATGCTCTTGTTGAAAGGGGGTAGTCCCATGCCGTCTGGAAGGACGCGGGGGTCATCGGGGCATCCGATTGATGAGGCTCATGACTGCTCACGATGTGGCCCCGCTGTGGCAGAACAGGCCCGCCCTGGGAGGAGCAGACAAACAGGCGTTAGCGCTGGCGCACATTCGGCGACGGTGTGTAATGTGTCAGTCACTTTGTGTGTCTAGCTAAAGGAGTGCCTCTATGATCAAGCAGTTCACCCTGATAGTCGCCTCCACCCTCTTGGTCCCGTTTGGGGCCGTCCCGCCAGCGGCGGCCGGTCCGGCTACGGCGGACAGCGCTCAGCAGGGCACCGCGGTGGTGTGCAACAAGGTCAAGGTGACCGGATCCAGGGTTGCGCTCCGCGAGTTCGCGTTCACCAACGCCCAGGTCCTGAGGGTGGTACCGCGCGGCACCACGCTCACGAGCTGCGGCATCGAGCACCCCAACGGTTCCGGATACACGAAGTGCGGGCGGGTCGGGTACGACTGGCACCGGGTCACCACCCCTGCGGGCCGGACCGCCTACGTGCCCGCGACCTGCGTGCGCGCGATCTAGAAGGGGCGGCTGGACGCGGCCGAGACGGTGGGCGCACCCTGGCGGTGTGGACGAGGCTGGTAGGGCCTGCTTGCCGAGGCGCAGGCCAAGGAGGCCGAGCTGGTGGGCCGGCACCCGGTTCATCAGTGCCACTGGGCGACCCGAGGCAGGCAAGTCATCGCCGCTGCCCCGGGTCGCCCTCTGGTTTTCAGCATTTCTCGTCGCTGGAACAGGGCACCTTGTTCCCCGCCGTCGCCTTCTGCGGCAGGCAGCAGAGGTCTCGCGCTCGTCGTCGAGCACTCCGAGCACCTCGTCCTCGACTGCAGCTCACGAGGAATGCTGTACAGCAGCGGCATACAGCAACACCGTCTTACGCGATCGCCTGGTATCGGTCCGTAACTACCGCTTCAGCAGGGGAGGAGGCCACTGACGAGGTACCTGCCCTCCCCTTGTAAACAGAAGATCAGGGGTTCGATTCCCCGTCGGCACGCAACTCAAAGAGTGCCTCCCGAGTTCCAAGGGTTTCTGCTGGTACAACCGGCTGGACGGCCTACTGGCTTCCTTCGAGTGCAACGCTGCCAGTCGCCGATCTGCAGTTCCGATGCCGCGGCTTACGGACTTTTGCGAGCCCCTCAGATGCCTGGCCATCTGTAGTTGTGCTACAGCAGCATTAGCAAATACCTCCCCGGTATGCATGCGCAGCTGCTCCCCACAGCACTAGCATTGAGCGCCAGTTATCGACGCTTACACGTCAGGGCAACTGCTCATTATACCTGGCGAGTAACCGGCGCAACCGCTGCGCCTTTTCATCATCCTTTCCTTGAAGACGGTTCTTATTATTCCGCTTCCAGCGGGCTAGGGCTCGCTCGTCTTCGCTCGCAGCAGTAAGGGAAGGCTTGGTATGTCCGTGTACGGCAGCAAACTTTTCGAGTTCGGCAAACTTGCTTTCCCACGCATCCTCATGCTTAGCCCACGTCCAACCGGGCAGCATTTCGAGGAGCAGTTGACGCTCTGGGGGAAGTTGGTCACGGCGAGTACGCCACGTATTAATCCACGATCCGATACGATGGCCCCTCCAGCGATCTCGTTGCTTGATGTCTGCGGTGGTACAACCGGTCTCGGCTACGAACTCCTGCAGAATTGTGAACTTTTCTTGAAATTCGTCCTCGAATGGGTCCCATCTCCAGCCGGGAACATTAGCCATCGCTTTTAGCTGGTCAGGCGGAAGATCTTCTCTTCGGCCTTGGAGCCTCTGTCGGCGCTTCCTCAGATTGCTGGCCCAGATGGTCGCTGCGCGGGAGTCGAGCTGCTCGCTTGCGGTTTCGGCAGTATGCTCGCGACGTTCTATCCAGGCCACGTATCGGCGGTACCCGTCCCAGAATTCGGCTTCATGCGGGGACTCGAAGGACCACGAGCGAATCTCCAGCAGTTTTTTCACCCGCTCAGGAGCCATCTTTCCTTTGCGATAGGTGGTTCGCTGTTTATGTACCCATCGGGCAAGGTCAACGCCCTCGATCCGAACGTCGGCAGGGACGCGGCAGTGTCCGGATTCCGCCTCAAAAGCCAGGAGCGCGGCATGCATGCGCGACCACGCCTCTGCGTGACTGCGACGGTCCTCGCCCAGTGCCCGCTCACCAAGTTTGTCCCGGATCCACTCCTCGGCTTGGCCGCTTGCCCTGGGCCCTCCAGCCGCACGATAGTTATCAACCTCGGCAGCAGTGACAATTCCCAGGCTAACGAGGTGGTCGAGCACCGTCAGGGTGGCATCATCCTCATCAGCATTGAACCCGACTATGACGTCGAACTTCGCGTCGAGCTTCTCGAGGTGATGCTCACGAATCCGTACTACGGTCCAGCCGGCTTCTCGTAGGCGACGAGCCTTGTCCATGTCTCGCTGACGCCTCGTCTGGCTGTCGTGCCACCAGACACCGTCAAATTCAAGGACGAGGCGCAGATCCCGCGTTGGGTCCTCAGCGACCATGTCGACCTTCTCCAGGCGGCCTGTAGCACTCCGGACGCAGATGCGGTCTGGGTCGATGGGCAGGACCGTACTTAGTTCGGCCTTCAGCCGTAGCTCTTGGGCGGAGGTGTGCACAAGCTGGCAACTCGGGCACCCGGCTCCTTTGCGCTTATGGCCACCCGTGCGCCGGATCACAGGGGCTGTCCACGGCTCGTGCCGTGGATCAATAGGGCAGTTCCACCACACCGCCCTGTTGCTCCCGACACTGAGGTCGTCAGCCGAGATCCCTGAGAGGTCAGCGTTAAGTTGTCCAGCGATGTCGGGACGTTTCGTGGAGAGACGGTTGCTCGAAGACACGCGAGTGCCCGAGCAGTAAGGACAGCCCCGCCCAGCGGTTCGTTTCCCCACGCTGGCGGCCCACTGATGGTCCTCTGCCTTCTCGCAAGCCCACCAGACCTTTCGGCTGCTACTGACGGAGACGTCATTGGGGGTAAGTGGTGCGTTTTTCGCATAGTCCCACTGCCTCAGCAGTGCCTCGTCCGGACAGTTCATCGACAACCTGTTGGCATCGCTGACCCGGGTCCCGCTGCAGTCCGGACAGCCCGATCCCTTGCCTATCCGGTTGTTCGGAGTAGCCTGCCAACGGTGTGCGGAGTTAACGGAACAGCGCCACCAGACCTTCTTGCTGCTCTGCTGGGCGATCTGATCAGGTGCTAAGTGTGCGTTAGCTTCTTGATCGAATTCGACGCTGATGGGGTGCTCTGAGAGCCAGCCCGATTCAGGTCGTCTCTTTGAAGTCAATGTCGCCTATTCTTCCGTGTTTTATGTGAGACCTGCATACCTGAAGATTGGTCTGGGCACTGTATCACTGCGTTCTCCTGTCTGTCATTGCTTTGTGGGAGCGGTGCTATCGCTAGCTACACCGGTCGAAAGCGTAGAGTCCTAGCCTCGTGACGGATCGCGTTCGGTGCGGTACGACCGGAGCAAGCGGTACGGGCAAAGGGGTGGATACACGCCAGCGGAGCAGGAGCGGCGGGAGCGTGTACGGCTGCAGGCGGCCGAGTGGTTCGAGGCCGGGGAGTCGACCAGGACGGTCGCGGCGCGGTTACGGGTGCAGGAGCGGTCGGTGAGTCGCTGGCGGAAGGCATGGCGGGAGGGCGGCAGGGCGGCGCTGCTGCCCAAGGGGCCGGTGTTGAGGGAGAAGCTGTCGGCCGCTCAGTGGGCACGGCTGGATGCCGAGTTACGGCGGGGCCCGCAGGCCTGGGGTGGGGTACGCCGAGGACCAGTGCTGGACGCTGGGCCGGGTCAAGACACTGATCGGGCGGCTGTTCCATATCGGCTACACCATCGAGGGCGTGGGCAAACTGCTCCGTCGTCATGGCCGGTCGGTGCAGGTCCCGGCCCGGCGCGCGATCGAGCGGGACGAGGAGGCCGTCACGTTGTGGAGGGCCGAGGTGTGGCCCGCGGTAAAAGAACCGCGGCGGGCCTGGGTGCCTACCTGTGCTTCGAAGACGAAGCCGGGCAAGGACTGAGGCCGCCGAAAGGACGTACCTGGGCGCCGGTCGGCGCCCGGCCGGTGGTGACGGTACGGGGCAGAGGCTCGGGCCGGGTCAACATGGCCGGCGTCCTGGCCTTCCGGGACGGTGAACGGCCGCACCTGTTCTACCGCCTGCACGTCTACCACGGCCGCAAGGGCGAGCCCAAGACCTTCTCCTGGATGGACTACCGGGACCTGATCGTGGCCACCCACCAGCACTTGGGTGCGCCACTGGTGTGGTGCTGGGACAACTTGAACGTGCACCTGGCCGGCCAGCTCGCCGACTTCGCCGCCGAGAACGCCGGCTGGTTACGCATCGTCCAGCTTCCCGCCTACGCTCCCGAACTCAACCCCGCCGAGGGTGTGTGGGCGCTACTCCGCCGGGCCCTGGCCAACTTCGCCGTCACCGACCTGCCAGGGCTGGTCCGGATCGTCATCGCAAGCTGAAGAAGATCCAATACCGGCCTCACCTGCTCACCGGCTGTCTGACCCAGGCCGGGCTCACCCTCAATACCCCGGCAAAGCCATGACTGACTCTACGAATTCAACCTGTGTAGCAGATGGGAAGCGCGGTGATAGCTACACCTGAAAAGCGAAGATCAGGCAATCGAGCAGTTGCTTCCAGAAGGATCATCACGCATCGATCCTCTGCACGTTAGCTGCCGCTGCCTGGGTGAAGTCGAGAAGGGCGCGGCGTGCTTTCCGACCTCGGTCAGTTCGATCCTGCTCGTCGGCGGCTTCGTGGATTTCCTCGGTCGATCTCAACGCCAGCGACGCTAGCTCCTCAAGTTCCCGGTTCGTCGTGACGAGTCGCAGCCTGAAAAGGGCGGCTGTTGCGTTGGCGCGCTGACGGTAGGAGTCATCACGTGCCGTCAAGTACGCGGCACTCTGAGGATCTTCCTGCTCCCTGTGCCATCGGTCGTTCTGGCTCTTCCGGAAGTCCGTTAGCGCGCCAGCGAAAGCGCTGTAGGCGGCGAGACGTTCCTGCCACAAGCGTTCTTCCCGGGCGGACTGGCGCGCCTGCCTAGCGGTCCGTAACTGGAAGACATACGTCGCAGTGGCTCCCAGTAGCGTTCCTGCGATCGCTACGAGACTCGTTATCACACTTTCCACATGGTCAGTGGACCACGCGCAGCCGCCCTCTGTGTCTTCGAGTTGGGCATCGCTGCGCAAGACTCAGGGCACAACGAGGGCACACCACGTTGAGAAGGAGCCCGAAACGACTGACGACGAAAGCGAGTCGCTAGCTCAGAGACATGATCAGGGCATCGGCACAGGTCACTCCCCGGGGACTTCCAGTTCGTCAACTACTGGTGCTGTACAGCAGAGCCATACAGCAACACCGCCTTACGCGATCGCATCTCACCGACCCATATCCACCGCTTCACCAGGGCGGGAGGACGCAGATGAGGTGTCCGCCCTTCCCTACGGATCAGAAGGTTAGGGGTTCGAGTCCTCTCGGCCGCGCACATGCGAAAGGCCCGCTACCAGGGACATCCTGGAGCGGGCCTTCTTGTTTGTCAGGACAATCTCGGGATCTTGCTAGCACCTCTGCTAACGGCGTGACTCCCGCCGCCTCTCTGTGGATGAACTCGCGCCTGGGAAGATCGCGCGCCGCGCTGTACGGTTTCGTCGGCCAACGGGTGGCGGGTTCGGTCATTGGGCCTGACCGGTCAGGATCTGTGTCCACAGGTCTTCGGCGGCACGGGCCGACAGCCAAGGACTCTCGACGGCCGGATTTGCCGTGGTGAAACGCCGGATGAACCAGAGTCCGCCTGCTGTGCACAGTTCGAAGTTTGGTGACACGCATGGGCACGTGTGCGCGCGGACTCGTACCCGGTTCACGCGGGAATGGCTGGGTGCCCACTCGATCGGCCTCGCCCTGGGCAGTGGCGCGGCCGCATGCTGGTTGCCGCACGGCTTTGGATCAGGTGTTGGCGCGGCCACGGCCCCATCCCCTCAGGTGTTGCTCGTGCAGCAGTGCCACAAAGGTGTCCGCGTCGTCGGCGCTCACGGTCTGCTGGAGGCCCGCGTCGAGTTCGGCGTCGTTGAGTTGGACGCCGCGTCGCGTCGCGTAGAAGGCGCCCGTGTCGCTCCTGAAGAAGGACCAGCCGGGGAACGAAGCGCGAAGCGTACTGAGGTCGTGGCCGGATGTTTGCTGCATGTCCGCAGGCTACGGCAACCTTCCTAGTGCTGCCTAGGGGTACCTCCAGGTACCCCCGGGAATAAATGGGAACCCCTGGGTTCCTAACGTAACACTATGGACTTCAAGCCCGATGAACTGCGCTGGCAGGCGGTCGTCAACGAGATCAGGCGCAGGATCGAAGTCGGCGAATACCGGCCCGGCATGCCGGTCCCCGGAGAGCCCCGCCTGGCTGTCGAACTCGGCGTGTCCAAGGGAACAGCCCGGAGAGCGCTGAACGCCCTCATCGCCGACGGCACCCTCTACACAGTCCTCGGCAAGGGCACCTTTGTCGGCCACCCCGACAACAACGCCGGCGATGCGGTGAGTGCGGCCGACGACCGCTGAAGGTCACGAAACGCTCAGGGGATATGCGCCGCCTGCTTCGGACCTTGGCTCAGACACGTACTTTCGGGCAGATGTCTAGTCCTATGAGACGCGCGATGTTTCGGGCAGCACGCCGGTGCAAGGAGCGGCCCGACAGCCCGGCCAGGCCATCTATGCACTGCCTGACGGGACACTTCGAAGCGGGGGGACCTTCGTGGCACTCACGCCGGACAGCACTTGAGCGCGGCTTGATACCGCTGCTCGACCACGCTCAACTCCGCGGCACAAAGCGAAGTGTCACGCACGTCATGAGACCGGACATGCAACTACGGGCAGTCGAGAAAGCAACTTCTCTTCCGGTATCAAGGGCAGCCCGTCTCCGGCGGCCTGCCGCGCGTCGGGCGGTCGCTGGCCGCGCTGCAGCTCTCCGGCCGGTCGCGGCCAGCACCGCCCACGCGCCCAACCACCTCAGCGACCACCAGCTAGATAAAGGTCGTCACGGGTGCGGCTCAGCATCAGCCGAACGACCGCAGCCGGTGCAGTCAGATCAAGCCTCCGGAAGGCTCGTCAAAGCCCCCTCTCAATTGCAGCCGCAAGAGCGCGAAGGCGCTTTACTGCCGATCGCGCATCGCCAATCCGATAGGTTGCGTAACGCGGATCTGGTACGTCCTCGATACTCCGGACAATGTCCGATTCAAGGCGATCAAACAGCTTGAACGTCTCAAGTAGCTCATCGATATTTGGTGCCAATTGCGATCCGCGCTCAATTAGTGAAATGTCACGAGCTGAAACTGCCTCCTCCGTTTCTGACTCAATTCTTAGTCGGGAAATCACGAGAGCCAAGATATCAAGTTCCCGCTGCCGCGCGTCGATAAGGTCAGCTAGTCTCGACAATCCGTCCGGCGCCTCGAACAGAATTCCGACATCCGCCGGCCTCAGGCCAAGCGCCTCAGATGAGATTACGACTTGGCTCAACTCGTCAGCGGTAATGAGCGCCCACTGCTTCTTCTGGGCCATATTTTTAATTGTGTCGCCGCTGAAGGCGGGACCAATGATTGCAACGTATTCTGCGGAACGCTTTTCCTTATGTGTGTCAATCGCAATGTCGCTCACACTGTTGTGTGAGACTCGGCCAGATGATGTCGATTTCCCGTCCACGATTGCGGTCCGCAATGATCCGTTGCTGTCATACCACTGCACCAGAATGTCAGTGTCAGCAGAGCCACTAATTCGCTGTGCACGGAAACCCATATGCTTAAATGCTTTCTCGATGCTTCCTTCAAACGCCGTACCTGGCGCTCCTCCATTGGCGGCCGGGTCGACAGACGTGCGCAGCAGCGATTCCACGATGAAAGACACTTCGTCAGGTTCACTTGGCACCTGTGGTGTCAATGCGGGCGCAGAATCAAGCTCTGTAGGGATCTCCGGCATATTTGGCTCATCTAGGGGGAGCGTCTCAATAAGGCGTAGCCCAGTAGCTGTGGCCTGTACCGACGACCAAGATGTCTCGACGAGCAGGCCCGACTCAATCATGAAAGCCGTGAGCCAACGCACCTTGTCCTTGTTTAAACCATACCTGATGCCTTCCTGATACACATCATTCCGTGGGACAGTAATCTTCGCCGCACGAACGAGTTCGCCGACGAATTTCATATTGGCGTGAAGGATTCGAATAAAATCAATATCTGAACCGGACTCGAGCCATGCCCTGGCTGCTGGCGTTGCGGAGAATACTCCGCGACGAACTTCTTGTAGCAGTCCAGCAGCCCGCATGAATGGCAGCATAGAATCAACGCTGCTACGCTTCAGACCGAACCGTTCCGCAATGAATCTCAGTAGCGTATCCTTTTCAATTTGATCCGCTGCCGCCTCAATGCACGTTCGCAAGTTTTCAATTTTGTTGGGGTCTTCCTTTGGGCTTGGGACCCAAATATTGTAAGTCTTTCTAGCCTCTTGGGCGCCTGGAGTTGTGCCTAGCTGTTCGAGAAGGGTGGCAATTTCCTCTGGAGCTTCAGGGATCTCAACCAATTCAGCCGAGTCGTGTATGGCCAGAGCCGAAGGTGTCACAATTTCCCAGGTGGCAAAAAGTTCCCTTCCAGCAGGAGTCGCACTTTGCTTCCGTCCTCCGAGCCATTCGACCATCCCCAAGACTTCAAGCCAAGTCATCCGAAGGCGTGTGTTATTTACAGATTTCCAGTCGAGATTATATGACTCGACCAATTCAGCGTTAGCCTCTTCAACCGTCAGCGGCTCACGCGTGAGGAGTCCAAGCACCTCTGCGAATAGTCGAATTCGGTCAGCCATCAAAGAGGCAAGACGCGAGCGCGATTCGTCCACGAGTAGTTCGGAGCCATCCGGGGCCAGTCGGAGGACGCCCTTTCGATTTTGGACCAATCCCATCTGGCGCAGCACATATGAGTATTGCCGCCAGGACCTTGACGACTCTACGCTCGAGAGCATCGGGTGCGCGTCGAGATCAACAGCTTCACCATTGCCAATCATTCGAACGAGTTCAAGAGTTAGCGGGAACATTTCGTCTTTCCCGCACAGCAGGTTTGGCACAGATGACACCTGCAGCATCCACTTGTTTCGCTGAATTGCGAGAGCGGCCATGTCGGAATTGGCGACCTTTCGACTGTCGGCTGCGTTGACGTGCTCCGGCTTCATTATCTCTTTCCTGTCCATCTCTTCCGGCATTAGATTTACTGAATCTCGCGCCCCGCACGAATAGCGTAGAGCTTTTATATGCACGAGCGTTTCGTTCAGCGTCCCTTTTTGGAATTTCACGCCGATACCGAACGGCATTCGGCGCCAGAGGGCCCATGCTGAACTGGCAAGCGGTACGGCAGCTATCGTCGCTTGGGCAATCCTGATATCGTTGACCTTTCGCGCTCCCACCACCCAATTATGGCCGACATGCGGCCATCGGGTACTTGGTATGTCTGAGATCGTTGGCGTGCGTCCTCAAATCGAGATGTGGTGTGACTGTTCCCACCATCCCTAGTCTTCCAGTGCGGGTTCTCTGAAGCTGCCGTTCCGCCTCCGGTGCTCGGGCCTGGCGGCCCTGCGCTCCGGGTCGGCTTGCCACCGGATACGCGGGTTGCTGTGGTCTGCTGTACAGCAGGGAAGTACAGCAACGCCGCCTCACGCAGCCTGATCGTCCCGTACGGCGTCATACGGTTGAGCAGCAGCGCCGGCTCTCGACCACGGCCCTCCGCTTCACTCGTAATGAGATGGTCGTTGTGGGTGCCTTCAGAACGGCGAGTACGGACGTTACGGTGTCCGGGTGGAGTTCGTGAGCGTTCATTGTCCCAAGAAAGACAAGCCCTATCCATGCCCTTGCTGCGGTTTCCTCACTCTTAACGTGCGAGGTGGGTACGAGATCTGTCCAGTTTGTTTCTGGGAAGACGATGGACAGGACGACCATGACGCCGACGAAGTCCATGGAGGCCCGAACTACGAGCTGAGCCTTACGCAGGGGCGGCGGAACTTCGCCGAGTCCGGTGCGAGTCGTCGACAAGACCTTCCCTATGTCCGTCCCCCTCGCCCTGAGGAGTATCCCGACGAGTGATCTTGCTAACGGCGTTGCTAACGACAGCCCTGGACGACCGTGGACGAGTTTGGGATCGCTAAGCCCGGACACCCCTTCTGAACAGGTGCTCGTGTCGAATGCGGACGCCAGTGGACATCGCCGATCTTGCTACGGATCAGAAGGTTAGGGGTTCGAATCCTCTCGGCCGCGCTTGACGGAAGCCCTGGTCATCCCGGCGATGACCAGGGCTTTTCTGTGGCTTGAATCATGTGTAGGTGTCCGGCCGTGTCCGGCTCTGAGCGGGCGTCTCCGACTGGTCCTTCCCAATGTCTTCCCGCGCGGAGAAGGGCGTAGGACCTGGCAATCCGGCGCATAGCGATCTCCGCCGAAGGCCGTATGGGCTTTGCGTCAGTAGCGAGACGTGCGGTCCCAAAGGGTCTGCTGATCGGACTGACCCATGGGATGCCCCGCCGCCCCGGACACGTTGACGATGGGCTTGAGTGGTCGTCGTCTCACATCCCCCGCATCGAGAAGGGCGCATGAGGGTGCGGGACTCGGAGAACGAGAGGTAGATCGCTTGGTTTCGCCGAATTACCCCGAGATCGCCGGTTTCGGCCAGCTGCTCACCGTCCGGCTGCGTCCTGCTCCAACCAGCCCTCGCTGGGTGATCCTTCACTGGCGGCCGGGACGAGTGAAGGACCGCAGGACCTCGGCGATACGGCGCATGGCGATCTCGTCATGGCCCACGAGGCACTTCTCGTAGGTCCGGTGCAGGACCTCCACGCTGTTGCCGGCCCACTCGGCGACTTGCTTCGGCGAGACACCCGCGTTGAGTCACGTGGAGAGGCAGGCGTGCCGCAGATCGTAGGGGCGTTTGGCCAGCGGTGAGGCGTACTCCTCTGGCGTCAGAGCGTCCTTCCGAGCCTTCCCTCACACGCGTTGAATGGTGCCCGTGGCCAGCACGCCACCGTGAACGCCACGGAACACGCGCCCTCCAGCGCCGGCGCCCTCGGCACTCAACCCGACGTGAGCGCACGCGCGCTCCATCGTGCGACGGCTGATCTCCGGAGTGAACGCCTCAGGTGCGGCCGGCCAACTCTCTGCCAGGGGTTCGACGCTACCTTGTTGGACCACGAGGATCTCCCTACTAGTGCTCTCCGGATCGTTACGCACGGTTCCGAGACTGACGAACAGGCATAGAAGCGCCCTGTCCTACGCGGGAGCCTAGACAGGCAGCCGACACCCATTCGCTGGTCAGAGCGGGCTCGCACTCGACAAGCACCAGCCTCCCGCCCGAGTCACACCTCCTTACTACCGCGCGCGCCCGCGCGAATACCATGCAACCCCCTAGGCCGCAAGCCGCCTCACCAAGGTCGGGACCGGCGTGGTGAGCGTCCATGAGAGTAGGACCGGAGATTGAGGGACGTATCCTGATTAATTCTCACCTAATACCTTAATAGACTGAGCAATAGACTGAGTATAAAGTTCGCCGCATCCTGAACTAATCAGCCTGTACTATTCGGGTCTACAAGGTGCGCAGCGGCCCCGCTTGGCCATTCCTGAACTAGCCCGCTATGTCATGTAGGGATCGCAACATATCCCACAACAGCAAGCCGTTTCTTGGTGCGCACAATCATGCGCACTGGCCACTAAAAGTCCCGGATGCAATAGCTGGTAATCAGAAAGCGATCTCGGCTCGCGTGTGCATCAATAGGCGGCGCGATCGCGAGCGTTCCTCACGTCAATTCGAGGACGGGCCGATGGAAGCCGCGGGTCGTTTCACGATCAACCGCTCTTTGAGTAGGCCGACACAATTTCAGATGACCCGCCCTACCGCCCCTGCAGCATCCCTCGGATGTGCTATAACCACGCGCGCCGCGCGGGCACCCGCGTGGCGCGCGTACGCGCGAATACCTCCATGAAGCCCTGTGGTCAATCCTGAGGCGATATGAGGCTAGCTAGAGCTCTAGGATGACTCCGCCCGAGATCTCGCCTCAGCCGTGATCTGAGGGCCCTGGAAGCGGTATTCTGAATCCGTCGCGGTCCTATACGATCGCAACAGATGGCCCGGGGCCCGATCCGGCAAACGGAAACGGCCCCCCCGCTGCAACGGGAGGGCCGTCATTTCCACAAACGAATGACCTAGAAGGAGGTCACACGTGCACTACAGTGTACGCCAAGGCACGGAGGCTAGTCATGCCGGTAGGTGGGATGTCACGCTTCGCGGCGTGGAGTCCACTCCGCCCCCGCAGCCCGCTGTCGAGGCCCTGGGCAACCCCCTGGTTCTCTCCTTCGGCGGGATCCTGTGCCTCGCGCTTTTTGTGGGGGTGATCTTGCCTGCGGTGTGGTCCCGTAAGCCCACGCGCCGCTCGGCGGCTTACAGGGTGATGGACCGCATCTTCAGGTTGTTCCGCCCTCGTTCGTGAGCCCCAATGTCGCGAGGTAGGCACACCTGACGCTTCTCACGGCTGCAGGTAGTCGCCCGGTTGGTGGTCGATAGGGTCTCGTTTCGGGTCTCAGTTCACCTCCAACCGGGCACGTTCGGGCGAGTTCGTTGATGGTCTCAACGCCTGGTAACGGCCCCTACGAACCCTCCCGAACAGAGATCCGCAGGCTTGGATGGCGTGTAGAGCCGGACAACCCTTCCGCCCACGGCAGCGCTGTACTGCCCCGCTGCTGGGCGTTCTCGGCTCGGCCGACACTTAATGCTTGCTTGCCCATGACGACGGTATAGGGCCACTCAGCAATGATCATTTCCCAATGCATTCCCACGATAGGAATGCCACGCCTCTCTAGCATGCATCGCCGCTGGTAAATCACCTGGTGATCTGCCCGTGAGTCTTCCCCTACGGATCAGAAGGTTAGGGGTTCGAGTCCTCTCGGCCGCGCACATGCGAAAGGCCCGCTACCAGGCACATTCTGGAGCGGGCCCTCTTGTTTGTCAGGACAATCCCGGGATCTTGCTAGCGGGGGCTGCCAACACCGGGCTCCTGGTCGTTATTGGCTGATCGTTCGTCCGCTTGTGGGGAGACCGTCTCGATGGCCATGCTCGTTCACATCACCGCGGCCAAGAACACGCGGTCGGTGCGGCGTGCCGGCATCCGCGCCGTGAGTAGCGCGCGTAGTGGGCCATCCGGCGTCTATTGCCTGCCGGTGCTCCCGTCGTACCAGATCACCCATCAGTGGGTCCGAGAGCTGCGGCGGGGTGGTCAGCGTACGCTCGTCGCCGTCTACTTCCGGGTGCCCGATGACGAACCGGTGGAGGTCGGCCATTATGCTCACGTCCCTCGCCAGATGACCAGTGCCGAAGCCACCGCGCTGATCGCGGCACAGGTGGACGCGCGCGGGTACCAGTTCTTCCTTTCGCGCCCCGTTGCCGCCGCGGAGATCCACCGCATCCGCAGCGTGAACCAGGCCACCGGGTGGCGCTACATGCCGGACGCGCACGGGAGGCCGCCATGCGCATGCCCGATCTGTAACCCGACCGGCCAGTACGGCGCAGCCAAGATCAGGAAATCGTTCGGGGATCCCGACGACTAACCTTCTGCGGCCGGCTTCCCTTCGATCGCTCGCACCGCGGTCAGAGGCGACCGACGCCGAGGTCTCTTCGTCGGACCCCGGCACCGGGTGACCATGGCAGAGGTGACATGGCCTCCATCACCCGAGCAGGGTGATTGCTCCGCCTGTAGAGCGGAAGGTCGGCGGTTGGACCCCGCCCCTGACCGCCTCCCACACCTCCGTGGACGCAAGCCCTTGGCACCGCCAGGTCGGTCAGGTGGTAACCCGAGCGAGAGTGCTGCTGGACGGCACAAACGATCATTTTTCCAAAATAGGCCCCACGAGCATCGGGCGGTCGAGCATGTCCGGCCTGAACGGCACCCCCGTGACCTTCGCCGCCAGGGCGAAGCCCCTTGGAACGGCGGTGTCGTAGTTGTCCTCCCAAGCCGAAGCGGGAGAAGCCGGAAGGCGGGCGTTGCGAGGCTGCGGCACCATGCGGACTTGGTCGCACCATTCCAGGGTGCGGAGCTGGTGAGTGCGGCGGCGGGTCCCGAGGGAGAACTTGTTGTCGTGTGGGCGTCGCGGGAGAACGCCGAAGCGCTGACCGCTCGGACTGTCGAACCAAGTGGGGCGTCTTTCCCCGATTCACGTACGGCCGCGCCCGTCTCGGTGCATGTCGCCACGTACGGTTCTCACCGGGCGACGATGGTGCCCATCGCCGGGCAGTCACTCGCGCACCTCATTGCCCAGCCGCTGCCGGACGGGGGCGTGCTCTTGGTGGGTGCGCGGTGCCGCTGGCGTAACGGGGCTGCCGAGTGCAACGCCGCCATCTACGATGCCGACGGGCAGCGCCGGCGAGAGGGTGTGCTGGGAGACGGAATTGAAGACGTGCAGACGACGCCTTCCGGTGAGATATGGGTGAGCTACTTCGACGAAGGGGTGTGCGGCAGCCGCGGATGGGGAGAGGCGGACAGCCCTGCACCTATCGGCTCCGCTGGACTGATTCGCTTTCGGTCTGACCTGGACATCGCGTGGCGTTTTCCGTACGACCGAGAGTTCGGTGGGATCTTCGACTGCTACGCGTTGAATGTGGCGGGGGAGGATGCCTGGGCCTACTACTACACCAATTTCCCCATCGTGCGAATCCGAGCTGCGGCGATCGCCGGCTGGTTCACGGAGGTGCGCGGCGCTCAGGCTCTTGTGGTCGCCGATGATCGAGTCGTTTTCGTCGGCGGCTATGGCGGGAACCGGTGCCGGCTGGTCGCTGGGAGCATTCGAGGAGAAGCCTTTTCGGTGGATCGTCCCGCATGGCTGGTGATGCCCAACGGGCGACCGGTGCCCAGGACGGCGACTGTGCTGGGTAGAGGCAGTGAGCTTCATGTCGTCGTGGGGCAGAGCTGGCTGAAGCTGGGTTTCGAAGATCTCGTTACTCGGTGAGCGACGACCGATCGCCGGTGAGCGTCCGTGATTCATATCGCACTGTTCGACAACCCATGCGTTTCGCACGTCAGACCTGTTCCGGCGCTTCCTGCTCAGCCACGTGGTCGTTTGCCGTACGTGGGGCCGCCGGCTCTTCCGGGACGCCGCGGCCTTCGGTGCGGTGCTGGTCGGCAAGATGGTCGCGGAGCCTGACGTGGCGGAACTGGTACACGGCGCCGGACTGCCGCAGTACGCCTCGGTCGTAAGCGTCATCGAGGAAGAGCTTCGGCCGCCATGGCAGCCGGCCGCAGAGCGGGAGCCACAAGCGTGCGAAGAGCAGCCAGCCTCCCCACGCCGAGAGGACGAGCCGGGTCAGCGCGGCGAAGGATCCGTACAGCAGGCCGTAGAGGAGGCCCTGCCTCAGGAACGCTGCGCTCGGGAAGTCGCCGTACTGATTGCCCACCAGGACGAAGTTCATCAGCAAGACCGCGAATCCGACCATGCCGACGCGGAAAAGCGTCACCCCACGGTCCATGGACAGTAAGTCCCAGGGACTCACCGCGGAATTCCGGTCGTTCGGCCCGCTGAACACGTACACGACCGCGTTCACGAACGCGTACGAGATTCCGACCAGGAAGCCGAGGATGAGACCGGCCGCCACGTAAATGGCTGTGCCTGTGATGTGAAGCCACGGCGCGAAGGCCCACACGAAATTTCTGGCGGAAGAGTTCGAGGGGTCGTCGTCCGCGACGCCCCAGATAAGCCAGGAGGCGAGCGAGAACAGGAGAGCGGCCGAGAGCCCGATGACGAGTTCGACGCCGATCCCGCGCAGAACCCGCGATCGTGCGGGAAGGGGTTGCCGGGAAGGACCCAGGCGCAACCGTTCGGGGTTCCGGCCAGTGCCTCCGCGCCTGGTCCTGGTCTCGTTCAGGAGTCCGGCGGCGAGGCCCGCGACGAGGCCGGTTCCCATTTCCAGCAGTCCTTCACGGAACTGGGCCCCTCCGACCGGCGCCCCAGACAGTTGATTGGCGACGACGTAGCTCAGAACGCCCACGATCCCGCCCACCAGCATGGCCACGAGGCCGGTGACGAGGACGCGAGTCCGGCGGCGGAGGGTGGCGTCGAGTCGCCACCAGGTGAGGTCCTGTGTGTTGAGCCGAGCGAGGTGGTCGGCGAGGTGGCCGAGCCAGTGCCGGGCCTGGTGGTCGGTCCAGGTCGCCCTTCCGGCGCCGGACCGGACGGTGCGGCGTGGGTCGTAGAGGGCGGTGAGGTAAGCGCTGAAGAGGTGTTCTTCGAGCGCGTCCTGGGTGGGAAACCGGCCGCCGTCGAGTAGGTCCGTGGGGTTTTGGTGTGGTGTTTCGTTGTAGATGGTACGGGTGAGCATGACCAGAAGCGGTGTGCTCAGGGCCGCGGCGAGATTCCGGCTGACGACGTCGTCGGGACGGGTGCGTACGTGCGAAAAGACCGACTCCCATTGGGCGGTGCGGGTCTTGCCGCTGACGGCCTGCAGGTAGCGCTGGACATCGTCGAGGGCGAGGTCTTCGAGTTCGATGGCGGCAGCTCTGCTGAGCGCTCTGGTGGCACTGGCCGCGGCCGCGTATTCGTCAGGCCGGGTGGTGAGGATCAACGGCCCGTCGAAACGGCTGAGTTCGCTGATGGCCGCACCGTGGTGATGCTGCTGGATCTCGTCGAAGCCGTCCAGCACCGGCAGGATCCGTCCGCTTTCCAGCAGCACTCTGGCCAACGGGGTCCCGGTGGAGTCGACACCTTCCAGAAAGGCGTAGTCGCCGATGAGCCGGTCGGCCAGCCAGTCGTGCAGGCCGGTGCGGCTCGGGTCCCAGCTGCCGAGGCTGAACAACACCGGTACGCGGAGCGAATCGCCAGGGTGGTTGAAACACTCCAGGATCAGCCGGTGGGCGAGTACGGTCTTCCCCGCCCCGGCCCGGCCGATGATGACCAGGCGGCCGGTGGGGACACTCTGGTAGAGGCTGTGAACGCCGGGGAGATCGCCAGTCAGCGGCAGAGGTCTGTCACCGCCGTCGGCCGTGAAGGCTTGGATCTTCTCCCAGTGGTCGACCACGTCATCAGAGGCGGTGCGCCATCGCACCCGCAGCGCCCATGGATCGCCGATGCGCCAGTTGCGTTCCTCTTGTTGGCTGATTTCCTGCACGCGCAGGGCCAGAACACGGGCCGTGGACTCGACCCGTATATCCGTGTCGGTCGCGTCCGGACGTGTCTGGGACTGCGACTGCGACGATCGAACCTGGAGGTACAAGGCCGTCGCTGCGAAGATCGCGGAAGCGATTCCCGCGACATGGTTGCCCGCATCCATTCCGTTGTTGAAGACGGTCAGGCCCACCCATAGCAGAAGTGTGACGATTGCGGCAATGAGGAGCAGGAGCACCCAACGGCCTGCAGGCCTGCGCCGATAACCCACGGCAACCCACCCATCCGATTAACCCGTTATTCGCCGGCGAAGCTGATTGCATAGCCGTCTCCCCAATACGGGGTGGCCTGGCTGGATTCATTTTACGCTGGGAACCTTCCTCGCGCGTGTCCAGGCACAATCCTGGTCGTTGACCGAACGTCGCTTGATGAGGATCGGGAAGAGCGACGGATGGCCCCGGTGGTCTGACCCGTGGGATAGTCGCACTCGTCCAACAACGTGTCGGTGAGCGGAGATAGTGAGTGTCGGACGGTCTCGCGCAGTCCGTGTTGTCCTTCGTGGACGAGGAGTTGATCCTCAACCGAGGGAATGTGAATGCGGCGGCGCGCAGCAATCTGGTGGCGTTCGCCGTCGACGCGGCGGGTTTCGACGTGCGGCCCGTTGAGCGGGCTCTTGTCGCGGTTGGTGAGCGGCTCGGCGCATGGTTCGTCGATGCTGTCGGGCCGGTGACGTTTTATGCCTGGTATGACGAGCAGCCCGGTCAGTTGCGGTGTTCGGTGGCTTCGGTCGAGCCGGATGACCTGCCGTTCGGAGGGCGGTTCCGCTGCGTGGACGATCCCGCTCCTGTGCTTGCCCTGATGGCTGCTGATGTACATCCGGGTGTGGTGCCGTGGGCTGATCTGCGGGAAGTCTCCGCTGAGGAGGTGGCCGGCCCGGATGAGCAGGTCGAGTACTCGTTCCCTGTGTTCGCCGTGAAGCTCACGAGGTAAGAGCTCCTCCTGAAAAGCAAACCCGCAGCCGATCGGGCCTGTCGTGAGCGCTAAGGCAAGTCGTACAACTTGAAATCACGTGCAAGACCCATCGCATCCGACGCTTGAATTTTTGCGGAATTGTTTTCTCCAGTATCGCGCAGGCAGGTCGTAGATAGGTTTGCGCGAGCTCGCCTCTACTAGAAAAAAGGATACGCCGACAACCGATTCCCGGTGCCTCGTGCGCGTTCTTGGTATATGGCACTATCAGTGTCGTGAGGGGCGACACTCCGCAGGAGGAAATTCGCAGACACCATCTTGGGGCGGTGCTGCGGCAGGTGCATCTGGCAGGGGCGATCTCGCGTGCGGCGCTGGCGAACCGGCTGGGGCTGAACCGCAGCACGATCCTGGCGCTGGCCACACAGCTCACGGCTGCGGGTCTGGTGCGCGAGGAGGCTTCGGGTACGACGGGCCGGGTGGGTCGGCCGTCGCTGGTGGTGCGGCCTGAGAGCGGCCGGTGGTATGTGCTGGCCTTCGATGTGGCGGTGGATCGGCTGGTCGCCGCCAGGGTCGGGCTCGGCGGTCTGGTGCTGGAGCGCAGGGAGGCGCCCCGGCGGCGCAGGCATGCCGATCTCGACGAGGTGGTCGGTGTGCTGGCCGGGTTCGGCCGCGAGCTCGTGGACGCGGCGCCCCGGAGCGCGAGGTGCCTCGGGGTCGGCACGTCGTACTGCGGTCTGGTCAGGGCCGCCGACGGGATGGTGCTCCTGGCTCCCAACGTGGGCTGGACCAACCTGGATTTCGGGCCCGCGCTCAGCCATCGGCTGGGGCTGGGGCTGCCCGTGGCTGTCGGCAACGAAGCCCACCTGGGTGCGCTGGCCGAGCTTGAACGCGGAGCGGGCATCGGCCACCAGAATCTGGTCTACCCGCATGGGGATGCCGGGGTGGGTGGTGGCATCATCGTGGGCGGCAGGTTGCTGGGCGGGGACGACGGTTACGGCGCCGAACTCGGGCACATGATCGTTAATCCCTTCGGCGGCACACTCGGCGACATCTACCAGGGTGCGGCACCCCAGGTCCGCGCGAGGGTGGCGGCCAGTGTCCTGCCCGTCTCCCGACGGGTGGGGCTGCGCACCTCGATGCTGCGTTATGACGCCTCATTGGTCGGCGCGGCGGAACTCGCTTTCTCCCGCGTCCTGGCCGGCCCGTTGGACGCACTCGATTCCACAGCACAGTGAGCCCTCGCAGATCTCGCCGAGAGCCTGGCGACGGAACTCTCGGATGCGCCTGACACCTCGTACCTGGTGATCAGTGAGAAGCATCCGGCCGCCTCGCCCAGATTCGCGCAGTTCTGCAAGCTCGATGAACTGCTGGCCGCCGAGCTCACAGGCGATGCCTATCTGGAACCAGAGTCACGACCCGACACCGCCGGCTGGCGCGCGATCCCCCGCACCGGATGGCATCTGCCGGACCCTGGCCACGTCGACAACTGGTGGGTGGAGTTCAAACGGCCGGCCCTCCAGGATTACCGCCGAGTCGCGGCCATGGCGGTGGCGGGACTGCGCGAAACCGGGTGAGTGGTCCTACAGCATGTTCCTGATCGGCCGCGGCATGTCCGGAACAGGCTGATCGAGCAGCTCGTCCACCTCCGAGCGGGTCAGCAGGCGGGACTCCAGCAGTGCGGTGAAGCAGCCGTGCCAGTCCCTCCACGCCATGGCGGGCCGGCCCAGGGTGTGCAGGGTCTGGCCGGACCACCAGGAGGCCACGGCGTAGCCGATGCGGTATCCGCCTTCGCGCAGGAGCGTCAGCGCCACCCGGTAGGTGTCGGCAGCCTCCTTCAGGCGCCCGGCGTGCATGTAGGCGCGGGCCAGGGTCGCGCGGGACAGGCCCTCCCCGTACAGGGTGCCGGTCCACACCGCGGTCGCCTCCTTCGCCTGGGCTATGGCGTCATCGAACCGGCCCTGCCGGTAGAACACGTGGGCGCGGTTGTTGAGGATGGCCCCGCGCGCATAGCCGTCGCCGATCTCCTCGGCGATGGCCAGGGCCCGTGACAGGTGGGTGTGGGCGAGGTCGAGCCGTCCCAGCATGGTGTTGATGATGCCCAGGTTGTTGAAGGATCCGGCTCTCCGGTGCGGCAGGGCGGCCTTTTCCCAGCACACCGCGGCCCGTTCCAGCTGCTCGATCGCCTGCTGGTGGCGCCCCTGGTCGCGGTAGACCCACCCCAGGTAGTTCCCCGCCTGCCCCTGACCGGCCCAGTCGCCGCACCGGGCGGCCACCTCGATCGCGTGCAGGTGGACGTCGGCCAGGTGCGTGACCCAGCCGCGGTAGTTGAACGGCATGTGCAGTCCCAGGGCCAGTCCGAGGGCGACGGGCGGGTCGGCGGACTCGATCGCCTGGTGGGTCACGGCGAGGAGGTTGTCCCGCTCCGCCTCGGTCCATTCGCCGGCCTCCCGCGCGTCGGCGAGCGCGACGCCGGGCTGCTCCGCCCCGTAATAGGGATTCTGCACCTGGGGGTGCACGAGCTGTGTGGCGGTGTTGACCGTGGCCAGGTAGTGGTGGAACCCGCGGTGGAGCGCGGCCGCGCGGTCCGTCTCGGACAGCTCGCCGGCGGCCTGTTCTCTGGCGTACAGGCGGATGAGGTCGTGGAAGCGGTACCGGTCGCGGCTCACGGCTTCCAGGAGACGGGTGCCGTGGAGTTGTCGGAGTGCCGCCTCCGCCCGTGGCTCGGGCCAGCCGGCCAGGGCGGCGGTGGCGGCCGGGGTGTGGGTCGGCGTGTCGAGCAGGCCCAGGAGCGGGAGAACGTACGCGGCGTCGTGGCCGCTGGGCTCCTCGCGCAGGTGCCGGTGGCTGACCGCGATGCTGGCGCGTACGGCCAGGTCGTCGTACTGCAGGGTGTCCAGGCGCCGGGTGGCGTCGGCCAGGCGGTCGGCGAGGTCGGCCAGCCGCCAGTCGGGCCGAGCCGCCAAGCGGGCGGCGGCGACCTGGACGGCCAGGGGGAAGCCGCCGCACAGCCCGGCGATCTCCGCGGCGGCCTCCGGCTCGCGCTGGACGCGGTCGGGACCGGCGATCCGGGAGAGCAGCGTGACGGCATCCCGGTCGGCGAGCCCGGCCAGGTGCAGATGACGAACGTCGCCGACGTCGTCGAGCGTGGTCAGGGCGGCGCGGCTGGTGATGACGGTCCGGCAGCGCGCGCCGGCCGGGACGAGCGGCCGTACCTGGTGGGCGTCGAGCGCGTTGTCGAGGATCACGAGCAGCTCGCCCGCCGCCGTGAGCGACCGGTAGCGGGCGACCGCCCCCTCCACGTCGGCCGGTACGGCTGAGCCGTCCAGCCCCAGCGACCGCAACAGGTGGCCGAGGCCGTCGAGCACGGGCAGGGGGTGCAGTCCGGGGGTGGCGCCGTTCAGGTTGACGTAGATGACGCCGTCGCGGAACCGTCCGGACATCGTGTGCGCGACATGAACGGCGAGGGCCGACTTGCCCACGCCGCCGGGCCCGTCGATGACGGCCACGTCCGCGTGCAGCAGCGCCTCACGCAGCCACCTCACCTCCTCCTGCCTGGCGGTGAACGACCGGGTGTCGGCGGGCAGCTCGGCGGGGATGATCGTGCTGGACCGCGCCGGTGCGGCGAGGTCGAGTGCGGGGTCCCTGGTGAGGATGGCGCCCTGCAGCCGGCGCAGTCGCGCGCCCGGTTCGAGGCCGAGCTCCTCGACCAGGGCGGTGTGCCCCTCCTGGTAGACCGCGAGCGCTTCGGCCGGCCGGGCCGATCGGTAGAGCGCCAGCATGAGCTGGGCGCGCGGTCCCTCCCGCAGCGGGTGGGCCCGCACGTGCGGAGCGAGGTCGGCCACCACCGCGTGATGGTCGCCCGCGGCCAGCCGCAGATCGATGTGGTCCTCGAAGACGGCCAGGCGTTCCTCCTCCAGCCGCCTCGACTCGGCCTGCGCCCACGGGTCGTCCAGCTCGGCCAGGGCGCGCCCCCGCCACAGGGCCAGCGCCTGCCGGAACCGCCCGTCGGCCGTGCCCGTCTCGCCCCGATCGCGGGCCATCCGTGCCTGGCCGGCCAGCAGCGTGAAGTGGTGCGCGTCGATCTGCGCGCGGGGCAGGTCCAGCAGGTAGCCGCCGGGCACGGTCACGATGGCGCCGGGGGTGAGCACGTCACGCAGCTTCGACACCACGATGTGGAGTTGCTTGCCGGCCGTGGTGGGCGGGGTCTGCCCCCAGACGTCGGCGACGAGCTGACGCGTGGTGACGGGTCGGCCGGCGTCCAGCGCCAGGCGCGTCAGCACGGCGACGCGGCGGCGGCCCGCCAGCCGTACGGGCTGCCCGTCCACTTTGATCTGCCAGGGTCCGAGGAACCCGATCTCCAGTGTCATCAGGGAAGGAGCGTACGAGAGTGCGGTATATCGCCGGTATGTCTCGCGACGGTCCGGCGGCTTTCCTCAGAGATAGGGTGCCCGGCCGGGGCCGAACCTGTTGCCGCCCTTGCCGTTCCCGACGGTCGGCGTCCGGGTGGCGGCCGAGAAGACGTCGCCCACGCCGTCAGAGTCGAGGTCCGGCGTGGCCGGTCCGGTCATCGCGGCGTAGTGCGAGCGCAGTTCCGCTGCCGTCAGTTCGCGGTCGTAGAGCGCGACCTTTCCGATCGCCCCCTTGAAGGAGGACTCCCCGTCGCGGGTGCCGACCCGGACGGGCGCCGGACCCGGCTTGGGCCTGATGACGACCTCGTCGTCCGTGCCGGGGCGGTAGACCAGGTTGTCCGTGCCCGCCGGCACGCCGTCGCGGTAGATCCGGACCTTGCCGTACGCGCCCTCCGAGGTGTCGAACGTGACGGCGTAGTGGATCCACTCGTTGACCTTGACCGGCTGCTGGATGAACGCCCCGGCGCCGAAGCCGCCGTCGAGGTTCCACGCGTAGCCGGAGATGCGGTTGGGCCGGTTCTCCTTGTTCACCTTCGAGTACATGCGACCCGCCCACTCGCGATCGCCGCCGCTGCCCGACTTCGTGCCCTTGCCCATGAAGTGGACGTAGCCGGTCTGGTTTCCGTCGGCGAACTGGAGAGTGTGCGGCCTGATCCACGCCTCCATGGTGAACGCGCCCGTGGTGGAGATGTGGAACTGCTTGGCGGTGGGAATCTCGAAATATCCTGACGAGCCGTCGAAGACGGCGGCGCCGTCCTGGTTGGGCAGGCGGACCGTGCTGGTGACGCCGTGGAAGGTCCCCTTGTGGCCGTTGCCGGTGCGGTCGCTCTCCGTACCGTCTGAGGGGTGCGACAGTCGCCAGTAGGCGACCGGGCGGTGCGAGAGCACCAGCGCGTCGTAGGCGCTCAGGCCGGGGGAGCCCGCCGTGGCCGGATGCGGAAGGCACACCGTCGAGACGCCCAGGGCCGCCGCGGCCAGAATGGTCCGGGTCGTAGGTCTTTGCGCGGCGGCGGAGTAGGAAACGGCGGCATGGCCTCTATCAGGCCTGGCAGGTGGTGAAAAACGATCACGGCGGTACATACTCCCGGCATACCCGTCCCTCGTGCCGTTACGAATCACCCCACGTGAGTACGCTCGTCGAGTCTGCCGAGGTGCAGGTGCCGGGCGTTGTTCAGGGTGGCCAGCGGATCCCGGCTGGTGATCAGGACGCGACAGCCCCGCCCGGCCGGGATGAGCGGGCGGACCTGGCGTACGTCGTGCGCGTTGTCGAGGATGACCAGCAGGTCGCCCGCGGCGGTGAGCGAGCGGTAGCGGGCGGCGGCCTCCTCGGTGCCGGCGGGTACGGCGGCGCCGTCCAGCCCCAGGGAGCGCAGCAGGTGGCGGAGCGCTTCGATCGGGGCCAGCGGGGCGAGCCCGGCAGTGGAACCACGCAGGTCGACGTAGATGACGCCATCGGTGAAGCGCTCGGCGACGATATGAGCGACATGTACGGCGAGCGCCGACTTGCCGATGCCGCCGGGCCCGTCGATCACGATGACCGCGGCGTCGCTCGCCAGGTCGGCGCGCAGCCGCTCCACTTCGGCCGTCCGCGCCGTGAACTCCTGGATGTCGGCAGGGAGGCCCGCCGGAGCGGTCGGCGTGATCTGCCGCACCTCAGGCAGGTCAAGCACGGGATCCTTGACGAGGATGGCCTGGTGCAGCCGGCGTGCTTCGGCGCCGGGCTCGACGCCCAGCTCACCGACCATGACGCGACGCAGGCGCTGGTAGACGTCGAGCGCCTCGGGTGCCCGCCCGTCGCGGTACAGGGCGAGCATGAGCTGGGCGGCGGGACGCTCCCGAAGTGGGTGCGCCCGGACGTGCCCGGCGAGGTCGCCGGCCAGGGCTCGGTGGTCACCCGCGGCCAGGCGCAGCTCGGCATGGTCCTCCAGCACGGTCAGCCGCTCCGCCTCCAGCCGCTCGGCCTCGATCCCCGCCCAGGGAGCGTCCACCTCGGCCAGCGCCGGCCCCCGCCACAGCTCCAGCGCCCCGCGGAACAACGCGTCGGCGGTCTCCGCACGGGCGGCGCGGGCCTGCCTGGACAGGCGGGCGAAGACGTGGACGTCCACCTGATCCCGCTCGACCGCGAGCCGGTAGCCACCGGGAACGGTCTCGATGGCCTCCGCGCCGCCGTGGGCGGCGAACGCCTCGCGCAGCTTCGAGACCACGATGTGCAACTGCTTGGCGGCGGTCGCGGCGGAGCTGCTCGCCCACACGTCGGAGAGAAGCAGCTCGGCGGGTACGGCCTGTCCCGCGTCCAGGGCGAGCCGGACCAGCACGCCGATCCGTCGCTCTCCGACGATCTTGACCGTGTCGCCGTCGGCCTCGACCTCCAGCGGGCCGAGCAACCTGATCTCCAGCCTCAAGCGAAGCTCCCGTCGTCAGCGGAGATCCGGAATTCTAACGATCCGGCGGATTTTCTCGCTGGCGGGTTTCAGCAACCGCTCACCCCACGTACGGCGGGGTGCGCTTGAGCTCCATGCGGGCGATGGTGCGGCGGTGGACGGCGTCGGGGCCGTCGACGATGCGCAGAGCCCTGGCCCAGGCGTAGAAGTACGCCAGAGGGGTGTCGTCGGAGATGCCCGCGCCGCCGAACAGCTCGATGGCGCGGTCGATGACGGCGCAGGCCATGGCGGGGGCGGCAACCTTGATGGCGGCGATCTCCTTGCGGGCGCCCTTGGCGCCGTGCTGGTCGATCTTCCAGGCGGCGTCGTAGACGAGCAGCCGGGCCTGGTCGATGTCGATGCGGGACTGGGCGATGGCGTCCTGCACGTTGGCGTGGTCGGCGAGGTGCTTGCCGAACGCGACCCGGCTCTTGGCCCGGTCGGCCATGAGGGCGAGGGCCCGCTCGGCCATGCCGATGGCGCGCATGGCGTGGTGGATGCGGCCCGGCCCCAGACGGGCCTGGGAGATCATGAAGCCGTCGCCCTCGCCCGAGAGCAGGTTGGCCGCCGGGACGCGGACGTCGCGGAAGACGATCTCGGAGTGGCCGTGCTGGTCCTGGTAGCCGAAGAGCGGCAGGTGCCGTTCGATGGTGAGGCCGGGGGTGTCGCGGGGGACCAGCACCATCGACTGCTGGCGGTACGTCTCCGCGTCGGGGTCGGTCTTGCCCATCACGATGAAGATCTCGCAGCGGGCGTCGGCCACGCCGGTGATGAACCACTTGCGGCCGTTGATGACGTATTCGTCGCCGTCGCGGACGATCCGGGTCTGGATGTTGGTGGCGTCGGAGCTGGCGACGTCGGGCTCGGTCATCGCGAACGCCGAGCGGATCCGCCCTTCCAGGAGTGGTTCGAGCCACCGCTCACGCTGTTCGGGGGTGGCGAACAGTTCGAGGGTCTCCATGTTGCCGGTGTCGGGCGCCTGGCAGTTGATCGCCTCGGGGGCGAGCACCGGAGACCAGCCGGAGATCTCGGCGACGGCGGCGTACTCCACGTTGGAGAGCCCGGAGAGCTTGGGCAGGAAGAGGTTCCACAGGCCGCGGCGCCGCGCCTCCGCCTTGAGGTCCTCCATCACCGGCGGGTGCTCGTGCGGCCCGTGCTCGGCGAGGTACGCCGCCCACACGGGCTCGGCCGGGAACACGTGGGACCGCATGAAGTCCCACATCTCGTCGCAGGTCCGCTGAGCCTTGGAAGAGAGAGCGAAGTCCATGTCAGTGCTCCTTCAGGTGGTCGAGCCCTTCGGCGCCCAGCCGGAGGACGAGGTCGTCGAGGTCGCCGAAGTCCTGGCCGCCCATCGCGCCGGCCTTGGAGCGCGCGGCGACGCCCTGGACGATGACGGCGAACTTGAAGTGGGCGAACGCCTGGTACCACGTCAGGTCGGCGAGGTCGACGCCCGCCGCGGTGGCGTAGCGGTCGAGCATCTCGGCGCGGGTGGGGAAGCCCGGCAGGTGCGAGACGCCCGGGACCAGGCTGAGGCCGTCGTCGTCGGCTTCACGCCAGTAGAGCATCAGCAGGGCGACGTCGCTCATGGGGTCGCCGAGCGTCGAGAGCTCCCAGTCGAGGACGGCGTTGATCCGCGCCGGGTCGCCGGCGTCGTACACGACGTTGTCGGTGCGGAAGTCGCCGTGGACGATCGTGGCGCGCTGCTGCTGCGGCACGTCGGCGGCCAGGCGCCGGGCCAGCTCTTCCATCTCGGGGACCTCGTGGGTGTGGCTCTTGTCCCACTGGCCGGACCAGCGGCGGACCTGACGCGCCATGAAACCCTCGGGGCGGCCGTAGTCGCCGAGGCCGACCGCGTCGTAGTCGACGGCGTGCAGGGCGGCCAGCGTGTCGGCGAGGGCGAACGACATCGCCCGCCGCTCCTCGGGCGTCTCCGCCCAGCCGTCGGGCGTCCGGTCGCGGACGACGTGTCCGGGGACCTTCTCCATCACGTAGAACTGGACGCCGATCAGGTCGCCCTCGTCGACCAGCACGATGCGGGGCACCGGCACGTCCGTCTCGGCGAGCCCGCGCTGGACCCTGGCCTCCCGGGCCATGTCGTGGGCGCTCGGCAGCAGGTGTCCTGTCGGCGGCCGGCGCAGCACGAGCTCGCCGGCGTCGCTGCGCAGGGTGAAGGTCAGATTGCTCTTCCCGCCGATGATCAGCTCTGCGGTGCAGGAGCGCCAGCGGTCGTCCTCGGTGGCCTCGGCCAGGGCTGGCGCGAGCCGGTCGAGACCGGTCAGGGCGGCGGGGTCGATGCTGCTCATGAGCGCATGGTACCGAACGTGCGTTCAGTCGCCAAAGGCGGGGTCTCTCAGTGAGCGAACACCCTTAACCAGCGCAATCGGCGGGCGTGGTGGAGTAGTGTGTTCGGTATGGCTGAACACACTACAGGCGCCGCCATCCGGGCCGCGCGCCTCGCGCGTGGGCTGAGCCTGCGTGCGCTGGCGGCGCGCGTCGGCGTCAGCCCGGCGACGATGAGCGCTCTAGAGACCGGGCGCACCCCGCTGACGGTCGACCGGCTGGGCGAGGTGGCCCAGGTCCTGGACGTTCCGGCGGCGCGGCTGCTGGGCGGTGACCCGGTGCGGGTGCCGGAGCCCGCCGCGGCCGGCCCCGAGGGAGACGACTGGCGGGCCTTCGGGGCGTTGGGGCTCGACCCGGCGCTGGCCGCGGCGCTGCGGGTCTTCGTCGCCCGTGGATACCACGCGGCCACGATGCGCGAGGTGGCCGCCGAGGCCGGGCTGAGCGTGGCCGGCGTCTACCACCACTACACGAGCAAGCAGGACATGCTGGTGCGGCTGCTCGACCTGACCATGGCCGACATCCGGTGGCGGCTGATCGCCGCGCGCGACGAGACGGCCGACGGGGAAGGGGGCGAGCTCGGGCGGTTCGCGCGGATGGTCGAGGCGCTGGCGCTGTTCCACGCGCTCCGCGCCGACCTGGCCTTTCTCGGCGCGAGCGAGATGCGCAGCCTCGCCCCGGCGGAGCGCGCCCGGATCACCGCGCTCCGCGACGAGGTGCAGCACCTCCTCGACGAGCAGGCGCGGAGGGCGGTGGCCGTGGACGGCGGGGCGCCGGCGGACGTGCGGACCGCGACCCGCGCCGTCGCGACCATGTGCACCTCGCTGCCGTCGTGGTTCCGCCCCGACGGCCCGCTGTCGGCGGAGCAGGTGGCCCGGCGGTACGCCGACTACGCGGTCGCGCTGCTGCGGGCCGGCTGACCCCGCCGCGCCGCTCAGGCGGTCCCTCCGGCGACCAGCAGACCGCCGTCGAGGGTGAGGATCTGGCCGGTCACCCAGGCGGCGTCGTCCGACACCAGGTACGCGACGGCGCCGGCGACGTCCTCGGGGGCGCCGAGCCGCTTCATCGGGTACCGCGCGACGGTCTCCGCCTCCTTGCCTTCGTACAGGGCACGGGAGAACCGTGTCTTGATCACCGCCGGCGAGACGGCGTTGACGCGTACGTCCGGCCCGAGCTCGGCGGCGAGGGTCCGGGTGAGGTGGGAGACGGCGGCCTTGGAGATGCCGTACATCCCGATCCCCTCCGACGGCACGTCCCCGGTCACCGAGGTCACGTTGACCACACAGCCCACGCCGTGGGGGACGGCCTCCTGGGTCCAGGCGAGGGTGCCCAGGACGTTGACCTCCATGATCTTGCGGGCGACGTCCAGGTCGAGGTCCGTGAGCGGACCGTACGCCGGGTTGATGCCCGCGTTGTTGACCAGGACGTCGAGCCGGCCCCACTCGGCCAGCACGCGCGAGAACACCTCGGACCGGTGCTCCGGGTCGTCGGCCCGGCCGGACACGGTCAGCACCGAGCCTTCCGGGAAGGACGCCGCCGCCTCCTCCAGCGGCTCCGGCTTCCGGGCCGTGACGCACACCCGGGCGCCCTCGGCGACGAGCCGTTCGGCGATGGCCAGGCCGATCCCCCGGCTGGCCCCGGTCACGATCGCGACGCGCCCCGCCAGGCGCGGCAACCCGGTCACTGGCCGGCCCCCGGCCCGTCGCCGTCCCGCAGGACGTTGCGCCGGATCTTCCCCGTCTGCGTCTTGGGCAGGTCGGATACGAGGTGGATCTCGCGCGGGCACTTGTAGGCCGCCAGCCGCCCGCGGGTGAAAGCGATCAGCTCCTTCTCCTCGGCCGACTCGCCGGCCTTGAGTGACACGTATGCCACGACGGTCTCCCCTCGATAGTCATCCGGCCGTCCGACGACCGCCACCTCGTGCACCGCCGGGTGGGCGTAGAGCGCGTCCTCGACCTCGCGCGGCCAGACCTTGTAGCCGGAGGTGTTGATCTGGTCCTTGAGCCGGTCCACCAGGTAGACCCAGCCCGCCGCGTCCATGATCGCCCCGTCGCCGGTGTGCAGCCATCCGCCGGGCATCGTCGAGGCGGTCGCCTCGGGCTTGCGCCAGTAGCCGGGCACCACCTGCGGCCCGCGCAGCGCCAGCTCGCCCTGCTCGCCCGGTCCGACCGGCTCGTCGGCGGCGTTCACGACCCGCGCGTCCAGGCCGGGCAGCGGCACGCCGATGGAGAGCGTCCCGCTCGCCTCGTCGACCGGCGCCTCCGCGCCCAGCGGCACGGCGATCACCCCCGAGGACGTCTCGGTCATCCCGTAGACGTTGTGGATGTAGACGCCGAACCGCTCCCGGAACCGCTCGATGGTCGACGGCGGGATCGGCGCGCCGCCGCTGTAGACCGACTTCATCGACGCGAAATGCTCCCGCGAGGCGTGCGGCAGTTGGTAGATCGCGTTGAACGCGGTGATCGACCCGATCGTGAAGGTCACCTGGTGCTCGACGAAGGCGTCGATCGCCACCTCGGGACGGAACCGGCCGGTCAGGACGAGCACGGCGTCATGCATCATCGCGATGACCGCGTTGATGACCGAGCCGGTGATGTGGAACAGCGGCGCCATCGCGTACACCGCGTCGCCGGGCCGGAGGCCGACCCACGTGGCGAAGCCGGCGGCGACGGAGAGCACGTTGCCGTGCGTGTTCATCGCGCCCTTGGGCGGCCCGGTCGTGCCGGAGGTGTACGTCAGAAGCGCGACGTCGTCCGGTGTCAGCTCCGGCGACTCCACGACGTCGCCCCGGAACCGCTCGATCAGCTCCTCCAGGTCACCGTGCGAGGCGGGCGCCTTCCGTTCGGTTTCACCGAACACCCGAGGGTCGTCGCGGGTCTGGAAGGCGAGGGGAGAGGTGCTCACCGTCCAGCGCACCGAGCTGCCGGACAGGGTCTCGGAGACCTGCGGCACGTCGGCGTCGGCGCAGACGACCCCGACCGCGCCGGAGTCGTCGATCAGCCGCCGCAGCTCCTGGCCGCGGTACATCGGGTTGAGCACCAGCGCCGTCGCCCCGAGCTTCCACAGGGCGAGGAACGAGAGGGCGAACTGCGGGATGTTCTGCAAGTAGATCCCCACCCGGTCGCCGTGCCGGGTGCCGAGGGAGCGGTACGCGGCCGCGAGGGCGTCACTGGCCTCGTCGGCCTCCCGGACGGTCATGGCGCCGTCGAAGTACGCGAGCGCGCGGGCGTCCGGCTCCCGTCGCACCCGCTCGCGCCACGCCTCGGCGAGCGAGGTGTGGCCGACGGGCCGGGCGTCCGTCACCGCCTGTGGGTAGAGCGCCGTCCAGCGTCTCTCGTTCATCCCGCTACCTCCCCGGTCTGCGATGGAGACTGAGTGATCGTTCGGTCGGTGTTAGGTATACAGGGCGGCCCGGTGCGTACCGGGACCGGCCCCCCGGAGAGAGCTAGGCGGACGGGCGGAGCAGCCGCACGATGTGGGCCACCCGCTTCTCCTGGAACGCCTGCGCCCAGGCCCGCTGTCCCATGCCGGCCACGATGGTCGCGTCGTGCTCAAGAGGGAAGTAGCACATCCCGATCAGGCTCAGGAAGAGCTGCTCGGGGGCTTCGTCCGCCTCCACCACGCCGGCCTGGGCCATGATCCTGATCATCCGGTCGGCGAATCGCTGGGAGTGCCGCGGCTGCCCCTCGCGCCGGCCGACGCGTTCGAGCGCGTCGCGCGTGAGCAGAGAGACGAAGGTCGGGTTGTCGAGCAGGAAGTCGACATAGCCGCCGATCAGCCGGCGCAGCGCCGCCTCCCCGTCGCCGGGTGACGCCTCCAGGAGCTGCTCGGCTTCGGTCGCCACCAACTCGAGCGCCGCGTCGCGCCGTTCGAAGACCCGTTGCAGCACCTCGTGGTAGAGGTCCTCCTTGGAGCCGAAGAAGTAGCCCGGCAGCCCGACCGAGACATAGGCCCGTTCGGCGATCGCCGCCAGCGAGGCGCCCTGGAAGCCTAAGTCGGCGAAGAGCTGCTCCGCGGCGTCGAGGATCGCGATCCGTGACCGCTCGGCGTCGCGGACCTTCCGGGCACGCTTCGCAGGTGGCCCCGCCACCGGCGTCTGCCGTGTCGTCTTCATCCCTGTCCTCGTGGTCGTGTGCTTCCCCGTGAGGTGCCCGTCGCGCCCTCGGCGGTTACGGGGGACCTTGTGCCGCCCAGCCTAAGGCTCACGAGCGTCGCCGGGCTTGTTTCGGGCGAAAACTATTTGCGCATACAGTTAGTACTACCGCAATCGGAATTTCTCGGCTAGTGTCCAGCGCACAGACGCGGAGGCGAGCCCCCCAAACGTTTTTCGCTGCTATTTGATCGTTCAGTTCCACTACGGGCTGGTTGAGTGTTCAGTTCCAGGACGACGGTCGTCTCACCCGAGCAGATGCCTGCACGGCCCCCTGAGGAGGATCGAGTTGTTCACCATTGAGCCGCTGGTCGTGGCTTACGGTCCGCACCGAGAGAAGAGTCGCTTCACCTACATGCACAACGCGGGTGTCGCGATCGACGTCCCCTACGTCGCCTGGCTGATCCGCAAGCCCGGTTTCGCCGCCCTCATCGACGTCGGCTGCAGCGCGGACGACTACAACCAGCACATCCGCCCGGTCGACAGGGAACTCGTCCACGTCGGCCAGGTCTTCGCCGACGTCGTCGACGTCAAGCCGATCGAGTCCCACCTGCGCGAGCGCGGGATGAAGGCCTCCGACATCGACGTCACGGTCCTGACGCACCTGGACTGGGACCACTGCATGACCATGGATCCGTTCAGCGACAGTGAGATCTTCGTCCAGCGCGCCGAGTGGGACAACACCCCTTCTCACGAGATGTTCGCGACGTCGTTCGCCCCGGCCGAGCACTACCAGCGCATCGAGGACATGGGCCTGACCAAGCTCGACGGCGACCACCAGATCGCCGAGGGCTTCGACCTCATCCTCACCCCTGGCCACACCCAAGGCGGCCAGTCGGCGATCGTCAAGACCTCCGAGGGCACCTACGTCATCGCCGGGATGTGCGTGCTCAAGGAGAACTTCTACCCCTCGGAAGAGGAGTCGGAGCACTTCAAGGTGATCCCCCCCGGCGGACACACCGACCTGTTCGAGGCCTACGACCAGATGGTCCGCATCAAGGAGATCGGCGGCGACAACGTGCTGCCGCTCCACATGAGCGAGGCGTTCGACATGGGTCGCATCGGGACCCTCCCCGAGTGATCCGCCTTTAGCCACCCATCGGGAGCCGTGGAGCGGCTCCCGGATCAAGGAGATCCGATGAGGAAGAAGATCCTCGCGTTGCTGGCCGGTTCGGCCCTCCTCGCCTCGTCTGCCTGCGGTCTGGGCAGCTCCGGGGCCGGCGGCGGTGACGACACTATCACGATCGGGACCCTGTTCTCCGTCTCGGGGGCTGGCGCGAAGCTGGGCGACAAGATGCGCAAGGGTGCCGAGCTGGCCGTGGAGCAGGTCAACAGCCAGGGCGGCATCGACGGCAAGAAGATCAAGTGGGTCTTCTACGACCCCGCCGGCGACACCTCCACCGCCGTGCAGCAGACCAACCGCATGCTCGACAGCGACGGCGTGGAACTCGTCGTCGGCGGCGGCGGCTCGTCGGGCATCGCGCTGGCGATGGACCCCATCACCAGCGGCAAGGGCATCACCTTCATCGCCACCGAGGGAGCCCGTCAGATCGTGGAGCCGGCGGCGGACCACCGGCTGACCTTCAAGACCACGTTCAACGACACGGTGATGATCGAGAAGCTGATCGAGTACTGGAAGGCGAAGGACGTGACCAGGGTCGCGTTCATGCCGGACACCTCCAGCTTCGGGCAGTCGGCCCAGGAGGAGCTCGAGCGGCTCGCCCCCGAGGCCGGCATCAAGGTGTTCACCGCGGCCTTCGACCCGGCCGCCAACGACCTCACCCCCCAGGTCAAGCGGCTCGCCGGCAACGACCCGCAGGCCTACCTGGCCTGGACCATCCAGCCCTCCGGCGTGACGTTCCTCAAGAACGTGCGCAGCGTGCTCGCCGACCGTGACGTCATGGTGATGCACGGCTTCGGCTTCGTCGACGACCGCTACATGCAGCAGGCCGGCGCGGCGGCCGAGGGCACGATCCTGGTCTCGCCGAAGCTGCCGATCTGGGACAAGACCGAGGACAGCGACCAGCAGAAGGCGGCGATGGAGGACTTCGCCACCAGCTACGCCGAGAAGTACGCCGGGGAGCAGCCGAACGTCTACGCGGGCCAGGCCTACGACGCGATGATGGTGGCGGTCGAGGCGCTGCGCGCGACCGGCGGCGACCCCGACGGCGAGAAGGTCGCCAAGGCGATCGAGGGCCTCGGGTCCCACGTGGGCGTGACCGGCGTCTTCAAGTTCACCCCGGACGACCACAGCGGGCTGACCGCCGACGACGTCGCCGTCGTCCAGTGGGACGGTTCGCGATTCGTCCCGGCGGAGTGAGCCATGGATCTTTTCATCCAGGTCCTGCTCTCGGGGCTCAGCGTGGGCGCGATCTACGCGATCGTCGCCCTGGGCTTCGGCGTCATCTTCAACGCCACCGGAGCCATCAACTTCGTCCAGGGTGAGTACGTCATGGTCGGCGGACTCAGCGCCGCCATGCTCTACGAGGCGTGGGACGTCCCGATCTTCGTCGCGATCCTGGTCGCGATCGCGGTGACCACCGTGCTCGGGCTGCTGACGGAGATGGGGCTGCTCGGCTTCGGCCGCCTCCGGACGCCGGCCGCCATCACGATCGCCACGATCGCCATCGCGGTGATCGTCAAGGGCGCCGCGATGCTGATCTCGGTCCGCGACACCTATGCGCTGCCCTCGGTGCTCGGCTCGGAGTCGCTGCGGATCCTGGGCGCCTCGACCAGCCGGCAGACGATTCTCAACCTCGTCCTCGCCGTACTGGTCGTGGTCGCGCTGACGCTGTTCTTCCGGCGGACCAAGCTCGGCACCACCCTGCGCGCCGCCGCGGGAGACTCCGAGACGCTGCAGACGTTCGGCGTCTCCTACCGCACCACGGCCCGCTGGGCGTTCGTCATCGCGGCGGCCCTCGGCGCCGTGGCCGGCGCGGGCCTGGCCCCGCTGACCGTGATGTCGTTCGACTCCGGCACCCTGCTGGGTCTCAAGGGCTTCGCCGCGGCGATGCTCGGCGGTCTCGGCAACCCGCAGGGCGCGCTGGCGGGCGGCCTGCTGCTCGGCGTCGCCGAGGCGGTCGTGGCGGGGTACGGAACGTCGGCGTACGCGGACGTGGTCGCCTTCGTGGTGCTGCTCGCGATCCTGACCTTCAAGCCGACCGGCATGTTCGGCACGGCCCGGGCGGTGCGCACATGAGCAGTCGTCTCAGCGCTTTGCCACGCTCCCTGGGCAGGACGAACTCCTGGGAGCTGTGGATCACGATCGGTCTCCTGCTCCTGCTCCCGATGCTGATGGCGACCGACTACGCGCTGCACATCTGGACCCGGATGGCGATCTACGTGATCCTGCTGACCGGCCTGAACTTCATCAACGGCATGGCCGGGATGATCTCCCTGGCCCAGGCCGGATTCTTCGGCCTCGGCGCCTACGCCGCCGGCATCGCGGCGGTCCGCTTCGACGTGCCGCCCGTCCTCGCGCTGGTCATCGCGCCGGTGGTGGTGACCCTGGCGGCGCTGCTGGTGGGCATGATGTCGATGCGCCTGAAGGAGATCTACTTCAAGATGGCGACCCTGGGCGCCGGGTTCGTGCTCTTCCTCCTCTTCGGGCGGATGGTCGAGCTCACCGGCGGGCCCAACGGCCTGGTCGGCATTCCGCCGTTCTCGGTGTTCGGCTTCGAGTTCACCGAGCCGATCGTGAAGTACGGCTTCGTCGCGCTGCTCGCCATCATCGGCGCGATCGTGGCCCACAACCTGCTGGTGTCGCGTACCGGCCGGGCGTTGCGGGCCTACGGCGCCTCGGAGCCCGCGGCCCTGGCCGCCGGCGCCAGCCCGTTCAAGCTGCGCCTGCTCGCGTTCGGCATGAGCGGCTTCTACGCCGGCGTCGCGGGGGCGCTGGAGGCCTTCGACTCCCGCTTCATCAGCCCCTCCACCTTCGACTTCATGATGGCCGTCCTCCTGGTCGTCGCCCTCGTGCTCTCGGGGGCGGGACGGATGATCGGCCCGATCCTCGGAGCGCTGCTGCTCACGGGCATCGAGGTGTTCGCCGCCGACTACGCGGACTACGAGCCGCTGATCATGGGCGTGATCTTCCTGATCGCCATCCAGCTCTTCCCCCGTGGCCTCGCGGGCGAGCTGGCCGCGCGCCGCGAGGACCGCCGCGAGCGGGCCAAGCGCGAGGCGGCCGAACAGGCCAAGCCGGACCAGGAGGTGGTGCGGGCATGAGTACGAGCGAGCGCCAGGGCCTGCGGGTCACCGGCGTGTCCAAGGCATACGGCGGCCTGCAGGTGCTGAAGGACGTGACGCTGCGGGCGCCGGCGGGATCGATCACCGCGGTGATCGGGCCGAACGGCGCCGGCAAGAGCACGCTGGCCAACGTCATCTCCGGCTTCGTCACGCAGGACGCCGGCCAGGTCTTCGTCAACGGCGCCGAACTGCCGGCCGGCAAGGCGGTCGCCCGCGCGGGCCACCGCCTGGGGCGGACCTTCCAGAACCTGGAGGTCTTCACCGGCATGACGGTGCTGCACAACGTCGCGATGGGAGCGTACTCCCGGCAGAAGGGCAGCCACCTGGGCGACCTGATCCGTGGACCCCGGACCCGGCGCAACGAGCGGGAGGCCGAGGAGTCGGCACGGGCTCTGCTGCGCAAGTTCGGGCTGGAGCACCGGGCCGACTCCCTGGTGGAGTCCCTGCCCTTCGGCGAGGCGAAGCTCGTCGAGATGGTCCGCGTGCTGGCGATGGAGCCGGAGGTGGTCGTCCTCGACGAGCCCGCCGCCGGGCTGCCCCCGGCCAGTGCCATGCCGCTGGCCGAGACCATCGCCGGGATGGCCCAGGAGGGCATCGGGGTGCTGCTCATCGAGCACAACATGAAGCTGGTGATGAGCATCTCCGAGCACGTCGTCGTCCTCGACCAGGGACGGGTGCTGACCGAGGGGTCGCCGGCCGAGGTCCAGAAGGACCCGAGGGTGATCGAGGCCTACCTCGGCCCCGGCCACGCGAAGAGCGAGGAACTCACGCTATGAGCAGCATGGACACCAACACCCGGGCGGGCGCCCACGAGCGGGCCGGGGAGCACGACCAGACCCAGGGCCTCGTCGTGGAGGGCCTCACGGTCCGCTACGGCCGCGTCGAGGTCGTCCACGGCGTCAGCTTCCGGGCGCTGCCGGGCCAGGTCACCTGCCTGGTCGGGAACAACGGCGCCGGCAAGACGACCACCATCCGCGGCATCCTCGGGCTCCAGCCCAGCGGGTCGAGGAAGGTCACCTTCCGGGGCGAGTCCCTGGCCGGGCTGCCCACCCACGCCATCGCACGGCACGGCATCGCGCTCGTGCCGGAGGGCCGCCGGGTCTTCGCCGACCTGACGGTGCTCGAGAACCTCCGGATGGGCGCGGTGCGGCGTCCCGGCGGCTGGCGGGACGCCGAGAAGCTCGGCGAGGTCTTCGACCTCTTCCCCGAGCTGAGGGAGCGCACTGACAGCAAGGCCGGTCTGCTCTCCGGCGGCCAGCAGCAGATGCTCGCGATGGGGCGGGCGATGATGGCCCGGCCCGAGATGCTCGTCCTCGACGAGCCGTCGATGGGGCTCAGCCCGGTGCTGGTCAACCGCATCTACGAGGCGCTGGTCGCGCTGCGCGCGCAGGGCTACACGATCCTGCTCTCCGAGCAGAACGCCAACCTGGCGCTCGAACTGGCAGACCACGCCTACGTCCTCGAAACCGGGCGGATCGTCGAGGAAGGCGCCGCCGCCGACCTCGCCCGCTCGTCGAGGGTGCAAGCGATCTACCTAGGAGCATGAGGATGAACCAGATCTACCTTGAGCCCGCGGCCCTGGCCGAGGTGCTCGGCCGGCCGGACGTCCGGGTCGTCGACACCCGCGCCTCGCTCGCGGACGGGCCCGGCGGCCGGGACATGTGGGCTGCCGGCCACGTCCCCGGCGCGGTGCACGCCGACTGGATCGAGGACTGGGGCACCACCGTCGACGGCGTCGAGGGGATGCTTCCTGAGCCCGAGGAGTTCGCCAAGGCCATGGCGCGCCTGGGCGTCGGCAACGACACCCTCGTGGTCGCCTACGACGACAACTCCCTGTTCACCGCCTCCCGGCTGGCCTGGGCGCTGCTGCACCACGGCCACCAGCGGGTCGCGATCCTCGACGGCGGCTTCCCCGCCTGGCAGGCGGCCGGCCTCGAGGTCTCCACGGACCAGGCCGACGGCCGCCCGGAGCCGCGCGACTACCGCCCCGGCGCCCCGCAGGGGATGCGCCGGGAGATGGACGAGGTCCGCGCGCTGCTCGGCCGCGACGACGTGACGCTGGTCGACTGCCGGATGGAGGAGACCTTCGCGGCCTCCGAGGGGCGGATCCCCGGCGCCAACCGGCTCCCCTCCCCGAGCCTGATCGGGGAGGACGGCCGCTTCAGGCGCGGTGAGGAAGTCGCCCGGCTGGCCGCCGACGCCGGCGTGGACAAGGACCGCCCCGCGGTCCTCTACTGCGGCGGCGGCGTCTCCGCGGCCGCCGTGCTCATCGCCCTGCGCGACGCCGGCTTCAGCGACCTCGCCCTCTACGACGGCTCGTGGTCCGAATGGTCCCAGCACGCCGACAACCCGATCCAGAGGCACGGATGAACCAGCGAAAGGGCCCGGCGCCGCTCGGCGCCTACGTCCAGACCATGACAGCGGCCGGCCTGTGCTTCGTCTCCGGGCAGGTGCCGGTCGACCGCAACGGCGACACCCTGCCCGCCGACGACCTGGTCGCCCAGGCCGAGCAGGTCTTCGCCAACCTGGAGGGCTGCCTGGCCGACGAGGGCCTGGCGATGTCCGACGTGGTGTCGATCACGACCTACCTGCGCGACGTCGCCGACGGCCCCGAGGTCTCGGCGGTCCGCGCCCGGTTCTTCGGCGACCACCGGCCCACCAGCACCGTCGTGGAGGTCTCCGGGTTCCTCAACCCCGCGTGGCGCCTGGAGGTCCAGGCGATCGCCGTGGCCCGCGAACCCGACAGCGAGTAAGGGAGGAGTCACCGTGCGCATCGACAACCAGTTCATCGTGCCCGCGACCCCGGAGCGGGCGTGGGAGTTCCTCACCGATCTGGGCCGGGTCGCCCCCTGCGTGCCCGGCGCCACCGTGGAGTCCGTCGAGGGCGAGGCGCTCACCGGCCGGGTGGCGCTGCGTATCGGCCCGATGAACATGACCTACACGGGTGAGGCCAGGTTCCTCGTCAAGGACGAGGTGAACAAGGTGGCCACCATCGAGGTCGGCGGCCGCGACGGCCGCGGCGGCGGCACGGTGAAGGCCAAGATCAAGGCCGGTCTGACCGAGGTCCCCGGCGGTACGCAGGTGACCCTGGCGACCGACCTGGGCCTCACCGGCCGGGTCGCCCAACTCGGGCAGGGGCCGATCAAGGACGTGAGCTCGAAGCTGATGCGCCAGTTCGCCGACAGCCTCGCCTCCAGGATCGACGAGCCCGCCCCGGCCGCCGGCAGCCCGGTCGCCCCGGCTGTGGAGGCCGAGCCGATCAACCTGCTCGACGGCTCGCTGGTGCCCAAGAAACAGCTCGCCGGCGCGGCCGCGGGCCTGGTGGCGCTGGTCCTCGCCTTCCTCCTCGGCCGGAGCGTCGGGAGGAGGGAGACCCGCTGATGTCGGACGTACTCACCACGATGGCCTACGAGCGGGCCCGCAGCGTCCCCGAGGCGCTCACCCTGCTCGCCGAGGGAGGCGAGGACACCCGCCCGATCTCGGGAGGCCAGAGCCTGGTGCCGATGATGAACCTCGGCCTGGCCGCGCCCGCGTTCCTGGTCGACGTGTCAGGCATCCCCGCGCTGCGCACGATCGGCGTCGACGGCGGACACCTCGTCGTCGGCGCGGCGGTCACCCACGCCGAACTGACCACCGACCCGCTGGTCGCCGAGCACGCGCCGCTGCTCGCGATGGCCGCGGCCCACATCGGCAGCCGGCGGATCCGCAACCGCGGCACCATCGGCGGCTCGGTCTCCCACGGGGACGCGGCGGCCGAGCTGCCGGTGAGCTGCCACGTACTGGAGGCCGACTACCGGGTCGAGAGCCTGGGCCGCCAGGAGTGGCGCCCGGCGCGGGAGTTCTCGCTGGGCTACTACCAGACCGACCTCCGCTCGGGTGAGCTGGTGACGGCGGTCCGGATACCGCTGCGCCCGCGCCACGGGTGGGGCTTCCACGAGTACTCACGCCGCGCCGGCGACTTCGCCCTGGCCTCCGCCGCCGCGGGCGTCGCGCTGGACGGCGACCGGATCAGGAGCGCGGCCGTCGCCGTGACCGGCGCCGCCGACCGGCCGCTCCGGCTGGAAGCGGTCGAGCGACGGCTCACCGGTGTCACCGCCGCGGAGGCGGAGCGGGTGATGTCGGGCCTGGCCGCGGCTCTCGACGTCGCCGACGACCCGTACACCAAGGGTGCGGACCGGGCCCGGCTGATCGAGGCGATGGCGGTGCGGGCGGTCAGGGACGCCTGCGCCGACGCGAGGAGGGAACAGGCATGAGCCACGTCGAGACCCGGATGACACTCAACGGCAAGGAGGTCACCGGTCACGCGCCCGCCGACACCACGCTGGTGCGCTGGCTGCGCGAGCAGGCCCACGCCTACGAGGTCAAGGAGGGCTGCAACGAGGGCACCTGCGGGACCTGTACGGTGCTCGTCGACGGCCGGTCGGCGACCGGCTGCACCACCCTGGCGGTCCAGGTCGACGGCGCGCGGGTGGAGACCAGCGCGTCCCTGGCCGAAGGCGAGGAGCTGAGCCCGCTGCAGGCGAAGTTCTGGGAGACCGGCGCTTCCCAGTGCGGCTTCTGCACGCAGGGGATGCTGATGTCGGCCGTCGAGCTGCTCCGCTCCGGCGACGAGGTCACGCCCGCCAAGGTGCGCGAGCACCTGCACGGCAACCTCTGCCGGTGCACCGGCTACCAGGCGATCGTGGACGCCGTGGTCAAGGCGGCGGAGGAGGGGGCGACCCGATGACGGAGACGGTCCCGAGCCGCGCCCGGGAGACGACCCGCGTGGTCAACACCGAGGTGAAGCGGCAGGACTCGCGCGAGAAGCTGCTCGGCAAGACCCGCTACGCCGGTGACTTCGACGTCGCCGGGCAGCTCTACGCCCGGCTGGTCCGTTCGCCGCTGCCCTCGGCGCGGATCGTGGCCAAGGACGCGACCGCCGCGCTGGAGGTGCCCGGGGTCGTCACCGTGCTCTTCGGCGAGGACGTGCCGAACAACGAGATCCCGACCAACACCGCCGGGATCAAGGGGCGGCCGCTGCCGCCGTCCTGGGTGCTGGCCACCGAGCGGGTGCGCTACCACGGCGAACCGGTCGCGCTGGTGGTGGCCGAGAACACGCGGGCGCTGGCCGCCGCCGAGGCGCTGGTGGAGATCGAGTACGACGCGCTCCCCGTGGTCTCGGACCCGGAGTCCGCGCTGGAGTCCGGCTCGGCGCGGGTGCACGAGGGCGGCAACCTGCTCAGCGAGTGGAACATCGACCGCGGCGACGTCGACAAGGTGTTCGCCGAGGCGCCGATCGTGGTGGAGGGCCGCTACGAGGCGCAGGTCGTCGACCATGCCTACCTGGAGCCGGAGACCGGCATCGGGTGGCTGGACGACGAAGGCGTCATCAACATCAAGGTCTCCACGCAGGAGATCGAGCACTACCGGCGCATCGCGCACGTCGTGGGGCTGCCGGACTCCAAGGTGCGCGTCCAGGCGCCCTACCTCGGCGGCGGCTTCGGCGGCAAGGAGGACATGACCGTCGAGCCGTACATCGCGCTGGCGGTGCAGCGGACCGGCCGGCCGGTGAAGATGACCTGGAGCCGGCAGGAGTCGCTGACCGCGCGGGCCAAGCGGCACCCGGTGCGGATGAGCTACCGGACCGCGGCGACCGAGGACGGCCAGCTGCTGGCCCACGACATCGACATCGTCTCGGACGCGGGCGCCTACCCGCTGCTCAGCGGTTTCGTGCTGCTGTACATCACCCTGAACGCGGCCGGGCCGTACCGCTGCGACAACGTACGGGTGCGCTCGCGCGCGGCCTACACGAACAACACGCCGGGTTCGGCGTTCCGCGGGTTCGGCGGGATGCAGCCGGTGCTGGGCTACGAGGCGCAGATCGACAAGGTCGCCGACGCGGCCGGCCGGGACCGCGTGGAGGTCCGCAAGCGCAACGCCTTCAAGACGGGCGACCGGATCCCCGCCGGACAGCCCATCGAGACCGCCGTGTGGCTGCCGCAGTGCATCGACGCGGTGATGGAGGCGATCGGCCCCCGGCCCGAGCCGTCCTCACCCGAGCACCGGGTGGGTCTGGGACTGGCGTGCAACGTGCAGCCGTACGGGCGGGTGGCGTGGATGAACGACTCCGCGTCCGCATGGGTGGGCTGCGAGCGCGACGGCGGCGTCGTGGTGCGCTGCGGCGTACCCGACGTGGGCGGCGGCCAGGTGTCGTCGCTGGCGCAGATCGCCGCCGAGGTGCTGGGCGTGCCGATCGAGAACGTCACGGTCCACTTCGGCGACAGCGCGCGCACTCCGCTGGCGGGACGGACCACGGCGACCCGGCAGCTCTACATGTCCGGCAACGCGGTGCTGTCGGCGGCCCGCGAGCTCCGCGCCCAGCTGGTGGCGGGTGTGGCGAAGGCGACCGGCTGTGCCGAGCACGACCTGACGCTCGCCGAGGGCGGCGTGCTCACGCCTGAAGGGGTGGTGCCGCTGGCCGAGGTCGTGGCCATGTGCCTGGCGAACGGCGTGGCGATCAACGCGATGAAGACGTACTTCGCGCCCACCGCGAAGCCGGTTACCCAGCTGATCGACTCCGAGCGGATCGTCCCGGACTTCACCTTCGGGGCCCACGCGGCGTACATCGAGGTCGACACCCGGACCGGTGAGGTGCGGCCACTGCGCTACGTCGCCGCCCACGACGTGGGCCGGGCGATCAACCCGCTCAGCGTGCGCGGCCAGATCGAGGGCGCGGTCGTGCAGGGCCTGGGATACGCCCTGTCCGAGCGGATCGTGTACGACGAGGCCGTCAACCTCACCGGCGCCTTCTACCAGTACGCCATCCCGACGGCCGCCGACTGCCCGGAGATCGAGGTGAAGGTCCTGGAGTCCGGCGAGGGCGTGGGGCCGTTCAACGCGCGGGGCATCGGGGAGCCGCCGATCGGGCCGTGCGCGGCCACGATCGCCAGCGCGGTCGAGGACGCCGTGGGCGCCAGGCCCACCACCCTGCCGATGCTCGCCGAACGCGTGCTGAAGTGCGTCGACGAAGGGGGCCGGGCATGACCCCCACCGGCGTCACCCCGCAACGGACGCTGTCGATCGTGCCGATCGACACCCCGAGCCTGGGTGACCGCAGCTACCTGGTGCACGACGGATCGGTGGCGTTCGTGGTGGACCCGCAGCGCGACATCGACCGGGTGCTGGAGGTGCTGGACCGCGAGGGCCTGTCGCTGACGCACGTGTTCGAGACCCACGTCCACAACGACTACGTCACCGGCGGGCTCGCGCTGGCCAGGGAGACCGGCGCGGCGTACCTGCTCAACGGCAGGGACGAGGTCGCCTTCGACCGGGAGCCGCTCCACGACGGGCAGTCGCTCGGGATCGGGGACCGGATCCGGGTGGAGGTCGTGGCCACGCCGGGGCACACCTTCAACCACCTCTCCTACGTGCTGCACGACCGGCACTCGGGGCAGGGGCTGGCGGTCTTCTCCGGAGGGTCGCTGCTCTACGGCTCGACCGGGCGGCCGGACCTGCTGGGCGAGGAGCACACCGACCGGCTGGCCCGGTTGCAGCACGGCTCGGCGCGGCGGCTGCGCGAGCTGCTGCCGGACGACGCGCTGCTCTACCCGACCCACGGGTTCGGCTCGTTCTGCTCGGCCACGCAGTCCGACGCCGCGGAGTCCACCATCGGCATGGAGCGTTCCACCAACCCCGTGCTGCTGCACGACGAGGACACCTACGTCCGGCAGCTGCTGGAAGGGCTGGGCGACTGGCCGGCGTACTACGTCCACATGGCGTCGCTGAACAGCGCCGGTCCTGAGCGGCCCGATCTGACGTTCCCGCGCGAGGCGACGCCGGAGGAGATCCGGCGCCGCGTCGACGCGGGCGAGTGGGTGGTCGACCTGCGGAACAGGACGGCCTTCGCGGCCGGCCACGTGCCGGGCAGCTTCAACTTCGGGCTGGACGGCTCGTTCGCGACCAACCTGGGCTGGTTGTTCGACTGGGGAACCCCGATCACCCTGCTGGGCGAACTGCCCGAGCACGTCTCACAGGCGCAGCGCGAGCTGGTACGGATCGGCATCGACCGTCCGGTGGCCGCGGCCACCGGAGGTCCCGGTCAGTGGAGCGACCGGGAGCCGGCCGCCTTCGGCCAGGCCGACTTCCGCCGCCTCGCCGAGGTGCTGCGGGAGCGGCCGGTCGTGGTCCTGGACGTACGGCGGACCGACGAGTTCGAGGCCGGGCACATCGAGGGCGCGGTGAACGCGCCGCTGCACGAGCTGCGGTCATCGGACCTGCCCGGCGGGGAGCTGTGGATCCACTGCCAGAGCGGCTACCGCGCCTCGGTGGCGGCGTCGCTGCTCGCCGCGGCGGGCCGGGACGTGGTGGCGGTCGACGACCACTTCGGCGAGGCGGCGGGCGCCGGCCTCACGGTGACGAGCGGAGGGGCATGACCCTCGCCGTCGTGCTGGCGCTCTCATTACTGGTCGGCGTCGCGCTCGGCGCTCTGGGGGGTGGCGGCTCGATCCTGACGGTGCCGATCCTGGTCTACGTCGCGGGGCTGGAGCCGAAGCAGGCGATCGCCACCTCCCTGCTGGTCGTGGCCGCCACCTCGGTCGCCGGGGCGGTCACCCACGCCCGCGCGGGCCGGATCCGGTGGCGGACGGGTGTGCTCTTCGGCGCCGGCGGGATGGTCGGCGCCTTCGGCGGCGGCATACTCGGCGGTTACGTACCCGGGCGGCTCCTGCTGATCGGCTTCGCGCTGATGATGGTCGCCACCTCCATCGCGATGCTCCGCGCCCGGCGTACCGAACCGGCGCACGCCCGCGGCGACGTGGCCGTGGTCCGCGCCCTGATCGACGGCGTGGTGGTCGGCCTGGTGACCGGACTGGTCGGCGCCGGGGGAGGGTTCCTCGTCGTCCCCGCCCTCGCGCTGCTCGGCGGGCTGCCGATGGCCGCCGCGGTCGGCACCTCGCTGATCGTGATCGCGATGAAGTCCTTCGCCGGCCTCGCCGGCTACCTGACCAGCGTCTCCATCGCCTGGAACCTCGCCATCGGCGTCACCGCGGCCGCCATCCTCGGCAGCGTGCTCGGCGGCTGGCTCGCCGGACGGATCCCCGAAGCCCGGCTGCGGAGCGTCTTCGGCTGGTTCGTGCTGGTGATGGGGGCGTTCGTGCTGCTGGAGCAGGCGGCGCCGCCCGGCGGGCTGCTCCCTGGCATGGTGATACTGGCCGCGGTGGGACTCGTGGCCGGTGCGTGGCGCGTGTGGACGGTGCGTGCCCGCAGCACGTCGGTGTCATAGGTGGAGTTGCGATGGCTGTGATCTATCTCGTCAGGCACGGGCAGGCGTCGTTCGGCGCGGCGGACTACGACGCCCTGAGCGAGCTCGGCCGTCACCAGGCCCGGCTCGTCGGTCAGGAGCTCTTGGGCCGGGCGCGCGAGCCGCTGCTCGTTTCCGGGACGCTGCGGCGGCAGAAGGACACCGCCGCGCTGCTCGGACTGCCGGCCGCCGTCCCCGTCGAGGACCCGCGCTGGAACGAGTACGACCACCTCGGGCTCGTCCGCCGGTACCTGGACGATGGCACTTCGCACACCACCGGCGACAGCCGCCAGTTCCAGACCCACCTCGACCAGGCACTCAAGCAGTGGATCGAGCAAGGCCACCCGGGAGGATGGGACACCTTCGCCGGCTCCGCGGTCGAAGCGCTGCACGCCATCCCCGATCGTCTCGCGCCTGGTCAGGACGCTGTCGTGGTGACCTCAGCCGGCGTCATCGCCGCCACGGCAGGCTCACTCCTGGAGGTCCCGGCCACCGGCGTCGTCGCACTCAACCGCGTCATGGTGAACGCGTCCATCACAGCCGTGCTGGCGGGCTCCTCAGGGCTGAGCCTGCTGTCGTACAACGAGCACGCGCACCTGGGGGCATCGCGGACCTACCGCTGAGCTGCTGTCCAGTCCGTGAGTCTCGGCAGCGCCGCGGACGGTCGTCGGGCGAGAACGCCTGCATTTTCGACCCCGACATCAGGTGTGGCCACACCGTCCATGCCCAAGCGCGGGCGGTCGCCGGCGGCGGCGGCACGTCGTGCAGCATGGAGGCTCTTCTCGCCGGGGCCCGGGTCCCCGGAGTGCTCGCGGAGAATCGGGCGGATACGGCCCTGACCTGATGGGGTCCCGGCAGGAAAACGAAGGAGCACCTGACCTGCGGTGAAGGCTGCGTTGGACGGGTTGGTGATCAAAGCGACTAGATTACGTGGGGTGACCGCGGACGACGACGTGCCCTCCGACCTCTCGCATCTCGGCGCGCCGATCGGGCCGATGATCCGTGTCCAGGGCGGGTCGGCCAACCGGCTGTACCGGCTCGACACCGACCAGGGGTCGTTCGCGGTGAAGGAGTTGAACCTCGTCGACCGCCGCTGGACCTACCACGTCGAGGACGTGTTCAGGTTCGAGCGGGCGGCCTTCGCTGCCGGCATTCCGATGCCAGAGCCGATCTCGGCCAGCCACCACACGCTCGTCCACCGGTGGGTCGAGGGAGAGAAGGTGCCCGAAGCACCGGTGTCGGCGGCGTACGCGTTCGAGATCGGTGAGATCCTCGCACGCATCCACGCACTCGACGTCGAGTGGACCCACGTGTCGATCGAGGACCCGACGTCACGGGACTGGCCCGAACTCGCCGAGCGGGCGGCGTCGACCGGACAACCGTGGGCCGATGAACTCGCCTCCCACGTCGAGACATTCCTCGCGATCGCCCACTTCGTCGACACCTGCGAACGGCCAGGCCCCGTCGTGCTGACCCACAAGGACATCCAACCGTGGAACCTGCTCGCTCGAGACGGTCGACCGGTGGTGCTCGACTGGGAGCTCTCGGGGATGCTCGACCTGGCCAGTGAGCTCGGCTCGACCGCGCTGAGCCTCGCGAAGGGATCTGGCTTCGACGACATCGAGCCGACCATCTTCCGCTCGGTACTCGACGGTTACGTCGCGGGGGGCGGAGCGCTGCCGCCGTCGGGTCCAAGCTGGTTCGTGTTCATGATCGGCGGCTGGCTGGGGTTCACGAGGTGGAACATCCTCCGCTGCCTCGCCGGTGTCGAGGCGAGCACCGGCCCTGCCCTCGCGCTGTCGCACGAGTCCGTGCGCAACGGCGTGCGCGGCCTCCCCGACATGTTCGGCCGCCTTCCGGAGCTCGAGGCGCTGCTCGTGTGACAGTGACCCGCTTCTGTGCCGGGTGCGCGGCGTAACCCGCGCTCCCGATCCCGCTCACCTCCAGCGGTGGGGCGGCCGGGACGCGGATGTGATCGGGCCACCGGGCCGCGACCAGGATCCAGTCGTCCCGCTCGGCCTCCACCACCCGCTCTGACGCCCCGATCTCCCGAAGCCGATCGAGATAGCAGACGACCTACGGCGGCGAGTTGCGTGATCTGCTTGCGGCCGGCCTCAAGCAGATCGATCTCCTCGCGCAGGTGGCTGTCGATCCGCCATTCGTGATTTCCGGGCGAGACAGGCGCAGTGGCCGAGCCCGGCGAGTCCGGCGAGCGTCCCCTGCACCGTCACGCCGAGCAGGAGCCAGTGTGGCCAGGTCGTGACCGGGGCGTCGCCACGCGACCATAACGTCAGGGCGAAGGTGGTGAGGCCGGCGCCCAGCAGGACGCCGCTCATGACCGTGTACCGATGCCGGGACAGCGTCCGCCCCGTCCGGGCGAGCAGCACGGGCCAGGAGAAGATCGCCAAGTATTGCAGCGCGCCGCCGATGAGGTAGCCCGCGAGCTGGAGGAGAGACGCCGACGCGAAGCCCTGGTGCGTCCAGTCGAACATCTTGCCGAGCCATGAACCCGTCGCCCAGACGATCGTCAACGCGGCGGCGAGGACGAGGAACACGCCGACCGTCCCGCGGCCGTCGGTGGCAGGCGTGTCGCTCATGTCCGGTGCCGCTCCTCGCCGGCGGTCTCCACGCTGACCGTCGCTCGCCTGCAAGGAATGCAGGTCGGGGTGGCCGCCGTTCGATCACTGTACGGGCAGGAAAGGCCATCCAGCCGGTCAGTGGTCGCCTTGGCGGCCGAGGGTGTCCACCGGGGTCGCGCCGGGGCGGGTCCACTGTGGTGCGGGGCGGCTGGTGGGGCCCCAGGTGGCGTTGCCGTTCGCGTCCGAGCGCCAGTACCAGCAGGCGTGGCGCCCCTCGGGCCAGCCCTCCGGCTTGTCCTCCCACGCCTCGCCGCGGCCGTAAGGCGTCATGTCGAGCAGGGCGAAGGACCCGTCGGCGGACTCGGTGCCACGACCCGTCGTGGAGTAGGTGAGGAATACGCGGTCGCCGTCGCGCAGGAAGGAGGTGAAGTAACCCATCTCTCCACCCACCGGCTCGTCCACGTCGCGCACCGAGTACCAAGGCTGGGTGTAGCCCATGAAGTCGACGAAGGGGGCCACCTCGTCCCAGGCGCCCGTGGTCAGGATGGCGAACGAGACGCCGCGGGCGTTGAGGTAGACGGCGTCCTTCAGGTGCCAGGCCGTGACGGTGCAGCCTTCGCACTGCCCCTGGTGCGGCGCGCCGTCGTGCCACATGTGCTTGTAGACCACGAGCTCGTCGCGGCCCTGGAACAGGTCCAGGAACGGGACCGGGCCGTCGGCTCCGACGACCTCGACCGTACCGTCGAACTCCACCATCGGCAGCCGGCGGCGGGCGGCGGCGATGGCGTCGCCCTCGCGGGTGTGGGCCTTCTCGCGGACCAGGAGCTTGTCACGGGCGGCCTGCCAGGTGGCGAGGTCGACGACGGGCGGGCGGCCGGGCAGTGTCATGGTGTCCTCCGTGGTCCTCGTGACGGGCGGCGTCGTACGACGCCATGGCGGTCATGAGAACAGACCCGCGACCCGGCCGGAACTCGTCGCGGCCGGGGCTTGAAAAGGTTTTAGGAGTGGGTGGCGCGGATCTCCGTCACCGTGAACGCGTCGACGATGTGCCGGTTCTGCACCAGGAAGCCCACGACGCCCGCCACCGCCTCCGCGGCCAAGGTGGCTCTCACCTGCGCGGTCAGGAGGTAGACGAGGGGGGTCGACGGCTGGGTGAGGGTGAGGGCGCGGTCGTGGCGGTGCACGTCCTGCAGTGCCCTGATCGGGATCGGCCGCTCGGTGGTGAACCAGGCCGCGACCTCCCACAGCGGCAGGGCCGGGTCGGCGTCGGCCGAGGCGTGGTAGCAGGTGACGCAGCCGTGCCCGGCGTGCCGGTCGTGCGGGCAGGTCCACTGGGCGACGTCGGCCCGGGTGTGGTCACGAGTGCTCAGGATCGCCGCTTCTGTGACGCGGCGGCGCGCCGGCCTCGGCCGGTCCTCCCACGGAGAGAAAGCGTCGCTGCCGATGATGGCATCCCTTCGGTCAGATGCGTCGAAACCTGGTCAAACTACCCGGTCGGCACCCGCCCAAGCAGCGGGACACGATCTCGGACTGGGGAAGATACGTTCTGACCTATGGAACCACCCTCTGCCGGGGATGTTCGAGACCTGTTACGGCGCGCGCGGCGGCTGCTGGGCGACGCGCGAGACCTGGTGGTCGAGCACGAACGAGCGGTCGCCGAGGTCCGCGACGCTCTCGGACCGCTCCGCGACCGGCAGGCCGAGGCGGAACTCGACGCCATGCCGGTGTCCCGGCTGAAGGACGTCACCAGCGGTCGGCTGCGGATCGGGGCGCTGGAGGAAGCCGGCTACACCACCGTACGGAGCGTTCTGCGAGCGATGCCGTACGAGCTGCAGAAGCTGCCGGGAGTCGGGCCGCAGACCCGCAAGCAGGCGCAGAAGGCGGCCGAGGGCATCGCGCTCGCCACGAGGCGGTCCCGCACCGTCCACATCGACGTCGACGACCGGGACGCCGAGACCACCCGGCTGCTCCTGGCGCTGCACCGGCTGGTCGCCGTCGGTCCCGAGTTGCCCCGCGCCCGTCGTACGGCCGAGGCGGTCGGGGGAAGGCTGAGAGAGCTGATTCCCCAGGCTCGCCCCATCGGCAACTGGCTGCGCAGGCTGCTGTCGGGAAGCCGCCGCCGCGCCCGCGCCGAGCGGGCCGTGGAGCGGATCGCCGCCCTGCTGGCCAGCGAGACCGAGACCAGGCTGCTCATCGCCCAGGCGACCACTGACCTGCTGCGCCCGCCGCCGGACGGGGCCCTGGCGTGGATCGACTTCGAGATCCACGCGGCCGACTACTACAACCTGCTGGCGGAGCTCTCCGCCCTGGCGCCGTCGGACCGGACCGCCGCCGAGGGCTTCCTGCCCGGCGATCTGGCCGAGCGGGTCAGGGAGCAGGAGCTCGACGACACCCTGCGGCGGGTCTCGCTCCGCGGCTATCAGGCGTTCGGCGCCCGGTTCGCGCTCGCCCAGCGCCGGGTGATCCTCGGTGACGACATGGGGCTGGGCAAGACGATCCAGGCGATCGCCGTCATGGCGCACCTGCACGCGCGGGGCACGACGCATTCCCTGGTGGTCTGCCCGGCGAGCGTGCTGGTCAACTGGCTGCGCGAGATCGAGACCCGCAGTTCGCTCAAGACCTATCGGCTCCATGGCGACGATCGCCGCCTGGCTCACGCCGCGTGGCTCGAACGCGGCGGGGTCGCGGTCACGACGTACGCCGGGCTGCACACGCTGGAGATCGAGCCGCGGGTGGGGGTGCTCGTCGTCGACGAGGCGCACTACGTGAAGAATCGGCAGGCCCGCCGCTCCAAGGCCGTGGCCGGGTGGTGCGACCGGGTCGGCAGGGTCCTGTTCATGACCGGCACGCCGATGGAGAACCGGATCGAGGAGTTCCGCTCGCTCGTGGACTACCTCCAGCCGGGGTTGTCCGGCACGGTCGGGGTGAATGACAGCGCGCAGGCGTTCCGCCGCGCCGTCGCGCCCGTCTATCTGCGCCGCAACCAGCAGGACGTGGTCACGGAGCTGCCCGATCTGGTGCACATGGACGAGTGGGAGGAGTTCAGTACGGCCGACGCCGAGGCCTACCGGGACGCGGTGGCGTCGGGCAGGTTCATGACGATGCGCCGCGCGGCCTACGCGGTGCCGGAGAAGTCCGCCAAGCTGGAACGGCTGCGCGAACTGGTCGACGAGGCGGCCGAGGCGGAGCTCAAGGTCGTGGTGTTCTCCTACTTCCGCGACGTGCTCGCCGCCGTCGGCCAGGCCCTCGGCTCTCCGGTCCACGGGCCGCTCAGCGGCGAGCTGGCACCGGAGCGCCGCCAGGGGGTGATCGACGCCTTCACCGCGGCCCGGGGTCACGCGGTGCTGCTCGCGCAGATCCAGACGGGCGGGGTGGGGCTCAACCTCCAGGCGGCCTCCGTCGTGATCATCTGCGAGCCCCAGGTCAAGCCGACCATGGAGAGCCAGGCCGTGGCCCGCGCGTACCGCATGGGCCAGGTGCGGCGCGTGCAGGTGCACCGCCTTCTCACGCCCGACAGCATGGACGAGCGGCTGCTGCAGATCATGAACGCCAAGGCCACGCTGTTCGACGCCTACGCCAGGCGCAGCCATCTCGCCGAGTCGACGCCGGACGCCATCGACATCTCGGAGGAGACGCTGGCCGAGCAGATCGTCAGGGAGGAACGGCAACGCCTGGCCGCAGGGTGACACCGGTACTACTCGGCGGTCTTCTTCTTGGCGTAGTGGCGGGCGGCTCGGGCCCGGTTGCCGCAGCCGGCCGAGCACCATTCGCGCCGGGGGGTGTCGCGGAGGAAGTAGAGCACGCAGCCGGGGCCGTGGCAGGCGTGCACCTCGTGCCGGGCCGGCCCGGCGAAGAGGACGACGGCCTCCTCGGCCAGGGCGGCGAGGGCCGCCGTGACCGGGCGGCCGGTGCTGCGGACCGTCGTGTGCGGCTCGGGGGCGGTGCGCAGCTCCCGCCATCGCGGGGCCAGGCCGGCATGACGGTTGAGGGTCGTGACGGTGTCCGGATCGGGGTCGTGGTCCGCTACGGCGGCGGCCGCCAGGGCCCGGATGACGTCCCGGAGCTCCCTGGCGAGCTGGAGGTCGCCTTCGCCCACGTCCTGGAGGTCGGCGTCCGTGACGGGGACGGCGAGGCGCGGGCGCAGGTCGCGCAGCCACGCGGTCAGGTGCTCGACGGTCAGCAGGCCGTCCTGGAGGCGGCCGCGGACCGCGTAGGCGGTGTTGGCGAGTTCGAGCGGAGGTGGCTCGCCGAGAAGGGGAGCACCGCCGCCGGGGAGCTGTGCCACGTCCACTTTCTAATGCTTCCTTCCGCTTGACACCGTAAGAAACCTCCGCAACCATTCTAATGGATGATGACTGATGCGGCCGTTAGATCGGTCGCCTGCAAGGGAGGTCCAGCATGAACGCTCCGGTCCTGAAGACCGGGCACGTCGGCCTGAACGTGACTGATCTAACCCGTTCCATCGCCTTCTACCGCCAGGTCTTCGGCTTCGACGTCCTCGGCGAGCAGGCCGAGGGGGATCGCAGGTTCGCGTTCCTCGGCCGGGACGGCGGGCTGATGGTGACGCTGTGGCAGCAGAGCGACGGCGGCTTCGCCGCCGACCGGCCCGGACTGCACCATCTGGCGTTCCAGGTGCCCGACATCGAGGCGGTGCGCCGTGCCGAGGCCACCTTGCGCGACCTCGGCGTGCCGCTCGTCTACGACGGCGTGGTGCCGCACGGGGAGGGCGCCTCCTCCGGCGGCGTGTTCTTCACCGACCCGGACGGCATCCGCCTGGAGATCTACGCGCCGACCGGCGCCGACACCGCGCCCGCGCCGACGCAGGGCGCGCCGACCTGCGGTTTCTTCTGATACCGCGCGGAAGGAACTGACCATGCTCCACCAAGGTGAACACACGGTGCAGCGCCGCGCCGGTCTGACCCGCGACAGATGGGGGTCGGCCCGCGTCGGCGCGACCGTCCCGCCGGTGGCCGCGGACTTCGCCGGCCGGCAGCGGCTGGTGGTGGTCGCGGCCGCCGACGACGCCGGCGCGGCCTGGACCGGCGTGATCACCGGTCCGCCCGGGTTCATCGCCGCGCCCGACGACCGCACGCTCGTCGTCGGGCGGCTCCCCGCTGCCGGGGATCCGCTCGCGGGCCTGTTCGACGCCGAGCGGGACATCGGCATGCTCATGATCGAGCCCGGCAGCCGCAAACGGATGCGCGTCAACGGGCGAGCCGGCAGAGATGGCGACCGGCTGCTGGTGCGTACAGCACAGGTGTATTCCAACTGCCCCAAATACATCCAGACTCGTACGTACGCCAACGAGACGGTACGAGGGGACGCGGTCGCCGGCGGCGAGCTGACCGCCGGGCAGCAGCGGTGGATCGCCGGCGCCGACACGTTCTTCATCGGCACCTACGCGCCCGGCCAGGGCGCGGACGCGTCGCATCGGGGCGGCAACCCCGGCTTCGTCACCGTGACCGGCGACCGGCGGCTGACCTGGCCCGACTACACGGGCAACGCCATGTACATGACGTTGGGCAACCTCGAACTCGAACCCCGCTGCGGGCTGCTGTTCCTCGACTGGGAGAACGGGGACACGCTGCACCTGACCGGCCGCGCCCGCGTCGACTGGGACCCTGACAGGGCCGCGACGGTCCCCGGCGCCAAGCGGCTCGTCGACTTCTCCGTCGAGCGGGTGGTCCAGATTTCCGGCGGTATGGGGCAGCGCTGGGCTTTCGGCGAATACTCCCGCTTCAACCCGGAAGGAAGCAAAGAGGCTTCTTCCGCCACCGCACACTGATCACCAAGGAGTACGCATGACCCCGCCACCCGTCCCGCCTTTCACGGCCGAGACCGCCCGGGCCAAGGTCCAGGCGGCCGAGAACGCCTGGAACACCCGCGACCCGCGCCGCGTGGCCCTCGCCTACACTCCCGACTCGGTCTGGCGCAACCGCGACGAGTTCGTCACCGGCCGGGACGAGATCATCGCCTTCCTGACCCGTAAGTGGGAGAAGGAGCTCGACTACGTGCTCCGCAAGGAGCTCTGGGCCTTCACCGACGATCGGATCGCTGTCCGGTTCCAGTACGAATGGCACGACGCCGACGGACAGTGGTGGCGCAGCTACGGTAACGAACTCTGGGAGTTCGACGCGGAAGGGCTGATGCGGCGGCGGGAGGCCAGCATCAACGACGTGGCCATCGCCGAGGAGCAACGGCGCATCTCCGGCTCGCGCCCGGCCGACGAGCTGGGCCGGTCCATCCCGCTCAGGTGACACGCCCGCTTCAGGAGTTCTTCTCGTCCTCCGGGATGTGCGCGTTCTGCTCGCGGACGTACTCCAGCAGGTCACGCTCGTCGATGACCTCATCGGCGGGCGGGGCGGTGACGACGACGCGGGACCCCCAGCCGGTGTAGCGCGTGTCGGTCCGCTTGACCGGCGGCTTCTTCCCCGACCCTGCGGTGTCGGTGGTGGTCAGGCGCTTGAGGAGGCCGTCACGGCCGGTCCAGAGGCGCCAGGCGATCTTCCCCTTGTTCTTCCCGCTGATCGGCCGCCCGGAGGTCCAGCTGATGGCGGCGCCCTTGGAGATCGTGCGCAGGTCCTTGTAGCTCATGGCGCCCCAGTAGAGGAATCCGCCGGAGACGGGCTTGCTCGCCGAGCGCTTCAGCACGGCCTTCAGCGTGGACGGGTCGTACACGCTGATCGGCTGTAGGCTCACGTCCCGATCCATGTCCCGGCCCATGCTCCCCCTGTGCTTCGAGGGGTATCGGATCCACTCCTTGCCCTCCGGGGTCGGCCCGGGATACTGGCCGGCGTCGACGTACACGTCCGCACCGACGCGGATCACGCGGTGGAGCTCCGGTTTCTTCTTCGTCTTCGCCGAGGGCAGGTCCCACCAGGTGTAGTCCGCGGCCGCCGGGCCCGACGGGGCGAGCCGGAGGCGGCCCTTGATCCGGGTCCCGTTCCCGGAGACCGTCGACTTCCCGCCGAAGAAGTAGCGGCTGGTCTCGGAGATCCGGACGCCCTGCTTGTTCACGAGCTGCCGCTTGAGAGCGCGCGCCGGATCCGGCGCGCCCGCCTGGGCGGCGGCGGGACTTGTGGCGAACGGTACGGACGCGATCAGTACGGCGGTCGCCAGGGCGGTCCATCGTCTCACCGGCATATGTCCTCGCTACGGCAATGCTTCCAAGGCGATCGTAACGGGGCCGTCATCGTCACGGCAGTGCCTGCTACTCAGGGCGGATTGGGTACGCGTACTCAGGCGGGCGCCCGGTCCGTGCCGGACGCTGGGTGGCATGACCAAACCAGTCCAGCCCACCATGACCGCCGCTTACTACGCGCAATGCGTCATCTCCTTCGCGGTCGCACTCGGCAGCGTGGGGATCGGCATCGTCTTCCTGCCGGTCAACCCCTGGGTCCGCGCGTTCTTGGCGGTCGCCGTGCTCTACACGGTGACGTCGGCGTTCGGCCTGGCCAAGTGCGTGCGCGATCGGCAGGAGGCGGCGAACACGGCCAGCCGGGTCGACCAGGCGCGCCTGGACAAGCTGCTCTCCGAGCACGACCCGTTCAAGGTCGACAATCTCTGAGCCGGTCTACGCCTCGTCGAGTCCGCGTTCGATCGCGTATCGGACGAGTTCGACGCGGTTGTGGAGCTGGAGCTTGTTCAAGGTGTTCTGCACGTGGTTCTGCACGGTCCGGTGGCTGAGGACGAGCCGTTCGGCTATCTGCCTGTACGACAGGCCCTTGGCGACCAGGCGGAGCACCTCGGTCTCGCGGTCGGTGAGGCGGGGGCCGTCGTCGGAAGGTCGCTGGGTGGCGAGGCGGCGATACTCGCCGAGCACCAGGCCGGCCAGGCCGGGGGTGAAGACCGGCTCCCCTTCGGCCGTGCGCTTGACGGCGTCGAGGAACTCCTCCCGGCTCGCCGACTTGACCAGGTAGCCGGAGGCGCCGGCCTTGACGGCTTCGAGCACGTCCTCGTGCTCGCCGCTCGCCGACAGCATCAGGACGCGGGGCGGATGCTCGGACGCGGCCAGCCCTCTGGCCACTTCCGCGCCGGGCAGGTCGGGCAGCCTCAGGTCGAGGACGACCACCTCGGGGCGTACGGCGCCGGCGACGCGGAGCGCCTGGTGGCCCTCGCCGGTGGTCGCCACCACCTGGTATCCGGCGTGCTCCAGGTCGCGGGCGACCGCGTCCCGCCACATCGGATGGTCGTCCACCACCATCACCCGCAGTGCGCTGGTCATGCCGTAACTGTAGACCCGGGTTCACGTGTGGACGGGGATGACGAATTCGACCTCGGTCCCCTGACCGGGCACGGACGTGAAGCCGACGGTGCCGCCGACGCCGGCGATCCGGCCCTTGATGGACTGCGCGATGCCGAGCCTGCCCTCCGTCTCGGCCTCCTCCAGTCGTCCGGCGGGGATGCCGGGGCCCTCGTCGCGCACGGTGATGGTCACCGTGTCGCCGTCGTGCTCGGCGAAGACCCAGGCCCTGGCGTGCTCGCCGCAGTGCCGCCTGACGTTGTCGAGCGCCGCGCCGACGGCGGCGACCACCTCGTCGGCCTGACGGGCGGGGAGCGGCACGGGGGTGGCCGGCGCCGAGACGGTGACCGCCGGTGTGGTGAACCGGCGTAAGCGGGCGCCCACGTCGACGAGGCCCGCGCTGTCCTGTGCCGCCGGGGCCGGGCCGCTGCGGATCAGCTCCCGTACCGCCGCTTCCTGCTCTCCGGCGAGCCGTCCCAGCTCGGCGGCCTCCCCGCCGATCTCCTGCCCGCGGCGCTGCATCAGCGCCAGGACCTGGAGGACCGAGTCGTGGATCCCGCGGGCCAGCCGCTCGCGTTCCCGGTTGGCCGCCTCCAGCTCGGCGGCCTGCTGGAGACGCTCTTCCGCCTGCTTGGTCAGCCGCGCCACGTGCCCGACGACGGCCCCGGCGAGGATGAGCAGGACGGCTCCGTTGACCGGGACGGAGAGGTTGAACTCGTGCAGCCCGCGCAGCCACAGGTCGGCCAGCGACAGGACGACGGCCGCGACCGCGCCCGCCCGCCGCCCGCCGTAGACGGCCCAGGCGAGCACGGGCGCGCCGACCCAGGTCGCCGTGACCGGCATCAGACCCGCCTGCCCGGCCTGGGATCCCTGGACGTAGGGCGAGGCCAGCAGACAGCCGAGGGTGACGAGGACGTCCACCGTGAGGAGCCTGCGGCTTCTCATGGTCGAGTACGCGACGGTGGTGACCACCGTCCAGACCGCCATCACACCGAGGACGAGCCAGCCCGCGAGCGGACGCTGGTAGCCGCCGGCGGTCGCCAGCAGCAGCGCGGCGTAGACCAGGGAGGCGACGCGGTAGACCGCGATCGCCCGCCAGAACGACCCCTCGATCTCCATACGACCCCATCACGCTCGATCGGCGTCCGACTATATGGTGACTCACCCCGGGCGCCGCCTAACGAGCCGCACCCGTGTTCGGCAGTCATCAGTGAGCCGCGACGGTTTCGTCCGGGGCTTCGACGGCCGCCGACAGGTCGGTGCGGAGTGCGTAGCGGATGAAGGCCGCCATCACCACCAGGGCGAGCACCGTGGCGAGGACGAACGCCGCGCGCACCCCCCACAGCTCCGCTATCACTCCGGCCAGGGCCGCGCCCGGGGGAAGGACGCCCCAGCTGAGGACGCGTGAGGCCGCGTACACCCGGCCCAGCAGCTCGGGCGGGGAGAGGTTCTGGCGGATGGTGGCCACGAGGATGCGCCAGATGCTCGACCCGGCGCCCGCCACCACCGCGCCGGCGGCGACCGCCCAGGCGGGGGCGTCCACGGCGACGGGCAGGACCAGGAGCACGGTGCCGGCGGCGTCGGCGATGAGCAGGGTGGTCACGCCGAAGCGGCGGCGCAGCGGCTCCACCACGGCCGACGCGACCAGGCCGCCGACCGCCATGGCGGTGAGCAGGAGCCCGTACTGGGTGGTGGTGAGCCCGAGCGGGCCGGGGGCGACCGCGTACACGACGAGCAGGGCGGTGGCGGCGGCCCAGACGACGTTCATCACGGCGGTGTAGAGGGTGAGGGTGCGCACCACGGGCTGGCGCCACAGGTAGCGCAGGCCCGCGACCAGGCCGTCACCGGGCCGGTCGGGGTGGGGCGTGCCGGCGCCGGCCGGTACGGGGGAGAGCGTCATGACGAGGATGCCAGCGACTGCCAGGACGTAGAGGACGGCGCTGGCGCCGGTGGCCAGGGCGAGGGTGGTCGCGGCCAGGAGGCCGGCGAGGGGCGGGCCGGCGAGCTGGTTCGTGACGTTGATGGTGGCTTCGACGCGGGCGTTGGCGCGACCGCGCGCGGTGGGGGGCACGACTCGCGGGATGGTCGAGGTCAGCGCCGTGTCGACGAGGGTTTCCGCGACGCCGAGCAGGACGGCCGCGGCGATGATCAGCGGGAGTGAGAGGACTCCCGCGAGGTGGGCGGCGGTCAGGCCGGCCAGGAGGGCGGCGCGGGCCAGGTTGACCCCGGTGAGGAGGGCGCGCCGGTCGACGCGGTCGACGATCCAGCCCGCGTGCAGCCCGAACAGCGGCCAGGCCAGGGTGAGCGCGGTCGTCACGGCCGCCACCCCGCCGGGCGAGGCGCCGACGGCGAGGGCCAGCAGGGGCAGCGCGAACAGGGCCATGCCGTCACCGAGGTTCGCGGCGCCGGTGCCGAACCACAGGCCGTTGAACGACCGGCCGAGTGACGCGGGAAGGATGCGCATAGGTCTCACCTTTCAAAGTAGGTTGAACGGTAAGACTGCTTGGTCTCACCTGTCAATCGGGATTGATTGGTGAGATACTGGAGGCATGACCGCAGTGGAACTGGTCGGGAACGCGCTCTGTCTGGACTTCGCCAACACCGTCAACGCCCGCCCCGTCGCCGAGCGGGACTGGCTGGCGACGCCCGAGGAGGCCCTGACCTGGGCAGGCGCCGTCGGCCTGGCCGTCGAGGATCCGGCCGGGCTGGCGGAGGCTCTGCCCGAGGCGCGGGAGCTGCGGGAGGCCGTCTTCCGGGTGTTCTGGGCGCTCGCCCACGGCGGGCAGCCGCCCCGGGAGGACCTCGCCGCGCTGATGGCCGCCTACGCCGAGGGATCCGGCCACGCCCGGCTCGACGAGGACGGCGACACCTACCGGCTGCGGTGGGAGGATCCCCGTACGGTGCGCGTGCTGCTGTGGGAGGTCGCCGAATCGGCGGTCGAGCTGCTCACCCACGGGCCGTTGGACCGGCTCGGCGCCTGCCCGTCATGCGTGTGGCTGTTCCTGGACACGAGCAGGAACCGGCGCCGCCGCTGGTGCAGCATGACGACGTGCGGCAGCCGCGACAAGTCCCGCCGCTACTACGCCACCCACTCGACGTAGCGGCCCGCGGCGTGGGAGCGGATTCTCGTGGCGGCTGTGACGAGCAGGGCGACCGCCGCGACCGCGAAGACGAGGTTCCCGATGAGGTCGGCCATCGGATCGGTGGGGACGGCCGGAGGCTGCGGGAACCCGTGCCAGGCGTAGGTGAGCACGCCGCCCGCCGCCAGCCCGAACCGCTGCCACACACCCCACCCCGGCTGCCCGGACCAGCGCACGACCAGCACGCAGACGGTGGTGTACAGAGCCAGGTGGATGGCCGTGACCAGCCAGGCGCCGAGCGCGTCCACGTTCATCACCGGCAGCCAGAACGCGGCGCCGGCCGCCAGCGAGAACGCGAGCACCGCCCAGCCTCCGGGCCCCCGTCCGGACCGGATGGTGCCCGGCGCGGCGGGGGAGCGGCGGCGCAGGGCGAGGAACACCAGCAGGCCCGCCAGCAGGGCCACGCCCGCGAGCCGCCCGAACCCGGGATCGTACGGATCCGTCGCGAACACCGCCGAGGCCGCCGCCCCCAGCACGAGCAGCACCCCCGCCACCACCAGGCCCGGCCGGCGCAGCCACGGCTCCGAGGCGCGGGCGGGCACCAGCGACTCCATGACGGCGATCGGCACGCAGATGCTGCCCACCACGTGGACGCCCAGCACGAACACCGTCCACCAGGCGCTCACCTCCACGCCGGGGATCCAGGCGTACGACCGCAGGTCCATCCCCGCGAAGCCGGGGTTGAACAGGGATCGGGTGACCAGCCCTTCCTCGATCAGGCCGTACGCGACGGCGAGCAGCACGATGCCCGGCCACCCCACGCCCCGGCGCCTGGCCAGCTCGCGGACGAGCAGCGCGCCGCCCCCGTACAGCGGGGCCAGGGTGATCAGCGCGACCAGCATGGTGACGGGCAGGTTGCCCAGCAGGAACTCGCCGATGAGCGGCGACAGGAAGAAGAGCCCGAGCGCGGGCGCGACGCGTTTCCACATGTCACCAGCGTCGCGAGAGCGGCGGGCGGCCGGTAGTGACGTTCGTCAGAGCCAGCCCTTGGCCTCCGCGGCGCGTGCCGCCTCGGCCCGGTTGCGGGCGCCGAGCTTGCCGATGGCCGACGACAGGTAGTTGCGTACGGTGCCGTCCGACAGGTACAGACGGTGGGCGATGTCGGCGATCGTCCCGCCCTCGGTGGCGGCGCGCAGCACGTCGCGTTCGCGGCCGGTGAGGGGGTTGGCGCCTTCGGAGAGGCTGGCGGCGGCCAGCTTCCTGTCGAACACCCGCTCACCGGCGTGCACCCGGCGGATCGCGTCGGCCAGCTCCCCGGCCCTGGCGTCCTTGACCACGTAACCGGCGACGCCGGCGTCCATGGCGCGCCGCAGGTAACCGGGCCGGCCGAACGTCGTCAGGATGATCACCCGTACGCCGGTGAGCCCGGCCGCGACGGTGAGGCCGTCGCCGCCCGGCATCTCGATGTCGAGCAGGACGACGTCGGGCCGCGTCGCGGCGACCGCCGTCGCCACCTCGTCCCCGCGGCCCACCTGGCCGGCGACCTCGATGCCGGGCTCCAGGCCGAGCAATGCCGCGAGCGCCTCCCGTACGAGATGCTGGTCGTCGGCGAGCAGGACGCGGATCACGGGCTTCCTTTCGCAGGCGGCCGGGCCCGGGGAACGGCGTCTTCCCGGTGCGGGCGGGCCGGCAGAGGGACACGGGCGTGCAGGCGGAAGCCGCCGTGCTCGGCCGGTCCGCCGTGCAGGGTGCCGCCCGCGAGCTCGACCCGTTCGGCTAGCCCGCGCAGCCCGGTGCCGCCGTCGCCGGGGGCGGAGCCGCGGCCGTCGTCGGTGACCTCGACGTACGCCTCGCCGCCGGCGGTCCCCAGCCCGATGCGGCACCGGCGGGCGCGGCTGTGCCGGACCACGTTCGTCGCGCCCTCCCGCACCACCCACGCCAGCACCGGCTCCACCTCCGCGGGGACCGGCTCGGCGGACACCTCCACGGGCACGCCGGCGGCGGCGAGCGCCCGCCGGGCCCCGTCGAGTTCGTCCGGCAGCGACAGCTCCCGGTAGCCGGCGATCGCGTCGCGCACGTCAGAAAGCGCCTGCCGGGACAGCTCCTCGACGTCGCCGATCTCCGCCGCCGCCCGCGCGGGGTCGGCCGTCAGCAGTCTGCCCGCGAGCTGGCTCTTCAAGGTCATCACCGCCAGGCTGTGGCCGAGGATGTCGTGCATGTCGCGGGCGAAGCGCAGCCGCTCGTTGTCCACGGCCAGCCGCTCCACCTCGGCGTTCGCCCGGGACAGGGCACGGTTCGCGGCGCTCAGCGCGAGGAAGGCGCGCATCGCCCCGGCGAACACCGCCGCCTGCAGCGGGATCCACCAGCTGTCCGCGAGCGACGCGCCCAGCAGCGGCAGCGCCAGCGCGACGCCTCCGACGGTCAGCGCGGCCCCGGCCGGCATGGCCCGCTCGGGCAGGGCCGCGGCCAGCGCCGTGATCAGGAAGAAGGAGGCGGCGAACACCCACAGCTCGCCCAGCGCCGGCGCCAGTCCGGCTGCGGCCGCGTACAGGAGGACGAGCGCGTACGGGGTCGCGTTCCCGTGCGGACGGTCCAGGGCCGTCCACACGACCCGGAGGTAGAGCGCGGCGAAGCAGACCAGCCCCGCTGCCACGAGCGCCACCTCGGCGGCGGACGGCGAGCGGGACAGGAAGCCGGGGAGAGGCCATACCAGGACGGCGAGGTAGACGGAGGTCCAGAGCCGGCCCTTCATGTCGATCACCCTAACCGGGGGACTCCGGGCGCAGACCTGACGAATGTCATGGGGTGGGCGACTTGACCTCAACCCCGGTCGAAGTCCCACACTTGATCGCATGGACGAGGTAATCGACAGCCCGACGGGCTGGGTGGCCGAGCACATCCGCCGCTACGTGGAGACGGACGGAGAGAGCGGGCACCTGTTCCAGGGGCTGCCCACGCTGCTGCTCACGACCCGGGGCAGGAAGTCGGGGCAACTGCGCCGCACGGCGCTGATCTACGGGCAGGACGGCGACCGCTACCTGCTCGTCGCCTCCAACGGCGGCTCCGCGCAGCATCCCGCCTGGTATCTCAACCTGATCGCTGATCCGGACGTCACCGTGCAGGTGCGGGCCGACAGGTTCGCCGCCCGCGCCCGCACCGCCACCGAGCAGGAGAAGAAGGAGCTGTGGCCGGGCATGGCCACCGTGTTCCCGACGTACGACACGTACCAGTCCAGAACGGACCGGGACATCCCGCTGGTGATCCTGGAGCCGTCAGGCGGGGACGAGGCCCTGGACCTCGGCGAGAAGCTCGAAGGAGCGTAGCCAGGCCTCCCGGTCGGGGGCCGCCGACACCGTGATGAGCTCGTCGGCCCCGACATGCTCGGCGAACCGGCCCAGATACTCCTTGACCTCGCCGGGCGTGCCGACGGCCGAGTACTTGGTCATCTGGAGGATCTGCTGCCCGGCGGGCGACTCCAAAATCATGTCCGCCTCTTCGGCGGTGAACTCGCGCTCGCGGCCCAGCAGGAGACTCACCCGGTTGCGCTTGGCGGCCAGGAACTGCTCCTCCGCCTTCTCCCTGGTGTCGGCGGTGATCACGTTCACGCCGGCGATCACGTACGGCTCGGCGAGCTGCGCGGACGGCTTGAACTCGCGCCGGTAGAGCGCGACCGCCTCCTCCAGCGCGGCGGGCGCGAAGTGCGAGGCGAACGCGTACGGCAGCCCGAGCATGGCCGCGAGCTGCGCGCCGAACAGCGAGGACCCGAGGATGTACAGCGGCACGTCGGTGCCCTTGCCCGGTGTCGCGTCCACGCCCGGGATGCGGGAGTCGCCGGTCAGGTAGCCCTGCAGCTCCAGCACGTCCTGCGGGAAGCTGTCCGCCGAGGAGGGCGTGCGGCGCAGCGCCCGCATGGTCTTCTGGTCGCTGCCGGGCGCCCGCCCGAGGCCCAGGTCGATCCGGCCGGGGTGCAGCGTGGCGAGCGTGCCGTACTGCTCGGCGATGGTCAGCGGGGAGTGGTTGGGCAGCATGACGCCGCCGGCGCCGAGACGGATGGTGCTCGTCCGCGCGGCCACGTGCGCGATCAGCACGCTGGTGGCCGAGGACGCGATCGAGGGCATGTTGTGGTGCTCGGCATACCAGATGCGCCGGTATCCCCACTGCTCGGCACGCCGCGCCAGCTCCACGCTGGCGGCGAAACTGTCGGCGGCGGTCTCTCCCTTGCCGATGTACGCGAGATCGAGAATGGAGAGAGGCAGGGGCATGGGACGTACCTTTCCTTAGCGGGTACCAAAAGGTAACCGGTGCCCGGGTCCCATTATTTCCGGCGCACCTCCTCCTGGCCTGGCCGTCTTCTCCCCGGACGCCGGGTAGCATCCGCCATGTGAACCGTCGCATCGTCGCCCTTATGGTCATCATCGGGATGGTCGGGATGAGTGGGCTCGCCGTGGTCGTCTCGGCCGTGCAGTCGGGCGGTGGGTGGTAAGTACCTGACGGGTCCAGCGTTTCGTGACACGATGTCGGTGACTTCGAGGAGTGTCCGATGTGTGACGATCCGCTGCTTCCCGAGACTGTCGCCCGCGCGCTGACCGATTACCGGGACCTCCGCGATCGGCACGGCGTGTGCTGGGGCGAGGAGCCGCTGTCGTACGTGGTCCAGGCATGGGCCACCGTCTTCCTCGACCGGAGCCACGACTACTGGGCCACCGGGATGCGGCAGCTCGCCGAGCGCCTGCCCGGGGCGTCCGAGGACGAGATCGACGACCGGATGGGCGAGGTGGACGTCGACCGGGTGGTCCGCGACGCGCTCGGCGGCGAAGCGCTCACCTCACTGCCCGCGCTGCGGCTGCGGCCCGGCGCGGTCACGCTGGAGGCCCGCGCGCGGGTGGTGCTCGGTGACGAGCCAGGCCGTACGTGGTTGCTGCTGGACTCGAGCCGGGACGAGCCGGTCACGGTGCTCGTGGACGGCGACGCGTACGAGATTCAGCCACGCGGAGCGAAGATCGTCGGCGTGCGGCGGGAGGTCGTCGCCGACGGGGCGCCGGTCGATCTGGCGCCGCTGACCAGGCGAGCGGAGGCGGCGGCGGTGCGGCTGCGCGCCGGGTTCCCGTGCCGATGGAGTGTGACGTCGGCCGGCGGGCAGGGCTGGTATCCCGAAGGCGCCCCGCCCAAGGTCGACGGGCACGGCAGAGCGTACTTCCACGGCGACGACCTGGTGGTGGCCGTGCCCGCCGAGCCGATCACGGTGACGGTCACCAGGGGCATGGAGTACGCCGAGTCCGAGGTCGCGCTGACCCCGGCCGCGGGCGGGGAGACGCTGGTCGAGCTGACCCCCGAGCGGTTGTACGACGCGGCGGCGCACGGCTGGTACGGCGGCGACATGCACGTCCACCTCAACTGGATGGGCGAGCAACCGGCCGCACCCGAGCTGGCCGCGGCCGCCCAGCACGGCGAGGACCTGCACGTGCTCAACCTGGTGGCCGGGAACGTGGCGAGCGCGCGGGTCTACGACCGGGAGGCGCTCGAACACTGGCTGGGCCGCGATTTGCCGTGGTCCGACGGGCGCCACCTGGCCAGGATCGGCGTGGAGTACCGCAACGACCTGGTCGGCCACGTCGGCGCCTTCGGGCTGCGCGGGCTGCCCGAGCGCTTCCACACGGGCTTCTCCGGCGAAGCCGACTGGCCCCCGAACGCGGTCGCCTGCGAGGAGTTGCACGAGATGGGCGCGGTGCTCGGCTACGGGCACCCGTTCCACTTGCCGGTCTCCGACACCGACCCGCCGGAGGCGGCGGTGCGGCGCGGGCGCAACTGCTCGGCCAGGGAGATCGTCGCCGACGCGGCGCTCGGCCTGATCGACACGCTGGACGTGCTCAACCATTCGTCGATCAGCGCCACGGCCGCCGTCTACCGGCGCCTGATCGGGGCCGGCAACCGGCTGACGGTGACCGCCGGCACCGACGCGGTGCTGTCGTTCTGCCACCGCGGCACCTCGTCGGGCCCGCCCGGGTGGGAACGGGTGTACGCGCGGGTGGACGGCCCGCTCACCGCCGAGTCGTTCGCCGAGGCGATCCTCATGGGCCGCACGTTCGCCACCACCGGCCCGTGGCTCGACCTCACCGTGAACGGCCACGGCCCCGGCGACACGCTGGACCTGGCGCCCGGGGAGCACGTCGAGATCACCGTCACCTCGGTCGGGCCCGAGGTCGAGACCCTGGAGATCCGCACCGCCGACGGGGTGGTGGCCCAGGGGCCGCCCGGCCGCCTCACGGCCACGCTGACCGCGGGCGAGCCCACGTACGTGGTCGCGGTCGCCACCGGAGGGCCGCACCCGCGAAGCTTCCACGGAAGCGGCGCGTACGCGCACACGAGCCCGGTCTACCTGAACGTGGCGGGCACGCGTGTGGCGCGGCCCGAGGACGTGCGGTGGTGCCTGGACTGGCTGGACCGGCTGGAGGAGGTGCTGCGGGAGTCGGGCGTCTTCGCGACCAAGGACCAGTACGACGACCACGTGGCGCTCTACGACCGCGCGCGGCAGGTCTACCGGGCCAGGCTGGGCTAGGCCAGGCAGAGGTCCGCGGCGGCGGGGGCGGTGTCGTCGTCGAGACCCTCCAGGAGGACGGCGGCCAGGCTGCGGCGCTGGGCGGCCGTGAGGGTCATCGGCAGCACGATCGGCATCAGCTCGATGGCGCCGCCGGGCAGGTGACGGACATGGCAGGGGACTAGGGAGGAGGTGTGGAACACTCCCTCACTATGGCAGCCGCCACCGACAAGATCAGGCGGTTTTCCATGCCGGCGCCGACAGCAAGGTCCTCGCAAGGCAGCGCGCTGCGCGCGACCCCGACTCGGGCCGCGCTCTGTGGGGGAGCCAAGCTCCCCCACACCCCCTTGCCAGGGGCTCCCGCCCCCGGACCCCGTGTGTGAGGCGGTTTCCGTCAAAGCCGGGAGCGGACGGTTAGCCCCTGGACCTGGTGTGAGGCGGCCTCCGTCGAACAGGAAGGGGACGGCGCGATATCGACCCCAGCCCCCGGACCCCGTGTGTGAGGCCGTTCCCGTCGAGCAGGGAGCGGACTGTTCGCCCCTGGACCCCGCGTGTGAGGCGGTCTCCGTTCAGAAGGGGTGAGGATGGGGTCATGATCAATGAGAGCGGCATGCTTGACGTGGGCGACGGCAACCACGTGCATTGGGAGGTCCACGGCGCGCCCGGTGGGAAACCGGCCGTGGTGGTCCATGGCGGTCCGGGCTCCGGGGCGGGTCCCGGCTGGCTGCGGTTCTTCGACCTGGAGAAGTACCGGGTCGTGCTGTTCGACCAGCGCGGCTGTGGAAGGAGCACGCCTGACGCGGCCGACCACGACACGGACCTGTCCGTGAACACCACCCACCACCTGATCGCCGACATGGAGCTGCTCCGCGAGCACCTGGGCATCGACCGGTGGATGCTGTTCGGCGGCTCGTGGGGGACGACTCTCGGCCTGGCCTACGCGATCCGCCACCCCGACAGGGTCAGCGAGATCGTCATGTCCGGCGTCGCCACCACCACCCGGTGGGAGGTTGAGTGGATCACCGAGGGCGTCGGCCACTACTTCCCCCGGGAGTGGGAGCGGTTCCGCGACGGCGCCCCGGGTGGCGGGCGGCTCGTCGACGCCTACGCCCGGCTGCTCGCCGACCCCGACCCGGCCGTCCGGGAGAAGGCGGCCCGCGACTGGTGCGACTGGGAGGACTCCCACGTACGGGTGCGCGCCGACCAGGAGCCCGACCCGCGCTACGCCGACCCCCGGTTCCGGATGCGGTTCGCGCGGCTGGTCACCCGCTACTGGAGCAACCACGCCTGGCTGGAGGACGGCGAGATCCTGGCCGGGGTGGAGAAGCTGGGCGACGTGCCCGGAGTCCTGGTACACGGCCGGATCGACCTGAGCAGCCCGCTGCGGACGGCGTGGGAGCTGTCGAGAGCGTGGCCGGGCTGCGAGCTGGTGATCGTCGAGGAGGCGGGCCACAGCGGCGGTCAGCCGGGCATGCGCGACGCCCTGAAGGCGGCGGTCGAGCGGTTCGCCCGATAAGGGCCGGTGAACGGCGCGCCACACACCGGGTGGCTGTCGGTAAAGACCCCGCGATGATCCCGGGTGAACGGGCGCGTCGCACACCCGGGTGGCCGTCGGTAAAGACCCCGCGATGATCCCGGGTGAACGGGCGCGTCGCACACCTGGGTGGCTGTCGGTAAGGACCCCGCGATGATCCCGGGTGAACGGCGCGCGCCGCACATCCGGGTGGTCGTCGGCTACGCTGCACGGCGTGGCGCTCGCTGTTGACGTGGTGGTCCGATATCGCAAGGCCGTGACCTACGGCGTGCACGCCCTGCTCGCCGCGCTGGAGACCGCGGGGGTCGAGCACGGGCTGCGCCTCGGCACCACCGTGGAGGAGACGGCGGCGCACATCGCCGCCAGCCGGGCCGACCGGGTGCTGGTCCTGTGGTCGTTCTACTCGCCCGACGCCGACGCGATGGCCGCCGAGCTGGCCGCCGTGCGGGCGCTGGAAGACCGGGACGGCGTCCTGCACATCGCGGGCGGCGTGCACGCCACCGCCGAGCCGCAGCAGGTCATCGACGCCGGGTGGGACCTGGCCGGCGTCGGCGAGGGCGAGTCGACGATCGTGGCGCTCGTCGAGGCGTTGCGCGGCGGCGACCCGCTCACGGGCGTCCCCGGGCTCGCGCTCAGGGACGCCGACGGGGTCGCGCTGCGCACCCGCCCGGCGCCGCAGCTCCCGCTGGACGCGTTCCCGTCCTTCCCGGCCCGGCGCGGGCGGTTCGGGCCGATCGAGATCACCAGAGGGTGCCGTTACACCTGTCGCTTCTGCCAGACGCCCTTCATGTTCGGCGGCCAGTTCCGCCACCGGTCGGTGGCGAGCGTGCGCGAGCACGTGCGGGAGATGGCCGGACACGGGCTGCGCGACGTCCGGTTCATCACGCCGACCTCGCTCTCGTACGGGTCGCCGGGGCCGGGCCCCGACCTGGACGCCGTGGAGGAGCTGCTGGCCGGGGTCAAGGAGGAGCTGCCGTCGCACGGCCGGGTGTTCTTCGGCAGCTTCCCCTCCGAGGTGCGGCCCGAGCACGTGACGCCCGAGGCCATGCGGCTGCTCAAGCGCTACGTGGCCAACGACAATCTGATCATCGGCGCTCAGTCGGGCTCCGACCGCGTGCTCGCGGCCTCGGGGCGCGGCCACGACACCTCACCCGTACGCGACGCGGTGCGGATCGCGGTGGAGCACGGCTTCCGGCCGAACGTCGACTTCATCTTCGGCATGCCGGGCGAGCAGGAGGACGACCAGGAGGCCTCGCTCAGGCTGGCCGCCGATCTGGCCGACCTGGGGGCGCGCATCCACACCCACACCTTCATGCCGCTGCCGGGCACTCCGTGGCGCGACGCAGAGCCCGCGTTCATCCCCCTGGCCACGGTGCGTGAGCTCGATCGGCTGGCCCAGCGCGGCGACGCCTACGGCCACTGGCGCAAGCAGGCCGAGCACGCCGCGAGACTGGCCGAGACCGCCAAGGCCTACCCGCGCCGGACCCGCCGGCGCCGGACGGGCTAGCGCTCGTCGTCGTCCTGGTCGTAGGCGGGCCCCTCGTCGTCGGGGAGCAGGTCGTCCAGGACGCGGTTCACCGCGTCGCCCAGCGGGCGGAACGCCTGGGTGAGCGCGTTGGCCAGCGGCCCGAAGATCTCGCTCACCTCGCGCAGCAGGTCGTCGCTCTTGTCCTCGGGCGGCGCCCAGCGCATGGCGTCGGCGCTCAGCGTCTCCCACTCGTCGACGACGCCGTCGATGGCGTCGAGCACGTGGTCTGGATCCCTCGGCATGACGTTCTCCAGGAGGGGAATCGGATTAACACCACGGTAACCCGTACCCGCCCGATCACGTCAGACCGGGATCGACACTCCGACGCCGCCGCGCGTGCGCGCGCCGAACCGCTCCTTGGCGGCGGCCAGGTCGAGCGGCAGGACGCGGGTCCTGGCGGCGAGCAGCTCGTCGTCGATCATGTCGGCCGGCACCAGCCAGGACACCTCGAACTCCAGCCCGTCGGGGTCGTGCGCGTAGAGGGCCTTGGTGGTGGCGTGGTCGGAGGCGCCCACCAGCGCGCCGAGCTCGCTCAGCTTGGCGGCGACGCGCTCCAGCTCGTCGAGCGTGTCCACCTCCCACGCCAGGTGGTAGAGCCCGACGGCGGTGCGCCCGGCGGGCGACGGCCCGGCCTGCGCGCCGATCTGGAACAGTCCCAGGTCGTGGTCGTTGGACGAGCCGGCCGCCTGGAGGAACGCGGCGCCGGGCATCTCCATGACCGGCTCGAAGCCGAGGGCCTCGCGGTAGAAGGCGACGCTGCGCTCGACGTCCCGAACGTAGAGGACCGCATGATTGAGCCGCTGGACGGGCATGATGATCTCCTTTGGCCGGATTCGTCCCCAAGTATATGAGAGTTCAAGTAAATTGTCAGATGTGACCCGATGGCTGGACGACGAAGAGCAGCGCACCTGGCGGAGCTTCATGGCGGCGACCCAGCTCGTGCATGAGGCGCTCGACAGGCAGTTGCAGCGCGACGCCGGGATGCCGCACGCGTACTACATGATCCTGGTGGCGCTGTCGGAGGCGCCGGGGCGCGCGCTGCGGATGAGCGAGCTGGCCGCGAAGGCGCAGAGCTCGCAGAGCCGGCTCTCGCACGCGGTGGCCCGGCTGGAGGAGCGCGGCTGGGTCCGCCGCGACCGCTGCCCCGAGGACCGGCGCGGCAACATCGCCGTGCTCACCGACACGGGCTTCGCGGCGCTGGAGTCCGCCGCGCCCGGTCACGTCGAGGAGGTGCGCCGCGTCCTGTTCGACGTGCTCACGCCCGAGCAGGCCGGCAGCCTGCATGAGATCTGCGCCACGGTACGGGACACGCTGAAGCGATAGCCGGAAACTGTCGGCGCCCCGTCGTACCGTGTCCCGGGTAGTCGTATGAGGAGACGGGGATGCACGACGAAGAGGCGCTGTTCCGCACGGTTCACGGCATCGCGGGCCGGTTCGCCGGCCAGCCGGTGCCCGTGGTGATCGACGCGCTGTTGCGGCAGTTGCCCCAGGCCCCCGGCTTCACCGGCGCCGACATCCGGCGCATCGCCGAGGAGATCAGCGTGGGCCGCGACCCGTCAGGCCTCTGACCCCACCCCGGCGGGTTCCTGCTCGCGCAGGCCCCACGGCGACCCGTACTCCTCCAGCAGGTCCAGGAACGGGCGCGGCGGGAACGCCTCGGGGCCGAGCACGCCCTCGCCCCGCCACGTGCCGCCGGCGACCAGTTCCAGCGCGGCGACCGGGTTGACGGCGGTCTGCCAGACCACGGCCTGAGAGCCGTACTCGCGCATCGACCACTGGTTGTCCACCACGTGGTAGAGGTACACCTCGCGCGGCCGGCCGTCCTTGACGCCCTTCACCCAGGTGCCGGCGCAGGTCTTGCCGTGCATGCGGTCGCCCAGCTCGGCCGGGTCGGGCAGCACGGCGGCCACCACGTCGCGCGGCGAGACCCGGGCAGGGCCGCGGTCGGTCCGCACGGTGACCGGCCGGGTGCCGTCCAGGCCCAGCTCGTGCAGGGTCTTGAGCCTGGAGATGAAGTCCTCGCCGAGCCCGTACTTGAAGGTGACCCGCCCGGCGTCCACCCAGCGGGGCACCAGCAGCACCTCCTCGTGCTCGACGTTCACGCACTCGATCGGGCCGATGCCCTCGGGGAAGTCGAACACCTCCGGCTCGCTGAACGGCTCGGTGGTGAACCACCCCCGGTCGCGCTCGTAGACGAGCGGCGGGTTGAGACACTCCTCGATCGTGGTCCAGATGGAGAACGACGGGGCGAACTCGTAGCCGTCGACGGTGAGGTTGCCGCCGTCGCGTACGCCGATCTCCTCGATCTCGTCGAACAGCTCGTCGGCGGCGTAGCGGGCGAACACGTCGGACAGCCCCGGCTCGACGCCCATGCCGACGAGCGCCAGCCGGCCGGCCCGCCGCCAGTCGCCGTCGCGGGCGAACTGCTCGTCGCCGAGCTTCACCCCGACCTGCTCGTACGGGTGCTCGGGGTGCGGCCTGGACATGGACATCGCCATGTCGAGATAGTGCGCCCCGCCCGCGAGCGCCGCCTCGAACAGCGGCATCACGAAGCGGGGGTCGGTGGCGTTGAGCAGGACGTCGCACCGGTGGCCGAGAAGCAGGCCGGCGACCGCCGAGGTATCGGAGGCGTCGACCGCGGCCGCGGTGAAGCGGGTCTCGCCGGGGCCGAGCGCGGCGACGGCCGCCTGAGCCCGGGAAATGTCGTAGTCGGCGACCACCATATGGTCGAAGAACTCGCGGCGGGTGGCGATGCGGGTGATGGCGGTGCCCACACCGCCGGCGCCCACAAGAAGAATACGCATGATCTCTCCTGGTTGCGGGGGGTGCCCTTCAAGCAAAGACGAGTACGCTCATCAACGTCAATGGTGTTGGCATAAGGAGAGGTATGCCGAAGCGCGTAGTGCCCGAGGCGGCACGACGGCGGCGCCGGCCCACCCGGCAGGGCCGGGTGCTCAGCCACGAGCTGATCATCGCCACCGCCCTGCGCATGCTCAAGGAGCACGGCGCGGCGGGCCTGACGGCCAGGCGGCTGGGGCTGGCGCTGGGCGCCGACGCCAGCACGATCTACCGCTACTTCCGCGGCATGGACGACCTGACCCTGGCCATCGCCGACGCGCTGTTCGCCGCGGCGCTGGAGAGCTGGCGCGCCACCGGCGACTGGCGGGCCGACCTGCGGGCGCTGGGGCTGAGCATCTACCGGGCCTACCTGTCGCACCCGCAGGCGGCCGTGCTCACCGCGAGCCGGGTGGCGGGCCGCCCGCACGAGGTGGCGGTGGACGAGACGATCCTCGGCATCCTGCGCACCGAGGGCTTCCCCGACCCCGACGCGGTGCGGGTCTATCACGCCTTCATCGACCAGAGCCTGGCCTTCGCCGTGCTCGACGCCGCCTCCCTGGCGCTGCCCGAGGCGGCACGGCAGGCCGACCAGGAGGTCTGGCGCGAGACCTACGCCCGCCTCCCGGCCGAGACCCACCCCCACATCGCCGCCACGGCGCCCCTCCTGGTGGCCAGGATGAACGACAGCGGCTACCCGGCGGCCCTGGACATGCTCCTCGACAGCGCGGCCCGGCAACTCAGGGATCGGTCAGGGTGAGGTAAGGGACGACGCCGGATGTCGCGGCGCCGTCCTCCCGGAAGACTCTCTGCCATGACCGGAGTCACCGAGGAACTGCCCGCCACCGAGGCCGATGCCGACGTGGAGGGGCCCCGGGCGCGCGGGGGCGTGGCGGGGCGGCCGGCGGGCGGACTCCCCGCCGGTTCCCGGGCCTACCCGCTCGTCGCGCTCGCCGCGATCGTGTCCGGCGTGGCCGGGATCGGGTTCGCGCAACTCGACTCCGATCTGAACCCGCTGCACGTGACCGTGAGCGAGTACGCCGTGGCCGACCGCGGGGGCGTCACGGAGGTCGCGATGGCGGTGGTGGCCCTGGGCTCGCTGGCGCTGCTGGCGGGGTTGCGGTCTGTGGGGGCTCCGGTGAGGGGGATGCCGGAGAGGCTGCTCCTGGTGTGGTCGGGCGCGCTGCTGGTGGCGGCGGCCGTCCCGACCACACCGTTCGGCGCCGACCCGACGTTCGCCGCGCAGGTTCACCAGTACGTGTCGATCGCGGCGTTCGTCAGCCTGCCGGCGGCGGGGGCGCTGCTGGTGCCCAGGCTGGCCCGCGACCCCGTGTGGCGGCCGGTGGCCAGGGTCGTCGAGTGGCTGGCCCTGGCGGGCGGGCTCGGGGTGCTGGCGATCACGTACGTGGCGCTGCCCGGGGAGCGGGTCATGATCGGATTGGTGGAACGGGCGCTGCTGGGCGCGGAGGTGGCGTTGCTGGCCGTGCTGGCAGCATGGTTGGTGCGCGTGGTCTGGGTCAGTACCACAGTCAAAATCACGACATATCACAGATTTATCGCTAGTTGATCTTATCTCGGCCTCGATGAGTGCTATTCTCTCCCGCGATCTTCTAACCGGGAGCAGGTGTCATGGCATCGGGCAGATCCATCCGATTCAAGATCTCGACGCTGCTCGTCATCCCGCTGGTCTCCCTGGTCGCGCTCTGGGGATTCGCCGCGAGCACGACGTCGAGGGAGGCGCTGAACCTCCTCAAGGTCGAGACCTTCTGGACCGGGATCATCGATCACGCCGACTTCCTCGTGGTCAACCTCCAGGCCGAGCGCCTGGCCTCCGCCGAGCTGCTGTCCGGCGCCCCCGTCAACGCCAAGAAGCTGGCCGACGCCCGTGCCACGGTGGACCGGGTCAGGAAGAACCTGACCGACGGCGCGCTGTCCGAGGACACCCAGGCGGCGCTCGACGACGACATGAAGACGCAGCTCGCCGACGTCTTCAAGGCCGTCGACCGGCTGACGGAGATCAGGAGCAAGGTCGACAGCCGGACGCTGACCCCGCACGCCCTGATCACCGAGTACGCCACCATCCCGGACGCCATCGACCGCCTGTACGCGGCCTTCACCGTCAGCACCGACGTCGAGCTGTCCCGGCAGTCGCAGGCCCTGATCATGGCCGCGCAGGTGCGCGAGCTCCTCAGCCGCGAGCACGCCCTGATCGTCGCGGGCAACGCCGTCCCCGGCGGCGACGGGTGGACGATGGCCGAGATCCACCTGCTGGCCGGCATCGACGGCGCGCGCACGTACCTCTTTCCCAAGGTCATGGCCAACCTGGACCCGGAGATGCGGGCCCCGCTGGAGAGGATGGCCGCCACCGGGAACTACGGCTCCATGGAGCGGCTGCTGCACTCGTACGTCTCCGGCCAGCCGGTGGACCTGCAGGTGTGGCGGGGCCAGGTCGAGCCGGTGCTGGAGGAGTACACCCAGGGCCTCTACACGGCCGGTGACATCCTGCTGGCCCGGATGGAGCCCGCCGGCATGGTCATCATCGTGCGCGCCGCCGTCGCGGGCGCGCTCGGGCTCATCGCGGTCGTCTTCTCCGTCGTCGTCTCCGTACGGGTCGGCCGGCGGCTCTCCCGCGAGCTGGCGGCGCTGCGCGGCTCCGCGCAGGAGCTGGCCGAGGTGCGCCTGCCCGGCGTGGTCGCCAAGCTGCGCCGCGGCGAGCCGGTGGACCAGGCCGCCGAGGTGCCGCCGATCGAGGTGGAGGCGGGCGCCACCAGCGAGGTGACCGACCTGGCGGCCTCGTTCGACAGCGTCCGGCACACCGCGGTCGACGCCGCGCTGGAGCAGGCCCGGCTGCGCGAGGGCGTGGCCGAGGCGCTGCGCAACCTGGCCAGGCGCAGCCAGTCGCTGGTCCAGCGCCAGCTCAAGCTGCTGGACGAGATGCAGCGCCAGACCGAGGAGCCGGAGGCGCTGGAGAGCCTGTTCAAGCTCGACCACCTGACGACCCGCATGCGCCGGCACGCCGAGGGCCTGGTGCTGCTGTCCGGCGGCGCGGCCGGCCGGCGCTGGCGCGGCGTCATCGGCGTCGAGGACATGCTGAACGGGGCCGCGGGCCAGGTCGAGGAGTACACCCGGGTGCGCGTCTACCCGATGCCGGAGTGCGGCATCCCGGGTGAGGCGGTGGCCGACCTCATGCACCTGTTCGCCGAGCTGATCGAGAACGCGGCCACCTTCTCCGCGCCAGGCAGTGAGGTGTCGGTCCGCGGCGAGCTGGTCGGCAAGGGCTTCGCGGTCGAGGTCGAGGACCGCGGGCTGGGCATGACGGACGAGGCCAGGGAGGCCGTCAACCGGCGGCTGGCCAGCCCGCCCGAGTTCGACCCGGCGCGGACCGAGCAGCTCGGCTTCGCGGTGGTCGGCATGCTGGCGGCCCGGCACGGGGTGAGCGTCACGCTCAAGCCCTCGCCGTACGGGGGGACCACGGCGATCGTGCTGGTGCCCGTGCAACTGGTCCAGCAGATGCCGTCGATCCGGACGCCGGAGCCGCCCGAGCTGGAGTCCGTCACGGTGTCGGTGGTAGGCAGGGAGAGCAGAGAGGGCAGGGAGAGCAGGGAGGGCACGGAGACGCAGAGCGCTCCGCAGGACAACCGGCCTCCCGCGGGCCCGGGGCCGAGCGAGCTGCCGCGCCGGGTCCGTACCGCCAAGCGCAACGCCGAGTCGTCGGGGGGATCAGGGCTGCCCCGCCGGGTCCGCCAGGCCAACCTGCCGGAGCGGCTCAAGCAGCAGAGCGCGCCGGTCGCGGAGGAGCCGCGGGAGCCGGCGCAGGAGCGCTCGCCCGAGGAGACCAGGGCCCTGCTCTCGTCTCTCCAGTCGGGCTGGCAGCGCGGACGTCAGGACAGTGACCAGGACGGGGGGACGCCATCGTGAGTCGCGAGCGTGAGTGGGTCGACGAGGAGGCCGGGCCGGTCGTGCGCCCGTACGCGGTGACCCGCGGACGCACCAGGCCCGCGGCCAAGGCGCTGTCCACCGTGCTCGACATGCTGGCCACCGTGTCGCTCACCGGGCAGCCGGCTCCGGCGAACGCGGAGCTGGGCGCCCAGCACCGGCGGCTGCTGAACTGCGTGGTCCAGCACGCCAGGCCGGTCGCCGAGATCGCGGGGGAGCTCGACCTGCCGGTGGCGGTGGTCAGGGTGCTGATCGGCGACCTGATCGACTACGGCCTGGTCGTGGTGAAGGCGCCGCGGTCGAAGGCCGCGACGCCTACGGAGAGCCTCCTGCGTGAAGTGATCAACGGGCTGCGCGCGCTCTAACCGGTCGTGGTCAGCGTGCGCAGCGAGTGCTCGACAAGGGTGATCATGACTTCCTTGGCCGAGTTGCGCCGCCGCACGTCGCACAGCATCACGGGGACGTCCGGGTCCAGGTCGAGCGCGATGCGCACGTCCTCCACGCTGTGCTGCTCGGCGTCGTCGAAGCAGTTGACGGCCACCACGAACGGCGTGCCGCGCTGCTCGAAGTAGTCGACGGACGGGAAGCAGTCGGTCAGCCGCCGGGTGTCGGCGATCACGACCGCGCCCAGCGCGCCGTAGGACAGCTCGTCCCACATGAACCAGAACCGCTCCTGGCCGGGGGTGCCGAACAGGTAGACGACCAGGCCCTCGCGGATCGTGATGCGGCCGAAGTCCATCGCCACGGTCGTGGTGGTCTTGGCCTCGACGCCGTCGAGGTCGTCGACGCCGACCCCGCGGTCGGACAGCACCTCTTCCGTGCGCAGCGGCCTGATCTCGCTGATCGACCCCACCAGGGTGGTCTTGCCCACGCCGAAGCCCCCGGCAATGAGGATCTTGAGCGCGACGGGGTCCTCAGAGAGCACGGAGTCCATTGATCACTTCCTTGAGAATGCCCTCACTCGGGCGCGATCCCGCCGCTGAGGGGGCCGACACCGAGATGAGGCCTTGGTCACGCAGGTCGCCCAGCAGCACCCGGACGACGCCGACAGGCAGATCGAGCTCGACGGCCACGTCGGCCACCGAGATCGGGTTGCGAGCCGCCCGGAGAATGAGCGACTGCTCGGGGGAGAGGCTGCCCGGAGCTTCCCCCACGGCGCGGACGGTCGCGACGAGGTCGAGATTGTCCCCCGACGACCTCGTACGACCTCGGATGAGGGCGTAGGGCCGCACGATCGGCCCCGCGTCCTCGTCCAACCACTGCGGGGTATCGCTCATGGCATGGCTCGCGGGTTGGTCGTGATGTGCTGGCCCACCCGCTTGACCAGCATCGCCATCTCGTAGGCGATGTGGCCCACGTCGACGTTGGCGTCGGCGAGCACCGCGAGGCACGTGCCCTGGCCCGCCGCCGTCACGAACAGGAACGCGGACTCCATCTCCACGATGGTCTGGCGTACGTCACCGCCGCCGAAATGGCGGCCGGTGCCCCGGGCCAGGCTCTGGAAACCGGCGGCCACGGCGGACAGATGCTCGGCGTCCTCGCGGGTCAGACCCTTGGAGTAACCGACGGCCAGGCCGTCGGTCGACAGGATGACCGCTTGCCTGACCGCGCCCACCCTGGTCGTCAGGTCGTCAAGGAGCCAGTTCAGCTCACCGGTGTTGGTCGTCGGCACACTCATGCCTCCCCCTCCTCATCAGCTTCTTCTCGGGCGCGCTGGGTTCCCCGCTGGAACGCGGAGAACAGGTCGCGTACCTCGTCGGGAGAGCGTTCGTTCTTCCGCTCGGGCTCCGGCTCGGGCGGCTGGCCGTCCTTGAGCCGGGATGACAATGTGGCCTGCCGGACCCGCCTTGGCAAGCCCGCGTGCGTGCCGCTGACCACCGCCAGGGCCTTCTTCCTGGTCCGGCCCGGCAGCGAGGGCAGCCCGTCGTTCTTGGCGGGGGGCAGCTCCTGCTGGTCGGTGACGAGCCTGTCCGGCACGAACACGATGGCGGTGGTGCCGCCGAACGGTGATCGCCTCAGCAGCACCTTGATGGCGTGCCGCTGGGCCAGCTTGGCGACCACGAACAGGCCGAGCCTGTCGCTGTCGGCCAGGTCGAACTCCGGAGGTTCCGTCAGGACGCGGTTGTAGGCGTCGTACTCCTCCGGCTGCAGCCCGAGCCCGCGGTCCTCCACCTCGACCGAGTAGCCGTTGCTGACCCGGTCGCCGCGGACGTGGACCGTGGTGTCGGGCGGTGAGTAGATCGTGGCGTTCTCCACCAGCTCGGCGATCAGGTGGGTGAGGTCGGCCGCGGCCGAGCCGTCCACCGCGCTGCCGTGCATGCCGGCCACGTCGACCCGGGTGTAGTCCTCCACCTCGGCGATGGCCGCCCGGACGACGTCGATCACCGGCACCGGCTTGCGCCAGGCCCGTCCGGGGGCGGAGCCCGAGAGGATGATCAGGCTCTCCGCGTGCCGCCGCATGCGGGTGGTCAGGTGGTCCAGCCGGAAGAGCTCTTCCAGCTGGTCCGGGTCGTGGGTGCGCCGCTGCATGCCGTCGAGCACCGAAAGCTGGCGGTGCAGCAGGCCCTGCTTGCGCCGGGCCAGGTTGAGGAAGACCTGGCCGAGCCCGCGGCGCAGCGCGGCCTGGCCGACGGCGGCGCGCACCGCGGTGGCCTGCACCGCGCCGAACGCGCCGGCCACGTCGCTGATCTCGGCCGAGCCGCTGACCTGGATCGGTCTGGCCGCCTGGGCGACGTCGACCTCCTCGCCCCTGCTGAGCCGCCTGACCAGGTCGGGCAGGCGCTGCTCGGACAGCTCGACGGCGGCCGAGCGCAGCCCGGCCAGCTCGGCGCCGAGCCGGCGGCCGAAACGCACCGAGATGATGATCGAGGCCAGCACGGCGACCAGGCCGACGCCGCCCGCGACGCCGATCTGGACCCTGGTGGCGGTGACCGCGCCGGCGGCCCTGCCGCCCAGCTCCTCGGCCGCCAGGCCGTTGATCCTCTCCAGCTCGTTGATCACCTTGCCGGTGTTGTCGTTCCAGCTCCCGCCGTCGGGCGGCGGCGCGCCGGACCTGATGACCCGGGCCTCCATGGTGGCGAAGGTCAGGAACGTCTGGCTCTTGAAGAGCTCCTCGTACGGCTGGCGCAGCTCGACGTCGAGACCCGCGAGGCCGCGCGCGTGCAGGAACTTCCTGGAGGAGGCGTACTCGGTGAAGGCGGCCGCCTCGGGCTCGATCAGCCGGCCGTCGAGCTGGGCGGCCCGGACGAGGGCGTGCTCCCTGAGCAGGAACTCGTGCGCGTTGCTCATCGTCTGCAGCGCGGTGACCTGCTGGTAGATGGTCAGCTCGGGGGCGGGGGCGAGGTGGTCGTAGAACCGGAACATGGCGTCGAGCAGCCGGTTGTACTCGTTGAGTCCGAGCATCCTGGTGCTGAAGCCGCCGTCGATGCCCGAGCGGATGGCGTGCAGCCGCGACAGCTCGGCCTGCACGGTGTTGAGCGGCGCGCGCATGTCGTCGGCGAGGTCGTCCTCGGCCCGTATGACGGCTTCGCGGAAGGCGTCGACCGCGGTGTCGGTGCGGGCGCGCTGCTCGCCGAGCTCGGCGCTGGGCTCACCGTCCGTGAGCTTGAGAAGTGAGCGCTCCCGCTCGGCCTGGAGCTCGACGCCCAGCTCAGTGGAGGTGACGCCGACCGTCTGGTGAAGGGAGTCGCCGCGCAGCAACGACCATCCGTCGCTCACAGTGAGGTTGAGCACGAAGCCCCAGAGCGCGCTCAAGGACAGGAGGGGTAACAGCAGCAATATAAAGATCTTGAACCGAATTGACCGGTTTTGCGAGCCCATGTCCCAACCTCGGAGTCGAGGGCATTTCCACAACCTCTGTGTAAATACACCTCCGGAAGATCGCACAGGAGACTAGCACCGATTAAGCATCCGCCGCAGTGGGAGGAACAGGGATGTTTTCTGCGATTACCGAAGCGGACCCCAGGAAGGTACCGAGTAGGACACGAGGGTATTACCTCTCCGTCTCACCCTGAGAGCTCCCCGACGGCCCGATGGGCGGCGGTGACGGCGGCGTCCGCCCTGGCAGAGGGAGCCGCGTCCGATCCGGCCAGCCCGATCCGGCCGAACCGCCTGCGCGCCGCCTCGGCCGGCGACGGCCCGTCGGGATGGAACCCGTGCCACGGACGGCAGTATTCGGGCGAGTACCCATGACCCCACCGGTAGACCGCCACCGCCTCGACGTCCCTGCCCGGATCGAACCCGCCGGCGCCGAGCAGCCGCGCGAGCTGGTCGCGCGCCCCGAACTCCAGCATCGCGTACGGGGTGCGCAGCAGCGCCTGCCGCCCGGCGGCCGCCCCCTCGGCGGGCCCCAGCTCCGAACGGGAGGGCGCGGCCACCAGCCGCGCCGTGACGCCGTCGCCGGAGTGGTGGGTCAGCTCGCTCATGCACCAGTACGCGCCGGTCCAGCGGGTGCGTGAGACGCCCAGCCGCCGCCAGGCGTCCGCGCTGCGCAGCCGCACCACGGCCTCCACCAGCGGCGTCTTCACCGCCGTGCGGAGCGCCGTGCGCTGCGCGCCCGGCAGGTCGGGGACGAGGTACGGGACGACGGAGTGCCAGCAGGCGAGGATCACCGCCCCGGCGCCGACGGACCTGACCTCGTGGCCGTCGAAGTAGCCGACGGTGGCGGTGGTCGCGGTCTCGGGCGGGCCGTCGTTGCGCACGGACACGACGGGGCTCGACAGCCGGAACCTGGCCCTGCCGCCCATCGCGTCCAGCATCGCCCGGACGAGCCCGTGCACCCCGCCGGGCAGATGCGCCACCCGGCCGGTCACTCCCCACTCCTTGGCGATCGTGGGCGCGCTGAACCGCGACGGCTTGCCCTCGTCCAGCCCGAGCCCGCCGAACCCCGGGTAGCCGAGCCCCCAGGCGTCCACCGCGCCCAGGACACGCGTGTCGTACCCCCAGGAGGCGCTGGGCAGGGTCCGGTGGAACCGCTCGGCGTCCGGGTGCACCCGCAAGGAGTCCAGCAGGTAGCGGGAGTAGGTGAGGTCGGCCAGGCGCTCCTGCTTGGCCTCCGGCCCGAGCCCGGGGAACGGGTCGGGCGGGTCGGTGTGCAGGCGGATCAGGTCCTGCCTGGCGGCGTCGGCGACGGGCAGCCGGCCGATCCACCCCGCGGCGCTCGCGCCGGTGGACACCAGCGTCTCGACGGGGAACGTCTCGCGGTCGCACATCACGCTGTCGTCGGCGCCGCACTCCTGGCACGGTGCGGCCACGACGCCCAGCCGGTCGAGCAGCTCGCGGAACTCCGGCGTCCAGGTCACGGGCGCCGCCACCGAACCCGAGCCGGGACGCTGGGCGTGGCCGCCGATCGTGTCGTGGTTGTCCAGGATCAGCACGCGCGCCCCGGGATGGCGGCGCAGCCACTCGTGGGCGGCGCTCACCCCGCTCAGCCCGGCCCCCACCACCACCAGGTCGTAGGCTTCCCCCGTCGGCACGGGCGGGTCCGCCTGCTGCCAGAACCGGCCGTCGCGCAGCGCGTGGAGCACGCCGAGCGCCTGGGAGGTGTTGCCGCGGAACGCCGGCGCCGCCGGGGCCGACGAGGCGGCATAGGCCGTTCCGGCTCCTCCCGAGCCGCCCAGGGCCGCGGCGCCCGCCGTCACGGCCACCCCGTCGAAGAAGTCGCGGCGCGAGATGGCGCGCCCCATGCCCAGTTCGCGTCCCGCCGCCGAACGGCCGATGTCCCCCATGGGGCCGATCATCGGGACTCGTCGGAAAAGGCCAATGGCGCCGCGCTGCGGGTGGCTGAGTCTTTGCGCTACTTGTGACGGTGAATGCCGTTGGGTAAATGCCGTCCGATTCGCCGATCGCGGGCCGTAGTCGCTGCTAGAAGGTGGGTTGGGCGGTCTTGTCGAATGCGTCGAATCCGGTGGATAGCGCCGTTGCTGGTTCGCGCGGCGCGCGTTTCCTTTAACGTCTACCCGATGCCGTTGAAGTGAAATGGAGAACTCATGCTTAAGGCATTTTCCGCCGCATTTCTAAGCATGACGGTCATAGCGGGCTGCTCTTCGGAGAAGGCCGCGGCGCCCGCCGCGTCCACCCCGCCGCCCGCGTCCGCCCCGAAGCCCGCCGAGGCGGCCAAGCTCCGCGCCGCGCTGCTGCCGGCGCCCAAGGGCATGCAGGTCGCGTACGGCCCGGAGGTCGGCACCTACAGCACGCTCCGGTCCACCAGACAGGGCCTGGAGTCGGTCCGCCAGGCCAAGCTGGACCACCCCGAGTGCGCGGGCGCGGCCCTGCTCGACGTGGCCCAGCCGGAGGTCGCCAAGGCCCCGGCCGCCGTCGTCGGGTTCGCCTCGCCGAAGGGGTCGATCACCCAGGCCGTGGTCTCGCTGCCCGCCGGGGTGTTCCCCGGTCCGCTGCCCAGCGAGTGCGGCGCGTACCACGCCCACGTGCGCGGCATCGACGTGGTCTACCGCACCCGCGACCTGAAGATGCCGAAGCAGGGCGACGAGTCGCGCGCCTACCTCACCACCGCGTCGGGCGGCGACCGGCAGGCCCAGATCGGCACGGTCACGATCAGGCGCGGCACCCTCGTCATGAGCCTCATGGTCGTCGGCCGCGAGGTGAAACGAGCCGGCCTGATGGAGCTCGGCAAGCTCGCCGACCAGAACCTCTCGCGGGCCGCCGTCTGAGCCGCGGAGACCCAGCCGCCGCCTACGCGCGCGCGGAGGCCGCCGTCCGCCGGCAGATCTGCTCGGTCGCCTCCTCCAGGGTCCGCGCGGCGGCGGCGCCCTCCCGCTCGACGCCGTGGCGGCGCACCAGCCAGTCGGCGGTGTTGTACGTCAGCCGCACGGCGTCCCCGTCCTGCCACACGAGGATCTTGGACGGCAGGTCGATGGCCGCGGTGCGGCGTTCCGCGATCAGGTCGGTGCCGACGATGGGCTCGCCGAAGAGCACCAGCGTGGTCGGAGGCAGCTCCCTGCCGGCCCGCACCGCGTTCTCCGTGTGGTCCACCCGCGCGAACACGTGGTAGCCGGCCGCGGTCACCGCCGCGCACACGTCGTCGACCGTCTTGTCGAACGCCTCGTGACCGCTGATCGTCACCAGGCCGCAATCGTCCCTCATCGCGCCACCATAGGCACGGCTCCCCGCCGGGTGCACGGCACGGCGCCCGCAACACGCCGTCAGATCAGCACGTGGTCGTCGGGACGGCCGACGAAGGAGAACTGGGCGTTCCTGGTCAGCTTGATGTGGTCGGCCTGCCAGGTGTGCATCGCCGAGTCGGCGCTGCGCCAGTAGACGAAGTTGAACCGGTCCGCCGAGTAGATCTTGACCCCGTCCTCCTTGAGGCGGCGGACCAGGTGGGTGTCCTCGCCCCGGGTCAGGTCGGGGAAGCGGTAGGTGCGGAACATGTCCGCCTTGCCGAGGAACGTCCCGCCCTGCACCAGGAACGAGTAGCGGTGCTCCAGGCCCGGCAGGCGCAGCATGGTGGTGTTGGAGCCCTCGAAGAAGGAGTAGTGGGCGCCCTTGCCGACCAGCTCCGCCTCGGTGTAGTCGAAGGCGCGCTGCAGGTCCGACAGGTAGTGCTCGCCGTAGAGGTTGTCGTCGTCCATCTTGGCGATCAGCTCGCCCTCGGCGGCGTCGATGCCCAGGTTCATGCAGGCGCCCAGCGACAGCCCTGGGTCGGCCGGGAGCACGGTCACGTCCGTGATGCCCGCCATGCGAGCCTTGTCGGCCACCACGACCGGGTCGATGTCCAGGCCGTGCAGCACCATGATCAACTGCACCGGCCGGTGGATCTGCTTGGCCACCGACGAGATCGCGTGCTCGATCTGGGCGGCGCGGTTGGTCGGCAGCACCACCGAGATCGACCGTGACCGCGGCGTCGCCGGGCGGCCGAGCAACTGGAGTATCTGGTCCACGCGGTGGGTGAACAGGTGCTTGTCGAACACCTCGCGCATCGCCAGATGCCCCTGCCGGGCGCGCAGCTCGGGGCTGTTGATGAGGTGCAGCACCTGGTTGTACGACTCGATCGGCTCGCGGGCGATCGGGATCAGGTCACCGAACGTCTCCTCGACGGCCCGCGACCAGCCCGACACCACCGGGGTGGCGCAGGCCGACAGCTCGAACACGCGGCGGGCGCACATGGTCGGCGAGTCGAGCACCGAGTTGACGTTCAGGAAGACCTTGTACATCCGGTACGCGGCGAGCATCTGGTCGTACGGCAGCTCGCCCACGATGTGCGGGCGGTACTTCTCCGGCCAGGCGTACTTCTCGTCCACCTCGCCGTTGCGGGCGAAGATGTGCAGGCCCAGCTCGCGCACCGGGTCCAGCACGGTCTCCATCTGCTCGCGGCGCTCGGGGTGCTTGTCGCGGAAGTACATGCCGGCGAAGACCACGTCGTGCAGCCGGCCCTCCCGCTGCTGGACCGGGTTGTGCACGCGCGGCTGGGCGGCGAACTGGAGCACGTCCACCCGGTCGTGGCCCAGAATTTCGCGATATTTCGGCAACATGTCACCGTCGCAGGTGAACACGTAGTCGAACAGCTTGGCCGTGTCGATGAAGAAGTCGAAGTTCGGCGGGTCCTCCTTGTTCCAGAAGACCGTCGGGATGCCCGCCGCCCTGCACCAGGAGACCAGGTCGCGCAGCGGCTCCTTGGGCGCGTTGGTGCCGGTCATCTGGTAGCGCCAGCGGCCCTGGTTGCCGTGCCAGGCCGACTCGCAGAACAGCAGGTCGGGCCGCTTCTCCGCGAAGATCTCCGGCCAGTCCTTGAGCCCGAACTCGATCTGGTCCCACTCGTAGCGGAAGGCCATCCTGGAGAAGTCGTCCAGGATGACCGCCACCTTCAGGTCGGGACGGTTCACCGGCCCCGCCGGCCACTTGACCGCCGGCACCTTGACCTCGGGCGCCCTGTGGTTCGCGAGCTCGATGGCCTCGTTGACCGGCATCGGCGCCTTCGGCGCGCGGTCCCTGGACCTGACGGCCTCCAGCATCTTGCCGGGGCTCCTGGACCCGATGGCCTCGCCCAGCTTGAAGGTCCGCTTGGCCTGGGTGGCCTCCAGCTTCCAGGCGGCGTAGGCGGCCTTGGCCTCCGCGATCTCCAGCCGGCGGCGCAGCTCCCTGATCTCCGCCTCGTGGCGCTCGACGACCTTGCGCTCCTCGGGCAGCCAGTTCACCGGTCCGAGGCGCTGGAACGTGGGCTCTTCAGGGGTTTCGGCCATGGGGCATCGCCTAACGCTGGTGCGGGGTATGTCATAGTACGGCGAGATCCGTACGAAAAGTGGGGTTACTCGGAACGCGCCCCCTGAGCGGCGGGGGAGAGGTTGTCCCCCTTCAGCCACGCGGAGATCACCCGGGCGATGCGCGGCCCGGCGGCGCCGTCCCACAGCGGGGGCAGCTCACCGGAGGGCGTGACCGCCCCGTCGGCCAGCGCCTTCTCCGCCGCCGCGGGCAGCAGGGCGGGCGTGACCAGCCGGTTCGTGCCGTGGGTGATCGTGACCGGGCGCTCGGTGTTGGGCCGCACGGTCAGGCAGGGCACGCCCAGCATGGTGGTCTCCTCCTGCACGCCCCCGGAGTCGGTGACGACCAGCGCGGCGCCCCGGACGAGTGAGAGGAAGTCCACATAGCCCAGCGGGTCGACCACGCGCACCGAAGGGCCGTCGACCAGCCCGGCCTCGGCCAGGCGGGTGCGGCCACGCGGGTGGATCGGCACCACGAGCGGGATCTGGCGGGCCACGTCGAGCACCGCCGAGACCAGCTCGCGCGCCGCCTCCGGGGTGTCCACGTTGGCCGGGCGGTGCAGCGTCGCGACCGCGTACCGCTCAGGCAGGCCCAGCCGCTCCACCACCGGGGCCGGGTCGAGCGACGGCAGCGCGGAGAACAGGCTGTCGATCATCGGGTTGCCCACCAGGTGCACCTTGGAGGCGGGCACGCCCTCGGCCGCCAGGTGGGAGAGCGCGTCGGGCGAGGTGGCGAAGAGCAGGTCGGACAGCGAGTCGGTGACGACCCGGTTGACCTCCTCCGGCATGGACCGGTCGAACGAGCGCAGCCCGGCCTCGACGTGCGCGGTCTTGATGCCGAGCTTGGCGCAGACGAGGATCGCGGCCAGCGTCGAGTTCACGTCGCCGTAGACGACCACCAGGTCCGGGTCGTGCTCCTGGAAGGTGTCCTCCAGGCCGACGAGCAGGGCCGCCGTCTGCCTGGCGTGGCTGCCGGAGCCCACCCCCAGGTTCGCCACCGGGTCGGGCAGGCCGAGGTCCGCGAAGAACACGTCCGACATCAGCGCGTCGTAGTGCTGGCCGGTGTGGATGATGCCCTGCCGCACGCCGAGTTCGCCGAGCGCGCGCACCACCGGGGCCGCCTTCACGAAGTTGGGCCGGGCTCCCAGAACGTGCAGCACCAGGACGTTGTCCCCCATGACCTCGCCTTTCATAGCGGAAGGGAAAAAACGCTGCCTATGGTACGGTCACCGCGTGGCATCCGACGCCAGTCCTCAAGACTCCTCGAAAACTTCCGCTGGGGTGTCCGCGAAGTCCGCCCGTGCCGGCGTCGGTGGGCTTCTGAAGGGCTTCATCCAGCATCCGATCATCGTCTCCCGCGTGGTCGTGACCAAGGTCAGGGCCGACCCCGTCCGGGCCGCCCAGGCGGCCGCCGACGCGATGCCGCCGCGCCTGCGGCCCGTCATCGGCAAGGTGGCCTGGCCCGCCGCGCGCCGCGCCCGCCGCGTCGTCCGCAAGCTGGGCATGCGCATGATCAGGGCGCCGTGGGACGAAGCCAAGGAACACTGGGACTCCGGGCGCGTCAGCATGGCCGCCGAGGTGCTCGAACCCTTCACCAAATACCCGTTCGTCAAGCGCAGGGCCGCCTACTACCGCGGCGAGCTGGAGGCGATCAGCCCCGACCCGATCCCGCCGGGCCCCAAGGTGGCCATCCTGGAGCGGGTCGCCGGGCGCGTGGTCCACCTGATCACGAACTCGCTCCCGTACACCCAGGCCGGCTACACGGTCAGGACCCACCGCATCGTCACCTCCCAGAAGGCCGCGGGGCTCGACCCGCACGTGGTCACCAGCTGGGGCTTCCCCATGCTCCAGGGCCACGCGGACGCGGCGCCGTACGAGGAGCTGGACGGCGTCCCCTACTACCGGATGCTGCCCGACGGGCGCGGCGAGGTGCCGTTCGAGATGCGCGGCCGCATGATCAAGGGCGCCGACGCGGTCACCAAGCTCGTCACCCAGCTCCGCCCGCAGGTGCTGCACGCCGCCACCGACCACCGCAACGGCTCGGTCGCGCACGCCGTGCGCGACCGCACGGGCACCCCGTTCGTGTACGAGGTACGCGGGTTCCTGGAGGAGACCTGGGCCTCGCGCGACCCCAAACGGGTGGGCAGCCAGCGCCACGTGCTCCAGCGCGAGCGCGAGGCGTTCCTGATGCGGGAGGCCGACGCGGTCGTCACGCTGGCCGAGACCATGGCCACGGAGATCGTCGAGCGCGGCGTCCCCCGCGAGAGGATCCACCTGGCGCCCAACGCGGTCGACGACTCGCTGCTCACCGCCCAGTACGACGGGGCCTCGTTCCGCCGCGAGATGGGCATCGAGGATCGCGAGATCGTGGTCGGCTCGGTCTCCAGCATCGTGGCGTACGAGGGCTTCGCCACCCTGCTGCGGGCCGCGGCGCTCCTGCGTGACCAGGGCAACCCGGTGCGGGTGCTCATCGTCGGCGACGGCGCCGAGCGCGAGAACCTGCTGGAGCTCGTGACCGAGCTGGGGCTGTCGGACGCGATCCTGCCCGGCCGGGTGGGGCCGGAGGAGGCCCTGCAGGCGCAGGACGCCATCGACATCTTCGTCTGCCCGCGCGAGGACCTGCGGGTGACCAGGCTCGTCACGCCGCTCAAGCCGGTCGAGGCGATGGCGCTGGGCAAGCCGGTCGTGCTGAGCGACCTGCCGGCTCTGTCGGAGCTGGTCGGCAGCGACGGCGCGGGCATGCTCGTGCCCGCCGGCGACCCGGGCGAGTTCGCCAAGGCGCTGGGCGCGCTCGCCGACGATCCCGCCAAGCGGGCCGAGATGGGCGAGGCGGGCCGTGCGGAAGTGGCCGCGAAGCGCACGTGGAGCCGCGTTGCCGAGACTTATCAAGCCCTGTACAGGAGCCTTGCGGAAAGATGACCTTCTCTTGGGCTGTCTGTTCTGATCGGTTCCGTCGCATTAGGCGTGAGCTAGGTGGACTTGAGATAACCTTTGCGACCATGAAGTGTTGTATCCGGCTCTCTAAGGCACAGCTGTGACAGAAATCGACTTGGCTGTCATCGGCCTCGGCTACGTCGGCATGCCCCTCGCCAAAGAGGCGGTGGCCGCCGGGCTGAAGGTCGTCGGCCTCGACGTCGACCCCCGCAAGGTCGACGCTCTGAAGGCCGGGCAGTCCTACATCGATGACCTGACCGACGCCGATCTCGACCACATGCTGGCCAACGGGTTCACCGCCACGCTGGACGAGACGGTCCTGGCCGAGTGCAGCACGATCGTCATCTGCGTGCCCACGCCGCTGGACGAGGACCACAGGCCCGACCTGTCCGCGGTCGAGGGCGCCAGCAAGACCGTGGCACGCAACATGGGCAAGGACACGCTCGTCGTGCTCGAGTCGACGACCTGGCCGGGCACCACCGACGAGCTGGTCCGCCCGCTGCTCGAGTCCTCGGGGCTGACCGCCGGCGTCGACTTCCACCTGGCCTTCTCGCCGGAGCGCATCGACCCGGGCAACCCCAAGTACGGCCTGCGCAACACCCCCAAGGTCGTCGGCGGCTACACGCCCGCCTGCCGCGACCGGGCCACCGCCTTCTACGGACGCTTCGTCGAGCAGGTCGTGCCGGTCAGCAGCACCCGCGAGGCGGAGATGGCCAAGCTGCTGGAGAACACCTACCGGCACGTCAACATCGCTCTCGTCAACGAGATGGCGATCTTCTGCGACGAGCTCGGCGTGGACCTCTGGGAGGCCATCGAGGCGGCCGCCACCAAGCCGTTCGGGTTCCACAAGTTCCTGCCCGGCCCCGGCGTCGGCGGCCACTGCATACCGGTCGATCCCTCGTACCTCTCCTACACGGTCCGCAAGCTCGGCTACCCGTTCAGGTTCGTCGAACTGGCCCAGGAGATCAACGAGCGGATGCCGTCCTACGTGGTGGCCCGTGTGCAACGTCTGCTCAACAGACACAAAAAGGCGGTGAACGGCGCCAGAGTCGTTATGCTCGGCGTCACCTACAAGCCGGACATCGCCGACGAACGCGAGACTCCGGCCCTGCCCGTGGCGCGTGCGCTGCTGGAGCTGGGCGCCGATCTCACGTTCGCCGACCCGCACGTCAAGGAGTGGTCAGTGGACGGCACGCCCGTGCGGCGTGAGGAAGATCTGGCCGAGGCCGTCGCCGATGCCGACGTGACGGTGCTGCTGCAACAGCACGCCGCGTTCGACCTGGGGATGGTCGAGGCGAAGGCCAGGCTCGTGCTCGACACCCGCGGTGTGCTCACCGAGGGTGAACGCGTCGAGCGGCTGTAGCGACCGGAGGCAACGCGCGTGCACGTGCTCGTCATGACGGTGGTGCATAACCCCGAGGACGCGAGGATCCTGCACCGGCAGATCCGCGCCCTGGTGGATGCCGGTCATGAGGTCACGTACGCCGCCTCCTACACCGCCCACGGAGTCGTCCCCCGTCCCTGGGTGACCGGCGTCGATCTGCCCAGAGCGGTGCAGCGTAAGCGGATCTCCGCCATGTGGGCCGCGCGCAGGCTGTTCAAGCGCATGCGCGACAAGGTCGACCTGGCCCTCATCCACGACCCCGAGCTGCTGTTCGCCGTCTGGGGGATGCGCAACCGCCCGCCGGTCGTGTGGGACGTGCACGAGGACACCCCGGCCACGCTCTCGCTCAAGCCGTGGCTGCCGTCGCTGCTGCGCCCGCCCGTACGGTTCCTCGCCCGGATGCTGGAGAGCATCGCCGAGCGCAACCTGCACCTGCTGCTGGCCGAGACCGCGTACGCGGGCCGGTTCAAGCACGCCCACCTGATCGTGCCCAACGAGACCTGGGTGCCCGACTCGGTCACCCCGCCGGGCGACGACCGGATCGTCTACCTGGGCTGGCTGTCCAGGGCCCGCGGCGTGTTCGAGGCGATCGAGGTGGCCCGGCTGCTCCAGCCGTACCGGGTGGCCGTCGAGCTGATCGGCTACGCCGACCCGCAGAGCCGCCTGGTGCTCAACAAGGCCGTGCACGACGGCGTGCTGGAGTGGCGCGACTTCATGCCGAACGACGAGGCGCTCAAGCGGCTCGACGGCGCGCTGGCCGGTCTGTCGCTGCTGCACGACGAGCCGAACTACCGCCACTCCATGCCCACCAAGATCATCGAGTACATGGCGCACGGCATCCCCGTCATCACCACCCCCTCACCCCGCGCCGTCGAGCTGGTCGACCGCTACGAGAGCGGCGTCGTGGTGCCCTGGGAGGACCCGAAGGCGGTGGCCCAGGCCGTGCTAACCCTCAGGGACGACGTGCGCGAGCGCCGTGCCCAGGGCGCGCGCGGCTACGCCGCCGCCCGCGCCAACCACCACTGGCCCAACTCGGCCAAGCGATTCGTCGCCCAGCTCGAAGCTTGGGCCGGGGTGAAGCGGCGGTAGGGTTCCCAACGTGCGCTGGCTCTTCGTCCTCCTGGGGGCAGCGATCCTGGCCGCGATCGCGGCGGTGGTCGTCGTCCTGCCCGTCGGCGACGACGAACCCCTCCAGTCCGCCACCCCGCAGGCCGAGGCCTCGCCGACGCGCGTCCAGCCGACGCCGATGGTCAGCGAGTTCACCGACCCCTGTGGAACGTTCGAGACCCAGGAGAAGGCGCCCTACGCCGTCACCGGCTACTGGATCACCCCCACGTCCAACCCGTGCACCTGGCGCAGCCAGCTCCAGGAGATCCACCGCGTCGGCGGCGACACGGTCATCAGGATCGGCTACGGCCTGCAGTTCCGCACCGTCGACCGCAAGGGGCGCGTCAAGACCCGCGACGGCGAGGTCGACTCCCTCTACAAGGCGTGCGAGGAGGACGGGGTCAGCTGCTACGAGTCCGCCGAGCGGGACCTCAAGGAGGCGCACCCCGACAACCGCATCGGGCGCGTGTACGTCTACCGCACTGACGAGTCGTTCGGCGACGGCCTGTTCAGGTGTCAGCCCATGGAACGCTCGATCGACGGCGGCAAGCGCACCTACTTCCGCCTCATCGCCCCGCCGGACGGCTCCGACGACCCGACCTGCGACTTCTCCAAGGGCTCCACGTACGATCTGATCCTCATCGCCGGCTCGCCGGAAGACAGCCTGACCAAGCTGCTCGACCTCGGCGACCAGTTCGGCGTGCAGGTCTTCCCCGCGCTGCCGCTGGCGCCGCGCGACCCCGCCAGCCCGATCAGGGCCAACCGCAAGCACATCGGCACCCTCACCACGGTCACCCGCCGCATCCTCCAGGACTACGGCGCGCGCTTCGCCGAGCGGCAGTCGCTCGGCGGCGTCTATCAGCCGTTCGAGGTGCAGATGGCCGACACGCTGGCCGACAACCCCACCCTTGAGGTGTACGCCGACCAGCACCGCATCGTCCGCCAGGAGCTGCCGGGCAAGCCCATCCTGATCAGCCCCTATCTCGACGCCCGCAAGCGCGTCGCCTTCGGCCAGACCCCCGCGCAGGTCGCCGAGGGCTTCAAGGCGCTGGCGCGGACCGGCGTCGGCATCATCGCCCCGCAGGACAGCCGCGGCACCGGCAAGGTCGGCCTCTACTGGCCCGACGAGCGCGGCGACGAGGTGGACGAGCGGCTGCGCCCCGTCGTCGGCGAGACCACCTACAAGACCGCCTACCACGGCTCCACCCGCGACTACTACCGCGAGATGGCGGCGGCCCGCGAGGAGATGATCGAGGGCGGCCACGACGTGCAGCTCTGGGCCAACGTCGAAGCCTTCGAGCCGTCGGGCGACGAGCCCTGCGCGGCCCACGGCACCCGCGGCAAGACCGACAAGAAGCGACTCGACCAGGCCGTGGCCATGGCGGGCCGCTACGTCCAGAAGATCGTCTCGTACATGTGGAGCGACTTCATGACCTGCGGGTCGCCGTCGGTGGAGTCGGAGATCATGCGCGACTGGCAGCGGCCGATCGCGGTCGACGCCATCCGCCGCGCCCGCGCCCCCGAGGACGGGGTGGAGGTGCGCGGCTACAACCTGAAGGACGGCACCGTCACCGTCGAGTGGTCGGGCGGCACGGCCGACCTGGTCGTCTCCGAGGTGGGCTGGCTGGACGAGGACCCTCTGGACGAGCTGCCCGAGCACATGCAGACGGCCTGGGTGCCCTTCGACTGGAGCCGGGTGCCGTCCGGGGAGTGGGTCCGCATCAAGGTCAAGATCCCTTCCGGGCAGTCGACCAGCGAGCCCTTGCACGTCCGCATCGACACCTGACGGTCACCAGGTCGTGCGGCAGCGTGTAACGTGCCTGCATGGTCCCGCGCATTCCGGTCAGCGTCGACCTGGTCGTGCTCACGGTCCGTAACCACGCGCTCAGCGCGCTCACCTGGCGTCGCGACAACCCGCCCTTCCTGCGCCGCTGGTCGCTCTCCGGCGGGTTCATCCAGCTCGACGAGGACCTTCCCGCGGCCGCCCAGCGCATCCTGTCGGAGCGCGCCGGCCTCCCCGGCGCCCCCGTCCACCTGGAGCAGCTCCAGACCTACGGCTACCCCGACCGCGACCCCCGCCAGCGCGTGCTCAGCGTCGCCTACCTCGGCATCGCCCCCGACCTGCCGGCCTCGGAGAAGGCCCACATGAGCTGGCAGCCCGTCGAATCCCTCGCCGTCATGGCCTTCGACCACCGCCGCATCATGCTCGACGGGGTCGAGCGGGCCAGGGCCAAGCTCGAATACACCTCGCTGGGCGCCGCCTTCTGCCCGCCGGAGTTCACGGTGGCCGACCTGCGGAGGGTGTACGAGATCGTCTGGGGCCGCACGCTCGACCCGCGCAACTTCCACCGCAAGGTCACCAAGGCGGAGGGCTTCCTCGTGGAGACGGGCGCCACCACGACCCGCGACGGCGGCCGCCCCGCCAAGCTCTACCGCCGCGGCCCCGCCGAGCTCCTGCACCCCCCGATGCTCCGCTCGCTCAAGGAATGACCAGGGCCGGTGATGCCCTGGCGGGGGCTGGCCTATCGTATGGACATGCCTCGTTTCCGCCCGATCCTCGACACCATGCCGGCCTACAAGCCGGGCAAGGCCGTCATGACGCCCGACGGCCGGTCCTACAAGCTGTCGTCCAACGAGTCGCCCTACGAGCCGTTGCCGTCCGTCGTGGAGGCCATCGCCGAGGGGGCGCGGCTGATCCACCGCTATCCCGATCCGGGGGCGGTCAAGCTGACCGAGGCGATCGCGGAGCGGTTCGGGGTGCCGGCGGAGCACATCGCGCTGGGCGCGGGGTCCGTGACGGTGGCGCAGCAGTTGTTCGAGAGCGTCGGCGACCCGGGCGCCGAGGTGGTCTACGCGTGGCGGTCGTTCGAGGCCTATCCGCTCCTCGCCGACCTGGCCGGGGTGACGTCCGTACGGGTGCCGCTGGCCGGGGAGGACCACGACCTGGACGCCATGGCCGAGGCGATCAACGACCGGACGCGCATGGTGTTCGTGTGCAACCCCAACAACCCGACCGGCACCTCGATCCGCGAGCGTGAGCTGGTGGCGTTCCTGGACCGGGTGCCGGAGCAGGTGCTGGTGGTGCTCGACGAGGCCTACCGTGAGTACGTCCGCGACGAGTCGGTGCCCGACGGCCTCACTCTCTACCGCGACCGGCCGAACGTCTGCGTGCTGCGCACGTTCTCCAAGGCGTACGGGCTCGCGGGGCTGCGCGTCGGCTACGTGGTCGGGCAGGAGCCGGTCGCGGCCGCCGTACGCAAGACGATCATCCCGTTCGCGGTCAACCAGCTCGCCCAGGTGGCGGCCATCGCGTCGCTGGCGGCGGAGGACGAGCTGCTCGAGCGGGTGGAGCGGGTGGTCAAGGAGCGCACCCGGGTCCGCGAGGCGCTCATCGCCCAGGGCTGGGAGGTGCCGCCGACGGAGGCCAACTTCGTCTGGCTGCGGCTGGGCGAGCGCACCATGGACTTCGCCGCGGCCTGCGCCGCCGAGGGCGTCGCGGTGCGGCCGTTCGCGGGGGAGGGCGCCCGGGTCTCCATCGGCGACCCGGAGGCCAACGACGCCTTCCTGACCGCCGCCGCCGCCTTCATGAAGGCGTAGACACCGCCGCGGCCGGCTCGGGGGCCTTCTTGGGGCGTCGCCGCTCCGTCGACACGACCAGGGCGACGCCCACCAGGATCACCAGCCCGCCCAGCAGGATCTGCACGGTCACCTGCTCCTGCAGCACCAGCACGCCGAGGATCACGGCCACGATCGGGTTCACGTACGCGTACGTCGACACCAGCGAGATCGGCGCGTTGCCCAGCAGCCACGTGTAGGCGGTGAACCCGACCAGCGAGCCGATCACGATCAGATACGCGAGCGCGGCCCAGGAGCGGCCGGAGACGAGCGCGGGGTCGAGCCGCTCGCCCGCCACGGCGCCGACGGCGACCATGCCGAGGCCTCCGGCGACCATCTCGACGGTGCTGGCCGCGAACGTGTTGGCCGGCATCGCGATCCGTCCCGACAGGAACGAGCCGACGGACCAGGACGCGGAGGCGAGCAGGATGACCGCGATCCCGGTGGCGCTGCCGCTCGCCCCGCCGCCGCTGAGCGACACGGCCGCCACCCCGGCGAACCCGACCAGCACCCCGGCCAGCGTGAGCACCATCGGCCTGTCGCGTACCGCGATCCTGAACACGACCAGCCAGAGCGGCACGGACGCCACGAGCAGCGCGGCGAGGCCGCTGGAGATGTGCTGCTCGGCGACGGCCACCATGCCGTTGCCGCCCGTCAGCAGCAGGAGCCCGACCAGCGCCGCGCTGCCGAACTGGCGGCGCGTCATCCGGAAGACGGCGGGGCCCTTCCTGATCGCCAGGAACGCGCCCAGCAGCAGCGCCGCGGAGAGGAAGCGGATGGCGCCGCTGAACATGGGCGGCATCGTCTCGATGACGATGGCGATGCCGAGGTAGGTGGAACCCCAGACCACGTAGACGATGCCCAGCGCCGTCCACACGGCGAGCGAGACCCGCCGGTCAGGTGTGTCAGCTGTCATGACTCATGACGATAGTCCTCGCCGCCGACAGAGCGCATGCGGGTATCAGACGTTGAGATGTGGGAACCCCCGGGCTTCGGCCCGGACGGGTGATGGTCGGCGGGGCGCCCCCAGAACGGTTGGCGCCCCCGTCCGAATCCCATCGATCGGGGGCGACGAAATTCATACCCGTCTCTCCACGCCCCAACCGCGAATCAACCAGAAGTAGACAGTCCATGAACCGGTCCGCCGCCGGAGGGGGGAAGGAAGGGCGGCGGGCCCGGCCCATGGACGTCAGCGGGGCCCCAGCTTCTCCACGATGAGGCGGTAGAGCTGGCGCGGCCGGCCCGGCTGCGGCGTGCGGTTGGGCGGCAACGGCCACGCGAGTCCCTCGTCAACCAGCGTGCGCAGCAGCCGCCGCGCCGTACGCGGCGTCACCCCCAGCATCTTGCCCGCGCCCTCCGCGTCCACCACGGTGTCGCCGCCCTCCAGCTTGGCGGCCAGCCGCGACAGCACCTCCACGCCCTTGGGCTTGAGCGCGGCCGCGCCGGTCGGCGGCATCCGCGGGGCCGGGATGAGCGCCCGGCCCTCCCGGTCGACCGCGAACCCCTGCGCCTGCTTGCCCGCCTGCGTGCGCGCCAGCGCGGCCCGTGCGTGCGACTCGGCGTCGTGGGTGGTGCGACCCATGCCCACACCCACCTCGACCGCCAGCCCCAGCTCGTCGCGGATCCTGGCGGCGAACGGCAGCACCCTGAACCCGTCGGTGGCCGTCGCGACCGATCCTCTGGTGGCGGTCACCAGATAGCTGTGGTCGTCGATCGGCCAGACGGTGGCGTTGATCCGGTTGGCCTCCTGGACCAGCAGCCGGTGCAGCGACAGCCGCAGCTCGTCGCGCCAGTGGCGGGGCGCCGCCCGGCGCACCGGCTCGCGCAGCGTCGGCACCTCCACCAGCACGACCGTGAGCTGTGACTCCTCCAGCCGGTGGTGCGCGCCGAGCAGCGCCGCGGTGTGCAGCGCCGTGCGGATGGCCGCCGACGTCGGCCTGATCCTGATGACCGGCACCCCCGCCGCCTGCAGGCGTTCGGCCACGGCGGGTAGGCACGTCAGCGCCCCCGTGGTCGTGCCCTGGCGGGACAGCCGCTCGTGGAAGGCGGCGATCGTGCCGGTGGCGCCCGGCTCGTCGCGGCTGTGCACGTCCGCCGCCGGGATGCCGAGGTCGGTGTACGCCTCCTCGACATCGGCCCGGCTGACCACGTCGACGCTCACCCGCTGCGGGTCCACCCGCGTGTCCAGTGCCGCCTTCGCCAGTGCCGCGATCAACGCCGCCCCGCCGACCTGCACGTACGTGGCGGGCATCGTCAGCACGCCGGAACGCCTTGCCAGGTCGTAGGGCACCGGGCTGGCGAACAGACAGGCGTCGACGCCGGGACCGAGCCGTGTCACCTTGTCGGGCGCTTCCTGCTCGTCGCGATAGGCGGCGGCCACCAGGCGGCAGGGAAGCGGCGCTGCGGCGTGACCCATCAACATGACCCGCTCCACCAGGTCATGAGGTCCGACCACGCCAATGGTGAGATCCGGTGTCATAGCGCCCGGGCGTGACACTCGGGAAGTTTCTTCCGCCCTCTCGACCAATGTTCGTCCCATCCTGCGATCCGTTGCAGTGCTCTCTTTTGGAACGATCGCTCGCGGGGGCCGTAATGTCACGCCCGACTTTTCCGGAAAGACGTTCTGGTTGACCGCCCGAGAAGATGTATCAGCAGCTCAACGGGGTTTTTCCAGCCGTTATCAACGCTCAGAAATCTCTCGTGTAATGTCCGCGCCGAGAGCTCGCATTCGGGGCGCGAGATGTGCGTGACCGCGATCGATGAGGTATCCGGAGTCGATGACGGTCTCGCCATTGGCGGCCAGTCCGGCGAGCACCAGCGCTATACCCGAACGCAGATCGTGAGCGGTTACGCCGGCTCCGGTGAGCGGGGTCGCGCCGCGCACGATCGCCCGGCTGCCGTCGACCTCCACGTTGGCGCCCATCTTGTTGAGCTCGCCCGCCAGCGCGAAGCGGCCGTCGAAGATGCGCTCGTGGATGTAGCTGGTGCCGCCGGCCAGCGCGGCCACCGTCATCATCGGCGACTGGAGATCGGTGGCGAAGCCGGGATAGGTGTCGGTGATGATGTTGATCGGCCGCAGCGGCCCGTCGCACCGCACCTGCAGCACCGCGCCCTGGCGGGCGAAGTCGACGCCCATCTGCTCCAGCTTGTAGCGCACCACCCCCAGGTCGAGGCCGGTGCCGACGAGGCTCACCTCGCCCTGCGTGATGGCCGCGGCCATGGCGAACACGCCCGCGTCGAGCCGGTCGGGCATCACCGTGTGCTCGACGGCGTGCAGCTCCTCGACGCCCTCGACGGTGATGAAGCCGGTGCCGCCGCCGCTGATCCGCGCGCCCATCTTGGTGAGCATGTCGATCACGTCGAGGACCTCGGGCTCCAGCGCCGCGTTCTCGATGACCGTGGTGCCCTTGGCCAGGGCGGCGGCCATGATGAGGTTCTCGGTGCCGGTGTGGGAGGGGGTGTCGAGGTAGAGCGTGGCGCCGGTCAGCCCGGACGCCTTGACGTGGATCACCGTCTCGCCCTCGTCGACCACCGCGCCCAGGCGCTTGTAGCCCAGGTAATGGAAGTCGAGGTTGCGGCTGCCGAGGTTGCAGCCGCCGACGCCTTCCACGATCGCCTCGCCCAGCCGGTGGAGCAGGGCGGGGGTGAAGAGCACCGAGCCGCGGAACCGGCGGGCGATCTCGGCGGGCAGCACCGGGCTGGTCAGCCGGGAGGCGTCGATGACGAGCGTGCGCTCGGACTCGTGCAGCTCGACGTACGCGCCCACGGCCTCGGCCAGCTCGACGGCGCGGCGCACGTCCTCGATGATCGGTACGTTGCGCAGGACGGTGCGGCCTTCGGCCGTGAGCAGAGCCGCACCGATCATCGGCAGCACGGCGTTCTTGGCGCCCTGGATGAAAGCGGTTCCACGCAGGGGGTTGCCACCGCGCACGCGGTAACGGACCATTCGGGCGGCTCCTTGAGAGTTCAGCGTGAGGCTAGGCCCGGCCAACAGTAGCCGGTAACACCACTTGACCCGGCCGAATCATCCTGTAAAGGCAACCCCGGTGATGCGCTCATACGCTTCTCGGTATCGATCGCGGGTGCGTTCGACCACGACATCGGGCAGCCGCGGTGGTGGAGTTCCGGAATCTTTGTCCCATCCCGATTCCGGCGAAGTAAGCCAATCACGGACATATTGCTTGTCATAGGACGGTTGCGACCGGCCCGGCTTCCACTGGTCGGCCGGCCAGAACCGCGACGAGTCGGGCGTCAGCACCTCGTCGCCCAGCGTCAGCACGCCGTCGGCGTCGTAGCCCAGCTCGATCTTGGTGTCGGCGACGATGATGCCGCGCTCGCGGGCGATCTCCGCCCCCCGCGCGTAGACCGCGAGCGTGATGCGGCGCAGCTCCGCCGCGGTCTCCTCGCCCACCTCCGCGACCACCCGCTCGTACGGGATCGGCTCGTCGTGCTGACCCGCGGGCGCCTTCGTGGACGGCGTGAAGATCGGCTCGGGCAGCCGCGACCCGTCTTCGAGGCCCGGCGGCAGCGGGATGCCCGACACCGCGCCGGTGGCGCGGTATTCGCCCAACCCGCCACCCGTCAGGTAGCCCCTGGCCACGCACTCGATCTGCACCATCTTGAGCGGCTTCACCAGCACGCTGCGCGTGTCGGGCCCCGCGGACACCACATGGTTGGGCACCACGTCACGCAACTGGTCGAACCACCACAGCGACAGCTGGGTGAGGATGGCGCCCTTGCCGGGGATCTCGGACTCCAGCACATGGTCGAAGGCCGAGATCCGGTCGGAGGCCACCATCAGCAGCGTCCCCTCGCCGGTCTCGTAGAGGTCGCGGACCTTGCCGGAGTGGAGGTGTCTCATCCGGCGATGTCCGTCCGGTAGTGGGCGCCGCGCATGCGGATCCGCTCGACCAGCTCGTAGGCGTTGCGGCGGGCGGTCTCCTGGTCGGGGCCCGTGCCGACGACGTTGAGCACCCGGCCGCCCGCCGAGACCAGCTCGCCGTCCTTCAGCGCCGTGCCGGCGTGGATCACGTACGCGTCGTCCGTCGGCTCCAGCCCGGTGATCGCGTCGCCCTTGACCGGGGCGGCCGGATAGCCCTCGGCCGCGAGCACCACGGTCACCGCCGCGCCCGGCCTGAACACCGGGTCGAGCCCCAGCTCGCCGGTCGCGCACGCCATCAGCAGCCCGCCCAGCGGCGTCTCCAGCCGGTCGAGCAGGACCTGCGTCTCCGGGTCGCCGAACCGGGCGTTGAACTCCACCACCTTCGGGCCCTTGGCGGTCAGCGCCAGCCCCACGTAGAGCACCCCCTGGTAGGGCAGCCCGCGCCGGCCCAGCTCCGCGATCGTCGGGTGCACGACCTCGCGCATCACCTGCTCGGTCAGCCCTTCGGGAAGCCACGGCAGCGGCGTGTAGGCGCCCATGCCGCCCGTGTTGGGGCCCGCGTCGCCGTCGTAGGCGCGCTTGAAGTCCTGAGCCGGCTGGAACGGCACCGCCGTGCTCCCGTCGCAGAGCGCGAAGAGCGACACCTCGGGCCCGTCGAGGAACTCCTCGATCACCACCCGCCCGCACGCCCGCCCGTGGCGCAGCGCCTCCTCCAGGTCGCCGGTGACCACGACCCCCTTGCCGGCGGCCAGGCCGTCGTCCTTGACCACGTACGGGGCGCCGAACTCGGCGCACGCCGCCGCGGCCTCGTCGGGGCTGTCGCACACCCGCGCCTCGGCCGTCGGCACCCCGGCGGCCAGCATGACCTCCTTGGCGAAGGCCTTGGAGCCCTCGATCATCGCCGCCTGCCTGGACGGGCCGAAGCAGGCGATGCCGGCCTCCCGCACGGCGTCGGCGACCCCGGCGACCAGCGGCGCCTCCGGGCCCACGACCACCAGATCCACGCCCAGCCGCTTCGCCAGCCCGGCGACCGCCTCCGGGTCGACGGGATCGACGGCGTGCAGCTCGGCGACCTGCCCGATGCCCGGGTTGCCGGGCGCGCAGTGCACCTCGGTGACCTGCGGATCCAGCCTGAGCGAACGGCAGAGGGCGTGCTCCCGCCCTCCGGAACCAATAACGAGTACGCGCACCCGCCCATTCTCGCAGCCCCGGCGCCCCGCGCCCCCCTCAGCCCCGCGGGGGCTGGATTGGAAGACTGCGGCGGGGGCAGAAGCAAGCTGCCGGGACATGCCAGAAGGGTCCCGGCTTCTTCGGCAGCTTCTACCGGATCCGGCGGCCGTCAGGCTAGTACAGTCAGGTGCGTTCCCCGCCCCGTGGTAAATTGGGGCGGCTTTATGGCTTCTCGTGTGATTGGAGGTGGTCCGGGATGAATCCTGGTGATCCCAGCAGTACGTGCTCGTTCACGTACATCTCGAATACCCCCGACCACTCCAATCCGGCAGCCTGATCGTGCCTCCACGCATTCCCGTTTTTAAGAGGTGATGTCGCATCACGCGCGTGGAGCGTGCCAGGTCGGGCGGAAAGGGACTGCCATGCGCTCGTCCACGCTTTTCCGTCGCATCAACCGTCACCCCGTTCAGCGGCACCAGCCGCGTCAGCGCCTCCAGACCGTGACCGAGGCGTGCGTGCCACCTGTCGACTCCATCGTGGAGTACGCCGCGTACATCGAGGGCGAGAAGACCCGGGCCGCGGGCATCGTCGAGTCATTGGAGCTGGTCCGCCGGCACAACAGGATCACCGAGGGCGCCAAGGCGTTCGTCTGGGTGGGCCTGCACGAGCCGGCGGCGCCGGAGGTCGAGTGGCTGGCCGAGGTCTTCGGGCTGCATCCGCTCGCCGTCGAGGACGCCGTCAAGGCGCACCAGCGCCCCAAGGTCGAGCGCTACGGCGACTCGATGTTCATGGTGCTGAAGACGATCGCGTACCTCGACAGCGCCGAGCCCGCCGGTGAGATCATCGCCACCGGCGAGATCATGATCTTCCTGGGCCCCGACTTCGTGGTCACCGTGCGCCACGGCGAGCACTGCCCGCTGACGGAGGTGCGCGAGCGCATCGAGGACGGTCCCGACCTGCTGGCCCGCGGCCCCGCCGGGGTGCTGCACGCGATCGCCGACCACGTCGTCGACCGCTACCTCCAGGTCGCCGACCTCATGCAGCTGGAGCTGGAGGACGTCGAGGCCACGGTGTTCGCCGACGTCAGCTCCCGCGACATCAACCGGATCTACCAGCTCAAGCGCGAGATGCTCGACCTGAAGCGGGCGGTCACCCCGCTGCAGGCGCCGCTGGCCGCGCTGCCGCAGCGCCGGGTGATCCCCTCCGACATGCGCGAATACTTCCGCGACGTCGGCGACCACCTGGCACGGGTGTGCGAGCAGGTGGAGTCGTCCAACGAGCTGTGCAGCTCGATCCTGCAGGCCGCGCTGGCCCGCTCGAACGCGCTGGCCAACGAGGACATGCGCAAGATCTCGTCCTGGGTGGCCATCCTGGCGGTGCCGACGATGATCGCCGGGATCTACGGCATGAACTTCGACTTCATGCCCGAGACCCGCCAGGTGTGGGGCTATCCCGCGGTGCTGGCCGTGATGGTCACGGTGTGCGTGCTGCTGCACCGCGGCTTCCGCCGCAACGGCTGGCTCTAGTCAGACGCCGACCGGCTTGAGCGGCCCGACCGGCTCGGGCAGCTCGAGCCCGCGCTCCCGCCACAGCTCGCGCATCCGGTCGGGATAGTCGGTGACGATCCCGGAGACGCCGAGGTCGAGCATGCGGGCGCCGAGCGCGGTGTCGTTGACGGTCCAGACGGCGACGTCCAGCCCCGCCGCGGCGGCCTGGGCCATGAGCCGCTCGTCGACCATCACGTGCTCGGGCGAGAGCGTGGTGGCGCCGGCGGCGCGGGCGGCGGCGGGGACGTCGTCGCCGAGCGGGCCGTTCCAGCCGAGGGTGTCGAGCTCGACCAGCGCGAAGCGCCGGACGTCGGGCGCCAGCTCGGCCACCCGCGAGATGATCCGCCAGTCGAAGCTCAGGATCGCCGCGTTGTGCAGCCTGCCGTGCCGGTCGAGCTCGTCGAGCACCAGCTCGGCGAACTCCTCGGGGGCGGCCGACAGCGCGGGCCGCGTCGGGTCGGACTTCAGCTCGATGTGCAGCCGTACGCCCGCCGCCTGGTAGGCGTTGACCAGCCCGAGCACGGCCCCGAGCGTGGGCATGCGGGTCTCGGGCATCGCCACCTGGGTCAGCGCGAACGGGTCCTGCGGATGGCGCGGGAAGCGCACCCCCACGTCGAGCGTGCGGAGCTGCGCGAGGGTGAGCGAGTTGATCGGTTTCCCGACGTACGGGAAAGCCGGGTCGTCCGGCGTGACCGGTCGCGTGTCGGCGCTCGTGACGGCGGAGACCGTCAGGTCGTGCGTCAGCACGAGCCGGCGATCGGCGGTGAGCGCGACGTCGAGCTCCAGAGCGTGCACCCCGAGCTCCATCGTCCGGCTCATTCCGGGCAGCGTGTTCTCGGGCCAGAGGCCCCTCGCCCCCCGATGACCATGTATCTCAACGCGCACACCGGGACCCTATCTGGCGCGGGCCGTGTTCAGGCAGTGCCACGCCCGACCGGAGCTACGGCCGGCCGAATTCCCAGGAGTGGACGGCCTGGTCCCCGTCATCGGCCGGTCTGTCGTCCTCGCCGGTGGCCGTCCACAGCCCCTGGCAGCCCCGCTCGCGGGCCAGCCGGGCGAGCGCGGTGACCAGTGACCGGCCGATGCCGCGGCCGCGGAAGCGGTCGTCCACGGAGAGCTCGTACAGGAACATCTCGGTGCCCTTGCCGGGGTGCGTCATCTCCACCCCGGTCACCATCCCCGCGGGGAACCCGTCCACGTAGGCGACGAGGAGATGGCAGCCCTCGTCCGCGAACCTCTGGGGAGCCGCGTCGAAGAGGTGACCGGCCTCCTCGACGGCCTCGGACCGGGTGACGCGACGGATGTCTATGGGAGGAGGTTAAGCAGGCGTTACCCCACTGTGCACCCAGTTTTTTGGCAAAAAATACAACAATATTGCAATAAGCTGAGCAACTATGACCAAGGCTCTCGAATCCACCCGGCTCGACACCGTACGGGCCTGGGTGGACGGGTGGACGGTCTCGCGCGGCACCTCGCCGCCCGTGACCGAGCCCTGGGGGCTGCGGGTGGACACCGGCCTGCCCGGCCACGTCGCCCGCCACGTCGTCCCCCACCCGACGCCCGCCCTCATCCAGCGGCTGACGTCCGCGATCACGGTGCCGGGCACCTGGCTGAAGCTCTGCGCCCCGGCCGAGCTGATCGCCCCCTGGCTGCCGCCGGGCTGGGCCATCGACCCGCCCGAGTATCTGATGACCGGCACGCTCGCCCGCGAGCACGCGGCGGCGCCGCCCGGCTACACGCTGGCCGTGACCACCCGGGCCGGCGTCACCGTCGCCCGCCTGCTGACCGACGCGGGCGAGATAGCGGCCCGCGGCCAACTGGCCACGGCCGGCTGGGCCGCCGTGGTGGACCGGGTCGAGACCGCCGAGAACCACCGCCGCCGCGGCCTGGGCGTCGTCGTCATGAAGACGCTCGCCGCCACCGCCGTCTCCCGGGGCGCCACCACAGGTGTCCTGGTGGCCACCCCGGAGGGCAGGAAGCTCTACGAGAGCCTCGGCTGGCGGCTCCGCTCGCCCATGACGGCGGCGGTCTTCACCGGCTGACCGCTGGTCAGACCAGGGAACGGATCACCAGGGTCTGGTCGCGGCCGGGGCCCACGCCGATCGCGGAGATGGGCGCGCCGCTCATCTCCTCCAGCGCGCGCACGTACGCCTGGGCGTTCGGCGGCAGGTCTTCGAACGTTTTCGCGCCCGTGATGTCCTCCTGCCAGCCGGGCAACTCCTCGTAGATCGGCTTGGCGTGGTGGAACTCCGTCTGCGTCATCGGGATCTCGTCGTGCCGCGTCCCGTCGACGTCGTACGCCACGCACACCGGGATCCGCTCCAGGCCGGAGAGCACGTCCAGCTTGGTGAGGAAGAAGTCCGTGACGCCGTTGATCCGGGTGGCGTAGCGGGCGATCACCGCGTCGAACCAGCCGCAGCGCCGGTTCCGGCCGGTCGTGACGCCGTACTCGCCGCCCGTGCGGCGCAGCCACTCGCCCATCTCGTCCTCCAGCTCCGTCGGGAACGGACCGGAGCCGACACGGGTCGTGTAGGCCTTGAGGATGCCGATCACCTTCGTGAGCCGGTTCGGCGGGATGCCGGCGCCGGCGCAGGCGCCGCCCGAGGTGGGCGAGGAGGAGGTGACGAACGGGTAGGTGCCGTGGTCGATGTCGAGGAGCGTGCCCTGACCGCCCTCCAGCAGCACGAACTTGTCCTCGTCCAGCGCCTTGCTCAGCACCAGGGAGGTGTCGGCGATGTGCGGCTTGAGCCGCTCGGCGTAGCCGAGATACTCCTCGACGACCGCGTCGGCCTCGATGCCGCGCCGGTTGTAGACCTTGGTGAGCACCTGGTTCTTCTCGCCCAGCGCCACCTCGATCTTCTTGGCCAGGATGCCGGGGTCGAGCAGGTCCTGCACCCGCACCCCGACCCGGTAGATCTTGTCGCCGTAGGCCGGGCCGATGCCGCGGCCGGTCGTACCGATCTTGGCCTTGCCAAGGTAACGCTCGGTCACCTTGTCGAGCGCCTTGTGGTGAGGCATGATCAGGTGCGCGTTGGCCGAGATGAGCAGCCGCTCGGCGGAGATGCCCCGCTTGGCCAGGCCGTCGATCTCGCCCAGCAGCACCCCTGGGTCGATCACGACACCGTTGCCGATCACCGGCACCACGTGTGGCGACAGGATGCCCGTGGGCAGCAGGTGCAGCGCGTATTTCTGGTCGCCGATGACCACGGTGTGGCCCGCGTTGTTGCCACCCTGATAACGGACGACGTAGTCGACGTCGCCACCGAGCAGGTCGGTGGCCTTGCCCTTGCCCTCATCGCCCCATTGGGCACCCACGAGAACGGCAGCCGGCATGGTGAAGTCTCCCGAACACAAAACGAAACCCCTGGCGCAAGCGCGACAGGGGCTCTTGCGTGGAGAGACTACCCGAGTGGGGCTTATCGTCCCAAGAGCTACCCCTTGGTCAGCGCGTCATAGCCGCTCTCGCTGCTGTCCTTGAGGAACTGCAGGCACCGTTCGGCCTCGTCCTTCTCGCCGATCGCCTGGGCGGCCCGGCTCAGCGCGTACAGGCAGCGCAGGAACCCGCGATTGGGCTCGTGCTCCCACGGGATCGGCCCATGCCCCTTCCACCCGCTGCGGCGCAGATGATCGAGCCCGCGGTGGTAGCCGGTGCGGGCGAAGGCGTAGGAGGTGACGGCGTGGCCCTGGGCGAAGTACTCCTCCGCGAGCGCCGCCCAGGCCGCCGGGTAGGCGGGGAAACGGGCGGCCACGTCGGAGGCCTTGACGCCGGAATCGAGGGCCTCCCTGGCCTCGGGCGTGTCCGGCAGCTGCGTCGGGGGCGGCCCGGCGAGAAGGTTATCCATAGGACAAGTCATACCCGCCGGGCCGTCTTCGTGGCTAGGAGAGCTTCGTCCCACTGCTCTTGAGGTGCTCGCACGCCTCGGTGACGCGGGCGGCCATGCCCGTCTCGGCCGACTTGCCCCACGAACGCGGGTCGTACGTCTTCTTCTGGCCGACGTCGCCGTCGACCTTCAGCACGCCGTCGTAGTTGCGGAACATGTGGTCGGCCACCGGCCGGGTGAAGGCGTACTGGGTGTCGGTGTCGACGTTCATCTTGACGACCCCGTACGAGATCGCCTCGTGGATCTCCTCCAGCGCCGAGCCGGAGCCGCCGTGGAAGACCAGGTCGAACGGCTTCTCCTTGCCGAACTTGCCGCCCACCGCCTCCTGGATCTCCTTCAGCACGCTCGGCCGCAGCTTGACGTGGCCCGGCTTGTAGACCCCGTGGACGTTGCCGAACGTGGCGGCGAGCATGTAGCGGCCCTGCTCGCCCAGGCCGACGGCCTCCGCCGTGGCCAGCGCGTCACCGGTCGTGGTGTAGAGCTTCTCGTTCATCTCGCCGACGACGCCGTCCTCCTCGCCGCCGACGACGCCGATCTCCATCTCCATGATGATCCGGGCGCGGGCGCACTTGTCGAGGAGCTCCTTGGCGATCTCCAGGTTCTCCTCCAGGGGCACGGCCGAGCCGTCCCACATGTGGGACTGGAACAGCGGGTCGAGGCCCTTCGACACCCGCTCCAGCGAGATGTCGACGAGCGGGCGCATGAAACCGTCGAGCTTGTTCTTGGGGCAGTGGTCGGTGTGCAGCGCCACCGTGACGGGATACTTCGCGGCCACCACCCGGGCGTACTCGGCGAGCGCCGTCGCACCGGTCACCATGTCCTTGACCGTCGGACCGGACAGGTATTCGGCGCCGCCCGTGGACACCTGGATGATGCCGTCGCTCTCCGCTTCGGCGAAGCCGCGAAGAGCGGCGTTCAGCGTCTGGGAAGAGGTCACGTTGATCGCCGGATAGGCGAACCCGCCTGCCTTCGCTCGATCGAGCATCTCCGCATAGACCTCAGGAGTCGCGATGGGCATGAGTCATCTCCCTAGAAGTAACGGCTTCGCGCTGTTCAGCATAATCCGGCATGGAACCCCGCGGGCGTTCACGTCCGGGAGGAAACGGCAGCTTGGGAGGGCGGCTGCGCCGCCGCCTGCAGGCCAAGCAGACCACATCGGCTAAGCGGTCGCTGAAGCGGCTGAACCGTCGAAGCCATGGACGGTGAGGAGCCGCAAGCTCGGTCGTTCACGGCCGAGAAGCTGACCATCCCGGTCTCGGTGTCGGCCGTCGGCATTCGAAACACATCGGGAAAGCCGTCTTACCATTGGATAGTCTCGGCGCGTGGGACGCCACAGGTCAGATCCGATGGGCCTCGCCCGACTGGCGCTCGCCGTCCTGGCGGCAGCGGCCCTCGTGGTGCTGCTGGTCATCGGCGGGCGGGCGTTGTTCGACTCGCTCGACACAGAGGACGCCGCGCCCGAGCGGACGTCCGCCACGCCCACGGTCACCGCTCCGGTGCCGACCGTGCGCATCGAGTGCGTGGCCGCCACCTGCCCGCTCGTCACCGTACGGGTCCCCGGCGGCGACGTGCTGCAGCACCGAGAGATGACCGAGGGCGAGGAGGTCAGCTACTTCGAGCCCGAGCTGGACGTGGTGATCTCCGACGCCGGCACCGTCCGCGTCACCGAGAACGGCACCCTCCGGCCGCGGGGCGAGCAGGGAGAACGGGAGGCGTTCACAGTCGGAGGTCCGCCAGAGTGAAGGCGGAGCGGTAGTCGAGGCCCTCCTCGGCCATCCTGGCCGCGGCGCCCCGGTCGACGATCGTGGCCACCGCGACCACCTCGGCGCCCTCCTCGCGCAGCGCCTCCACTGCCGTCAGCGGGGACGAGCCGGTCGTCGAGGTGTCCTCGACCACGAGGACCCGGCGGCCCTTCACCTCGGGGCCCTCGATCCGGCGCTGCATCCCGTGGGCCTTCTGCGCCTTGCGCACCACGAACGCGTCCAGCGAACGCCCGCGCGCCGCCGCGGCGTGCAGCATGGCCGTCGCCACCGGGTCGGCGCCCAGCGTGAGCCCGCCCACCGCGTCGTAGTCGAGGTCGGACGTCAGGTCGAGGAGCACGCCGCCGACCAGCGGGGCCGCCGCGGCGTCGAGCGTGATGCGGCGCAGGTCGAGGTAGAAGTCGGCCTCCTGCCCTGAGGAGAGCACCACCCGGCCGTGCACGACGGCCTTCTTCTCGATCTCGGCCAGCAGTCTGTCACGGTCGCTCATGGGTTCAGCTTAGAGCCGGTCCTCGACGGCAAAGAGACGCGCTCGGTTTAGCCATGGGCGTGAGTGCGGAATGACTGCACGGGCAACGGTTCGTAACCGCGAGGTCACCATGAGTGTGGAAACACCGCAGAGCGACGCATACCTGCTGCATGCCGTCAGAGGGGGTGATGCCACCGCGTACGGGCAGCTCTACGAGCGTCACGTGGCCGCCGCACGCGCCCTGGCCGGGCAGCTCGTGTACGGCGAGGCGGAGGTCGAGGACGTCGTCGCCGAGTCGTTCACCAGGGTGCTCGACCACGTGGGCCGTGGCGGCGGGCCGGCGTCGGCCTTCCGCACCTACCTGCTGATCGTGGTCCGGCGCACCGTCCACGACCGCACCCGCGTGACGGGCGAGATCGAGCTGTCCGACACCGCCATGCCCGCCGACCCGGCGTCGGCCCGCCTGGAGGGGTCGCTGATCGCCCAGGCCTACCTGTCGCTGGCGGAGCGGTGGCGGGCGGTGCTGTGGCACACCGAGGTGGAGAACGCCCGGTCCGCCGACGTGGCGCCGCTGCTCGGGCTGTCGGCCAACGGGGTCTCCGCGCTGGCCTACCGGGCTCGTGAGGGGTTGCGGCAGGCGTACCTGCAGCTCTACCTGACGGGGTCGCCGCCGCCCGAGTGCAAGGCGGTGATCGGCAAGCTGGGCGCGTACGTGCGCGGCGGGCTGACCCGGCGCGACTCGCGGTCGGTCGACGAGCACGTGCGCGACTGCCCCAACTGCCACACCGTCCTGCGGGAGCTCACCGACGTCAACCGGGGGCTGCGCACGGTCATCGGGCCCCTGGTGCTGGGCGACGCGGCCGCCGGCTATCTGGAGGCTCTGTCCCGGCCCGCCCCCGCTCCCCGGCGGACGCTGGGCAGGATGCGGCGGACGCACGTCGCGGTGGCGGGCGGGGCGGCCACGGTGATGGCGGTGGCGGCGGCCTTCGCCGTGGTGTCGGGCCAGGACGTGGGAGCCCGCCCCGACGCCCACCCCCGCTCCGCCGCCGACCAGTACGACCACGTCGGCCCGTACGGCGAGAACCTCTCCCATACGGGTGCGGGCGGTACGGGCGGTTCGGGTTCGGACGGCTCCACTGGGGGTGGCTCGGGTTCGGACGGTTCCGGCGGCGACAGGTCAGGCGCGGACGGCCCAGACTCGGATGGAGACGGATCCGACCCAGGCGGCTCCGACGCGGACGGCCCTGGTGCGCAAGCGCAGTCCTCCAGCGGTACGGGTTCCCAAGGCTCGGAGTCCGCCGGCCCGTCGGACGCGGCCCCCCAGGACACGGGCACGCAAGGCTCGGGGCCCCCAGCCGCCTCCTCGCCGTCGGACTCCAAGGCCGTGGGCTTGAACGGCGAGGCAGGCACCGCTGACCGGCCGTCAGCGATGGGCCCGCACGGCCCGTCCCGCGCAGGCGTCCCCTCGGGCCGCCCACCCGCCCTCGTCCCACCCCACGACCCCGACGGGAACCACACCGGCTCCCCGCCCGACCATGCCAGCGGGGACCGCACCGGTGCCTCCCCCGGCGAGGCGAGCCGCGACCGTACGGGCCCGCCTGACCGAGAGCACGCGGGTTCCTCGTCCAGCGAGGCCGGCGCGGACCGCGACGGTTCCTCACCCGGCCGGCCTGCCCGAAAGCGTGCCGGTTCCTCGTCCGGCAACCCTGACCGGGATCGAGGTCGTTCCTCCTCCGGTGAGCCGAGAAGGGATCGCGGTGGTTCCTCACCCGGTGGGCCTGATCGGGAGCGAGGCGGTTCCTCATCCGGTGAGCCGAGAGGGGATCGCGCCGGGTCCTCGTCACGCATGCCTGATCGGGATCGCGGTGGTTCCTCGTCCCGTGACCCGAGAAGGGATCGCGCCGGGTCCTCGTCACGCATGCCTGATCGGGAGCGTGCCGGCTCCTCGTCCGGTGAGGCCAGAAGGGATCGCGATGGCTCCTCGTCCGGGGAGCCGAGGAGGGACCGCGCCCGGTCCTCCTCGGACGAGGCTGGCGGGGAACGCGCCAGCCGTCCGGAGCGTGAGCGGGTGGGGGCGTCCAGTGAGCGCAGGACGGCCCGCCTGCGCGCCTCCGTAGCGGCGATGGGCTCCTTGGTACGCGGCGAGGACGGCATCGTGGCCATGCGCGTCCGCAACATCGGCAATGCGCCGACCCGGGACATCTACGCCGCCATCGAGCTGCCTCCGGGCGTCACCCTCGTCCCCCAGACGAGCCCGATCGCGGAAACCCCATGGACCGTCCCGGGAAAGCCCGGCGCGGTCCAGTGGGTGGCGGCGGAAAGGCATGCCGCCTCCCGGCTCTCTCAGAGCTCGACAGACACGGACACCGAAGGATGGGACACCTCCGAGGTATCGCCCCGTGATGACGGCACGCTCACCCCAGGAAACGCCATCCCTATGCATACGCGCGGGGTAGCCGCCGACCTGGGCGCAGTGGGCTGGGGTGTTCTCCTCCCCGCCGCACTGCACGAACTTCCACCGGAGACGGCCGGTTCTCCTGCGGGTGGATCCGTGAGGGCGCAGGAGGGCACGGCCGAGGCGGGTGGGGGCGTCGACGTAAGCGCAGGTAGAGGCGGGACTGTTCTCCCACTCGCCGTAATGCGCGGGCGTTCAGCAAGTTCTCTGGCGGATGGATATGCGAGCCAGGTGCAGGAAAGCTCTGCCGTGAATCGTGAGGTCACCAACCTCGCCGGAGGTGTTCTTCTACCTGCTGCCATGCGCTGGCACGAAGGTGAGGCAGCGAGCGGACTCGTGCGTGCGCAGGAGGGCGCCGCGGATCGTGCGGGCACCGACGTGGGCGGAGGCGTCCTACCACCCGCTGCCCCGCGCGAGCCTTCACAGGAGAGGGCCGGTTCGCTGGGACGGCTGTGGGGGAGTGCCACCGGGGCTGGCGACCAGGCGGCGGTTCAGTGGGGGGACAAGGCGGAGATCGGGGACCGGGCGGCGGTCCAGTGGGTGGTGGACGAGGCGGAGGCCGAGGACCGGGCAGTGGTCCAGTGGGGGGACAAGGCGGAGACCCAGGGCCGGGCAGCGGTCCAGTGGAAGGTGGACAAAGCGAAGACCGAAGACCGGGCAGCCGTTCAGTGGGTGGTGGACGAGGCGGAGACCCAGGACCGGGCGGCGGTTCAGTGGGGGGACAAAGCGGAGAGCCAGGACCGGATGGCGGTTCAGTGGGTGGGGGATGTGAGGGAAGGGCGGGCCGGTGGGTGGGCGTGCCGGGCCGTCAGAGGTGGGGTGCGGTGTGCCAGGGCGCCGTTGGCGGCGGGGAAGGCCGCGTCGGTGTTCCTGAGGGTGCGGGTGGCGCGGGACGCTCCGGAGGGGGAGGGGCCCAGGCTGCGGGTGGAGGCGGGCGCGCTCAGGTTGAGCGCGCGGGCGCCGGTGGGGGTTCGGGAAGGGGGAGCGCCGGCCAGGTTCGCCGCCGACGGGAGGGTGACGGTCAGGGCGGTGGGGAACGGGTTGCTGACGTGCCCGGACAAGGGTCAGGGGTGCGCGGAGCGGCCCAGGGGTGAGCACCGTGATGGCGACCTGGAGCCGCTCGACCTCGACAGGTTCCGGAAAACGAAAGCCTCCAGCGCCGCCCGGCTCGACCTGCCCCAGGGTGGCCGGATCCTCTGGGCGGGGCTCTATTGGTCGGCCACCGCCGAGGGCGCAGGGCCGATCAAGCTGAAGCCGCCCGGCAGAGGCCGCTACGTGACCGTACGGCCCAGCCGGGTCGCCTGGCAGAAACTGCCCCACGGCCCCGCCTACCAGGCGTACGCCGACGTCACGGGGCTGGCGGCGAGCGCAGCCAAGAACGGCGAGTGGTGGGCGGCGGACCCGCCGATGGGCACGCGGGGTCACGCCGGATGGAGCCTCGTGGTCGTCACCACCGACCCGGCCGCCCCGTACGGCAACGCGGTCGTCCTCGACGACGCCCGGATCGTCGGCGGCGACAGCCCGGCGCTGCGGCTGCCGCTCGGCGGACTGGAGCCCGCCGGCGCCCCCGCCCGGGTGGAACTGGTCGCCTGGGCAGGCGACGCTGGTCTGCGCGGCGACCGGGCGTCGCCGAGCAACGGCCGGGTCACGCCGGAGCGCGGCAACCGCGACGCGGGCAGCGGCTCGGCCGGCACGCCGGAGGGCGGCGACCGCGATGCGGGACACGGCCCGGTCACGCCGGAAGGCGGCAATCGCGACGCGGGCAACGGCCGGGTCACGCCGGAGCGCGGCAACCGCGACGCAGGCAGCGGCTCGGCCGGCACGCCGGAGGGCGGCGACCGCGATGCGGGACACGGCCCGGTCACGCCGGAAGGCGGCAGCCGCGGCGCGGGCGGCGGCCGGGTCATGCCGGAGGTCCGCGACCGTGACGCGGGCGACGCCTCGGTCGGCACGACGTTCGGTGTCGATGTCGACACGGTGAGCCACGTCCTGGGGCACCGTCCCAGCTTGACGATCACGGGGAAGGAGGGCGTGGTGCTGTTCGGGGTCGTTGCGGTGAGCGTTCGTGCGCGACCGTGACGGTGACCAGGACAAACTGGTACGGTTCGCCTAACGGGTCTGGCTTAACGCCGGTCGAGGGGCGAATCGTCGGGATTCACCCTCGCGCGATCACCCGCTTTCATTACCCTGGGACAGGGCCGCCGAGTCCGGCTCTGACGGTGCAGAGCCAGCACGTCGGACCACCACGAAAGGGGCGGTGTCAGTGGATCGCTGCGCGCTGTTCGTCGACGCCGGCTATCTGCTGGCGGACGGCGCGATGGCCGTGCATGGCACCCGCCATCGCGAGTCGGTGTCGTGGGACTATCCCGGGCTGTTGCAGCTGATGTCCAGCCTGTCCCGCGAGCGGACCGGCCTGCCGCTGCTGCGCTGTTACTGGTACGAGGCCACGATCGAGGGGCGCCGCACCTCCGAGCACGACGTGCTGGCCGACATCCCCGGTCTCAAGCTCCGCCTGTCCCGCATCAGGCCCGGCCGCCGTGAGGGCGTCGACGCGCAGGTCCACCGCGACCTGATGACGCTGGCGCGCAACAACGCCATCTGCGACGCGGTCGTGGTGAGCGGCGACGAGGACCTCACCCAGGTCGTCTGCGACGCGCAGGACCTCGGCGTCCGGCTGACCGTGGTCCACATCGCCGCCGACGGGAGCTGGGCCGCCTCGCGCTCCCTGCGCCAGGAGTGCGACGACCTCATCGAGCTTGGCGCCGGTCATCTGCGGCCGTACGTGACGCTGGTGACCGGGTCGTCGGAGGCCGTCAACGGTCACCAGCCGATGAGCAACGGCCACGGCTCACACTCGCTGCCCGCCGCGCCCGCGCCGTCGTCGCTGCCCCCGGCCTCCTCGACCGGCTCGCTGCCGCCGGCCCCGGCCAGCACCGGCAGCCACGCCGCCCCGCACTCCTCCGCGAGCCAGCCCCAGCCGGCGAGTCCCCCGCCCAGCCGGGCCCAGTCGCAGCCTCCGTCGCTGCCCTCGTACACCTTCCCCGCCGACCCGCCCGTGCCGCAGCAGCCGGCCGCGCCGGCGACCGGGCAGCTGCCGCAGCAGTCGCCGACCACCGGGCAGTTCTCCTCGCCGTCGAGCGCGGGCACCTATCAGCAGCTCGGCCCCTACACCGGGCCGCAGCCGGCGCCGGTGACCCAGCAGCCGGCCTCGTCCTCCTCGGGAGCCACGACGCTGGCCGACGCGGTCAAGGCGGCCCACCGCGAGGGCCACGACTTCGGCGAGTCCGTGGCCCGCGACGCGCCCGCCCTCTGGCTGGAGGCGGTGCTGGCGCGCAAGCCCCGGATGCCGTCCGACCTGGAGGCCAGGCTGCTGCAGGGGTCGTCGCTGCCGATCGACTTCCTGCTGCACGACGAGGTCCGTCACGCCCTGCGCAGGGGGTTCTGGGACGCGCTGGAGCGCGCCCGCAGCTGACCGGTCAGGTCAGGGCGTCGAAGCCGGCGCGCAGCCGGGTGACGCGGTCCGTGAGGTCGGTGAGGGGGGCCCGCAGCGCGGAGGCGTCGGACTGCTGGGCGAGCTCACGCACGCGGGACAGCTCCTCCTCGACCGCCAGCAGGCGGCGGGACAGCTCCGGCAGGACCGACGCCTGGTCGCCGGCTCCCGGCGGCAGCTCGTGGCCGAGCCGCTCGCGCAGCAGCGCCGCCTGCTCGGCCAGGCGCTTGTTCATGTTGTAGAGCTCGGCGAACACCGACACCTTGGCCCGCAGCACCCACGGGTCGAAGGGCTTGGTGAGGTAGTCGACGGCGCCCGCCGCGTAGCCGCGGAAGGCGTAGTCGGGGGCGCTGTCGACGACCGTCAGGAAGATGATCGGGATGTTTCTGGTGCGCTCGCGGCGCTTGATGTGGGCGGCCGTCTCGAAGCCGTCCATGCCGGGCATCCGCACGTCCAGCAGGATCAGCGCGAACTCGGTGTTGAGCAGCGCCTTCAGCGCCTCCTCACCCGACCTGGCGCGCACCGGCACCAGGTCGAGCGAGCTGAGGATCGCCTCCAGCGCGATGAGGTTCTCCTCCCGGTCGTCGACCAGCAGGATCTTGGCCCGGTCTGGCATCGTCACGCCCCTTCGGCCGGAGAGTCGGCGGCCCGGCCTCGGCTGAGCCACCCGCGCAGCCGCTCCAGCAGACGGTCGACGTCGACGGGCTTGGGCACGTAGTCGGAGGCGCCGGAGGCGATGCTCTTCTCCCGGTCGCCGCGCATGACCTTGGCCGTCAGCGCGATGATCGGCAGGTCGGCGAACTGGGGCATGCGCCGGATGGCGGAGGTCGTCGCCCAGCCGTCCATCTCCGGCATCATGATGTCCATCAGCACGAGCGCGACGTCCTCGTTCCGTTCGAGCTGTTCGATCCCCTCGCGGCCGTTCTCAGCGTAGACGACCGTGGAGCCGTGTCGCTCCAGCACGCTGGTCAGCGCGAAGACGTTGCGGATGTCGTCGTCGACGATGAGGATCTTGGCGCCGCTGAGCGGGTCGTCGCCCTGCCACTGGCTGGTCTCGACGGGCGCCTCGACCAGCTCGGGCAGCGGCAGGTCGAGCGGCAGGCCGGGCGCCTCGGGGATCGTGGGCGGCTCCTCGACGGAGGCGGTCACGACCTGCTGCCCGCTGCTGCGCGGCCCCTCGGCGGCGCTGACGGCCAGCGGGCCGATGTAGGTGGCCGGCAGGTAGAGGGTGAACGTGCTGCCCTTGCCGAGCTCGCTGTCGACGTGGATCTCGCCGCCGAGCAGGCGCGCGATCGAGCGGCAGATCGACAGGCCCAGACCGGTGCCGCCGTACTTGCGGCTGGTGGTGCCGTCGGCCTGACGGAACGCCTCGAAGATGACGTCGCGCTTGTCGGGCGCTATGCCGATGCCGGTGTCGATCACCTGGAAGGCGAGCAGGTCGTGCGCGATGTGCAGCGAGTCGTCGTCGAAGTCGACGTCCGGGGAGGCCGGGACGACCCGCAGCTTCACCTCGCCCTTGGGGGTGAACTTGACCGCGTTGGACAGCAGGTTGCGCAGCACCTGCTGGAGCCGCTGCTCGTCGGCGCGCAGCTCCTGCGGCAGGTCGGGGTCGACCTCGACGCTGAACTCCAGCCCCTTGTCGGCCGCCAGCGGCCCGAACGCCGCCTCCAGCAGGTCGATCGTCTTGGGCAGCGACACCTGGGTCGGGTGGATGTCCATCCGGCCCGCCTCGACCTTGGACAGGTCGAGCATGTCGTTGATGAGCTGGAGCAGCGCCGACCCGGCCCCGTGGATGGTGCGGGCGAACTCGACCTGCTGTGGGGTCAGGTTGCCCTCGGCGTTCTCGGTCAGCAGCTTGGCCAGCACGAGCAGGCTGTTGAGCGGCGTGCGCAGCTCGTGGGACATGTTCGCGAGGAACTCGTTCTTGTAGCGGGAGGAGACGGCGAGCTGCTCGGCGCGCTCCTCCAGGGTGCGGCGGGCCTGCTCGATCTGGAAGTTCTGGATCTCGATGGCGCGGTTCTGCTTGGCCAGCAGCGCCGCCTTGTCCTCGAGCTCGGCGTTGGACCGGCGCAGCTCCTCCTGCTGGCGCTGCAGCTCGTCGGAGCGTTCCTGCAGCTCGCGGGTGAGGCGCTGGGACTCGGTCAGCAGGTCCTCGGTGCGGGAGTTGGCGATGATCGTGTTCATGGTGACGCCGATGTTCTCCACCAGCTGCGTCAGGAAGTCGAGGTGGACCTCTCCGAACGGGCTGAAGGAGGCCAGCTCCAGCACGCCGAGCACGCGGTTCTCGAACAGGATCGGCAGCACCACGATCTGTGCGGGCGTCGACTGGCTGAGGCCGCTGTCGATGGTGATGAACTTCGGCGGCACGTCGTCGAGGACGATGTGGCGGCCCTCGGCGGCGGCCTGGCCGACGATGCCCTCGCCGAAGGCGAACTTCGCCCGCGGCCCGCGGTCGGGCCGGACGCCGTAGCCGCCGATCAGCAGCAGCTCGCGCTCGTTCTCCGGATCGACCGAGTAGAAGGCGCCGTACCGTGCCGACACGAGCGGCGTCAGCTCGCTCATCGTCAGCTTGGCCACCTCGAACAGGTCGCGGTGGCCCTGCATGAGCCGGGAGATGCGGGCCAGGTTGGACTTGAGCCAGTCCTGCTCCTGGTTGGCCTGGGTGGTCTCGCGGAGGTTGGCCACCATCGAGTTGATGTTGTCCTTCAGCTCCGCCAGCTCGCCCTGCGCCTCGACGGCGATCGAGCGGGTCAGGTCGCCGCGAGCCACGCCGCTGGTGACGGTGGCGATGGCGCGCACCTGGGTGGTCAGGTTGCCGGCCAGCTCGTTGACGCTCTCGGTGAGCCGCTTCCACGTGCCCTCGACGCCCTCGACCCGGGCCTGGCCGCCGAGCTGGCCCTCCGAGCCGACCTCGCGGGCCACGCGGGTGACCTCGGAGGCGAACGAGGACAGCTGGTCGACCATCCGGTTGATGGTGGTCTTCAGGGCGAGGATCTCGCCCTGGGCGTCGACGTCGATCTTGCGGGTGAGGTCGCCGTTGGCGACCGCGGTGGTCACCTCGGCGATGTTGCGGACCTGGTACGTCAGGTTGTTGGCCATGAAGTTGACGTTGTCGGTCAGGTCCTTCCAGACGCCCGACACGCCCTGGACGCGGGCCTGGCCGCCGAGCTGCCCCTGCGTGCCGACCTCGCGGGCGACGCGGGTGACCTCGTCGGCGAACGACGAGAGCTGGTCGACCATCGTGTTGAGGGTGTCCTTGAGCTGCAGGATCTCGCCCTGCGCGTCGACGGTGATCTTCTTCGACAGGTTGCCCTGGGCCACCGCCGAGGAGACCGCGGCGATCTGGCGCACCTGAGAGGTCAGGTTGTTGGCCATGGAGTTGACGTTGTCGGTCAGGTCCTTCCAGACCCCGGACACGCCGCGTACCTGGGCCTGGCCGCCGAGCTGGCCCTCGGTGCCGACCTCGCGGGCGACGCGGGTGACCTCGGAGGCGAACGAGGACAGCTGGTCGACCATGGTGTTCATGGTCGACTTGAGCTCCAGGATCTCGCCCTGGGCGTCCACGTCGATCTTGCGGGTGAGGTCGCCGTTGGCGACCGCGGTGGTCACCTGGGCGATGTTGCGGACCTGGTACGTCAGGTTCCTGGCCATGGAGTTGACGTTGTCGGTCAGGTCCTTCCAGACGCCCGACACGCCCTGCACCTCGGCCCGGCCGCCCAGCTTGCCCTCGGTGCCGACCTCGCGGGCGACGCGGGTGACCTCGTCGGCGAACGACGAGAGCTGGTCGACCATCGTGTTGAGGGTGTCCTTGAGCTGGAGGATCTCGCCCTGCGCGTCGACGGTGATCTTCTTCGACAGGTTGCCCTGGGCCACCGCCGTCGCCACGGTGGCGATGCTGCGCACCTGCGAGGTCAGGTTGTTGGCCATGAAGTTGACGTTGTCCGTCAGGTCCTTCCAGACCCCGGACACGCCGCGCACCTGGGCCTGGCCGCCGAGCTGGCCTTCGGTGCCGACCTCGCGGGCCACGCGGGTGACCTCCTCGGCGAACGCCGAGAGCTGGTCGACCATGGTGTTGACGGTGTTCTTCAGCTCGAACATCTCGCCCACCGCGTCGACCGTCACCTTGCGGCTCAGGTCGCCCTTGGCCACCGCCGTGGTCACCACGGCGATGTCGCGCACCTGCGCGGCCACGCGGGACGACATGGTGTTGACCGCCTCGGTGAGGTCGCGCCAGCTGCCGGACATGCCGCGCAGGTTGGCGCTGCCGCCCAGCCGGCCCTCCGTGCCGGCCTCCCTGGCCACCCGGGTCACCTCGGAGTTGAACAGGGCGAGCTGGTCGACCATGCCGTTGATCGCCTTGCCCAGCCGGCGCACCTCGCCGCGGGCCGAGCGGTCGAGGTCGATCCGCCGCGACAGGTCACCCTTCGCGACCGCGTCGATGACGTCGGCCGCGCCGCTCACGGGGCTCACCAGCGCGTCGATCAGCATGTTGACCGACTCCACGCTCTCCGCCCAGGCCCCCACCCCGGGGCCGGGCGTCAGCCGCTCGCCGAACCGGCCTTCCTTGACCACTTCCTTGCGCACCCGGGTCAGCTCGTTGGCGAGGTGCTCGCGGCGGTCGGCCACCTCGTTGAGCAGCAACCGCACCTCACTGAGGATGCCCGGAGGGGCATACGGGACCCGGCGCCGGAAGTCGCCGTCACGCCATGAGAACAGGGTCTCCAGGATCGGGACGAGATCCGCCTCGGTATATGTCCTCTCCTCAGGACTTGGCGCGGCCTTGGCCGTGGTCATGGGGCCTCCTTCACTCGCGGGGGACTCCGGCGAGTGATTCAAGTCTGTCACGATGAGTAGCTCGTAGTCCTGTCCTTGGATTTACCCCAAGTCAACGGGAAGTGTGGTAGGCACGAGAGGATGACTGCTTCTCCCCATGCGGTGCTAGCTGCGACGTTCGCGGCGGGCGAGTCGGCTGTGACCGACGCGATGAGGTTCACGCGCGAGGTGATGACCGCGTGGGCCACCGGCGGCATGCTCCATGTCGCCGAGCAGATCGCCGGCGATCTCGCGGGGCAGGTCGTGGACGAGCCTTTCGAGATGCTCTGGCGACACCTGGGCGGCTCCGTCCAGGTGGAGGTGAAGCAGCGGAACACCTCACATGGTGATCAGAAAGCTCCCTCCGTCCGTGTCGACGAGTGGGGGATCACCTTCTCGGGTGATTCCCGTGTCCATTGGGCCAGACTCACGCTACCTGGCGCGCACGACAGCTCGGGAGCCGTCGAGTGGCAGCGGCAGAGCGGGCGCGGGCCCCACTGGCTCGGATTCCTCGCCGACGCCAGCGACCTGCTCGCCGGCACCCTCGACCCCGACATGGTCCCCGCCATCATCGCCCAGGTCGTGGTGCCGCGGCTGAGCAGCTGGTGCGCCGTCTACACCGCCGACGCCGCCTCCTCGCCGCTCCGCCTCGTCTACCTGTGGCACGCCGACGAGGCCAGGATCGACGGGCTGCGCGAGCAGCTCAGCGATCTGGACGTCGGCGCCGTCGGCACCCGGATGAGCTCCACCTTCCACCTGGGCGACAACGAGGTGCTCGCGGTCCCGCTCAGCGCCCGCGGCCGAGGTCTCGGCGTGATGTGCCTGGGCCGGCCCGACCGGTTCCCCGACGAGGCCATCCAGCTCGCCGAGGACATCGGCAGGCGCGCCGCGCTGGCCGCCGACAACGCCCGCGTCTACGCCCAGCAGGCCGCCGCCAACCGCGCCCTGCAGCGCAGCCTCCTGCCGCCCAACGAGCCCGAGGTGCCCGGCCTCGACTACGGCGTGGTGTACGAGCCCGCCGGCGAGGTCAACGAGGTGGGCGGCGACTTCTACGACGTGTTCAAGGCCGGCGACGACTCGTGGCGCTTCGCCATCGGCGACGTCTGCGGCACCGGCCCGGAAGCGGCCGCGGTCACCGGCCTGGCCCGCCACACGCTCCGCCTGCTGGCCCGCGAGGGCTACGGGGTCGCGGCCGTGCTCGGCAGGCTCAACCAGGCCATCCTCGAAGAGGGCGAGCGGGCCCGCTTCCTGACCCTGCTGCACGGCGACATCACCCCGGCCGACGACGGACTGGAGGTCCGGCTGGTCTCGGCGGGCCACCCCGAGGCGCTGCGGCTCAAGCCCAGCGGCGTCGTGGAGTCGATCACCACCCCGCAGTCGCTCCTGGGCGTCTTCCCCGAGGTGGTCTTCGAGGTCGACGTCGTCCATCTCGACCCCGGCGACGTGCTGCTGGCGGTCACCGACGGCGTCACCGAGCGACGCTCAGGCGGCCGGCTGCTCGACGACGAGGGCGGGCTGGCCAAGATGCTGGCCGAGTGCGCGGGGCTGTCGGCCAAGGCGGTGGCGGAGCGCATCCGCCGGGGCGCGGCCGACTTCGCCACCGAGCCCAGCGCCGACGACCTGGCGATCCTGGTGCTGCGCGCCCGTTAACGCCGGCCCAGGTGCTTGCGGGCGAAGTCGAGCTGCAGCGCCGTCTGCGCGATCCGCTCCGCGACCACCAGGTTGCTCCGTACGGCGTCGTAGGTGTAGACCTCGTGCTCGTGGCCGTGCCGTTCGAGCTGGGCCACGTACTTCTGGATCTGGCGCGGCGGGCAGCGGGTGTCGTTCTCGCCGGCCAGGATCAGCACGGGGCTCTTCACCTGGTCGACGTAGGTGATGGGGGAGCTGGCCGCGTAGCGCTCCGGCTGCTCCTCGGGCGAGCCGCCGAGCAGCGCGCGGTGGTAGGCGCGCAGGCTCTCGGCCTCGTCCTCGTACGACGTCCGGTGGCAGGCGATGGGTACGGCGGCGATGCCGGCGGCCCACAGGCCGGGCTGCGTGCCGAGGCCGAGCAGCGTGAGGTAGCCGCCCCAGGCGGTGCCCGCCAGCACGAGCCGGTCGGGGTCGGCGATGCCGGCCTCGACCACGGCGGTGCGCACCGCGTTCACGTCGGCCAGCTCGATCTGGCCGACGTCGCCGTGCAGCGCGTCGCGCCAGGCCGAGCCGTAGCCGGTCGAGCCGCGGTAGTTGACCCGGATGACCGCGAACCCGGCGTCCACCCAGGCCGCCACCTCGGGGGAGAAGGCGTCCCTGTCGTGGCTCGTCGGGCCGCTGTGCAGCAGGAAGACGGAGGGGAACGGGGCGGCGCCGTTCTCCGGGCGGGAGACCAGGGCGTGGATGCGCCCGCCCGGCCCTTCGGCGTCCAGGTCCTCCAGGGGGACGCTCGGCGGCGCGGCCGGGCCGCCGGGGTTGAGCACGACCTGGCCGCTGGTCGAGCGGATGACCGGCGGGCGCGAGGCGCTGGACCAGGAGTACTCCACATGGCCGCCGGGGCGCGGGCGCGCCTCCTCGATGACGCCCTGCGGTGTCTCGATGAGCGTCAGCCCGCCGCCCGCCAGGTCGTAGCGGAGGAGGTGGCTGCGGGCCCGGTGACCGCGCTGGATGAGCAGGCCGCGGCCGTCGTGGTACCACTCGGCCGTCATCTCGCCGTCGTCCTTCAGCCAGATCTCCCGGCGCGCGCCCGTCACCGGGTTCCAGACCAGCGGCTCCTGGCGGCGGCGGCGTTCGTGCAGGGCGAGCAGGCGGGAGTCGCCCGGCGCCGGGGCGAAGCTGAGCCCGACGACGCCCATGCCGGGGCCGTCGTACAGCTCGCCGACCACCTGGCCGGACTGGCGCACGACGCGCAGCGCGGGGTGGCGGAAGTCGCCGTACTCGCCGTGGTTGATCGCGATCAGCTCGCCGTCCATGGACATGCCGGCCGCCCAGGCGGCCTCGCCGTGCTCGTACAGCATCTTGACGTGCTCGCCGTCGCGCACCAGGTGGATGCGGAACGTGCCCTCGCTGGCGAGGCTGATCGCGGCCAGGCCGGTGGACGAGAGCGCGATGCCGGCCGGCTGGCCGGGCGGCGCTCCCAGAGCGACGGGCTGGTCGGGGCCGCCGAAGAAGGGCTGGCGCCGCCAGCTGCCGAACTCGTCGCCGTCGGTGTCGTCGAACCAGTAGATCCACTGGCCGGCGGGGTCGATCGCGGCGTGGGCCGTGCCCAGAGGCCGGTCGGTGACCTGGCGGGTGGCGCCGCTCGCGCGGTCCCAGGCGTAGACCTCCCACGTGCCGGTGGCGTTCGAGCGGTAGATCGAGCGGTTCGGGGCCAGGGGGGCGTAGGACGGCAGCGACATGCGCGACGCGCGGAACCTGGCCTGCCAGCGTTCCTCGGCCTTCATCCGCCGCGCTCCCCTCCCATGGGCGCCCCTCGCCGTCCTCATCGGCAACGGGTTGCCGTCCAGTATTGCGCTTGCGTCGCGGAAATACTCCGGAAATGTGGGGGAATTTGGTACTAAACGCCCCATCAGTAACACCAGTCTCAGATGCCCGTCAAGAGGGTGACCTTGCGCCAGGTGTCACTTCGAAGGTAGATAGGTGGAACTCTGCCTTCGTAACCACTTTTTCTAGCCTTTTCGCGTTATTGCGGGAGAAAACTCGCGTTATCCCCTCCGCCAGCTCCTCCTCGCCCAGGTGCCACGCACTCGGCCCCATCCCCACCACGGCCCGGACCTCGTCAGGCCCGAGCGCCATGTCGAACGCCACCACCCGCCGCTCCACCTCGGCGAACCCCTCCAGGCTCCGCGCCACCCGCTGCTCCTTGCCGGCGTCGACGGACAGCAGCCCCAGCTCCTCCACCAGCGGGCTGAGGTGGCCGGGCGCGGGCGTCACCACGACGACGCGCCCACCGGGCCGCAGGATCCGCCGGAACTCGGGCCCGTTCCTGGGCGCGAACACGTTCATCACCACGTCGGCGACCCCGTCTCCGATGGGCAGGCGCCGCCACACGTCGGCCACGAACGCCCCCACCCTTGGGTGCGCCCTGGCGGCCCGCCGCACGGCGTGCTTGGACACGTCGAACGCCATCACGACGCCGCGTCCCGCCGCGTCGAGGACGGCCGCCGAGTAGTGGCCGGTGCCCGCGCCGGCGTCGACGATGACCGGCTCGGCCCCATGGCCAGAACCACCGTACGCCTTCGCGCGCCCGCCGTCAGGCGAGTGTGAGAACGATTCGGCATGGGCGCTCCAGACCGCCTCCGCCAGCGCGCTCTCCAGCGGCGCGAAGTGACCGGCGGACAGGAAGGCGTCGCGGGCGGCGACCATCTCCGCGCTGTCGGCCGTGCCGGGCGGGCGGGACCCGACGAGCAGGCTCACGTAACCCTGCCTGGCCACGTCGAAGGAGTGGCCCCGGGGGCAGCGCAGCGCGCCGGGGTCGAGCCGCATTGACTGCCCGCAGACGGGGCAGGCGAGGTGTTCGGCGATGTCGGCCAGCATGCGGCCCATTGTCGCGGCCTACTGTCGCGCCTGGGCGCCGAGGGGCCGTCAGACAGCGCCGTCAGACGGTGGCGGCGGCCCGGACCAGGAAGTCGGCGTTGGACGCGGTCTCGCGGAGCTTGCCGACGAGCATCTCCATGCCCTGGTGGCGCTCCAGGCCCGTCAGCGAGCGGCGCAGCCGCCAGACCACCTGCCGCTCCCGCGCGGGGAGCAGGATCTCCTCCCGGCGGGTGCCGGAGGCGTCCAGGTCGACGGCCGGGAACACGCGGCGCTCGGCCAGGTCGCGCACCAGGTGCAGCTCCATGTTGCCGGTGCCCTTGAACTCCTCGTACAGGCTGTTGTCCAGCCGCGAGCCGGTGTCGACGAGCGCGCTGGCGAGGATGGTGAGCGAGCCGCCGCCCGCCACGTTGCGCGCGGCGCCGAAGAACCGCTTGGGCGCGTAGACGGCGGCGGCGTCGAGGCCGCCGCTGAGCGTCTTGCCGTTGCCCGGCGCGGTGTTGTTGTAGGCGCGGGCCAGGCGGGTGAGCGAGTCGAGCAGCAGCACCACGTCGCGGCCCTGCTCGACCAGGCGCTTGGCGCGCTCGACGGCGAGCTCGGCGATCGCGGTGTGGTCGCGGTCGGGATGGTCGAAGGTGGAGGCGAAGATCTCGCCCTGGATGCCGGCGCGCATCTCGGTGACCTCTTCGGGCCGCTCGCCGACCAGGAGGACCATGAGGTGCGCCTCGGGATGGTTCCGTGTGACGGCGGCGGCCAGGGCCTGGAGGACCATGGTCTTGCCGGCCTTGGGCGGGGCCACGATGAGCCCGCGCTGGCCCTTGCCGATGGGCGCGAACAGGTCGATGACCCGGGTGCTGAGCGACTCGGTCTCCAGGTGGAGCCGTTCGTCGGGATGCACCGGCGTCAGCTCGGCGAACCGCGGCCGGTCGCGCCAGTGGCTCTCGCCGTTGACGGTCTCGACCTCGACGAGCCTGCCGCCGTCGGCCTTGGCGGTCACGTGGTCGCCGGGACGGAGCCCGAGCTGCTTGACCCGGTCGGCGGTCAGCCGCAGGTCACCGGAGCTGGGTAGATGGCGGGTGCGGAGGAATGCGGATTTGTCCCGCACGTCCAGCAAGCCGCTGATGACGTGAACAGACATGATGAACCCCTTTGAGGGCATGCCGGTAAGAGAAGCACCGGCGCGCGTAGGTGAGGAAACCCGAGGCCCGCGGAAGGGGCAGATCGGGAGGGAGGAGAGCGGCGGAGCTTGAGCTCGAACGCCACCGGCAACGTACCACACGTCGCTGCCCATGAAACGTCTAGCCCTCTCGGGCTATTCCCGGGGCATTCTCGTGTCTTCGCGCGTGAAACGCGCCGTGGACCGTAACAATGTTCTTCTCGCCGTCCTGTCCGATCCGGACATGGATTCCGCAAGCGCCCTGCAGGACCTTTGCAATGACGGCGAGGTTACCTATACGCAGACGATCCTTGGGGGATGACATGAACAGCACCCGTTGCCCGCGATGCCACAACGAGCTCGACGAGGGCCCGATCATGTACCGGTGCGCCACCTGCCGGCGCGCGGTCTTCGCCGCGGACCTGGAGAACGAGTTCGTTCCGCGCCAGCCCGTGGCCGCCTAATCTGGGGCGTATGCCCCACCAACCGCTGCACGTGGCCGGCGTCGAGGTGACACCCCTCTGCGACGCCGTCGGCCCCATGGGCGAGGCGATCAGACGCCCGCTCGCCGAGACGTTCCCGGGAGCAGACCTCCCGGAAGAGCCGTGGATCCTCCACTTCCACTGCTACCTGCTCCGCGACCGCGCGGGCCGCCTGACCCTGGTCGACACCGGCATAGGCGGCACCGACTCACCGGCGTCCAGCTGGGCGCCGGTCCCCGGCTCGCTGGCCGGGGAACTGGCCGCCGCGGGCGTCGCGCCCGCCGACGTCGGCACCGTGATCCTCACGCACCTCCACAGCGACCATGCCAGCGGGGCCGTCGCCGACGGCCGGCCCGTGTTCGAGAACGCCCGCTACGTGCTCCAGGACGCCGAGCTGGAGGCCGCCGGCGGCGCCATGCTCCGCCAGGTGATCGACGTGATCAAGGGCCAGCTCCAGGTGGTCGACGGCGACGCCGAGGTCGCGCCCGGCGTGCGTGTCCACCTGACCCCCGGCCACACGCCCGGCCACCAGATCGTGCGGCTCGGCGACCTGGCGATGACCGGCGACCTCGTGCTGCACCCCGCGCAGCTCGCCGACCCGGCCGTGCGCTACGTCTACGACGACGACCAGGAGCGCGCGGCCGCCACCCGGGCCGAGGTGCTGGCCGGGCTGCGGGCCGAGCGGGCGCTGCTGGCCACCGCCCACTTCGAGGAGCCGTTCGTACGGCTCTGAAGGTGATCTACCGGCCGGCGAGCACCGGCTGATCGGCCAGCAGGCTCGCCGGCAGCATCACCCGCGCGGTCAGCCCTCCGTAGGGCGAGGGCGCGAGCGTCACCTTGATGCCGTGACGCGACGCCAGCCGGCCGACCACGAACAGGCCCAGCCGGTCGCTCTGCGCCAGGTCGAACTCCGGCTTCTCCGCCAGCCGCGTGTTGAGCTGGTCGAGCTCCTCGCGGGGCAGGCCGAGCCCGCGATCCTCCACCTCGACCGTCAGACCGTGAGGGGTCGAGGTGGTGCGCAGGTCGACGCGGGTGCGCGGCGGCGAGAACAGCGTCGCGTTCTCGACCAGCTCGGCCATCAGGTGGGCCACGTCGGTCACGGCCGTGCCCAGCAGCGAGACCGGCGGCGGCTGCAGCACCTCGACCCGCTGGTATTCCTCGACCTCCGCCACGGCCGCCCGCAGCACGTCGACGATCGGCACCGGGTTGCGCCAGCCCCGGCCCGGCTGCTGGTCGGAGAGGATGATCAGGCTCTCGGCGTGGCGGCGCATGCGGGTGGTCAGGTGGTCGAGCTTGAACAGGTCCTCCAGCATCACCGGGTCCTCGGTGCCCCGCTCCATGCCGTCGAGCTGCATGAGCTGGCGGTGCAGCAGCGACTGGTTGCGGCGGGCGAGGTTGACGAAGACCTGGTTGACGCCGTGGCGCAGGTTGGCCTGGCTGAGCGCCGCGTTGACGGCGGTCGACTGCACGTCGTTGAACGCGTGCACGATGTCGTGCACCTCGGACGTCTCCGCCTTGACCTCCAGCGGCTCCACCGAGGTGCCGACCGGCGGCTTGGCGCTGGTGCGCAGCTGCTCGACCAGCTCGGGCAGGCGGACCTGGGCCAGGTGGGTGGCGGCGTCGCGCAGCCCGGCGAGCTCGCGTACGAGCCGCTTGCGGAAGCGCAGCGACAGCAGGATCGAGGCGAGCACCGCCAGCAGGCCCACCCCGCCCGCAACCGCGATCTTCATCAGGATGCCGGTGGCCGCGGGCGCCAGCCGCTGCGCGTACGCGGCGCTGGTGGTGCGCTGGTTGGCCTCGACGGCCTTCCACAGGTTGTTGGCGTCGACCGGCCAGGTGGCCGCCTCCGCGGGCAGGCCGTTGACGACGGCCTGGCCCCGCATCGCGTCCTCCGCCTCCAGGAACTCCTGGTAGAGGGGAGAGCTGATCAGCTCCTGGTAGGGGGTGCGCAGCTCGCCGTCGAGCTGCGTCAGGGCCTGCGAGTAGAGCAGCCGCCTGGTCGCCGCCCACTCGGCGAACGCCTCACGCTCCGCGCTGGTCACCCGGCCCCGGCTGAGCACCACGGCGATCATCGCGCGCTCCCTGGAGAGCATCTCCTTGCCCTCGGCCAGCATGGCCAGCGCCCGTACGTTGCGGTAGAGGGCCAGGTCGGGCACCAGGACCAGGGCGTCGTACATGCGGAAGGAGGCGTCGACGATCTGGTTGTAGCCGTTGATCAGGTCGAGCTGGGACGGGTTGGGCGCGTCGACGTCGCGGCGGATCTGCGTGAGCCGGTCGAGCTGCCTGAACAGCGCGTTGAGCTGGGCGCTCATCGCGGGGGTGAGGTCGTCCTGCCGCCCGGCCAGCTCGCGCAGCTCCTTGGCCGCTCCGTCGGTCAGCGTGCGCTGGAGGAACAGGGTCTCCGGATTGCGCTTGGCCGAGATGAACTGGATCGAGGACAGCCGCTCGTTCTGCAGGTGAGTGGTCAGCTCGCTGGAGGGCTCGGCCAGGTTGGTGGTCAGCCTGTCGGTCTCCAGCATCTGGATGCCGTCGCCCGCCGTCAGACCCGCCGCGAACGCCCAGAGCCCGACCAGGGAGGTCAGCGGGACGAGCAGGAGGATGAGCAGCTTGATCGCGATGGGACGGCCACGTGTGGGGGGCATGCGACCTCCGGAGGCATGTGCGGGCGCCTCGCAGATTACACCCCAGCGCGATCCGGGGTCATGCGCCGGCGCGGGGGCTCGACGCCCCCGCGCCCGGAGCGGTCATCGCCTGGTTTTGCTCGGGACGGCCGGCCACGAGGCGGTCGTCCTCGGCGCGCTCGGCCGTGGCCGCGCGCTCCTCGGCGGCGGTGCGCCGGTCCGCCGCGCGCTCGTCCGCGGTGGTGCGCCGGTCCGCCGCGCGCTCGTCGGCGGCGGTGCGCTGGTTGGCCGCGTGCTCCTTCTCCAGCTTCTCCTGCAGCCGGCGCTTCTCGCTCTCCAGCTCGGCCACCCGGTGGGAGGCGTCGGCCCGCGCGCCGCGGAGCGCGCGGCGGTGCCTGGCGGACCTGCGCGAACCGAGCGCGATCAGCCACAGCCCGAGCAGCAGCACGGCGGCCGCGGCCGCGCCGGCGAGGAACATCTCGACGTGGTTCGGCTGGAAGGTGTAGCCGAACAGGTTGTAGCTCGTGCCTTCCTCGGCGAGGACCAGGATGGCCGCGCCGACGCCGAGAATCACCAGTAACAGACCCATGAAGATCATCTGCACTCACCCCTTGTCGTCAAAGCGACGTCCAACTGCCCAAGGAGCGTGGGGATATGCGCGAGGATCAAGGAATGAGACCCGATCCCGGCGAGGTTCTGCACTTCTCGGAGGATCCGACGATCGAGCGGTTCGTCCCTCACGTGGCGCCGACGTCCAGGCAGAGCGAGCCGTACGTGTGGGCGGTGGGGGCCGACCGGTGCCCTGACTACTGGTTTCCGCGCGCCTGCCCGCGGGCGCTGGCCTGGACGGGGCCCGGGACCACCGCGGAGGACGCCGTACGGATCATCGGCGCCGGCTGCGGTGACCGAGTGCACGCCATCGAGTACGGCTGGCTGAGGCCCATGCTGGAGACCAGGCTCTACGCCTACCGGCTGCCCGCGGACGGCTTCGCGCCGATCGGCGACCCGCCGCACGCCGTGGTGTCCACGGTGCCCGTGACGCCGCTCGGCCCGCCCGAGCCGGTGGGCGACCTGGTCGAGCTGCACGAGCGGGCGGGCATCCAGCTCCGGCTGCTCGACAGCCTCTGGCCGTTCTGGGAGGAGGTGATCGGCAGCAGCCTGGAGTTCAGCGGAATCCGTATGCGGAACGCGCGCCGATGAGCGCGGTCAGCTCCTCGACCGTCATCGAGCCCGGCCGCCGCCGCTCGCGGGCGAACCGGTTGGCCTCGCGCTGCAGCACCTCGTTGACCGGGGTCGGCAGGCCCAGCTCGCGCCCCAGCAGGACGATCTCGCCGTTGAGGTGATCGGCCTCGATGGAGCCCGAGCCCTTGGCCAGGCTCTGCCAGGACGAGCCGCCGCCGCGCGCCTCGCCGCCGATCGGGCGCATGTCGACGCGGTCGCCGCGCAGCTCGCGCTCCTCCCGCGGCGTCGAGTACGGGATCCCGGCCGCCTCCAGCACCGCGACGCCCTCGGCCCTGGCCTGGTCCAGCAGGGGCCGGGCGGCGGGGTCGGGCCCGCACAGCGCCTCGACGGCGTTGGTCAGGTTGGTCAGCAGCTTGCCGTGCTTCCACCGCATGACCTCGGTGGAGGTCACCCCGACCAGGTGGCTGCGGTCGAGGTCGGTGGCGATCTGCTTGGCCAGCTCGTCGGAGCCGTACGGGTAGCGGCCGACGTGCAGCAGCCCCGAGCGCGGCCACCCGTAGGCGGCCACGACGCCGGGCTCGGTGTGGAGGGCCGGCAGCCACACGCACATGCCGTAGACCCTCTCGAACCGGCGCAGCGCGGTCCGCTCGTTGGCCACGCCGTTCTGCGCGCACACCACCGGCAGGTGGCGGGGCCACGGGTCGAGCGCGGCCACCGTGTCCTGCGACTTGGTGGCCACGATCAGCACGTCGCCGTCGCGCGCCGGCACCGGGCCGTCGGTCGCGGGGATGTCGATGACCTGGTCGGAGCCGGGGGTGATCAGGCGCAGGCCGCGTTCGCGCAGCGTCTCGTAGTGGGCTCCGCGTGCGACCAGCAGCACGTCGTGGCCGCCCTGGTGGAGCCGGGCCCCGATGGTGCCGCCCACCGCTCCCGCGCCGATCACGATATATCGCATGTTAGGAGGTGTCACCTTTCATTTGGCGAGCGCCACCTCGGCCGGGGAGGCCGTGGAGGCGCGAAATCGCTCCCGGAAGATGGTCTTCAGCACCCGCCAGCCGTCGCGCAGCGCGTGCAGGTTGCTCTCGCCGTGGATGCGGCAGCGCTCGTGGCTGGGCACCTCCCTGGTGACCAGCCCGGCCCTCGCGGCGCGGATGTTCATCAGGGTCTCGATCTCGAAGCCGTCGCAGTCGAGGGCGAGCGCGTCGAGGTGGCGTGCCCAGAACGCGTTGTAGCCGTAACACAGGTCGGTGTAGCGCGTCCCGTACATCAGGTTGGTCAGGACGGTGAGCGCCCGGTTGCCGAGTGAGCGCAACGGGCTGAGGTCGTCGGAGCCGCCGCCCGGCGCGTACCGCGAGCCCTTGGCGAAGTCGGCGCCGGCGGCGAGCGCGTTGACGAACGAGCGGATCTCGCGGCCGTCGGTCGATCCGTCGGCGTCCATCATGACGATGATGTCGCCCTTCGCCGCCGCCGCTCCCTCGATCAGGGCGTTGCCCTTGCCGCGCCGGGTCTGCGCGACCACGCGCAGGTCAGGGCGGAGGCGGCGGGCGACCGCCACCGTGTCGTCGGTCGAGTCGCCGTCGACCAGGATCACCTCGTCGATCCAGGCCGGTAGGGTGGCGAAGACGTGGGGGAGGTTGTCTGCCTCGTTCAGCGCCGGGACGATGACGCTGACGGTGGCGGGGAAGGGCTGCTCGTTCATGCAGGCAAAGATCCCTTCACGCGCATGCAAGACACTTGACGACGCCTTGCATCAGTCGCGGATCTCTGTGTCGGTGACCACTCCGTGACCTGCGAACATATACGGAAAAAGGTGTTCTTACCGGCGATCGTCCATCCGGTCATGACAGCTTGACAACGAGCCGTCCCATGCGCTAGATCGAGGCTTCGTTCGTACGCGCCAGAATCTCGTCGACCGTCTCGGCGGGGGTCTGCGCGGAGGTGTCGAGCCAGAGACCGATGCGCGGCGTGTCGCGGCGCAGCCCCGCGTCCAGCTCGGCCACGGTCCATGCGCCGTAGGCGGTCTTGGCGCGGTCCGCCTCCCGTCGCGCCACGGTGGCGGCGTCCGGCGCGAGCACCACCACCATCAGCGGGCGGGTGGTCACCAGCCGGGTGAACAGCTCCAGGTCGGGGCCGAGCACCACGTCCTGCACCACGGCGGTGAACCCCTCACTGGCGTAGAGGTCGGCCGCGGCGGCCGCGACGCGGTAGCGCAGGTGGAGCTGGCGCACCGCCTCCTCGCCGGCGCCGGGGGTCATCGGCACGCCGCCGGTGACCACCATGCGGCGGAACACGTCTCCCCGCACGTGCGCGGCCCTGGGCAGCCGCTCGGCGAGCGCCTGCGCCACGGTCGACTTGCCCGCCGCCTGGATGCCGGTGATCAGGTAGACGGCGCTCACACGCCGGCCAGCTTGCGGACCCGCTCGGCGCCCACCGCCAGCAGCAGCGTCGGCAGCCGCGGCCCGGTGTCGCGGCCCACCAGCAGCCGGTAGAGCAGCGCGAAGAAGGCCCGCTGCGCCGCCTTCACCTCGGGCGTCGGCTTGGCGTCGGCCGCCAGCCCGGCCCGCAGCTTCGGCACCCCGTACACCAGCGTGGTCAGCCCCTCCAGCGACCAGTGCTCGTCGAGGCCCTCCGTCAGCATGCGCAGCGACTCGCGCTCGTCCTCGCCGAGCGAGCCCAGCAGCTCCTCGTCGGGCGACTCGCGCACCCGCGTGCGCTGGTCGGCGGGCACGTGCGTGTCGATCCACGCCTGCGCCCGGTCCAGCCTCGGCCGGACCTCGTCGAGCGCGGCGACGCCGTCGAGGTCGCCGAGTATGCGCCCGATCTGGCCGGTGTCGCCGGTCGTGACGTCCGCGATGGAGGCGAGAGTCCGGTACGGCACGGGCCGGGGGGTGGCGGTCAGCGGGCCGCGCGAGGTGCGCACGGCCCTGGCGTGCGCGGCCAGCTCGGCCGGCTGCGCCGCGTCCTGCGCGACCTTGCGGCCGAGCGCGTCCCACTCGTCGTAGAGCCGCTGGATCTCCTGGTCGAAGGCGACCTTGAAGGACTGGGACGGCTTGCGGCGGGCGTAGAGCCAGCGCAGCACCGGCGCCTCCATGATGCGCAGCGCGTCGGCCGGGGTCGGCACGTCGCCCTTCGAGCTGCTCATCTTGGCCATGCCGGTGATGCCGACGAACGCGTACATCGGCCCGATCGGCCGCTCGCCGCCGAACACCGGGCCGACGATCTCCCCGCCGACCACCCAGGCCGAGCCGGGCGAGTGGTGGTCGACGCCCGACGGCTCGAACACCACGCCCTCGTACGCCCAGCGCATCGGCCAGTCGACCTTCCACACCAGCTTGCCGCGGTCGTGCTCGGCCAGCCGCACCGTCTCCCCGAACCCGCACGCGCAGGAGTAGGCGAGCTCCGTGGTGTCGTCGTCGTAGGCGGTGACCGTGGTCAGGTCGCGCTCGCACATCTCGCAGTACGGGCGATAGGGGTAATAGGCGCCCGGCCGCTCCTCGCCCTGCTTGGTGCGGTAGCGCGCCAGCACCGCGTCGATGCTCTCGCGCTCGCGCATGGCGGTCAGGATCTGCTCGCGGTACGCGCCCGAGGTGTATTGCTCGGTCTGGCTGATGCCGCGGTAGTCGACGCCCAGCTCGGCCAGCGCCTCGATCATGGGCGCCTTGAAGTGGTCGGCCCACGAGGCGTGGTCGCTGCCCGGAGGCGCGGGCACCGAGCTGAGCGGCTTGCCCACGTGCTCGGCCCACGACGGGTCGACGCCCGCCGGCACCCTGCGGAACCTGTCGTAGTCGTCCCACGACAGCAGGTGCACGCACGCGTGCCCGCGCTTGCGGATCTCGTCGGCGACCAGGTGAGGGGTCATCACCTCGCGCAGGTTGCCCAGATGGATCGGCCCCGACGGGCTGAGGCCCGAGGCGCACACGATGGGCTCGCCCGGCGCGCGGCGCTCCGCCTCGGAGATCACCTCATCCGCGAACCTGGACACCCAGTCGGTCTCCGTGCTGTCAGCCACGCTCATCGCGCCATTCTTGCGGTTCCCCGGGGCCGAGGCCAACGCGCTATTCCCCGGTCGTGCCGTCGATCCGCTCGCGCAGCAGGTCGGCGTGGCCGTTGTGGCGGGCGTACTCCTGGATGAGGTGGATCAGCGTGCGCCGGTGCGACACGTTCTGGCCGTGGCGCTGCCGCTTGGCGAGCGCGTCCAGCGGCAGGGCGGCCGAGATCTCCCGGGCCCGCGCGATCTCGGCCCGCCAGGTGGCGAACGCCTCCTCGGCCGAGGCGGTGTCCACCTCGTCGAAGTCGGCGTCCTGGCGGGTGTCCTTGCCCCACAGCCGCGGCACGTCCTCGCCGTCGATGATCTGGCGGAACCAGGCCCGCTCGACGTGCGCCATGTGCCTGACCAGGCCGAGCAGGGACAGGCCCGACGGCGGCACGGCGCGCTCGCGCAGCCGCTCCTCGCTCAGCCCGGCGCACTTGGCGGCGAGCGTCTCGCGCTGCCAGTCGAGCCAGCTGTTGAGCACGGCGCGCTCGTCACCGGTGAAGATGGGTGGTGTCCGTTCCATCCGGGCAAGCTAGCGCACTTCGCACGCGTAGCCGGAGGGCAGCCCGGCGTCGGCGCCTGACCGGGTGGCCTGGAAGCCGAACGTGGTGCTCTGGCCGGGGCCGAGGGCGCCGTTGTAGGGGGCGTTCTCGAAGACCGCGCCGGACCTGGCGGCGTTCCACGAGCCGGTGATCTGGTGCCCGGCCGGCAGGGTGACCGTGACCCGCCAGCCGGTGATGGGGGACGTCCCGGTGTTGGTCACCGTGACGGGCTGGACGACGTAACCGGTGGGCCACTGCGTCTGGGTGGTGGCCACCGCCGCGCATCCGCCCGTGGTGCCGCCCGTGGTGGTGGTGACGGTGACCGTGCCGGAGACGGGGGAGAGGTTGCCCGCCGCGTCGCGGGCGCGGACCTGGAAGCGGTACGTGCTCTGCGGCGCCAGTCCGGTGGCCGTGAAGGTCGTGGTCGCGGAGGTGCCCACCTGGGCGAACGACCCGCCCGACGAGCCCGGCGCGCGCAGCACGTCGTAACCGGTGACGCCGGTGTCGTCGGTGGAGGCGGCCCACGTCAGGGTGGTCGCGGTGGCCGTCGTGCCCGTCGCGGTCAGGTTGCCCGGGGCGGTCGGCGGGGTGGTGTCGCCCCCGGTCGAGGCCGGTGGGACGCGGACGATCCGGTCGTCCTGGGCGACCGGGTTGCCGCGGCCGTCGCGGTTGCTGGTCGCCACCCAGAGCCAGCCGTCGGGGCCCACCGCGACCGCGCGCAGCCGCCCGTACTCCGAAGTGAACTCGGCCTGCGGGGTGCCCGCCGTGCCGTCCGGGTTCAGCGGCACGGCCCACAGCCGCTGGCCGCGCAGCGCCGCCGCGAAGAGCGTGCCGTTGGCGTACGCGAGACCGCTCGGCGACGCCTCGGCCGTGGTCCAGGTGACGATCGGGCTGCGGAAGGAACCGCTGCCGCAGGCGCCCTCGCAGGTGGGCCAGCCGTAGTTGCCGCCCGCGACGATCCGGTTGACCTCGTCCCAGGTGTTCTGGCCGAACTCGGTCGCGTACATCCTGCCCTGCGCGTCCCAGGCCAGCCCTTGGACGTTGCGGTGACCGTAACTCCAGACCCGGGAGCCCTGGAACGGGTTGTCGGCGGGGATCGCGCCGGTGGGCGTGATGCGCAGGATCTTCCCCGCGAGGCTGTTGAGGTTCTGCGCGTTCGAGGTGGTGCCGGCGTCGCCGGTCGCCACGTACAGCATGCCGTCGGGACCGAACGCGATGCGGCCGCCGTCGTGGATCGCCGCGCTGGGCACCCCGGAGAGGATCACGGTCTGCGTCTGCGGCGCGGTCAGCTCGAACCTGACCAGGCGGTTGTCGCCGGCGGTGCTGGTGAAGTACGCGTACACCCAGCCGTCCCTGACCGCGATGCCGAGCAGCCCGCTCTCACCCGAGGCGCTCACCCCGGCGACCGTGGCGACCTGCGTGGGCGCCTGGCCGGGGCGTACCCGCATGATGCGCCCGGTGTTGCGCTCGGAGACCAGCCCGCTGCCGTCGGGCAGGAAGGCCAGCCCCCACGGCACCTGCAGCCCCGTGACGGACACCTCCGCCCGATCGAAGTCGAACCCGCCGACCACCTGGGCGCGCGCCTCGGGGGCGGTGAGGACCAGGGCGACCAGCGCCATGACGAGCGCGGGGACGAGACGGGCGCGCATGACGGGCTCCTTGGCGGGATCGTCGTATGCGGACGCCAGCACCGTAGGCACCGGTGGCGCGAGACCTCAACGACCGCGGCAGGTCAGAGCCCGCGACCTGCGACGACGCCCGTCGTGGAGGTGAAACTTTCAGGCCAGGGCGGCGGTCTCCTCCTGGCTGAAGGCGATCACGATGTATCGGCCGTTGGCGTAGCTGACCACGGGCCGTCCGAGCCGCTCGCCCACCCTGCGGGCCACGCCCTGGAAGAGGCCGACCATCTCCGGGGTGTCGGCGCTCACCCTGAACCGGCCGCTCGTGAGGAGGTGCTCGGTGACCAGGGAGGCGAAGCCGGCCTCGGCGCGGGCCCGTTCCGCCGCGTCGAGGGGGGTGCGACGGACCGGGGAGTGCTGGGGCATCGCTGATCTCCTTCTGATCGCCGTACCGGCATGCTAGCGGCGGCTCCAGGTTCCCTGGGAGTAGTAGCCGTTCGGATAGCCGCGCGGGGGGTGCGGAGATAGGTTGTCGGGACCCCTCCCCAGGTAAGGACGTATGTGATGCCGGCCCAGACGCCGCCGCCGATCTCCCCGCGGACGAGCGGGGCCATCATGGGGGATTTTTGCCGTTATCTACCGTTTAAGTTACGTTTGTCGCACTACGGCGACCGTAACTCTTGTTCCGGACGCCCGAATCGGGGGAGAGGGAAGCACGCGGACGGAAAGGCGGCAGGTCGCGCATGAGCGTCGTGAAAACCGGCATCAGGCGAAGGGTTCGGCTTCTGGGTGAGGCGCTGCGTCCCCCGAAACCGGCCAAGGCGATGGACGCGAACAGGCCCAGGAGCGCCGACTCCCCCCGCCCGCCGAAACGCGTGCAGGTCGTCGACTACAGCGTCCCGATCATGCCGCGCCAGGTGGAGTCACCCGTCTTCGTGATCGCCTCGGTCCGCTCAGGCTCCACGCTCCTGCGCAGCCTGCTCAACAGCCACTCCCGCGTCCGCGCCCCGCACGAGCTGCACCTGCGCACGCTCAGGGTGCAGCCGGCCCCCGGCTTCTCCGAGGAGTCCATGCTGGAGCTCGGCCTGGACCAGGTGGAGCTGGAGCACGTGCTGTGGGACCGCATCCTCCACCTGGAGCTGCAGCGCAGCGGCAAGGACGTCATCGTCGACAAGACCCCGGGCAACGTCTTCACCTGGGAGCGGCTGAAGTACGCCTGGCCGAAGGCGAAGTTCCTCTTCCTGCTGCGCCACCCGGAGGGCGTGGTCTCCTCCCTGGAGAACCGCAAGGGCAACACCAGCTCGCGCGAAGCCCTGGAAGCCAACGCGCTGAAGTACTTCAAGCCCTTGGAGAAGGCCCGCACCACCCTCGACGGCCTGACGCTCCGCTACGAGGAGCTGACCGCCGAGCCCGAGCGGGTCACCCGCGAGGTCTGCGACTACCTGGGCGTGCCGTGGGAGCCGGAGATGCTCGACTACGGCAAGCACGACCACGGCAGGTACCTGCCGAACCTGGGCGACCGCAGCGACAACATCAAGTCCGGCCGGATCCAGCCGGCCCGCACCTTCGGCACCGCCACGCTCTCGCCCCGGCTCGCCAAGTACGCCGGCGCGTGGGGCTACGCCTGACGTCACCAGCACGACGGAAGCCGTGCGTCTCCAGGGAGGAGACGCACGGCTTCACTGCTGCGGGCGCAGCGCCATCCAGAGGACCACGCAGTCTTCCTCCGCCGGATTGCGCCAGGAGTGGGGCTGCTGGGTGCGGAAGTGGAGCGAGTCGCCGGCGCCCAGCATGTAAGCGGTGTCGGCGACCGTGAACGCCAGCTTGCCCGACATCACGTAGAGCAGCTCCTCGCCGGGGTGTCCCATCGGCTTGCTGCCGCTGCTCGCGCCGGGGAGGACCGTCGCGACGGCCGCCGCCATCAGGAAGTCGCCGTACGGGCCGGTGATCCCGGCCAGATCGAGCCCCGCGTGGGAGGTGTAGATCGGGCGCCTGTTGGCGGCCCGGGTGTGGACCGTCGGCAGGTGGTCGTCGTCGTCCTCGACGAAGTAGGACACGGGGAGCTCGAACGCTCCGGCGATCTTGAGCAGGGTCGTGATGGTGGGGACCATGTCCGACTGCTCGATCTTGTGGATCGTCGCCGCCGACACATCGGCGCGCTCGGCAAGTGACTGAAGCGAGTAGCCGTTCTGCTTGCGGAGTGACTTGATCTTCGGGCCGATACCGGAGACGACTTCGGCCACTCGTGCGATCACGCAGACCCTCCGCCAAACTCACGCGTTTCTCGGGTTCTCAACCAGTCCTTGTACACACCTTGACGGTACCTCAGAGCTACGTCAAGTATGGTGAATAGAAATTTGAGCATGCTCAACGCGGTGCGTTCCGATGGGAGACGAGCGGGAGATGACCAGGCGAATCGTTGTTGTAGGCGGTGGAGCCGCTGGGATGGGTGCCGCGGGTGCCGCCAAGGGCACGGACCCGAGCGCGGAGGTCATCGTCTTCACCGGATACGAGGACGCTGCGTACAGCCCCTGCGGGATTCCCTACGTCCACGGCCGCGAGATCGCGAGCTTCGAGTCGTTGTTCATGGCGACCAAGCAGCAGTACGTCGACCAGGGCATCGACATCCGCTACGAGACGACCGTCGCGAGCATCGACGTCAAGGCCAAGACGGTGACCACGACCGACGGCACCGTCGAACGCTACGACTCGCTCGTGCTCGCCACCGGCTTCGACTACGCCGACCCGGACGTGCCGAACAGCGACCTGGGCGGCATCTACTACGTCAAGAACATCCGCCAGGCGATGGAGTGGGACAAGGTCCTCGACACGGTGAAGACCGCGGTCGTCGACGAGGCGACGCCGCTGGGAGCCGAGATGGTCACCGCGCTCGCCCACCGCGGCATCGAGACCCACCTGGTCGACCCCGCCCCCTGGGCCATGTCGTCCGCGACCGACCCGGACATCATGGAGCCGGTCCAGGAGTCCTGGATCGAGATGGGGGCCAAGCTCCACTTCAACACCAAGGTCACCGGCTTCGTCGGCGACGGCGGCAAGCTGCGCGAGGTCACCACGTCGCAGGGCGGCATCCAGGCGGACCTGGTGGTCGTCGCCACGAAGAAGGTCCCCAACGTCGAGCTCGCCACCGCCGCGGGTCTCAAGACCGGCATGAGCGGCGGCCTCATCGTCGACGGCCGGATGCGCACCTCGGTGAGCGGGGTGTACGCGGCCGGCGACTGCACCGAGATCCCGCACGGCGTCTCCAACGTGCCGATCCAGGGGCTCTCCGGCAGCCACGCCTACGCGCAGGGCAAGGTCGCAGGGGTGAACGCGGCAGGCGGCACCCGCGAGTACCAGGCCGTCTACGTGCCCTGGGGCATGGTGGCCGGCAAGTGGATGATCGGCGGGGTCTCCTTCAGCGAGACGCTGGCGACCGCGCTCGGCGTCCCCTTCGTCGTGGGCAACGCGCAGGGCATCTCCCGGGCGCGCTACTACCCCGACGTGAAGCCGGTCAAGGTCAAGCTCCTGGCCGAGCCCGAGCATCTGCGGCTCATCGGAGCCCAGCTCGTCGGCGGCGAGGGCATCAAGGAACGCGCCGACTTCCTGGCCATGGCCGTGCGCACCGGGATCACGATCAACGACCTGGCGACGATGGAGAACGTCTACAGCCCGCCCATCGGCGCGCTCAACGAGCCCATCTCGCTCGCGGCGCAGAACGCCCTGTCGAAGCTGGGGAAGTGAGATGGGGCTGACTCGCTGGGTACGCCAGACGTCCGAGCACTACCTGATGATCGACGCGCAGGACAAGGTGGCCGCCCGTCTCGGTGCCACCCGTCCTCTGCCGCCCCGCGGCGTCGAGATCTTCTGGCGCCGGATCTACGTCCCGGTCTTCCACCGGCTGCCTCTGAAGCTGCGCAACGCGGTCATCGCGCGCATGCCGGGGAGTCACCAGAAGCAGTGGAAGCAGCAACCGCCACGAAAAGGACCCGCGGTCTGACCGCATAGGCCGACAACCATAGAGCGAGTTATTCACAAAGGAGTGACATGTCCACCAAGACGGTAACCGTCGCGACTCCCGCCGAAGGCGACGTTCTCTGGGACACCAGCGAGAAGGTCTTCGAAGACATCCGGGCCGAAGAGGGTCAGAAGGCCACGGTCTTCATCCACTCGGTGCCCTTCGAAGGGTCCGTCTCCCTCGTCAACCTGATGACGTCCACGCGCCTGCAGCGCAAGGGGTTCAAGCTGACCGTCGTCCTCTACGGCCCCGCCGTGCTGCTCGGCGCCGCCGGTCGCGGCTACCCCGCGGTCGGCAAGGAGGGGTTCCCGGGGAACCTGGCGGTCAACAGGCAGCTCCAGACTCTCCTGGACGAGGGCGCCACGATCTACGCCTGCCGCTTCGCCATGGGCGCGCTGTACGGCATGCGGGAGGACGACCTGATCCCGGGGATCAAGGCGTTCAACCCGCTCGACGTCCTGGACTCCGCCCTGACGGCATGGCGGGAGGGCCACTTCCAGCTCAACACTTGGACCATGTGATGACGAAAGCACCATCGCGGCACTCTGACGCCCACCGGCACATCGGAGTTCTGCCCGCCTTCCCGTTCTACGGCGGACCGCCCGTCAACCCGGACGTGAAGGCCCGCGCCACCGTCGACGAACTGCTCGCCGACCTGGACGCGGAGGGCACCGAGCGGGCGCTGGTGATCCCGAACTACGGGGTCCCCGATCCCAAGCACTCGTTCGAGCTCAACGAGCTCGTCGTCGAGGCGGCGGCAAGGGACGACCGGCTCCGCGCCGCGGTGTGGGCGTCTCCGCGACCGCAGGACGCCGAGCTCACCGAGAAGGCGCTGACGCTCGTCGGCGAGACCGGGGTGAAGGCTCTCAAGATCAGCTTCCTGCTCGGCGGGTCCGTCGAGGACGCCGAGTGCCAGGTCCAGCTGGACAAGATCTTCGCCGCCGCCAAGGCCAACAACCTCGTCGTCCACGTGCACACCTCGCCGGGTGCGCAGTCGGACATCGACAAGGTCGGCCAGCTGGTGGACCGGTACGCCGACGAGACGCCGGTCCACCTGGTCCACTTCGGTGGCGGGGTGAGCGGCCACATCAAGCTCATCGGCACGAGGTTCTTCGACTGGATCGAGGCCGGCAAGAAGGTCTACACCGACCTCACCTGGTCCGTCGGGTTCGCTCCGTACTGGCTCGCGCAGGAGATCGAGCGGCGCGGGATCGGCGGCGACCGCGTGCTGTTCGCCTCCGACCTGCCGTGGGGCGACTTCGCGGGTGAGTACCACCGCATGATCGAAGCCGTCGGCGACGGTGAGCTGGCGGACCTCGTCTTCAACGAGAACTTCGACCGCCTGTACAGCTGACTCACAGGGGGCCGCGGGTCCCGGGGCGCCGCCCCGGGGCCCGCGGTCTCTCATCTATGCGCTGCACCAAGGGAGCAGATTTGGCAAGATCCGGAGAATCGCAAGAAGTCATCGCCAAGTGGGAGGGCGACTGGCGGGCGACCGTCACGGCCGGGGCGTTCTCGTTCCCGGTGGACGAGCCCCCGGAGGCCGGCGGAACCGACACCGGCCCGATGCCGACCGACTACTTCCTCGGGTCGCTCGCGTCCTGTTACGCGCTGGCGCTGGCGTGGTCGGCGCGCAAACGCGGCATCGAACTGCCCGACCTCCAGGTGTCGGCGGTCGGCGAGTACGACGGCCCGCGCTTCAAGGAGATCAGGCTGACCGTGAACACCAGCCTGCCGATCGAGGAGCTGGAACCGCTGCTCGCCCCGGCCTCCCGGGTCTGCTACGTCTCCAACACGCTCGCCCACGTCCCCAAGATCGACGTACGGCAGGCCGACATCTGCGCCTGAGGCGAGGCGCGCCCCGCGCGGAGCACGCCTCGCCTCCGGGTCAGCCCCCCAGCTTCGCGTCCAGCGCCATCATCGTGTCGACGAACGCCTGGACCGGCGCCGTGGCCACACCGGCGCCGACCTGGCCGCTGCCGTCGGCGTTGTGCAGGATCCCCGTCGTCACCTGCGGGGTGATGCCGAGCTCGACGACCTTGCGCACGTCGACGCCCACCGGTGAGCCCTTCATCCCCCACACCGGGATCATGAACCGGCTGGAGTTGCCCACGCACACCTGGTCGAGCTGCGTGGTCAGCTCGGCGGCGGCGGCCATGGTCCCCCCGACGATCTGGGCCACAGCCGGCGAACCGGCCGCGGCCGCGCCGCCGAGGCCCACGAGCTCCAGCACCGAGCTGTCCCCGATGTCCGGGGCGGCGTCCGCCTCACTTCGCCCCGGGTGGTAGAGCGCGCGCTCCACCATCGGCGCGGGCGCGAGGTGCCAGTCGGAGGACGGCCCGGCCAGCCAGGCGGCGAAGTCGGTCCCGTTGCGTGCCATGCCGGTCACGACCGAGCTGTTCTCGACCTCGGCGGCCCAGGCGGTCAGCGCCCGGGCGGCGGCCATGGCCAGCGTGAGGAACAGCAGGTGGTTGCCCGAGAGGAACGTCGCCGCCTCCGTCCGGCGGGGGTGGTCGCCCGACACCAGCGCGGGCAGCAGGTTGCGCAGCAGCAGGTTGGTCGCGGCCTGCGTGCGGACGTGCACGTCGTCGCCCATGGCGACCGCCTGCGCCGCCAGCGACATCACGTCGACCGGCCCGGCCTCGGCCAGGGCGGCGGCCAGCACCGGGCCGACCACCTCGCGCAGCAGCACCAGACGGTCGATCGCGCCGGGGGTGTCGCGGCCGAACCACGCCACGTCGCCGGGCCCCTGGCCGATCGGCGCGTAGGTGGTGACGCCGGCGTCGGCGAGTTCGACGGCCCACACGGGCGTGCCCGGCCCCATCGCCGTCGCCATCGGCACGACCACGCCGTGCGCGTTGGCCGGCTCCAGCCGTACGGAACCGTCAAGGAGCAGGGCGTCGGCCTCATCGGGGTCGCGCGCCCACCCCTCGGCGCAGACCGCGGCGCGCATCGAACGGCGCAGCGGGTCGACCGTGTCCTCGATCGCGATGCGCGGCCCGCAGTGCAGGAGCACCCGGCCCTCGGCCAGGATCGGGATCACCTCGCCTGCGGTCCGCACGCCGACCAGCTGCGGCGCGCCCCGGTCCAGCCGCCGGAAGACCTCCTTGTTGGCGGCGTCGATCGTCGCCGCGTGCCGGCCGTAGAGGCGGCGAAGAGCCGCGACCACCTCGGCGTCACCGCCACCGGGAATCCGCCAGTCGACCTGGACCACCGGGCGCTTCTGCTCGGCGATCGCCTCGGCGAACAGCGGCAGGCCGATGTTGACGACGTTCACCTCCCCGGGAAGGCGCACCGGGGTGGCGGTATCAGTGGCGTTCATCGGTTTCTCCCTTGATGTCGTTCCCCTCGGCGGGGTCCCCCTTGATGAAGTTCTCCGCGAGCGCGACCAGCGCGGCCTCGGAGTGCTCGAACGAGGCGCGCGCCGCCCGCGCGCGGCCCAGCAACGCGGTCGCCTCCGCGAGACAGTCGGCGGCCATCGCCTCGACCACGGGCGGGGCCGCCCCGCCGGCCAGCGTCCGCGTCTCCACGATGTGCCGGGGGTCGAGGATCTCGGTGAGGTCCCGGCCCTCCAGCCCGAGGGAGATCCCGGCGTACTGCTGGGCGGCGGACTCCAGCCGGGCCGCGTCGAGGTCGATGCCGCGCAGCCCTTCCCTGCTCGCCTCCCGCACGGCGATCCCGACCACCTGGTAGGCGGTCCGGTAGTCCACCCGGCAGGTCTGCATGACGAACTCCGCCAGGTCGGTCGCCTGGCTGAAGCCCGACTCCAGGGCCTCCCACATCCGGTCGGCGTTCACCGTCATGCTGCGGATGACCCCGCTGGTCAGCCTCGTCGTACGCAGCGCCAGGTCCAGCGCGCGGGGGATCTCGCCGTACGCGTAGATCAGGTTGTCGCTGCGGGCCGACGGGCTCTTGCTGACGGCGAGGAACCCGGTGAGCCGGCCGATCAGGGTGCCGGAGGCGCCGCGGATGATCGAGAGGGCGTACGGGTTGCGCTTCTGCGGCATGAGCACGCTGGAACGGCTGAACCCGTCGGCGATGGTGATGTAGTCGAACTCGTTGCTGGCCCAGATCTCCAGGTCCTCGGCCAGCTTGCTCTGCGTGGTCAGCAGGCTGGACGCGTGCGACAGCGCCGCGATGAGCCCGTCGATCTGCCACATGGCGTCGCGCGTGTGCTGGATGAAACCCTCGAAGCCGAGCAGTTCGGCGACCCTGCCCCGGTCGGCCAGCAGCCGGCTCCCGTTGACGCAGCCCGCCCCGCCCGGACTGGTGTTGACCCAGGCCAGGGCGTCCATGAGCCGCTCGGCGTCGCGCAGGACCGGGTAGGCGAAGCTGACCAGGTAGTGGCCGAACGTGGAGGGCTGCGCGTGCTGCAGGTAGGTCTGGTCGGGCAGCCACGTCGTGCTGTTGCCCGCCGCGACCTTCGCGATGGCCTGCGCCAGCTCCGCCGACGCCTCGATCAGGTCCTCCAGGACGCTCCGCACGTGCAGCCGCAGGGCGATGCGCACGGCCTCGCGCCGCGGCCGGCCGGCGTGCAGCCACCCGGCGTCGTCACCGATCTGGGCGGTGAAGTACCGCTCCCGCGAGTTGTACGGCTCGCCGAACGCCGGGTCGTAGGGGAAGTCCTCGGCCGGGGTGCGCACGGCCCGGAGCAGCACCCGCATGAGCTGCTCGGCGGCGCTGTAGGGGACCACCCCGCGTTCGTGCAGATCGACGAGGTGCGCGAGGTCGGCGAGGTTGAGGCCCGCGTGCAGCAGCGGCGAGTCGGCGTTCTCCAGCGCGAACCCGCTGTCGATCAGCTCCTGGGCCGGGCCTTCCACCGGTGGGCCCAGGCGGTCGAGCCCGCCCCGGTGGTGCGCCGAGGGTGCGGACGGCAGTCCGTCGTCGATCATCGTGCCTCCCATCCGGCGACGGCGTCGAGCAGGCCGCCGGTGTGCCAGAGAACTGTGGTCAGGTCGGGGTCGTGGCGTCGTTCGCCGAGGATGCGCGGGAGGGCGCCCAGCGCCTTCGCGGTGTAGACCGGGTCGAGGACGACCCCTGAGGCGCGCAACGCCAGCCGCGCGGCGCGCTCGCCCTCCTCCGAGGGGCGGGCGTGCCCGGGGCCGCGGGCGTCCTCGACCACGACATCGGACGCCTCCGGGATCTCGGTCCCCATCAGCCGGGCGCATCCTTCGCCCAGCTCGAGTATCCGCCGGGCGGTCTCATCCGGCGGCCGGCTGACCGAGGCGCCACGAATCAGCATCCTGCGCCCCGACGCCACGGCCCCGGACACCAGCCCGGCCTGCGTCCCTCCAGACCCCGCCGCCACGACAACCACAACGGGCCCCACAAGCCGGCCCTCAACGTGAGCCCCGGCTTGTGCCCCGGACCGGCCCTCAGAGTGAGGCCCTTGCTGGGCCGCGGTTTGCTCCCCGGGCTGGGGCGCGGCTTGGGGTACGAGTTGGGTGGCCAGTTCGAGGGCTGCCAGGTGGAAGCCGGTCGCACCGAGTGGGGTCGCGCCGCCGCGTGGTACGGCGAAGGCGGTCTGGCCGAGTTCGCCGGCCGCTCTCTCGATCGCGACGTCGACGAAGGCGCGGTCCGGGTCGTGGGTCCATCGGATCTCCGCGCCCCAGTGGCGGGCCGCCAGCAGGTTGGGGTGCGAGGTCTGGGGAGGCGATCCGGCGTAGATCAGTACGCAGCGCAGGCCCGCCCAGGCGGCGGCCGCCGCCGCGGCCTGGCAGAAGTTCGAACCGGGCGTCCCGCCGGTCACCAGCACACGCGCACCGGACTCACGGGCGGCCGCGATCAGCATCTCCAGCTGACGCGCCTTGTTCCCGGCCACCGCGAAGCCGGTGAGGTCGTCGCGCTTGAGCAGCATCCGCCCGCGCACGTCCAGCGCCTCGGCCAGCCGTGGCGCCTCCACCAGGGGAGTGGGCAGCACGGCCAGCTCGGCCCGGGGCGGCGCCACCCCCTGGTTCTCCCGGTGATCCGGTGTCACGGCCATGAGGGCGACTCCTCCGACCTGGCGCGGCGGGCGCGGGCCACCACGAGGTCGACCATGGCGGCGGCCGCGCCGGCGTCGGACGGGTTCTGGGTGCCGCCCAGGTGGGTGCGCAGGTTGGCCGCCATCCGGTCCGAGCGCACCTCGAGTCCCTCGACGAGCTGGACCCCGAGCCTCAGCGCCGTGCCCGACAGCAGGCACACCTCGGGCAGCGCCACCCATTCGGCCTTCCAGGCCCGCCCGTCACGTTCGTGCTGGCTGACGACCGACTCCAGCAGCACCCCGGCGTTGGCCCTGACCAGCCGGGCCAGCGTGTTCAGGTGCTCGCTGCCCTCGGGGTTGCGCTTGTGGTGCATCGTGATGCTGCCGACCACCCCTTCGGGACGCGGCTCGCCCAGCTCGCCGATCTCGGGGCGCTGCAGCTCGTACACCTCCTCGCCGATCCGCGCAAGCGTGCCGGTGACCAGGGCGAGCAGGCCGCCGAACTCGGCGATCCGGTCGCGGGCGCTCAGCCAGGAGATGACCGGGTCGGCCAGCCCGAGGTCGGCGCAGAAGCGGGCCCGTACGGCGAGTCCGCGGTCGCCGTACGCGACCAGGGTCCCGATGCCGCCGCCGAGCTGCCCGACGAGCCACCGCGGCGCGCCCTCGCGCAGCCGGTCGAGATGCCGCCGGATCTCGTCCGCCCAGGACGCCGCCTTCCAGCCGAAGGTGGCCGGCGCTCCCGGCTGGCCGTGCGTCCGGCCCGCGATCGGGGTGTCGCGGTGCTCCACGGCCAGGTCGAGCAGGCGGTCCTCGATCCGGCGCAGGTCGCGCCAGACGATGCCGCCGACCGCGCGCGTCGCCAGCGAGGTCCAGGTGTCGGTGACGTCCTGGACGGTCGCGCCGACGTAGACGTGCTCGCGGGCCGGCTCGGGCAGCACCCGGCGCAGCTCGTGGATCAGGCCCAGGGTCGAGTGGCCGGTCTCGCGGGTGCCGCGCGCGACCCGGTCCAGGTCGAGCCGGTCGACGCGCAGCTCGGCGGTGATGGTCTCGGCGGCCCCTGCGGGTATGAGCCCTTCCGCCGCCTGCGCCCTGGCCAGCGCGGCCAGCACGTCGAGCCACCCCTGCAGGCGGCCCCGCTCGTCGAAGATCTGCCGTAGCTCGTCGGTGCCCCACAGGTGCGAGTAGACCGTCGAGTCCGAGATGCGCGCGCTCACGTCGCGTTCTCCCGCCCTTCCTCGGTGGTACGAAGCTCCTCGGCCAGGTCCGAGGCGGCGGCCAGCCCCGCCGAGACCAGGGTGAACGACGCTCCCCAGGGCACCACCACCGTGTCGCCGCGGGTCTCGATGTGCTCCTCCAGCAGGCAGCACTTGGTGAGCCGGGCCTCGCCGGGAGGGAGCGGCCTGCTGGCCGCCAGCGCGGCCGGGCAGATGTCGACCTGGGTCACGCCCGCCGCCCGATCCGGATAGAAGTGGTCGTGGATGGCGCGCGAGCGGGCGCAGCCCAGCAGCAGCCAGTCCGCCTCGGGCGGCACCTCGTCGAGATAGGAGACCTCCGCCCCGGGGACCGTGATGCCGCCCCCTCGGCACGGCAGCAGGTAGTGGCCGGCCGGCTCGCGGGCGGCCATCTCCTCCAGGTCGACGACCTCTGACACGCACTCGGTCGCCGGCAGCTCCTCGGCGGTGTCGAGGACGCGCCGTACCTGGTCGACCAGCTTGGCCGGCCAGGGCGGGGCGACGTCGAGCACGTGCACCCGGCGCGGGACGGCGTCCAGCATGAAGTTGACGTGCCCGTAACGGCCGCGGACGACCACGCAGCGCGGGGCGTCGGCGATCCCGGACGCCGCGCGCAGCAGCTGGCTGGGCACGGCGGTGTCGATGTCGGCCCGGTCCACGAGGATCGTCTCCTGGGGCGACGCCAGCACGCGCACGTCGGTGACGTCGACGAACAGCTCCTCCTCGCCTGCCTTGGTGACCTCGACCAGGGCCAGTCCGTCGTCGTTGCGTGCCACCACGAACCGGGTCCTGCGGTACACCTGGCGGCTCAGGAAGAACTCCCGCAGGGAACGCTCGTCGAGATCCACCGGGACGTCGGTGAACGCCACGGTTCGATACTGATGCGGGATCATGGTGAATCCTCCAGTCCTGCGTCGTGCGGAGGGAGAGGGAAAGTTCCCATGGTGTCGGAGCGCAGCCCCAGCCGGAGCGTCTCGACCGCCAGGGCGTCGGCCGGAGCGATGTTGCCGAGGTTCACGTTCGCGCCGTAACGCCGGATGAGCCAGGCCTGCTGCGCGCGAAGGGGCGCCTCGAACAGGGCGTTCTCCAGGCCCACCGCCGAGACGACCGCGTCGACGATCTCCGTGCGCACCTCGCCGGCCGGGTCGTACAGCCCGACGGTGCCGCTCTCGCGCCCCTCGGTCACCACCCAGCGCGCGCCCGCCTCCAGGTCGGCCCGCGCGTCGGCGCCCCACTGCCGGGCCGAAGGAGGCGTGTCGGGGTTCTTGACCCCGATCTCCGAGAGCACGACGAACCGGGACGCCGCCGCGCTGATCATCGCGTTCTTGTCGTCGCGCGGGATGGCCACCGAGCCGCACGACACCTCTATGCACGGGAACCCCACCGACTCGGCCCAGTCCATGAACCGGTCGAGCACGCCCTGCTGCCACGACACCTCCAGCAGGGTCCCCCCGGTGCAGGCCAGCACCTGGTGCGCGGCCAGCAGGTCGAGCTTGGCGTCCAGCGCCGGATCGATGTAGGCGGTGCCCCAGCCGAACTTCCACACGTCGATGCTCGCGGCGGCGGAGGACAGCCGGAGCTCGGCCTCGGCCACCGACATGCCGTTGTCGAGGACGTGCGAGATGCCGCGCCGGCGGGGCTTGGTCGTGCGCTCCGGAAGGGTGAGAAAGCCGGCGACCTGCGATGTCTGGCCGCGCGACGCTTCACGGTAGCGAACGGGGTGTCCTGTCACGGGAAAGGCTTCCTCACTAGAATGACGTCTTCAGCGCCTGCTCTGTCTGCCGGCGCCACCCACCGCATGGAAGAGAACTCATCGTGCCGATCAACGACCTCGACCACCTGGCACAACGGCTGCGCGGCCTTCCGGGCGTGACGGCCAAGAGCGCCATCGGGGCGGTCACCGACGTGTTCGGCGGCGGTGACTGGTGGTCCGGTCCCGGCGACGACGGAGCCGTCGTGCACGATCGCGGGCGCAACCTGATCGTCGGCGGGGAGGCGATGCTGCCCTCCTTCGTCGCGAAGGACCCCTACGGCGCCGGGGTGGCGGCCGTCCTGGCGAACGTGAACGACCTCGCCGCCATGGGCGCCCGTCCTCTCGCGATCGTCGACACGATCGTCGGCCCGCGCGAGGTCACCAGGAAGATCCTGGAGGGCCTCAAGTGGGCCGGCGAGACCTACCAGGTGCCCGTGGTGGGCGGGCACCTCACCGAGAGCGACGGCCCGCCGAGCCTGTCGGCGTTCGGTCTCGGCACCGCGGAGAAGGTGCTGTCGGCCACGCACGCCGCCCCCGGCCAGGCGTTGATGCTCGCCTGCTGCCTCGACGGGCGCATGCGCGACGACTTCCTGTTCTTCCCGTCGTTCGACGAGCGGGGCGACCGCCTGGCGGGCGACGTCCGGGCCCTCGCCGAGGTGGCGGAGTCGGGCGCGGCGGTGGCCGCCAAGGACGTCAGCATGGCCGGCATGATCGGCTCGCTGGCCATGCTGCTGGAGGCCAACAGGCTGGGCGTCCAGGTGGACATGGACGAGCTCCCCGTGCCCGAGGGCGTGCCGGTCGCCGACTGGCTGTCCTGCTTCCCCTGCTTCGCCTTCCTGCTCACGACGCCTGACGACCGGGTCGAGGAGTGCGCCAAGGCCTTCACCGCGCGAGGGCTGACCGCGCGCCGGCTCGGCACCCTCGACGACACCGGCGAGGTGCGCCTGCGCGACGCCTCCGGCTCGGTGGTGGTCTTCGACCTGAACGAGGAGTCCGTCACCCGGCTGGGCCGCTGACACATGCCCGGCCTTCCTGACGTACGAAGTGATCACGTCAGGTCGATGCTCATCTGCTGGTGGGGCACGCCGACGTAGGCGACCGGGCCGCCCACCTTCGACCAGCCGAGCCGCCGGAAGAAGCTCACGTTGCCGAGCTGGACGTACGCGATCATGCGCGCGCCGCCGGCGGCCGCGGCGGTCTCCACCGCGTACCTGACCAGCGGGCCCCCCAGCCACAGGTGCCGATACTCCGGGAGCACCGCGAGCCGGTCCCCCTTCCACAGCCTCTCGCCGTCGGGCGCGGGGTAGCGGTACAGCCGGACCGTGCCGGCCGGCACGCCGTCGGCGAACGCGAGCACGTGGTGGACGCTGGGATCGCGGTCGAACTCGTCCTGGTCGGTCTGCTCGAACAGCGACTGTTCCGCCACGAAGACCGATCGCCGGATCCGGAGGTGCTCCTCCAGCTCCTCCGCCGCCGTCACCGTACGGCAGACGTGATGCGGCGCGGCCTGGTCAGAAAACGAGCGGGAGAGAGACGCGCCCATCGGGCACCCCACCCTTCGTCGAACCAGAACCGGCACGTTCCAGGGCGGCCTGCCCCGAACACGCCTGGCAGCGTGCGCATCCCGCCATGACCCCGGTGGCGGTGAGCCCGCGTCGCAGCATGTGCGGGACGACCTGCCGGTAGATCCCCTCGACGTAGTCCGCTGACGGGGGCCGTTCGTCCTCCATGAGGCTGCCCGGGACCGGGCGCAGCGGGACGATGAACGGGTAGACGCCCATGTCCACCGCCCGGCGGCACATGTCCACCGTGAGGTCGGGGTCCTCGCCCATGCCGAGGATCACGTACGTCGAGACCTGTCCTTCGCCGAAGACCCGGACCGCGCGTTCCCAGGCGGAGAAGTACGCCTCGATGCCCCAGCGCGCCTTGCCCGGCGCGACCCGCGCGAGCACCTCGGGGTCGAAGGTCTCCACGTGGATGCCGACGGAGTCCACGCCCATGCCGCGGACCCGGTTGATCACGTCGAGGTCGGACGGGGGTTCGAACTGGACCTGCACCGGCAGCCCGGACGCCTCCTTCACGGCCTGGGCGCACCTGCCGACGTAGAGGGCGCCGCGGTCCGGGGTGGCGGTGCTGCCGGTGGTGAGCGTGGCGTCGACGGCGCCGTCCAGGTCGCGGGCCGCCACCGACACCTCCGCGAGCATCTCGGGCGTCTTCTTGGCGATCGTGCGACCGGCCGCGAGGGAGACCCCGATCCCGCAGAACGTGCACTGGTCGGAGTTGCCCCAGTAGGCGCAGGTCTGCAGCACCGTGCTGGCCATGGAGTCCAGGTGCATGAGCGCGATCTGCCAGTAGGGGACGCCGTCGGCCGTCTTCAAGTCGTAGTACTTCGGCCGGGGAGCCAACGCCGCGTCCGCCAACCGGACCGAGCCCTCGTAGATGCCGAAACCGTCGTCCTCCTGCCGCAGGGCATACGGGGAGTCACGCACGTAGTCGGCCGTGGTGGGAACCGTGGCCGGGCTTCCGTCGATCCACAGCATCCCCGCGTCGGCGGGACCGGCGCCGCCCTTCCGCGCCTCCATGGAGATCTCGGTCCGCAACCCCCGGCTCTGCAACCGGGCGATCAACTCGGCGAGTTCCTCCTGGTCGAGGGTCCGGTGGGTGTCGGGTGCCTCGGTCATGATGTGGCTCCTTGTCCGGGCCGACTCTTAACGGTGCTCGGCTAGACCGCCATGAAGGATGACGCATTTACTATAGGAAACTACTCTTTGACTACTATAGAAAGAATGTAGGGAGTGGCAACTAGGCGTCAGTGAATGACCGGGTATGCCCACAATCGCCCGGTCTGTGGCGTGTCTCGTCAGGAGTCCTTGAGCCGGGTCACCCACACCTCCCGTTCCTCCGCGGAGGCGGCCTCGTGAAGGACGTGTCCCCCGTCGCCGGGCTCGCCTGAGGCGAGCCGGCCGGTCTCCAGGTCGATGCGCCCCCGCTCGACGGTGTGCACGCAGACGGTGAACGTCTCGTCCGGTCGCGTCGTCACGAGCAGCGCCCGCCCGGTGGCGGGGTCGACCTCCAGCCGCCGGTACGGGACGAACGGGTCCCCGGGACGGTAGCCGGACTCCTCCAGCACCAGCCATCCGGCGCCCGGGGCGGCCTGCGCGAGGGCGGCCAGGCGGTCGTCCAGCGTGACCTCCTCGAGCGCCTCCCGGTAACGCATCGCGAACGCGGCGCCCGCGACGGCCTCGACGTCCAGGCCGTCGGACGTCAGCAGCTCGCTGGACTCGACCACCCGGCGCACCAGCTCGCGGTGCTCGGCCCAGGCTTCGACCAGCGGTTCGAGGCCCCGCCCGGACTCGCGGAGCCGCTGCGCGACCGCGCCGACCAGGCGCGTGGTCCTGAGGTAGATGTCCGGCTGGTGGGCGCTTCCGGCGAAGGCCCGCTCCGCGGCCGCGGTCCAGAGGCGGAGAAGCTCGCTCGCGGCCTGCCGGGCGTCGGGTGCGGGTCCTGGGTCACGCACACCCTCAGTCTCGGACATTTGATATTTCCTCCTGGACAGTTCACTATACTAAACGTTACATCTAGTATCGGATATTGAGGTAGGGGCGACCAAGCAGTGAGCAACGTAGCTGTGGTGGCTGTCGGCGGTAACGCCCTGACCCGCGCGGATCAGCCGGGTACAGCCGAGCAGATCGAGAGCAACGCCGCCCAGATGGCGTCGGGGATCTCGAACCTATGCGAGGCGGGTTGGTCGGTGGTCGTCGTCCACGGCAACGGCCCGCAGGTCGGCCATCTGGCGATCCAACAGGAGGGGAGCGTCGATCTGGTGCCACCGCAGCCGCTGTACTCGCTGAACGCGATGTCACAAGGGCAGCTCGGCAGCGTCCTGGTGCGCGCGATCGACACCATCCGGGGGCCGGGCACGGCCGTCGGCCTCATCTCGCACATGGTCGTCGACCCGCACGATCCCGCCTTCCGTACGCCCACCAAGCCCATCGGCCCCTTCTTCACCGAGACGGAGGCCGCGGCCATGGCCGAGCGGCGCGGCTGGGAGATGAGACAGGACGCCGGGCGGGGCTTCCGGCGGATGGTCCCCTCGCCCCATCCCACCGAGATGCTGGAGCTGTCCGCGGTCACGCCCCTGCTCGCGGCCGGCAAGGTGGTCCTCGCCGCCGGCGGCGGCGGAGTGGCCGTGGCCCGTGACGATCAGGGCCGCTATCACGGCGTGGACGCCGTGATCGACAAGGACTCGGCGGCCGCACGCCTCGCCGGATCACTCAAGGCCACGATGATGATCCTGGTGACGGGGGTCGACGCGGTCATGGTCGACTACGGCACCCCGCGGGCCCGCGCCGTCCACGAGCTGTCTCTCGCGCAGGCCGAGCGGTATCTCGCCGAGGGCCAGTTCCCGGCCGGGAGCATGGGGCCCAAGATCCGGGCGGCCACCGACTTCGTACGGGAGAGCGGCGGGACCACCGTCATCACCTCGGCGGAGCGCATGCTCGAAGCCCTGGACCCGCAGAACCGTGTCGGCACGCACATCGTTCCCGAGCAAGCAATGAGCGAAGAAGCAATGAGCATCGCATGAGCACCCACGACAACCTCGCCCGCGTCCGCGTCGTCCGTGACACCTACCTCGACTCGCTCCGGCTGCTCGTCGCCACCTCGGTCATGGCCGAACAGGGCGGCGTCACCTGGGCGGGTGCCGTGATGGCGACGCCTTCAGGCCGGGAGAACCTGGAGGCCGAGGGCTTCGGCGCGGAGTCCGTCGGCCAGGCCGGGGCGAACGACCTCGTACTCGCCGTGCGCGCCGGTGACGAGGCCGCGGCGGAGGCCGCGCTCGCCGCCGGCGAGCAGGCCGCGTTCGAGGACGCCCGCGCCGAGTCCGGTGAGGCCGCCGCCGCCGCGCCCCGCACCGTCAGCGGAGCCGTCGCGCAGATGCCGGACGCGTCCGTGGCGATCGTCTCCGTGCCCGGTGGTTACGCGGCGCTGGAGGCCCACCACGCGCTCTCCCAGGGGCTGCACGTCCTGCTGTTCAGCGACAACGTCTCGCTGGACGAGGAAGCGGAGCTCAAGAAGCGGGGGAACGAGCTCGGCCTGCTGGTCATGGGGCCGGGGGCGGGCACCGCGGTGATCTCCGGCACCGGTCTCGGGTTCGCCAACGCGGTACGCCGCGGGCCGGTCGGCGTCGTCGCCGCCGCCGGCACCGGGGCGCAGGAGGTGTCGGCCCTGCTCGACCGCTGGGGCGTCGGCGTCTCGCACGTGATCGGCGTCGGCGGCCGTGACCTGTCCGAGGCCATCGGCGGGCGGATGGCCAAGGCGGCCGTGCGCGCTCTCGACGAGGACCCCGAGACCGAGGTGATCCTGCTGGTGTCCAAGCCGCCGAGCGAGGCGGTCGCCCACAGCGTGCTGGAAGAGTGCGGGTCCACCCCGGCGGTGGCCGCGTTCCTCGGCCTCTCGGAGATGGAGCCGCCGTCCGGGGTGCGGATGGCGCGGACGCTGGAGGAGGGCGCGCTCACCGCCGCCCGGCTCGCAGGCAAGACGCCCCCGGCCACCTCCGAAGGCCTGCGCGCCCAGGTGGAGGAGCGGCTCGGCGCCCTGGGCGACGAGCGGCGCACCGTCCGCGGCTACTACTCCGGCGGAACGCTCTGCTACGAGGCCCAGGTGATCATCAACGAGCTGCTGGGCGAGGTGTACTCCAACGAGCCGCTCCTGCCCGGCAACACGGTCCCCGCCCCGCCCGGCGCGAACGTGCTGCTCGACCTGGGCGCGGAGGAGTACACCGTCGGCAGGCCGCATCCGATGATCGACCCCGGCAACCGCATTCAGATCCTCCGCCAGGAGGCCCGCGATCCCGAGGTCGCGGTGGTGCTGCTCGACGTGGTGCTCGGCTACGGCTCGCACGAGGACCCGGCGGGGCAGCTCGCACCGGTGCTCGGCGAGATCATGGCCGACGGCGGCCCGCAGGTCGTCGCGTACGTCCTCGGCTCCGACACCGATCCCCAGGGCTACGCCAGGCAGCGCGCGACGCTGGAGGGGATCGGCTGCCTGGTGACCGAGACCGCGGCGCGCGCCGCGTACACGGCGGCGGCCATCGCGAGCCGCCGCCCTGAACTAACGGAGTCCCACCGGTGACAGAACACCTCCGCCTTCCTCCCGTCGCCCTGATCACCTACAGCACCCGGCCGAGGGGCGGCGTCGCGCACACGCTGGCGCTGGGCGAGGCGATGCACGCGCTCGGCCAGGACGTCCTGATCGTCGGACTCGGTGACCCGGGCAAGGGGTTCTTCCGGCCGGTCGCCGCCCCGACCCACGTCGTCACCGCGCCCGTCACCACCGGCGGGCTGGAGGAGAAGGTCGCGGCGAACATCGACGCCCTGGAGGCGGCCCTGGCCGACCTCGCCTCCGCCTACCCCATCCTGCACACCCAGGACTGCATCGCGGCCCGTGCGGCGGCCCGCGTGCGCGACGCCGGGATCCCCAGCAGGGTCGTCCGCACCGTCCACCACGTGGACGACTTCGACAGCGAGATCCTGATGGACTGCCAGCGCCAGGCCATCCTGGAGCCGGACCAGATCCTGGTGGTCACCAAGATCTGGCAGGACATCCTGCGGGAGGACTACGGAGTCCTGGCCGACGTGGTGCCCAACGGCGTGGATCCGGCCCGCTACAGCCGGCACTCCCCGGAGGTCGTGGCACGGTTGCGGGCCCGGGTCGGCGCGACCGACCGGCCGCTGCTGCTGTCCGTCGGCGGCATCGAGCCGCGCAAGGGCAGCGACACGCTGGTGGCCGCGCTGTCCAGGCTGGTCGGCGAGCGTACGCCGCCGCCCGTGCTGGCCGTGCTCGGCGGCCACTCCTTCCAGGACCACCGCGCCTACAGGGAGAAGGTGCTGGCGAGCCTGGACGCCCTCGGCCTGACCCTGGGCAAGGACGTCGTCGAACTCGGCACCGTGCCCGAGGGCGAGATGGCGGCGTGGTACGCGGCGGCGGACGTGCTGGCGTTCCCTTCCGTGAAGGAGGGGTTCGGCCTGGCCGCCCTGGAGGCGATGGCGGCCGGTCTTCCCGTGGTCACCAGCGACATCCCGGTGTTCAGGGAGTGGCTGGTCCCCGGCCGCGACGCCCTGCTGACCCCCGTCGGCGACGCGGGAGCGCTGGCCGGCGCGCTCTCGGCCGTGCTCGACGACGAGGCCCTCCGCGCCCGGCTCCGCACCGCGGGCCTGAGCCTGGCCGACCGCTACACGTGGACCGCCAGCGCCCGCCGGCACCTGGAGCTGTACGCCGGCAGCCCGGAGGCGCTCACCGCACACTGACACGGCTCACCGCGCCGAAGGGCACGGACGGAGTGTGCATTCGGCCACTGACCTGCCACACCGCCTGCCGCACCCTGAGGTTGCCCGCGTTTCGCCGTGGAACGCCGGTCGACCAGAGGGAGTAACGGCATGCGATCTCACAAGCTCGTCCTCGCGCTCGCGCTGACGGTGGGCCTGGCCGTGTCCGCGGCCCCGGCCGCCGCGACGAGCACGGCCGGCACCTGTCGGGTGGAGCTGAACTTCGTCGACGCCTACGACACCGACGAGAACAACGGCGACGAGATCCGGATCAACCTCGCCGGGTACATGTACCCCGGCGGCGGCCGGTACGTCGCCATGAACAACGGTGACCGCGCCTATTCCGGCAACTTCGCCAACCCGGCCACCACCATCGGCACCACCGGGTCGGCGCTGTTCAGCCTGCGCGAGGTCACCCTGCCCGTCGTCGGCCAGGGCGACGTGCTCGGCTCGGTCACCGCCTGGGGCTTCACCTGCGCCACGCTCGCCACGGGCGAGGTCCAGGAGATCCCGCAGCACATCTTCGGCAGCGGCTACTGGTACTACATGAGCCTCGTGATGACCGGCCTGTAGGCGCCTTGTTTCCGACCGATCGATCGGTAGGATTCGGGCCATGGACATCATCGCGGTCACCCGGCACGGCAAGGTGCGTGGCCATCTCCAGGACGGGATCCCGGTCTTCCGCGGCATCCCCTACGCGGCCGCTCCCTTCGGGGCCGAACGTTTCCGCGCCCCCGCGCCCGTGCGCCCCTGGGAGGGGGTCCGTGACGCGCTGCGGTTCGGGCCGACCGCGCCCAAGCGTCCCTACCGGCCGCCGCTCGACCGGCTCATCCCCGAGGAGCCGATCCCCGGCGACGAGTGCCTCAACCTGAATGTCTGGACACCGGGCGTGGACGACGGCGCCCGCCCGGTGATGGTCTGGATCCACGGCGGTTCCCTGCGCAACGGCTCGTCGAGCATGCCGCTGTACGACGGCCACGCCTTCGCCCGCGACGGGGTGGTGCTGGTCTCGATCAACTACCGGCTCGGCGTGGAGGGCTTCGGCGTCTTCCCGGACGCGCCGGACAACCGCGGCCTGCTCGACCAGGTCGCCGCGCTGGAATGGGTACGCGACAACATCGCGGCCTTCGGCGGCGACCCCGGCAACGTCACCGTGTTCGGCGAGTCGGCGGGGGCGATCAGCATCGGGGCGCTGCTCACCAGCCCGCGGGCGAAGAGGCTGTTCCACCGGGCGATCATGCAGAGCGGCCCCCCGCACACGGCCACGCGCGAGGAGGCCGCCAAGATCGTCAAGCTGATGGCGGCCGAGCTGGGCGTCCCCGCCACGGCCGGGGCCTTCGCCGCCGTCGACCGCGAGCGGCTGCTCGACACCCAGGCCGAGGTCGTCGGCAAGGCGAACCCGATCACCGGCGGCCCCGCCTTCCACATCGTGGCCGAGCCCGGGGCCGCCCCGGTCGAGGCCGACCTCCTCATCGGCGCCAACCGGGAGGAGTACCGCCTCTGGTTCGTGCCCACCGGCGCCGTGGACCGGGTCAGCCGCCTGACCCTGCGCCTGGCCCTGCTGAAGTTCCGCATCCCCGCCCGCGCCGCCCGGCTCTACAGGTCCGCCCGGCCCGGTGCCAGGCCCGGCGAGATCCTCGGCGAGATGGCCACCGACCTGCTCATGCGCGGCCCGCTCAACCGCCTGGCCGACTCCGTGGAACGGGCCCACGTCTACGAGTTCGCCTGGCGCTCACCGGTCATGGACCTGGGCGCATGCCACGGCCTGGAGATCGGCTTCGTCTTCGACAACCTCCGGCACTGCCGTGAGCTGGCCGGCGACGACGCCCCGCAGGAGCTGGCCGACGCCATGCACCGGGCCTGGGTCGCCTTCGCCAAGACCGGCGACCCGGGCTGGCAGCGGTGGGACTCCTCCCGGCCCGTCATGGTCTTCGACTTGCCGGGCTGGTCACCGCTCGCGATCTAGCCAGATCCTGAGCTCCTCGTCCCTGGGGGCGTGGACGACGCCGGAGCCGCCTCCAGCAGCCGCGCCTGCGCGGGCACCGCCAGATCCAGCCCGGTCAGCAGGCTCACCCGCCGCAGCCGGTAGTCGAGCGTGTTGCGGTGGATGTGCAGGTCGAGCGCGGTCCGGCGGCGGTTGTGCCCTCGGTGGACGAACGCGCGCAACGTCTCCAGCAGGTGGGGATGGCCGTCGAGCGGCGCCAGCTTGGCGGCCAGCCGTGACAGGCCCGCGCCCGGCCGCGCGAGCTGGTGCTCCAGCAGCACGTCGTCGAAGCGGTAGAGGCCCGGCGGCCTGCCGAGCCTGCGCACCAGCTCCATCACCGCGCGGGCCTCCCGCGCCGCCTCCGGGATGCGCGCGGGCTCCTCCGCCAGCGCCGCGGCGACGAGCAGGGGCCGTCCCACGACGTCGGCCAGCCTGTCCGCGAGCGGCTCCGGCGGGCACCCGTCAGGCAGCAGCGCGACCCCGTCGACGTGGTCCATCAGCACCAGCGACCCGGTGTGCGCGTCCATCGCCGACTGCACGAGCCGGGCCGGCGGCGCGGGCTGCCCGAAGTCGAAGAGCACCACCTCGTGCGCCTGGCCCACCTCCACGCCCGCCGCCTCGGCCAGGCTCTCGTACGGCCGGCCGCTCAGCAGCGCGCCGATGAGCGCCCGTCGCACCCGCTTGTCCTCGCTCCTGATGTCCTCCTGCGCCTGCTGGTGGGCCAGGGCGACGGCGGGCATCGCCGTACGCAGGTAGCCGAGCAGCCCTTCACCGGCCTCGGCCAGCTCGCCGGGCCCGGCCGCCTCGGTCAGCGCCCGCCACCAGACCTCGGCGCCGATGAGGTAGGCGCTCACCGCCGCCTCCAGCGGCAGCCGCTCCTCGGCCCGGCGCGCCGACCACTCGATGATGCGCGTCAGATCGCCCGGCCCCACCGCGTCGTGCCTGCGGAGCGTGCGCAGCAGCATCGCCAGGACGGCCGAGACCGAACGGGTCACCTCACCGCTCAGGATCTCCGGCGGCAGGTCCCGGTAGAACGGGATCTCGGCGGCGCACCGGGCGACCACCGCGGAAGTGAGCTCCCGCACCCTCGGGGCCATCCGGCTGTGGAGGTCGGACATCCCGGGATCGTCACATTGCCCAAACCGCACCGTCAATCCTTGCCCCAAGTGCGCAAAGACGGCGGCCCCCGGCGCAACCAGGATGGCGGGTGAACCCCCAGCCAGGAGGCCGCCTTGTTCAGACGCCTGCTCATCCCCCTGCTCCTCGTACTCACCCTCGGCACGGCTCCCGCCAGTGCCGCGACCACGAACTGGGGCGCACCCGGCCCCTACGCCACCGCCGTCGAGATCGGCGCGGTCAACACCCTCTACTACCCCCGCGACATCGCCGGGAGCGACCGCCGGCACCCGGTGATCGTCTGGGGCAACGGCACGGGCGGCGCGCCGCTCGTCTACCGCGACCTGCTCCTGCAGTGGGCCAGCCACGGCTTCATCGTCTCCGCCGCCAACACCCCGATGTCGAACCTCGGCATCTCCATGCGCGCCGGGATCGACGCCCTCGCCCAGCGCGACGCCGACCCGTCGAGCGTCTTCCACCGCAAGGTCGACCTGACCCGCATCGGCGCCTCGGGACACTCCCAGGGCGGCGCGGCCGTCATCGTCGTCGGCGCGGACTCCCGCGTGGACACCATCCTGCCCATCCAGCCGGGCCCGCTGGCCGACATCGACGACGTCCACGGCCCCGCGTTCCTGATGGCCGGCCAGCGTGACTCCATCGTCTGGCCCGCGCTGGTCAAGGCGTTCTACAACGCCGCCGACCACATCCCGGCGATCTACGGCGAGGTGCGCGGCGCCGACCACTTCACCGTCGTCGGCGACCCCGGCCCGTTCGCCGCGCCCACCACCGCCTGGTGGCGCTTCCAGCTCATGGACGACCTCCAGGCCCGCGCCCTGTTCTACGGGCCGAACTGCGGCATCTGCGTCGACAGCGTCACCTGGTCGGACGTCCGCCGCAACGCCCGCGTCCCCCGCTGATCTTCCTGCCGATCGATCGGTAGGCTACGTTCGCCCTACCGATCGATCGCTCGGAAAAGAACCCCCCATGACCGTCGAAAGCCGGCCAAGACCCGCCCTCCTGCGGGTGACCATCGGCAGCTTCGTGGGCACCGTCATCGAGCAGTACGACTTCCTGCTCTACGGCTTCATGACCGCCCTGGTCCGGCGGCGAGGTCACCGGCGCGGTGCTGATGACCACCGAGTTCGCGCCCCGGCACCCAGCTCGGGCACCCGGCGCAGGTGCCGCTGGTCGCGGTGGCCATCGGCTCGGTCATGGTGATCGTCTTCGGCCCGCTCTGCGGCAGCCTCTCCGACCGCTTCGGCCGCCGCCCGATGATCGTGACGGGCTCCGCCCTGACCGCCCTGTTCAGCTTCGCCTTCTTCGCCATGCTGGCCACCGGCGGCGCCACCCTGATCTACCTGGCCTACGCGCTCGCCTTCGGCCTGGTGACCATCATGTACTCGCCGCTGATCACCTTCATCGCCGAGCAGTTCCCGACGGCCGTGCGCTTCAGCGGCGCCTCGGTCGCCGGGCAGATCGGCGCGGTGCTCGGCGGCGGCCTCGCCCCGCTGATCGCCACCGCCCTGCTCGCCGCCTGGGGGATCTGGGCCGTCGCGGCCTACGTCTGCGCCTCGCTGCTGGTGTCGCTCGCCTGCACGCTGGCGCTGAAGGAGACCAGCCGGAGCGACCTCACGGCAGAATGAGGTCGTGACTAACGATCGATCGGCAGCACTCGCGACCCAGCGACGGTTCGCCGCCTCCCAGGTCCGGCTCCCGGAGCACGTCCTGCTGGAGGGCACCTCCGGCCGGATCCTGCGCGAGGCGCTGCTGCTCTTCGCCGAGCGGGGCTTCTACGGCACGTCCATCCGCGACCTCGGAACGGCCTGCGGGATCCGCTCGGCGACCCTCTACTCCCACTTCCCCGCCAAGGAGAACGTCCTGGCGGAGCTGGTCCGCATCGGTCACGAGGAGCACCACCGCCGGCTCGTCGAGGCGGCCTCCACGGGGCCGGCGGACCCCGAGGCGCGCCTGCGCCGCGTGGCCCGCGCGCACGTCCTGGTCCACGCCGAGTTCCCCATGCTCGCGGTGGTCGCCAACAACGAACTGCACGCCCTCTCCGCCGAGCTGGCCGGCCCCGCGCTCATGCTCCGCGCCGACGGCCGCCAGCTGCTGATCGACATCCTCGACGAGGGCATCAGCGAGGGCGTCTTCGACGTGCCCGACGCCTTCCTGGCGGTCACGGCGATCAGCGGGATGGGGATGCGGGTGGCCAACTGGTACGACTCCGCCATGCCGTACGAACCCGAGGAGGTCGCGGACACCTACGCGGAGTTCGCCCTGCGGCTGACCCTGGCGGGGCGCCCCTGACGACGGTGGGCCCGGTCACCGTTCCAGGTCGCGGAGGTAGGCGGCGAAGCCTTCCAGACCGTCGATGTTGCGCGGCCCGCTGATGCCCTCGTTGTAGTCGAGGACGTAGAAGCGGTCGTGGACCACCGCGGGCAGTGCGCTGGTGGCGGGGAACTCCTTCAGGAACGCGATCTTCTCCCGGGCGGGCTTGTCGCCGTAGTCGAGGATGACGATCACCTCCGGCCGCGCCTCGACCACCGCCTCCCAGGTCACCTCGCTCCAGCGGGCGTCCAGCCCGGCGAAGACGTTGCGGCCGCCGGAGAAGCGGATGATGTCGTTGGGCGGCACCTGGGCGCCCGCGGTGAAGGGCTTGTCGGTGCCGGAGTCGTACAGGAAGACCGGCACGGGGTCGCCCTTCGGCGCCCGCGCCCGCACCGCCTCGACGCGCTCCCGGTATCCGGCGACCAGGGCCCGTGCCCGGTCCTCGACGCCGAAGATCCGGCCGAGGCGTTCCAGGTCGGTGTAGAGGCCCTCGAAGGGGGTGACCCGTTCGGGATGGCCGGGATAGTTGAAGCACGACTCGGCGTGCATGAAACTCTGGATCTTCAGCCCGTCGAGGATGGCCGGGGTGATACCGCGCTGGTCGCTGAAGCCCGAACGCCAGCCGGCGACCACGAAGTCGGCCCTGGCGTCCACCACGAGCTCGCGGTTGAGCAGGTCGTCGCTGAGGAACTCGACCTCGGCGTACTCGGCGGCCCAAGGGGACTCCTCGACCGGAGGGTTCGCGGGCGGCATGACGTAGCCGTGCACGTGCTCGGTGAGACCGAGGGCGAACAGCTTGTCGGCGCTGCCCGCCTCGTACACGACGGCGCGGGCCGGCGTCGTGTACTCGACCTGCTCGCCGCACCGGTTGACGGTCACCTTCCGTACGGACGCCGTACCGTCCTGGATCCGCGCGCCGCAGCCGGCGAGCAGGAGTGTCCCGGTCAGGACGGCGGCCATCGGACGGAAAGAGCGGGACGTACGCGCGATCATGCGGTGGTTCCTTTCATGGGCCGAGGTCGTAGAGCACCTGCGGCACACCGGTGAGTGGATGGGGGACGACGCTGGCCACGACGTCGAAGACGTCGCGCAGGAGAGCTTCGGTGAGGACCTCGCCGGGCGTGCCGGAGGCGACGACCTCGCCCGCGGCGAGCACGACCAGGTGGTCGCAGGCGGAGGCGGCGAGGTTGAGGTCGTGCAGGGTGACGAGCACGCCGAGGCCGGAGCCCTTGAGCATCGACAGCAGCCGGATCTGGTGGCGCAGGTCGAGATGGTTGGTCGGTTCGTCCAGCACGAGGATCCGCGGCTCCTGGACGAGCGCGCGGGCCACCAGCACCCGCCGGCGTTCACCGCCGGACAGCGACAACACCCCCCGGCCCGCCAGGTGGAGGACCTGCATCCGCTCCATGGCCTGCCGGCACAGCTCCCGCTCGCGCGGGCCGAGCGCCTGGTTGCCCCGTACGTGCGGGGCCCGGCCGAGGGCGACCACCTCCTCGACCGTGAAGTCGAGATCCGCGCCGCCCTCCTGGGTGAGCGCGGCGACCACGCGCGCGCTGTCCCGCAGCGTCATGGCGGACAGGTCCTGACCGTCGATCCAGATCGCGCCGCGCGACGGCCGCAGCGCCCGGTAGACGCACCGCAACGCCGTCGTCTTGCCCGAGCCGTTGGGCCCGATCAGCCCCACGACCTGGCCGGGCCCGACGGCGAGCGAAAGACTCTCGACGACGGTGATGCCGCCCAGCGACACCGACAGGCCGTCCACCTTCAGGTCGGCCGTCATGACCGGCCCCCGAAGAGGTAGCCGCGCCGGCGCAGCAGCGTGACGAACACCGGCACGCCGACCAGCGCGGTGATCACCCCGATCGGCAGCTCGCGCGGCGCCACCACGGTCCGCGCCATGAGGTCGGCCCAGACCATGAAGACGGCGCCGGCGAGCGGCGCGACGGCCAGCACGCGCACGTGCGCGGCCCCCACCCACAGCCGCACCACGTGCGGCATCACCAGCCCGACGAACCCGATCGCGCCGCTGACGGCCACCATCGCGCCCGTGAGCAGCGAGGTCAGGACGAACAGCCCGCGGCGGAGCGTCTCGGTGTCCACCCCGAGGCTCATCGAGGTCTCGTCGCCCAGAGCCAGCACGTCCAGGCTCCGGCCGAGCCGCCGCAGCACCACGACGGTGACGGTCGTGACGACCGTCACCACCGGCAGCGCTCCCCACGTCGCCCCGCCCAGGCCGCCCATCGACCAGAACAGCACGGTGCTGGTCGACTCGCCGTCCGGGGCGAAGTAGACGATCAGACTCATGACCGCCTGGAACCCGAACGCCATCGCCACCCCGGTGAGCACCAGGCGCAGCGGCTCCAGCCCGCCGCCTCGACGTGAGACCAGGTAGACCAGGGCCGAGACGAGCAGCGCGCCGAGGAAGGCGCCCGCGGAGACCGCGTAGATCCCCATCGCGGCCAGCCCGCCGGACACCGTGACCAGGACGGCCCCGGCCGACGCCCCTGACGAGACCCCCAGGACGAACGGGTCGGCCAGCGCGTTGCGCACCATGGCCTGGACCGCCACGCCGACCGCGCTGAGCCCGGCTCCCACCAGCACGGCCAGGAGCACCCGCGGCGTCCTGACCTGCCAGATGATCTGGTAGGCCGTGATCTCCTCGGCGGAGATCGCACCGCCGGTGACGGCCGCCCACAGGTGGCGCAGCGTCTGGCCGGGAGGCACGGCCGCGGCCCCCGAGCCGATCGCCAGCAGCACCGACACCGCCAGGGCGACGGCCAGCGACACGACGATCACGCCGACGCGCGGGCCTTCGCGTGCCTCGGACGGCCGCTTAGGAACGAAAACCGTTTTCATTGCCGCTTATCATCAGGGAAGCGGCACGGCATGTCAAAGGCGGGCCCTTGTGCAGGGCCCGCCTTCGAGGTCACGCCATCAGCGCTGCTGGGTCAGCAGACCCGGGCGGTAGGGCAGAAGCCCGTAGTCGCCGCCGGAGTTGGGGCTGCGCCCCTGGTAGAGCAGCTGCAGGTTGCAGGGGTCGACGGTGAAGGTCTGGTCGGCGTTGGCGCGGACCAGCTCGCCGTGACTGATGTCGTTGGTCCAGGTGGCGCCGCTGTTGGCCTTGCCGGCGAAGGGGTTGCCCTCTGTGGCGGCCTGCGGCGTCCACGAACCGTTCAGGCTGGTGGCCGTGAACGAGCGGAAGTAGCGGCCCTGGGAGCCGATCGCCTCGACGAGCATGAGGTACTTGTTCTGGCCCTGGAGCTTGTAGACCTGGACGCCCTCGAACAGGTTGTTCGTCGTGTCACTCATGATCACGGTCGAGGTGGTGCCGAAATTGCCGGGGAAGTTCCCGATGGGCATGCTGGCCCGGTAGATCCTGCCGTTGTCGCCGGCGAAGAACAGGTACATGTTCGTGCTGTCACCGATGAGCGTCTGGTCGATGGGGCCGGTTCCGGAGTTCGAGATGCTTCCGGAGAAGAGCGGCTGCTCCGACGACCAGCCGTTCGGGTTGGTGGGGTCGCTCGACGTCCTGTAGGAGAAGGCGGTCCTGCCCCACTGGTAGGCGAGCACCCAGATGTTCCTGGGGGCGAAGTAGAAGAGCGTGGGCGCGACGGTGGAGGACGACATCGTGTTCTGGCTGGCCGAGGCCATGTCCGACCAGTTGGTGAACAGGCTGAAGTTCATCGAGCCCCACCTGGTGCCCGTGTCGTGCGTCGTCGCGTAGACGAGGTGCCTGCCGTTGTAGGGGGCGACGGTGAAGTCCTTGAGCGAGACCCAGCCCGACTTCGGCTGCGCCAGCGGGCCCGTCGACGTCCAGCGGTACGTCGAGGGAAGGTCGCACTGGCCCGGGTCGCCGCCGCCGCCGTCCACCCGGACGAGCTGCCACTGCTGGTTGTTGCCGCCCCAGTCGTCGTACTGGACGATGTTGGCGTTGTCGGCGGTGGAGGCGCCCTGCACTTCGAGTGCCTTGTTGCTGTGGCGGGAGATGAGCCGCACGTATCCGTCCGGGCTGTCGGCCAGCCGCCACTGCTGGTTGGTGCCGTTGTGGTCGGCCCACTGGACGATCGCACCGCCGTTGGCGGTCGACCAGTTGTAGACGTCCAGCACCTTGCCGGAATGGCGGGACTTCAGGCGGTAGTAGCCGCCGCCCGAGTCGACGAACTGCCATTGCTGCTGGTTGCCGTTGTTGCGGGTCCACTGGGTGATGCGGCCGCCGTCGGCGGTGGACAGGTTGTAGACGTCCAGGGCCTTGCCGCTGTTGCGGTTCACCAGGACGTACCAGGCGTTGGTGTCCACGGTGGCGGCGTGGGCGGCGGGAAGGGCGACGAGCAGGCTCGCCAGTAAGGCGGCCACCGTCGCGAGGACGGCCAGGAATCTGTTCTTCATGGACGGGTTCGCGCCTTTCTGCGTCGAGGTCAAGGGGTCGAGGTCAAGGGGTCGAGGTCAAGGGGTGGTGAGGTCGAAGCGGCGCACGGTCACCGCGCCGCCGAGTGACTGGGTGGCGTAGTTGAAGATCCCGAAGCGGTAGCCCATGAAGAACTGCCAGGCGTTGTTCAGGGCGAAGGCCGGGCCGAGGCTCACGAAGTCGCTGCCGTTCGTGCTGTAGGAGAAGCGGGCCTGCCTGCCGGACCCGGGCCGGATGTCGGCGCTGACCCGCAGCCAGAGCCGGCCGCCCGAGATGTTCGCGCTCGCCGCCTCGGTGCCGGTGCCCGTGGTCTGCCACGAGCTGTTCATGGTGAGCCCGTTGGTCATCACGACCCGGTTGACGCCGTTGTCGCGTTTGACGCCGATCCAGGCCGACTGGTCGCGCAGCATGGCCAGCCCGGCGCGGTCGCCGTTGCTCATCTGCGAGTAGTCGAGCTCGATCGTCGCCGTCGACGACGGGCCCTGGATGCGGTGGGTCAGCGTGTTGCGGGCGTTGTAGAGGTCGCCGGTGACGGTCGCGGTCTGCAGGCGCAGGCCGTTGCCCGTGGAGAAGCGGCTGGTGTCGGGGTTGTGGTTCCACTCCCAGCGGTGCCCGAGGCTGCCCGAGGTGAAGGTGTCGGGGCCGATCATGGATGCCACGGTCCGGCTGGTCTGGATGTTCGGCTTGGGGTAGGTGACGCCCCAGCCGCCGTTGACGGTCTGCACGGTCGGCCAGTCGCCGTTCCAGGTGATCGGCGCGAGCGCCGGGACCCGCCCGCCGGGGTAGGCGTCGACGAAGGACATGTAGTACCACGCGCCGTTCTGGGTCTGGACGAGCCCGCCCTGATGGGGGACGCCGCCGCCGGAGATGGGGCCGGGCATGTCGAGCAGGACCTGGCGCATCTCGTACGGACCCCACGGCGACGTGGAGCGGAGCACGTACTGGCCGTTGGCGGGGCGGGTCAGCCAGATGTAGTAGTAGCCGTTCCGCTTGTAGAAGCGGGCGCCCTCCAGGGTGCCGACGCTGCTCGGGGTCTGGAACACCTGCTGGGCGCGGACCTGGCCGAGCCCGTCGGCCGTGAGCTGGGCGACGCTGATGGTGCCGTTGCCGTACGCGACGTACATGGTGTCGTCGGTGTCGACCAGCAGGCCGGCGTCGTAGTAGCAGTTGTTGATCTGCGAGCGCTTGCTCCACGTGCCGTCCACGGCGGAGGCGGTGTAGACGTACGTCCGGTTGAACTCGACGCAGCCGATCCAGTAGTAGGTGCTGTTGCTGGGCCGGTAGTTCAGGGTCGAGGCCCAGATGCCCTTCACGTACGCCCGGCCGCCGTTGAGGTCGTAGGCGCCCGAGCCGAAGTCCAGCCTCGGCACCGAATGCCCGGCGTACTCCCAGTCGACCAGGTTGTAGGAGCGCAGGATCGGCGCGCCCGGCGAGTAGTGCATCGTCGAGGCCGAGTAGTAGTAGGCGTCGCCCACCCGGATGATGTCGCCGTCGGCGAAGTCCTGCCAGACGACCGGGTTGGTGTAGGTGCCGCCCGGATTCGGGTCGCTCCCGATCGGGACGAGCTGCCACTGCTGGTTGTTGCCGCCCCAGTCGTCGTACTGGACGATGTTGGCGTTGTCGGCGGTGGAGGCGTTCTGGACTTCGAGTGCCTTGTTGCTGTGGCGGGAGATGAGCCGCACGTGTCCGTCCGGGCTGTCGGCGAGCCGCCACTGCTGGTTGGTGCCGTTGTGGTCGGCCCACTGGACGATCGAGCCGCCGTTGGCGGTCGACCAGTTGTAGACGTCCAGCACCTTGCCGGAATGGCGGGATTTGAGGCGGTAGTAGCCGCCGCCCGAGTCGACGAACTGCCATTGCTGCTGGTTGCCGTTGTTGCGGGTCCACTGGGTGATGCGGCCGCCGTCGGCGGTGGACAGGTTGTAGACGTCCAGGGCCTTGCCGCTGTTGCGGTTGACCAGGACGTACCAGGCGTTGGTGTCGACCGTCGCGGCCGACGCCTGTGGCGTGAGGAACACGCCCACCAGCAGCAGTGACGAGAGAACCGCGAGCACGCGCCTCACAGAGACCTCCAGAGCCGTTGGCCGCTTGCCTGGACGAAAATCACCACGAAACTTGTTAGCGTTAACACTCTGCCGCGTGAAACCGCGCGGCCTTCTTCGACGAGTACGTTGTCGCGGAGTACATCCGATGCCCCCGTCCGTCGTCAACGAGGGACCACCACTCGCGCACAGAGGTGTCGCCGTCCGGATGTCGCTTCGCCTGCGCATTCGCCGGAAAGAAGCGCACACGGCAGGACACCCATGTGTGAAAGTTTCAGAGAACAGCCCCCGTGAACCACGAAGGCGCCGGGTTAACTTGATTCCTCTCCGAGAGGCGACCGAAAAGTACCTGGATAAACTCCGGATATGGCCTCGACCGGAGAACCCCCCATCGGCGAATCGGCACCTTCGGTACCACTGACCCTGACTCAGCTGGCCGAACTGGCAGGAGTGTCCACCGCCACGGTCTCCAAGGTCATCAACGGTCGCTCGGAGGTGGGCCCGACGACCCGCGCGCTGGTCGAGAGGCTCATCGAGGAACACGGCTACCGCCGGCAGCGCCGTCGCATCAAACCCGCGAGCCTCATCGAGGTCGTCTTCCACGAGCTCGCCGGAGACTACCCGATAGAGATCGTCAAGGGGGTCCAGAGGGTCGCCTGGACCCACGGCCTGAGCGTGGTGGTCTCCGAGCTCGGCGGCCGGCACACTCCCGAGCCCAAATGGATCGGCGACCTGCTCACCCGCCGTCCCGCCGGTGTGATCACCGTGTTCTCCGGGCCGGCGGAGGATCAGCGCGTGCGCCTCGCGACCCAGGAGATCCCCCTGGTGGTGCTGGATCCGGCGGGCAATCCGGGGCTCGGCGTGCCGTCCGTGGCCGCCACCAACTGGAGCGGCGGCCTGGAGGCCACCCGTCACCTGCTCGAACTCGGCCACCGGCGCATCGCGATGATCACCGGACCCTCGTTCGCGCTCTCCAGCCGGGCCCGGCTGGACGGTTACCGCGCCGCTCTCGACGCCGCGGGTGTGCCGATCGACCCGGCTCTCATCCGTCAGGGAAACTTTCAGATCGAGGACGGGGTGGCCCACACTCACCAGCTGATGAAATTACCCGAGCCGCCCACCGCGATCTTCGCCGCCAACGACGGTCAGGCCATCGGCGTCTACCACGCGGCCCACGAGCTGCGACTCCGCATTCCCGACGACCTGAGCGTGATCGGCTTCGACGACATGCCGGTCTGGCGCTGGGCGCAGCCGCCGCTCACGACCATCCACCAGCCTCTGCGCGAGATGGGCGCCACGGCCGCGACCATGCTGATCAGCCTGGCCGAGGGGGAGACGCTCCAGCAGAAACGGGTGGAGCTGGGGACCGAGCTCGTGGTCCGCCAGAGCACGGCCACCCTCCGGTCATGATCTTGGTTAAGTTTCTTCCCGGTGAACGGTTGACGCGCCGGGGCGAGGGCTCTACCTTCCAGCCAGAGATGTTAGCGCGAACACTCGGCGCTCCGAGATAGTCCTTCCCTCCCCGACATGTACGTGCGTACGCCGAATTGGGAGCGCTCCCAAAAGAGGAGGCAACATGCGGAACGGACCCGTCAGCCGGAGGACCATGCTGGCCACGATGGGAGCCCTGCCCGTCATCGCGGCCACGGCGCGGCCCGCGGGGGCGACGGCCGCCGCCGCGGCGGTCATCGATCCGTCGGCGGGGCGGCAGACGATCCGCGGTTTCGGCGGCATGACCCACTCCGCCTGGATCGGCGACCTGACGTCCGCCCAGCGGGACACGGCGTTCGGCACCGGCGAGGGCCGCCTGGGGTTCTCCGTGCTCAGGATCCCCGTCCCCGAGAACCAGGCCGACTGGAGCCGTGACCTGGCGACGGCGCGGCGCGCGATCGAGCTCGGGGCGACCGTCATCGCCTCGCCGTGGAACCCTCCCGCCCACATGGTCGAGACCTTCGTACGCGGCAGCCAGACCAACGCCCGGCGCCTCAGGTACGACATGTACGGCGCCTACGCCCAGCACCTGAACGACTTCAACGGCTTCCTGCGGAACAACGGGGTGAACCTGTACGGCATCTCGGTGCAGAACGAGCCCGACTACGCCCACGAATGGACGTGGTGGACTCCCGCCGAAATGGTGCGTTTCCTGCGGGAGAACGCCGGCTCGATCGGCACCAGGGTCATCGCGCCCGAGTCCTTCCAGTACCTGAAGAACATGTCGGACCCCATACTCAACGACCCCTCGGCGCTCGCCAACGTGGACATCATCGGCGCTCACCTCTACGGCACGTCGTTCGCGAACTTCCCGTACCCCCTCTTCAAGCAGAAGGGCGCGGGCAAGGAGCTCTGGATGACCGAGGTCTACTACCCCAACAGCAGCGATTCGGCCGACCTCTGGCCCCAGGCGCTCGACGTGGGGGAGCACATCCACCGCGCGATGGTGGACGCCGAGTTCCAGGCCTACATCTGGTGGTACATCCGGCGCGGGTACGGCCCCATGCGGGAGGACGGCCAGATCAGCAAGCGCGGCGCCAACATGGCGCAGTTCGCCAGGTTCGTCCGCCCCGGGTACGTGCGGATCGAGGCCACGGCGAACCCGGCGTCGAACGTCTACGTCTCGGCCTACCGGGGCGGTGACTCCACGGTCGTCGTCGTCGCCATCAACAAGGGAACCTCCGGGGTGAGCCAGCAGTTCACCCTGGCGAACGGCACCGCGTCCAGCGTCTCGTCCTGGCTCACCGACGCGAGCAGGAACGTCGCGCCCCAGGGCACGACCGGCGTGTCCAACGGCTCCTTCACCGTCACGCTCCCCGCCCGAAGCGTGACCACCTTCGTCACGGGCGTGACCGGGTCCCCTGGCGGGATCGACACCAGTGCCTGGTACGTCCTGGTCAACCGCAACAGCGGCAAGGCCCTGGACGTCTACAACCTGTCCACCGCCGACGGCGGCCGCATCACCCAGTGGACCCGCAACAACGGCAACCAGCAGCAATGGCAGTTCGTCGACTCGGGCGGCGGCTACTACCGCCTGAAGTCCCGCCATTCCGGCAAGGTGCTGGACGTCTACAACTGGTCGACCGCCAACGGCGCATCCATCGTCCAGTGGGCCGACCACAACGGCGCCAACCAGCAGTGGCGGACGGCTGACTCCGGCGGCTACCTCCGCCTGATCAACCGCAACAGCGGCAAGGCCCTGGAGGTCCAGGGCGCCTCCACCGCCGACAACGCCAACATCGTCCAGTACGACGATTGGGGCGGCGACAACCAGCAGTGGCAGCTCGTGCGGACCGGCTGACGCCCGTTTGTCCAGGTAGGACGGGGTAGCACGCACTCGCATGAGCAGGATCGAGGGGGTGACCGCCGCCGCCTACCGGGTGCCGACCGACCAGCCCGAAGGGGACGGCACCCTCGCCTGGGACGCCACGACCCTGGTCGTCGCCACGGTCCGCGCCGAGGGCATGACGGGGACCGGATGGACGTACGCGCCCGCGGCCGCGGCCGGATTCATCGGCGATGTCCTGGCGGAGGTGGTCACGGGGGCGGACGCCCTGGCGATCCCGGCGATCTGGGCGTCCATGATCCGCCGGGTGCGCAACGCCGGCCGTCCCGGCGTCGCCGGGTACGCCGTCTCCGCCGTGGACGTCGCGCTGTGGGATCTCAAGGCGCGACTGCTGGGGACGTCCCTGGCCGGGCTGTTCGGGACGGCCCGCGAGCGGGTGCCGCTGTACGGGTCGGGCGGTTTCACCACCTATGACGATGACGCGACCGTCGCGCAGCTCACCCACTGGGTCCACGAGCTGGGCATCGGCCGCGTCAAGATCAAGATCGGCGAGTCGTCCGGCGCCAGACCCGACCGCGACTTGCACCGGATCGCGCTGGCCCGGCGCGTCATCGGCGGCGACGCCGAGCTGTACGTCGACGCCAACGGCGGCTACACCGCCAAGCAGGCCGTCCGGCAGGCCGAGCAGATGCGCGAGCACGACGTGCGCTGGTTCGAGGAGCCGGTCTCCTCCGACGATCTGGCCGGCCTGCGGCTGGTCAGGGGGCAGGTCACCGCCGACGTGGCCGCGGGGGAGTACGGGAGCGACGTGGCGTACTTCACCCGCATGTGCCAGGCGGAAGCGGTCGACTGTCTCCAGGCCGACGCCACCCGCTGCGGCGGCTACACCGGCTGGTTCGCCGCCTGCGCGGTCGCGGCCGGGCACAATCTGCAGGTCTCCGCGCACTGCGCGCCCAACCTGCACCTGCCGGCCGCCGCCGCCACGCCCAACCTGCGGCACATCGAGTGGTTCCACGACCACCAGCGCATCGAGGCCGAGCTGTTCGACGGGGCCGCCGACCCCACCGGCGGGCTGGCAGGCCCGGTCACCGGGGAACCGGGTCACGGCCTGACCCTGCGCGCCGACGCCGCGCGGCCGTACCGCACCGCGTAGGACCAGGAGGTGACCGGGATGCGGATCGAGGACTATGCCCTCATCGGGGACATGCACACCGCCGCCCTGGTCGCCCGTGACGGGTCCGTCGACTGGCTGTGCCTGCCGCGCTTCGACTCTCCCGCCTGCTTCGCCGCCCTGCTGGGCGAGCCCGGTGCGGGCCGGTGGCTGCTGGCTCCGGCGTCCGGCGGCCCGTGCTCCTCCCGCCGCTACCTGGACGACACGCTGGTCCTGGAAAGCACATGGGAGTGCGACGGCGGCGCGGTGCGGATCCTGGACTTCATGCCGCCGCGCGGGCAGGCGCCCGACGTGGTCCGGATCGTCGAGGGCGTGCGCGGCCGGGTCGGGATGCGCATGGAGTTGATGCTCCGCTTCGACTACGGGCGCGACGAGCCCTGGCTGCGCTACGAGCACGGCCTCTTCGCCGCCGTGGCCGGGCCCGATGCCGCCTGGCTGCGCACTCCCGTCCCTCTGTGCGTCGACGAGGACGCCCGGCGCACCACCGCGGAGTTCACGGTCGGGCCAGGTGACCGGGTGCCGTTCGTCCTGACCTGGCAGCACTCGTGGCTGCCGCGCCCGGACGCCATCGACGCGCAGGAGTCCCTGACCGGAGCCGAGCGCATGTGGCGCGACTGGATCAGCGGCTGCGGCTACCGGGGCGACGACGGCGCCGCCGTACGCGGCAGCCTGCTGACGCTCAAAGCCCTCACGTACGCGCCGACCGGGGGGATCGTCGCCGCCGCCACCACGTCACTGCCCGAGCAGATCGGCGGTTCCCGCAACTGGGACTACCGCTACTGCTGGCTGCGCGACGCCTCGTTCACCCTGCAGGCGCTCATGTCGGCCGGCTACGACGCCGAGGCCCGCGCCTGGCGGGACTGGCTGCTTCGCGCCGTCGCCGGGCATCCGGCCGCCCTGCAGATCATGTACACGGTCGAGGGGGCCCGGCGCATCCCCGAATGGAGCGTGGACTGGCTGCCCGGCTACGAGGGCTCGTCCCCCGTCAACGTCGGCAACGCCGCCAGCGGCCAGTTCCAGCTCGACGTGTACGGCGAGACCCTCGACTGTCTGCACCTGGCCAGGCAGTCGGGGCTCGCGGTGGTAGAGGAGGCGTGGGACCTGCAGCGGAGCATCATGGACTATCTCGAAGGCGTCTGGCGGCGGCCCGACAACGGGCTGTGGGAGATGCGCGGCCCGCGTCGGCAGTTCGTGCACTCCAAGATCCTCGCCTGGGTGGCCGCCGACCGGATGGTCCAGGCGGTGGAGGCGTTCGGGCTGGGCGGGCCGGTGGACCGGTGGCGGGCGCTGCGCCGCGAGATCCACGACGAGGTGTGCGCGCAGGGCTACGACGCCGGCCGCGGCACCTTCACCCAGTACTACGGCTCCACCGGTCTGGACGCCGCGCTGCTGCTCATCCCCCGCCTCGGTTTCCTGCCGGCGGACGACCCGCGCGTGGCCGGGACCGTGGACGCGATCCAGCGCGAGCTGGTGGAGGACGGCTTCGTGCTCCGCTACCGGCCCGAGCACGAAGGCGTGGACGGGCTGCCCGGCCGCGAGGGCATCTTCCTGGCCTGCTCGTTCTGGCTGGCCGACGCGCTGGCGATGCTGGGCCGCCGCCGCCCTGCGCGCGACCTGTTCGACCGGCTGCTCGGCCTGCGCAACGACGTCGGGCTGCTCTCGGAGGAGTACGACACCGCCCGCCGTCGGCAGATCGGCAACTTCCCGCAGGCCTACAGCCACGTGTCCGTCATCAACACCGCCGCCGCGCTGGCCGCCCTCTGACACCCGTGCGAAGTCTTTCCACATTCGTCAGCATTCCGCTCCGGCGGGCAGGGCAGGACCGCAGGCGTGACCCGTATCGTCGCGGAAACGCTCAAAGTGATGACACGCCCCGACTCCGGCCTCAGGAGCCGGCAGCCCTACGTGCGGGTCCGCGACCTGGAACGGGACCTGGCCGCCAAGGTGGACGGCGAGGTCCGCTTCGACCCCGGCAGCCGGGGCGCCTACTCCACCGACGCCTCCAACTACCGGCAGGTGCCCCTCGGCGTCGTCGTGCCGCGCACGGTGGAGGCCGCGGCCGTCGCGGTGGCGGTCTGCCGCGAGCACCGGGCGCCGATCACCTCACGCGGCGGCGGGACCAGCCTGGCCGGCCAGACCTGCAACACCGCCGTGATCATCGACTGGTCCAAGTACTGCGACCGCCTGGTCTCCGTCGACGAGCGGGCCCGTACCTGCGTGGTGGAGCCGGGCATCGTGCTGGACGACCTCAACCGGCGGCTCGCACCGACCGGCCTGATGTTCGGCCCCCGCCCGTCCACGCACTCCCACTGCACGCTCGGCGGCATGATCGGCAACAACTCCTGCGGATCCACCGCCCAGCTGTACGGCAAGACCGCCGACAACGTCGTCCGGCTGGAGATCCTCACCTACGACGGGACGCGCATGTGGGTGGGCCCCACGAGCGACGAGGAGTACGACCGGATCATCGCGGAGGGAGGCCGCCCGGCCGAGATCCTGCGCAGGCTGCGCGAGATCGCCGGCGAGAACGCGGACGAGATCCGCCGCCGATACCCGGACATCCCACGCCGGGTCTCCGGCTACAACCTCGACCAACTGCTGCCAGACGGCCCGTTCGACCTGGCCCGCGCCCTGGTCGGGTCCGAAGGCACCCTGGTCACCGTGCTCCGCGCCGAACTGGCGCTCGTGCCCGTACCGGCCGCGCAGAGCCTGCTCGTGCTCGGCTACCACGACATCGCGGCGGCGGCCGACGCCGTGCCGCGGATCACCGCCCACCGGCCGCTCCAACTGGAGGGCATCGACGACAAGCTCGTCGGATACGAGACCCGCAAGCACATGCACCGGCAGGCGGTCGCCCGTCTGCCGGAAGGCGGCGCCTGGCTGATGGTGTCGTTCACCGGCGACGACCAGGAGGACGCCGACCAGCGGGCACGCGCCCTCGTGGAGGAGCTCGGCCGCGGCGAGCAGGCCCCGGACGTGGCGTTCTTCGACGACCCCGCCGCCGAGCAGCAACTGTGGGAGCTGCGCGAGGCAGGGCTCGGCGCCACCGCGCGCGGCCCCGGCATGCCCGACACCTGGCCCGGCTGGGAGGACTCGGCCGTCTCCCCGGACCGCCTCGGCGACTACCTGCGTGACCTGCGCCGCCTGCTGGAAGAGTTCGGATATGGCGACGCCGCACTGTACGGCCACTTCGGCCATGCCTGCGTGCACACCCGCATACCGTTCGACCTGCTCACCGCCGACGGCGTGACGGCCTTCCGCGCCTTCCTCGACCGGGCCGCGGATCTGGCCGTCTCCTACGGCGGCTCCCTGTCGGGCGAGCACGGCGACGGCCAGGCCAGGGCCGAGCTGCTGCCCAAGATGTTCGGGCCCACCGTCGTCGGCGCTTTCCAGCAGGTCAAGGCGGTGTTCGACCCCGATGACCGGATGAACCCCGGCAAGGTCGTCTCCCCGTACGGGATCACCACGAACCTGCGGCTGGGCAGCGCCTGGACGCCCGCCGAGCCCGAGACCGAGTTCGGCTACCCCGACGACCAGGGCAGCTTCCAGCGGGCCGTGATGCGCTGCGTCGGCGTCGGCCAGTGCCGCAGCCACCAGGGCGGCGTCATGTGCCCTTCCTACCGGGCCACCGGGGAGGAGGAGCACTCCACCCGAGGGCGTGCCCGGCTGCTGTTCGAGATGCTGAACGGCCACCGCGACTCCGCCGTGACCGACGGCTGGCGCTCCACCGCCGTGCACGACGCCCTCGACCTCTGCCTGGCCTGCAAGGGCTGCAAGCATGACTGCCCCGTGGGTGTGGACATGGCCACCTACAAGGCCGAGTTCCTCGCCCACCACTACGCGGGCCGGCTCCGGCCCGCCGCCCACTACAGCATGGGCTGGCTGCCGGTGTGGGCACGGCTGGCCTCTTTCGCCCCGGGCCTGGTCAACACCGTGACCCACGCGCCCGGCCTGGCCCGGCTCGTCAAGCGGCTGGGCGGGATGGAGCCGTCCAGGCCCCTGCCGTCCTTCGCGGGGATCCGCTTCAGCGACGCCTACCGCCGACGGGGGCCGCACGGCAGCGGCGAACGCGGCGAGGTTTTGCTGTGGCCGGACACCTTCACCGACAACCTGGCCCCGCGCATCGCGGCCGCGGCCGTCACCGTCCTGGAAGGCGCCGGCTACCGGGTGCTCGTCCCACCGCGCACCCTCTGCTGCGGGCTGACCTGGATCTCCACCGGGCAGCTCGGCATCGCCCGCCGCGTGCTGCGACGAACCCTGGACACGCTCGCGCCCCTGCTCCGGCGCGGCATCCCGATCGTCGGGCTCGAACCCAGCTGCACCGCCGTCTTCCGGGACGACGCCGCGAACCTGCTGCCCGGCGACCGCGACGTCACCCGGCTGGCCGAGCAGACGAGGACCCTGGCCGAGCTCCTCACCGGCACCGACGGCTGGCGGCCGCCGCGCATCGACCTCGCCGCCGTCGCCCAGCCGCACTGCCACCAGCACGCCGTCCTCGGTTACGAGGCCGATCAGCAGGTGCTCCGGCAGGCCGGGGTCCAGCTGCGCACGGTCGGCGGCTGCTGCGGCCTGGCCGGCGACTTCGGCTTCACCGCCGGTCACCTGCGCACATCACTCGCCTGCGCCGAGCACGAGCTGCTGCCCGCCATCCGGCAGAGCGACCCGGGCACGATCGTCCTGGCCGACGGCTTCAGCTGCCGCACCCAGATCGAACACGCCGGAACCCGGCACCGCCCGCTGCACCTGGCCGAACTCCTCGCCCGAGCCTGAGGATCACCCGCCTGTGGACCGCCCCAGCAGCTCGATCACCTCGTCGTCCGTGGTCTGGGTGAAATCGCGGTACCAGAACCCGATGGCGAACAGGTCGGCCGGCGTCTCCAGGCAGATCACCTCGTCGGCGTCCGCGCGCAGGCTCTCGATCGTCTCCGGCGGGCCGACCGGCACCGCCAGGATCACCCGCCCGGCTCCGTGCGCACGAGCCACCTGACAGGCGGCCCGGGCCGTGCCACCCGTGGCGATCCCGTCGTCCACCACGACGACCGTACGGCCCGCCAGGTCGACCGGCGCCCGATCACGGCGGAAGCGGCTCGCGCGGCGCATGACCTCGGCCTGCTCGTCCTCGGTTACGCCGGCCATCTCCCCCCGCGTCAGATGCGCCATCTGGACAACCCCCGCGTTGATCACTTGTACGCCCCCCTCCCCGATGGCGCCGAACCCCAGTTCGGGCTGGAACGGCACCCCCAGCTTGCGGACCACGATCACGTCCAGCGGCGCGCCCAGGGCCCGGGCCACCTCGAAGGCCACCGGCACGCCCCCTCGGGGCAGCCCCACGACGACCACGTTCTCGTCGCTGACGGCTTCCCTCACTCGTTCGGCCAGACGGACACCCGCGTCATGACGATCGACGAACACCGGTCCACCTCCTGAGTTCGCTGCCACCCTCCCCACCTCGACGCCCCTTCACCACGGCCGGTCGGCAAAAATTTGATGGGGATGCTGCAGAAATTGCAGGTCAAAGATGCTTTCGGCGGGTTTCACGGGCCGCGGGCTGAGTAGCACGACATCGAAGGGGACGTCACAGGGAAGGAAGCGACATGACGACAGCGCGTGATGTCATGCACCATGGCTGTGAATGCCTTCAGATCAACGAGACCGTCGACACGGCGGCGCGCCGGATGACGGACATGAACGTCGGTGCGCTGCCGGTCTGTGAGGAGGGACGGCTCAAGGGCATCATCACCGACCGCGACATCGTCGTGAAGTGCGTCGCGAGAGGCGAGAACCCGGCCACGCTCGCCGCCGGGCAGCTCATCGAAGCAGAGCAGGTGTGGTCGATCGACGCGAGCGCGGACATCGAGGAAGTCCTGCACCAGATGGCCGAGCACAAGATCCGCCGGCTGCCGGTGCTGGAGAACGAGGAACTGGTCGGCATCATCAGCCAGGCCGATCTCGCGGCGAAGCTGCCCGAGGACAAGGTCGGCGTACTGGTGGAAGCGATCTCGGCGACCTCCCACTGAAACCGCTGCGCCAGGGTGATCTCTGACGCGCGGCGGCCGCCCGCGTCCGCGCGGGCGGCCCCGCCGCGCCGGCGGTCCATGAGACCCGGCCGCACGGAACGAGGTGCTTCAGATGGATCGGATCAACGACGAGGTCGCCGCGCTGTTGCAGGAGTACGCCGACCTGATAGCGATCACCGGGGGCGACGCGTTCAAGGTCCGGGTGTACGAGAAGGCGGCGCGGTCGGTCGGCGGGTACGCCCAGGACATCACCCACCTCGACGCGGCCGGACTGCGCCACATACCCAATGTCGGCACGTCGATCGCGGGGAAGATCGAGGAGTTCCGCCAGACCGGTGTCATTCACCAACTGGAGGAACTCCGGGTGAAGGTGCCGGCCGGAGTACGCCGGTTGACGACGATTCCCTCACTCGGTCCGAAGAAGGCCATGGTCCTTTACGGGGAACTCGGGATCGGCTCGGTCGAAGCGCTCGAGGAGGCGATCCGGGCCGGGACCCTGCACGGGCTGCGCGGATTCGGCGCGAAGACGGAGGAGAACCTGCTCCACGGCATTGAGCTGATGAACAAGACGGGCCGGCGCGTCCACATCGATGTCGCGATGGGCGTCGCCGAGCAGGTCGTCGCGGAACTGTCGGCGGTCGGCGGCTGCCGGCGGTGTTCGTTCGTCGGATCGCTGCGCCGCATGAAGGACACGATCGGCGATGTCGACGTACTGGCCACGTCCGGGGACTCCGCGGCTTTGATGGCGGCGTTCACGGGCTCGTCACTCGCCGCCGAAGTGATCGCGAGTGGCGGCACCAAGAGCTCGATCCGCACCCCCGCCGGCCTCCAGGTGGATCTGCGGGTGGTTCACCAGGACTCCTGGGGGGCGGCACTGCAGTACTTCACCGGTTCCAAGCCCCACAACATCCACACCCGCGAGATCGCACTGCACCAGAAGCTGAAGCTCTCGGAGTACGGCCTGTTCGACGTGGAGACCGGAGAGAGGATCGTCTCGGCCGACGAGGGGGAGGTCTACGGCCGGCTCGGCCTGCCATGGATCCCGCCGACGCTTCGGGAGGACAGCGGCGAGATCGAGGCCGCGCTCCGGGGAGAACTGCCCGTGCTGGTCAGCGAGGCCGACATCCGCGGCGACCTGCACACCCACACTGATCTCACCGACGGGGTGGCGCCGCTGGAGGAGATGGTCGCGGCGGCGGCCAAGCGCGGCTACGGCTACTACGCGGTGACCGACCACGCCCCGAACCTGTACATGCAGCGGATGACCCGCGAGAAGGCCCTGGCTCAACGTGAACGGGTCCGCCGGCTGGCAGACGACTACCCGGAGCTGCGACTGCTGCACGGCACCGAGTTGAACATCGATCCGGAGGGAGACGTCGACTGGCCGGCGGAATTCCTGGCGGAGTTCGATCTGTGCCTCGCGGCGGTGCATTCGCACTTCGGGCAGCCGCGGGCCGAGATGACCCGGCGCATCGTCCGGGCCTGCGAGAATCCGTACGTCAAGATCATCGGCCATCCCACCGCCAGGATCATCGGCGGCCGCGAACCGGTCGACGCGGACTGGGATGAGGTTTTCCGGGCGTGTGCCCGCACCGGAACGGCTCTGGAGATCGACGCCTTTCCCGACCGCCTCGACCTGCCCGCCGGCCTCGTCCGGCGAGCGCTGGACTTCGGCGCGCTCTTCGCCATCGGCAGCGACGCGCATGCCGTCCCGCACCTGGGCAACATGCGGTACGGCGTCGGTACCGCGCAGCGGGGCTGGCTCACGGCCGGACGGGTCATCAACACCTGGCCGGTCGACCGGCTGCTGGAGTTCCTCCGGTCAGGGTGACTGCGAGGGGCGGTTGCGTACGTGCTCGACCGGTTGCCGAGGCGGTCGGCGGAACCGAGTGGAGGGGGCTATGACATGGCCGAACCGATCGTCGCAGGGGTGGACGGTTCCCGGGGAGGGCTGGCCGCGGTGGTGTGGGCGGCCGACGACGCGGCCCGACGCGATTGCGACCTGCGTATCGTCCACGTCGTAGAGCCGTTCGTCCACGGCGGGCGGGCATACGAGCGTTCAGCCGACGACCCGGCGCGTGAGGAAGGTGAGCTGCAGCTGCAGGAGGCCGCAGCGGTGGCCGCCGGGTTCCGCGGCACCGTCCGCGTGAGCACCGAGCTGCTCTACGGTGATACCGCCGAGGTGTTGCGTGCGCAGGCCGACGAGGCCTCGGCCATCGTGGTCGGCAGTCGCGGCCTGGGTGGATTCACCGGGCTCCTGCTGGGCTCGGTGGCCCTGGGCCTCGCCGGGCACGCAGCGGGTCCTGTGGTGGTGGTCCGTGGCTCACCCGCGATGATGCGGGGCGAGATCGTGGCCGGCCTGAATCCTCAGGATCCCGAACACCCGGCCATCGACTACGCCTTCAAGGAGGCGGAGGCGCATGGTGCCCGGCTGCGGGTGGTGCACGCCTGGGATCTGCCGTCGAGCAGGTTGGGCCGGGGCTTCCCACGGGATTTCGACATCATCGCCGAGGCGCGGCGAGAAGAGGTCCAGAGGATGTTGTCGCCATGGTCGGAGCGGCATCCCGGCGTGGCCGTGACCGTTTCGGATTACCGCGGCAATCCCGTTGCGGCGCTGTGCGAGGCGTCCGTGCGTGCCGACCTGGTCGTCGTGGGCTCCCGGGGGAGGGGAGCGATCCGCTCAGCCGTGCTCGGCTCGGTCAGCCACGGGGTGCTTCACTACGCCTCCTGCCCGGTCGCCGTCGTACGGCCGCGCGGGCGAGCCGGTTGACCGGCCCGCTCAGGAGCGCAGCCCGTGCCTCTTGCGTATGCATCGTGGTATCGGGCTAACATCGCCATATGGCGATTGATTCTGATGGTGGCCGTTGTGTCAGCGCGGACATCGCCGCCGGCGTCTCCCCGGCGGCGGCGATGTTCCACTCCCTGGCCGACGAGACCCGGCTGCGCATCGTGCAGCGGCTCGCGCGCGGCGAGGCCCGCGTGGTGGACCTGACCACCCAGCTCGGGCTGGCCCAGTCCACGGTGTCCAAGCATCTGGCCTGCCTGCGCGACTGCGGCCTGGTCGGCTACCGCGCCGAAGGCCGCCAGTCCTTCTACTCCCTGACCCGGCCCGAGCTGATGGACCTGCTCGCCTCGGCCGAGCAGCTGCTGGCCGCCACCGGCCACGCCGTGGCGCTGTGTCCCGTACGGGAGGCCGGGGAGACGGTGTCGTGACCGCGCCGAACGTCACCGTCCCGGCGCGGCGGGACGTCCTGCGGCGCCGCGTCCGGCTCCTGGTCGCCGCGACCATCACGTACAACGTGATCGAAGCCGTGGTGGCCATCACCGCCGGAGCCGTCGCCTCCTCCGCCGCCCTGATCGGCTTCGGTCTCGACTCCGTGGTGGAGGTCGCCTCCGCCGCCGCGGTGGCCTGGCAGTTCTCCGCCGCCGACCACGAGAAGCGGGAGAAGGCCGCGCTGCGCGTCATCGCGGTCTCGTTCTTCGCGCTGGCCGCCTACGTCACCTTCGACGCCGGGCGCGCCCTGCTCGGCGGCGGCGAGGCCGAGCACTCCACCCCCGGCCTGGTCCTGGCCGCGCTGTCGCTGGTGATCATGCCGTTCTTGTCGGCCGCGCAGCGCCGCACCGGCCGCGAGCTCGGCTCCGCCTCCGCGGTGGCCGACTCCAAGCAGACGCTGCTGTGCACGTACCTGTCCGCCGTGCTGCTCGTGGGCCTGGCGCTCAACAGCGCCTTCGGCTGGTCCTGGGCCGACCCGATCGCCGCCCTGGTCATCGCCGCCGTCGCGGTCAAGGAAGGCCGCGACGCCTGGCGCGGCCACGCCTGCTGCGTGACCACCCAGGCCTGCGCCCCCGGCTGCTCCTGCCCGGGAGACTGACATGCCCGTCACCGCGTTGGTCATCTATCTCGCCTGGGCCCTGCTGGCGCCGCCATGATCGCCACCGCTGCCGGGCTGGCCGCCATGGTCCCCAACCTGATCTCCCTGGCCGCGCTGGTTCTGGCCGTCGTGGCGATCGAGCTGCAGGTCCGCGCCGTCGAAGAACCGTATCTCCGGCGCGTGCACGGCGCCGCCTATCTGTGGTACGCGGCGCGCGTCGGCCGCTTCCTGCCCGGCATCGGCCGCATGCCGCACACCTCCTGACGACGATGGACGAGATCTCGGCGTTTCCACGTGGTCGACAGCGCCATCGCACCGGAGATCGCGATCACCGAGCTGTCCACCGTTTCAGCTCGACCCTCTTCCTCGACGCGCCGGGGAACACCACGACCAGGTGCTCCTCACCCGCGTCGCCGACCCGCACGTAGACGCGGAGCCGGTAGCGGCCCTTCCCCGCGATCGCCAGGTTCGGCATCGGGGCACCCGCGCCCACCTCTCCGTCGCCCATCTCCGGCACGGTGAGCCGGCCGCTGCGGCTGACGATCGGCACCTCGTTGACCTGATCCCACCCGGCCGTCCGCCGGGGCGGCGCGGTGCGGAGGGCCTTCACGGTGAGGCACAGATCGATGACGTCCTCGATGTGCCCGATGAGCACCGCGCTGCGGGCCACCCCGATGCCGGCGCTGTCGTCGTAGACCTTGTCCGTCGCCCGCTCCGCCGCCTCGCCGGCCGCCGGGTCGCCGGGATCGTGGACCAGATATCCGGCATCGCCGTCGGCGAACAGGAAGTAGGTGGCCGTGGCCTGGACGACACCCTTCGTCCGGGGCCACGGGTCGCGGCAACTCGCGTTCCTCTCGGCGAGGTAGGCGTCGCTCGCCGCCTTCTTCTCCGCGGTCGACCGCAGCAGCTCGGGATGGGTCGCGCCGATGATCTCGGGGCAGACGTAGACGAGGTCCCACGGGTCCGCGCCCCACGCGGGCCGCGCGCTCCCGGCCCGCGTCAGGATCGCCGTCTGCTCGCCGCGGTCCTTCGCACGGCACAGTGCTCGCGCGTACGAGAGGACGCCCTGGTCCGACAGGCTGTCCGGGAAGATGGGTGGAACCCCGCCGTCTCTGCTCCGCGCCAGGCACAGGAACGCGGCGTCGCGCTCCTCAGGTTTCAGGTCGCCGAAGCTGGGCCGGTCATAGCAGTCCATCGACCAGCCGGTGTGGGTGAGGTGCGCGGCCTGCTCCGGGTGGATCTGCGCGATGACCGGCAGCACGGCCACGGCCGCCACCGCGACGCGGATCGCGCGCTGCCCCGCGGGCGGAAGGTCCGCCAGGCGGTCCTCCTTGGGCATTTCGCGGGCGGTCGCCGCGATCCACACGGTGCTGACGAGGATCACCGCCTCCATCAGGACCGACACCGCCAGACCGTCGCCGGGGATCGTGTCGAGGAGAATGTCGAGCGGGAGCACCAGCGCGTAGACGCCCACCGACAGCCAACCGGCGGTCAGCGTGCCACGGCTCCATCGGCCGTCGCGCCACTGCCCGATGACCGTGATGAGGATCCCCGCCACTCCGCCCAGCATAAAGATCGGTGCGACGATGCCGCCCGCGCCGAGCTCTGGGAGGTCGAGGTCGTCGAGCAGCTCGTCGGTCATCACGACCAGCTCGACGGCGAACATCGCGCCGGCCGCCGCTCGCAGCATGCCGGACCGCCAGCGGATGACGAGCAGGAAGAGAACATCGATCGCGGCCCACAGCGCGAGCTGGAAGGCCATGTCGACCGCGTCGGGGAGCAGCGCGATCGGGTACCACAGCACGAGGCCGTCCGCCACCGCCAGATACAGCACCCCGCGCAGCGCCTTCTCCCTGCGGTCGAGCGGTCCCCGCGCAGGAGCGCGCAGGATCAGCCACAGGAACGCGGCCTTCACCGGGGCGGCCACGAGCAGCGCCACGACCGTCGGGGCGTCGAACCCTTCTCGCCCGGCGAAGCCCGCATAAGCCGGCGGCGCCCATTCGACGGCCACCCAGAGCCAGGCATCACCGATCAGCAGGCCCGCGACCGTCGCCGCAAGAACCAGGCCTACTAATCCAATCCTGATAACCCGCCAGAAACCATCCGGAAGCATGGATGATCTTAGCGCGGCACGGATCAAGGATTGACCACCGGAGCTGACACCCTGGCCGCCCCGGACGGTTACTCGTCCATGCGGCACCGACATGTGTTTTCCGGCATGCGCAGTGTTGACGGATATCCCCTCGCAAGAGATCCTTGCGAAGCGATCAACGAATTGTCATGACAATAGTTACGGGGAGGCATCGTGCGTTCAAGGAAACGGCACTTATGGGTGGCCGCGGCCACCGCTTGTCTGATGGCAATCAGCACGCCCGCGTATTCGGCTGACACACACGGTTCGGCCGAAGACCTCGAAACCACCGCACTGATGTACCTGAAATCGCGAGTCGCCCAACTGACCGGCGACTCGCGGGGCACCGCACTCCACGCGATGCCGGCGAGCGAGCAGCTCAAGGAGACGCTCCGAGCCGACTCCGCCGCGATCGACGTACGCCGCGAGAAGTTGAGATCAGCCAACGGCGGGCACAGCCGGGGCGAGGTCACCGTCTCCGACACGCAGATATCGACCAGCGGCAAGACCGCGACGGTCAAGCTGACCGAGAACACCACGTTGTTCTACGCCCGCACGACGCCAGGCAGTCCGGAGGCCGAGCAATACCAGCTGCGTCACACCCTGACGTACACCCTGGAGGGAAGCCAGTGGGTGCTCAGCCATGACGCGCCGGATATCCGCGTGGGAGACCTCGCTCCCGACACCTACCCGAGCACCGCAGGAACCGTACCGTCCAAAGCCGTTCCATCCAGTAAGAAGCTCAGCAGCACATCCCGGCCACGGACGACGTCCCAGGGCACGGTGCCCGACAAATCGTCCCCCACCTATCGTGCTCCCGGAAACTCCACACTCGCCTACGACTACGGCGCGATGACGAGATACGCCCTCCAATACTGGAGCAACTACAACCCGAACTACCGGACCTACGGCGGTGAAGGCGGCGACTGCACCAACTTCCTGTCGCAGATAGTCAAGGCCGGAGGCTGGGCGGAGACGGGCTCCTGGCCAGGCGAGAACCGGACCCTCCCCGACCAGTGGTACTACGGGCACGAAGGTAACTGGACCACCACCTACACCTGGGCGGCGGCCGAGAACTGGTACTGGTTCGCCAGCCCCTTCAATTCCGGCCGGACGGAGCCGCTCGACTACATCTGGGAAATGGGCGTCAGCGACGTCCTGCAAATCGACTTCGACCGGAACGACAACATCAGCCACTCCATGTTCGTCACCGGCCGCGATGGTTCAGGACAGAACGCCGACGAACTGTACATGACCTACCACAGCACCAATACTCTGAACAAGAGACTGAGCAGCATCATCGCGGCGACCCCCGATGCATGGTTCTACGCACATCGGACGTGACACGGCAGACATGAGCATCATCTCGGACATCCGGCGGAGGCTTGTCGTAGCCTTCGCCGGATGCGCGCTGCTGCTCGGATGCGGCATCACGGAGGCGCCCGGAGGAGCCGCCAGCCCCCGGGCCGCGGTGGACGCCTACGTGACCGGGCTGAACCAGCACGACGCGCAGCGGCTCGCCCTGCTGGCCCCGATCGGGAACGACCCGGCAGCCGACATCCAGCGGCGGCTGGAGACGCACGGCGGCCGGCAGATCCGGCTTGAGAACGTCGACATCAGCAGCGAGATCTCGCCGAAGATGGCGACCGCCCGGCTCGTCGGACGCGGCATCTCCGGGCAGTATCAAGAGACCCTGGTGCTCACCCGCCAGGATCAGCGCTGGTATGTCGCCTTGGGAGCCCATCCCCATCCGGCCAAGACCCCGGCCTCGACGGCCCGCCCTTCAGGCTGAGGTACGTCCAGGTCTTGCCGTGCGGTGTGTCCTCATCCGGCAGGGGGAAGTCGGTGTTCGCGGAGATGGCGACGGGCGTGGTCATCCCGAACGGCCGAGAAACGCGTCGTCCATGCCCCGACGTTGATGCATCAAGAGGTGATCCGGGTCATCTGCCGAAGTTCCCCTCGGGTCGACTCGCAGTCCATCGCCCGCAGCCGGGCCAGCACCGGTCCGGCGTCCGCGTTGAATCGCAGCTCCTCCGGGCAGCCCTCGACGATCCGCCACAGCAGCGCCATGGCCGCGCTCGAGTCGCCGTCCATCGCGTGCGCGGTGGCCACGGCCAGCAGGTGCCGCGCCTGGCGGTCCCTGTCGGGGAGGCGGTCGGCGTCGACACCCGCGGCGAGGCGGATCGCCTGCGCGCACCGGCCCATCCGGACCGCGACCGCGACTCGGTGCAGGTCCACCTCCAGTGCGAACTCCGTGCCCAGCCGGTCGCCGATCCTACGGGCGTGGTTCAGCAGCTCCTCGGCCCGCAGCACGTCGCTCTCCTCGGCGGCGGCGAGCGCGGCCGTCAGATAGCAGAGCCCGGTGACCTCCAGCGACTCGGGCCGCTCGTCGATCACCGCCAGGCACAGCCAGCGCGCGTCGGCGTACCGGCCGAGCGAGACGAGCACGCCCGCCACCTCAGCCTTCGTGATCGCCGAACCCGCCGAGGAGGCCACCGCGCGATCGGCGGCGACCAGGGCCAGCGCGTGCTGGCCGCAGCTTCGCAGCAGCGCCGCGAACAGCCGGTACACCTGGGTGAGGCCGGCCGTACCGGCTTCCCGGTCCGCGCCGGTGGAGCCCCTGGCCGACAGGTCGGCCATCGACAGCAGCGGCGGCAGGCGGCGCCGCGTCTCGGTGTAGCGGTGGGGCGAGCGCTGCCAGATCTCCCACGCCGTCATCACGTGGTGCTGCACCCGCAGCACGCTCTCGGTCGCCTCGCCGGTGAACCGGCCGGGCAGCAGCAGCGCGTTCCCGACCTCGTCGGATTCGCCGTGCTCGCAGGCGGGCGGGAGTTTCGTCCGGCCGCCGACGAACTCGGAGAGATCCTCGACGCGGAGCACTTCGGCGATCCGCATGATGGTCGACAGCCGATCCAGGGGTTTCACCCCGTTCTCGACCAGGCGGAGCCATTCCTCGCTGCAGCCGACCAGGTCGGCCAGAATTCTCCGGGTAAGGCCGCGCGAACGGCGCCTGGCCATGATCCGCGCGCCGTCAACCAAGAAATCGCCGACCATGCCGCCACATTAAGTGAGGAATTCGAGGCCCTCGGTGGCCGGAAATGACGGCGACTCCTTGCCGCTCGACCTTCGTGAAATGTGGGTTACGCTGAAGGGTTCGCCACGAAGCAACTCCAGTTGGATCTATCCGGTCGGGCTCCGCCGACAATGCCGCTACACCATTCGGCAGGAGGAGACCACGATGGCGATCGACGTCGAGTCGATTCGGAAGGAATTCCCGTTCTTCGAAACCGCCCTTGACGGTTCCCGCCCACCCGTGTACCTCGACAGCGCCGCCACCACGCAGAAACCCGCCCTTGTCCTGGGCGCGTTGAACCACTACTACATCCGCACCAATGCGAATGTGCACCGTGGCGTGTACCGGCTGGCCGTACAGGCGACCGACCTGTACGAAGGGGCGCGAAGCAAGATCGCCGCGTTCGTGCGCGCACCGCGAGCCGAGGAGATCGTTTTCACCAAGAACGCGACCGAGGCCGTCAACCTGCTGGCCAACTCATTCATCTGGGCGGACGGACGGCTCCGCGTCGGTCCCGGCGACGAGATCGTCCTGACCGAGATGGAGCACCACTCCAACCTGATCCCCTGGCGGCTGCTGGCCGAGCGGGTGGGTGCGAAGGTCAGATATCTCGGCATCACCGACGACGGCCGCCTGGACCTCTCCGACCTGAGCGAGAAGCTCAACGAACGGACCAAGGTCGTCACGGTCGTGCACGCGTCGAACATCCTGGGCACGGTGAACCCGGTCGCAACGATCGCCGCCCGCGCGCATGAGGTCGGCGCCCTGATGGTCGTCGACGCGGCCCAGTCGGTCCCGCACCTCGGCATCGACGTCTCCGCGCTGGGAGCCGACTTCGTCACGTTCTCCGGCCACAAGATGTGCGGCCCGACCGGAATCGGCGCCTTGTGGGGCAGGTACGAACTTCTGGAAGAGCTCCCGCCCTTCCTCGGCGGCGGCGAGATGATCGAGCACGTCGCGGTGGACGCCATGCACTACGCCGCGCCCCCGCTCAAGTTCGAGGCCGGCACACCCCCGGTCGCGCAGGCCGTCGGCCTTGGCGCCGCCTGCGACTTCCTGAGCAACATCGGCATGGACGCGATCGCCGCCCATGACCAGGCCCTGATCGAGTACGCCCTGGACCGGCTCGGCGACGTTTCCGGCATCCGCTTCATCGGCCCGACCGACACCGCGAACCGGCTGCCGCTCCTGTCGTTCGTGGTGGACAGCATCCCGCTCCAGCGCATGCGCGCGAGTCTGGACGAGGCGGGCATCGCCGTCCGGTCCGGCAACCACTGCGCGCAGCTCGCGTGCAGCCGATTCGGCGTCCCCGCCGCGATCCGGGCCTCGTTCTACCTGTACAACTCCCCCGACGAGGTCGACATCCTCGCCGAGACCCTCGAAACGGCCACGAGGTCCCGGGCCGCCGTGACCGCGGGCACCTCCTTCGACGTCAGCCTGGTACGGCAGTACCAGGACATCCTGCTCCCGTCGATCTTCCAGCCGTGGGCGGAGTACATGGTGGAGGCGCTGGCGCCGGCCCCCGGCACCAAGGCGCTCGACGTCGGCACCGGCCCCGGCACTGTCGCCAGGGTGCTGGCCAAGGCGGTCGGCCCCACCGGCGCCGTGGTCGGCACCGACCTCAACCCCGCCATGCTCGCCCTCGCCGCTGAACTGCCTGCCCTCGACGGCGCCCCCATCCAGTACGTGGAATGCGGTGCCACCCCGCTGCACGTCTCCGACCAAGCGTTCGACCTGATCACCATGCAGCAGGTCCTGCAGTTCGTTCCCGATCGCGGCGCGGCGCTGGCCGAGATGCGGCGGGCCGCCCGCCCCGGCGCGCGGATCGCCATCGCCACGTGGCAGCCGCTGCGCCGCAACCCCCTCTTCCGCGCCCTGCACGACGCCGTCGCCACCGTCCTCGGCCCCGACAAGGCGGGCCTCTTCGAGGAACCGTGGTCCCTGCCCGGGATCGAGGTCGCCATGCTGGCGAAGGAGGCCGGTTTCGTGGACATCGAACTCCGCGAATGGACGCTGCCGGCCACCCTTCCCGGGGGGCCTGACGCGATCTGCTGCCTGTTCGACTTCTCCGCGGTCAGCCCGTACATCGGTTCGCGTCGCGCCGACCTCGCGGCCGCCGTACGCGCGAATCTGGCGCACTGCACGGATGAGACCGGCGTCCACTCGGAGACCGCGGTGACCCTGGTGACCGCCCGAGCCTGACCGCCGCTCTTCCCCGAGGGCCACTTCCCGCCGGGGGTGGCCTTTCGGCGCCCCAGTTCATGAGTTCGCCCGTGCCCGACCCAACGGCCCAGATCGGCTCTGGTGTCAGCCCATCTCCTGTATCTGATCGTGGTCCGGGTATTCGGCTGGTTGGTCCTCCTGGGCCGAAGCGAGGCGGCCATGGACGCCGAGATCATGGTGCTCCGGCATGAGGTGACGGTACTGCGGTGTCAGATCGTCGTGCGGAACCGGACTGGGCCGATCGAGCGACCCTGGCACGAGCACGGACAGCAGGGCCGGTCCGAGCCCGAAGCGATCCTGCAACGTCGGCAGCAGGGCTCCGAGCATCGCGGTGATCGCGTCATTGACGAAATGAACTCCGGCGAGGAAACGGCCAGCGACGTCCCGCCGAGGACGCCTGGCTTGCGGATCATGTGCGGCATGGACTCCTTCAATCGTGTACGGCCGGCGACAAGGGCCACCCGCGAATGGCAGAAATACCATAGGGGGGTATGGTGTTATTCCGAACAACCGAACCAGAGGGGAGTGGACATGGCCGGATACAGCCACAGCAAGCAGAACCATGCGATGCGCCTGCGCCGTATCGAGGGGCAAGTCCGCGGCCTGCAGCGCATGGTCGAGGACGACAAGTACTGCATCGACATCCTGACGCAGGTGTCGGCAGCGGCCAGCGCGCTGAAGTCGTTCTCCCTGGCGCTGCTCGAAGAGCACCTGGCCCACTGCGTCGCCGAGGCCACGCAGAAGGGCGGGCCCGAGGCGGAGGCCAAGGTCAAGGAGGCCTCCGACGCCATCGCACGGCTTGTTCGTTCCTGACCGACCGGATTGAAAGGGAGATCGATATGAGCACCGCCACCTACACCGTCAAGGGCATGACCTGCGGCCACTGCGTCAGCTCCGTCAAGGAGGAGGTCAGTGAAGTGGCCGGTGTCACCAACGTCGAGGTGGACCTGGCGACCGGCCTGCTGACCGTGAACAGCGACGGCCCCGTCGACCCAGCGAAGATCACCGCCGCCGTCGAAGAGGCCGGTTACGAAGTGGCGAACCAGTGAACACCACGTTCATTCTCGGGCGGCCGGTCGCGGAAGGGGCCCGTCGGTGAGCGCCGTCCTCATCCTCGGCGGATATGGTGCGGTCGGCCGCGAGGCCGCCCTGGCTCTGTCAGGACGTCCCGACACAGAGGTGATCGTCGCTGGGCGCAATCCAGGCCGTGCCCGGCCCATTGCCGGTGTGACGTCGGTTCGCGTGGACGCCGCCGACCCCGCTGACCTGGCCAGGTCACTGGAGGGAATCACGACGGTGCTTATGTGCGCCGAGATCGACAATGCCGCCGTCGCCCGCGCCTGCCTGGAGCGCGGCATCGGCTATGCCGACGTGTCGGCCTCCCATGACGTACTGGCCGCGATCGAGGAACTGGACGATCTCGCCGCGGCGCGCGGCGCGACCGCCGTCCTGAGCGTCGGCCTCGTTCCCGGCGTCACTAACCTGCTGGCGCGCGTGGTCGCCGAGCGGTCACCGGGCAGCGACCTGCACATCGGCGTGCTGCTCGGCTCGGGGGAGCAGCACGGCTCGGCGGCGATCGCCTGGACACTGGACGGGCTGGGCGCGCTCGAAGGCTCGTGGACGATGGCCTTCCCCGAGCCGTACGGTGCCCGTATCGTGCATCGTTTCCCCTTCTCCGACCAGTACACGCTGCCCCGGACGATCGCCGTACCGTCCGCCCGCACGGGCTTGTGCCTCGACTCCCGCCTGTTCACCACGCTGCTGGCCGCCGCCCGGCGCCCTGCCATCGCAGGGCTGCTGCGCCGTCCCCGGATACGAGAGCTGCTGCTCAAGACGCTGGCGAAGGTCCACCTCGGAAGCGACGGCTTCGCGGTGACGGTCAGCGCCGGAGCGGCTCAGGCGTCGTTCGGCGGGCACTCACAGAGTTGTGCGACCGGCCGCGCGGCCGCGCTGCTCGTCCGCGACCTGCCCGGACTGCCGGTCGGCGTCCGCCACATCGAGCAGTTGGTGGACCCGATCGCCTTCCTGACCGAACTGGCAGCCAGCGGGTTCGTCGTCGACGTCAATGGCTGAACCTCGTGGGAGGAGGGTTCCGCCGCTCACCGGTCAGCCGGGGTCGAGCCAGCCGAGTCGGCTGCCGCCGCGAATCAGCACAGTGCCGGCCTGCAGGGACTCTGGATCGGCTTGTAAGACGGCGATGTGACGGTCGTAGATGAGCATGCGCGGTGCAGCGCGATCTGTTCTGACGCGGCGGAGTGCCCCGCCGTGAAGCAGTGTGATCAACGGGCTTCGGCGGCGCCGAAGGCGAACCATCCCCGGTCGGGGAAGCCGGCGGCTTCGGCCACCGCCGCGGAGGCCCGGTTGGCGGGGTCGTGCATGTAGGTGGGCAGGGCGCCTTCGTCCAGCACCCGTCTGGCCGCCTGGGCGACCAGGCGGCGGGCGAGGCCCCGGCCGCGGGCCGGGGGAGCGGTCACCACTGCCAGTTCGCGGCCGTAGGCGTCGTGCCGTTTGATTCCCACCCCGGCCAGGTGCTCGCCGGTTGCGGGGTCCATGGCCACCAGGACATCCCCGCCGAAGGGCAGCAGCCAGTCCGGTACGCCGGGGGCGTCCGCGGCCATCCAGGTACCGGCGTCGGGCAAGGGCTCGGGGCGGGTGGTCCAGCGGTAGACGGCGGTGAACCAGCCGCGCTCGGGGAAGCCCGCCAGGGCGGGAACCCGCGGCCCCAGCACGGCGAGGTCCCTGTCCTCGGCGTACAGCTTCGTCGCGGCCGTGACGGCGTGTGGAGGAAGCGACAACACGCCTGCCTCGGGGCTGGACACTCCGATCGCGGGATGGATCTTGCCGTCCCAGCCGGGATGATCGCGCACGTCCGCGCCGATGATGTCCAGCTCGGTCACTGCGGGCCAGCCGCCGAGCCAGTGGGACAGATGCTCAACGAGCCATCGCTCCACACCTTCCTCCTTATACGGTAGGGGGGTATGGTACATCGAGAGTCTTGAGGAGGACATATGCGACGTCTCGTCCCGCTTGAGCCTGCCGACGCCCCGGGCAGGTCCAAGGAACTGCTGAACGACATCCTCGACAGGAGAGGAAGCGTGGGGGACATGGTCGCCACCATGGCGCACTCGCCGGCGCTGCTTGAGGGCTACCTGAACTTCTCTCGCGCCATGAAGCGGGTCAAGCTGCCCCGCGCCCTCAGCGAGAAGGTCTCGCTTGCCGTCCAGGAGTGGATCGGATGCGGCACCTGCATGCAGGCGCACGTCGAGGCCGGGCGCGCGGCCGGGCTCAGCGAGGCCGACATCGCCCTGGCCCGGCAGGGCACGTCCACCGACGCCAGAGAGGCAGCCCTGATCGCCGTGGCCGTACGGTGATGGCCGAGCCGTCCTCCATCACCGACGCGGATGTCGCAGACCTCCGCGCGCACGGCTGGAGCGACCGCATCATCGCGGAGATCGTCGGCGTGGTCACACTCAACCTGCTGACCGGGGCCTTCAACCTTCTGGCCGGCCTGCAACCAGCGAACTGAGCAGCAGCACGATGCATGGCGATCTACCGGGGAGACGCCCGCCAGGTGCTCGCAGAGATGCCCGCAGGCTCGGTGGACTGCATCGTCACCAGCCCGCCGTACTGGGGCCTGCGCCACTACTGCCGCACATATCGGTCCATTGGTGCAGGTATGGTCCAGTAAAGCCCGCGATGCAGGCGGCAGGGTCGACGGCGTGGGCTGAATTACTATATTGGCTAGTAGGATGAGTCATGCGCGATCCACGGCTTCGTGCCGCAACCGCGGGCGACAAGCTGTACGCCCACGAGAGCCGGACCGGCCGGGTACGGTCGAGTCCCGGCGACGGCGAGAGCTGGACTCCGCCGGTGGGTGTGGACGCCGAGAGACGCGTTCAGACCAGCTGTGACGGCGGGCGCACCCGGCAGGCCGGCTGCGCGGGGCGGGCCGCCGCGTTCGCCGCCGTTGACGGCAACCGGCTGCTCGCCGCCCTCGAAGACGGCACTGTCCACGAGCCGCGGACCAAGAGTGGCGACATCGCCGTCGCCTTCCGACCGGCGGGCACATGAGCGATCATCACCCGCGCCAGGACCGGAGCCGCCTGCGCTCGCGTCGCGTGCTCATCCCGGCCGTCGCCGTCCTCGTCGCGATACTGGCCTACGCCGTGCCGGCCGTTCTGCTCGCCGGCGAGGTTCCACCCGGTACGCGGGTGGACGGAGTCGACGTCGGCGGAATGTCACCCGAGGCCGCCCGCTCCCGGCTGGACGAGGAGCTGAGGAAGCGGGTGGAGGAGCCGTTGACGCTGATCGCAGGGAAGAAGCGGGAACAAGTGACGCCCACCGAGCTGGGGTTCGGCTTCGACACCGGGGCGACGGTCGAGGTCGCCATGGACGGCGCCGTCACCCCGGTCGGCGTCGCCCGCTCGCTCTTCGGCAGTCGCGAGGTTCCTCCCAAGGTCACCGTGGATCAGGGGCGGCTCACCGCCGCACTCGGAGAGCTGGCCGAGAGCGTGCACCAGAAGCCCAGGGAAGGCAGTGTCCGCTACCGGGGACTGGAGCCGCGAGCTGTCCTGCCCAAGCCCGGCCGTGCGCTCGACCTCGACCAGGCGGCGCGAGCCGTACGGGCGGCCTTCGAGCAGGGCCGTACGTCAGTGGAGCTGGACGTCCGCGCGACGCCGCCGAAGGTCACCGCCGCCGAGGTCCGTCGTGTCACCACGACCACCGGACGCACGGCGGTCGCGTCGCCGCTCACGCTTACCAGTGGCGGCAAGGAAGCCGACGTGTCCAGAGAGCAGTTGGCCGCGGGCCTGCGTTTCGTCTCGGACGGGCAGGGTGGTCTGCGCCCGTCCTTCAAGGCTTCCGAGATCGCTCCGGCCTTGGGCAAGGCACTGCTGGCGACGCCACCGAAGGACGCCTCCTTCAAAATCGTCAAGGGCAAGCCGCAGGTCGTCCCCTCCCGGCCGGGGCGGGGCGTCGACACCAAGGCGATCGGCCCGGCGATCGCCGAGGCCGTGGCAGCGGGAGAGCGCACCGTCGAGCTGCCCGCCGTGGCACGACAGCCGCGGGTGACCACCGCCGAGGCGAAGAAGCTGGGCGTCAAGGAGAAGGTCAGTTCGTACACCACGCAGCACCCGTGCTGCGCTCCTCGCGTGACCAACATCCACCGCATCGCCGACATCCTCGACGGTTATGTGGTGCAGCCCGGTGAGACGTTCTCGCTCAACGGCGTGGTCGGCAAGCGCGACAAGGCGCGCGGCTTCGTCGAAGCTCCGATGATCCTCAACAACCGCTTCGTCAACGACGTGGGCGGAGGCATCTCGCAGTTCGCCACCACCATGTTCAACGCGGTCTTCTTCGGCGGCTTCGAAGACGTCCAGCACAGGCCGCACCAGTACTACATCTCCCGTTACCCGGCCGGGCGGGAGTCCACGGTCTCCTATCCCCAGCCGGATTTCCGCTGGCGCAACGACTCACCGTACGGCGTGCTGATCAAGACCTCGTACACCGACACCTCCATCACCGTGCAGTTCTGGAGCACCAAGCGCTACGAGATCGAGTCCGAGAGCTCGGCGCGCTACGACGTCAAGCCGGTCCCCAGCCTGACCGACTCGGGACCCGACTGCATCCCGATGGGAGGCGCGGAGGGGTTCACCATCGACGTGTGGCGGATCTTCAAGCAGGACGGGAAGGTCGTACGCAAGCAGAAGTTCCACACCGTGTACGACGCGGAGCCCCGGCTCACCTGTGACGGGCCGGAGCAGTCGCGGTGAACGGTCCGAAGGAACCGTTCAAGAAACGGTGTGACGACGATCACCAGTAGTATTACGGCATGTTGCGCGGCCTGGGCGAGCTCGAATCCACGATCATGGATTGGATGTGGGCCCGGCGCAGGTCGGCCTCGGTGCGTGAGGTGCTGGAGGGCCTTCGCCAGGAGCGGACGATCGCCTACACCACGGTGATGACCGTGATGGACAACCTGCACAAGAAGGGCCTGCTCAAGCGGCAGCCCGTCGGCCGCGCCTACGTCTACGAGCCGATCGCGTCCAAAGAGGCCTACACCGCCGAGCTGATGCGCAAGGCGCTGGCGGGCAGTGACAACCAGGCGGCCACGCTCGTCCACTTCCTGGAACGGCTCACTCCGGAGGAAGCCGCAGCGCTTGAGGCGGCCTTGCAGGTGTTCCCGAACCGGGGTGGCCGGGCCTGATCGCCTCTCTCGTCCGGTGATCTACACGATCGCCGCCGCCGTGTACCTCCCCCGGTTAGGACGCAGGGCCACTGCCTGGGCGGTGATCGCGCTGTGGCAGGCGGCGGCCGCCTCGGTGGTCGCGTCCGTCGTGCTGGCCGCGCCGGCCTTCGCCGTGCCGGCCGAGGTCGTGGGGCACGGTCCGGCCGGGCTGTTCAAGGCGTGCGCGGCCCTGCTGAGTGACGGGTCCGGCCTGACCATCACGGGTACGGCGGCCCTGCTGAGCGGGCACGATCTTCACGGCGTCACCCGTTGTCCGCCGCACTGAACGCTCCGGGCGGGCCACGCGTATCTCATAGCGACAATACCGAATCATTCACTATGTGGAATAGTATGTTTTGCTGCGCCTGACGCGCGGCGCGGCAGAGACCGAGACAGCCCACGACAAGGTGCGCGGGGAAGGCCAAGGTAGAGAAGATGGTCGACGCGCAGACCAAGCTCCTGCGGCGGCTCGGCGCCTTCCGCACCGGTGACCCCAACAGCAAGGGCATGGTCTATACCGGCCAGGCCTCCGGCAGCCCCGCACCGCATGGTCTCAATGGAGCTGGGGCGCCGACCGGCGCGTTCCGCTGGACGCCCTGCAACCCGGCGATCTGCTCTTCAGCGAAGGGCTGGGGCACATGGGGATGTACGCGGGGGCCCGTCCATCGAGACCATGACCGAACACCTGCCCGGTCTCCGGCTGGTGTCCACGCTCGACGGTGCGGTCGATCATCTGGAGGGACGGTTCGTCGCCCGGCGCTTGGGCTTGGCCGCGTTTCCTGATCTCCTCCTCGAAGGTCAGGAAGGACTCGGCGAGGGCGAGGCCGAACGAGTGCAGCAGCTCAGCCGAAACCTCGATGTGGTGCAGGCGCAGGGTGTCCGCCGTGCTCGCACGTTCGGTGCGGCCGGTCATGTCGGCGAGCTGCCGCATGGCCCGGCCCGTCGCGGCTTGGAAGTCTTCGGCGTAGATGTTGTGGCTGAGGCCGCCGATGGTGATCAGAGTGTGGTCGACGTCCCACAGGACCAAGGTCTTCCCGGCGCTCATCGTACGAGCCCAGCCTCAATCTTGTGATTTCGGCATGTATGGATGAGTCCTATCATCCCAGGTCATAAGCGCTTTTCTTATGTTCCCGCATGAAATTCGCCGCGAAAGCCGACGGCTGGAGAGGTAGCGGGTGGAGTGACCAGAAGGATCGGGTAGAAACTTATACGCCTGAGGATGACGTTCTTGATGACTTCCCCCATCCTCTGAGGGCAAGGCCTGTTACTTCCGCCAGACTTGCGGATCGTGTCGACGACCGAAAGACCGTTCCGTCCCACGAGTGAGGCGACTCCGTTCACCGCTTCGAAGGAGCGTGGGCTGCCTGCGATGCTACGTCCACGACGGCCGGGGCTCGCCGCCCTTGCGGTCCTGCTCGTGCTCGGGGGTGCCTTGGCCACCACGCTGCTCGTGCAGCGCGCTGATCAGCGGATCTCCGTGATCCGGATCAATCAGCAGGTCGGCTCGGGGGAGGGATTCCGGCCGGCGGTCATGCAGGAAGCGCTGATCGCCGACGCCGGCGGGGAGTACGTGCTGTGGTCGGAACGCGAGCAGATCGCCAGGACGGTGGCCGCGGTGACGATCCTTCCCCACACGTTGCTCACCCGGGCGATGACCACGACGGCGAGCGAGAAACTGGCCGCGGGTAAGGCGCGGGTGGGCTTGGCCCTGAAGCCGGGTCAGGTGCCGAGCGAGTTGAAACCGGGATACCGGGTGCAGATCATCCACGCCCACCACACGTGGCAGGCCCGGCTTCTGGCGCCCAGCGCGCTGGTGGACAGCGTGGTCGAGCAGCGCAACGGCACGACGATGGTCACGGTCGTGGTCGACAGCGCCGCGGCTCCGGAGATCGGAGCGCACGCGGCGGACGGTGACATCGTGATCGTGGAGTTGTCCGGCGAGCGTTAGAACCCATCAAGCGCCCTGACAATGAGTGGTTTATTGATTACTCTATGCATGAAATCCGAACTGCTCCTGCGCCCGGTCTTCCACCGACTCGAGCACCGCATCCGCGCGCACGTGCTGATCTGCTGGCTGGCCCTGCTGCGGACCCGGGTCGCCGAGCGCGGATGTGGGTAAAGATAGCCCCGGATCAACCGCGAATTGTCCCGTCTGTCCCAGGTAACCCTCGCCGGACCGGCTGGAACCGTCGTCCACACGACCCCGCTACGACCCGTACAACGAGCCGTCTACAGACACTTTCCATCACGCCGCCAGCCCGGGGCTCCGTCTTCGAACCGGCCTGACCCGACTGGCGCGTGGCTGCGGAGGGCGTAGGCACACGACCCTCTACGGTCCTGCACGCCTTCCCCCAGGTCAACCCTCAATTTCGGGCTCACGTGTGACTACCGACTGCGGAACCCGGAGTTCAGACATACGGTCAAACGATCGAGGGCCTGACCGCTGTCTCCAGCGATCAGGCCCTTGACCTGCTACTGCACTGTCGGGGTGGCGGGATTTGAACCCACGACCTCTTCGTCCCGAACGAAGCGCGCTGCCAAGCTGCGCTACACCCCGGTGCACACCGTCTTGCATGTGCGTGGAAAGTCTAGCCGACTTCGCGGGTGCTTGTGACCACTCGGCCCCGCCTCAGCGCCGGGGCACGAGGGTGAGCAGGGACGCCTCCGGGAAACAGGCGAAGCGGGCCGGGGCGTACGGGCTGGTGCCGAGGCCGGCGGACACGTGGAGCCAGGAGGAGTCGTGGCGGCTGAGGCCCTTGACGCGCTTCCTGTCGATGCCGCAGTTGGTGACCAGGGCGCCGTAGAACGGGATGCAGAGCTGGCCGCCGTGGGTGTGGCCGGCGAGGAGGAGCTGGTAGCCGTCGTCGGCGAAGCGGGTCATGTTGCGCGGCTCGGGTGAGTGCATGACGCCGAGGCGGAGGTCGGCGTCGGCGGGGGCGGGGCCGGCCACGAGGTCGTAGCGGTCGCGGGAGATGTGGGAGTCGTGGATGCCGGCCACCGCCACGTCGAGGTCGCCGACCTTGACGCGGGCGGTGGTGTTGTTCATGTCGAGCCAGCCCTCGGTGGCCATGCCGGCGCCCAGCTCCTCCCAGGGGAGCGACGGGGTGTGCTGGCGGCGTTCGTTGCGCGAGGTGCGCCAGAGGTAGCGCAGGGGGTTCTTGGGCTGCGGAGCGTACAGGTCGTTGGAGCCGTACACGAACAGGCCGGGGCGGCGCAGCAGGGGCTCCAGGGCGTGCAGGAGCGACGGGACGGCGTCGGGGTGGGCGATCGAGTCGCCGGTGTTGACCACCAGGTCGGGCTCCAGCGCGCCGAGGGAGCGCACCCAGTTGATCAGCATGGTGCGCCGGGGCGTCAGGTGCAGGTCGGACAGGTGCAGGATCCGTACGGGGCGCTGGCCCCGCGCCAGGACCGGCACGTCGAACCGGCGCAACCGGAACGAGTTGCGCTCCACGATCGACGCGTAGGCCACGCCGGCCACGCCGAGCCCGAGCACTGACAGCGGCACTGCGACTGCTTTCCTCACCTCTTCATGATGCCCGACATCCGGCACGGGCCGTCCGCGCACGCGGCAAGATGGACCGCATGAGCGGACTGAAAGACAAGCTGAAGGCCGACCTGACGGCCTCGATGAAGAATCGGGACGAGCTCCGGCTGCGGACCATCCGGATGGCCCTGGCGGCGGTGAACGTCGAGGAGGTCTCCGGCAAGGCGGCGAGAGAACTCACCGACGCGGAGATCATCAAGGTGCTGACCCGGGAGGCCAAGAAGCGCCGGGAGGCGGCGGAGGCGTTCGGCAACGCCGGCCGCGCCGAGCAGGCGCAGGCGGAGCGCGACGAGGAAGCGGTGCTGGAGGAGTATCTGCCCGCCCAGTTGTCCGACGAGGAGCTGGGCAGGCTGGTCGACGAGGCCGTGTCCGAGACGGGCGCCTCGGGCCCGCAGGCGATGGGTCAGGTCATGAAGGCGGTCAACCCGAAGGTCGCCGGACGGGCGGAGGGTGGCCGGGTGGCCGCCGCCGTGCGCGCCAGGCTGGCGGGCTGACGTCGTGGCTGGACGGGCCTCCGGTGGCGAGGGCCCGTCCGTCAGTCAGTCGGCCGGCACCAGGCCGGTCTCGTTCCAGTCGCCCCAGCCGCGGTTGTTGTCGCCGCCGCGTCCCCGGTCGCCGCGGTCGTTGTCGCGGTCGAACAGGTCGCGCAGGTCGTCGAAGTCGCGGTCGCCGCGGTCGTCGCGCTCCTTCTTCTTCGGCTTGGGCGCGCACTTGTCGCTGCAGCCGCCGAAGCGGGACCGGTCGGCCGAGTGGAACTTGGCCGGCTCCACGCCCTTGAGCGCGGAGATCATCGATTCCTTCCAGATGGGGCCGGAGATCGAGGCGCCGTACACGTACGAGTAGTAGCGGCCGCCGATGGTCACGCCGATCAGGTTGTGGCTGAAGGCGCCGCGCGGGTCGCCGATGCTGACGGCCGACGAGAGGTTGGGCGTGTAGCCGGCGAACCAGGCGGCGGTGTAGTTGTCGGTGGTGCCGGTCTTGCCGGCGGCGTCGCGGCCGATGCCGCCGACCCCGCTCATCGTGCCCTTGGTGAACACGCCGGACAGGATGGCGCTGACCGCGTCGGCGACCTCCTCGTCCAGGACCTGCTCACACTTGGGCTTGAACCGGGTGACCTTGCCGTCGCGGTCCTTGACCTCGGTGATGGCCAGCGGAGCGCAGTATTTGCCGCGGGCGCCGAGGGTCGCGTAGGTGTTGGCGACCGTCACCGGGTCGACCTCGTTGATGCCGAGGGTGAAGGTCTCGAACTCGCCCAGCTTCCCGCCGTCGGCCCGCTTGAGCCCCATCTTCTTGGCCGTCTTGACGGTGTCGCAGAGGCCGACGGACTGCTGCAGCTTCATGAAGAACGTGTTGACCGAGCCCCAGGTGCCGCTCTCCAGCGTCTTGAAGCCGCCGCCGCCCTCGCTGGAGTTGTTGACGGTGTGGGAGGGGTCGCCGACGCCGTTGCCCTTGCAGTCCTTGAACGAGCTGTAGCCGGTGGCGCGGTAGCCGTTGGGGGCGGGGAAGCCGTCGGCGAACTTCATGCCCTCCGCCAGCGCCGCGGTCAGCGTGTAGACCTTGGCGGTGGAGCCCTGCTGGAAGCCCCGGCCGCCGCCGTGCGCGGCGTCGGCGACCAGGTTGTAGGACATCTCGTTCTTCTTCTTGGAGTTGCCGAACTTGCGTGAGGCGGCCATGGCCTTGATCTCGCCGGTGCCCGGCACGACCATCGCCTGGGCGGCCACCGGCTTGTCCTTGGGGCTCACGTACTTCTTGATGGCCTTCTCGGCGGCCTTCTGCATCTTCGGGTCGATCGTGGTCTTGATCGTCAGGCCGCCGCGCTGGAGGAGCTTGAGGCGCTCCTCGGCGGTCTTGCCGAAGTCCTTGTTGAGGAGGATCTCGTTCTGCACGTAGAGGCAGAAGTACGGGTATGAGCTCTCCTCGCAGCCGCCGGGCATCTCGACGTCCTTCCAGCCCAGCTTCTTCTTCTTGGCCTCGTCGGCCTCCGGGCGGGTGATCGCGCCGACCTCGGCCATGCGGTCGAGCACGACGTTGCGCCGCTCCAGCAGCAGGGCCCTGGACTTGGGGCCGACGTTGGGGTCGGTGCGGGCGGGGTTCTGCACCGCGCCGGCGAGGGTGGCGGACTCGGCGAGGCTGAGCTCGGAGGCGGGCTTGTCGAAGAAGCGCCGGGCGGCGGCCTGGATGCCGTGGGCGCCCGCGCCGAAGTAGGCGATGTTGAGGTAGCGCTCGAGGATCTCGTTCTTGGTGTACTTCTGCTCGATCGCCATGGCGTAGCGCAGCTCGTTGAGCTTGCGTGAGACGGTCGTGGCGGTGGCGGCGGCCCTCTCCTCGTCGGTCTCGGCGGCGTTGACCAGCACTTGCTTGACGTACTGCTGAGTGATGGAAGAACCGCCCTGCGTGACACCGCCGGTGGTAAGGTTTTTGATCAGAGCGCGGGCGGTGCCCTCGATGTCGATGGGCCCGTGCTTGTAGAAGCGGAAGTCCTCGATCGCGATCAGGGCTTTCTGCATGATCGGGGCGACCTTGTCGAGGCTGACCGACTGGCGGTTCTCGAAGTAGAACTGCGCGATCTGCTTGCCGTTCGCGTCGACCAGCTTGGTGCGTTCGGAGAGCGGTGGCTCTTCGAGCTCTTCGGGCTTGAGGTCGAGCGCTCCCACGGCCGACTTGGCGGAGACGCCCGCGCCGCCCACGGCGGGCAGCGCGACGGCGGCTGCGAGCACGCCCGCGGCCACGCCGGCCGTCGTCAGTTTGATGACGTTCAGGATCGGCGCGAAACGATCTTTGCCCTGAGCTTGCACGGTCCCAAGCCTACGTCGAAAGCGTGAGGCTAACGGTAACACCACACCATTTCGCCTTGACTGGTAGGGGTGACTAGTCATTCCCGGTCAAGAGTCCAGCGAGAATTTGGTCCTCTGGGGTCTGTCGGTCCGAAGGTCTCGTTGCGTACGTTCTCCCTGCGGCAACTGAATACGGAGGCTCGGCGCCCGCGCCCGTCGGCCCCAAATGACGACTGACCACCTAAGGGGAGTGGGGTCGAAAATGTGGATCACGGATTGGACCTCCCGTGCCGCCTGTCGAGGTGCGGACCCGGACGCGCTGTTCGTCCAAGGGGCTGCGCAGAACAGGGCGAAGCTGATCTGCCGAGGATGCCCGGTCCGTACCGAATGCCTCGCCGATGCGCTGGACAACCGCATCGAGTTCGGGGTGTGGGGCGGTATGACCGAACGCGAACGGCGTGCGCTGCTACGGCGGCGACCCGACGTGGACTCGTGGCGTGAGCTGCTCGAGTCCGCGAAGGAAGAGTACGAGCGGACCAACGAGCTGATCGCCGGCTGATCGGTCCAGGCGAGGCGCGGCCGGCGAAGACGCCGGCCGCACTCTTATGCCTTCGCCATGAGCTCGCCGATGCGGCGCAGGCCGGCCAGGTCGTGCACGTCCTCGGACATCGCGGCGACCTGGGCGACCGGCACCGTCGGGTGCGCGGTCACGAAGCGGTCCTGCTCCCGGTGCTCGCGAGCGGCGAGTTGCATCCTCCCGGTGTGCAGCCGCAGCACAGCGGCGGTCAACTCGTGCTCGCCCCGTGATTGCAGGTCCTCGGCGGCCGCGGCGCTCCTCACTCCTGAGAGCGTCGCGGCCGGTGACTCGTGCACCCGGTTGACGACCAGGCCGGCGAGGGGCATGCGCTCCTCGGCCAGCCGCTCGACGAAGTAGGAAGCCTCGCGCATGGCGTCGCGCTCCGGCGCGGCGACCACGAGGAAGGCCGTGCCGGGCGCCTGCAGCAGCTTGTACGTGAGTTCGGCGCGCTGCCTGAAGCCGCCGAAGACGGCGTCGAGCGCTGACACGAACGTCTGCAGGTCCTTGATCACCTGGGCGCCGAGCAGTTTGGTCAGCGCGCCGGCGACGAACCCGAACCCGGCGTTGAAGATCCGGAAGGCGCTGCGCCCGCCGGCCTTGGCCGGGGCGGTCAGCAGCCGGATGAACCGCCCGTCGAGAAATCTTCCGAGCCGCTCGGGCGCGTCGAGGAAGTCGAGCGCGGAGCGCGACGGCGGGGTGTCGACGATGATCAGGTCCCACTCGTCGGAGCGGCGGAGCTGGCCGAGCTTCTCCATGGCCATGTACTCCTGGGTGCCGGCGAAGCTCGACGACAGCGACTGGTAGAAGGGGTTCGACAGGATCTGGCGGGCCCGATCCGGGTCGGCGTGCGCCTCGATGATCTCGTCGAACGTGCGCTTCATGTCGAGCATCATCGCGAAGAGCTGGCCGCCGCTCTCGCACTCGACGATGCGGCGCGGGGTGTTGTCGAGCTCGCTCAGCCCCATCGCCTGGGCCAGGCGCCTGGCGGGGTCGACGGTGAGCACCACGGCGCACCTGCCGCGCTCGGCGGCGCGCAGGCCGAGCGCCGCGGCGGTGGTGGTCTTGCCGACGCCTCCGGAGCCGCAGCAGACGATGATGCGGGTGCCGCTGTCGTCGAGGATGGCGTCGATGTCGAGGGTGGCGGGCTTTCTCACGCTGCTCCCTGGGTGCGGATGCTCTCGGCCAGCTCGTACAGGCCCGCGAGGTCGACCCCGTCGGCCAGCAGCGGCAGCTCGTAGCTGGGCCGTTCGGCGGCGGTGAGGGTCTCGCGCTCGTCGCGTTCGATCTCGGTGCGGCGGGCGTGCTCGGCGAGCTCCTCGGCGAGCGCCTCGGCCAGGGCCTTGGCGTCGCCGCCGGTGGCCAGGCCGGCGGCCTCCAGACCGGCGACGAGCTCGGCGGTGTCGACGCGGCCCTTGACCGCCTTGTCGAGGACCGGCTGGGGGAGGAGCGGCTCGCGCACCATGTTGATGAAGACGCCGCCGGGGGGCAGGCCGGCCGCCTGAAGATCGGCGAGGCCGTCGAGCGTTTCCTGGACGGGCATTTCTTCCAACAAAGTCACGAAATGCACCGCTGTTTCCGGGCTTTTCACGACGCCTCGTACGAGATCGGAATGGTTCTTGATGGGGCCGACCCTCGCCAGGTCCGCGACCTCCTCCGTGACGTTCAGGAAGCGCGTGATGCGGCCCGTCGGCGGCGCGTCGAGGACCACCGCGTCGTAGACCCGCTTGCCGTCCTTGCCGCGCCGGCGCACCGCCTCGCTGGTCTTGCCGGTGACCAGGACGTCGCGGAAGCCGGGGGCGATCGTGGTGGCGAAGTCGAGCACGCCCATCTTGGTCAGCGCCCGGCCCGCCCTGCGCATGCCGTAGAACATCTCCAGGTATTCGAGCATGGCCTCCTCGGGGTCGACGGCCAGCGCGTAGACGTCGCCCCCGTCGGGGGCCACCGCGATGCGGCGCTCCTCGTACGGCAGCGGCGGCAGGTCGAAGATCTGGGCGATGCCCTGCCTGCCCTCCACCTCGACGAGCAGCACCTTGCGCCCGCCCGAGGCGAGGGCGAGCGCGAGAGCGGCGGCCACCGTCGTCTTTCCGGTGCCGCCCTTGCCGGTGACGACGTGCAGTCGCACACCGTCCCAATCCGTGTCCCGAGAGTCCACGATTCGAGGCTACCGAACGGTCATTTGACGCAAGCCCACGAGTGCCCCGGAGATTGCTCACACTACGCTGATGGCCATGAAGAAATGGGAGTACCTCACGGCTCCGGTGCTGATCCACAACACCAAGATGATCCTCGACAACTTCGGCTCCGACGGCTGGGAGCTGGTCCAGATCCTTCAGGGCGCCACGCCCGAGCAGCTGGTCGCCTACTTCAAGCGGGAGAAGCAGTGACTCCGGAGCAGAAGATCGCCGACCTCGGGCTGGAGCTGCCCGAGGTGGTCGCGCCGCTGGCCGCGTACGTGCCGACCGTGCGGACCGGCAACCTGGTCTACACCTCGGGCCAGGTCCCGGTGGTGAAGGGCGAGGTGCGGTTCACCGGCAAGCTCGGCGCCGACGTCACCGTAGAGGACGGCCAGGAGGCGGCCAGGATCTGCGCGCTCAACGCGCTGGCCGCGCTGAAGGCGGAGGTCGGTGACCTGGCCGAGGTCAAGCGGATCGTCAAGGCCGTGGTGTTCGTGGCCAGCGCCCCCGACTTCACCGGGCAGCCGCAGGTCGCCAACGGGGCCAGCGAGCTGCTGGGCGAGGTGTTCGGCGAGGCCGGCAAGCACGCGCGCAGCGCGGTCGGGGTGGCGGCGCTGCCGCTGAACGTCCCGGTCGAGGTGGAGCTCATCGCCGAGGTGTCCTGAAAGCCGGATATGTCACTATGACCGAGTGATGTTCTAGTTGGAGGTCATCGTGGCTGGTCTTCGGTTCTCTCGGGAACACGCCGAACACATCAGAGACGTGCTGTCCGGGCGTGTCGCCCCGGTCCGCGCGCGGGACGCCGCCACCGTGGCGCTCTTCCGCGCGGGCCGGGCGGGCGGCATCGAGGTCTACCTGCTGCGGCGCAAGGCGACCATGGCCTTCGCCGCCGGCGCGTACGTCTTCCCCGGCGGGTCGGTCGACCCGCGCGACACCGACCAGGCCGTGGCCTGGGCGGGGCCGTCGCCCGCCGAGTGGGCGCGGGCCTTCCGCGCCGACGAGGCGGTGGCCAGGGGCCTGGTGTGCGCGGCCGTACGCGAGACGTTCGAGGAGTCGGGGGTGCTGCTCGCCGGGCCCGGCCCCGAATCCGTGGTCGCCGACACCCGGGGCGACGACTGGGAGGCCGACCGGCTGGCCCTCATCGACAGGAGCCTCGGCTTCGCCGACTTCCTCGCCAAGCGCGGCCTGGTGCTCCGGTCCGACCTGCTCAAGCCGTGGGCCCACTGGATCACGCCCGAGGCCGAGACGCGGCGTTTCGACACCCGCTTCTTCGTCGCCGTGCTGCCCGAGGGCCAGCGCACCCGCGACGTGGGCGGCGAGGCCGACCAGGTCGAGTGGCGCCGCCCGGCCGAGGCCCTCGCCATGGCTGACCGGGGCGAGATCTTCCTGATGCCCCCCACGTACCGCACCCTCGGCGACCTGGCCCGCCACGACGGCGTGGAGTCGGTGCTGGGCGAGCGGCGGGAGATCGTCACCGTGCTGCCCAGGGTCGTGGAGGTCGACGGCGAGTTCCGGCTGGAGTCGGCATGAGCGGCCTGCACATCCCGCTCGACACGCCCGACGGGTCGCGCACCGCGCACGCGGAGAACCTCCTCGCGCCCAACCCGTCGATCATGACGCTCGACGGCACCAACACGTGGGTGATCGGCGGCCGGGAGGTCGTCGTGGTCGATCCGGGGCCCGACGACGAGGCGCACCTGCTCCGGGTCCGCGACCACCTGGGGGATCGCCGGGTGACCCAGATCCTGCTCACTCACGGGCACTTCGACCACAGCGGCGGGGCCAGGCGGTTCGCCGGGCTCGTCGGAGCGCCGGTGCGCGCCCTGGACCCGCGCCACCGGCTGGGCGACGAGGGGCTCGCCGACGGTGACGTGGTCGTCGTGGACGGGCTGGAGATCCACGTGTACGGCACGCCCGGCCACTCGGCGGACTCGCTCTGCTTCTGGCTGCCGGAGGACCGGGCCATGCTGACCGGCGACACCGTGCTCGGCCGGGGCACCACGATCATCGCGGGGGACGGCGGCCTGGCCGACTATCTGCGCAGCCTGGACCGGCTCAGGGCGGCGGCGGAGAGCCTTGAGGCGCAGGCCCTGCTGCCCGGGCACGGCCCCGTGCTGCCCGACCCGATCGGCGCGCTCGACAGCTACATCGCGCACCGGCGGGTGCGCCTCGACCAGATCAGGGAGGCGCGGCGGCAGGGCGCGCGCACGCCGCGGGAGATCGTACGGATCGTGTACGCGGACGTCGACAGGTCGCTCTGGCCCGCGGCCGAGATGTCGGTGCGGGCCCAGCTCGACTATCTGGACCGGTTGTAGAGCCGGTCGTGGTCGAGGATCACCACGGCCTTGGCCTCGATGCGCAGCCAGCCGCGGTGCGCGAAGTCGGCCAGGGCCTTGTTGACCGTCTCGCGGGAGGCGCCGACGAGCTGGGCCAGCTCCTCCTGGGTGAGGTCGTGGTGGACGCGCATGCCGTCGTCGGTTTTGGTGCCGAACCGCTCGGCCAGGTCGAGCAGCTGCTTGGCCACCCGGCCGGGCACGTCGGTGAACACCAGGTCGGCCAGCACGTCGTTGGTGCGGCGCAGCCGCTGGGCGAGCGCCCGCAGCAGGTGGAGCGCCACCTCCGGGCGGCCCGTCAGCCAGGGGCGCAGGTCGTCGTGGCCCAGCCCGGCCAGGCGCACCTCGGTCAGCGCGGTCGCGGTGGCCGTGCGCGGTCGCGGGTCGAACAGCGACAGCTCGCCGAACATCTCGCTCGGGCCGAGCACGCTGAGGACGTTCTCCCGGCCGTCGGGGGAGGTGCGGGAGAGCTTGACCTTGCCTTCGAGCACGACGTAGAGCCGGTCGCCCGTCTCGTTCTCGTGGAAGATCGTCTGCCCTTTGGACAACTGGACCTCGGTGATGCTCGTCCTGAGCGCCGCGGCGCTCTCCCGGTCGAGCGCGGCGAACAGGGGGGCCTTGCCCAGCACGTCTTCGGTGTTCACTCTGCCTCCTCTGCTGCCATTGTGACGCACACCACTCCGGGCGGCACACCTGGCGAGCCAGGCTCGCCCGGGGGTGCCGCTCAGCGGCTGGATGAACCGCGTGCCGGGCTCGAAATGGTTCCCCCCACGACGAGCCGTGCGATCCTCCTGCCGAAGTGTACGAACAAAACCGTCAACATGCTTACTCATCCCCCGCTCAGAGCCCTCCAGTCCGTTACATACACCGATAAAAACGGCCCAATCCCCCGAAGAGGGGATTTATGATCTTCCTTCTCATGGCTGGCTCCCTCGTACGCGGAAAGAAAGCGTCATGTCCCGGGAAGCGGCGGGTGGCCATACCCTTGCGGCATGGCGACGAACGTGGCGGGCGCCCGCGGACGCAAGCCGGAGACCCGGCTGGGGCTGGTGCGGCGGGCCAGGAAGATGAACCGGATCCTCGCGGACACCTACCCCGACGCTCACTGCGAGCTCGACTTCACCAACTCGTTCGAGCTGCTGGTCGCCACCGTGCTGTCGGCGCAGACCACCGACGTGCGGGTCAACCTGACCACGCCCGCGCTGTTCGCCAAGTATCCGACGCCCGACGACATGGCCGCCGCCGACCCCGAGGACCTCGAAACGATCATCAAGCCGACCGGGTTCTTCCGGGCGAAGACCCGCTCGCTGATCGGGCTGGCCAAGGGGCTGCGCGACCGCTTCGGCGGCGAGGTGCCGCGCAAGATGGACGATCTCGTCTCGCTGCCCGGCGTCGGCCGCAAGACCGCCAACGTGGTGCTCGGCAACGCCTTCGGGGTGCCGGGGCTGACCGTCGACACCCACTTCCAGCGGCTGGTGCGCCGCTTCGGCTGGACCGAGGAGGCCGACCCGGTCAAGATCGAGCAGGTGGTCGGCGAGCTCATCCCCAAGCGCGAGTGGACCGTCTTCTCCCATCGGATCATCTGGCATGGCCGCCGCATCTGCCACGCCCGCAGGCCCGCGTGCGGCGTCTGCCCGCTGGCGGCGCTCTGTCCCTCGTACGGCACCGGCCCGACCGCCGTCGAGGAGGCGCGCAAACTGGTGCGTTCTGGTCCCTTCTCCTGAGCGGGGAAGTTCGGTGATCCCCGCGGTGTTGGAGAAGTCGTGACCGAGGTGCCCCACTGGCTTGACCAGCTCGCCGCGAACGCCGTACAGACCCGTGTCCCCCCGGGGCTGCGCCCGCCTGTGCGGGGCGGACGCAGGGCGGCGGTGCTGGCGCTGTTCGGCGACGGCCCCTACGGCCCCGACGTGCTGCTGATCCAGCGCAGCACGCGCGGACGGCGGCACCCCGGCCAGCCGGCGTTCCCCGGCGGCGGCGTCGACCCCGAGGACGACGGGCCGATCGGCGCGGCGCTGCGCGAGGCCGAGGAGGAGACCGGCCTCGACCCGCGCGGCGTCACCGTCCTCGCCACCATGCCCGAGCTCTACCTCTCCCACAGCGACAACCGGGTCACCCCCGTGCTCGGCTGGTGGCACGACCCGTGCGCGGTGCACGCCGCCTCGCCCGACGAGGTCGACTCCGTCGAGCGGGTGCCGGTGACCGAGCTGACCGACCCGGCCAACCGCCTCATGCTGCGCCACCGGGCCGGGCTCGCCGGGCCGGCCTTCCGGGTGCGCGGGATGCTCGTGTGGGGGTTCACCGCGGCGGTGCTCGACGGGCTGCTGCGCGAGGGCGCGCTGGAGCTGCCGTGGGACCGCGACCGGGTGGAGGAGATCCCGCCCGAGGTGCTACAGCTCGCGGCCCGTGGCTAGCGCCACGCCGAGCGAGGCCCAGCCCGCCACGTCGGCGTCGGCGTCCAGGGTCAGCGAACGCAACGCGGCCAGCCCTGTACGGTCGGGTGGGTCGCCCAGCACGTGCTGCAGCGCGTAGGCCGCCCCGTACCTCACCCGCGGGTCGCGATGGGCGGCCAGGTCGATCACCGACGGCAGCGAGCGCGGGTCCCCGAGATGACCGAAGGCGATCAGCACCGAGTACAGCACCACCGCGTCGTCCTCGCTGGCCGCCAGATAGCGCAGGATCGGCAACGCGCGGTCCACGTACGCCCCCAGCAGGCCCAGGATGTCGACGCCCAGCAGCCGCTCGGCGGTCCCGTCGGCGGCGCACAGCCGCCGGGCCTCGATGAAGCACTCCAGATCGCCGCGCTCCCGCAGCCGGCTGATCATCTGCCAGCGCACCGGCCCGTCCGGGTCGGTGTCGCGCAGAGCTGCCTCGATGAGACCACGAACTGTTCCCTCGAACGGCGGCATGCGGATCACGTTAGCCACGGGCCGCGGGCGGTCCTGGCAGAAGACATGCACACTTGACCCAGACCCTGGTTAGCTTTGAAGCGTGCGCGGTGATCTGCTTGACCTCATATTGATCGGCCTCGTGATCGCTTTCGGGATCTCGGGATACCGGCAGGGCTTCATCATCGGGGTGATGAGCTTCGTCGGGTTCGTGGGCGGGGCCGTCCTGGGGGTGTTCATCGCGCCGCCGATCTCCCGCACCGTCGTCGACGGCGACACGCCGCAGGCGCTGCTCGCCATCGTGATCGTCTTCCTGGCCGCGACGATCGGCCAGTTCGCCTCCTCGACCATCGGGGCCGTGGTGCGCTCGCACGTCACGTGGGAGCCCGCCAAGGTGGCCGACGCGGTCGGGGGCACGTTCGCCAGCGCGCTGTCGGTGCTGGTGATCGCGTGGCTGATCGGGTCGCTGATCGTCTCGACCTCGTTCACCCCGCTGGTCGACCAGGTCAAAGGGTCGTTGCTGCTCACCACCGTCGACCAGGCGATCCCGCAGGCCGCGCGCAACTGGCAGCAGCCGTTCAAGAAGTTCATCGACCGCTCCGAGTTCCCGCCGGTGTTCGACGCGATCGGCGCGGGCCAGCTCGTGGACGTCGAACCGGCCCCCCGCAGCATCCTCAAGGGCGCCAAGCTGGAGCGGGCCACCCGCGCCATCGTCAAGGTGCAGGGCAACGCCGAGAGCTGCAACAAGCACATCGAGGGCACCGGCTTCGTCTATGCCCGCGACCGCATCATGACCAACGCCCACGTGGTCGCCGGGGTGACCCGCGACCTGCAGATCGTCGACCACAGCGGCCGGCGCCACGCCGCCACGGTGGTCCGCTACAACCCGCGCCGCGACATCGCCGTCCTGCGCGTCCCGGGGCTCGACCTCCCGGCGCTGGCCTTCAACGGCGAGGCCGAGAAGGGCGACAACGCGATCATCGCCGGCTTCCCGAAGGGCCAGGGCTTCTCCGCCGAGCCGGCCCGCATCCGCAGCCGCATCAACAACGCCGAGAGCCCCGACATCTACCGCGACACCAACGTCACCCGCTCGGTGTACGCGATCCGCGGCCTGGTGCTGCCCGGCAACTCCGGCGGCCCGCTGCTCTCCGTCGACGGCCGGGTGTACGGGGTGATCTTCGCGGCCGCGGTCAGCCAGGAGGAGACCGGCTACGCGCTGACCGCCGACGAGGTCCGCCCGGACGCCGAGCAGGGCAAGAACGACACCAGCCCGGCCGACACCCAGCAGTGCGACTAGGTCAGGTCGTCCGGCTCCGGCAGCTCGGCCAGGATCAGCGCGACCGCCTCGGCGGCGTCGCTGTCGTCGTGCAGGCCGGACGCCGCCCTGCCCACCGCGTCGTACGGGTCGCCGTACGACTGCACCCGGGCAGCGCCGCGGGCGAACAGCGTCAGCGCGCCGCGCGCGTTGCCGCGCTGCAGGTGGGTCAGGCCCACGCAGATCTGCGCGAGGCCCTGCCACAGCTCGCGCTCCTCCTCGGGGGCGCACTTCCAGCGCCCCTCGAACACCTCGTGCGCGCTGAACGGCAGGCCCTCCTCCAGGAACCGGCGGCCGTCGGCGAGCGCCTGCCCGGTGGTGGGCGCGTAGTCGTCGGGCACCCTCGGCATGCCCTCCGAGCCGTACGGCAGCGGCCGGCCGAACGCGTCACGCGGGCGGGCGTTGCGCGGGCGGCCCTCCGGATCTCGGTCTCTCATCGGTCGGGCTCCGGGTCGTCGAGCCAGCCGAGCAGCTCGGTGTCGAACACGTCGGGAATCTCCTCGTGCGGGAAGTGGCCCGCCCCCTCGAACAGCCGCCACCGGTACGGGGCGGCCACGTAGCGGCCCGACCCCTGCGCGGTGCGCGGCAGCGTGCAGGTGTCGAGCGCCCCGTGCAGCTGCAGCGTCGGCGCCTCGACCTCGGTCCGCATGGCCCTGGCGTACCGCCGCCCGTCGGGGCGGAGCTGCGAGCGGCCGAACCACCGGTGATACTCCAGCGCGCAGTGGGACACGGCCGGGATCGTGAACGCCTCGCGATACGTACGCGAGGTCTCCTGGTCCGGCCACCCGGGCCCGGACCAGTCGTCGAGCAGCCTGCCCACCAGCGCGCCGCCGCGCCTGGTCAGCCTGCGCTCGGGCAGCAGCGGAAGCTGGAAGCCGAACGCCCGCCGGCTCGCCCTGAGCTGGCCGAACGGGTCGGTCAGCAGCGCGTTGCGCAGCCGCAGGGGATGCGGGGCGGACACGGTCACCAGCCGGTGCACGCATTTGGGGTCGAGCACCGCCATCGTCCAGGCCAGCAGCCCGCCCCAGTCGTGGCCGACCACGATCGCGCCGGTCTCGCCGAGCGCCTTGATCAGCCCGGTCGCGTCGGCGGCCAGCGTCGGCAGGTCGTAGCCGCGCGGCGGCTTGTCGCTGCCGCCGTAGCCGCGCAGGTCGACCGCGACCGCGCGGAAGCCCGCCTCGGGCAGCGACCTGAGCTGGTGCCGCCACGTCCACCAGAACTGCGGGAAGCCGTGCAGCAGCAGCACCAGCGGGCCGTCGCCGGCCTCCACGACGTGGAACCGCGTGCCCCCCGCGTGCACCGTGCGGTGCGTCCAAGGGCCTTCGATCTGGACGACGGCCTCGTCAGACGCCACCGGGTGTCACCGGCCTCTTGACCGGGACCGGTCGGTCGTCCGCCACCGGGACCTCGTCCGGATGGGCGATCTCCTTGAGGCCCTTCAGCGACCGGGCGGTCCGCTTCATCCCGGCCAGCCCCTTCAGCTTGCGGACTCCGACGTAGACCAGCAAACCCGCGACAAGCAGGTAGAAGACGGTCACGGCGAGGAAGGCCACCCACGTCGGCATCCACTGAGCGAGCACGAAGGCGATCGCGAAGGAGGCGAGGATCAGGCACAGGTGGGCCATGAAGGCGGCGGCGGCGAACAGGCCCCCGGCCGTGAGGACCCGCTTGGCGTCGAACCTGAACTCGGCCTTGGCCAGCTCGATCTCCGAACGGACCAGAGTCGAGATGTGATCGCTCGCCTGGGCGACGAGCGAGCCCAGCGATTCTTCCTCGGGAGTCTGCGGCATGAACGTCTCCTATCGAGGCCTGACGGCCGTGTCAATCATCGTCAGCGGGATGCGACGCCCGCATACCGTATGGGACCCGGCCCCACCGCCGCGTCCCACCCGTGGAGCCCGCCTGACTGCCTCGCCGCCCCGGCCGAACATCCCAGGAACCTGCCCACCACGCGCCCCGCAATCACTCCCAGATCTACCCGATCCGAGAACATAGCGCCGAGCCGGTCCGGCACACGAGCGACCCCCTGCCCGGATGATCCAGGGCAGGGGGTCGCGTACGAGGGCTTCTAGTCTTCGGCCTTGGCCGACGGGAGCTTCTCCGAGATCAGGTTCATCACCGTGCTGTCGGCCAGCGTCGTGACGTCACCGATGCTGCGGTTCTCCGCCACGTCGCGCAGCAGCCGCCGCATGATCTTGCCGGACCGGGTCTTGGGCAGCTCCGGCACCACCAGGATCTGGCGGGGCTTGGCGATCGGGCCCAGCGTCTTGGCCACGTGCGCGCGCAGCTCGGCCGCGATGTCGTCGCTCTCCTCGACCGTGCCGCGCAGGATGACGAACGACACGATGGCCTGGCCGGTCACCGGGTCGGTGGCGCCCACGACCGCCGCCTCGGCCACCTTCGGGTGGCTGACCAGCGCGCTCTCCACCTCGGTGGTGGAGATGTTGTGGCCGGAGACGAGCATGACGTCGTCGACCCGGCCCAGCAGCCACAGGTCGCCGTCCTCGTCCTTCTTGGCGCCGTCGCCGGGGAAGTACATCCCGTCGAACCTCGACCAGTACGTGTCGATGTAGCGCTGGTCGTCGCCCCAGATCGTGCGCAGCATGGCCGGCCACGGCTCACGGATGACGAGGAACCCGCCGCCGCCGTCGGGCACGCTGTTGCCCTGGTCGTCGACCACGTCGGCGACGATGCCGGGCAGCGGGCGCATGGCCGCGCCCGGCTTGGCGTGGGTCACGCCGGGCAGCGGGCTGATCATGATGGCGCCCGTCTCGGTCTGCCACCAGGTGTCGACCACCGGGCAGCGGTCGCCGCCGATGTTCGCGCGGTACCAGACGTACGCCTCGGGGTTGATCGGCTCGCCCACCGAGCCCAGGACGCGCAGGCTCGACATGTCGAACTTGGCGGGGATGTCGTCGCCCCACTTCATGAACGTGCGGATGGCCGTGGGCGCGGTGTAGAGAATCGAGATCTTGTACTTCTGCACGATCTCCCAGAACCGGCCACGGTGGGGCGTGTCGGGCGTGCCCTCGTAGATCACGCTCGTCGCGCCGTTGGCCAGCGGGCCGTACACGATGTAGGAGTGGCCGGTCACCCAGCCGATGTCGGCGGTGCACCAGTAGATGTCGGTCTCGGGCTTCAGGTCGAAGACCGCGTCGTGCGTCCAGGCCGTCTGGGCCAGGTAGCCGCCGGTGGTGTGCAGGATGCCCTTCGGCCTGCCGGTGGTGCCGCTGGTGTAGAGGATGTAGAGGGGGTCCTCGGCGCCGTGCGGCTCGGCGGTGTGCTCGGTGCTCTGGCGGTCGACGACGTCGTGCCACCACAGGTCCTTGTCGCCGAACGCGACGTCCTGCCCGGTGCGCCGGACCACCAGGACCTTCTCCACCTGGGGGCTCTCGGCGACGGCCTCGTCCACGGTCGGCTTGAGCGCCGACGGGGCGCCGCGGCGGTAGCCGCCGTCGGCGGTGACGACCAGCTTGGCGTCGGCGTCGTGGATGCGGCTCTTCAGCGCCGCCGAGGAGAAGCCGCCGAAGACCACCGAGTGGACGGCGCCGATGCGCGCGCAGGCCAGCATGGTGATCGGCAGCTCGGGGATCATCGGCAGGTAGACGGCCACCCGGTCGCCCTTGCCCACACCCAGCTCGCGCAGGGCGTTGGCGGCCTTGCAGACCTCGTCCTGCAGCTCGGCGTAGGTGATCACCCGGGAGTCGTCCTCGGGCTCGCCCTCCCAGTAGTAGGCGACCTTGTCGCCGTGGCCGGCCTCGACGTGCCGGTCGACGCAGTTGTAGGCGACGTTCAGCTCGCCGCCGACGAACCACTTCGCGAAGGGCGCGTTCCACTCGAGCGTGGTGTCCCAGCGTTTGGCCCAGGTCAGCCGTTCGGCGACACGCTCCCAGAAGCCGAGGCGATCCGCGTCCGCCTCGGCGTAAGCGGCGGCGGTGACGTTCGCGGCCGCCGCCAGCTCGGCCGGTGGCGCGAACCGGCGGTTCTCCTGTAGCAAGTTGGACAGGGCCTGGTTCTCTTTGCCAGGGGTCTCCGGGGCCACCTTCGCGCTCCTTCTAGGGCCAGATCGGGTAGGTCATGTCCCACTTCACCAGGTCACAGCACACCCACACAAGAGGTCTAGACAGGTCTGTACCGTTCGGCGCAGGAAGTCGACAGCTTGCCGATTTGAATGACAAAAGCTATTGAAACGTTGTCATCCTGAAATGTCCTGCTTGGAGCGCGCCAATTGGAGGCGGCTTTATGGGCCCCGCGAGGGTGATCCTCTACCCGCGGGTATGGTCGATATCCGTGAGTGACCCATTGGCCGCCCTCGCGCGGCTTCCCGGTGTGTCCGAAGCGGTCGACGCCGCACGGGAGGCCGTCGACCGGCTCTACCGCCACCGCGTCCTGCGCCGGGCGAGCCCGGCCGTGTCCACCGAGTCGTCGCTGCGCGGCGCCCGCGCGTCCGCCGCGATCGAGGGCGCGGACGTCCCGCTCGACGCGCTGCGCAGGGACGAGGCGCACGACCCGGTCGTCCAGGGGGCGCTGCGCGCCTCCGCGGAGCTGGGCCGCCTCGGGCCGACCTGGCGCAAGGCCCCCAGGCAGGTGCTGGCCCGCCTGCACACCGTCGCCGCGGCCGGACTGACCGGCCAGGAGGCGCTGGGCCGGCCCCGGACCGCCGACTCCGCTCCCGACCCGCTCGGCCTGGGCGCGGCGCCGTCCGCCGAGGAGACCGCGGCCCGGATGGAGCGCCTGATCTTGCTGATGGACGGCGCCACCAAGGCCGCCCCGGCGCTGGTGCTGGCCGCCGTCGTGCACGCCGAGCTGGCGGTGCTGCGGCCCTTCGGCACGGCCGACGGCGTCGTGGCGCGCGCCGCCGAGCGGCTCACGCTGGTGGAGTACGGGCTCGACCCCAAGTCGCTGGTGGCCGTCGAGGTGGGGCATCTGGAGCTGCCGTACGCCGAGGGCTTGCGGGCCTATCTGAGCGGCACACCCGAGGGCGTGGCCCAGTGGATACAGCAATGTGCCTCTGCGGTAAGCCTGGGGGTGCGGGAAGCGGTCGCCATCTGCGAAGCCATGCAAAGAGGCTGAGAAACGTAGCTGACGGCGCCTCTGTCAAGAGACGCCGTCCGCCGGTGCATCACGCCGGGTTACCAAGCGTGCACCTCAATTCGTCGGAGCGGGTCAAGCCCGTCACGACGCGCCTCCCGCGGCTGGTCGCGCGTGGGTACCCGGTTGATGCACCCGGACCACTGGTCCGTGACACCTTTCTATGACGGATCAGCCCTGATGGGAACCCCCGGGAGCAAGACCTTTACCGGAGGTTGGCCGCGTGTCCGGTGTGGCGGATCGGCGTCGCGGTACGGGGCGTGGTTATCAAGCCGTGATGATCACTGTCCGTGATCGGCTTTATGTGATCGTTATGCGATTACGAAAAAACTTGGCGGAAATACCAGATTGCGCCTCGACGAAACTCGAGTGGATCGGGCAGCATACGGTGGTATCACCAGAAACTGGAGTGACTGCGCATGGGTTGGGTTTCCAAGTCCCTTGCCATGCTCCGGTGAAGTGATGAAAGCTTTCTTCTGAAACGGGACCGGCTCTACCCCCCCGGAGCCGGACCGAACAGGCGACCCCCGCTCTCCCCCCCGGCGGGGGTCGCCCCATTTCCGGACTTCGCCCGTAGCCGTCGTCCACAGCCTGTGCACGGCCTGCGCCGTCATCCCCAGAACCGCGTTCGCCTCCCCGCGCCCGGCCTCGTCCCGGGCATGGTCGGACCTCCCCGACCCCGAGGGAGTCCGATGAATCGCCCACTGGTCATCACCGAGGACCGCGACCTGCTCGACGACCTGGTCCGCGTCGCCGCCGCGGCCGGCGCCCAGATCGACGTGGCCCACGCGCCGGCCCACGCCCGCCCGTTCTGGAGCCTCGCCCCGCTGGTGGTCGTCGGCGCCGACCTCGCCGACGCCGTCGCCGCCTGCGCCCCTCCCGCCAGAGACCGCGTGCTCCTCGTCACCCGCGCCCCCGACGACCCCGACACCTGGCGCCGCTGCGTCTCGGTCGGCGCCCAGGCCGTCGTGCCCCTCCCCGACGAGGAGCGCCGCCTGGTCGAGGAGTTCGCCGACGCCATGGAGCCCCACCCGCGGTCCGGCGCGGTCCTCTGCGTCATCGGCGGCCGGGGCGGCGCGGGCGCCAGCGTCCTGTCGGCGTGCCTGGCGCTCAGAGCCTCCGGCGACCGCCTCCGCACCCTCCTGGTCGACGCCGACCCGCTGGGCGGCGGCCTGGACGCCCTTCTGGGCCAGGAGGAGACGCAGGGGGCCCGCTGGGCCGACCTGGTGGCCAGGCAGGGCCGCATCAGCTCCTCGGCCCTTCAAGGAGCCCTTCCCTGCTTCGGCGACCTCGCGGTCCTGTCGTTCCACCGGGGCGAGGTCCGCCCCATCCCCAAGGAGGCCATGCGCTCGGTCCTCGAAGCCGGCCGCCGGGGCTTCGACCTGGTGATCGTCGACCTTCCCCGCCACCTCGACGCGGCCGCCGCCGAAGCCCTGGGCAGGGCCACCACCACCCTCCTGGTGGTCACGGCCGACGTCCGCGGGGTCCTGTCCGCCGCCCAGGTCCTGCGGCAGGCGGCCGAGCACACCTCCGACATCCGCGCCGTCATCCGCCCCGGCGTCCTCGGCGCCGACGCGGCGGCGGCCTCCCTGTCCATCCCCGCCGCCGCCCACCTGCCCGACCACCCCCGCCTGACGGCCACGCTCAACCGCGGCGAACTCCCCAGACTGGGCCCCCGCACCACCCTCGGCGCCCTCTGCACGACGCTCCTCCACGACCTCCTCCCGGCGTGACCCCTTCGGCCACCGCCCGCGATCCCACCCGAATCGAGACCACCGTGCAGGTAACCCCCGAGCTCGTGGAAGCCGTCCGCGTACGCCTCGCCAGAGCGGGAGCCGAACCCACGGCCGCCCAGGTGGCCGTGGCACTCCGCGCCGAGAGGGCGGTCTACGGCGACGCTGAGATCCTCGCCGTCGCCCGGGCCCTCTGCGCCGACCTCATCGGCGCGGGCCCGCTGGAGCCGCTCCTGGCCGCGCCCGAAGTGACGGACGTCCTGGTCAACGGCCCCCGCGAGGTATGGGTCGACGACGGCAGGGGCCTGCGCCTCACCCCCGTCACCTTCACCGACGACGCCGCGGTCCGCAGGCTCGCCCAGCGCCTGGCCGCCGCGGCGGGCCGCCGCCTCGACGACGCCTCCCCGTACGTGGACGCCCGCCTCGCCGGAGGCGTCCGCCTCCACGCGATCCTCCCTCCGATCGCCTCGGGAGGCACCTGCGTCTCGCTGCGCCTGCCGCCCCGCCGCACGTTCACCCTGCCCGACCTGGTGGCGGCGGGGACCATCACCCCTGCCGCCGTCCCGATCCTCACCACCTTGGTCACCACCAGGAGAGCCTTCCTGATCTCGGGCGGCACCGGCACGGGGAAGACGACCCTCCTCTCCGCCCTCCTGTCCCTGGCCGACCCCGGCGAACGCCTCCTCCTGGTCGAGGACTCCGCCGAGCTCCGCCCGCTCCACCCGCACGTGGTCCGCCTGGAGTCCAGACCCGCCAACGTCGAGGGCGCGGGAGGCGTGGGCCTGCGCGACCTCGTCCGCCAGGCCCTGCGCATGCGCCCCGACCGCCTGGTGGTCGGCGAGGTCAGAGGCGCGGAAGTGGTCGACCTCCTCGCGGCCCTCAACACGGGCCACGAGGGCGGCTGCGGCACCCTCCACGCCAACACGGCCGCCGACGTCCCGCCCCGCCTGGAGGCCCTGGGCTGCGCCGCGGGCCTCAGCAGACAAGCCGTCCACAGCCAGCTGGCGGCCGCCCTGGACGTCGTCATCCACCTCACCCGCAGCCGCACCGACGGCAGACGCCGCATCTCCGAGATCCGCCTCCTGACCAGAACCGACGACGACCTCGTACGAGCCATCCCCGCCGTGACCTTCACCCCCGAAGGCCGCGCACACCCAGGCCCCGCCTACACAACCTTGACGGGCGACTCCCCGCCCTTTCCGCCCTCCCGAGAAGCCCAGCCGTCCGGGAGTCCTCGCCCTCTCCCCACCGGCCAGGCTCCCTCTCCCGAGGAGTCCGCGTCATGACCGCCGTGGCCGCCGCCTTCCTCATCGCGCTCGCCGTATGGCTCTGGACCAGCCCCGACGCCGCCACCCTCCGTCTGGCCAGGCTCACCCACCACGACGACGAGCCGCGCCCGCCCAGCCTGAAGGCCCTGTTCGCCCGCCCGAGCAGGTCACGCCGAGCCGACGCCTGGCGCCGCGCGTCGATCGAGCTGTGCCACGCGATGACCGCCGAGCTGTCAGCGGGCCGAACCCCCGGCGAGGCCCTGTCCAGAGCACTCGACGCCGTCGACCTGCCGGACCCCGGCGCCCTCCGCCCCGTGTCGGCCGCGGCCAGAGACGGCGGCGACGTCTCCGCTGCCCTGCTCCGGGCCGCCCCGGAGGAGGGCGGCGAGGGCCTGCGCCGCCTCGCCGCCTGCTGGGACGTCAGCGTGACGGTCGGCGCCGGCCTGAGCGCCCTCGTGGACCGCGTGGCGGCGACCCTGCGCGCCTCCCAGGCCCACCGGCAGGACGTCGCCGCCCAACTGGCCGGCCCTCGCACGACAGCCAGGATGCTGGCCATCCTCCCGGCGCTGGGCCTCCTGATGGCCGCCGCCCTGGGCATGCGTCCCCTCACCTTCCTGCTGGGCGGCGTCCCCGGCCTCCTCTGCCTCGCCGCCGGCATCTCCCTGGACGCCTGCGGCCTCTGGTGGACCCACCGCATGGCCACCAAAGCGGTGAACCCCTGACCCGCCCTTACAAGGCCAGGCGTCAAAACCCATCCGCTGCGGAAAGTTCCGACCTCCGTCACAGCTAGGACCACCCGATGCTCGCGCTCGCCTCCATCCTCTGCACTGCCCTGGCGGCTTACCTCTGGACTTCGCCCACCACTCCCGCGCAACGCCTCGCGCGCCTGATCCCCGAGCCCTCACCCCGGCAGAACGGATCCCGTCCCGCCGACCCACCTCCGCCCGTCTGGCTCACTGACAGGGCGCAGACCGGGCATCGGCTCTCAAGCCGTACCCTCGTCCCGTCGCTCTGCCTGAGTGTCGTCGTCGCCCTGCTGGTAGGCGGCGTCCCCGGCATCGTCACGGCCCTCCTCGCCACCCCCGTCACCGCGGCAGCCCTTCACCGCAGAGATCCGCCAGAGCTCGAACGCGACCGCAACCGGATCACCGCGGACCTGCCGTTCGCCGCCGACCTCATGTCCGCCTGCCTGCTCGCGGGGCAGCCCACCAGCGCCGCCACCGAAACCGCCGCCACGGCGATAGGCGGCCCCCTCGGGCTGAGACTCACCTGGGTGGCCGCCCAGCTCAAACTCGGCGCCGACCCCGAGCCGACCTGGACCCACCTGTCCCGCGACCCGGCCACAGCCCAACTCGCCCGAGCGATGATCCGAGCGTCCCAGAGCGGCGCCCCCGTGGCCGACATCCTGACCCGCCTGGCGGACGACGCCCGCGAAACGTCAAGGGCCGCCTCGGTGGCCGCGGCCCGCAGTGTGGGCGTCAAAGCGGTGGCACCCCTGGGCCTCTGCTTCCTCCCGGCCTTCGTCCTCTTGGGAATCGTCCCCGTGGTAGCAGGCTTGGCCACCACGATCGTCCTCCCTTGACGAGAGCGCTCCGCCGGTTCCACCGGGCTCGCGTCGGCTGACGAGAGTGCTCCACCGGCTTCAGCAAGCTCGCATCCGCTGCCTAGACAGCACCGCTGGGTCAGCCGGGCTCGCGTCCGCTGACGAGAGCGCTTCGTTCCGGCGAGCACGCGTCCGCTGACGAGACCATGCCACCAGGTCCACCGGGCCCGCGTGCGCTCAACCTCCGCGTCCGCTCAATCTCGCGTCCGCTCAATCTCGCGTCCACCCAACCTCCGCGTCCGCTCAATCTCGCGTCCGCTCAACCTCCGCGTCCGCTCAACCTCGCGTCCGCCCAACGTCGCGTCCACCCAACGTCGCGTCCACCCAACGTCGCGTCCACCCGATCCCGCCTCCGTTCACGGGTGCTCCCTCCACAGCCTCGGCGCCACGTACTCGCTTATCCACAGAACGGCGCTCGGCCCCTTGGGCCCATGCCGGTCCAAGCGAATCTTGGACCCGCACCCCGGGGCGTCGCCCCGGCCCGATCTTCCTGGAGGCACGATGCAGGACCACAAGAACCTGTCGCTCCGCACCCGCCACCGCCGCTGGTGGTCCGTCAGGCAGGCCCGCCTGGCGGGAGCCGCCCGCGACAGGGGTATGTCCACCGCCGAGTACGCGGTCGGCACCATCGCCGCCTGCGCCTTCGCCGCTCTGCTCTTCAAGGTGGTCAGCAGTCCCGAAGTGCAGGAGATGCTCTCCTCGCTGATAGACCGGGCGCTCAACACCAAGGGATGACCGGCCACGCGCGCCGGAGGTCGTCAAAAGGCTCCGTGACCGCCGAAACGGCCGCGATGCTCCCCGCACTCATGGTCGTCCTCGCGGCGGCGCTGTGGGCCATCCAGGCCGTCGGAGCCCACCTCGAATGCGTCGACGCCGCCCGCTCCGCCGCTCGCGCCGCGGCCAGGGGCGAGCGTCTCGATCAGGTACGAGACCTCGCCCGCTCAGCCACCCGCTCCGAAGCAGAGGTAACTGTGAACCGCACCCCAGAACACACGACCGTGCACATCTCGCTCGCCGTCCGCCCGCCCTGGGGCCCCGCCCTGCCCGCGATCCACGTGACCGCGTCCGCCACCGCGCCCACCGAATCCTGACCTCACGGTGCGGACCGCCCGTGCGGCAGCCAGAACCCCTGGCCTCACGTGCAGACCGCTCATGCGGCAGCGAGAACCGAATCCTGACCTCACGTGCAGACCGCCCGTGCGGCAGCGAGAACCGAATCCTGACCTCACGTGCAGACCGCCCGTGCGGCAGCGAGAACCGAATCCTGACCTCACGTGCAGACCGCCCGTGCGGCAGCGAGAACCGAATCCTTACGTCACGTGCGGACCGCTCGTGCGGCAGCCAGAACGGCGCCGGGCACGGCCGTGCGCTGAGGAGATCTGTGATGCCACGTAATGACCGAGGCTCGGCCACGCTCTGGGGCGTCGCGCTCATGGGTTTGCTGATGGCCGTGGCCATGGCCTTCGCCCTGGCTGGCGAGGCGCGCGTCGCACGCCACCGCGTGTACGACGCTGCCGACCTCAGCGCGCTGGCCGCCGCCGAACTGGCCCTCGTAGACCCGGAAAGCGCCTGCGCGAGAGCGACGACCCTGGCGAAGGCGAACGGGGTCGAACTGACGAACTGCGAGATCAGCGGCGCGGTGGCGGACGTCAGGACATCGCTGACGATCTCGATCCCCGGCCTCGGGGTCCGCACCCTGACCGGCCGCTCCCGCGCCGGCCCAGCCAGTCCGTCCCCTCTGAAGCTACGGCGGGCTGAGCGGGCCGAAGGCACGCATCACGGCGCTCAGCCCGAGGGGGTTCCCAAAGTTCCCTTACTCACTGAAATGAGACGAATGGGATGAATGAGACGAGCGTGGACTGCATCTCCCAAAAAAGAGAGGCCCCGTAGTGAGTACCTGGCTGCAGAGCGGTTCCGTAGTGAGCGCCCGGCTGCGCCCTTCTCCGCGATCTCGCCGCAAGTGGGATGGGTTGAGGCCCGCAAGAATAATCACGACATATGGGATTAACGAGGATGATTGCCACACGCGGTGCTAGATGGGAGCCCGCTGGATAGGGCAGGTCATGCAGCGGGCGCCGCCCCGGCCCTTGCCGAGTTCGAAGCCCTCGATCTCGATCACTTCCACGCCCCTGTTCCGCAGCTGCCGGTTGGTGAACTGGTTCTTGTGGTAGCCGATCACCACGCCGGGGGAGAGGGCGAAGAAGTTGTTGCCCGAGTCCCATTGCTCGCGCGCCTGCTGGTAGTCGTCGCCGCCGGTGGGGATCAGCTCCAGTTCGCCGATCTCCAGGGCCTCCGCCACCGCGTGGGCGAAGCCGGCGGCCATGTGGACGTCGAGGGTGCCCGGCTTGTCGCCGGGGCGGAGCGCGTACGTGGTGGCCGTCTCCAGGAACGGCGGGTAGACGGCCGCCTTGTTCACGTCCAGGAGGGTGAAAACGGTGTCCAGATGCATGTACGTACGCCGCTTGGGGATCTCGACGGCGATCACCCGGTCGACCGAGCCTCCGCCGAACAGCGACAGGGCGAGGTGCTCCACGGTGCGCGGGTTGGTCCGCTCGCTCAGGCCGATCACCACCGTGCGGTTGCCGATGGGCATCATGTCGCCGCCCTCCATGGCGGCGGCGCCGAAGTCCTCCTCGTCGAACCGTGATTCCTCGCCGCGCTCCGGATACCAGAACGCGAACTCCTCTCCGGCGAACATGGGGTGGAAGTGGTAGATCGTGCTCTGGTTCAACGTCTCCAGCCGGCGGGCGTGATGGTACATCGGGTTGAGCGACACCCCGCCGTAGAGCCAGGCGACCGGATCGCGCTGGTAGAGGGAGTTCGGCAGCGGCGGCAGCATGAAGTCGTCCATCCGGGCCGAGGCTGCGACCAGGGAGTTCGCCTCCAGGCCGGGGATCCCGTACTCCTGCTTGGTCAGCCCGCCGATGAGGTGGGTGGCCAGCTTCTCGCCACTCCAGCCGGACAGGGTCTCCCGGACGCCGTCCACGAGCGCCGGGCCGACGGTCAGGTGGGTGACGGCCTGCTCCACCGCGTGCCGCTTGGCCTCGAAACTCCCGTCCAGCGCCTCCGCGAGCAGTTCCTGGTGGTAGAAGACCTCGACGCCGTGCTCGCGCAGCACGGCGACGAACGCGTCGTGCTCCCGCTGCGCGTGCTCCACCCAGATGATGTCGTCGAAGAGCAGCCGGTCACGGTTGGCCGGGGTGAGCCGCCTGAGGCTCAGCTCCGGGCGGTGCACGATGACCTTGCGCAGCGTGCCCACCTCCGAGTGGACGCCGAACGACTGATCGGTCATGGCTCTTGCCCCCTTGGCGAGTCAGCTGGTGCTCTGGCCGGTCATACCGAACCACTGGAGCCCTGCCCGGAATCGCCCGGCTCGCATCCTCGGCCTGGAGACTGCCCTCGGCCTGGAGACTGCCCTCGACCCGGAGACTGCCCTCGGCCCGGAGACTGCCCTCGGCCCGGAGACTGCCCTCGGCGGGACGGAAGGAGGTCAGGGGCGCAGCAGGGTCGCGAGGAGGCGGAGTGCGCCCTGCTTGTCCAGGGGCTCGTTGCCGTTGCCGCACTTGGGCGACTGGATGCAGGAAGGGCAGCCGCGCTCGCACTCGCAGGAGTCGATGGCCTGGCGCGTGGCCGTCAGCCATTCCCTGGCGCGCGTGTACCCGCGTTCCGCGATGCCGGCGCCGCCCTCGTGGCCGTCGTAGACGAACACCGTGAGCAGGCCGGTGTCCGCGTGCAGCTCCGTCGACACGCCGCCGATGTCCCAGCGGTCGCAGGTCGCGAAGAGGGGGAGCAGGCCGATGGCGGCGTGCTCGGCGGCGTGGGCCGAGCCGCCCAGGTCGAAGCCCTCCTCGGCCAGGGTGGCGACCTCGGCGGCCGGGAGCGTCCACCAGACGGCGCGGGTGCGGAGGGTGCGCGGCGGCAGGTCCAGCGGCTCGTCGCCGAGGCTCTCGCCCGACTGCGCCCGGCGCTTCAGGTACGAGACGACCTGCCTGGTCACCTCGACCTCGCCGAAGTGGAGGGTGCCGGGCCCGAGAGGATGGGAGCGCAGGGTGGAAAGGACAGAGATGTCGGTGATGTCCCGGGCGAACGTGGAGTAGTCCGGAGCGGCACTCGTGACCAGCGCCACCCCGGCCTCCAGGTCCAGTTCCTCCACGAGGAACGTCTCGCCCTGGTGGAGGTAGACCGCTCCAGTGTGCACGGTCGTGTGCGACGAGGGCTCGTCCACGCTCCCGAGCAGGCGGCCGGTCGAGGACTCGACGACGTGGATCGGCGCGCCGCCGCCGCCGCGGATGTCGGCCAGGTCGGTGGCGCGCTCCCGCCTGGTCCAGTACCAGCCGGCCGGCCGGCGGCGCAGCAGGCCCTCGTTGACGAGGTCGTCGAGCACGCCGCGCGCGGCGTCGCCGAAGACCGTCAGGTCCTGCTCGGTCAGCGGGATCTCCGCCGCGGCGGCGCACAGGTGCGGGCCCAGCACGTACGGGTTGTCCGGGTCGAGGACGATCGCCTCGACGGGCCGGCCGAACAGGGCCTCCGGGTGGTGCACGATGTAGGTGTCGAGCGGGTCGTCACGGGCGATGAGCACGGCCAGCGCGTCCTGGCCCTCGCGCCCCGCGCGGCCGGCCTGCTGCCAGAGCGAGGCGCGGGTGCCCGGCCAGCCGGCGATCAGCACGGCGTCCAGGCCGGACACGTCGACCCCGAGCTCCAGGGCGTTGGTGGTGGCCAGGCCCATCAGCGCGCCGGAGCGCAGAGCCTTCTCCAGCACCCTGCGGTCCTCCGCCAGGTAACCCGCCCGGTAGGCGGCCACCTTCTCGGGCAGATCCGCCAACCCTTCGTCCTCGGGCAACGCCCACGCCAGCGGCCCACGGGCACCCCCTGCCGCGGACCCGGCCGCGGAATCCCGGGGCTCCTCCCGGCAGGTCCGGTTGCCGGTGCCCTCACGAAAGGACGGCATCGGGCTGGCCCCCAGAAGCGGAGGGTCCGCCCTCGTCGGAGAGTGCTCCGCTGTAGAGGGTTCTGCCGGACGGGGTTCCGCTGGGGACGGCTCTGTCGATGAGGGGGCTGATGGTGAGGGTCCGGCGGGTGAGGGTTTGGCTGTAGAGCGCTCTGCCGTACAGGGCTCCGCTGGGGACGGCTCTGTCGATGAGGGGGCCGCCGGAGAGGGCCCGGCTGGAGAGGGTTCCGACGATGGGGGTGTCGATGGAGGGGGTGTTGGGTGGGTGGGTCCGAGGGGGGAGGGGTGGGGGCCGTGGGCGGAGAGGGAGAAGGCGACGTCGGAGAGTTTGGCGCGGGCCTGGAGCGCCACCGTCTCGGCGCCGCGACGGCTGCGGACGAAGGCGAGCGTGCGGACGTCGGCCAGCACCAGGTCCGCCAGCAGGTCGGCGGCCTCAGCCGTGGCCGTCCGGCGCACCGGGGCCCCCTTCTCGCCCCTGAGCTCCGTCAGCGGCGGCTCCCACAGCGCGATGGTGGTCGAGCCCTTGGGAGAGGCGTCCGCCGTCACCTCGTCCACGTCGAGCCCGGTCAGCCGCTTGGCGAACTCGCCGGGCTCGCTCGCCGTGGCCGAGGCCAGCAGGAAGGCCGGCGAGGACCCGTACCTGGCGCAGACGCGGCGCAGGCGGCGCAGGATCTGGGCCACGTGCGACCCGAACACGCCCCGGTAGCCGTGACACTCGTCCACGACCACCAGCCGCAGCCGGCGGAAGAACAGCGACCACTGGGCGTGCCTGGGCAGGATGCTCCGGTGCAGCATGTCGGGGTTGGTGAGCACGTAGTTGGCGTGCTTGCGCACCCAGGTGCGCTCCTCGAACGGGGTGTCGCCGTCGAAGCAGGCGGCCCGCACCTGGGTGATGCGCAGGTCATGGATGCCGCGAAGCTGGTCGGCGGCGAGGGCCTTGGTGGGTGTGAGGTACAACACGGTGCCGCCGTCGAGACAGGCGGTGACCGCCGGGGTCAGGTAGGCCAGCGACTTGCCGGAGGCCGTCCCCGTAGAAATGATCACGTTTCGGCCACAATAGGCCAGGTCAGCGGCCTCGTACTGGTGTTGCCACAGCCCCGCCACGCCCTGGTTCGCCAAGCGCGTAACCAGGAGTTCGGGCGCCCATTTGGGCCATCCCACTTGACCCGCCTGACGTGCTGGAACATGCTCCACATGGGTGACACGCTCGTGACGTGCGGGTATGCCGAGCAGGTGCTGGAGGAGTGGACCTGGTCGGTGTGGGGAGGAAGCGGAGGAAGTCACTGTTTCCAGTCTGCATCCGTGGGCAAAGTCGCCGGGAATCGTGATTTCGTATAGACACAAGCCAGACGCGTGGTTGAATGCCGCGCGTCAGGGTCCGACAGTCGGGAGCATCGCTCCAGACTGCCAGGCCCGCAAGAGTACTTTCGCAGGCGAGGCGCTGGAGGATCTGTGGATCTGAAGTTGGATCACCGCACCGAAGACCGACTCACCATCGTGGAGGTCGAAGGTGAGATCGATGTTTACACGGCGCCGAGATTGCGTGAGCTCCTCATCGACCTGGTGAACAAGGGAAACTTCCACCTCCTGGTCAACATGGAGAAGGTCGACTTCCTCGACTCGACGGGGCTTGGCGTCCTGGTGGGCGGACTCAAGCGGGTCCGCGCCCACGACGGCTCGCTCGAACTGGTCTGCACCCAGGAGCGCATCCTCAAGATCTTCCGGATCACCGGTCTGACCAAGGTCTTCGGGATCTACGCTTCGGTCGACGAGGCCAAGGAAGCTCACGGCAAAGACAAGTAGATGGCCACCGTCGAGCTGACGTTCAGCGCTCTTCCCGCGCACGTGCGCACCGCGCGGCTGGTGGCCACTGCGATCGCCAGGCGCACCGGCGTGGAGGAGTCCTTGCTGGACGAGGTCCGGCTCGCCGTGGGTGAGGCGTGTTCCCGGGCGGTCGAGGCGCATCGCGCCCACTGTCCGGGTGAGCCCATCCGCATCGAGCTCAAGGACGACTCGGGGCGCTTCGAGGTCACGGTCAGCGACCAGGCGCCCAGTGATGAGATCAAGCAGGAGCAGCCCCTCGACCTGGGAATGCTTTCCGACTCGTTCATGTCCGGCTTCGGTATCGCGGTGATCGCGGGGCTGGCGGACGACGTGGAGGTGTTCCCGAGTCCCAAGGGCATGCGGATCCGCATGAGCTGGCCGGCCGCCACCAACGGCCATCTCCGCTGACGTGCCTTTCCGGCCGTCGGGCTTGAGCTTGGCGAAGGACGTCTCCTGACCGCTGCGGTCAAGGAGACGTCCTTCGCTTTACGACGCCGGGCTGACCCGTCACCGTTGCGACAGGGGATCCCCGTCGAACGCCTCGGCGAGCGTGATGACCCTCCCGCCGCGTTCGGCGATCTCGGCGGCCCGCAGGACGAGGATCTCGAGGTCGTCGCGCGCGTGGATGAACCGGCCCGCGAGTGCGTCGAGACGTCCCCGTGCGATGGCGAGCACGCCGTCCACCGCCTGTTCCATCGACGTCCACGAGTCGTCCCTGGCCCCGGGGAGGTCGCCGAGATCGCTGGTCAGATCCGTGCGGACCCGGCCGGGGCTGTAGTCGAACGCCAGCACCCCCGTGCCCGCGAGTCCCGCCGACAGCGCCGCGGTGAGCTTGGCCAGCGCGGCCTTGGACACGCTGTAGGCCGTCTGCGTGGGCAGCGTCCACACCCCGAGCAGGCTGTTGACGTTGACGATCCGGCCGCTGCCGCGGGCCAGCATGCCGGGCACCACCGCGTGGACGTACAGCATCGGGCCGAGCACGTTCGTCGTGACGGTGCCCCACCACTCCTCGGGGTCCGACTCCCAGACCGGCGCCTCGTGCGGCTCGGCCGCGCCCGCGTTGTTCACCAGCAGGTCGATCGGGCCGAGGACGCGCTCGGCGGTCCCGACGACGGCGGTCACGGCCCGCGGGTCGGTGACGTCGCCGGGCAGGGCCAGCACGTCACCCTCGCCGCCCAGCTCGGCCGCGAGCGCGTCCAGGGCCTCCGCCGACCGGGCCGTGACCGCGACCCGCATCCCCGCCTGGTGGAGTCGCTCGGCCAGCGCCCTGCCGATGCCGCGGCTCGCCCCCGTCACCAGGGCCACCGATCCTCTTGGTCCGCTCATCATCGCCACCCCCCACGGTCCCGCTACCCGCTGACCTGGCCCGGATGCTCGGCCTCAGGAGAGGCGTATTTCGGTCCTACCTTTTCAGGCCGTAGTCATGACCGTAAACCAACGGATATTTCACCAGTCAAGTCGCAATACACCCCGCTGTCAGCGGCTTACTGACCAGGCGCGCAAATGCCCGGCTCCAGAGCCTTCATATCTGCGTATCCCCTGCGTAGACTCCCGGCACCGGCCAAGGTGATCCGGCACTAACAGCGGATTCAACCGGAAGCGGCACCCACAACCCGGATGGTGCCGCACCGCCCGCCTACATTGCAGCGCCACCGGGCAGGACGACCGGTCTTGCCGAGGAGAACGATGTCTAGGCACATGCTGGCACTGGAGCCAGCGTCCAATCTGACCCTTAGCGGAAACAATCTCACCATCGTGATCGTGGTCGCCGCGGTCGCGCTGATCGCGCTAGCCGTCGCCGGCGGTCTGGTGCGTGAGGTGCTCGCCGCCGACCAGGGCACGGAGCGCATGCAGAACATCGCCCGTGCCGTCCAGGAAGGGGCCGCGGCGTATCTGACGCGGCAGTTCCGCACTCTGGCGATCTTCGTCGTGATCATACCCTTCCTGCTGCTCCTCCTACCGGGCGAAACCGACGTACGGATCGGACGCTCGATCTTCTTCGTGGTCGGCGCGGTGTTCTCCGCGCTGACCGGCTTCATGGGCATGTGGCTGGCGGTGCGCGGCAACGTGCGCGTGGCCGCCGCGGCCCGCGACTCGGGCGAGCAGCGCGCCATGCGCATCGCCTTCCGTACGGGCGGCGTCGCCGGCATGTTCACCGTGGGCCTCGGCCTGCTGGGCGCGGCCGTGGTCGTCTTCCTCTACCAGGGCGACGCGCCCGGCGTGCTGGAGGGCTTCGGCTTCGGCGCGGCGCTGCTCGCCATGTTCATGCGGGTCGGCGGCGGCATCTTCACCAAGGCCGCGGACGTCGGCGCCGACCTGGTCGGCAAGGTCGAGCAGGGCATTCCCGAGGACGACCCGCGCAACGCCGCCACCATCGCCGACAACGTGGGCGACAACGTCGGCGACTGCGCCGGCATGGCGGCCGACCTGTTCGAGTCGTACGCGGTCATGCTGGTCGCGAGCCTCATCCTGGGCCGGGTGGCCTTCGGCGAGCAGGGTCTGATCTTCCCGCTCATCGTCCCGATGATCGGCGTGCTGACCGCGATCATCGGCATCTTCGTCACCCGCCTGCGCGCCAAGGACCGCAACGGCATGGCGGCCATCAACCGCAGCTTCTTCATCTCGGCCGGCATCTCCGCGGTCCTGGTCGCGGCCGCCGCCTTCTGGTACCTTCCCGCCACCTTCGACGGCCTGGCCGGCGCGCAGGTGCAGTCCGACGCCGACCCGCGGGTCATCGCCATCGGCGCGGTGCTCATCGGCCTGGTCCTGGCCAGCGCCATCCAGCTGCTCACCGGCTACTTCACCGAGACGAACCGGCGCCCGGTCCGCGAGATCGGCGAGAGCTCCCGTACCGGCCCGGCGACCGTCATCCTGGCCGGCATCAGCGTCGGCCTGGAGTCGGCGGTCTACTCGGCGCTGATCATCGGCGCGGCGGTGTACGGCGCGTTCCTGCTCGGCTTCGGCAACGTGACGGTGGCGCTGTTCGCCGTCGCCCTGGCCGGCACCGGTCTGCTGACCACGGTCGGCGTCATCGTCTCGATGGACACCTTCGGCCCCGTCTCCGACAACGCCCAGGGCATCGCCGAGATGTCCGGCGACGTCGAGGGCGAGGGCGCCCGCGTCCTCACCAGCCTGGACGCGGTCGGCAACACCACCAAGGCCATCACCAAGGGCATCGCGATCGCGACGGCCGTGCTGGCCGCCACGGCGCTGTTCGGCGCGTTCCGCACCGCGGTCGAAGGCGAGCTGCCGGCGGGCAGCGTGTTCAGCCTCGGCATCGACGCGCCCAACGTGCTGGTCGGCCTGATCATCGGCGCGGCCGTGGTGTTCCTGTTCTCCGGGCTGGCCATCATGGCGGTCGGCCGGGCGGCGATGCGGGTGGTCTTCGAGGTACGCGAGCAGTTCCGCAGCAAGCCGGGCATCATGCAGGGCACCGAGCTGCCCGACTACGGGCGCGTGGTCGACATCTGCACCCGCGACTCGCTCCGCGAGCTGGCCACGCCCGGCCTGCTCGCGGTCATGACGCCGATAGCCGTCGGCTTCGCGCTCGGGTACGCGCCGCTCGGCGCGTTCCTGGCGGGCGCGATCGCCGCCGGCACCCTGATGGCCGTCTTCCTGTCCAACTCGGGCGGCGCCTGGGACAACGCCAAGAAGCTGGTCGAGGACGGACACCACGGCGGCAAGGGCTCCGAGGCGCACGCCGCCACGGTCATCGGCGACACGGTCGGCGACCCGTTCAAGGACACCGCGGGCCCGGCCATCAACCCGCTGATCAAGGTGATGAACCTCGTCGCGCTGCTGGTGGCCCCGGCCGTGGTGCTGTGGGCCGACAACGTCGGGCTCCGCGTCGGCATCGCGGTGGTCGCGGTGGCCGTGGTCGTCGGCGCCATCATCGTCTCCAAGCGCCGCTCGGTGACGGCCGAGCCGGCCAACGACAACGACCGCGACAAGGAACCCGTCGCGTCCTGACACCGTTCCACCACGACGCCCGCTCCTCGACACCGAGGGGCGGGCGTCGTCGTCCGGCCACGCCGGAGGGTGATACGCGGAGTGGCCTTGTTCGGTGGGAAACTGGGCAGATGGACAACAAGCCGCCGTCCGGCGGGAAGACCCTGGCCGTCATCCTGCTCGCGATGCTTGCCATCATGGCGGTGATCGCGATGCTGGCCGTCTGGGCGTCGAGAGGATGACCGAGGTGCGAACGCTGATCCTGCTCCGCCACGCCAAGGCGGCCCAGGCGCCTGGGGTGCCCGACAAGGACCGGGCGCTGACCGACCGGGGCGAGCGCGACGCCAAGCGGGCCGGTGAGGAGCTGCGGATGCTCGGGCTGGAGCCTGAGGTGGTGCTCTGCTCGCCGGCCCGGCGCACCCGCCGCACGGCGGAGCTGGCCTTCCCCGGCGTCGAGGTGCGGTACGAGCCGGCGATCTACCAGGCCTACCCGGAGGAGCTGCTGGAGCGGCTGCGCCTGCTCGACCCCGATCACGGCACGGTGGCGCTGTGCGGGCACAACCCGGCCGTGCACGAGCTGGCGCTGATGCTCGCGCAGGGCGACTACCTGTTCCGGCCGGGCACGTTCGCGGTGATCAAGACAGCGGTGCCGTGGCCCGAGCTGTCGGCCGGTGAGGGAGAGCTGGTCACGAGCTGGGGTCCGCAGCACGACTGACGAGCAGCGCGTCCTCGGCGTCGGCGGCCTCGACCTCGTCGCGGGAGATGCCGAGCAGGTAGAGGATCGAGTCGAGGTAGGGCGTGTTGACCGCGGTGTCGGCCGCCTGGCGCACCACGGGCTTGGCGTTGAACGCGATGCCCAGCCCGGCCGCCGCGATCATGTCGAGGTCGTTGGCCCCGTCGCCGATGGCCACGGTCTGGCTGATCGGCACCCCCGCCTCGCTGGCGAACCGCTCCAGCGCGCGGGCCTTGCCAGGCCGGTCGACGATCTCGCCCACGAGCCGGCCGGTCAGCTTGCCGTCGATGACCTCCAGCACGTTCGCCGCCGAGTAGTCGATGCCGAGCTCCTCCACGAGCGTGTCGGTGATCTGGGTGAAGCCGCCGCTGACGATGGCGAAGCGGTAGTCGAGCCGCTTGAGCGTGCGGACCAGGGTGCGGGCGCCGGGGGTGAGCACGACCTCACCGCGCACCCGCTCGAACACCTCGGCGGGCAGCCCTTCGAGCTGGGCGACCCGGCGGCGCAGCGACTCGGCGAAGTCGAGCTCGCCGCGCATGGCCGCCTCGGTGACCTTGGCGACCTCGTCGAGGCAGCCGGCGTGCCTGGCCAGCAGCTCGATGACCTCACCCTGGATGAGGGTGGAGTCGACGTCCATGACGATGAGCCGCTTGGCCCGCCTGGACAGCCCGGTGCGCTGCACGGCCACGTCGACCTGCTGCGCGGCGGCCTCGGCGGCGAGCTGGACGCGCAGCTCGTCGGGGTTGGCGCCGGAGACGGACAGCTCGATGCAGGTCACCGGCCACTGGGCCAGCCGCTCGATGCGGTCGATGTTGGCGCCGGCGGCGGCGATCCGGCGGGCGATGCCGGCGATGGCCGCGGGCTGGAGCGTGGCGCCGAGCACGCTGACCGACAGGCGGCCGCGGCGGCGGTGCTCCTTGGCCAGGGAGCCGGTGGACAGCTCCACCTCCATGCCCAGGTCCTCGGCGATCCGCTCGACGGCGGTCCACATGGCGCCGAGGGTGCTGCCGGTGCCGGTGGACGGCCCTCCGGCGTAGGCGACCAGGACGCCGAGCGTGAGCCGGCCGCGGATGACGACCTGCTCGATGTCGGCCACGGTCACGGGGAAGCCCGACAGGACGGAGAACAGGCGCGAGGTCACGCCTGGCCGGTCGGGGCCGGTGAAGGTGATCAAGAGGGTGCGCTGGTCCACATTCAGCCACGGTACTGCGCCCGCCCCGATGCCCGCGCCGCAGGTCCTGCTTTACGTCCGCAAGATCAGGTGGGCGTCGCCGAACTCGTGCCACAGGTAACGTTCCCGCAGCGCCGCCTCGTACGCCGCGCGGAGCGGGCGCTCGCCGGCGATCGCGGTCAGCATCATCAGGTGGCTGGAGCGCGGTTCGTGCAGGCCGGTGATGAGCCCCGTGACCGCCCGCACCCCCGTCGCGGGCGTCACGACGTGGCTGGTCCAGCCCTCGGAGGCGGTCACCAGGCCGCCGGCGGCGGCGGTCTCCAGCGCCCGCACCACCGTGGTGCCGGCGGCGACCACCCGCCTTCCGCTCCCCAGGGTCAGGTCGACCAGGCGGGCCGTGGCCTCCGGCACCGCGTAGCGCTCGGCGTACGGTGGCTCGTCCTTCTCCGGCGAGGCCACCCCTGTGTGCAGGGTGATCGGCGCGATGCCGACGCCGCGCGCCACCAGCGCCGTGACCAGCTCCGGCGTGAACGGCCGCGCGGCGCTGGGCATCTCCGCGCTGCCCGGCACGGTCGCGAACACCGTCTGGTACGCCTCGATCGGCCAGTCCCTGGTGACGTACGCGTACCGGATCGGGGCCCCGTACCCGCGCAGGTACGTCTCCACGTCGCGGTCGAGCACGGCCCGCCAGAGCCGGGGCGTCTCGCGGCCGACGAGCCGCAGCGTGGCGCCTCCCGGCAGCGGCAGCCACTCGCCGGGCGCGCCGCCGCGGTACTGCTCGGTTGCGGTGGCGGTACGGCGGCGCAGCTCGACGAGCCAGGTGCCGTCCGGCCGCGCGGTGGAGAAGTGCACCGCGAGCCGGTCCAGCCGCACGGCGGCGGGCAGCGTCGCCGAGTTGTTGACCACGATCAGGTCGCCCGGGTCGAGCAGGCCGGGCAAGTCGGTGAAGCGGTGGTGCGCCGGCTCGCCGTCGCCCGCCGAGACCAGCAGACGGACCCCGTCCCTGCCCACCCCGCGCGCCTCCGGCGGCTCCTGCGCCGACAGCGCGGGCGGCAGAACGAAGTCGAACGCGGCGTTCGCCGCCTCGGCCGTCACCGTGGTCGTTGTGGCGGTCGTTGTGGCGGTCGTTGCGGGGGGCGTCTCGGGGGGCGTCGTCGGGCGGGTCATTGGAGGGTCACCCGGCCGCTGGCGGGGCGGGTACGTACGAGGTCGTGCAGGGCGGCGGCGACCTTGGCCGGGTCGGTGGCGGACGCGGCCTCGTCCGCGCCGACGGCGTCGGCCAGCATCCGGGTGTTCATCTCGCCCGGGTCGGTCCACCAGACCGCCAGCTCGGGCTCCTCGGCGGCGAGCACGTTCGAGAGCTGATCCAGCGCCGCCTTGGTGGCCCCGTACCCGCCCCATCCCTCGTACGCGCCGGTGGCGGCGTCGGAGGTGACGTTGACGACGGCGCCCCGCCGGGCGCGCAGCGCGGGCAGCGTGGCCTGGATGAGGGCGAGCGGCGCGGTGACGTTGGTCTCCAGCAGGACGCGGAAGGCCTCCAGCGGGTAGCCCGCCAGCGGTGGCAGCGGCGTGGCCCCGAGGCCGCTGGCGTTGTTGACCAGGAGGTCCAGCTCGGGGACGGCGTCCGCCAGGCGGCGGACGTGCGCGGGCTCGGTGACGTCGCCCGGGATGGCGGTGGCGCCCAGCTCGGCCGCGGCCCGTTCCAGCTCGTTCACGCCGCGCGCGGTGAGCACGAGACGCCAGCCCGCCTCCGCCAGTGACCGCGCGAGCGCGAGGCCGAGTCCGCGGGAGGCGCCGGTGATGAGTGCGGTGTTCGTCATGTTCGTGACGTTAGGAACGCGCCGCCGTCCACACATCGGGCCGTGGTCCCGTGGCCGCCTGGGCACTTCGTCCTAGGACCTTCCCGGTTCACCGGCGCCGCTGTCACCGCCCCCCGGTCCCCGGTCGGCCCGTCAGTAGAGTGATGGCGTGACGGCCGAACGCGACGAGATCCTGCAGGCGGTGAGCTCCGCGGTGCTGGCGGTCACCCGCCATCTGTCGGTGCGCGAGGTGCTGCAGGTCATCGTACGCTCGGCGCGGCGGCTGCTGGACGCCCGCTACGCCGCGCTGGGGGTGCCCGACGACGACGGCTCGTTCGCGGAGTTCGTCGCCGAGGGCATCACCGACAAGCAGTGGGAGGCGATCGGGCCCCTCCCGCGCCAGCACGGCATGCTGGGCGTGATGCTCCGCGAGGGCGCCCCGGTGCGCCTGGCCGACCTGCGCGCCGACCCCAGGTTCGAATACTGGCCGCAGGCGCATCCGGTGATGAAGGACTTCCTGGGCGTCCCCATCACCGACGGCGGCGAGGTGCTCGGCATCATCTTCCTGGCCAACAAGCGCGCGGGCGGCTTCACCGAGGCCGACCAGGACCTGCTCCAGGTGTTCGCGGCGCACGCCGCCATGGCGCTGGCCAACGCCCGGCTCTACGAACGGAGCCGGGAGCTGGCGATGCTGGAGGAACGCAACCGGGTGGCCCGCGAGCTGCACGACGCCGTCACCCAGAAGCTGTTCTCGCTGCGGCTGAGCGCCCAGGCGGGGGGCCATGCTGAAGTCGGAGCCCGACAGGGCCGCGGCCGAGCTGGAGCGGGTGCAGCGGCTGGCGGGGGAGGCGCTGGGCGAGCTGCGGGCGGTGATCGTCGAGCTGCGGCCCGCCGAGCTGGACCGTCACGGGCTGGCCGAGACGCTGCGCAAGCACGTGCGGATGCTCGACCGCCTGCACCCCGCGCGCGTCACGTACGAGGCGGACGAGCTGCCGCCGCTGGACTCCGCCGCGGAGGTGGCCGTGCTCAGGGTGGCCCAGGAGGCGCTGCACAACGCGCTGCGCCACGCCGAGGCCGCGCGGGTGACGGTGCGGCTGTCGTACGAGGGCGGCGGGCTGGTCCTGACCGTCGAGGACGACGGCACGGGCTTCGAGCAGGGCGCCTCGCGCGGGCTGGGCCTGATCTCGATGAAGGACCGGGCCGAGTCGGTGGGCGGCCGGATGACCGTCAGCTCGGCCCCCGGGAAGGGGACGACCGTGCGTATGGAGGTGTGCGGGTGATCCGGGTGCTGGTCGCCGACGACCATCCGGTGGTGCGTCAGGGGCTGCGCACGTTCCTCGACCTGCAGGACGACATCACGGTCGTGGGCGAGGCGGGCGACGGCGCGCGCGCCGTCGAGCTGGTCCGCGAGCTCGCGCCCGACGTGCTGCTGCTCGACCTCAAGATGCCGGTGCTGGACGGGCTGGCCACGCTGGGCGAGCTGACCGGCGCCGCGACCCGGGTGCTGGTGCTGACCTCGGTGAGCGACAGGGCCGACGTGGGCCCCGCGATGCGGGCGGGCGCGTCCGGCTTCCTCTACAAGGACGTCGACCCGACGGCGCTGGTGCGTGCCGTGCGGGCCGTGCACAGCGGGCAGGTGCTGCTCGCGCCTGAGGCGGCCGAGGCGATGCTGGCGGGCGGCGAGGGCGCGCGGCCGGCGGGGGGTCCGCCCGTGCCGCTGACCGACCGCGAGCGCGAGGTGCTGAAACTGATCGCGGCCGGCCGGTCCAACCGTGAGATCGCCCGCAGCCTCGCGGTCGCCGAGAAGACGGTCAAGACCCACGTCTCCAACGTGCTGATGAAGCTCGGCGTCCAGGACCGCACCCAGGCCGCCCTCTACGCCGTGCGCCACGGCCTGTCCTGATCCCTCAGGGCGTCCCTGACGGGCTCGAAGGCGGCGTGCCGGGTCAGAGGTTCCTGACGGGCTCGAAGATGGCGTGGTGGGCCGCGACGATCGCGCGACGCACGGCGCGGTCCAGCTCGCGCACCGCGGCGCCGCGGGAGGCGATCTCGCCGGAGGTGAGCCCGCGCTCCTCGGCCAGGCGCAGCACCGCCCCCAACCGGGTGGCCAGCGCCGACACCCGGTGGGCGCGCGCCGGATAGCCGGGGGCCAGCTCGCCGCCGTCCGGCACGTGCGACGGCCGCTCCCGCGCGGGGCCGCCCGCCGCGGCCAGCGCCTGGGTCGCGTCCCGCATCGCCTCCGACAGCTCGCGCTCGGCCTCGGCGACGGACGGCAGGTCCTGCCGTACCGGCCCGGCCTCGTGCACGTCCAGCTTGACTCCCACGTACGAGGAACCGCGCAGATCGAGCGAGGGCACCAGCCCGAGCCGGGTGTCGTCGAGCACGGCGATGGCGGCCTGCCCGGCGTCGACCGCCGCCGAGTTGAACCCGGGCGGGCCGGAGAGCCCGAGCGGGTCACCGGGCGCCGGCAGGGCGAGCCGGAACCCGCTCAGGCCACCGGAGCGAAGGTTGGCCAGGTATTTACGCAGCGGAACCTCGCCCACGACAGCGGGGCCGCCGACCTCTTCGACGTGGTCGGCCGCCTCGTCCAGGCCGATGTGGCCGGAGAGCCAGGCGTTACCCCAGGCGACGAGCACGGGACAGATAGGCGATTCAGGGCGCACCGATCCACGATAAGCGCTCGCCCTGCAATAGGTTTGTCCCCAGGGTTACTCCTCAAGGAGGGATCGGGGATGGGTGGTCAGGTGCTGCGGTTCCAGGACGTCGCCTACAAGCGCGACGGGGCGACCCTGCTGCGCGGCATCGACTGGACGGTCGAGGAGGACGAGCGGTGGGTCGTGCTCGGCCCCAACGGCGCGGGCAAGACCACGTTGCTGCAGCTCGCGGCCACGTTGCTGTTCCCCAGCGAAGGGTCGCTGGAGGTGCTCGGCGAGCGCGTCGGGGTGGCCGACGTGTTCGACCTGCGGCCGCGCATCGGGCTGTGCAGCTCCGCGCTGGCCGAGCGCATCCCGCCCGACGAGAAGGTCATCGACCTGGTGCTGACCGCCTCGTACGCGCTGCTGGGGCGCTGGACGGAGGAGTACGACTCCAACGACGTCACCCGGGCCGTCGAGCTGATCGACATGATGGGCGCGGCCCATCTGATCAGGCGGCGGTTCGCCTCGCTGTCGGAGGGGGAGCGCAAGCGGGTGCAGATCGCCCGCGCGCTCATGCCCGACCCGGAGATGCTGCTGCTCGACGAGCCCGCCGCCGGGCTCGACGTGGGCGCCCGCGAGGACCTGGTGCGGCGGCTGTCGGTGCTGGCGGGCGACTTCCGGTCGCCGGCGCTGGTCCTGGTGACCCACCACGTGGAGGAGATCCCGGCCGGGTTCACCCACGCCCTGATGCTGCGCCACGGCTCGGTCGTGGCCCAGGGGCCGCTCGACCACGTCATGACGGCCGACAACCTGTCGCAGACGTTCGGGGTGCCGCTGTCGCTCGACCGCAGCGCCGAGGGCCGCTGGTACGTCCGTCCCTTCTAGATCGCCCGCAGGCACGCCGGACGAAATATCATGCAGCGGGTCAGGCCCGTCGATTTCGGAGCGTTGCCATGTCCGTGGAGCAGCTCATCGTCGCCTTCGTCCTGGTCGCGGCGGTGGGCTTCGGGGTGGCGCGGACCATCAGGATCATCCCGCAGGCGACGGCGGCGATCGTGGAGCGGCTGGGCCGCTACCACCGCACGCTCGCCCCGGGGCTCAACATGGTGGTGCCGTTCATCGACCGCATCAAGGACATGATCGACCTGCGTGAGCAGGTGGTGTCGTTCCCGCCGCAGCCGGTGATCACCTCCGACAACCTGGTCGTCTCCATCGACACCGTCATCTACTTTCAGGTGACCAACCCGAAGGCGGCCACGTACGAGATCGCGAACTTCCTCATCGGCGTCGAGCAGCTCACCGTCACCACGCTGCGCAACGTCGTCGGCGGCATGGACCTGGAGCGCACGCTGACCTCCCGCGAGGAGATCAACACCGAGCTGCGCGGGTCGCTGGACGAGGCGACCGGCAAGTGGGGCATCCGGGTCAACCGGGTGGAGCTCAAGTCCATCGACCCGCCGGCCTCGATCCAGGACTCGATGGAGAAGCAGATGCGCGCCGACCGCGACAAGCGGGCCGCCGTGCTCACCGCCGAGGGCCAGCGGCAGGCGGCCATCCTGGCGGCCGAGGGGGAGCAGCAGGCGGCGGTCTTACGGGCCAGGGGCGACGCGGAGGCGGCGGTGCTGCGCGCCCAGGCCGAGGCCGAGGCCCAGGCGATGCGCGCCAAGGGCCAGGCCGACGCGATCGGCATGGTGTTCAAGGCCATCCACGAGGGCAACCCGGACCAGCACCTGCTGGCCTACCAGTACCTGCAGACCCTGCCCGAGATCGCCAAGGGCGACGCCAACAAGATCTGGATAGTCCCCTCGGAGATGGGCAAGGCGCTGGAGAGCCTCGGCGGCCTGTTCACCCCGCCGAATCCCCCCGCGCGCAATCCCCCCGCCACCCCGGACGCGTAACCGCCCCGCCAGGCCCCCTAGGCTCGGCACTCGACGCTGATGCTGGGAAGGGGTCGGGGTGACGGTCTGGGAAGCGCTCGCCGTGTGGGTCGCCGGGATGGCGGCCGGGGCGATCAACGCGGTGGTCGGCTCGGGGAGCCTGATCACCTTCCCCACCCTCGTCGCCGTCGGCGTCGATCCGGTCGTGGCGAACGTGTCCAACAACGTCGGCCTCGTCCCCGGCTCCGTCACCGGCGCCTACGGCTACCGCGCGGAGCTGCGCGGGCAGCGCGACCGGCTGGTCAGGCTCGCCATGGGGTCCGCGCTCGGCTCGCTGGCCGGCGGGATCCTGCTGCTCTACCTCGATCCGGACGTCTTCCAGGTGGTCGTCCCCGTGCTGATCGGGCTGGCCTGCGTGCTGGTCATCATCCAGCCGAGGCTCAACCTCTGGCTGGCCGCCCGGCGCGAGCACGCGCACCCGCACGGCGGCCCCGCCCTCTGGCTCGGGGTGTTCGGGGCGGGCGTCTACGGGGGCTACTTCGGCGCCGCCCAGGGCGTGCTGCTCATCGGGCTGCTCGGCAGCTTCCTGGACGAGCACCTGCAGCGGGTGAACGCGGCCAAGAACGTGCTCTCGCTGGTGGTCAACTCCACCGCCGCCGTCCTGTTCGTCCTGATCGCGGACGTCGACTGGTGGGCGGTGCTGGCCGTGGCCCTGGGCGCGATGATCGGCGGCTTCCTGGGGGCGAAGGTCGGGCGCCGCATCCCCGCGCCACTGCTGCGCGTGGTCATCGTGGCGGTGGGGATCGTGGCGATAATCAAACTGGTGTACGGATAATTTCCCGACATTCTGGGCATAAATCAGTACATGAAGGGTGATCGGGTGGAGATCGTCATCGACGCGGGCGGCACCCCGCGCACGTACGAGGTCGTCGCCACCCGCGCGGGCCGCCGCGTCGAGGTGGCCACCCGGCGGGGGCTCGTCGAGGTGACCGAGGTGACCAGGAGCGGCACCGTCATCCGGACCGCCCGCTTCATGTCCAGCCGCATCCTCGCCCTGGTCGAGCACCCCGCCGACGAGAAGGACTAGCGGAAGTCGGCCTCGTGGTCGCGCACCCAGGACCGGAACGGCAGCGCCGGCCTGCCCAGCAGCTTCTCCACGACGTCCGTGACCTCCTCGGGGGAGTCCACCAGGCTCCGCCAGCCCGCCAGCGCGGCGTCCACGAAGTTCGCGTCGCCCCAGGCCGCCAGCAGCTGCTCGCGCGCCTGCTCCGGCGGCAGTTCCTCCCAGCGCACCTCACGGCCGATCACCTCGCCGATGATCCGCACCTGCTCGGCCTGGGTGAGGACCTCGGGCCCGCTGATCGGGTAGGCCGCGCCGCCGTGCCCGGCTGAGGTCAGCACGTGCACCGCCACCGCCGCGATGTCCTTCTCGTGGATGAGGGTGCGCCCCGCCTGCCCGTACGGCCAGCGCACGACGCCCGTCCTGACCTGGTCGGCCCAGCCCAGGGTGTTGACGGCGAAGCCGCTCGGCCGCAGGAACGTCCAGCTCATCCCGGAGGCGCGGATGAGCCGCTCCAGCTCCTGATGGAAGATCGTCGGCTCCCCGTCGCCCTGGGGCACGTTCGCCGACAGGTAGACCACCCGCCTGGCCCGCCCGGCGAGCGCCTCGACCACGGGTTCGGCGGTCCGGGCAGCGAAGCCCGGCCACACCAGGAACGCCGTCTCCACGTCCGTCAGGGCGGGTCCCAGCGTCTCGGGCCTGGTCAGGTCGCCCGCGACCGTCTCCACCCGCTCAGGCAGCCGCGCCCGCGCCGGGTCGCGCACCAGGGCGCGCACCGGCAGGCCCGCCCGTTCGAGTTCTCTCACCACATGTCCGCCGACGTTGCCGGTCGCGCCGGTCACCAGAATCGTGCTCATGCGGCGACCGTAAAACCTCAACTCGACTTCAGGTCAAGCTCGGCCGCACCTGGATCGTGCCGTCCTTGCGCAGCCGGGTCTCGAACGTGGGCGCGGGCGCGGTGGCCGGACCGTGCCGGACCGAGCCGTCGTCCAGCCGGAAGGTGCTGCCGTGCCACGGGCACACCACGCACGCCTCGCCGTCCTCCTCGACGAGCCTGCCCTGGTGGAGAGGGCCTGCCAGGTGCGGGCAGGTGTCGACCATCACCGTGACGTTCTCGGCGCGCCGCAGCACGAAGAGAGAGATGTAGCCGAGCCGCCGCGACACCGGGCGGCCGTCCGGCAGGTCCTTCAGCAGGCACAGGTCGTGCCAGCCCAGCGGCACCAGGTGGGAGACCTGGGGCGCGTGGTTGGCCCCCGCCGCCATGCGGTAGGCCAGGTGGCCGCCCAGATAGCCGCCGAACCCGCCCGCGGCGAGCCCGGCGTACGACAGCGCGCGGCCGGCCCGCTCGCGACCGCGTACCCGGGCCAGCAGCGAGCCCGAGAACAGCCCGAGGGCGAGCACGTTCGCCGCCAGGTGGACGAACCCCACCCGCTGCTGCTCCTGGTGGAGAGACGACCAGTCGGTCAGTCCCGCGGCGGCGGTGGGCAGCGAGGTGGCGATGCCGGCGGCCAGCAGCAGCCGGACGGCGCGCTGATCGGCCTTGGCCGCGTCGAGCAGGGTGGCCGAGATCCAGCAGCCCAGGGCCGCCTGGGCCAGGGGCGGGTGCGCCGGCTTGCCCGTGGGCACCCCGTGCAGCAGGTCGCGGACCAGGCCTGGGCGGAGCCGCTGACGCATGGTCTTGGCCAGCGCGCGGATCGGCCGGTCCATGGACGTGGACTTCTCAAGCCGGTCAGTGAGATCGACCGGTCCCACGAAACGCCGCAAGTGCCGACGTCTCGCCCGTACTGTCTCTTTCACGACAAGTCCCCTACCCCAGGGGTGCGGACGTCACTCGGGAAGGTGACCCCTGGCGACCGACTCCTCGACGATCGCGCGCGCGTACGCCCCCAGTGACGGCGAGCCCTCCTCGATCAGCCGGACCTTCTCCCTCACCTGGGCCGCGGTCACCTTGAACAGCTGCCAGGTGCCGCCCTCGGTGTGGTGGTTGGCCAGGATCGGCGCGAACCGGTCGAGCGCCTTGGCGAACCTCGCCTCGGGCGTCTTGCGGTCCTCGAACTCCTCCCAAAGCTCCCGCAGCGGCGTGCCCTGCCCGTCGGGCAGCAGCGCGAAGATCCGGTCGGCGGCGGCGCGCTCGGCCTCCGCCTGCGCGGCCACCGCCACCGGGTCGTAGATGAACGTGTCGCCCGCGTCGATCTCGACCAGGTCGTGCACCAGCAGCATGGCCATGACGCGCTGGATGTCGGTGCCCGGCGGCGCGTGCTCGCCCAGCACCATCGCCAGCGTGGCCACGTACCAGGAGTGCTCCGCGTCGTTCTCCCGCCTGGAACCGTCCATCAGCAGGTTGCGGCGGACGATCCGCTTCAGCTTGTCGATCTCTACGGCGAAGGCGATCTGGGTGGTCAGGCGGTCCTCTTCTGGCACGATAGTCACGCGCGACACCTTAATGTGCGCTGATCATACTGGTAGGTGAAATTCTTACCGGAACTCCGTTGAACACTGCGTTACCAGACGGAACGTCCACAGCGGACTCGTCGGTCAGCGTGTTCGCGCTGACCCCCGGGTGCTTCGCCGCGACCGTCTGCGAGCTGCCCTGATGCCCCCACCCGTGCGGCAGGCTGACCACTCCCGGCATGATCGTGTCGGTCGGCTCCAGCGGCACCGTCAGCTCGCCGGTGGCCGAGCGGACCACGGCCTCGCCGCCGAGCCCGAGCCTGGCCACGTCCATCGGGTTGATCTGGAGCGTGCAGGCGTTGCTGCCGCCCACGAGCGGGCCCACGTTGTGCATCCAGCTGTTGTTGGAGCGCAGGTGCCGCCGCCCGATCAGCACCAGCTCGGGAGGCTCGGCGTCCAGCCCCGCGCGCAGCCGTTCCACGTCCTCCAGCAGCAGCGGCGGCGCCAGCTCGACCACGCCCGAGGCCGTCCTGAGCACCTCGGGCAGCCGCGGTTCCAGCGGGCCCAGGTCGATGCCGTGCGGGTTGTCGAGCAGCTTGCGCAGCGACAGGTCGCCCCCGCCGGCCCACTCGCCGTAGGGCCCGAGCCGCAGCATGAGGTCCAGCCGCCGCTCGGCGCCGGTCTCGCCTTCCAGCAGGGCGCGCAGCTCGGCCGGGTCCCTGCCCTCGACGCCGGAACCGGGCGTCTCCAAGGCCTTGGCCAGCTGCTGGCCGATCACGAACTCGTCCAGGTCGCCGTCGAGCCCGGAGGCGATCATGGCGAGCCTGGACAGGATCAGCGCCTCCGACGGCCGGTCCCCCAGCGGCAGCAGCGGCGGCGAGTAGCGGGCGTAGTTGCGCACCGCGAAGCCCAGCAGTGCGAAGTCGTAGTGCCCCGACTGCAGGATCCGCGGCGGCGGCAGGATGACGTGCGCGTGCCTGGTGGTCTCGTTGAGGTACGGGTCCACGCTCACCATGAAGTCGAGCCCGGCCAGCGCCCGGTCCAGGCGGTCGCCGTTCGGCGCCGACAGCACCGGGTTGCCCGCCACCGTGACGAGGAACCTGACCTGCCCCTCGCCCGGCGTCTCGATCTCGTCGGCGAGCGTGGCCACCGGCAGCTCGCCGTTCGCCTCCGGCAGGCCGCGCACCCGGCTCCGCCACCGCCCCACCCGGTACGGGCCGCGCCGCCCGCCGAACTCGGTGGCGGCCTTGGGGAACATCACCCCGCCCGGCCGGTCCAGGTTGCCCGTCAGCGTGTTCAGCACGTCCACGAGCCACTGCGCGATCGTGCCGAACTCGGCCGTGCAGGTGCCGATCCTGGCGTACACCGCCGCCCTGTCGGCCGCCGCCAGCTCCCGCGCGAGCCGTACGATCACCTCGGCCGGCACGCCGGTGCGGCGGGCCACCAGGTCAGGTGGGAAGTGCTTGGCCGCCTCGCGCACCTCGTCGAGCCCGTTGACCCGGTGGGTGAGCGTGACGAGGTCCTCCGCGAACAGCGTGTGGACGATCCCGAACAGCAGGTAGGCGTCGGTGCCTGGGCGCACGAACACGTGCTCGTCGGCGGACGCGGCCGTCCGGGTGCGGCGCGGGTCGACCACGACGAGCCGCCCGCCGCGCCGGCGCAGCGCCTTGAGCCTGCCGGGGAAGTCGGGAGCCGTGCACAGCGAGCCGTTGGACTCCAGAGGGTTGGCGCCCAGCATCAGCAGGTAGCCGGTGCGGTCCAGGTCGGGCACCGGGATGGCGAGCGGATGGCCGAACATCAGCCCGCTGGCCACGTGCTTGGGCATCTGGTCGGCGGTGCTGGCGGAGAAGACGTTGCGGGTGCCGAGCGACTTGATCAGCGGGCCGCCGTAGAGCGCGCCGGCCATCGTGTGCGCGCTCGGGTTGCCCAGATAGACGGCGGCCGACTGGCGGCCGTGCGCGGCGGTCACCTCGGCGAGCCCTCGCTCGACGGCCGCGAACGCCTCGTCCCAGCTCACCTCGCGCCACCGGTCGCCCTCCCGGATCAGCGGCGCGCGCAGCCGGTCGGGGTCCTCGTCCAGCCTGCCGAGGCTGGCGCCCTTCGGGCAGATGAAGCTCTTGCTGAACGGGTCCGCCTTGTCACCGCGCACGCTGGTCACGTGGCCGCCGTCGTCGAGGGTCAGCGTCAGGCCGCAGACGGCTTCGCACAAGGGACAGGTCCGGTGGACGGTCGACGTCATCACGACTCCTGAGTTCGTAAGCTGAACTCATCTTGACTCGTACGCGGGACATGGGGAAGCCCCGGAGCCCCCGCGGTCTCCGGGGCTTTTCCTAGGGAGGCGCGGGTCCCTAGGTCCTCAGCCCGCCCGCTGCAGAACCAGCGGCCGGTGCAGATCAGGCGGCTCGTCGAGGTCGGGCCGGAGCGGGATCCAGGTCCGCCGGCCGTAGAGCCGGTCGAGACCGGGGGAGACGGCCCCGGGGAGCACGTCACGCCTGACGACCTCGACGATCACCAGGTTCGCGCGGGTGCGGTGCTTGTAGACCGCGGCGGTCCTGGCCCAGCAGGCCGCCGCGATCTCCTCGGCGTAGGCCTCGAACTCCTCGGCGCTGATGCCGGCCCTGGTCAGGATCAGGGCCTTCTCGCCCGTGGCCGTGGGGGTGATCCACAGCACCAGCGGGATGCGGCCGGCGCGGGTGTGCAGGGTGGTCTCCAGGCAGACCCGCTGCAGCCGGTGGCGGGACACCACGCACCAGAAGTGCACGACGGCCCAGTTGCGGCCGAACCGCGTCGCGGCCGGCACCGAGACGGCACTGCTCAGCAGGACGAACGGGAGCCATCTGCCCTCCTGGGTGGCGCCCAGGACGGCCGGCACGAGCAGCGCGAGCCCGGCGAGGAGCAGTAATTCGGTACGGAACCGCCAGAGCCTGGTGAGGGGTCCCGAGCCGCGCGGGGCGGGCAGGTCCTCGTAGCCCGGGTAGATCTGGTTGCGCGGGTTCCTCGCCATGTCAGGACACCTCCTCCGGGACCCGTGGTGGGATCTTGAGCAGGTCGAAGCGTGGGTCGCGGTAGCGCCGGGAGCCGAAGCCGGTCCTGGTGACCGTCCAGCCCCGGCGGTAGGCGAACTCGTCGGGTTCCATGCAGATTTCGCGGTCCGCCCAGGCGAGCAGTTCCTGGAGGCGGGTGAGCACCCGGGACTTGCGTCGGCTGAGTCCCTTGGTACCTTGTGAGTACATGAGAAGACCCCTTTCGCGGCATCACAGAGGTGGCTTCTTACGCCGGACTGCAGGCCGACGATCGTCGCGCCGCTGGGTGGCAGCCCATTTGCGGCGGATGAGTGCGCGGCCTCGGTCCGGCTTTGTTGTTCCTGCTTCGTATGCTCTGAAGCGAGCGACAATCGCGGCGATGACTCTCTAACTCAGTGCGGGATCCTTCCGGCTGACGGCCTCCCTGTGATGGTGTCCATTTCCGGGACGGCGCCGTTGCCGGTTTTGCGGCCTGACCAGCCGCGCGTAAGTCGTGGTGGGGATCCTCTGCGGGCGGGGCCGTGCGGTCATGCCGGCCTCCTCACCTCTGGAGAGATCCCTCGTGTCTCGATCGTCTCCCGGAGATTGCCTTGCTGCAAGGCCTCCCGCAAGAAATATTCCCGTTTCTTCCGCAAGGTGCTTTCTTGTTGCTGTGCAACTTGCACGGAGTGGCCTTGAATGTAGTCGGGCCAGCACAAGAGGTCGTCACCTTGCCCCCTTCCCCGTTTTCCCCCGGGCAGAAGCTCTGCTTGCTTGACACCGTCTCTCCGTGGAAGGCTCTTGGCAAGAGCAAATGGGAGTACTCGTGCAAGTTGCAGTGTAAGATTGGTGGAACGGCCCAAGACTGCGGGCTCGAAACGGTTCACTCCGGCTACACCTTCATCCCGGCAAGGAGAGTCGACGGTGCCACCGACGCAGGGCAGTCCGACTGTCCGCAAGCTCAGGCTCGGCCAGGAGCTCAGGCTTCTCCGCGAGCGACGCAAGCTCACCGGCGCCAGGGCCGCCAAGGAGCTCGGCTGGTCCCCCAGCAAGGTCTCGCGGATCGAGGCCGCCAAGACCATGCCCAGCGCAGACGACGTCAAGGCGATGGGGAAGCTCTACCGTCTCGACGAAGCCAAACTTGACGAACTCTTCGGCCTGTTGCGGGATGCGGATCAGCGGGGCTGGTGGGAAGATTACGAAGACGCCCTGCCTGAGGAGTACACAAGATTCCTCGGGCTGGAGGCGGAGGCCATCATCCAGCGCAACTGGGAACCCCAGATTGTGCCCGGCCTCTTCCAAACCGAGGATTACGCCAGAGAGGTCGTCCTGGCCGTCCGTGGCATCTCGCGCATCACCCACAGCGGAGTCAGGAGCAGGGTCGAGGCCCGCCTCGACAGGCAGCAGCGCGTGCTGCACCGCCCCGATCCATGTGAGATGCGCTTCGTGCTGGACGAGCCCGCCTTGATGCGCCGCTTCGGCGAGCCCTCGGTGATGCGGGCACAGATGGAGCATCTCCTGGAGTTGTCTCTTCTGTCCCACGTCAGCGTTCAGGTATTGCCCATGGACGCGTTGCACCCCGTAAGCACGGGTGCGTTCATCCACCTCAAGTTCGCGGAATTCGACGATGTGGTGTATCTGGAGCAGCTTTATACTGCTGACTTCGTCGACGACCTCGAGCGGGTAGCGGGCTACGAGGCAGCCTTCGAAAACATCAGGTCACAGGCACTGGACGAGGACGACACACGCGTGCTCATCCAGCGCAAGGCGATGATGTGGCGAGGCTGAGGTCAGCGATCGATCAGAACAAAAGGGGCAATGGTGCCCCTTTGCCCATTTGGGGAGAAAATGTCTATCCATCACAAGACGGCGGCATGGCAGAAGAGCACTTTCTGCAACGGCGCTAGCAGCTGCGTTGAGGTCGCCCCCCTCGCCGACGGGAATGTCGCGCTGAGGGACAGCAAGGTTCAGGACGGACCCGTCCTGGTCTTCACCCCGTCCGAGTGGGCCGCCTTCACGGCCGGGGTCAGGGATGGAGAGTTCGACCTGGAGGCTCTGCAGGCCAGCGCGTGAAAAACGGCCCTGGCAGGTTGATGGCACAACCGGACAGGGCCGTTCCAGAAGAGGCTCGTCAACGACCCTCGGGTCCCCGTTCGCTTGGCGAACGCAAGATTTCTCGCACATCATGGCGCAAGCCGCGCCCAATGATCAACTCGTCGCGCCCTCGTCATGGGGGCTGCGCCCTCCACGCGTCCGCGACGTCTGCCGTATGTCTCGCATGAATACTCCCATGCCGGCCTCCCGTGGGCCACCCATTTCACGTAATGCTCATGAGCACTTGCCAGGAGTCATCATGTACGCCCCCCGCGACATGGACAGGATCTGGTCCGTGAGTGACCGGTCAACCGTTGCTCGCTGCCTTCGGAGAGTGGAGGCGTTCTCGAACCGCTTGTCCCTGGCCTGCCGGGTGCAGGGAGAGACCAGATCGGGCACGCTGCGCACCTGTCCCGATGTCGACCAAGCACTTGCTAGCAAGCTAAGGCAGATCACCCTTAACGTCGGGAAGCCCTCATGCGGCTACTGGATCAGGGTGGTCGGCGACTCCCGCGCCAGGGAGGTTCGGCTCTTCGTCAACGGCGAGCCGCCGGATTCCATCGTCGAAGACATCGTGGCGGAGATTCAGCGCCACTGCTCACCGCCTGCGAGCCGATGGTGGCGCTGGCCCTGGAGGCTGTGGCAATGGTTCGCGGGTCACGTCTGGGCGGGCGTGGTAGCCGGGCTGATCGTGACGCTCCTCCTGGTGCCTCTCGTGTACGCGCTGATGTCGTGACTACTCCGTTGATGGAGTCGTGTATTCACCCGTGACCTCCGGCCTGGAGCAAGGGCCGATGATCTCGCCCACGAGGTGGGCACCACAGGACTTCTCCGGCAGCGCTCGGCTGCCCCGATGACTTGACTCAACAACTCCATAACTGCCCGTAGGTCAAGGTGGGGGCACTACGCGGCAATAGGCAGCACATGGCATGCTCAATCCCAGATGTCCCGATTGAGCTGGATGGCGCCCCCGATGAACTTCCCCCGCGCACTCTCGGTGCTGGCCGTCATGGCCTCACTCGCCGCCTGCACGGCCGCCGGATCGGAGGCGCCCGAGCGGCAGCGGCAGGCCGCGGCCACCTCCTCGGCCGAGCCGACGGCCCCCGCCACCCCGGAGCGCGAGCCGTACACCATCGCCTTCGGCGGGGACGTGCACTTCGAGGGCTTCCTGCGGTCCCGGCTGGACAACCCGCGCACCGCGCTCGGCCCCATCTCCTCGGTGCTGCGCAAGGCCGACCTCGCCATGATCAACCTGGAGACCGCGATCACCACGGGCGGCACCCCGGCGCCCGGCAAGCAGTACACGTTCCGGGCCCCGGCCAGCGCGTTGACCGCGCTCAAGGCCGCCGGCGTGGACGTGGCCTCCATGGCCAACAACCACGGCATGGACTACATGGAGACCGGCCTGGCCGACTCGCTCGCCGCGATCAAGAAGTCCAGGTTCCCGATCGTGGGCATCGGCAGGGACGACGACCAGGCGTTCAAGCCGTTCAGGAAGACGGTGAACGGCAACCGGGTGGCGATCATCGGCGCGACCCAGGTGCTGGACTCCGAGTTCATCAACGCCTGGACCGCGGCCCCCGGCAAGGGCGGGCTCGCGTCGGCCAAGGACGAGCCGCGCCTGATCAAGGCGGTACGGCAGGCGCGCAAGAACTCCGACACCGTCATCGTCCACCTGCACTGGGGCACCGAGATGCAGAAGTGCCCGAACCCGGCGCAGCTCTCCCTGGCCCCCAAGCTCGTCAAGGCCGGCGCCGACGTGGTGGTCGGCGGGCACGCGCACATCCTGCTGGGGGCCGGGTACCTCGGCAAGGCGTACGTCAGCTACGGCCTCGGCAACTTCGTCTTCTACAACTCCAACCCGGCCACCACGGGCCGCACCGGCGTGCTGACCCTCACCATCAACGGCCGCAAGATCCTCAAGGACCAGTGGACCCCCGCCACCATCCAGAACGGCGTGCCGGTCCCGATGACCGGCGCCGCGAGGAAGCAGGCCGTGGCCGACTGGAAGGCACTGCGTTCCTGCACCGAGCTGGACGCCCGGCCCTGACGGCGTGGAAGATGTCCGGGATCTCCACATCCGGGCGGCCGGGCTCAGCGGATTCCCAGGAAATCCGGTCAATCGCGGGTAACGATCGGGCCTGGAGGGGGAAGATGAGGTCGTGTCCATGCCGCGACTGGAAGATGACTGTGCGTCGCCGAAGCCGCTCCGGCGACAGCCCACGCAGCGCCGCAGCGCCCGACGGGTCGAGCGGATGCTCGACGCCTGCGCCGAGCTCCTCGACGAGATCGGCTACGAATCGCTCTCCACGACCCGCATCGCCGACCGGGCGGGGGTCGCGATCGGTTCGGTCTACCAGTTCTTCCCCGACAAGCGCGCCATCACGCAGGAGCTGACCCGGCGCAACGTGGAGCTGTTCGTCACCCGGGTCGGGCGGCGCTTCATGGAGGAGGACTACCGCGGCTGGTGGGAGGCCATCGACGCGATCATCGACGAGTACGTCGACATGCATCGCTCGGTGCCCGGGTTCAAGAGTCTCCAGTTCGGTGACGTGGTCGACCTCAACCTGCTCGACTCCGACTCCGACAACAACACCGTGATCGCGGGCCGGCTGCGCGGGCTGCTGCTCAACGAGTTCGGCCTGGCCGACAGCCACGAGCTCGACATCGCCGCGCTGGTGGCCGTCGAAGCCTGCGACGCGGTGCTCAAGCTGGCCTTCCGCTACGACCAGAACGGCTCGGAGGAGATCATCGACGCGGCCAGGCAGCTCGTGCGGGGTTTCCTGTCCCGCCAGCTCAGGTCGTACACGCCGCAGCCCGACTAGCGCGTCAGCCCCCGGCCTCCAGCAGCTCCGGCAGCCAGTGGGGCTCGCCGGGCCGCGCGCACGCCTCGGAATGCGACATCGGCCGGATCAACCGTTGCCGGCTCGCCTCCAGCTGGGCCTCCAGGACCCGCAGTCTCCGCTCGGCCGCCTCGACCCCTTCGAGCCGGGCCGAAAGGTAGCCCGCGACCCCGGGCCCCACCGCCGACAACACCACGGCGAGCGCCAGCGCGAACGTCATCTGCTTGGACCTGCCCATCCCAGCCCCTTCCGCTCGCGGGCGCGAAGTGACCGGTATATGCCCAACGACCTGCGCATATATGCATGGCGTAAGGACTCGATGACGTTTCGTGGTGGTCTCATCAGGGCATCGGCGATGCGTATTGAGCGGGCGAAACCGCACCGCGGTCGGTAGTCTCGCGTTGTGGCGCATGTGACCCGTGAGCACCTTGATCGCCTGCTTGAGCAGGCGCTGCTGGCCGACGACCACGGCTCCCTGGCCAGCCGGCTGTACGACGTAGCGCTCGACTACTCCAGCGGCGACGTATCCAGGGCGTCCATCCTGGTCCAGGCGGCGGAGGAGTGGCGCGCGGCAGGCCAGCCCGCTCGCGCGCTGGAGTGTTTCCAGCGCGCGCTGGAAGACGGCGGCGAGACGGGCATCGACCCGCGCGCAGGCATCGCCGACACCCTCTTCGAGCTCGACCGGCACGACGAGGCGAGGGAGGTCATCGAGGCGATCCGCGCCGAGGGCGGTGTCTCGGCGGCGACCGCCCACAGCATCGTCGAGACGCTGGTCGCCTACGGTGACCTGGAGGCGGGCCACGAATGGGTCACCCAGGCCCTGCTGACCTGCGACTCCGACGATCCGGAGCGGGTGTCGATGCTGCGCACCCGCTACCGCATCCGACTCGACCTGGGCCTGCCCGAGGACGAGATCGACGCCCTCGTCTCCTGATCCCTCAGCGCAGGTCGAGGCTCCGCAGCAGGCCCGTCACGCCGTCGAGGGAGTCGGCCGGGAGCTTGGTCTCGTTCAGCGGCCCCGGCCCCTGAGGCAGCGTGCGGCGCACGAGCCGGTCCTTGGTCTTGCCGACCGGGCGCGTCAGGTCGAGCGGGACGCTCGACGACGAGCGCGGCGCCGTCTTCGAGGGATAGCGTCCGGTCCTGGTGTTCACCGGCAGCGCGGGCAGGGCGGGCAGCTTGGCCTGGCTCGTCACGCCCGCCACCGTCGGCGCGGCGGGCAGCGCCGACGGCATGGCCGAGGTGGCCATGACGCCGCCCAGGTCCGACAGCCCCATCGCCGAATGCGAGGTGGCCAGCCCGGTCAGGCCCAGGTGCTCGGCCAGCCTGACGGCGCCCAGGGCCAGGTGGGTGCTCTCCGACCCGAGCAGCGGGCCGGTGCTGTCGCTCAGCCGCACCTTGGTGAGCTCGTCGCAGAGCGCCGCGGCGGGCGAGCCCATGCTGGTCCGGGTTTCCCGGCAGTCGTCGGCGGCCGCGGAGCTCGCCCCCAGCCAGGTGACCCCCGCGGTCAGAGTGGCGATGGCAAGAATTCCCCGGATGCTTCGAGTCGGCACGTCCCGTCCCCCTGATCGTTCTCGGTGATCCGACGAACGCGAAGCTAGCCAGACGCGCGAGGGACTGGAGGCGGCTTGCCGGAAGGCTGGACCGAACCTTACGAACCGGGCGCGCGGATGACCCGGGCGGGAACGTCGAACGCCCGGAGGATGGCCTCCGGGCGTTCGCGCGGGTGTGTCAGGCCCGCTGGACGGACAGCTCGTCGTCGCCGAGGTCGACCAGGACCTTGTCGCCGTCGACGATCTCGCCGGACAGCACCGCCTTGGCCAGCTTGTCGCCGATCGCCGACTGGACCAGGCGGCGCAGCGGGCGCGCCCCGTACATCGGGTCGTAGCCCGTCAGGGCCAGCCACTCGCGGGCCGCCGGCGTGACCTCCAGGGTCAGCCTGCGGTCGGCCAGCCGCTGGGCCAGCCGGTCGACCTGCAGGTCGACGATCCGCGTCAGCTCCTCGGAGCCGAGCGCGTCGAACAGGATCACGTCGTCCAGCCGGTTGAGGAACTCCGGCTTGAACGCGCTGCGCACCGCGCCCATCACGGCCTCGCGCTTCGCGCCGTTCTCCATCGTCGGGTCGACGAGGAAGTGGGAGCCGAGGTTGGACGTCAGGATCAGGATCGTGTTGCGGAAGTCGACCGTGCGGCCCTGACCGTCGGTCAGCCGCCCGTCGTCGAGCACCTGGAGCAGGATGTCGAAGACCTCCGGATGGGCCTTCTCCACCTCGTCCAGCAGCACCACGGTGTACGGGCGGCGCCGGACGGCCTCTGTCAGCTGGCCGCCCTCCTCGTAGCCGACGTAGCCGGGAGGCGCGCCGACGAGCCGGGCGACGCTGTGCTTCTCGGAGTATTCGCTCATGTCGATGCGGGTCATCGCCCGCTCGTCGTCGAACAGGAACTCCGCCAGCGCCTTGGCCAGCTCGGTCTTGCCGACACCGGTCGGGCCGAGGAACAGGAACGAGCCCGTCGGCCTGTCGGGGTCGGCGATGCCGGCCCGGCTGCGCCGCACCGCGTCGGACGCCGCGCGCACGGCCTCGTGCTGGCCGATGAGCCGCTTGCCCAGCTCCTCCTCCATGCGCAGCAGCTTGGCCGTCTCGGCCTCCAGCAGGCGGCCCGCCGGGATGCCGGTCCAGGACGAGATCACCTCGGCGATGTCGTCGGGGCCGACCTCCTCCTTGACCATGGCGTTCTCGTCGGGGGCGGCCTCCGAGGCGGCCTTCAGCGCCTGCTCCAGGCGTGGCACGTCGGCGTACATGACCCGGGACGCGGTCTCGAAGTCGCCGTCGCGCTGCGCCCGCTCGGCGGTGCCGCGCGCCTCGTCGAGCTGCTTCTTCAGCTCGCCGACCTTGTTGAGGCCCGCCTTCTCGTGCTCCCACCGGCCGACCAGGGCGTTCAGCTCCTCCTGGCGGTCGGCCAGCTCCTGGTGGAGCCGCTCCAGGCGTTGTACGGACGCCTCGTCGGTCTCCTTGGAGAGCGCCAGCTCCTCCATCTTCATCCGGTCGACGGTCCGCTGGAGCTGGTCGATCTCCACCGGACGGGAGTCGATCTCCATGCGCAGCCGGGAGGCGGCCTCGTCGACCAGGTCGATGGCCTTGTCGGGCAGGAAGCGGCTGGTGATGTAGCGGTCGGAGAGCGCGGCGGCGGCGACGAGCGCGCTGTCGGCGATCTGCACCTGGTGATGGGCCTCGTAGCGGCCCTTCAGCCCGCGCAGGATCGCGATGGTGTCCTCGACCGTCGGCTCGCCCACGTACACCTGCTGGAAGCGGCGCTCCAGCGCCGGGTCCTTCTCGATGCGCTCGCGGTACTCGTCGAGCGTGGTCGCGCCGATCATCCGCAGCTCGCCGCGGGCCAGCATCGGCTTGAGCATGTTGCCCGCGTCCATCGCGCCCTCGGCGGCTCCCGCGCCGACGACGGTGTGGAGCTCGTCGATGAACGTGACGACCTGACCGTCGCTCTCCTTGATCTCGGCGAGCACGGCCTTGAGCCGCTCCTCGAACTCGCCGCGGTACTTCGCGCCCGCCACCATCGCGCCCAGGTCGAGCCCGATCAGCCGCTTGTTGCGCAGCGACTCCGGCACGTCGCCGGCCACGATCCGCTGGGCCAGGCCCTCGACCACGGCCGTCTTGCCGACGCCGGGCTCGCCGATCAGCACCGGGTTGTTCTTGGTGCGCCGGCTGAGCACCTGCACCACCCGGCGGATCTCCGAGTCGCGGCCGATGACCGGGTCGAGCTTGCCCGAGCGGGCCTGCCCGGTCAGGTCGATGCCGTACTTCTCGAGCGCCTGGTAGGTGTCCTCGGGTGTCTCACTGGTGACCCGGGCGTGGCCGCGTACCTTCTCGAACGCGTCGAGCAGCGCCTGCGGGGTGGCGCCCGCGGACTTGAGCAGGTCGGCGGCCTGGCCGCCGTCGGCGGCGAGGCCCACCAGCAGGTGCTCGGTCGACACGTACTGGTCTTCCAGCCGCTTGGCGTGCTGGGCGGCGGTGTTCATCACCGTGAGCAGGTGGCGGGAGCTCGTCGGCGCCCCCACGGTCGCGCCCTGAGCCTTGGGCAGCGCCGCGAGCTGCTCCTCGGCCTTGGCCCGCAGCGTCCGCCAGTCGGCGCTGACCGCCTCCAGCAGCGGGACGGCGGTGCCGCCCGTCTGCGAGAGCAGCGTGGTCATCAGGTGCAGCGGAGAGATCTCGGGGTTGCCCTCGGCGGCGGCCCGCCGCATGGCGCCCGAGATCGCCTCCTGACTCTTCTGAGTGAGCTTGTATTCCATCTACGCCCCCGGTGGCAGCTCGTAACGGATCAGCGCCTTGATCATCTGTAGCTCGGCGCGGAGGCGGTGAACCTCCTCACGCAGCCGCAACGACTCGTTCTCCAGCTCCAGGATCCGCTTGATGCCGGCGAGGTTGATGCCCTCCTCCTGGGAGAGGCGCTGGACCTCGCGCAGCTGGATGATGTCTCTTGTGGAGTAGAGGCGGCCGCGCCCCGCCGTACGGCCCGGACAGACTAGACCGAGCCGGTCGTACTGCCGAAGGGTCTGCGGATGCAGACCCGACAGCTGCGCGGCCACCGAGATCACGTAAACAGGAGTGTCGTCCGACAGGTCGAAGTAGTTGGCGTCCATGGGCTCACTCGCTTCTGGCTCTCAAGATGAGATCGGCCCGCGGGTCCTCGGCCGCTGTGGCGGTGTTGAACTCCGTGAGCAGCTCACGAGACTTGTCGTCGAGCGTCTTCGGCACCATGACCTCGACGCTGGCGAGCAGGTCGCCCTTGGTGCCGTCCTTGCGCGTGACACCCCGGCCGCGGATGCGGAACGTGCGCCCGTTCGGCGTGCCCGAGGGGATGCGCAGTGTCACCGGCAGTCCCTTGAGCGTCGGCACCTTGATCTCGGCGCCTAGCGCCGCCTCCGAGAACGTCACGGGGACCGTGACGGTCAGGTTGTCACCCGACCTGCCGAAGACGGTGTGCGGCTTGACGTGCGTCACGATGTAGAGATCGCCGGACGGGCCGCCGTTCTCGCCCGGTGCGCCCTTGGCCTTGAGCCTGACCCGCTGCCCGTCGGCCACCCCCGCGGGGATGCGCGCCTGGATCGTGCGGGTGCTCTTGGCCCGGCCGTTGCCCTCGCAGACGGGGCAGGGGTCGTCCACGAGCAGCCCGCGGCCCTTGCAGTCGCGGCACGGCTCGGAGAAGGCGAAGTTGCCCAGGTTGCGGCTGGCCGCGCCGGTGCCCTCGCAGGTCGGGCAGACCCGCGGGGTGGTGCCGGCCTTGGCGCCGGTCCCGCTGCACGCGGTGCAGGCCGCCGAGCTGGTCAGCCTGAGCGACACCGTGGTGCCCTCGGCGGCCTCCGTGAACGACAGCGTCACCTCCGACTCGATGTCCTGCCCGCGGCGCGGCCTGGTGGCGGTGCCGGGGCGGGTCGTGCCGCCCCGGTTGAACAGCCCGCCGAACAGGTCGCTGAAGCGGTCGCCCGCCCCCTGGCCGGAGGTCTGCTGACCGGTGCCGCCGAACAGGTCGCCGAAGTCGAACGGGAAACCGCCGCCGCCACCACCCGGACGCTGGCCGCCCACCCCGGAGCCGAACAGCGTGCGCGCCTCGTCGTACTCCTTGCGGCGCTTGCTGTCGGACAGGACGTCGTAGGCCTCGGAGACTTCCTTGAACTTCTTCTCCTTGGCCGTGTCGCCCTGGTTGGTGTCGGGGTGGTACTGCCTGGCCAGCTTCCGGTACGCCTTCTTGATCTCGTCGGCGGTGGCTGACTTGGGCACACCAAGGACGGCGTAGTAGTCCTTCTCCAGGTAGTCCTTGGTGCTCATCTACGGCCCTTCGTCCTCGTCAGTTGTCGTCGTCATCGGACGCGGGTGAGTCGCCCGGCTCGGCCACGGCCACGCGCGCCGGGCGCAGCACCCGGTCGCCCATCTGGTAGCCGAGCTGCAGCACCTCGACCGCGGTCGGCTCGGTCACCTCGGGCGAGTAGCTGTGCATCAGCGCCTCGTGGATCACCGGGTCGAACGGGTCGCCCTTCTGACCGAACGGGCTGAGCCCCAGCTTGGTGAGCACCGCCTCCAGCGACTCGGCCACCGCCGCGAAGCCGCCGGTGAGCTCACCGTGGTCGCGGGCCCTGCCGATGTCGTCGAGCACGGGCAGCAGCTCCGAGAGGACGTTGGCGGTGGCCTGCTCTCGCACGGCCACCCGGTCGCGCTCCACGCGACGGCGGTAGTTCTGGTACTCGGCCTGAACACGTTGCAGGTCGGCCGTCCGCTCGTCCAGCTGGGCCTGGAGCTCGGCGTCGGCCGGAGCGGACTCCGCCGGCGCCTGCTGCTGGTCCTGCTTGGCCGAATCGTTCTCGGCTCGCACCCTTACCTCCCCCGTCTCCGGGTCGATCTTGCGGTTGTCGCGGATCACCGGCTCTTCGTGCCCGTTCTCACGCAACGGCCTCACTTGTCCTTCTTCGGCTCGTCATCCACGATCTCGGCCTCGACGACGTCGTCGTCGGCCTTCTGCTCCTGGGTGGCGGACGCGTCCTGGGGAGCGCCCTCGGGGCCGCCCGCGGTCTGGCCCTGGCTCTGCGCGTAGATCGCCGAACCCATCTTCTGGCTGACCGTGGCGAGCTTCTCCGCCGAGTTGCGGATCGTGTCGGTGTCGGTGCCCTCCAGAGCCTTCTTCAGCTCGGCGAGCGCGTCGTTGACCTCGGTCTTGATGTCGCCGGGGACCTTGTCGTCGTTCTCGCGCAGGAACTTCTCGGTCTGGTAGGCGAGCCCGTCGGCGTTGTTGCGGACCTCGGCCTCCTCGCGGCGCTTGCGGTCCTCCTCCGCGTACGACTCGGCCTCGCGCATCATGCGGTCGATGTCGTCCTTCGGCAGCGCGGAGCCGCCGGTGATCGTCATCGTCTGCTCCTTGCCCGTGCCCAGGTCCTTGGCGGAGACGTTGACGATGCCGTTGGCGTCGATGTCGAAGGTGACCTCGATCTGCGGGATGCCGCGGGGCGCCGGCGCGATGCCGGTGAGCTCGAACGTGGCCAGCTTCTTGTTGTAGGCCGCGATCTCGCGCTCGCCCTGGAACACCTGGATCTGCACCGACGGCTGGTTGTCCTCGGCCGTGGTGAAGACCTCGGAGCGCTTGGTCGGGATCGTCGTGTTGCGCTCGATGATCTTGGTGAAGATGCCGCCCTTGGTCTCGATGCCCAGCGACAGCGGGGTCACGTCGAGCAGCAGGACGTCCTTGACCTCGCCCTTGAGCACACCGGCCTGCAGGGCGGCGCCGATGGCGACGACCTCGTCCGGGTTGACGCCCTTGTTGGGCTCCTTGCCGCCGGTCAGCTCCTTGACCAGGTCGGTGACGGCGGGCATCCGGGTCGAGCCGCCGACCAGCACCACGTGGGCGATGTCGGAGACCTTGATGCCGGCGTCCTTGATGACCTGGTGGAACGGGCCCTTGCAGCGCTCGAGCAGGTCGGCGGTGAGCCGCTGGAACTCGGCGCGGGTCAGCTTCTCGTCGAGGTGCAGCGGGCCCTCGGAGGAGGCGGTGATGTAGGGCAGGTTGATCGAGGTCTCGGACTGGGCCGACAGCTCGATCTTGGCCTTCTCCGCGGCCTCGCGCAGGCGCTGGAGGGCCATCTTGTCCTTGGACAGGTCGACGCCGTGAGCGTTCTGGAAGCGCTTGACGAGCTCGTCGACGACGCGCTGGTCCCAGTCGTCACCACCGAGGTGGTTGTCGCCGCTGGTGGCCTTGACCTCGACGAACCCGTGGCCGTCTTCCTGGCCGACGTCGAGCAGGGACACGTCGAAGGTGCCGCCGCCCAGGTCGAAGACCAGGATCGTCTGGTCTTCCTCCTTGTCGAGGCCGTACGCGAGCGCGGCCGCGGTCGGCTCGTTGATGATGCGCAGCACGTTGAGGCCCGCGACCGTGCCGGCCTCCTTGGTGGCCTGGCGCTGGGCGTCGTTGAAGTAGGCCGGGACGGTGACCACCGCGTCGGTGATCTTCTCGCCCAGGTAGGCCTCGGCGTCCTGCTTGAGCTTCTGCAGGACGAAGGCGCTGATCTGCTGCGGGGAGAACTTCTTGCCGTCGATCTCCTGGGACCAGTTGGTGCCCATCTCCCGCTTGACGGACCGGATCGTCCGGTCCACGTTGGTGACGGCCTGTCGCTTGGCGACCTCGCCGACCAGGACCTCGCCGTTCTTCGCGAACGCGACCACGGACGGCGTGGTCCGCGAGCCCTGCGCGTTGGCGATGACGGTGGGCTCACCGCCCTCGAGAATCGAGACGACGGAGTTGGTCGTCCCCAGGTCGATACCTACCGCACGTGCCATGAGTACGTCCTTGTAGTCAAAGTTGAGTCGGTTACGCTCAACCTACGAATGGAGGCGTGCTTTGTCAAACGCCTTGAGCGTACTCGACTCAACCCCTGACAAGGGCGTTCTGTCCCCCTGAGATCTCCCCTAGGGGTTCCCGCTTACCCCGTCATACGCCGCTCACGATCTTCCGCTTGCCCAGCGGGGACTTGAGCTTGACGGTCGTGCTCTTCTCGATGGCGATCATGATGCAGGAGACGTTCTTCGCCTTCGGCGACGTGCCCTCGTACAGGGTGACCGTCACCCGCTTCTTCGTCTCCTTGACCTTCACCCGGTGGAGCACCGTGCACGGCTCCACCCCTGACCACCACGTGAGCCGCACCTGGCGCCCCTTCGACACCGGCGTCGCCTCGGTGAAGCGCACCTTGCGCGGGTTGAGCGCGTCGCCCGTCGGCTTGACCGGCTTGGGCGTGGCCGGCGGGGTGGTCGTGACCACGTCGGCCACGGGTGTGCTGGACACCGGCGTGTCAGGCCCGGGGGACGCGGCCTGCTCGGCGGGCCGCTCGGCGCCGCACCCGGCGGCGAGGACGAGACATCCGGCGATGAGAGTCGCTGTCGCTGTGCGCATAACCCCTACGACGGATGTGACAGGCCTCCGGTTCAGCCGGTTGACCTCGTTGTGAAGGTCTCTTGGGAAATCAGGCCGTACGGCGACACCGGAGTGGGCGGCACGCGCAGGCGCGGTGAGTAGTGTTGAGCCGTGCTGCGTCAGGCTCTACTCGCCGTCTCCCGGAGCGCGCGCGCCGAGCGCGTCATCTCCACCTCGCCGCTGACCCGCGACGTGGTCAGGCGCTACGTCGCCGACGACATCGCCCGCACGGTCGCCGAGCTGACCCGCAGGGGCCTGCTCGTCACCGTCGACCACCTGGGCGAGGACGTCCACGACAGGGCGCAGGCGGAGGGCGCCGTCCGGGCCTATCTGGAGCTGCTGCGGGTGCTGCCCGAAGGCGCCGACGTGTCGGTCAAGCTCACCGCGCTCGGGCTGCGGCTGTCGGAGCAGCTCGCGCTCGACAACGCCGCCACCATCTGCGAGTCCGCCGCGCTGCGGGGCATCACGCTGACCCTCGACGCCGAGGAGCACGACACCATCCCCGGCCTCCACTCCATCCACACCACCCTGCGCAAGGAGCACCCCGGCGTGGGCGTGGTGGTGCAGGCCTACCTGCGCGACTCGGCCGAGCGCTGCGTCAAGCTGGACGGGGCCAGGGTGCGGCTGTGCAAGGGGGCCTACACCGCGCCGGGCGCCTACACCTCGGCGGCCGACATCGACCGCTCGTACGCGCGCTGCCTCAGGGTGCTGATGGGCGGCACCGGCTATCCGATGGTCGCCACCCACGATCCGCGGCTGATCGGCATCGCCGCCACCCTGGCCGTGCTGGAGGGGCGCGACCACCACGGGTTCGAGTATCAGATGCTGTACGGGGTGCGCCCGGACGAGCAGGAGAGGCTGGCCGCGCAGGGCGCCCGGATGCGGGTCTACGTCCCGTACGGCGCCGACTGGTACGCCTACCTCATGCGCAGGCTCGCCGAACGCCCCGCCAACCTGGCGTTCTTCGCCCGGTCGCTGCTGTCGCGGGGCTGACCGGAGACGCCGGTAGGCTGCGACCGGCGTCTAATGCGTGAGGGGCATCTGATGATCGCGATTCTCGGCACCGGCAAGATGGGCGAGGCCCTGCTGTCCGGGATGCTGCGGGCCGGGTTCAAGCCGGGCGACGTGCTGGCCACGGTGCGCCGGCCGGAGCGGGCGCGGGCGCTGGCCGAGACCTACGGGGTGCGCGCCGTCTCCAACGCCGAGGCCGCCAAGTCGGCCGGCACGCTCATCCTGGCGGTCAAGCCGCAGGACATGGGCTCGCTGCTCGACGAGATCGCCCCCCACCTGCCCGCCGACCGCCTGGTGATCAGCGCCGCGGCCGGCATCACCACGGCCTTCGTGGAGCAGCGGCTGGGGCACGAGACGCCGGTGGTCAGGGTCATGTCCAACACGCCCATCAAGTTCGACGAGGCGATGAGCGTGATCTCCGCGGGCGCGTACGCGGGGGAGGACCACCTGCGGCGCACCGAAGACCTGCTGCGGCCGGTCGGCAAGGTGCTGCGCATCCCCGAGTCGCAGCAGGACGCCGCCACGGCGCTGTCGGGCAGCGGGCCGGCCTACTTCTTCTACCTGGTGGAGGCCATGGTCGACGCCGGGATCCTGCTGGGCATGCCCCGGGCGGCGGCGCTCGACATGGTCACCCAGTCGATCGTGGGCGCGGCCGTCATGCTCCGCGACTCGGGCGAGCACCCGGTGATCCTGCGCGAGGCTGTCACCTCCCCGGGCGGCACCACGATCGCGGCCATCGCCGAGCTGGAGCGCCACAGCGTGCGCGCGGCCTTCCTGGCGGCCATCGAAGCGGCCCGCGACCGGGGCCGCGAGCTCGCGTCGGGCTGACCCGAGGTCAGGCGTCGCGCCGCCGCATCAGCACGGCGCCCGCCAGCATGGCCGCGGCGACCCAGACGAGGTAGACCGCGAACCCGCTCCACGGGCCCAGGGAGCCGGTGCTCTGGCCGGACACGATCAGCGCGCCGGCGTTCGTGGTGAAGTGTTCGGACACGGTCCTGCCCCACTCGCCGGGGAGCTGGGTGGTCAGCGGGGGCAGCACCAGTATCAGCGCGATGGCCGACACGATCGCGCCCGGCGTGTGCCGGATCAGCGTGCCCAGCCCCAGCCCGAACAGCCCGCACGCGGTCAGGTAGAGGGAGGACCCGAGCGCCGACCGCGCCACCTCGCCCGCTTCGACGGAGGCCGGCTGGAAGATCGCCACGCCGACGCCGATCGCGCCGGCCGACGCGAGCAGGCAGACGACCAGCGAGACCGCCGTGAACACCACGATCTTGCCGGTCAGCAGGCTCATCCGCCGGGGCACGGCCATCAGCGAGGTGCGGATGGCCCCGGTGCGGTATTCGCCGGAGATCACCAGAACACCCAGGGTGGCCATGGCCAGCGCGGCGAGCGACGCGCCCTGCAAACTGACGATCATCGCCTGCTCGCCCGACACCGGCCCGTCGGCCGTGCTCCTGACCGAGGCGCTGAGAAGGGCGGAGACGCCCAGCATCAGCACGACGGTGGTGGCGAGGGTCCACAGCGTGGACCGCACCGATCGGATCTTGGTCCACTCGGACCGGAGGACATCGGTCATGACGTGTACTCCAAGCTGTCTTTGGTGAGCTCCATGTAGGCGGCTTCGAGCGAGGGCTTGACGAACGTCAGCTCCTCCAGCGGCAGCCCCGCCCTGGCGGTCATCGTGCCGATCTCCAGCGGCGACACCCCGGTCACCCGCAGGTGGTCGGTGTGGAGCTCGCCCACCTTGACCAGCTCGGCCACCTCGGCCAGCCGAGGCGAGCGCACCAGCACGTAGCCCTGCGAGCTGCGCCCGATGAACTCCGGCACGCTCGTGTCGGCGATCAGCCGGCCCTTGCCGATGACGATCAGATGGTCGGCGGTCTGCGACATCTCGCTCATCAGATGGCTGGAGACGAAGACCGTGCGGCCCTCGGCGGCGAGCCCGCGCATCAACGTGCGGATCCACAGGATGCCGTCGGGGTCGAGCCCGTTGACCGGCTCGTCGAAGAGCAGGATCTCCGGGTCGCCGAGCAGGGCCGCGGCGATGCCGAGCCGCTGCGACATGCCCAGCGAGAAGCCGCCGACGCGGCGTCCGGCGACGTTGCCCAGCCCGACGAGCTCCAGCACCTCCTCGACCCGGGCGGCCGGGATGCCGTTGCTCTGCGCGATGGCCAGCAGGTGGTTGCGGGCGCTGCGCCCGCCGTGGACGGCCTTGGCGTCGAGCAGCGCGCCCACCTTGCGCAGCGGGTGGCGCAGCTCCTGGTAGGGCTTGCCGTCGACCAGCACGGACCCGCCCGACGGGTGGTCGAGGCCGAGGACCATGCGCATCGTCGTCGACTTGCCCGCGCCGTTGGGCCCGAGGAACCCGGTCACCCGGCCGGGCTCCACGTCGAACGACAGGTCGGTCACCGCCATGGTCTTGCCGTAGCGCTTGCTCAGGTTGGTTGCCCGAATCGCGGTCATGGACCCAGCATGATCGCCCTGAAGATCGTTATCGTCGGCCCGAGGTACGGTTCCGGCCCGGCCCCATAGGACCGTGGTCCTAGTCTCCCGGGCTGACGAGCGCGGCCTCGTACGCCACGATCACCGCCTGGGCGCGGTCGCGCACCTCGATCTTGGCGAACAGGCTCGTCACGTGGTTCTTGATCGTGGACGGGGAGACGCCCAGCCCGGCGGCGATCTCCGCGTTGGACAGGCCGCGCGCGATCAGCGTCAGGATCTCCCGCTCGCGGTCGGTGAGCGCGTCCAGCCTGCCGGCCCCGCGCGACGCGGAGCGCCGGGGCTCGGGGGCCCGCACGAACGTGCCGATCAGCCGGGTGAGCAGCCGCGGTGCGAGCGCCGCCTCCCCGCTGTGCACCACCCGCACGCCCTCGACCAGCTCCTCCGGTGAGACGTCCTTGGGCAGGAATCCGCAGGCGCCCGCGCGCAGCGCCGCGACCACGTTCTCGTCCAGGTCGAAAGTGCTCAGCGCGAGCACCCGCACGCCGGGCTGCCCGCCGATGATCAGCTCCGTGGCGCGCACCCCGTCCAGGCCGGGCATGTGCAGGTCCATCACCACCACGTCGGGCCGCAGCTCGGCGCTGAGCCGCACGGCCTCCGCGCCGTCGCCCGCCTCGCCCACCACGGTCAGGTCCGGCTGCGCGTCCAGCATCAGCCGGAAGCCCTTGCGGACCAGCGCGTGGTCGTCCACCAGCAACACAGAGATCACGTTTTCTCCAGGGGGATGCGCGCGTGCACGCGGAAACCGCCTTCCTCACGGGGGCCGGTCGACAACCGCCCGCCGCACAGCGCCACGCGCTCGGCCATGCCGCCGAGCCCGAACCCGGCCGGGGCGGCCGGCTGCTTGGACGCGCCGTCGTCGAGCACCTCGACCTCGATCGCCGCGCTCTCGTACGACAGGCGCACGGTCGCGCGGGCGCCCACCGAGTGCTTGCGCGTGTTGGTGAGCGCCTCCTGCACGATCCGGTAGACCGCGTGGTCGACCGCGGTGGGCAGCGCCACCGGCTCGCCCCGCACGGTCAGGCGGGCGGGCAGCCCCGCGGTCCCCGCCTCCTCGACCAGCGCGGGCAGCCGGTCGGTGCCCACCCCGGTCGCCGCGTCGGCGCCGCCGCCGCCGTCGGCCCGCAGCACGTCGAGGAGCTGGCGCATCTCGGCCAGCGCCTGGCGGGCCGTCTGCTCGGCGCCCTGGAGGGCGTCACGGGCGACCTCCTGCTCCGGCGGGATCGTGGCCCTGGCGCCGCCCACCAGCGCGTTGATCACGCTCAGGTGGTGGGCCACCACGTCGTGCAGCTCACGGGCGATGCGCCGCCGCTCGGCCCGCACCGCCGAGTCGGCCGCCTCCCGCTGCGCCCGCTCGCGCAGCTCCGCGCGGATCCGGACGAACTGGCCCAGCCCTACCGGAATCCCGACAGTGAACAGGCCCGCCAGCAGGATCCCCAGAGGGTCGGCCGCCGGGGACGGCCTGGCCACGAGGATCAGCGCGGCCGCGTACAGGAGGGCGCCGGCGCCGCCGGCGATCGCGGCCCTGCGCCCGTCCAGGTAACGGCCCAGGCTGTAGAGGCCGATCAGCAGGATCGGGCTGCCGGAGGCGACCCCGAGGAAGGTGGCGGTGATGTCCAGCCCGAGCAGCAGGGCGGCGGTCAGGACCGGCCGCTCGCGCCGCATCAGCAGGACCGGGACGGTGATCAGGTAGAGCGTGGCGAAGATCAGGCCCTCGCCCCGGGTCAGCCAGATGGCGAGGGCGGCGACGACCCCCGGCACGGCGAGCACGACCACGAGCGTGACGTCGAAGACCCGTGGGCGTCGTAAGAACAACCACGCGTCCCGGGCCCGCTGCCGAACGCCCATGATCCGATGTTACGGAATTTTCTCCGCCATTGCCGGGGGAGGTGTCTGGACGCCTGCCGTTGACGCTGCGGTAACGTCACCTCAAGGCGAGGGAAACGGGAGCATGCATGAGCCAGCCGGCGCGGGTCATCTGGGACGACGCCCTCATCTCCTACGACTTCGGCCCCGACCATCCGCTGGCGCCCGTCCGGGTCGAGCTGACGATGGCGCTGGCCCGGGAGCTCGGCGTGCTCGACAAGGTCGAGGTCGCGCCGTGCGCGCCCGCCACCGACGACGAGCTGGCGATGGTGCACGACCCCGGCTACATCGAGGCCGTCAAGCGCGTCTCGGCCACCGGCCGGCCCGACCTGTCGGCGGGGCTCGGCACGTCCGACAACCCCGCCTTCGCGGGCGTCCACGAGGCGTCCGCGCTGATCGCCGGCGCCTCGCTCGCCGCCGCCCGCGCGGTCTGGGAGGGTACGGCCGGGCACGCGGTCAACGTGGCAGGCGGGCTGCACCACGCGATGGCCGCCACGGCCAGCGGGTTCTGCGTCTACAACGACCCCGCCCTGGCCATCGCCTGGCTGCTGCGGCAGGGCGCGGGCCGCGTCGCCTACGTGGACGTCGACGTCCACCACGGCGACGGCGTGCAGGCGCTGTTCTACGACGACCCGCGGGTGCTGACGATCAGCCTGCACGAGAGCCCGCGCACGCTCTTCCCCGGCACCGGGTTCCCCGGCGAGACCGGCGCCGACGGCACCGCCGTCAACGTGGCGCTCCCGGCGGGCTGCGGCGACACCGGCTGGCTGCGCGCCTTCGACTCGGTGGTGCCGCCTCTGCTGCGCGAGTTCCGGCCCGACGTCCTGGTCACCCAGCACGGCTGCGACAGCCACGCGCTCGACCCGCTCGCCCATCTGATGCTGAGCGTCGACGGCCAGCGCACCGCCTACGCCTACCTCCACCGGCTGGCCCACGAGACGGCGGGCGGCCGCTGGATCGCGACCGGCGGCGGGGGTTACGAGCTGGTGCAGGTGGTGCCCCGGGTGTGGACCCATCTGATCGCCGAGGTCGCCGGCCACCCGATCGACCCGGCCACGCCGACCAGCGAGGCCTGGCGGCGTCTCGTACGCGAGCGCACGGGCGAGCTGCCACCGCTGACCATGACCGACGGACGGACCCCGGAATTCCAGGATCTCTCCGGTGGTTATGATCCAGCGGACCCCATCGACCGTGCGATCATGGCGACCAGAAACGCGGTGTTCCCGCTGCACGGCCTCGATCCGATGCCCTAAGGAAGACCAGTGCTGAGCCGCGATCGACTCCGCGAGCATCTCGTCCAGACCCGCATCGCCGGGGAGGTCGCGACCTCCCGCGAGAACAACCTGGACCACTACAGCTCGCTCGCCAACCGCGACCCCTACTACATGCTGGGGCTGACGTTCGAGCAGCCGTGGCGCTTCCGCGACGTGCTCGCGCTCATGGCCAAGGCCGCGGGCGTGGTCGCCGACCCGGGCCACCGCTGGGGCCAGGACACGATCGACCCCGACCTCACCGTCGACGCGCTCGACGCCATGGCCGACCGGATCGCCGCCGCGCTGTCGCGGCCCGGCCCGCGGCTGCTGTTCGCCACCGGCCACCCCACCGGGCTGCTGGCCATCCACCTGCCGCTGGCGCGGCTGGCGCTGGAGCGCGGGGCGACGCTGCTGTGCCCGGCCGAGGGCTGGACCTACGCGGGGTCCGGGTTCGGCCGCCCGCGCCGGCTCCGCTATCTCGGCGACGTCGCCATGCTCGACGACAAGGGCGCGTTCGTGCACACCCACGACGCGGCCCCGATGGAGCACATGCTGGCCGAGCTGGGAGACGAGCGGCCCGATCTGGTTATCGCCGACCACGGGTGGGCAGGGGCAGCGGGAGAGGCGGGAGTGCCCACTGTGGCATTCGCCGACAGCAACGACCCCGGCCTCTTCGTGGGAGAGGCCGAGGGCAAGATCGAAGTGGTGGTGCCTTTGGACGACAACGTGCTACCCCGCTACTACGCACCGCTCACGGAGCGCCTCGTCACACGAGTCACAGCTGCCCTATGAGTTGAAATCGGTCATCCTCATACCGTCGTTTCGCCCCTGCATTCCCAGGGACTCACTGTCACTTTGCCAACTTTTGATGAGGCGTGGGCGACTCTTATAGGTGACCGTTTGGACAGGTCCAACGGGTGTGCGGGCGGCTGAAGAGGGCGGCTGGCCAGCATTTTCGCGGATTCGCCTGACAGGCGGATCCATCGGCTGAGAAACTAGGGGGTTTGCGCACTCGGAGTCCCGACTTACGCTGACAGCAGTACACGTGCGTGAGCAATGGCACCAGTGGGGATAACCCGGAAACACGTGCGGAAGAGGCGTCCGATGGGTGCAGGCGAAAGACCTCTCAGTGAGGTGAAGTTCCTGACAGTGGCTGAAGTGGCCACAGTCATGCGAGTGTCGAAGATGACTGTCTACCGACTGGTGCACTCGGGAGAGTTGCCGGCCATCCGTGTCGGCCGCTCGTTCCGGGTGCCGGAGCAGGCGGTGCACGACTATCTTCGCGAGGCCTACATCGAGGCCGGATGAGTCACGAGTAGCGGTGTGCCGCGGCACGCCGTGAATGCAGTCGCGGGAGAGACCCGGCCGCGGCGCGCGGCCGGGCTTTCACCCCCAAGGGGCGATCTACCATGGATCGCCGGTAGTCTGTGAGCCTGCGTGCGCTCGCACGCTGTTTTCGACGTGCTACCAACACCTGGGGGTCCCGTGGGCTCTGTGATCAAGAAGCGCCGCAAGCGGATGGCCAAGAAGAAGCACCGCAAGCTGCTCAAGAAGACGCGCATCCAGCGGCGTAACAAGAAGTAGACGACGCAGCTGCGAGGCGCAGATGACCCACACCGTGCTCGTCACCGGGGTCTCGCGCCACATCGGCGCCCGGGTGGCGAGCGTTCTGGCCGCCGATCCTGACATCAGCCGTGTCATCGGAGTGGACACCGTGCCGCCCCCCTCGCTCACCCGAGACGGCGGCATCCCCCTCGGCCGGACCGAGTTCGTCCGGGTGGATCTGCGCAGCCCCGACATCGCCGGGGTGTTCGCGGCCGCCGACATCCACACCGTCGTGCACATGAGCCTGGTGAGCGCTCCGTCCAGGAGCACCGGCCGGGCAGCCATGAAAGAGCACAACGTCATCGGCACCATGCAGCTGCTCGGCGCCTGCCAGCGGTCGGCGACCGTGCGGCGCGTGGTGGTCCGCTCCACCACGGCCGTCTACGGCTCCTCGCCCCGTGACCCCGCGGTGTTCACCGAGGACCTGGAGCCGCCCGACAGCCCGAGCCACGGCTACGCCAAGGACGCCGTGGAGGTCGAGGGCTACGTGCGGGGTTTCGCGCGCCGGCGTCCCGACGTCAGCGTTTCGCTGCTGCGTTTCGTCAACTTCATGGGTCCGGGCGTCGACTCGCCGCTGACCCGCTACTTCACCCAGCCGGTGCTGCCGACGGTGCTCGGCTTCGACCCGCGGCTGCAGTTCGTCCACGAGGATGACGCGGTCGAGGTGCTGCGCCGGACGGCGACCGAAGACCACCCCGGCACGTTCAACGTGGCCGGGGCCGGCGTGCTGCTGCTGTCGCAGTGCGTGCGCCGGGCCGGGCGGCCGGCCCTGGCGATGCCGTCGCCCGCGTTCCAGCTGCTGGGCAACGTCGCGCGCGGCGCCGGGCTGGTCGAGTACTCGCCCGAGCAGCTCCGCCTGATGCGCCACGGCCGCGCGGTCGACACCGGCGCGCTGGAGTCGGAGCTGGGCTGGCGGCCCAAGTTCACCACCGCGGCGGCGTTCGACGACTTCCTGAGCTCGCGGGGGCTGCACGCCGTCGGAGGTGCCCGCTGGTGAGCGTTCCCCACGAGGCGGAGGACGCCACGGTCGTCCCGATCAGCGCCGCCCCGTCCTATCCCCGCGACGCCGGCGACGACGGCCCGCTCGCCGGGCTGCTGGAGTTCCTGCGGCGGCGGCTGACCGGCGACTACGAGGTGGACGAGTTCGGCTACGACGCCGAGCTGACCGACAAGGTGCTGCTGGAGCTGCTGCGGCCGATCTACCACCACTGGTTCAGGGTCGAGGCGCTGGAGGTGGCGAACGTCCCCGTGGAGGGCGGCGCCCTGGTCGTGGCCAACCACGCCGGCACCCTCCCGGTCGACGCGCTGATGATGCAGGTCGCCCTGCACGACGAGGCGGGCAGGGCGCTGCGGCTGCTCGGCGCCGACCTGGTCTACCAGCTGCCGCTGCTCAGCCACCTGTCGCGCAAGACCGGCCACACGCTCGCCTGCCGCGAGGACGCCGACCGGCTGCTGCGCAAGGGCGAGCTGGTCGGGGTGTTCCCCGAGGGCTTCAAGGGCGTCGGCAAGCCGTTCTCCGAGCGCTACAAGCTGCAGCGGTTCGGCCGCGGCGGCTTCGTCGCCTCCGCCATCAGGGCCGGGGTGCCGATCGTGCCGACGGCGATCGTGGGCTCGGAGGAGATCTACCCGAAGATCGGCGAGATGCCGTTCCTGTCGCGGCTGCTCGGGCTGCCCTACGTGCCGATCACCCCGTTCTTCCCGCTGCTGGGCCCGCTCGGGCTGGTGCCGCTGCCGTCGAAGTGGCTGATCGAGTTCGGCGAGCCGATCCGTACGGACGAGTACGACCCCGGCGCGGCCGACGACCCGATGCTGGTGTTCAACCTCACCGACCGCGTCCGCGAGGTCATCCAGCAGATGCTCGACCAGCTCAGGCTGCGCCGCGGCCACGCCTTCCCGCCTTTCCTCTAGCGAAGGCCGCCCGGCGTGAACCCGGACGGCGGGTTGTGGCAAGACATCTCCGACCGATCCCCCACAGAAGGGCGGAGATGATCACTCAACCCGCCACCCGGGATGCGGACGCCGAGCTCATCAGCGCCTCGCTGACCGAACCCGAGGCCTTCGCCGAGCTGTTCGACCGCTACTCCGGCATGCTCTACAGGTACGTCTCGCGCCGCCTGGGCCCCGGCGGTCCCGCCGAGGACCTCGTCGGCGAGACGTTCCTGGTGGCCTTCTCCCGCCGAGGAAGCTACGACCTCGCCCACGCGGACGCCAGGCCGTGGCTGTTCGGCATCCTCACCAAGCTCGTCTCCCGGCACCACCGCACCGAGGCCGCCCGCTACCGGGCCCTGCGGCGCGCCCCCGTCGAACCGGACGTGGAGTCGCCGGCCGACCGGGTGGCCGCCGGGGTGACCGCGCAGGCCGCCGGTCCCGGGCTCGCCAGCGCCCTGGCCGCGCTGCCCGCCAAGGACCGCGACGTGCTGCTGCTCATCGCCTGGGGCGATCTCACGTACGAGGAGGCCGCGCGGGCGCTCGGCGTCCCGATCGGCACCGTGCGCTCCCGCCTCAACAGGGGCAGGCGGAAGGTCCGCGCGGCGCTCGGCGACACCAATCCGATGCTGGGAGAGGAGTGACGATGGACGACCTCAAGCTGCTCAGGGACTTCGGCAGGCGGCTGGAGCACGAACCCCCGGCGACGCTGGTGCGCCAGCGGGAGCGGCTGCTGGGCGCGGTGGAGGGCCGGCCGCGCCGCCGGTGGTTCGGCTGGATGGCCGCCGGGCTGGTCGCCGTCGCCACCGTGGCCACGGTCGCGGCCGTGGCGGTGCCGGCGCTGCTGCTCGGTGACTTGCGGCGGACGGCGCAGCATCCGGTGGGAGCGCGACCCGCCAAGGTGACGGAGGCGCTGAACGTGCTGCTGGTGGGCACCGACAAGGGGTCGGCCCCGCGCATGGCCGACGACAAGGGGCGCACCGACTCGATCATCCTGCTGCACCTGCCCGCCGACAGGAAGCGGACCACGGCGGTCAGCATCCCGCGCGACTCGCTCGTCCAGCTCCCCGCCTGCGGATCGGCGCCCGCCCGCACCGACCTGATCAACTCCGCGTACAACAGGGGAGGGCTGACCTGCACCGTGAAGGCCGTGGAGAGCCTGACGGACGTGCGGATCGACCACATGGCGGAGGTGGACTTCGCCGGGTTCGGGCGGCTCGTCGACGCGCTCGGCGGCATCGAGGTGACGCTGAAGCGGGCCGTCGACGATCCGAAGGCCAAGCTGACGCTCCCGGCGGGCAAGAGCCTGCTGGACGGCGAGCGGGCCGTCGGCTACATGCGGCTGCGCTCCGTCGGCGACGGCTCCGACATCGCCCGGATCAAGCGCCAGCAGACCGTCATCCGGGCCATGGCGAAGAAGGCCGGGCAGGTCCTGGACGAGCCCGCCAAGCTCAAGACGCTGGCGTCCGTGGTGGCCGACTCGGTCACGACCGACACCGAGCTCGACGTCGAACGGATGATCGGGATCGCCATGAGCCTGCACGACAGCACCGTCAAGCTGGTCACCGTGCCGTGGATCCCCCACCCGGAGGACCGGAACAGGATCGCCTGGAAGCAGCCCGAGGCGGAGAAGTTGTTCGCCTCGCTGCGTTAGCGGTCGCGATAGAGCCTGCGCAGCGCGATGCCGGCGGCGACCCCGCCGGCCACCGCGCCCAGCCCGGCCGCGATGGGCAGCGCGGTCAGCGTCGCCTTCCGGCCGGTGCGGAAGTCCTTGATCGGCCAGTCGTGCTTCTTGGCGTGCTCGCGCAGCTCGCTGTCGGGGTTGATGGCCACCGGGTTGCCGACCAGCGACAGCATCGGCAGGTCGTTGGAGGAGTCGCTGTAGGCGGTGCAGCGCGTCAGGTCGAGGCCCTCGCGGCGGGCCAGCGCGCGCACCGCCTCGGCCTTGGCCGGGCCGTGGAGCAGGTCGCCGACCAGCCGGCCGGTGTAGACGCCCTCGCTGGTCTCGGCGACGGTGCCGAGCGCGCCGGTCAGGCCCAGCCGCTGGGCGATCACGCGGGCCAGCTCGACGGGGGTGGCGGTCACCAGCCACACGCGCTGGCCGCGGTCGAGGTGGCTCTGCGCGAGCGAGCGGGTGCCGGCCCAGATGCGGTCGGCCATGACCTCGTCGTAGATCTCCTCGCCGAGCCGCACCACGTCGTCGACCTTCGCGCCCGCGACGAACGCCAGCGCGGTCTCGCGGGCGACCGCGATGTGCTCGGGGTTCTCGCTGCCGCGCAGCCGGAACGCCGCCTGGCCGATCGCGAACTTGAACAGGTCGCCGGTGTCGAACATGCCGCGGGTGGCCAGGCCCCTGGCGAAGTGGTAGATGGAGGCGCCGCGCATCATGGTGTTGTCGACGTCGAAGAAGGCCGCCGCCTCCAGATCGGGCTCGGCCGGCGGCACGACGACCGCTGCCGCCGCCGCGGCCTCGCCGGCGATCTCGGCCTGGGCACCGTGCCGTCGTCGTATTACCCGCCACATGCGCTTCAGCTTACCCAGATGGGGGCACGAGACCTTCGATGTAGTCGAGGTACCCGACGGCCTGGTCGTGCTCGTCACCGTCGAGTTGCTCGATCATCGGCTCGACCATGTTCTTCTGCTCTTCGGCGAACTCGCTGATCTTGGGGGAGCGGGGTTCGGCCCGTTCCAGCCGGGTGACGCCCGCGCGGGTCGACTGCTCCATCTCCTTGAGCGTCCGGCCCACCAGAGGCCCCTCGCCGGCCTCGCCGAGCAGCTGGGCGACCTCCCTGGCGCGGGTGTTGGCCGACACCAGTTCGCGCTCGGCCCGTACCACGTCGTCGGTGCTGAGACGGACGAGCGTGCTCTCGGCGGCGCGCTTGAGCGGGTAGAGCGTGTCGCCGGGCACCGCCCGGTAGGTGGAGATCATCGACACCATCATGGTGACGGCCACCCCGGCGGAGGCGAGCTGCCCGAGCCAGGGGCGCCTGCGCCGGGGCCGCCGGTGCGCGTGCCTGCCGCGCCGCGGCGGCGGGCCGGAGGCGGGCGTGGCGGCACGCAAGACCGCACGGGAGGCGGCGCGGGAGGAGGCACGGTCGGCGGAGGCGAGATCGGCGCGCAGGCGCTCGCGGAAGGCCGGGTCGGGACCACCGCCGAGCCGGAGCCCGCTCAGCTCGGTGAGATGGCCGAGCACCCGTTCGCGCGATCTGCGCGCCCTGTTCATGACCGCTCCCTCGACGCCTGGCGGCGTTGCCGTGACACCTGCCTAACGACGGTGCGTGGCAGCGGGTTACGCAAGGTCGTGCTTGAGCGCTCTGGCCAGCGCGCGCACGGCCCGGAACTGCAGCGCTTTGATCGCTCCACTCTTCTTCCCCATGATCAGCGCGGTCTCCGCGAGGGACAGGCCGTGCAGGAAACGCAGCACCACGCACTCCTGCTGTTCCGGATTGAGATCGCGGACCGCGCGCAGCACCCGGTCGTTGATGATGGCGTTCACCACCGCGTTCTCCGGGATGTGGGCCCCGTCGAGCGGGACGTCGAGCACCTCGCCGGTGGAGATCTCCAGCCGGTAGCGGCCGGATTTGTAATGGTCGGTCACCAGGTTCCTGGCGATCGTCACGAGCCAGGCGCCGAAGTCGCGGCCCTGCCAGGTGAAGTCGGTGATCCGGCGGAGCGCGCGCAGGAAGGTCTCGCTGGTCAGGTCCTCGGCGAGCGGGTGGGAGCCGACCCGGAAATAGATGTAGCGGTAGACGAGGTCCACATATCGGTCGTAGAGCGTGCCAAAGGCGTCCGAATCTCCGGTCTTGGCATGCAGCACCAGGGTGCGCAGGTCGTCGTCGGCGGCGGTCGTGTCACGGTTTTCGCGCACGTCAGGCTCGGTCGTCCGGGCGGGCGCGGCGACGGCCGGCGCGAGCAACCCGGAGAACGGCCATGAGTCAGGCATCCGGAATCCCTACGGGTAAGGGTGCGGCGTGCTCGAACACTCTAGAAATCAACCGGAAATTGCACAATCCACTTGCCCATGGCATGACTTCCAGTAAGCGGCAGATACGGTGTGGTCCAACCCGTTCCCTCTTCGGCTACCGGCTCGGAGGCTTTGTCCGGCAGCATGGGAGACACCATGGAGATCCTCGTCGCCGTCATCGCTTTCGCAGGTTCGCTCTTGGCCGCCATCGCCACCGGCGCCCTGGTCAGGCGGCTGCGTGAGGAGCCAGAGGGCTGGTTGATCGCCTGGACCGTCGCGGCCGCGGCGCTGTGCCTGTCACTCGGCGTGATCGGGATCGGACATCTGGTCGGGTTCGGGGCCGCCACGTTCAGGATCTACCAGCTGACCGGGTCGCTGGTGGCGCCGCTCTGGATGGCGGTCGGGCTGGTTCAGCTCCTGTCGGAGAAGACGCCGCCGAGGTTCGTGGCGTGGCTGTTCGGCATCGCCTACACGGTCACGGCCTCGGTGATCCTCATGGTCGACCCGCTCATCTCCGACGAGATGGGCAAGACCCTCCCCACGGGGGGCGACCACTGGGCGATATTCCCCCACTACCTGCTGATCGGCGCGCACGTGCTGACCGCCCTGATCATGGCGGCCGGCGTGGTGATCGCCGCGCTGCGGTGGCGCGACGGCGACGAGTACGACACCGACAACCTGCACGCGTCGCTGGTCGTCGTGCCGTCCGGGCTGGCCCTGGTGGGCGCGATGCGGTTCTCGGTGCCCGGCGTGTTCACGACCGTGCTGCTGATCGTCGCCGCCGCCGCGATCTGGTACACGGTGCTGCGCCCGCTGGCCCCGTACGAGGACGACGACGACTTCGACGACGAGCCGCTGGAGGAGCGGCGGCCGGTGGGGCGGCGGACGGAGCCGGAGCCCGTCACCGCGAGCCCGCAGGGGCACGCCCAGGTTCCGCCGCGGCCGCGCCGGTCCGGGCTGGGCGACCTGGTGGCCGAGTACCGAGCGACCGGGGAGACCGACTACGCGGCCCGGATGACGCCGGGCGACCGCGGCCCGTCCACGGGGGAGACCGGTCGCATGGGCCCGCCCGAGACCGGCTACGCGGCCCGCATGCCGCCGGCCGACGCCGGCCCCTCGACCGGATACCTGATGAACGGCCGCACGGACCACGCGAGGCCGCCCCAGTCCTCGCCGATGGCCGCCGACGGCCCCGCCACCGGCGCCTTCTACCCGGGGGCCGACGTGTTCGCGCCGCGCGTGCCGGTGACCGGCCCGCAGCCCACCCTCCAGCCCTCCGCCCAGCCCCCCGCTCAGCCCGCTGCCCAGCCGGCCGGGCAGGGCTCCTCCGGGAGGCTGTCGCCGAACATCTACGGCATGCTCACCGTCTTCACGCTCATGGACGGCGCCGGCGCCGCGTTCGACCGGCTGGCCGAGCAGACCGTCGAGGCGGTGCGCAGGGGTGAGCCCGACACGCTGGTGTACGCCTGCCACGCGGTCAAGTCGGCGCCCCTGCAGCGCATCGTCTACGAGATCTACCGCGACGAGGTGGCCTACCGCGACCACCAGCGCCAGCCGCACGTCGAGCGGTTCGTCAGCGAGCGTCAGGCGATGGTGCTCGCCACCAACGTCATCGAGCTGGACATCAGCGCGGCCAAGGTCGTGCCGCTGCCGACGGTGATGTTCTAGACGGTGATGTTCTAGACGGTGATGTTCTAGACAGTGATGTTCTAGACGGTGATGTTCTAGTCGGCCAGGGCCGCGCGCAGCCGGTCTTCGGAGACACGCCAGAAGTCGTGCTGGACACCGTCGACCAGGGTCACCGGGATCATCTCCCAGTAGCGCTCGCGCAGCTCGTCGGAGGTCTCGATGTTCACCTCGGACCACGGTACGCCCAGCTCGCCGGCGACCCGGCCGATGATCTCCCGGGCGTCCTCGCACAGGTGACAGCCAGGCTTGCCGATGAGGGTGATGCGATGCATGTCACCCACCGTAGCGCCCCTTGCCGGAGCGCTGACTTTGTGCATCGGTTCACAAAGGGATTAACCTGAAAGACGGTTCCATCCCGCCACGCGGCTCACGGCCGCCCGTTCCCCTGGAGCTCCCGCAGGTGAAGAGTCCGTCCCACCCCCGCGATCGCGGCATTCCCGAGGCTACGGTCGCCAGGCTGCCGTTGTACCTGCGGGCGCTGCACTTGATGGCGGAGCGGGGGATCGCGACGGTCAGCTCGGAGGACCTCGCCTCCGCGGCCGGGGTCAACTCGGCCAAGCTCCGCAAGGACCTGTCGCACCTGGGCTCCTACGGCACCCGCGGCGTCGGCTACGACGTGGAGTACCTCGTCTACCAGATCTCCCGTGAGCTGGGCCTGACCCAGGACTGGGCCGTCGCCATCGTCGGCATCGGCAACCTCGGCCGCGCGCTGGCCAACTACGGCGGCTTCGTCTCCAGGGGTTTCCGCGTCGCCGCGATGTTCGACGCCGACCCCGAAGTCGTGGGCGACACCATTGCGGGGTTGAATGTTGAACATATTGATGCGCTAGAAGCCGCGATCAAGCGGCGTGGAGTCTCGATCGTGGTTCTGGCTACACCGGCGGCGGCGGCACAGGAAGTGTGCGATCGTGTGGTTGCGGCTGGCGTCACCAGCATCCTCAACTTCGCTCCGGTGGTCCTCACCGTCCCGGACACCGTCGACGTCCGGAAGGTCGACCTTTCCATCGAGCTGCAGATTCTGGCGTTCCACGAGCAACGCAAGGCTGGGGGGCCACTCATGGCAGTGGACACGCAATGAGCGTTCTGGCGATCGGCCTGAGCCACCGGACCGCCCCGGTGGCCATGCTGGAACGCGTGTCCGTGACCGGCGACGCGCTGACCAAGCTGCTGCACGACGTGCAGGAAGACCTGTGCGTGGCGGAGACCTTCGTGGTCTCGACCTGCAACAGGGTCGAGGTCTACACCGCCGTCGACCGCTTCCACGCGGCCGTCTCCGCCGTCACCGGGCTGCTCAGCCGCCACTCCGGCGTGCCCGTCGACGAGCTGACCCCGCACCTTTACGTGCACTACGAGGAGCAGGCCGTCGAGCACCTGTTCTCCGTCGTGTGCGGCCTCGACTCGATGGTGGTCGGCGAGGGTCAGATCCTCGGCCAGGTGCGCCAGGCGCTCAAGCTCGCCCAGAAGCACGGCACCGTCGGCGCCACCCTGAACGAACTGGCCCAGCACGCGCTGCGGGTCGGCAAGCGGGCCCAGACCGAGACCGGCATCGACAAGGCCGGCGCCTCCCTGGTGAGCGCCGGCCTGGCGCTGGCCGGCGAGCTGGCCGGACGGTGCGCGCTGGTGGTCGGCGCGGGCTCGATGAGCTCCCTGGCCGCCGTGACGCTCGCGCGCGCAGGGGTGACAGACATCGTCATCGCCAACCGTACGTACGAGCGCGGCGCCCGGCTGGCCGCGTCCGTCGGCGGCCGGGCGGTGGAGTTCGGCGCGGTCGGCCGCGAGCTGGCCGACGCCGACCTCGTCATCACCTGCACCGGCGCCGGCCGCCACGTGATCACCGCCGACATGGTGACGCGCGGCGCGTTCCTGCTCGACCTGGCGCTGCCCCACGACATCGACCCGGCCGTGCGCGCCGTCCCCGGCGTCACCCTGGTCGACCTGGAGACCATCCACGAGTCCGGCATCGGCTACCGTGAGGGCGACGCGGTGCGTTCCGCGCGCTGGCTCCTCGCCGAGGAGCTGACCGCCTACCTCGACGCCGCCCGTGCCTCCCGCGTCACCCCGACGGTGGTGGCGCTGCGCAGCAAGGCCGCGGGGGTGGTCGAGTCCGAGCTGGGCAGGCTGATGATGAGGGTGCCCGGCCTGGACGAGAAGACCAGGGACGAGGTGACCCTGACCGTGCAGAGGGTCGTCGACAAGCTCCTGCACGAGCCCACTGTGCGTGTCAAGCGGCTCGCCACCTCTCCTGGAGGCGATCATTATGCGGAAGCGCTGCGCGAGCTGTTCGACCTGGATCCGAAGATGCCCGAAGCCGTAAGGGAGGTAGAGCTGTGACCCCGCAGCCCTTGAAGCTGGGCACCCGTCGCAGCCTGATGGCCACGACGCAGTCGCGGATGGTCGCCGACGCCTACACAGAACACACCGGACGCGCCATCGAGCTCGTCGGCGTCACGACGTTCGGCGACGTGAGCAAGGCCCACCTGGCCCAGCTCGGCGGCACCGGCGTGTTCGTCAGCGCGCTGCGCGACAAGCTGCTCGAAGGCGAGATCGACTTCGCCGTCCACTCCCTGAAGGACCTGCCGACCAAGCCCGACCCGCGTATCGAGCTGGCCGCGCTCCCCACCCGCCACGACCACCGCGACGCGCTCGTCGGCCCGGCCAAGTTCGCCGACCTGCCGCCGGGCGCCCGCGTCGGCACGGGCTCGCCGCGCCGCGTCGCCATGCTCCGCGCGCTCCGTCCCGACCTGGAGTACGTGCCGATCCGCGGCAACGCCGAGACCCGCATCGGCAAGATCGCCGCCGGCGAGCTGGACGCGGTCGTGCTCGCCTCGGCCGGTCTCACCAGGATCGGGCGGACCGCCGAGATCGCCGAGATCTTCGAGGTCGATCGGGTGCTGCCCGCCCCGGGCCAGGGCTCGCTGGCCGTGGAGTGCCTCGCCGACCGGGCCGACATGGTCGAGTTCCTCGGTCAGCTCGACGACCCGCGGACCCGCTCCGCGGTGGCCGCCGAGCGGGCCATCCTGGCCGCGCTCGAAGCGGGCTGCTCTGCCCCTGTGGGTGCTTTCGGGCTCGATGACGGGCAGACTCTCAACCTGACCGCCGCGGTCGTCGCTGTCGACGGCCGTCAGGCGGTGCGCAAGTCCACCGCCGGCTCTCCTTCGGAGGCGGAAGATCTGGGTCGCCGGCTCGCGGCCGAGATGCTTCGCGAAGGGGCCGACAGATTGATGGGGGAGCATTCCCATTGAGCTCCGATAGTCCTACCTCCGGTTTCGTCGCGTTCGTTGGCGCCGGGCCCGGTGATCCCAACCTCCTCACGCTGCGTGGCGCCGAGCTGCTCGGCAAGGCAGACGTCGTCGTGCCGGGTGTGGAGGCCCACCGGTCCCTGCTCCGTCACAGCCGGCCCGAGGTGGAGGTGACCGAGGGCGACTACCTCGGCCACGCCGCCGCCGGCCGGCTCGTCGTGCGCCTGTGCGAGGGCGACCCGATGCTGTTCTCCTCGGTCTCCGAGGAGGTCGCGGCCTGCGCCGCGGCTGAGGTGGACTTCGAGATCGTGCCCGGCGTGCCGTCCGCGACCGCCGTGCTCGCCTACGCGGGCATCCCCTCCGCGATGTCGACGCCGGAGTTCCGCGTCGTCGACGCCGCCCGGGAGCAGGACTGGGCCTCCCACGCCGCCTGCCCCGGCACGCTCGTCATCTACAACGGCCTGCCCGAGGCCGTGGCCATCGGCAAGGCGCTGATCGGCGGGGGCAAGCCCGACACCACTCCGGTGGCCGTCACCGCTTCAGGCACCACCACCGAGCAGCACACCGTGGTGTCCACCCTCGGCAGGCTGCAGGCCGACCTCAAGCACGCCGCGCTGGCCGAGCCCGCCCTGATCACGGTGGGCGAGGCCGTCCGCATGCGCGACACGCTGTCGTGGTTCGAGACCAAGCCGCTGTTCGGCTGGCGGGTGCTGGTCCCGCGCACGAGGGAGCAGTCCCAGGCCCTGTCCGAGCAGCTCGTCTCGTACGGCGCGGTGCCGGAGGAGGTGCCGACCATCTCGGTCGAGCCGCCGCGCACCCCGCAGCAGATGGACCGCGCCATCAAGGGCCTGGTCACCGGCCGCTACGAGTGGGTGGCCTTCACCAGCGCCAACGCCGTCAAGGCGGTGCGGGAGAAGTTCGAGGAGTACGGGCTCGACGCGCGTGCCTTCGCCGGGCTCAAGGTCGCCGCGGTCGGCGACGCCACCGCGCGGGCGCTGATCGAGTTCGGCGTCCGGCCCGACCTGCTGCCCTCCGGCGAGCAGTCGTCGGAAGGGCTCGTGGACGAGTGGCCGCCGTACGACTCGATGCTCGACCCGATCAACCGGGTGCTGCTGCCCAGGGCCGACATCTCGACCGACACGCTCGTCGCCGGGCTCACCGAGCTCGGCTGGGAGTGCGACGACGTCACCGCCTACCGCACCGTGCGGGCCGCGCCGCCGCCCGCCCCGATCCGCGAGGCGATCAAGGGCGGCGGTTTCGACGCCGTGCTGTTCACCTCGTCCTCGACCGTACGCAACCTCGTCGGCATCGCCGGCAAGCCGCACAACGTCACGATCATCGCCGTGATCGGGCCGCAGACGGCCAAGACGGCCGAGGAGTTCGGGCTGCGCGTGGACGTCATGGCGAGCAAGCCCTCCGCCTCGGCCCTGGCGACAGCGCTGGCGGAGTTCGGCGCCAAGCAGCGGTCGGCGGCGCTTTCCGCCGGCGACACCCCGCGCAAGCCGTCCCAGAACCGCAGGGGCGCCAGAAGGAGGGCCAAGTGAGCGCCGAGTTCCCCGTCGCCCGCCCGCGCAGGCTGCGCCGCACCCCGGCGCTGCGCAGGATGGTGGCCGGCACCCGCCTGCACCCCGCCGACCTGATCCTGCCCCTGTTCGTCAAGGAGGGCATCGCGGAGCCCCACCCGGTCGGCTCCATGCCCGGCGTCTACCAGCACAGCCGCGACTCGCTGCGGAAGGCCGCGCTCGACGCGGCCGAGGCCGGCGTCGGCGGGCTGATCCTGTTCGGCGTGCCCGCCGTCAAGGACGCCCGCGGCTCGGCCGCCGACGACCCCGACGGCATCCTTCAGGTGGCGCTGCGCGACGTGAGCGCCGAGGTCGGCGACGCCATCGTGGTGATGGCCGACACCTGCCTCGACGAGTTCACCGACAACGGCCACTGCGGCATCCTCACCGAGAGCGGCGAGGTCGACAACGACGCCACCCTGGAGCGCTACGCGTCCATCGCGGTCGCGCAGGTCAGGGCCGGCTCCCAGATGGTGGCGCCGAGCGGCATGATGGACGGCCAGGTCGGGGTCATCAGGGCGGCGCTCGACGCCGACGGGTTCACCGGCGTCCCGATCCTCGCCTACACGGCCAAGTACGCCTCGGCCTTCTACGGGCCGTTCAGGGACGCCGCCGAGTGCGCGCCCCAGTTCGGCGACCGGGCCAGTCACCAGCAGGACCCGGCGGGCCCGCTGGAGGAGGCGCTCCGCGAGGCCAGGCTCGACCTGGCCGAAGGGGCCGACGCCGTCATGGTCAAGCCCGCGCTCGCCTACCTCGACGTCATCCGCCGCTTCCGTGACGAGGTGGACGTGCCCGTCGCCGCCTACCAGGTGAGCGGCGAGTACGCGATGATCGAGGCCGCCGCCGCCAACGGCTGGGTCGACCGCGACCGCATGATCATGGAGTCGCTGGTGTCGATCAAGCGCGCCGGGGCCGACCTGATCCTCACTTACTGGGCGACCGAGGTGGCACGCCGCCTCTAACCATGGGGTTCGGGTCATGTCCTGAGACGTGTGCGTTAGAGTGCCATAAGACGTGCTGGTGTGTCCCGCGTGTGCGCCAGGCCAGGAGACGGGACTGCCTCAGGCACGGTGACTTCGACGGGAGACACCATGGTGGGGGTACCTCTGGCTCGCCGTACCAGAAGGAAACCGCGGCATTCGCGGCTCGACGCCGTCCTCGGCTACGCCGCTCTGGGATGGCCGGCCGTGCCGGGCGCTCATCCGCTGCGCAACGGCCCCCGCGCCTGCTCGTGTGACCGCGTCGGCTGTCCCGACCCGGGCGCCCACCCGCTGTCGCCCGCCTGGAACATGCAGGCCACGACCGACACGGCGCAGCTCACCCGCTGGTGGCGCAACGACCCCGAGGCCAACGTCATCCTGCCCACCGGCCGCGTGTTCGACGTGTTCGACGTGCCGCTCTCCACCGGACTGTCGGCCCTCGCCAGGATCGACGCCGCCGGAGCTCCCTCAGGCCCGGTCGCCGCCAACGGCGACCGGGTCCTGTTCTATGTGGCCACCCGCGGCAACCCCGACGACGAGGACGAGTGGTGGTCCTGCCAGCTCGACTGCGACCCGGCCACCATCGAGGACACGCCTGGCCTGCGCTGGCACTGCCGCGACAGCTACGTCCTCGCCCCGCCGTCCACCCTCACCACCGGACAGCCGGTCTCCTGGCTGCGCACCCCCGACGGCCGCCCGCTCCCCGACCCGCTCCGCGTGCTGGAGTGGCTCGCCGACTAACCTGTTTCGGGTGAGCCGTACAAAGAACTCCGACGATCTGTTCGCCCGCGCCAGCGCCGTCGTGCCGGGCGGGGTGAACTCTCCGGTCCGCGCGTTCGGCGCGGTCGGCGGCACGCCGCGCTTCATGGTCTCCGGCCAGGGGCCCTACATCACCGACGCCGACGGCAACCGCTACGTCGACCTGGTGTGCTCGTGGGGTCCGATGATCCTGGGTCACCGGCACCCCGCGGTCGTGGAGGCGGTGGCCGAGGCGGCCTCGCGCGGCTTCTCGTACGGGACCGCGACCCCGGGAGAGGTCGAGCTGGCCGAGGAGATCGTGGCCCGGGTGGCGCCCGTGGAGAAGGTGCGGCTGGTCAGCTCCGGCACCGAGGCGACGATGAGCGCGGTGCGGCTGGCCCGCGGGTTCACCGGCCGGTCCAAGGTCGTCAAGTTCGCCGGCTGCTACCACGGTCACGTCGACGCGCTGCTGGCGTCGGCCGGGTCGGGGGTGGCCACGTTCGGGCTGCCCGACACGCCTGGCGTGACCGGCGCCTCGGCTGCCGACACGATCGTGCTGCCCTACAACGCGATCGACCTGGTCGAGCAGGCCTTCGAGGCGGCGGAGATCGCCTGCGTCATCACCGAGGCGTGCCCGGCCAACATGGGCATCGTGCCGCCGCTCGACGGCTTCAACAGCCGCCTGCGCGAGCTGTGCACCCGCCACGGGGCGCTGCTCATCGTGGACGAGGTCCTGACGGGCTTCCGCGTCTCGCGCTCCGGATGGTACGGGCTGGACCCGGTCGAGGCCGACCTGATGACGTTCGGCAAGGTCATGGGCGGAGGGCTCCCGGCGGCGGCGTTCGGCGGGCGCGCCGACGTCATGGCGCATCTGGCTCCCGAGGGTCCCGTCTACCAGGCGGGCACCCTGTCGGGCAACCCGCTGGCCTGCGCCGCCGGGCTGGCCACACTGCGCGCGCTCGACGACGCCGCCTACGCCGAGGTCGGCGCCGCCGCCCGCGCCGTCGCCGAGGCCGCCACCTCGGCGCTGACGGCCGCCGGCGTGCCGCACCGGCTGCAGACGGCGGGCACCCTGTTCTCCATCTTCTTCACCGACCGGCAGGTCACGGACTTCGCCGACGCCCAGACCCAGAGCACCGCGGCCTACAAGGCGTTCTTCCACTCGATGCTGGACCAGGGCGTCTACCTGCCGCCGTCGGCGTACGAGGCGTGGTTCCTGTCCGCCTCCCACGACGACGACGCGCTGAGCCTGGTGGCCGACGCCCTCCCGGCCGCCGCCAAGGCCGCCGCCGCGGCCCTCTGACCCGCACGTGACAGAGGCCCTCCCGGCCAAGGTCCTCGCCCCCCAGGCGCTCCGCGCCACCGAGCTCGGGCTCCTCTCAGCGGGGAGCCCAGCTCCCCTTGGCAAGGGGCCTCCCGGCCCCCTGCACCCCCGAGTGTGAGGCGGGTCTAACCGGAACACGTGAGGCAGGCAACGGCGGGGTGAGGCTCGTTGGTGCCGCATGCTCCCAGAGCGCCGACAGCGGGGTGAAGAAGATCCGGTCGCCCGACGGCAGGTTCGTGTCGCCGAGGTGGAGCACGTACCCGGCGCGGAAGCGGTCGCCCAGGTTGTCTCGCAGCCAGCGCAGATACCGGGCGTCGTCCGGCTTCGGCGTGGCCGAAGCCTTGACCTCGATGCCGATGACCGTGCCGTCCCGGCGTTCCAGGATGAAGTCGACCTCGCGTTTGTCCCGATCTCGGTAGTGGCGCAGGGCGACGTGCCGCTGGGCGAACGTCGTCAGTTTGAGCAACTCGGCGAAGACGAACGTTTCGAGTAGCCCGCCGAGTGCCGGGTGGCCTGGGGCCAGCAGGGCGTCGGCGTCCACATCCAGTAGATGGGAAGCCAGACCGCTGTCGGTCACATAGGTCTTCGGAGCGTGCGTCACCCGGGAGGAGAAGTTGTTCGACCAGGCCGGGGCGGAGGCGACGAGGAAGACCGTCTCCAGGTAGGCGAGATAGGAGCGGACGGTCGCCGCGTCGAGCCCGAGACTGTTGGCGAGCTGGGCCAGGACGAGCTGCCCGCCCGCGCGGGCGGCGACCAGCGCGATCAGATCGGGGATCGCGCCGGCCTTGCCGACGTGCGCGAACTCCCGGATGTCGCGGGAGATCACGGTGTCGAGGTAGCCGTGGAACCAATTACTCAGGGCGAGGGGGGAGCTGAGGCGGAGGACCTCGGGATAGCTGCCCTGGCAGATCAGCCGGAGGTAGTCCTCCCGCGTCCAGGCTGACCGCCGCTCGGTTACCGACGTTGGATCGGCGAACACCTGGTCGCAGAAGCCGCCGGTGCCGCCGGTGCGTTCGGCTATGGCGAATGGCCACAGATCGACGAAGACCACCCGTCCCGCGAGAGACTCCGACAGGGTGGGCACACTGAGGAATCGGGTGGATCCGGAGAGGACGAACTGGCCGGGGCGCCAGTCCTCGTCCACGACCTGCTTGATGGCCAGAACCAAGGGGTCGCCGGCGCGCTGGATCTAGTCGATGATGACGGGCTGCGGCTGCTGGCGGGCGAAGGTCCGGGGATCGTCGCGGGCGATCGCGAGCTGTGACGGGTCGTCGAGAGTGGCGAAAGTGGCGTCACCGAAGCGCCTGCACGACTGCAGGAGCGTCGTCTTGCCGCACTGGCGTGGGCCGTTGACGACGACGATCCGCAGCTCGTTGAGCAGCTCCTTAAGCCGGCTTGCAGCGAGCCGGGGCACGAGATCCATCTAGTCTCCGAAGTGGGAATTCACGGTCTGCGAGCGCTATTCTCCCAAATCTGCCAGAGATCCAATCCCTGATCCGCGGACGAATTTTCCCTGATCTGCCGTGCCCTGAGTCGCTATTTCGCGAGCGTGGCTTTCCCTGGTTCGCGGGCACGTGGTTCCGCGATCCGACGGCGTGGGCGGGTGCCCGCGTACAGGACGCCGGTGACGATGAGGACGGCGGCGGCGATGCGGAGCCAGGTGAAGGGCTCGCCGGTGAAGAGGGCGGCCGAGGTCATGCCGAAGACCGGCACGAGGAGCGTGTAGGGGGCGACGGTGGAGGCGTCGTAGCGGCGCAGGAGGAAGCCCCAGACGCCGAAGCCGACGAGTGTCGAGACGAAGGCCACGTACAGGAGGGACAGCCAGCCCTCCAGCGGGGCCGTCAGGGTGGGGACGCCCTCCAGCCAGAGTGACAGGAGCAGGAGCGGCGGCGACGACAGGGCGCTGACCCAGACCATGAAGCGCAGCGAGTCGGGCGGGGCGGCCTTGCGCTGGGCGATGTTGCCGAGGCCCCAGGCCGCGGCGGCGGCGACGCACAGGGCGAAGGCGCCGATCGGGCCGGAGGCGCCGAAGTCGAGCGCCACCAGGGCCAGGCCGCCGAACGCGACGGCCAGGCCCGTCACCCGGCGCGCGGTGAGGCGCTCGCCGAGGAGCGTCACCGCGAACAGGATCGTGAACAGCACCTGCATCTGCAGGACCAGCGAGGTCAGCCCGGCCGGCATGCCGGCCCGCATGCCCACGAGCAGCAGGGCGAACTGGCCGGCGCCGGTCGTGGCGGCGACCGCGGCGATCCAGCGCCAGGGCACGGCCGGGCGGCCGACCAGGAGCAGGGCGGGGAAGGCCGCCATCGCGAACCGCAGGCCCGCGTACAGCAGGGGCGGGAAGTGCTCCAGCCCCACCTGCATGACGACGAAGTTGACCCCCCAGACGGCGGCCAGCCCGATGGCGAGCGCCAGATGAGGGGGTCTCAGCGTGTTCACGGCGATCCTGTGGATCGCGGCTCGGCCCCGGGGTTCATGCGGGGATCTAGGCGGCCTTGCGGACCCGGGCGGCGCGCTGCTCGCGGGCCTGCTCGGCGAGGGTCTTCAGGTACGAGGTGGACTGGAACGACTTCTGCTTCGGCTTAAGGATTCGCATGCAACTATTTTCCAACGCTACAGAGTGAAGGACAAGCGAGACTTTCTACGCTTAACGCTTTAGACTCGCTTACATGTTGGACCTCAACCGGCTCAAGGCCCTCCACGCCGTGCACGTCTACGGCTCCGTCGGAGCCGCCGCCGACGCGCTGATGGTCACCCCCTCGGCCGTGTCGCAGCAGATAGCCAAGCTGGAGCGGGAGACCGGCGCGCGGCTGGTCGAGCGCAACGGGCGCGGGGTGCGGCTGACGGACGCCGCCGGGCTGCTCGCCGAGCACGCGGAGCGCATCCTCGCCCTGGTCGAGACCGCCGAAGCCGACTTCGAGGCGCTGCGCGGCCAGGTCGTCGGCAGGCTCAACGTGGGCGCGTTCCCGACCGCCGCCCGCGGCCTGATGCCGCTCACCCTCGCCGAGCTCCGGCAGCGCCACCCCGACCTGTCGGTGCAGCTGTACGAGCGCGAGCCTGAACGGGTGGTCCGCGAGGTCGCCAGGGGAGAGCTCGACCTGGTGGTCGTGCAGGACTGGCTCAACCGGCCGATGCCCATCCCCGACGGCCTGTCCAGGAAGACGCTGCTCGAGGACATCGCCGACGTGGCGCTCCCCGCGAACCACCCGCTGGCCGGCGAACGGGAGATCCAGCTGTCCGCGCTCTGCGGCGAGCGGTGGATCAGCTCCTCGCCCGGCACCATCTGCCACGACTGGCTGGTGTTCACGCTGCGCAGCGCCGAGCTGGAGCCGGAGATCGCCTCCATGGCCGACGAGTACCCCACCCAGCTCGCGCTGGTCGCGGCCGGGCTCGGCTGCGCGATCGTGCCGCGCCTGGGCCGCGACCCGGTGCCGGCGGGCGTCCGGCTGGTCCCCCTGCTGCCGCGCCAGACCCGCCGGATCTACGCGCTCTGGCGCAGCGACGCCGCCCGCCGCCCCGCCATCAGGGCGACGGTCGACGCTCTCGTACGGGCGGGCGAAACCGCGCAGGACGGCTGGATCAGCTGAGCGCGATGGCCACCACGCCGCCGACGATCACGCCCGCGGCCAGCAGGCGGTGGCGCAGCCCGTCCTCGGCGAGCAGCCGCCCGCCCAGCACGACCGCGATCAGCACGCTCATCTCGCGCGCCGGCGCGACCAGGCTCACCGGCGCCCTGGTGAACGCCACCAGCACCAGCAGGTAGGACACGAAGATGAGCACCGCCGCCGTCACGATCGTGCCCCGGTGCGCCCGCCAGGCCGCCGCCATCAGCGCCCGCCGCCGCCCGCGCAGCACGAAAGGGGCCAGCACGATCATGCGCCCCACCTCGCCCAGGTAGTTGAGCAGGATCGGCGCCACCGCGAAGGTGCTCACCACCCGCGAGTCCCACACCGTGTAGGCGGCGATGAACACCCCGGTGGCCAGCCCGAACGCCAGCCCTTTCAGGTCCGCCCCGCCGGCGCGCCCGCTCATCAGGAACACCCCGGCGCCCACCAGGAGGATCCCGGCGATCCCCACCGGCGTCGGCCGCTCGCCCAGGAACAGCACCGCCACCAGGCTCGCCAGCATCGGCCCCGTGCCGCGCGCCACCGGGTAGACGATCGACAGGTCGCCGCTGCCGTACCCCCGCTGCAGCAGCAGGAAGTACGTCATGTGGATCGCGGTGCTGACCCCGATCACCGCCAGGTCCGCCCACCCCACCCGGGGCCGCGCCACCAGCAGGAACCCGGCGAACAGCGGGCTCCACACCACCGCGCCCGCCGCCGCCACGAGCCAGACGAACACCAGGCCGTCGACGTGCGCGGCCTTCTTGCTCAGGAGGTTCCACGACGCGTGCGCGACCGCCGCGACCAGGACGAGAACCAGAGCCAGAGGATCCAATCGGCGGCTCCTTCCGGGAGGCCCCGACTTTACTCCGGTGGCGATCAGCCCTGGCGATCAGGGACCGCCGAGCGGATAAGCTGAGGCCACCATGGCTGAAACCACCGTCGTCCACCTGCTGCGCCACGGTGAGGTGCACAATCCCGGCGGCATTCTCTACGGCAGGCTGCCGGGCTACCACCTGTCTGAGACGGGCGAGCTGATGGCCAAGACCGTCGCCAAGGCGGTGTCCGGGCGCGACATCGTGGCCGTCTACAGCTCGCCGCTGGAGCGCGCCCGCGAGACCGCGGCCCCCGTCGCCGCCGCCCACGGGCTTGAGGTGATCATCGAGGAGCGGCTGCTGGAGGCCGGCAACCTGCTCGAAGGCCGGGCCGTCGGGCAAGGGCTGCAGATCCTGCGCAGCCCGCGCAACTACCGCTACTTCTGGAACCCGATGCGTCCTTCCTGGGGCGAGCCCTATCCGGTGATCGTCGCGCGCATGCGCACGGCCATTGACGACGCCAGGGAGGCGGGGCGCGGCCACGAGGTCGTCATGGTCAGCCACCAGCTGCCCATCTGGGCCGTCCGGATGGCGGCGGAGGGCCGGCGCAGGCTCTGGCACGACCCCAGACGCAGGCAGTGCGCCCTGGCCAGCCTGACCACGCTCACGTTCGAGGGCGACCGGCTCGTCAGCGTCGGCTACAGCGAGCCTGCCGGGTCGATCGACAGGGGCCCCAGCGTGCCGGGCGCCTGACCGCGCCGGTAGAGTTGCAAGCTCTACCGCTTGTAGTACAAGGAGATCTTCCTCCCGTGCGCGCCAAGTCAATCTCCCTGGTCCTCCTCGCCGTTCTGGTGACGGGATGCGCCGGCAGTCAGAGCGGGCAACCGCAGGCGGGCGACACGCGATTCGTCGCGGGCGACGGGAAGATGCAGGTGTTCGAGGCCGCCGACCGCAAGCCCGCGCCGGCGGTCGAGGGCCCGACCCTCGACGGCGGCACGGCCTCGCTGGCCGCGCACCAGGGCAAGGTCGTCGTGATCAACTTCTGGGCGTCCTGGTGCGCGCCCTGCCGGGCCGAGGCCCCGGTGCTCAAGGAGGTCGCGGCCGAGACCAAGGCCGGCGGCGTGGAGTTCATCGGCGTCGACTTCAAGGACCGCAAGGCCGACGCGCTGGCCTTCGAACGCACCGAGGGCACCGGCTACCCGAGCATCTACGACCAGCCGGGCAAGGTCGCCCTGGCCTTCCAGGGCACGGTGCCGCCCGCCGCCATCCCGTCCACGCTCATCATCGACAAGCAGGGCCGGATCGCGGCCAGGGCGCTCGGCGCGGTCCGCTACACCGACCTGAAGAACGCGGTGCTCAAGGTGCGCGATGAGTGACGTCGTCGCCTCCGGCTCCCTGCTGCTGGCCGTGCCGATCGCGTTGCTGGCGGGGCTGGTGTCGTTCCTGTCGCCGTGCGTGCTGCCGCTGGTCCCGGGCTATCTCTCGTACGTGACGGGCATGAGCGACGATCCCAAGCGGGGGCGGCTGGTGCTCGGCACCACGCTGTTCGTGGCCGGGTTCGCGGCCGTGTTCGTGCTCAGCGGCGCCCTGTTCGGGCAGCTCGGCCAGGCCATGCTGGTCAACGCCGACCTGATCACGCGGGTGCTCGGTGTGCTGACGATCCTGCTCGGGCTGGCCTTCATGGGCGTCTTCCCGCAGCTGATGCGCGACGTGCGCATCCACCGGCTGCCCGCCGCGGGGCTCGCCGGGGCGCCGCTGCTCGGCGTGGTGTTCGGGCTCGGCTGGACGCCGTGCATCGGGCCCACCCTGGCCGTGGTGCTCACGCTCGGGCTGAACGAGGGCAGCGCCTCGCGCGGCGCGCTGCTGGCCGTCGCCTACGCGCTGGGGCTCGGGCTGCCGTTCGTCGTCGCCGCCCTGGCCTACAGCAAGGCGCTACGTACGTTCCGCGCCATCCGCCGGCACTCCCGGCTGATCACCAGGATCGGCGGCGGCATGATGGTGGCCGTCGGGGTGGCCCTGGTCACCGGCCTGTGGGGAGAGATGATCGCGACCATGCAAGGGCTCATCGGCGGATTCAGGCCGGTGATCTGATGACGGTCTCCGACCTGGAGCGGAAGCAGGAGCCGAAGCGGGCAGGGCTGGGCCCGGCGGGCTGGCTCCGCTGGTCCTGGCGCACGCTCACCTCGATGAAGACGGCGCTGCTCCTGCTGTTCCTGTTCGCGCTGGCCAGCATCCCCGGCTCACTGATCCCGCAGCGCGGCGTCGAGCCCGACCAGGTGGCGCGCCTCTACGACGAGAGCCCGGGCCTGGCCGTCTGGTACGACCGGTTCCAGCTCTTCGACGTCTTCAGCTCCGTCTGGTTCGCCGCCATCTACCTGCTGCTGTTCACCTCGCTGATCGGCTGCATCGTCCCGCGCACCGGCACCTACCTGCGCGAGCTGCGCCGCAAGCCGCCCGCCGCGCCGCGCAACCTGTCCAGGCTGCCCCACCACGCCGCCTTCGAGAGCGACCTGACCGTCGAGGAGGCCGCCCGGCGGCTGCGCAAACTGCGCTTCCGGGTGGTCACCGGAGACGGCTGGGTGGCCGCCGAGAAGGGCTACCTGCGCGAGACCGGCAACCTGCTCTTCCACGTCGCGCTGCTCGGCCTGCTGGCGGCCGTCGGCATCGGCTCCGTGTTCGGCTACCGCGGCAACGTGCTCGTGGTCGAGGGCGACGGGTTCGCCAACACCGTCGCCGCCTACGACCGCTACATGCCGGGGCCGCGGGTCAACGCCGAGTCGCTGGAGCCGTTCGCGTTCGAGCTGAGCGACTTCCAGGCGACCTACCAGGTGGGCGGCGGCAACTCGGGCCAGGAGCTCGACTACTCCGCCCATCTCAAGGTCAACGACTCGCCGGGCGCGCCCGCCCGCGACTACGAGCTGAAGGTCAACGAGCCGCTCGACGTCAACGGCACCCAGACCTACCTCATCGGCCACGGCTACGCCCCCGAGTTCCGGGTCACCGACGGCGAGGGGCAGGTCGCCTTCGAGGGGCCGGTGCCGTGCCTCATCGAGGACAAGCCGACGCTCACCTCCGGATGCGTGGTCAAGGTGCCCGACGCCCAGCCGTCGCAGCTCGGGTTCCTGCTGCGTTTCCTGCCGACCAGCACGCCGCTCACGGACGGCGGTCACGCCTCGTCCTTCCCCGGCGCGGTCGTCCCGGAGGTGCAGGTTCTCGGCGCGTTCAGCGGCGACCTGGGGCTGCGCTCGGGTGTGCCGCAGTCCGTGTACGAGCTCGCCCCGCCCGAGATCATGAAGAAGCTCGACCCGCTGGTGATGGGCGAGGCGGCGGGCGACCCGCTGGCCGTGGGCAAGTCGCTGGAGCTGCCCGGCGGGGCGGGCAAGCTGGAGTTCACCGGCGTCAAGGAGTGGATCACGCTCCAGATCGCCTACGACCCCGGCCGGCTCCCGGCCCTGCTGGCGGCCGGCACGGCCACCATCGCCATCGTGTTCTCGCTCGTGATCCGCCGCCGCCGGGTGTGGGTGCGGGTCAAGGACGGCAGGGCCGACGTGGGTGGGCTCACCCGCACCGAGGGCTCCGCGGCGGGGTTCGCCGAGGAGTTCGACGAGATCGTCAAGGAACTAGCAGGAGACAAGGATGTCCGCTGAGACACTGGCAGAGCTGAGCGACCTGTTCGTGGTCGCCGCCGTCCTGCTCTACCTGGCAGCCATGATCGGGTTCGCCGTCGAGCTCGCGTTCGGCCGGGCGCGCGCCGAGACCCGCCAGGTACGGGGCGGCGCCCGCGTTCCGGTGGGCGTGGGCGCCGAGGGCGACACGCCGCACCCGGGAGAGGTCGCGGAGGCGTCAGGCGGAGCCGTGGCCGAAGGGCCCGAGCCGCCGGCCTGGGCGCGCAAGGCCGGCACGGTCGCCCTGGTGATCGCCTGGCTCGGCTGGGCCGCCAACCTGACCGCCATCGCCACGCGCGGCCTGGCCGTCGACCGGTGGCCGTGGGGCAACATGTACGAGTTCGTGGTGGCCATCTGCTTCGCCGCCGTGACCGCGTTCCTGGTCGCCCACCTGCGGCAGAACATCCGCTTCCTCGGGGCCTTCGTCATGGTCTCGGCCGCGCTCGGGCTCGGGCTGGCCGTGCTGAAGTTCTACACGGTGGCGGGGCCGGTGGTGCCGGCGCTCAACTCCTACTGGATCGCCATCCACGTCTCGGCCGCGATCCTGGCCAGCGGCATGTTCGTGCTGGCCGGGGCGTCGGGTGTCCTCTACCTGATCCGCGGTGACGGGCTGTCGCGGCTGCCGTCCAAGGACGACCTGGAGAAGGTCGCGCACAAGGCCATCGTGGTGGCCTTCCCGCTGTGGACGTTCGCCGTCATCGCGGGCGCGCTCTGGGCGGACAAGGCGTGGGGCCGCTACTGGGGCTGGGACCCCAAGGAGGTCTGGTCGTTCATCACCTGGATCGGCTACGCGGCCTACCTCCACGCCCGCGTCACGGCGGGCTGGCGCGGGAACAAGGCGACCATCGTCCAGCTCGTCGCCTTCGCCTGCCTGCTGTTCAACCTGTTCGGCGTGAACATCTTCATCTCCGGGCTCCACAGCTACGCCGACGTCGGCTGACGCGTACCGCGGGCAGCGGAAAGACACCCGGTGGCGGCGCCGGGTGTCACTTTTATGGTCGGAGGAGGTCGGCGGGGGGGGTGTGGGGGAGCCCGTCAGGCCTCGGACTCGCCGCGGAGGCGGCGCTCGAGCTCCTTCAGGAAGTCGGGGTCGTCGTCGGGGCCCTTGGGCATGACCCCGGCCTCACCGGCGACCGGACGTGCCGCGACGACGGCCTTGGGACGGCCGCGCATCATCCAGAAAACGCCGCCGACGATGGGGACCGCGGCGACGATGATCAACCACACGGCTTTGGGGGACTGCTGGACCTCTTCCTCGGGGGTCGTGATGACATCGAACAACGAGAACAGCCAGAAGGCCAGAAGAGCCAGGCCGATTAGAACACCTGCCATGCCCGAACTGTAAGCCATCTTGAGACCGATCGTGCCACCTGATGTCCCATTCAGGATGACTAAGGAAGATCTGCGTCGTACCGTGGAACCCGGTTCCCCCGGGCTGGCGAGAGGTGCGATGGCCATTTCCAGTGACAAGGGACGCCATCGGCGGGGCCGATGGTGGCGGCGCGGGTCCTACCTCTTCTCCCGGCGCACCGAGGCGCCACCCGAGGCGGAGCGCTCGTTCTGGTCCGCCCGCCGCGGCAACCGTACCCGTGAGGTCGACGCCAGGCCGCCGGGCATGGGCGACACCGCGGAGCCGGAACGGTCCCGGCACGCGGGGAAGGACCAGCGTCCCGAGCGCTCGCGCCGTCCGGAGAAGGACCGTGACAAGGACCGGCCGCGCCGCTGGGAGGGACGCGAGCGGCTGTCCGCCGCGGTCGTCGAGGAGCCGCGCTACACCTGGCACGACTTCGAGCTCCTGGACGCCTTACCCCGGGCGCAGCCCAACCGCCCCGACGCGCCGCCGATGGGCGACGGGCTGCGCCACTGCGGCAAGCTGGAGCGGATCCTGCACCGCCAGTGGGACGCCAGGCTGGGCCCGCCGCCCCCCGAGGTGGTCCGCGCCGTGGAGAGTCTGGCGAGGCTGCCCGACCGGCTCAAGGAGAAGCTGGCCGCCGGCCTCGAAGGCATCTACGTCGGCCCCGGCGGCGTTCCCGACCTGGACGACATGGGCTACCTGCGTGGCGCGCCGCTGCCGTCGGGCCGTGCCACCTGGGACATCTGCGCAGGCGCGTACGGCGAGCGCAAGATCGTGGTGGGTGACCGGCCGTCGCCGACGCCCGACGTGATGATGCACGAGGTGGGGCACGCCATCGACGACATCGACTCGGCGTTCGGCGAGTGGGTCTCCGACTCGCCGGACTTCGCGGCGCTGTTCGAGCGGGTGGAGCCGCTGCTGGTGTCCGCGTTCCACCGGCAGGGCGGCGGGCTGGGCCGCAAGGAGTTCTTCGCCGACGCCTTCGCCGCGATCGCCGCGCGCCAGCGTCCGGCCCTGGTGGACATGCTCGGCGGCAACACGCGGCTGGCGCTCGACGTCATGCTGTTCTTCAACAGGCGCTACGGAATCTAGGTGGTAGGCCATGTACGTCATCCGGCTCGCTGACGGCACCCTGAGGGTGCCGCGGAGCCTGGCCAGCGAGGACGGGCGTCTGATCGGCAACGGCTTCGTGGAGATCGGGCCGGACGACCCCGACTACGGCCAATGGCTGCCCGAGTCGGTGACCGAGGAGGAGGCCGCCGAGCGCCGGCGTCGCTGGGTGGAGGAGAACGACGCGCTGGAGCGGGAGTTCCTGGCGTTCAAGGCGGACCAGGACGAGACCTGAGTCCGCCGGAGTGGGGAGAGTGGGCAGGAAGTCTCGCCGGGGCGGGGCGGCTCGGCGGCCTGGCAGGCGCCAGCCACGATCGGCGGTTGGCGCCTTTCACCGTGCTCGCCGCGGGTTGGACCAGTGAGCACGCGGACCGAGGTCCCGTCTCGGTGATCCTGGCTCGCAGGATCACCGACCAGACGGCACGTCAGACGCGCGGGGACTCACCTGCCGGCCTGTCGGCCGTAAGAACGTCCTCGCCTCGGAGAAGGGCGTGCACTTCCGACTCGCGGAAACGCCGGTGCCCTCCGGGGGTGCGGATACTGCTGATGCGGCCTGCCGCAGCCCAGCGCGTAACCGTCTTTGGGTCTACCCGGAAGAGGGCGGCAACCTCTCCAGGGGTCAGCAGACGCTCGCTGCTACTCTCCACCAATCTCTCCCCCTCGCATCCCGCTTCCTGCCAGCGGGCGGACAGGTAACTAGTGTGTCGAGCGAAGCCTGATTTATCCGTGGTTTTCTACAAAGATCACGGGTTGTTATCAGCTGACTGCCCGATTGTTATATGATAGAGCCTCTTTGGGGCTCTCGTGGGTGTTTCTTTACGAAACACCCTAACTGGGAACAGTAGCAGCGCTCGCGCCCGATGCGAAGAGCGAGCGGTGCGAGGGGCCGAGTAATCTCGACACCGTGCATCCCGTTCTCGTTTACACCGCCTCGCGGATCGGCCTGTTCGTCATTGCCTTCGGCGTGTTGTGGCTGACTGGGCTGCAGCACCCCCTGCTCCTGATCGGGGGCGCGTTCCTGGTCAGCGGATTCGCCAGCTTCGTCCTGCTGTCCAAGCAGCGTGACGCGGTGAGCGCCCGCCTCAGCAACAAGCTGGACCGCCCCAAGCCGCAGGACGACTAGGGCAGAGGGAACATGCCAATCCGGGCATGGTACTCCCCACCGAGTCTCGTCGTGTCGCTACCGACAAGTAGTCCTGTGGGATGCGCGTAAAACGCCTTCACGCCGATCCCGCGCTCCCGGCCCGGATTCCAACTCAGCGCCTTTCCGGTGCGCGGATGAATGGCCCCGATGCCCTCGCGCGGCACCGCCCCCGGACCTGCGGAGTCGCGGCCCTGCGGATTGTTCAGCCAGCGCTGGTGGCCGCCCACGTACACGGCCGCGCCGGTGACCGACACCGAGTAGAGCGAGTCGCCGCCGGTGCTGTTGGTCCAGGTGGGTTCGAGGTCCTTGCCGCTCGCGTACGTCTCGAACCGGGCGGCGGTGTCGCACATGCCGCGGCGCGGGCCGCCGGTGGTCACGACCACGAAGTAGCGGCCGTCCGGTGAGACGTCCAGGCCGCGCACGTACCAGGGGAACGCCTCCATGCACGTGCCAGCGTAGACGCCGGTGCGCCACGGGGCGACCCTGGCCACGGGGCGGCTCACGTCCACGACGCCGAGCTGCGGGCGCGAGTGCCCGTCGAGGGTGGTGAAGTTGCCGTCGACCACCAGCCGGTCCTTGGTCAGAGCCAGGGCGTGCACCCTGACCTTCCTGGTGAGCGGCTCGCCGGGGACGACGCCGAAGTCCGCGTCGACCGCGCCGGTGGCGGCGTCCAGCCGGGCCAGGGCGGCACGCGGGCGGGTGAAGTCGCCGCCCGCGTAGAGGTGGGAGCCGCGCAGCGCGAGCGTGGTGACAGCGCCGCCGGACACGCGCGGCCTGAAGGACTTCACCGGCCGGCCGGTGGCCAGGTCGAGCCGGGCCAGGGCGCGGGCCGGGGTGGCGCCGACGACCGAGAAGTCGCCGCCCACGTAGACCGTGCCGTCCGGGCCGGGGGCCAGGCTGTGGACCGTTCCTCCCACGTCGGGGGAGAAGTCGGTCAGCACGCGGCCGGTCCGCAGGTCGTAGGCGAACAGGTTGTCGCGTGCGTACCTCACGGTCCTGGACGCGTCGGCCACCTCGCTGAAGGAGCCGCCGACGACGACGGTGCCGCCGACGACGGTGATGGAGTGGACGATGCCGTCGAGCACGTGAGGGGTGCTGTCGACAGGGTCGGCCGAGACCACGCCGGAATGCGCGGTGGGGGCCGCTGCGATGATCGCCGCCAGGGCGACTCGGGCAAGCATTCAGCAATTCTTAGCAGACGGTAAGTAATCTCGTGGCTACTTTCCGTCAATTGTCGGGTTGGCCATAGGCTTGACTCCATGACGCGCGCTCAACTGGACAAGAAGCCGGGGGAGGTCGCGGCGATGTTCGACCGCACCGCCCGGCGCTACGACCTGGTCAACGACGTGATCTCCCTCGGGCAGGTCAGGCTGTGGCGCAAGGCGGTGGCCCAGGCCGTCGACGCCGGTCCCGGCGAGGTCGTGCTCGACCTCGGAGCCGGCACGGGCATGTCCACCGAGTCCTTCACCGGGCTGGGCGCGCGGGCGATCGCCTCCGACTTCTCGCTCGGCATGCTCCGGGTGGGCGTACGGCGCCGCGGCGGCAACGCGCTGACCGGCGAGGGGATCCCGTTCGTCGCCGGCGACGCGATGCGGCTGCCGTTCGCCGACGACTCGTTCGACGCGGTGACGATCTCGGTCGCGCTGCGCAACGTGCACGACACCGGCCAGGCGCTGCGCGAGATGCTCAGGGTGACCAGGCCGGGAGGGCGGCTGGTGGTCATGGAGTTCTCCCACGTCACCGTGCCGGTGCTGGATCTGCTCTACCGCGAGTATCTGATGAGGATGCTGCCCAAGGTGGCCCAGGTGTTCGGCTCCAACGACGACTCCTACGAGTATCTGGCGGAGTCGATCAGAGACTGGCCCGACCAGCGGAGGCTGGCGCGTACGATTCAGGAAGCCGGCTGGGGGCGCGTCGCCTGGCGCAACCTGACCTGCGGCATCGTGGCCATTCACCGGGGCTTCAAGCCGTCCGTCCCGGAAGCGTGACGACGGACATGATCTACTGGGTCATGAAGGCCCCCCGGCTGCCACTTTGTCCTGGAAAAGGGTTAGACTGACGGGCCGGAAAGTTTGTGAAGAGGTTCACAAAGGACCACGCCCGGATAACACCCCGTTGTAGGACAGGACCAGGCCCGTGACCGTGCCAGCAGCCCGCAAGGCTGACGCCGACGTCATCGTCGTCGGCGCCGGTCCCGCCGGTTCCGCGACCGCCTTCTACCTCGCGCGGGCCGGCCTCGACGTGCTCGTGCTGGAGAAGACCCGGTTCCCCAGGGAGAAGGTCTGCGGCGACGGCCTGACCCCGCGCGCCGTCAAGCAGCTGCTCAACATGGGCGTCGACGTCGACGCCCCCGGCTGGGTCAGGAACAAGGGCCTGCGCGTGGTCGGCGGCGGCCTGCGGTTCGAGCTCGACTGGCCCCAGCTGGAGCGCTTCCCCGACTTCGGCCTCGTCCGCACCCGCCAGGACTTCGACCAGATACTCGCCGCCCACGCGGAGGCGGCCGGCGCGCGCCTGATGCAGGGCGTCACCGTCACCGGCCCGGTGCTCGACGACCGCAGCGGCCACGTCACCGGCGTGACCACCAAGGACGGCGCGACCTACCGCGCCCGCGTGGTGGTGGCCGCCGACGGCAACAGCACCCGCCTGGCCCTCGGCATGGGCCTGCACAAGCGCGAGGACCGTCCGATGGGCGTGGCGGTGCGCACCTACTTCACGAGTCCCCGCCACGACGACGACTACCTCGAGACCTGGCTGGAGCTGTGGGACGAGGAGACGCTGCTGCCCGGCTACGGCTGGGTGTTCGGCGTCGGCGACGGCACCGCCAACGTGGGGCTCGGGCTGCTCAACACCAGCTCCCACTTCGGCAACATCGACTACCGCGACCTGCTCAAGCGGTGGTGCAAGGCCATGCCCGCCGAGTGGGGCTTCACCGAGGAGAACATGACGGCCCCGATCCGTGGCGCCGCCCTCCCGATGGCCTTCAACCGGCAGCCCCACTACACCCGCGGTCTCGTCCTGGTCGGCGACTCCGGCGGGTCGATCAACCCGTTCAACGGCGAGGGCATCGCCTACGCGATGGAGACCGGCGAGATCGCCGCCGAGGTCATCGCCCGCGCGCTCGCCCCCCGCACCACCCCCGCGCAGCGCGAACGCCTGCTGCGCGACTATCCGCGCCTGCTCAAGGACGCCTACGGCGGCTACTTCACCCTGGGCAGGGTGTTCGTCGAAGCGATCGGGAGGCCGGGTGTGATGAGCTTCGGCACCAGGCATGGGCTTCCCCACCCCAGACTGATGCGCTTCGCGCTCAAACTCCTTGGTAATCTCACCGACCGGCGAGGCGATGCGTCAGACAAGATCATCAACGCACTCTCGAAAGTCGCGCCACGAGCATGATTCCCACACTCACCCGGCAAACACTTAGATCTCGCCGCGCGCCCGAGCGCGTGGCGGCGCAAGAGGAGGCGTAGCGATGGACCTTTACGTGCCCATCCTGGTGCTCGCCGTTCTCGCGGGGGGCTTCGCGATCTTCTCGGTCGCCATCGCTCCCTTCACCGGTCCCAAGCGCTGGAACCGCGCCAAGCTCGACGCGTACGAATGCGGTATCGAGCCGACGCCCCAGCCAGTCGGTGGCGGACGGTTCCCGCTGAAATACATGGTCACGGCGATGCTCTTCATCGTCTTCGACATCGAGATCATCTTTCTCTACCCGTGGGCCGTCTCGTTCGCGCCGCTCACCAACGACGCCGGCCAGGTGATCGCCTCTGGCCTGGGCGTGTTCGCGCTCGTGGAGATGCTGCTGTTCATCGTCACCGTCCTGGTCGCCTACGCGTACGTATGGCGCCGTAAGGGTCTGGAGTGGGACTGACATGGGACTCGAAGAGAAACTCCCCAGCGGGTTCATCCTCAGCACGGTCGAGCAGGCCGCCGGCTGGGCACGCAAGAACTCGGTGTGGCCGGCCACGTTCGGCCTCGCCTGCTGCGCCATCGAGCTGATGGCGACCGGCGCCTCCCACTACGACCTCGCGCGCTTCGGCATGGAGCGCGCTTCGGCGACTCCGCGGCAGGCCGACCTGATGATCGTCGCCGGCCGGGTGTCGCAGAAGATGGCGCCGGTGCTGCGGCAGATCTACGACCAGATGGCCGAGCCCAAGTGGGTCATCGCGATGGGCGTGTGCGCCTCCAGCGGCGGCATGTTCAACAACTACGCGATCGTCCAGGGCGTCGACCACGTCGTGCCCGTCGACATCTACCTGCCGGGCTGCCCGCCGCGGCCGGAGATGCTCATCGACGCGATCGTCAAGCTGCACGACAAGATCCAGAACATGAAGTTCGGCGCGCACCGCGCCCAGCAGATCGAGGACCTCGAACTGCGGGCGCTCCGTACGCTGCCGCTGATCGACCAGGGGGCGACCAAGTGACTTCGCCCGACAACCTCCCCGAGGTCCCCGACGCGAAGGTGCCCGACGAGGCACAGGCGCCGGAGCCGGTCGAGGCGCCCGTCGTCCGGCGCGGCATGTTCGGCGTCCACGACTCCGGCGACACCTCCGGCTTCGGCGGGCTGGTCGTCCGCCGCCAGCCGCGGCTGTCCACCCCGCGCCCGTACGGGGGCTACTTCGACGAGATCGTCGACGCCCTCGGCATGGACGACGCCATCGAGCGCGTGGTCGTCGACCGCGGCGAGCTGACCCTGCACGTCAAGCGGGAGCGGCTGGTCGAGGTGTGCCAGAAGCTCCGCGACGACCCGGAGCTCCGCTTCGAGCTGTCGCTCGGCGTCTCCGGGGTGCACTACCCGCACCTCGAGGGCGAGGAGCTGCACTCCCTCATCCACCTGTGCTCGATGACCCACAACCGCCGGGTGCGCGTCGAGACGAGCTGCCCCGACGCCGACCCGCACATCCCGTCGACCGTCGGCGTCTACCCGACCCACGACTGGCACGAGCGCGAGGCGTACGACTTCTTCGGGATCGTCTACGACGGTCACCCCGCGCTGACCCGGATCATGATGCCCGACGACTGGGACGGCCACCCGCAGCGCAAGGACTACCCGCTGGGCGGCATCCCGGTCGAGTACCGCGGCGCCACGATCCCCTCGCCGGATCACAGGAGGTCATACTCATGAGCACCGCCTACGACGAGGCGACAGAAGGCAAGGTCTACTCGGTCACCGGGGGCGACTGGGACGACGTCGTCACCGGCGTCCGCGAGGGCGACGACGAGCGCCTGGTCGTCAACATGGGCCCGCAGCACCCGTCGACCCACGGCGTGCTCCGGCTGGTCCTCACCCTCGACGGCGAGACGGTCACCGAGGCGCGCAGCGTCATCGGCTACCTCCACACCGGCATCGAGAAGAACATGGAGTACCGCACGTGGACCCAGGGGACCACGTTCGTCACTCGCATGGACTACCTGTCGCCGATCTTCAACGAGACGGCCTACTGCCTGAGCGTCGAGAAGCTGCTGGGCATCGAGGACCGGGTGCCCGACCGGGCCCAGGCGATCCGCGTGATGATGATGGAGCTCAACCGCATCTCCTCTCACCTGGTCGCGATGGGCACGTTCGGCATGGAGCTGGGCGCCACCACGCCCTTCCTGTTCGGCTACCGTGACCGCGAGATGGTCATGGACCTGTTCGAGTACATCACCGGCCTGCGCATGAACCACGCCTACGTGCGGCCCGGCGGCGTGAGCGTCGACCTGCCCGCGGGCGCGGTGGACAAGGTCGGCGAGCTCCTCAAGGAGATGCCCAAGCGGATCAAGGACATCCGCAAGCTCCTCGACGAGAACCCCGTCTACCTGCGCCGCACCCAGGACGTGGCCTACCTCGACCTGACCGGCTGCATGGCGCTCGGCATCACCGGGCCGATCCTGCGGGCCTCGGGCCTGCCGTGGGACCTGCGCAAGACGCAGCCCTACTGCGGCTACGAGACCTACGAGTTCGACGTCGCGGTCCAGAAGGGCTGCGACGTGTACTCCCGCTACCTCGTCCGCATGCAGGAGATGGAAGAGTCCCTCAAGATCATCGAGCAGGCTCTGGACCGCATCGCCGGTCCGCTCAAGGGCGACCCGGTGATGATCGAGGACAAGAAGATCGGCTGGCCGGCGCAGCTCGCGCTCGGCCCCGACGGGCTCGGCAACTCGCCCGACCACATCGCGCACATCATGGGCAGCTCGATGGAGGCCCTCATCCACCACTTCAAGCTGGTGACCGAGGGCTTCCGGGTGCCCGCCGGGCAGGCGTACGCGCCGATCGAGTCGCCCAAGGGCGAGCTCGGCGCGCTCGTCGTCAGCGACGGCGGCACCCGCCCCTACCGCGTCCACTTCCGCGAGCCGTCCTTCAACAACCTGCAGGCCATCCCCGCCATGTCGGAGGGCGGGCAGGTCGCAGACGTGATCGCCGCGGTGGCATCAATCGACCCCGTCATGGGAGGTGTGGACCGGTGAGCTACGCACCGGAAGTCCGGGAGCGTCTGGAGAAGGACGCCAAGGAGATCATCGGCCGCTACCCGAAGGCTCGTTCGGCGCTGCTGCCGCTGCTCCACCTCGTGCAGTCGGAAGACGGCTACGTCTCCGACGACGGCCACGAGTTCTGCGCGGAGATCCTCGGCGTCAGCAAGGCCGAGGTCGTCGGCGTGTCGACGTTCTACACGATGTACAAGCGCAAGCCGGCCGGCGACTACCACGTCGGCGTGTGCATCAACGCGCTCTGCGCGGTCATGGGCGGCGACGAGATCTGGGAGCAGCTGACCGAGCACACCGGCATCGGCCACGACGAGACCACCCCTGACGGCAAGGTCTCGCTGGAGCGCCTGGAGTGCAACGCGGCCTGCGACTTCGCCCCGGTCATGATGGTCAACTGGGAGTTCTTCGACAACCAGACCCCCGAGTCGGCCAAGCAGCTCGTCGACGACCTGCGCGACGGCAAGGACATCCGCCCGACCCGCGGGCCGAAGCGGCTGTGCTCGTTCAAGGAGGCCTCGCGCGTGCTGGCCGGGCTGCCCGACGACCAGGCGGGCGAAGGCCCCTCGGCCGCCGGCGCCTCGCTGGAAGGCCTGAAGGTCGCCAAGGCCAACGGATGGAAGGCCCCAGAGGCATGAGTACTACCCTTACTCCGGTCCTGACCGCGAGCTGGGACAGGCCCGACTCCTTCACCATCGACGGCTACGGCCCGTACGAGGCCGCCAAGAAGGCGCTGGGCATGGACCCCGACGCCGTCATCCAGGCCGTCAAGGACTCGGGTCTGCGCGGCCGCGGCGGCGCTGGCTTCCCCACCGGAATGAAGTGGGGCTTCATCCCGCAGGGCGACGGCAAGCCCCACTATCTCGTCGTCAACGCCGACGAGTCGGAGCCGGGCACCTGCAAGGACATCCCGCTGATGATGGCCAACCCGCACTCGCTGATCGAGGGTGTCATCATCACCTCGTACGCGATCCGGGCCAACCACGCCTTCATCTACGTGCGGGGCGAGGTGCTGCACGTGATCAGGCGGCTGCACGCGGCCGTGCGCGAGGCGTACGAGAAGGGTTATCTCGGCACCGACGTCTTCGGCTCCGGCTACGACCTGGAGCTCGTCGTGCACAGCGGCGCGGGCGCCTACATCTGCGGCGAGGAGACCGCGCTGCTCGACTCGCTGGAGGGCTTCAGGGGTCAACCGCGTCTCAAGCCTCCGTTCCCGGCGGTGGCGGGGCTGTACGCCTCGCCGACTGTTGTGAACAACGTGGAGTCTGTGGCGAGTGTTCCCAGCATCATCGCCAACGGCGCCGACTGGTTCGCCTCCATGGGCACCGAGAAGTCCAAGGGCTTCGGCATCTTCTCGCTGAGCGGCCACGTCACGCGGCCCGGCCAGTTCGAGGCGCCGCTCGGCATCACGCTGCGCGAACTGCTCGACATGGCGGGCGGCATCCGCGAGGGGCACCGGATCAAGTTCTGGACCCCCGGCGGCTCGTCCACGCCGATCTTCACCGACGAGCACCTCGACGTCCCGCTGGACTTCGAGGCCGTCGGCGCGAAGGGCTCCATGCTCGGCACCCGCGCGCTGCAGATCTTCGACGAGACCACCTGCGTGGTCCGCACCGTGCTGCGCTGGACGGAGTTCTACGCCCACGAGTCGTGCGGCAAGTGCACGCCGTGCCGCGAGGGCACCTACTGGCTCAAGCAGGTGCTCAAGCGCCTGGAGGCCGGCCAGGGCACCGAGGAGGACCTGTCCACGATCACCGACATCGCGGACAACATCCTCGGCCGCTCGTTCTGCGCGCTCGGCGACGGCGCGACCAGCCCGATCCACTCGTCTGTGAAGTACTTCCGCGAGGAGTACCTCAAGCACTTCGAGGTCGGCGGCTGCCCGTTCGACCCGAAGAAGTCCACTCTGTGGGGTGACCGGTGACCACGACCGCTGTAGAGACCAACCTGGTGACCTGCACGATCGACGGGTTCCAGATCAGCGTCCCCAAGGGCACGCTGATCATCCGGGCGGCCGAGCTGCTGGGCATCCAGATCCCCAGGTTCTGCGACCACCCGCTGCTCGACCCGGCGGCCAACTGCCGTCAGTGCCTGGTCGACATCCCCGACGCCGGCAACGGCCGCGGCTTCCCGAAGCCGCAGCCGTCCTGCGCGATCGAGGTCGCCCAGGGCATGGTGGTGCAGACCCAGCTCACCTCGCCGGTCGCCGAGAAGGCGCAGCGCGGGGCGATGGAGTTCCTGCTCATCAACCACCCGCTCGACTGCCCGATGTGCGACAAGGGCGGCGAGTGCCCGCTGCAGAACCAGGCCATGTCCAACGGCCAGGGCGAGTCCCGCTTCCAGGAGAAGAAGCGGACCTTCGCCAAGCCGCTGCCGCTCTCGACCCAGGTGCTGCTCGACCGCGAGCGCTGCATCCAGTGCGCGCGCTGCATCCGGTTCTCCGACCAGATCGCCGGCGACCCGTTCATCGACTTCTTCGAGCGGGGCGCCAAGGAGCAGGTCGGCGTGGCCGACGGCGAGCCGTTCCAGTCCTACTTCTCCGGCAACACGGTGCAGATCTGCCCGGTGGGCGCGCTGACCGGCGCCGCCTACCGGTTCCGGGCCCGCCCGTTCGACCTGGTGTCCACGCCGAGCGCGTGCGAACACTGCGCCTCCGGCTGCGCGCAGCGCACCGACCACCGGCGCGGCAAGGTCACCCGCCGCCTGGCGGGCAACGACCCGCAGGTCAACGAGGAGTGGAACTGCGACAAGGGCCGCTGGGCGTTCACCTACGCCACCCAGCCCGACCGGCTCCGGACGCCGCTGGTCCGCGACGAGGAGGGCGTGCTCGTGCCCACCTCGTGGCCGGAGGCGCTGAGCGTGGCCGCGCAGGGCCTGGCCGCCGCCCGCGGCAAGGCGGGCGTGCTGCTCGGCGGCCGGCTCACGGTCGAGGACGCCTACGCCTACGCCAAGTTCGCCCGCATCGCGCTCGGCAGCAACGACATCGACTTCCGTGCCCGGCCGCACTCCGCCGAGGAGGCCCGCTTCCTCGCGCACGCGGTCGCCGGCACCGGCATCGAGATCTCCTTCACCGACCTGGAGAACGCGCCCGCCGTGGTGCTCGCCGGGTTCGAGCCCGAGGAGGAGTCGCCGAGCGTCTTCCTGCGGCTGCGCAAGGCGTGGCGCAAGCGGGGGCTCCCGGTCACCTCGATCGCCCCGTTCGCCACCAAGAGCCTGGCCAAGATGGGCGGCACGCTCGTCCGCACCGCTCCCGGCGGCGAGGCCGACGCGCTCGGCGAGCTCGCCGGCACGCTGGCCGAGGGCACGATCGTGCTGGCCGGCGAGCGGCTGGCCACGGTCCCCGGCGCGCTGTCCGCCCTGGTGCGGCTGGCCGCCTCGGGGGCCAGGGTCGCCTGGATCCCGCGCCGGGCCGGTGAGCGCGGCGCCGTCGAGGCGGGCGCGCTGCCCAACCTGCTGCCGATCGGCCGGCCGGTCGAGGACGCCACCGCCAGGGCCGAGGTCGCCAGGGCGTGGGGCGTCGCCTCGCTGCCGGAGACGCCGGGCCTCGACACCTCGGGCATCCTCGCCGCCGCCCGTGACGGCGAGCTCGACGCCCTGGTCGTGGCCGGGGTCGACCCGTACGACCTGCCGGACCCGGCGCTGGCGCTGGAGGCGCTGGAGCGGATGCCGTTCATCGTCAGCCTGGAGATCCGCGCGAGCGCGGTCACCGACCGGGCGGACGTGGTGCTGCCGGTCGCCGCCGTCCAGGAGAAGGCCGGCACGTTCGTCAACTGGGAAGGCAGGGGTCGCTCGTTCGAGGCGCCGATCAAGGTGCCCGGCATGCAGAGCGACCTGGCCGTGATCGGCAACCTCGCCGACCGGATGGACGTCCACCTGGGGCTGCCCGACGCGCAGGCCGCCCGCCGCGAGCTGACGTCGATCGGCGCCTGGCGCGGCGACCGCGTCGCCGCCCCGTCCGTCGCCACCCGCGCCCTGCCCGCGCCCGCCGCGGGCCAGGCCCTGCTGGCGACCTGGCACCTGCTGCTCGACGACGGCCGTCTGCAGGACGGCGAGCCGTACCTCGCGGGCACCGCCCGCGCGGCCGAGGCGCTGGTCTCGGCGAGCACGGCGGCGGAGATCGGCGTCGCCGACGGTGACAAGGTCGTCGTCGGCGGGGCCGGCCCCACCGCCGTCACGCTGCCCGTCCGCATCGCCGACCTGCCGGACCGCGTGGTCTGGGTGCCGTCGAACTCGGGCGGCTGCTCGGTCACCCGCGATCTGGGCGCGGTGGCCGGCGACATCGTCACGATCGGGAGCGCCTCATGACCTACGTTCTCGCGGCCGATCCGACCCTTGCCGACTTCGGCAAGGACCCGCTCTGGATCACCATCATCAAGGCCGTGATGCTCTTCGCCTTCATCATGGTCGGCATCCTGCTCGGCGTCTGGTTCGAGCGGAAGCTGATCTCCAGGATGCAGCACCGCTACGGCCCGAACCGCGCGGGCAAGTTCGGCATCCTGCAGTCCGTCGCCGACGGCCTGAAGATGGGGCTCAAGGAGGACCTGACCCCGCGGACGGTGGACAAGGCGCTCTACCTGATGGCCCCGATCATCATGGTGGTGCCGGCCTTCCTGGCCTTCTCCGTCATGCCGTTCGGGCCGATGGTCAACCTGTTCGGCGTGCAGACGCCGCTGCAGCTGCTCGACCTGCCGGTGGCGGTGCTGTTCGTGCTCGCCATGGGCGCCGTGTCGGTCTACGGCGTGGTGCTCGCCGGATGGTCCTCGCGCTCGCCGTACGCGCTGCTCGGCGGTCTGCGCTCGGCGGCCCAGGTGGTCTCGTACGAGATCGCGATGGGCCTGTCGTTCGTGGCCATCTTCCTGTTCGCCGGCACGCTGTCCACCTCGGAGATCGTCGCGGCGCAGCAGCAGACCTGGTTCGCGGTGCTGCTCATCCCGTCGTTCCTGATCTACGTGGTCACCATGTTCGGCGAGGCGGCCCGCATCCCGTTCGACCTGCCCGAGAGTGAGGGTGAGCTGGTCGGCGGCTTCCAGACGGAGTACTCCTCGTCGCTGAAGTTCGCGCTGATCATGATGGGCGAGTACGTCCACACCTTCACCGCCTCCGGCATCGCCGTGACGCTGTTCCTCGGCGGCTGGCGGGCGCCGTTCCCCATCTCGCTGTGGGAGGGCGCCAACGTCGGCTGGTTGCCGGTGCTGTGGTTCATCATCAAGTTCATCCTGGTGTTCTGCTTCATCGTGTGGGTGCGGGCCTCGCTGCCGCGCATCCGCTACGACCAGCTGATGTCGCTCGGCTGGAAGGTGCTGATCCCGGTCAACCTGGCGTGGATCCTGCTCGTCGCGGCCGTGCGCAACGTGATCTTCGTCCGCAACGGCACCTTCGACGGCGACATCTACCTCTCCGCGGGGATGGGCGTGATCATCGTGATCGGCGCGCTGGCGATCTGGATGCGGTTCGACACCGTCAACCAACGGCGCAAGGAAGCCAAGAAGGCGGAGGTCGAGGCCGAGTTCGAGGAACTGTCCAAGGAGCCGGCAGCCGGTGGCTTCCCTGTGCCGCCGCTTGATCTGCCGCACTACCACGGGGCGCAGCACAAGGAGATTCCCAGTGGGACTAACTGATTGGCTGAACCCCGTCAAGGGCTTCGGGGTCACCTTCCACACGATGTTCAAGAAGCCCGTCACGACCAACTACCCGGAGGTCAAGAAGCCGACGGCTCCTCGCTTCCACGGTCGCCACCAGCTCAACCGCTGGCCCGACGGCCTGGAGAAGTGCGTGGGGTGCGAGCTGTGCGCCTGGGCGTGTCCGGCCGACGCGATCTACGTCGAAGGCGCGGACAACACCGAGGACGAGCGCTACTCTCCGGGCGAGCGTTACGGGCGCACGTACCAGATCAACTACCTGCGGTGCATCCTCTGCGGGCTGTGCATCGAGGCGTGCCCGACCCGGGCGCTCACGATGACCAACGAGTACGAACTCGCCGACGGCAGCCGTGAGGCACTGATCTTCACCAAGGAGATGCTCCTGGCCCCGCTCACGCAGGGCATGGAGCAGCCGCCGCACCCGATGCGCCTGGGCGAGACGGAAGAGGACTACTACCGGCTGGGACGGACCAATGGGTGAGACCATCACTTTCTGGGTGCTCGCCGTCGTGTCCGTCGGCGCGGCTCTCGGCGTGGTCTTCAACCGGAAGGCCGTCTACTCGGCGCTGATGCTCGGCACCGTGATGCTCTGCCTGGCGGTCCTGTACGCGGTGCAGGAAGCGCCGTTCCTGGCCGCGGTGCAGATCATCGTCTACACCGGCGCCGTCATGATGCTGTTCCTGTTCACGCTCATGCTGGTCGGGGTCGACACCTCCGACTCGCTGGTCGAGACACTGCGGGGACAGCGGTTCTGGGCGATCATCGCCGGGATCGGCTTCGCCGGGCTGATCGTGCTGGCCCTCGGCAACGCGGTCTTCAGCTCGCAGGCGGGGCTCGCCGCCGCCACCGCGCAGGGCGGATACATCCGCTCGATCGCGCTGCTGCTGTTCACCAAGTACGTGTTCGCGTTCGAGGTCACCTCGGCGCTGCTCATCACCGCCGCGCTCGCCGCGATGGTGCTGGCGCACCGCGAGCGGGTCGCCAAGAAGGCCACGCAGAAGGACCTGTCCAAGGCGCGCTTCCTCGGCGACCGGCCGACGCCGCTGCCGGGGCCCGGCACGTACGCCAGGAACAACGCGGTCGACATGCCGGCGCTGCTGCCCGACGGCTCGGTCTCCGAGGAGTCGGTCAACCCGTACATCGCCCGCTACGACGTCGAGCAGGACCGGCTGCCTAAGGACCCGAAGTTCGCCGAGGCCATCCGGCAACGGGCCGAGGAGGAGTCCGAGTGACCACGAATTACCTCATCCTGTCGGGCCTGCTGTTCTCGATCGGCGCGGTCGGCGTGCTGATCCGGCGCAACGCGATCGTGGTGTTCATGTGCATTGAGCTCATGCTCAACGCCTGCAACCTCGCCTTCGTCACGTTCGCCAGGCAGGTCGGCAACCTGGAAGGCCAGATCGTCGCGTTCTTCGTGATGGTGGTGGCCGCGGCCGAGGTCGTGGTCGGCCTGGCCATCATCGTGACGATCTTCCGAACCCGCAGGTCCGCGTCCGTCGACGACGCGAACCTGCTGAAGTACTAAGAGGTGACTGGTGGATCCCGTTGAGATCATCCAGCACACCACCGGTGGCGTGATCGGGCTGTCCTGGCTGATGATCGCCTTCCCCTTGGTGGGGGCGACCATCCTGCTGGTGTTCAACCGCTACACCAACCGGTGGGGCCATCTGCTGGGCGTGGCCATGTCCCTCGCCTCGTTCGTCGTGGCGGTGCTGGCGTTCGTCGAACTGCTCGGGCTCCCCGAGGCGCAGCGCCGCCAGGCGGTGCACCTGTGGGAGTTCATCCCGGGCATGGTGGACATGGGGTTGCTCATCGACCCCCTGTCGATCGCTTTCGCGCTGCTGATCACCGGTGTCGGATCGCTGATCCACATCTACTCGATCGGCTACATGTCGCACGACCCCGACCGGCGCAGGTTCTTCGCCTACCTGAACCTGTTCGTCGCGGCCATGCTCCTGCTGGTGCTGGCCGACAACTATGTCGGCCTGTTCATCGGCTGGGAGGGCGTCGGCCTGGCGTCCTACCTGCTGATCGGGTTCTGGCAGTTCAAGCCGTCGGCCGCGGTCGCGGCCAAGAAGGCGTTCGTGGTCAACCGCGTGGGTGACTTCGGGCTGCTGGTCGGCATGTTCCTGATCTGGACCACGTTCGGCACGCTCGCCTTCGCCGAGCTGAAGCCCATCACGGCGGAGAACCCGACCACGCTGGCCATCGGCCTGCTCCTGCTGCTCGGCGCGTGCGGCAAGTCCGCCCAGCTCCCGCTGCAGTCGTGGCTCCTGGACGCGATGGAGGGCCCGACCCCGGTCTCGGCCCTCATCCACGCGGCGACCATGGTCACCGCCGGCGTCTACCTGGTGGTCCGCTCCGGCGCGTTCTTCTTCCCGGAGGGGTCGGGCGCGGCACTCGCCGTCGCCGTCGTCGGTGCGGCCACGCTGCTGGCCGGTGCGATCATCGGGTGCGCGAAGGACGACATCAAGAAGGGCCTCGCCGGCTCCACGATGTCGCAGATCGGCTACATGATGCTGGGCGCGGGTCTCGGCCCGGTGGGCTACGCCTTCGCCATCGGCCACCTGATCACGCACGGCTTCTTCAAGGCCGACCTGTTCCTCGGCGCCGGCTCGGTCATGCACGGCATGAACGACGAGGTGAACATGCGCAAGTACGGCGGGCTCCGCACGTACATGCCGGTCACCTTCGCCACGTTCTTCATCGGCTACCTGGCGATCATCGGGTTCCCGCTGCTTTCCGGCTACTTCACCAAGGAAGGCATCATCGAGACCGCGGTGCACGCGCAGCCGATCCTCGGCTGGCTGGCCGTGGCCGGCGCCGGCATCACCGGCTTCTACATGTCGCGGATGGTCTTCATGACCTTCTTCGGCGAGAAGCGCTGGGAGAAGGACGCCCACCCGCACGAGTCGCCGACCGTCATGACGGTGCCGCTCATCGTGCTGTCGATCGGGTCGATCTTCCTGGGCGGCTACCTGATCCTGAGCAACCGGCTCATGGACTGGCTGGCCCCCGCGGTCGGCGCTCCCGCTGCGAGGCCGGAGTTCCACTTCACCAGCACCACCGGCCTCGCCACGCTGGCGCTGGTCGCGGTCGGCGCGGCGTTCGCCTGGTACAAGTACGGGCGCGCCGAGGTGCCCGCCGTGCAGCCGCGCGGCTCGTTCCTCACCACGTTCGCCCGGCGCGACCTGTACGGTGACGCGATCAACGAGTCGCTGATCATGCGTCCCGGCCAGTGGCTGACCCGCCTCGCGGTGTTCTTCGACAACCGCGGCATCGACGGCGTGGTCAACGGGCTGGCCGCGGGAATCGGCGGCAGCTCCGGGCGCCTGCGCAGGCTCCAGACGGGCTTCGCCAGAACCTACGCGCTGTCCATCCTGTTCGGTGCCGCCGTCCTCACCGGCGCCCTGCTCCTCGTAGGGAACATCTGATGTCGTCACTCTGGCTCCCGATACTCATGGCGGTGCCCGTCCTGGGCGCCATCGTGGTGGCCCTGCTCCCGAAGGGCAGCACCACCCTGGCCAAGCAGGTCACCCTGCTGGTCTCCCTGGTGGTGCTGGCCCTGACGCTGGTGATGGCGTTCCAGTTCCCGAACGCCGCCGGCGAGCGCTTCAAGTTCGAGGCCACGTACGACTGGATCCCGAGCTTCGGGGTGCACTTCGGCGTCGGCGTCGACGGCATCGCGCTGGTGCTGATCGCGCTGTCTGCGGTGCTGGTGCCGATCGTGGTGCTGGCCTCCTGGCACGACGCCGACGGGGTCAAGGCCGCCGACGGCACCGTGGTCGCGCCCAAGCGCTCGGTGAAGACGTACTTCTCGCTGCTGCTCGTGCTCGAGGCGATGATGATCGGCGTCTTCGCGGCGACCGACGTCTTCCTGTTCTACGTCTTCTTCGAAGCCATGCTGATCCCGATGTACTTCATGATCGGGTCGTACGGCGGGGCCCAGCGGTCCTACGCGGCCGTCAAGTTCCTGCTGTACTCGCTCTTCGGCGGCCTGCTCATGCTGGTCGCGGTCATCGGGCTGTACGTGGTCGCGGGCCAGGGGACGTTCATGTTCCCCGAGCTCGTCGGCGCCATCCAGGACCCGGCCACGCAGAAGTGGCTGTTCGCCGGGTTCTTCATCGCCTTCGCCATCAAGGCGCCGCTCTGGCCGGTGCACACCTGGCTGCCCGACGCGGCGGCCCAGGCGCCCGCCGGCGCCGCGGTGCTGCTGGTCGGCGTGCTCGACAAGGTGGGCACGTTCGGCATGCTCCGCTTCTGCCTGGAGCTGTTCCCGGACGCGGCCAAGGCGTTCACCACGCCGATCATCGTGCTCGCGGTCATCAGCATCATCTACGGCGCGATCGTGGCCATCGGGCAGACCGACATGAAGCGGCTCATCGCCTACACGTCGATCTCCCACTTCGGGTTCATCGTCATGGGCGTGTTCGCGATGTCCCAGGTCGCCCAGGCCGGGGCCGCGCTCTACATGGTCAACCACGGCTTCGCGACCGGGGCGCTGTTCCTGGCGGCAGGGTTCCTCATCGCCAGGCGCGGCTCGCCGCACATCGCCGACTACGGCGGCGTCCAGAAGGTCACGCCGGTGCTCGCCGGCTTCTTCCTGGTCGCCGGTCTGGCCGGGCTCTCCCTGCCGGGGCTGTCGTCGTTCGTCAGCGAGTTCATGGTGATGATCGGCACCTACTCCAGCGAGGCGTTCGGCTCCGGCGCGCTGGCCGCGGCGGCGATCGTCTCCGCGCTGGCCGTCATCCTGGCCGCCGTCTACATCCTGTGGATGGTGCAGCGGGCGCTGAACGGCCCCACCGCCGAGCCGGTCAAGGCGTTCAAGGACCTGAACGCCCGCGAGGTGTGGGTCCTGGCGCCGCTCGTCGCGCTGATCATCGGCTTCGGGTTCTTCCCCAAGCCGCTGCTGGACGTGATCAACCCGGCCGTGACCTCCACCCTGGTCAACGTCCAGGTGCACAACCCGGGCGTCGCTGAGAAGGGAGCCGGGCAGTGAACCCGACCATCGAGTTCCCGACGATCGAGTACGCCACGCTGGCGCCGCTGCTGTTGGTCTTCGGCGCGGCGATCCTCGGCGTGCTCGTGGAGGCGTTCGCGCCTCGCTACCTGCGCAAGTCGTTCCAGGTGCCGCTCACCCTGCTCTCCCTGATCGGCGCGTTCGCGCTGGTCATCGTGCAGGTCGTCAGGGGTGACCTGCCGACCGCGCCGGTCGCCATGGGCGCGCTCGCCATCGACGGGCCCACGCTGTTCATCTGGGGCGTCATCCTCGTCCTGTCCGCCGTCTGCGTGCTGCTGATCAACGACGAGGGCCACTTCGTCGCCTCGGCCGCGTCCGTGCCGGGCAGCGCCGACGAGGAGGGGGCCGAGCGGGCCGGCCACGAGCACACCGAGGTCTACCCGCTGGCGCTGTTCGCGGTGGGCGGCATGCTCATGTTCCCCGCCGCGAACGACCTGCTGACGATGTTCGTCGGCCTGGAAGTCATGTCCCTGCCGCTCTACCTGCTGTGCGGCCTGGCCCGCCGGCGCCGCCTGCTGTCGCAGGAGGCGTCGATGAAGTACTTCCTGCTCGGCGCGTTCTCCTCGGCGTTCTTCCTGTACGGCGCCGCCATGGTCTACGGCTACGCCGGCACCGTGTCCTTCGCCGGAATCAGCCAGGCGATGGCGCAGGGCGCGCTGCTCGACCCGCTGCTGCTGCTCGGGTTCTCGCTGCTCGGCGTCGGCCTGCTGTTCAAGATCGGTGCGGCCCCGTTCCAGGCGTGGAAGCCGGACGTCTACCAGGGCGCGCCGACGCCGATCACCGCGCTCATGGCCTCCGGCACGCTCGTGTCGGCCGTCGGCGCGCTGCTGCGGGTGTTCTGGGTCGGCCTGGGCAACCTCGACTGGAACTGGCGTCCGGTGCTGTGGGTCGTCGCCGCGCTGACGATGATGGTCGGCGCCGTGATCGCCATCACGCAGACCGACATCAAGCGGATGCTCGCCTACTCCTCCATCGCGCACGCCGGCTTCCTGCTGGTGGGCGTGCTGGCGACGTACGACACCGGGGCGGGCAACGCCGTCTCGCTGCAGGCGATCCTCTTCTACCTGCTGGTGTACGGTGTCGCGACCGTGGGCGCGTTCGCCATCGTCACGCTCGTGCGCGACCCCGGCGGCGAGGCCAACCACCTGTCGCGCTGGGCGGGCCTGGGCAAGCGGGCGCCGATCCTGTCCGGGGTGTTCGCCTTCTTCCTGCTGGCCTTCGCCGGGATCCCGCTCACCAGCGGGTTCTTCGGCAAGTACGCGCTGTTCACGGCGGCCATCGGGAGCGGCCAGGAGGCCGGCGACTCGCTGGGCGCCTGGATGACCGGGCTGGTCGTGGTGGGCGTCATCGCCTCGGCGATCGCGGCGTTCTTCTACGTCCGCGTGATCGTGCTGATGTTCTTCAACGAGCCGGCGGCCGACGGCCCGGCCATCGCGGTGCCGAGTACGGGCACTGTGACCGTCATCACGCTCTCGCTGCTGGTTACCGTAGGAGTCGGGGTGTTCCCGGAGCCCGTGCTCCAGCTCGCCAACACGGCTGCTTCCAGCCTTTTCATTAGATAAGGGGAAACATATGTCCGCGCCTCCCGTTGTTGACCTTCCTATCGAAGACGAGCGGCTGGCGCAGGACGTGGCCAATGGTCTGGCCGCGGTCGAGAAGCTGCTGCGCTCGTCGGTGGAGAGCGAGGACGCCTTCGTCACGGAGGCGTCCAAGCACCTCATCGAGGCCGGCGGCAAGCGCTTCCGCACGTTGATGGTGCTGCTGGCCGCGCAGTTCGGCGACCCGTCGGCGCCGGGCGTGGTGCCCGGCGCCGTGGTCATCGAGCTGACCCACCTCGGCTCGCTCTACCACGACGACGTCATGGACGAGGCGCGGGTGCGCCGCGGCTCGCCGTCGGCCAACGCGCGGTGGGACAACACCGTGGCGATCCTGACCGGCGACTACCTGTTCGCCCAGGCCTCCGACCTGCTCGCCGACCTCGGGCCCGAGCTGATCAGGATCCAGGCGCAGACGTTCTCCCGCCTGGTGCGCGGGCAGATCCGCGAGACCGTCGGGGCGCGCGCGGGCGACGACGCGGTCGCCCACTACATCCAGGTGCTCGGCGACAAGACCGGCTCGCTCATCGCGGCGGCCGGCCGGTTCGGCGCGCTGCTGTCGGGCGCGCCGGCGGACGTCGAGGAGCGGCTCAGCCGGGCCTGCGAGGCCATCGGCGTGGCGTGGCAGCTCGGCGACGACCTGCTGGACGTGGCCTCGTCCTCCCGGCAGTCGGGCAAGACGCCCGGCACCGACCTGCGCGAGGGCATCAGGACCCTGCCGGTGCTCTACGTGCTGGCCGACGACCCGTCGTCGCGGCTGGGAGAGCTGCTCTCCGGGCCGGTGGCGGAGGACGACCTGGACGAGGCGCTGACGCTGCTGCGGGCCCACCCGGCGATGGCGCGGGCCCGGGGCGACCTGGACGCCTGGGTGGACCGGGCTCGGGCCGACATCAGCGGCCTTCCCGACATCCCGGCCAAGGCCGCATTTTTGACGCTATGTGACTACGTGGTCGAGCGATCTGGCTGACCTGCTGATGCGGGCGGCCCGCGCCGCCCGCAAGCTGTCGTACGTGAAGATGGCCAGCGCCAGCCAGACGATCGAGAACCCGATCCACCGGCTCGGCGGCATCGTCTCCTTCGCGATCAGCACCCCACACAGGAACTGCAGCACCGGCGCGATGTACTGCAGCAGCCCGATCGTGCTGAGCGGCACCCTGATGGCCGAGGCGGTGAAGCACAGCAGCGGCACCGCCGTGATCACCCCCGCGCCGACCATCAGCACCACGTGCCACGGCCCCAGGTCCACGAACGTCCCCTGCCCCGAGGCCTCCAGGAACCCGATGTACGCGACCGCGGGCACCAGCAGCAGCAGCGTCTCCACCGTCAGGCTCTCGGCCGCGCCCACGTTCGCCTGCTTCTTGATCAGCCCGTACAGACCGAACGAGAAGGCGAGCACCAGCGCCAGATACGGCAGCCTGCCGTAGTTCGTCGTCAGCACGATCACGGCCAGCGCGCCGAACCCCACAGCCGTCCACTGCAGCGGCCGCAGCCGCTCCCGCAGCAGCACCACCCCGAACAGCACGCTCACCAGCGGGTTGATGAAGTATCCGAGCGCGGCCTCCACCACGTGACCGGTGTTGACCGCGTAGATGTAGGTCCCCCAGTTGACCGTGATGATCAGCGCGGCCAGGGCCAGCAGGGCCAGCTTGCGCGGCTGCCGGACGATCTCCTTGATCCACGACCAGTATCTGCGCACGGCCAGCACCGCGACCACGGTGATCAGCGACCACACCATCCGGTGGGCCAGGATCTCGACGGCCCCGGCGGGCTTGAGCAGCGGCCAGTAGAGGGGGAACAGACCCCACATCGCATACGCGGCCACGCCATACAAGACACCGCGCCGTAGTTCAGGCATGAACCACATCTTCGGGCATGACTACCTTTGAGCACAAATGCGCGGTTCTTCACGGAAATATGTAGAGATGGTTAACCGTTGCAGCGTCTGTACAGTGGACTGCGGAGGTGCATTCTGATGGGCTGGCTGTTCGGAACCAAGGCGACCATGGTCACTCCCGACGAGGCCCTGACGGGCCGGCAGGAGCCGATCCCCGTCCCGGCCCGCCACGCGGTCCTGGACGCCCCCCTCGCCCCGCCCTACCCCGACGGCTACGAGATCGCCGACTTCGGCCTCGGCTGCTTCTGGGGCGCCGAGCGCAAGTTCTGGCAGACCCCCGGCGTCTACACCACCGCCGCCGGCTACCAGGGCGGCTACACGCCCAACCCCACCTACGAAGAGGTCTGCTCCGGGCGCACCGGGCACACCGAGGTCGTCCGGGTCGTCTACAACCCGGCCGAGATCTCGTACGAGCAGCTGCTGAAGGTCTTCTGGGAGTCCCACGACCCGACGCAGGGCATGCGCCAGGGCAACGACGTCGGCACCCAGTACCGCTCGGCGATCTACTACCACGGGGCGTCGCAGCAGGCGGCCGCGGAGGCTTCGCGGGACGCGTACGGGAAGGTGCTGGCCCAGGCGGGGTACGGGGGGATCACGACGGAGCTGGCCGAGGCCGGTCCGTTCTACTTCGCCGAGGATTATCACCAGCAGTATTTGTACAAAGTGCCCAATGGGTACTGCGGGATCGGCGGCACCGGGGTTTCCTGTCCGGTGGGTGTTGCTCCCGCTGGTGAGTGAGCAGGGCTGTCTATGCGCGATGCGTGACCTGTAGGACGTGGGCGAGGGCGTCGACTGCGGCCGGGTAGGTGCGCTCGCTCGGTGTTCCGTAGCCCACGATGATGCCCTGCGGGTGGTCTCCGGGGGTATGCCAGTGATCGCCCAGGTGTCCCACGCCCACGTCGTTGGCTGCCGCGGTGTGGAGTATCTGCTGCTCGGTCGGGCCTTCAGCCGGCAAGCTGATCAGGACGTGCAGGCCGGCGGCGATCCCGTGGACGGAGAAGCCGGTCGGCAGGGGGCCCGGCTGAGCGTGGAGGCGGGCCAGCAGCAGGTCGCGCCGGCGTTGGTAGCGCAACCGGCCTGCGCGGACGTGCCGGTCGTAAGCATGGCAAGCGATGAAGTCCGCCAGCGTCAGTTGGCCGATGGTCTCGGTGTGACGGTCATTGTGGCGCTTGGCTTCGACCAGCGGCTCCAGGAGGTGATGGGGTAGCACGATCCAGCCCAGACGCAGGGCGGGACTGAGGGCCTTGGAGACGGTTCCGACGTAGGCGACATGGTCGGGCGCGGTGCCCTGGATCGCGCCGATGGGTTGGCGGTCGTAGCGGAACTCGCCGTCGTAATCATTCTCGATGATCAGAGCGCCGCTGGAACGCGCCCAGCCGATGAGCGTCCGGCGGCGTCGCGGGTCGAGGGTGTGTCCTGTCGGATGCTGGTGGGCCGGGGTCACTTCCACGGCGTCAACCGACGGGAAGCCGGGGGCGCCGAGTAGGTCGGTGCGGGCGCCGCGCTCGTCCACGGCGAGCGGGACGACCGCCGAGCCGTTGCGACGGATCACCTCCCGGTGGAAGGCGACTCCCGGATCCTCCGTCGCGATGGTGGCCGTGCCGGTCTCGCTGAGTACGCGGCTGAGCAGTGCCAGGGCCTGGACGTACCCGTTTGTGATCATGATGAGGTCTGGGTGGGCGAGGACGCCACGGGTGCGTCCGAGGTATTCGGCCAGTGCGGTACGCAGTTCGATCCGGCCGCGCGGGTCGTCATAGGCGTACGCGTCGGCTGCGGCGGAGCCCAGTGCCCGGCGGGTGGACCGCAACCATGCCGCCGTGGGGAAGGCGGAGACATCTGGGCGGCCCGGGCGGAGATCGTGCCGGGGGCCGGGCGATGCCAGGTCATGCCGGCCGGCTGTGCTGTCCGTGTGGCGCTGGGGGAGCGCGGCCACCGCCGTGCCCGATCCCTGGCGGGCGGTCAGGTATCCCTCGGCGATGAGCTGGTCGTACGCGGCCCTGACGGTTCCGCGGGACAGCCCGAGTTCGGCGGCGAGATTGCGGCTGGCAGGCAGCCGGGCATGGGGTGCCAGCCGTCCAGATTGGATCGCGGCCCGTAACGCCTGCTCGAGAGCGGCGCGGCGGCCGGTCGCCGGGTCGAGTTCCAGATGCAGATCGATACCGGAAGTGGGCCAAGAATTCGACATGTTGGTGGATCTTAATTCAGGCCCAATACTCTCGTAGCGTCGCTACGGTGACCATCGAGAGGCGCCCGTCGTGTACGGGTCAGGCCGTCCACGCTCCAGGCCATCAGGTGTGGCTGCTGGCGGTGAGCTACGGGGTGACGATGGCCAACCTCTATTACTGCCAGCCACTGCTTCCTGACATGGCACGGTCGTACGCCTCGGCCTTGGAGGTCGGGTACCTCCCTGCCGTCGGGCAGCTGGGCTATGCGCTGGGGCTGGTCCTGGTCGTGCCGCTTGGCGACATCGTCCGTCGACGCCCGCTGGTCTGCCTGCTCCTGCTTGTCGACGTCGTGGCGCTCGTCGTGACCAGCACGGCGCCCACCGTAGCCGTACTGCTGGCCGCGGGGGCGGTGATCGGCTTGGCCGGTGCGAGTGTGGTGAACATCCTCATCCCCTACGCCGCCGCCCTCGCCGGCGAGCACGAGCGCGGTCGCGTCATCGCGATGGTGCTCAGCGGTGGCCTGGTGGGCATTCTGCTCTCCCGGACGATCGCCGGCCTGACTGCCGAGGCGTTCGGCTGGCGTGCGCTCTTCCTGGGCGCCGCGGTTGTGACGCTTCTGCTCACCGGCGCGCTGGCACGCACCCTGCCGCCAGCCCCCGCCGAGATGGCGATCGGCTACGCCGCGCAGTTCCGGGCGGCCGTCAAGCTGGCGGTGAGTGAGCCGCTGCTCAGGAGACGCTCGCTGATCGGTGCCTGTACCTTCGGCGCGTTCGGGGTGTTCTGGGCGACCGTGGCATTCCTGCTGTCAGGACCTTCGTACCGATACGGCGAAGCTGAGATCGGCCTGTTCGCGTTGGTCGGCGTCGCGGGTGCGATCGCGGCACGGACGGTCGGTCGTGCTGTGGACAGGGGATGGCAACGCCAGTTGACCGGAATTCTCCTCATCGTAGGCGTGGCCTCGTTCGGGGTGATGGCGATCGGAACGCAGGGGCTGGTATGGCTGGTCGTCGGGCTCCTGGCGATGGACCTGGCGGTACAAGGCACACACCTGGTGAACATGAGCGTGGTCTATGGCCTTGTGCGCGTGGCACGTTCACGGATCGCTTCCGTATATATGACCACCTACACCCTTGGGGGCGTGGCCGGCACCGCTGCGGGCACGGCGGCGTATCGGCTCGGCGGATGGGCTGCGGTCTCGGCGGCCGGCGCCGTGTTCATGGTCTTGGGATTGATCGTGTGGGCGCGGGACAATCATGGAGGTTTTCATGCAAGCTGACACGCCGACTCCTCTTCTGGTGCTCTGGGACATCGATCACACGCTGATCGACGCCGGTACGGTCGCGCGCCAGGCCTATGCCGAAGCGTTCCGTAAGGCGACAAACCTGACGCTGGAGCAGCCCTGGCAGTTCGACGGCCGCACCGAACTGGCCGCCGCTACTGATGCGCTGAGGGCTCACGGCCTGGATCCCGACGCCGACCTGCTGGACGCCTTCACGGATCTGCTGATCGCGGAACACCTGGACCGTGCGGGCGACCTGGTCGCTGACGGGCGTGCGCTGCCAGGTGCGGCCGATGCGCTGACGGCTGTGGGGGCCGTCCCGAGAGTGCGTCAGTCAGTACTGACCGGCAACCTGTATTCGCTCGCGGTGTTGAAGTTGGAAGTGTTCGGGCTCGACCGACACATCGACTTCCGTCTCGGCGCGTATGGAGGCGACGCCTTCGAACGCGCCGACCTGCCGGCACACGCCTTCAAGCGCACGGAGCGGCATCTCGGCCACCGACACAGCGGCGCCGACACTGTCATCATCGGCGACACCCTCCGTGACATCGCCACCGCCCACGCGGCCGGGGCCAGGATCGTCGCGGTCGCAACCGGAACCGACAGCGTCGCCGAACTACGAGCGGCGGGCGCGGATATCGTGCTGCCGGATCTCACGGACACCTGCGCCGTCCAGCACGCTGTTACCGAAGGGAGGCGGCCCAGCTGAACCGCGGGGTAGGACCCGGCGGTGTGGCGGCAAGTGGTGTGATGCAGCCCGGGCACGATGCTACTGAGCTGAGCGTCACCGCAGCGGCCCAGCGAGGCGTTGTGCGCCTGGCGGCTCGACCATTTGGAGCTGCGCCCGATCTGCGTGATTTGGCGCTTGTCCTTGCTCGGTCGGTCACGGATACGGGGGAGCGAGTCGGGCACACCCCGTGAGTCGCTCGCCGCCATCCCGGACGACGAATAACCCGTGTCAGACGTGGAAGTCTATGCCGAGGCGACGGCGAGGGTACGCGAGGCGGATGCCCGCCGTCCAGAGGTCATCCAGCTCGGCCAGGTGATCGAGCGCCTTGTACTCTCGCCGATCACATTCGTGTGGAGTAGACGCCGCTTAGAGAGCCTGGTCCGGATCGGCTTGCGGACCGACTGATCTACACAGTGGGGGATGGCTCGCGAGAACGTCGCCGCTTATGACTCCGAGAGGCCGTCGACATGTGGGCTGAGCACCGGTCGAAGCTCTGCTGAGCGGCACATCTATGACCTGAAGTCAAGCGCTACCACCTTCTCAAGGTGCCGTATGGGTACTGCGGGACCGGTGTGGCTTGCTCCGTTGATGGCCGTCTTCGACCGTGTGTGCCACCGAGCCGCCAGCGGTTCCGCTTGCGTTATTTCGTTTGTTGCGGATACTGCGAAGAGGAGGTGACGTCATGACTGACGTGCAGGCCAAGCGAGTTCAGCCGGGGAGCATCGATGCCGAGGTAGCCGGTCGCGCGGTACGCCGGATCAAGGATTACCTCATGCGGTACCCCGAGCAGCCGACCGTCCGGGTCGCCGGAGAACACGGGGGTGAGGATCCGTTGATCCTGCCTCGCGAAGCCGTGAGTCTGCTCGCCTTCATCCTTGCCCAAGCAGCCGAAGGGCGCGGAGTCACGGTGATTCCGTCGCATGCTGAGGTGACGACACAGCAAGCGGCGGACATGCTGAACGTGTCGCGCCCGTACTTGATCAAGCTTCTGGAGACGGGAGAGATCCCCTTCCGATTGATCGGCAAGCACCGCCGAATCAGGTACGAGGATCTTCAGGAATACAAGCGTCGCGATGACGCCAAGCGCCGGACCGCGGCCGATGAGCTCGCTGCGCTTGGGCAAGAGCTGGGTATCTGAGCCATGACATTCGTGGTGGTCTACGACGCGAACGTGTCGTACGGCAACACCCTGCGTGACCTGCTCAGGGTTGCAAGCCGCTGATCGAAGGGCTGAAGCTTCCTGACGCCGATGATCGGGGTGAAGTCGCCCGACGACTTCGTGCTGGACCGAATTGACCTGGACGGAAGGGGCGTTGGGGCTTGTGTGCAGTAGATCGCGGACTCACGGACCAGCCCGCCGGAGAGTGCTCGACGCTTTGGAGGCGGCGGGCAAGGTCCCGAATGGGCGCTGCGGGCTAGTCCCCGCTCGCTCGTATGATCATCTGTCGGCCTCCTGGTTCCACTTCTCCGAGGGTGTTCCGTTCTCGCACCGAAGTGATCAGTGCTCGGAACGCGTGTGGCAGGGTGTCAGGCTTGTGCCGTAAGGCTGTTTCAAGGCGTACGAGGAAGGCGAGAAGCTCGGGGTCCGAAACAGAGAGGGCATGCTCTCTCAGTCGGTCGACATCCCGGAATACCTTGGCATCGTCGTCCAGAGGTTTTATGGTGACCAGGTTCCTGGCCATGGCCATGATGAGGTCGCCGACGGGCAGCGGTCGTCCCGTTGCTTCGACCTGCCTGGCCAGGCCGCCTGCCCACTGCAGGTTGGCCCATAGTCGTGCCACCAGCGCTTCCTCCAGCCACGCTCTCACCTGCTCCCGGACCGCGATCTGCTGACCAGTCAGCGTGCGCGTGGAAATGGTCAACTCCACGATCGCGGCCAAGGCGGTGAGCGCGACGCCCAGAGTGAGTGAGCTGCTCAGATCGTCTGTGAAGACCTGGGTGGTGACCGCGGCCGTGCCGCCCGCGCTGATGGCTCGCGCCGAACTCCTCCAGCGCTGGTGCCGCCGTCTGATCTCGCTGTCCGGGACGTAGCGGTGGATCTCGGCGGCCATCTCCCATCGGGCGGCGCCTGGAGATTCCCCCTCGCGCGCTTCTATCAGCACGCCGTGTGCTTCGTTGAGAACCGCTTCCGCGAACAGCGCGCTACGTCCTTCTTCCTTCACATGGTATTGGGCGAAATCAAGTGCTCTCTGTCCCATGGGGCTTTCGGCGGCGTCTCCTATCCAGGCTTTCAGTCGGTCGTCGAACGTCAAACTGAGCCGACCGCGATAATCTGGAAAGCGAACGCCCCACGTTACCTTTTCTCTGGCCCAGCGGCTCATGCGCCTGAAGACGCCGGAACGGTCCTGGTCGATCGGAAATTCTGTGATGTCGAGTGCGTCGCAGAAGGCGGTGGCCGCTTGTCCCACTCTCTCTGAGAGGATGGTGTCGTCCTCGCTGAGCGCGCGGGAGACGGCCTGCCAGCGCAGGTATTTGAGCCAATTTCTCCTTTCTATCGTCTTCTTTCCGATCTGATACCAACGCACGCTTTTGCCGACGTAGCTGGCGACTGGGGGATGTGTCGACATGCCGCTATGTTACAGAGAGGGTCTGTGGGTATGGTGCATTAGCTGTTATGTCTCACTCGTACGAATTATTTCGATTGTCCAGCAGTCGAAGAGAGACTGCTCCGTGTGCCAGGGTCGCCTGGGAAGGCCGCTGTTCCTCCGGGTCCCGTAGTTACATGATCGTCGCTGAAATGGCTCCTGCCGCGTTGCCTTCCCGGGCGACCCTCGTACCTAGGGAAACGCACCATAACGGGGAGAATTACAGTGAAACGCGTCCTGGCGCTGTTATGTGCCTTCTTCGTCACGCTCGTCATCATGCCGCCGACGCCGGCACACGCGTCGGCGTCCACCAGCACTGTCAAGCTCGCTTGGACCTACGTCGCCCAGGCCGATCCGAAGGCCTCCCACTGGAACAGCGCGGACGGCGCGCTCGTGGGGACGGGCGTCCAGCCTCCTGGCGTGTTCCGCTCCTTCTTCCGCATGGACATCAGCCCGATGCACGGCAAGAAGCTGCTCCACGTCACCTTTTCGGGCTATCTCAAAAGCGGCGCCTGTGACCCCACCGTCGAGCTCTGGGTGACCGGGCAGATCGGCCCGGAGACCACCTGGCGCAACCAGCCGGCCTGGAAGCGGAATCTCGGCACCGGGACCGTCGCCGACGGCTTCGACTCCTGCTTCTTCGGCTGGCGGATCGGTGACCTCGTGCGGGATGCCGTCGCACGCGGTGAGAGGCACCTGACCTTCGGGATGCGTGCGGCCAGTGAGGTCGGGCCGCGCAACCTGCGGGTCTTCGAGACCGATCAGGTCAACCACCCGTACTGGGGTCGCTTCGACACGCCGGCGCTGCGTTTCTGGTACAACACCGTGCCTGAGGTGCCCACGGATCCGGCCATCAGCCTCGACGACTTCTGCGGGCCCGGATCGCGCCCGGAGACGAAGTTCGTCCCCACCACAACGCCCACCCTGGGCGCTGAAGTCGTCAACGCCGACCGGCAGCACGGCGATCAGATGTCGGCGCGCTTCGAGTGGGCAGACTCCTCCGGCACCGTTCTGGGCTCGGCGACCTCCTATCCCCAGCAGGAGGGCAGGCACTGCACCGAGGTCCCCGAAGGGCTACTCGTCGATGGCCAGACCTACCAGTGGCGGGTGCGCGCCGAGGATCACTACCAGGAGCCGGAGACCTTGGAGATGCTCAGCGACGTCAGCGACTGGACGGCCTGGCAGGAGTTCACCGTCGACGTGACCCGGCCCACGCTGCCGGTGATCGCCTCCGAGACCTATCCGGCGAACGCGACGGGCGGGCTGGTCGGCACGCCGGGCGTGTTCACCTTTGCCCCCGGTGACTCCACCGACGTCGTGTCCTACAAGTACCGGCTCACACCGGGCGGTCCCTTGGCCGGGCAGGTGACGGCCGATGCCGAGGGACGGGCCAGTGTGTCGCTCACCCCTACGGTCTGGTTCCGCCACACCCTGTATGTCGCAGCGGTCGACCGGGCCGGTAACGCCGGGCCGGAGCGTGCCTACTCCTTCACACCGGGGCGGAACCCGGCGCCGTCGGTCGTCTCGACCGTCTACCCGGAGAACACACCCGGCGGCGGCGCGGGCGTGCCAGGCGAGTTCACCTTCTCGCCCAACGGCGCACAGGACGTCGTCGCGTACGGTTACCGCCTGGACTCCGGTGAGACGCTCCAGACCTCCGCCGACACGCCCACCGTGACCATCACGCCCGAGAGTGCCGGTACACACACGCTGTCGGTGTGGAGCATCGATGCGCGCGGCTACTTGAGCTGGGCACGTGACTACGACTTCATGGTGAACTGAGCGATTTGCTGAAAGTGCCGCGCGTGGGCGTGAGATCCGGGCGCGGACAGGCATAGACAGGAGCCTCGCCGGGGGTTGGGTCGAAGGCGACCACAACGCCCACCCTCGGCGAGGTCCGTGGTCAGTACGCGCCTGCGTCGTCCTCACGACGTTGAGGTCGAGCCCTGTGTGAGATTGGTGCGTTCCAAGGCTTGCAGGAGATCAGCGGCCAGCAGAGACGTTGCCAAAGCGACTGTCTCGGGCTCGCCGATTCCCTCTTCCGCGCGTCCGGCCATCGTCGAGCCGAGCGCGTCCGGTCCAGCCGCGAACAGCGCCGCCAGATGTTCGACAGCCTGCTCGGTGATCTCGCCGCTGATGGGGTCACGAGCTAGGAGCCTGAACGTGGCGGCCAGTTCAGCGGTGTCGGCGTCGACAAGGATGCGGTACATGTCGTGTGCGTCCTTGTCATTCAGCCGGTGGGGGGCTGAAACCCGTTCGGCGATCTTGTGGACCTTGGCCACCAGCAAGGCTGCGGGTCCGGCGACTCTGACGTCGTATACGCGGGCATCGGCCGGGTCAAGGGCGGTGACGTCCATCACCGTGTTGTCAATGACAGCGGCTTCGAGGCCTCGAGCACGGCGGGTGGCACGGCGATCATGTGGTGGGATGCGGGCTCCCCGCGTGTTCCTCGTACCTGCTCCTGCAAGGGCCTCGGGCACCATCAGATCCACAGGAATGCCCGCGGGGTTCAGCCACGCTCCGGGTTGTCCGCCGATGGGGTCACGGGAGAACCCCGCGCGGCCCATGGCTTCTTCCAGAAGCGGATCGTCCTCCAGGACTCTCGGGTCGAGTACGAGGTCGCTGTCCTTGGTCGTCTCGGCGAGCGCGACAGGGCTTCGTGTGGTCCGCAGGTAGACGGCCTGTGCTCCGATCACGATCACTGCGTCGCGATGGGCGTCCAACGCGGCCAATGCATCGAGAAGCGCGGACCGAGATCGGACGAGGATGTCACTACTGCTTACGCCAGGAGGATTCATGCCGTGCCATCCAGTCAATGAGTTCTTCGGCTTCGGAGGGGCTGCGTCCAGGGCCTGTCATCAAATCGACGGCGACCTGGGGTGGCGCGGCGATCGTGAGACCGGAAGCGTCGGTAAGGGTACGGACGAAGACGACGTCGTTCTCCGGCTCGGCCAACATCACATTCGCTCCGGCATCAGCGGGGCGAAGGTCCCAGAGCTGGGCGGTGTGCTCGGCATCCGTCGTGTAGATCATGGCGGAGCGGGCTGGAGCATAGGGGGCCCAGGTGGCTGCGGCCAACGTCCCGGTGATGGCGTACTGGGTGGGATTATCACCCGCCCGTCGCATGAGATCAGGCAGCCCTCTCGGGGCTATCCACCGTGTGACTCGACTGCTTCGTACGAACCCGTAGTCCTCACTCCAACGCCTCAGCAGCGGGACCCAGTCGGGAACTACGACCGCACCCGAGCTGGTCCGCGTTGCCAGGTTCTCGCTCTCCAGAAACTCGATCACCCGGTAGGTCGACCCGGTGGATACGTCAGCGACGTCGATCAGTTCACGGATCGCCCACGATCTTTCGTGGTCCAACAGCGCACGGACGATTTTCGCAGCGGGAGCGCCCTTCAACGTTCCGCGCGGTCTTCCAGGACCGCGCCACGGATCATGGTCAGCCCCTCGATCGGCAATGTAGAGACCGGGCTGAGAGACGTTCAGGTTGATGTTCCCCGTCGCGTCTATGTAGGACAGGCCGGCCTCAGAGAGCCGCTTACGCACAGGTGGTGACAGGTATCGGGCGGCGACGACCCCACGGCTGCCCGGATGTTCGTCCGCGGCGGCATTCAACTGCTGGAGGAGTGTGGCGGTGTCACGTCTCTCCACCACGCGCTTGGCTTCCACGACCAGCACGACCGAGGTTCCGTCCGGTGCTGTCACCTTCCAGAGAGCGTCGAAGCGAGCATCGGGCGGTCTGCGGCTCAGGGGTTGGACATCCCATCCGGGTGGCAGCCGGTCACCTAGCACAGCCATTCCGGCTCGCAGAACTTCGACCTCGTTCTGTGGCTGTGATCTCGCCTCCATCGGTGCTCTCCAAGTCGCTCGATGTTCAGGAAAAATCCTAACTCCGCTGACGACGGAAGGAGAGGATTTCCCGAACAATGCCGGAGACGGTTGCTGGGATGGGTCTCTGATACCGCTCCGCCAGCTTCTCAGCGCTCAATGGGGCGTCGGTGTGTCATGCGTCAAGGCGTGGGAGCGTTCGATCAGGCTGGTCATCGCTCGTTGGAAGTCGAGACGCCGCTGCTCGCTCCAGCCGTCCGTCAGTTGGTCGAAGACCTGCTCCTGCCAGCGGTGCGCGTCCTCCAGCAGCGCGTGGCCTGACGCGGTCACCGTCGCATGGCGTCGGCGTCCGTCCGTCGCAGAGGTCCGCATCTCAAGGTATCCGGCGTCTGCCGCGCTCTTCACCAGCCTGGACGCTCCGCTCTGGTCGATGCCGATCTCGTCGGCGATGGCGTTGACCGTCGCTTCCCGGCCGTGCCGGGTGAGGGCGAGGACCGCCTCGGTGACGAGGACGAGCCGGCCTTGCTCAGTGGCTCGATGGTCCACGCTCCTGCGTGACCAGTGACGTACGAACTGGAACAGGACCTGTCCCGGGCCGCTCATCCGGTGGCCGCCATCTCACGGCAGATGTAGGCCAGTTCGAGCGCTGACCTGAGGTCGGGCAGCCGGAGGGCGGCGGACACCTGCTGCCCGGTCACTCGGAACACCGTGGCCACCCTGGTCGGGGTCTCGCTCCCGGGCCAGATGGCGTCCTCCTCCACGACCATGAGCCTGTCGCTGATGGGGTGCCACGACCGCGGGGTCATCGTGATCCCGGAACGCTCGACCCACTCCGCGAACTGTTCGGGGGTGATCGGACCCGCGCCCTTCGGGCCCAGAACGACGATCGGATCGCTGACCGCCTGCGCCGCACGCTCCAGGTCGCCGCCGTTCACGCTCGTGTGCCACTCGTCGATGGTCTCTTCCAGAGCTGACTCCATGGGCGAAGTGTATGCGAAATGCATGCGTCTCTGGGTGTGGCGATCCGAGCAGCGACACCCCCGCGCGCGGCATGGGCTAGGCTCCGCCCGATGTCTCCCCCATCTCCCCGCCGACAGCCGAAGCGACCCAAAGCACCTGCGGCACCCAAACTGCCCTCGCCGCTGGTCATGGCGGAACTTCCCCGGCATGCCCTGGAGGACGACGGCACCTACCGTGGCCTGGAGTTCCACGGCGGCAACCTGACCTCTCGCCAGGCTGACGCGGTGGACTACGAGGGCTGCCGGTTCGTCACCACCAGCTTCGCAGGCACCCAGTTGCGTCGAGCCGGGTTCGTGGACGTGGAGCTGGAACGCTGCGACCTGTCCAACATGACGGCCAGAACGTCGGGCATGCATCGAGCCCGGACGTCGGCGACCCGGCTGACCGGCATGACCTGGACCGAATGCACGTTCCGTGACGTGCTCTTCGACGCATGCCGCGCCGATCTGACCGGGTTTCGATTCTCGACGTTCAAGAACGCCGTCTTCCGCGACTGCGTCATGCGGGAGGCCAACTTCCAGAACGCCGACCTACGGGGAGTCCGCTTCGAGCGTTGCGATCTGAGCGGGGCGCAGTTCTCGCAGGCGCAGATGGACGGCGCGCACTTCTCCGGCTGCGTGCTGCTGGGGATCGGCGGTGTCACCAGTCTCAAGGGCGCGATCGTGGCCGGCAGTGACGCGCAAGGACTGGCTCTCGCCCTGGCCGGCGCGTTGGGCATCCTCATCGAGGAGTAGCGCATCCCCGCGGTAGGCCGATGTGCTGCTCGCCGCGTACGAGTGATCTGCCGTCTCGGTCAGCGCTCGCGACGGGGCCGTGGCTTGCCCGTCACCCCGCCGAACAGCGCCAGGCCCTTCACCACGAGCACCGGCGCCGACGGGTCGACGTCAGGGCCGCCGTGCACGTCGAAGCCGCCGAAGATGCCGACGCCCTCGCAGCGCACCTCCATCCCCTCGGGAACGATGATCTCGGTCCCGCCGAAGATCGCAGTGACCTTGATCTCGACTTCCCTCGCCTCGAACTCGGCATCGGTCAGGTCGAACCGTACGCCGCCGAAAAGGGCGAGCGCCCTGGTCCGGCGCCGTACTCGCCAGCGGCCCTTGCGGTCGGCGCCGCTGAAGATCGCGATGATGTTCTCGGGCTCGGAGTTCGTGGCCGAGGGGTTGGAGACCAGGTTCGGGGTGACCGGGTGGCGCTGGTCGATCTGGAGGTCATGGGTGAGGAGTTGGAGTTCTCCCACGGTCTTGGCCTGGTAGAGCTTGTCCAGGCGCTCGGAGTACTCCTCATGGCTCAGCTGACCGGTGCTCATCGCTTCACCGAGCACGGCGGCGATCTGCTCCCTATTGCTGTCCGAGGCACGCAGATGTGACCGCGGGGAGTCCATGGGCGAGGGGCGGTTTTCCATACCAGTCACGATAGTTCTCGTTCATCCTTGTAGGGAGCCCGCACGGGTCCAAGGTGACCCGCGTGATCGTCCGCCTGTGCCTGCCGAACGGCTACGGGCGGCTACGTGACGTGGATGCTTGTGCCTCCACAAGTGCCGCAGGCGATCCTGCCGCGAGTTCTGGCCTCGTCCAGATCGACGTTGTCGATATCCCGCAGTTCGTAACCTTGGGCCAGGCCGCCTTCTTGTCCGGCTTTCAGCGCCAAGCAGTCCGGAGAGGCGTGGTAGCGGTCGCCTGCTCCGGTCATCCATACGAGGGTCATGGCGCTTCCTCTCCGAATCCACATGAACACGAACGGTAGGTGGGACGCTGCGGTGCGCTGAAGAGTTCGCGGATCCACGGTGTCGATTTTGTGTCGGCCATGTCGACGGACCAGGTGATGAAGGGGTCGCGTCCGAGATGCGGTGTAAAAGTGAACGAGCGTAGGTTGCCGTGCGGAACCGACCAAAGTTCGCACTACGCAAGGACCTACGCTCGTGTCACGCACACTACCGCCCGTTCAGGCCATCCGCGCCGAGATCGACGCCCTGTTCACCGAAGGCCGTGACCTGGTCGAGGTCATCGAGGACGTCGCCCGGCTCGGCGCCCACCTGATCATCCAGACCGCCGTCGAGGCCGAGGTGGACGCCTTCCTCGGCCGCGCCCGCTACCAGCGCGCCGTCGCCGTCGCAGCCGACGATGACCAGGCCGTCGTCCGCCAGGGCCACCGCAACGGCCACTGCTCCACCACCGTCAAGACCACCACCGGGCCGATCACCATCGCCCGCCCCAAGCTGCGCGGCACCACCGAGAAGTTCACCTCTCGCCTGTTCGGCACCGGGGTGACCCGCACCCACGCGCTGGAAACCCTGGTCATCGCCTCCTTCGTCCGCGGCTTGTCAGTGCGCGACGTCGAGGGCGCCCTGGCTGATGCGCTCGGCCCGGAGGCCGCCCTGTCCAAGTCGACGGTCTCCACGATCTGCCAGGCCATCGTCGCCGAGTACGACGCCTGGTGCCGGCGCGACCTGGCGAACGTCGAGCTGGACTACCTGTTCCTGGACGCCTCGCACTTCAAGATGCACGACGGGCAGCGGGCCGAGCCGATCCTGGCAGCCTGGGGCATCACCACCGCCGGCCAGCCCGTCTTCGTCGGCCTGGCCGCCGCCGGATCCGAGTCCACCGACGCCTGGCACGACTTCCTGACCAACCTCGTCGCCCGCGGCCTGCGCCCGCCACTGCTGATCATCTCCGACGGCGCTCCCGGCCTCATCGCAGCGGCAGAGCAGGTCCTGTCCCGCTCGCTGCGCCAAAGATGTCTGGTTCATCGAAGCTGTGAGGAAATAAGGCGTTGCTTTCTGATCTTGAGATCGTTGAGGTGGTATGGCGATCTCCACCGAAGTCCGCGACCAGCTCACGCGGAAGTTCGAGGCGTTGCTCCCGCATCTGAACGAACGTCAGCAGCGCCTGATGCTCGCGTCCGAGGCGCGACTGCTAGGGCACGGCGGAGTGCGAGCTGTCGCTCGGGCGGCCAGAGTCAGCGAGACCACCGTGCGCAGAGGCGTCTTCGAGCTCGAACGGGGATTGAGTCCTTTGCCGGATGGTCGCGTGCGACGATCCGGAGGTGGGCGCAAGCGCGTGACCGCGCACGATCCGAAGCTGATGTCTGCCCTGTTAGCCCTGGTGGAGCCGGATGAGCGGGGTGATCCGGAGTCGCCGCTGAGGTGGACGACCAAGTCGCTACGGCATCTGGCCGACGAGCTCACCCGACAGGGCCACACGGTCTCGGCGCCGACGGTCGGCGCGCTGCTGCGCCGCAACGGTTTCAGCCTGCAAGGCACGCGTAAGACCTTGGAGGGTACGCAGCATCCGGATCGAGACGCCCAGTTCCACTACATCAATGAGCAGGTCAAAGACCATCAGGCGACTGCAGAGCCGGTCATCAGCGTCGATACCAAGAAACGGGAACAGCTCGGTCTGCTGCCCAACGCCGGCCGTGAGTGGCGGCCGAAGAGCGACCCGGTCCAAGTCGTCGACCACAGCTTCTTCACTGGGCCGCAGGTCGAGCAGGCCATCCCGTACGGGATCTACGACATCACCCGTAACACCGGCTGGGTGAACGTCGGCGTCGACCACGACACCTCCGTGTTCGCTGTGGAGTCCATCCGCCGCTGGTGGAAAGCACGCGGCAGACACGACTACCCGCACGCCGGCCGCCTGCTCATCACCGCGGACGCGGGCGGCTCCAACAGCTACCGCTATCGCGTCTGGAAGAGCGAACTGGCCGCACTGGCCGCCGAGACCGGCCTGGCCATCACGGTCTGCCATTTCCCTCCCGGCACCTCGAAGTGGAACAAGATCGAGCACCGGCTGTTCTCCCACATCACCCTCAACTGGCGAGGCAGGCCGTTGACCAGTCACGAGGTGGTGGTCAACACCATCGCGGCCACCCGCACCAGCGGCGGGCTCCGAGTGGAGGCCACCCTCGACACAGGCGAGTACCCCACCGGCGTCGCAATCAGCAAAGACCGCTTCGCCGCCCTGCCGCTGGAACGGCACGCCACCCACGGCAGCTGGAACTACACGCTGCACCCCGCTCCCGCCGACGCATCCAGCCCCGTCCCTCCTGTCGGCGAGGCCAACGGACCCGCACAACGGCGTCAAGCCATGCTGGCCCGGCTCGCCGATCCGCGGCTGACCGGCATGAGCCCGGCTCAGATGGAACAGTTGGCCGCCGCACTCGCTCCGGCCCAAGCCGCCCGCGCCCAGGAACGCCACAGCCAGCAACGCGGTGGCCGGGCTCGGCGAGCCACCGGCAACCTCCGCGCCAAGCCCCTGTTCAACGACTCCGCCCGTCTGCTGCTCACCCTGCTCTACCAGCGGCAGGTCTGCTCTATGAAAGTTCTGGCCGACCTGCTGGAAGTGACCGATGTCTGCATCGCCGATCTGGTGAAGGAGACCCGCAGAGTGTTGGAAGACCAGAGCCACCACGCCGGAACCGCCCAGGTCCGCTTCGCCAAAGCAGCCGCTCTCCTCGACTTCTTGACCACCGATCAGCGTCCCGCACGGGCCGCGATCATCGACCGGTTGTCCCACCCGGCTCTGACCGGGATGACCCGCGACGAACTCCACTCCCTCATCCAACGCCTCGCCGTATCGCAAGTTGCTCAGGGCGAGCGCCTTGGCTACCAGCGGCGGGGCGGGCCTCGCCAGCCGGGAACTCGATCCGGCGTCTTCCCTCAGAAGATCAGCAATAGCGAACGGGTCTTGCTGACGATCCTCTACCAGCGGAAACTCTGCACCATGGAGGTCCTGACGGATGCTCTGGGCGATGTCTGCAGATCCTCCGTCGGCAATGTCATCCGCGAAACTCGCCCTCTGCTCCAACAGGTTGGTCACGTTCCCACTGCTGCGCCAGTGCGATATCGCACGGCGGCAGATCTGCTTGCCGCAGCGCCAGACGACCGCGACACGCCGACAAGTTGATCCTTTACGGCTTCATCGCGCCCGCAACGTGCTGGCGAAGGTCAGCGCCGGCGACCAGGCCGCGGTCAAAGCCGCCTACTGGAACATCTTCGACCTCACCGAACTGGGCGACGACGCCACCCCCGGTCAGCAACTCGTGGACTCGGTGCAGCGGCGTATCGACGCCTTCGCCGAAACCTGGGGCGGCCGCTACCCAGCGGCGGTCAAGTGCCTGCTGTCCGACCGGCAGAGCCTGACCACCTACCTGCGCTTCCCGCTCGAGCACCACAAGCGGGTGCGGCACTCCAACTTCATCGAGCGCACCTTCGGTGAGACCCGCCGCCGCGTCAAGGTCATCGGCCGCTTCCCCGGCGAGACCAGCTGTGTCTCACTCGTGTGGGCCGTGCTCGACCGCGCCTCCCGCGGCTGGCGCGGCTTCACCATGACCAGCAAAGGCCTGCGCATCCTGCAAGACCTCCGCCGGGCCCTGCTCCACCCGCCCACCCAGCTCCACCCGACCGACGACCCGGCTTTGGCATCCGTGACCGAGGCCGCCTAAGATCCACTCACGGCACCTACCTCGTCGAGCTTTTACACCGCTCCGAGGACGCGACCGATGAAGGCGCGGACGGGCTCATCCGCCAAGAGTCGAGCGCGACGCCGGCGACCGGACGGTACTGCGGCCGTATTACGCCGAGAAGGTTCCATCTCGGAACATCGGGAGGCCGGAGACCGTTATGGCGCATTCCCGAGGAAGCTCAGGTCGTCGCCGTGGAGCGTGAGTAGTTCGTCGTCGGGGCCGCGCGTCTCGATCTCCTCTCCGACGTGCACGAGGAACAGTTGCAGGGCGCCGATGGGTGGCGGGGCGTCGGGGAAGACCTCGGCGCCGTCGCCTTCCAGGGCGTGGAGGTGGCGTTCGAGGCTTGACGCGTCGATGGCCAGGCGCACGGGCGGGACGAGGGGCGCTCCCTCCCAACGGGTGATCTCGATGAACTCCCCACCGGGATCAGCGGCCGCGCGGGAGTCGAATCCGTTGAGTCGTCGGACGAACTCGTCGAACAATTCGCTCCGGTCCATGGGCGCCATGGTAGCGGGTGCCGATGATTCAGACGCCCTTTCAACGCTGGGCGACGGGATAGGCCGTGATGATGTTCTTCGTTTTCGCGGCGATGACGACGACCGGCCTGTAGCGGGCCCTGACCTTGTTTTTCTCGTCCCGGATTTGTATAGGCGTACGGTAGGCATAGGTGTCGTTGTTCTGACGGTACGCCGGTGCGGAGTCGGGTGCTTTCAGCGTCTGTTCGATGGCCCAGTCCGCGAAGCTGCGCCAGTCCTGGCCGAGGTAGTTCGCGACGGCCTGCCAGTCGTCCCGGTGCCTGTCCTTGATGTGCCGGTAGCCCCATTTGGCCGACCCGCACAGCAGCTTGGACCTGGTGCCTCTGGGCGCCGGCCGGAACTCCTTGCGTGTGAACGTACGGACCAGCTTGCCGTTCGGGGCCTTGGCGCCGCACGCCTGCCAGACGTCCCGCGATTGCTCGGGCGACGTGAATCGGTGCGAACCGGAGGTGGCCATGAAGACGACAGGTTCCGGGTCGCTCTGCGTGACGAAGAGGGGCGACGCGAGGATGACTGCCGCCGTTACCGTCTTGACCGAGATGATCATTTTTCCCCTGCGCATTCGACTGGTTATGCGAAGGCGGCTCATTGTGAAAGGCCCAGGCGGCAGGACTTTTCGACGAGTTCGACGCTACAGCCGGTTCAGGAAAAGGGAACACGTCATTCCTGGAAGGTATCGGCGAGCCTTCCTGTCTCCCACGTGGCCGGCTCGTGTCCGAAACTGTGCGCATCGTGGCGTTTCAGACGCTCGTGCCGGTCGGCGGCCGCCGCCAGGATGATCCCCAGCGGACATCTGAGGACGGTAGGAGAGCTGATGGGCACGGCTGTGGTGGTCTACGGTGCGTACGGGCACACGGGGCGGTTCGTGGTGGCGGAGCTGAGGGAGCGGGGGTTCGTCCTGGTGCTGTCCGGGCGCGACGAAGGCAAGCTGCGGGCGGTGGCTGAGCCGGGGGACGACGTCAGGCCGGCGTCGGTCGACGATGCGGCGGCGCTCGACCGGGCGCTGGCCGGGGCGGCGGCGGTGGTCAACTGTGCCGGGCCGTTCGCCACGACCGCCGCCCCGGTGATCGAGGCGGCGTTGCGGGCCGGGATCCCCTATGTGGACGTGGCGGCCGAGATCGAGGCGAACGCCGACACGTTCGCGCGGTTCGCTGACCGGGCCCGCGAGGCCGGAGTCGCGGTCGTCCCGGCGATGGCGTTCTTCGGCGGTCTGGCCGATCTGCTGGCGACTGCGGCGATGGGTGACTGGACGGCGGCCGACGAGGCGCACGTCGCCTACGGGCTGAGCAGCTGGCACCCCACGGCCGGGACGCGCGTCGCGGGCCGGGTCTCCGGGCAGCGGCGGGACGGCCGGCGTGTCCGCTTCACCAAGGGTGAGCTGGCCTACCACGACGACGAGCTGCCGACGCTGCGGTGGTCCTTCCCCGAGCCGATGGGCTCCCGGGAGGTCATCGGGGAGTTCGCGATGGCCGACGTCGTCACGATCCCCAGCCACCTGTCCATCCCGGAGGTGCGCTCGTACATGGCGGTCGAGGCGGCGAGGGACCTGGCGGCGCCGGACACGCCGGCGCCGGTCGCTGCCGACGAGCGCGGACGGTCCGGGCAGACGTTCCTCGTCGACGTCGTCGTACGGTCCGGCGGCGAGGAGCGGCGGGCGGTGGCGAGCGGGCAGGACATCTACGCCATCAGCGCGCCGCTCGCGGTGGAGGCGGTGCGGCGCGTCCTGACCGGGCGGGCCGCGACCACCGGTGTCGCCTCCGCCGGGGCGATCTTCGACGCACCGGACTTCCTCCGCGCGCTGTCCGCGCACCTGAAGTTCGAGCTGCGTGGATAGGCGCTTCGACGTCGCGGGCGGCACCCCGGGGTCTACTGGGAGGAGCCCTGACGCTGGAGCAGCAGGGTGACGAAGCCCAGGACCTTCCGGTAGCCGTGCAGCCACGTGTCGCGGTGTTCGAGGGCGGCCGCGCGGGCGGCGTCGGCGTCCGGGCCGGGGTGCTCGTTGGCCCAGCGCAGCAGCGTGCCCGTCCAGGACCACTCGTAGTCGTCCCATTCGGACAGGTCGCTGGTGTACGCGTAGACGGTGTCGAATCCGGCGGACTCGGCCGCGGCGACGGTTCCGGGCAGGTCGAGGAGGTCCGACGGGCCGGCGCCGAGGCCGGCGAGCGCTTCCGGCGTCGGTTCGCGCTCCCAGAAGCCCTCGCCGATGAGCGCCAGCCCGTTCGGCTTGAGGTAGCGGCGCACGTGTCCGGCGGTGGGGCCGAGGCCGCCGAACGCGTGGGTCGCCCCGACACAGAGCACCAGGTCGTACTTCTCGGCGACCGGGAAGTCGGCGGCCGGCTTCTCGTGCAGCCGGATGCGCTCCCAGACGCCCTGGACCTCGGCGTGCGCCTCGGCCGCCTTGAGCGCCTCGGCGGAGACGTCGACGCCGTCGGCGGTCGCGTCCTCGTACAGCGCCAGCGCGCGGAGCGTCCACGCGGCCTCGCCACAGCCGAGATCGAGGATCCTCGCCCCCTCGGGCAGCCGGGCCCGGCGCAGCAGGCGGGTCACGTGCGCGCCGGAGACCGGAGCGGCGATGGGGTGGTCGCGGTGGGCGAGATGGCTGATGAGCCGGCGTTCCATGGACCCATCCAAGCCGAGTGATCAGATCTTGACGACCACTTTTCCGGACGCGTGTCCCATCTCCTGATAGCGGACGGCTGCCGGGATCTCCTCGAAGGGGTAGGTACGGTCGATCACCGGGGTGACCTTGCCGGCCTCGATGAGCTCGGTCAGCGCCAGCAGGTTCCGCTTGTTCTCGGTGCAGCCCACCACGTCGGCCGTGGTCATCGTCTGCGACACGAACAGCGACAACAGGGGCGCCGCGACCACGTGGGGCATGGGACGCAGCCACCTGCCGCCCTTGCCGCCGACGACCACGTAGGTGCCCTTGCGGGTCATCACGCGCCTGCAGGCCAGGGCCGAGTGACTGCCGGCGCAGTCCAGGACGACGTCGTAGCGCCGGCCCCGCCGGGTGAAGTCCTCCTTGGCGTAGTTGACCACGTCGTCCGCGCCGATCGAGCGGACCAGGTCGACGTTGCGCGGGCCGCAGACGCCGGTGACCTGCGCGCCGAACGCCTTGGCGATCTGTACGCCGAACGTGCCCACGCCTCCTGAGGCGCCGATCACGAGCACGCTCTGGCCCGGCTGGACCGGGGCCCGGTCGCGCAGGGCGATCAGGGCGGTGTTGGCCGCCAGGGGCACCGCCGCGGCCTGCTCGAACGTCAGGTTCTCCGGCTTGGGGGCCAGCTCGTCCGCCCGTACGAGGGCGTACTGGCCGAAGCCGCCCTGCTTGGACATCGCGTACACCTCGTCCCCCGGGCGGAACTCGGTCACGCCCTCGCCGACCGCTTCCACCTGGCCTGCCACGTCGGCGCCGAGGATGGAGATCTTCGGCCGGCGAACCCCCAGGGGGCCGCCCATCAGGCGTGAGACGCGGGGCTCGCCTCTCATGAGGTGCCAGTCGTACGGCTGGACGGAGGTGGCGCGCACCCGGACGAGCACGTCGCCGCGGCCCGGCACGGGCCGGTCGAGGGTGGTGAGTTCGAGCGCGTCGGGTGAGCCGTACGAGCGCAGGACGAACGCCTTCATCGTTTTCTCCTCGGGAGATCCGGAATCGTGCAATCAGCGTAAAAATCCTGCTCAAGGGGGTCATCAGCCGAAAGTACGCCTGATTGACGGACGATCGGCCAGCTCAACACCGGCCCTTCTGCTGATGAGCCACCACCCGCTCCACCGTCACGATCGGGGCATGACAGACAAGATTGCGACGCGGCGGGGCCGGGCAGGGTGGACCGTGGCCGCGCTGATCGGGCTCGGCCTCATCCCGGTGATCGCCGGCGGCATCCGCATGGCCGAGCTGACCGGCGGCGCGGCGGTCACGCCGGACAACGCGCGGTTCCTGGCCTCGCCCGTCCCGATCGTGCTGCACATCGTCGGGGTGACTGTCTACACCGTGCTCGGGGCGTTCCAGTTCGTCCCCCGGTTACGTCGCAGGAAGGTCGGCTGGCATCGCAGAGCCGGGCGGCTGCTGGCCCCGTGCGGGCTCGTCGCGGCGGTCAGCGGGATGTGGATGGCCGTGTTCTACGCCCTGCCCGAGCATGACGGGCCGCTCCTGGCCGTCTTCCGGCTGGTGTTCGGCACGGCCATGGCCGCCTCGATCGTGCTCGGCCTGGCCGCGATCCGTCGGCGCGACTTCACCGCGCACCGCGCCTGGATGATCCGCGGTTACGCGATCGGCCTGGGCGCGGGCACGCAGGCGTTCGTGCTGGCGCCCTACTACGGGATCGCCGGCCCGCCCGACCAGCTCGCCAGGGCGCTGCTCCTGGGCGCCGGTTGGCTGATCAACCTGATCGTGGCCGAGGTGATCATCCAGAGGTGGCCGGTCAGGTTCAGCTCCTGACCCGGTTCGTCTCGTACGCCCACATCGCGATCTCCACGCGGTTCCGCGCGCCGAGCTTGGCCATCAGGCTCGCGATGTGGGACTTGACGGTGCTGAGCGAGATGTGGAACTCGTCGGCGATCTCCCCGTTGGTGCGCCCGCGCGCCACTGTCAGCAGGATCTCCTCCTCCCGGCCGGTGAGCGCCTCCACGGGCCGGGCCGGCGGCTCGGCGGGGCCGGTGCGGGCGAAGGTGTCGAGCAGCCGAGCGGTGATGCTCGGCGCGATCAGCGCGTCGCCGCCCGCCGCGGCGTGCACCGCCTGGGAGAGCAGCTGGGCACCGGCGTTCTTCAGCAGGAAGCCCCGGGCGCCGGCCCGCAGCGCGGCGTAGACGTACTCGTCGAGGTCGAACGTGGTGATGACGACGACCGCGAGGGGGTCGGCGACGTCCGGCCCGGCGAGGGCGCGAGTGGCGGCGATCCCGTCGAGGCCGGGCATGCGGATGTCGAACAGGCACACGTCGGGGCGCAGCCGCCGGGCCAGCTCGACGGCCCGCCGCCCGTCGGCGGCCTCGCCGACGACCTCGATGCCGGGCTGGGCGTCGAGGATCATCACCAGACCGGTACGCACGATCTCCTGGTCGTCGGCGACCAGCACCCTGACGCTCACGTCGCCGCCCCCGTCCGGGGCAGCACGGCCGTCACGGTCCAGCCCCTGCCGGGGTTGGGACCGGCCACGCACGTGCCGCCCAGCAGGCCGGCGCGTTCGATCATGCCGACGAGCCCGTAGCCGGGCGACGCGTTCAGCCGCGCGAGCCCGTCGTCGCTCACCCGCAGGTGCACCGACTTGTCGTCGGCGTCGACGCGGACCTCGATGCGGGTGGCGTGGCGGGCGTGCCGCCGGGCGTTGGTGACCGACTCCTGGGCGAGCCGGTAGACGGCGGCGCCGACCGAGGGGGAGAGCCCGTCGAGATCGCCGGAGACCTCCACGTCCACGGCCGGGCCGGACGGGCTCCCGGCCGCCAGTTGCTGGAGGTCGGCGATGCCCCGGCCGGGCTGCCCGTCATGGCGCAGGACGTGGACCATGGCCCGCATCTCGTCCAGGGCCCGCGCCGCCTCGGCCTCGATCACCCGCAGCGCGTCGGTCGCGGCCTCCGGTCGTGACGCCGCGGTGGCGAGGCCCGCCTGCGCCCGGATCGCCATGGCCGAGATGTGATGGGCGACGGTGTCGTGCAGGTCGCGCGCGAGCCGTTCGCGTTCGAGCAGCTTGACCTGGTCGAGCTCGCGCGCCCGCGCCCCCGCCCGGAACCGGAACGCCGCGCCCAGCGCGAGGGCCGCGAACATGACGGCGAGCCCGCCGACCGCGTCGGCGGACGCGAGGCGGCCGGCGGCCATCGAGTGGAAGAGCGAGCCGAGCATGATCGGCAGCCCGATCACGATCTCGCGCCCGGACCCCCACCGGGTCAGCGAGTAGACCAGGATCAGCAGGTAGGCCAGCGTGTTCGTCTCCGCGGACTCGCCGGACGTGACCAGCGTGGCCAGGTTCGTGACGCCGAAGGCGATCACGAGCATGAGCAGCGGACGGGTGCGGCGCCACAGCAGCGTGGGGATCAGCCCGAGGGTGATGAGCACCGCGACGGTCCGCCACGGGAGGTCCGTCCGCAGGGCCCCTTCGAGCACCGCGACCGGCACGAGCACCGCCACGAGCACCCAGTCGCGCCACACCCGCGCGGGCGGGCCGGGGGGCCGCGGCTCATTCCACATGGAGCGGATGAGACCGATCACGTGCTCATCGTACGAGAGCGCCCCGCCGATCGGTCAGGACGATTCTCCGGATGTACGGGCACCTCGAGAACCGTGGCGCGCCGGCCGTCGGCGTCCACGAGGTGTTCTTCCAGGGTGGGGCCGTCGACGGCCAGATGGTGGCGGCGCAGCCAGCCGAACAGTTCGTGACCGGCCGGGACGACCCCCGCCGAGGGCGGTACGACGGCGCGCACGACGGTGCGGGCGGGCAGGGTGAGCTGCTCGCCGGCACGGCCGGTGGTCACGGCGCAGGTGAAGCCGTCAGCCGGTGGCCCGTCCAGCCAGGTCAGCAGGGCGGCCGGTGCCGCCGGGCAGAGGGCGGCCAGCTCCGACGGGTGGCGCACCCGCGTGCGGCGGACGCGCAGGCGGCGCGGGCCCACGGCGGCCTGCTGGGGCAGGATCGACATCGGGGCGTCGAGGTGGTCCTGGGCGCGTGCCGCGGTCGCGGCCAGCGTGGCGATCTCGCGCCGGATGCCCGTCATGGTCTCGGCCAGCGCCTGGCGGAGCTGGGCCTCGGGCGCGTCCAGCAGGTCGGCGATCAGGCGCAGCGGCAGGCCGAGGCGCTGCAGGCCGCGGATGCGTTCGAGCCGGGACAACTCGGTGACGCCGTACCAGCGGTAGCCGGTGACGCCGTCGACCGCGGCGGGGGCGAGCAGGCCGATGTCGTCGTAGTGGCGCAGCGTGCGTTCGGACACGCCGGTCATGCGTGCCAGTTGCCCGATCCGCCACATGCCGCCCCCTCTGTGTGGACGTGTTGACCTTGCCGCCGCGGCAGGGTTCTACCTTCCCGCCATGACTGATCAGAAGAGCCGGTCGCTCACCGGCGTGCTCCTGCTCGCCTCGCTGGTAGCCATGGTCGCCGCCGCGGCCATCGTGGTGCCATCGGGGTTGACCCTGAATCCCGCTGATCCCGCCGCCGCGCTCGCCGCGGTGCGCGAGCGGACCGGCCTGCATCTGACCGAGCTCGCCCTGGACGTGCTGGGCTGGCTGGGCCTGACCGCCGCCGGGCTGGCCATGGCCGTCCGCCGGGCGGTCATGGCCGGTGGTCTGCTCGCCGCCGCCGGGCTGGCGGGGCTTCTGCACGATGCCGGCAACCTGGCGGTGACGCAGCTGGCCGCCGACCCCGCCGCCGTGACGGTGGCCTCGGCGGTCCTGCTCACCGCCAAGTGGATGGTCAACCTGGCCGGGCTGCTGTGGGTGGCCGCCACCGTCGCGGCCGCTGCCGGCGTCCCCGGTCGTCTCCGTACCGCCGGCCTGGTCGCGGCGCTGTCCGGGCTGGTCGCGGTGGCGCTCCCGTGGACGACCGGGACGGACGGGCCGACGGCGGCGATGGAACAGCTCGGGTACGCGCTCCATCTGCCGATCATGGTCTGGTACGGCATTCTGGGCCGGCGGTTCCTGCGGAGTTCGTGAGCGCCGTCAGCCCAGGTTCTGCTTCCGGCAGTCGAAGGTCTCCGGGCGGTCCGGGTCGAGGGCGATCTGCCGGATCATGGTGGCCTCCATCGAGATGCGGAACGTCTCCTGGTTCCGGCAGTCGTAGAAGGTGTAGACGCCGTTGCTCTTGCCCAGCAGCATCAGCTTGGCGCCGCCGCGCAGTTGCTTGCCGCTCGCGCGGTCGGCGGCCACCACCCACTGGTCCTGGACCCCGACGCCGGCCAGCCAGAGGCTCGGCTGGCCGGTGGTGGCGAGCCGGTGGGCGTCGCTCTCCATCTGGCCCATCAGGGCGAAGCCGAGGCCGATGCCGGTGAAGGCGCCCACCACGATCTTCATGCCCGCCCTGCCGACCTTGCGGGAGCGGAGCAGCCTGAACGGGACGAGGAAGGCCAGCACGCCGATGACCGCGGCGACGATCACGACGGTGGCCAGGGTAGCGCCCTCGTCCAGGTCCAGGTAGCCGAGGAAGCCCCAGTAGGTCGCGCCGCACCAGAGGGCGCCGAGCAGCGCGGCCACCCAGGGCCGGGCGCGGATGGCGCGGACGAGACGGGCGGCGTGGCCGAAGGTGACCTTGTCCAGCAGCCACCCGAGCGCGATGACCGGTCCGAGCAGGATCGCGCCGAGGAGGATGAGCAGGACCAGGGTGCCCACCAGGCGGGCGAAGATCGTCGCCTGGTCGATGCCCACCTGTTCAGGGCTGACGTTGAAGACGCCGTAGACCTCCTGGATGCCCAGGTAGAGCAGCGCGTACAGCCCGATGGCGATCGGCACCGCGACGGAGCCGGTCCGTTCGAGCATGCCGACGACGCCGGGGGTGGGTTCTTCGTTCTTGTCGGGTTCGGCGCTCTCCTGCGTGTCGGAGCGCCGGTCGACCTCTGTGACGGTCATGGGAACTTTCGTGTGGATCAACGCGGAATGGGGGCAAGAGCGTATCCGACTGGCCCCGCGCTGATCGGGCCGTTCCGTCTAGTCCTCTCGCGGGTGGATGCGGAACACGGGGTGCCGGGGCGCGATCCGGTGGAACTCCGGCAGCGGCGCCGTCGGCCTCAGCCCCACGTGCGGCCGTGCACCGGGTGCGATGGCGAGGTAGCGGCGGAGGATCTCGGCCCGATGCTCGGACGGGATCTCCTCCAGCAGGATCGGGGTGTCACGCCCCCGGCGGCGGAGCGTGGCCCTGCCACCCGCGGCCCGGACGTTGCGCACCCAGTTCGCGTCCGGCCCGAGCATCGAGACGAGGAACTCGGCGTCGCGGTGGCGGGCGACCGCGACGGGAACCGACGTGACCTTCCCGCTGCGGCGCCCTTCCACCTTCAGCACGGCGGTCCGGCGCGGTGACAGCCGCCGAGCCCCGTAAACCAGGACGTCGAGCCGGTTCATGAGCCGCATGAGCGCGTTCGGCCGCCCTCCGCGGTACATCGCGCGTTTCAGGGCCGCGAGCCCGCGTACGATCACTCAGTCCTCCTCCACAACGCGACCGCGGCCAGACCGGGAACGCACGGAAGGACCAGCAGCCAGCCCAGCAGCGGCGCCAGGCCGACGTCGCCCGAGGTGTCCCGGACGGTCAGCGCGGCGACCGCGACGCAGAGCCCGGACACGAGCAGCCCGACCGCCGCCGAGAAGGTCCAGCGCTTGCCGGCGCGGGCCGCCCAGATCGTGCCGGCCCAGCCGAGGAGTCCCAGCGCCCCGACCGCGGCCAGGATCACCAGGTAGGCGGTGACGGCGGCGTCGATCGCCCCGGGCGCGTAGGCCGGGTAGCCCGCCCTGATGTGATCCGCCAGGACGGTCCGGTCGACGAACGGGAACAGGGCGGCGACCACGGTGAGCCCTGCCCCCGCGTACATCAGCGATCTCCGTTTCATGGCCTTCCGATCCGTTGAGAAAGTGACTGTCTCCAGCGAGTGACTCTAGACATCCGCTTTCAGACAGTCAATGTCCCAACGACAGCCGCATGCTTGAGAAAGTGACTTTCTGATACGGTGAGGCATGAGCGGACTTCGTGAGCGCTGGCGGCTCAAGGCCATGCGCGCCATCCAGGACCACGCCCTCGACCTGTTCGACGAGCGAGGGTTCGGCGCGGTCACCATCGAGGAGATCGCGGCGGCGGCGGAGGTCTCGCCGTCGTCGGTCTACCGCATCTTCGGCACCAAGGAAGGCATCGTGGTCGCCGACGAGTTCGACCACATGAGCCCGGAGACGCTCGAAAGCCTCCTCGACCCCGCCGACCCCGTCGGCAGCCTGGTCCGCGCCGTCCGCGCCTACGAATCCAGCCCCGGTCCGGGCGAAGGCCCGCAGACCGGGAGAGGCCCGTGGCGCAGGGTCCGCTACTTCTTCGCCGAGCCGTCGGTGCGCATGGCCGTCTGCGCCACGCTCGACCGCGCAGGCCGGCGGATCTCACCGCTGATCGCGGCCACCGGAGAGGTCAGCGAAACGCAGGCCCGCGTGATCGCGAACGCCCTCGCCTTCGGCTACTTCGCCGCACTGGAGCAGTGGTACCTCGACGGCGGCGACCGCCCCATCGCCGACTACGTCGAGGAGGGCATGCGCCCCCTGCGCGCCGTCTTGAGCACACCCGCCGGGCGCGACCATCCCGAACCGCTCAGTGGCCGACGCTCTGGTAGTGGGTGAGCTGGCGGCGCCAGATGAGGTAGGCCGGCCAGACCAGGAGCACGCCCAGCAGCGGGGCGGCCAGGGCCCAGGGGGTGTCGAGCTTGCCCAGCACGACGCTCGACGGGATGTAGGCCACGAAGGCGACCGGCAGCACGTAGGTGAGCAGCCACTCGGTCACGCCGCCGAAGATCTTCATCGGGTACGAGCCGAACTTGCTGAAGACGTCGTCCAGGAAGACCCGCAGGGCGAAGGTGTCGATCATGCGCAGCGACAGCGAGCAGAGCGCCAGGAAGAAGGCGGCCTCGATGAGCGCGCCGCCGACGATCGCCAGGGCGCAGAAGGCGACCAGGCTGAGGCTCCAGTCGACCTGGGCGTTCTGGGAGGCGACGGCGAGCAGCGCCACGCCCACCAGCAGGTCGCCGAACTGGGCCAGGCCCATCCGGTTGCCCATGAGCTGGACGAGCGGGTTCAGCGGGCGCAGCAGGAAGCGGTCGAACTCCCCGTTGCGCACCACCCAGTGGATGTCGTGCACGCTCATCATGGGGATCATCGCCAGGGCGTGGGCCGTCAGGCGCATGCCGTACAAGAAGGCGATCTCCGCCAGGCCCCAGCCCGCGAGCGAGGGAAAGGTGTGCATCACCACCCAGATGAAGGCGAACCCGGTGCCCTGCCAGATCGCGCCGCTGAGGACGCCGATCGCGGTGTTGAGGCGGTACTGCATGGCGCCGCGGGCGGAGGCGCGCTGGAGCAGGACGTACAGGCGCAGGGCGCGGACGACCTCAGCCACCCTGGATCACCACCCTCCGATGCGTGCGTGACCAGGCGAGCGCGAGCAGGGCCCACAGCCCTGCGACCCAGGCGAGCTCGACCAGCAGAGGTCCGGAGATGTCGGAGATGTGGCCGACGTAGATCGCCGCGGGAACGTACCCCATGTACTTGAACGGCAGCACCTCGGCCAGCGTGCCCAGGAAGCCGGGGAAGAAGGCGAGCGGCACCATCGTCCCCGCGAAGAACTGGCTGACCAGCTGGTAGAGCAGCGAGACCGCGCCGATCTCCAGCATCCAGAAGCCCAGAAGGCTGATCAGCAGCGCCAGCTGCACGGCGATCACGTACCCGAGCACCAGCGTGACCACGTAGCCGAGCCCGTTGACCGGCGCCGTGATCGACCCGACCAGCAGCACCACCGGGACGACCGGGGCTAGCAGCAGCAGGCTGCCCGCGGTGTTGCCGGCCTGGAAGGCGGCCATCTGCCGCAGGTAACCGATCGGCCGGGCCAGGTCGAAGAAGACCGTCCCGCTGCGGATGCGGTGGTGGATGACGCGGGAGACGAGGGTCTGGGTGGCGAAGGACTGCAGGTTGGCCAGGGTGAGGTAGGCGAGCAGGGCTTCGAGGGTGAGCCCCGCGGCCTCGGCCCGCGACCCGTAGACCGCGGTCCAGATCATGCGCAGCAGGAACACCTGGGCGACCAGCGTCACGCAGGTCATGACGATGGAGCTGCGGTAGGCCAGGGCGAAGAGGAAGCCGACGCGGGTCATCGGGCGTAGATCCCTTTGATCACACTCTCCAGGTCCGGTTCCTCGATCGACAGGTCGCGGATCGTGTGCTCGGCGGAGATCGAGGCGATCATGGCGGGCAGGTCGCCGTGGATGTCGAAGACATGGCGGCCCTGGTCGTCGCGCGACACCCCGCGCACCTCCTCGGGCGCGGACTCCAGCAGCACCACCAGCCGCCTGGGCTGGTCGACCAGCGCGTCGATCGGGCCGTCGAAGAGCACCTTGCCGTGGTCGATGAGGATGATCCGCTTGCACAGCGCCTCGACGTCGGCCAGGTCGTGCGTGGTCAGGATGACGGTGGTGCGCCCGGTCCGGTTGGTCTCCACGATGAACTCGCGCACCGCCTCCTTGGCCAGCACGTCGAGCCCGACGGTCGGCTCGTCCAGGTAGAGCAGTGGCGGCTCGTACAGCACGGCCGCGGCCAGGTCGCCGCGCATCCGCTGGCCCAGGCTGAGCTGGCGGACCGGGGTGTCGAGGAACTCGTCCAGCCCGAGCAGGTCACGCAGCTTCTTCAGCGAGGTCTCGAAGCGCGCGGCGGGCATGTCGTAGAGCGAGCCCACCAGGCGCAGGGACTCGATCAGGGGGAGGTCCCACCATAATTGGCTGCGCTGGCCGAAGACGACGCCGACCCGGCGGGCGTTGGCCGACCGGTCGCGCCACGGCACCAGCCCGTTGACCCGCACGGTGCCGGCGGTGGGGGTGAGGATGCCGGTGAGGATCTTGATGGTGGTCGACTTGCCGGCGCCGTTGGGCCCGAGATAGCCGATGACCTCGCCCTCGTCGATGTCGAAGCTGACATCGTCGACGGCTGTCTTCTCCTCGTACTGGCGGGTCACGAGAGTGCGCAGCGCCCCGAAGGGCCCGGAGAAGGTACGCGGGCGGCGGAAGACCTTGGTTAACCCCTCGACCCGGATCATGACGGAATCTTTTCGGTACGGGTCGAGAGCTGCAAGTTGTTTCAGGACTTCATCGGCGACGCGCCACCGGGGTGAAGGCGACGGCAGCGACTCCAGGGCGCGGATCCACAGGGTGCGGCGCCACCGCAGTTCGCCGGGCGTACTGGGTGATCAGGTCGGCCCGGCCGTCGCCCGCGAACGCGTCGGCGACCTTCTCGCAGAGCAGGGTCAGCTCGATGCGGTCGATCTCGTCCAGCGCGTCGCCGACGGCGCCGCCGCGCCGCCGCCGCTCCTCGCCCTCGCTGCACACCAGCGACGGCTGGTAGAGCACGTACGGCAGCGACGGCCAGTCCGGCGGGACGTGTTCGCGCAGGTTCCAGCGCCTGGGGTCGCGGCCGAACAGCCCGCTCTGGCCGGTGACGTGGTGCAGCTCCCGGTAGCCGAGGACGAGCCAGGCGGCCAGATCGGCGTCGAGCAGCACCGGCACGACCGGGCCGTGCTCGCGGCGCCTGCTCACCTGCCCATGGTGGGGGTGAAGGCGACCGGGAGGGCCGACAGCATGCGGTTCCAGATGTTGCGGCGCCAGCGCAGCTCCTCAGGCGCGACCGCCAGGTGCACGTCCGGCAGGCGGTCCAGGAGGACCTCGATGGCCGTCTTGGAGATGATCTCCGCGAGTTCGGGGGCGGGGAAGGGGCAGCCGTACTCGCCGTGGCCGAACGCCATGTGCGCCCGGTTGGCCGCGGTGTGACCCTGCTGCACCTGCGGGTCGGCGTTCGCGCCGACCAGGCTGATCACGATCATGTCGCCGCGCCGGATGCGGTGGCCGGCCAGCTCGCAGTCCTGCGCGGCGTAGCGTGACGGCAGGTTCTGGGCCGGCGGGTCCTTCCACAGCACCTGGTTGAGCGCCTCGGCCACGCTGCTCCTGCCGCCCTGCAGGTCCATCTGGAAGTGGTCGTCCACGAGCATCAGGCGCAGCGTGTTGCCGATCCAGCCGGCGCAGTTGTCCTGCGAGGCGATCAGCAGCGACAGCATGTCGTAGACGACCTCGGGGTCGGTGAGCCCGGCGTCGTGCGTCACCAGCCGGGAGGCGAGGTCGTGGCCCGGCCGGGCGCGCTTGCCGGCGACCAGGCGGCCCATGAGCTCGCCGACCTGCATCTCCGCCTCGTCGCGGCTCGCCGGGTCGTTCATGGCCTGGAAGATGGCGCGCAGCAGGGTGCCGACGTCCGGCTCCGGCAGCCCGAACAGCCGGGCGATGACCTGGGCCGGCATCCGGTGGGCGTACTGGGGGACCAGGTCGGCCTGGCCGTCGCCGGAGAACAGGTCGATGGCGGCGTCGGCGACCTTCTCGCAGAGCTGGGTCAGCTCGATGCGGTCGATCTCGTCCAGCGCGTCGCCGATGGCGCCGCCGCGCCGCCGCCGCTCCTCGCCCTCGGTGAACACCACCGACGGCTGGTACGTGACGTGCGGGCGGGCCGGCCAGTCCGGCGGCACCAGGTCGTGCTGGTTCCAGCGGCGCGGGTCACGGGCGAACAGCTGCGGCTGGCTCGTCACGTGGTGCAGCTCGCGGTACCCGAGGACGAGCCAGGCGGGCAGGTCGGCGTCGAGCAGCACCGGCACGACCGGGCCGTGCTTGCGGCGCAGCTCCTCCAGGAACGCGGCCGGGTCGTCGAGGACCTCCGGCTCGTACAGCCGGACGGCGCCGGCGTGCTCGGGATGTCCAGGGTTCGTCACGGCTGCCCTCTCAGGCCGGGGTCCGGTCGTACAGGCGGGTGAGATGCTCGACGAGCGTGATCAGCACGTGCTTGCACGACTGCCGCTCCCGGGCGTCGCAGTCGACCAGCGGGATGCCGGGCGACAGGTCCAGCGCCTCGCGCACGGCGTCCAGCGACGGGCCGCCCGCGAAGCGGTTGACCGCGACCACGAACGGCATGTCGTGGTGTTCCAGCCGGTCGATCGAGTAGAACGAGTCCTCCAGGCGGCGGGTGTCGACCAGCACGACCGCCCCCAGGCTCCCGGCGAACAGCTGGTCCCAGACGAACCAGAACCGCTCCTGGCCGGGCGCCCCGAACAGGTAGAGCACGGTGCTGTCGCTGACCGTGATGCGCCCGAAGTCGAAGGCCACGGTGGTGGTGGTCTTGGTGCGGACCCGGCTCGCGTCGTCGATGCCCACGCTCGCCTCGGTCATCACCTCTTCGGTGCTCAGCGGGCGGATCTCGCTCACGGAGCCCACCATGGTGGTCTTGCCCACGCCGAACCCGCCCACGACCACGATCTTCATCGCGTCCGCGGCGGAGTCGCGCAGCGGCGTCCGCACGGGGGTCTCGTCAGAGGTTGTTGAGCGCAACGAGCACCTGCCTCAGGATGTCCGGATCCGGCTTGCCCGCCGTGGCGCCGGCGGAGGGGTGGCGTACGGTGATGCGGCCCGTGTCGAGCAGGTCGCGCAGCAGGATCTTCACCACGCTGACCGGCAGCCGCAGCTCCGCGGAGATCTCCACCACGGCCGTCGGGCGGCGGGCCAGCTGGAGGATCTTGACATGCTCCGACTGCATGCCCGGGACCGGCTCGCACTCGCTGACGATGAGCGAGACCGAGTCGAACGCGGTCTCGTCGGCGCGGGTGCGGCCCCCGGTGACCGTGTAGAGGCGGTCCGGGCTCTCCCGGTCGATCGGGCGCCGGTTCACGAGGCGTCGCCCTCGGCCGGTCTGGGCGCCGCGGTGAGGTACACCCCGATCTGCTCGACCAGCTCGTTCATGTTGTGTGCGATCAGTCCGACCTCGCCGTCCTCCTCGGCGACCACCGCCAGGTGGGCGCCCTCTCCGGCGGGCACGATGAGCAGCAGCCCACCGGCGAACTCCACCATCGCCTGCCCGGCGCCGATCGCGTCGCCGAACTCGGCCGAGGCGCTCAGCGACAGGCTCTGGATCCCGGCGGACAGCGCCGAGAGCTGGTCGGCCCTGTCCCTGGTGAGGCCGCTGCTGTAGCTCATCTTGAGCCCGTCCCTGGTCAGGACCAGGACGTACCTGATGCCGGGGGTCCGGTCCTTGAGGCTCTCCAGCAGCCCGTCAATGGTGCGATCCGTGGTACGCGATGCGTCGATAGTGCTCATCGAAACGCGGGGCGTCCGCCCGGGGGCGGCCCCTGCCTCCTATCTGAGATCCAAGTGGTCCGGTGCTCGCTGCGCCCGGGGGTCTAGGAGTCGCCGGAGGCCGGATCGGCGGGACGCCCGCGACCGCCCGCCTGGCGGAACGCGGCGAACCTGGCCGCCGCCTCACGCCCGTCGCGCTGCGGCTTGACCGCCGTCGCCGGTCGCGACCCGGTGGCCTCGGCGAGCGTCTGGCCGCGCCGCCGCCGCGGCAGCGACTCCTCGGCCTCCTCGGCGGGCGCGGCCTGGGCGGGCACGGCCGCGGCCACCAGGGCGGGGCGGGCCTGCCGCTCGATCGCGGCCGGCGGCTCGGGGGCGGTCCTGGGCTGGGTGATGAGCACGCGGGGGATCAGCATCACGACACCGGTGCCGCCTCTGGCCGACGGACGGAAGCTGACCGTGAGGCCGTACTTGTCGACCAGCCGGCCCACCACGGCCAGGCCCAGCCGGGTGCCGGACAGCGTGCGCAGGTCGAGCGGCTCGGAGACGAGCTTGGCGGCGTGCTGGCGCTCGCGGGGGCGCATGCCGAGGCCGCTGTCCTCGATCGTGACCACCATGCCGGCGTCCTCCTCGTCCACGTACACGTGCACCTCGGTGCCGTGCGCGGAGAAGGTGGCGGCGTTGTCCATGAGCTCGGCCAGCGCGTGCATCACGCCTTCGGCGGCGTACCCGACCACGGCGGCCGTGCTGGTGGAGTGGACGCGGACGCGCTGGTAGGCGCTGATGCGGCCCATCGCGCCGCGCAGGACGCTCTCCATCACGATCGGCCGGGTCCACCTGCGGCCGGAGCGGCCGCCGCTGAGCAGGGCGATGTTGTCGGCCAGCCGGCCGAGCTGGGAGACGCGGTGGTCCAGGTCGAGCAGGTCGGCGAAGACCTCCTCCTGGTCGCCGTACTGCTCCTCCAGGTCGCGCAGCTGCGCCAGCAGGCTGGTGGCCTGGGCCTGCACCCGGGCCGCGGCCCCGGCGCAGGCGGCCATCACGGCGGCGCCCCTGCGGTCGCCCTCGGAGAGCTGCTGGGCCGTCTCGGCGAGCAGGTCGCGCAGCGGGGCGTGCACGGGCTGGCGCACCTCGGCGAGCGCGGAGGTGACCGGCTTGCGCTCCACCTGGATCTGCCTGACCAGCTCGGGCAGCGTGTCGCGGGTGAGGGTGACGATCTCCGACTCGGTGGCCGAGCGGGACGCGTGCGCGATGGCCCGCTCGCGTTCGAGCCCGTCGAGCTCGTTCGCGGTGGCCTTCAGCAGTTGTTGCAACGGTCCATCGGGAGGCTGCGGCAGACGGGCGAGCGCGTCGGGGACGGACCCGCCGCCGCGCATCTGGCGGCCGAGCGCCGGCAGCGTGTCCTCGGCCACCCGGGCGATCTCGCGCTCCAGCCGGGCGACCCGGGCGGCGGCGGCCCTGGCCTGCTCGCGCAGCCGGCGGCCGGTGGCCACATGGTGGGCGATCACCGCGGCGGCGGCGGTCAGCAGCACCGCGCAGAGCCCGCCCGTGATCGCCATCACCCCGCGGGCGTCGGCCGGCGTGGCGAACACGGCCCACAGCCACAGGCAAGCCACCACGACCATGGTGCCCAGGGCGGTGACCACCATGAGCTCTCGCGGGGCAAGATCGCGTCGCGTTCGAAGAGGTACGTCTGCTGGCATCCGCGGTCCTCGGGGGGTCGGTACTGCTGCTCCCCGTGCAGCAGAGGCTTACTGTTACCGCTCCGTAACAGAGTGCGAACGGGAACAGGCGCTTACCGTAGCACCAGGAGTATCAGAGACAACAGGCAAAACGCCCGCTTCACTTCAACCCACCAGGAGTCAACTCAAAAGTTGAGATATCGGGCCAATGACTTCCCTCCGCCCGGCGAGTCCTCCCCGGCTCCCGCATCTCGCCGACCGAGGCGGGGCTGCCGCCGGTGATCCCGCACGTCGTCCTGCGGGCCGGCGGGTAGCGGTCAGCGGTCGAACCAGCGCGCGGCGGCGGGCGTGAACAGCATGGCGACGACGAACGTGGGGATGAGCACGTTCAACGACAGGAACGACCGGGTGCCGAGCTTGGCATCGGCCCACTCCACCACCAGCCAGCCCGCGATCAGGACCGCCTGGAGCGCCGCCGCGCCCCATCGCACCCGCCGCTCCCGCCTGGGGAACCGCGCCATCACCCACCCGGTCAGCCCCAGGATCACCGCCGCCACGGCGACGAGGCCCCAGAACTGAGGGAGCATCATGGCCAGCGCCCCGCCGAAGCCCACGGCCAGCCCGATCAACCCGAACGCCATCTGGAGCGTCAACCCGACATACGCGGCCTGCACGGTGAACGGCCAGCCCGTGGACTTGGCGTCGGTCATGCTGATCACTCTAGACAGGCGGGGTCCCTTCTGCGGAAATGGCCAGCGGGCCAACTTGGCGTCGGTCATGTCGATCACCCTGAACGGGCAGGGGCCGCCGATCGAAATAGAGAGGCTTCTCTAGCCCGCCACCGCGATGGCGCAACTGGTCACCAGGTCCTCGGCGTAGGCGGGGAGCGGGGTGCCGGCGGACTGGTGGCGGCGGACGGTGGCGTAGGGGATGTCGACGGCCGCCAGCGTCAGGCGTTCGAGGTCGTACGGGGAGCTCCTGCCCAGGCGGGCGGCCAGGGCGTGCAGGGCGGCGGTGACCCGGCCGTTCGCGGCGGCGAGCTGGGCGCGGGCCTCCCCGGGCCAGTGCGGGTGGTCGAAGTCGGCCGGTCCGTAGAGCAGGACGCGGGCCTCGTGCGGGTGGGCGCGGGACCAGGCGATCACGTGGCGTGCCGCGGCGGGGGCGGCCTGCGCGGGCGGGTCGGTGTCGAGCGCGGCGAGGAATCCCCGCTGGAAGCGGCCGACCGTGCGCAGCCAGAGCGCCGCCAGGAGGGCGGGGCGGCCGGGGAATCGGTGGTAGACCGAGCCGCTCGGGGCGCCGGCGGCGCGGGCCACTGCGGTCATGGTGACGGCGCCGGGGCCGCCGGTCGTCACCAGCTCGGCTGCGGCGTCCAGTAGCCGGTCCACGTCATGGCGAGGCGGTCGTCCCATGGCGTCGAGCGTAGCCGCGCGTTATTGTAGAGAGAAGTCTCTAAAAAGGAGGGCGCATGCTGTCGACGCTCATGGAACGGGCCGACTTCGTGGACGAGGTCGCCGTCGAAGGAGGGGGCGGGTTGCGCGCGTTCGCCGCCGGGGCGCTGGGCTGGGAGCCGTGGTGGGTGCGCGGGCTCTTCAGGGCGCGGTCGGTGTTCGCGCGACTGCTCCGCACGGCACACCCCGACGTGCGGCCCGGATCGGGCGGGATGCGACCCGAGGAGATCCCGTTCACGCCGGGGCGCAGGATCGGGTTCTTCACCGTGATCGGCGGCGAGGAAGGCCGCGAGCTGGTGCTGGAGGCGAGCGACTCGCACCTCGCGGCCTTCCTGGCGATCGTCGCCGACGACGCGGGCGGCGGACGGACCAGGTTCCGCATGATCACCGTGGCGCGCTGCCACGGGTGGACGGGCCGGATCTACCTCACGGTGATCCGGCCCGTCCACTACGTGGTGGTACGCGGCATGGCACGCGCGGGCCTCGCCGCCTCGGCGACCACCCCTTGACCACGGCGGCGGCCGGACCGGCAGGAAATGTCGGGGGCGTTTGGTACACAGGGACCCATGGGTGTGAGCGTCGACGAGTTTCTCGAACTGCTGAAGAGCCTGCCCGAAGTGCGCACGAGCGACGGGCCCGGCTGGGTCGCGATCAAGGTGCGGGGCAAGGGCTTCGGTTACCTGTGGGAGGACACCGAGACCGTCGGGCTCAAGTCGACGATCGAGGAGCAGCTGGCGCTGGTGGCCGAGCGGCCCGAGGTGTTCGAGGTGCAGTTCACCGCGGGGCGGTTCGGGTGGGTCGTGGTCCACCTCGACAAGATCGACTACGACGAGCTGTTCGAGCTGACCGCCGAGGCGTGGTGCCTGACCGCGCCGAAGCAGCTCGTCACCGCGTTCGAGGCCGCCCATAAAATAGGCGGTTAATGGCACAGATCAGACTACGGAAGTGGCGGGAGGATGACGCCCCGGTCGTGCTGCGTGCCTTCCGGGCGCCCGACCTGAGGCGGCAGAGCTCGTGGCCCGTCGTCACGCCGCAGGACGCGGTGGGATGGATCGCCTCCTGGGAGGGCGCCGGCCACGCCTTCGCCGTCACCCTCGACGGGCGGGTCGTCGGCAACGTCGCGGTGACCCGGATCGACGACCACGACACCGGCTGGGTGTCCTACTGGACGGTCCCCGAGGCGCGCGGGCGCGGGATCGCGGCTTCGGCCACCGACGAACTGGCGCGCTGGGCGTTCGGCGAGCGCGGCCTGCACCGGCTGGAGCTGAGCCACCGCCTCGACAACCCCGCCTCGTGCCGGGTCGCGATCAAGGCGGGCTTCCTCCCGCAGGGCGTCGAACGCGGCAGGCTCCACCACGACGGGGCCCGCCACGACATCGAACGCCACACCCGCCTCGCCACCGACCCACCCGCCTGACCCCCGCCCCACCACACCCACCGACCCAGTGGGGTCGGCATGGCCGCCCCGCGCCTTCGTCCACCCCGATTCAGGTCGGCCCCGTAGGGCTGGGTGCGTCCCCCTGATCCGTGTCGGCCCGTGAGGGTTTGGGTTTGTCCACCCCGATCCGGTCGGTCCCGTGGGGGCCTGGGTGGTCATGGGGATGGCGGGTGATCTACGCTGGGCGGGTGGACGGCGAGAGCCTGGCCGCGGCCGCCCTGCTGGCGGCCCTGGGCCGGGCGGCGGGGATCCTGTCCGAGTTACGGCATCCGTTCGTGCGCGGCCGTCCCTTCTCCTATGTGGTGCCGCCCGCCGGCGTGCGCACCGGCGCCACCTTCATGCTGCCCGACGGGCGCGAGGTGACGTTCGCCGTGCTCGTCGCGGCGTCGGGGAACGGGTTCCGCGTCGAGGGCGGCGTGACCGTGGAGGACGAGGCGCTGGTCGAGCTGCCCGCCAGACATGTCCCCGAGGTGCGCGGGGCGCTGGCGCTGCTGGACGAGTACGCGGCCGAGGTGGGGGAGCGGGCCGGGGCGCTCCTCGATAACCTGTTGGACGAAATTGTATAGTTGTCAGACAATGTCTGGCATGAAGAATGGCCCGCTCTCCGTCGTCGCGGCCGCCGTGCTCTGGGGGACCGCCGGCACCGCGGGCCTGCTCGTCTCGGCCGACTCCGTCGCCCTGGCCGCCGCCCGGCTGGTCATCGGCGGGGCCGCGCTGGCGCTGCTCGCCCGGTCCGGGCTCAGGACGGCGCTCCGCCCGGGGCTGCTGCTGGCCGCCGTGGCCGTGGCCGCCTACCAGCTCTGCTTCTTCGCCGCCGTGGCGCGCACCGGCGTGGCGATCGGCACGGTGGTGGCGATCGGCAGCGGGCCCGTCTTCACCGGGCTGCTCTCCTGGGCGCTGCACCGGCAGCGGCCCAGCCCGCGCTGGGCTGCGGCCACCGCCGCGGCCGTGGCCGGATGCGTCGCGCTGATCGTCGGCGGCGGGGCCGAGGCGGGCGGGCAGGTCGTGTCCGGGGTGCTGCTGGCGCTGCTCGGCGGGCTGCTCTACGCGTTCTACGCGGTCAGCGCGGCCGGTGCGATCGGCGCGGGCGCGGAGTCGAACGCGGTCATGGGAGTGCTGTTCGGCGGGGCTGCGGTGATCATGCTGCCGGTCCTGCTCTGGCAGGGCGTGGGCTGGCTCGGTGAGCCCCGCGGCCTGCTCGCCGCCCTCTACCTGGGGGTGGGGACGACCGCGCTGTCCTACTTCCTGTACGGGAGAGGGCTGCGGACCACGCCGGTGGCCACGGCCGCCACGCTGGCGCTGGCCGAGCCTGCGGTGGCGGCGCTGCTCGGCCTGGTGGTGCTGGGCGAGCGGCTGGCCCCGGTCTCGGTGGCGGGGCTGGCCCTGCTGGCGGTGAGCCTGCTGGCGGTGGCCCTGCCGGAGAGGCGGCGGGTGATCGTACGAGAGGGGTCGGAGGCCCCGGCGGGGCGTTAGAGTCGCACCCGTGCGGACCCCGATCAGACCCGTCTCCGCCGTCGGCGCGCTCGTCGACGCGCTGCGCGGCCGTGTGCTGTCCGGCGAGATCGAGCCCGGCACGCCGCTGCCCGAGCAGGAGATCGCCGCCGCCTACGGGGTGGCGCGGCCGACGGTGCGCGAGGCGCTGGCCCGGCTGGTCCACGAAGGGCTGCTCCGGCGGGAGCGCAACCGCAGCGCCTACGTCCCCGAGGTGACGCCGGCCGATCTGGACGACCTGATGTTCGTGCGACGGCCGCTGGAGGGCCTGATGGCGGACGCGCTGGCCGGGCGGCGGGTGCCCGAGGCCGACGCGGCGCTCGACAGGATGGCCGCGCTCGACCCCGGGGCGCCGTGGTCGGAGTCGGTGGCGGAGCACATGGCGCTGCACGAGGCGCTGATCGAGGCGGTGGGCAGCCCCCGGCTGGTGCGGCTCTACGGCGCGCTGGCGGCCGAGACCCGGCTCGGGCTGGTGCGGCTGCGCCGGGTCTACGAAGACAGGGACGTGCTGGTGCGCGAGCACCGCGAGCTGCTCGACGCCATCGCGACCGGCCCGGCCGACGCCGCCCGCGCGGCCGTGGCGGCGCACCTCTCCCATACCTGGGGTGCCTGAGCAGGCGGCCCGGTACGCGCGAACCCTTGCGGGACAGCCCCCGAACTCGCAAGAATCGCGGCCATGCACGGCAATCCGATGCCGGACTCCTACGTGTACGTCACGGAAGAGGGCGTCACCCGTCACTACGCCGACGGGAGCGTCGAGGCCCTCGCGTGGGAGGACGTGGTGGAGGTCCGTGTGGTCACCGCGACGGACTCCGACGTCCTTTACGTTCTCCTCGACCGTGACGGCGAGGGATGCGTGGTGCCGCGTTCGGCGACGGACGCGACATTTCTCGCCCGGTTACGTTACCTGCCCGATTTCGACCTCGACCGGTTGACGATGGCGAGCGACGCGCAGCACGACGGGGTTGTGGTCGTGTGGCGGAGCCCCGATCCGCCGTCCGCATTGCCGGATCTGGAATACGACTAGCGGTTTTGCCGCGCCGTAATTCCGCAGGAATATGGCCGTAATGCCATGATTTACCACCCTCAAGAGATCACTTGTGGATCGTTCCGTCAAGCCCTGACGGCCGCTGACCTTCGTCCGATTGTGGACATATCGCGATATTCCCCATCACTGGGTTGATCTTTACTCTTTAGTGGGGGCCGCCGCCCTTGATAATCATGGGACTTCCCGGACCCGTGAAAACAGTCAAGGAACATCTGGTGTTACGCGGTGTACGAAGATTCTGGGTGGTGCTATGAGGGTGGGGACTGGGGAGTCCGCTGTCGTGCTCCTCGAAGCCGTACCACGCCATGCGTCGAGCATCTGGACGCGCGCTTACCTGCGGCTCCTGTTATCCGGGGACACCGCCTGCGTGCTGCTGGCCTGTGCGGTGGTGCTCGGCATCCGGTTGCTCAACGGCGTCTACATCCCGGCGGAGGAGTTCCTCCTCGGCGTCGGGCTGGTCGCCGCCTGGCCGGTCGCGCTCGCGCTCGGCGGCGCCTACCGGCAGCGGGCCAACGGGGAAGGCACGGACGAGTTCAAGGCGGTGCTCAACGGCGGCGTCGGGCTGATGGCGGCCGTGGCCATCGGCGCCTACGCCACGCAGACGGTGATCGCGCGCAGCTTCGTGCTGGCGATGCTGCCGCTGGCGCTGATCGCCACGCTCTGCTTCCGCTACCGGATGCGTAAACGCCTGCACCGCAGGAGAGCGGTGGGCGAGTACATGCGCGAGGTCATCGCGGTCGGCCACCGGGAGTCGATCCTCGACCTGGTGATGCAGTTCCGCCGGCAGCCGTACCACGGGATGCGGGTCGTGGGCGCCTGCCTGCCGGCCGAGCGGCAGGACGACGACCTGGACGGGATCCCGATCCTGGGCACGTTCGCGGACGTCGCCGGCGTGGTGACGCGCACCGGGGCGGACGCGGTCGCCGTGCTCGCCTGCCCCGAACTGGACGGGGCGGCGCTGCGCCGGCTGGCGTGGAGCCTGGAGACCTCACGCACCGACCTGTTCGTCGCCCCGGCGCTGCTGGACGTGGCCGGGCCGCGGATCAGCATCCGCCCGGTCGCCGGGATGCCGCTGCTGCACGTGGAGCACCCCGAGTTCGACGGGGCGAGACAGTTCGTCAAGAGCGTGTTCGACCGGCTGGTCGCGGCGGCGGCGCTGCTCGTGCTGGCCCTGCCGCTGCTCGCCATCGCGGTGCTGATCCGGGTCACGAGCGCCGGACCGGCGCTGTTCCACCAGACCAGGGTGGGCCGGCGCGGCAAGGAGTTCCGGCTGGTCAAGTTCCGGACCATGGTCACGGACGCGGAGCGGCTCAAGGACGGGCTGGCCGGCGCGAACGAGTTCGACAGCGTGCTGTTCAAGATGCGGAACGATCCAAGGATCACCGGGATCGGCGCTTTCCTGCGCCGCTACTCACTGGACGAGCTGCCGCAGCTGCTCAACGTGGTGCGCGGCGAGATGTCGCTGGTGGGCCCGCGGCCGCCGCTGCGCGAGGAGGTCGCCCAGTACGGCGCCGACGTGCGCCGCCGCCTCGTCGTCAAGCCGGGCCTGACCGGACTCTGGCAGGTCAGCGGCCGCTCCGACCTGACCTGGGAGGAGTCGGTCCGGCTCGATCTGCGGTACGTGGAGAACTGGTCGCTCGTCCTCGACCTGCAGATCCTGTGGAAGACCTGGTCCGTGGTGGCGCGTGGAGAAGGGGCGTACTGACGGTGAAAGCACTCGTGCTCGCCGGGGGGTCGGGCACACGGCTGAGGCCGATCACGCACACCTCGGCCAAGCAGCTCGTGCCGGTCGCGAACAAACCGGTGCTGTTCTACGGGCTGGAGGCGATCGCCGCCGCCGGGATCCGCGAGGCGGGGCTCGTGGTGGGCGACACCTGGGCGGAGATCGAGGCGGCCGTCGGCGACGGCTCCGCCTTCGGGCTGGAGGTCACCTACCTGCGCCAGGAGGCGCCGCTCGGGCTGGCGCACGGCGTGCTGATCGCCCGCGACTACCTGGGCGACGACGACTTCGTCATGTACCTGGGCGACAACTTCGTCGTGGGCGGCATCACCGGCCTGGTGGAGCGCTTCGCCAGTGAGCGGCCGGCGGCGCAGATCATGCTGACCCGGGTCGGCGACCCGAGACAGTTCGGGGTGGCCGAGCTGGACGCGGCCGGCCGGGTCGTCCGCCTGGAGGAGAAACCGGCGTCCCCGAAAAGCGACCTCGCGCTGGTCGGCGTCTACCTGTTCAGCCCGGCCGTGCACGCGGCGGTGGCCGAGCTGAAGCCGTCGTGGCGGGGCGAGCTGGAGATCACCGACGCGATCCAGTGGCTCCTGGAGACCGGGCTGCGGGTGGAGTCGTCCGTGATCACCGGCTACTGGAAGGACACCGGCAACGTCGCCGACATGCTGGAGGTCAACCGGCTCGTGCTGGAGTGGCTCGACGCGGGGACGTACGGCCGGGTCGACGCCGCCAGCGAGCTGATCGGCCGGGTGCGGGTCGAGGCGGGCGCCGTCGTGGAGCGGTCACGGCTGGTCGGCCCGGCGATCGTCGGGGCGGGCGCGGTCGTCCGCGACTCGTACGTGGGCCCGTACACCTCGATCGGGGCGGGCTGCGCGGTGACGCGGAGCGAGGTCGAGTACTCGATCCTGATGCCGAGGGCGTCGATCGACGGGGTGGGCCGGATCGAGCAGTCGCTCATCGGGCACGACGTCGAGGTCACCCGGGCGCCCGACACGCCGAGGGCCCACCGGCTCGTGCTGGGCGATCACAGCAAGGTACAGATCAGTTCATGAAGAGGATCCTGGTGACCGGCGGTGCGGGGTTCATCGGCTCGCACTTCGTCCACGGGCTCGCCGGCGCCGACGTGACGGTGCTGGACAAGCTCACCTACGCGGGCAACCGCGCCAACCTGGACGGTGCCCCGCACACGTTCGTGCACGGCGACGTCTGCGACGCGGGCCTGCTGGCCGAGGTGGTGCCGGGCCACGACCTGGTGGTCAACTTCGCGGCCGAGTCGCACGTCGACCGGTCGATCGACGGCGCGGCCGAGTTCGTCCGCACGAACGTGCTCGGCACGCAGACGCTGCTGCAGGCGTGCCTGGACGCGGGGGTGCCGCGGGTGGTGCAGGTCTCCACCGACGAGGTGTACGGGACGATCGACGAGGGGTCGTGGACGGAGGACGCGCCGCTGCGACCGCGTTCGCCCTACGCCGCGTCGAAGGCGGGCGGCGACCTCATCGCCCGGTCGTACGCGATCACGTACGGGCTGAACGTGTCGATCACCCGGTGCGGCAACAACTACGGGCCGCGCCAGTACCCGGAGAAGGTCATCCCGCTCTTCGTGACGAACCTGATGCGCGGCCGGAAGGTGCCGCTCTACGGCGACGGCGGGAACGTGCGCGACTGGATCCACGTCGAGGACCACTGCGCGGGCATCCGCCTGGTGGCCGAGGTGGGCGAACCGGGCGAGGTCTACCACATCGCGGGCACCGCCGAGCTGACGAACAGGGAGCTGACCGGCCGCCTTCTGGAGGCGTGCGGCAAGGGGTGGGACATGGTGGAACACGTCGAGGACCGCAAGGGGCACGACCGGCGGTACTCGCTGGACGACGGGAAGCTGCGCGGGCTCGGCTACCGGCCGCGGATCCCGTTCGAGCAGGGGCTGAAGGAGACCGTCCGCTGGTACGCGGCCAACCGCGACTGGTGGGCCGGCTTATGAGATGGCTGGTCACCGGCGGCCGGGGCATGCTGGCCGCCGACGTGCTGCACCGGATCGCCGTGACGGGGGAGCCGGTGCTCGCGCTCGGCCGCGACGAGCTGGACCTGTGCGACGCCCGCGCGGTGCGCGACTTCGTCGGCGCCTACCGGCCGAGAGTGGTGGTCAACTGCGCCGGTTGGACGGCGGTCGACCTGGCCGAGACGCGCGAGACCGAGGCCATGGAGGTCAACGGCACGGCGGTGGGCACGTTGGCCCGGGTCTGCGAGCGGGCCGGGGCGCGGCTGGTGCACCTGTCGACGGACTACGTCTTCGACGGCACGGCCGCCGGGCCCTACCCGGAGGACGCGGAGCCCTCGCCGGTCAACGCCTACGGCCGGACGAAGCTGGCGGGTGAGCGGGCGGCGCTGGAGCACGGGCAGTACGTGGTCCGCACGGCCTGGCTCTACGGCGCGGGCGGGCCGAACTTCGTCCGCACGATGACGCGGCTGGCGGCCACCCGCCCCGTCGTGGACGTCGTGGACGACCAGCGCGGCCAGCCCACGTGGTCCGCCGACCTGGCCGACCACCTGGTCCGGCTGGCCCAGTCTGACCTGCCGCCGGGGGTCTACCACGCGGTCAGCGCAGGCGAGACCACCTGGTACGGGCTGGCCAGGGAGGTGTTCGCGCTGCTGGGCGAGGACCCGGACCGGGTCCGGCCGGTGCCTTCGACGGCCTTCCCCCGCCCGGCCCGGCGCCCCGCCACCAGCCTGCTCGCCGTCACGAGAGGCGAGCCGATCCGGCACTGGCGCGACGCCCTGCACGCCGCCTGGCCGGTGCTGACCGGGAGGGTGCCGCACGCCGGGCAGGCGGTCGGGAAGGTGGGCTGGTGAAGCCTCTCGGCATCGACGGCGCCTGGCTGCACACTCCGGTCGTGCATCACGACACCCGGGGCGCGTTCGCGGAGGCCCTACGCGCGGATCTGCTGCCCCGGGCGTTCGAGCTCGCCCAGGTCAACTGTTCCGTCTCGCGGCGCGGGGTGCTGCGGGGGTTGCACTTCGCGGACGTGCCGCCGGGGCAGGCGAAGTACGTGATGTGCGTGTCCGGGGCGATCCTGGACGTGGTGGTGGACCTGCGCGCGGGCTCGCCCACGTTCGGCCGGTGGGAGACGGTCGTGCTGGACGACGAGGAGCGCACCGCGACGCTGATCGCGGAGGGGCTCGGCCACGGGTTCATCACGCTGAGCGACCGGGCGACCGTCGTCTACCTGTGCACGGCACCGTACACCCCGGCCAGGGAGCACGGCGTGCACCCGCTCGACCCGGACCTCGGCATCGCCTGGCCCGCCGAGCTGGAGCCGGTGCTGTCGGAGAAGGACGCGGCCGCGCCCTCGCTGAAGGAGGCGCTCGACGCCGGGCTGCTGCCCTCGTACGAGCGGTGCCGGGAGTTCTACAAGGGAGCGATGGCATGACGACCTGCCGCCTCTGCGGGGCCGGCGACCTGGCCTCGGTGGTGGACCTGGGGGCCACCCCGCCGTGCGAGCGGATACTCACCGCCGCGCAGCTCGACGAGCCCGAGGTCACCTACCCGCTGCACCTGCGGGTGTGCACCGCGTGCTGGCTGGCGCAGCTGCCGCCGCTGATCACGCCGGAGGAGACGTTCACCGACTACGCCTACTTCTCCTCCTACTCGACGTCGTGGGTGGAGCACGCGCGCGCGTTCGTGGCCGGGCTGCCGCTGCGGCCGGGCGCGTTCGTGGTGGAGGTGGCCAGCAACGACGGCTACCTGCTGCGGCACGTGGTCGAGCGGGGCGTGCGCTGCCTGGGCATCGAGCCGTCGGTGAACGTGGGCGAGGCCGCCCGCCGGGCCGGCGTGCCGACGGTGACCGCGTTCCTCACCCCCGAGACGGCCAGGGCGGTCGTGCGGGAGCACGGCAGGGCCGACCACGTGGTGGCGAACAACGTGTACGCGCACATCCCCGACGTGGTCGGCTTCACCGAAGGGCTGCGCACGCTCGTCGTCGACGACGGATGGGTGTCGATCGAGGTGCAGCACCTGCTGACGCTGATCGAGCGCAACCAGTACGACACGATCTACCACGAGCACTTCCAGTACTACACGGTCGCCTCGGCCCAGCGGGCATTGGCGAGCGGCGGGCTGACGCTGGTGGACGTCGAGCTGCTGCCCACCCACGGCGGCTCGATCCGGCTCTGGGCGCGGCCGGAAGGCACGCCGGGGCAGCGGGTGCGCGACGCGCTGGCCCTGGAGAAGGCCGCCGGGCTGCACGACCTGTCCGGCTACCTGGGCTTCGCGGCCCGGGTCGCCAAGGTCCGGCGCGACCTGCTCGGCTTCCTCGTCGGCGCGGCCGAGGCCGGCAAGACCGTGGTCGGCTACGGGGCTCCAGGCAAGGGCAACACGCTGCTCAACCACTGCGGCGTCCGGCCCGACCTGCTCGCCTACACGGTGGATCGCAACCCGTACAAGCACGGCAAGTTCACCCCCGGCGCGCGCATCCCGGTCTTCGAGCCCGGCAGGATCGCCGCCGACCGGCCCGACTACGTGCTCGTCCTGCCCTGGAACCTGCGGGACGAGCTGGTCGGGCAGCTCTCCTATGTCCACGACTGGGGAGGCCGGCTGGTCTTCCCCATCCCCGAGTTGGAGGTCGTGTGAAGGTCGTCCTCTTCTGCGGCGGGTACGGCACGCGGATGCGCACCGGCGCACCCGGGGACGCGCCCAAGCCCATGCAGCTCGTCGGCCCGAGACCGCTGATCTGGCACGTGATGCGCTACTACGCGCACTGGGGGCACAAGGAGTTCGTGCTCTGCCTCGGCTACGGGGCCCACCAGATCAAGGACTTCTTCCTCCATTACGAGGAGACCGCGTCCAACGACTTCGTGCTCCGGCAGGGCCGGGTCGAGCTGCTGGCCAACGACATCTCCGACTGGACGATCTCGTTCGTGCACACCGGCGTCGAGTCGTCCATCGGCGAGCGGCTGCGCCGGGTCCGCGAGCATCTCGGCGGGGACGAGATGTTCCTGGCCAACTACGCCGACGTGCTGAGCGACGCGCCGCTGCCCGACATGATCGACCGGTTCGCCCGGTCGGACGCTGGCGCCTCGCTGATGGTGGTGCCGCCGCCCGGCACCTTCCACTGCGTGGAGGTCGAGGAGGGCGGCCTGGTCGGGCAGATCACCGCCGTCACCGAGATGCCGTTATGGGTGAACGGCGGCTACTTCGTCCTGCGCCAGGAGATCTTCGACCACATCCCGGAGGGCGGTGACCTGCTCGTCGACGGCTGCCGGGAGCTGGCCAAGCGCGGCCGGCTGCTCGCGTACCCGTACCGCGGCTACTGGCGGCCCACCGACACCGTCAACCAGCGCGTCGAGCTGGACCGCGCCTACGCCCGCGGCGACCGGCCGTGGGCCGTCTGGGAGCCCGCCGCATGATCGACCTGGTGCCCGGCGAGCTGCGCCGGATCGCCGTACTCGGCGCGCACTGCGACGACGTCGCCATCGGCGCCGGCGGCACGCTGCTGACCCTCTGCGCCGCCCGTCCGGGGATCCGGGTGGAGGCGCTGGTGCTGTCGGGCGGCGGCACCCGGCGCGAGAGCGAGGAACGCGACGCGCTCGCGGCCTTCTGCCCGGGCGCCGACCTGCGCGTGACGGTCGGCAAGATGCCCGACGGGCGGCTGCCCGCGCACTGGGACGAGGCCAAGCGGGCGGTGGAGGACCTGCGCGTCAGGATCTCGCCCGACCTGATACTCGCGCCGCACCCCGGCGACGCCCACCAGGACCACCGGGGGCTGGCGGAGCTGGTGACCACCGCGTTCCGCGACCACCTGGTGCTCGGGTACGAGATCGTCAAGTGGGACGGCGACCTCGGCCGCCCGAACGCCTACCAGCCGCTCATGCCGGCGGTCGCCGAGGCCAAGGTCGCCCTGCTGTGGGAGCACTACCCGTCGCAGCGCCGCCGCTCCTGGTTCGACAGGGAGGCGTTCACCGGGCTGGCCAGGATCCGCGGGATCGAATGCCAGACGCGCTACGCCGAGGCCTTCTACCTGCGCAAACTCACTCTCGACCTCGCTGGAGGCTGATCCGCATGCGCGTTCTGCTCACCGGGCACCTGGGATACCTGGGCACCGTGATGGCGCCGGTGCTCGCCGCCGCCGGCCACGAGGTGACCGGGCTCGACTCCGGGCTGTTCGCCGACTGCGTGCTGGGCCCGGATCCCGCGGATCCGCCGGGCCACCGGACGGACCTGCGCGACGTGCCCGCCGGGCTGCTCGACGGCTTCGACGCGGTGGTCCACCTGGCGGCGCTGTCGAACGACCCGCTGGGCGCGCTGGCCCCCGAGCTGACCTACGCCATCAACCACACGGCCTCCGTCCGGCTGGCCAGGCTGGCGCGGGACGCGGGCGTGCGCCGCTTCCTGTACGCCTCCACCTGCTCGGTGTACGGGGCCTCGGGCGGGGACGAGCTGCTGGGCGAGGACGCGCCGCTGCGGCCGGTCACCCCGTACGCGGAGTCGAAGGTGCGGGTGGAGGACGACCTGGCGGCGCTGGCCGACGACGACTTCTCGCCGGTCTACCTGCGCAACGCCACCGCGTTCGGGTTCTCGCCCCGGCTGCGGGCCGACATCGTGCTGAACAACCTGGTCGCGCACGCCCACCTGACCGGCACCGTGCGGGTCCTGTCGGACGGCACGCCGTGGCGGCCGCTGGTGCACGCGGCCGACATCGCCGAGGCGTTCGCCGCCGCGCTGGCCGCGCCGCGCGAGGCGGTGCACGACCGGGCGTTCAACGTCGGCTGGGAGCAGAACAACCTGACCGTCGCCGAGATCGCCGAGCACGTGGTGGAGGCGGTGCCCGGCGCCGAACTGCTCATCACCGGTGAGAGCGGGGCCGACCCGCGCTCGTACCGGGTGGACTTCTCCCGCATCAGGGCCGCGCTGCCCGGCTTCCACGCCCGGTGGACGGTCAAGGCGGGGGCGGTCGAGCTGGCCGACACCTACCGCGAGCACGGGCTGACCGCGCACGGCTTCGAACGGCGCTTCACCCGGCTGGCCAGGCTCGCCGACCGCCGCGCCGACGGCACCGTCACCCCGGAGCTGCGCGCGTGACCGGTGAGGAGATGCACGCCCTGGTCGAGCGGCTCTACCCGGTCTGCCGCTCCATCACCGGCGACGGCGTGCGCCGCACGCTGAAGATCGTCGGCGAGCACCTGCCGCTCGACGTGCACGAGGTGCCCACCGGGACGCAGGTGCTCGACTGGACGGTGCCCAAGGAGTGGAACATCCGCGACGCGTACGTCAAGGATCCCTCCGGGGCCAGGGTGATCGACTTCCGGCGGCTCAACCTGCACGTGGTGGGCTACAGCGTGCCGGTGCGCGGCACGTACACGCTGGAGGAGCTGCGGCCGCGGCTGCACACGCTGCCCGACCAGCCGGACCTGGTGCCGTACCGGACCAGCTACTACAGCGAGACGTGGGGGTTCTGCCTCAGTCAGCGGACGCTCGACGGGCTCGGTGAGGGGCCGTACGAGGTGATGGTCGACGCCACGCTGGCCGACGGGCACCTCACCTACGGCGAGCACGTCGTGCGCGGCACCAGCGACGAGGAGGTGCTGATCTCCTGCCACGTGTGCCACCCGTCGCTGGCCAACGACAACCTGGCCGGGATCGCCGTCGCCGTCGCGCTCGCCGCCCGGCTGGAGGCGCAGCGGCCGTCACTGCGGCTGACGTACCGGTTCGTGTTCGCGCCCGGCACGATCGGCGCGATCACCTGGCTGGCGCGCAACCGCGACCGGCTCGGCCGGATCGGGGCCGGGCTGACGCTCGCCTGCGCCGGCGACCCCGGCCCGCTCACCTACAAGCGCAGCAGGCGCGGCGACGCGGGCGTGGACCGCGCGCTGGCGCACGTGCTCGCCGGCCGGCCGCACACGATCCTCGACTTCTCCCCGTACGGGTACGACGAGCGTCAGTACTGCTCGCCCGGCTTCGACCTGCCGGTCGGCAGCCTCACCAGGACCCCGTACGCGGGCTACCCCGAGTACCACACCTCCGGCGACCACCCGGGCTTCGTCACCGCCGAAGCCATGGCCGACACGCTGGAGACGCTCTGGGAGGCGGTGCGCGTGCTCGAACGCGACGGCCGCTACCGGAACCTCAGCCCGTACGGCGAGCCGCAGCTCGGCAGACGCGGCCTGTACGGGTCGATCGGCGGGCGCAGTGACACGCGAGAGGCGCAGCTGGCGATGTTATGGGTGCTGAACCAGTCCGACGGCGGCCACAGCCTGCTGGACGTCGCGGACCGGTCGGGCCTGCCCTTCGACATGGTCGCCGACGCCGCCGCCGCGCTCGAAGGCGCCGGGCTGCTCAAACGGGAGGACTGATGGAGCTGCGTGTGGGCGACCTCGTCGAGGTCCGCGGCCGGGAGGAGATCCTGGCCACGCTGGACGAGCGGGGCGAGCTGGAGAACCTGCCGTTCATGCCGGAGATGCTGCGCTACTGCGGGCGGCGGCTGACCGTGCACAAGGTGGCGCACAAGCTCTGCGACACGATCAGCCGCAGCGGCATGCGCAAGATGGAGCGCGCCGTCCACCTCACCGGCGCCCGCTGCGACGGGGCCGCGCACGGCGGCTGCCAGACCGCCTGCTCCCTCTACTGGAAGGAGGCCTGGCTCAGGAAGGTCGAGCCGGGCGATCCGCCGCGGCCCGCCGCGTCGTCGCCGAGGCTGCTGCCGCTGCTCCAGGTCAACACCCGCAAGGGCGCGGACGCGTACTCCTGCCAGGCCACCGAGCTGCTCAGGGCCGCACCCACCTGCCTGCCGTTCCGCGACCTCGGCCAGTACGTCACCGACGTGCGCAGCGGGAACGCCGGGGCGCCCGCGGTGGCGCGGGCGTTCCTGGTCGGGCTGTTCAACCGGTTCCAGGAGGCGAGCAAGAAGATCCTGCCGCGCCGGCTGTGGATCAGGCGCGGGCTGCGCTGGGGGTTCGTCGAGGGGCGGGCCGGCCGGACCACGCCCACCGGCAAGCTCGACCTCCAGCCGGGCGAGCTGGTCAGGATCAAGCCGAAGGACGACATCCTCGCCACGCTCGACGACGACCTGCTCAACCGCGGGCTCGGCTTCGAGGAGGAGATGGCCCGCCACTGCGGCCGCACCGCCCGGGTGCGCGCCAGGGTGGAGCGCTGCCTGGACGAGAAGACCGGGCGGATGCTGCACATGAAGAACCCCTGCATCATCCTCGACGACCTCGTCTGCGAAGGGGTCTACAACGCGAACTGCCCGCGCGAGTTCGTCCCGTTCTGGCGGGAGATCTGGCTGGAGAGGGTCGAGGACGGTACGTGAGCGACGTCGGCGAGGTCGGCCGCAAAGCGGGCCGCGGCCTGCGCTGGAGCCTGCTCGGCAACGTGGTCATGAAGGCCGGCTCGTTCGCGATGAGCCTGGTCCTGGCCCGGCTGCTGACGAACGACGACTTCGGCGTGTTCGCCATCGCGCTGGCGGCCAGCCAGTTCGTCATCCACGTCAACGACGCCGGGGTCATCGCCGCCACCGTGCAGTGGCGCGGCAGGCTGGAGGAGATCGCGCCGACCGCGACCGTCGTCGCCATCGCCTCCAGCCTCACCCTGTACGGGCTGTTCTGGGTGATCGCGCCCTTCTACGCGAGCTTCGCCGGCAACGAGGACGCCACCTGGGTGATCCGCATCCTCATGGCCACCAACGTCGTCTACGGGCTGACGGCGGTGCGCAGCGCCGCCCTGATGCGCCGCTTCGAGCAGGACAAGCTGGCCTGGGCCAACCTGGCCGGGTTCGGCGCCAACGCGGCCGTCTCCATCACCCTGGCCGCGGACGGCGCCGGGGCCTACAGCTTCGCCTGGGGGCAGCTCAGCGGGGCCGCGCTCACCGGCGTGCTGGTGCTGGTGCTCGCCCGGGTGCGGATCGCGTTCGGCTTCGACCGGGTGCTGGCCGCCCGGCTGCTCCGCTTCGGGCTGCCGCTCTGCGTCGGGCTCGGCATCGAGGGGCTGCTGCTCAACGTCGACGTGGTGATCGTCGGGGACACCCTCGGCACCGCCCAGCTCGGCTTCTACCTGCTCGCCTACAACATCGCGGCCTGGGTGCCGGGCATCATCGGCACCGCCCTGCGGTACGTGGCGCTGCCCAGCTTCTCGCGGCTGGCCGAGGAAGGGCCGGCCGCGATCCAGGAGGGGGTGCGGCGGGCGGTCCCGCTGCTGGGCTGCCTCGTGCTGCCGATCGCGGCGGTCATGTGCGTGCTCGCACCCGCGCTGGTGGAGTTCCTGTACGAGCCGCGCTGGCTGCCCTCGGCCCAGGTGCTGCGGTTCCTGGCGATCGTGATGGCCGTGCGGATGCTCAGCCTGCTGATCACCGACATCCTGGCCGGGCTGGGCATCACCAGGGCGACCCTCTGGGTGAACGTGTGCTGGGCGCTCGCGCTGGTGCCCGCCCTGCTCGTCGGCGCTCGTACGGGCGGCATCCAGGGGGCCGCGACGGCGCACGCGGTGGTCGCGGTGGTGCTGGCGCTGCCGCTGCTGGCGCTCGCGCTGCGCCGGGCCGGGGTGCCCGTCGGGCTGTTCGCCGCCGGGCTGGCCAGGCCGCTGCTCGCCGCCGTCCTCGCCGGGGTGGCCATGGCCGGGCTCGCCACCGTGGTCGACGGGGCGTTCCTGGAGCTGTGCGTCGCCGGCGGGGCCGGGCTGCTGCTGTTCGTGCTCGTCGCGGTGCCGCGCGCCGCGCTCCTGCATCTCGTACGCCATCTTGTACACGGAGGGAGGGCCCATGTCGGCCGCTGATCTGGTCTCGATCGCGCTGCCGGTGCGCAACGGCGCCGACCGGCTGGAAGGGGTGATCGGGTCGGTGCTCGCCCAGGACCACCAGAACCTGGAGCTGGTCATCTCCGACAACGCCTCCACCGACGGCACGGAGGAGCTCTGCCGCGACCTGGCCGCCTCCGACCCCCGGATCGTCTACCACCGGCATCCGGAGAACGTCGGCCTGCTCAACAACTTCGTGCACGCCGCCCGCGTCTCGCGCGGCGCGTACGTGCGCTGGATCGGCGACGACGACCGGCTCGACCCGCCCTGCGTCTCCCGGGGGCTGGCCGCGTTCGCCGCGGACGAGCGGGTCGTGCTGGTCACCACCCAGGTCGCCTACACCGGCCCCGACGGCGCGCCGCGCACCGCCGCCTACGACGGCACCGCGCTGTCCTCCGGCGACCCGGTGACCCGCTTCGCCGAGCTGCTCAGGCTGCTGAACGAGAGCCACCTGCTGATCGACCCGCTGTACGGGATGCTGCGCCGCTCGGTGGCCACCGGCATCCCGCGCCGCAACATGCTGCGCGAGGACGAGGTGTTCGCCGCCAAACTGGCGCTGGCCGGGCCGTGGGCGCACGTGCCCGAGGTGCTGGCGCACCGCAACTGGCGGGTGGAGCGCATCTCGGGCGTGGCCAGGCGGCTCGGCGTGCCCGCCTGGCAGTCGCACCTGGCCAACACGCTGCAGTGCCGGGAACTGCTGTCCTGGCTGGGCCGGGCGGGCCTGACCGAGGACCAGCGGCGGCGGGCGCGCGTGGAGGTGCTCAGGATGTACGCGCGACGGCAGCGGCGGACGGTGACGCACCGTGGTCGACGAGTTGGCCGCAAGCTGCTTTCCCTCGCCCGCCTGGTGTAACACGCCGAATGAACCGTGCGATTTCCTCTTTGTACCGTTATATGCGACGGGGGCGGATGTAGTGGGCTTTTGGAAGACCGTTGTCGGCCTGGCCCTGAGGAAGTCCGTCGGGCCCCCGGTCGTGGTGGCGGCCGTCCTGCTGGCCCTGGCCGGCTGGCTCCTGGTCCCGGACCGGTACGTGTCGACCGCGTCCATGGTGCTCACCGTGCCCGCCAGCGGCGGCACGCTGGAGACCCTGCCCGAGTCCAAGCCGGGGCTGACCAACCCGCTCCTGCAGTTCAACGACGCGCTCCGGACCACCGCCGGCATCCTCATCCTGGCCACGAACACGCCCGAGGTCGCGGCCTCACTCGGGGTCGCCGAGGACGGGCCGACCTCCCTCACGATCAACGACGGGCGCACCAACCCCGACCTGCTGGGCATCAGCACCAACGGGCCGTTCGTGTACGTCGAGGTGGAGAGCACCTCGCCGCGGGTGGTCAGGGAGGTCATGGCCAAGGCGCAGCAGCGGGTCAAGCTGGAGCTGGCCGAGCGGCAGGTGGCCCTGGACGCGCCGATCAGCACGCACATCGGCATCCTCGACGTCATGCCCGCCTCCGTGCCCAAGCCCATCGTCCAGGGCCGCCTGATGGCCGCCGCCGGCGGCGCCTTCGCCGGCGTCACGCTCGGCCTGGCCCTGGCCTTCGCGATCACCCGGCTCGGCGTCCCCTCCCGCCTCCGCCTGCAGGCCCCCGAGAGGGGCGTCGCCTCTCCTGAGGGCGCCACGGGCGCGCTCGCGGCGGTAGGTGTCGCCTCTCCAAAGGGCTCCGCGGCCACCGGAAGCGGTCACTCCGCCGGCGACGGAATCGGGGCGGGGACCGAACCGCGCCGCAACGGAACGCCCCTTGAACGGACCACGCTCCCGGCCTTCCCCCTTACGGTGGAGGAGCTGAGCTTGGGAGGCGACCCCCTCCCGGCCAAAGCTTCCGGCAAGGCCGAGGCTTCCGGCGAGGCCGAGGACGTCGGCGACACCCAGCAGTTCCGGGTCGTCGGCGGGGACACCGGGCCGATCGAGGTGGTGACCCGCGAGGGTCAGCCCGACTCCACCACCTGAGCGCACCGCCGGATCGCCGCCAGCCTGGACTCCATGGGCGTGTTCGACTTGGCCGAGATCATCATCCCCACCGCGTCGGCCCCCAGCCGGTCGGCGAAGGCCAGCGCCGTCGCCTCGTCCCACGGCTCGTGGTTGTAGCTCAGATGGCAGATCGAGGTGTTCACCGGCGGCGCCGCCTTCAGCACCTCGTCCACGAAGACCCCGTACAGGATGAACTCGGAGATGTGCAGCCGGGAGTTGAAGGCGTCCAGCCAGTCCCGTCCCGTCACCTCGGTGATGCGCCGCTGCATGGCGCGCACGATGTGCGGGTCCCAGAACGTCAGCGCGGTCACGTAGTCGGGCAGCGGGGGCGGCGGCGGTGGCGGCAGCCCCAGCAGCTCGCGCGCGACGTGGTGCCAGAGCACGTGCCGCTCCATCGAGGCGGTGACGCCTTCTTCGAGGCGGTACAGGCACAGCCGGCCGTCCCGGGTGAACGACGTCGCGTCGGTCGGCCGTACCAGCACGGCGTCGGAGTCGACGATGAGCATGGCGTCGGCGTCGATCAGCCCGGCGGCGGCGATCTTGACGGTCTGCTGCATCACCCAGCCGCGCAAAGGCGGCCACGGGCGGCGGGAGTTGACGTACACGTCCGTGCCGGGCATCCGCAGGTAGCGGCGGGGCAGCAGTTCGGAGCGGACCCACACGTGGCAGCGCGGCCCCTGGTACGGGGCGAACAGCTCCTTGTCGCCGGGCGGCACGAACACGTGGTGGATGGTGTCCTCGGAGGTGTGCTCCAGCACCGACCGGTGCAGGAGGGCGAACAGTTCGGCGTCTTGGGCGTAGGACGGCGTGATGACCGCCAGCTTGCTCAAGGGGGGCTCCCATCGAGTCCGGTGACCTGGGCGCAGCGCTGGATGGCGGCCAGACGCGCCGCCACGGGGGTCCGCGACTTGGCGGAGATCATCATGCCGATCGCCCGGGGTCCCAGCCGTTCGGCGAAGGCCACGGCGCCGGCGTGGTCGAGCGGGGTGCGGTCCCACCGGCTGTGGCACATCGCGGTGTCGCCGGGCGGCGACGTCTTCAGCACCTCGTCGACGAAGACCCCGTACACGATGAACTCCGACACCCGCAGGTGGGCCGTGAAGGCGACCAGCCAGTCGCGGCCGGTGGCCTCCTCGATCCGCGCGATCATGGCGCGCACCACGGCCGGGTCCCAGCAGGCCAGCGAGCTGACGTAGTCGGGCAGCGGCGGGGTGGCGGTGCCGGGCAGGCCGAGCAGGTCACGGGCGGCGCGGTGCCAGGTGACGTGCTCGGGCATGCCGTCGTGCACGGCGCCGTCGGCCCGGTACAGGACGGTCTGGCCGTCGCGGACGAAGTGCTCGGGCCCGGCGTCGCGGACCAGGACCACGTCGGAGTCGGCGACCAGCACCACCCGCGCGTCCAGCCGGGCCGTCACGGCGATCTTCGCCGCCTGCTGGACGACCCAGCCGCGCAGCGGCGGCCACGGCCGCGCCGGGTCGATCCAGAGCGCGGTGCCGGGCAGGTGGGTGATGCGGCGGGGGAGGATCTCCGGGTACGTCCACACCCGGCAGCGCGGCCCCGCATACCCGGCGAACAGGGCGCGGTCCGAGGCGGGCACGACCACGTGGTGGACGGTGCCGCCGGGGGTGTGCTCCAGGACCGAGCGGTGCAGGTGGGCGAAGAGGTCGGCGTCGGGCCGGTAGGTGGGCGTGACGACGGCCAAATCGCTCATGAAGACCTCTCCAGTCCCCCGTGAAACGCCCCTCTTATCCATATCGCGGGGGTTTGTGGGGTGTTACAGGGGTTTCTGCAACGCTCCACCCCGGCTCGCGCTGCGCGGTGTCAACCGGCGACGGCGTCTTCTGGACCCGGTGTCGGCGGGAGCGCTCGGACCGCCGATTCGGCGTTGGCCGACGCCACCAGTTCCGGAGTCCCGAGCGGCCGCGTGGCCTGCTCGGCGCCCTTGAGTTCGACCAGGTCACTCTCGACGACCTTGAGCGTTCGGAACTTGCGTGCCGTGATCATGACCCGTCCCTCCATCGAGCCGATGGTGTCGTTGTAGGACTTGACCGACCGGTCGAGGGACTTGCCCAGGGCGTTCAGGTGCCCGCCCATGACCGACAGCCGGTCGTACAGTTCCCGGCCGAGCTCGTACACCTGCTTCAGGTTGTCCTGCAGCGCGGCTTGGGTCCACGCGAACGCGACGGTCCGGAGCAGACCGATCAGGGAGGTCGGCGTCGCGATCAGCACGTTCTTGGAGATCGCGTACTCCTGGAGGGACGGGTCCTTCTCCAAGGCCGGCTGAAGAAAGGCGTCACTGGGCACGAACAGCACGACGAACTCCGGCGAAGCGGCGACCTGCCGGAAGTACTCCTTGCCGCCGAGGGCGTCCACATGCTTGCGCAGATGACGGGCGTGGTCAGCCCAGTGCTTGTCCACCTCGGCGTCCTCGACGGCCTCGACCGCGGCCATGAACGCGGCCATCGGGACCTTGGCGTCCACGACGACGTGCTTGCGGCCGGCCAGGCGGACCACCAGGTCGGGTCGGACCGCGCTCTCGTCACCGGCGAAGTGCACCTGGGTGTCGAAGTCACAGTGTTCGACGAGCCCCGCCAGCTCCACGGCCCTTTTGAGGTGCATCTCGCCCCACTGCCCGCGCACTTGCGGCTTCTTGAGCGCCTCGACCAGGGCACGCGTCTCTTTCCGGGTGCGGTGCCCCTCCTCCGTCAGGGTGTTCAGCTGCTGGTTGAGCGCGGCCTCGGCCGCGACGCGAGTGTTGGTGAACTCCTTGAGCTGCCGGTCCATCTCCGTCAACTGCTCGCGGACCGGCTTGCTGACCGCGCCCAAGGTGGCTTCGGCCCTGGTCACCAACTCGTCCTGGGACTTCTTCAGCATGTCGGCCGCCGTCGCGCGCAGGGTCTTCTCCAGGAGCTGGTTGTTGTCCGCGCGCGTCTGGTCGAGCTCCTGGCGGACGGCATGCACCGACGCCGCCTGCTCCAGCAGAGCCTGCTTCTGCATGGTCAGCTCGTTGATCTGCGCCCTGAGGGCTTGGATCTCCGTGCGCAGTTCCGTCTCCCTGCCCGCCGAGGCCGCGATCGAGACCTCGGCCTCGCGAAGCCGGCGTCCGGTCTCCGCTTTCTCGCCCTGTTCCGCCTCGAGCATCAGCTGCAGGCGCCGGGCATCGGCTTCCCTCCTCTGAAAGCCGTTCCGAACCGCGTCCAGCTCGGCGGAGAGCCTGCCGAGCTGTTCGTCCAACCCACGGCGCTCGGTCAGCGCGGCGGTGTGGGCCTGCCCCAGCTCGGCGAGCTGCCGCCGCGCCATGTCCCGCTCCGCGAGCAGGGCATCCGCACGCTCGCTGGCCTGATTCCGCCGTTCCTCGGCGATCTTCAGAGCGGTGCGGTCGGCGGTGGCGCGGCTGCGGGCGATCAAGTACGCGATCGTGGCGCTGACCAGCGTCAGCACGAGCGCCAGCACGACGAGGTACGCGGGAGTCATGGACAGCACGTCAGCCCACCCGCTTCCAGTCCTGGCAGCCCTTGGTCTCGAAGTACTCACCCTTCTTGAGGGTCACCCTCGTCTGGCCGCTGACGTTGCCGTTGGCGATGATGGCGCCGAACTCCCCTGAGGCGTCCTTCAAACGCGCCCAGTAGCAGGTGAAGCTGTCGGTGCCCGAGGTCTTGTACGTGCCGGGCTTGATGTCCTCACCGACGAGGTACTGGCCGTCACCGGGGGCGGTGGACAGGGGGCCGGTCTCCGCCGTCTGGCCCGGTTCGACGTCCGCGGGCGCGGTGTCCGCTATCTCGGTCACCGTGACGGTGGGACGTGGCCCAGCGGCGCTGGTCCCCGCCTCGTCGCTCGAGCCGATGACGATCCCGAGGAGCAGAGAAACGAACGCGGTCAGGCTGTAGGTGAGCCACCGGCGGCCGCGACGTGTCGGCTGTGGCGGATAGATCGGTGCGTTGGCCTGCATCCAGGGCTGTGGGTACGGCGGCTCCGGATAGGAGCTTGTGCCGGGGCTCTGGTTGGTCATGTCGAGTCCTCTCGCGGTCGGACTTCGAGCCCGAAGTGATTGACGAGAGAACTGTTTCTCAGGCTGCTTGACGAGCGCTAAATTCGTTCCGATAACCCAACTTGTCAACATTTACTACGTGAATAAATCGAGAGCAGTGGTGATGTGCTTGAGGATCCGCCAGCGGCTTTCGAGCAGTGCCCCCGTGGTCACCCGTGAGCAAGAGGATTGGTTGACCGTCAGGGATGTGCGGGGGTGATGTCGGTGTGCGGGAAATCCTCGCCTTTGAACAGCAGGGGCTGGTCGAGGTCTTTGGCGAGAGCGTAGGCGAAACAGTCGCCCATGTTGAGCTTGGCCTTGGAGTTGTTGCCCTTGCCATAGATCTGGTACGCCCGGCGCGCAATCCTGGCCTGATTGGGTGTTACGGGCTCGATGATGAGACTCATCTCGTCGACGAGTGTGTCGAAGGCGTTGCGCATGGCCTCACCGCGGTTGTCCGCCACGATGGCCGCTTCGACGTAGTTGACAGCCGAGATGCGACACACGGCTGCGGCGATGGCGTGGGCGAATTGGGTGGCCTCTGGCTCACCGTTGATGACGGCAATGATGGCGCTGGAATCGATGATCATGCGGGAAGGCCAGTGTCCGGATCGTACAGATCTTCAACGGACAGTCGGTCACGACCGAGGCGGGTTCGCATGTCAGCGGCAATGCTCAGGATACGTTCGGCTCTGCCGGCGGCTTCGGAGCGGCGTTCCAGCGCATCCAGACGGCGTTCGAGCACTTGAGCAGCGTGCTGGGTTTCCTCGGCCAACCGGATGACCCGGCGGGCGAGGTCATGAAGGGGCTCGTGTTCGAGGTCCACGCTCACCGTCGCTCGACTCCCTCTGCTGCGACGCCTGTGTTGCACCTTCAGCGTAACCGGTGACCGAGCCTTGCTCGCGCCGATGGGCCTTTGCCGTTCAACGGGCCTCGCCCCTGAGTAGGGCGCCCCAGATCCGTTCCGTCTCCGCCGTCAACGTCCACACCGTCTCATGGACCACGCCATCGGCGGATCTCCGGACGAACGAGAGCCCGCCCGCGACGCAGACCTCGTAACAGGGTGCGCAACCACTGCACGTGTGCCGCCGAACCCGGAACCGGACACACCGGGCAGCGGGGCTCGCCCAGGCGATCCGTTCATGACCTTCCTGGGGAGGAGCCACGTGAAGGCCGTGATACTCCTCCAACGGGTCCGGTGCCCGGCTCATCGTCGGCCTGCCGTACGGGGCAGCGCGAACCAGGTCGCCTTGCCCGCCAGCCCAGGGCACGTGGCGAACCCCTGCGGAACGCAGCCGTACAGCCCGGCCGACAGCTCCGCCACGATCAGCAGGCCCCGCCAGTGCTCGGCTTGAGCATCCGTACCCCGGCGCACCGGGCGAACGGCTCCGGCATCGACCACCATGCACACCACTTCGGCCGGATCGACCCGTACCACCAGCTCGTACGGCGCGTCACCGTACAGAACCGCGTTCGTGACCAGCTCGCTGACCATCAGCACGGCGTCGTCAACCAGATCCCGCCCCAGACCGACCAGCAGGAGCGCGCGCCGGACCAGGTCACGGGCATCACCGACCGCACGGGCGTCATCCCGAAGCCGCCAGACCATGCTCCGCCCGACAGAGCCGGAACGCTCCGCCACAGCGGCCTTCGCCGATTGCGCGACTCCCGGCACGATCTCGCCGAACAAGGAAGCTTTTCCGTACATTTTTATCCCTTTTCTAGAAATGTCGATTTGCTCCCGCTCTAGGTATGTCACCAAATTTCCGTCTGCAGCGTTGCGGTTGTCCATTTCCTGTCATGGTCAGAGATCGGGCGGAAACCTTTGACTTTCAGTCTGCCCAGGTGAAGACTCATCTTGTAGAAGAAATCGGTGCACAATCGAGTCCCAAAAACCTCCTTCAAATGGGGCTCGTCGTCAACATCTGTCAGCACCCGTCAAGATGCCGGGGATACGGGTGAGGGGATGGTCATGGGCAACGACCTTGATCCGCGTCTAACACCAGTTCAGCGCTTCGGCAGAGAGCTAGCCCGCACACGTAGGGAGCACGAACTGACGCAGTCGACTCTTGGCAAGCGCTTGGACTGCTCGTCATCCCTCGTCGCGCATATCGAAAAAGGGGATCGCAAGCCGAAACCGGATTTCGCCGCGGGCTGTGACCAGGTGTTCGGCACAGGCGACCGCTTCGCCCGCCTGTGCCGCAGCATCACATCTCCGTCCGGGCCAGGCTGGTACCTCCGATGGACGGACGAGATCGAGCCCTCGGCCCGTGTTCTCAGAAGCTGGGATCCCCTCCTGATCCCTGGCCTGCTCCAGTCCGAGGACTACGCCAGGGCAGTCTTTCGGGGCGGTCTCGCGGGGATCTCAGACCGAAGCGTTGAGGATGGCGTCAGCGCTCGCATGCACCGCCAGCTCATCCTCGACACCGAAGCACCGCCCACACTGTGGGTCCTCATTGATGAGTCGGTGCTTCGTCGCCCTGTCGGGGGTCCGCTCGTCATGACCGCGCAACTGGAGCATCTCCTTGCCGTTGCCGACCGCCCCTACATCACGGTACAAGTCGTCCCCTTCGACACTCCGTGTACTACCGGCCTGCTGTCCAGCTTCATCATCGCTGAGCTACTGGACAGCCCCACGGCTGTATCGGTGGACTCCGCAGGTAGAGGCGAGGTATCAGCTGAACACGACTTCGTTGCGCTGATCTGGGATAGATATGACAAACTACGAGCAGAGGCTTACCGTCCCGGACAGTCTCTAGAGATGATCGAGGAAGCCCGAGACCAATGGAAGCTCAAGACCTGATCCATGCGGACCTCCAGCGGGCGGCATGGAGGAAGAGTTCCCACAGCGGCGACAACGGCGGAAACTGCATCGAGATCGCCAGCAATATCCCCGGAATCATCGCCGTGCGTGACAGCAAGAACCCGAACGGCCCCGCGCTCGTCTTCACCCCGGGTGAGTGGCGAGCCTTCCTCAGCGGTGTCAAGCTCGGCGAGTTCGACGCATAGCCTGACTGCCCTCGGACAGCGAGACTTCTGTCATCCCCTTTGAGGGATATGGGTCGTTTTCATATCGCATTCGCAAGCGCCTCACCGTTTCCGGTAGTCAGGCGCTTGTTACACCATCGACCAAGCGCCCAACCGGCAGGCGGCATATGACGGCGGGAACGATATCTGCCGTCCCTCCTGATCGTCCTTGGGCCTGACTTGACACACCGCAGAGGCACGAGAGTCGCGTCGACAGGTCAGCCCATGGGCACGGCCGAAGGCGACACCGCGTACAAGGTCACCAACGGCACCAACGACCTGGAGTCGCCGGCGACCGGGCCGCCGGTGTTCGTCGAGCGGATCAGGTGGTCGGCGATCATCTGCTTTCCGCTGTGACGTCGAAGCGCACCCACGTTTCGCTGTGTCCTGTTCGTCATGCCAAAGCGGTGGCGTGGCCGAGGTGGGCGGTGGCATCCAGATCCATGGCCACCGCGGTGAGCTTCGCCTGGATGGCGGAGATCGCGTCGTCGCCCAGCGCCAGCCGCAGCGGAGGCTTCGGCAGGTCGAGCACGGTCAGGACGGCGCGGGCGGCCTTATCCGGATCGCCGGGCTGGTTCCCGTGAGAAGTCGTCAACGAGGACCGCGTCAATCCGACCGTGTCCTCGTACCCGGGGATCAACTCGCTCAGGTGAAGCGCCGGACCGGCGAACCCGGTTCGGAAGGCTCCCGGTTCGACGATGATGACGTTGATCCCGAATGGCCGGACCTCAGCTGCGAGCGCTTCGCTGGCCTGTTCCAACGCCCCCTTCGCCGCGCAGTAGGCGCCGACACCGGCGAAGGACAGCAGCCCACCCATGCTGCTGACCTGGATGATCGCCCCGCTGCCCCGCTCGCGCATCTGACGCAGTGCCAATCGGGTCAGTCGCAGTGGGGCGTGGAACATCACCTCGAACGCGTCGCGGAGCTCCTCCTCAGTGGTCTCTTCGATCGCGCCCACAATTCCGTAGCCGGCGTTGTTGACGAGCACATCGATACGGCCGGCGGCCTCGACCGCGCGTCCGCAGGCGGCGGCGTCGCGCACGTCCAGTTCGGCGACCGTCACCCGGCCCGGGTGCTCGGCTGCTACCTCGGCCATGGCCTGAGGGCGGCGGACCGCGGCGACCACCACGTCGCCGGCCGCGAGCGCGGCCCGGGTCAAGGCGGCTCCCAGGCCGCTGTTGGCGCCGGTGATCAACCATCGGCGAGGGTTCTGAGCTGTGCTCACTGTGATCCTTTCTCGGCGCCTCCGGCCGGTTGCCCGAGGCACAGTGATGACGATGGCCTCACCCCGCTACCGCCGATATGGCCCAAAGGTGGAAAATCGACTCGTGGCAGACGCGCTCGACAAACCGCATCCCATACCCCGCTCATTGCCGGTCGGGGAACCGATGGCGGTCGCCGACTATCGGCGGCTGGTCGGCGTGGTGGAGGCGGTCGACCGGGCGACGGATCTGCGGGTGTTCCAGGAACGCCTGGCGCGGGCCCTGCAGAGTTGGTTCGGTTATGCCGGGATCGCGGTCCTGCACGGGGGCACCCTGCGGGAGGCCGTGGAAGGCGGCTGCGGTGTTCAGGGCGGTTACTCTCGACGTTTTCTTGACGACTACGCCGCCCGCTGGGCAGACGCTGACCCGTTCCGCACAGAGCGGGCTCACCGGCTGCTGATGGCCGCCGGGGTGGTCACTTTGAACGAGGTGGCTCCGGATCACGAGTACGCCGAGCGGTTCTTGCGGCCGTACGGAATCACCGGCAAGGTCGGCGCCGTGATCGACGGCGGACCGGCGGGGGTGCTCTACGTCGGCATGGCGGTGCGCGACAGCCCGCACGTGTCCGCTCGAGACCTGGCGGTGCTGCGGGCGCTGCGGCGCCATCTCGCCCCGCTGGCCGTCGAGCAGTTGAGACGTCACCGCGAGCGGACGGCCTTCCGCACCGACTGGCACTTGACGCGCCGGGAGTGGGAGGTGGCCCGGCTCGCCGCTCAGGGCCTGACCAACCGGCAGATCGCCGACCGGCTGTTCGTCGGAGTCGATACCGTCAAAAAGCATCTCACCCGGGTACTGGACGGGACCGGCTGCGCCAGCCGCGTTCATCTCGCCGCTCGCTGGCGGGAGTGGGCAGGCACCGGTGGAGTGAGAAACGGCACCGCGCCGGCTGATGAACCAGGATGAGTGGCAACAACTGCGGCTGTGGTTCAAGGAACGGTTCCTGTAACGCTCCACCCCCGTACGTCCGACATCTCAGGGGGAGGGAGGGCGTGTGGACTTCTGGGGGACCATCCTCGTCCTGATCAGACGCTGGTACGTGGCCCTGCCGGCTTTTCTGCTGGCCCTCGGCGGCGCCTTCTATGCCTACACCACGATCCCGGTCACCTACACCACCACCGCCGTGCTCGTGCTGACCGCGCCGACCACCGGCGGGATCCTGCCACCCGACCCCGACCAGCCCGTGCCCGAGGTCAACCCGCTGCTCAACTTCGACCACGGGCTGGACGTGGCCGCCTCGATGCTGATCAGCGTGATGAGCACGCCGGACATGGTGGCCGACATGGGCACGGCCGAGGGCGACACCGAGTACGCGGTCACCAACGGCACCAACAACCTGGAGTCGCTGGCGACCGGGCCGCTGGTGTTCGTCGAGGGGGAGAGTCGCACGCCGGAGGCGTCCGCGGCCATCGTCCGGCAGGTGATCGAGCGGGTCAGGCAGGAGCTCGACGTGCGGCAGCGGCAGGTGCACGCGCCGCCGGAGACGTACATCACGATCAGCGAGGCGGTGCCGCCGACCACGCCCGCGCCCCAGCAGGGCAGGAAGCTCCGCTCGGCGGCGGCGGCCCTCGGTCTCGGCGTGATCGCCGCCCTGACGGCGGCCTTCGCGGCGGAGAGCCTGGCGGCCCCGCTCCGCCGCCGCCGTCCCGGCCCCCAGCCCGAGGAGAGGGAACTGGTCGGCGCCGAGAAGGCAGGACCGTGACGGAAACGCGGGACAGGACGGCCGACCCCGCCCTCGGACCGCCCGACCGCGACGGGCGCGCGGATGGGGCGACGGTGGCGGCGGTGTTCGCCTTCGTGCTGCTGGTGGTGCCCGCGCGGCTGGTGCTGAAGTACCTGCCGTTGTCGCTCACGCCCGCGAACGTGGTCAGCCTGGTGGCCGCGCTGCTGTGGCTGTGCGCGCAGCTCACGCTCGCGCTCGGGGCGGCCAAGGGGCGTAATCCGGTACGTACCGCGCTGTTCGCCTACTTCACCGCCATGCTCGCCACGTACGGCTTCGCCACGGCCGGCCCGATGGAGTCGGACGAGCTCAACCTGGCCGACCACTCGTTCGTGCTCGTGGTGGCGATCGTCGGGCTGGCGCTGACCGTCTGTGACGGGGTGCGCGGGCTGCGGCGGCTGGACTTCGTGCTGAAGACGCTCGTCGTGGCCGGCGCGGTGATCGCGGTGATCGGCGCGCTCCAGTTCCTGTTCTCGGTCGACCTGACCCGGTTCATGGAGCTGCCGATCCTGCGCTACACGACCGAGGGCGACGCGTTCGTGCTGGAGCGGGCCGACCTGCGGCGGGTGGCCGCCACCACCGGGCATCCGATCGAGTTCGGCGTCACCTGCGCGATGCTGCTGCCGCTGGCCGTGCACTACGGCGTGCGGGCGCGGGCGCTCCGGGAGCCGGCGCTGCGCTGGTGGGTGTGCGCGCTGCTGATCGGGTGCGGGCTGATGTTCTCGGTGTCCCGCTCGGCGATGCTCAGCCTGGCCGTGGTGGGCGTGGTGCTGTTCGCGGGCTGGCCGGTCAGGCGGCGGCTCCAGGCGCTGGTGGCGGCGGCCGGGTTCCTGGTGGCGGTCCGCATAGCCGTGCCGGGGCTGCTGGGCACGTTCGTCGGCCTGTTCACCGACCTCGGCAACGACGAGAGCATCCAGTACCGCACCCACGACTACGCGGTCGCCGCGCAGCAGATCAGCCGCCACTTCTGGCTCGGCCGCGGGCTCGGCACCTGGTATGCGCCCAAGCACCAGATCTTCGACAACCAGTACATCCTGTCCATGGTGGAGACCGGGCTGATCGGCACGGCGGCGTTCGCCGGGCTGTTCCTCGTCGCGTGCTACGCGGCGCTGCGGTCGCGTTTCCTCAGCGCCGACGCTGTCACCCGCGACCTCGGGCTCACCGTGGCCGCCTGCCTGGTGGTGCCGCTGGCCGGGTCGTTCACGTTCGACCTGCTGTCGTTCCACACCGTGACGGGGATCTCGTTCCTCCTGGTCGGCGCGGCGGGCGCGCTGCTGCGCGCGGTACGCGCCGATCAGCTCGCGCCCTCGCAGGCCAGCGGGCCGACGATCGAGGTGACCCGATAGTTCGCGTCGATGGTCACCAGTTCGTTCCCGGCCCAGTCGGCACGGCCGCACTCGGAGTCGACCGGGCCGTACACCCACGACTTGTCGACGAGCTTGTTGCCGCGCACCACCTGCTTGCCGCGCGCGTTGCGCACCTGGATGCTGAACGTGCCGCCCATCACCAGGTTGCCGGTGACCACGACGTCCTCGGACTTCTCGTCCACCAGGAAGATCGGCGCGGTGATGTGCTCGGCCTCGCGCTGGTCGACGGTGTTGTGGTGGAAGGTCAGGCCCTTGCCGCCGTTGTAGGCCTGGATGCCGTCGGAGTGGTCGCCGGGGTTCGAGCAGAGTTTCACGTACGAGTCGCGGATGTCCACGGCGTCACCGGAGACGCGGAAGCCGTCGCTGTGGCCCTGGACGAGCACGCGGGTGGCGGTGTACTTGTCGTGGCCGATCGCGGGCAGCGGGCCGCAGGTCCTCGTGGTGCCGACGGTGGTGTCCGTGATCGTGAACCGGAACGAACGGTCGCCGTCGGCGTTGGTGACGTGCCCGTCGATGACGCTGTTCTTGATGGTGACGTCGTCCGCGTGGACGAGCAGGGGGCCGCGGATGTGCACGCCGTCGAGCACGGCCCCCGGTGTCTGGACCTTGTACGCGACGTCCTCGGTGTTGAGCGGGACCTCGGTCAGCCGGACACCCTTCGGCGCGCCCGTACAGGCCGGCGTGGGATGGTCGGGGCAGGAACTGCCGTCGGGCCTGACGATCGACGCCGACGGACTGGGCGCCGGCGGCGCGACCGTGGGCCGCGGCTCCGCCTGACATGCCGCCAGCAGCACCACCATCGAGATGACCACGACGGCCGCACAGCCCGGAACCGGTGTGGTGGGGTGGGCGCTCACGGGCATCACCTCTCAGCCGCCGAGCCGGCGCGACAGGTCGGCCCAGGAGCCCGCGCGCAGGTCGCGGTCGCTCACTTCGGTCACCGGCAGGGGCCACGCTATCTTGAGATCCGGATCGTCGTACCGGACCGCGAGATCCTCCGCGGGGTCGTGCTCGCGGTCGATGCGGTAGCAGGTGTCGGCGGGCTCCGTCAGCGCCTGGAAGCCGTGCAGCAGCCCGGGCGGCACGTACAGGACGGTGAAGTCCTCGTCGTCCAGCCGCACCGCCATCCGCCTGCCGAAGGTCGGCGAGCCGGGCCGGGCGTCCACCAGCACGTCGTGGATCGCGCCCCGGGCGCAGCGCACCAGCTTGGCCTCACCCTGCCCACCGCGCCCGTGCAGCCCTCTGACGGTGCCGCGGACCGACCTCGACTGGCTGTCCTGGATGAACGTCTCCGGCTTCAGCCCCGCCTCGGCGGCCACGGCGGCGTCGAACGTCCGGGTGAACAGGCCGCGCCGGTCCCGGTGCGGCACCGGCCTGAACAGCAGAACCCCGTCGATCTCGCCCGATTCCACTCTCAAGCTGTCTCCTTCCGAAAGGCGGTGTGATGAAGCCGACGGTCAGCGTGGTGATCCCGGCCCACGACGAGGCGGGCGTGATCGCGGCGAACCTGGACACGTTGCTGGCGGGGACCGGGCCCGGCGAGTTCGACGTGATCGTGGTGGCCAACGCCTGCACGGACGGCACCGCGCGGGCCGCCGCCCGGCCGGGCGTGCGGGTGCTGGAGACCTCGCGACCGGGCAAGGTGGAGGCGCTGCGCCTGGGTGACGACGCCTGCCGCGCCTTCCCGCGCGTCTACCTGGACGCGGACGTGCGGCTGGACGCGAAGTCGGTGCGCGCGCTGGCCGGGGCGGCGTCCAGGCCGGGGGTGCTGGCCTGCGCGCCGGTGCCCGAGTGGGACCTGGCGGGGACGGGGCGGGTCGTCCGGCGGGTGCACCGGGTGCACGACCGGCTGATCGCGCCGTCCCGGGCGCTGGCCGGGGTGGGGGTCTACGTGCTGACCGAGGAGGGACACCGGCGGGTGTTCCCGCTGCCCGACGTGATCTCCGACGACGGCTACGTGGACGGCTCCTTCACCGGCGACGAGCGCGTGGTGGTGACCGAGGCCAGGTCGGTCGTCCGGCCCGCCCGCACGGTCCGCGCCCACCTGGCCCGCCGGGTGCGGGTCAGGCAGGGCAACCGGCAGCTCGCCCGCCTCGGCCTGCAGGCCCGCTCGCTGCGCGCCGGAGCCCTGCGCGACCTCCTCGCCGCCCGCGAGGTGAGCGCCCTCGACGCCGCCTGCTACCTGGCGGTCCTCGCCGCCGACCGCGCCCTCACCCTCCTGAGAGGCGGGAAGACGACCTGGGGTACGGACACCGGCACCCGAAGCGGGCAACCCGCGTAGCACGGCAGGGGTCACCGGGGGTCCGTGGCGGCTTCGTAGGCCGCGAGGAGGGCCTTCTTGGAGTGGGTCCACGACAGCGGCCCCGTCACGCGCTCCCTGCCGATCTCGCCCATGCGGCGTCGTTCGGAAGGGTCGTCCAGCAGCCGCGCGATGAGCTTGGCGAACTCCGACTCGTCGTTGGCCGGCGCGTACAGGGCCGCCTCGCCCGCCGACACCCGCGCCTCCCGCAGCTCGAAGGAGACGATCGGCCGGGCCATCGCCATGTACTCCATGACCTTGTTCATGGTGGAGACGTCGTTGAGCGGATTCAACGGGTCCGGCGACAGGCAGACGTCGGCCGTCGACAGATAACGCATCAGGTCCGAGTCCGGGATCCGCCCGGTGAACTCGACGGCCTCGCCCAGCCCCAGCTCGCGGGAGAGCGCCACCATCGCGTCGAAGGTGTCGCCGCCGCCGACGAACACCGCGTGCCAGTCGGTCCGCCCGTGCTCGTCGCGGAGCCGCGCCAGGCTGCGCAGCGCGTAGTCGACCCCGTCCTGCGGCCCCATCACGCCGAGGTAGCACAGCAGGTACGGCTTGCCGCGGCGCAGCCCGGGCTCGGCGGGCACCTGGTGGAACCGCTCCACGACGGGCGCGCTGCGCACCACGAACACCTCGCCGGGCAGCTTGCCGCCGCGCGACAGCGCCACCTGCCGGTAGCTCTCGTTGGTGGCGATCACCACGTGCGCGGCCCGGTACGTGCGCCGCTCCAGCAGGCACACGGCCCGGTACAGCAGGTCGCGCCCCCGGCCGAAGCGCGACAGGTACAGCTCGGGCACCAGGTCGTGCTGGTCGAACACGAACCGGGTGCCCTTGCCTCGCATGGCCAGCGCCACCAGGAAGAACAGGTCGGGCGGGTTGCACCCGTGCACCACGTCGAAGCGCCCGAGCCGGCGGGCGATGCGGAAGGTGTGCCACAGCGCCGACCCGTACTCGCGCAGGTAGCCGACGGGTCCGCCGGTGGCGGCGCGGAGCGGGTAGCGGTGGATGCGCACGCCGTCGATCACCGCCTCGGCCTCGCGGTCCTGCTTGGCGCCCATCGGGCAGATGACGTGCACCTCCCAGCCCGCCTCGCGTAACGCGACGCTCTCCTGCCAGACGCGGCGGTCGAGCGGGACGGAGAGGTTCTCGACGAGGATGAGCGCTCTACCAGCCAATGCCCACGTAATCCCTTCTGTCCCGGTGTGTCGCGGCTCCGGGCACGCGCACGAGGTCGATCACCTTGCCGCGGAAGCCGTCCAGCCCGTCCAGCACGGCCGGATCCGTGCTGCCGATCACGCACACCTCCGCGTGGTCCAGCACCTCGGCCACCGAGTCGGCGAGCAGGTCGCCCAGGTGCGGCAGCCGCTCGGCGATGTACTCGCGGTTGGCCCCCATCAGCCGCGACATCGACACGTTGGCGTCATAGATGCGCAGGTCGTAGCCCTTGCCGAGGAGTCGTTCGGCCAGCTCCACCAGCGGGCTCTCGCGCAGGTCGTCGGTGCCCGGCTTGAACGACAGCCCGAACAGCCCGACCTTGCGCAGCCCCGGCGCGGTGACCAGGTCGAAGGCCCGCCGCAGGTGCGCCTCGTTGGCGGGCAGCACGTGCGACAGCAGCGGCACCGACACGTCCGCCTTGCGCGCCGCGTACACCAGGCCGCGCAGGTCCTTGGGCAGGCAGGAGCCGCCGAACGCGAACCCGGGCCGCAGGTAGGCCGGGCTGATGTTGAGCTTCCTGTCGGCCAGGAACACGTCCATGACCTGGTACGAGTCCACGCCGAGTGCCTGGCAGACCGCGCCCAGCTCGTTGGCGAAACCGATCTTGACAGCATGGAAGGCGTTGTCCGCATATTTCGTCATCTCGGCCACCGGGATCGGCACCCTGAACACCTCGCCCGGCAGCCCCTGGTACAGCCCGGCCACCACGTCCCCGCTGGCCGGATCCGACTCCCCGATCACCGTCTTCGGCGGCGCGAAGAAGTCGCGCACGCTCGTCCCCTCGCGCAGGAACTCCGGGTTGACCGCCACCCCGAAGTCCGCGCCCGCCCGCAGCCCGGAGGACAGCTCCAGGATCGGGATCAGCAGCTCGGCGCAGGTGCCCGGCAGCATGGTGCTGCGGAAGACCACGACGTGCCCGGGTCGCAGCGCCCGGCCGATCTGCTCGGCGACCCGCTCCAGGTAGGTGGTCGACAGGCTGCCGTTCGGCGCGGACGGGGTGCCGACGCAGACGAGGGAGAGGTCGCTGGACCCGACCGCCGCGGCGGCGTCCGAGGTGGCGCGCAGCCTGCCCTCCCGCACCGCCCGCTCGACCAGCTCGCCGATGCGTTCCTCGACGATCGGCGCCCGGCCGCCGTTGACCAGCTCGATCTTGGCGGGGTTGACGTCCACGCCCACGACCTCGTGGCCCATCGAGGCCAGGCACGCCGCCGACACGCACCCCACGTAGCCGAGCCCGAAGACGCTGATCCGCATGGCTTCCCCCGCTTGAAGAGCGTGCTGGACCGTGCAGAGGACGTTCGCGATCTTCCCCGCCTCCACCGGATATGTCGGGGATGTCCGTTGGAACGTTACGGATGTGTCCGAGTTCGGACAGATCTCACCATCGCCCGTGCCCGGGTCATCGCCACCGCCGCGGCCCGCCGCGCCGGATTCCGCGTCACCAACCCCTGGCACACCCAGGTCTCGCCGGTCTTGGCCCGGCGCTTGTACTCGTCCTCACCCCGGCCGAGGTCGATCCGGTCCACACCGAGCGTGGGCGCGGCGGCGACCAGCTCGCGCAGCAGCATCCAGCCGGGTGACAGCCGGGCGAACTCCGGGTCGTACACCGGGAACCACCAGTGCAGCACCCCGCCCGCGCGCAGCCCGAAGTGCGCGGCCACCAGCCGGGGCCCGGCGTGCAGCGTCGACAGCACCCCGCCGAACGACCCGTCGCGGGCGCCCAGCAGGCTCTCCAGCAGCCGCACCCGGTCCGGCTCGGCGAAGTAGTCGGCCGCGCCGGTGGCCGCGTACTGCGCCCGCTTGAGCGCGATCACCAGCGCGAGCGCGTCCCGGTCCCGCGAGTCGGCCTCGAACTTCACGGTGCCGTGCTCGCGCTCGGCCTTCGCGGCCCGGCGACGCGCCTGGTTCATGTTGTCCCTGCCGCTGCGCGAGGCCCGCCCCAGGTAGCCGGGCAGCCCGCCGGTGACGTCCAGGTACGGCGACGGCCTGCGCCCCAGCACCCACGGCCCGAACCCGGGCGCCGCCTCCACCAGGTGGTCGAACACGTATGCGGCGGTCCCCCTGGAGAGCAGCCCGAGCGGCCGGAACGGCGTCCCGGCGGCGAGCACCGGCCCCTGGAAGTCCGCGCCCGGCCAGCCGGCCGGCCGCAGCACCCGCCCGTCGCGGTGGTGCGGCACCAGCGCGTCGATCCCGCCGTCGCCCGTGCTCACGGCCACGTGCACGGGCCGCCCGCTCGCGTGCACGGCGGCGGCGAAGCCGGGATGGAAGTACGGGCTGTCCAGCGCGGGGTTGGCGGCCCGCAGCGCGTGCCAGGCGTCGAGCTCGGCGGCGGAGAGCCCGTCGAACGGCACGGTCCGCATGGCCGGAGCGCGGCTCATTGCGGCAGCGCCGTCATCCGGCGCGACGGCCGCACCAGGGCCGCGACGGAGGCGCGCGAGGTGCGCCGGCCCGCGAGCGCGCGCACGGACTCGCCGCCCAGCACCGCCAGGTAGTAGGCCAGCCCGGCCAGCGGCCCGTGCCGCCGCCGGTACAGGCGCACCTTGTTGACCACCAGCAGGGCGGCCAGCGTGGGGTCGATCCCCGAGTCGCCGCCGATGTGCTCGATGACCGACGCGGGCTCGTACCAGGTGGTCCAGCCCAGGTCGGCGGCGCGCAGGCAGAAGTCCGTCTCCTCGCTGTAGAGCAGGAACGACTCGTCCCAGGGCCCCGCCTCGCGGATCACCCGAGGCGAGATCAGCATGGCCGCCCCCGTCGCCCAGGCGTACGCCCCCGGCCGCGCGTAGTCGCGCGGGTCCGTCACCAGCTCGCCCAGCCGCCCGACGCGGCCCGCCAGGCTGCCGCCGATCACCGCCTCCACCAGCGCCCGCCCCACGGTCGGCCGCCTGCGCAGCGACGGCTGGAGCGAGCCGTCCGGGTTGACCATGTACGGCACCGCGATGCCCCGGCCCGGCTCGCGCAGGCACGCCAGCAGCGGCGCGACGGCCCCGGGCCGCAGCCGGCAGTCGGGGTTGAGCACGTACACGCCGTCGACCGCGTCCAGGTCGAGCGCCGCGATCCCGGCGTTGACCGCCGCCGCGTAGCCCGCGTTCCTGCCGGTCTGCACCACCCTGACCGGCGGCCCGGCCCGCTCGGCGACCGCGACGGAGCCGTCCTTCGAGGCGTTGTCGGCCACCACCACGTCCACGAGCTCCACGCCCTCGGCCCCGGCGGCGAGCGAGTCCAGGCAGCCGCCGAGCACGCCGGCGCTGTTGTAGGTGACGATCACCACGGCGACCCGGCCCATCAGCGCATCCGCTTGTAGAGCCGCGTGGCGAGCTTGGCCGCCCGTCGGGGGAGCGACGGGCCGCCCAGCACCCGCGCGATCCAGCCGCGGTCCAGGTCGTGGCGGAGGCTGGTGCGCGGCTGCAGCCAGGAGCCCGGCCGGGCGCGTCCGCCGTCACTGGTGTACGCGCGGGTCACGCCCATGCGCCTGAGCCGGTTCAGCACCAGCCGGTCGTAGGAGCCGAACGGGATCGCCACCCGCGACACCGGCTCGCCGACGAGCTGCCCGAGCAGGTGGTGCGCGGCCGACAGCTCCTCGGCCGCCTCCCGCGTGCCCAGGGTGCGCCAGTCGCGGTGCGCCCAGCCGTGCGAGCCGATGCGCATGCCCGCGCCGAGCAGCTCGCGCACCCCGTCGGAGTCCAGCCGGCCCGGCTCGCCGAGCAGCCCGGCCAGCACGAAGAACTCGGCCTTCAACCCCCGCTCGACCAGCCTGGGCAACGCGATCTCCACGTCGGACAGGTTCCCGTCGTCGAACGTGAGCCGCACGTCGGGCCGGCCCGCCACGGCGTCCACCACCTGCTCGAACTGGGCCACGCTCACCCAGGTGTCTCCCTCGCCCGGGTCCAGCTCGCGGGTGGTGCGGCCGATGCCGTGCACGGTCAGGTTGGTCACCGCACGCATCCCGCCCCCTGCGTCAGTAGTCGCCAGGAGGGATATCGGCGTCCGAGATGCGGCGTTACAGACTTTCTGCGTACCAAGCGACGGTACGGCGCAGTCCTTCCTCCAGCTCCGTGGCCGGTCGCCAGCCCAGCACCCGCTCCGCCGGGCCCGGGTCGGAGCGCTGCGTCCGGTCCAGCGGCCGGGCCGCGACCGCGCCGAACCGGGGCCGCGCCGCGCCGCCCACCACCCGGGCGAGCAGCTCCACGGTGTCGCGGATGGAGACCGGCTCGGCCGTGCCGACGTCGAGCACCTCGCCGGCCGCCCCGCCCGCCCCGGCCAGCACGAACGCGTCCACCACGTCCTCCACGTACACCCAGGTCACCATCCTGGTGCCCGAGGTCAGCTCCGGGTCGCGGCCGCGCAGCAGCTCCAGCGTCGCGTACGGGATCAGCCTGGACGTCTCCCGCTGGCCCGGCCCGTACACCATCGCCACCCGCAGCACCGACACCGGCACCTGCCAGAGCGCGTGGAACATGCGGGCGTAACCGGTGGCCGCCGCCTTGGCGGCGGCGTACGGTGAGCCGGGCGCGAGGCCGTCGCGCGGCTCCTCCACCGACCCGGCGAGCACCACGCTGCGTACGGGGGAGCCGGTGACGGCGGTGAGCAGGTTGACCGCGGCGGTGAGGTTGGCCGCGAGCGTGGGCGCCACGACGCCCGGCTCCCGCACCCCGGTCACCTCGCTGGCCAGGTGGAAGACCACCTCGGGGGCGGTCTCCGCGACCAGCTTCGCGGTGGCGGCCGGGTCGCCCAGGTCGGCGGCGTGCCAGCGCTCGCCGTGCCCGGAGACGTCCGGCGGGCGGCGGCTGACCGCGTGCACCCGCGCCCCCAGCTCCGCCAGCCGCCTGACCAGGTGCGCGCCGATGAACCCCGTCGCGCCCGTGACCAGCGCCGGCGTGCCTTCCCACATGTGCGCCTCCTAGTCGTGCCGTTCGGGTTCGGGGATCGGCCCGCCGGTGTCGTGCCACACGTTGCCGCCGCCGTCCGCCAGCTCCGACGCGGTGCTGAGCAGGATCGGGCAGTCGTACGCGGACGCCCGGCCGAACCGGTTGCCGGTGACGTGCTGACCGCGCAGCGGGCGGCCGAGCGGCGTGTGGTCGATGTTCACCACGCACGCGCCGCCGTCCAGGTAGTTGTCCTCCACGCGCAGGTCGTCGGCCGAGGACTGGACGGCGGCGTTGGGGTCGCGGGTGGTGGACAGGTCGATCGTGTTGTGCTCCAGCGTGACGCCGGTCTGGTCGGCGAACGCCTGGACGCCGTCGTTGTGGGTCGGGCCGCCGCCCTGGTCTGGGTCCTCGGGGAACCAGCTCAGGTCGTGGATGTAGGAGTCGCGGACGAGGGTGCCCGTGTGCGCCTTGATCCCGTCCACGGTGCCGGTGAACTCCGACCTGAGGATGCTGGTGTGCGCGGCCCAGATGCCGTCGACCGACGGAGACGGGTGAGCCGGCCGGAACTCCGAGTCCTCGATCACCGTGTCCCGAGCATGCTCGGTGTCGAGCAGCGGCCGCACCCTGTCGGCCTTCCCCCCGAGAAACCGGCACTTCCTGAACGTGACACCCCGCCCGGTCACCGTCACGAACCCACGGAACTCCCTGCCCTCCACCACCTCACCGTCCACGGCGAACGTCCGATCCCCAGCCACCACCACAAGCTCCGTCCCCACCGGCACCCCCGTACTACCCGCATCCGGAAACCCATCCGGCACCCATCGCCCAGCCCCGGTCTCCCCCTCCGTCACCACCGCTCCGTCGCTCACCCCCGCCCCCTCCAGCGGCTTCTCCCGCCCCTGCCCACCCGCCAGCACCACGACGATCACCACCAGCGCGACAACCCCCACCGCGCCAACCCCCCACCACACCTTCACCCCGGCATCCTCACCCGAGACCCACCCCCCACACCAGATCCCCCACCACCCCGGCGGATGCGGTTGCGGCGGCTCGCGCCGGATCCCGCGCACGCCCCGCCGCTCCGGTGAAGGCGGTTGCGGGGCTCGCGCCAGATTGCACCAAGGCCCCACCGCACCTCACCAGCGGCTCGCCGTGCGGGAGTTCACGCCGGATAGCGCCCATTTCCATCCCACCCCGCTGCTCCGGTGGAGGTGGTGGCGGCGGCTCGCGCCGGACTCCTCGCCCCGCTACTCCGGCTGAGGCGTCCGTGGGGAGCTCGCGCGAAATCTCCCCCACGCCGTTCCGTTGGAGGTGGTTGAGGGCCCGCCTTGGACCCCGCGCACCTCCCGCCTCCCACCGCTCCAGCGGAGGCGGTTGTGGTGAAGCCCACGCGATCTCACCCACGCTCCACCGCACCGCCCTGGCGGGTGACCGTGGGGGAGTTCGCGCCGGATGGCACCCATTTCCCGCCCCGCCCCACCTCGCCTCACCGCTCCGCCGGAGGCGGTTGTGGAGGGCTCGCGCCAGATCCCCCTGGACCGCTCCGGTGGGGGTCACTGTTGCGGTGTGAGCGACTGAGGGGTTCGGTGGAAGCCCACGCTCGGCGAGGGGAGCGCGAGCGGGGGCGGTTGTGGGGCGTTGCACCGGTATCCCGCTCACGTCACGCCTCGCTGGATCCGGAGGAGGCGGCTGTGGTGGAAGCGTCGTACCGTGCCGGATCCAGAGGAGGTGGCTGTGGGGGAAGCGCCGTACCGGGGGTTTCCCCCTTGTGGTGGGTCAGCGGGGGCGGCGGGCGCAGTGGGGGCAGCCTGAGGTGGGGCGGCGGGTGGGACGGTGGTGGTGGTCGGCGCGGGTGAGGGTGAGGGAGGCGTCGCTGGTGAGGATCGCCGCCTCCAGCCGGCGCAGTTCGGGCGACGGTTCCAGGCCGAGGTCGTTGGTGAGGATGTGCCACCCGTCGCGGTAGACCTCCAGCGCCTCCGCCTGCCGCCCAGCCCGGTACAGGGCGAGCATCAACTGACCGCGGAACCGTTCCCGCAGCGGATGTTCACGGACCAGCCCGGTGAGCTCCCCGACGAGGTCGGCGTGCCGGTGCAGCCGCAGGTCGGCGTCCACCCGGTCGGCGAGCGCGGCCAGCCGCTCCTCCTCCAGCCGGGTGGCCTGGGCGTGCAGGAGCGGCAGGTCGTCCAGCCCCGACAGCGCCTGCCCGCGCCACAGCCCCAGCGCCGCCCGCAGCAGCTCGCCGCCCTTGCCCACGTCACCGCTCTTGAACGCCTGCCGCCCCTCCTTGACCAGCTCCTCGAAGCGCCACGCGTCCACCGCGCCCGGTGGCACCCGCAGCAGGTAACCGGCCGAGTCGTGGACGATCTCCGCCTCCGGCCCGAGAGTCCGCCTGAGCCGGAAGAGCTGCAGCCGCAGCCGCCGATGCCCGGCGTCCGCGGCCTCCCCGCCCCAGAGCGCGTCGATCAGCGCGTCGCTGCGCACCACCCGGCCCCGATGGCAGAGCAGCAGGGCCAGGAGGGTGCGCTGCTTGGCGGAGCGCACGGGTAAGCGCTGGCCTTGCGAGACCACCTCCAGCGCACCCAGAATTCCGAACTGCATGGGCTCCCCTTCCCGTGCCGTTCCCGATCCCTCAGTTATAGAGCCAACACTTGCCGTCACCTTGCCTGTTTTGCGGGAAACCTCCTTGAAACCCGAGTGAAACCCGCCGTCCGCACACTCGGGGCTTGCCGACGACGGATTGCTCGGCATTTCTACGGCTTATCGGGGGCCAGGGCTTAGACGGGTGATACGAGTGGGTTCTTTTCGGCTGTCCAAGAACAAAAATCTGGTACGTTCCAGCAGAATGCTCGCGCTGGCCGGCGTAGTCACGCTCGTTTCGGGGCTATTCGTAGCCCATTCAGAGCCGGCCGAATCCGCGCCCAAAGACCGGTCCCACAGCCACGCCCCGCTGCGCGGCGAAGTGGAACGTCCCAAAGTGGAAATACCGGACCCTTTGCCGAAAAAGCAGGGCAAAGTGAAGCTCGATCGGTCCGCCCGCGCCGCCACCACGGCCGAGGCCCTCGCCGCCGCGGCCACCGACAAGGTCGAGCTGCGCGCCCTCGTCATCGCCGTGGACGGCGACGACTGGGGCGAGGACACCTGGAAGGCCACCCTGGACCGGGTGGGCGCCGCCTACGACGTCCTCCACAGCAGGACCGAGCCGCTCGCCGACCTGATCGCCGCCGACGGCACCGGCCGCTACAACGCGATCCTGCTCACCAGCAACAGCCTGCTCTACGAGGACGGCGGCTCCTATCTCAGCGGTCTCGACGCCGGCGAATGGAACGCTCTATGGGCGTACGAGCGCGACTACGGCGTCCGCCAGGTGTCGCTCTACACCGCGTACGGGACCTGGCCTGAGGATTACTGCCTGCGGGCCGGCAGCGAGGGCGGCGTCGGCGACACGCCGATCAGCACCGCGCTGACCCCGGCCGGCGCGGGCGTGTTCGACTACCTGCGCGGCGGCGTGAACGTGCCGATCTCGCTGTCGTACCTCTACCGCGGCACGATCGCCGCCGGCTGCGCCGCCGACCCGCTCATCACCAGCGGAACCGACGTGCTGGGCGTGCGCAGCACCTCGACCGACGGCCGCGAGCGGGCCGCGCTGACCTTCACCTCCAACCAGTACCTGCCGCAGGCCGACCTGCTCACCTTCGGGCTGTTCCGGTGGGCGACCAGAGGGCTGTACCTGGGCGAGCAGCGGCACTACCTGAACGCCGACGTGGACGACTGGTTCAGCTACACCGACCACCTGCTCGCCAACGGCACCGTCGACTCCGATCCCGGCTTCCGGATGAGCAGGAGCGACGCCGTCAGCACGTACCAGCAGCAGAACTCCTTCCGCACCGCGCACCCGCTGGCCGGCGGCTTCAAGCTCAACATCGCCTACAACGGCGACGGAGCCGGCCTGAACGTGCCCACCCTGTGCCTGCTGCCCCCGCTGCTCACCGACGGGCTGACCGCGTACTCGCGCTGCCGCGCGTCGTCGTTCACCTGGATCAACCACACGTTCAGCCACCCGAAGATGAACGACGCCGACTACGCGACCAGCTATGCCGAGATCGAGGACAACCTCACCATCGGCTCCGCGCTCGGCTTCACCGTCGACCCGACCGTGCTCAAGACCGGCGAGTACTCGGGCCTGGGCGTCTACCACCCGGACCCGGACAACGACATCGACCCCCCGACCGACCACGGCCTGGCCGCGTCCAACGCCGACCTGCTGCAGGCCGCGGCCGACCTGGGCGTGAAGTATCTCCACGGCAACATGTCGTTCGCCAGCCACCGGCCCGCGTGCTTCAACTGCGGCATCCGCCACCCGCTGAAGCCGTCGGTCATGGTGGTGCCTGACTGGCCGACGAACATCGCGTACCACACGACCACGCCGGCCGAGCAGACGCTGTTCTACAACTCCTACTACGGGCCGAACGGCAGGTTCCCGTACTGGCCCGTCGACCAGACCTACAGCCAGGTCCTCGACCACGAGAGCAACGTGGCCATGCAGCACGTCATGTCGGGATCGGTGTACACGCACACGTTCCACCAGGGCAACCTGCGGAACTACGGCGGCAACAAGAACCTCGTCTTCGACTGGCTGAACGCCGTGATGGCCAAGTACGAGGGCTACTACGGCGTCCCGCTGCTCACGCCCGACTGGGGCGGGCTGGCCGGCTACGTCGAGGACCGGACCGTCCACTTCGACGACCTGGCGGACGTGCGCGCCGTGTACGACAGGACAGCCGGGACGATCACGTTCACCGCCTCGGCCGACGCCGAGGTGTTCGCCACCAACGCCGCCGCGGCCGGCGCGGCCACGTACGGCACCGACAAGATCGCCCACCTCGACCTGGCCGCGGGCGTCCCGCTCACCGTCAACGCGAGCGTGCGCCCGTGAAAGTGACGCTCGTGTCCGAGGGCACGTACCCGTTCGCGATGGGCGGCGTCAGCGTGTGGATGGACCAGCTCATCAAGGGCATGCCGGACTACCGGTGGGACGTCGTCACGATGACCGTGGACGGCGCCGAGCGGCCGGTGTGGGATCTCCCGCCCAACCTGGAGCAGGTGATCAACCTCCCGCTGTGGAAGGGCGGCCACCGGCGGTCCGGCCGCCCGCCCGGGCGGGAGTTCGCCGAGGCGTACGAGCGTTTCCTGCAGATCGTGCTCACCCCCGCCGTCATGGGCGCGGGCAGCGCGGAGTTCCTGTCCGTGCTGGAGTCGCTCTACCGGTACGCGCACGACGGCGGTGACCTGGTCGGCGCGCTCGTCGCCAACGACTCGCTCAGCCAGCTCATGGACGCGTGGTACTGGAACAGGACCGACGGCATCAACCTGGCCGACGCGATCGTGGCCGCCGACCTGATGGGCCACATGCTGCGCCCGCTGGCCGAGCCGCCGCTGCGCACCGACCTGACCCACGTGGCCATGAACGGTCTCAGCATGCTCGTCGCGATGACCGCCAAGTGGCAGCACAGCACCCCGGTCGTCCTCTCGGAACACGGCGTCTACCTGCGTGAACGCTACCTGCAGTACGTGCACGAGCCCGTCTCGCACGCGGTCAGGGTGCTGCTGCTGAGCTTCTTCCGCAGGCTGGCCGGCGCCGCCTACGTGGCGGCCGACCGGATCGCGCCGCACTCCTCGTACAACCGGCGCTGGCAGCTCCACAACGGCGCCGACCCTGACCGGATCCGGGTCATGTACAACGGCGTCGACCCGGACGACTTCCCGCTCGCCGAGACCGAGCCCGACGAGCCGACGCTGGTCTTCATGGGCCGGGTGGACCCGCTGAAGGACCTGCACACGCTGATCAGGGCGTTCGCGATCGTGCACGACAAGATCCCGAAGGCGAAGCTGCGCATCTTCGGCGGCGTGCCCGCGGGCAACGAGAGCTACCACCAGAGCTGCCTGGAGCTCATCGACGAGCTGGACCTGGAGGGGGCGGCGGTGTTCGAGGGCCGGGTGTCCACCCCGGTCGACGCCTACCACGCGGGCAGCGTCGTCGCGCTGACCAGCATCTCCGAGGGCTTCCCCTACACCGTCGTGGAGGCCATGGCCTGCGGCAGGACCGTGGTGTGCACGAACGTCGGCGGCGTCGCGGAGGCGGTCGCCGACGCCGGGCTGATCGTGCCGCCGCGCGACCACGTGGCCGCCGCCGACGCCGCCGTGCGGCTGCTCCAGGACGCCCCGCTGCGCCGCCGCCTCGGCGCGATCGCCCGCGGCCGCGTCCTGGAACGTTTCACGCTCCGGCAGTCGCTGGACGACTACCGCGCCGTCTACACGGAGCTGTGGCCGTGACGGCGACCAGGGACGACGGACAGGCACACCCGATCGACGCCCTCATCGAGCCCATGGACGCGAGCCTGGCCCGCGCCGTGGAACCCCTCCAGGTGGCTGCCATCCTGGAGAGCGAGGGCCTCAACGACAAGATCGCCCGCGAGCGGTACGGGCACACCGACGTGTTCTCGCTGGCCGAGACCGCGTTCTCGCGGGTGGCGGCCAAGGCCGTGCCGCCGGTGCCCGACGCGCCGCTGCGCCGGGCCAGGCCGACCGCGCAGATCCTGCACGGCCTGCTGTACGGGCTGCCCGCGGCGCTGCTGCCCGCCGCCTCCGGCCTGGTCGGGACCCAGTGGCTGATGCCGGGGCTGGTGTTCACCACCGGGATCGGCTGGGTGCTCGGCAGCTCCGCCGCCCAGATCGCCTACACCCTCATGGGACGCGGCTGCCCGCGCTCGGCCGGGCGCGTGCTCCGCACCGGGCTGGTGATCGGCGTGGGCTGCGCGGCGCTGACGGCCACCGGGCTCGCCCTGGGCATGGGCGCGCCCGTGGCGCTCGTCGCCCTCTGCGTCACGCAGATCGCGTTCCAGATCTCGTCCGGGATCCTGCTCTTCTACCGGCGCGAGGCCTGGCTCGCCGCGATGATGATGCCCGCCGTGCTGGCCGGGATCGGCTACATCGGCGTCGCCGACCGCTTCGTCGGCCTGCTGACCGTCTGCCTCGGCGTGATCTGCGTCGCCGCCGTCGTCGGCGCCGCGATGCTGCTCACCCTCGCCACCCCGGACAAGGGGGAACAGCCCGCCGCCGAGCCGCCGCTGCGCACGCTGCTGCGCGCCAACCTGCGCGGTCTGCCGCCCGCCTTCCTCTACAGCCTGCTCACCGCGCTCTTCCTGCTCCAGGCCGAGGCCAGGTACGTGCTCGACAGGAGCGACATCGCCATCGCCGGGGCCGGGCTGGTGCTCGGCATGGGCGTGCTGGAGTACCGGGCGCACGTCTTCGACGACGACGCCAGGGCGGCGATCCGGCGGGTGAGCTACCCGGCCGAGTTCACCTCGCACGGCCGGTGGCTGCTCGCCAAGGGCGTGCTCGCCTGCCTGGTCACGCTGTCCGTGCTGTCGGCGCTGCCGCTGGCGTTCCTGCACGCGACCGGCCGGCTGTCGGACGCGAGCGTGGTCATGGCGGCCGCGCACGTGGTCGTCGGGACCGCCTACTTCGTGGCCTTCCTGCTGGCCAACCAGGGCAAGGTCAGGCACCTGTGCGCGGCGCAGGCGCTCGCCCTGGCCGTCCATCCGGGGGCGCGCCCGTTGCTGTCCGGAGCGCCGCCGGTCCTGGCCGACGTGCTGCTCTTCCTCGTCGCCGGCCTCGTCTTCTTCCTCATCCTGCTCGTCCCGATGGCCGTGAGCCTGCGGGACGTGCAGCGGTACCGCTGATCCACAGGAGGGAACCAGCATGCACGTCGTCATACTCGCGGGCGGCAAGGGGGTCCGCCTGCGCCCGTACACCTCCGCCCTGCCCAAGCCGCTGGTGCCGATCGGTGAGGAGTACGCGATCCTCGACATCATCCTCCAGCAGCTCACCCATCAGGGGTTCACGCACGCCACGCTGGCGGTCGGCCACCTCAGCCCGCTCATCCGCGCGTTCGTCGGCGACGGCTCGCGCTGGGGGCTGTCGGTCGACTTCACCGAGGAGCTGGCTCCGCTGTCGACGATCGGGCCGCTGTTCCCGATCAGGGACCGGCTGCCGGAGCACTTCCTGGTGATGAACGGCGACGTGCTCACCACCCTGAACTACGCCGACCTGCTGGCCCGGCACGTCGCCTCCGCGGCGCCGCTGACCGTGGCCACCTCGCCGCGCGTCGTCAAGATCGACTTCGGCGTGCTGGAGGCCAGCGGCGGCCGGATCGTCGGCTTCCGCGAGAAGCCGCTGCTCAGCTACCTGGTCAGCATGGGCGTGTACGCGCTGTCCAGGGACACCATCGCCCACTACCCCGAGGGGATGCCGTTCGGCTTCGACGACCTCGTCCTCGACCTGCTCGCGCGGAACAGGCCGCCGGGCATCTACGAGTTCGACGGCTACTGGCTCGACATCGGGCGGCCCGACGACTACGACGAGGCCAACGCGCGCTTCGACGAGATCAGGCCGCAGCTGCTGCCGTCCAGGGATCCGGTGCGATGACGGACGTCCTGCTCTTCGGCGCGTCCGGCTTCCTGGGGCGGCAGGTCAGGGACCTGCTGACGCGGGACGGCCGGGTGTCCGGCCTGCACTGCCCCGGCCGGGCGGACCTGGACCTGCTCGCCGCCCGGCCCGCCGACGTGGCCGGCCTGCTGCGCGCCGTCCGCCCGTCCGTCGTGCTCAACTGCGCCGGGCGGATGTCCGGCGGGTACGACGAGCTGATGCGGGGCAACGCGCTGGCCACCGCCGTCATCATCGAGGCGATGGCCCAGGTCGCGCCCGGCGCCCGGTTCGTCCGCCTGGGCTCGGCCGCCGAGTACGGGCCGACTCCGCCCGGCCACGCGGTCCACGAGCAGGACCCGGCCCGGCCGGTCAGCGGCTACGGCATCAGCCACCTGGCCGGGACCCAGCTGGTCGAGCAGGCCGCCGCCGACGGCCGGGTCGACGGGGCGTCGCTGCGGATCTTCAACCCGGTCGGGCCGGGCCTCACCGGCGAGAGCGTGCTCGGCCGGGCCCGCGATCTCCTCGCGAGCGGGGTGCGCGACCTCGACCTGGGCCCGCTCGGCGCGTACCGCGACTTCGTGGACGTGCGCGACGTGGGCCGCGCCGTCGTGAGCGCCGCCTTCGCGCCCGACCTGCCCGAACGGGTCTTCAACGTGGGCGGCGGCCGGGCCGTCTCCGTCCGCGAGGCGATCGCCCTGCTCGCGGGCGAGGCGGGCTTCACCGGCGAGATCCGCGAGAGCGCACCCCCCGCCGGCCGCTCGGCCACCGTCACCTGGAGCCGCGCCGACCTCACCCGCATCGGGAACGTCCTCGGCTGGCAACCCGAGTTCCCCCTGCCCGACTCGATCAAGGCCATGCTATGAGCGCCCCAAGCCTCACACCGGCTTCCTCCCGCCCGAGCCTGCCGGTAAGGGCGAAGGGGGAACGCGAGCCAGGCGGTTCCACACGACCGCGCCCGTCGGCGGGTGTGGTGTGGGGACGCAGGTCGAAGGGGATCGCGCGTTCGCTTCTGCGATCTCCGCGATCTCTCGCGTCGGGTGGGTTCCCGCGGCCGGGTCCTGAGGTCCGGGGGCGCGCGCCGGGCCGTCCTGCGCGGCCGCGTGTGTCGGTGGCGCCGGTGTTGGTGGTCGGGGCGGCGTTGGTGGTGCTGGGGGGATGTGTCCGGGCTGCGCCCGCGCCCGCTGAAGGCCGGGGGGCGCCGGAGTTGGGGGATGTGGCGTCGTTCACGTATGTGTTGCAGGGGTATCCGAAAGGGCGGCTGGACGGGGTCGCGCGGGCGCCGCAGCGGCTCGCCGTCGTCGATCTGTCCCGTGACGGCACCGTCGCGGGGTACTTCACCCGCGACGAGATCGCCCGCGTACGCGCCACCGGGAAGCTGGTGCTGGCGTACTTCGAGATCGGCTCCATCGAGGAGTTCAGGACGGACTTCGCCGAGGTCGACCAGGACCTGCTCCTGCACACCTGGCCCGACTGGCCGGACGAGCACTTCGCCCGCTACTGGGAGGAGCGCTGGTGGGAGCAGGTCGTCCGCCCCCGGCTCGACCGGGCGCTGGAGACCGGCTTCGACGGCGTCTACCTCGACACCCCGCTCGCGTACGAGGAGATCGACCTGGCGAGGGTGCCCGGCGAGACCCGCGCCACCCTGGGCCGGAAGATGGCCGACCTGGTCATCCGCATCAGCCGCCACGCCAAGGAACGCCGCCCCGGATTCGCGATCGTCCCGCAGAACTCCCCGGAGCTGCGGCACTTCCCCGGGTACGCGGACGCGATCGACGGCATCGGCATGGAGGAGCTGTTCTTCCGCGCCACCGACGACCCCTGCCGCGAGGAGTGGTGCGACCAGAACCTGGCCGACACCCTCGCGCTGAAAGCCCTGGGCAAGGCCGTGCTCGCCACCGACTACGCCGTGGACCCGGCGAACGTCGAGGCCGCCTGCGCCCATTACCGCAGGCACGCAATCGCGGGAAACGTCACCGTGGTCGACCTCGACCGCGTCAGCCCGCCTTGTGCATCCAAGTGAGAGGAAAGGAGCGTCCGATGCCGAAGACAGTCGGCGTGGTAGGCATGGGCTACGTGGGTCTGACGCTGACCGCGGCCATGGCACGCAACGGCTACACCGTGGTCGGGGTCGACACCAGCGCCCCCGTGGTCGAGGCGCTGTCCAGCGGCCGCGTCCACGTCTACGAGCCAGGGGTGGCGGAGACCTTCGCCGAGCTCCTCGGCGAGCGCATCTTCGTCGGCGACCACCTGCCGGCAGAGCCGCTCGACGCGGTCATCCTGTCCGTGTCCACGCCGGTGGACTTCCCCACGGGCACCCCACGGCTGGAGAACCTGGCCGCCGCCGCCGAGGAGGTCGCCCGCCGGTGCGACCCGGACACGCTGGTCGTGGTCCGCAGCACCGTCCCGATCGGCACCAGCCGCGACGTCGTGCTGCCCGCCCTGGCCGCCCGCTGGGCCCGCCCCCGGCTCGTCATGGCGCCCGAGCGCACCATCCAGGGCCAGGCGCTGCGCGAGCTGGTCGAGCTGCCCCAGGTGATCGGCGGCCTGGACGAGGAGAGCCTGCGCGCCGGCGTCGAGCTGTTCGCCGGGCTGGCCGACCAGATCGTCCCCGTCTCCAGCCTGGAGACCGCCGAGATGGTCAAGCTGTCGAACAACTGCCACACCGACGTCATCTACGCCTTCGGCAACGAGCTGGCCCTCATCGCCGAGCAGCACGGGCTGGACCCGCTGGAGGTCATCAGGGCCACCAACCTCGACTATCCCCGGCCTGACCTGGCCAAGCCCGGCTACGTGGGCGGCGGCTGCCTGACGAAGGACCCGTACCTGATGCTCGCGAGCATGTCGCGCAGACCGTACCTGGTGAGCCGGGCGCGGGCGCTCAACGAGAGCCTGCCCGGGCACGTCGCCGAGCGGGTCGTCGGCCTGGTCCGCGAGGAGTTCGGCCGCACCGAGGGGGTCCGGCTGTCCGTGCTCGGCTGGGCGTACAAGGGCTGGCCCGCCACCGACGACATGCGCGGCACCCCGATCGCGGACATGATGCCCGTCTTCACCGCCGCCGGGCTGACCGTACGGGGTCACGACCCGCTGGTCGCCGACGAGGTCATCCGCCGCTACGGCGGCGAGCCGGTCAGCCTGGACAAGGCGTTCGCCGACGCCGACGCCGTGATCGTGATCAACGACCATCCGGACTACCGGGAGATCGAGGTCGACGACAAGCTGGCCGGGTCGGGCGTGCGGGTGCTGTTCGACTCGTGGCGCATCCTCGACGAGGCCGCCGTCACGGCGCGCGGCGTCCGCTACGCCGGCATCGGCTACCGCACGAAGGGGCGCGTGTCATGAGGGCCCTGCTGCTCGGCGGCGCCGGGTTCATCGGCCTCCACCTGGCCGCGCGGCTGCTCGAAGCCGGGCACGAGGTCACCGTGGTCGACGACTTCTCCCGCGGCCGCCGCGACCCCACGCTGACCCGGCTCGCCGGCCAGGTCGAGATCAGGTCGGCCGACCTAACGGATCCGGCCTCGTACGCGGCCCTGGAGCATCGCTGGGACCACGTCTACATGCTCGCCGCCGTGGTCGGCGTGCGGAACGTCGAGTCCGATCCGGCCCGGGTGATCAGGGTCAACACGCTGGCCCTGATGCACCTGCTCGACTGGATCGCCCCCGGCACGCGGCTGTTCTTCGCCTCCACCAGCGAGGCGTACGCGGGCGGCGTCAGCGCCGGCGTGGTGCCCGTGCCCACGCCGGAGAGCGTGCCGCTGATGATCGAGGACGTCGGCTCGCCGCGCCACACCTACGCCATCTCCAAGATGCTGGGCGAGGCGGCGGTCCTGCACACCGCCCGGGCCAGGGGGTTCGCCGCCGTCGTCGGCCGCTTCCACAACGTCTACGGCCCGCGGATGGGCGCCGACCACGTCATCCCCGAGCTGTCGCTGCGCGCCATGCGGGGCGAGGACCCGTTCGACCTCTACGGCGCGGACCAGAGCCGGGCCTTCTGCCACGTCGACGACGCCACCGACGCCGTGATCACGCTCATGGACACCCCCGAGGCGGCCGGACGGATCGTGCACATCGGCGACGACACGGAGGAGACCAACATCGGCGACCTGGCCAAGCTCGTGCTGCGGATCGCCGGGATCAGCCCCGCCGTCCGCGAGCTGCCCGCCCCGGCGGGATCGGTCGCGCGCCGCTGCCCCGACCTCACGCTGCTGCGCCGGCTCACCGGGTACGAGCCGCGCGTCCGGCTGGAGGAAGGCGTGCGCAGGACGTACGCCTGGTACCGGGAGTCGTGGACGACATGACCAGGCCGATCGCGTTCTACTACGGGGCGGGGGAGGTGGACCGGCTCTCCGGCTTCGACATGGTCGTCCTGCAGGCCGACTTCTACTCGCGGACCGAGCTGGACCTGCTGCGCGAGCGCGGCGTGCGGACGCTCGGCTACCTGTCGCTGACCGAGGACGTCGGGCCGTCCGCGCCGTGGCACCGGGAGGAGCGCAACCCCGACTGGGGCGGCGCGTTCGTGCACGTGGGCGACCCGCGCTGGGTGGCGCACGTGGTCGACCAGGCGGTCCAGGCCATGGACAAGGGCTTCCACGGGCTGTTCCTGGACACGCTCAACATCGAGCACAACTACCCGGACGACCTGCCCCACCTGCTGCTGCTGATCGCCGCCGTCCAAGAGGAGGCCAGGCCCGGCTACCTGCTGGCCAACCGGGGGTTCGGGCTGCTGCCCGAGCTGGCCGACCTGGTGGACGGCGTGCTCTTCGAGTCCTTCTCGGCCCGCTGGGTGGACACCGAAAGCTACGCGCCCTGGCCTGACGACGTGCTGGAGGCGCACGCCACCGTCGCCGAACGCCTGCTCGGCCTCGGGCTCGACCTGTACGCGCTGGACTACGCCGACAGCGACGAGCTGACCGACTTCGCCTGCCGCCGGGCCAGGGAGTTCGGCATGCTCTGCTTCGTCAGCGACCGGGTGCTCTCACGCATCTGAGGCGCCGCCGGGATCCGGCGGCGCCTCAGGAACGGCATGGTCAGCCGATGCGCCAGGTGTCGCCGCCCATCAGCAGATCGGCCAGATCACCCTGGCCCTTCTGCGCCACGGCCTCTTCCAGCTGGCTGGTCATCAGCGTGTCGTAGGCCGGGCGGTCCACGCTGCGGAAGATCCCGATCGGGACGTGGTCGAACGCGGGCTCGTCCAGCCGGGACAGCGCGAACGCCACCGACGGGTCGGGGCTGTGCGCGTCGTGCACCAGGACCCGGTCCTCCTCCACGCTGTCGCGGGGGACGACCTCCAGGCTTCCGTTCGCACCCCGGATGACCGCCTTGGAGGCCGAGGCGATCGGCCGGCCGTGCTCCAGCTTCAACGTGATGTCGTCACGCAGCTCAGGGTCCTTCAACGGCTCGAACGCGTTGTCGTTGAAGATGTTGCAGTTCTGGTAGATCTCCACCAGGGACGCGCCCCGGTGCGCGGTCGCCTCCCGCAGCACGCTCTGCAGGTGCTTGCGGTCCGAATCCAGCGTGCGCGCCACGAACGACGCCTCGGCGCCGAGGGCCAGCGAGATCGGGTTGAACGGCTTGTCCAGTGATCCCATCGGGGTGGACTTGGTGACCTTGCCGACCTCGGAGGTGGGCGAGTACTGGCCCTTGGTCAGCCCGTAGATCCGGTTGTTGAACAGCAGGATGTTGAGGTTGACGTTGCGGCGCAGCGCGTGGATCAGGTGGTTGCCGCCGATCGACAGGGCGTCCCCGTCACCGGTGATCACCCACACGCTCAGATCCGGCCGCGAGGCCGCCAGCCCGGTGGCGATCGCGGGCGCGCGGCCGTGGATGGAGTGCACGCCGTAGGTGTTGAGGTAGTACGGGAACCTGGAGGAGCAGCCGATCCCGGAGACGAACACGATGTTCTCGCGCTTGAGTCCGAGTTCGGGCAGGAAGCTCTGGACGGCGGCCAGGATGGCGTAGTCGCCGCAGCCGGGGCACCAGCGCACTTCCTGGTCGGACTTGAAGTCCTTCAGGGTCTGCTTGGTGTCGGTCTTGGGCACCAGCGACAGGCCCCTACCGTTGATCAGTTCAGTCACTGTCGATCACGTCCTGGATCACTGCGGCCAGTTCCTCGGCCTTGAACGGAAGCCCGCGCACCCGGTTGTAGCTGATGACGTCGACCAGGAACCGGGCCCGCAGCAGCAACGCCAGCTGACCCAGGTTGATCTCCGGCAGCAACACCTTGTCATAGCGCGCCAGGACCTCGCCGATGTTGGCCGGCAGCGGGTTCAGATGCCGCAGATGCGCCTGGGCCACCTTCCCGCCCGCCGCCCGCACCCGCCGCACCCCAGCGGCGATCGCCCCGTAGGTGGAACCCCACCCGAGCACCAGCACCCGCGCGTCCCCACCCGGGTCGTCCACGGTCACGTCCGGCACGTCGATACCGGCCACCTTGGCCGCACGCAACCGCACCATCCGGTCATGATTGTCCGGATCGTAGGAGATGTTCCCGGTGCCATCCGCCTTCTCGATACCACCGATACGGTGCTCCAACCCCGGCGTGCCCGGGATCGCCCACGGCCGCGCCAGAGTCTCCGGGTCCCGCTGGAACGGCAGGAACGCGCCGTCCTGGCCGTTCGGCTCGGTGGTGAACGGCACGCTGATGTCCGGCAGCGCGGAGACTTCCGGCAGCCGCCACGGCTCCGAACCGTTGGCCAGATACCCATCCGACAGCAACATCACCGGCGTCCGGTAGGCCACCGCGATGCGGGCGGCTTCCACTGCCGCGTCGAAACAATCCGAAGGCGACATCGGCGCGATGACCGGCACCGGCGACTCGCCGTTGCGGCCGAACAACGCCATCAGCAGGTCGGTCTGCTCGGTCTTGGTCGGCATCCCCGTCGACGGACCCGCCCGCTGCACATCCACCACGATCAACGGCAACTCCGTGGTGACCGCCAGCCCGACCGTCTCGGCCTTGAGCGCCACGCCGGGGCCGCTGGTGGTGGTCACGCCGAGCGCGCCGCCGAACGCGGCCCCGAGCGCCGCACCGACACCGGCGATCTCGTCCTCGGCCTGGAAGGTGCGGATGCCGAACTGCTTGTGCTTCGACAACTCGTGCAGGATGTCCGAGGCCGGAGTGATCGGGTAGGAGCCGAGGAACAGCGGCAGCCGGGCTTGGACGGCGGCGGCGATCAGGCCGTAGGCCAAAGCTTGGTTGCCGGAGATGTTGCGGTACACGCCCGGCGCCAGCCGGGCCGGCTTCACCTCATACGAGACCGAGAACGACTCGGTGGTCTCGCCGAAGTTCCAGCCGGCCTGGAAGGCGGCGATGTTGGCCTTGGCGATCTCCGGCTTCCGCGCGAACTTGGTCTCCAGGAAGCTGATGGTCTGCTCGGTCGGGCGGTGGTAGAGCCAGGACAGCAGGCCGAGCGCGAACATGTTCTTGGCGCGTTCGGCGTCCTTCTTGCTGATGTCGAAGTCTTCCAGCGCCTTGACCGTCAACGACGTCAAAGGCACGGAGTGCACCCGCCACTCGGCCAGCGACCCGTCCTCCAGCGGGCTGGCCGGGTAGCCGACCTTGGCCAGGTTGCGTTTGGTGAACTCGTCGGTGTTGGCGATGATGTCGGCGCCGCGGGGCAGGTCGGCCAGGTTGGCTTTGAGCGCGGCGGGGTTCATCGCGACCAGGACGTTGGGGGCGTCGCCGGGGGTGAGGATGTCGTGGTCGGCGAAGTGCAGCTGGAAGCTGGACACGCCGGGCAGGGTGCCGGCCGGGGCGCGGATCTCGGCGGGGAAGTTGGGCAGCGTGGACAGGTCGTTGCCGAACTCGGCGGTGCCCGCGGTGAACCGGTCACCGGTGAGTTGCATGCCGTCACCGGAGTCACCGGCGAACCGGATGATCACCCGATCGAGTTGCTGAACCTGCTTGGTCACAGCTCAGTCCTCCTCGACGCGCCTGAGCGCATCGCTTCTGGCGCGTTCTCTTTTTCCATGCTAGATCCTCGGGAGGTCGCGCGTTTGCACACCGCCCAAAGCGGGTAAACGCAGTGAAATTCAGGATGCGGCGGCAGAAGGGCGACACAGCCCCGCTGCAAGCCTGCAGAGGTCTACATGCAGGCGCGCGAAGAGGACAGTTCGGGTCACGAGCGCCAACTATACGTCCCCCTGTCGCATGACCTAAGTCAGGGGCTGCTTGCGCACGGGTGAGATCCCTGACTCGTAGAGCTGCCCAGCCTGCATCCCCGCCGTCCCGTACAACTCTGGAACGGTGACGAAGGTGTATCCCTTTCCGGCGAGCCGTTCAAGGATGTCCGGAATCGCGGTGACGGTCGTGTCGCGGGTGTCGTGCAGGCGCACGATCGCGCCCCGGTGCGCCCGCTCCACCACCCGGTCGGCGATCTCGGCGGAGTCCCGGTCGCGCCAGTCGAAGGTTTCGAGGTCGGCGCCCACCAGCGTCAGCCCCTGCTCGCGGGCGACGTTGCGCAGCTCGGTGCTGACCGATCCGTACGGGGCCCGCACCAGCGTCGGCCGCCGCCCGATCGTCGCGGTCACCACGTCCTCGGTGCGGGCCAGCGAGTCGGCGATCTTGCTGGAGGGCAGCCGGGCCAGGTCGCGGTGCGCGTACGAGTGGTTCCCGACGAGGTGGCCCTCGGCGCTCATCCGGCGCAGCAGCCCGGGTTCGCGGGCCGCGTTGCTGCCCACGGCGAAGAACGTGGCGCGGGCGCCGGCCTCCCGCAGCGTGTCGAGCAGCCTGCCGGTCTCGGGCCCCGGGCCGTCCTCGAAGGTGAGGGCGATGCACTTGGCCTCCGTGCAGTCGACGGTGCCGGCCCGGTTGCTGGCGGCGGCGGGCGCGGGGGAGGGCGCCGCCGCCGGTGGTTCGGCCACCTGCTGTCCGGCCAGGCGGGCGGCCCGCTGGGCGCGCCGTCCGGTGTCCGAGAGCAGCGGCCACGCCTGGTCGGCGGGGACGGCCACGGCCAGCCTGCCGAGCGAGCACGGGCCGAGCTCGCAGTCGTCGAACTCCACCACCAGGTCGCCTTCGGCGTTGAAGGCCATCGAGTCGAACCGGTCGCGGCTGGGTGTCACCTGGCCGTGGTCCACCTCCGGCCCGCGGTCGCCGAGTCCGGCCTTGACCAGCTGGGCCACCTCGTGCAGCGCGGGGCTCCCGTTCAGCAGGCCGGTGGAGTCCATGGCCCGGCGGGTGTTCGTGTCGTACCAGAACGTCGTGGTGGCGTGGTCCCAGCCGGTGCCGTGGGAGCGGCCGGCCCGCAGCCGCACCCCGATCGCGTCGCCGGCGGCGGCGAGCTGCCAGTCGACGTTCAGCTCGGGGCGGGACACGCCGCGGGCGGTCTCGCGGAACTCGCGCAGCCGCCGCCGCGCGTCCGCCCGCAGCTTCTCGTTGAGCGGGGCGGCGTCGTCCAGCTCGGGGTAGCTGATGCGCACGCGCCTGGTGACGGGGTCGTCCCCGCTCACCGTGCGGGGCGCGAGCCCGGCCACGGCGGCGGGGTCGACGAACTCGATCCTGGTGGGGTCGGCGGGGACCCGGGTGTCCTGCTGCTGCGGAGTGGCCGAGGCCAGCCCGCACCCGGAGGCGACCAGGGCCAGCAGGACGATTCCTCCCAAAGATCGAGATTTAGCCATAAATCTGAGCATATGAGGCAGATCTAGTTATTTGCTCATATTTGGGGGTATGGGGCGTTAGCTTTGACTGGGTTACCATCGCGTTCATGGACGGCTACTACGGGTCCTACGCGCTGGTCGCGGTCCTGCTCGCGATCGGCGTCGCCATCGTGGCCGGAGCGCTGATGATCAACCGGCTGCTCCGCCCGACCCGGCCCACGCCCGACAAGCTGACCAGCTACGAGTGCGGCGTCGACCCGGTGGGCGAAGGCTGGGCCCAGTCGCAGGTCCGCTACTACGTCTTCACCTACCTCTACGTGGTGTTCGCCGTGGACGCCGTCTTCCTCTTCCCGTGGGCCACCGTCTTCGACGCGCCCGGCTACGGCGTCACGACACTGGTCGAGATGTTCGTCTTCCTCGGCGTCATCGCCCTCGGCATCCTGTACGCCTGGCGCAAACGCGTCCTGACCTGGACGTAGCTCTCGCCTCTGATCCGCGCAACAATGGCTGTATGGCAGCGACGGATCTCCCGATGCCCACGGTGGGGCCGGTCTCGCGGCTCGCGCCCAAGCCCATGCGGTTCGTGCTCAACTGGGGCCGCCGCTACTCCCTGTGGGTGTTCAACTTCGGGCTCGCCTGCTGCGCGATCGAGTTCATCGCCACCTCGATGAGCCGCCACGACTTCATCAGGTTCGGCGTCATACCGTTCGCCAACGGGCCGCGCCAGGCCGACCTGATGATCGTCTCCGGTACGGTCACCGACAAGATGGCCCCGGCCGTGAAGCGCCTCTACGAGCAGATGCCCGACCCGAAGTACGTCATCTCGTTCGGCGCCTGCTCCAACACCGGCGGCCCCTACTGGGACTCCTACTGCGTCACCAACGGCGTCGACCAGATCGTGCCCGTCGACGTCTACGTGCCCGGCTGCCCGCCCCGCCCCGAGGCGCTGCTCTACGGCATCACGAAGCTGCAGGAGAAGATCGCCGGAGAGAAGCTCGGCGACCGCTACCTCTGGTCGCGTTCGCAAGGGGAGGAGTCGTGACCGGCTTCGCCGCCGGGCCGCTCGACGGCCGCGCCGAGGTCACCGACTCCTTCGGCGACACCGTCGTCGACGTCGCCCCCGGCGACTGGATCGAGCTGCTCACCCACGTCCGCGACGGGCTGGGTTACGCCTTCTTCGACTGGCTGACCGGCGTGGACGAGCCACCGGACGCGTTCCAGGTGGTCGCGCACGTCTACAACCCCGACACCCGCGAGCGCCTGCTGCTGCGCACCGCCGTGCCGCGCGACGACCCGCGCCTGCCCAGCGCCGTCGGCGTCTACCGGGGCGCCGACTGGCACGAGCGCGAGACGTACGAGATGTTCGGCGTGATCTTCGAAGGCCACCCGAACCTGGTGCCGCTGCTGCTGCCCGACGGGTTCGAGGGCCACCCGCTGCGCAAGGACTTCATCCTGGCCGCCCGCGTCGCCAAGCAGTGGCCGGGGGCCAAGGAGCCCGGCGAGTCCGGCCACGGCGCGCCGAGCCGCCGCAAGACGCTGCCGCCGGGCGTGCCGGCCGACTGGGGGTCACCCGATGCTTGACGTGGTGCTGCACTTCGCCGTGATCCTGGTCGTCTTCCTCGCCCTGCCGCTGGTCGTCGGGCAGACCGAGCACAAGGTCATGGCTCACATGCAGTCCCGCCTCGGGCCCATGTACGCCGGCGGCTTCCACGGGTGGGCGCAGCTCATCGCCGACGGCGTCAAGTTCATGCAGAAGGAGGACGTGATCCCGGCCGCCGCCGACCGGCGCGTCTTCATGATCGCCCCCGGCGTGGCGCTGGTGCCCTACCTGGTGGTGCTGATCGCCATCCCCCTCGACGACGGGTTCGTCGGCGTCGACCTCGACTTAGGGCTGTTCTTCGTGCTCGCGGTCATGGGCGTCGGCGTGCTCGGCGCGATCATGGCCGGCTGGGCGTCGGCCAACAAGTACTCGATGCTCGGCGGCATGCGGGCGGCCGCCCAGCTCGTCGCGTACGAGCTGCCGCTGGTGCTGGCCGCCTCCTCCGTCGCGATGGCGGCGGGCACGCTGTCGCTGCCCGGCATCGTCGAGGCGTGGCAGTGGTGGTGGCTGCCGTGGCAGGCGATCGGCGGCGTGGTGTTCTTCGTCGCCGGGCTGGCCGAGCTGCGCCGGCCGCCGTTCGACATGCCGATCGCCGAGTCCGAGATCATCATGGGCCCGATGACTGAATACACCGGCATGCGTTTCGCCCTGTTCATGCTGTCGGAGTACGCCGGCATCGTCGTCCTGTCGCTCCTGACCAGCGTGCTCTTCCTCGGCGGCTGGCAGGGGCCGCTGCTGCCCGGCTGGCTGTGGACCCTGGTCAAGGTGTTCGCGCTGGCCTTCGTCGTCATCTGGCTGCGCGTGACCTTCCCGCGCTTCCGTGAGGACCAGTTGCAGAAGCTCGCCTGGGCCGTCCTGGTGCCGCTGGCGCTCCTCCAGCTCGCCATCACCGGGGTCGTCCAAGTTCTGATCTGAAACTCCCGGTGCCCTCCGTTCGTCTGACCGTACGGGGCCCTTTTCGAGGGGGTTCGATGACGTACCGCTTGACTCCGACCGGCCCGGCTGTCGGCGGCGGCCCGGTCCCGGAAACGGTCCTGACGTGGGACGGCCCGATGCTGGTGGCCACCGCCTGCGACGATTCCGTACGGGTGCGACCCGCCATGCTCTACCGCTACCACTACGACCGGCGGCAGGCCGGGGTTGACGGGCCACGGGTGACCGGCCTGGCCGCGCTCGACCGCGACGGCCTGGTCCTGCTGGACCTGCCCGGCTTCTGGCCCGAGGAACAGGTGACCGGCTTCGCCGCCGAGGCCGGCGTGCCGGTCGACGGCTGCCGGTTCGAGTCCTCGAAGCGGGTACGCGCCCGGCTGTCCGGCCGCGCCCCCGGGTGGCGGCGGGTTCTCGGCGTGCCCCCGCCGAAGCCGTCGCGGTGGCGGCTGCCGCTGATCTACGCGGCCGGGGCGGTGGGGCTGGCGGTGATGGTGTATTTGGTCTCGGTCGGCGCCTGGGCGGCCTGGCGCGGGCTGTCGGTGGTCGGCCGGGTGCTCATCGACCTGGTCGAGGTGAAGTGGCTGGTGGTCGCGTTCAGCCCGCTGCTGCTGGTGTTACGCCCGATCAAGGCCCGCTGGCGCCGGTACGAAGCGAGCAAGGGCATGCGCGCCGGCCCGCTGGACGGCCCCAACCTGGTGATCGGGGCCTCGAAGGAGCTGGTGATCCACAACATCGGGGAGGAGCTCGCCCCGCTGGAGATCGGCAGAGCGCCCGGGCGGGCGGCCGGCCTGCTCGCCTACCAGTACGAGGACCGGTCCGGCCTGTTCATCCTGAACCACGCCGGTCGCCCCCTGCACCACATCCCCGGCCCCTGGTCCCCCGAGGACCTGCGCCGCCTCGCCGCCAGCAACGACCTGGACCTGTCGGTGCTCCGGCTCAGCCGCGAGGAGTACATCGACCTGGTCAGGACGTCCAGCCACGGCTCCCCGTGACCATGGGATGTGCGGTTACGGCTCTCGTGACCATGTCCCCTGCCTTGGCGGGATGTGCGGTTACGGCTTCTACGACCGTGCTCTCTGGCGGCCGGGACGCGTCGCGCTCCATCGCGGATGGCGCGGCGGCCCGCGGAAACCTCGTTGCGCCTTCCCCTGCCGTGGTGCTGAGCTGGCGGCATGAACCGTGACGAGGCGCTGGCCGCGTTCGACCGCGGGTTGAGGCGCGATGCCCGGCCCCTCACCCCCGGCGACCGTGTCGAACACGTGGGCCGGGTGATCCGCTACCTCGGCGACGGCTGGGACTGCGTCATCTGGTCGGACCTCGACGACGCCACGGCCGACGCCGAGATCGCCGCCCAGGTCCCGTCCTTCACCTCGCTGGGGCGCGGGTTCGAGTGGAAGCTCTATGCCTACGACCGGCCCTCGGACCTGCCGTTCCGTCTCCTGAAAGCCGGGTTCGTCCCCGGCGAGGAGGAGACCCTGATGGTCGCCGAGATCTCCGACCTGGACACGGAGGTCGCGCTTCCCGACGGTGTCAGCCTTCGTCCGGTCGCCACGGATGCCGACGTGGACCTCATGATGTCGGTGCACGACCAGGCGTTCGGCACCTCTTCCGACCTCGCCGCCGCGCTGCGGGCCCAGCTCGCCGCGGACACCTTGGTGGCGTTCGTGGTCATGGCCGGGGACGAACCGGTCAGCGCCGCCCGTATGGAGCTTTATCCCGGTACGGGGTTCGCCGGCCTGTGGAGCGGCGGCACCGTCCCCGGCTGGCGCGGCCGCGGCCTCTACCGGGCCCTGGTCGCCTCCCGCGCCCGCATCGCCGCCACCCGCGGCTACCGCTACCTCCAGGTGGACGCCTCAGCCGACAGCCGCCCGATCCTCGAACGCCTCGGCTTCCACCCCCTCACCACCACGACCCCGTACACGTACCAGCCCTGACCACCAGGCCGCTCGCCCTAACCACCGCGTTGGCGCCCCCGAGTTCCTTGAGCCGAGGCGCCCTGATCGCAGCCGCCCAGTGCCTTCTCGGTCTGGGCCGTGGTCATCGGCGGGACGGGCAGGGGATGGGCCGCGCCCGCGCGCAGGCCGTCGAGGGTCAGGGCCAGGTGCCGGCGCCACGCCCCGGGCGCGGTCCGGAAGGTCGCCCGTACCGTGCCCGCCACCCCCCAGATCACGAACGCCATGTCCTCCAGCGTCACATCCGGCCGCAACATCCTGGCCTCCTGGGCCCGCGCCACGATCCGCCGCATCAACGCGTCCCCCTCGCGGGTGTCCGCCCCCACGCTCCGCACGGCGAGATCGTTGTAGCCGAGGTCCACCGACTGCAACTCGCACACCCCGGTCAAGAAGGCGACGAACCCCTCCCACGCGTCGTCCGCCGCCAGCGACCGCTCCGCCAGCTCGCGCACCGCCGCCACCCGGTCCGCGAACACCGCCTCCACCAGGTCATCCCGGCTGGGGAAGCGGTTGTAGAGCGTCCCGATGCTGACCTCCGCCCGTCGGGCGATCTCCTCCAGCGGCACCTCAAGCCCCCGGTCGGCGAAAAGCTGCCGGGCCGCCTCCAGCAGGCGTTCGCGGTTGTGCAGGGCGTCCTTGCGCATACCACCCACCCTAGCTATCTTGAGGGCACTCTCAACTTGAGGAGGTCCTCAACTTATGGCCCGAACCCTCGTCATCACCGGCGGCACGAACGGCATCGGCCTCGCCCTGGCCCGCCACCACAGTGAGCGTGGTGACCAGGTCATCGCCATCAGCAGCAGCCCGTCAGGCGGCGACCGCCTCCGCCGGGAAGCCCCGGAAGCGCGCTTCGTCCAAGCCGACCTCAGCTCCGTCAAGCAGACGAACGAGCTGACCGCCCACCTCCGCTCCACGCACCCGGCGATCGACGCGTTGGTGCTGGCGGCCTTCCGCTATCACCCGTCCAGGACCGAGACCGACGAGGGCTTCGAACGCACCTTCGCCCTGTACGTGGTCAACCGCTGGCTGATGTCCCGCGCCCTGCGCCCCGCCCTGGAGAACGCGCCCGCTCCGATGATCCTCGACCTGTGCGGCGTCGGCGGCGTCAAAGCCGGCCGGATCCACTGGGACGACCTGCAACTCGAACGCGGCTACCGCCCGTTCAAGGCCACGATGCAGGGCGCCCGCGCGGCCGAACTGCTCGCCATCGCCTACGCCGCCGACCCCGTCCGGTACGTGCTCTACAACCCGCTCTTCGTCGCGACCGGCCTCTTCGAACCCTTCCGCCAGCCGGTACGCGGCCTCGTCAGGGTCGCTGCCGCCCTGTTCGCCCAGCCGGTGTCGAAGGCCATCCGCCCGATGACAGCGCTCATCGACAACCCCCCGGCTGCCCCGCTCTCGGCGTACGTCCGAGGCAAGCCCACCACCCTCACCACCGACCCGGCCGCGGCCCGCCGCCTCGACGCCGCCATCCGCGACCTGGTGTCCCCTTTCACCGCCTGACCTCCTCCACCCGCACCGCGCCGGTTGTTTGGAAGTCTGATGACCGCCAGCGGACACCTGCCTCAGCCGGTGATGCTGGCGCCATGAGCACAGCGGACTTGGCAACGGATCGGGCCGGCGGATCGAGCGCGGAAGAGCGGTCGCCGGTCGACGCCTGGACGGTGATGGAAAGGTTCTATGCGGCCGAGGCCGCGTACGTGGCCGCAGGTGGATTCGGTCAAGCGAGCTACGAGGATGTCGCCGCCCTCCTGGATCCAGAGGTGGTCTTGCACCAAGCGCCCGGGCTGCCCTTCACCGGCACCGGAACGTGGCGCGGCCACGACGGCATGGAACGGTTTCTCGCCCGCTTCAGCGAGGTCTGGGAATCGATGGAGTTCTTGGAGCAGGAGCATTGGGGCGACAAGAACACTCTGGTCGTGCGTAACCGGGTGCGCTTTCGCGCCCGTGCCACCGGCCGGGAAGTCGACACCTCGATCATGCAACTGATCACCGTCAAGAACGGACGCATGGTCGAGTGCCGCCCGTTCTACTGGGACCCCGGCGCCATCGCCGACGCCTGCCGAGACACCGATACGTGACCCGGGCTCCGGCGCGTGCGCGCTGGTCAGTGGACGATGGCCAGCATCACGTCCGACGCCGACGGGCGGTCTTCCGGGCGTTTGGCGAGGCAGACGCCGACGACGCCGCGCAGCGACTGCGGCAGCGGTGACAGGTCGGGGTGGAACGTGAGCACGCGATTGAAGATCGCGGGCACGGTGTCCTCCCCGAACGCGGGGCGTCCGGTGGCCGCGAACATCATCGTCACCGCCCAGCTGAACACGTCGGACGGCGGGCCCACCGGAGTGCCGGATAACTGCTCCGGCGACATGTAGGCGGGGGTGCCGACCATCTTGCCCGAGGTCACCGTCACCTGGTCGAGCGCCCGCGCGATGCCGAAGTCGATCACCCGGGGCCCGTCGTGGCCGATCAGCACGTTGCTCGGCTTGAAGTCGCGGTGGACGACCCCCGCCTTGTGGATGGCGGCCAGCGCCCCCGATGTGGACAACGCCAGGCGGGTGAGGCCGTCTTCGTCACGCGGCCCGTGACGGCGCACGAGCTGCTCAAGGGACGGGCCTTCCACGTACTCGCTGACGATGTAGGCGGACTGGCCGGTGATGCTCACGTCGAGCACCCGCGCGGTGGAGAAGGTCGCCACGCGCCGGGCCGCGTCGACCTCCCTGGCGAACCTGGCCCGCGCCGTCTCGTCGACCAGATCGTGCAGCACCTTGACCGCGACCCGCACGCCGTTGGGCGCCATCGCCAGGTAGACCGCGCCCTGCCCGCCGCGCCCGAGCGGCTGCAGCACCCGGTAGTGACCGATCCAGTCGGGCTCGCCCGGGCGTCGGTGGGCCGTGGGCGTGGTGGTGCGCTGGTGGACGTTGGGCGGAGGGTAGGTGCCAGGCGGGCCGGAAGGCGCCCCGGCCATCGCGGGGCGGCCGGAACGTGCCCTGGCCATGGCGGGCACCAGGATGCCCGAGTGGATCACGCTGCCGATCCAGCCCGCGACGAACATGAGGGAGACGATCGTGCTCATCGGCTCGGGAATGTCGTCGACCTGGTCGTACATCGTGATCGCGATGATGAAGACGCCCACGTTGACGGTGTAGAGGCCGGCGGCGACGAGCTGTCCGACGCTCCTCAGCCAGAAGGCCGCGAACCCGATCGTGAACGGCGTCGCCAAGCCGCACGAGAACAGCGGGAGGGCCGCCCAGACGACCGCGGCCGCCCAGGCCCCGCCGCTCGGGCGGCTCGGATGGTGCAACGACATGGCGAGAGACTACATCTGTGTTCCTACACATATCGGACGGTAGGCTTACTTGTGGATAACTTCCCCTGGGGCTGTGGATAGCTGTGGAAAACCTGGGGACAACAGGCTGGCGCATTCACGCGCGAGGCCAAGTGCGTCATGATGTTGAGCCATGGCACGGATACCAGGCGTAGGGCTGGCGAGAGGGTTGACCATCACCCTCCGCCGCATGCTGCGCAGATCCGTGACCCAGCAGTATCCAGAGGTGAAACCCGATCTGCCGCCCCGCAGTCGCGGCGTCATCGCCCTGGTCGAGGAGAACTGCACCTCGTGCATGCTGTGTGCCCGGGAGTGCCCCGACTGGTGCATCTACATCGACTCGCACAAGGAGACCATCCCCGCGCCTGAAGGCGGCCGGCCCCGCCAGCGAAACGTGCTCGACCGGTTCGCGATCGACTTCGCCCTGTGCATGTACTGCGGCATCTGCATCGAGGTGTGCCCGTTCGACGCGCTGTTCTGGTCGCCGGAGTTCGAGTACGCCGAGGGCGACATCCGCAACCTTCTCCATGAGAAGGACAAGCTGGCCACCTGGGTTCCCACGGTCCCGCCGCCACCGCCCCACGACTCCGGCGCCGACCTGCCCAAGGAGCTCTCGGCCGCGCCCCGCCGCCCCGCCCGCGCCCGAGGTGCCGAACCGGCCGCGCCCTCCCGCCCTTCTCGTACGTCCACAGGTCCGGGTACGTCCACGGGTCCGGCGGAAACCCCGCGCAAGCCGGAGGCCCGCACGACACCGACGGAAGCCCTTCCGGCGTCGGAAGCACCGCCCACGGAAAGGCCTCACGCGGAAGGGTCCCGCGCGGAAGGGCCCCACGGAGAGGGGCGCAGCGCGGAAGGCGCGCCGCGAACAGAAGGCCCGACGCAGACCGAAGGCGCGGACGCCTCGCCCGGCGCAGGTTCCGCGCCTCCGGCGACTTCCACGACGGACCATGGCAACAGGCCTTCCGCCACATCCGGTGCGCCCACCGAGACACCGTCGGCGGGTGGAGGCCCGACGCCATCCACAGCCGGAGAGTCCGACCAGACGTCGTCCACAGCCGGAGAGCCTGACCAGGCGTCGTCCACAGAGGGGACGTCTGGATCGGAGCTGTCCACAGGCGGGGAGTCGGGGGAGGAGTTGTCCACAGGCTCGGCGCGATCGCAGCCGGAGTCTGGCTCGGGGGAGCAAACTTCAGGCGCGAGACCGCGAAGGCGGAGGATGGCCGATCCTCGTTCCATCCGCCCGCCCGGTCGGCTCGGCCCGGAAGAGCCCAAGGAGCGCGAGGAGGAATAGTGACCGAGGCGGTGCCCTCCTATCTGTCACCCACCGGACAAGAGATCGTCTTCTTGCTGCTGGGGGCAGTGGCGGTAGGTTCGGCGCTGCTCGTCGTCACGACGAAACAACTCGTCCACGCGGCCCTGTGGCTGGTGGTCGCGTTCGGCGCGCTGGCGGGCTGTTACCTGGTGCTCACCGCCGAGTTCGTGGCGTGGGTGCAGGTGCTCATCTACGTGGGCGCCGTGATCGTGCTGCTGCTGTTCGGCATCATGCTGACCCGGGCCCCGGTCGGCCGCTCCACCGATCTCGACAGCGGCAACCGGGTTGCAGCGACCGTAGTGGCGTTGGCGACGGCAGGTGTCCTGGTGACGGTGGTGATCGACGGCTTCCGCACCGCCTACGCGCCGTTGACCCCCGGCGCGGGCGCCGCCAGCGAGCTGGGAGGCAGCATCTTCAGCACGTGGGTGCTCCCGTTCGAGGCCCTGTCCGTGCTGCTGCTCGCCGCTCTGATCGGCGCGATCGTCCTGTCCCGTACCGACATCCGCGGCGGCGCGTCCGACCCTGCCGACGCATCTGGCGTGCCCCCGCCCGCCGACCCTGTGGACGATCCATCCCGTACGGGGACGTCCGGCGGTTCACCGCCCGATCAGACCGGGGGTCATTAGTGCACATCGTCTACCCGGCGGTTGTCGCCGCGCTCCTGTTCTCCATCGGCGTCTACGGCGTGCTCGCCCGGCGCAACACGATCCTCGTGCTGATGTCGGTCGAGCTGATGCTCAACGCCGTCAACCTCAACCTCGTCGCGTTCGACGTGTGGCTGGGGGACAGGCTCCACAGCGGCCAAGTCCTGACCCTGTTCGTCATCGTCATCGCCGCCGCCGAGGTGGGGGTCGGCCTGGCGATCGTCCTGGCCCTGTTCCGCAACCGCAAGACGGTCGACATCGACCACCTCCGCGACCTGGCCGAGCCCGCCGACGCACCCGAAGACGAGAGAAACACCGACCCGCACGCCCACATACCCGCCGACGCCGTGCCCGCCCTCGCCGGCGTCGCGCCGCTCCGAAGCCCATCACGGAGTGCCGGCACCAGCAGCGCCCCCCACGCGAGCACGCCCGTGGGCCGAGGCGAGGGGCAGCCCGCTGAGGACGACTCGTCCACCCCGGAAGGGCAGTCCGATGAGGACGCCTCGTCCACCTCACAGGGGCCGTCCGCTGAGGATGGGCGACATGTCAGGCGAGGGGGCGGGTCGTGACGAACTTTCCGCTGCTGACCGTGCTCCTGCCGTTCGCGGCCGCCGCCGCGGGTCTGTTGCTCTCCCGGCGTGGACGTGCGGAGGGCGCGAACACCAGGGCCGCCTGGATCGCGGTGATCCCGACAGCCGGCGCCGCCGTGCTCGCCGTCTGGCTGGCCTGGGGTCAGGGGTTCGCGTTCCTGGAGGGCGGGCCGCGGCCGGCGCCGGTGGGCGCCACCTACGGCGCCATCGTGACCGGCAGCGTCCCGATCTCGCTCACCCTGCAGGCCGACGACCTGTCCGCACTGCTCGGCGTGCTGGTCACGCTCGTGGCGCTGGCCGTCCAGGTCTACTCGATCGGATACCTCAGAGACGACCCCCGCTACCCGTCCTACAGCGCCTTCGTCAGCCTGTTCACCGCGGCCATGCTGCTCGTGGTGTACGCGGGCGACCTCCTGGTCCTCTACGTGGGCTGGGAGATCATGGGCCTCTGCTCCTACCTGCTCATCGGCCACTGGTGGGAAGACCTGGGCAACTCCCGCGCCGCCATCAAGGCGTTCCTGGTGACCCGGCTGGGCGACGTCGGCTTCCTGTTCGGCATCTTCGTGCTGGGCATCGGCGCGGGCAGCTTCCGCATCGCCGACGTGCTCGCCGCCGTGCCCCAGATGTCCTCGGGCACGCTGGTGGCCGCCACGCTGCTGCTGCTCGCCGGGGTCGCGGGCAAGAGCGCGCAGGTGCCGCTGCACACCTGGCTGCCCGACGCGATGGCAGGCCCGACGCCGATCAGCGCGCTGATCCACGCCGCGACCATGGTCGCCGCCGGCATCTTCATCGTCGCCCGGCTGTTCCCCGCCTTCACCGCCGCGGCGCCCACGATGGACGTGCTCGCGGTCATGGCCGCGCTCGGCATGCTCGGGGCCGCTCTGGCCGCGCTCGCCCAGGACGATCTCAAACGTGTCCTGGCGTACTCGACGGTCAGCCAGCTCGCCTACATGGCGGGCGGCCTCGCCGCGGGGTCCGATACTGCCGCGATCTTCCATCTGGTCACGCACGGCGCGTTCAAGGCGCTGCTGTTCCTCTGCGCCGGCCTGGTGATCCACCACGTCGGCGCCAACCTGATGAGCCAGATGGGCGGGCTCCGGCGCGACCTGCCCGTCACGTTCGCCGCGACCACGGTGGGCTTCGCCGCCCTCATGGGCCTGCCTCCGTCCAGCGGCTTCTTCAGCAAGGACGCGCTGCTCGTGGCCATGGAGGGCGCGCTGGCTGGCGGTCTCACGGACGCCGCCGCCCTCCTTCTGTACGGGTGCGCGCTCGCGACCGTCGCGGTCACCGGCGCGTACGCCACCAGAGCCTGGCTGCGCACGTTCTTCGGCCCGCCGCGGACGGTCGCGCTGCCGGAGCCCGAGCCCGGCACCGCGCACGTCATCGACACCCGCGAGGGCCCCCGCACCATGCTGGTGCCGGTCGCGCTCCTCGCGGTCCCGGCCCTGCTGCTCGGGTTCGCCGCCGAGCCGCATCTCGACCTGCCGGTCGCGGTCGTCAGCGTGGCCCTCGCGCTGCTCGGCGCGGGCGTGGTGTACGTCGCCTGGCGCGCCGATCCGCTGGCCGACCCTGCCCGGCTGCTGGGGGTGCTGCGGGTGCCATGTGAGCGGGCGTTCTACGTCGACGGCCTCTACTCGGCGGTCGTGGTCAGACCGGTGCTGGCCCTGGCCAGAGGGGTTCTGCGGACCGACGACGTGGTGGTCGACGGGGCGGTGCGCGGCTCGGGCCGTGCCGCGCGCGGGCTCTCCGGCCTGCTGCGACTAGCCCAGAACGGCAACGTCCAGCTCTACCTGAGCGGCCTGCTGGCGGGGGTCCTCCTGATCGCGGTGGGGGCGGTGGTGTTGGCATGAGCGGCTGGCCGCTTGGCGTGGTGAGGGCGGTGGTGTTCGCATGAGCGGCTGGCTTTCCGTCGGGATGGTCGCGGTGCCGCTGCTGGGGGCGCTGCTGCTTCTGGTCGCGGCCGATGCGTTGCGTCCGGTGCTGCGCGTGTACGGCATGGCGGTGTCCGGTGTGACGCTGGGCCTGGCCGTGGTGATGGTCGCCACGTTCGACTACGGGCAGGCGGCGCGGCCGCAGTTCACCGTGGACGCGGCGTGGATTCCCGGGCTCGACCTCCGCTTCCAGCTCGGCGTGGACGGCATCTCGCTGCCGTTGGTCGCGCTGACGGCCCTGCTGACGTTTCTCTGTTTCGCCTACCTCGGCTGGGGCGACGGAGCTGGGCCGGGCCAGCTCCTGCGTCCCAGGGCGGGCGGTGCGCGGCCGAGGGCGCTGGTGTTCACGCTGCTGGTGCTCGAAGTCGGCATGATCGGTACGTTCCTCGCCCTCGACCTGCTGCTGTTCTTCGTGTTCTTCGAGATCGTGCTCGTGCCGATGTACTTCCTGATCGCCATCTGGGGCGGCGAGAGGCGCAGGGCGGCGGCGATCAAGTTCATCCTCTACACGCTGCTCGGGTCCGTCGTGATGCTTCTCGGCCTGCTGCTCATCTGGGCGCAGGCGGGCACGCTCGACATCGTCGCCCTGGCCCAGGGCCACGGGGCGGGCATGAGCAGGGCGGTGCAGGTGGTGGCGTTCGTGGCGGTGGGGCTCGGACTCGCGGTCAAGACGCCGATGTGGCCGCTGCACACCTGGCTGCCCGACGCCCACACCGAGGCGCCCACGGTCGGGTCCGTCCTGCTGGCCGGGGTGCTGCTGAAGATGGGCACCTACGGCTTCGCCAGGATCGCTATCCCGGTCCTGCCCGAGGGTGCGGCGGCCGTCGCGCCGTGGCTGGGGGCGCTCGCCGTGGTCGGCATCGTCTACGGCGCCCTGGCCTGCCTGGCGCAGCGCGACCTGAAGCGGATGATCGCCTACTCGTCGGTGGGTCACATGGGTTTCGTGCTGCTGGGCTTCGCCACCCTCACGCCCACGGGCATCAACGGCGCCCTGTTCGCGAACATCGCCCACGGTCTGATCACCGGCCTGCTGTTCTTCCTGGCCGGGGCGATCAAGGACCGCTACCACACGGCCGACATCCCCTCGCTGGGCGGCGGCATGCTGGCCACGCTGCCGCGTCTGGGCGCCGTCCTCACGTTCGCCGCCATCGCGTCGCTGGGGCTGCCGGGGCTGGCCGGGTTCTGGGGGGAGATGCTGGCGCTGTTCGGCGCCTTCCAACCGGCCGAGTCGCTGCCCCGCGGGCTGTTCCTCATCTTCATGGTCATCGGCGGCCTGGGCGCCGTGCTGACGGCGGCGTACTTCCTGGTGATGCTCTCCCGCGTCACCCACGGCGCCCCCGAGGCCGCCGGCGGGGCGGTGCCGGTCGGCGTGCCGCTTCCGGAAGCGCGGGACGAGCGGCTGGTGCATCCGCTTCCGGAAGCGCCGGACGAGCGGCCGGTTCATGCGTTGCCCGCCGCCGCGGGACCCCCGGGGATGGCCGACATCCGGCGGCACGAGCTCGTCGCCTGGGTGCCGTTGATCGGGCTCATCCTGCTGTTCGGGCTCTGGCCTGGCCTGCTGCTCTCCCTCACCACACCGGCCGTGCAGATCCTGCTGGGAGCCCTGCCATGATCCAGCAGATCGACTACTTCGCGATTGCCGCGCCGCTGACCCTGGCGCTGGTCGCCGGGCTGGTGCTGCTGCTCGACGCCTTCCTTCCCGCCGGGCCGAGGGTCACGGCCGGGCTCGGGGCCGTCACGCTCGGCGGCGTCATGGTGGCGCTGGGCTTCGTGGCGGCGCAGGCGTTCACGGGCCGGACCATGCCGACGTTCTGCGTGCCCGAGCGGCTCAGTGACGGCGACCCGGGGCTCTGCTCGTTCGTCGTGGACCGGTTCACGCTGGTGATCGCCGGGCTCGTCCTGGTGGCGGCCGTGGTGATCGTGCTGATGTCGATGACCGAGCTGGCCGGCGGCGGCATCCCGGTCGGGGAGTGGTACTTCCTGCTGCTCTGCACGCTGGTCGGCGCGGTGACGCTGCCCGCCGCCCGCGACCTGATCATGCTGGTGGTGGCGCTGGAGCTGGTGTCGCTCCCCGTCTTCGCGCTGACCGCGCTGAAGCGGTACGACGGCTGCGCCTCCGAGGCCGCGGTCAAGCTCTTCGTCGTGTCGGTGGTCTCGACAGCCGTGATGCTGTTCGGGGTGTCCCTGCTGTACGGGGTCGGCGGCACGGTGTTCCTGTCCCGGCTGGCTGAGGTGCTCAGCGGCACGGCCCCGGCTCCCGGCTGGCCGGAGGGCTCGGCGTCGCTCGTGGCGGCGGAGCACGGGCTGCCGGGGGTGGTGACGGTCGGGATCGTGCTCGTCGTGGCGGGCTTCGCCTTCAAGATCGCGGCAGTGCCGTTCCACGCCTGGGCCGCCGACGTCTACCAGGGCGCGCCCATCCCGGTGGCGGCGCTGCTCTCGGTGATCTCCAAGGCGGCCGGGTTCGCCGGGCTCATCCTCGTCCTGGTCCTCGCCATGCCCGGGCAGGCGGCCACCTGGACCCCGGTCGTCGCCATCGTCGCGGCGCTCACCATGACGGCGGGCAACCTGCTGGCGATGCGGCAGCGCTCCGCCGTACGGCTGCTGGCCTGGTCGTCGGTGGCGCAGTCGGGCTACATCCTGGCGCCGCTGGCCGTGGCGTTCCAGGGTTCCGGGGCCCGGAGCTGGGGGGCGAGCGCGGTCGGGGCGTCCGTGGCCTACCTGGTCATCTACGCGGCGATGAACCTGGGCGCGTTCGCGGTGGTCATGCTCGTCTCGCGGACCGCCGCCCGCAACGAGCTGGCCGACTACCGGGGCCTGGTGTTCCGCCGGCCGGCGGCGGGGCTGGCGCTGGCGTTCTGCCTGATCTGCCTGGCCGGGCTGCCGCCGGGGCTGGCGGGGCTGTTCGCCAAGGTGGTGGTGTTCCGGGAGATCGTCCACGGCGGGGCCGCCTGGCTGGCCGTGGTCATGGCGGTCAACACGGTGATCGGGCTCTACTACTACGTCGTCTGGGCGGCCCGGCTGTTCGCCCCCGAGCCGGGCCCGGCGCCCGCCGCGCGCCGGGTGTTCCCGGCGGTGTGGGCGGCGACGGGTCTCGCGGTGGCGGCGGCGGTGCTGTTCTCGGTGGCGCCCCAGCTCGTGCTCGATCTGACCCTTCTGTCGGAGTAGTCCGTACGAATCGTCGCTCTACGCCCAGGCTTGTGCACTGCGGGGAACGTTGGGGCAGGGGATCGTCGTTGTACTGGTTGCACCCGGACCACGAAGGGGGGAACCTTGCACCACAACGGTCTGCGCACCGCGCTCCTGCTCGGGGGCCTGTCCGCGTCGATCATCGCCTTGGGCTGGTGGTTGGGTGGCGGCACCGGTCTGCAGATCGCGTTCCTGCTCGCTCTCGCGACGAACGGCTTCGCCTACTTCTTCTCCGATCGCATCGCGCTGTCGGCGATGCGCGCGCGGCCGGTCAGCGAGGTCGAGCAGCCCACGCTCTTCCGGATCGTGCGCGAGCTCTCCACCGAGGCCCGCCAGCCGATGCCTCGCCTCTACATCTCGCCGACGGTGCAGCCGAACGCGTTCGCCACGGGTCGCAGCCCTCGCCAGGCCGCGGTGTGCGTCACGTACGGGCTGACCCAGCTCCTGAACGAGCGCGAGCTGCGCGGCGTCATCGGGCACGAGCTGTCCCACGTGTACAACCGCGACATCCTCGTCTCCTCGGTGGCCGGGGCGCTCGCCACGATGATCACCTGGATCAGTTACGTGGCGGTGTTCTTCGGTGGATCCGACGACGACGAGGGCCCCGGCTTCCTGGGGGCGCTGCTCATGATGCTGCTCGGCCCGGTCGCCGCCGGGATGATCCAGATGGCGATCTCCCGTACCCGCGAATACCAGGCGGACGAGTCCGGGGCCATGCTGACCGGTGATCCGCTGGCGCTCGCCTCGGCCCTGCGCAAGATCGAGATGGGCGCGCGGCGGCTGCCGCTGCCGGAGAACAGCCGCCTCACCTCCGCCTCCCACATGATGATCGCCAACCCGTTCAGCGGCGCCGGTCTGGGCCGCCTGTTCTCCACGCACCCGCCCACCTCCGAGCGCGTGGCCAGGCTGGAGCGGATGGCCGGCTACCGGCGCTGACCGGACACGGAAGGGCGAGAATCGACGGCATGGCGCGATCTTTACGCTTGACCAAGGCCGAGCGAAGAGTGTGGAACGCCTTCCCGACCGGGGAGATGGTGGAGTTCGCCGACGTCAAGCCGGGCGCGACCCGTACCGCGGGGGTGAACGCGCCCAAGGACGGCGACACGTGGGGGCCCGAGCGCACCGTCCGGGCGGAAGTGATCGCGAAGCTGCTGCTCGGCGCCCGTGAGGCGGGCGCCGGCGCGGTCCCTGCGGTGCGCGTCAGCGGCGCCAGGATCACCGGCGCCCTGCAGATCTTCGGCGGCACGGTCGAGCACGAGCTGGTGCTCAGCGGCTGCCACCTGGAAGGGCCGGTCAGGCTCACCGACTGCCGGACGCGCACCGTACGGCTGACCGACTGCCGGCTGCCGTCGTTCGGCGGCGTCGGCATGCGGGTCGAGGGGCACCTGAGCCTGTCGGGCTCGCACGTCACCGGGCCGGTGCAGGTGATGCGCGCCCAGTTCGCGACCGGCCTGTGGCTCGCCGGCACCAAGGTGGAGCACCCTCACGAGACCGAGCCGGCGCTGCAGGGCACCGCCATGATCGTCGACTCGGTCGCCTACCTCGGCAACGCCGACATCACCGGCATGACGCGGCTGGCCGGCGCCCGGCTGAACGGCGGGCTCTCCCTGACGGGGGCGAAGCTCCGCAACCCGGGCAGGCTCGCGCTCGACGCCGACGGCATGGTCGTCGAGGAAGCGCTCCGGTGCACCGGCGACTTCCTGTCGCTGGGCTGCGTGCGGCTGCGCGGGTCACGGGTGAACGGCCTGCTCGCGATCAGGGGCGTCATCCGCAGCCCCGACACCCCGTACGCGCTGCACGCGAGCCACATGGAGGTCCGCGAGTTCTACCTCAAACCGGACGAGCCGATCGACGGCGTGGTGACGCTGGCCCACTCGACCGTCGGGACGCTGCAGGACTCGCCCGACACCTGGCCGGAGAGGCTGCGCCTGAACGGCCTGACGTACGAGCGGCTGCGCGGCAGCGGCGTCGCCCGGCGGATCGACTGGGTGAGCCGCGACCCGGAAGGATTCCGGCCGCAACCGTACGAACAGCTCGTGGCGTGGTACCGCCGTGACGGCAACGAGGCGCTGGCCCGCCGCGCCCAGCTCGCCAAGCTGCGCAACCGGCGGCGCACGGAAGGGCTGGGCGGCCGGCTGTGGGGGCGGCTGCTCGACTTCACCGTCGGCTACGGTTACCGCCCCTGGCTGGCGGCGGTGTGGTTCGGGATCCTGCTGGTGATCGGCACGGTCGTGTTCGGGATGAACCCGCCGCGGGCCGTCAAGCCGGACGAGGCCCCCGGCTTCGACCCGTTCGCCTACACCTTCGACCTGCTGCTGCCGTGGTCGGCGTTCGGGCAGCGGGACATGTTCGACCCGGCCGGCTGGACGCAGGCTCTCGCGTACGGGCTGGTCGTGGCGGGGTGGATCCTGGCGACGGCGCTGATCGCGGGCGCTACGCGGGTGCTGCGCCCGACGTGATCGCGCGCAGGATCGCCGCCATGTCCGCCGGGAAGATCACCTCGTCGGTCGTCTCCAGCTCCTCGACGCCCCACCAGCGGTGGCCGATCGTGGTGTCCTTCTCGATCTGCTCCATGTGCTCGAACGACACCGCCGCCCGCCCGACGCGCACGGCGAAGAACGTCTGGTCCTGGACGATCGCGTAATGGGCCCAGGAGAACTCGATGGTGCCGGTGCCGTAGGGCCCGGTGAACGCGTCGGCCGGCGCCCGGATGCCGACCTCCTCGAACAGCTCCCGCGCGGCGGCCTCCCGCAGGCTCTCCTCGCCCTCCACCGCGCCGCCGATCGTGAACCAGAACGGCTGGTCGGGGCGGACCGGGTCGAACCCGTTGAGCAGCAGGACGCGGCCCAGATCGTCGATCGGCAGGGCGCGCGCGGTGTAACGGCGCAGGGGGATCATCGTCACGTCTATGAAGCTTACGCCGGGTCAGGGCCATGAAGGGGCAATGAACCCGGGATGACGCCCAGGTGAGCGTGTATCTCTGGCCAAGGGTTCACGCGCTTCGATACACGCTTTCCGGTTGTGGTCATGGCCTGTTCTCCGTCTGTTCACTTTGGACCGGTTCTATCGAAGTGCATCGACTACGGATCTCATACGGAGAAGGACGCACACCGTGACCAGTGGACAGCGCCGCCTCAGCGCGGCGGCGACGGCCGCCATCGTCGTGGCCCTTTCCGCCGCATGTGGCGGCACCAACACCACTCCGCCCGCCGGTGAAGGAACCGCGAGCGCGAACGCCAGCCAGGCAGCGGGCGGCGAACTGTCCGGCCAGGTCAAGGCGGACGGCTCCAGCACGGTGGCGCCGCTGACCAGCGCGGCGGCCGAGTTCTTCGCCGAGGAGCAGCCCAAGATCAACGTGACCGTCGGCACCTCCGGCACGGGCGGCGGCTTCGAGAAGTTCTGCAACGGCGAGACCGACATCTCCAACGGCTCCCGCCCGATCAAGGACGAGGAGAAGGCCGCCTGCGACGCCAAGGGCGTCAAGTACGCGGAGCTCACGGTCGCCACCGACGCCCTCACCGTCGTGGTGAACAAGGAGAACACCTGGGCGAGCTGCCTCACCACCGACCAGCTCAAGAAGATGTGGGAGCCGGGCGCCGAGGGCAAGATCACCAGCTGGAAGCAGGTCGACGCCAAGTTCCCCGACGAGCCGCTGAAGCTGTTCGGCCCGGGCACCGACTCCGGCACCTTCGACTACTTCACCGACGAGATCAACGGTGAGGAAGGCGCCAGCCGCAAGGACTACAGCCCCAGCGAGGACGACAACATCATCGTCCAGGGCGTCACCGGCACCAAGGGCGGGCTGGGCTACTTCGGCTTCACCTACTTCGAGGAGAACGCCGACAAGCTGAAGGCCGTCGAGATCGACTCCGGCGACGGCTGCGTCGCGCCGAGCTCCGAGAACGCCCAGAACGGCACCTACACCCCGCTGGCGCGGCCGCTGTTCCTCTACCCGTCGGTCGAGTCCGCCAAGCGCCCCGAGGTCGCGGCCTTCCTCGACTTCTACGTCGCCAACATCGCCAAGATCGCGACGGACGCCAAGTACATCCCGCTCAACTCCGAGCAGGAGGCCAAGCTCAAGAGTGACCTCGACACTCTGAAGCAGGGCTAGATGGCCGCGCGACACTCAGCGACCGCGTCAGGGGCACCCTCGTCCCTGGCGCGGTCGCGCCCGCGTTACGGCGAGGCGCTCATCAAGGCGGTCCTCATGCTGGCCGCCCTCGTGTCCATCGCGACCACGATCGGCATCGTGGTGTCGCTGCTGGAGCCGACTCTCCGGTTCTTCACCGAAGTCAGCGCGCTGGAGTTCTTCACCTCCACCAACTGGGGGCCGCTGTTCGAGCCTCCGACCTACGGCGTGCTGCCCCTGGTGAGCGCGACGCTCATCACGACGGGGATCGCGGTGGTGGTGGCCGTGCCGCTGGGGCTGGCCGCCGCCATCTACCTGTCCGAGTACGCCAGGCCGCGCGTCAGGAAGTTCTGCAAGCCCGCGCTCGAGGTGCTGGCCGGCATCCCGACCGTGGTCTTCGGGTTCTTCGCGCTGAGCTTCATCACCCCGCTGCTGCGGGGCATCCTGCCGTTCGAGATCGAGATCTTCAACGCGCTGAGCGCGGGGCTCGTGGTCGGGTTCATGATCATCCCGATCGTCGCCTCGCTCTCCGAGGACGCGATGGCCGCCGTCCCGGCCGGGCTGCGCGAGGGCTCGTACGCGCTCGGCGCCTCCAAGATGGTCACCTCGCTCCGGGTGGTGCTGCCCGCGGCCTTCTCCGGCATCGTGGCGGCCGTCATCCTCGCGATCTCGCGGGGCGCCGGCGAAACGATGATCGTCTACATGGCGGGTGGCGGTCAGCCGAACTTCACCCTCGACATCGGCAAGGCGATGCAGACCATGGCCGCGTTCATCGCCCAGGCGGGATCGGGTGACGTGCCGGTCGGCACCGTCGACTACAACACGATCTTCGCGGTGGGCTCGCTGCTGTTCGTGATGACGTTCCTGATGAACCTCGTCAGCGCCCGCCTGGTGCGCAAGTTCCGTGAGGTGTACGAATAATGGCCGTCCTCTCCACCCCGCGCTCGGCCGTGCAGCTGGCGGGCAAGGGGCAGCCGGTCCGGGAGCACCTGTTCAGGATCGCCCTGATCTCCAGCCTGGCGATCGCGTTCATCTTCCTGGCCGCGCTGCTCACCTACGTGCTCGTCGAAGGCTGGCCGAGGCTCGACTCCCGGCTGTGGGAGAACATGCCGTCGATCCGCGACCCCGAGATCGCCGGCGCGCAGTCCGCCATCACCGGCACGCTCTGGGTGATCTCGCTGACCGCGCTCTTCACCATTCCCACGGGCATCGCGGCCGCGATCTACCTGGAGGAGTACGCGGACAAGTCCCGCTGGTGGAACCGGGTCATCGAGCTGAACATCCAGAACCTCGCCTCGGTGCCGTCGATCGTCTACGGCATCCTGGGGCTCGGCATCATCGCCCGCGCCCTGGCCCTGGGATTCAGCGTCATCACCGCGTCGATCACGCTGGGCCTGCTGGTGCTCCCCGTCGTGATCATCGCCTCGCGCGAGGCGATCCGCGCGGTCCCGCCGTCCATCCGTGAAGGCTCGCTCGCCCTGGGCGCGACGCAGTGGCAGACGATCTCCCGCCAGGTGCTGCCCGCGGCGATCCCCGGCATCGCCACCGGCTCCATCCTGGCGCTCTCCCGGGCGATCGGCGAGGCGGCCCCGCTGCTGATGCTGGGCGCGGTGTCCTTCATCCGCTTCAACCCGGACGGCGTCTTCGCCAGCTACACGGTCCTGCCGATCCAGATCTTCAACTGGATCTCCCAGTCGCGCGAAGGGTTCCACTACCTGGCCGCCGCGGCGATCGTGATCCTCCTCGCGATCCTGCTGCTGATGAACTCCGCCGCCATCTGGCTTCGTAACCGCTACCAGAAGCGCTGGTGAGGGAAGAAACATGAGCGAGACAGAGACGACAACCATGAAGAACATCGCGGTCAACGCCCCCGGCGCCCCCCGTACCATCGAATCCCTCGACCCGGTCTTCACCGTGTCGGGTCTAAGTGTTTTCTACGGCGAGTACGAGGCCGTCCGCGGCGTCGACATGATCATCGGCAATCGTGAGATCACTGCCATGATCGGCCCGTCCGGCTGCGGCAAGAGCACCGTGCTGCGCTGCTTCAACCGGATGAACGACCTCATCCCCGGCGCCCGCGCCGAAGGCAAGATCCTCTACCACGACGAGGACCTCTACGGCGACCACGTCGACCCGATCGAGGTCCGGCGGCGCATCGGCATGGTGTTCCAGAAGCCGAACCCGTTCCCCAAGTCCATCTACGACAACATCGCCTACGGCCCCCGCGTCAACGGCCTGAAGGGCAAGATGGACGACCTCGTCGAGGAGGCGCTCACCCGGGCGGCCCTGTGGGACGAGGTCAAGGACAAGCTGAAGCAGAACGCGCTGTCCCTCTCCGGCGGCCAGCAGCAGCGGCTGTGCATCGCGCGGGCGATCGCGGTCAAGCCCGAGGTGATCCTCATGGACGAGCCCTGCTCCGCGCTCGACCCGATCGCCACCACCAAGATCGAAGACCTGATGCAGGAGCTGGCGCGCGACTACACGATCGTCATCGTCACGCACAACATGCAACAGGCCGCCCGCGTCTCCCACCGCACCGCGTTCTTCACCGCGGAGGTGGACGACAAGGGCGAGCGGCACGGCCGCCTGGTGGAGTTCGACGAGACCAGCCGCATCTTCACGAACCCGACCGACAAGCGCACCGAGGATTACATCACCGGTCGCTTCGGGTGACCCGACTCAGAGGAGGACCCGGGTGATCCAGCCGCAGGCGACGCTCGGCGGGGGCGCGCGGGCGGGGGCGCCTTCGGTGCCGCTGCTGCTGGTGGCCGACCCTGACTCGGCCGGGGTCGAGGTGCTCGCGGCGGCCCTGGCCCGCGAGGGCGTGGAGGTCACGGGCGTGGCCGACGGCGCCCAGGCGCTCATCCAGACGGGAGCGCTGCGCCCGGATGTGGTGCTGGTGAGCGCGTCGCTGCCGCTCATCAGCGCCGTGGACTTCGTCAGGGCCATCCGCATCAGCCATCCGATGCCGGTGCTCCTCGGCATCGGGGAGGGGCACGCGGAGCTGGCCGTGCAGGCGCTCACGGCGGGGGCGACCGCGTGCGTGGCCATGCCGTACCGGCTGCACGAGCTGCTGCCCCTGATCCAGGCGACGGCGGCGGGGGAGGCCGGCCGGCTCATCGCCGTGGGCGACGTGGAGCTCGACGCCGACGCCTACCAGGTGAAGGTCGCCGGCCGGGTCGTCCACCTGCCGCTGCGCGAGTTCGAGCTGCTCCACTACCTGATGCGCAACCTCGACAGGACCGTCACCCGCGAGCAGATCATGCGGCACGTCTGGCACGCCTCGGGGGACAACATCGCCACCAACACGATCGCGGTGCACGTCAAGCGCCTGCGCGCCCGTCTCGGCGACACCGACGACACCCTGATCCAGACCGTCAGGGGAGTCGGCTACCGCCTGGTCGCCCCCGGCTGACCCGCCGCGTCTTCACCGGCCCGGCCGACGCCCTTGATGATGACGTCGATGATGTCCTGCAGGCGGATCGCCTTGTGCGCGAAGTGGCCCGCCGTCGCCAACTCGGCGAGGCCGTGGGCGGTGGACATCAGGGCCATCATCGTGGCCTTGTTGACCGGCCCGTGGTCGGTGATGTCGAGGCTGAGCGCGGTCATCACCTCGTCGAGCGCCTTCTCCATCTCCGGATGGTCGCCGGCGGAGAACGCCGAGGCGAAGACGAGCCGGTATTCCTCGCGATGCGCCACGGCGTACTCGACGTAGCTGCCGTAGAAGGCCCGGAGCCGCTCCTGACGGCCGGCGTGGCGCAGGACGGCGGCGGCGACGTGAGTGCTGAGGTCGGTGATGACCCGGGCGGCGAGGGCCGCCAGCAGGGCGGTCTTGTCGGTGAAGTGCCGGTAGGGGGCCATCCGCGACAGACCGGCCAGCTCGCCGACCGCACGCAACGTCACGGCGTCGAGGCCCTCCTCGCGCAGCAGGCTCAGCGCGCTCTCGATCAGCCGCTTCCTGGTGTCGTCCACCATGCGTCCACCCTCTCACGACCTCCCATGTTGACAACGTCAGCGATGGTAGCTGACACTGTCAACATCCGATGTTGACGGCGTCAGCAGGAGTGACATGAAAATCACCATAAACGGCGTGCCCACCGAGGCGGACGCCGGCCCGGACGACGTGGTCGTCGACGTCCTACGCGACGGCCTGGGCCTCACCGGGGCCAAAGCGGTCTGCCGTACCGGAGTCTGCGGAGCGTGCACGATCAAGGTGGACGGAGCCCCGCAGGTGAGCTGCCTGCTCCCGGCCACCGCGGTGGAGGGACGGGCCGTCGTCACGGCCGAAGGGCTCGACCATCCCGTGCAGCGGGCGTTCATGGCCCATGACGGGCTGCAGTGCGGCTACTGCACGCCCGGCTTCGTGGTGGAGGCCGCCGCCTTCGTCGACGCCTGGCGCGAAGAGCACGGTGACGTCGCGCCGCCGCGCGAGCGGATCGCCGCCGCCATGGCCGGTCATCTGTGCCGCTGCGGAGCGTACGCGGGGATCTACGCCGCGATCGAGGCCGCGTGCCGGGGCGAGCACGACGCCGGCACCACGACGCCCGCCCGGGTCGAGGCCGTCGAGAAGGTCACCGGCCGCGCCCGCTACACCACCGACATCCGGCACGACGGCCAGTGGGAAGGCGTGATCATCCGTTCGACCCGGGCGCACGCGCTGGTCACCTCGGTCGACGTGGACGGGACCACGGTCGACCTGCTGCCGCCCGACCGCATCGTCCGCTACGCCGGCCAGCCGATCGCCGCCGTCGCCGCGCCCACGCGCCGCGAGGCGCTGGCCGTCGCGGAGGCCGCCAGGATCGGCTACGAGCCGCTCCCCGCCGCGCTCGACGACACGCCCGGCGCCCCGCCGGTCTACGACGAGCGGACCAGGAAGAAGGCCCCGTCCTCCGGGGAAGGGCTCACGCTGCCCGGCGGCTGGAACGGCAACGTGCACGGCCCGTTCACCGGGGCGAGCCGGCGCGGCGGCACCGCGGTGAAACGGATCGAGGCCGCCCGCCGGCGCGCCGACCCGCTCCTGGTAACCGGGACGTACACCACCGCCGTGCAGGTCCACACGCCGCTGGAGCCGCACGCGTGCGTGGCCCGATGGGACGAGCGGGGAGACCTCCACCTGCACCTGTCCACCCAGACGGTGGCCATGGCCGCCGAGCGGGCGGCCAAGCGATGGAAGCTGGACGCGAACCGGGTCCACGTCGTCGCCGAGCACGTCGGTGGCGGCTTCGGGGCCAAGGCGGGGATCACCGTGGAGACGGTCGCCGCGGTCGAGCTCGCCCGCGCCTGCCGGGCCCCCGTACGCGTCGTGCTCAGCCGCGCCGAGGAGCTCACCGACGCCGGCAACCGGCCGGGCACCCGGGCCGGGATCGCCCTGCTCGCCGACGAGAAGGGCGATCTGTCGGCCCTCGCCGTGGACGTGCACGGCCGCGGCGGCGTGTCCGTCGGATCCGCCGTCGCCCTGCACGCCCGCCTCGTGTACGGCACCGCGCCCCGGCGGCTGCGCGACTTCGACGTCGTCACGAACGAGCCGCCCGGCACGCCGTTCCGCGGCCCCGGCGCCCCGCCCCTGCTGTGGGCCCTGGAGCAGGCCGTCGACGAGATGGCCCACCGCCTGGAGGAGGACCCGATCGCGCTGCGCCGCCGCTGGGACGGCAACCCGAAGCGCCGCGCGCTCTACGAACGGGCGGCGGAGCTGCCCCTCTGGCGTGACAGGCCGCGCACCGGATCGCAGACGGGCCGCCACCGCCGCGGCGTCGGCGTGGCCGCCGCCAACTGGTTCTACGCGGTCAGCCCCGGCACCGAGGTCGAGCTGGAGGTCGAGGACGACGTGGTGGTGGCCCGCACCGCCACGCAGGACATCGGGACCGGCATCCGCAGCGTCATCGCCGGCATCCTGCGCGAGGAGCTCGGCCTGCCCGCCGACCGGATCCGCGTCGAGATCGGCAGATCCGGCACCGTGCCGGGACCGGCGTCCCTGGGCAGCCGCACCACCACGTCGGTGGCCCCCGCCGCACGCGACGCGGCCCGCCGCCTGCGGGCCCAGGGCATGACTCCGGGCACCAAGGTGGTCGGCAAGCGGCGACGCGACCGGGGCGGCTACGTGACCCCGTTCGCGGTTCAGGGCATGGCGCTCGGCCGCGGATTCAGCGGCGCCGTCCACGTCACCGAAGTGGAGGTCGACACCCGCATGGGCACGGTCAGGCCGCTGCGCGTCTGGGGCGGCATCGCGACCGGCCACATCTACGCCGACAGACCGGCCCGCAACCAGTGCGAGGGCGGCATCATCCAGGGCATCGGCTACGCCCTGTACGAGGAACGCCACGTCGATCCCACCACCGGAACCGTCCTCACCGCGAACCTGGAGGACTACCGCATCCCCGGCATCGGCGACACCCCGGAGATGACCATCCACTTCCACCAGGACGGCTGGGACCACGTCAACGGCCGCGGCGTCGGCCTGGGCGAGGTCTCCACGATCGGCGTGGCCGCCTCCGTCGCCAACGCCGTGCACAACGCTACCGGCTGGCGCCCCCACGACCTGCCCATCCGCCCCGACCGGCTCCTCGAAGGGATCAGAGCGTGACCATCTTTGAGAACCCGCCGCACGGCCGGCTCCGCGCGGGCGGCACCGACCTGATGAGCCTGCCGGGCACCGGACCGTACGTGGACCTGCGGGACCTGCCGGGGCCGTCGGGCGTGACCTGGCAGCCGGACGGCTCCGCCCACATCGGCGCGCTGACCACGATCGCCGAGATCGCCCGCGACGAACGGCTCCGCGCCGCCTACCCCGCCCTGACCCTCACCGCGGGAGCACTGGCCACACCCCAGATCCGCGCCGTGGCCACCATCGGCGGCAACCTGCTCCAGCGCAACCGCTGCTCGTACTTCCGCAACCCCGCCTTCTCCTGCCACCAGAACGGCGGCGACTCCTGCCCCGCCCGCGACGGCCTCGGCCTCTACTCCGCGGTGATCGACACCAGCCCGTGCGTCGCCCCGCACCCGTCGTCTCTCGCGATGGCGCTGCTGGTCTACGCCGCCGAGGTGGAGGCGCACGGGAGGAGCCCCTTCCCGGTCGGCTCGCTGTACGGATCCGACCCGACCCGTGACCATCTGCTCGACCCCGGGGAGATCCTCCTGGCGGTCCACCTGCCGCCGCCCGTGGCCGGCGAACGGGCCGCGTACCACCGCGCCACCAGCCGGTCTGAGGCCGAGTGGCCGCTGGTGGAGGCCGTGGCGCGGGTGACGCCGGACGGCGCGGCGGCCGTGAGCGTCGGAGGCGTCGCCCGCGTCCCGCTGCGGCTGCCGGAGGTGGAACAGGCTCTCGCCGCGGGGGAGCCCATGGAGGTGGCGGCCGGGCGGGCCGCTTCCCGGTGCGCGCCGACGGCCTCGAACGGGTACAAGGTCACGCTGCTGACGGCCACGGTGCTGGAGGTGCTGGAACAGGCCACGGCACCCTCCTGACCAGCGTGTTCGGCCGGGTGGGGGAAAGCGCTCCCGACCGCCTACGGTGCCGGCGGGAGCGCGACGACCGCGCACGGCCTCGCGCCCCGCTCCGCTACCGGTAGTTCGTGAACTGAAGGGCGATGTCGAGATCCTTGCCCTTGAGCAGGGCGATGATCTCCTGCAGGTCGTCCTTCTTCTTCGAGCTGACCCGCAGCTCCTCGCCCTGGATCTGCGCCTTGACGCCCTTGGGGCCCTCGTCGCGGATCATCTTCGAGATCTTCTTCGCGTTTTCCTGGTCGATGCCCTCCTTGAGCGCGACCAGCATCTTGTATTCCTTGCCCGACAGCTTGGGCTCGCCCGCGTCGAGGATCTTCAGAGAGAGGCCGCGCTTGATCACCTTCTCCTTGAACACGTCGAGCGCGGCGCTCGCCCGCTCCTCGCTGTTGGCCTTGATCTCGATATGCTCCTGACCGGACCAGCTGATGCTCGCCCCCGTACCCTTGAAGTCGAAGCGGTGCCCGATCTCCTTCACGGTCTGGTTGAGCGCGTTGTCGACCTCCTGCCGGTCGATCTTGCTCACGATGTCGAACGATGAATCGGCCAAAGCACACTTCCTCTCAGCTGCGTCAGCACCGGTGAGCGTCCGACTCCGAACGCATCCAGCCCACGAGCCTAGCCAGCATCTCCGCCCGGTGCAGGGTCCGCCTCCGGCCCTGTGGAAAAGCTCCGTGTCCTGGGGCTGACCTCGGTGGGGTGCCCGCGGGAACGAGGGGGTCGGAGTGATTCGGGACGGGGACAAACTGGTGTCACGTGCACTGCGGAAGTCCGCTATCCTTTTCTCTGTCGCCGCGAGAGCGGAAGACACGGCAGGTTGCCCGAGTGGCCAAAGGGAGCGGTCTGTAAAACCGTCGGCTCAGCCTACGCAAGTTCGAACCTTGCACCTGCCACCAGCAGTAACAGCAGGTCAGAGGCCCTACGGGGCCTCTTCTGCGTTTCAGGGGTCATGCAGCCCTGAGCGGCCGTTTGTCGGTGGTCACGGGAGATACGCGGGATGGATGTAGGGGCGTTTCCCCAGGTCGAGGCCCGCGCTGCTTGTCCTCGGGTAGGACGACGTACTGGCGCAGGGCCGTACGGAGGACAGAATCTGGCCGCCCCGCTTTCTCCGTCGTCAACGCCGGGAGAGCCGTCGCCAGGGCGTCGGACATGCTGTCACGGCTCTTGGCAGCCGCGTGCGGCCAGCGCGCTTCGACGTATGCCTTCACGAAGTCGAGGACGGCGTCACCTACGCCCGCCGCGCCCTGGCCTCAGCCCAGTGCACGGAGTCGACCTGGGGTCTGCAACACCTCAGCACCGTAGAGAAGACACTCGCCAGCCAGCAGGACCCCGCCGCCCGCGAACTCCTCGGTAACCTGATCGCTACGCGCCGGGCACTGGTGACGTCTCTCGCCTGATCCACTGCAGATAGTCAGTCGTACCGGCCACCAGTGGAACGGCGAAGATCTGCGGCACCTCGTAAGGGTGCAGATCCTTGATCGCAGCGGCCAACTCGTCGAACCGCTCCGTCGTAGTCTTCATGAACAACAACCACTCATCAGCCCGGTTGATCTGCCCACGCCACCAGTAGACGGACGTGATCGGGGCGACGAGCTGCGCTGCGGCTGCTAGGCGCTGAGTCACCACCGCCGAGGCGATCCGCTCAGCCACATCACGATCCGGCGCGGTCACATGGACTTCAACGAACTCGGCCATGCCGCTCACACTGCCGAATCGTTCTTGTAGGGATCAAGCGCCGACGCGGCGTGCCGCCGTACCCCCCGGCCCTCGGCCCGCCCGCCGTCCGGGCGTACGGCCTGGGGGCCGGTCCCGGACGGCGGCGGACACCGGGCCGGGCACTGCACGTCGGCCCCGCCGCACCAACCGAACGCATCGGTCGGGGATTACCGCGTCGCCGCACAGATGCAGGCCCACGATCGCCGCTGCATGGCTGGACGCCGTACATGCTTGGGGGCGATCGGCCACACCGGGGCGGTGGGGCCGATCGCTGCTACTGCCTGAACTGCATCAATACCGCAGCTCGGCCAGTACGGCGTAGTGGTCAGAGGCGGTTTGGGGGCCAGCGCCCACCACCTCGCAGCGCACCGGATGCCCCGCCCCTCCTGCACGCGGCCAGGCGCTCAGGACGTAGTCAAAGCGGCGATCGGGATAAAGTCCAGGACGTGCCCATGGGTTGGCGTTGCTCCATGTGTACCCAGGACCGCCGTCGCCAGCGATCTCCCAAGCGTCGTAGAAGACCACGCCGGGCGTCCCTGGTGCGCTACGTCCGGTCAGCATTCTGATCTCGTCACTGTCGGGCGACGCGTTGAAATCCCCGCAGACAACTGTTGGACGTCGCCGCGAGGCCACCTCGCCCACGAAAGCGGTTAATGCCCGCACCTGCATTTGGCGAGCTTCCGACTCATCCAGCCGATACGCGCCGATCATCACGCTGAATATCTGTAGCGGGCCCCGTGGTCCCGCCAGCTCACAGAACAACGCGTGGCCCGGCAGTGCACCGCCCGGCAGGTGCCGCTCCTCACTTCGCGCGATCGGCCAGCGTGACAGTAACGCGCATGAGGATTTCTCTGAGGCCACTGCGGTGTGCTTGTAGCGGAACGTATGCCCGGTCGGCTCCTGCAGAGTCACTACATCGGGCGCCAGTTCACCTATCACCTTTTCGATGCGCTCGGCGCGCTCGGCGTAGGGGCCGTGCTCGCCCCACACGTTCCAGGTCAGTAGGCGCACGCGAGTTTCAATCACGGGTCCGTACGGTTCTGCCCAGTTCATGCCCGCGCCTCCACCGCTACCGCCTGATCGATCCGCTCCAACAAATCTTGGCAGGTGTTACTAATCGGGCATAGGTACTAATCAGTCATCTGCTGGGTTCTCAATCGTGCCTGGCCTCGTGAGATATACGCGGGATGGCCTTCCCCGGTGGAGGCAAGCGAGAGCTGTACGCGGAGGTCAGAGGCCTAACGCAGCCTGGAACTTCGACCCTTGCACCTTGCCACCAGCAGTAGCAGCAGGTCAGAGGCCCTACGGGGCCTCTTCTGCGTTTCAGGGGTCATGCAGCCGGATGCCGTCGTGAGCGGCCTGTTGCCGCAGATCCCTCGGCCCTTGGGGCTCACCCGCGTCTACCCGCAGGCGGCTGTGGTCAGATCGCTGCGCTATCAGGCTCGTACGCCAGCGGCTTTCGGTGGGGCCAAGGAACTGATGGCGCGTGTCCGGCTTACGGCGACGGACGCCGACCTGTCGATCGGAAACGGCCTGGAAGTGAGCGGAACCGCGCGTTCGCTCCTCCTGGCCATCTCTGGGCGACGAGTGGCGCTGGACGAGCTTGACGGGCCGGGAACCCCCACGCTGACGATGGCCGCTTGACAGTCTGCCTTCGGTGGGGAGTGCAACCCTCCCATGACCTTGAGGACGAAGAGGGTGGCAGTCGAGTCGATGACCCGCTACCGTGCCGAGCTCGAGTGGGCCTCAGGCGGGCGAATAGGTGAGACAGTCCGCGGTGTTCTCCACATAGCCGACCGTGATGTTGGGAGCCTGGCACTCGAACTGGACGTTGTGCCGGCAGTCGGACATCTTGCACGCGCCGACGTGGCCCACGGTGGTGGGATCGCCGCCCTTGGCGGAAGTGCGGAAGAAGGTGTCGCAATGGGCATGGCGGATATCACCTACGGTGATGGCCAGTGCATGACATCTGCGGTCGGTGTTGTAGGCGCACGCATCCACTTCGCATTCGTTCACTACAGGCATCTTCATCGGGATCCTCCGGGACGTTGAAGTGGCGCCGGTGAGCGGCTTGTCGAAACCGCTCACAGATGCTGCCCCAGCTCCGGTGAGCCCACTCTGAGTCGTCATGAAGCAGGGTGAAGTTTTGCCGTTTGCGATGGCTTCGCGGCCTTTCTGGCGTTTCTGGGGTACGCAGCCAGATGTCATCGAGGGCGACCGTAGGCCGCGGCCCATCACTGTACGTACAAAGGATCTTGGCAACTTTCCGCTGGCTGGGTGTGCTTCGGGCCACCCAAGGAAATGCGCACGGTACAGCCGGGAAGTACAGCAGCCGACCTGCGCCATGTCTCCCCCACCCTCAGTACCTGTTCACTACCTCTGTCCATTTTCACGAGGAGGGATTTCACCTTCTGGAGACTCGCCCGCCTGCTGAGAGCCCGCCGTCGCCTCACGGCCCCGTGCCAGAGTGTCGAGGGCGTGCGGGAGGCCCGTGAGGCGGGCGCCCAGGGCGTCAAGTACGGCGGTCAGTGCGCGCGGCGGCGCGTCGCGCTGAGTGAGCGTCCATGCCAGCCACCTCGTGTAGGAGACGAACAGCTCGGGATCGTTCACGTACACGGCGGTGCCCAGGAAATCGACGGTGAACGCCACGTCCTCCGCGGTGAGGACGGGCGGCTCCGCAGGCCGGGGCCCGGTCTCGGGAACGCGCCGGCTCAGCTCTTCCAGGGCGCCTCTGACCAGGTCTGGCTTGCGGTCGGTGAACAGGGCGTACTCATGGGAGGCGAGATGCGGTCGCCGCTCGGCGCTCAGGCCGGGCGCGTGCCTCCGGGGCAGCGGCCCGGCGTCGAGCAGGTCAGCGGCGGCACGGGCGTCGGGCGTCCAGGCGTCGGCTCCTAGCAGGCGGGCGTAACGGCCGTCGGGGCCGAAGGCGGCGCCGCCCACGAGCACGGGCGTGCCGGCAGCCTGGCACGCGCTGATCGCGGAGTGCGCAGCGGGCAGGCGGGTGGCGATCGAGCTGGAAAGCGCGACCATGTCCGGGGCCGTCCTGTGCAGGTGCACGATCAGGTGCCGGGTCGGCACATGGGCTCCCAGGTAGTCGACCATCCAGCCGCGCAGCCGCAGCACCTCGGTCAGCAACCGGGCGGGGAAGGTGTGCCACTCGCCCTCGACGCACGCCACGCAGAGCCGCCACTTGAGCGGCGCGGAACCGTGGTCCGTCGTGTCGATCGTGTTGGCGAGGACGGCGAGCACGCCCTCGTTGACGGCGGTCGCCATGTGCTCCTGGGCGACGGTGAGGCGGTTGGCCGCCCACTCCTCGCCGATGCGTGCCTGCGCGACGGCGACGACGTCGAGGAGGAGGCGCTCCAAGGAGACACCGGCGTCGTGCGCGTCCTGCGCCACCTTTACCGCGGCGTACTCGTCGCCGGCCGTCGCCGCCGCCCGCAGCGCCTCGACGTACTGCTCGATGTCGTCTTTCACGGCCCCGGTCCTCCGGTCGCCGCGGGGGGTGCCTCACCTGGGGCGCCGATGGCGACGATCGCTATGTCGTCGTGCTCACGGTCGCCCGCCCATTGCAACGCGAGCATCTGCACGTGTTCCGCCAGGGTGTCCGTCGGCACGCCGACGCTCCGCCGCAGTTCCTCGCGCAACCGTTCGTCGCCGAACCACTCGTCGCCGAGCGGCCCTCCTCTGGCCTCGATGACGCCGTCGCTATAGAGCAGGCACTTCTCCCCGGGCTGCAGGAGCACCGTCTCGGTGGAGCTGGTGACCTCGTCCAGGAGACCGATCGCCGTGCCGTGGGCTGTGGTGACGTCCACCCGGCCGTCGTCGCGCACGATCATCGGCGGCGGATGCCCGGCGCTGGTCAGCCGCAAGGCGACTCGCGTGCCTCGGCGCTCGACGCCGGCCAGCACGAGCGTGACGTAGCGGAGACTCTCGCCGGCGAGCAGCACGTCGTTGAGCCGCTCCAGCACCTGCTGGTGGTCATCGGCCAGCGGCAGCAGGGCGCGCAACGTGTCACGGATCTTCCCGGTGAGGACAGCGGCCTCCAGCCCCTTGCCGGAGACGTCGCCCAGCACCACCAGGGAGTGCCGCCCCGAGCCGACGGCCGGGTACACGTCGTAGAAGTCCCCGCCGATCCGCGAGCTGCCGCCTGCCGCCCGATAGCGGGCCGCCACTTCGACGCCGTCCAGCTGCGGTATCACCGGCGGCAGCAGGCCGGCCATCAGCAGTTCGGTGATGGCCACCTGGTCGGAGTACAGGCGGGCGCTGGAGATCGCGGTGCCGGCCCGCGCGGCGAACAGCCGGGCGAACATCTCCTCGCGGGGGGAGAACCCGGCCGTATGGCGCAGCAGGACGAGCGCGCCTACGGGCATGCCGTGTCCGGGCAGCGAGATCACGGCCGCGGAACGGATCCCGCGCCGCCGACCGGGGAGCACCCGGCCGGGCACCAGGGCGGGGTCGATCCAGCGGGCGGGCACCGGCGGGAACCCCTGCAACGCCTCGTTGAGCCCCGGGATCGTCCGCGGGTCGAGGTCCACGCTTTCGCGTCCGGCCTCGCCCTCCGAAGTGCGGAAGGCGAGCTCGTACTGGCGGCTTCCCAGCGGCATGACGACCAGCGCGGACTCGGCGAGATGCCGCACCGCCAGCCGCGCGGTGGTCTCCAGGCAGCGGTCGAGGTTCAGGGTGGACAACAAGTCGGTGGCGGCCTGCACCATGGACAAGACGGATTCGCGCTCGGCCTGCAAGGTCTCCATGGCCTGCTGCTGTCCGGTGACGTCGATCAGCAACCAGGTGACGTGGCCGCCGTCGGCCCACACGGGATGCGCCTCGAACACTCGCTCACCGATCGGTCCGCGGACCGGCGCGCACGCCAGGCCCTCCCGGCCCGTCGTCAGGCGAGCCGAGAGCCCGCGTTGGGCTTCGGCGAGCCAGGCCGGCCCGTCGTGGAACAGCGACCGGGCGGCCTCGTTCGCCTGTTCGACGGCGCCTGAGACGCCGGTCACCACCAGTGGGTACGGCGAGTCCTCCCCGAGCATGCCGATCCTGCCTCGTGCGCGATCGCTGTCAAACCTCAACCGTACTGCCGGGATGTACATGGCTTTCTCGCCGGACAATTGATGTTGTGTCATTTTTCGCCGCAGGACGCGCCGTGTAGCCGGCGGCCGTCTTCGCCGACTGTCAGGCGTGCTCGGCGGCCCAGGCGCAGATGGCCGCGAGGGGTTCCTGCAGGGACCTGCCGAGATCGGTGAGGGCGTACTCGACGTGCTGCGGAACGGTCTCCTTGTGGACGTCACGGGTGATGAGCCCGTCCGCCTCCATGCCGCGCAGCGTCTCGGTCAGCACCTTCTGCGTGATGCCGGGCAGGCGGTGGCGCAGGCGGGCAGGCCGCTGCGGGCCGTCCATCAGGGCGTAGATCAGCAGGATCCGCCACTTGGCCGCCAGCCGCTCCAACGCCTGGCGGGTGGCACAGGACTCCTCCAGCACGTCAGGGATCGTCAGGTCCACGGGCGCCTCCGGTGGGAGTGGCAAGGGCACTTCAAAGTGCCTTCTGGGAGACGGGCGTCCCAGCCCTTACGTTCGACAGCACCGCGAACGTAAGGAAGAGAGACGCCGCCGATGACGGACTTCCAGTGTCATGTCTACACCGCCGCAGAGCCAGGGATCTTCGCCAACAGCTACCTGCTGGAGACGGACGACGGCGTAGTGCTGATCGACGCGAACCTGCTGGTCGCCGATGCCGAGGCCTTGGCCGCCCGCCTCGCCGCGCTGCGCAAGCCGCTGCTGGCCGCCTTTGTAACCCATCCACACCCCGACCACTTCAACGGGCTGCCGTACGTCGTGCCCGAAACCGTCCCCGTGTACGCCACCGCGGCCGTCGCGAAGGAGATCGAGCAGAGCGCCGACGCCAAGCGGGAGCAATGGCGGCCCGTGTACGGCGACCAGTGGCCCGACCGCTACCGGGTGCCTGAGCATCTGCTCGCCACCGGCGACGGCGTCGACGTCGGTGGCCTGCGGGTGACCGTGCACGACATCGGCCCGGCCGAGAGCCACGCCGACTCGTACATCGTGGCCCGGAGCGGCGACCGGCGTGCCGCGTTCATCGGGGACCTGGCGTTCGGGTCGATGCACTCGTACCTGAGCGACGGCCACTCCGGGCACTGGCTGGCCGCCCTCGATCGGATCGCTCGCGACCTCCGCGGGGTGCCGCTGTTGCCCGGTCACGGGCCGTCCGGCGATGCTTCCATGCTGGACGCGCAACGCCGGTACCTGATGATGTACCGCGAGACGATCGAACGGCTCGCCCGCGGAGCTTCCAGCCTCACTGACGACGACAAGCGTGAGCTCACGCGCACCATGACGCGTTTCTCCCCCGACGCGCGGCTGGACTGGCTGGTCGGGCTGGGCGCCGACGCCGTCGCCGCGGAGCTGGCCGCCGAGCACCGTGAACCGGCACCAGGGACGCAGCAGTGAAGATCGGGGTCCTGGGCACCGGAGACGTCGGCCGCCGGCTCGCCTCCAAGCTCTCCGGTCTCGGCCACGAGGTGACGCTCGGCTCCCGTACGGCGGACAATCCGGTCGCCGCCGCGTGGGCGCGCGAGCATCAAGGGCACCACGACACCTTCGCCGGCGCGGCCACCCACGGCGAGCTCGTCGTCAACGCCACCGGCGGGCTCGTGGCACTCGCCGCCCTGAAGGCCGCGGGGACCGCCAACCTCGACGGCAAGATCGTGGTGGACGTGTCCAACCCGCTGGACTTCTCGCAGGGCTTCCCGCCCCGGCTGGTCGTGCCCGCGGCTGGAAGCGTCGCCGAACAACTGCAGCAAGCCTTCCCCCGCACCCGCATCGTCAAGACGCTCAACACGATGCACAACACACTGATGACTGATCCGGCGCAGGTCCCGGGACCGCACAACGTGTTCGTGTGCGGGGACGACCAGGCCGCCAGGGCGCAAGTCGCGGATCTGCTGAAGTCGTTCGGCTGGGCCGATCGGCAGATCCTCGACCTCGGCGGCCTGTCCGCCGCCCGCTGCGTCGAGCCCCTCGTGCTGCTCTGGATATCTCTCAGCGGCACCCTGCGGACCTCGGACTTCAACTTCGCGATCCTCCGCTGACGGAGCGGACCCGTCCCATCCGGTCCTGGAGAGGCTGATGGTCTATGGAGTACGCGAGGCGCCGTTCTTCATGGCCGATTCCGCGGCGGACCGGTCGAAGGAGCGCCCTGACGGGGCCAGTTCGGGCGTGGCGGAGTTCGTCACGGCCGGCTGCCTTTCGGGCTCCTCCTCTGAGGAACTGGCGGACTGCTCCGTGGTCTCCGGGACCGGGGCGCTGTTCGCGGAGCGTTCGAAGAAGCGCAGGAGCTCCACGGGCACCGGCATGACCAGCGTGGAGGTCTTCTCGGCCGCCACTTCCACCATGGTCTGCAGCAGGCGCAGCTGGAGCGCGCCGGGGGCCTCGTTCATGATGGCCGAGGCGTCGGCGAGCCTCTGCGCGGCCTGGAACTCCCCGTCCGCGGTGATCACACGGGCCCTGCGCTCCCGCTCGGCCTCGGCCTGGCGGGCGATGGATCGCTTCATGCCCTCGGGAAGATGGACATCCTTGATCTCGACGCGGTCGATGTGGATGCCCCAGCCGAGCGCGGTGTCAATCCCCTCAAACCGTGGAGACGGTCCTATGCCACAGCGGCCCTCACCAGGGCCGATGATGCTTGCCTCGTCTCGATCATCTGACGCTCGAATGTGACAGGCGGCAGCCCGTCGTTGGCGCTGTGCCTCCGCTTGACGTTGTAGAAGTCCGCGATCCAGGTCGCGATCTTCAGCCGGGCCTCCGCCCTGGTACGGAAGTGGTGACGGTGCACAAACTCGACCTTCAGCGTGCTGTTGAGCGACTCGGCAGCCCCGTTGTCGAGCGCGCACCCGACCCGGCCCATGGACTGCACCACCCCGTGCTTGCGGCATTCGGCCTGGTAGCGGGCAGCGGTGTACTCCGACCCGCGGTCCGAATGGAAGATCACCCCGTCCACGTCGCCGCCCCTGGTGGCGACCGCCATCTGCAGCGAGGCGACCGTCAGCGCCGCGTCGTGATGCTCGGACATGGCGTAGCCCAGCAGCCGACGGGAGAACAGATCCTCCACCGAGGCCAAGTACAGTGGCCCCTCATCGGTGTGGATCATTGTGACGTCGCCGACCCACAGCACGTCCGGAGCGACCGCGGTGAACTTCCGCCGCACCAGATCCGGCGCGGCCGGCCGCTTGCCCTGCCGGGTCAGCGAACGAGGCTTCTTCGGCGCCCGCCCAGCCAAGCCGAGTTCGGCCATCCGCCTGGCCACGGTGTTCTCTGACACACGCCAGCCCGCCTCGTGCAGGTCCTGGGTGATCCGCGGTGAGCCGTACGTACCGCCCGAGGCCGCGAACAGGCGCTTGATCTCCGCATCTAACCGGGCCCGCCGCTGCTGGCGGGCGGTCGGCGAATTCGCCCCGATGCGGTTCTTCCACTTGTAGAACCACGACTGGGAGACCTCCAGCGCCCGGCAGGAGATCGCGTGGTCGATGCCGTAGTCGGTCTTCTGGGAGCAGATGAAGGCCGCCACGCTCACCGGCCCATCGCCTCTTTCACCCACAAGACCACGGAACGCTTGAGGACATCACGCTCGTCCTCCAGCTCCGCGCGTTCCTTCTCCCAGGCCGCCTTCTCCTTGGCGTGCTGCCGGGCCAACTCGGCCTTCTCCCGCCGCAGCCGCGCCAGCTCCTCCTCCGCCGACTCCTTCAGCGTCCCGCCTCCGCTGTCGCCACCGGCCTGCCCTGCCGCGAGCCGGTCCATCTGCACCCAGTTGTACAGCGTGTACTCGTTGATGCCCAGATCCCGCGCGACGTGCGCGACGGGCTTGCCGGTCTCCCTGACGATCCTCACCGCCCCAGCCCGGAACTCCGGATCAAAGCGACGCCTCGTGACTCCTGCCACGACCAAACCTTTCCTGGTTCGGTCTCCACGTTACGAGGGGAAGCCCAGCGGGGCTGTCGATCATCAGCGCCAAGCCCTTGTTCAGCTCCTCGCGGTTGGAGAGCAGGTCGTCCAGATCGCTCTTGCCGATGATCGAGCGCAGTGACGTCTGGGCTACCTGCTCGATCGCGAACAGGTAGTTCTGCACCGCGATGGCCGCCCGCATCGGCTCCTCGACCCGGAAGTACGCGACGGCGTCGACCTGGACGGAGACGTTGTCACGGGTGATGCCTTCCTGCGTGGGCACCGGCATCGTGACGATCTGGATATTCACCTTCTTCATCCGATCCACGACCGGGATGAGGAAGGTGAGCCCTGGCGGGCGGATCTCCTGCTGAGCCTTGCCGAAGCGGAAGACCACGCCTCGCTCGACTTGGTTGACGACTCGGACGCTGACCACCAGCAAAGCTACGAGGATGGCGATCAGCCCGATCACGATAGTGGTGATCATGGCATGCCCCTTCCAGCTCAAGGTTAGATCCGGGCATCCGCCCGCGTCGGTAAGGCAGGCGTCAAGACCTGGTCAGCGGCTTCGGCCGGGTGGACGGCGGGCGAGGTGCCGTTTGGAACCCGAGGTGGTCGGTCCGAGTGTGACGCCGGGCGGCAGCTGTGAGGGGCGTTTCCGGATCCTGGGAATCACGCCGACCTGGTACTCGTCCTCGTAGACGAGCTTGCCTGGATCGCTCGCCCGTACGAGGTCGCATCGCACGTCGTGCACCGACAGGAGGTCCCGCAGCGGCCTGAGACGGGTGAGCATCGCGCCCGTGGTGGCGTGTTTGAACCAGGTGATCGCGCCGATGGTGTTCCCGTCCGCGTAGAAGGGCGGCTCGGGCAGGTGCTCGCGGAACCAGTCGTCGATGTCGAAGTAGAGCTCTTCCTCCTCCGGCGTGAGCAAGTTCTTGCGTCGCAGGTGGTCGACGGCGACGAAGATGCCGACCTCGACCCCCAACCGGCCGACGTAGTCTGCCTGAAGCCGCAGGTACGGCGTCTCGTTGATCATCTGCCTGCTCCAGAGTCTGCTCACGCCCTCGACACCTGTCAGCATGACTCGTCCGCCTCTTTTCGAACACTCTCGACCGAGTTCGTCCAGCGCGGCGGGCACAGTATGGACGGCGCGTATGTCTGTGACGAAGCCGCCCTTGCTCGGGTGCGCCGGCGCCTGCGGCCCGTCTCCCAGTCCTGAGCGGTTCAGTCAGAACTCAGGGTCCCTTGGTGGAAGTAGAGCCGCCAGCCCGCGTCAGTCCAGCGCCACACCGAACTCCGGCGGGCACGCCGTCCGCCGTTGTCGGAGACATAGGTCAGGTGGACCACGCCAGGGGCAAGAAGCAGCCCTGTCATGTCACTCACTCGAATGGGCTCGTCGGATTCCCGAGTACTTTCAACCAGGCTGGCGATGATCTCCGATCGGCTCCAGAGACGGCCGGACGCGCCGATCTCCTTAAACTCTGGATGCAGGAGTTCGGCTATGAGATTCGCCGACGATCTCACGGTCGGATCGAGAAGCCGGAGCTCTCCGGCCACAGCAGCTTCCACAGGATCCGTTCGCTGGTCGACCATGCCAAGGACCTTATGGGCAACGTCTCCGGCGGGGCACCCCGGCTCCTGGATGATCAGGTCAGCGAGGCGTGTGAGTGGCAGGCGTGATCACGGCATCCCGTACGGGCGGACCCGCGGTGGATGCGGCCGTCAGGAGAACCACTACGGTCATTTGTCGCCTCATAAGCTTGAGATCCTCGCAACTGCTGGCTTCGCGGCGTGAGGCTGCGACAGGGGAAAATCAGTACAGAGGGTGGGATTACCGTCATCTGAAGCCGAGAACTTCGATCCCGTGACCGCGATGGCCGCCCCAGTGCAGGGTGGCGGCACGAGAAGAGGGACTCGACCATGCCCAAGTACCTGATTCAGGCGACCTATACCGCAGACGGCCTCAAAGGAGTGTTGCGAGACGGCGGCACCGGGCGTCGGCAGGCGGTGGAGCGCATGGCGGAAAGCGTCGGTGGCCGGGTCGAGCAGATGTACTTCGCGTTCGGCGAGACGGACACGTATGTGGTTCTCGACCTGCCGAACAATGCGGCTTCGGCCGCTGTGGGGCTCACGATATCGGCGACCGGGGCCGTACGGACGAAGACGACCGTCCTGCTGACGACGGAGGAGATCGACGACGCCACGCGGATGGAGGTGGCGTACCGGGCTCCTGGCGCGTGACAGTCGGGTGATTGCGATTCAGGCCGGGCTGGCGCGTGGCAGCGGTGGAAGGCCGGCTCGTTGACGATGACCATCCAGCTGTCAGGGCCTACGCTCGCGGCCACCGCGCGTCCGCGAACTCCGGATGATCACGCGGTGGCCGTCTCCACGCGACCCCAACGCCTCGAGATCAGTCACTGGAGTACTGGGTGGTCACCGGAGCGCGTCACGGGCACTTCGCGCGCATCTTGGGGCTCCAGCCGTTACGGACGACGTACTTGCTTCCTGCGTAGTAGCTGACCTGGCCCTGCAGGCGGTAGGTGAAGACGGTTCCCCGCTTGCAGCCCTTGTACAACGTCTTCTTGCCGGCCCCGTACCAGGAGGCGCTGGAGATGTTCTGCCAGCCGTACCAGCGCTTGCGCTGAAGCATGATCTTGGTGCGCTGGTTGCGGGAGCAGCCTCTCGACCAGCCGGTCGCGGCCACGTGTCCCTTGCGCATCTCCGGACGGTACACACGCACCTCACGGCAGGACATCGCCGTCGAGCCGGTCGCCGCGGCGGCCGGGGTGACGGTGGTGGGGGAGGTCTGGGCGCTGGTCTGGACGGCGGCCTGCGCGGGGGCGCCCGCGGTCAGAGCCGCGGCGGCGACCGCCGCACCGAGGACCATCGTGTTGAGCGTTCGCATCGGGTTCTCCTTGGTGCTCGTCGTACTGGACACCGCGAAGGTAGCCAGGCCGATGTTGAGAATCTGTGGAGCGCCTGTTGAGCGAACGACCGACCAGTACTTCAGTGACCCATCGTGATCATGGTGGGGATCTGCGCTGGTAGTGGTCATGTGTCGACGGTAAGCCGGTACTTGCCGCCGGAGACCGTCGTCCTGCTATCGGTGATCAAGGCCGCTCAGCGGCTCGGCTTGGACGAGGTGGCCGAGCTGATCGACACCGGGCGGCGTGGCCACCCCACCCCGGACCTGCGGGCCGGCGCCCAGGCGAAGATCGCCGAGGTGGACGCGCGGATCGCCGAGCCGGCGCCTTTCGCCCGGCCTTGATCGGTGCTGCCGGGACGATTAGCATGATCGCCGTGCTGCAGGAGGCGGGGTCGAGACGATCGCGTCACGAGGGAGTTCCGGGGCCTACTGACGATGAGCGCGGAAGAGGATTTCCAGCAGGTCGGCGCGGAGCTGGCTGATCTGGGTGTGGGGATCTCCAGGATGATGGGGCGTCCCGCGCTCAAGGACCAGGCGGGGAAGGTGTTCGCGAGCCTGCAGCGTGACGGCGCGATGGTGTTCCGGCTGGTCAGGGACACTCCCGAGCACGCGGCCGCGCTCCAGTTGGCCGGGGCGTCCCTGTTCGATCCGACGGGGCAGGGCAGGGTGGTGAAGGACTGGGTGGTCGTGCCTCACTCCTCGGCCGATAAGTGGACCGATCTGGCCGAGGCCGCTCTCGGCCGTCCACGCTGACCCGCGAGCGCCGCGGCGCCGGTCCCCGCTGTGGGCCGGAGCCGGCATGACCAGACCGATCAGGATTCGAGAAGTGGGGATCACCGGGCCGCGTCTAGCGTGACTGCTATGGCTTCCATCGAATTCGTCACCCTAGAGGTTGCCGACCCCACGGCGGCCACCCGGTTCACCACCACTGTTCCCGGTTCGGACGCTTGGTTGCGTCTGCGGGCCTCGGAGGCGCCGACGACCGGCTTCCGCGGATTCACGCTGTCGCTCGTCGTGTCCCAGCCGGCCACCGTCAACGGTCTCATCGATGCCGCCGTCGACGCCGGTGCCACGGCGTTGAAGCCGGCCGCGAAGTCGCTGTGGGGGTATGGCGGTGTCGTCCAGGACCCGGGCGGGGCGATCTGGACGGTCGCCTCCTCGTCGAAGAAGGACACCGGCCCGGCCTCCCCGCAGATCGACGAGATCGTGCTCCAACTGGGAGTGGAAGACGTGGCCGCGAGCAAGAAGTTCTACGTCGACCGCGGTTTCTCCGTGGCGAAGAGCTACGGCCGCAAGTACGTCGAGCTCGCCACCCCGTCGAGTCCCGTCACACTGTCGCTCTACAAGAGGCGTGCCCTGGCGAAGGTCGCCGGCGTCGCTCCCGAGGGCACCGGATCGCACCGGCTCGCCATCGGCGGCGACGCCGGGCCCTTCACCGACCCGGACGGCTTCGTCTGGGAGGCGGCTCCCGCTCGCCACGGAAAGTGACCAGAGACACGGGGTGGTCAGGAGTCGCGGGCGTCGTCGAGGACGCGGGCGGCCTCTCGTTCGTACGGGGCGCGGGCGGCCAGCACCACCAGGCCGCCCAGGATCATGGGCACGATCAGCGCGTACATGGCCATCAGGAGGGAGCCGGTGGCGTCGGAGGTCATGCCGATGATCAGTGGACCGAAGGCGACGCCGATCGTCAGGAGCAGCTGCAGGACGGCGAAGCCGACGCCGCGCGACCTGGCCGCCACCACGTCGGCGATGCAGGCCGTGCAGGTGGGGATGGCGGTGGCGGAGATCGTGACGGCCAGCAGGATGAGGGTCACCATGGCCACCGGCGAGTTCATCAGCAGGGCGACGCCGAGGAGAGCCGAGCCCACGGTGATGCCGGAGCCGCCGATGAGCAGCCGGCCGCCCTTGACGCGGCCGTGCACCCGCTTCCCGAAGTGGGTGCCGATCAGCGTGCCGGCCAGCACGCCCACGATGGTGACGCCGCCGCTGATGCTGCTGGCGACGCCGGTCTGCATGCCGAGGACGCGGACCATCAGGGAAGGCAGCCAGTAGTAGACGCCGCCGAGGCCGAGGGTGAGGATGCTCACGCCGACGGAGACGAGGACGAGGGTGCGGGTGGCCAGGACCTGGCGGAGCTGGGGCCAGAAGAGCAGTTTCGCCTCGGCTTCCCGCGGTGGCGCCGGGTCCTGCCGGGGTACGGACGCGGCGGCCATGATCTTGTCGATCTGGCCGCGTTCCGGCTCGCGCAGGCGCCAGACGAGGAGGGCGGTCAGCGCTCCCGGGATCGCCATCAGCACGAAGGCCGCCCGCCAGCCGAACGCCTGCCCGATGACGCCGCCCAGCAGGGTGCCGACGCCGCCGAGGTAGGAGGTCATCCGGGTCCAGCCGTACACCTGCATGCGGGTCGCGGCGGGGTAGAAGTCGGCGAGCAGGCTGCTGACGGCGGGGTTGTCGATGTTCTCGGCGGCGGCGAGCAGGACCCGCATGAGGTAGAAGACGGCGAACCCGGCGGCCAGGCCGGTGCCGAGGGTGGCCAGAGCCCAGCAGAGCACCACGATCCCCAGGATCCTGGTGCGGTTGTAGCGGTCGGCGAGGTAGCCGGCGGGCAGGGCGACGAGGGTGGCGGCCAGCGCCGCGGCGGTGGGGATGGATCCCGCCGCGGTGTCGCTGAAGCCCCATTCGGCCTGGACCAGAGGCAGTACGCCGGACAGCAGGTTGGCTTCGATGCGATCGACCATGCCGACGACGAACAGGACGATGAACGGCCCCCACCCGAAGGGGTTGGGGTCGGTCGGGCTGATGCCGCCGGGCGGCGGGGATCCGAGTCTGCGGCGTTCGCGGGCGACGGCCTTGACCATGACTTCTCCTCCGCGGCTCCGGGCGCCGAAAGCGCCAGAACACGGTTCTAAAACAGTGTTCTAGGAGGAGTGTCGTACATCACACTCTGTTTCACCAGTGCTGAGCGGTGCCTGTGAAACGGATGAGCGTCGCGCGCCCTCAGCCGATCGACGCGCGCTCGTACGCGTCGTAGCTGTCGCGCACGGCTGTGCCGCCCGCGGCCAGGGCCCGCAGCAGCGCCGCCAGCCTGGCGGGTCCGTCGCCGGGCGGCGTACGGTCGAGCGCGGCCCGGCACAGGTCCCGCAACTCCTGCTTGGTGCGCTGCCCGCGCAGGACACCGTCGAAGAACTGGTCCGCGCAGGCGTACAGGGCTCGTACGGCGGTCGCCGACTCGGTCTCCAGCTCCTCCCGCAGGCGGCCGAGCGCCTGCTCGACCATGTCGGTGAGCGTCGCCGACACCCACTGCGCGGTCTCCTCCGCGCGCTGCCGGGTGGACACCACCTTCAGCGCGGCCTCCACGGTCAGCCCTTCGGTCCCGTGGTCGACGAAGTCCTCCTCGGGAGCCGGCCTGGAGTCGGAGCCGGTTCCCTTCTTCCTCGCCCAGGTGGGCACGTCGTCGTCCGGGTCCGTACGGCGGGCGTCCTCACGCGGCGGGTCGTACGAGCCGCCCTCCCGCGCGTGGCCGCCGGGGATCTTCCCCCTGACGTCGATGTCCATCACGATGGGCTGCACGATCCGCAGGAACAGGCTCCGGACCCCGTAGCCGGTGCTCAGGTCGGCCAGGTCGGCCACGGTCGTGGCGAGGGCCACGTGCCCGTCGCCGCGCAGCGACTCGGCCAGCACCGTCAGCGAGCGCCGCTCCGGCAGCGTCTCCTCCGGCAGATGGCTCCACAACGCCTCTGTCACCTGCTGCTGCAACTCGACGATCGCCTGGTCCATGGAGGCGTCCACGACCTTCTTGAAGGTGTCGGACACGTAGTGGCGGCTGCGGATGAACTCCTGCTCCACGGTGTCGAGCCGGAGCATCTTGGCGTCGGAGCGGACCTCGCTGAGCCACTCGCCGGGGGCGCTGTGGCCGAACCCGGCGGCCATCCACGCCCTGACCTCCTCGACGGCCTTCTCCACCGCCGCGTCGAGCTCGTCCGTCCGCCTGCCTTCCTGCACCCGCCGCAGGTAGTCGTCCGCGATGTCGCCGAGTGCGTCCGAGAGCCCGCGGCGGAGCCGCGTCACGAGCTCGCTGACGAGCGCGTCCTCCGTGGGCAGGGCGACGTTCTCCCGTCGCAGCGCCTCGGCCAGGCCGGCGACCGCCTCGACCGCGCGACGCCCGGCCGCCTCCGTGCCCTCCCGCGCCGCGCCGAACGCCGCCTGGTCCATCGTGGCCAGCCGCGCGGCCAGATGCGACAGGACGGGGACCAGCACGCGCTCGCGCACCTCGTGCTCCTGGACGACGTCGGCGGTCAGCACCTGGATGCCGTGCATGCCCACGGCGCCGCGGGCCTGCTGGGTCGCGGTGTCGAACTGGCTCCTGGTCAGGTCGGTGTGCTCGGCGTCGTGGTTGAGCAAGATGATCATGAAGTCGCCGATGGCCGCTCCGGCGCTCGCTGCGCGCGCGAGCCGCTGGATCTCGGTGTCGCTCTCGCTGAAGTGCACCGTGGTCTGCCGGGGCCGTTTGATCTGCAGCAGCAGGTCCACCTCGTTCCGCAGGTCCTGCATGAACTGCTGGGCCACGTCGATGCCCCGCTCCTGCGTGCCGGGGAGGTCGATCAGCGTGAGGTCGCGTACGGGATTGTTCGGGAACGGGCAGTAGATCCGGACGTCGCGCACGGCCAGGTAGGGGCGCGGCGCGTCCACCGGGCCCGAGGCCGGGGGATAGGAGACGTGCGCGGCCACCTGGTCGAGCGGGATCTCCCGCACCTGGTCGCGGACCAGGTGCGGCTCGTAGGAGCGCAGCGACGCCCGCGCCTCGTGGAGCCGGCGCAGGTGCTCGGGGGCGGCGGTGAGGTCCCGGCCGGCCGATCGGGGGTCGCTCCGGTAGTCCTCCCAGGCCGGATAGCGGTAGCGGGCGAACTCCGTGATCGTGTACGGCAGGCTCAGCCCCAGGGCGTCGTGGCGCGGCCTGAGATAGACGTCCCTGAACTCGGCGAAGTCCCGCAGCACGACCTCCGCGCGTGCGGTGTCCGAGTTGGAGATCCGGCTGCGGGTCGCGGTGGTGGGCAGCGAGTCCCGCGAGGTCGGCAGGACGTCGACGGGCAGGCGGTCCAGCCCGGAGATCGCCCGGAGCAGCGTGCTCTTGCCCATCTGGGTCTGACCGACCACGCCGATGTTGAGCGTCGTCCGCGAGGTGCGTCCCCGGACCGCCTGCAGCTGCCCGGCCGCCTCGGTCAGCTCCGCCAGCACGGACCGGGCGTCGCCCTCGTCGAGGAAAGCCCGCAGGGCGGTGTTCAGCCCGGGGCTCAGCTCGTGGGCCGCGGCGTCGCGCCTGGCCTCCTCGGCCAGGACCACCAGGTCGGCGAACGCCTGCCGCAGCGCCTCCCAGGCCGTGTACGACTCCTCCGCCTGTGCCTGCCGTGCCCGGCGGGCGTCCAGCACGGCGTTGATCCTGGCCTGAATCTCAGAAGCGTCCACCATGCCTCGCCATCTCTTCGTCGGGCTCTTGCGCGGATCTCCAGACGTACGCGGTCATGCGCGCGGTCCGCTCTCCCTGCTCCGTCACCCTGATTCCGATGAGTCGGCCCTTTTCGCCGATCATCATGCAGGTCACCTCGTGGAGGCCGGTCGCGACGTGCGGCGCCGGGTGCGGGTACATGTCGGCCTTCCGGCATCCGGGGAGGGTGCGGGCCGTGCCGGTCAGGATGGGGGTCTTCGGGGCGAACTCCAGCGAGACGCCGGTTCCGCGGCGGTAGCTCACCCACGGGCCCTTGCCGGTTTCGAAGCCGGGGACGAGCCGTTTCCCGGCCTGGTCCTTGAGGGTGAGGGGCTGGTTGACGATCCTTCGCCCGGTCTGCGGACGCTTCGGCGCCGCCGGGACGGCCGACCGGGTGGCGGGCTCGGGGGCCGACGCCTCCAGTGGGGCGCGCGAGGAGACGGCCACGCCGACGACCAGCAGGACGAACACGGCCGCGCCGCCGAGCAGGATCGGGGACGATCCGTTCTTGCGGGGTGGCCCGGGGGTTCCGGCGACCGGCGGTGGTGGTCGGCGTTCGGGGTGCTCCAGGGGGTGGGGGTCGACGGGGCCCACGCGCTTCAAAGGCTCCAAGGGGCCGGAGCGGTCGAGACGGGGGACGCCGCGGTCGAGTACGCCCAGGTGGGTGACGCCGGCACCGGGCCGCCCCGCCGTGCTCCAGCCGAGCACGACACTGGCCGGGGCGGGGCTCGCCAGGGCGTGGTTCCACACGATGTCCCAGTCGTTCACGTGGATCACCGGCGGGAGCACGAGGTGCGGATCGACCGGAGGCGGCGGGGCGACCGGCCACGGTGGCGGGCCCGGCCGGCCGGGGTCGGGCCGCCGCACCGCGCTGACAGGAGCGTTCCAGACGGGCTCCATGTGGCGTTCGTAGACGGCTCCGGCCCAGGCGGGGTAGTGGTCGTACAGGTCCGGGAGCTCGGGACCGCCGCTGTCGGCGGCGGAGAACCAGCCGACGAAGCAGTACATCTCCCTGCTGCCGTCGGTGTGCATCGACCGGCTCAGTTCGATCGCCCGGCAGGCCACTCCCACCAGCCGCGCGCCCGGCCGGACGGTGATGAGGAAGCGGGGACGGCCCTCCAGTCGCCTGCCGCCGGCGATGACGGTGTGGATGGCGTTCTCCAGCCACTGGCGGTCGGCGCCCGGCGGGCGGACCCGCCACCACACGTCGGCCCCGGCGGTACGGCCGAAGACCACCGGCGCCCAGGTCTGCTCAGGCACGGCGGCCGGCCGCCCAGCGGGCCGGCGACCCGCCCTCGAACACGCGCAGGTTGCCGAGCCGTGCGGCCAGCGCGGAGATCGCCTGGGTGGACTGGTCGTAACGGCGCTGGTTGTGGCCGATCTCCACTTCGACCGCCCGCAGCTCCTGCTCCAGCCGCAGCCGCTGGTCGCGTACGGCGCGCCGGCTGCTCTGGGGCAACGCGGCCAGCCGCTCCTTGAGGCTGCCGCGCTCGGCCGCGAGCTTCCCCAGGTGCTGATCGTCCAGGTGGGCGGCGGTCCGGTAGTAGTGCGTCATGGTGAACATGAGCGGCAGGTGGACGTCGTTCGGGTCCACGCCGTCCGGCCGGACGTTGCCGTCCGGCAACGTCTGCAGGGGACCGACCGTGACGGGGCAGACGGCGGTGCACACGCGCGGCTGGAAGGCCACCGGCAGCAGGTTCCTGACCTCGTCGACGACGCCGGTCAGGGTCCGCCCCGGGCCGCCGCCCCAGTCGATGAGGTCCGCCTTCGTGATGAGGATGGTTATCGACGGCCACGCGAGCCCGCGCGCGGTCCTGCGGGTGAGAGTTTCCGTGATCACACTGGAAATGCGGTGGGTGACCATCGCGCGGGCCAGTGGTTCGCGGCGTTCGGGGGTCACGGGCTTACGGAAGTGCTCCCCGTCGAGCGTCACGAAGATGGCCTGGGAAAGCGATATCTTGTTGAGCAGCGTTTGTGTGTCGAGCGAGCCGTCCACGCCGACGAAATCGTGCAGCGCGCCCCCGCGGAAATCGGTCCAGTCGAGCAGCGCCGACGGATTCATCTCCCGCGAGAAGACGAATCGGTAACTGATCGGCTTCACCGACGTCTGCGGCAGCGAAGTGCCCTGGCCCAGGTCATGCCAGCTCTCCAGGATCTGGACATCGGCATTGTTGGTGACTTCGTGAAGGTTGCAATTGCCGACGCCGCGCGTCATCGTCGCGTACAGCGCATGCAGATAAGTGGATTTTCCGGAACCCGGGGCGCCGATCATAGAGACCGTGAGCGTGGGTAATTCTTGCATGCGACCCCTCCCCTGTCGGCATGACGCCCTCGAATTTGACATGCGATCGGCCGGGACGGAATGGCGGATAGCTAAGAGTGGCCAAGTCGTTACCGCAACTGGAATGGTCGGCAATTTGTCCGGCCGGGCGTCAGGTATAGCGGGCGGTGAGAAATTCAATTTATCGCCGGTGCCGGCTGGTGTGTCACCGGCCGGCAGGAACCGGACCGGCAGCAGGCCGCCGCCGCATTGGGTGGGACGATCACCCTTGAGGGGCGGGATCCCGGGCTGCGGATGGCGGGTATCAGTCGTCCTCCTACGAGGGCTCGGCTGACGCTGACCGACGTCCTTTTCTGGAACTTGGGCCTTGTGTGAGGGTTCCGTGTCAACCTATGCTGCGCCGCACGTTAAGAAACTTTCCTAACCGAATACACCCCGGAGAATCGGAGTCGTTCGTGAGGCGAAGTGCAGGTGCGAGGATCTTCGCGGTCGTGGCCGCGCTGGTGGCGCCGTTGATGGTGCCCTCCGGCGCGAGCGCGGCCGTGGCCGACCCGCTGGTGTCGCAGGGCAGGCCCGTGACGGCCTCCTCGGTCGAGGCCGCCGGTCTGGAGCCGGACAAGGCGGTCGACGGCAACGCGTCCACGCGGTGGGCCAGCGCCGAGGGGGTGGACCCGCAGTGGATCCGGGTGGACCTCGGCGCCGCGCACGCCATCTCCCGGGTACGGCTGACCTGGGAGGTCGCCCACGCCAGGGCGTACCGGGTGCAGACCTCGCCCGACGGCTCCACCTGGAGCGACGTCTACTCCACCGCCTCCGGTGACGGGGGGACCGACGACCTCACGGTCAGCGGCAGCGGCCGGTACGTGCGGGTCTACGGCACGCAGCGCGGCACCCAGTGGGGCTACTCCCTCTGGGAGCTGGAGGTCTTCGGGACCCCCACGGGAGGCAGCGGCGGCGGCACCCCGGTCCAGGCCAACGGGCAGCTGCGGGTGTGCGGCATCAAGCTCTGCAACGAGAACGGCAAGCAGATCCAGCTGCGCGGCATGAGCAGCCACGGCATCCAGTGGTACGACCAGTGCCTCAACAGCGCCTCGCTCGACGCGCTGGCGAACGACTGGAAGGCCGACGTCCTGCGCATCTCGATGTACATCCAGGAGGGCGGGTACGAGACCAACCCCCGGCTGTTCACCGACCGGGTGCACTCCCTGATCGAGATGGCCACCGCCCGCGGGATGTACGCGATCGTCGACTGGCACATGCTCACCCCGGGTGACCCGATGTACAACCTCAGCCGGGCCAAGACCTTCTTCACCGAGATCGCCCAGCGGCACGACGGCAAGAAGAACGTCCTGTACGAGATCGCCAACGAGCCGAACGGCGACGCCGTCACCTGGCCCGTCATCCGCGACTACGCGCACCAGCTCATCCCGGTGATCCGGCAGCACGACGCCGACGCCCCGATCCTGGTCGGCACCCGCGGCTGGTCGTCACTCGGCGTCTCCGCCGGCGGCAACGAGACCGAGATCATCAACAACCCGGTCAACGCGGCCAACATCATGTACACGTTCCACTTCTACGCGGCCTCGCACGACAGCCTGTACCTGAACACGTTGTCCCGGGCCGCCGACCGGCTGCCGGTCTTCGTGACCGAGTTCGGCACGCAGACCGCGTCCGGCGACGGGGCCAACAACTTCGCCAGGTCGCAGCAGTATCTCGATCTCATGGCCCAGAAGAAGATCAGCTGGGTGAACTGGAACTTCTCGGACGACTTCCGTACGGGCGCCGTCTTCACCACCGGAACCTGCCCGAGCGGATCGTTCGCCGGGACGAGCCGGCTCAAGGAGGCCGGTGTCTGGGTCCGCGACCGGATCCGCACCGCCGACGACTTCTGACGCGACACGGGCGCCCCGTCCCGGGACGGGGCGCCCGCGTGGCATCAGTCCGAGGTCGCGGGGCCGCGTGCGACGCGCCAGAGCAGATACGCCTGCAGCAGGCCCGCTCCGGTGAGCAGCACGATGAGCAGTACGGGGTTGTCCAGTTGTGGCGGGACCGAGTGCCATCCCCACCAGATGAGCGGCCCGAGCGGGAATGTGACGACCATGAGGGCGAAGCCGGACAGCAGGATCGGGTCCTGGACGGTCAGCAGGATCACCACCGAGGGGATGCCGAGGAGCATCACCAGACCGGCGTAAAGACCGGCGAGAACCGCGGCGAGCCGGCCGTTCCTGTAGCGCCTCATGCGGTCACGCTCCTCGGACTTCGGGGAGGAGGACGAGCGTATCCCATCGAAGCCGGGCCGTGATCGTGGCGGCTTAGCCATGGGTTAGCGTGTAGGCAAACGCTTTCCCGGGGGTTGGCATGGGCACAACCGCTCTCGACGGCGACGCGCCGTTCGCCCGTCACCACTACGACTACTCACCCTGGTCCTTCTGGGACGAAGCCGGTCAGGAAGAACAGGACAGGCAGCTCGAACTCCAGCGCGCTCTCACCCGACGGCACGCCGGCTACGAGTTCGGCGAGAGGTGCTTCGTCTCCGAGCTCGCCTCGGTGCAGAACGAGGAGCTGCGGCTCGGCCCGCGCACCTACGTCGCCGCCGGCGCCTACCTGAGCGGCTCGGTGCGGACGGGACGCGACTGCTCCATGAACCCCTACACCGTCGTCCGGGGCGACGTGCGGCTCGGCGACGCGGTCCGGATCGGCGCCCACACCTCGCTGCTGGGGTTCAACCACACGATGTCCGACCCCGACGTCGAGGTCTTCCGGCAGCCGCTCACCAGCCGGGGCATCGAGATCGGGGACGATGTCTGGATCGGCTCCCACGTGGTCGTCCTGGACGGTGTGACCGTCGGCGACCGCGCGGTGATCGGGGCCGGCGCGGTCGTCACCAAGGACGTCCCGGCCGGCGCGATCGTCGGCGGCAACCCGGCGAAGGTGCTGCGCTGGCGGGTTCCCGGGTTGAAGCCGCCGGCCGGCGACCTGGCCACTGCGGTGGCGGGGTTCGCGGAGACCGCGCGTGAGCAGGCGGAGGACGTCCTGGCGCGCTGCTTCGACCCCCGGCTCCTCGGCGGGGCGTTCGTCGACCGGCCGGGCGCGGCCGTCACCGTCCGCGCCCAGTGCGACGCGATCGAGATCGCCGACCTGCTGCTCGGCCGGGCCCCCGGCCCGATGCCGGCGGACGAGCAGGCCGACCGGCTGCGATCCTGGCAGGACCCGGCGACGGGCCTGGTGGGGACGCTGCTCGCGGACGGCAGCCAGAAAAGGCCCGATCCAGGCTTGGCGGAGACGCCGGATGGCGGCCCACGGCCCGAGCCGGGGCTGTCCGATCCGGATGTCGGCTACCACGTCCTGTGCGTCGGCTACGCGCTCGACCTGCTCGGCAGCCGGTTCCCCGCGCCGGTCCGGCCCGTCGCCGACATGGAGGCCGCCGACCTGATCGCCTTCGTGGAAAGCCTGCCCTGGACGCGGGACGCCTGGGGAGCGGGGCACTGGGTCGACATCCTGGGCACCGCCATCCTGTGGAACAGCGGACGGGGCCGCCCCGGGGCCACGGAGGCCCTGTTCGGATGGCTGCTCACGCACGCCGATCCGGACACCGGGATGTGGGGTTCGGCGCGGCCGATCGACGGGCTGCTGCGGATCGTCAACGGCTTCTACCGCGCGTCGCGCGGCACCTTCGCCCAGTTCGGGGTGCCGCTGCCGTACCCGGAGCGGGTTGTCGACACCGTGCTGCGGCACGCCCGCGACCCCCGGTACGTCCGCCCGGAGCGGCAGAACGCCTGCGACATCCTCGACATCGCGCACCCGCTCTGGCTGACCCGGCACACCGGCTACCGTGCCGAAGAGGTGACGGCCCTGGCCAGGACCCTGCTCACCGACGCGCTCGGGCACTGGACCGACGGCCAGGGCTTCGGGTTCCAGGCCCCGCACCCCACCACGGCCGGCGTCGCCGCGACCGTGCCGGGGCTGCAGGGGACCGAGATGTGGCTGGCGATCCTCTGGCTGCTGTCCGACCTCGCGGGCGTCGCGGACGCTCTCGGCTACCGGCCGCGCGGCGTACACCGCCCCGAACCCGCCGTGGAGCGCCCTTGTACCGCGTAGGGCACGGCGTCACTCAGCCGGCCCGGAGGGTTTCGGTCACGGGGCGGCGGGCGCCGAGTCGGGCCGGGACGGAGGTGAGCGCCGCCACCACGAGGACGGCCGCCAGCACCAGGGCGAGTAGCTGCCAGAGCGCGGGAAGCGTGGCCCTGCCGCTGTCACCGCCGCTGATCGCGTTCACCGCGGCGAACAGCGCGAAGCCTCCCGGGAAGGCGCCCAAGACGGCGCCGGCGAGCGTGGGCAGCACCTGCGCGGCGGTCAGTGCCGTACTCACCTCGCGAGGGGTGGCGCCGAGGGCGCGCGCCAGTGCGGACCAGCGCCGGTTGTCGAGCACCGTCGCCCAGGTGATGACGACGGCGTTGACCGCCGTGAGGGAGAGCAGGATGACCGTCCAGACCAGGAGCACCTGGCGCAGCACGGCCACCTGGGAGTCGTCATATCCTCCGGCGAGCGGTTGGTCGCCGAGGAAGGCGTCGAGCACCAGGAGGACGTAGATCCCGCTGACCGTGATCGCGATACTGGCCACGGCCAGCGCGACCCGTCGCGGCCGGCGGGCGGCGATCCGCGAGGCGAGGAGCAGCGGGACGGGCAGTCGCGCCGAGATCGCGATCAGCCAGCCGACGCGGCGGGGCGGGCGTGGCGAGTCGGCCAGCATGTCGACGGTGCTGGAGCGGGCCGCGCGCACGGCCGGGACGACGGTCGCGACCAGCGCGACCCCGAGTGCCACGGCGGTCACGGAGGCGGCCGTCGACCACGTCATCGACGGCGTGCCCGCGCTGCCGACCAGGCCGGCACCGGGCTCGGTGAGCAGCGGAGCGGTCAGCGATCCGATCGTCAGACCGGCGGCGGCCGCGACGACGGCCACCAGGACGTACTCCGCGAGCAGCACGGCGGCGACCAGGCCCGGGGTGCCGCCGGCTGCCTTGAGGAGCCCGACGCGCCGGGTCTGATCGGCCATCCGGCCGCCGACCAGCACCGAAAGGCTGGCCACGGCGAGCAGGCCGAGCAGCCAGGCTCCGATCAGCAGCAGGATCTGGGAGTCCTCGGCGAGCTCGGTAGCCTCGCCGAGGATGGTCTGCCAGGGCTGCATGGGCAGATCGCCCTGCTTCGTGTCGGCGAACGCCTGGGCCTCGCCCGGGTCGGCCAGCTTCAGGTTCATCACGTACGACAGCGAATCCGGTTCCGCGGCGAGGCCCCGCACGTCCGCCTGGGTGAGCCAGACGAGGCCGGGATTGTGCGACAACCCCGAGGGCAGGGCCCTGTCGTCGGGCACGACGCCGTGCAGGCAACCGGCGGCGACCAGGCACGACCCGCCCGGATAGGGCGCCATGGAGGCGGTGACCGCGACACCGACGACCTCGAACGACCGGCCGCTCAGCGTGACCGGATCGCCGACGCGCAGCTCGAACGCACGGGCGAAGGCGGCTTCGACCACCACGCCGCCGTCGCTGACCCAGCTGCCCTCCACCAGCTCGGGCTGGTCGACCGACGCGGGTGTGGCGTCGCGTCCCACGGCCTGCACGTCTGACGTCCGCCGGGACGCCTGGAGCTTCGCCGCGGTGACCGGGTAAGGTCCGCCGTGGTCGACGACGTCGGGGTCGCCGGCCAGTTCCTCCAGGAGGGGGAGCTCCGAGGGCCGGCTTGCGCCCGCCACCACGTCGGGACCGGCGGTCGCCTCCCGGGTGCTCTGGTACGGATGGGCGGCCGCGTCGCGCAGGACGAGCCCGAGTGTCAACGTCGTGGTGGCCGCCATGATGGCGAGCAGCATGAGCACCGCCTCGACGCGGCGCCGCCGGAGGTCGCGCACGGCGAGGCGGCCCACGAGCAGGATGCGGCCCATCACCTTCAGTCCTCCAGCCCGGCGAGGGCGCCGAGCCGCCCGGTGGTGCCGCCGGTCAGCCAGGTCTCGTCCACCAACGCGCCGTCGCGCATGGAGAGCAACCGGTCCGCGGTGGCGGCGATCCGCGCGTCATGGGTGACGATGACCAGGGTCTGGCCGGATGCGTGGAGGCCCTCGAAGAGCTGGAGGACGTCCAGGGTGGCGGCGCTGTCCAGGTTTCCGGTCGGTTCGTCGGCGAGCACGACCAGCGGCTCGTTGCTCAGCGCGCGGGCGACCGCGACCCGCTGCCGCTGGCCGCCGGACAGCGCGGAAGGCAGGAAGCCGGACCTGCCGGCGAGCCCGACCTGCTCCAGCAACTCCTCGGCACGCCGTCTGGCGGCCCGCGGCGAGCGTCCGGCCAGGAGCGCCGCCAGCTCGACGTTCTCCACGGCGGTGAGCTCCTCCATCAGGTGGAAGGACTGGAAGACGAAACCGACGTCGGTCCGTCGCATCCGGGACAGGGCCTTCTCGCTGAGGTCGTCGATGCGGCGGCCGTTCAGCGACACCTCGCCGCCTGACGCCCGGTCCAGACCGCCGAGCAGGTGCAGCAGCGTGGACTTCCCGCAGCCGCTGGGCCCCATGATCGCCACCGTCTCCCCGGCGCGGATGTCGAGATCGACCTCGTCGACGGCGCGCACGAGTCCGTCCCCCGTGCCGTACTCCTTGCGTAACCCGCGGGCGCGCAGCACGGGCGGGTCGGCGGCGATGGTCACGATCCACTCCTTCGATGGGTCCAGTCCTTCTCACATGCCTCCAGCCAGCGCAGATCCGCCTGGAGCCGGAGCACGATGCCCTCCAGCAGCAGCGCCGCGTCCGAGCGGTCCGGCTCGGCCATGGCGGCGCGCTGGACGTCACGCAGCCGGCGCAGCAACTCACGGCGCTGGGTGTCGACGATGGCGAGAGGGTCGGCCAGCCGGGCCGACGCGGCCGCGATCAGCTTGAGATGGAACTCCGCGAGGTCGGGCTTGGGCCAGCTGACCTCGGCGATCCACTCGGCGACCCGCTGCTGGCCGTCGGGGGTGAGCGCGTACACCTTGCGATCCGACCGGTCGGCGCCGCCGGCGGTCTCCTCGACCGCGATCAGGCCGGCCTTCTCCAGCCGGGTGAGCGTGACGTAGACCTGCCCGGCGTTCATCGCCTCACCGAGAGGACCGAGCGCGTCCCGCAGCCGCGCACGCAGCTGGTAGCCGTAGGAGGGCTCCTTGGCCAGCATCGCCAGCACCACTTCTTGCCGCATCGCGACCCCTAACCGTTAGCCCCTATAGCTAACGGTTAGCCTCCACCCCTGTCAAGCCGGCCGGCCCTTCCGCGTCCGGCGAGATGCGAGGAGAAACGGACCGCCCCTGCCGCCAGCACCGGCATCCCGAGCCCCCAGCAGCGCAGGAACGCCCAGACTTCCTGGTTCGTATGCTCACCGTTGCCCTGGATCTCTGGTGCGAGAGAAGAGGCGATCGTCGGCAGCAGGAGCAGCGCGAAGCCCGTGAGCAGAAGCGCCGCACCGGCCGCGGTCGACTGGCGCGGCCGGTACGGGCGGGCCGCCAGCAGGGTCAGGGCCGCGGCGCAGACGACGGCGGGCAGCGCCACCTTGCCCGCCCAGTGCAGCAGCATCGTCGTCGTCCAGTACCACCGCTCGGCCGGAAGCGGATCCAAGAAGTACAGCATGGGGGCCGGGGGGCCGAGAAGATCTCGCACCGTGCCGAGGAGGCCGCCGCCGACGAAGGCGAGGACGAACACCGGCAAGCTCCGCCCGGTACGGAGCACGGCGAGGGCGCCGGCGGCGGCGAGCAGGCCGAGGAGCACGCCCTTGGTGGCACCGTAGGCGAACGGGATCCACTTGTTCCACGGGTAGTTCCCGACCGTGACCGCCGTCCAGGCGCCGACGGCGCCCCACGAGACGACCCCGACGGCGATCCCGACGCACAGCAGGTCCCAGACGCGGCTGTCCCGGGCGCGTGCGGTGTTCGGTAAGACAGGGTGGGTCACCAGTCGCGCCATTCGTCCGTGAGCTCGAACCGCTTGATGCCGCGACGGGCGGCGAGCCCGTCGAGGTCTATCCCCGCCTCGCTGAGCACGTCGTCGACGAACTCGCACAACTCCTCCCGCTCGACGGTGTCGAAGTCGTGGTCGTGCGTACCGTCCACGGCGTTGAGCCCTTCGACCACCCGCCGGATCGCCGCGAGGACCTCGTCGTCGGAGGGCGAGCCGAAGCGCCGTACCTCGGCCTCGAAAGACGTCAGGACCCGTTCGGCCGCCGCCACGAACGGCTCCGGATAGGGCGCGGCGAAGTCGGCGACATGTGCGCGCCAGGTGTCTGTCGGTCTCCTGATCATTGCGTGATCGTAGGCCGATTGGACTCTCCCACGGGGGGAGGCCCCATGCTGGTGACCGGACACGAGGAGAGCGGCGCATGACCATCGTCAAGGACATCGAGGCCCGCGGCCTGCACCACTGCGAGACGACGGCGCTCGGGGTGCTGCTGCGGCACGAAGGACTCGATCTGTCCGAACCTCTGCTGTTCGGGCTGGGATCGGGACTGTCCTTCGTCTACTGGGACGGCAAGAGCATGCCGTTCCCGTTCCTCGGCGGCCGCGTCAAGCCTTTCGAGCTCACCAGGAACCTGGCGGCCAGGCTGGGGCTGACGTTGACGGTGAAGGAGACCGCCTCACCGCGCAAGGCGTGGGAGAACGTGGCCGCCCCCATCGACGCCGGCCGGCCGGTCGGGCTCCAGCTCGACTCGTACCATCTGGACTATTTCTCGACAAAGGTGCACTTCGGCGGCCATGTCGTCGCCATGTACGGCTACGACGAGCAGGACGTCCACCTCGTGGACACCGGCCAGCAGGGCGGAGCGGTGCGCACGAGCCGGGCCGGCCTCGCCAGGGCGCGGGCCGAACGCGGTCCGATGACCGCCCGGCACCGGTCCTTCACCATCACCCTGCCGCCTCACCCGACGCCGCCCTGGCAGGAGCAGCTCGCCGGCGCCATCAGGGACTGCGCCGACGCCTTCCTCGCCGCGCCCATCGCGAACCTGGGTCACCGCGGTATCGCGAAAGCCGCCAAACAGGTGCCCCGATGGCTGCTCCGCGCCGACGACCCGGCGCGGGACCTGCCGCGGGCCGCCCTCCTCATGGAGCAGGCCGGCACCGGCGGCGCCCTGTTCCGCGTCCTCTACCGCGACTTCCTCGGAGAGTGCGCCGGGCTGATCGACGACGGCAACCTCCGCGCGGGTCACAAGCTGTACGCGGAGGCCGCCGTCCTGTGGACGGACGTGTCCACACTGATCGCGAAGGCGGGGGAGAGCGGCGACGCGGCGCACCTGGAGCAGGCCGGGGCCATCCTCCGTGAACTCTCGCGCATCGAAGAGGACGCGATGCGGCTGCTACGGCTGCTGTAGCCGGCCGCGCAGGAAACGACGCTCGGCGTCGGTGGGCGCGAGGTCGAGCGCCGTCCGGTAGTGTCCGGCCGCCTCCTGCCCGCGGCCCGCGCGTCGCAGCAGGTCCGCGCGGGTGGCGTGCAACAGGTAGTAGCCGTCGAGCCCGGTGATCCCGTCGACCAGGCGGAGCGCCGCCTCGGGCCCGCTGACCATGCCGATCGCCACGGCACGGTTCAGCTCCACGATCGGGCTCGGCGCGATGCGCGCGAGTTCCGCGTACAGTCCGGCGATCTGCGGCCAGTCCGTCCGGGAGGCGAGCGGCGCGGTCGCGTGGCACGCCGCGATGGCCGCCTGGAGCTGGAACGGCCCGGCGCGGCCCCGGCGCAGCGCCCGCTCGCAGATCGCGGCGCCCTCCGCGATCCGCGCCTGGTCCCACAGCGTGCGGTCCTGCTCGTCGAGGGTGACCAGGTCTCCGGCCGCGTCCACGCGCGCCGGTCGCCGGGCGTCGTGCAGCAGCATCAGCGCGAGCACGCCCTGCGCCTCGGGCTCGTCGGGCATCAGCGCCGTCACCACCCGCGCCAGGCGGATGGCCTCCTGGCAGAGCCGGGCCTTCGCCGGATCTCCGTACCCTTCGTTGAACAGCAGGTAGAGCACGTGCAGCACGGCGGGGAGGCGGTCGGGCAGCAGGTGCGCGGGCGGCACCCTGAAGGGGATGGCCGCGTGCGCGACCTTCTGCTTGGCGCGGAAGATGCGCTGGCCCATGGTGCGTTCGGGCACCAGGAACGCCCGCGCGATCTCGGCGGTGCTCATGCCGGTCAGGCTCCGCAAGGTCAGCGCCACCTGGGCATCGAGGTTCAGCGACGGATGGCAGCAGGTGAACATGAGCTCAAGGCGCTCGTCGGGGATCTCGCTGTCGCGCAGGTAGGGCGGTGGTTCCATGGCGGCCGCCTCCCGCAGCTTCGCCGCCTCGCCGGCCGCGCGGCGCATCCGGTCGATCGCGCGGTGACGAGCCGTGGTGGTCAGCCACGCCAGCGGCTGGTCGGGCACCCCGGACTCCGGCCATTTCTGGAGCGCCTTGGTGAACGCGTCCTGCGCGCACTCCTCGGCCAGGTCCCAGTCGCCGCCGGTGAACCGGATCATGGTGGCCACGATCCGGCTCCACCCGTCGGCGTAGATCCCGGCGATCTCGTCCTTCACCTGCGGTTAGTCCTCGCCGTCCGTCCAGAACGGACGCAGCTCGATCATCCCGGCCCACGCCATCGGGTGCTTGGACGCGACCTCGATGGCCTCGTCGAGGTCGGCGCAGTCGATGACGTCGAAGCCGGCGATCTGGTCCTTGGTCTCCGCGTACGGACCGTCGGTCAGCAGCACCTCACGGTTGCGGACGCGGACGGTGGTCGCGTCGCTCACCGGGCGGACGCGCTCGCCCATCAGCCGGATGCCCTTGCCGTCCATCTCCTTGACCCAGTCCTCCACGTCCGGGGCCCCCTCGTCCTGGCCGGGCTTGTAGTCGGGATCGGTGCACACCAGCATGAGGTACTTCATCGGGCTGCTCCTGTCGTGTGTTCGGTCGTTTCGCTGTCTTTCGTCGGATTGACGAACGGGAGAGGCTCTCCACTACAGCTCACCTCAGGATTTTTCCGACCGCGCCGGGCGAGGGCCACCCGGCCACTCCCGGTCACCGGCGCGGCGCTGCCAGGATGGGGAGCATGTCCCGCGATCTCCGAGCCACCTTCGACCGGGCGGCCGCCACCTACCAGGACGCACGCCCCGACTACCCCGCCGAGCTCTACGCCGATCTGCTGGACGTCACCGGGGTCACCCCCTCCGCCCACCTGCTCGAAGTCGGCTGCGGCCCGGGGAAGGCCACGCTGCCGCTGGCCCGGATGGGGTTCCGGATCACCGCCGTCGAACTCGGCGCCGCCCTGGCCGCCGAGGCGCGACGCCGCCTCGCCGGATTCTCCGGCGTCTCCGTCATCACGTCCTCGTTCGAGGACTGGGAGCCGCGGGACCGCTTCGACCTCGTGTACGCGGCCACGGCCTGGAAGTGGGTGGACCCGGAGGTCAAGTACGCCAAGGCGGCCTCCCTCCTCACCCCGGGCGGTCACCTGGCCGTGTGGAACGCCGACCACGCGATGCCGTCGGACTTCGACCCGTTCTTCACCGAGATCCAGAAGACCTACGATGAGATCGGCGAAGGCCACGACGGCCCGTGGCCCGGGCCGACGCCCGAGGAGCAGGACGACCCCATGGCCGCCGAGTTCGACGCCTCCGGACATTTCACGGTGGTCGGGACGAAGCTCTACGTATGGGCGTTGCGCTACACGGCGGACGAGTATCTCGCCCTGCTCGACACGTTCTCCGGCCACATCGCCATGGAGCCGGACAAGCGCGAACATCTCTACCGGCAGATCCGCCGCCTCCTCGCCGCCCGCCCTGACGGACGGCTCACCCGCCACTGGTCAGCCGTCCTCACCGTCGGCCGACGCCTGTGACCTGTTTCATCCGCCCCGGCGGCCCATCAGCGCGCCGATGACCATCCCGATCGCGGTGCAGACCACCAGAGTGATCCACAACGGGGCGACCAGCACGATCATGAAGAGCTGGATGGTCGCGTCCTGCTGGTTCTGCACGATGAACACCACCGCCAGGATCAGCAGGACGAGCGCCATCCACAGGCGCGGCGGCACCGCCCGGAGCCGGCTCGCCGGCTTCTGCCCTGTCACCATGTGTTCCCCCCGGATGCACACAGAGCCCTGGAACCCAGCCCTACCCGAGAAAGCGCCGGTGATGTGGTCACTCCGCGCCGAGGTCGAAGGCGACGTCGGCGAGATGGACCGCCTCGACCACCGGGTCGTCGAGGAGCTCGCGCAGGTCGGCGAGTTTCCAGCGGTCGACGACGAGCCCGTAGACGGCGCCCTCCTCGGCCGCCATCGCGAGCCACCCGCGGGCCAGTCCGAACTCGTGCAGGTCGTCATCCTCGTCGAGGATCCCCACCCACTCGCGGTACGCGGCCAGCGCAGCCTCGGGTTCGGTCTCGCACTGATAGGTGGTGGCCTCCCAGCTGTGGTTGGCCATGTCGCGGTTCCAGACGACCGCGTTGAGTGAGGGCGGATCACCGGAGTCGTCGAAGTAGGACGGCGAGTAGATGTAGGAGACGTCCTCTCCTCCGCAGATCTTGTGGCGCCGGTTGAAGGCGACGAGTTGCCCGGCGGTCACGGAGTCGGCGAAATCCACGACCGCCACGGCGTCGAGCGTCCGCGGAAGCCCGTCGATGATGTCGCGGGACGTCTCCGCCGCCGTCCCCGAGACGCCGTCGGGATCCGCCTCCACGGAGGCGATCGCGTCGGCCAGGCTGCCGGAGGGCCCGTCGAGCAGGGGCGCCCGGACTGTTCCGAAGACGTCCTCCACGATCTCGTAATCGGTGCCGCCCTCGCCGGGACCGGCCCCGCGCGGCTCTCCCCACAGCGTGTAGGTCGTCGTCAGGAGGCTGCCGCGATCGAGGTAGCCGTGCATGCGCTCGTCCGGGTTCGCGACGCGCGCCGCCGTGCCGTACACCTGGGCGATCCGCTCGTCGCCGGTCTCGACGAACAGCGGTAAGGCCCGGTCGGCCACGACGAGGGCCAGCCAGAGCGCCGCGGTGACGGCCAGGACCTTGAGCAGCGACCTGCCCACGTACGCCCAGTCGGGCTCCCTCGCGTTCGTCACCGCGCGCTCCTCTAGTGGTCCGACGTCGGTGCGCCGGCGGACAGCAGTTTCTCCGCGAGCACGCGACAGCGGCTCGCCAACTCCGGCGGGTCGAGCACCTCGAAGTCGTGCCCGAGCAGCAGCACGTGCATGAGCACCGCGTCGAGGCTCCCGGCGCCGCTGATCACCTCGCAGCGTCCGCTCCCTCGCGGCCGTACGACGGCGGCCGACGCCGGGACCTGGGCGCGCACCGTACCGGCGGGCGCGTGGACGAGGAAGCGCCCCCGGTGCGGGTAGACCCGGCTCGCCACGCCCTCCTGCACGTACGAGGCCGCGTCCGGCGCGGGGCGCGGGCGGAAGCGCCAGGTGCGGGCGGACACGTCGGTCATCCGGTCGAGACGGAAGCTGCGCCAGCCGTCGCGATCGAGGTCGTAGGCCAGGAGATACCAGCGCCGCTCGGAGGCGACCAGGCGGTAGGGCTCGACCCGCCGCCGGCGCACCTCGTCCCCGGACGGATAGCCGAAGCCGGCCTCGACCTCGTCGCGGCAGGCCCCGGCCAGCGTCATGAGCACCTGGGGGTCGACCGGCGCGCGGCCCGCGGCGAAGGACTCCACCGACCCGGAGAGCGCGCGCACCTCGTGCCGCAGCCGGGTGGGCAGCACCCGGTCGAGCTTGGTCAGAGCGCGCAGCGCGGCGTCGGCGGCGACCGCGCCGCCCGCGCCGGCCAGCAGCGAGACGACGGTGGCGATCGCCTCCTCGTCGTCGAGGAGGAGCGGCGGCAGGTCCTGCCCGGGGCCGAGCCGGTAGCCGCCGCCGACGCCCTGCCCGGCGTGCACGGGGTAGCCGAGGGCACGCAACCGCCCGACGTCCCGCCGTACCGTCCGCGAGGTGACCCCGAGCCGGTCGGCGAGTTCGGGGCCGGTCCAGACCCGGCGCTGCTGCAGCAGGCCGAGCAGGGCGAGCACCCGCTCCGTCGTGCTCCGCTCGTCACCGGCCATGTCGCCCACCCTGTCAGATAGCGGACCGATCCTGTCCTCCAGAGGGTGACAGCATGGACCCGAACCACGACGACGAACGGAGCGATCCGATGAGCCGCCATATCCAGGTCACCTTCGACGCCCACGACCCGCGGGCGCTGTCGTCCTTCTGGCGCGACGTCCTGGGCTACGTCCATCCCGGCCCGCCCGGCGTCGACCTGCCCGAGGGCGCCGACCCGCTGGCCGCGTGGGACGACTTCCTCGCGCGGGCCGGCGTCCCGGAGGACCAGCGCAACACCAGGTCGGCCGTCGAGGACCCGGACGGCCACGGCCCCCGGCTGTTCTTCCAACAGGTGCCGGAGGACAAGGTCGTCAAGAACCGCGTGCACCTCGACGTGCGCGCCGCTCCCGGGCTGCAGGGGGAGGAGCGGATGGCGGCGCTGGAGGCCGAGTGCGACCGGCTCGTCGCGCTGGGCGCGAAGAGGGTACGGCGTGACGAGCCCGATCTTCCGCTGACCGCCGGCACCATCGTGATGACCGACCCCGAGGGCAACGAGTTCTGCCTGGACTGATGCCGAATGGGCTGGATGCCCTGAATGGGCGGGCCGCGGATCCTACGCTCTTGGCCGTCAAGCGACCCCCGCTGCTCGCTGGAGGCGTCCATGCCCGAGGCTGTTCAAGAGGCGCCCGCCCGCCACGTCCAGGCCATGACGGTCGCCCGGCGGGACGGGGTGATCTGGCGGGCCTACGGCACCGCGGCGCGGCACCTGATCAGGCTGGCGGCGCCCGCCGCGCTGGTGTTCCTGCCGATCAGCCTGGTCGCGCTGCTCGGGCTGGCGCTGGTGGTGGAGGAGTCGGCGGTGCTGGTCGACGGCTCGTTCGAGCTGCTCGGTACGCCGGGAAGGCCGCTGCTGGTGTGGGCGGCGGCGGTGATGCTCGCCTCGCTGGCGGGCCAGGCCGTGGTCCTGCCCGCCACCGTCGTGATCGCTGTCGGCCTGCTGACCGGCAGGCCCGTCGCCACGCCGGACGCGATGCGCGCCGCGCTGCGGAACCTGCCCGCGATGCTGCTCCTCGCGCTGCTGGGCGTCGTGGTGTTCACGGCGACCGCGGTGGCCGGGTTCGGCATGCTGATGTGGACCGGACAGCTGCTGTGGGCCGTTCTCGTGATGGCGTCCCTGGCGGTGCTCGCGCTGCCGAGCCTGCTGGCCGTGGCGATCGTGACGCTGGAGGGCCGGAGCGCCGGGCGCGCGCTCGCCGGCGCCTACCGGCTGGCGGGCAGGGGCGAGCCGACGGCAGGCGGCTTCTGGTCGTGCACGCTGACCCTGGCCTTCGGCGTGCTGGTCTTCCCCGCGGCGGCCCAGCGGGCGGTGGAGTGGGCGGTGGAGTGGGCCGTGTTGGGCAGCGTGCTCGGGTACGGGGTGGCGACCTCCGCCCTCACCCTGGTCATCCCCGCGTTCCAGGCGACGGTGATCGCGCGCCTGTACCTGAGCAGGCTGGCACACCGGAGCACGGCCGAGGCGTTCGAGCGGGTCGTCGAGAACCTGCCGGGGAGCGGGGCGGCGAGCCCGGCCAGGCCGGTGCCGGTGCTCGCGGCGCTGCTGCTGCCGGGGTCGCTGTTCGCGGCCACGCTGCTGGTCAACCCGTTCGGCTGGCTGGAGGTGACCCAGACGGTCGTCACGGCCACCTGGACGAGCGACGACGTCCCTCCTCAGCCGAGACCCGGGCTGCGGGAGACGGATCTGAAGGCCATGTACGCGGGCCGGGGCGACGAACTGATCATGTTCATGGACAGTTTCGGCCTGGCGAGGCTGCTGACCTGCACCGCGACTGGCTGCCCGCGTACCGGGTTCCGCTGGGCCGAGCCCGCCGACGCCGACGAGGACATCGCGTCGTCCAGCGCCCGGCTCCACGAAGGCCGGATCGCCGTGAGCACCTGGTCGCAGCGAGGGCAGGGCGATGACCGGCGCGTCCGGCTCGGGCTGATGCTCTGCGACGCCCGCGGCTGCGTTCCGGGCCCCCGGCCGATCGGTGAGGAGATGTCGGTCTACGAGGGCAGGAGCGTCGCGCTGGCGCCGGGGCGCTACGACGGCCTGATGATCGCCCAGGTCCGGGAGCTGCCGGAGCGCGACGGTGAGGTCCTGTCCGTCACCTTCTGCGAAGACCCGGTCTGCGCCGACCCGTGGACGAAGGAGCTGGCCAGGCTTCCATCCAGGACCTCCGCGTACCAGGAGCACGGCCTCGTCGTCGGGGCTGGACCGACGAACCGCCCGGTCGTCCTCCGCTTCGACGAGCACGCGGGCTCTCTCTCCCTGATCACCTGCGAGGAGTCCGACTGTGCCGAGGTGCACGTGGAACGGCTGGTACACGGGGGTTGGACCTGGGGGTTCGACGAGGTCGGCGGGGAAGCCGGCGCCACCATGGTGGTCAGGGACGACGGCCGGCCGCTGATCGCCTACCGCGACTCGGCCGATGGATCGATCAGGATGCTCGACTGCCGCAACCTGAGCTGCTCCCAGTCCGACCCCGTCATCCTGACCGGCCCCGGCCGCTTCCGCGTGCCCCCGGCGCTGGTGGTGGACGGGGAAGGACGGGCGCTGGTGGCCTACCAGGACGTCGACGACAACCGGATCGTCGTGGCCACCTGTGAGGGAACCCGCTGCACGCACACGCCGGTGGCGAAGGGCCGGTACGCCCTCGGCGACGCCCTCGCCATGACCCTGGACGCGCGCGGCCGACCGATGATCGGCTGGATCGACCATTCCGAGCACGACTGGGACCTGATCCTGACCACCCCGCTCAACCTGCCTTCCTAGCGTCCGGGGAGCCCGTCTTTCTCGCCGCCAGAACGATCAGAAGCCCGGGGACGATCCCGGCGAAGAACGGTGACGGTACGAGGAGGACGCCGCCCAGCGCGCACCACAGGGCCAGAGCCCAGCCGATCCCGGCGGGCACGGCCACCCCGCGCCGGGCGAGGTGCCAGGTCAGTGATCCCAGGAGGATCAGGGGCACGCCGAAGCTTCCCGGGCCGCCCCAGAAGGTGACCTTGTTCCGCAGGGACTCGACCGCAGGGCCGTCCGCGAGGAGCGGGACCGCCGCCCACATCCCCCGATCCACCCAGCCGGCGACGTCCGGCCAGGCGGTGGTCGCCAGCACCGCCAGGTGTCCCGCACCCATCACGATCATGATCCCGCCCGCCCAGCGGAGCAGCTTTCCGGAGTCCATCGCACAACCCTTCTGTGTTGACCAACATAGGATATGTCGATTGACACTCGCTATGTCATCCGGCGTAGCTGGTTGGATGGACCGCATGGCCACGCGACGTATCCAGAGGACCGAGGAGAGCCGCCGGCTGCTGGTGGCGGCCGCCGCCGAGCTCTTCGCCGAGAAGGGCTACCGGCAGACGAGTTTCGTCGACATCGCCGACGAGGCCGGCATCAGCCGCGGCTCCATCCCCTGGCACTTCGGCAACAAGCTGGGCCTGCTGCAAGCGGTGCTCGACGACCAGCTCCACGCTGTGCTCACCGCTTTCGACGAGCAGGCCGGCGACCCGCTCGACCAGGTCATGGACTTCGTCCGCCTGCCTGCCGCGCGCCTGTTCATCACCCTGCTGGCCGAGGCCGTGGAGGACGGCTCGCCGATCCGAGAGCAGTACGCGCGGCTCCACGCGGCCCTCAGGCAGGGGGTCCAGGCGCGGATACCGGCCGAGGCCCTCCCCGCGGGCACTTCGGCGGAGGCGTTCACGGTCCTCCTGGTGGGGGCCGTCATCGGCGTCCACGCCCAGTGGCGCGTCGCCCCCGAGGCGGTGGACCTCGACGCCGTCCGCTCCCTTCTCGAACGTATGATCGATGCGTGATGGGGAAGCCCTGAGATCGGCGTGCGCGGCACGACTGCGCACCCCTGTCCCGCTGACCCTGTTTGACAGTGATCGCAGCGTGCCTGTGCAATATGTTGCATGCCGGTGCCACAGGATCGCGGACTCGTCTCCAGGTCGCTGCTTCGGGAAGACGCCTACCGGGCGATCCGGGACGCGATCGTCGACGGCACGCTGGCCCCCGGTGAGCGACTCAACGACACCGACCTGGTCGAGTGGCTGGGCGTCAGCCGGACCCCGGTGCGCGAGGCCCTCGCGCGACTGGAGCAGGCGGGCCTGGTCAGGACCAAACCCGGCCGCTACACGATCGTCAGCCCTCTCGACGCCCGCGCCTGCCGTGACGCCCAGTCGGTCACGGCCGCCATGCACGAACTCGCCGTCCGCGAGGCGCTGCCGAACCTCTCCGCCACCGAGCTCGAAGCCATGCGCACGGCCAACGCGCGGTTCGCCGACGCCCTGCGCCGCGACGACGTGGACGCGGCGCTCGCCGCCGACGACGAATTCCACGGCGTGCTGGTCACCGCCAGCGCCAACGACGCGCTCCGCGACGTCCTCGAACGGTTCACGCCGGTGCTGCGCCGCCTGGAGCGGCTCCGCTTCTCCTCACTGAGCGGCCGGGAGTCGGTCGCTCAGCATGACCGGATCATCGAGTTGTGCGCGGCCGGCGACGTGGCGGGGGCGGCCGCGGCCACCCGCGCCAATTGGGAGACGCTCACCCCGTTGCTCGACGAACCGCCCGTCACCGGGGCCAGTTCGCGATGATCTCGGGCTTGATCGCGTCGGCGTGACACTTGAAGGTCTTGCGCAGGGCGCGGTCGTACAGGCAGACCCGCACGTCCACGCGCTTGATCTCGCCGTCGGAGGACAGCCGGAAGGGCGTCTTGGCCGCGCAGGTCGAGCGAGGCCGGCTCCATCCGGTGCCGCCGCCCGCGTAGTGGAAGCGGGCGCGGACGTAGGCGCAGTGACCGGAGTGCCTGTCGCGATCGGAGAGCGTGCCGCGCACGACGAACGTCTCGGCGCTGAAGTCGGTGATCCAGACGTCGGCCGTGGCGTGGCCGGAATGTCCCGCCGCCGACTTGACGGGCCCCCAGTGGATACCGGCGGACGCCTGCGCCGGCCCGCCCGCGGCGATCAGGAAGGCCAGGACCCCACCGATGACATAGGTCTTCTTCATGGCAGGGACGCTAGGGGACGCCACTTGGAGAGATCTTGCATCCGGCTGGTCACAGCTGGTCGGCGATGGCTGCCGGGGTACGCGGCGCGGGGCCGGTGGCGATGGCTCCGGCCTCGGCGTCGTCGATGAGGTCGAGGTCGCGCAGGATCGCGGCCGAGCGGTTCAGGAGGGCGCGGTCGCCGCGGACGCGGCCGAGGCCCCACAGGTGTTCGGCCTCCCAGTAGGTGCCCGACAGGCCGCGCAGCCGGTCGAGGCGGAGGGCTTCGGTGAAGCAGGCGGCGGCGGCCTCGCGCCGGCCGGCGAGGCGGTGCGCCTCGCCGAGGTTGCCCAGCGCCATGACCTCGGTGACGCGGGCGGCGGAGTCGCGGGCCAGGCCGATGGCGGCCTCGTGCGCGGCGACCGCGTCGTCATGGCGGCCGAGCCGCTGACAAGTGAGCCCGACGCCGGTCAGGCAGCCGGCCTCCTGACGGGCGTGGCCGAGCCGGTGCCAGGCGGCGCGGGCCCGCTCCAGGGATTCGAGCGACTCCTCGTACCGTTCGAGCACGCGGAGCACGACGCCGCGGCCGTGCAGGGCCAGTGCGGTTCCGGCGTCGTAGCCGGCCCAGGCGCGCAGGGCGCGGTCGAAGCAGGCGAGCGCCTCCTCGGCCCTGCTCAGCCAGTGCAGCGCCCAGCCGAGGTCGTTGTCGGCCAGCCCGGCGTGGCGGCGGTCGCCGGTGAGACGCGCGGCCGTGCGCGTGATGTACGCGAGCGTCAGCTGCTCGCGCCGGCGGCCCCGGCCTTCGAGCGGGGCGTTCAGGCACGCCGACAGGTAGGGCGCGACCTCGGGGGCGATGCCGGAGGCGGCCTGCCGGGCCGCGGCGACGAGGTTGTCCGTCTCGGCGTCGATCCACTCGTCGACCTCGTCGCGCGAGCCGAGCGGGACGCCGGGGTGGTCGAGCGAGCCGGGCAGGAAGTCGATCCGCCAGCCGATCGTCGGCTCGACGGCCAGCGTGGCGTGCCGGGCCGTGGCCACGTAGCAGTGCAGGGCGCGGCGCACGGCGCCGGTGCGGTCGGCCCCGGTCTCCTCCTCGGCGGCGCGTTCCCTGGCGAACAGGCGCAGCAGGTCGTGCAGGTGGAACCGGCCGGGCACGTCGGACCGTACGAGCTGGTTCTCCGCGAGCCGATCCAGCAGCACCGCCGCGCGCTGTTCCGGCAGACCGGCCAGCGCGGCGGCGACCGGGACGCCGACGTCGGGCACGTCCAGGAGGCCGAGCAGCCGGAACAGCCGGGCCGCCGCGGCGTCGCCGAGGTCCTGGTAGCTGACCATGAAGCTGGTGCGCACGGCTTGGTCGTGCAGCGCCAGTTCGGCCAGCCTGCGCTGCTCGACGGCGAGCCGCCCGGCCAGCGCCCGCACGCTCAGGTCCGGCTGCCCGGCCAGCTTCGCCCCCGCGATGGTGAGCGCCAGCGGGAGCCGCCCGCACAGCTCGGCGATCTCGGCCGCCGCCTCGGGCTCGCTCCCGACGCGGGCGGTCCCGGCCAGCCTGCCGAGCAGGGCGACCGCCTCGTCCGGCGGCAGGCCCTCGACCGGGTGATGGCGGGCGGCGTCGACGGAGCCGAGCAGCCGCCTGCTGGTGATGAGCACGCCGCAGGTGGCGCTGCCCGGCAGCAGGTCGCGCACCTGCTCCGGACCGGCGGCGTTGTCGAGCAGGACGAGCAGCCGCTTGCCGTGCGTCATCGAGCGGAACGCCGCGGCGGCCTCCTCCTGGTCGGCGGGCACCGTCGCGCCCAGCGCGCGCAGGAACCTGCCGAGCACCTCCGCGGTGGCCGCCGGCTCGGTGTCCGGGGTGGATCCGTGCAGGTTGACGTAGAGCTGCCCGTCGGGGAAGAGACCGGCCAGGCGGTGCGCCACCTGGACGGCCAGCGCGGACTTGCCGATGCCCGCCGGGCCCGAGACGGCCACGACGTGCTCGCCGCCGTCCGTCAGCAGCCCGCACAGCCGCTCGACCTCGCCGTCCCGGCCCGTGAACGCCGCCACCGCCGGAGGAAGCTGCGCCGGGGTGCGCCCCCGTACGAGCTGTTCGGCGCGGCGCAGCTCCGGCCCCGGTTCGAGGCCGAGCTCGCGGTCCAGCAGCCGCGTGCCCTCGCGCAGCACGTGGAGCGCCTCCTGACGGCGGTTCAGCCGGTCGAGCGCGAGCACGAGCTGGGCGCGGAGCGATTCGTGGTAGGGCAGGTCGGCGACCATCGGCGCGAGCCGCTCGGCCACCCGCGACGGGCAGCCCCGGCCCAGCTCCAGCGCGGCCCACTCGCCGACGGCGGTCAGCCTGAGCTCTTCGAGCCGCCGTACCTCCGCGTGGTCGAAACCGTCCAGTACGGGCCCGCGCCACAGTGCGAGCGCCCGGCCGTAGAGTGCGGGATCGCCCAGCCGGCGGCCCTCCTCGATGAGCCGCTCAGCGTGATGGGAGTCGAGCCGCGCCACCCGCGTGTCGATGCGGTAGGCGCCCGGCCGGGTCTCGATCACCGGGTGGCCGAGCAGCGTCTTGCGCAACCGGGAGAGCAGCATGTGGAGCTGGGTGCGGGCGGTCGGGGGCGGGGCGCCGTCCGTCCAGAGCGCCGCGACCAGCTGCTCGGCGGTGACGCTCTGCCCGGCGTGCAGCAGCAGGACGCTCAGGACCGTACGGGCGCGCGACCCGATGGGGGCGACGGCGCGGCCGGCGACCTCGACGCGCAGAGGGCCGAGGATCTGGAAAGCGACTGGGCCGGACATCGACTCCTCCCTTGATGGATCGTAACGGGAGGGGTGCCGGAGGCGGCAAGCGTTCAAGACGTCATCGAACGGCGGTCGCGGCGCGTTCCCTGGCGAACAGCCGCACCAGCTCGTGGAACCGGTAGTGCGGCCGGCTCGGCCCGCCCGGCGGGCGCAGCAACTGCGCGTGGGCGAGCTGCCGCAGCAGCTCGGCGGCGTTCCCGGGTCGCGCGCCCGTACGGTCGTCCTGCCGCACGCCGGGCAGGTCCGGGCCGAAGCCCGCTGGCTGTTCGACCAGCCCCAGCCGGTCGAACAGCCGCGCCGCCTCGGGCGGCAGCTCGCGGTACGACAACGCGATGCTGTCCCGTACGCTCAGGCCGTCGCAGACCAGCTCGTCCAGCCGGTGGCGCTCGTCGGCGAGCAACCCGACGAGGCCGGACAGCGGCCACCGCGGCTGCCGCGCCAGCTTCGCCGCCGCGATCCGCACCGCGAGCGGCAACCCGCCGCACAGACCGGCCAGCCGCTCGGCCGCCTCCCGCTCGTCCGCCACACGCCTGCTCCCGGCCACCCGACCGACCAACTCCACGCACTCCGGTACGGGAAGCACATCGACGGGGACATCGATGGGCACGGGGGCGGGGTCGGCGGTGGCTACGGGCACAGCGGCGGGTACGGGCGCGGCGGCGGGTACGGGCGCGTGGATGGGCGTATTGATCGGTACGGCCAAGGCTGTTTCGCCCAGACGGCGGCGGGCGGTGATGATCACGCGGCAGCCGGGCGCGTTCACCAGCAGGGGCCGCACCTGCTCCGCTGACCCGGCGTCGTCCAGGACCACGAGCGCCCGCCGCCCGGCCAGCGCCTCCCGGAACGCCGCGGCCTGTTCCGCCGGATCCCGCGGCACCCCCACGCCGAGCGCGCGCAGGAACCGTTCCAGCACGCTTCCCGGCGGCACCGGCTCCCCACCCGCGTCATAGCCCCGAAGGTCGGCGAAGAGCTGGCCGTCCGGGAACCGGCTGGCCATCTGATGAGCCCACCGCAACACCAGCGCTGTCTTCCCCACCCCCGCCATCCCGCTCACCACCGCCACCCGCGGCCCGTCCTGGGCGAGCAGCCGATCCAGCGCCCGCAACTCCGGCGCCCGCCCGACGAACCCCCGCACGGGCGGCGGCAACTGCGCAGGCCGCACCACCGCGACCTGCGGCAGATCACAAGCCGGCCATACCGCCCCCGTCGGATGGGCCCACAACCGGCCGTACGGCGACTCATCGCGCCACGCGGGCTCGGTGGGTTGTCTGTTGTGCGGTGGTTGCGTGGGCTGCGCAGGCTTGGCCTGCGGCTGGTCGTGCGGCGGCTGCTCGCGCCACGCCAGTTCGGTTTGCGTGGCGGGTGGTCTGTAAGGCGGTTGCGCCTGCCGCGCTGGGGCGGGTCGCGGTAAGTGCGTCGGTGGGGCGGGGTGGCCGCGGAGGACCTTGTGCTGGGCCTGGCGTAGTCCGGGGCCGGGTTCCAGGCCCAGTTCCTGTAGCAGCAGGTCGCGGCCTCGGTGGTAGCAGGCGAGGGCGTCGGCCTGGCGGCCGGCGTGCGACAGGGCGAGCACCAGTTTCTCGCGCAGCCCTTCGTACAGGGGATGGTCGTCGACCAGCCCGGTCAGGTGCTCCACGACCTCGCGCGGCCGGCCGCACGCCAGCTCCAGCCCCGCCCACTCCTCGACCGCCGCCAGCCGGACCGCGTCCAGGCGGCGCGCCCAGGCCGTGATCGCCGTGGTGTCGAGCCCGGCCAGCACGGGCCCGCGCCACAGGGCCAGCGCCTGTCCGAGCAGGTCGGCCGCCTGGTCAGGCTGCCCGGCCGCGGCGAGTTCGCGCCCTTCGGCGATCCGCCGCTCGGCTTCGTGCGCGTCGACCCGTACCCCTTCGGCGTCGAGCCGGTAGCCGTGCGGCTCGGTGACGATCACTCCGGGATCGCCTCCGGCCGCCTTGACGGCCTTGCGGAGAGCGGCGACGTGGATGGAGATCTGGGTGCGTACCGACGTGGGCCGGCGGTCCTCCCAGACCGTGCGCGCCAGCCGGTCCACCGGCACCGCCTGGCCGGTCTCCAGCAGCAGGGCGGCCAGCAGCGCACGGCGCCGCGACCCGCCGAGCCGGACAGGGTGCCCGGCGACGCCGGCCTCCAGCGGTCCGAGGACGAGAAACTCCAGCTGAGCCATGATCGAGATCGGTCTTGCAGGCGACGACGGCAGGGCACACCCGCTCGCCGAACCGAAACCCCCGATCGATCGTAGAGGAACCTCGTTATCGATCCGCTAAACGCCCGGAGATCAGGCGGGGCAGGACGTCCCGCCGCCGAGGTACTTCAGGTGGTTCCCGCTCACGAAGGGGCCCTGGCCGTCGGCGCCGCCGCTGCTCTTCAACCTGCGCCAGACCGTGGAGCCGGGCTTGCGGTAGCCGTTGTAGCCGAAGACGTACACGGTGCCCTTGGTCAGCTTGCCCTCGGACTCGTACTTCGTGCCCGCCCAGGAACGCTTGTTGACGGCCTTCTCGGTCCGGTACCGGCACCAGACCGTCGGCTTCGGATGCGTGCAGCTGTGGCTGGTGAGGATCTGCCGCCCGCCGCTGCCGAGCGAGCGGTTCTTGCCGTTGAAGTAGGGCTTGACCAGCTGCCAGGTCCCGTTCACCTTCTGCTGCTGCTCGTAGTGCAGGTGGGGTTTGCCGGTTCCCACGCTGCCGATGCGGCCGATGACGGTGGACCGGGTGACCTTGGAGCCGTTCTTGACGCGGTTCTTCATGTGCGCGTACATGGTGCGCCAGGTGCTGTTGTGCTCGACGTACATCGTGTTGGTCGTGCTGCCGGACAGATACCGCACCGTCCCGCCGACCGCGGGGCGCACCTCCCAGCCGTCGGCGCTGTAACCGCCCGAGTAGGGGTTGTCGGTGTTCGGATACATGTCGAGCGCCTTGTCCACGTAACCGGCGTGGGATCCGGCGGAGTCCGTGAAGACCTTGGTGCCGCACGCGAACGGGAGCTGGAAGAACGGCCGCGAGGCGAGCGCCTCGGTGGCGGCGTGGGCCGGAGCCGGAAGGCCCGTCATGGCGACGAGCGCGGCGACGGACACGGCTGTGCGACGCAAGAGGAGTCCTCCTCCATCAGGGGTGATAGGTGCCCCGGAGACGTTAGGGAGGCGGGTTATCGATTCCCTTAGCGCCGTTTCCCTTAGGGATTCGATAACCCGGCTCACTAACGTGCCTGGAAACTTTCACCGGGATGAGAGGGGTGCGCCTTGCCACGTCACGCCAGCCTGAGGATCCTCGCCGCCGGTCTGCTGGCCGCGACCTGCTTCGCCGGTCCGGCGTCGGCCGAGGCCACGGCCCGGCCGGTGCGCGTGCTCCAGTTCAACCTGTGCAACAGCGGGCACGCCCCCTGCTGGGGCGAGAAGCCGGGGCCCAACAGCACCCGGGCCGCCAGGACGATGAGCAAGGTCGTGTCGGTGTTCAAGTCGCTGAACCCGCGGCCGTCCGTCGTCGTGATGAACGAGGTGTGCTCCTCCGACCTCGCCTCCATGAAGATCCGGCTCGGCCTCGACGGCGACTCGTTCTTCACCGTGTACAAGAACTCCGCGAAGTACACGTGCGGTGGTTCCAGGAACGGCGGCGGCTCCTACGGTTCGGCGATCCTGACCGAGGCGCCGCTGCGCAAGCCGTACAGCGCGTACCGGCTGGAGAAGCGGTTCGCCAAGCAGGACGGCAGCAGCGAGCGGCGGGTGATGGGCTGCCGGAAGGAGCCCGCCTTCACCGTCTGCACGGGCCACCTGTCGGTCAGCACGGTGGCGGTCGCCGAGGCGCAGTGCCGCGAGCTGATGAGCGGCGGCGGGAAACTGGCGGGCAGGGGCCCGCTGATCGTCTCCGGTGATCTGAACCTGCGCTGGAACAGGCCGGCCGAGCAGGCGGCGCTGAAGCGCTGCCTGGGCAGCGGCTACACGCGCAAGAGCGACGGCAACCGCCAGCACGTGATCGCCCGTGACAGCGGCCACGGCTTCGTCAGGACCGGGACGATCAGCATGGGGTCGTACAGCGACCACGACGCGTTCTGGGCGGACCTCTCGTGAGCCGTCAGAGGCCGAGGGCGTCGCCGCCGGGCAGGCGGGCGCGCAGCGCGGTGGGGACGTCGGGGTCGATGGGGACGACGGCGGAGACGCCCGTCACGTCGAGCAGCCGCCGCAGCACCCCCCGCACGCCCGCCATCCGCAGCCAGCCGCCCGCCTGCCTGGCCCTCTCCACGTAGTCGAGGAAGGTGCGCAGGCCCATCGAGTCGCAGAAGGTCAGCTCGGCGGTGTCGACGACGAGATGGATCCGCCCCCCGGACAGGCTGGCGCCGAGCGCCTCGTCCAGCTGGGGGCACCGGGTGGTGTCCAGCTCGCCGATCAGGCTGATGACCGCCGTGTCACCGAAGTATTCACTGGTGATGGCGAACGGTGCATGCATCCAGCGGCCTCCATGGTGTATGGGGGTGACATTACACCGGTCAAGGCCGGTCGACAGGTCCGATTGCCGCCGGTGCCGGGACCCCGGCAGGCGCGAAAGTGTGGTTCGTGACCAAGCACACCCGTATCGAACCGTCGATCCTCTACTTCGGCACCCCTGTCGTGCTGATCTCCACCGTGAACGAGGACGGCACGCCCAATCTGGCCCCGATGTCGTCGGCGTTCTGGCTCGGCTGGCGGGGCGTGCTGGGGCTGGGCAGGCGGTCCAAGACCGCGCGCAACATGACGCGGACCCGCGAGTGCGTGCTGAACCTGCCCTCGGACGAGCTCGCCCCCGCCGTCGACCGGCTCGCCCTGACCACCGGCGCCGACCCGGTGCCGCCGGGGAAGCGCGAGCGCGGCTACCGGTACGTGCCCGCCAAGTTCGAGCGGGCGGGGCTGACGCCGGTGGCGAGCGAGACCGTGGCCCCGCCCCGGGTGGCCGAGTGCCCGGTGAGCATGGAAGCGGTGGTGGTCGTCGAGCACCCGGTGGGCGACGGCGGGATCGTCACCTTCGAGGTGCGGGTGCAGCGCGTGTGGGTGCACGACGAGATCCGCAAGGACGGCGCCGACGACCACGTGGACCCGGACCGGTGGCGGCCCCTGATCATGAGCTTCCAGAAGCTGTACGGGCTCGGGCCGCAGGTGCACGACTCGACGCTGGCCCGCATCCCGGAGCACGCCTACCGGGGGCCGGACATCGAGAGGGCCCGCGCCGTGTGAGCTGCACCGGTCAGACGCCCCGGCGCAGGGTCCGGTTGCCCAGGAACAGGCCGAGCGCGGCCACCGCCACCGCCGTCGCGGCCCCGTACAGGACCGGCAGGCCGAGCACCTGGCCGGAGAAGAGCGCGCGCTCGGCGTCGACGATGTAGGTGATCGGGTTGAGCCCGCCGGCCACCCGCAGCCAGTCCGGACCGGAGTCGAGCGGCAGCAGCACCCCCGACAGCAGCAGCATCGGGAACAGCAGCACCTGCGTGACCGTGTAGAACAGGGTGCCGTCGGGCGCCGACTTGACGGCCAGGACGAACGAGAGCGCGCCCAGCCCCACCCCGAACACGATCAGCAGCGCCAGCCCGGCGGCCACCCCCGCCAGGTGCGGCTCGAACCCGAGCGGCAGCGCCAGCACGATGATCAGGACGGCCTGGGCGAACAGCACGGCCATCTCCTTCATCGTCCTGCCGACCAGCATCGCGGTCCGGTTCAGCGGCGTCACCATCATCCGCTCCATCGAGCCGCCGACCAGCTCCATCAGCACGTAGTAGCCGGCCGCCATCGGCCCGGTCAGGCACATCATCACCAGGATGCCCGGCACGAACCACTGCCAGGACGCCCCGACGGCGCCGTCCAGCAGGGCCCCGAACAGGAACAGGAACAGCAGCGGCTGCCCCATCTCGAACATCAGCCCCACCGGCTCCCGCCACGCGGGCGTGAACTCGCGGCGGAACACGGTCACGGTGTCACGCAGGAAGGTCGTCATCGCTGAGGCTTCTCCCGGTCAGGGTGAGGAACACGTCGTCGAGGGTCGGGCGGACGGTCTCGGCGGTGGCGACCTTGACGCCCGCCGCCTCCAGCGTGCGCAGGTGCTCGGGCAGGGCGGCGGTCGCGGAGGCCGCGCGCAGCCGCACGGTGACGCCCTCGGCGGCGCCGCCGAGGAGCGCGGCGGCCCGCCCGGCGTCCTGGGCGGTGTGCGTGGTGAGCGTGACGCGGTCGCCGGCCAGGTCGTTCTTGAGCTGCTCGGCCGTGCCGTCGGCGATGATCCGGCCGTCGTCGATGATGATCACCCGCTCGGCCATGCTGTCGGCCTCTTCGAGGTAGTGAGTGGTGAGGAAGAGCGTGGTCCCGTACGTCTCGCGCAGGCGCAGGATGTGTGACCAGATCTCGGCCCGGCTCTTCGGGTCGAGCCCGGTCGAGGGCTCGTCCAGGAACAGCAGGCCGGGGCGGTGGACGAGGCCGAGGGCGATGTCGAGGCGGCGGCGCTGGCCGCCGGAGAGCGTGCCGGGCTTGCGCGCGGCGAGCGGCCCCAGGTCGAGCAGTTCCAGCATCTCGCCGGCCCGACGGCGGGCCTCGGCGCTGGTCAGGCCGTAGCAGCGGCCCTGGGTGACGAGCTCGTCGCCGACGCGGAAGTTCTCTCCGGCGCTGTTCCGCTGGCCGACGTAGCCGATCCTGGCGCGCACCCCGGCGGGGTCGCGCGCCACGTCGCGGCCGGCGACGGTGGCGGTGCCGGACGTCGGCGGCAGCAGCGTGGTGAGCATCCGCAGCGTGGTGGACTTGCCCGCGCCGTTCGGGCCGAGGAACGCGACGAGCTGTCCGGGCTCGACGTCCAGGTCGATGCCGCGTACGGCCTCGACGGTCTGTTTCTTCTTCAGGGAGAACACGCGGGTCAGACCCCGGGTGTGGATCATGGTGCCTTCCTCCGGGCATGGCGAAGAAACCCCTGGTGGTGGGGGGCGTCGGATGGGAGCGGCTCAAGTGTCAGCCCGGGAAAGCGGTCCTGGCAAACGTGAACATCACGTTCATATACGGCTCTGACCTGCGGAAACGTCACGTGGTTCGGACGGTGATGACGGATAACTTTTCGGCCTCTGAAGTGCGATTTCTCCGTATATGTAAAGATTTTTTGCGACTATCGCCCACGTGAAGCGTCTGGTGCTCATCGCGGTGGTGGCGGCAGTCGGTCTGGGCGCGCAGAGCGCCCAGGCGGCGGACGGGGTCGCGGGGGTGGACGTCAGCAACTGGACCGGCGAGGTCGACTGGTCGGCGGCGGCGTCGGGCGGCGCCAAGTTCGCCTTCGTGCACGCCACCGAGGGCGGCGACTACGTCAACCCGCGCTTCACCGCGCAGTTCGACGGCGCGGCGGCGGCCGGGCTGGTCCGCGGCGCCTACCACTTCGCGCAGCCGCACGAGTCGGGCGGGGCCGCGCAGGCCGAGCACTTCGTGCGCAACGGCGGCAACTGGCTCACCGACGGGCGGACGCTGCCCGGCGTGCTCGACCTCGAGGACAACCCGTACCAGGACAGGAACGGCAAGAACGCCTGCTACGGCCTGTCGGCCAAGGACATGGTCGCCTGGATCAAGGACTTCACCAGGACCTACCGGGCCAGGACCGGGCGGCAGGCGATCGTCTACACCACCACGAGCTGGTGGCGGACCTGCACGGGAGACAGCACCGCGGCCAAGTCCAGCCCGCTGTGGATCGCCCGGTGGGGCGCCGACCCGGGCGAGCTGCCCAAGGCCTGGCAGAAGCACACGTTCTGGCAGTCGGCCGACAAGGGCCCGCTGCCCGGCGGGCAGAACGCGTTCAACGGCTCCGAGTCCGAGCTGGCCGCGATGGCCAACCCGCCGGCCGAGGTGACCGTCTCCGGCAAGACGCGCAGCCGCACGACCTACCGGCTGACCGTGGCCAACACCGGGCCGCATCCGGTCACGGACGTCAAGGTCTCCGGGCGGACGTTCGGCGGGCAGCGGGTGGTCAAGGCGCCCACCGGCTGCACGTTCAGCGGCACCGCGATCCGCTGCTCGATCGACGAGCTCCGGCGCGGCCAGAAGAGGACCTTCGCCTTCACCACCAAGCCCCGCAAGAAGAAGGGCACGGTCGGCATCCGGTTCACTGTCGGAACCGTGGCGGTCAAGCTAAGCGCCAGATAGCCCCATAAGGCAGGATTGAACCGGCATCACGAGGGAGGCACGGGTGTCGGGGAGGCGCGGAGCTCTGCTCGCCATGGCGCTCGTCCTGCTCGTCGTCACCGCCTCCGCCCCGATCAAGCACCACGTCTTACCCCGGATCGTCGCGATCGCGTACGAGATCGAGCGCCACGGCATCGTCTACTCCTGGGGCGGCGGCCACGCCGAACGCCCCGGCCCCTCCACGGGCACCTGCGCCGGCTACACGGGCAGGATCAAGCCCTGCCCCGCCACCCGGACGCGGGGGCTGGACTGCTCCGGGCTCACGCGCTGGGTGTACGCGCTCGCGCACGGCGCGGACGTGCTCGGGCCGGGCAACACCGACGACCACGTACGGCGGATGCGCCAGGTCCGGTCGCCGGTGCCGGGTGACCTCGTCTTCTTCGGCGAACGCAGGAAGAAACGGCTCAGGACCCGGCACGTCGGCATCTATCTGGGCCTCGGGCGGATGATGAACGCCCCCGAGACCGGCGCGATCGTCCGGGTGGACGACATCGCGAAGGTGCCCGGATTCCTCGGGTTCTACCGCTACTGATCCCGTTACGCCTGTCGTCTCGGGGGAAATTGAGAGACCCGAAGGCTAATGTGTGCCGCTATGGACAGGCGATGGGTCGGGAGCGACGGGTACGAGATCGTGCTCGGCATGCGGGCCGGGCGTCAGGTGCTGAGGGTGCGCCGCAACGGCCGGCTCGTCGCCGAGTGCGCGTCGGTCTCCGAGGTCGCGCGCCACGTCGATCTGGCCGATCTCTGCGAGGTCATCGCGCTGCCCGAGCGACCCCGGAAAACCGGGCGGGAGACGGCCCGAACGAGTTCGCATCATCGTTGAGTGCCGTGTATGGTTACACCTGTCCGCAGCGCCGGACAGGCCCCTATAGCTCAGTCGGCAGAGCGTCTCCATGGTAAGGAGAAGGTCAACGGTTCGATTCCGTTTGGGGGCTCCACCCGCGACAGACCCCACCACGGTGGGGTTTTTGCTTTGTGTCGCCGGGGGTGCTTTTGGCATACTTGCATCACCCCGCCTGACCAGGCGAGTGACGTAGACGCTCGCGGGGTCGGGTATCCTCTACGGGGCCGGGTCGTTTCCGGCTTCAAAGGCGGAGTAGCTCAGTCAGGCAGAGCAAACGGCTCATAATCGTTGTGTCGCCGGTTCAAGTCCGGCCTCCGCTACTGCCCTCACCCAGGTCACCCGGCCTGGGTCCGGGCATGTCCATGTCCCGAACGTAGAAAGGCACTCCCAAGTGGCTGCCACCGACGTTAGGCCGAAGATCACGCTGGCCTGCCAGGAGTGCAAGCACCGCAACTACATCACGCGGAAGAACCGGCGCAACGACCCGGATCGGCTTGAGCTGAAGAAGTACTGCCCCAACTGCCGCTGCCACCGCGCGCACCGCGAGACCCGCTAGTTCTCGTCAGGGGCGGTCACTCCCGGCCTCCATAGAGCGCACAACCGGCGTCCCCTCCGGGCGCCGGTTTGTCATGTCCGGGGGGCGGCAAAAAGCAGGCCATCGGCAGCGACAGCCGAACCTTGTTCTGTTACCTTCTGCTCAACAGCGCGTCCGGTGAGACATGCGAGGGAGCATCGATGGCCTTGAACCGTGACTTCGTGGGGCGCAGTTACCCATCCAGCACCCCATACGAAGTCAGCCGGGTGAAGATCCGAGAGTTCGCGGCGGCGATCGGCGACGACAACCCGATCTACCACGACAGGGAGGCCGCCAGGGCCGCCGGCCACCCCGACGTGGTGGCCCCGCCCACCTTCCCGATCGTCTTCAGCCTGCGGGGCGGCGGCGAGGCGCTCGCCGACCCCGACCTGGGGCTCAACTTCGCCATGGTCGTCCACGGTGAGCAGCGTTTCGAGTATCTCCGCCCGGTCTACGCGGGCGACGAGCTGGTCACCACCGCCACCATCACCGACATCCGCACCGCCGGGCGCAACGAGCTGCTGACGGTCAGGAGCGACGTCACGACGGTCTCCGGCGAGCCGGTCTGCACCACGTACAACACGATCGTCGAGCGCGGAGGGGCGGCCTGACATGACGGCGACGGTGAAGTACGACGAGGTCGAGGTGGGCCAGGAGATCCCGCCGGTCGACTACCGCGTGCGCCGGGTCAACCTGGTCATGTACGCGGGAGCGTCCGGCGACTTCAACCAGATCCACTGGAACGAGCGGTTCGCCAAGATGGTGGGCCTGCCCGACGTCATCGCGCACGGCATGTACACGATGGCGCAGGCGGGCCGGTTCGTCACCGACTGGGCCGGCGACCCGGGCGCGGTCGTCGACTTCGGGGTGCGGTTCTCGTCGATGGTGGTCGTGCCCGACGACGACGAGGGCGCGACGATCACGGTGAGCGGCGTCGTGGAGGAGAAGCTCGACGACGGCAAGGTCGTGGTGGCGCTGACCGCCCGATCGGGGGACGCCCGGGTGCTGTCCAAGGCGAGGGCCGTGGTGCGGCTCGCCTAGGCGGCCGATTCTCGGGTACGCGTGACGGTCATGAGTGAGAAAGCATGGCCAACTGTGGAGTCGATCCCCGTCTCGGCCGTCACGGACGACCGGCCGCCCGCCCACCTGAGACCCGCCAGGACCGACGAGATCGCCGGCGCGAGCGGCACCGGCCGCGACACCGCCGGCGGCGCCGCCGTGCCCACCCCCGCACGCGCCACGGGCGTGGGCACGGCCGGCACCAAGGGCCGCCGCCGCGAAGGCGCCCGCGGCAACCCCGCGGCCGAGTTCGGCTTCTCCGGCGATCCCGGCCAGCACGGCGACCCGGGCGACGACATGCTGCACGCGCAGCGGGTGTGGGACGGCACGCTGGCCACCAACCGGATGGACGACCTGGGCGTCAACGCCGAGCGGCAGCGGGTGGAGACCAAGGACGTGACGGCCTCGGTCGGTCTCCTGGTGGACGGCTGGCCGGGTGACGTGCGCGCCTGCGTGGAGTCGGTGCTGGCGTACACCGGCTGCATGGTGCTGGCGCTCGACCTGGGCAACGTGGAAGGCGCCGGCGACGTGCTGGACGTGCTGGCCGGGCGCGAGCCTGACCGGGTGCGGGTGTGGCACGTCGTGGAGACGCCGCACTGGCTCGGCGGCACCGCGACCTGGGGCGCGGCCAGGGCCAAGCTGCTCCAGCTGGACACCGCCGAGGTGCACGTGTTCATGGACACCTCGGTGGTCCTGGTGGGCGACGCCCTCACGCCGCTGATCGCCGCCGTGCAGGAAGGCGCGGTGGCCGCCGGGTGGAAGGGCCGCAAGCCGCCGGGCGCCGAGAGGCCGGACAGCGGAGCCGAGTGGCTGGAGGCCGGGCCGGGCAAGGTGCCCGCGCTGACCGGTGACCTGATGGCGGTGCGCCGCTCGGCCGCCGTCGCGGCCCTGCCCGAACAGGCCCGCTACGGAGCCGACGCCGACCTGGAGCTGTCTCTGCGCCTGCGCGGCGAGCTGGTGGTGCCCCGCACGCGCCTTCCCGTACGGCAGGAGCGCGTGCACGCCGTGGCCGACGACTACCGGCTGGAGGAGTCACACCGTAACCACGGCCGGGTGCTCAGGATGCTGGAACCCTCCTAAGCTAGACCCCTATGGAGATGCTCGCGCCGTACACCACGCTGGGGTTGGGCGGTCCCGCCCTCGACTTCGTCCAAGCCGACACGGCCGAGCGACTGGTCTCCCTGGTGGCCGAGGCCGACCGCGCCGCGCGGCCGACGCTGGTCCTCGGCGGCGGCAGCAACCTCGTGGTGTCCGACGCGGGCTTCGACGGGCTCGTCGTCCGGGTGGAGACCAAGGGCGTGCGGGTGTCCCGTGACGGCGAGCAGGTGCTCGTGACGGTCGAGGCGGGCGAAGACTGGGACCCGCTGGTGGCCCGCACGGTCGCGGAGGGCTGGTCCGGCGTCGAGTGCATGGCCGGCATCCCCGGCCTGGTGGGCTCCACCCCGATCCAGAACGTCGGCGCCTACGGCCAGGAGATCGCGCAGACCGTCCGGTGCGTGCGCGCCTACGACCGCCGCACCCAGCAGGTCGAGGATCTGGAGGCCCGCCAGTGCGGGTTCGCCTACCGCACCAGCATGTTCAAGCGTGACCTGTCGCGCTACGTCGTGCTGTCGGTGACGTACGCGCTGGAGCTCACCGACATGTCCGGACCGGTCGCCTACCAGGAGCTGGCCACCCGGCTGGGCGTCGAGCCCGGCGCCCGCGTGCCGCTGGCCCGCGCCCGCGAGGCGGTGCTGGAGCTGCGCCGCGGCAAGGGCATGGTGCTCGACCCCGGCGACCCCGACACCCGCAGCGCCGGTTCGTTCTTCACCAACCCGGTCCTGACCGCGGAGCAGGCGGCGGAGCTGGCCGCCCGCGCGCCCGGCCACCCGAGCTGGGAGCTGCCCGGCGGCCTGGTCAAGGTGCCGGCGGCGTGGCTGATCGAGCAGGCGGGCTTCCCCAAGGGCTACGCCCGCGGCCCGGTGCGCATCTCCACCAAGCACACGCTCGCGCTGACCAACCCGGACGGCGCCGGCACCACCGGCGACCTGCTGGCCCTGGCCAGGGAGGTGCGCGACGGGGTGCGCGAGAAGTTCGGCGTCACGCTGGTCAACGAGCCGGTGCTGGTCGGCTGCGAGATTTGACCTGGGGAATGCCCTCGCGCGGGCCGCTGTTAAGGTAAGTCGAAACACCGAAGGGGAGTAGTCCCAATCGCGTAGATCGACATACTGGCGCGCGCGTGCGCGCCCGGTCGCGCGGGCCTCACGGGCGGACGAGACCTTCGGCCTGGCAGTCGTGTACGAATCGCTGCCGGGCCGAAGCCGTGCCCGAAAATCTCCCCGGGTGCGATGCCCACGGTCCGGCCGCACGAGAGAGGGACCGTGGAAGCTTTCTGGATCAGCCTGGGCGCGATCTTCCTCGCCGAGCTCGGCGACAAGAGCCAGCTCATGGCCATGACGTTCGCCACCCGCTACAAGGCCTGGGTGGTGCTGACCGGCATCACGGTCGCCACCACCGTCGTCCACCTGGGCAGCGTGGCCATCGGCGGGCTCATCGGCGACGCGCTGCCCACCACCGCCATCTCGATCGTGGCGGGCCTGGCCTTCATCGGCTTCGCCGCCTGGACGCTGCGCGGCGACGAGCTGACCGAGGAGGAGTCGCGCAAGGCCCAGCGGGCCACCCGCAGCGCGCTGATCGCGGTGACGGTGGCGTTCTTCCTCAGCGAGCTGGGCGACAAGACGATGCTCGCCACGATCACGCTGGCCACCCAGCACGGCTGGGTCGGCACCTGGATCGGCTCCACCGTCGGCATGGTGGCCGCCGACGCGCTGGCCATCGTGGTGGGCCGCATGCTGGGCAGGAACCTTCCGGAGAAGGCCGTCCGCTACGGCGCCGCCGCCGCCTTCGCGATCTTCGGTGTCGTGATGCTGGTCGACGCCTTCCTCTAGCGTGACCTCATCGCGCCGAGCGTCCGGCGGCCGGCCCTGATGTCGGAGATCAGCACGTACGCGACGAGCAGCAGGCCGAGGCAGAGCGCCTCGGCCGCCCACCAGGGGATCTCGGCGAGCAGCAGGTAGCCGTCGCTGTCGCTGCGCGTGCGCAGCGCCCAGGTGACCACGGCCACCACGGCGGTGACCAGCAGCCAGGTGCGCAGGCGCGGCAGGTCGCCCCGCCGCCACAGCCGGATCCGCCACTCCAGGTAGACCACGAGCACGCCGAGCAGGGCGCAGAACCCGATCAGCCACCACGGCAGGGCGAACGTGGCCCGCTCGGCGATCGCCGCCCGCGTGGCGCGCAGCTCGGCCTCGGCCCGGCGCTGCGCGGCCACGGCGGCGTCGCGCTGCTCCTTCAGCTCGGCGACCACCTGCTGGCGGGGCTGCGGGGTGGTGTCCGACGGAAGCATCCTGGCCACCACGGTCAGCATGATCGCGATGAACGCCAGCACCAGCACGATGGCCATGAACAGGTCGATGAACCGCAGGTCGAGCGGCGGCGCGAAGGACCGGGCGGGCCGCCTCCTCACTGCTCCCTCACCAGCGTGTAGCGCTGCGGGCGGCCGCTGGACTCGGCCAGCGTTTCCACGGCGGTGCGCAGCGCGTCCAGGCCCTTGATCAGCTCTTCCGTCCTGCCCCTGGACTGGGCCAGCTCCTGGGCCAGCCCGTTCAGCGCGGGGGCGGTCCGCTTGGCGGGCAGGCGAGCCAGGTGGAGCAGGAACAACTCGTCGGCGGCGGCCACGTTCGCCCGCTCGGCGCGCTCGGCGAGCGCCATCGCGCCGAACGCGAGCACGCTCAGGAACAGCGCGATCAGGGTTACGCCGAACGCGGACGCCAGCTCGGGCAGCACGTGCTGCTTGAGCGCGGCCATCAGGGCGGCGGCGTCGCCCTGGCGGTCGAGCGCGTCGCCGAACGCGGTGACCATGGCGGCCATGGTCAGCGCGGTGCCGATGAACCCGAACACCGGCAGCGCCCAGATCAGCGCGTGGTCGAGGTGGTGCTTGTTGGCCATCTCGCTCTCGTCGAGCGCGGAGCGGGCGCCGAGCACCGCCTCGGCGTCGTTCCCCGCCTCGGCGGCCTCCCTGAACAGCTTGAGCCGCCGCGCCACGAGGGTGTCGTTGCCCGGATGGACCGCCTGCACGGAGGTGACCGCGCGGGCGGTCGCGGCGCTCTCCCGGCGGATGTCCGGCACGACCCTGGCGATGCGGAGCACGGTGGTCAGGAACACCGCGATGATGAGCGTGACCACCAGCTCCGCCGCCGCCGGGACCGTGGTGGCGCCCACCGACTTCAGCAGCGCGCCGACGAGTCCCGCGACGTGACACAGCATCGCGACCATCGTGCCCATCACGGGCGCGAACGCCGGGTGACACCAGCCGAACCTTGACAAGCCTCGCTCCACTTCACCTCGTGATCAAGTCAGATGACTACCCAACCACATACGAAGCTGACTAACGGTAACGAGGTGGCTACAACTACCGTGAAAGCAGAGAAAGTCGGTGCGCGGCGGCGGCCGCCTCACCCCGGGTGGTGACGCAGAGCTTGGCCAGGATGTTGGAGACGTGCACGCTGACCGTCTTGGCGGAGATGAACAGCTCCTTGGCGATGTCCCTGTTCGTCCGGCCCAGGGCGACCAGGCGGAGCACCTCCAGCTCGCGCGGGGTCAGCAGCTCCGACGGCTCCTGCGCGCGCTGGGCGCCGCCGACGCGGCGCGAGAGCGCCTCGATCTCGGCCACGAGCGGGGCCGCGCCCAGCGCGGTGGCCCGGGGGAGCGCGGTCGCCAGCCGGGCCGCGGCGCCGTCCCTGTCGCCGGCCCGCGCCGCCACGGTGGCCGCCCGCACCAGGGCCCTGGCCTGGTTGTGCGGCCGGTTGAGCCGTTCCCACGCGGCGGCCGCGGCGTCGAAGTCGCCCGAGTACGTCAGCCGGTAGGCCTCGGCGACCGGGCTCGTCACCGACAGGTGCGCGGCCACGTCGGCGGCCTGCTCGCGCACCGCGCGGACCCGGTCGGGCTCGACATCCTCGGCCGCGTCGCAGACGGTGCGCAGGAGGGCGAGCAGCCGCCAGCCGAGCATGGCCTTGCTGGACTGCGCGGGCCTGGCCAGCATCCGCTCGGCCACCGCCAGCGCGTAGCCGGGCTCGCCTCTCAGCATGTGCCAGCCGATGTGCAGCCGGGCGCTGTTGGTGATGTCCTGGACGAAGTCCTCCGGGCGCTCCTTGAGCACGCCGATCTCCGACAGGATGTTCTCCACCAGCTCCACCTCGCCCCGCGCGAGCGCGATGTCGGCGCGCACCCGCAGAAGGTGGTGGCGGGTGCGCAGGGACGGCCCGAAGCTGAGCGCCCGCTCGACCGTCTCGACGGCCTCGTCCCAGCGGCCGATGTTCTCCAGCGCCTCGGCCTTGTTGTTGAGCACGAACAGGCCGCTGGCGCGCAGCCTGCCGAACCTCTTGGCCTCCCGCCAGCCCTCGTCGGAGAGCCTCAGCGCCTCTTCCCAGCGGCCGGTGTCGGGCAGGGAGTCGATCATGTTGCCGATCGCCCGGGTGATGACGCGGCCGGAGTTCTCCTGCCTGCCGAGGTCGAGCGCCCGCTGGTTGGTGGCGATCGTGGCCTCGATGTTCCCCGCGATCGAGTGGCCGAGCGCCAGGTTGAGCAGCAGGTCGGCCTCCAGGCACCGGTCGCCCAGCTCCCGGGCCAGCCGCAGCCCTTCCTCCACGTACATCTCGCCTTCGGCGGCCTCGCCGCGCAGCATGAGGTGCTGGCTCATCCGCACCAGCACCTCGGCCCTGGCCTCGCCCGGCTCCGGCACCAGCTTGAGCGCGTGGCGCAGGTCGTCCACCACGCCCATCTGGCCCTTGGCGATCTTCAGGTTGCTCCAGCGGACGATGAGCCCGGCCACGCGGTGCGGCTCGCGGGCCTCGTCCAGCTCCGACAGCGCGGCCTTGACGAACTTGACGGCCCGGTCCACCTCGCCGCCCGCCTGCGCGGCGGCGGCGGCCTTCTCCAGCACGGCGGTGTGGTCGGCGCCGATCCGCTCCGCCGCGCCGGGCACCCGGTCCCAGAGCATGAGCACGCGTTCGAGCAGCGGCACCGCCTCGGTGTAGGCGAAGGCCTTGAACGACTTCCTGGCGGCGTTCCAGGCGGCCGTCAGCGCGTGCACGTCGTCGCGCGCCCCGTACCAGTGGTGGGCCAGCTCGACGTGGGCGCGGCCGGGCGGTACCAGCCGGTGGTTCTTGGAGATCTCCTCGGCGTAGCGGGCGTGCAGGCGCTGGTGCTCGCCGGGCAGCAGCTCCTCGTGCACGGCCTCGCGGATCAGCGAGTGGCGGAAGACGTAGGCGCGGTTGTCGGAGATCTGCAGCACGTTGCCGGCGATGGCGGGCCGCAGCGCGGCCTCCAGTTCCAGCTCGGACAGGCCGCTCACGGCCGACAGCAGGGCGTGGCCGACGCGCGTGCCGCCGGCGGCGGCGACGCGGAGCACCCGCTGGGTCTCCTCGGGCAGCCGCTCGACCGCGTTGAGTATCAGGTCCTGCATCGACTCGGGGAACGCGAGGTCCCCGCCGCTCTCCAGCATGGCCTCGACGAACAGCGGGATGCCCTCGCTGCGCTCGTAGACCTTCTCCACGTCGGTGTAGTCGGGGGCGCTGCCGAGGATGCCGGCCATCTGCTGGGCGACCTCCTCGCGCGACAGCCGGGGCAGGTCGAGCCTGAGCACGCCGTTGACCCGGCCCAGCTCGGCCAGCACCGGCCGGAGCGGGTGCTGGCGGTGCAGGTCGTCGGAGCGGTACGTCATGACCAGCAGCACCTGCGGGACCCGCAGGCTGCGGCTGAGGAAGGCGATCAGGTCGCGGCTGGACCGGTCGGCCCAGTGGATGTCCTCGATGATCAGGACGGTGGGGGTGTCGTCGGCGAGCCGTTCCAGCAGCGTGAGGATCTGCTCGAACAGCCTGGCCCGGCCGGTCTCGGTCTCGCCGTCGCCGCTCGGCTCGCCGAACTCGGGGAGCAGTCGCGCCAGGTCGCGTTCGGCGCCGTCGGGAAGCAGGCCGGCGACCCCGCCAGTGCCGTGCTCCCGGACGAGCTGCCTGAGCACGGCGGTGAAGGGCGCGTACGCCAGGCCGTCGGTGGACAGCTCCACGCAGCCGCCGCCCAGCACCCGCGCGCCGTCGCGGGCCACCTGCTCGGCGAAGCACTGGACGAGCCTGGTCTTGCCGACCCCGGCCTCGCCGCCGAGCAGCACCGCCGTGGCGTTGCCCGCGCTGGCCTCGGTGAAGGCGTCGGCCAGGGCGGTCAGCTGCTCCCGCCGCCCGACGAAAACGGGGCTCACCGAGCGTCCAAGCATGTCATCCAGCATGTCACGCCATATCCGATGCAATCGACGCAATTAAGGGGGTTGAGAGGCCCGGCCGCGAGGGAGGGTGCGGCCGGGCTCTCGTGCGAGGGTCATGACGAACGGCGCTTGCCGAAGACCGAGCGGCGCTCGGCCTTGTTCCCCTTCGTCGCCTCGCGCACCCGGCGGTGGCGGGCCGCCGCCGCGTGCAGCTCGTTCGCGTGGCTCTTCATCAGCTGGTATTCGATCTCGGGACTCATCACTCGTACTCCTTGAAGGCGCTTCTTCTCGACACCTTCAAGATTCGTCCTAAGGCCCGCCCCCGCACATCGGGTGGATGCCTTATCTCCGGCCGCCCGCGTATACCTAGGGCACGCCTCAACTCCGGTTTGGACGTAGGGACACCGGTCGGCGATGCTGTGAGGGTGTCAATTGTGACGACCTCGCTCGCGGACGTCGCCTCTTCCGGGGCCACCCTGCGAGCATTCCTGCACGGCCTGCCCGGCGTCGACCGGGTCGGCGCTGACCAGCGGGCGGCGATGCTCGGCACCCGTTCCATCAAGACCACGGCCAAGGCCCAGGCCATCGACCTGGCGATCTCCATGGTGGACCTCACCACCCTCGAAGGCGCCGACACCCCGGGCAAGGTGCGCGCGCTCTGCGCCAAGGCTCGACACCCCGGCGAGGGGGCGCCCCGGGTGGCCGCCGTCTGCGTCTACCCCGACCTGGTGCACGTCGCCGCCGGGGCGCTGGCCGGCTCGGGGGTGAAGGTGGCCTCGGTGGCCACCGCGTTCCCCAGCGGCCGCTCCTCGCTGGAGGTGAAGGTGAGCGAGACGAAGCTCGCCGTCGCCGCCGGCGCCGACGAGATCGACATGGTGATCGACCGCGGCGCGTTCCTCGCCGGCGACCACCTGAAGGTGTACGAGGAGATCGCCGCGGTGAAGGCCGCCTGCGGCGACGCCCACCTGAAGGTGATCCTGGAGACGGGCGAGCTGGCGACCTACGACAACGTACGCCGCGCCTCCTGGCTCGCGATGCTGGCCGGGGGCGACTTCATCAAGACGTCCACCGGCAAGGTGTCCCCTGCGGCGACGCTCCCCGTGACGCTGATCATGCTGGAGGCGGTGCGCGACTTCCGCGACGCCACCGGGCGGCAGGTCGGCGTCAAGCCCGCCGGCGGCATCCGCACCACCAAGGACGCGATCAAGAACCTCGTCCTGGTCAACGAGACCGCGGGCGACGACTGGCTGAGCCCCGACTGGTTCCGCCTGGGCGCGTCATCCCTGCTGAACGACCTGCTGATGCAGCGTCAGAAGCTCGCCACCGGCCGCTACGCGGGCCCCGACTACTTCACTCTGGACTGATGGCGATGTCGATGTTCGAGTACGCCCCCGCGCCCGAGTCACGCGACGTCGTCGACATCAAGCCGTCCTACGGCCTGTTCATCGGCGGCGAGTTCACCGACGGCTCCGGACCGTCGTTCAAGACCGTCAACCCCGCCACCGAGGAGACGCTCGCCGAGGTCGCCACCGCGTCCTCCGACGACGTCGACCGCGCCGTCCAGGCCGCGCGCAAGGCGTTCGACGCCTGGAGCGGGCTGCCCGGCAGCGAGCGGGCCAAGTATCTGTTCAGGATCGCCCGCATCATCCAGGAGCGCGCCAGGGAGCTGGCCGTGCTGGAGTCCCTCGACAACGGCAAGCCGATCCGCGAGTCGCGCGACGTCGACGTGCCGCTGGTCGCCGCCCACTTCTTCTACTACGCGGGGTGGGCCGACAAGCTCTCCCACGCCGGGTTCGGGCCCGACCCGCGGCCGCTGGGCGTGGCCGGCCAGGTCATCCCGTGGAACTTCCCGCTGCTCATGCTCGCCTGGAAGATCGCGCCCGCGCTGGCGTGCGGCAACACGGTGGTGCTCAAGCCCGCCGAGACCACGCCGCTGACCGCGCTGCTGATCGCGGAGATCTGCCAGCAGGCCGAGCTGCCGCCGGGCGTGGTCAACATCGTCACCGGCGCGGGCGAGACCGGCGCGGCCGTGGTCGCGCACCCCGACGTGAACAAGGTGGCCTTCACCGGCTCCACCGACGTCGGCCGTCTCATCGCCCGCACGGTCGCAGGCTCCGGCAAGAAGCTCACGCTGGAGCTGGGCGGCAAGGCCGCCAACATCGTGTTCGAGGACGCCGCGCTCGACCAGGCGGTCGAGGGCATCGTCAACGGCATCTTCTTCAACCAGGGCCACGTGTGCTGCGCGGGCTCGCGGCTGCTGGTGCAGGAGTCGATCCAGGAGGAGCTGCTGGCGGCGCTCAAACGCAGGCTGGCCACGCTGCGGCTGGGCGATCCGCTCGACAAGAACACCGACATCGGCGCGATCAACTCGGCCGAGCAGCTCGCCAAGATCCGGCAGCTCTCGGAGGCCGGCGAGTCGGAGGGCGCCGAGCGCTGGTCGCCCGCCTGCGAGCTGCCCGGGCGCGGCTACTGGTTCCCGCCCACCCTGTTCACCGGGGTGGCGCAGTCCCACCGGATCGCCCGGGAGGAGATCTTCGGCCCGGTGCTGTCGATCCTCACCTTCCGCACCCCCGCCGAGGCCGTCGAGAAGGCCAACAACACCCCGTACGGCCTGTCGGCGGGCATCTGGACGGAGAAGGGCTCGCGCATCCTCTGGATGGCCGACAAGCTCAGGGCCGGCGTGGTGTGGGCCAACACCTTCAACCGGTTCGACCCGGCCTCGCCGTTCGGCGGCTACAAGGAGTCGGGGTACGGGCGCGAGGGCGGGCTCCGCGGTCTGGAGGCCTACCTTGACGTGTGACCACCGCCGCGGCCGTCGGCGCCGGACGCGCGCCCAGGCCACCCGCGGCCACGCCTTCGCCCGTTCCGGCCGTCCCGTCCGCACCGGCTGGTACGCCCACCGCTGCGGCGTGAGCCGGTGCGGCCAGGTGTTCGTGCCGGTCGAGACAGCCCAGGAGATCACGTGGAGGGGGCGCGGCGATGAGTAGGCTGGCCGTCAGGAAGACCTACAAGCTGTTCATCGGCGGGGCGTTCCCGCGCTCGGAGAGTGGGAGGTCCTATCCCGTGACCTCGCCGAAGGGTGACTTCCTCGCCAACGCGTCCAGGGCCTCGCGTAAGGACGCGCGCGACGCGGTGTCGGCCGCCCGCAAGGCGTTCCCCGGCTGGTCCGGCGCGACCGCCTACAACCGCGGCCAGATCCTCTACCGGATCGCCGAGATGCTGGAGGGCCGCCGCGCCCAGTTCGCCGACGAGCTCGGCCTGGGCAAGAAGGCCGCGCTGGAGTCGGTGGACGCGGCGATCGACCGGCTGGTCTGGTACGCGGGCTGGTCCGACAAGATCACGTCCGTGCACGGCACCGCCAACCCGGTGGCGGGTCCGTACTTCAACCTGTCCACGCCCGAGCCCACCGGGGTGGTCGCCGTGGTGGCGCCCGCCGACCCGCTGCTCGGGCTGGTCTCGGTGGTGGCTCCGGTGATCGTCACCGGCAACACGTGCGTGGTGGTCGCCGCCGAGCGGACCCCGCTCCCGGCGATCACCCTGGCCGAGGTCCTGGCCACGTCCGACCTGCCGGGCGGGGTGGTCAACATCCTCACCGGCCACCAGGCCGAGCTGGCCCCCTGGCTGGCGGCGCACATGGACGTCAACGCCCTCGACCTGACCGGGGTGACCGACGCCGACCTGGCGCTGCGGTGCGAGCAGGACGCGGCCGAGAACCTCAAGCGGGTGCTCGGCCCGGCCGGCGACGACTGGTCCGGCGACCCCGGCCTGGGACGCATGACCGCGTTCCTGGAGACCAAGACGGTCTGGCACCCGATGGGGGTCTGAGAGGGCTAGGGTCGGTGCCGTGCCGAGACGGATGACGATCTGGCTGGCGCTGGGCCTCCTGCTCGCGGGATGCGGCGGCGAACCTCGCCCCGTGTCCCGCACGCCGGTCCCGTCGGCCGCCGTGCCCTCCACCCCCGCGGCTTCCACCTCCGCGGCCTCGACCCCCACCGCGCTCCCGAGCGTCAAGCCCCGGGCAGGCAAGCGGGGCCGGCACGCCGACGACGCCGACGACGACGGCCGCGCCGACCTGGTCGTCGAGGCCCGCACCCGCGACGGCCTGCCGTTCCGCACGGTCGTCCACGGCTCGCCGCGCGGTCTGGACCCGGGAAGGCAGACCGGCGCCACGTCGAAGACGTCCTGCTTCATGCGGCTCGACCAGGCCAACTGGGCGGCCGACTTCGACGGCGACGGCTTCGGCGACATCCTCGGCACCGCGCGGGAGGGCGAGGACCGGAGCCGCCCGTGCGTCCTGTGGGGGCCGCACGGCCTCGCGCCGGGGAAGGAGCCGGTTCGGTTGCGGACGGAGACGGACGTCGTGGCCGACGCCGCCGTCGCCGGTGACTTCGACGGCGACGGAGCCGCCGACCTGGCGATGCCGAGCACGCCCGAAGGCAGCTTCTTCCACTCCGACCTGGTCGTCCTGTACGGTCCCTTCCGCCGTGACGGGACACCGGCCCGCCAGACCGTCCAGGCGTCGCCGTCCGGCGACGAGTTCCGGCGGCTGACCGTCGACAGGATCGAGGGCCGGCGCGCGACAGGGCTGATCGTGCACGAGCCCGACGACGGCGAGCAGACCGCCTCCTGGCTGCTCCGCGCCGGGCCCGGCGGCCTGGACAAGGCGGGACACAAGCTCAACGACGGGTCGTCCGCCGCGTTCGGCGACTTCGACGGCGACGGCACCAGGGACGTCGCCGTGGGCGACAACGGGAGCCGCAACAACGAGCCCGGCTACGAGACCGAGCCGCCCTCCGTCCACCACACGGTGACCGTCTACTACGGGAACGGCCGCACCTGGACGTTCACCGGCACCGCGGGCACGATGGCCGCCGGCGACTTCGACGGCGACGCCCGCGACGACCTCGCCTTCGGCGGCGGCCACGAGTACGGCCCGCGTCAGCCGGTCCTGGTCTTCCGGGGCGCCCCCGACGGCCTGCGCCCCGGCGGCGCACTTGACGGCGTGAGCCCGGCCGGTCCGCGGACCGCGGGCGACTTCGACGGCGACGGGGACGACGAGCTCGTCCTCTCCCACGGTCAGGACAGCGTGAAGATCATCGTGACGGACGGGAACGACGTGCTGTCCCGCTTCGGCGTGCCGCCCGGTGGCGGCCGCTCAGCTGGAGAAACCCGGCGGCCGGATCGGCGGGTGGGCGGTCTGTAGCTGGGCCGCGAGGCCGAGCAGGTGGGGTTCGCCGCCCGGCGGGGCGATGAGCTGCACGGCGATCGGCAGCCCGCTGGAGTGGGTGGCGACGGGCACCGCCATCGCGGGCCAGCCGCACATGTTCCACGCGCCGGTCGCGGACGCGTACCTGACGTTGACCAGGGCGTTGCGGACGAAGCCGCGCTCGCCCCACCGCTCGGCCTTCGGCGGGATCGCGGCCAGCGCGGGCGTGACGAGCACGTCGGCGTCGCCGAACCACTGGTCGGCGCCGTAGCCGCGCCACCGGTCGCGGCCCCGGTCGCCGTTCGCGCCCAGGCGGTTGAGCACCCGTCCGGCCCTGGCCAGGGCGCGGCTGCGGCGCTCCAGCGCGTGCGGGTCGTGCGGGGCGGCGGACTCGGCGGCCCTGGCCAGCCAGGCGGCCATCGTGGCGGTGGCGAGCCAGGCGGGGAACCGGTTCGTCCGCTCGACCACCGTGTGGCCGGCCTGCCGCAGCGTCTCCGCGGCCCCGCGCACCGCCGACCGGAACTCGCCGTCCATCGGGGCCCCGACCGGTAACGGCTGCGGCGCGTACGCCACCCGCAGGTCGAACGGCTCCGGCCCGTTCTTCGGCGGCGGCGGCTCCCACACCGCCTCGTCGTCCGCCCACACCGAGCGGAGCGGCGGCCGGCTCGGCTCGGTGCGGCGGCCGGACCGCCACGCCTCGGCCAGCGACGGGTCCGCGGCCAGCACGGACAGCATCAGCGCCAGGTCGGGGATGTTCGCGGCGATCGGCCCGTTCTCCGACAGTCCTCGCCAGTCGTCCGTCGGGGCCGGGACCAGGCCGGTGCCCGGCTTGAGCGCCGGCACGCCGCAGCACGCCGCCGGGATGCGCAGCGAGCCCATGCCGTCGTTGCCGAGCGCGAGCGGCACCATGCCCGCCGCCACGGCCGCGGCGCTGCCGGACGACGACCCGCCCGCCGTGCGCGCGGTGTCCCACGGGTTGCGTACGGTGCCGTACACGCTGTCGCCGAAACCCACCAGCGTCAGCTCGGGCACGTTCGTCAGCCCGATCACCACCGCGCCCGCCGCCCGCAGCCGCGCGACCGTCTCGTGGTCGGCCGTCTTCGGCTCGGCGGACGTGGCCGCCGAGCCGGCCCGCATCGGCTCGCCGGCGACCTCCAGGTTGTCCTTGACCGCGACGGGGACCCCGGCCAGCGGGAGCTCCGACAGGTCGCGCCGGTCCTGGACGTCCTCCGCCTCCTTGAGCGCGCGCTCGCGCACCGCGCGGAACGCGCCCACCCGCGGGTCGCGCTCGGCGATGGCGCGCAGATGATCCTCGGCCACCGCCGCAGCCGCTACCTTGCCCTGACGTACGGCCGCCGCGATCTCCGTGGCGGACCTGCCTGCCCACGACATGCATAGAGTGTGCAGGTTTCTACTCTTCTGCGCGAGGCTCTTTTCGCGGCTTCTGCTCCCTGCCCGCCTGTTTGAGCGCGAGCCGCAACGCGTACTCGATCTGCGCGTTGACGCTGCGGAGGTCGTCGGCCGCCCATTTCGCGATCGCGTCGTAGACGGCCGGGTCGAGGCGCAGCAGGAGCTTCTTCCGCTCAGGCATACAAGCTGCCGGCGTTCACCACCGGCTGGGTCGCCCGGTCGCCGCACAGGACGACCAGGAGGTTGGACACCATCTGCGCCCGCCGCTCCTCGTCGAGGTCGACCACGCCCTCCGAGGAGAGCCGGTCGAGCGCGAGCTGGACCATGCCGACCGCGCCCTCGACGATCCGCGTGCGCGCCGCCACCACCTGGCCGGCCTGCTGGCGGACCAGCATGGCCTGGGCGATCTCGGGGGCGTAGGCGAGGTGGGTGATGCGGGCCTCCAGGATCTCGATCCCCGCCAGGTCGGTGCGGTCGCGCAGCTCGGTGGTCAGCTCGGTGGCCACCTCGGCGCCGTCGCGCAGGCTGGTGCGCGCGGGGTCGTGGGAGTCGTAGGGGTGCGTGGTCGCCAAGTGGCGGACCGCCGCCTCCGACTGGATCGCGACGTACTCCTCGTAGTCGTCGACCGAGAACACGGCCTTGGCGCTGTCGACCACCTTGTAGACCACGACCGCGGCGATCTCGACCGGGCTGCCGTCGGCGTCGTTCACCTTCAGCTTGGCCGTCTCGAAGTTGCGCACCCGCAGGGTGACCTTGCGCTTGGTGGTGAGCGGCAGCACCCACTGGAACCCGGCGTCGGACACCGAGCCGACGTAGCGGCCGAGGAACTGCACGACCTTGGCCTCGTTCGGGTTGACGATCGTGAAGCCGCTGGCGGTCACCAGCACCAGCACGCCCCAGATCGAGCCGAGCACGATCAGCAGCACCGGCGACCCCAGGCCGAACAGCACCGCGCCGCCCAGCACCAGCAGGACGAGCAGCACCACGAATCCGTTGATCCTGAACGCACGTCGTTCCATGGCGTCTCCTTGCTATCGAAGTGATATCACTATGCTATCTCACTAAGCTCATGCGCGTGCATCAGGATCACGTCTCGCTCGCCACCGGCCAGCGCTCGCTCGGAGACCCCGCGATCGCCTATCCGCTCCGGCCGCCGCTCACCCGCGGCTGCCCCCGCACCAGCACCGGCCGGATCGCCTATCCCGTCGAGGTCGACTACGCCTACGACCGGGTGCCCGCCGGCCTGTTCGACCAGCCGCCCGGCCCCGACATCGCGCGGTGGGCGCCGCTGCTGCCGCCGCTGTCCGCGCCCACCCTCGGCGAGGGCGGCACCCCGCTGCTGGAGGCGTGCGGCGTGCTCGTCAAGGACGAGTCGCGCAACCCGACCTGGTCGCACAAGGACCGGCTCAACCGCGTCACCGTCAGCGCCGCGCTCGCCGAAGGCGCGCCCGGCGTCGTCGTCGCCTCCTCCGGCAACCACGGCGCCTCGGCCGCCGCCTACGCCGCCCGCGCCGGGCTGCCCGCGATCGTGCTCGCCTCCGCCGGCTCGCCGCCCGCCGTGCAGTCCTTCGTCCGCGCGTACGGGGCGGCGGTGTTCAGCGTGCCGGTCGAGCGGCGCTGGCCGCTGATGACGGAGATCGTGGACCGGCTCGGCTACCACCCGGTCAGCAACCAGACGGTCACCCACACCGGCCACCCGTACGGGCCCGAGGGCTACAAGACGATCGCGTACGAGCTCTTCGTCCAGCTCGGCCGGGCGCCCGCGGCGGTGTTCGCGCCGACCGGTTACGCCGAGCTGCTGTACGGGGTGTGGAAGGGCTTCGCCGAGCTGCGACGGCTCGGGGTCGCGGGGACCGCGCCCCGGATGTTCTCCTGCGAGCCCGCCGCCGGCGGCCCGCACGCGCGGGCCGTCGCCACGGGCGCCCCGGCCGCGATCGTCGAGGTCGGTCCGACGGACGCGTACGGGATCGCCTGCCCCGCGGGCGGTCACCGGGGCGTGCGCGCGGTCACCGACAGCGGCGGCGGCACGGTCCTGGTCACCGACGAGGAACTGCGCGCGGCCCAGCGCGACCTCGGGCGGGAAGGGCTCTGGCAGGAGCTGTCCGGCGCGGCCGGGCTGGCGGGCTACCGGAAGCTGGGGACCTCGTTCGACGGGCCTGTGGTGTGCGTGGGCACGTCCAGCGGGTTCAAGGACGTCGGCGTGGGGTCGGCGGAGATCGCCGAGGCGACGACCTTCGACGAGGTGGCGGCGAACCTTCCCGCGGGTTCGTGAACCTGGCTCGGCAGGCGGGGGTTTCCCCTACGCCGAGAGTGCTCCTCTAGTTTTTCAGCCACACCCGCAGTGGGCCGAGCGGGGTGAAGCCGTGCTCGGCGGCCGGTGCCGGGTCGATCTCGTAGCCGACCAGGTCGCGGCCGGGGAAGAGCGCGGCGGCCTGGGTCCTGACGTGCGGCCAGGTGTCGTCGCCGAACACGTTGGACACGCCCACGGTCCTGCCGCCCGGCGTCTCGTTGAGGACGAACCCGGACGCCGTCCCTTCCTCCGCCCACAGGAGCTTGACGGACGGGTCGCCGAGCAGGGCGACGGTGAACAGGCCGCCCTGGCCGCCCCACGCCTCCTCCCAGGCGCGCAGCGTCTCCGCGTCCCGTACCACGCGCCATCGGATGTCGCGTGCGGCTCCCTGATGAGCATCCGGCCCGGCGTGGAGCCAGGTGGCTTCGAAGAGCAGCTCGAAGCCGGGCAGGGTGAGGGCGGCGAAGCTGTCCTTGACGGAGGCGCCGGGGGTGTCGTCGATGAAGGGGAGGATGTCGGCGTCCGTCGCCTCGGCGGAGAGGGTGACGGCGTCGGGATAGAAGGGCGGGGTGCGGCGCGGATTCGTCCAGGCCCGTGGGGTGAAGGCGCCGGGGAGGCCGTGCGCGCGACACAGGGCGTCGCACCAGGCGGCGTTGTTGAGCGCCGCTTCCTCGATCATCTGGCGCCCTGGGTGGCGGTCATCGGGTCCTCCTTGTGGGGGTGGCCGTCAGGGGGTCCTCTGGCCAGGGGTGCTTCGGGTAGCGGCCGCGCATCTCGGCGCGTACGGACCGGTAGGCGTCGCGCCAGAACGACGCCAGGTCCGCCGTGACCGCCACCGGGCGGCCCGCGGGCGAGAGCAGGTGGATCAGCAGCGGCACGCCCGCGATCCGGGGCGCCTCCTGCCAGCCGAACAGCTCCTGCAGCTTCACCGCCAGCACCGGCTGCTCGCCAGAGTAGTCGATCCTGACTCGCGAACCGGTGGGCACCTCGATCCGCTCCGGCGCCACCGCCTCCAGCCGCTCGCTCCACGGCACCAGGCGGCGCAGCGCCGCGGCCACGTCGATCCGCTCCAGGTCGGCGCGGCGACGGGCGCGGGACAGCTCAGGCTCCAGCCACCGGTCGGCCAGGGCGACCAGGTCGCTCACGTCAGGCCACGGCTCGCCCGCCGCGCGATGGCAGAACGCCAGCCGGTCCCTGACCGCGCGTGCCTCCTTCGTCCAGGTCAGCACCTCTTCGGTACGGAGCCCGTACAGGAGCGCGTCGCGCACGTCGGCGTCCGGCAGCGGCGTGGCGGACAGCTCGACGGCGCCCAGCCGCTCGACCAGCCGCGCCGTCACGTCACCCCGCTTCGATCCGGGCGGCGCCTTCCAGGCGACCTCCTCCTCGACCGTCACCGGGTACGCCTGCCTGGCGATCTGCTCGTCGATCACCACCGCCTGGCGGATCCTCGCCGACGCCGACCCGGTCGGGCGGTCGGCCACCGCGACGGCCAGCCACTGCGCCGACGCCAGTTTTGAGCCCTCCGCGAGCTGGGCTTCCGTGCCGGACGCCATGAGGTACCCGCCCCCTCGCCGCCGTGCCACCCTCTCGGGAAACGCCAGCGCCACGGCCAGCCCGGCCACCTCGTCCTGGGTTTTCGGGGCGGGTGCGTCGTTCTTGGTGGGTTCTGTGGCCGTCCGTCCCTCCGTGCGGGCCCTTCCCCTGCCGTCCGGAGAGGACCGGTCAGGGGTGGCGTCCCTTTCCCGGGTCCGATGGCCCGCGGTACGGGAGAGGCGCCGCGTCTCGGCGCGCCAGCGAGCCGTGAAGGCGTCACGCCCACGACGGGCCGCACGCCAGACCTCCACCAGGTCGTCGCCCGCGTCGCGCGGAAGCTGCTCCGACAACAGCGCGATCACCTCGGCGGCCTCGGGACCCACGTCGAGCAGAGCCCGTGCCAGCCGGGGATGCACCCCCGCCAACGCCATCCGCCGCCCCCGCTCCGTCACCCGCACGGACATGACCGCCCCACCGGGGGAAGTCCTCTGCACCGCGTCCTTTCCAGGCGCGCCGTCTCCCTGGTGGACAAGGGACGTCGCCTGCGCCGCGTTCCTTCGAGATGTGCTGTCTCTCTGGGCGGTTCCTTGTGCTGGCGTGTCCGTTCGAGGCGCGTTGTCATCCTGGGTGGCGGGGGAGGTCCTCTGCGTCGACGCGTCCGTTGGAGGCGCGTCGTCTCCCTGAGGGACAGAGGGCGTCGCCCGCGTCGCGTCCCTTTGAGGTGCGTTGTTTCCCCCGGTTGGGGTGGTTGTACGGGCCGGGGTGGGTTGGACGGCGCCCAGGGTGTGCAGGGTGGTGAGTGCGGCGGCGAGGGCGGCGGGCGGGGGTGGGTCGAGAAGGGCCAGGCCGGAGCCGTCGGGGGAGCCCCAGCAGGCCGCCTGGAGGGCGAACGACGTCAGGTCGGCGAGGGCGATCTCCGGGCTCGGCTGGTCGGGCAGGCGGTCGTGGTCGGCGGCGGACCAGCAGCGGTAGACGGCGCCGGGCGCCTCACGCCCGGCGCGGCCCGCGCGCTGGCCGGCCGAGGACCTGGAGACCCGCACCGTGGTGAGGGAGCCGAGACCGCGGGCGTGGTCGGTGCGCGGCTCGCGGGCCAGACCGGAGTCGACCACGACCCGCACGCCGGGCACGGTCAGGCTGGACTCGGCGACCGAGGTGGCCAGCACCACGCGCCGGGACGCGCCGGGGGAGAGCACCGCGTCCTGGACCCGGGCCGGGGCCTGGCCGTGCACCTGGAGCACCTCGACGCCGTCGAGCATCGCCGCCACCCGGGCGATCTCGCCGACGCCGGGCAGGAAACAGAGCACGTCGCCGTCCCGTTCGGCGAGCGCCAGCCGGACGACCCCGGCGACGTGCGACAGCAGGGCGGGGTCGACGCGCAGTCCGTGCGGCGGGGCGACCGGGCGCGGCGGCGGCGCCCACACGACGTCGACCGGGTGCGTGACGGCGGACGCGGCCACCACCGGCCCGCCGAGCAGCCGGGCCCAGGGGGCGGCGTCGGCGGTGGCGGAGGCGGCGATCAGCCGCAGGCCGGGCCGGAGCGTCTCGCGGACGTCCAGCAGGAACGCCAGCGCCGTGTCGGCGTCCAGGTGGCGTTCGTGGCATTCGTCCAGCATGACGGCGTCCACCCCGGCCAGCTCCTGGTCCCGCTGGAGCCGTTGCAGCAGCACGCCGGTGGTGACGACCTCCACCATCGGGTTGGCGCCGGTGTGGCGCTCGCCCCGGATCGCGTAGCTTACGCCCATCCGCCGGGCCGCCGCGCGCACCGCCAGCCGCCTGGGTTCGGCCACCACCACCCGCATGCCCGCCTCCGCCAGGGCGAGCGGCACGACCGTCGTCTTGCCCGTACCGGGCGGAGCGGTCAGCACGGCACTGCCGTGCGCGTCCAGCGCGGCGAGCAGATCCGGCAGCACACGCCGAATCGGCAGCGTGTCAGGCGGCGTCTCAGACGGTGGCATGGGCGGCGGAGAGCACCGAGTCGAGCAGGCCGGGGAAGCGGGCGTCGAGGTCGTCGCGGCGCAGGCTCATGAGCTTCTGCCTGCCGTCCTGCTTGGTCATGACCACGCCGGCCTCGCGCAGCGCGCGGAAGTGGTGGGAGGCGGTGGACTTGTGCACGCCCAGGTTGCGGCCCACGTCGCCGCAGGTCATCTCGCCCTCCGCGGCCAGGCGGGCGACGGCCTCCAGGCGTACGGGGTCGGACAGCGCTCGCAGCACCTCGGTGAGCTCGATGTCATCGGTGGCCGGATGGGGCAGGGCGCGCATGCCCCCCAAGATACCGGGTTTTATTGTTTGACAACGATCCAACAGTGCGTCAGTTTGATGGGCATCCAATTGATCCATCGGAGGACCAGTGAATCGCCGGCTCTACCCCCTCGCCGCCGGGAACTTCGCCGTCGGCACCGGCATGTTCGTCACCGCGGGCCTGCTCACCCCGATCGCCGCCGACCTGGACGTGTCCGTGGCCGCCGCCGGCCAGCTGATGACCGTGTTCGCGCTGGCGTACGCCGTGTTGTCGCCCTTGCTGGCCGCCGTGACGGCGGCGATGCCGCGGCGGACGTTGCTGCTGCTCGGGCTGGGTGTGTTCGTGCTGGGCAACGTGCTGACCGCTGTCGTGCCCGGTTACCCGCTGGTGGTGGCCACGCGGGTGCTCGCCGCCGCGGGGGCCGCGATGTTCACGCCGACCGCGTCGGGGGTGGCGGCCGCGCTGGCCGGTCCCGAGCATCGGGGGCGGGCGCTGGCGCTGGTGATGGGCGGGCTGAGCGTGGCCACCGCCATCGGCGTGCCGCTCGGCACGTGGATGGGCGCGGCGTACGGGTGGCGGGCCACCATCTGGCTGGTGGCGGGGCTGGCGGTGCTCGGCTTCGCCGGGATCGCGGCGCTGGTGCCCGACGTGCGGATCGCGGTCTCCGGCAGGCTGGGCGAGCGGTTCGCGCCGCTGGCCGACCGGGGCGTGCTCGCGGTGCTGGCGACGCAGCTGCTCATGTTCGCCTCGGCCTTCGCCGCCTACACCTACATCGGCTCGCTCTTCGACCTGCCGCTGCCCGCCGTGCTGTGGGCGTGGGGCGTGGGCGCCATCGTGGGCAACCAGCTCGGCGGCCGGCTCACCGACGCGTACGGGCCGCGCCGCATGGTGCTGGGCGGGCTGGCGGCGTCCACGCTGCTCATGGCCCTGATCCCGGTCGCCAACCTGGCCCTGCCCGTCGCCCTGGTCTGGGCGTTCCTGTGGGGCGCCCTGGGCTGGCTGGTGGCGCCCGCGCAGCAGTATCGCGTGGTCGCGGCGCTGCCGGGCAACGTGCCGGTCGGGCTCGGCCTGCTGTCGTCGGCCCAGTACACAGGGCTCGTGCTGGCGGGCGTCGCCGGCGGGCTGGTGCTCGACGCGTACGGGCGAGCAGGCGTGATCGCCCTGGCCACCGGCCTCGGCCTGGCAACGGTGCTGTTCACCCTCGCGACCTACCGCCCGGTGGTGGGCGGTCAGCCCAGGGCGGGGATCCAGCCGAGCGTCACCGCGAGGATGACGAGGAAGCCCAGGGCGAGCCGGTAGACGACGAAGCCGGTGAAGCTGTGGGTGCTGATGTAGCGCAGGAACCAGGCCACGGCGGCGTAGCCCACGATGAAGGAGATCACCGTGGCCAGGATCGTGGGCCCCCAGGCCGGGGTCTCGGCGCCGCCGATCTCCGACAGCTCGTACAGGCCCGAGGCCAGGACGGCCGGGATGGCCAGCAGGAACGAGTAGCGGGCGGCCTCCTCGCGCCGGTAGTCGAGCAGGAGGCCGGCCGTGATGGTGCCGCCCGAGCGGGAGACGCCGGGGATGAGGGCCGCCGCCTGGGCGAACCCGTACACCACGGAATGCGGCACGTTGAGGTGCTTGGCGAGCGTGAGCTTGTTGCGCGCGGTGCGGTCGGCGAACCACAGGATGAGACCGAACAGGATGAGCGTGGTGCCGACCAGCCGCAGGTCGCGGAAGACGCCCTCGATCTGGTCCTTGAGCAGCAGGCCGAGCAGGGCGATGGGGATGCTGCCGAGGATCACGTACCAGCCCATGCGGGCGGCGATGTGGGAGCGCAGGGCGGGGGTCCACAGGGAGCGGGTCCAGGTGGAGGTGATCTCCCAGATGTCCTTCCTGAAGTAGATCAGGACCGCCGCTTCCGTGCCGAGCTGGATGACCGCGGTGAACGCGGCACCGGGGTCCTTCCAGCCGAAGAACGCCGAGGCGACGCGGATGTGGGCGCTGGAGGAGATCGGCAGGAACTCCGTCAGCCCCTGCAGCAGTCCCAGCACCACGGCTTCCATCCAGCCGATCACGCCTGCACCTTCCCCCGATAGGAGCGCACGATGTAACGAGGTGAGGCTAGCGGAAACGGCGGCCCGGACGGGCCAGTCGCGGCGAGCGGACCCCCGGGGTTCACCCGCCGTTCGCCCACACCCCGGCGTTGTCCCGCGCGAAGCCGGCGAAGTCCCCGGCCGGCCGGCCCAGCGCGGCCCGCACGCCGTCGGCGACGTGGGCGTTGCGGCCGTCGAGTGTCTCCGTGAACAGCATGGTCAGCATCTCGATCTCGTCCTCCGGCACGCCGTGCTCGGCCGCGCCCGCCGCGTACTCCTCGGTGGTGATCGGCACGTACGTGATGTCGCGGCCGGTCGCCTTGGACAGCTCGGCCGCCACGTCGGCGAAGGTGAGCGCTCGCGGCCCGGTCAGCTCGTACAGCCTGCCCGCGTGCCCGTCCTCGGTGAGCGCGGCCACCGCGACGTCGGCGATGTCGTCCACGTCCACGAACGGCTCGGCCACGTCTCCGGCGGGCAGCGCGATGACGCCGTCGCGTACCGGCTCCAGCAGGTAGCCCTCCGAGAAGTTCTGCATGAACCACGCGCACCGCACGATCGTCCAGGCGACGCCCGACTCGCGCACCACCTGCTCGGCGGCCTCGGCGAGCGGCTCGCCCCGGCCCGACAGCAGGACCAGCCGCTCGACGCCGGCCGCCACCGCGTGCTCGGTGAACGCCCGCACGTCGTCCAGCGCGCCCGGGACCGCCACGTCGGGATAGTAGGAGATGTACGCGGCGCGCGCCCCGTGGAGGGCTGCCTTCCAGGTGCCGCGGTCCGCCCAGTCGAAGGGCGGGGTGCCCGTACGGGAGCCCACGCGTACGGGCCGGCCGAGGGCTTCGAGCCTGTCTGCGATCCGGCGGCCGGTCTTGCCGGTCCCGCCCGTTACCAGGATGGTCATGCCCTCTAGTAAGCCGTCTGCCGGTGAGACTCTCCATGGTTGAGAAGCGCAATGGCATATGCGATCGTCTAACCATGGATCACCTGGCGGCGCTGCTCGACGGCCCGCGCGCCCGTGGCGCGTTCCTGCTGAGAGTCCTCCTCGACCCGCCCTGGGCGATGCGCGTGCAGGACGAGGCCCCGCTCACGCTGCTGGCCATGGTGCGCGGCGAGGCGTGGATCGTCCGCGACGGCCTGACGCGGGTGGGGCCGGGCGAGGTGGCCGTGGTGTGCGGGCCGGAGCCCTACGTGGTCGCCGACCGGCCCGGCACCCCGCCGCAGATCGTCATCCACCCTGGCGAGCGGTGCACCACCCTCGACGGCGAGTCGCTCTACCAGGCGATGCACCTGGGCGTGCGCACCTGGGGCAACGACCCCGACGGCGCCAGCTCCATGATCGTCGGCACCTACCTGATGGCCGGGGAGGTCAGCGGGCGGCTGCTGCGGGCGCTGCCACCGCTGCTCGTCCAGCCCGGCGGGCCGCTCATCGAGATGCTGGGCGAGGAGGTGGTCAAGAACGAGCCCGGGCAGGAGGCGGTGCTCGACAGGATGCTCGACCTGCTGCTCATCGCCACGCTGCGCGGGTGGTTCGCCACCGGGGAGGCGCCGGCGTGGTACCGGGCGCAGAGCGACCCTGTCGTGGGCAAGGCCATGCGGATCATGCAGAACAACCCCGCGCACCCGTGGACGGTCGCCGCGCTGGCCGCCGAGGTGGGGGTCTCGCGTGCCTCGCTGGCCAGGCGGTTCACCGACCTGGCGGGCGAGCCGCCGATGGCGTTCCTGACCGGGTGGCGGCTGGCCCTGGCCGCCGACCTGCTCCGCGAGCCCGAGGCGACCGTGACCTCGGTCGCCAGGAAGGTCGGCTACGGCAGCCCGTTCGCGCTCAGCGCGGCCTTCAAACGGGCCCACGGCGTCAGCCCGCAGGAACACCGGGTGGGGGCCGGCCGGTGAAACCGCTGCTGCTCCTGGACGTGGACGGGGTGCTCAACCCCACCGGCCGCCCGTCCCCCGACTTCCGCCGCTACCGGTGCACGATCGGCAGCACCGTCTACACCGTGCACCTCAACCAGCGCCACGGCACCCGGCTGATGGAGCTCGCGCTGGAGACCGGCTCCGAGCTGGTGTGGGCGACGACCTGGGAGCAGCACGCCAACGAGTGGATCGCGCCCCGGCTCGGCCTGCCGCCGCTGCCCGTCATCGAGATGGCGCCCGGCGAGAACGGGAGCCGGCACGGCGAGATGTTCAAGACCCGCCACGTGGCCGACTACGTCGGCGACCGGCCGTTCGTCTGGTTCGACGACCAGGTCTACCAGGAGGACGAGGACTACCTCAGGGCTCGTCAGGGTCTCGGCGAATTCCTGCTCGTCCACGTGCCCGGCAGAGTGGGTCTGACCAGCCGGCATCTGGCCGCCGCGCGGGAGTGGCTGACCCTTACAGGGTTTTCTCAGGGTCAGTAGTGGGAGAAGAGAGCGAGGCTCGTGCGTTCTTCTCAGTAGAACGTCATCACACGGAGGGACACCATGTACCGCTCACGACAGCACCGGATGCTCGCCGGCGTCTGCGGAGGCCTCGCCGACAGGTTCGGCCTGTCGCCCACCCTCGTCCGGGTCCTCTGGTTGATCCTCTCGCTCTTCCCCGGCCCGATGTGGGTCGTCTACGTCGTCATGTGGATCCTGGTCCCCGAAGAGCCGAAGAAGTACTGAGGATTATCCTCTAAGGCATGAGGGCAAGGCCGCTGACACTGATCCAGGACGAGCTCGTCGACTACGACAAGGCGATGGAGCGCATGGCCGAGCTGGTCGACGAGCGCCAGCGCGACGCACGGCCGGACACGCTCTGGCTGCTCAGCCACCCGCAGGTCTACACGGTCGGCCGGCGCACCCCGTCGGCCCACCTGCCCGACCCGTCGCGCGGCATCCCGGTCGTGGAGACGGGCCGGGGCGGGCAGCTCACCTACCACGGCCCCGGCCAGCTCGTCGGCTACCTGATCGTCAAGCTGGGCGAGGAGGAGGGCATCGTCGACTACGTGCGCGAGGTGGAGCTGCGCCTTGTCGCCGCCCTCGGCGAGCTCGGCCTGCCCGCCGAGCGGCGCGACACCCCGCCGGGCTCGGAGCTGCTCACCGGCGTGTGGACCGCCGAGAGCGGCCGCAAGATCGTCTCCATCGGGATGCGGCAGAGCCGCGGCGTCACCAGCCACGGCTTCGCCCTCAACGTCGACGGCGACCTGATGCCGTGGGACTGGGCGGTGGCTTGCGGGATGCCGGACGTCGACATGACCTCGCTCCAGCGAGAGCTCGGCGACGCCTCGATGGACCGGGTCCGCCCGGTGGTCGCGGCGGCCTTCGAGGCGTCCTGAATCACACGCGCGGGAAAACCTGCACCTCGGCATCATGGCCGGAGCCGTTGAGCTTGCCGTCACAGGTGTAAAGGGGCGCTTCCAGCGCTTCGGCGAGGGCCAGGTAACAGGAGTCGTAAGCGGTGGAGTTGTGCCGCAGCTCCCAGATCCGCTCTGCTATCCCCTTCATCTCGTAGCGCGTGATGTTGAGAGCCAGGTAGTCGGCCCGGGCCTGCTCGGCGACCGCGGCGGGCAGCTTGCCGCCGAGCACCAGTCCGCGCAACGTCGATAGGACCTCCACGTCAAGGAGGTGTGGAGCGTGGACGCTGGCTTGCAGCGCGCTGAGAAGTTCCATGTCGGCGTCGCGGCCCACGAGGGCCTCCACCATGGCGGAGGAATCGATGACTATCATCGCCTGCCCTCGGCTACTGCTTGCAGGATTTCCTCACTCGACGGGCCTCGGGAGCGATCGCGAGCTTTCAAACGTTTCACGATTTCGGCGTTGGTCGGCCGAGCGGCGATGTCGGCCAGTTCTCTGGCGACGTAAGCGGAAAGCGACAGGCCGGCTTCGGCGGCACGTGCCTTGAGCTGCTCGGCGATCGGTTCGGGTACGTCGCGGATGTAGAGAGTCGCCATGACGATGATGCTAGCAAACTGCTAGCAGCATTTCGGAGCATTACTGGAGCGGGAGCTTCCGCCCGGTGGTCGCGGCGGCCTTCGAGGCGTCCTGAGCTGAAGGAACGAGCCGTCCGCGTTTAGCCTCCGGCGTCGTGTGCAGAAGCCCTGTCGGCGACGATCACGGGGGCGCGGATGACTGATCAGGACAGCAGGCCTCGGCTGTGCCAGGTGGTGCTCGACTGCCCGGACGCCCGGGCCCTCGCGGAGTTCTACCGGGCTCTGCTGGGGCTGGTCTACCGGCCCGGTGACGAGCCGCCGGAAGCGGGAGCCGACGACGAGCGGGGCCGCGACTGGCTGGTCCTGAGGACCCCGGGTGGAGCTTCGCAACTGGCCTTCCAGCAGGTCGACGAGCTGCCGGAAGCGACCTGGCCGCAGGACGGCGTGCCCCAGCAGCTGCACCTGGACCTGACCGTGCCGTCGGTCGAGGACCTGCGGACACAGCACGACCGTGTCCTGAGCCTCGGCGGGCGGCTCCTGCTGGACCGCATGGACGACGAGGAGGAGCCGTTGCGCGTGTACGCCGACCTGGCCGGGCATCCGTTCTGCGTCTTCGTCTCCAGGCGCGGCGCCTCCGAACCGCTCTGACGTAGCGAGGGCCGCGCCGGAGATGTCAGGCGTCCATGGGGACCTCGTCGATGGTGCGGCGGGGGCCGGTGAACCAGTGGCGGGCCGACAGCCACCACCACAGGCCGATGCCGATCAGCACCACGCCCACCGCGATCGGGGCGTAGTTGACCGACGTCCAGGTGAAGTCCTCGTCGCCGGGCACCCCGGCCGGCGAGAACGGCATGATGAAGTACACGCAGACGACCGCGATCTCGATCACCGCGATCCAGCCGAGCACCTTGTACCTGCGCCCGAGCGTCCACGGCCCGGGCTCGAAGTGGTCGCCCATCCGCAGCCGGAGCCAGATCGGGATGAGGAACGCCAGATAGAGCCCGATGACCGCGATCGACACCACGGCGAAGAAGGCCACCGGGGTGGTCAGGCCGGGAGGGGCGTAGAGGGCGGGCAGGGTGATGAAGGCGGCGGCGCCGCAACCGGCCAGAATGGCGTTGACCGGCGTGCGGTTGCGGTCGACCCGCGACCAGAGCCGCCAGCCGGGCACCGCGCCGTCGCGGGCGAACGCGTACGTCATCCGCGACATGGACGTCACGCAGCTCATGCCGCAGAAGAACTGGCCGATGGTGGAGATCGCGAAGATGGCGGTGGCCAGCGGCGAGCTGAGCGCGGTCTCGAAGATCGCGCCGACGAAGCCGCCCTGCTCGTTGATCGCGTCCACGTTCGTGGCCGCGAACAGGAACGCCAGCAGGACGATCCAGCCGCCGATCGCCGAGTAGAAGATCGACTGCCACAGGCCGCGGGCGGCGGCCGTGGAGGCGCCCTGGGTCTCCTCCGAGACGTGCGCGCACGCGTCGAAGCCGGTGATCGTGTACTGGGTGAGCAGGAAGCCGAGCGGCAGCACGTACAGCCAGAACGTCAGCCCGTTGGAGCCGTCGCCGAAGCCGGAGTTGTTGATCGTCTCGGTGAACACGAAGCCCACCGACTGGTGCTCGGACGGGCCGAAGACCAGGATCCCGACCACGATGGCGGCACCGAAGACGTGCCACCAGACGGAGACGTTCTGCAGCAGTGAGATGAGCCGGTGGCTGAAGATGTTGATCAGCGCGTGCAACCCGAGCACGATCACGAACAGCAGGAACGCCTGCGAGAGCGTGCCTTCCCAGGCGCCGCCGGTGAGCCGGGTGAGGGTGATGTTGAGGAAGGTCGCGCAGCCGTAGTCGACGGACGCGGTGACCGCGATGAGGCCGATCAGGTTGAGCCAGCCGGTGAACCAGCCGTGGATCGGCTTGCCCATCTTGGCGGCCCACCAGTAGATGCCGCCCGCGGTCGGGAACGCGGAGACCAGCTCCGACATGCAGAAGCCGATGATCAGGATGAAGAGGGAGATCAGCGGCCAGCCCCAGGAGATGGCGATGGGGCCGCCGTTGTTCCAGGCCTGGCCGAAGGTGGTGAAGCAGCCGGCGAGGATCGAGATGATGGAGAACGAGATGGCGAAGTTGGAGAATCCGCTCCAGGTCCGGGCCAGCTCCTGCTTGTAGCCGAGCTCGGCGAGTCGCTTGGAATCCTCTTCTGTGCTCACTGAGGTCTCCCTGGGGGGCGCGGAGGACGCTCTCTTTGGTCTAGGTTTAGACCATTCTTTGGTATACGTCCAGACCATTTCCGCGGCCCGCGCAAGGAGTTTCGGGCGAGCGGGGGCGGGCCGCGGCCCGCCCCCGTCACGTCAGTCCCCGAACACCTCGACCGTGGCCTGGCAGAACGCCTTGAGGTCGTCCGGCTTGCGGCTGGTGACCAGCTTGTTCGGCCCGGCGTCGCAGACCACGACCTCCTCGTCGACCCAGTTCGCGCCGGCGTTGCGCAGGTCGGTCTGGAGGCTCGGCCAGGACGTCATCTGCCGGTCCCGGACGGCGTCGGCCTCGATCAGGGTCCACGGCGCGTGGCAGATCGCCGCGACCGGCTTGCCGCCCTGGAAGAAGTCCTGGACGAACCGCACGGCCTTCGGGTCGGTGCGCAGGAAGTCGGGGTTGGCGACGCCGCCGGGCAGCACGAGCCCGTCGAAGTCGGCCGCCGACACCTCCTCGACCGTGCCGTCCACGGCGAACGTGTCGGCCTTGTCCAGGTGGTTGAACGCCTTGATCTGCCCCGGCTCGGTGGAGATCAGCTTCGGCGTGCCACCGGCCTGCTTGACGGCCTTCCACGGCTCGGTGAGCTCGACCTGCTCGACCCCTTCGGGCGCGACCAGGAAAGCGATGGTCTTGTCCTGGAGCATGATGAAACCCCCTATTTCGTGGTTTCTCACCCCCTATCCGTGAGTTCCCGATCTATACGCGATGTGCGCGGCCCACGCCGTCGCGGCGCCGGCCGCGTACCAGAAGAGGTCGGGCGGGTTGAACGTGCTGCCGAGCAGCGGGCGCAGCACCACGGGGATGCCGAGGAGCTGGGTGAACTCGATCGCCCAGCTCAGCCCGGCCGCGGTGAGCGCGGCGGCCCAGGGGCGTCCCAGAGCAGCCGGACGCCGAGTCCGAGGACGACCGTGACGAGGGCGGCCACCATAACCGGCAAACGGGACATTCAGCGGAGCCTAGTAGCATCGCCGTACATGAGCGCGACCATGGTGGTGCGAGGGCTGGCTGCCGGTCACGGGGAGCGGGTGCTGTTCACGGGGCTGGACCTGGTCGTGAGCCCCGGCGACGTGATCGGCCTGGTGGGGGCCAACGGCGCGGGCAAGTCGACCCTGCTGCGCATGATGGTCGGCCTCGACCGGCCCGAGGAGGGCGAGATCCGGCTCAGCCCGGCCGCCGCCACCGTCGGCTACCTGCCGCAGGAGCCCGACCGCAGGCCGGGTGAGACCGTGATGGAGTTCCTGGCCCGCCGCACCGGCGTGGCGCGGGCGCAGCGCGACCTGGACACCACCGCGCAGGCCCTGGCCGATCAGGCGCCCGGCGCCGACGACGCCTACAGTGTGGCGCTGGAGCGCTGGCTGGCGCTGGGCGGCGCCGACCTGGACGAGCGCGCCGAGGCGATCGGCCTGCCGGTGGCGCTGGAGCAGCCGATGACCTCGCTGTCGGGCGGTCAGGCGGCCCGCGCCGGGCTGGCCTCGCTGCTGCTCAGCCGCTACGACCTGTTCCTGCTCGACGAGCCCACCAACGACCTGGACCTCGACGGGCTCGACCGGCTGGAAAGCTTCGTCAAGGGCCTGCGGGCCGGCACGGTCGTGGTCAGCCACGACCGCGAGTTCCTGGCCAGGACCGTCACCGACGTGCTGGAGCTCGACCTGGCCCAGCAGCGGATCCACCTGTTCGGCGGCGGCTACCAGGCCTACCTGGACGAGCGCGAGGTCGCCAGGCGGCACGCCAGGGAGCGTTACGAGGAGTACGCCGAGACCCGCGCCGACCTGGAGGGCCGCGCCCGCAGGCAGCGGGCGTGGATGGAGAAGGGCGTCAAGAACGCCCGCCGCAAGATGTCCGACAACGACAAGATCGGGCGCAACGCCCGCGTCGAGACCACCGAGAAGCAGGCCGCCAAGGCCCGGCAGACGGAGAAGCTGCTGGAGCGGCTGGAGGAGGTCGAGGAGCCGCGCAAGGAGTGGGAGCTGCGCATGGAGATCGCCGTCGCGCCCCGCTCCGGCGCGGTGGTGGCCACGCTGCGCGGCGCGGTCGTCAGGCGGGGCGGCTTCACGCTGGGGCCGGTCGACCTGGAGATCGGCTGGGCGGAGCGGGTGGCGATCACCGGGGCCAACGGCTCGGGCAAGACCACGCTGCTCGGCGCCCTGCTCGGGCGCGTCCCGCCGGACGAGGGGCACGCCTCGCTCGGCTCCGGCGTGGTGGTGGGCGAGGTCGACCAGGCGCGCGGGCTGTTCGAGGGGGAGGAGGCGCTGCTCGACGCGTTCACCGCGCACGCCGACCTGGTGCCGGGTGAGGCGCGCACGCTGCTGGCCAAGTTCGGGCTGAAGGCGCACCACGTGCTGCGGCCCGCCTCGACGCTCTCACCGGGCGAGCGCACCCGCGCCGCGCTGGCCCTGCTGCAGGCCAGGGGCGTCAACCTGCTGGTGCTCGACGAGCCGACGAACCACCTCGACCTGCCCGCGATCGAGCAGCTGGAGTCGGCGCTGGCCGGCTATCCCGGCACGCTCCTGCTCGTCACCCATGACCGCCGCATGCTGGAGGCGGTCAGCGTCGACAGGAGGCTCGTGGTGGACCAGGGACGCGTGTCCGAGTCCCACTGAAAATTTACACCGCACAAAGATACGAAGATGAAACAATTCTCCGTATCTCGTTGACATGCGTAGTTCCTATGGTGTGCCGTGCTCTACACAGATAACCCCCCGCCTGAAGGTGAGGCACACATGAGGAAATGGCTCGCACGCCTGGCAGTGCTGGGCTTCGCGCTATTGGTGGCCGGTCAGGGTCAGGTGGCTCTGGCCCAGGACCCCGCGGCGGGAAAGAAGATCATCCGCGTGGGCGCTACCCAGGCCGTTGACTCCATGAACCCGTTCCTCGCCGTCCGCTTGGTGTCGACCTCGATCCACCGCTGGATGTACGGCTTCCTGACGGTTCCGGACAGCAAGACGCTGCAGCCGAGCCCGGACCTGGCCGAGTCGTGGAGCAGCTCCGAGGACGGTCTGACCTGGACCTTCAAGATCCGCGAGACCAAGTGGTCCGACGGCCAGCCGGTCACCGCCGAGGACGCCGCCTGGACGTTCAACAAGATCATGACGGATGACGCGGCCAAGACCGCCAACGGTCCGGCCGCGGAGAACTTCGAGAGCGTCACGGCCAACGGCCAGGACCTGGTCATCAAGCTGAAGAACCCCCAGGCCTCGATCCTGGAGAACCCGATCCCGATCATGCCCAAGCATGTCTGGGAGAAGGTCGGCAACCTCGCGGACTTCTCCGGCGACCAGTATCCGGCCGTGACCAGCGGCCCGTACATCGCCGTCGAGCACAAGAAGGACCAGTACGTCAAGCTGCAGGCCAACCCGAACTACTGGCGCGGCGCCCCGAAGATCGACGAGCTCCAGGTCGTCTTCTACGAGAACCCGGCCGCGTCCATCATCGGCCTGAAGAACGGCGAGATCGACCTGATCGGCCGGCTCAACCCGCCGGAGTTCGAGTCGCTCAAGGGCGACCCGAACATCGTGCAGTGGAACCAGCAGGGCCGCCGAGGCGTCTACCTGCAGATCAACCACGGCGCCACGACCACCGACGACAAGGAAGTGGGCGACGGCCACCCGGCGCTGAAGGACCAGAAGGTCCGCCAGGCGCTGCACCACGCCATCGACAAGGACAAGCTCGTCGCCGAGGTGCAGAACGGCCTGGCCAAGCCGGCGCACGGCTCCATCGTGCCGCCCATGTACACCGACTTCTTCTGGGAGGCCGCCGGCGACACCAAGGTCTCCTACGACCCGGCCAAGGCCAACCAGATCCTCGACGACGCCGGCTACAAGAAGGGCGCCGACGGCGTCCGCACCATGCCCGACGGTGACCGCAAGCTGGAGTTCCGCTTCAGCATCCACACCGACACCCCGATCGAGGACAAGCTCGCCGAGTACCTCACCGGCTTCTTCAAGGAGATCGGCGTCACGCTGACCACCAAGAAGCTCGACTCCAGCAAGTTCACCGAGGAGACCGGCGTCACCGGCCTGTTCGACATCGCGATCTCCGGCTGGTCGGTCAACCCCGACCCGGAGGAGGTCCTGGCGACGCACCTGTGCAGCCGGCGGCCGACCCCGTCCGGTGAGGGCGGCGGCACCGAGTCGTTCTACTGCGACGACACCTTCGAGAAGCTCTACCAGGAGCAGCTCAAGGAGCTCGACCGGCCCAAGCGGGCCGACCTCATCAAGCAGATGCAGGAGCGCCTCTACACCGACGCCCCGGTCATCGCGATCTACTACACCAACGACCTCGAGGGCTACCGCAAGGACCGGATCAAGAGCATCACGTCCGTGCCCGAGCAGGACGGCATCCTGTACGGCGCGAGCAGCTTCTGGCCGTTCTACTCGCTGGAGGCCGTCGAGTCCTCGGCCACGGCCGAGGAGGGCGGCTCCAACACCGCTCTGATCGCCGGCGTGGTCGGCGCCGTGGTCGTGATCGGCGTCGGCGCGTTCTTCCTCACCAGGCGGCGCAAGTCCGCCGCGGACGACCGCGAATGACAGCACCGCTCGAAGCAGCAGAGCCCGCCGCCGCCCAGGCGGCGGGCCCCGCTGGGGACGACCGCCCCGCCCGCCGCGGCGTGCTGCGCTACGCGCTCACCAAGGCCGGCGGGGCGTTGCTGAGCATCGCCATGGTGATCGTCGCGACGTTCTTCCTCTTCCGGCTCCTCCCCGGAGATCCGGTACGGAACCTCGCGCAGGGCCGCAACATGACCCCGGCGCAGCTCGACCTGGAACGGAGCCGGCTCGGCCTGGACAAGCCGGTGCCCGAGCAGTTCCTCGACTTCGTCGGCAAGACGCTCCGCCTGGACCTCGGCACCTCCTACGAGTACAAGCGGCCGGTCCTCGACCTCATCGGCGAGCGCCTCGGGCCGACGCTGCTGCTCACCGGGGTCGGTCTGGTCATCGCCGTCAGCCTCGGCCTGTGGCAGGGCACCAGGGCCGGGTGGCGGCCGGGCGGCCGGTTCGACCGGTTCTCCACGGCCACCTCGCTGGTGCTGTGGTCGGTGCCGACGTTCTGGCTCGGCCTGCTGCTGATGATGGTGTTCGCCGCCTGGCTCCAGATCTTCCCGACCCGGGGCATCGAGAGCGTCGACGCGCCCGACGGCTTCGGTTACGTCCTGGACGTGGCCTGGCACATGGTGCTGCCCTGTCTGACCATGGTCGGGGTGGTGTACGCGCAGTATCTGCTGGTCATGCGCTCGTCCCTGCTCGACGAGCTGGGCCAGGACTACATCAACACCGCGCGGGCCAAGGGCCTGCGCGACGACGACCTGCGGCGCAGGCACGCCGTGCCGAACGCGCTGCTGCCCACGGTGACGCTGGTGTTCATGAACATCGGCTTCGTCGTCGGCGGCGCGGTCACCACGGAGACGGTCTTCAGCTGGCCGGGGCTCGGCAAGCTGTTCTACGACGCGATCTCGGTGCCCGACTTCACGCTCATGCAGGGCACGTTCATGCTCATCACGGTCGCCGTGATCCTGATGAACACGCTGGCCGACATCGTCTACCACCTCCTCGACCCGAGGGTGAGGTCCGCATGAGCACCTTCACGTGGACCCGCAGGAAGCGGGCGCTCGGCCGGTTCTGGGAGGACTTCCGCAAACAGCGCGGCGGCCTGGCCGGCCTGGTCATCCTGGTCGTGGCCGTGACGCTGGCCGTCGTGGCGCCGCTCTTCATCGACCAGGGCGTCACCAGCGTGGTCGAGAACACCGGGCCCCGATGGTCCCCGCCGAGCCTGGACTACCCGTTCGGCACCGACGAGTCCGGGCGCTCGATCCTGCTCATGGTCTGGTGGGGCTCGCGCACGTCGCTGCTCATCGGCTTCCTGGCCGCGCTGCTCACCGTGGGCATCGGCACCGTGCTCGGCATCGCCGCCGGCCACTTCCGCGGCTGGATCGGCGCCGTCATCATGCGCGTGACCGACTGGTTCCTGGTGCTGCCCTCGCTGGTCACCGCTCTCGTCCTGGCGGCCATCCTGGGCGGCAGCACGTTCACCATCATCATGGCGATCGGCGTGACCTCCTGGCCGTCGACCGCCCGCCTCATCAGGGCGCAGACGCTGGCGGTGGAGGCGCGGCCGTACATCGAGCGCTCCAAGGCGCTCGGCGGCGGCCACTGGCACATCACCACCCGCCACGTGCTGCCGAACGTCGCCCCGCTGCTGCTGGCCAGCACCACGCTCCAGGTCGCCAGCGCCATCGTCACCGAGTCGACGCTGGCCTTCCTCGGCGTGACCGCGAACAAGACCTCCTGGGGCACCATGCTCCGCGGCTCCTACGACTGGAACGCGGCCAGCTACGGAGCCTGGTGGTACATCCTCATCCCCGGCCTGTGCATCCTCGCGGTCGTCATGGCGTTCACGCTCTGCGGCCGGGCGCTGGAGACCGTGCTCAACCCGCGACTCCGGAAGGCAGGGGCATGAGTCTGCTGGAACTGGACGACGTCTCGGTCACGTACCGCATCGCCGAGGGCGAGGTGCCCGCGGTGAGAGGCGTGTCGCTCACGCTCGGCAGCGGGGCGGCCCTCGGGGTCGCCGGCGAGTCGGGGTCCGGCAAGTCGACGCTGGCCATGGCGCTGCTGCGGCTGCTGCCGCGCGACGCCCGCGTCACCGGCCGGATCCTGCTCGACGGCGAGGACGTGCTCACCATGAAGTGGGGCCGCCTGCGCGCGGTCCGCTGGGCCCAGGCGTCGATCGTGTTCCAGGGCGCCCAGCACGGACTCAACCCGGTGCACAGGATCGGCGAACAGATCGCCGAGCCGCTGCTCGTGCACAACCTGGCCAAGCCCGGCGAGGCCGGCAAGCGGGTGGCCGAGCTGCTGGAACAGGTCGGCCTGCCCGCCTGGCGGGCCCGCAGCTACCCGCACGAGCTGTCCGGCGGCCAGCGCCAGCGCGTCATGATCGCGATGGCGCTCGCCTGCTCGCCCCGGCTCATCATCGCCGACGAGCCCACGACGGCTCTCGACGTGATGGTGCAGGCGCAGGTGCTGACGCTGATCAAGGAACTGGTCGCCGAGCACGACATCTCCCTGGTCATGATCTCGCACGACCTGTCGGTGCTCGCCGACGTGTGCGACCGGCTCGCGGTCATGTACGCGGGCCGCGTGGTCGAGCAGGGCCCGTCGCGCGAGGTGTTCCACGACCCCCGGCATCCCTACAGCCAGGCGCTGGCGGCGGCGTTCCCGACGGTCGGCGACCCGGCGTCGCGGCTGGCGCCCAAGGGACTCGGCGGCGACCCGCCGGACCCGATGGACCTGCCGACGGGATGCTCGTTCCACCCGCGCTGCCCGGTCGCGCTGGAGGAGTGCCCGACGCTGGACGTCGAGCTGTGGCCCGCCGGCGACCGCCGCGCCGCCGCCTGCGTCCACGTACGGGACCGCGTACAGGAGAAGGCATGACAGAGACGCAAGCCCCGGCCGAGGAGGTCACCACGGCCCGCCGTACCCTCCTGGAGGCCCGCGACCTGCACGTGGAGTTCGCCTCGCGCGGGCGCCGCGCCCGCGCGGTCGACGGCGTGAACCTCGCGGTCGGCGAGGGCGAGATCGTGGCGCTGGTCGGCGAGTCCGGCTGCGGCAAGACCACGCTCGCGCGCACGCTGCTCGGCCTGGAGAAGCCCACGTCCGGCACGGTCCGGTACGGGGGAGAGCCGCTGCGGTACGCCAGCCGGGCGCTCAAGGACTACCGCAGGCAGGTGCAGCTCGTCCTTCAGGACCCGATGGGCTCGCTGAACCCCCGGCAGACCGTCTACGAGGCGGTGGCGGAGGGTCCGCGCATCCACGGCCTGCCGGACGAGGCTGACGTGGTGAACAATGCGCTGGCCAGGGCCGGGCTGCGGCCGCCTGAGCGGTTCTTGCTGCGTTACCCGCACGAGCTGTCCGGCGGGCAGCGGCAGCGCGTGGTCATCGCCGGGGCGCTGGCGCTGGACCCGAAGGTGCTGATCGCCGACGAGCCGGTGGCCTCGCTCGACGCGTCGGTGCGCGGCGAGATCCTCGCGCTCATGCTCAGGCTCCGCGACGAGCTGGGCCTGTCGGCGCTGGTCGTCACGCACGACCTGGGGCTGGCGTGGAACATCGCCGACCGGGTGGCGGTCATGTATCTCGGCCGGATCGTCGAGTCGGGGCCGGTCGAGCAGGTGCTGACCGCGCCGCGTCACCCGTACACGCAGGCCCTGCTGTCGGTGCTGCCCGAGTCTCCCGAACGGGTGGTGCTGACCGGCGAGCCGCCGGACCCGACCAGGATCCCGGGCGGCTGCCGCTTCCACGCCCGCTGCCAGGTGCTCGCCTCCGGCAGGGCCGCGGAGGCGGGCGTGGACGCCCGGTGCAGGGGTGAGCTGCTGGAGATCCTGCCCGCCTCGGCCGGGGCGCAGGCGGCCTGCTACTACGCGGACGCCACCGGCTGAAAGGCGCGCGGTCCCGGCCCGGTATCGGCGGCCGGGACCGCGTCGTTCCGGGGTCAGCTGCCCGCGGGAGGCTGTCCCTCCGGGCCGCCCAGGTCGTCCCAGTCCGGGTCGTCGACGACGACGCAGGGGCCGGGCTCGCCGGGGATCATCATGGTCGCGAGCGTCCACACCACTCCGGGGTCCTCCCCGCCCCTCTCGGCGAACTCCAGCACCAGCGTGTGGTTCTCGTCGATGAGCCGCGGGTCGATGTCCAGCCCGCCCTTCCGCATGTGGACGGCACCATCCGGCAGGAGCTTGCTCACTCCCCGGTCGCGCTCGCACCGCTTGCCGGGGCCGAGGTAGGTGACGTCGGCCTTGACGCCCGCCGCCCGCAGATCCCTCTCCAGCCGGTCGGCCTCCTCGAAGTGGCGAACTCCGCCTGTTCGCGACGCACCGGCCATGCTCTTTTCGTCGATCCACACCTGTACTTGGTGGCAGGCGGCCGGTGCCTTACAAAGGCGGCTCTGCGAGACTGCCCGTACGGTTGGAAGGAGGATGGGGTGGAGCATCGCCCCCGACTGCTGATGGAGAGAGCCGACGCCGCGCGCAACCGGGCCCGCGTCCTCGACGCGGCCGCGAAGCTGTTCGCGAGCAGGCCGCCGCACGAGGTGACGATGGAGGACATCGCCAAGGCGGCCGGCGTGGGCCGCGGCACCCTCTACCGCCGCTATCCCGACCGCGCCGCCATCGCCGTCGCCCTGCTCGACGAGCACGAGCGCGCCCTGCAGGAGAAACTGCTGCGCGGCGACCCGCCGCTGGGTCCCGGCGCGCCGCCGGCCGAGCGGCTGGCCGCCTTCTACGCCGCCATGGTCGGCCTGCTGGAGGACCACGCCCACCTGGTGCTGGGCAGCGAGGTGGGCCGCTCGCGGTTCGAGACCGGCGCGTACGGCTTCTGGCGCGCGCACGTGCGCTCCCTGCTCGCCGCCGCCGGCACCCCCGGGCCCGACGCGCTGGCCGACGTCCTGCTCGCCCCGCTGGCCCCCGACGTCTACGTCCAGCAGCGCCGGACGCTCGGCCCGGAGCAGATCACCGGCGCGCTGCGCCGCCTCACGCGAGCACTCTGACGATCGCCTGCCTGATGAACCGGCGGGCCAGCTTCGCCCTGCGGAACCGGCTCAGCACCGGCCCGTCCGTCCCGTACCTGCGGGCCCTGATCCCGTCCACCACGACCGGCGGCGCGCCCATCTCGCCGAGCACATCGAGCGCCTCCCGCTTGCTGATCAACCGCCCGTCCCGCAGCGTCACGGCCGCCCGCGCCACCGTGACCATGCCCAGGTCCACCCACTCGTCCAGCAGCCACCGCCGCCGGCCCCGCGTCTTCACCAGCCAGAAGTCCCGCAGATCGGCCTGGACGAACGCGGCCAGCTCCGCGTCGGACACCGGCGGGATCAGCGCGTCCGGCCCCGGTCCGTACAGCTCCAGCGCCCCCGTGAGCAGCTCCCGCCGGGTCACGGCGGTGACGGGCCGCTCGAACAGCTCGCCCATCGCCCACGTCACGTGCTCCCGTCCGTGTTCGGACAGCTGCCCGTCGGTCATGTACGAGCAGTGCAGCCGTTCGGCCAGGGCCCCGTCCAGCCCTCGGTGCAGCCGCTCCACAGCGTCGCGCCGCCGCTCGTCCAGCGGCTCCCGGACCACGGCGATCAGGTCCAGATCGCTCCGCCCCGGCTGGTAGTCGCCCTTGGCCAGTGACCCGTGCGCCCACACCGCCATCAGCGGCACGGCGGCCCCGGCCTCCGACAGGAACCGGGTGAGCAGGATCTCGGTAGAGGTGTGCATGATCTCTACTCTCCCTCTCCATGGTTCGATGACAAGCGGTTAAAGGCATTGCCCCGGACACGCCCGCTCGGGGACCATCTCCGGATGAGCTTCGAGCAGAGTGCGCGGCCCGTGGCGCTGATCACCGGGGTGGGCAGGACTGTGGGGATCGGGGCCGGGATCGCGACCCGGCTGGCCGCCTCCGGGTGGGACGTCGGCTTCACCTACTGGACTCCGTACGACGAGCGGATGGCGTGGGGCGCCGAGGCCGGGGCCCCCGAGACGATCCGCAAGGCGCTGGCGGGCGAGGGCGCGGCCGTCGCGGCCGTGGAGGCCGACCTGGTCGAGACGGAGACGCCGGCGCGGGTGTTCGACGAGGTGGAGAGCCGGCTGGGCAACGTCACCGCGCTGGTGATGTGCCACTGCGAGTCCGTCGACTCCGGGCTGCTCGACACGACCGTGGCCAGCTTCGACCGCCACTTCGCCGTCAACGCCCGCGCCTCCTGGCTGCTGATCCGCGAGTACGGCCGCCGGTTCCGCGGCGCCCACGGCACCGGCCGGATCGTCGCGCTCACCAGCGACCACGTCGTCGGCAACCTCCCGTACGGGGCGAGCAAGGGCGCGCTGGACCGCATCACGCTCGCCGCCGCCCGCGAGCTGGCCCACCTCGGCGTGACCGCGAACGTGATCAACCCCGGCCCGATCGACACCGGGTGGATGCCCGACGACCTGAAGGCCACCTGCGCCGAGCACACCCCGCTGGGTCGCCTCGGCACCCCGCGCGACACCGCCGACTTGGTGCAGTTCCTCTGCTCGCCCCAGGGCGGCTGGATCAACGGCCAGCTGCTGAAGAGCGACGGCGGCATCTCCGCCTGACCGCCGTCAGAGCGCGTGCCCTCCGGCGACCTGGATGACCTGCCCGGTGATCCACCGCGCCTGCCGTGAGGCCAGGAACACGACGGCGCCGGCGATGTCCTCCGGCTCGCCCACCCGCCCCAGCGGCACGATCTCGCGGGCTCGCGCGTACGTCTCCTCGTCCATCCACCCGGTCTGCACCGGCCCCGGCGCGACCGCGTTGACCCGCACCAGCGGGGCGAGGTCGAGCGCGGCCGCGCGGGTGAGCGCTTCGAGCGCGGCCTTGGACGTGCCGTAGCCGATCTGGCCGGGAAAGGCGCGGGCGGCGTCGGTGCTGATGTTCACCACGGCCGCGGCCCGCTCCCTCCTGGCCAGCTCGTCGAGGAGCAGGGCGGGGGCGACGGCGTTCACCGCGTAGTGGCGGGCCAGCCCGCCGGCGGTGAGCGAGCCGAACGCGTCGGGCGACTCGCAGTGCGCGGCGTTGTTCACCAGCACGTCCACCGGCCCGAGCCGCCGCTCGACCGCGCCGAGCAGCCGCGCCGCCGCGTCCGGCGCGGCCAGGTCGGCCTCGACGGCGATCGCGTCACCGAGCTCGGCGGCCAGTTCCTCCGCGGCGGAGCCGGAGGGGGTCGTGTGCGGCCAGTCCGGTGTCGATCACGGGGTGCCGAACAGGGCGCTGACGGACTCGCCGAAGTGGATGCGGCGCATGGCCTCGGCGAGGGCCGGGGCGATGGACAGGACCGTGAGTTTGTCGCCGGGCTTGGGCGGGGGGACGGTGTTGGTGCAGACGATCTCCTTGACCTCCGGCAGCGCGCTGAGCCGCTCGATCGCGCCGTCGGAGAACAGGCCGTGGGTGCAGGCGACGCGGACGGAGCGGACGCCGCGCTCGCGGAGGCGGTCGAGGAGCTCGATGACGGTGCTGCCCTTGGCGATCTCGTCGTCCAGGATGATCACGTCCTTGCCCTCGACGTCGCCGATCACCGAGCTGATCACCACGCGGTCGTCGCTGAAGCGCTGCTTGGCGCCCATCGCCACATCGGCCCCGATCAGGCGGGCGAAGTGGGCGGCCTCTTTGGCGTTGCCCAGGTCGGGGGAGACCACGACGGTGTCGGACAGGTCGTGGCGGGAGAAGTGGGCCGCCAGCTCGCGCAGCGCGTGCAGGTGGTCGACGGGGACGCTGAAGAAGCCGTGGACCTGCGGCGAGTGGAGGGTCATCGTCAGCACCCGGCCGGCCCCGGCCGCCACCATCAGGTCGGCCACCAGGCGGGCGCCGAGCGAGATGCGCGGCGCGTCCTTCTTGTCGGAGCGGGCGTAGGCGTAGTGGGGCAGCACGACGGTGATGCGCGCCGCCGAGGCGCCCCGGGCGGCGTCGAGCATGAGCAGCAGCTCCACCAGGTGTTCCTGGGTGGGCGGCACCAGCGGCTGGATCAGGAAGACGTCGCGCTCGCGGCAGTTGGCCTGGAGCTGGACCGCGATGACGTCGTTGGCGAAGCGCGAGACGCGCACAGGATGGAGGGGGACGCCGAGGTGGGAGCAGATCTCCTCGGCCAGCTCGGGATGGGCGCTGCCACTGAAAACCGTGATGTCTCGCACGATTTCCAAAGAGTAGCGGATCACCCGTCGAGCAGCTCGGGGGTGAGCGCGTCCAGACGCTCGACGATGCGCCAGGCCAGGACCAGCGCGTCCGGCGCGGGCGGGTAGCGCGGGTGCAGGACGGCGACGACCCGCATGCCGGCCGCGTCCGCCGAGCGCAGCCCGTTGCTGGAATCCTCGACCGCCACGCACTCGTCGGGATCGACGCCGAGGAGCCGGGCCACCTTCAGGTAGCCGTCGGGGGCGGGCTTGCCGCGGTCCACCTCCTCGGTGGAGACGGTGGCGTCGAAGCAGTCGTGCAGGTCGCTCGACTCGAGCACCACGTCGATGAGCCGCCGGGGCGAGGAACTGGCCAGCCCGAGCGTGAAGTGGTCGCCGAGCCGCCGCACCGCCTCGGGCGCGCCCTTCATCAGCGGCAGGTGGGCGCGGTAGCGCTCGGCCATCCGGTCGACGACCTGCCGGGCGATCTCGTCCGGCGGCAGCCGCACGCCGAGCTCGTGCAGGTACGACGCCCACTCGGCGGTGCTCATGCCCATGAGCCGCGACTGGGTGTCGTCCTGCCAGGTGCCGCCGTGCTCGGCGACGAAGGCGCGGCGCACCTCCTCCCACACCGGCTCGGAGTCGACCAGCACGCCGTCGAGATCGAATACGCAGGCTTCCACGGAGAAGACCCTACCCATGCTCTCGGTCGTCCACTATTTCCCGATAAGTCAAGCCAAGGGAGGTTCACGGTGTTTCGTACGTACGTTGACCGTGCCCATCCTGCTTTCCGGGCATTTCTCAGGCATGGCCGAGCTTCCGTACGAGGCTGACGACGATAGGGGCGCGGGTTTCGTCGCCCCGCTCGCCTCCGCCGTCGTCAGGGACGCCGACGGCAAGGTGGTGTGGGACGCGGACGCGTACGGACGCGTGGACGGCGGCTGCCCGGCCACGGCGCACCCGAGCCTGTGGGCGCAGGCGGGGCTGCTCGCCCGGCGCGGCCTGTACGAGGTGGCCGAGGGCGTCTATCAGGTACGCGGGCTCGACCGGGCGGCGATGACCCTCGTGGAGGGCGACACCGGCGTGGTCGTCGTGGACCCGCTCCGCTCCGCCGAGTGCGCCGTCGCCGCGCTGCGGCTGTACCGCGGGCACCGCGGGGACCGGCCGGTCTCGGCGGTGATCTACTCGCACTCCCGCGCCGACCGCTTCGGCGGCTCCCGCGGCGTCACCCTCGGCGGCGTGCCCGTGCTCGCCCCCGCCGGCTTCCTGAACCGCGCCGCCGAGGAGTTCCTGTACGCGGCCCCCGCCGCGAACCGCCGGGCCGCCTACACCTACGGGCCGGCGCTGCCGGGAGGGCCCGAGGGGCGGCTCGGCCCGACGCGGTCGGCGGGCACGGTCTCCCTGGTCCCGCCCACGGCGCTGATCGAGCGGACCGGCCAGGAGGAGACGCTCGACGGGGTGCGGTTCCTGTTCCAGCTCGTGCCCGGCGCGGCGCTGGCGTTCCTGCTGCCCGAGCGGCGCGCGCTCGGCCTGGCGGTGAACGCCGGCGACCCGCCGGGCGGGTGCGATCCCCGGCTGTGGACGCGCACCCTGTCGGAGGCGGTCACGCTCTTCGCCGGCCGCGCCGACGTGGCCTTCGCCGCGCACCACGAGCCCGTACGGGGCGGCGAGGAGGTCACGCACCTGCTGGAGCGGCACCGAGACCTGCACTCCTACCTGCACGACCAGACCGTGCGCCTGATGAACAAGGGCCTGACCCCCCAGGAGATCGCCGAGTGCCTGCAACTGCCGCCCGCCCTGGCCGCCCTGCCCGGCTCGGCCGGCGTCATCAGGGCCGTCTACCAGCACTACCTGGGCTGGTTCGACGGCAACCCGGCCCACCTGTGGGAGCACCCGCCCCGGCAGAGCGCGATCCGCTACGTGGAGTGCCTCGGCGGCGGCGCGGCCGTGGTGGCCCTGGCCGAGAGGTACGCCGCCGGCGGCGACCTGCGCTTCGCCGCCCAGCTCCTCAACCACGCGGTCTTCGCGGACGAGGGCAACAAGCGGGCCCGCGACCTGCTGGCCGAGGTCTACACCCGGCTCGGCCACGGGGCCCGCGACCCCGCCTGGCGCAACGCGTACCTGATGGGGGCGCTGGAGCTCACGGACGGGATCGCGGCCGCGGACGGCGGGACCGTCGCGCCGGGCACGCTCGCCGCGCTCGGCGCCGAGCAGGTCCTGGACGCGCTCGCCGTCCGGGTGGACGGCCCGAAGGCCTGGAGCGAGAACCTGGCCATCGACTGGCACCTGACCGACCTGGGCCGCCGCTACCGCACGGTGCTGTCCAACGGCGTGCTCATCCGGCAGGCGGACCCGCCGGAAGGGCCGGTCGACCTGACGCTGCGGCTCACCCAGGCCCAGCTCGTCGCCCTGCTCGCGGGGCGGGGCGTCGGCGAGGTGTCGAGGGAGGGCGACATGCGGGCGCTCAAGCGCCTGTTCGCCGCGCTGGACGCCCCTGTGCCCGGCTTCGCGATCGTGACCCCCTGAACCGGCGCGTCCACAGCAGCGTGGCCGCGGCCGCCAGCAGCACCGGCCCGAGCACCAGCGGCGCCGAAGGGCCACCGGCGTGCCAGCTCGCCGCCGCGGCGCTCACGCAGGTCAGCACGGTCACGCCCAGCGTCGCCGCCCACAGCGGCAGCACGTGCAGGAAGCCGAAGAACAGCGGGAACACCAGCCAGACCAGCGGCGGCGACAGCATCGCGAGCACCGCCCACGCCAGCGTGGCCGCCACCAGCCAGAGCTGCCCCCGAGCGTCACGAGTCACCTACTCACGGTAACCCGCCGGGTCCCGGCCGAGCGCCCCGCCCCCCTCGAGCAGGGCGTCCGACACCGTGACTAGAGTCCGCTCTAGCGAATCGAGGCACCAGAGTACGCTCAGGCTCGTGGACCGCGTCAAGAGCCGGCGGGCGGAGCAGCGCAGAACCACCCGGCGCCGGATCGTCGAGGAGGCGTTGCGGCTCTTCGTCGGCCAGGGCTACGCCGCGACGACGCTGGAGCAGATCGCCGACCGCGCCGGGGTGGCCGTCCAGACGGTCTACTTCCACTTCGGCAACAAGCGCGGCGTCCTCGCCGAGGGCCTCGACGTGCTGACGGCCGGCGACGACGAGCCGGTGCCGCTGATCGAGCGACCGTGGGCCCTCCAGGCCACGGGGGAGCCCGACCCCGCCGGGTCGCTGCGGATCTGGGTGGGCAACGCCCGGATGATCTTCGAACGCGTGGCGCCGCTGATGCGCGTCCTGCGCGACGCCGCCGGCGCCGACCCCGAGATGGCCGTCACCTGGGAGACCAACCAGCGCCAGCGCCACGCCGACCACCTGGCGCTCGCCCGCCACCTGGCGGAGATCGGCGGCCTGAGGGATGGCATGTCGTCGGAAAGGGCAGGAGATCTGGTCTACGCGCTGGTGAGCCCGGAGACGTACCAGCTGCTGACCGAACAGCGGCGCTGGTCGCCGGCCGAGTGGGAGTCGTGGGTGTACGAGACGCTCTCCCGCTCGCTGCTCCGGGGCTGCTGACCGAACCGGGGGAGCACGTGGCGGACACCCGCAAGCACGCGCTGGCCGTCTGCCTGACGGCCGCGTTCATGGCCGGGCTCGACGTGAGCATCGTCAACGTCGCCCTGCCCTCGATCCGGGAGGGCCTGCACGCGTCGGAGGCGGGCCTGCAGTGGATCCTGTCCGGTTACGCCCTAACTTTCGGCCTGCTCCTGGTGCCGGCGGGCCGGCTGGGTGACGCGCGCAGCCGGCGGACGGTCTTCATGTGGGGGGTGGCGCTGTTCACGCTCGCCAGCGCCGCGTGCGGGTTCGCCCCCACCATGCCGGTGCTGATCGTGTCCCGGCTGCTGCAGGGCCTGGCCGCCGGGATGATCAACCCGCAGGTGTCGGGGCTCATCCAGCAGATGTTCCGGGGCGCGGAGCGGGGCCGGGCGTTCGGCGCGCTCGGCGCCACCATCGGCGTCTCGACCGCGGCGGGGCCGCTCATCGGCGGTGCCCTGGTCTCCGCCTTCGGCGCCGACCAGGGCTGGCGGCTGGTGTTCCTGGTGAACGTGCCTATCGGGCTGGTCCTGGTGCCGCTGGCGCGCCGGCTGCTGCCGCCGCCGGAGCGGACCGGCCGCCGGGAGAGCATGGATCCCGTCGGGGTGCTGCTGCTCGGGGTGGCCGTGACGGTGCTGCTGCTGCCGTTCATCCAGCAGCACCAGTGGCCGGGCGCGGGCAAGTGGCTGCTGGTCCCGGCGTCGCTGGCCCTGCTGGCGGGCTTCGTCGCCTGGGAGCGGCGCTACCGCGGGGAGCCGCTGGTGGACCTGTCGCTGTTCAGGCTGCGCTCCTACGGTCTCGGTACGGCGATCGCGCTGCTGTACTTCGCCGGGTTCACCGGCATCTTCTTCATCTTCACCCTCTACCTGCAGGCGGGCCTGCACTACAGCCCGCTGCTCGCCGGTCTGGCGATCACCCCGTTCGCGGTCGGCTCGGCCGGGGCGGCGGTGGTCGGCGGCCGGCTGGTGAACCGCGCGGGCCGCCGCGTGGTCGTCGCCGGGCTGGTCACGGTGGTCGCCGGACTGCTGGCGACCATGGCCGCCACCCTGGTCGTGCCCGGCCGGGACGTGGCCCTCGCGACCGCGCTGCCGCTGCTCGTCGCGGGCGTCGGCAGCGGCCTGACCATCGCGCCCAACCAGGCGGTCACGCTGTCGCAGGTGCCGCCGGCGGGCGGCGGCAGCGCGGCGGGCGTGCTGCAGACCGGTCAGCGGCTCGGCTCGGCCATCGGCATCGCGGCCGCCGGCTCGGTCTTCTTCGGCCTGCTCGGCCAGGGCTGGCCGGTCGCCTTCAGGCACGGCCTCATGGTCGTCGTGCTGTTCGTCTGCGCGGGGCTCGCCGCGGCGCTCTACGACCTGCTGCGCCGGTCATGAGAGCAGCGCGGCCTCCACGTCCGGGTCGAGGCCGACGGCGGGCATGTCGGGCCGCACGGGCGCCTGCCCGCCGATGCTCCTGAGCCAGGCCCAGGTGTCGGCCACGGTCTCCTCGACCGGCCGGCACCGCAGGCCCGCCGCCACCGCCCTGGACACGTCGCCGCCGTGCACGAACGCGTGGCCCTCGCCGGTCAGCCAGATGGGCAGGTCGGTCCACGGCTGCACCCCGGCCGCCAGGATCGCCTCCTCGCTCGTCCAGCGCAGCTCCGCGTCCGACCCGGTGACCCGCACACAGGTCTCCAGCAGCTCCCGCATGGTGACGAACCCCGGCGGGCTCACCACGTTGAAGGCGCCGCCGACCCCGTCGAGCGCGGCTTCGAGGCACCACCTGGCCAGGTCGCGGGCGTCCACGCACTGCAGGCCGAGGCCGGCGGGCTCGGGCGCGAGCACCGGTCCGCCCCGCGCGATCCTGGACAACCACCACGGCAGCCGCCCGATGTTCTCGTGCGGGCCGATGATCAGCCCGGCGCGGGCGAGCAGCGCCCGGTCGCCGAACGCCGCGGTCGCGGCGAGCTCGCCGCCCGCCTTCATCTCCGCGTATCCGCCCTCGCCGCCGTCGGGCGACCCCTCGACGACCGGCGCGCTCTCGTCGGCTCCGTACGGGACGGGCGGGGCGTAGACGGACCGGCTGGACACGTACACGTAGTGACCGGCCCGGCCGGCGAGCAGCGAGGCGGCGTCGCGCACCACCGACGGTGCCCACGACCAGGTGTCGGCGACCACGTCCCACTCGCCGTCGGCCAGCGCGTCGAGCCCGTCGGGCCGCGTGCGGTCGCCGCGCAGCGAGGTCACCCCGGCGGGTGGTTCGTGCGTGCCCCGGTTGAGCACGGTCACGTCGTGGCCGAGGGCCAGCGCCTCCGTCGCGAAGGCCCGGCCGACGAAGTCGGTCCCGCCCAGTACCAGAAGTCTCATCCGCTCACTGTGCCGCCGGAGTCGGGCCGCACGTAACCCCGCCAAGCCGACAGCGGAATCGCTCAGAGCGGAACTCGATGATTAGACCCGTCGCCGCCGGGCAGAGGCGGCTCGGAGGTTGTCGCATCAAGGGACGAGGGCCCGCTTCCCGTGGGTTTCAGGGGCGTCAGTGACGGGAAGCGGGCTCTTTCATGTCCGGGTGTCAGCCGGTCACGGTGATCCGGTTCGTGGCCGGAGGCGCGATCGGGTTGTTCTGGCCCAGGTAGTCGACGAAGGCGTCGATGTCGAGCGGGCCGCTCCACAGGTCGGTGCCCTCGGTGAACACCGGGAAGGCGTCACCGCCGCCCACCAGGAAGTTGTTCGCCGCCACCCGGATGGTCTGGGCGTCGGTCACCGGCTGGCCGTCGATCATGATGTTCGAGACCTTGCCGCCCCACGGCGCGCTCTGGCTGTAGGTGTAGGTCAGGTTCGCCGACGGCTGCAGGATGCGGTTGAACGGCTGGTTGTTCGGGCCGCCGGTGAACTGCTGCTCCAGCAGCGTCTTCAGCTGCGCCCCGGTCAGCGTCACCACCTGCATCAGGTTGTTGAACGGCTGGACCGTGAACGCCTCGCCGTACGTGACGACCCCGTCGCCCTCACCGGCCGGCGAGCCCGCGTAGCTGAGCGACGCGCGCACGCCGCCCGGGTTCATGAACGCGATCTGCGCGTTGCCGCCGGTCCTGGTGGCCGCCAGCTGGGCGTCGGCGATCAGGTTGCCGAGCGGCGACTCTCCGGACGCGACCGCGACGTTCGGGATGTCCGCGGTGATCGTGCCGACGGGCCGGTTGGCCACCCCGGACACGCGGTCCTTCCACGTCTGCACGAACGCGGTGATCTCCGGGTCCGGGGCGACCGTGCGGGTCACGACGTGGTTGTCTGCCACGGTGGAGGCCCGGTCGATGTCGCGGGTGCGGGTGTCGACCTGGAGGTCCACCTGGGTGATGACGCGGCCGAACGAGCCGCCCTGCGAGAACAGCCGGTCACGGCCCCGCGGGTCCTTGACCGTGCACAGGTACGCCTGGTGCGAGTGGCCGCTGAGCACGAGGTCGATCTCGGCGTCGACCTGGGTGGCGATCCGGTTGCCCGCGCCGGGGACCGCGCTGCACGCGTCCGGCGACTGGCTCGGCGTCACCTGGTCGCCCTCGTGCACGAGCACGACCTGGGCCTTCACGCCCACCAGCGTGAGCAGCTTGGACGCCACGTTCGCGGCCTTGACCTCGTCCACGAACTTGATGTTCTTGATGCCCTCGGAGGTGACGATCGTCGGCGTGGTCTGCGTGACCAGGCCGATGAAGCCGATCGGCACCCCGTTCATCCACTTGACGCTGACCGGGGGCAGCGCGGGCACGCCCCAGTCGGCCATCAGCTTCTTGATCTGCGGGCTGTTGCCGAGCGCCGACAGCGCGTCGGTGCGCTCGTGCCGGTTCTTGAAGAGCACGTTCGCGCCCACGTAGTCGAAGGCGGCGCCCTTCCATTTGCCGGCGGGGGAGCAGCCGTCCACCGGGTGGCAGCCGCCCTTCATGATCCGCCGCAGCTCGTCGTAGCCCTCGTCGAACTCGTGGTTGCCGACCGCGGCCACCTTGAGCCCGAGCTTGCCCATCAGCTCGACCGTCGGCTCGTCGTGGTAGGCGGCCGAGATGAGCGGGGTGGCGCCGATGAGGTCGCCCTGCGCCACGGCGATCGTGTTCCTGTCGGCCAGCGCCTTCATGTGCGTGGCGACGTACGCGGCGCCGCCCGCGTCGACGGTGTTGCCGTGCTCGTCGACCATCCGGCCGGAGGACCCGGTCGGAGGTTCCAGGTGGCCGTGGAAGTCGTTCAGTGCGAGCAGCCGGACGGGGACCGTACGCGGCTTGTGGGTTTTACTCGCGTCTGCCGGGAGACCGGCGAGCAGGAGTCCGCCTGAGGCGACCGCTCCGGCCAGCGCCAGCCGGAGGAAGGAACGGGACGTCATGGCCCATGACGTTACGGCGACAATCCGTGCAGCCAATGTCGCAAAGGTAACGATTCATCGGGGCCCCGGCTGGCGGTATTTGCCAGTTGTACGCCTAGAGTTCGAGCTGTGAGTACGCACGTGAGGATCAGAGAACGGCTGGACGACCAAGAAATCGCCGATGTCTTGAGTGTCGTGGAAGCGGCCACGGAAGCCGACCGCGTCCGCCCGCTCAACGAGCACGTGATGCTGCATCTGCGCTACGGCGGCGACCCCCGCGCCCGCTCGCTGCTGCTCTACGCGGACGAGCTCGTCGGATACGCCCACGTCGACCCCACCGACGAGGTGGAGGGCCCCAGCGGCGAGCTGGTCGTCCACCCCGCGCACCGGGGCCGCGGCCACGGCAAGGAGCTGCTGCGCGCCGTGCTCGACCTGACCGGCGGCAGGCTGCGGCTGTGGGCGCACGGCGGCCACCCCGGCGCGGAGGCGCTGGCCGCGTCGCTGGGCTTCGTGCGCGCCCGGTCGCTGTGGCAGATGCGCCGCTCCCTGTACGCCCCGATCGCCGACGCCACCGTGCCCGAAGGCGTCACGGTCCGCACGTTCGTGCCCGGCAGGGACGAGGAGGCGTGGCTCAAGGTGAACGCCGCCTCCTTCGCCCAGCACCCCGAGCAGGGCGCCTGGGAGCTCGACGACCTGCTGCGACGCGAGCGCGAGCCGTGGTTCGACCCCGAGGGGTTCTTCCTCGCCTTCCGCGGCGACCGGCTCGTCGGCTTCCACTGGACGAAGATCCACGGCTCCGACGAGCACGGCCACGAGCCGCTCGGCGAGGTCTACGTGGTCGGCGTGGACCCGTCCCAGCAGGGCACCGGCCTGGGCCGGTCACTCACCCTGACCGGCCTGGCCCACCTGCGCTCGCGCGGCCTCGCCCAGGCCATGCTCTACGTGGACGAGACCAACACGGCGGCCATCCGCCTGTACGAGTCGCTCGGGTTCGCCCGCTGGGACGTCGACGTCATGTACGCCGCTACTCCACCGCCCAGTGAAGCGCGAAGTACGACAGCGCCGCGACCAGAGCCGCAGCCGGGATCGTAAGGACCCAGGCGGTCACGATGTTGCCCGCCACCCCCCACCGCACGGCCGACAGCCGCTTGGTCGAGCCCACGCCCATGATCGCCGAGGTGATCGTGTGCGTGGTCGAGATCGGCGCCCCGAACCCGATCGCGGCACCGTACAGGACCGTGGACGCCGCCGCCTCGGCGGCGAAACCCTGCGGCGGGTCGAGCGCGATGATGCGACGGCCCAGCGTGCGCATGATGCGCCAGCCGCCCGCGTACGTGCCCAGCGAGATCGCCGCGGCGGCGGCCAGGATGACCCACTGGGGGATGTCGTCGGTCGGCGCCACGTAGCCGCCGACCACCAGCGACAGGAAGATGACGCCCATGGTCTTCTGAGCGTCCTGCAATCCGTGGCCGAGCGCCATCGCCGCGGCCGAGACCGTCTGCGCGTAGCGGAACCCGCGGTTCGCCTTGCCGGGTTGCGCGTTGCGGAAGATCCAGTAGATTGCGATCATGATCGACGCCGCGAGCGTGAAACCCACGAGCGGCGACAGGATCATGGGGATGACGACCTTCTCCACCACGCCGTCCCAGTGGACCACGCTGGCGGACGCGAGCGCCGAGCCGATCAGGCCGCCGATGAGCGCGTGACTGGAGGAGGAAGGAAGACCGAAATACCAGGTGATCATGTTCCAGGTGATGGCGCCGATCAGGCCCGCCGCCACGATCACCAGGCCGTGAGAGCCCTGAGGTGCGTCAATGATCCCTTTGCCGACCGTCTGGGCGACCTGCGTTCCCAGGTGGGCGCCGATGAAGTTCATCGCCGCGGCCATGAACAGCGCCGCCCTGGGGGTCAGCGCGCGGGTGGAGACGGACGTGGCGATGGCGTTCGCCGCGTCGTGGAAGCCATTGGTGTAGTCGAAGATCAGCGCGATCACGACCACGCCGATGACTAGGGCGAGCGTGAGGTCCACCGGCCCTAGCTTTCCTTGACCGCGATGGATTCGACGGTGTTGGCGACGTGCTCGAAGGCATCGGCCGCCTCTTCGAGGGCGTCGATGACCTCCTTCATCTTCATGACCGTGAGCGCGTCGTACTCACCGCCGAACAGCTTGGCCAGCAGCCGGCGGTAGATCTGGTCGCCCTGGTTCTCCAGGCGGTTGACCTCGATCCAGTACTCGTTGAGGTTCTTCATCGACCGCAGTCGGGGCATCGCCTCCGCCGTGAGCTCCGCCGCCCGCTCCAGCACCTCGACCTGACGGACCACGTCTTTGGGGAGATGGTCGATCTGGTAGAGCACGATGAGGTCGGACGCCGCTTCCATGGCGTCCATCACATCGTCGAGGTTGGAAGCGAGACGGTAGATGTCCTCGCGGTCGAACGGAGTGATGAAACTCTCGTTGAGCCGGTTCATGATCGCATGGGTGCGTTCGTCGCCGGCGTGCTCGCAGGCCCGCATCTTCTCGGCCAGGGACTCCCGATCCGATCCGTCGCTGATGATCTCTACGAGCAAGCGTGATGCGGTGACCAGGTTGTTCGCCGAGTCGGCGAACAGGTCATAGTAGCTGTCCTCACGTGGCGTGAGCCGCAGGCGCACGTCGTTCTCCAGATGTGCGGGGATGGTCCGTGGAAAGGGTAAGGCTTACCAGGTGAAATGCGAACTTCATGTCCCCTTCTCCTAGGCGCTACCCTCCGTATGCTGTACGACACCGGGGCAAGAGTACTTCCAACGCCCCATAGCCGCGCAGCCGGGTACTACACCTCTGTGCGGTGAAAGCTCTGGAACGACCGCGACGGCGTCGGCCCGCGCTGCCCTTGGTAGCGCGACCCGTACCTCTCCGACCCGTACGGGAACTCCGCCGGCGAACTCAACCGGAACACACACAACTGCCCGATCTTCATCCCCGGCCACAACTTGATCGGCAACGTGGCCACATTGGACAGCTCAAGCGTGACGTGACCGGTGAACCCCGGATCGATGAACCCGGCCGTCGAGTGCGTCAGCAACCCGAGCCGCCCCAGCGAACTCTTGCCCTCCAGCCTGGAAGCCAGATCGTCGGGCAACGTGATCACTTCGTATGTCGAGGCGAGCACGAACTCGCCCGGATGCAGGATGAACGGCTCGTCCCCGTCAGGCTCGACCAGCCGCGTCAGATCCGGCTGCTCCATCGAGGGATCGATGTGCGGATACCTGTGGTTCTCAAACACCCGGAAAAAGCGGTCAAGCCGGACGTCGATGCTGGACGGCTGGACCATGTCCCGGTGGAACGGGCTCAGCGCCAGGCGGCCGGCGTCGATCTCGGCAAGGATGTCGCGATCAGATAGCAGCACGATGAGCAACCTACCCGGTGTGTCCTGGCGAAGTCAGACGGCTCTGCTTGGTCAAGTGGGTCGGCTTTCCGCTAGAGTGTTGGTCGCGGCTTCGGGCCGCGACGCGGGTGTAGTTCAATGGCAGAACATCAGCTTCCCAAGCTGACAGCGCGGGTTCGATTCCCGTCACCCGCTCTCTCGGAGAGCCCTGCTCGCCGTCCCTTCGGGTCGGCTTCGCGGGGCTCTTGTGTTGGTCGGGGGGACGACCCCCCGAGCCCCCCGCGTGCCACCCTCGTCTCTCGGCTTCTCGTCTCAGGGCGCGGTTGCTGTTGCCTGGCAGATCGTTCTCGCGTACGCCCGCGCCTCCCTCACGGCGCTAATGATCAAAGTTGCATGAGCCCGGCAGCAGTTGGGCGGAACCCGCATCGCGCATAGAACTCTTCGAGGTGTGGCTCATAGTCGACGTGCAACCACCTGGCACCACGTGAGCGTGCTTCCTGAGCAGCACGCTGCACCAATCGCACGCCCACTCCCTGTCGACGAACTCGGGGGTGCACGGTGGTGTCGAGGATGAAGGCATGGATACCACCATCGGTGGCCACGTTGACGAAGCCCACCAGCGCCCACTCACGGTATGCGGCCACCCAGCAGAGACTGTGGGCCAGCATCCCCGAGAACGAGGCAGGACGATGATCAGGCCACGACGCCCCGAACAACTCGTTCAGCTCCACGTCCCCGAGCGCGGGCCGCACCTCCAACCTGACTTGGTTCTCTGAGGCTTGGTTGCTCGTCACCATGCTGTGCAGGGTGCCATGGATGCCTCTGGCGCAGGCTCTCCGGCTCCGGGATGCTCTCGCGGGCCGACGGGATGATCTCAGTGCGAAGGCAGCTTCCGCGTCCCGAAACGGCACCTGTCAGATGTGATCTACGGGGCCCTCACCGCCGACCACCACGCCCACAACGACGGGACATCGACAAGTCCCAAGTAGCTTGGCTCCCGTGGAGGAAGGACATCTGGGCGAACAGCGGGTTCGGCGGCCAGAGCGACGCGAAGACGTGCTCCATGCACTACGAGCCTTAGGTGACCGCGACTATCAGGACCAACACTGGCGATCCGGGAAGGGATTGCCGGATCTCACTGCTGCCGTGCACTGGCTCATCGACGACACCTTCATCGACCAAAACGGCGCACGAGCACTGATCCCCCACCTTTTCGTTGATCAGCGAGAAGCCGACCTCGTCCAGATGGTGGTGGACGCCCTCTTGCGCGTCCTCGATGACCTCGGCCCTACCGCTCCAGACAACGCCTACCTCGACCATCCTGAGTGGATCAACGTCCTGAACTCGGCCGGCGTCGCCTACCTCGCCTTGTCCTCCGGCACACCAAGGTCGTGATGGAACTTCGCGCAACGCCCTTGTACATAGGAGTGTCAGGCAGGCAGCCGACGTGCGCGCAGTGCGCCGATACTCACGTAGCCTGGCGGCATGTGCCGGTATAGCGCGGACACCTACAAGGTCCACTACGTGTGTTTGCCTTGCCGTGTGACTACCAAGCGACGCCCGGAGCAGCGACCCCAGCTCTGTAATCGCTGCCAGGAGCACATGATTGACGCGGGGCGAGACTTCGCTGCGCCACGTCGGCGTGACAGTCCGGCTTGGCGAGCGTTGGGCGCCGTCCTGTACGCCGGCTTGGACTTCCACTCGTGCGGTTGCAAGGGTCCGGGCTTTCGGCCGCGGACGCCCCGACAGGTCAGGGAACGCCTCCAGGTAGCGGGCCGTCGGGGGATTCCTGCACGGGACGCCATCGCTCTGTATGATCCGTACGAGGCGTGAAACCCCAGGTCGCAGGCTGATCGTCGGGCAATTAGCCAGGGTGACGAGGGGTCAATCACGGTCACTCGCGACCGGGTTTCCGCCCAGCTCAGAGCCCTCACGTGCGCTGATCCGTGCAGTTCCCAAGCTGACAGCGCGGGTTCGATCTCCGTCCCCCGCTCTCGATGTGAGAGCCCAGGTCGGCAGCGGCCCGGGCCGTCGCCGCAGCGCGCGCCCGCCGCACCAAACCATCGCGCCGACCACCAGCACGCCGCCGCCCGATTTGCCGCGCAGCCGCTCCGTCGTGATCAGATAGCTGAACTTCCGGAAGGCTGAACCCGCATGACCAGATGGGCTATACGCACTCTCGCTGCTCCCGCAGCTCTATTGACCTTGATGGTCACCGGTGCATCCGCCCCCATCGACTCCTGGGTCTCTAATACGGAATACGAGGCCGCCTGCCACCCTTACGGAGCTGAACGCAGCATGGAAGGGAACCGGCTTCACACCGGCGACACCTCCACGCCCGTAGTGCCGCCCTGGCCTGGAGCGGCCAGAGTACGGAACATTGTTCTCTGCAAGACAATCACCCGTTGACCTGCCACCAGACGCGTTAGGCCTCCGGCAGGGGCGCTCCGGCTCCGGGATGACCACCAGGAGGTCAGCGTCACGACCGCGCAGGACGCGACCGAGCTCACCGCCGAATGACATCCGACAGGCTCTCTGTCGATCTCCGGGATTGTGGCTGGTGATCGCTGAGCCTCTAGCGGGTGTACCGCTGATCAGGATCTCCGAACTCCATGCCGTTCTCATCGAGAGCGTTGTAGATCGTCAGACGGTCGTGAGGGAAGAGGAATCCGACAGCGACCATCCCTTGCGCCATGTCGTCACCCTTCCACTCGAGAAGCTCCACGGCTTTCAGTCTCTGTCCCTGCAGGCTCGCCAGCTCGTCAGGCACGCCAGCTCGCCATGCCAGCCGGAATTCTGTCCCCGCCCAATCCAGCGGCTGAGCCGGATCGACCGTGTTCCACGTGATCGAGATCTCATCGAACTTCTGGTGGACGATCTCGGCCTGCTCGCCCTCGAAGTCCAGCAGGACCAAGCCATCGGGGAACCAGACATCTTCGTCGAGGTCCCACACGAGCAGGGCTCGGGTCAGCCTCCGCCCTTCCAGCATGGCGAGTCTCCCACCATGAGTGGTGGCGACCGCCGAACTCCCGCTCAACCATGCGGGCCTGTATCCACTGATCCCGAAGTCGAACATTTGGCGATCATGCCAGGAGTCGATGTCGGGAAGCCAAGCCCTTTCGCGCAAGCTGTTGCGCCGACTGTGGGCGCCGGCACCCGTGCCGGGTTCGATTCCCGTCACCCGCTCTCAACGTGAAAGCCCAGGTCGACCGAGGGATTCGGAGCGAACACGGCTCGTAACGAAGGGCATCGACGAAGCGGGTCGCGTGCTCCCGCTGAGCCTGACCGTCCAGGGTCGCGCGAGGCTCTTCGTCAGATACTTGGGCATAGGTCGACGGATCCGTCCATAAGCCATTGCGGCATTGCGGTTGGATCGGTTTAAATGACCACTAACTCCACGTGATCTCCACGGCTCATGCGGGGACCATGTGGCAGTCGCGCCGATATGGGACCGTGCAAGGAGTGCGAGATCTCGAAATTACGGTACGACCTCGACCATGCTCGCAACATGTCGATCAGGAGCGAGCCCGACGACGAGCCCATGGTGCCGCCGGCGGGCGGTCGTGGAATCGACATCGCCAAGGTCAAGACCCGAGCCCGACAACTGGCCAGGCGTAGGTTGACGAAACAGGAAGAAAAGGCGTTAAGGCACAGGCTGGCCCTTGTTCGGGCTGAGTACAGGGAGCAGGAGCGCCGCAGAAACGGGCTTTGAACTAGACCGAACAAGAGTCCTCTAGCTCATGTAGGTAATTGGCCAGAAATCCCGCGTCCGGCGGCGGCACGCCGGCTCCAGGATGATCGCCGATCCGCGTGTTGGGACCGTGGACGGTTATGCCTGCTGGTGGCAGTCCGTCTCACGGGTCTGGTCGAGTTCCGTGCTGGTCTCCGTCTGCGAGAGCCTTATCCGCATGAGCGAGTACTGCTGTGATGCGATGGCCCACCAGGTGGCGTGGCGCTGTGACCGTCATGAAGATCCGTTCGAGTGTCCGGACGCCCTGGTGACGTTAGACGCCAGGTTCGATGAGTACGGCCTGATCATCCACGACGGCGGAACCTCGGCCATTGGCATCACCTTCTGCCCCTGGTGTGGAAGCCGCCTACCCGCTTCCCAGCGGGATCGCTGGTTGGAGGAGTTGGAGCAACGCGGGATCGACCCGTGGTCGGACGAGATCCCCGCCGAGTACAGGGACGGGCGCTGGTTGCGCTCATGACGCTCGGCTCTCGGGAAGGCCGACGGTTCGCCTGCCCGCCTTCTTCTATAGAAATTCGAACAGCGAGCCCACGCACTCGGCCAGCAGCGTGCATGTACGACCTGACTTTCGTCAGGGATGTTGATTCACGATCGACAGAGTGATCGCCCCGCCCACCTTTGACAGGCTCGCTCCCGTGAAAACGCTCTTTCCCGGACGGTGGATCGGCGGTGTGACACTCATCCTGGGTCCGGTGATCATGTGCGCCGGATATCTGCTCCGCTACCTGAGCACAGTCACCGCCCTCACCCCTCAGCAGCAGACATGGGCTGAGGCACAGCCGTTCGCCGCCTACGGCCAACTTCTTGCATACACCTCCGAACCCGCCCTCCTCACCCTCGCTTATGCGCTCTTCGCGCTGGGGGCGGTGCTGCTCTTCCCCGCTTTCGTCGCTCTGGCTCAGCGGGTCGGTGGCGGCCTCGCCTTCTGGGGTGCCGCCCTGGTGGTCGCCGGGCTTTTCTCCCGCCTGTACTTCGGGGGCGCCGACCAGACCGCCTTTCAGCTCACCGAGGTCATCGGGCTGGACCAGGCGACGAATGCGGTCATGAAGGAGTACGTCGACATTTCCTACGGACCGTGGCGAATACCGGTCTGGGCCTCGGTTCCCTCTCTGTCAGACTCTCGTGAGCGCCCGCGCACGAGCCACGTATTCACACCTTCCGCACTATGACGCCCGCTGTACGGACGAAGTTCTCCACCGCCGCACGGACCTCCGGAGTCAAGGCCTTCACCGCATCCGTGGATTCGGCCTTGTTCATGCTCCCGGCCAACTCCATGGCACGGTTCGCGAGTCGTCTGATCTCGACATCCTCTGTGATCAGCTCTACCTGATACAGAGCCGTCCACCCCGCCGCGCGTGCGCGCAGGACCTCATCCTCCGCCGTACGGAAGGCTTCGCTGTTCTTGTCCTTGGCTCGCTCAGCCCAGGCCCTCCGTTGAGCTCTCCGGAAGTCCAGAACCATACGCGCGAAGTCGCTGTAGATCTTGATCTGCTCACCCCGAAGCCGCTCGGTTCGAGCGAACCGTTCCGATCTTTCGATGGAACGCCGCTGGAGTAGGTAAGTCATCAGTGAACCTAAGAGGGTCCCTGTGACCGCGATGATAGATGTGACGATCGCCGACATCCCCCGAGTGGACCATGAAGCGCTTTCGAGTGCGAAGTGCCGTCGGTCACTCTTGCCTCCGGCGGGGGCGCTCCGGCTCCGGGGCGATCGCCGCGCCGGACATGAGCTACGGCAGGGGGCTGGAGGTGGAAGCCTGATCATCTCGCGTGCCATCGACCTGGGACAAGCCGAGCAGGCCAGGGCCATGGGTACCAGGCGACGTGCGTGCGCTGTGGAGGGAAGACAGGCCGGGGCTTGCCGCCGTAAGACAAGATGTCTTACTGTGGTGACATGGCTGAGACCATCACCATCCGCAGCGACTCGGAGACCGAGCACGCACTGGATGTCCTCACCCATGACGGCAGCTCGCGCTCGGCGGCTATCCGTCAAGCTGTGCTGGAAGCCGCCCTCCGTAAGGAGCGCGCTGCCGCCATGCGTCGCGCTGTCCTGCGTATGCCGCTCGGCGAACCGGACGGCATCGACATCGCCGCGGAGATCGCCCACAGCCGCGCGGATGAACGCGGATGATCTATCTCGACTCGGCCGCCGTCGTGAAACTCGTCCACGCCGAGGCCGAGTCGCAGGCATTGCGCGACTGGCTCGACGAACGGGCGGAGACTGGATGGACGAGTTCGGTTCTGCTGGAGATCGAGTCATCACGGGTGCTAGCACGCTACGCTCCAGAAGCCATCGCCCGACTTCACCTGGTCCTCGACCTGATCGAGTTGGTGGAACTGGACGCCGGCATTCGCATCCTGGCCCAAACTGTGAGACCGGTGACCGTACGGAGCCTGGACGCTATCCACCTGGCGACCGCTCTCCGCATCCGCTCCCAGCTCACTTCATTCGTCACGTACGACAAACGACTGGCCGATGCTGCCCAGGCAGCCGGACTGACCATCGACATGCCTGCCTGAGGCATCTCTCCACCACCGGGATCTCCTGACAAGGCTCCTGGCCGTGGTTACCTGAGACGTCGCGCGGGGCATCGCCGCACACCTGCCGCGCCGTACCAGTCCGCCGCACCGACCACCGGCGCGCCGCCGCGTGGTCCACGCACTCTGCCACCAGCGTGCATGTACGACCAGCTGGTGAGCAGGAAGCCGAGTGGTCATCGTCCCGGACGTCGGCGCAGCTTGATGTCGCGCATGTCGGTCACCGCGACACGCAGGACGTCGTACGCCTGACCGTAGGCGTCGAGCGCCGCGAGGGCGCGCCGCGTGGCGTCCTGCTCGCCGTCGTCCGGCCCGGCCGGCACCTGGCAGCGGAATGTGAAAGTGGACAGGGTGCCGTCGTGGGTGAAGGCGCCCCGCTCGGTGAAGCCCACCTCGGACGCGGCGAGTACGGCCGCGCGGCCGTTCTCGTCGAGATCGCCGAACTTGCCGGAGATGATCACTCTGAACACTGTGGGTCCTTTCTGACGGCGTAGGTAAGGATGTGGCCGCCGAGCAGTTCCTCGGCGGCTTCGAGAATGCCGAGGACGGCCGCGGCGATGGTGTCGGGCTCCTCCCCGATGGCCGTCCGCCTGCCGATCTCCGTGTACACGAGTGAGTGCAGGGCGCCGATCTGCCAGGCCACCACGCGGGGCGGTAGGGGACGCGCCGATCTCCTCGGCGAGTGGGGAAATTTTAAGCTGACTCTATATTTGGAGTCCACTGGATTTTTCTGCAGGGGTGCTGCCGACGGCCCTACCGATCAGCCTCGCCGTCGTGGCATGTTGAAAGGGAAGAACCTCCTGGGAGGAGGGTCGGGGGACATGATGTGGGATTACGGGGCCGGCTCCTGGTTGGTCGGGGGCATCACCATGATCTTGATCTGGGCGCTGATCATCACTGCGATTGTGGCGCTGGTCCGCTACATCGGCGGCTCCCGGAACACGGGGATGCCGTGGAACCGGCAGGGATCGCTGCGGCCCGAGGACGTGCTCGCCGAGCGGCTCGCCCGAGGAGAGGTCGACGTCGACGAGTACAAGCGTCGTCTGGAACTGCTGCAGGGGCGAAGATGAGTTCCACGCGACACCGGCGCTAGGCAGGACGGGGCACGGAGGCCCACTCGGGGAGGGTGAACCACCGGGGCACGGCGCGGCGTAGCGCCTCGGGACCCTGCACCTCGACCGCCTGGAGGCGCAGGGCGTCCGGCCAGCTCAGGTTGCCGCGCCAGACCTCGACCATGCTGCGCACACCGGCGGTCACCGTCACCGTCACGGCGTGGCCGGGGTCCGTGTCGCAGACGTCGACCTCGTCACTGGTGATCACGAGCCACCAGCGGCGACTGTTGGACGGCACGTCCGGGAACCGGAACTCGATGACCGTCCGCCCGTCCGGAACGGCGGTTCGGTCGACGTTGCGGTGCATGTCCCACAGCAGCAGCTTCGGGTCCAGGTCCTCGTCGCCCAGCTCTCCGATCCAGCGGATGCCCCAGGCGGCGAGTGCCTCGACCACGGGGCGCAGCTCGTGGCCGGCCTGGGTCAGGACGTATCGCACGTCGTTGTCCTTGACGTGCCTCTCCACGATGCCTGCCTGGGTGAGCTGGTGCAGCCGCCGGGACAGCAGCGTGGGGGACATGCGCGGCAGTCCGCGGCGCAGCTCGTTGAAACGCTCGGTCCCGCACACCAGCTCCCGGATGACGAGCAGGGTCCAGCGTTCGTCGAGCAGTTCGACGGCCTTGGCCACGGGACAGAACTGGTGGTAGGAGGAGCCCATGTCCCGGAGTCTAGATTCGGCCGCCACGAATGCCAGTGGCAGCCGGATGCCGGTACAGATCGTGTACTAGATAGCGCATCCGCCCCTCCTTACCGTCGATTCCAGTCCACCGATCACGACGAGGGAGCAGTGCGATGACCGTCCCGAGCGACCCGACAGAGGCCGACCGTGCCCTGAAGGCCAAGCACCGCGCCATGTGGGCGCAGGGCGACTATGCCGCGGTCGCCGCCGAGGTCATCCCCGACCTGGGCGCGATCCTGACCAAGGCCTGCGGGGTGGGGCCCGGGGACCGGGTGCTGGACGTGGCCGCCGGGTCCGGCAACGCCGCCATTCCCGCCGCGCTGGCCGGGGCGAGCGTGGTGGCCGGCGACCTGACCCCCGAACTGCTGGAGGCCGGACAGGCCCAGGCGGCGCGGCGCGGCGCGGAGGTCGAGTGGCGGCAGGCCGACGCGGAGGCGCTGCCGTTCGCGGACGGCGAGTTCGACACGGTCGTGTCCTGTGTCGGGGTCATGTTCGCTCCCCACCACCAGGCCAGTGCCGACGAGCTGGTCCGGGTCTGCCGCCCGGGCGGCACGATCGGCCTGCTCAACTGGACGCCGGAGGGGTTCATCGGCCAGATGTTCGCGACGATGAAACCGTTCGTGGCCCCGCCTCCGCCCGGCGCGCAACCCCCTCCGCTGTGGGGCGACGAGGACCACGTCCGTGCGCTGCTCGGGGACGCGGTCACCGAGGTCGTCGCGCGCCGGCAGATGGTCACGGTCGACCGGTTCGCTCACCCCGGCGCGTTCCTCGACTACTTCAAGGCCAACTACGGCCCGACCATCGCCGCCTACCGGGGGATGGCCGGGGACCCCGAACGGGTCGCCGCCCTGGACCACGCTCTCACCGAGCTGGCCCGCGACCATCTGCGCGGCGAGGAGAAAGCGGTGATGGAATGGGAGTATCTCCTCCTCACAGCACGCAAGCGCGCCTGACGGCGCCTCACCACTCGCGCGCCGCGCGCCGGGGCAGCACCACGCCGACCTCGTACGCGAGCACCACCGCCTGCACGCGGTCCCGCACGCCGAGTTTGGCGAAGATGCGGTTGATGTGCGTCTTCACGGTCGCCTCGCCGAGATGCAGCTCACCGGAGATCTCCCGGTTGGAGAGCCCCCGAGCCAGCAACCGCAGCACCTCGGCCTCCCGGGCGGTCAGGTCGGTCAGGCCAGGAGCGCTGACCGGTGGCGCCAAGGAGGTGTAGTGGTCGATCAGACGGCGGGTGATCTCGGGTGAGAGCAGCGTGTCTCCACGGACGACGGCGTGCAGCGCGCCCGCCAGCTCCTTCGGCGGAGTGGTCTTGAGCAGGAAACCGCAGGCGCCTGCGCGTAACGACCGGTAGACGTACTCGTCGAGGTCGAACGTGGTCAGCATGACGACGCGGCGGTCGGGGCGGTCCGCGAGGATCCGCTCCGTCGCGGCCACGCCGTCGAGCCTCGGCATGTGGATGTCCATCAGCACGACGTCCGGCTCGTGCCGGTCGGTCAGCCTCAGCGCCTCCTCGCCGTTCGCGGCCTCCGCGACCACCTCGATGCCGGGCTGGGTGCCGAGGATCATCCGCAGGCCGGTGCGTACGAGCACCTCGTCGTCCGCGATGAGGACGCGCGTCACACCGACGCTCCCGTACGCGACGGCGTGGAGCTTCCGCTCAAGGGCAGCTCCACCCGCACCTCGAACCCGCCGCCCTTCCCCGGACCGGTGGTGGCCGTGCCTCCGAAGAGCTCGACACGCTCGCTGATCCCGTCACCCCGAGGCCGCTGCCGTCGCTCCGGCGGACGATCCGGGGGCCGTCGTCGACGACGTGGATCCTCAGGTCGGTGTGTCCGACCTCGATCGCGACGGAGACCGCGGCCCCCGGGGCGTGTTTGACCACGTTGGTGAGGGCCTCCTGCAGCACCCGGTAGCCGCTGACGTCGACGGCCGCGGGAACCCTGCCGAGGTCGCCGTCGGCGGTGACGTCGACCCGCACGCCGGCGGCCCGGACTCCGCTCAGGAGCGGATCGAGGTGCCGTAACGAGGGCAGCCGCTCCAGACTCCCCTCAGCCCGGAGGACGACGAGCAGGCGGCGCAACTCGGTGACGACGTCACGACCGACGTCCTGCACCGCGTCCAGCGACTCATGGGCCTGCCGGACGTCGGAGTCGAGCACGGCCTGGGCGGCTCCCGCCTGCAGCACCATCACGGCGACGCCGTGCGAGACGATGTCGTGCAGCTCGCGGGCCACCCGGAGCCGCTCGTCGGTGCGGGCGGCGGCCTCCCGTTCGGCGGCGAGCGCGACCAGGCGTTCGGCCTCGGCACGCCGCATGCGTACGGCGTAGGCCGGTCCCATGACGGCGAGCGCGACGAAGACGATGAAGGCCCAGTCGGGGTCGTCCGCGATCGTGGTCTCGATCCCGGCCGCGAGGAAGTAGGAGACGGCGGCGATCACCGGCCCGTGGCGGCCGCCCACCGCGACGCACGCGAAGCAGACGACGACCAACGCCGCGAGCGGCGTGACCGGCGATTCGGGAAGGAGCGGCGTGAGGCTCTGCGCGACGAAGCAGACCCCGGCCAGGACCACCGCGATCCGTGGGTAGGTGCCGCAGGCGGCGACCGCGAGGCAGTAGCCGGCGAGCAGCACGGTCAGCACGGCCATCCAGCCGCCGGACAACTCGGTGGGGATGGGACCGTCGCCCTCGACGTACGGGGCGAGCGGCACGTAGAGCTCGGCCAGGCCGAACCCGAACAGCGCGAGACCCGCGGCGACAGTCACGAGGTCACGCCGCCCCATGCCCCGGAGCCATCCCATGGCAGGGAGCGTATGCGAACCGCCCGCCGCCTGGCATCAACCCACGGGTTGATCGGCGTCCCGCGGAATCAACCCGTGGTTCAACGTCCCGGCCGACGACCTGGGCGGTACGGCGCTCCTAGCCTCTGCGTCGTCGGCCGGATCATGACAGGAGACGTCGATGGATGACCAGACCACCAGACCGTACGGCTCGCGTTTCGCGGCGGTCGCGATGGCGGGCGGCGGTGTTCTCTACAGCGTGGCGGGCGCCTTCTACTGGGCGATGTTCCCGGACGAGGTGTCCGAGACCGCGGCGAACGCGGACGTGGCCGCTTCCGCCCTCGGCGCCTGGCGGGTGGAGACGCTCCTCTTCGCGCTGGCGCACCTGCTGCTCCTGCCCGCGATGGCGGGTCTGATGGTGGCGGTCGGCCGTCGCAAGCGCCTGGTCGCCACCGTCGGCGGGGCCTTCGTCGTTCCCGCTCTCTACTTCTCGGCGGTCCACCTCTGGTACTACAACGCCTTCTTCGGGGCCCTCGCCGGAGGGGGAGTGACGGCGGACGCGGCCCGGCCGGTGGTCGACGCCCTCGACAACGACCCGCTGGTGGTGGCGTCGTTCCTGGTCTGGATCCTGGGCTGGCTGATCGGGCTCCTGATCCTGGCCTTCGGCGCGTGGCGAGCCCGCCTCGTGTCCCTGTGGGTGCCGCTCGTCCTCACCGCCGGCATGGTGCTCGAGGCCGTCTCCAGCGGCCTGGCGCCCAAACTCGTGGTGAGCGCGCTGATGGCCGCCGGGCTGGTCGGGCTGGCGCGGGGCCTTCGCCCGAGCCGCGTGGAGAGCGTGTCGGTGGCCGGGCGGTAGCCGCCCCGCTCAACCGGCCATGCCCAGGAGCACCGCCGCGGTGCCCATGGCGAGGGCCAGAGGATAGGCCCACCATCGCGGAGCCGGGCCGTCCTTGAGCACACGCACCCCCAGCGGCACGAGCGCCACGCACAGGCCGGCAGCGGCGACGACGGACATCGGTCCGGTGCCTTTGAGCACGCCGATCGGCAGGGCGCTCATCGATGCCAGGGCCACGGATCCGGTGATCCCCAGCACGCGCGCCCGCCACGTCCCCACGGCCAGCACGATCCAGCCGAAGAAGATCGCGAAGGACAGGGCGTGGAACACGTGGAAGGCGCTGTAGGAGGCGGCGACGGCCTGCTGAGCCGTCCGCAGGCCCTGGACGTCGACGAGCTGGAAGGCGAGATGGTCGACGCCGGCGTGAAAGGTCCGGGCGAACAGGCCGAACAGGACCAGCACGCCGCCCCACAGCGCCCATCGCGGCTGCGTCACCCACACCCGCCGGACCAGGGCGATGACCGCGGGCCACAGCAGGACGTTCCCGGCGACGAAGGCGCTGTACGACAGGCTGATCCGGCCCGGGCTCGTGGCGAAGGCGGCGAGCTGCGCGGGGAAGAAGCCGTCCGCGTCCACGCGGAGGAGGACGCCGGCGAGCATCAGAAGCGGCCCGAGGAGAAGCCCTGCTCCCTCGACCCAGCGACCGGGGAACGCGAACGAGACGGTTGTCATGCCGTCGATCCAACCGGTGGCGCCCTCGTCGCACATTGGCGGAAGGGCGAGCCTTCCGGGTAGCCCGGGCACTACCCCGCGTCAACCGTCCCTGACGGCTGTCAACGGGGGAGGCGGTCGCTGACCAGGCGCCGTCGTTCCGGAGACAGCCCGCGAGCCGTCATGGCCCGCTCCAGGAGGTCCGGGTCGAACCCCCGCCGCGCGATGAGGGGTTCGTACCGGTCAGGCCGGTCACGCAGGAGCTCGGTGGCCAGCCGCAGTTCGAGGCGCACCACGGGAACGCGATGCGGACCACAGGGGACCAGGACGTAGTGCTGCCACGGGCCGCGGCCGATGCACTCCATCCGCCACCAGGAGGTCGACGTCCCCGGCAGGAAGCCGGACACCTTGCAGCAGAGCGGCGCTCGTGCCGCCCACGCGGTACGCCGGACCGGCTCCCAGGGCGGTGAGAGCCGTCTCCAGCGCCGATGTCACGTCCTCCAGCCGCAGCGACGCCCCACCTGTGCTCATGACGATCAGCGTATCGAGCACCGGGAAGATCTTGATCATTTTGGACGATTTCAGTCCCCCGGTGGCGAGCGTTCTCACGGGCGGCACATACTGGAGGGGATGAAGCCAGCCAGCGGTGCGTCCCATCGCCACCTGCCCACAAGTCCCTTCAAGCCCCGGCCTCCCGCCCCGCCTGTCGAGCGGTTCAGCGTGGACGACCGAGTGACCCACGATCGGTACGGTCTCGGCGTCGTCATCGCCGTGGAAGACGAGATCGCCGTGTTCGTCGATTTCGGATCGCGCCAGGAGCGGATCACTACACCGTTCAACAAGCTCTACAAGCTCTGAGGCCTCGTGCGGCGGACTCAGCCGAGCCGCCAGGCGAGGAGCCCTTCAGGCGCGTCGGCCTGGGCGAAACCGGCCGTGACCAGCTCTTCCTGGATCACCTCCCGCCCAGGACGGTAGGCGTTGCCGACGATCTCCTCCTCGCTGAGCACCTTGTCGCCCTCGGTGACCCGATAGAGGTAACGGGCCTTGCAGCCTTCCCCGCTCGATTCGATGATCTCTGACAGGACCGTGTAGGTGTGCCGGCCCACCTGGCGTGACTCCAGCTCCCGGAGGGGAGACGGGGCCGGAGGGCCGCCGTCGCGCCAGGTGAAGATCAGCAGGCCGCCCGGTTCCAGATGTGCCGCCAGCACGGGCCAGAGTCGCCGGCGATAGTCCGGTTCCAGGGCGTACATCACTCTGATCATCACCATGGCCTCGACCGGCTCGTCCAGGTTCAGGCTCAGCGCGTCACAGGAGAGCACGGTCACGCGTTCCAGCAGTTCCGGGCGCGCGTTCAGCCGCGACAGCAACATCCCGCGCATGCCAGCCGAGGGCTCCAGCGCGAAGATCTCGGCCGGTGTCGAGTCGGCCAGCGACGTGGTGATCAGGCCGGTTCCCGCACCGATCTCCAGGATGCTCCGCCGTACGCCTGAGAGAAGCGAAGGCAGTTTCCGGCGGATCTCGACCCCATGCTCGTTCTCGTGGAACAGGTCATAGAAGGGAAGGGAGACGAAGTCGGTCATGGCGGGCCACGCTACTCCCGTACGAGATTCCTGACAGGCGGGAAGTCCTCTTCGCCTCTCACGGGCGGAGGCACGACGAGAGCGCGTCACACCAGGCAGAACTCGTTTCCCTCAGGGTCGGCCATCACCACGTGATCCGGTCTTCCCTGCAGGTCGTCCTGGCGGATCACGGTCGCACCCGCGGCGGTCAACCGTTCGACGGCCTCGACCACGCGCGGCCACCGCACCTCCCAGGGCGTGCTGCGGCCTCCGCCGACCTGTACGTCGAGGTGCAGCCGGTTCTTCACCACCTTCGACTCCGGCACCCGCAGGAAGGACAGATCAGGACCCACCCCGTCGGGATCGGACAGATAGGCGCCCTCATTCCACTCCTCCTCCGGGACGTCGTGATGCGCGAACCACTCCTCCCAGCTGTCGAAGCCCGCCGGGGGCGGCTTCTCGACATATCCCAAGGCGAGGGCCCAGAACCTCGCCAGCTTCGCCGGCTGCGCGCAGTCAATCGTCAGACTCCATCTGGTCGCCAAAGGACTCTCCTCTTTGCAGCCACGCTCAGACTTCAGGATGATCGCCCAGTGAGAAGGCCCGCGTATGGGCAGTGAACTGGGCGGCGATCAGTTCCAGCAAGGCGGCGTGTGTCTCTTCGTCGGCGGCCGCGACCAGGCCGCCGGCGCCGGCGTGGGGCGGCCGGCCGTGCAGGTCGGTCACCACGCATCCGGCGGCCCGGCACAGCGCGATCCCGGCGGCGAAGTGGACGCTGTCCTGGAGATGGCCGTCGGTGACGTACGCGGCTCGCCGGCCGGCGGCGACCCAGGCCACGGCGAGGGCCGTGGAGACGACGCGGGGGCGGAACCGCTCGGCGAACGCGGGCTCGGCGAGCAGTCGCACAGCCCGGAAGGCCGGGTCGTTCGGGAACGGCGGGTCGAGGTTGACGTCGACCAGGCCCGTGTCGGGCGACGGTGTGAGCCGCTCGTCCGCGCCGTCGTGGCGGAGGTACGCGTGAGCGCCGTCCGTCCAGAAGACTTCGCCGGCGAACGGATCGGCCGAGGCCGCCACCGTGATGTCCGGGCCCACCCGCAGGGCGACGTTCACCGCCACCAGCATGTTCCGCGCGGCGTAGTTCAGCGTGCCGCACAGGGGGTCGACCAGCCACATGCGCTCCGCGGCTCCTGAACCCGTGCGGCCGCTTTCCTCACCGGTGACGGAATCGTCCGGCCGAGCCGTACGGATGACGTCCAGGATGGCCTGCTCCGCTTCGAGGTCGGCGGACGTGGCGAAGTCACCCCCGGATTTCGGGAAGCGCGCCAGCGGCGCGCCGTATCGGGCCGCCACGACGGCCGCTCCGGCCTGCGCCGCCTTGACGGCCACTTCCTCGTCTGTGATCAGCACGCGTGCAGGATAGGCGGGGTCTCCGGGCGGGGGTGGAGCGGGGTTAGGGGTATTGACGGAGGGGATTACTGATCTCACCGAGAGTAGTGATTCTGGAGGCATGATGCGCCGGCAGAGGCCCGATCTCCCGCTGCTGGCCGTCGCCGTCGGGTTGCTGCTGGCGGTGGTCCTGTGGGGGGCGGTCTTCACCGAGTCCCTCACCGTGGCCGGGGACGCCGCGCTCGGCTGGGTGGTGGGCAACTTCGGCTGGTTGTTCGTGGTGGCCGCCGACTTCTTCCTGATCCTGGCCGTGGTGCTCGCGCTCAGCCGGTACGGGCGGATCCGGCTCGGCAAGGATGACGACGTCCCGGAGTTCAGCAACCTGGCCTGGACGGCGATGATGTTCAGCTCCGGGATGGGCATCGGGCTGATGTTCTACGGCGTCGGCGAGCCGATCACGCACATGCTCAGCCCGCCGCCCGGTCTGGGCATCGAGGCGGGCTCGCCCCTGGCCGCGCGGACGGCGATGGAGTACTCCCTGTTCCACTGGGCCCTGCACCCGTGGGCCATCTACGCCGTCACCGGCATGGCGCTGGCCTACTCCACCTTCCGCATGGGGCGGGGCAACCGGTTCAGCGAGGCGTTCACCCCGCTGTTCGGCGGACGGTCCAGGCCGATGGTGGGGCGGGCGCTGGATCTGCTGGCGATCCTGGCCACGGCCTTCGGCACCGCGACCAGCCTGGGCCTGGGGGCGCTCCAGGTGGAGTACGGCCTGAACGAGCTGCTCGGGATCAGCGGGCGGCGGCTGGAGGTGGCCGTCATCGTCGTGCTGACGGGCGCGTTCGTCCTCTCGGCGTTCACCGGGGTGCACCGCGGCGTGCGCGTGCTCAGCACGGTCAACGTCTATCTGGTGGCCGTGCTGGCGGTGTTCATCTTCCTGTTCGGCCCGACCGTGGCGATACTCAACCTGATCCCCGCCTCGCTCGGCGGCTACCTGAACGACCTGCTCGCGATGTCGTCCCGTACGGGCGTGTTCGTCGACAAGGCCTGGCTCGGCATGTGGACCCTCTTCTACTGGGCGTGGTGGATGTCGTGGGCGCCGTTCGTGGGCGCCTTCATCGCCCGGATCTCCCGGGGCCGCACCATCCGCGAGTTCGTCATCGGCGTGCTGCTCGTCCCGTCCGGCGCCAGCCTGCTGTGGTTCTCGATCAGCGGCGGCAGCGCCGTCTGGATGCAACTGTCGGGTACGGCGGACTTCACGGCGGAGATCGCGCAAGGCGCCGAGGCGGCGTTGTTCGCCCTCCTCGACCAGCTGCCGTTCGCCCTGCTCTCCACCGTGCTCGCGGTGGTTCTCGTCGGGCTCTACTTCGTCACCAGCGCGGACTCGGCCTCTCTGGTGCTCGGGTCGCTCTCCTCCCGGGGCTCGCTCGATCCCTCCCGGCTCCTGGTGGTGATGTGGGGCGTGCTGGTCGGGGTGGTCGCGCTGGCGCTGCTGCTGGCCGGCGGCCTGACGGCGCTGCAGCAGGCGACGATCGTGGTCGCGTTGCCGTTCATGATCGTCATGCTCCTGCTCTGCCTGGCGCTGGTGAAGGAGCTGCGCGAGGACCCCGGCGCGGGGCCGCTGCCGCGCCGCGCCTCGCGCGGCCTGCCGGGCGCGTTCCGCCGGGTCGGCGGCGAGGACGAGTGAACGGGGACGCTGGGGTGGAACGTGAAGCCCCGCACACCGTACTCCTCGACCAGGCGGCGACCACGGTGTGCGGCTGCGCGGGATCCGTGACGTCGTACTGTGGAAGCGGCTGCCCAGGGAGGAGGTCGACGCGGATGGGTCTGGAGGTCGAGAGCCGGCCGTCCGATTCGCCGTACATCGAGCGGGTGTGGCGCAGCAGCAGCGGCGACGGGCTCGAACGGATGACGTCGGTGGCCACGGCCCACGGGGAGCTGGTCCTCTGGGAGGAACGCGGCCGGGTCAGCGTCTCGGTCCGGGGGCCGGAGACGCGGGCGAGCCGGGCTCCGGTGCCCGAGGACGCCACGTTCTTCGGGATCGTCTTCTCCGCCGGCACGTTGATGCCGCACCTGCCCTTCCACCGGCTCGTCGACCTCGACGTGGAGATCCCCGAGGTGACGCGCAGGTCGTTCTGGCTGAAGGGGTCCGCCTGGCATCTTCCCGGTTACGACAACGCGGAGTCGTTCGTACGGCGGATGGTCCGTGAGGGTGTGCTGGAGCGCGACCCGATCGTCGCCGAGGTGCTCCGCGGCGCGTCGCCGGACCTGTCCGAGCGCACGATCCAGCGGCGGTTCGTGGCGGCCACCGGGCTCACCCGCGGCGCCATCCGGCAGATCGACCGGGCCAGGCGGGCGGCCGTCCTGATCCAGGAGGAGGTGCCGATCCCCGACGTGATCGACCGGCTCGGATACTTCGACCAGCCGCACCTGGCGCGGTCGCTCTCGCGCTACATCGGGCGGACCGCCACGCGGCTGAGCGACCCGTCGGAGCCGCTGTCGCTTCTGTACAAGACCTGAGCGTCCCTTCGCGCCTAGTCTCCACTGTCGATCCGAACGACAGAGGAGCAGAGTCATGGCGAAGATCATTTCCAACTTCTTCATCTCGCTGGACGGCGTGGTGGAGTCGCCGGACCAGTGGCACTTCCCGTACTGGAACGACGAGATGGGCGCCGTGGTCCAGGCGGGCCTGCAGAGCCAGGCGGCGATGCTGATGGGCCGCAAGCTGTACGAGGAGTCGTCGGCCTACTGGACCACGACCGACCAGGACCAGGAGATCGCCGCGCTTTTCAACGCCGCCCCCAAGTACGTCGTGTCGAGCACCCTGGAGAAGGCCGACTGGAACAACACCACGGTCATCGGCGGCGACGTCGCGGCCGGGCTCCGCGAACTCAAGGAGCGGCTCGACGGCGACATCCAGATGTCCGGCTCCGCGACGACCGTGCGGTGGCTTCTCGCGAACGGGCTGCTCGACGAGCTGAAGCTGCTGGTCCACCCGATCGTCGTCGGCCGCGGCCAGCGGCTGTTCGAGGACACCCCGACCCACCCGCTCAAGCTGGTCGAGTCCCAGACGTTCCAGACCGGGGTTCTCAACCTGACCTACGTCCCGGACACCGACTGACGTCGTCGCCGTTTCTGTCGCCCAGGTGCTCTAGTCTCCAGCCATTGATCAAGCCCGGCGAGTCTGGAGAAGCACGGACATGAAGGCCGGCCAGACGGCGAAGAAGATCGGCGAGAAGACCCGCAAGGGTTACGCACCCGCCGTGCGCGGGGTGCGGCAGCGCCGGGCCGTGACCCGCCGCGCCATCACCAGCACCCGCTCGACCGCCCGGCAGGCGCCGGTCCTGTGGCGCTTCGACAGCGGCGCGCCCGCGTTCGGCATCTTCGTGGACGGCGAGCGCTGCTGGGTCGGCAACCAGCGAGGCGACGTCTACACCGTCACCCACTCCGGCACCGTGACCGGGCGGGGCGGAGCACCACGATCGACTACGAGGACGAGTTCCAGTGGGCGCGGACCGGCGCCGGCGACGTGCCGCAGGCTCTGGACGTCAAGGCGGCGAGCGGCTCCGGGTCCGCGTGGTCAGCCCCGGCTACGAGTCGTGGAACGTACAGTTCCCGAAGGACATCCGCGAAGCGGGCGCCCGCTACCTGGTCGACGGCGTGCGCTCGGCCGGCCGCGGCGGTTTCTACCGCGCGTACGGCGAGATCAGGCGCCTGCTCTGACCCGATCCGCCCCCCGAAAGGACGAGACAGTGACTGAACCAGGACAGGACCGGTACCGATCCGTCGCCATGATCGGCCTGGTGAGTTCGGTGAGCTTGAGTTGCCTGGTGGGCTGGGCGGAACTGCCCGCCGTCATCGTCCTCTTCCTGGCCGTTCCCGGGCTTCTGTGCGTCGTCTACCTGCTCTGGGCCATCCTGCGGGAGTGAGACCGCTCTTGACAGTTGGCCGAATGATGCATGCAATATATTGCACATCGCCAACCCGAGGAGCTGCGGCGTGTCCATCGACGACTTCGAGCGCTACCCCCTGACCTTCGGCCCCAGCCCCGTCCACCCCCTGGAGCGGCTCAGCGACCACCTGGGCGGGGCGCGGATCTGGGCCAAGCGCGAAGACTGCAACAGCGGCCTGGCCTTCGGCGGCAACAAGACCCGCAAGCTGGAGTACCTGATCCCCGACGCGCTCCGGCAGGGCGCCGACACGCTGGTGACCATCGGCGGCGTGCAGTCCAACCACACCAGGCAGGTCGCGGCGGTGGCGGCCAAGCTCGGGCTGAAGGCCGTCCTCGTACAGGAGAGCTGGGTCGACTGGCCCGACGCGGTCAACGACAAGGTGGGCAACATCCTGCTGTCGAGGATCATGGGCGCGCAGGTCCGGCTCGTCGAGGCCGACTTCGGCATCGGCTACAAGGACAGCTGGACCGACGCCATCGAAGGCGTCCGATCCTCGGGCGGCACCCCGTACGCCATCCCGGCGGGCGCCTCCGACCACCCGCTCGGCGGGCTCGGCTTCGCCAACTGGGCGTACGAGGTGCGGCAGCAGGAGCGCGAGCTGGGCGTCTTCTTCGACACCATCGTGGTGTGCAGCGTGACCGGCAGCACCCAGGCCGGGATGATCGCCGGTTTCGCCGGCCAGGACCGCCCGCGCCGCGTCCTGGGCATCGACGCCTCCGCCAAGCCCGCCGAGACGCGGGCCCAGGTGGACAAGATCGCCCGCGCCACCGCCGAGCTGATCGGCCTGGGCCGCGACCTGCGCGACGACGAGATCACGCTGCTGCAGGGGTGGGCGGGCGACCTCTACGGCGTTCCCGTACGGTCAACGACCGACGCCATCCGGCTCACCGGGAACCTGGAAGGGGTGATCCTCGACCCCGTCTACGAGGGCAAGTCCATGGCCGGGCTCATCGACCTCGTACGGAACGGCGACATCCCCAAGGATTCCAACGTCCTGTTCGCCCACCTCGGCGGCCAGCCCGCACTCAACGCCTACAGCGGGGCCTTCTGACTCACGCGAGCGCCGCGCGGATCTGTCCGAGCCACTCCATGCCCAGCCGGCGTCCGTCGGGGAGCTGGTCGCCCCGATCCCAGCGCCAGGTTGTGATCATCGCCAGCATGAGGATCCGGCACTCGCGCAGCAAGTCCTGGTCGACACCCGGGTAGTGCTCGCCGACCTCTTCGGGCGCGTGGGCGAGGTCGAACTCGACAGGTCCGCGGCAGCACGTCTCGAGGTCGACGAACAGCAGGCCGTTCCTCGTGGTGAGCACGTTGCCCGGGTGCGGCTCGCCGTGCAGCAGCTGCTCGGCGCCGCCGCGTTCGCCGATCGCCCGTTTCAGGCTGCTCAGCGTGCCGGCGAGCAGCTCCCGGTCGGCGTCGGCGAGCGCCGGAGTACGGTCGCGGCTCGCCACGAGCCGCTGAGCCTGCTCGACCCGGTCCGTGAAGTGCGGCGCCGGGACGTCGAGCTTGCGCATGCCGGCATGCAGCCGCCCGAGCGCGTCGGCGTAGTCGGCCGGTGGGATCTCCCGGCATGACACGGGTTCGTGGTAGGTCCACAGCGTGACCATCAAACCGTCACGCTCATGGACGCGTGGCTCCACCCGGGGGTCGAGCGCGGCCACCGGGCACCCTGCCTCGACGAGCCGTTGCGCGAGCTCGACCTCGAACCGCGCGACCGGCTGCGCCACGGGCGCCACCCGGGCCACGACGTCACAGGGCAGCAGACGCAGGGTGAGCGCGTTCGAGTCGTGCAGAACGATCGCGTCGTCCGCCGTCAGGCCGAGTGACGAGGCGACCGACGTGGCCGCGGCCACCGCACGCGTGGCATCTGCTGTCTGCATCGTCGCGAGCCATCCTCCCCAAGCGGTGCAACCCGGGCACCCTACCAACGGCCCCCGACGCGGAAAAAGCGGTTTAGCGGCTGCCCAGGGTGGCGTCGGTACGGGAGATCAGCTGGGGCTTGCCGGTGACCTTCGGAGAGGCATCCAGGTGGGCTGGGGGCCGGTGGTCAGGAAGTCCTCGACCACTCTGGTGCACCAGTCGGGCTTCTCCTGGAGGAGGGTGTGGGACGTGCCGGGGACGACGGTCAGATAGCCGTCGGGCAGGCTCCGGTACAGCTCCACGGTGTGCTCCAGCGTCACGATGTCGTCGTCGGCGGCCATGACCAGCGCCGGACAGGTCACGGCACCGAGATCAGCCGGCTTCAGCCCGCGTTCCTCGGCCACCGCCCGCACGATCTTGGCCACCACCACCGGGAGATGGTCGGCGCCGTCAGGGGACACCTCCGCGTACGCCTCCACCAGGGGCGGAGGCAGCGGCCCCTCACCGGAGGGCCGCACGATCATGCCCTCCATGTCGAAGGCGCCACTGATCAGGACAAGCCGGTCGACGAGGTCGGGGCGGCGCACGGCCACCCACAGCGCCACGGTCGCACCGGCGCTGTAGCCGACGAGCCGCACCGGCCCGCTGACGACCTCGTCCAGGAACGCGATGGTGTCCTGCGCCATCAACTCGACCGTGATCGGCCCCGGCACGTCGGCCGTGTGACCGTGGCCGCGGCGTTCGGGCAGCAGCACCCGGAAACGGCCGGCCAGCGCGCCGAGGTTGCCGTGGAAGTCCCTGCTGTCGGAGAAACCGCCGTGCAGCAGCACCAGCGGCTCCCCTTCGCCGCGCTCGTCGTACCAGGTGCGCACGCCGTTCACAGCCACATAGCCCGCCATCGGGTCGTCCCTTCGTCGCCGCCCCGGTGACCTTCACCGGGGTACACAGGTCATACGGCGCGGAGGGCGGAAACTCATCGCTTCAGGACACGGTTTCCAGCACACCGGGCAGGCCGAACAGCGGGAACAGCCGGTCGGCGTCGAGGTGGGTCGTCACCTCCGTGATCAGCCCGCCGGACAGGGTGAGGGTCACCAGCGCGAACCGCTCAAGCCTGCCGTCAGGTCCCGGCAGATACTGGGCGAACGCGGGCGAGCCGTTGGCCGTGGTCGGCACGAGGCGCGCGCCCGCGCAGGGGTGCCCGGCGGCGAGCAGCGTCCGGCGGATCTCCGCCCGCCCGCGCAGCCACCACCGGAACGGCGGCATCGACATGACGACGTCCTCGTGCAGCAGCGCCACCATGGCCTCGACGTCGTACCGCTCGAAGGCGTCGCAGTAACGGGCGAGGAGCCGCCGCTGCGCCTGGTCGAGCGGAGGGTGGGGCTCGTCGGGGCTCACGGAGGCGGCCCGCAGCTTCGACCGGGCGCGTTGCAGCGCGCTGGTGACGGACGCGACGGAGGTGTCGAGCAGCCGGGCGACCTCGTCAGCTCTGCAGCACAGCACGTCGCGCAGGATCAGCACCGCCCGCTGCCGGGGCGGCAGTTGCTGCAGCGCGGCGACGAACGCCAGCCGGATCGTGTCACGCCGCGCGGCCAGCTCCGCCGGATCGCCGCCGGCCGGCAGCACGCGGCCGTCGGGGACCGGCTCGACGAACGCGCTGTGGGGGAGCGGCTCACCGAGGTCGGGCCCGGCCTGCGCGGACGGGCCGAGGTCGATCGCCCGGGCCCGGCGCCGCGCGCCCCGCAGCAGGTCGAGACAGACGTTGGTGGCGATGGCGTAGAGCCACGACCGCATCGGCGCCCGGCTCTCGTCGAACCGGTCGAGACTCCGCCAGGCGCGCACCAGGGTCTCCTGCACCGCGTCCTCCGCCTCGAACGGCGACCCGAGCATCCGGTAGCAGTAACCCGTCAGGGCGATCCGGTGCTGCTCCAGCAGATCCGATGCTTCTGGCTCACCCATGCCCGCGAGGCTACCGTCGGCCTCCGACAACTCCGCGAGGCCGCTTCCCGATCAACCGCCGCGACCACGGCGGCTTGACCTCGCACGCCTCGCCGGCCTGCCGGTCGGTGTCGCACCGCCATCGCCACCCGTGGTCGCGTACGAGCATCCCGCCGAGACAGGCGCCCGCGCCCATGATCACGCTGTGGGTGCGGCCGGCAAGGCTCCCACACGCGTACGACGATTCACGCGTCCGCGATCTGCATGACCACCGCCTTCGGCTCGGTGAAGAACTCGCGGCTGAAGTCGCCGCCCTCCCGGCCGATGCCCGAGTCGCCGACGCCGCCGAACGGGGCGCGCAGGTCTCTGATGAAGAAGCAGTTGAGCCAGACCGTGCCCGCCCGGAGCGCCGCCGAGACGCGGTGGGCGCGGTTGACGTTCTCGGTGAACAGCATGGCGTTCAGCCCGTAGCGGGTCGCGTTGGCCGCGCTGACGGCCTCGGCCTCGGTGTCGAAGGGCTGGACGACGACCACCGGGCCGAAGATCTCCTCGCGCCAGTGGCGGGCGGCCGGGTCGACGTCCGCGAGCACGGTCGGCCGGACCGACCAGCCGTCGCCGAGCCCGCCGGTCAGCATCGTGCCGGGCGCGTCCTCGACGTACGAGCGGACCTTGGCGAAGTGGGACTCGCTGGCGAGCGGGCCGAGTTCGGTGGCCGGGTCCTTGGGGTCGCCGGTGCGGAGCGACTCGGCCTTCTTGACGAACCGGTCCAGGAACTCGCCGTAGACGGCCCGCTCGACGTAGAGCCTGCTGCCGGCCAGGCACACCTGGCCGGCGTTGCGGAAGATCGCCTCGGCGGACCAGTGGACGGCGTTGTCGAGGTCGGCGTCGGCGAACACCAGGTTGGCGCCCTTGCCGCCGAGCTCCAGGCTGACCGGGGTGAGGTTGGCGGCGGCGGCGCGGGTGATGGCGCGGCCGGTCGCGGACTCGCCGGTGAACGTGACGCGGTCGACCCGCGGGTCCTCGGTGAGCGCCTGGCCGGCGGAGTCGGGGCCGTAGCCGTGCACGACGTTGAGCACGCCCGGCGGCAGCCCGGCTTCGAGCGCGAGCCTGGCCAGGAGCGTGGCGGAAATCGGGGTGTCCTCGGCGGGCTTGAGCACGACCGTGTTGCCCCAGGCCAGCGCGGGGGCGATCTTCCACGACTCCAGCATGAGAGGGAAGTTCCACGGCGCGATGGCGGCGGCGACGCCGGCGGGCTCGTAGCGGGTGTAGGCGTGGTGGCCGGAGTCCATCGGCAGCGCCTGCCCGGTCGACAGGCGGGCGTGGTCGGCGAAGAAGCGGAGGTTGGCGGCGGCGCGCAGCACGTCGTGGCCGCTCTGGGCGACCGGTTTGCCCATGTCGCGGGTGTCGGCCAGGCTCAGCTCGGCGCGGTGCTCCTCGACGAGGTCGGCGAGCCGGTGCAGGAGCCTGCCGCGCTCGGCGAACCCCATCCGGGGCCACGGCCCCTCGTCGAACGCCCGCCGGGCCGCCGCCACCGCCCGCGCGGCGTCGTCGGCCCCGCCGAGCGCGACCTCGGCCCACGGTTCCCGCGTCCACGGGTCGACGCTGGGCATCCGACGCCCGTCGAGGGATCCGGTCTCCTCGCCGTCGATGACGTGACCGTAGAAGCCGGTCATGAGCGCGGCCCCCTCTCGGCGATCGTGACGTCGCCGGAGGCCCAGTGGGTCGGCGGGATCTCCCGTACGATCACGCGGACGCTCTCCTTGGGTGAGCCGACGGAGGCGACGACGGCCTCGGTGACGTTGGAGATCAGCGCGCGGATGCTCTCGGCCGGACGGCCCTGGACGAGTGTGACTTCAACGAGAGGCATGGACACCACCTGGGAAGAGGTCGGCGGCGGTCCCGGTGCGGACCGCACGTTCCTGGTCGGGGGCGAGGCCGGCCGGGGCCAGGGCGGCTCCGGCGGGGCGTTCGGCGATGGGGAAGGGGTAGTCGGTGCCGACCATGACGCGGTCGGCGCCGACGGTCTCGACGAGCGTGCGCAGCGTGCCGGGGTCGTAGACGAGCGAGTCGTACCAGAACCGGCGCAGATACTCCCGCACCGGTCGTTCGGGCGCCCGGACGCCGGGGAGCATGGCCACGCACCGTTCGATGCGCGGCAGCATGGCGAGCAGCGCGCCGCCGCCGTGCGCGAGCACGACCCGCAGGCCCGGGTGCCGGTCCAGGACGCCGCCGAGGATGAGCGTGGCGGCCGCGGCGGCGGTCTCGGCCGGCATGCCGACCGCGTACAGCAGCCCGTGCGCGCCGAGCCGGTCGGCGCCCAGCACCTGCCAGGGGTGCACGAACAGCACCGCGTCGCGCTCGGCGACGGCCGCGTAGAAGACGTCCAGCGCCCGGTCGTCGAGCGGGCGGCCGTCGACGTTGGTGCCGATCTCGACGCCGGCCAGCCCGAGCCCGTCGACACACTCGCCGACCATGGCGGCGGCGACGTCCGGCTCCTGCAGCGGCACCGTGCCGAGCCCGGTGAAGCGGCGGGGCTCGGCGGCGACGAGACCGGCGATCCACTCGTTCTGCGCGCGGGAGAGCTCGATCGCGCCGTCGACCGGGAGTCCGTAGCCGAACGTGACCGGGATCGGGGACACCACCTGGGAGGTCACGCCTTCGGCCGCCATGTCGGCGAGCCGCCGCCCGGTGTCCCAGCAGCGGTCGTCCAGGGCGCGGAAGAACCGGCCGCCCAGCTGGAGGTCGGCTGTGCACGGCCCGGTGGCCCGCAGGCCGGGCCAGGCTCCTGCGTACCTCTCGGACAGGCGCGGCAGGTCGCGCGGGATCGCGTGCGTGTGGACGTCGACGGTCACGGCGCCACCACCTGGGCGGTCTCGATGGACCCGCGCAGCTTGGCCAGCAGCGCGGTGAGCGTGCGGCGCTCGTCGCCGCTGAGCTGCCAGGCGATCGCGTCCAGGTAGCGCCAGTGGGACGGCAGGAACCCCGCCAGGAACCGCTCGCCCGCCTCCGTGTTGGCCACCAGGAACGAGCGGCGGTCGCCGGGGTTGACCCGCCGCTCCACGTACGACCGCGCCACCAGCCCGTCGACCACGCTCGTCAGGTTGGCCGGGCGCACCGAGATGGCCTGGGCCAGCTCGCCCATGTTGAGCGGCCGGTCGGCGCGGTGCAGGACGGTGAGGATGTTGAGCTGGCTTACTGTCAGCCCGTGGGGCGCCAGCTCGGCGGTGCCGGCCCGGTCGAACGACGACATCGCGCGGTAGAGGGTGAGGGTGAGCTTCAGCAGGTCGGGGTCGAACTCCGGGCCGTGCTCGTCCGCCGCGCGGGCGACCTGCCACTCGACGTCCTGGAAACCGGGCTCTTCGGCCACGCGGCCCCCTGGTTATTCGAAACGTAGATATTTATGGTGGATGATAATACAGATCCACTTCGAAATCCTGGAGGGCCCGGAATGGGCGAAGTCCTGGGCGTCGGCGTCACGCACTACCCTCCGTTCAGCGGCACGGACGCGGACATGGCCGGCCTCTTACGGCGCACCATGGCCGACCCCGGCATCCCCGCCGAGGTGAAGGACCCCGCCAACTGGACCGCGAACGCCCGCCGCGAGTGGGGCGACGACGGCGGCGCCACCGGTGCCGCGGAGCACCGCGAGGCTCTGATCAAGGGCTTCGAGCAGGTACGGGCCGCCATCGACGACTTCAATCCCGACGCCGTCCTGATCTGGGGCGACGACCAGTACGAGAACTTCCACGAGGACCTCATCCCGCCCTACGCGGTGCTCGCCTACCCCGACCTGGAGCTCCGGCCTTGGGCGCAGGCCGGCTACTCGGCGGACATGCAGGGCAAGCCGAACGTGTGGGACGAACCGTACGACACCACCTTCCGGGTGCGCGGCCGGCCCGACATCGCCCGGCATCTCGCCTCCGGGCTGCTGGAACGCGGCGTCGACGTGGCCTACGCCTACAAGCAGGCGCACCATCCGGGGCTGCCGCACGCGTTCCTGAACGCCATCCTCTATCTGGACTACCACCGCACCGGCTTCGACTACCCGGTCATCCCGTTCCCGATCAACTGCTACGGCCGGCGGGTCGTCAGCTACCGCGGCTTCATGAGCGAGATCGGGGACAAGCGCGAGCTGGACCCGCCGTCGCCGTCGCCCGCCCGGCTGATGCAGGTCGGGGCGGAGGTGGCGCGGCTCTGCGCCGAGTCGCCGTGGCGGATCGCGCTGCTCGCCTCCTCCAGCTGGTCGCACGCCTTCCTGTGCGACCGCACCTGGCGGATGTGGCCCGACACGCCCGCCGACGCCCGCCTGTACGAGGCCCTCGTCAAGGGCGACCTGGACGTGTGGCGCGCCACCACGCTGGCCGACGTCGAGGCGGCGGGGCAGCACGAGCTGCTCAACTGGTTCCCCCTGGTGGCGGCCATGGAGGCGCTCGGCCGGCCGGCGCCGCAGTGGTCGGCGTTCGTGGAGACCGAGGTGTTCAACTCGAATAAGGTGTTCGCGGTCTACCGGTGACGCCTGCCGGGTCAGTCGAACAGGTCGTCGGGGGTCTGGACGGTGATGGCCCGGGTGGCCCAGGTTTCGAGCTGGTTCAGGTCGGCGCAGGCGGTGATGCGGGCCCGGGTGTCGTCCGGGACGTCGAGGCCGCGGGTTTCCAGGAGCAGCAGCACCAGGCGTGCGGCCTCTTCAGCCTTGCCTTCTGCCTTACCTTCAGCTTTGCCCTCGACTTTGCCTCGGGCTTGGCCTTCTTCGAGGCCGCGGCCGAAGTGTTCGCGCGCGAAAGGGCTGTAGACGGGCCAGGTGGTGGATTTCATGATCTCCTCCAGGAGGCGCCGGATCTCGGGCGCGGCCGTGGACCATGACCGCCATGGCCGCCAGTCCGGGCTGGGCGGCGGCCTGGTGGGGGTCGGTGATGGCGGGGATGTCGTCCGGTCCCAGCACGTGGGCCTGGAGGCGGTATCCGGTCAGGCCGGAGTCGATCGGCTGGGCGTAGTAGGCGGCGGCCGCACGGTCGGGGCAGATCACCAGGACGGTGACGTCGCAGCCGAGCAGCAGCCACAGCGCGGCGGCGTAGCGTGCGAGCTGGTGGGGTGCCTTGGACTTGTCTTGCTGGATCTCCACGATGATGGCATGGGCGGGGCTCTGGGGCGGGCCCATGACGAGGACCAGGTCGGCCTCGAAGTCGCCGGAGGGCCGAGTGTTGAACGTGCTGTCCTCCACACGGATCAGCGGGGTGACGGGCACGTCCACGCCCATGAGGTCGCGCAGGATCTCCACGGCCAGTTGGGGGCGTTCACTGATCATCTGGATGAGGGCGTCGTGTGAGGGGGACGGCATGTCGCTTATTGTGACATGAATATTACTTAGAGCGATGTCGATCGCGTTGCAGATGATGCCGACGGGGGAAGCGACACTCTTTCAAGATCGCTGAATGCCGCGATCAGCCACCACGCTCCTGGCGGCGGTGCTGGTGTTCAGCGGTCAGCTTCTGATCGGACCCCTCGCGTTCGAAGACCATGCCGCACGCGCCGTTGGCGCACCAGCGGACCCGAATCGGGGCGTACACAAGGGCTTCGCCCCCCAGGCGCTCCGCGCCATCTCAGCTCAGGCGCTCCGATAAGGCGCCTTCGGCGCAACCCCCTGCGCCTCCGGCGCCTTCGCGCGCCCTGTCAGCCGTGGGATTCAAGGAGCGCGGACCCCTGGCGAGGAGCCGTCGGAAGGCGGGCTTACCTGGCTCACTCTGTTTCCCCGGCCGGCCCGCGGCACGCGCGAGGGCGCCGAAAGGCGCGGGGGTTGCGCCGAAGGCGCCTCAATGAAACGCCTGAGCTGTGGGGGCGCGGAGCGCCTGACGAGTGAAGACCTTTGGGCCGTGGAGCGGGGAGCCGGGGATGGGAGTACATTCTTCCGGTGCGTCGCATCTCTGTCGTGGGCAACTCCGGGTCGGGCAAGTCGACGGTGGCGGCGGAGCTGGCCGGGAGGCTGGGTGTGCCGTGGCTGGAGCTGGACTCGATCTTCCACATGCCGGGCTGGACCCCGCGCCCCGTGGACGAGTTCCGGGCCGAGGTCGACGCGTTCACCGCGGGCGACGGGTGGGTGGTCGACGGGAACTACTCGGCCGTGCGGGAGCTGGTGTGGTCGCGTAGTGACACCGTGGTCTGGGTGGATCCGCCGAGGGCCACGGTGATGCGCAGGCTCGCGGCCAGGACGCTGCGCCGGATGGCCACCGGGGCCGAGTTGTGGAACGGGAACCGGGAGAGGTTCCGGTTCCTGTTCACGAAGGACGAGTCGATCCTGCGCTGGGCGTGGGTGAAGCATGACGAATACCGCGAGCGGTACGCGAAGGCCGCCGTGGATCCGGCGTACGGGCACCTGAGGTTCGTCCGCGTCACGTCGAGCGGCGAGCTGGCGCGCGTCCTGGACGGCTGATCACTCGCCGCGCCGGGCGCGGGCGGCCCGGCGTTTGCCCTCGTGCATGGCCTGGACGCGGGCGACCGGGATGGTGTGGCCCTCCTCGATCAGGTCGGGGGGCAGCGACTGCGGCGAGGGCAGCCCAGCGGCCCACGGGTCGCCGTCGCCGAGCAGGCCGGGGGCGGTCCTGATGGTGAAGTCGCGCGGCGTCACCCGGTCGAGCTCGTCCCACCCGACCGGGAACGAGACCGGCGTCCCGGGCCTGATCCGCGGGCTGTAGGCGGCCACCACGGTGGCCCCGCCGGCCCTGGTCGAGTCGAGGAACACCTTGCCCTGGCGGTCTTCCCTGATGAACGCGGTGGTGGCCATGGCGGGGTCGAGCCGCTCGGCCCGCGCGGCGACGGCCCGGGTGGCCGCGGCCAGGTCCTCCATGGAGATCCCGGCCACGACGGGCACGAACACGTGCAGGCCCTTGGCCCCGGAGGTCTTGACCGCCCCGGACAGCCCGGCCTGGCCGAGCGCCTCCCTGATCAGGCCGGCGGCCCGCACCACCAGCGAGAAGTCGCCGCCCTCCGGCGGGTCGAGGTCGAGCACCAGGTGCGTGAAGTGGTCGCCGACGAGCAGGGCGGGGTGGTATTCGACGGCCCGCTGGTTGGCGAACCAGAGCAGCGTCCGCCGGTCGTCGCAGAGCGCGTAGGAGACCTGGCGGTGCGACGCCTCCGCCCAGATGGTCACCGTGCGGATCCACGAGGGGGCGTACTTGGGGAGGTTCTTCTGCATGAAGGGCGCCTGCCCCGGCCGCACCCGCATGACCGACAGCGCCCGCCCGCGCAGCGCGGGCAGGATGCGGTCGTGTACCGCGTCGAGGTAGTCGACCAGATCACGCTTGGTCGCGTCAGCCCCGTCGAACAGCGGCTGGTCGAGATTGGTCAGCCGCACCTCGTCGCGCGTCTCATCGCCGGTCACCCCGCCCACGATAACCGCCGGGGACGACAATCAGTCCTTGACGTCCAGCCCCATGGACCTGGCCGTGCCCGCCACGATCTTGACCGCCTGGTCGAGGTCGTCGGTGTTGAGGTCGGGCAGCTTGGCCTCGGCCACCTGCGTGAGCTGGGCCGTGGTGACGACGCCGCCGCTCTGGTGGCCGGGGCGGGGGCTGCCGCCGTTCAGGCCGGTCACCTGGCGGATCAGCGAGGCCGTGGTGGGCTGCTTGACGGTGATGTCGAAGGCCCGGTCCTCGTAGACCGTGACCACGGCCGGTATCACGTAGCCGCGCCGGCCGGCGGTCAGCTCGTTGTACTGCTTGCAGAACTGCATGAGGTTGATGCCGAGCGGGCCGAGGTCCTTGCCGACGGTCGCCGGGCCGGCCTCGCCCGCGTTCAGGTGCATGGTGACGACCCTGGTCACCTTGTTCTTCGCCATGCGGGCTAAGCTAAAGTCTCCCGTAACAGGAGACTCAAATGGATTATTCGATCGGCAAGCTGGCGCAGCTGACCGGTCTCTCCGTCAAGACCATCCGGTTCTACTCCGATGAGGGCGTGCTGCCCGCGCCCGGCCGCACCCCCTCGGGCTACCGCCGCTACACCGACGAGCACCGCGTCCACCTGGAGCTCGTACGCACACTGCGGGAGATCGGCGTCGACCTGGCCACGATCCGCTCGCTGGGGCGGCGCGGGCTCAAGGACGTGCTCGCCCTCCACCTGCGGGCCGTGGAGACCCAGCTCACCGCGCTGCAGCGGACCCGGGCCGTGCTGCGCGCCACTCTCGCCAAGGACGACCCCGCCGACGAGGACCTGCGCCGGCTGCACACGCTCGGGCGGCTGGGCGCGGCCGAGATGGAGACGCTGCTGGACACGTTCATCGACGACGTGGGCGGCAGCCCCGCCCAGCGGGAGTGGCTGGCGGACATGCGCGCGTGCATGGCCCCCGAGCTGCCCGAGGACCCCACGGCCGCCCAGCTCGACGCGTGGCTGGAGCTGATGGACCTGCTGGCCGACGACGGGTTCCGGCGCAACCTGCGGGAGACGTCCGCGGACTTCTGGGACCGCCCGTACGACCATGGGACGTGGCAGCGGGAGAGCGCGGCCATGGCGGAGGAGGCGCTGCGGGCGGTCGAGGCGGGGGTCTCGCCCGCCGCGCCCGAGGCGGTCCCGGTGCTCGAACGCGCCCTCGCCGTCATGGGCGGCGACCGCGACGAGGTCCTGCGCGCCTTCGACCGGCACGATCCGCGCGCCGCGCGCTACTGGGAGCTGGTCGCGGCCGTACGGGGCCTCGCCCCCGAGCCCTCACCCATGGCCGTCGCGTACGACTGGATCCACCGAGGGCTCAGAACCAATCGTGAACTTTCTCCGCAACCGGCGCGTACCTCGGAGTGATCGAACCATCGAGGGGAGCTGATGCGGGTGCGGACCTGCCTGCTGATCGCCGCCTTGGCCCTGTGCGTGCCCGTGTCCGCCGCGTGCGCGCCCGCCACCGGAGAACCGCTGCCCGCCGCGCAGGCCGCGTACGGGGAGGCCGACATCCGGTTCTCCCAGGAGATGATCCCGCACCACCGGCAGACCATCCAGCTCGCCGGACTGGCGGAGGGCCGGGCGGACAACCTGTACGTGCAGGATCTGGGCGGGAGGCTGATCGCCCTGGAGCAGGCCGACATCGACAAGATGGCGTCCTGGCTGCGCGAGTGGAAGCGGAAGGTGCCGCCGGACGACGCGAAGGTCGCGCACTCCATGCCCGGCATGCTGTCGGCCGAGCAGATCAAGGTGCTGGAAGGGATGTCGGGCGCGGAGTTCGACAAGTCCTGGCTGACGGTGCTGTCGAGACACCTGGCCTCCGGCACCGAGATGGCCGAGAAGGTGCTCGACCAGGGCAGACACCAGCCGACCCTGCGCCTGGCGAAAGAGATGATCAAGAATCAGCGGGCCACCATCGCCGAGATAGCCGGGCTGCTGGCCTGACCGGACCGGCAGGGCGGGTCGCCGCCGGGAAAGGCGCCCGCCCTGCCCGCCCCGCGTCAATCTCCCTTCGGAGGACCGGCCGCGCCGGCCATCAGCTCGCGCTCCTCACGCGTCGCGATGAGCCCGGCCGGCGCCACGATCTTCGACTCCTCGTACGGGGCCTCCGTGTCGGGCAGCGGCGCCCGGGAGCGGATCGCGACGATCCAGACCCGTGCGGCGTCCACGATCACGATGATGATGAGGATCGCGAACAGCGCGGCCAGGACGCCGTCGACGGTGGAGTTGAACACGACCCGTTCCATGTCGCCGATCGACTTGGCCGGGGCCAGGACCTCTCCCTGGTCGAGTGCGGTCTGGTAGCGGTCGCGCTGGGCGAAGAACCCGAGGCCGGGGTCGGGCGAGAACACCTTCTGGTAGCTCGCCGTCAGCGTGACCGCGACGTCCCACGCCAGCGGGACACCGGTCACCCAGGCCCATTTCAGCCGCCCGCTCTTGATCAGCAGCGTGGTGGCGACGGTGAGCGCCACCGCCGCGAGCAACTGGTTGGCGATGCCGAACAGCGGGAAGAGCTGGTTGATGCCGCCCAGCGGATCGTTGACGCCCTGGTAGAGGAAGTAGCCCCAGGCCCCCACCACGATCGCGCTGGTCGCGAGGAGCCCCGGCCACCAGCTGACCTTGCGCATCGGCTTCCACACGTTGCCCAGCGTGTCCTGGAGCATGAACCGGCCCACGCGGGTGCCGGCGTCGACCGTGGTGAGGATGAACAGCGCCTCGAACATGATCGCGAAGTGGTACCAGAAGGCCTTCAGCGCGGCGCCGCCGAGGAACCCGGAGAAGATCTCCGAGATGCCGACGGCCAGCGTGGGCGCTCCTCCGGTACGGGCGATCAGGGTCTCCTCCTGCACCGCCGCCGCGGCCGCCTGGAGTTCCTGCGGCGTGATGACGAAGCCCATGTTGGTGACCGCCTCGGACGCCGTCTGGACCGTGGCGCCGAGCACCCCCGCGGGCGAGTTCATCGCGAAGTAGAGGCCGGGGCTCAGGATGGAGGCCGCGGCGATGGCCATGACCGCCACGAACGACTCCATCAGCATGGAGCCGTAGCCGATCATCCGTACCTGGGACTCCTTCTGGATCATCTTCGGGGTCGTGCCGGAGGAGATCAGCGCGTGGAACCCGGACAGCGCGCCGCAGGCGATGATGATGAACACGAACGGGAACAGCGACCCGGCGAACACCGGCCCCTTGCCGTTGAACGCGAACTCGGTGAACGCGGTGTTCTGCATCGCCGGCATCGTGACCAGGATGCCGACCGCCATCAGCGCGATCGTGCCGATCTTCATGAACGTCGACAGGTAGTCGCGCGGCGCGAGCAGCATCCACACCGGCAGCACCGCCGCGATGAACCCGTACGCGATCAGCCACAGCGCCAGCGCCGACGGGCTCAGCGTGAAGACCCCGGCCCAGCTCGAGTCCTGCACCCACCCGCCGGCGACGATGGCGAGGATCAGCAGCGCGACGCCGATGACCGAGACCTCCACGACCTTGCCCGGCCGGAGCACCCGCAGGTAGAAGCCCATGAACAGGGCGATCGGGATCGTCATCGCGATCGAGAACACGCCCCACGGCGACTGCGCCAGCGCGTTCACCACGACCAGCGCCAGCACCGCCAGCAGAATGATCATGATGGCGAAGACCGCGATCAGCGCCGCCACCCCGCCGACCGGCCCGATCTCGTCGCGGGCCATCTGACCGAGGCTGCGCCCGTTGCGGCGCATGGAGAAGAACAGGATCACCATGTCCTGCACCGCCCCGGCGAAGATCACGCCGGCCACGATCCAGATTGTGCCGGGCAGGTAGCCCATCTGGGCCGCCAGCACCGGCCCGACCAGCGGGCCGGCCCCGGCGATGGCGGCGAAGTGGTGACCGAACAGGATCCGCCGGTCGGTGGGCTGGTAGTCGATGCCGTTGTCGAGCCGTTCGGCCGGCGTCGCCCGCCGGTCGTCGGTGCGGAGGACCTTGCGCTGGATGAACCGGGCGTAGAAGCGGTAGGCGATGGCGTACGAGCCGAGTGCGGCGGCGAGCAACCAGACCGCGTTGACGTTCTCACCCCTGGACAGGGCGAGCACGCCCCAGCCGGCGGCGCCTATCAAGGCGACCGCTGTCCAGATGATGATGGAGCGCACCTTCACCGATTACCTCCCATATATGGGACGGCCCAGGCAGCAGCGGAGTCCGGCGTCCGGTGGCAGATCGGTGGTGAAGCGCCGCCAGCGCCACAGCGGACGGCAGTCGATCGTCACGGGCAGCTCGACTAGATGCACCCAGGCGGAGGGGTGGGCGTACACCAGATCGGTCCCCAGCTTCCGGGCCCTTCGCGGCAACCGGGACCGCCGCAACGGCCTGACTGAGAACTCCCCGGCGTCGGCGCAGCAGAGGCCCGTGACGTGCCAATCGAAGAAGACCACTTCGTCGGCGCGAAGGAAATCCTGTGCGGCGGCCGTGAGCGTCATGCGAGACATCTGGGGCTCCTGAAATAATTGGTGCTCAGAAGCTAAAGACGCCCTTACCCGGGTTATTGACTACCAAAACGCTGTCTTGACCGGGGTAATCCCTCCGCAATGGAGCTGTTAGAAACGGCGGCACTGGCCTTCCTTGTCGCCCTCCACACGGTTGCCCTTGCCGGTGGGCGCGGGGCGGTTCTCCTCGCACTGGAGGTTGCCGCCGACCTTGTTCTTGTAGATCTTGACCCGGCCGCGGTTCTCCTCGATCTGGATGTCGCCGTCCACCCGGGTCGAGTTGACGGTGACGGTCCCGCTCTCCTTGACCTGGATGTTGCCGTCCACCTTCGAGCCCTTGGTCACCGACACGCGCCGCGCCTCCTCGGCCTGGATGTCGCCGTCCACCCGGATGCCGCGCGCTACAAGGGTGGCGCCCTCGCCCACCTTGACGTTGCCGTCCACCTTCGTGCCGACGAGCGTGCACTTCTCGCCCTTGGGCACCTTGATGTCGCCGTCGACGGACACCGCGCGGATGACGCCCCGGCACGTCCGGTCGTCCGCGTACGCGGGAGCGGCGGCGAAAACGGAGCCGAGCAGGGCGCCGGCCAGAACCAGGGAGATCTTCTTCATGTCAGTCCTCTTTCTCGTTCGTACTGGTTAAAAGCCTTTCGTCCCGTGGTGAGCGGTCAGTGAGCGACAGATGAGGGCACTCTCATCTGTCGGTGGCGTCTCGTACGGTGTGGAGGGTGACCGAGAAAGAGATCCTGCGCGCGAGCCTCCAAGAGGTACGCGACGCGATGCTGTTCAAGCTCGACGGGCTGAGCGACGCCGACATGCGGATGCCCATGGTGCCCTCGGGCACCAACCTGCTCGGCCTGGTCAAACACCTGGCCGGCCTGGAGTACGGCTATCTGGGCGAGGTGTTCGGGCGGCCCGCGCCGGAGCGGATGTCATGGCACGACGACGGCACCATCTGGGACGGCGCCGACATGTGGGCGGCCGAAGGCGAGACCACCGACTACCTCACCGGCCTCTACCGCCGCGCCTGCACCCACGCCGACGAGACCATCGAGGCCCTCGACCTCGCCGCCGTCGGCACCGTCCCGTGGTGGCCGGAGGGGCGCAGAGAGGCGTCGCTGCGGCAGCTGGTGGTCCGCATGATCCAGGAGACGTCCCGGCACGCCGGCCACGCCGACATCATCAGGGAGCTCATCGACGGCTCGGGCGGGCGCCACCCGGGCGACACGTCCTTCCCTGAGCCGGGCGACCCTTACTGGCGCGACTACGCCACCCGCATCCGCGAAGCGGCATCCAAGGCCTGACCCCTGGTCAGAGTCGCAGCTCAGCCGTTCTTCTGAGGCGCCTCCGGCGCAACCCCGGCGCCTGCGGCGCCCAAAGGGCTTCGCCCAGCGGGCGCTTCGCGCGTTCCAGCTCAGACGTTTCGATAAGGCGCCTTCAGCGCCGAAGAGCTTCGCCGAAAGGGCTTCGCCCAGCAGGCGCTTCGCGCATTGCAGCTCAGGCGTTCTCACAAGGCGCCTTCGGCGCAAACCCAGTGCCTTCGGCCCTCCTGCCTGCGGCCCTCCTGCCTGCGGCCCTCACGCCTGCGGCGCTGACGGGCTTCGCCTTTCAAGCGCTTCGCGCCTCCCGGCTCAGACGTTCCCACAAGGCGCCTCCGGCGCCATGGGGCTTCGCCCTCAGGCGCTCCGCGCCACGTCAGCTCAGACATTCTCACTCAGAAGGGGCGAGAGTTGACCGCTTACGCCGCCTGAGGAGGGCTGGTCACGGGCTCGTCGCCGGGTTACGGACGGGCCTGAGCGAACAATCCCGGCACGGTGGCGGGCACGCCCGCACGAGCTCAAGGACCCGGGTCGCTCACTTCCTCTCCGTCCACGACTCGTAGGCGGAGTCGTCCGGGAGCACCCAAACAGCCGCATCGGGCCGCTTGATCTCCTTCAGCGGCTTCACCGCGCCCGTCTTGCGCGAGACCTGGTAGACCGCCACTCCGGTCGCGGTCTTCGATCGCACGGCCAACCGCCCGGACCTGTCGAAGTCGATGTCGTCGATGTACTGCCCGCGCGGCAGTTTCACCCTCACCACGGCGCCCGCGCGGCCAGTGCGCAGGTTCAGCAGGCGCACCTTGCGATACTTGCCGGCCTTGCCGACCAGGACGGCCGAGGTGGTGTAGTCCTCCGCCAGCGCGCTCGGCGTCAGCCGCGTCTTCAGCCGCAGGCGGGACCGCAGCGCCCGGTCGAACACGACGCTCTGCTCCCCGCCCAGCAGCAGCCGCTTGCTGTCCGGGCTGAACCTGGGCAGGTCCCACGCGTCGGTCTTCTCCGGCGGCCCCATCGCCTTGCGCTCGCGCAGGTCCACGAGGACGCCCAGGCCCGGTCCCGAGGTCCCGGTGACCACATAGCTGCCGTCATAGGACACGATCGGCCACTCCTCACCGATGGCATACGCCGTGATCTTGGCGACCACCCGCTCCTTGCCGTGCACGGTCCGCGCCACGAACAGGCCGTCCTTCTTCCGGTAGTAGAAGATGTGCCGCCCGTCCCCGCTGATCAGGAACGGCGCGCGCTCCCCACTGTTGACCGCGTCCTTGGGCGCTACGGCGAGCGCCTCCGGCACCTTCACCACCTTCCCACTGGTCAGCACCACTTCCCAGGTCTGCGTCCGCTGCGCGTAAGCGATTGTGGCCGGTGCTTCGGCGGCCGCAGGCTGGGCGGTCGCCGTCAAGCAGGTGAGGGTAAGTGCCGCGAGTGACGTACGAAATCGCATGTTCCATGGGATGCCGCCGACGCGGGGAAAGTTGCGTACGCGGTCGCGTCCATACGAGTTCGACCAGCTCAGCAGGCGTGGCGCAGGGTTCCTGAGCTGCCCGGACTCGGCCTGTGCGGGTCGAGGAGCCGCGCGTGCGCCCAAGCCGCCGGTTTCGATACGCGCCCGCTGAGCTGCACGTCAGCCGAGCGCGAGCGACACCCCCGCCACGACGGTGTACGCCGTCACCGCGGCCAAAAGGATCGCGAGCGTGCGCCAGCTCTCACGGGCGCGCAGGCACTGCGCCCCGCCGAGCGCGAACGCGAGGCCGAACAGCACGAAGCCGACGACGTCGTCCTCGCGCGGGCTCTCGATGACGCCGCCGGCGAGCCGCCAGACGATCGCGCCGACCGCGATGAGGGCTCCCGCGACGACGAGCGCCCGGAGTGCCGCGAGGAGCGGCCCGCGCGGTCGGTCCTCCGACGCGACGCCGCCCGCGGGCAGGCTGCGGCGGTCGGGAGCGAGGAGCACGGTCGGCACGACGAGCAGCGCGAGCCATCCGACCGCGAAGATCGCGGCGTCGATCAGGTCGTGCCCCTGGATGACCGACGAGACCACGCTGGTGATGCCCATCGCCGCGACCATCGCGACGAACCAGGCGGTGAGCGCCGACCGCCGGCGCGGCAGTACGGCGAGGACGATGCCCGCGGCGCCGACCGCCCCCATGACGGCGGCGCTCACGGTGTCGGCCGTCCGGTGCAGTTCGGGCGTGCGGGTCCAGCCGTGGTCCGTGGTGTCGGCGAAGCTCACCCACGGCGTGAGGATCGACTGCCACACGCCGAATCCGACGATGAGCAGCAGCGCGATCGCGGCGACGATGACGCGGAACACGATGTGGCGACGGACTCGCGCGGGCGCGGGCGGAAACGCTTCGGCGGACAGGGACATGGGATCTCCTCCGGATCACGAGCTGGTGGACTGGGTCGTGCCCGACCAGCGTCACGGCGCGGGGGCGTCCCGGGACAGGGCGAGGGAACCCGTCGACCCGGGCGATGTGCCCGGCCGGACGGGACACCGGCCCGTGGCGTCCCGGGCGCGCGGGCCCCAGACTGATCCCATGTGGGTCCTGAGAGCCGCCGTCGGTGCGGTCGCCGTGCTCGTCGGCGTGGCCGGCCTGGCGGGCGCGGCGGCCGAGGGGTTCGCCGCGGCGGCCCATGACGTACGGCTCCCTCTCGCGCTCGCGCTGGCGGGCACGCTCGTCGGTGTCGGATGGTCCTTCGCCGGCGCGCTCCTGGCCTGGCTCCGCCCCGCCAACGCGATCGGCTGGCTCCTCCTCGTCGTCGGGACCATGACCCAGCTCTCGCTGACCGAGGAGGCGTTCGCCGCGGCCGGCTGGCTCGGCCCCGCGGCGGCCGCGGGCGACTGGACGGCACGCGTTCCCGGGCTGGTCCTCACCATGGTGGGCGGATGGAGCATCATGGCGATGCTGGGCACGCTGCCCGCCTTCTTCCCCACCGGGCGCCCGCCCGGACGCGCCTGGTGGTGGCCGGTGGGCGTGGTCGCCCTCGGGGCGGTGCTCATCCAGCTGCACTGGCTCGCGGGGCAGCCGTCGGACGGCCCGCTCGGCGCGGTGTCCTTCGTCGTGTACCTGGCCGGTGCGGCGACGATCTGGGTGCTCGCGATCGTCAGGTGGGCCAGGTCGGCCGCGCCGCGACGCCAGCAGCTCGCGTGGCCGCTCGGCATCGTCATCCTCATCATCGTGGTGAACCTGCTCGGCGACAGCCTGGCCGCCCAGGTCGCCCAGGTCACGAGCCTGTATCTGCTGCCGGCGGCGATCGCGGTCGCGGTGCTGCGCTATCGCCTGCTGGGCATCGACGCGTCACCACGGGCGGATCCGGTGCGGGTCGTGGCCGAGATCGGCACGCACGTCGGCGCGCCGGCCGACACCGACGGCGAACTGCTCACCGCGGTACTCGCCGCCGTGCGGCGGTCGGTCGGCGCCCCCGGCGCCCGGATCCGCGACGCCTTCCGATCGGTGATCGCGTGCAGCGGTGACCTGCGGCCCGACGCCGAGCTCCCCGCCACGGCGTTCAGCGCCACCCTGGCGGTCGGCGGAATGCCGCTCGGCGTGCTGGAGGTCGTGCCGAGGTGGCCGGAGGAGGGGTTCGCACGGCGCGAGGAAAGGATGCTCGCCGCGCTGGCCGCGCAGGTGGCCGCCGTGCTCCACGCGCGGGGCCTGGCCGAACAGCTGGAGGCGCAGCGTGATGCCGCGATGGACGCCCGCACGCGGGAGCGCGAACGGCTCCGCCACGAGCTGCACGACGGGCTCGGGCCCGCCCTGACAGGGATGGGACTGGGGCTCGCCGGACTGGAGGACGCGATCCGGGCGTCCAGTGCGACGACCGCGCTGCAGATCACCGGGGTGCTCCGCGCCGAGGTGGCCGTGACCGTGTCGGAGGTGCGTCGCATCCTCGACGACCTGCGGCCGGCGGCGATCGAGGAGCGCGGCTTCGCCGAGGCGATCCGGCGCGGGGTCGTCTCGGTGGCCGCGGCCCTGCCGGTCAGCGTGGAGGTCGGTCCGCTGCCCGCGCTGCCGCCGAGGGTGGAGCAGACGGCCTACCGGGTCGTGACCGAGGCGGTGACCAATGCCGTCCGCCACGCCGGCGCCACGCGACTCGACGTGTGCGTGCGCGGCGACGAGGGCGACAATCTCATTGTCGACGTGCGCGACGACGGCGCGGGATTCGACCCGTACCGGCCGCCGCGCGGCGGGATCGGCCTGGCCTCGATGCGGTCACGCGCCCGCGAGCTCGGCGGCGAGGTCGCGATCAGCTCGTCGGACGCGGGCACCACGGTGACGCTGAGGGTGCCGACGGCGGTGCGGATCGCATGAGCGCCCCGGTACGCCTGGTCGTCGCCGACGACCACCCGATGTTCCGCTTCGGCCTGCGCGCGGCGCTGGCCTCCTCACCCGACGTCGACGTCGTCGGCGAGGCCGCTGACGGCGCGGAGCTGGTCCGGCTCGTGGAGGAACTGTCGCCCGAGGTCGCGCTCACCGACCTCGAGATGCCCGGGGTCGACGGGCTCAGTGCCCTCGCCACGCTGACCGACCGCTTCCCCGACCTCGGGGTGCTCGTGCTGACGATGCACGCCGACGACGAGCGGCTGCTCGCCGCGGTACGCGCCGGCGCTCGCGGCTACCTGCTCAAGGGCGCGGAGCGCGAGGAGATCACCCGCGCCGTCCTCGTGGTCGCCGCCGGCGGCACCGTGTTCGGCGGAGAGGTCGGCCGCCGGATCGCCGCGTACGCGACACGGCCGCTCACCGCCGCGGGCAAGGTCTTCCCCGAGCTCACCGATCGCGAGCACGAGGTGCTCGGCCTCGTGGCGGCGGGGCTCGGCAACCACGGGATCGCGGCCAGGCTCGTCCTCTCCGAGAAGACCGTGCGCAACCACGTCGCCGCCATCCTCGCCAAGCTCCAGGCGCGCGACCGTGCCGCGCTCGTCGCGCGCGCCCGCGACCGCGGACTCGGGCAGCATCCGGTCGAGTGACGTCGCGCGCGGTCGACGATCGGCGCCTGCGCCGCGTCCCGAGACCTTGCCTGACTCGGGTGAGTCAAAACTCTTGTGATCCATCCGTGGGACGCCGACGAATCAGAGTCTGCTTCGCCAAGTCGACGAAAGGACTCTGCGATGAAGCATCCACGCCACTGGTTACGCCGGCCACTCGCGGCAGGCACCGCCCTGGCACTCACTCTGGGCCTGCTGGCCTTCGGTTCTCCCGCTGCGGCGGCCGGTCCTCCTCCGCCCGCCTACGCTGCCGGCCTGCCCGACCTGAGCACTCCGCGCGTGGCCCACGACTACACCCTCACCCGGTCGGCCAAGGGGGTGGCGGCGCGCGGCGCGGACGGCTCCTTGCTGTACAGCACGTTCTCGGGCGGCGTCTTCGGCCCCTTCCAGTCGCTGGGAGGGGTGATCGTCGGTGACCCGAACGTCGTGGTGACCTCCTACGGCACCGAGTTCTACGTACGCGGCACCGATGACCAGGTCTACACCAACACCATCACCCCGTCCGGCGTGGTCACCGGCTACTCCATCGTGCCTGGTCTGAGGGTGACCGGCGAGGTCGAGGCGATCGTCGCCTTCGACGAGCCGCCCGCCAGCGTCAAACTCTTCGCCCGGGGCACCGATGGCGCGGTGTGGACGAACGTCCGCCGCAACGGCGCCTGGGTCGGCTGGCGCAGCCTCGGCGGTTTCGCCACCAGTGACATCACCGCCAGCCGCGGGTTCTTCACTCTTCCCTTCAACGTCCGCGTCTTCGTCCGGGGCAGCGACAACCGCGTCTACTTCAGCAATGTGAGCGCGAACACCGCCACCGCCTTCGAGCCGATCGGCGACCTGCGCGTCACCAGCAACATCGCCGTCCGCGACGACTTCGGCATCAACGCGTACGAGATCGCGGCCCGGGGCGAGGACAACCGGGTGTGGACCATGAACCTCGTCACCATAGGCGCCACCTGGCAGCCGCTGGACGGCCTCACCGCGACCAGCGACATCGCGCTCGCCACCAACTTCCTGTACGTCCGCGGGCCCGACAACGCCGTCTACGCCTACCGGCGTGACCGCGTCGTGGGCTACGAGCGGGTCGACGGCGAGGCGACCGGCAATCCCGCGGCCTTCGCCACCGCCCCCAACGGCGGCCCCCACGACCAGACGCTGCTGGCCCGGCTGACCTCCGGCGCGCTGGCGTCCAACTTCCGGCCCTACGTCAACGGCCAGCCGGCCGGCCAGTTCGGCGGCTACACCACCATCGCCGGTCCCCCTGTCGACTGATTCCCCGATCGGTGGCCGGGGTAGCCCCCGGCCACACGGCACGCCGTCTTCCTCGCGAACTACTGCACCCCGGAATCTGATCAGCCTGGGCGTCGCCGTCATGAGGCCAGCTCGCCGGCCCGCGAGCGCTCCGTGAGGGTTCGCGACGAGGACGACGCCGCGCCGGCCGCACCACCTCCCGATCACCCGCCTATCGGTACCACGCGCCGGCACGAGTGCTCTGACTATGGTGGATGCTCAAAGATCGAGGGAGTGGCGATGTCGGTGGTGCGGCTGCTGGTGCTCGGGGCCGTGCGGCGGCGCGGCAGCGCGCACGGCTACCAGGTCCGCTCCGACCTGGAGTCGTGGGGCGCGCACGAGTGGGCGGGGCTCAAACCGGGCTCGATCTACCACGCGCTGCGCCAGATGGCCGTCGAGGGACTGCTGCGCGCGGACGAGGAGGCGCCCAGCACCGCCGGCGGCCCGCCCCGGATCGACTACGAGATCACCGAGGCGGGCGAGGCCGACTACTTCGCGCTGCTCCGCCACGCGCTCTCCAAGGCCGACCAGCGGCTCGACATGCTGAGCGCCGGAGCCGGCCTGATGGACGACCTGCCCAGGGCCGAGGCGGTCGAGCTGCTGAAGACGCGGGTGCGGGCGCTGGAGGAGTGGCGTTCCCGGGTCCGGCGCGACTGGTCGCCGGACGAGGACCCGGAGGCGTGGGGCATGGTGGGGGAGGTCCTCGGCATGTGGGTGCACACCGCCGAGAGCGCCGCCGAGTGGACCCGCGGCCTCATCGAGCGACTGGAACGCGGCGCGTACGTGATGGCGGGCGAGAAACCCCGCACGCCGGTCAGCCGTCCAGACCGCGGGTGAAGAAGACATCAGGCCGCGGACCGGCGGGCGCTGAGTGACCCCCGCGGGCGGTCAGTCGTCCAGACCCCGGGCGCTGAGTGCTTCGCCCAGGGCGTCGGCGTGCCGCAGCGCGCCCACCACCAGCGGCACCGCGAACGCGCGCATGCTCCACTCGACGCCCCTGGCCCGCTGCGCCTCCCGTACGCGGGTGGCGAGCGCGGCGATGACCGGGATGCTGCGGATGGTGAGCGAGAGCAGCAACGACAGCCGGAACGGGTCCAGCCCCACCCGCCGGGCGGGCCGCAGGGCACGCTCCAGCGTGGCCATCATGGCCGAGGTCCTGGTCGTCAGCGTGACCAGCCCGGCCAGTGCGACCGCCAGCACGATCCTGGACGTCACCAGGACCGCGGCCGACGGACCGGCGAGGACGAGCTGGATCACGAACAGCGCCGCCACGAACCAGAGGACCGGCCGCACCTGCGCCCACGCCGCTGCCGCGCCCACCCGCGCGACCGCGTACAGCGACACGACCACCACGGCCGCGCCCGCCATCGCCCACACGCTGGGCAGCAGGATCAGCCCGGTGCAGCAGACCGCCAGCGCCGCCAGCTTGGCCCCGGTCGGCATCCGGTGCAGGAACGAGTCGCCGGGCACGTAAGCGCCGGTGAGAGCGTTCACGCCATCAGCCCGCGGTAGTGGCCGATCGCCTCGTCCGGCGGTGCGTCGGCGACCACCCGGCCGTCGTCCAGCACCAGCACCCGGTCGAAGTCCGCCAGCAGCGACAGGTCATGGGTGACCACCACCACCTGCTGGGGCAGGACGCGCAGGTGCTCGGCCACCAGCCTGGAGTGGCGCAGGTCGAGCAGCGTCGTCGGCTCGTCCATGATCAGGATCTCCGGCTCCAGCACCAGCACCGAGCAGAGCGCCAGCAACTGTTTCTGCCCGCCGGACAGCTGGTGCGCCGGATGGTCGGCGTGCCCGGCCAGCCCGTGCCGCTCCAGCACGGCCGCCACCCTGTCCCGCACCTCCTCGGCCGGGAGCTTGTGGCGGCGCAGCGAGAACGCCACGTCCTCGGCCACGGTCGGCATCACGATCTGCGCGTCCGGGTCGGTGAACAGGAACCCCACCCGCCGCCGGATCTTGGCCGCCTGCCGCCGCGTGTCGTGACCCAGCACGGTCACCGTCCCCGAGGTGGGCAGCGCCAGCCCGTTGAACAGCCGGGCGAGCGTGCTCTTGCCCGACCCGTTGGCCCCGATCACACCGATCCGCCGCTCGGCCAGCGTCGCGCTCACCCCGCACAGCACCTCGCGCTCCCCGAGCCGGACACGCACGTCAGCGAGCTCGATCACTCACACCACCTCGACCGGACATAGACGTCAGCGAACGCGAGCACTCCGACCACCTCGGCGAGGACGAGCCCCTTCACTCAAACCACCTCGAACAGGGCGGCGACGCCGAGCCCGCCGCCGACCGCCGCCGTCGCCAGCCCGAGTGTCCCCCGGGGCGCCCCGGCCCGCACCAGCCGGCTGAACAGCCGCGTCACCACGACCGCGCCGCTGGCCCCCCACGGGTGCCCGAGCGCGATCGCGCCACCGTCCGCGCACACCCGCTCTGCGTCCGCGCCCAGCGGGTCGAGCCCGAGCGCGTCGGTGACGGCCAGCGTCTGCGCGGCGAACGCCTCCACGATCTCCACCGCCGCCACCCGTTCCAGGCTCGTGCCGGTACGGGCGAGCAGCCGGCGCACGGCGGGCACCGGCCCCCAGCCGGGCAGCGCCGGATCGCACCCCACCACCGCGCCCGCCACCAGCCGCAGCCCCGGCCTGCCATCACGCAGCCGCTCCGGCACGACGGCCACCGCAGCGGCGCCGTCGCTGTTGGGCGAGCAGTTGCCCGCGGTCACCGCGCCCCCCGGCACGAACGCCCCGGGCAGCCGCGCCAGCGTCGCCGGGCGCAGCGTCCGCGGCCGCTGGTCGCTGGAGTGCTCCCCGACCGGGACGATCTCCGCCGCGAACCTGCCCGCCGCCCGGGCGTCCACCGCCTTGGCGTGGCTGGCGGCCGCATAGGAGTCCTGGCGCTCACGGCTCACGCCGCGCGCCGCGCCGAGGGCCTCCGCCGCTTCCCCCATGTCCGGATCCGGGTGCCCTTCCGGGGCAAAAGGAGCACGCTCGTACGGGGACCCGTCCCGAAACGCCCGCACCGGCGCGGTCGACGCGCTCTCGGCGCCCCCGGCGATCACGAACTCCATGTCCCCGCTCCGTACGGCCTGCGCCGCGATCAGAATGGCGGCCAGCCCACTCCCGCACTGCCGGTCCACCGTCACCCCCGGCACGCCTTCCCCCAGCCCGGCCCTCAGCGCCGCCACCCGCGCCACATTCCCTCCGGGCCCCATGCAGTTCCCCAGCACGACGTCCTCGACCCTGGCGAACTCCCTGTGTCGAGCGGGGCCGACCGCACCCGGGTCACTCTCCGCGAGAACCCCGCTCGGGGTGAGGTCCCAGGCGCTGGGACGAGGTTCTGCGTGCTCCGCTAGGTCTGGGTCGCGTCCGTGCCCCCCGCAGGTGAGGTCGTGCGCGTTCGCGCGGTCCTGGTCCCGGCCGTCGGGGAGGTGGTCCCGGTCGTGCTCCGGGAAGAGCCCGCGACGGGCGTCCTGGGCCACCGCACCGATCACCGCGGCGGCCAGGGCGTCGACCGTGACCGTTTTGAACGCGTGGCCGGCGGTGCCGATCGGGGTCCGGCGGGCGGCCACGATCACCGGATCGTGCGGGCCCGTCATTAAAGTCCCCGCAGGTCGGCGTCGCCGGCGGTCGGGTGGCCCGTCATGGGAGTCTCCGCAGGTCGGGGTCGGTGGTGGTCAGGCGGGCCGCTACCTGGGCGCGGGCGGGCTTGCCGGTCGGGGTGCGGGGGAGGTCGGTGATCGCGTACCAGCGGCGGGGGCGCTGGGCGGCGGCCAGGCCGTCGCGTGCCACCTTCTCCAGGGTGGTCCTGGACGGGAGCGGGCCGGCGCCGGCCTCGACCACGGCGGTCACGACCGCTCCCAGCTCGGGGTGCGGGGAACCGACGACCACGACGTCACCCACGCCGGGCGCGCGCCGGAGCACCTCCTCGACGTCCTCGGGGACCACCGTCGCGCCGCCGGTCTGGATCGCGCCGTCGCCGCGGCCACGCAGCCGCAGCGGCTCTCCCGGCGTGTACGGATCGGCGAGGTCGCCGACGCTCATCCACTTGTCCTCGGCCTTGAGCGGGCCCGCCACGCCGCCCAGGTAGCCCTCGGCCAGCCAGGGGGAGCGCGCCCACACCTCGCCCAGGGGCGGCCTGACCTCGATCTCCACCCCGGGGAACGGCCGCAGCCCGCCGCCGTCGGCGTCCACGGCCACGAAGGACAGCTCGGTGGCGCCGTAGTAGGCGACCACCCGCACGCCCCCGGCGCGTTCCCGCACCTCGGCCGGGAGCGCGGCCCCGCCCACCACGACGACCCGCAGCGGCGCGTCCTCGGGCAGGGCGTCCAGCAGCCGTGGCAGCAGGTGCGGCACCACGTGCACCGCCGTCGCCCGCCGCGCCAGCTCCGGCAGCGACCCCGGCGCCCACCGGCCGGGCGCCAGCACCGTCGCGCCCACGGCCAGCGCGTGCACGGCCGCGAACCCGTACAGGGAAGACGTCAGCGGCCCCGGGACCAGCACCACATCATCCGCGCCGATCCCGGTGATCTCGCTCAACGGCCCGAACGACCCCGTCCACGACTCCCGCGTACGGACGACGGCACGCGGCCGCCCGGTGCTCCCCGAACTGAAACACGCCCACGCCAAATCAGCAGGCGACGGCGCGAACCATCCCCCAACGGGCAAGGACCGGGTGACCGGCCCCGCCGAGTCGACCCCGGCGAGCTGGGTCTGTGCGCCCGGGTCGGTCGGACCGGTGGTGAGCAGGGTCTCGATGAGGAGGTCCGCTGGGACGCCGTCGCGCAGGGCTGGCTCGTACAGCAGTGGTGTGGCCCCCGTCAGGTCGGCGGCCAGGATGGCGATCAGCTGGTCGACGGGGTCACGCAGGCAGATGCCCACGACCGGCGCCCTCGTCCGGGCAGCCGCCGTGATGGCGCGCCCGTCCGCCGAGGGCGGGGAGAGCGCCGGTGGGGTGTCCCGGGCCGCGGCCGGAGCAGCGATCGGCCGGGGGAGGGCGGCCGTGAGGGACGCCGCCTCTTCCAGCGCGCGACGGGCCAGGGCGCCGTACGTGATGTCGCCGTACGGGCCGGAGACCGCGACCCGGTCGGGGTGGGTGGAGGCGTGCCGGATGACCTGTGCTGCGACTGGCATGCCCCGGTCAGCCCTCCTCGCCGGATCTCGGACGCTTGTGGACGGTGGGGATCGCGCCCGGGTAGGCGCGCTGCACCCCTCGCGCGATCCACGAGGCCAGCACCGCCTTGGCCAGGTCGCCCGGCACGAAGGTCAGGGTGAACAGGGCCGCGCCGCCCAGCGTGAGATCACCGAAGATCGCGTACACCGGGATGCCGCACAGGTAGATGACCCCCATGCCGCCGACCAGGCACGCTACCAGCAGCCGGACCATGCTCGGGCTGCGCCCCCCGCGCTCCGCGATCCACCCGGTGACGAACGCGCCCGGCAGCCACCCGATCAGGAACCCCGCGGACGGCTGGGTGAAGACGCCGAGCCCGCCCCGGCCCCCGGCCAGGAGCGGCAGCCCCACCGCCACCAGCGCGAGCAGCACCAGCACCGCCAGCGCCCCTCGCCGCGAGCCGAGTATCAGCCCGGCGAGCATGACCCCCAGGGTCTGAGCCGTGACGGGCACCAGGCCGCCGAAGAGGCTCACCCCCGGAACCAGCCCCAGCACCGCGATCAGCGCGGCGAAGACGGCCACCCGGGCGACGTCTGCAGGGGAGAACCACTTCATCGCTCCTCCTCGATTGTGTGTGCGGATTCGATCCCACACCACGGGGCGGGATTCACGCATGGAGGGTTGCCACAACGTTCCCCGCCGAGGAATGTCTCAGATGGATGGCCGAGAGACGGACCGGGAGGAATACGCGCCTGCGTACGGGAAGAGACTACGTGCGACGAAGGGACGAGGATGACTTCCAGCGGTCTGGGCGGAATCGTCGAGTGGGTCACCGGTCTCATGGAGACGCTCGGCGCGCCCGGCGCGGGCATCGCGGTCGCGCTGGAGAACCTGTTCCCGCCGATCCCGAGCGAGGTCATCCTGCCGCTGGCCGGGTTCACGGTGAGCAGGGGCGGGCTGGTGTTCTGGCACGTCCTGCTGTGGACCACGATCGGCTCGGTGGTGGGCGCGCTCGCGCTCTACGCGATCGGGGCGCTGCTGGGCAGGCGGCGGGTGCACGCGCTGTACGCGAAGGTGCCGCTGCTCAAGCCGGAGGACGTGGACAAGAGCGAGCAGTGGTTCGCCAGGCACGGCCGCAAGACGGTGTTCTTCGGGCGGATGGTGCCGCTGTTCAGGAGCCTGATCTCGATCCCGGCCGGCTTCGAGCGGATGCCGCTGCCCACGTTCGTGCTGCTCACCGCGGTGGGCAGCTTCATCTGGAACACCGCGCTCGTGACCGCCGGCTACTTCCTGGGCCGGCAGTGGTTGATCGTCGAGACGTACGTCGGGATCTTCACGTACGTGGTGATCGGCCTGGTCGTGCTGGCCGTCGGGGTGTTCGTCTGGAAGCGGCTGTCGGAGCGCCGCGGCGCCCGGCAGAACTGACGCGGGTCACGTGAAGTGGGTGACGAACCAGGAGCCGGTCAGGTCGGCGACCTGGTCCAGGGCTCCGGGCTCCTCGAACAGGTGGGTGGCGCCGGGCACGATCTCCAGGCGGCTCTCGCCGCCCAGCTCCCGCTGGGCCTCCCGGTTCAGTTCGAGCACCTGCTCGTCGTGGCCGCCCACGATGAGCAGCGTCGGCGCCCGTACGGAAGCGAGACGCGGGCCCGCCAGATCCGGGCGGCCGCCCCGTGAGACGATCGCGGCCACGTCGGCGTCCGGCTCGGCCGCGGCGCTGAGGGCGGCGGCGGCGCCGGTGCTCGCGCCGAAGTAGCCGAGCGGCAGGTTCGCCGCGGCCGGCTGCTCCCGCACCCGCTCCGTCGCCGTCAGCAGCCTGCCTGCCAGCAGTTCGATGTCGAACACGTTGGCTCGGTCGTACTCCTCCTCCGGTGTCAGCAGGTCGAACAGCAGGGTGCCCAGCCCGGCCTCGTTCAGCGCGGCGGCCACGTACCTGTTGCGCGGGCTGCGGCCGCTGCTGCCGCTGCCGTGCGCGAACAGCACCACGCCGCGCGCCCCGTCCGGGACCACCAGCTGACCTGAAAGTTCGGCGTCCATCCTCACCACCTCCACTCAAGCAGGGTGTCTACCCAGCTCACGCGGGTGTCTTCCTGCGACGATGCCGGGATGGGGGAGCGATCGAGGCAGGGGCTGCCGCCGTTCGAGCGGATCTCCAGGCAGAGCAGGCTGATCCTGGAGCGCGCTCGCAGCCTGGGACTGCCCGGATGGCTGCGCGCCGAGCGTGAGCCGCTGCTCCAGGGGATCAAGCTGACGGCCGCGTGCGTGCTCGCCTGGTGGCTGGTGGCCCGGGTGCTGCAGGACAGGATGCCGGTGCTGGGGGCGATCGGGGTGCTGCTCACGTTCTCGGCCACCGCCTACGGCACGGTCGTGCGCGGGGTGCAGCAGGTCGGGGCCGTCACGGTCGGGCTCTTCGGCGCCGGTGGGCTGATCCTCCTGCTCGGCATCAACGGGATCACGCTCGCCATCCTGGTCGCGGGCGGGCTGGTGGTGACCCGGCTGCTCAACCTGCCCAAGCAGAACGTGCAGATCCCGATCACCGCCCTGCTGGTGTTCGCGCTGGGCGCCACGTACAGCCTGGAGCGCCTGGTCGACCTGCTGCTGGGCGCCGTCATCGGCATCCTGGCCAACCTGGTCGTGCTTCCGCCCCGGTACGTGGAGGAGGCGCGCAGGGAGATGGCCGAGCTGGCCGGTGACCTGTCGTCGCTGTCCGCCGCCATGGGCAAGGGCGTGCGCGGCGCGTGGGGTGAGGACGAGGCGAGAAGCTGGCTGGAGCGGTCCCGCGAGGTGGACGCGCGCCTGCGGGAGAGCCAGGAGGTGGCCGAGCAGGCCGCCGAGTCGGTCCGGCTGGTGCCGCTCCGGCGGCGACGGCAGGACGAGCAGCTCGACCAGGTGGCCGAGGCCATGACCTGCCTCGACCACGCGGGCCTGCAACTGCGCGGCATCGCCAGGTCGCTCACCGACCTGGCGGCCGGGGTGCGCGGGCTGCCCGCGGAGGACGTCCACCGGGTGCCCGCGGCGCTCGGCGACGAGCTGCTGGCCATCTCCAAGGCCTTCGCCGCGTTCGGCCGGCTCCAGCTCGGCCGGGGCAGCGTGCGCGACCTCGGCCGGCTGCGGACCGCGCTGCGCGAGAGCGGCGAGCACCAGGTGCTGGTCGCCGAGCGCGTCCCCGACACCGAGAACGTCCAGCTGTGGTCGTTGCACGGGGCGATGCTGGACCAGTGCGCGACCATCAGGCACGAGCTCGACCCGGAGAACGGGCCGCACCAGGCGGCGTTCCCCGCCTGGCTCATCCCCGGCTGACGGTCCCGGTCAGGTCATGACCAGCACGGTGACGAACTGCAGCACGTGCCAGGCCACGTAGGCGCCCGCCGCGATGAACGCCCACTCCTTGGCCCTGGAGACGCGGGTGACGCGGCGCAGCACCTCGACCGGCTCCCGCCGCGCCCGCGCGGACCTGGCCAGGAAGTACGCCGACGTGAACCAGGCCGCGCCCGACACCGCCAGCAGCCCCGCCGACAGCAGGAACAGCAGCTCCGGCTCGGGCATCGCGTCGCCCGGGGCGAGCTGGCGGGTCCACGCGGCCGGCACCAGGGTGAGGACCAGGACGGTGATCCGCCTGTCCCCGCGCGCCTGTCGCCTCAACCACCGCAGGTCTCGACGCAGATGGTTCTTGAGCATCCGGATCACCTCCGCTGTCCGTGGCCGGTGAGACCAGTTGAACGCCGGTGACCTGATCAGATCTGCGACCTCCCCCGGGCGGAATTCACGACATTCGTCGGAGTTCCTGGGCGGCCTTTCGCGCCTCGACCACGTCGCCCACCTCGTCGAGGGTGCGCACCGCCTCTCCCAGATGGGCCACGGCGGCCGCGACGTCGCCCCGCCGCCACGCGATCAGGCCGAGCGCCCGCAGCGCGCAGCCCAGGTCGCGGCGGGTGCCGCAGGCGTGGTGGACCTCCCTGGCCCGCGCCGCGTGCACGTACGCCTCCTCGGGCCGGTTCAGGTCGAGCAGGATCATGGCGAGCGTGGTGAGCGCCGCGCCCCAGCGGTCGCGCGTACCGGTCTCGTGCAGCAGCTCGACGGTCTGGCGCGCGTACGCCAGCGCGGGGGACGGGCGGCCCGCGGTGTGCAGCGCCAGCGCGATCGACAGCAGCGCGCTGGCCTTGTCGTCGCGCATCTCCTCCCTGATCTCCAGCGACCGCCTGGCCGCGCGCAGCGCGTCCTGGTGCCGGCCGAGCGACAGGTACGTGTTCGCGAGCGTCTCCTGGACGTCGGCCTCGGCTCTGCGGCCGCCGACGGCCTGCACGATGTCCAGGGCCTCCAGCGCGTACACGAACGCCACCTGCGACTGGCCCTGCCTGCGCCGCACCCGGGCCAGCCGGTTCAGCATGCGCGCCTCCATGGGCAGGTCGCGGATCACCCGGCTGATGGCCAGCGCCTGCGTGAGGTACTCGTCGGCGCGCAGGTAGTCGGCCAGCCGCCAGTGCACCAGCCCGATGTCGCCGAGCGTCTCGGCCTTGCCCTGCTCGTGGTGGAGCTCGACCTGTACGGCCAGCGCCTGCTCGAAGTGGGCCAGCGCCTCGTCGTACCGGGAGCCGTTGCGCGCGATGCGGCCCAGCGCGCACAGCGCCCGGCCCGAGCCGTGCTGGTCGCCGGTGGCGGTGTAGCCGGCCAGCGCCCGCTCCGCGTCGCGCCGGGCGTCGTGCGGCAGCCGCAGCGTGTCGTACACCTCGGCCAGGCAGAGCAGCGTCTCGGCCTCGGCGTGCTCGTCGCCCAGCTCGTGGCAGATCGACAGCGCCTCCAGCCCTTCCGACAGCGCGGCGTTCGGCTCGCCGAGGCTCTGCTGCACCCGGGCCAGCATGATCAGGCTCTGCGCGGTGCCGCGCCGGTCGCCCAGCTCCTCCCGTACCTCCAGCGCCTGGCCGGCGTGGTGGAGCGCCGGCTCGTGCCGCCCCTGCGACAGGTGGAGGCGGGACAGCGCGTGCAGGCTGTCGGCCACCCCGGCCAGGTCACCGATCTCCTGGTAGCCGCAGAGCGCCTCGTCCGCCGCCTTCAGCGCGTCCTCCAGGTTGCCCGCGATGCCGTGCACCTCGGCCAGGTCGATGAGCGCGCGGGCGCGGCCCTCCCGGTCGCCGAGCGTGGCGAAGTCGGCCAGCGCCTCGCCGATGTAGCGGGCCGCCCGGGTGGACGGGCCGATGTCGCGGTGGATCGAGCCCAGATGGCTGCGCATCAGCGCGACGGCCCGCCGGTTGCCGATCCGCTGCGCGCACTCCAGCCCCGCCTGCTGGATCTCCAGGTTGTTCTCGTAGTACCGCAGCCGCCTGAACGGCTCGAACACGGCGTGCGCGAGCTGCCAGGCGATCCCGTACGCGCCGCTCTCCTCGGCGGTCCGCACCACCGACACCAGGGCCCGCCGTTCGGCCTCGAACCACTCGCCCGGCGTGCCCGGCTCCGTGGCGGTCATCAGGTAGTGGTCGAGCAGCCGTACCCTGGCCTCCCGCACGCCCGCCTCGGCGTGCCTGCCCAGCTCCCTGGCCAGCCGCTTGACCAGGTCGTGCACCCGGTAGCGGGAGCCGGGCAGCGGCTCGACCAGATACGCCCGGTGCAGCCCGGCCAGTGACGCCAGCGCCTCCGGCACCGGCACGCCGAGCGCCGCGGCCAGCACCTCGGGCGTGAAAGGGCCGCCGGGCAGCAGCCCGATATGCCGGAAGGCACGCCGCTGCGCCGGCCCGAGCGACTCGTACGCCAGATCCAGCGCCGACCCGAAGGCCTGCTCCGGGTCGCCGGGGAACCGCTGCCGCCGCTCCGGGCGGCGCAGCTCCTGCACCCGGGAGGCGACGCTCAGCTCCGGGTTCTCGGCGAGCTTGGCGGCCGAGATGCGCAGCGCGAACGGATGGTACGAGCACACCCGCGCCAGCTCGGCCAGCCCGTCGCGGTCGGCCGCCCGCGGCGAGTCCTCACCCAGCAGCCCGACCAGCAGCGCCACCGCGTTGCCCGGGTCGAGCACGTGCAGGTCCATCAGGTCCGCCTGGCCGGTGGCGCGCAGCGGCGCCATCCTGGTCCGGCTGGTCACCAGCACCACGCAGTCCCTGCCGCCGGGCAGCAGCGTGCGCACCTGGGCCGGGTCGGCGGCGTTGTCCAGGATGAGCAGCAGCCTGCGCCCGGCGATCCGGCTGCGGTAGAGCAGCATCAGCTCGGCCTCGTCGGCGGCCGGCATGTGCTCGCCGACGCCGAGCGAGCGCAGGATCTGGCCGAGCGCCTCCGCCGTGGTCATCGGGGGCTGGGCGGGCGACTGGCCGCGCAGGTCGATGACGATCTGCCCGTCGGGGAACCGGCCGGCGTGCAGGTGCGCCCAGTGGGTGACCAGCGCCGTCTTGCCGACGCCCGGCAGGCCCTGGATCACCATCGTGTTCGTCCTGCGGGTCCGCTCCAGCCATTCGGTGAGCAGGTCCAGGCTCTGCTGCCGCCCGGTGAAGTCGGGCACGTCCGCGGGGAGCTGCGCGGGACGGGGCACCTCGGCGGCCGGCAGCGGCTCGGCCGGCGCGCCCGGCCCGGTGAGGAACGGGGTGATCCGGCCCTCCCACGGCACGGCCAGATGCTCCCAGTCGCCGGCCAGCGTGCGCATCGCGGCCGGGTCGGCGACGCGTAACCGTCGGTAGCCGGGACGCACCAGCCAGCCGCGCCGCACCCACTGGGCGAGGGTCCGCTGCACCACGTCGGGCACGCTGCCGACCAGGTCGGCCAGCGTCTCCATGGACAGCGGCGGCGCCGACTCGGAGGCCAGCCCGTAGCGGGCGTCCAGGTTGAGCAGCCACACGGCCAGCCGGGTCGCCACCGGGGCCCTGGCCAGCGCCTCGTGCCTGCGCGCCGCCACGTTCCTGGCGAACAGCTCCTGCACCAGCGCGGTCGCCACGGCCGTGCTGGACGCGGCGTGCTCACGCAGCCGCCGCATGTCGATCGGCCAGGCGCGCACCTCGGTCAGCGCGTCGACCTTCACCCGCTCCCCGGGGTGCCAGAACGCCGGCTCGCCCACCAGGTCGCCGCCGGAACGCAGGTCGTGCACGATCTCGCGGTCGCCGCCGGGGAGGTATTCCCTGGCGTAGCCGTGCTCGATCAGGTAGACGCGGCCGGTGGGCCGCAGCGGGGAGCAGAGCCATTCACCGCGCCGGTAGACCCGGGCGCGGGCGTTCTCCTCGACGAGGGATCGGAACACGTTCACCGGCACCACCCATCTCGGGACGGCGGTGTCCGCGGCATGACAGCACGACCCAGGTCGGGGCAGACCTGTCAGGACAGTCCAACCCGGGGAAAGGGCCCTGTCAACCGGAGAGGGCGATCAGACGGTCGCGGTGTCGGCCCGGTCGGGGACGAAGCGGTAGCCGACGTTGCGGACCGTGCCGATGAGCGACTCGTACTCGGTGCCGAGCTTGGCCCGCAGCCGCCGCACGTGCACGTCGACGGTCCTGGTGCCGCCGAAGTAGTCGTAGCCCCAGACCTCCTGCAGCAGTTGGGCGCGGGTGAACACCCGGCCGGGGTGCTGCGCGAGGTACTTCAGCAGCTCGAACTCCTTGAACGTCAGGTCGAGCACCCTGCCCCGCAGCCGCGCGGTGTAGGTGGCCTCGTCGATGGACAGGTCACCGCTGCGGATCTCGTCGGGCACGTCCTCGCCGGAAGCCTGGGAGATGCGGCCGATGGCCATGCGCAGCCGCGCCTCCACCTCCGCCGGGCCCGCCTTGTCGAGCAGGACGTCGTCGACCCCCCACTCCGCCGTCATCGCGGCCAGCCCGCCCTCGGTGACGATCACCATCAGGGGGCAGTCGACGCCGGTGGTGCGGATCAGCCGGCACAGGCTCTTGGCCTGCACGAGCTCTTTGCGCGCGTCGACGATCACGGCGTCCGACGGAGGCGCGTCGAGGAGGGCGGACGCCTCCGCGGGGGCCACGCGGACCGAGTGGAGGAGCAGCCCCAGAGCCGGGAGCACCTCCGCGGACGGCTCGAGCGCGTTGGTGAGCAGAAGCAGGTTGCTCATGGCGGCCTCCTCGAACAAGTAAGGACCCGGGGGCTACGTCGCCCGAGTCCTGTAGGCGAGGATATCCCAGGAGCAAGTCGCGTCCATTGAGCGTCCGGCAGGTGAACGACGCATCGCATGAAACAACCAGGTAAACAGGAACGCACAATGGTGGAGAAGGATCGGTGAGACAGCCATGGCCTCGGGAAAAGTGCGTTATTGGGCGGCGGCGAAGGCGGCGGCAGGTGTGGCCGAAGAGGAGTTCGAGGCGGTCACACTGGGCGAACTCATGACGAAAATCACAGCAGATCGCGCCGAACTCGCCCGTGTGGTCAGGAGATCGTCATTTCTGATCGACGGTTCGCCCGTCGGTAAAAGACCTCATGGCGAGGTCGAACTCTCCGACGGCGTGACCGTGGAGGTGCTGCCGCCGTTCGCCGGCGGGTGATCCGCCCGTCTCGCGGGGAATGGAGCCGATAAGCTTCTTGACCCCCGCCCGAGACAGGGAGTGCGATGCGCAAGCTGCTCGTTTTCCTGATCCTGCTGATCATCCTCCTCGCCGTGCTCGACCGGGTGGCGGTCGCGGGCGTGCAGCGCGACCTCGCCAACAGGATCGCCGCCGCCGCCGACGTGCGGGGCACCCCGGAGGTGGAGATCACCGGCATCCCCTTCCTGACCCAGGCGATCTCCGGCCACTACCAGGAGGTCCGCTTCGACCTCGGCACCCTGCGTTACGGCGGGGTGCCGATCGAGGGTCTCAAGGGAGCCGCGTACGACGTGACCGCGCCGCTCGCCGACCTCCTCCAGAACCGCGCCGACATCCGGGCCGGGCGGGTCGCCGTCACCGGCACGCTGACGGACGCGACCATCGACAGGTTCGCCCCGCAGGGCGTGAAGGTCAGCGGCAAGGGCGACCGGTTCGTCGCCTCGGGCGAGCTGGCGGTGGGCGCGCAGAAGGTGAAGTTCACCGCGGAGATGAAGGTCGAGATGACCGAGGAGGGCATCCGGCTGCAGGCGGAGAAGATCGAGGGGGTGCCCGCCCAGCTCGCCCGGTTCGTGACCTACACGATCCCGTTCCAGGGGAAGCTGCCCTTCGACGTGAAGGTGACCGAGGTCAAGAGCGTGTCCGGAGGTCTGCGGATCTCCGCCGAAGCGTCTGACGTGCCGCTCCGTGGATGAGCGTGAACCGTCCCGCCCTCTCGTACGTGATGAGGGGGTGAGCTCAGCTGGCACCGCCGACGAGGAACTCGTGAGGACCCTGTTCGACGAGCACGCCGGGCCACTGTACGGATACGTGCTGCGACTGACGGGCGACTCGGGACGGGCGGAGGACGTGGTGCAGGAGACGCTGCTGCGGGCGTGGCGGCATCCCGGCGCACTCGAGGGCCGCCCGATCCGCGCCTGGCTGTTCACCGTGGCCCGCAACCTCGTCGTCGACCAGCACCGCGCCCGCCGGGCGCGGCCCCCCGAGACGGGCGACGAGGCGCTGGCGGTGCTGCCGGCAGACGACGAGCTGGAGCGCGCGGTCGAGTCGTGGGCCGTGGCCGAGGCGTTAGCCGCGCTGCGGCCCGAGCACCGCGAGGTGCTCATGGAGGTCTACTACCGGGGGCGATCGGTGAAGGAGGCGTCGGCGAAGCTGGGCATCCCGGCGGGCACGGTCAAGTCGCGCACCTACTACGCGCTGCGGGCGCTCAAGCTCGCGCTGGAAGAGCGGGGGCTGGCGCCATGACGACGTGTGAGGAGGTCCGGCTGGCGCTCGGCGCGCACGCGCTCGGCGCGCTCGACCCGCAGGAGGCCGAGGAGATCGACCTCCACCTGGCCACCTGCGAGGAGTGCGGCGGCGAGCTGGAGGAGCTGGCGGGCGTCGCCGGGTTCCTGGGCAAGGTGTCCGAGCGCGACGTCGAGCTGGTCGCCAGCCCGCCGCGGCGGGTGCTCGAACGGCTGCTCACCGACCGCGCCAGGCGGCGCAGGCGGGGCCGCGCGCTCATGGCCGTCGCGGCCGCGGCGGCGGTGGTGGGCGTGGGCGGCGTCGTGTGGTCCGCCATGCCCGGTGAGGCTCCGACGGCCGCCTCGGCGCCGGCCGCCGAGCAGGCCAGCCAGTTCAGCGCCGGCGAGGGCGACGCGGCCCAGTCGGAGCTCGCCGAGGACAACAGCGCCGAGGACAACAGCGCAGAGGCGCAGGACAGCGAGAAGCTCACCACCCGGCAGGAGTCCTCACCGGCGCCTTCGGACTCGCGCGCGCCCGCCCCGCTGCGCTCCCCGCTGGGACGCGCGTTCACCGGCGCCGACGCCGGCTACCGGGCGACCGTGACCGCCGCCCCCGACGGCCGCCGCACGGATCTGATGGTGCAGGTCGAAGGGATCCCGCCCGGCACCGGGTGCAGGCTCGTGGTCGTCGCCGCCGACGGCTCCCGCGAGCGGACCGAGCCGTGGCAGGTCACCCGCGAGATGTACGAGGACAACGCGGTCTTCCGGCACGAGACGCGCACCGCGATGGCCGACATCGCCGCGTTCGAGATCACCGATGCCGGCGGCGAGGTGCTGGTGCGGATCCCGGTGACGGGGAAGTAATCCGCGGGGCCGGTGGTTGCACCGGAAGATGACCGGAGTGTGGATCGCGCTGGCCACGCTGGCGCTCGGAGCGGCGATCGGGGTGATCAGGCTGCGCGCCGACGGACGCCTGCGCGACCGTGATCCCGGCGACCGGCTGGGAGCCGGCGAGCTGGGCGTGGAGCTGGGGGAGCGGGCCACGCTCGTGCAGTTCTCCACCGCCTTCTGCCAGCCGTGCCGCGCGACGCGCCGGATCCTCGCCGACGTGAGCGCGCTGGTCCCCGGCGTGGCGCACGTGGAGATCGACGCCGAGTCCAGGCTCGACCTCGTACGGCGGCTCGACGTGCTGCGCACCCCGACCGTCTTCGTGCTCGACGGCCGGGGAGCCATCGTGCGCAAGGCGTCAGGGCAGCCCAGGAAGGCCGACGTGCTGAACGCGCTCGCCGCGGTCGTGTCTCACGACCCGTCTCACAAGCCGGACGACATGTGACAGATGTCGAGACGCCGAGTAGTCTTCTCGGCATGAACCCATCGACAGAGCTGCTGACGAAGCGGCGCGCGGTTGATTTCTGCCGCGTCGCGACCGCGCTCTGTCGCGCTGCCTGAGGACGGTCTCGCGCGGACTTCCGATCCGCCTCTTCCCGACCCCCTTGCAGGAGCATCCCACGATGCGTGCCGATCCCAGAGCGCTGCGCTTCGGCGCGGCCATGACCACTCTGATCCTCCTCCTCGTCCTGGTGACGGGCAGCGCCTGGCTGCTCGCCGCCCAGGCCGTGGTGTTCGCGTTCGGCATCGCGGGCAGATCACCGTACGGGATGCTTTTCGGGGCGTTCGTCAGGAGCGCCCCTAAGGAGACCGAAGACTCCCGCCCGCCGCGTTTCGCGCAGGGGGTGGGGCTGGTCTTCGCGGTCGCGGGGCTGGCCGGATTCGCTACCGGGATCATGCCGCTGGCCCTCGTGGCCACGGCCGCGGCCCTCCTCGCCGCATTCCTCAACGCAGCCTTCGGATTCTGCCTTGGCTGCGAAATGTATCTGCTGATCCGCCGTATATTGCCCGCCGCCAACATGGAGGTACCACAATGAGCCGCTCCGCCGTCCTGGTGGATGCCGACTGGGTCGAGGCCAACCTCGACACCCCTGGTGTCGTCTACGTCGAGGTCGACGAAGACACCAGCGCCTACGACAAGGGCCACATCCGTGGCGCAGTGAAGATCGACTGGAGGCAGGACCTGCAGGACCCGGTCCGCCGCGACTTCGTCGACAGGACCGGTTTCGAGGCGCTGCTCTCCGACCGCGGCATCGCCAACGACGACACCGTGATCCTCTACGGCGGCAACAACAACTGGTTCGCGGCCTACGCCTACTGGTACTTCAAGCTGTACGGGCACGAGAACGTCAAGCTTCTCGACGGCGGCCGCAAGAAGTGGGAGCTGGAGTCCCGCGAGCTGGTCACCGACGTGCCGGAGCGTGCCAAGACCCAGTACGTCGTCGCCCAGGAGGACACGTCCATCCGCGCCTTCCGCGACGACGTGGTCGCCGCGATCGGCAAGCTCAACCTGGTCGACGTCCGCTCGCCCGACGAGTTCACCGGCAAGCTGATCGCCCCCGCCCACCTGCCGCAGGAGTCGGCGCAGCGCGGCGGCCACGTGCCGACCGCCCGCAGCATCCCGTGGTCCAAGGCGGCCAACGACGACGGCACGTTCAAGTCCGACGACGAGCTGCGCACCCTCTACACCGAGGCGGGCGTCGACTTCGGCAAGGACACCATCGCCTACTGCCGCATCGGCGAGCGTTCCGCCCACACCTGGTTCGTGCTGCACGAGCTGCTCGACCAGGAGAACGTGAAGAACTACGACGGTTCGTGGACCGAATACGGCTCGCTCGTGGGCGTGCCGATCGAGCTGGGGGAGGCCCGATGAGCGCGCAGGGTTGCGGAGCGCCGGAGCAGACCATCGCGCTGCCGGCCGGGATCGATCTGTCCAACCAGGCGGTGATCCAGGGCAGGGTCACCGGCGTCGGTACCGCCTACGCGCGGCTGCTCGACCACACCGGCGAGTTCACCGGTGAGGTCGTGGTGTCCGACGAGGGAGTGTTCCGCTTCTTCGCCGGCCCCGGCGACTGGACCGTACGCATCATCGCGGGCGGCGGCGTCACCCGCGACGTCCAGGTGAGCGCCAAGCTCGGTGAGGTGTCCGAGCTGGCCGTCGCCGTCTGATCGTCGACCGCGAAAAGGGCCCGCGTCCTTCCCGGACGCGGGCCCTTCGCGTGCGGCCGGGCCGGACTCCCGCGCGGCCGCTCGTTCACTCCGTCCGGGCGCGCCGGAGCCCGAGGAACTCCAGCCCCGCGTACACCGCCACCACCGCGGCCCCGGTCAGCATGAAAGCCACGCCCAGGCCGCTGAGCGGAATCGCCCCGGTCAGCACCAGGGCCACGAGAGCCACGCACGACAGCGCGTTGCCCGCGACGACCAGCGCCACGTACCGCACGGGGATCCGGGGGTAGCCGGCGATCAGGCCGAGCGCGGCGGCGCCGCCGAGCATGGCCACGCCGAACGGCACCGACCAGGCGGGCGGCAGCCCGAACCAGCCGGAGAACGGCCGCCACGCGGCGAGCAGGACCACGCCGAAGAGGGCGGTGCTCCAGCCGTCGATCCGCAGGATCACGCGGAGCCGTTCCGCCGCCGCGCCGCCGACCGTGGTACGCCGGGCGACCTCCGCCCCTGTCGCCGTGCTCATACCGGTCACTCCTCCCCCTCGAGTCCGCCCCGGACGGGCCTGTCCGGAACGACCATGTCACCGCCCGGATCACGGTCTCAATAACCTCCGAGGTCATGGCGGCGCCCACCTGGTGACGGCCTAGGCTCCTCCGCATGGACACACGACAGCCGTCACCGGCGGGGACGCTCCTGCGCGAGTGGCGTAGCCGTCGCAGGCTCAGCCAGCTCGACCTCTCGCTCCTGGCCGACACCTCCGCCCGGCACCTGTCGTACCTGGAGACAGGCCGCGCGAAGCCGAGCCGGGCGATGCTGGTGCGCCTGTCGGCCGCGCTGGACATACCGCTCAGGGAACGCAACACCCTGCTGCTCGCCGCCGGCTACGCCCCCGCGTACCGGGAGAGCAGCCTCGACGACGGATACATGGCGTCGGTCCGGTCGGCGCTGGAGACCATGCTGACCGCGCACGAGCCGTACCCGGCGGTCGTGGTGGACCGGCTGTGGAACGTGGTGCAGGGCAACCGGGCCATGGCCGTCCTCATGGAGGGCGTCCCGGCACACCTGCTGGAGCCGTGCCCGAACGTCTTCCGGCTGGCGTTGCACCCCGAAGGGCTCGCTGCGCGGCTGTCCAACCTGGGCGAGGTGCGCGAGCTGTTCCTGGACCGGCTGCTGCGCCAGGTCAACGCCACCGGCGACGCCGACCTGCGGGCCCTGTACGAGGAGGTGTCCCGCTATCCCGTGCCCGGCGGCGACGAGCCCGGCGGCTCGCCCCACCGGCCGAGCCCGATCCAGGTGCCGCTGCGCTTCCGCACGCCGTTCGGCGAGCTGGCGATGTTCAGCACCATGGCCACGTTCGGCGCCCCCGCCGACGTGACGCTGTCGGAGCTGGCGATCGAGCTGTTCTACCCGCTGGACGACTTCACCGCCGCGGCTCTCAGAGCTTGGCCGGATAGCGCATGAGCAGGGTGGCGTGGACGACGTCGGTGCCCGTCGCGTGGTAGACGTGCGGGACGTCCGAGCGCCACGAGATGTGCTCGCCCGGCCCCGCGGTCAGCGGGGCGTCCAGGGGCCCGGCCGCCAGGGTGCCGCTGAAGACCGTGACATGTTCCGTCGCCCCCTCCAGGTGGGCAGGTGAGTTCTGGGTGATCCCCGGAGGGACGCGCAGCCGGTAGAGCTCGTAGGTGACGTGATCGTCCTCGAAGAGCTCCATCAGCGCCGCCTCCATGGCGGTGCCGCGGACGTTCCGGGGCTCGGGCGGGGAGTCGAGTATCGCCCCGATGGGCACGCCGAGCTGGGCGGTGATGGCCCAGAGCGTCTCCAGAGTGGGGTTGCGGGTGCCGGTCTCGACGCCGGAGAGCGTGGCCTTGCCGATGCTCGCCCGCCTGGCGAGCTCCGACAGCGAGACCCCGCGCGCCTGGCGCAGCTGCCGCACCCGCTGCCCGATCACGCGCGGATCGGTGTCCGGCGCGGGCCGCGAGTCCATGGAGCCATGATGCATCTCCGGGCCCGCGACCGCGCCTGGCTTCACGGTGACCGGTTGCCCGGATGCGGCTGCGGCAGGTTGTGGCATCCCGCTACGATTCCACCGATGTCCGGAACGTCTGGTGTGATGGCGCCGCCACGGCCCGGCCCCGCACCGGGCCGGCGGATGCCGTCGCCGTTCTCACTGCCCATGCACACCCTGCGGCTCGCGGGGAAGTGCGCGCTGCCCCTCATCCTCTGGTTCTCCGCCGGCGAACTGGTCCGCTACGTGCTGTTGTACGCGGGCACGGAGGTCGCCTACGGGGACTTCCGCCAGCTCCGCCTGGTCGCCGTGATGACGATCCTCACGCTGGTCGTGCTGGCCGCGATGACCGTCACCACCGGCATGCTCCACAGCATGCGCGGCGCGCTCTGGGAGGTACGGGCGCGGGCCGCCGACGGGGTCGAGGACGAACGGTTCTTCCGTACGCTCGACCGGATGGCCCCCGCGTTCGCGGTCCTCTACCTCGCCTGGGGCTTCCACACCGAGGACGCGCGCGACTTCCAGCAGATGGACCTGCTGCACCACTTCTACGACATGACCGAGGCCCAGTGGTTCGGCGAGGAGACCCACGTCGGCATGAGCCTGGCCGACCTCGACTGGCGGGTGTCACTCGGCGCGATGGCGGTCACGTTCCTGCTGAAGACGCTCTTCGCCAAGCTGGTGGAGAAGGGCAAGGGCCGGTTCTACGGGTTCGCCGCCGCCTTCTCCGAGTTCGGCTTCGTCTTCTACGGGCTGAACGCGACGGTCGCCTTCGCCGACGCCCGCGCCGAGTGGACGGACAGCCGCGCGGCCGTCGCCGGCACCAGGCAGGCGCTGGCCGACGCCAAGGAGACGGTCCCGGCCTGGGAGGCCTTCACCGAGGCGTTCGGCGCCTTCTGGCCGCTGTTCCTGGACGCGGTGGCGGTCCCGCTGGCCTGGCTCACCGTGGCCATGCTCGTCTTCGGCGCCTTCTCCGACGAGGCGCGCACCCTGGTCAGGGGCACCCGCCTGGAGAAGGGCGTGGACCGGCTGGAAAGCAGCCACGAGATCACCCAGAAGTCGTTCCAGCACGTCACCAGCGGCTTCACCGACCGCTGGCTGCCGCTGGCCAACTCCCTGCGGATGATCGTCAGGGGTGGCGCCCCGCTGTTCGGCATGATGTGCCTGTGCTACGTGGCCTTGACCGTGGGGTCCCGCTACGGCGACCGCGCGGTCCGCACCCTCATCGGCTCCGAGGCCGACTGGGCCTGGATGTACCTGGGCGCGCCGGTCGGCTTGGTCCGCGACCTGCTGGTGACCACGCTGACCATGGCGCTCCTGGCGGCCACCTTCGACATCGCCGCCACCCGCGCCCGGCTCCGCGGCGAGCCGCTCAACGCCTCCTGAACGTCAGCTCGACCAGGTTGTCGATCCTGACCGCCTCCGAGTCCTTCTTGAACAGGTCGTCGATGGGAGTGTCCGAGCGGTACGAGCTCGGCCTGAAGGAGAGCTCCACCTCGTCCTTCACCTCGGTGGGCACCACGGCGACGCCCTGGATCCGATACTCCTGGCCCACCACCAGCCGGTCGGTCGGCCGGTCGCCGGGGATCAGCTCCACCACCCAGGTGCGGCCCGCCCGGTCGGTCAGCTCGAGATCCGTGGGCTCGGCCACCATGGTCGCGCTGTCCTCGTCGAGGACCTTCTTCCTGATGTCGATCGCGAGCCAGGTGACCTCCGGGCCGTGCTTGTTGTCCTTCGGCGGGTCGGTGGGGGCGACGGCGGCCTTGAACTCCGTCTTGTAGACCTCGTACGAGCCACCGGCCGGGACCGTCACCTGCTTCGGGTACAGCCCTCTGGTGGTGACGGACTCGTAGAACTGGTAGCCGTCGAACGCGGTGGCAGCGGTGGCGAGCAGGGACGCCACGACAGCGCCCACGGCGACGAACACCATCCGCTTCCTCCGCGACCGCGCGCCCCCCTTTCCGGAGGCAGCCCCTCCGGCCCCGGAGACGCTCTCACTGGCCCCGCCGGTTTTCGCGGCGATCGCGCCCATCCCCAGGGCGGCCGTGTCGGAGGGCCGGCCGATCCCTGAGGCGGTTTCCGCGCCGAGTCCCCCCATCCCCAGGGCTGCGTCGGGGCCGGGCGCGGGGTGGAACCCGCCGGTTTCCGCGGCGGGCCGGCGCTCCGGTGGGCTCGCTTCGGGTGCGGCCGGTCCGGGGGCGGGTTTCCCGGGGGGCGGGAAGGGCCGGGGCAGGGGTTTGTCGGCTCGTACCGCCGGGATGGGCTGGGTGGCGCCCATGGGGTTGCGGCGTGGGACGGGGGGCCAGACCTGCTGGTCGGGGGGCATGGGGCGGCTCCGGCCAGGGAGCGTGCCGGGTGTCGCGGGCGGCCCTCCCTGGGCGCCTTGCCCGTGCGGGCCTTGAGGCCAGCCCGGAGGGGGCGCGGGACTCTGAGGGGGCGCCTGCCCAGCCTGAGGTTGTCCCGGCCGCGCCTGGCGTCGCGGCCGCGCAGGTCGGCCCGTGGGGGAGCGTTGTCCGGCCGAGGGCTGCTGGTCAGGGCGGGCCGGATGGCCGGCGGGGGGCTGCCGGTCAGGATGGGCCGGATGGCCGGTGGCGGGGTGCTGCTCGGCGGCCTGCTGATCCGGGTACGGCCGGCCGGCACCGTCCGGATATGTGGGCCGGCCCGAGCCGTCCGGGTACGTGGGCCTGCCCGCGCCGGGCTGTCCCGGATCTCCGTGATGCGGGGGTTGACCAGGAGGTGCCGCGTGCCGGGGGCGGGAGGGCCGTTCCGGATCGTACGGCGGGTCGTCCTGTTCCGGCGGGACCTGGTCGTACGGGCCGGGGGAGGGCGGGGTGTCGGGTTCCTGCGGGCGCCGGTGGTCCTTCCTGGGAGCGAACCAGTCGCGTTCGTTGCTCATCGGCAGATCACTTCTCGGCGGTGGAGTAGACGTCCTGGGCGGAGCCGACGAGCTTGCGCGCCGCCGCCTCGTCCAGCGCGAGGTCGATCTCGGCCTCCGGCTGGTACGGCTCGACCAGCGCCGTCGGCGGCAGCCCGACGACCAGCCGGGCGCCGGCGAGCACGGAGGCGGGCACCTCGAAGAAGTACGACCCCCCGGCCCAGATGTCGGGCTGCACCCACTTGGCGCTGGCGGTGGCCGAACTGTCGATCCGGTCGGTGGCGGAGAACTTCTTGCCGTCGGTGGTCAGCAGCACGGCCGGCCCGAGCTTGTACGGCTTGAGCTTGGACTTGGCGGAGACGTCGACGACGAGGAACAGGCGGTCCGTCTTGAGCGTGTCGGAGAGGTGCCGGATGCTCTTGGCCGCGGTGACCGAGTTGAGCCGGACGACGAACCGGGTGGCGTCGACGTTCTCGCCCTTGCCGCCGAGGTAGGTCAGCGGGGCGGAGTACTCGTTGTGGCTGAGGTCCAGCGACTGCAGGCCGATCGCCGCGCCCAGGAGCACGAGCCCGACGGCGGCGTTGAGCAGCCGCGAGCCGCCCCGCCGCCCGGAGCGCCGGCCGGGGGCCTCGGGAGCCTCTGGGCGCCGGGCGGTGGCGGTCACGCCGAGCCTCCGGTCTTGACGGGGAGCGTCACCTTGGCCTGGACGGTCGGCACCCACTTCTCGCCCGCCTGCTCGGTGACCATCTGCCACCGGACGGTCTCGTCCTGGAAGCCGGGCTCGTACGCGAAAGTCGCCACGTCGAGCGTCATCTGCTCGGGCGGCCGCTCGCCCGCGTCGAGCCGGTAGCGCACGACGACCTTGGTCGTCGTGCCCGGATGGAGCTGGTTCGTCTGGTCTTCCTCGGCCAGCGCGAAGGTGAACGGCCCCTTGCCCTCCTTGATCGCCGGCGTGATCCTGACCAGGGAGTTGGCGAAGGAGGAGCCGAACCCGGCCTGATCGGGCTTGGCGGGCGGCATGCCGACGCTCATGGTCTCGTCGCCCAGGTTGGTGACGTCGAAGACCATCTCCACGAACCGCTTGTCTTCTTCGAAGGTCAGCTCGCCCTTCTCCACCGTCACCCGCGCCTCGACGAACCTGGTGGAGTAGAGCCCCTGGTCGAGGACCGCGCCCTGGCTGAGCGTCTTGGGCGGCACCTCGACCTCCTCCAGCCCGCCGAGCAGCGCGACGATGCCGACGACGGTCACGGTCAGCAGGGCGATGACGGGCACCACGACCGGGCGTCTGTGTTCGCTGCTGCCGGCGGGCGCTTCCGTCATGGCTAGTGATGGTAATAGGTCAACCTTGTCCCACTCACCCCATTGCGCCCATCAAGCTGGCGGAATTGCCGAGAACCCTGCCGCAGCAGGGGTTGTAGCTCATACGCTGTCACGGAGCGGAGGGAAAACAGAACGACATAGCGCAGCCGGAGGGGGTCACGTGGCGGACGTGCATCCCGATCACGCGCAGCTCCAGGCCGACCGCATCTACCTGGGCTGGCAGTACATCCTGCCGCATCCCGACCCGGGCCCGCCGCCGAAACGGCCGTCTCCGGCGGAGGAGCCGCCCGTCACCGAGCGGGACGACGAGGAGCGGGCCGCGCTGCTGCGCCGCGAGCGGCTCCAGGAAGACATGCTGAACCGGCCGGTGCGGCTGGTGCGCGCGTTCATGCTCGTGCTGGCCGCGCTGATCGTCGTGCTGGCCCTGGTCGGCTACCTCGCGTGGCAGTTCGCGCTGATCGGCGTGCTCGCGGCCGGCGGGGTGGCGGCCATCTGCGCCTACGCGCTCGTCCAGGGCGACCGGGCGGTCCGCTACCGCGTGTCGGAGCAGCAGGCGAGGAACGACCGCCAGCGCCAGGAACGTGACAGGGAGCTGTTCAGGGCGCAGGAGGAGCACGCCCAGCTCTACCGCGAGTGGCAGGAGGAGAAGGAACGCTTCGACCGCCAGCTCACCTGGTACGCGGTCGCGGTGCCCGACGAGATCGACCGGGTCGACGTGGCCGGCGGCACGCTGCCAGGCTGGTCGGCGCTGATCACGCTGCTCGGCGCGACCCGCCTCTACAGCGGCGGCCACCTGACGGTGCTCGACCTGTCGGAGGGCGCGATCGCCAAGGACCTGATCGAGCTGGCCCGCAAGGGCGGCGACGACCCGCTCGTGTGGGTGCTGCCGGTGGACCTGCCCCGGCTCGACCTGGGGGCGACGCTCAAGCCCGAGGCGTTCGCCGACGTGCTCGCGCACGTGGTCAGCGTGAGCGAGGAGCACCGCACCACCCGCGACCTCAGCTTCGACAACGCGATCCTGGAACGGGTGCTCGAGGTGCTCGGCGAGAACGCCACGATCAGCCAGGTGACGGCCGCCCTGCGGGCGCTGGCGCAGGTCGGCGACCCGCGCGAGGACCTGCGGTTCGGCCTCATCACCGCCACCCAGCTGGAGCGCATCGGCACGCTGTTCGGGCGCGGGGTGAGCGACCGGGTGGTGATCGAGCGGGCCTGGGCGCTGGAGTCGCAGCTGCGCAAGCTGGAGACGCTCGGCACGCAGGCGGTCCGGCTGCCGCCCGCCCGGCTGCGCGTGGTCAGCATGGACCGGCAGGCCGGGGTGTTCGGCAACCGCGTGCTCGGCACGTACGTGGCGACCGCGCTCACCCACATCCTGCGCCAGTCGCCCGCCTCCGACCGGCCGTGGTACCACACGATCATCGTGGCGGGCGCCGACAAGCTCCGCGGCGACGTGCTCGACCGGCTCATGGACGCCTGCGAGACGTCCCGTACCGGACTGGTGCTGACCTACCGCTCGCTCACGCCGACCGTGCGCGAGCGGCTCGGCCGCGGCCACGCGGCGGTCGCGTTCATGCGGCTGGGCAACGCCGAGGACGCCAGGGTGGCGAGCGAGCACGTCGGCACCGAGCACCGGCTGGAGCTGGCCCAGCTCACCGAGACGATCAGCGAGTCGCTGCCGGGCCTGGACGGCGGCTACACCTCCACCATCGAGCAGCTCGACGACGCCGGCGGGCGGCCCGACGAGAGCGCCGCCGACCTGGCCGAGGACATCACCGAGTCGACCGAGTGGGGCCGCACCGCCGACAAGATCTCGGAGAAGGAGCGGGTGCTGCAGCGCTCGCGCGAGTTCCTCGTCGAGCCGCACCAGCTCCAGCAGCTCCCCACCACGTCGGTGATCGTCACCGACGCGACCGCGCACGGCCGGCGGGTCCGCCTGGCCGACGCCAACCCGGCGATCCTGACCTTCCCCAAGACGACGCTCGCCGAGCTGGAGGAGGTGCGCGAGACCACGATCCAGGAGCCCTCCGAGAACGGCCACCGCGAGCCGCCGCCGAACCTCGGCCCGCCACCGGCACGCCTCGACTGGCGCAAGGACAGGCAATGACAGGCAAGGAAATGGTCAAAGTCCACGTGATGCGCTGGCGTTCGGCGGGAGTTTACTGACAACCGTCTGTGGGGGGATGAAATGCAGCCGAGTGTGTCGCTGAGCGGACCCTGGTACCGGATCCAGTCGATCGCCGCTCCCTCGCGCAGCTCGTCGGCCGAGTGGGATTTCGTCACCGTGCTGCCCGCCGCGCTGTCGGCGGCGGCGCGCGACAGGCCGTTCGTCATCGGCTGGCTCTCGCGCGGGTCGGGCGCGCCGCTGGAGCTGATCACGAACGCGGGCCCGCTGTCGCCGCCCCGGCAGCCGCGCCGGTCGCCGGACTCGCCCGACCGCCCGGCCGGGCCGCAGCCGCTGCTCTTCCCCGGCGGCGCGCGCGGCGTCGAGCTCGACGACGGCTACCTGGCCGACCTGGCGGACCTGGTCTGGACCCCGTGCCCCGGCCGTCAGGCGCCGCCGCTCGGGGGCCGCAGAGAGCCGGACGCCGACGAGCTGAAAAGACCGACGCTGTTCGAGGCGACGCTGGTCACCCTGATGTCGCGGCCCTTCGCGTGGCTGGTCGTGGCCGAGCCGACCGACCTGCTCGACGCCGAGGTGGCTCATCTGCGCACCCAGCTCAACGTGCTCAGGCAGTACGGCGACGCCTCCGAGCGGTCCAGGTTCGACGCCGAGCGGGCCGAGCGGCGCATGCAGGAGCTCGACGCCTTCCGCGAGGCCGGGCTCTGGAACGTCCGGGTGCTGGCCGGCGCCGCCAACCCTGACGAACTGCGGCAGATCGCGCCCGTCCTGGTCGGGTCGGTGGAGATGAGCCATCACCCGTACCGGCTGCGCAGCGCGCACGGCGCGGTGCACGCGCTGCCGGAGGCGCTGGCGCTGACCATGCAGGACCCCGCCGACGGCGCGGCGGCCCCGTTCGCGGCCACGGCGGGGGCGCTGGCGGCGCTGGCCGGGCTGCCCAGGCGCGAGGTGCCGGGCGTGCGGGTGCTCGACTCCGGGTTCTTCGACGTGACGTCCGAGGCCGGGGAGGGCGAGCTGGAGCTGGGCGAGATCCTCGACGGCCAGGACCGGCCGGTCGGCTCGTTCCGGGTGCCGCTGGCCACGCTCAACCGGCACGCGTTCGTCACCGGCGCCACCGGCTCGGGCAAGTCGCAGACCGTCAGGCACCTGCTGGAGCAGCTCAGCAACGCGGGCATCCCGTGGCTGGCCATCGAGGCGGCCAAGTCCGAGTACGCGGCCATCGCCGGGCGGGTCGAACCGGCGCAGGTCACCGTGATCAACCCGTCGGCGCCGGACGGCGTGCCGTTCAGCGTGAACCCGCTGGAGCCGGAGCCCGGCTACCCGGTGCAGGCGCATATCGACATGATCAGGGCGCTGTTCATGGCGGCTTTCGACGCCGAGGAGCCGTTCCCGCAGATCATGTCGCTGGCGTTGCAGCGCGTGTACGAGGCCACCGGCTGGGACGTCGTCACCGGCGGCGCCGTGCCCGGGTCGAAGGTGCCGCCGAGCGTGCCGACGCTGGAGCAGCTCCAGCGGCACGCGATGGACGTCATCCAGGAGATCGGCTACGGCCGCGAGGTGCAGGCCGACGTGGAGGGGTTCATCTCGCTGCGGCTGCGCTCGCTGCGCGTCGGCTCGGCCGGCCGGTTCTTCGAGGGCGGCCACCCGGCCGACATCGGCGGGCTGCTGCGCCGCAACGTGGTGCTGGCGATCGAGGACGTGGCCAACGACGAGGACAAGGCGTTCCTCATGGGCACGCTGATCATCCGGGTCGTCGAACACCTGCGGATGCGCGCCCGCCAGGAGAAGAGCGCCGGCCTGCGGCACGTCATCGTCATCGAGGAGGCGCACCGGCTGCTGCGCGACCGCGGCACCGGCCGGGCCGCCACGCACGCGGTGGAGCTGCTGGCCGGCATGCTCGCCGAGATCAGGGCGTACGGCGAGGGCATCGTGGTGGCCGAGCAGATCCCCACCAAGCTGGTCTCCGACGTGGTCAAGAACACCGCGCTCAAGGTCGTGCACCGGCTGCCCGCCGAGGACGACCGGCAGCTCGTCGGCGCGGCCATGAACCTCAGCGAGGAGCAGTCCCGCCAGGTCGTCTCGCTGCCGCCCGGCGACGCGGCCGTGTTCGCCGACGGGATGGACCGGCCGCTGCGGGTGCGCGTGCCGCTCGGCGAGTCGCGCGAGAAGGCGCTGGCCGGCCCGCCGCCGCCGATCAGGGGCCGCCGCTCGGCCGCCTGCGGCGCGCCGTGCCGCACCGGCCAGGCCTGCACGCTGGTGGAGCTGCGCGAGGCCGACGTGCTCGCCGACGCGCCCGAGTGGGCGTGGCTGCGCATCTGGTGCGACACGGTCGTGCTCGCCTTCGTCAGCAACCGGCCGCTGCCCGGCGTGCCGCGGGCGCTCGCGGCCGCCTGGGCCGAGCTGCCGGCCCGGCGCGCCGAGTGCCTGCTCGCCACGCTGGTCGAGCGCTCGGTGCGGCGCCGCGCCTGGGCGCTGCGGAGCTGGTTCGACCCGGCGCTGCTCACCGAGAAGGCGGCCGCCGCCGCCACCCGCCTGCTGGGCGGCCAGGGGGGCGGCGAGCGCCCCGGCGCCTCGTGGGTGCTCCCGCAGGTGCGCTGGCTGCACGAGGTCGACAGGCTCTTCCCGTACGGGCGGCCCGCGCCGGACCTGCGCACCCCCGCCCCGCCGATGGAGTACGCGATCTTCCGGCAGAACGGCGACGGCCCGCACCCGGAGCCCCATGGGGAGTTGCTCGGCCACCGGGCCAAGGCGCTGCGCCACCACCCGCTGTCGATGGAGATGGACCACAACAGGGAGCTGGCCTGGCGGGTCATCCTGGGCGACGACGAGCACGAGGGCGTCAGGCGCGACGTCGACGCGGTGGCCATCGGCGTCGAGCCGCAGGCCAGGCTCCGGCACGTCGGCCAGATCATGGGGGCCGGGTGGCTGGAGGGGGTGCTGGCGTGGCCGCACAGGTTCGTGCTGCCGTTCGGGCACGACAGCGCGCCCGAGATCTCGTTCGCGGAGCCTCACCTGGCGGAACAGGTCCGGTGATCGCGAGTAAGCGGTTGGGCATGTCCGATCCGGACTAGGATTTGTCAGCATGACCCAGCTTTCACTGCGGGCTCAGCTCGCGAGCGCCCTGGGCCGCAGTGCCGCCACGCTGTCCAGGATGACCGGGCGCGGCGACGGCTCGGTGATCGGCGGGCGGGTCGGCCTGATGCTCGAGCCCGACCTGCTCCGCAAGCTTGCCCGCGACCGCAAGCTGGCCCTGGTCAGCGCGACCAACGGCAAGACGACCACGACGCGGCTGATCACGTCCGCACTGCTGGAGCTGGGGGAGGTGGCCACCAACGCGTTCGGCGCCAACATGCCCGCGGGCCACGTCTCCGCCCTCTCCACGCACAAGAACGCGCCCTACGGCGTGCTGGAGGTCGACGAGAAATACCTGCCCGAGGTGCTCGACACCACCGGCGCGGGCGTCGTCTGCCTGATGAACCTCAGCCGCGACCAGATGGACCGCGCCGCCGAGATCTGGCTGCTGGCGCAGAAGTGGCGCAACGCCCTGTCGGGCAAGCCCACCCACGTCATCGCCAACTGCGACGACCCGCTGGTCACCTGGGGCGCCTCCACGGCCGCCAAGGTCACCTGGGTGGCCGGCGGGCAGCGCTGGAAGGAAGACTCCTGGAGTTGCCCCGAGTGCGGCGGCCCGCTGGAGCGCAAGGACGCCGACTGGGCCTGCCGCGAGTGCACCTTCCACCGGCCCGAGCCGCAGTGGGTGCTCGACGACGATGCGGTGATCGACCCGCGCGGCCAGCGCTGGCTGATCGACATCCAGCTCCCCGGCCTGGCCAACCGGTCCAACGCGGCGATGGCGCTGGCCGTCGCCGACGCGTTCGGGCTGTCGGTGGAGCGGGCGATGCCCCGGCTGCGCGAGGTGACCTCGGTCGCCGGCCGCTACACGACGGTCGAGCGCGACGGCCGCCAGGCGCGGCTGCTGCTGTCCAAGAACCCCGCGGGCTGGCTGGAGGCGTTCGACGTCTCCGACCCCAACCTGCCGATCATCCTGTCGGTCAACGCGCAGGGCCCCGACGGCCGCGACACCTCCTGGCTGTGGGACGTCGACTATCGCATCCTGCGCGGGCGGCCCGTGTTCGTGACCGGTGAGCGCCGCCTCGACCTGGCGCTCCGGCTCGAAGTGGCCGACGTGCCGTTCGCGCTCTGCGCGTCGTTCTCGGAGGCGCTGGCCATGCAGCCGCCCGGCCGGGTCGACGTGATCGCCAACTACACCGCCTTCCAGCAGATCCGATCGGAGTTCGGCCGTGCCGTCTGACAGCGCCCTGCGCATCGTCTGGATCTACCCCGACCTGCTGAGCACCTACGGCGACCAGGGCAACGTGCTCGTCCTGGAGCATCGCGCCCAGCGTCGCGGGATCGAGACGGAGACGGTCCACGTCCGCTCCTCCGACCCGGTGCCGGAGACCGGCGACGTCTACCTCATCGGCGGCGGCGAGGACCGGCCGCAGATCCTCGCGGCCGAGCGGCTGCGCCGCGACGGCGGCCTGCAGCGCGCGGTCACCCGCGGCGCCTCCCTGCTCGCCGTCTGCGCCGGCTACCAGATCATGGGCAGCACGTTCGGCGGCGAGGAGGGTCAGCCGGTCGACGGCATCGGCCTGCTCGACCTCGCCAGCGCCCGGGGTCCCGCGAGGGCCGTGGGCGAGCTGGTGGCCGAGGTCGACGCCGCGCTCGGGCTGCCGACGCTGACCGGGTTCGAGAACCACATGGGCGTGACCCGTCTCGGCCCCGGCGTAAAGCCGCTGTCTAGGACCGTGAAGGGCGTCGGCAACGGCGACGGCTTCGAGGGCTGCTACGCCGGCCACGTGGTCGGCACCTACCTGCACGGCCCCGCCCTGGCCCGCAACCCGGCGCTGGCCGACCTGCTGCTGTCGTGGCGGGTGGGCGAGCTGGCCCCGCTCGACGACACCCGCTACGAGCAGCTCCGCCAGGAACGGCTCAGCGCCGTGCTGGCCCAGTAGGTCAGTAGACGAGCGCCTGGACGCCCTCGTCCGTCACCTCCTCGACGAACGTGGGCGCTCCGGCGATGCGCACGCCCTCGATCACGTCCTCGACCGTGATCTCGCGCCGCGCCGCACACTGCGTGCAGAGCGTCACCCGCCCGCCGGCCAGCACCGCGCCGAACAACTCGGCGAGCGGGACCGCGTGGGGCAGCTCGAACTTCTCGGCCCGGCCGGGGAGCGCGAACCACGCGGACTCGCCGGTCAGCCAGACGGAGACGGGAACCCCGCTCGCGAGCGCCGCGGCCGCGACCGTGAACGCCTGGTTGCAGCGCTCGGGGTCGTCGGCGCCCGCCGTCACCTTGATCACCAGTGATCGTGCCATGCCCGCCACCCTAGAACGTCACCCGCCCGCCCCGCGCCACTAGGGTTCTGCATATGGAGGAACCACAGGTGCATCCTGACCTGGAACCGATCGCTTTCCTGCTCGGACGGTGGGAAGGCGCCGGCGTCGGGGGCTACCCGACGATCGAGAGCTTCAACTTCGGTCAGGAGATCGAGTTCGGCCACAACGGCAAGCCCTTCCTGACGTACGTGAGCCGCACCTGGCTGCTCGACCAGGACGGCAACCGGGTCAGGCCGCTGGCCACGGAGTCGGGCTACTGGCGGGCGCTGCCGGAACGGCAGCTGGAGGTGGTGCTGTCACACCCGACCGGCATCGTGGAGATCTACGTCGGCGAGGTCGTCTTCCACAAGATCGACCTGCGGACGGATGTGGTGGCGCGCACGGTCACGGCCAAGGAATACACCGCGGGCCGCCGCCTCTACGGGCTGGTCAACGGCAACCTGATGTGGGCCTACGACATGGCCGCGGTGGGGCATCCGCTCACGTCGCACATGTCGGCGGAGCTGAAGAAGGTCGGCTGAGAAACGAAGAAGGGCCCCGGGCGACGTTCCGCTCTCGGGGAGAGCGGGCCGGATGGACCAAAGGCGGTGACTGGTGTCACGCCCTCCGGCTGCCAGGGGCCCCGGTGGTTGTCTCGTACTCGCGAACGACTGCGAGACAACAGCCCGCGTCGTCAGCGGACAACCACCTCGCTGGTCCTCTTATGGCTAACCATTATGTGGACCACCTCCTTTCCGCGTATTCACGAAGCTATGCGGTCCCCGGCTGACAGGGCAAGCGATTAACGTCCGGCCGTAGACTCGGGGCATGACGGAGACGCAGTGGCATGAGGAGCTTCGCGCCAAGGGTTACCGGGTCACTCCGCAGCGCCAGCTCGTCCTGGAGGCGGTCAAGGAGCTGGAGCACGCCACGCCCGAGGAGATCTGCGGCAAGGTCCGCGAGACCGCCCGCGGGGTCAACATCTCCACCGTCTACCGCACCCTGGAGCTGCTCGAAGAGCTCGGCATGGTGACCCACACCCACCTGGGTCACGGCGCCCCGACCTACCACCTGGCGGCCGAGGCCGACCACGTCCACCTGGTGTGCCGGGGCTGCGGCCAGGTCATCGAGGTCCGGCCCGAGCTGGCCGAAGGGCTGGTGCGCGGGCTCGACGACGAGCTGGGGTTCGCGGCCGACGTCCACCACCTGACCGTCTTCGGGCGCTGCCGCGAGTGCCGATAGCCTGGGAGGTATGCGTAGCCCACTGCTGGATCTGCCGGGAGCCGTCGCAGCCGACGCCCCCGACGCCGACGTCGCGGCACACTACGGCGACCTGTTCGCCGAGCAGCGCGCGCTGGTCAAAGGCGAGGCGGTCGTCGACCGGAGCAACCGCGAGGTGGTGCGCGTCTCCGGGGCCGACCGGCTGACCTGGCTCAACGATCTCACCTCGCAGAAACTCGACACCCTCCAGCCGGGCGAGTGGACGCAGACGCTCGTGCTCGACCCCCAGGGCCGCGTCGAACACCACCTGACCCTGGTCGACGACGGTGAGTCCGTGCTGGCCCACGTCGAGCCCGGCACCGCCGACGCCCTGATCGGCTACCTCGACCGGATGCGGTTCATGCTCAGGGTCGAGGTGACGCGGGCCGACGACCTCGCGGTGCTGTCCACCGCCGCCGGCGACTCCTACGTGCCGCGCGCCGAGCTGGGCGACCACCTGGGCAAGCCGCTCGCGGGCCTGTGGGCGTACGAGGCGCTGCGGATCGAGGCGCACCGGCCGCGGCTGGGGTTCGACACCGACCACAAGACGATCCCCCACGAAGTGGGCTGGATCGGCCCGGCGGTCCACCTCACCAAGGGCTGCTACCGCGGCCAGGAGACGGTCGCCCGCGTCCACAACCTGGGCCACCCGCCGCGCCGGCTGGTCTTCCTGCACCTCGACGGCAGCGTCGACACGCTGCCCGCGCACGGCGCGCCGGTGATCTTCGAGAGCCAGGAGGTCGGCACCGTCGGCTCGGCGGCCCGCCACCACGAGCTCGGGCCCATCGCGCTGGCGGTGATCAAGCGGACGGTCCCGGTCGACGCCCAGCTCCTGGCCGGCGGCGTGGCGGCCGCCCAGGAGGTCGTGGTGCCGCCCGACGCGGGCCGCAACGTGAGCATCGACCCGGGGCTGCGCCGGCGCATCAGATAGCGGGGCCCGCTAGACGTCCACGATCAGCGTGATCGGGCCGTCGTTGACGAGCGACACCTTCATGTCGGCGCCGAAGCTGCCCGTCTCCACGTGCGCGCCCAGCCCGCGCAGCTCCTCGACCACCGCGTCGACCAGCGGCTCGGCGACGGGCCCCGGCGCGGCGGCCTGCCAGGTGGGGCGCCTGCCCTTGCGGGCGTCGCCGTACAGGGTGAACTGGCTGATCACCAGGAGCGGCGCGGCCACGTCGGAGCACGACTTCTCGCCGTGCAGGACGCGCAGGCACCACAGCTTGGCGGCCAGCTTGGCCGCCTGGGCCCGCGTGTCGGTGTGGGTCACGCCCACCAGGACGAGGAGGCCGGGCTCGTCGATCGCGCCGACCGTCTGCCCGTCGACGACCACCGAGGCGGAGCTCACCCGCTGAACGACTGCTCGCATGGGATCCCATTCTGGCCCAGCGGCGAGACCTCCGTAGACTCGTGACGAAAGGGGTGCGTGATGTCGCTGGTCGTGGAGGTCGTCCGGTCCGGGTTCGTGGAGTCCAGGCACGAGGTGCGCATGCTGGCCCTCGACACCGTGGGCAGCCCCGCCGAGGCGCACGGGGCGGTGCACGTGCCGGCCTCGCCCCGCTCGACCATGAAGCCGCTGCAGGCGCTGGCCATGCTCCACAACGGCCTCAACCTGAGCGGCGAGCTGCTGGCGCTGGCCTGCGCCTCCCACGCGGGCGAGCCCTTCCACGTCGAAGGCGTCACGAAGATCCTTGCCGGGGCGGGGCTCGACGAGTCGGCGCTGCTCTGTCCCGAGGACTACCCGGAGGACCGGGCGGTGACCGAGCGCGGCCGCCTCTACATGAACTGCTCGGGCAAGCACGCCGCCATGCTCGCCGCGTGCGTCGCCAACGGCTGGCCCATCGCCTCCTACCTGGCGGTCACCCACCCGCTGCAGCGGGCGATCCGGACCACCGTGGAGGAGCTGACCGGCGAGCGGATCACCGCCTCGGGCGTCGACGGGTGCGGGGCTCCGCTGTTCTTCGTCTCGATGCTGGGCGTGGCCAAGGCGTTCCGGTCGCTCGCGCTGGCCGCCGACGACAGCAGGGAGCGGGCCGTGTTCGACGCGATGCGCGCCCATCCCGAGTGGACGTCAGGCACCCACCGGCCGGAGGCCGCGCTCATGCGGGCGCTGCCCGGCCTGCTGGTGAAGGCGGGCGCGGAGGGCTTCCAGGCGTTCGTGTTCGAGGACGGCAGGACCGGCGTCATCAAGATCGAGGACGGCTCCGGCCGGGCCCGCACCCCGCTCACCGTGGCGGCGCTGCGCTCGCTCGGCCTGACCTCGCCGGCGCTCGACGGGCTCGCCGTCCACCACGTGATGGGCGGCGGCGAGCCGGTGGGCGAGCTGCGCGTGCGCACCACCCACCGCTGACCTCAGAGCGTGCGGAACTGACGGCTCGCCGAGATCGCGCCCGAGGTGGTCGTGGTGAACGTGCGCATCGAGCCGGCGAACTTCGACAGGTCCCACTCCGCCGGGCCGTGGTACCAGTAGAGGTTGTCGGCCTGGTGTCCGTTGCCGGTCACCGACGCCACCAGCCGCGACCAGTGCTCCACCCCGTCGAAGATCACGGCGTACGGGAGATAGCGGGAGAACAGCTCGACCCGATCCTTCTCCGCGACGTTGCCCACGTCGCCGGAGAAGAGGAAGTCGCGGAAGCCGAGCGTGTGCGCGAGCGCCGCCGCCCCCTTGGCGGTCTTGGCCGGCATGTACTGGCCGCCGACGGCCAGCGCGCCGCCCGCGATGATGACGGCCAGCCCGAGCAGGCCGTAGGAGGTGAACCAGGCGAGCAGGGCCGTGGACAGCACGCCGGCGACCAGGAGCACGACGCCGACCGTGGTCCAGAGGGTGCGCTCGGCGTCGGGGCGGCGGGCGAACCAGCCCTGCCGCACCACGTCGGCGTAGAGGGCGTCGCGGACCTTGCCCAGGTGGGCCGCGAACGAACCGGACAGCTGCGACAGCAGCACCGCCTCGCGCCCCTCGAAGATGGCGTCGTAGAGCGCCTGCTCGTAGGGCAGCAGCGTGTGGGACGGCGCGTGCGGCAGCCGCACCAGCAGCCAGTCGGGGGCGTCGTAGGCCTGCCGGGGCTGCTCGTCGATCCGCAGATAGCCGCGTACGGCGAGGTCCACGATGGTCGCGGTCACGTCGACCACGTCGGCCTGCTCGTCCACCAGCGTGCCGATCTGGCCCGGACGGACGCCGTCGGGAGGGGAGAAGTGGCCGTTCTGCACGGGGTTGACCGCGCCCGTCTCGTGGCTGACGACGCGGGCGTCACGGCCCCGTGTCCAGTAGAGCAGCGCCACGCCGCCGAGCAGCAGCACCAGCAGGGCCGCCAGCGCGCCGCCGGTCACCGGGTTGAGCGCGAACGCGCCGGCCAGGGAGAAGCGCTTGTCGAGGATCGGCTGCCCGCCGCTCGCGCCCTCGGGGAAGCCCACCACGACGGTGAGGGCCTGGCCGGGCGCGAGGCCCTCCTGCTCGAAGTCGGCCTGGGTGCCGGTGTGGTCCATCGCCGCGGAGGTGCAGCCGATGGCGGAGGTGAGCTCGCCGGCGAAGCACGTGAGGTTCTGCACCAGGCCGGGGCCGGTGACCTTGACCGTGGCCTTGTCGACGGCGGTGTCCCAGCCGCTCACCGCGAACCAGCGCAGCTCCTCGGCGTCACCGGCGGGGGCGACCGCGCCCTTCACGTCGTACTCGACGGTCGCGGGCGAGGTGACCGTCAGCACGCCGTCGGCGTAGGTGCCGCCTTTGACGTTGGAGATCTCGTAGAGGCGGTCGTTGGCGTCGTCGTGGCGCGTGCGGGTGAGGAACGTCCGCTTCAGCTCGCCAGAGCCGCCCTCGAGCTTCTCGACGACGTGGACGGTGCCGCCTTTGCCCAGGGTCATGGTGACGTCGGCGGTGATGCCGGCGTTCGCCGCCATGGCGGGAGCGGCGATCAGCGCGAGAGCGGTCGTCACCAGTGCGGCCAGCGTCAGCCTGAAACCCGTCATGGCCGGTCATCGTATCGGGTCCGCCTGACACATCCGTAGGTGTCTGGATCAGTCGGAGATCGCGATGCGCAGCCGGCGGAAGCCGCGGCCCTTGCTCTCGACCTTGGTCACCTTGATACGGCCGATCTGCTTGGTGGAGGCCACGTGGGTGCCGCCGTCGGCCTGGGTGTCGAGGCCGACGATGTCGACGATCCGCACGTCGCGCACCTCCGGCGGCACCAGGTTGGTGGCGGTGCGGATGATGTCGGGGATCGCGAACGCCTCGTCACGCGGCAGCACCCGCACGTCGATGCGGCGGTCGGCGAGGATCTCGGCGTTGCAGGCGTCCTCGACGGCTTCCTTGAAGCCGGGCGGCACCTCGGGCAGGTTGAAGTCCATCCGGGCGGTCAGCGGCTCCATGTTGCCGCCGGTGACCGGGCAGTGGAAGTCGCGGAAGACCACCCCGCACAGCACGTGGAGGCCGGAGTGGGTGCGCATCAGGGCGGAGCGCCGCTCGTCCGCCACGGCGGCGCGCACGACCGTGCCCACCGGCGGGATCGGGTCGCCCTCGGCGGGGATCAGCTGGAGGTCGTCGCCCTTGCGCACGCCGACGACGCGGGTCTCGACGCCCTGCCAGATGAGCACCCCGTGGTCGGCGGGCTGGCCGCCTCCGCCGGGGTAGAAGGCCGACCTGTTGACCACGATGCCCTCGGGGGTCGCGTCGAGGACCACGGCCTCGAAGTCGCGCAGGCTCTGGTCGGAGAGTTCGAGGCGCTCGGTGCGCCCGTGCAGCTCGGTGGTCATGCCGCGCGTCACCAGGGGCCGTAGGGGCCGCTGTTGCCGCCGCGCCCGCCCATGCCCTTCACCGCGGGCTTGACGTCCACGATGTAGATGGCGGCGGCGATCACCGCGGCGATGGAGAACAGCCCCAGCCCGATGCCCAGGAAGGCACGGCCTCCGATGACCAGGAAGTTGATCACGTACGAGTAGGCGCCGGCGGCCGAGAACAGCGTGGCCAGAATCAGGATGATCAGCCAGATGTTCTTCTGCAGCTTGCCCGCCGAGACGAACGCGTCGGCCGGCACCCGGAGCGCGTGCACCAGCGCGTATCCCGACATGCCCAGAACGATCAGGGACAGCACCGAGAAGAGGAGGTTGAAGACCAGGTTGATGAATTGCATGTGTTGGCTCCCGCCCAATGCCGCGATGAGTCGGGCTTCAGCCTAATGGCCGCCCGCGTTCCACGGGCACCGCTCAAGCGCCGGAAACGCGCGAAAGCCCGCCTCCGCGAGGAGACGGGCTTCGCCGGGTGGGTCAGGCCTTGGCCTTGGTGGTGCGGGTCTTCTTGACCGGCTGGGCGACCGGCGGCTCGGCGGCCTCCGACATCTCCTCCAGCTCAAGGGCGGCCTCGCCGCTGGTCTTGCTGACGACCTTGCGGCCGCGGACCGCGAACTCCTCGTAGACCTTGACGGCGCGGTTGGTGAACTCGTCGGCGTACTCGCGGGCCTTCTCCGGGAGCTCCTTGGCGATGTCCTCGGCCTTGCCGGCGTACTCGCGGGCCCTCTCCGGGAGATCCTTCGCGATGTCCTCGGCCTTGCCGGCGTAGGCGCGCGCCCTCTCGGGTAGCTCCCTGGTCAGCTCGGCGCGGCGCGACTGCAGCTTCTGCAGCCGCTCGGGCAGCTCGCGCAGCTTCTCCACGGCGTAGTCGCCGGCCCCGGCGACCGCGTAGAACGGCTTGGTGTCGGCGAGTTTCTTCACTTCGGTGGCGAGCGTCATGATGGGTTAACCTTCCTTCGTTTCCTGGTTGACGGGGCCGTTGCCGTTGCCCGCCGCGTAGGGCTCAAGTGCGGCGAGGAGTTCGGGCGGCAGCGGCTGTTCGTCGTCCGGTGCGGAGGCGGGCCGGGGGTGGGCGTTCTGGGAGGTCTGCTCGTCCCCGGCCGGTCCTTCCTTCCGGAACGACTCGTAGATGTCGATCAGCACCTGGCGCTGCCGCTCGGTGATGTGCGGGTCTTCGCGGATCGCCGTGATGACGTCGCTGGGAGGTTCGTGATCCTCGATGAGACCGGCCTGCACATAGAGCACCTGCGACGAGATGCGCAGGCCCTTGGCGATCTGGTTGAGGATCTCCGCACTCGGCTTGCGGAGGCCGCGCTCGATCTGGCTCAGGTAGGGATTGGACACCCCCGCCGCGGCAGCCAGCTGGCGCAGCGAGATCTTCGCCTGCTGCCGCTGCTCGCGGATGTATTCGCCGATCGAGCCGACTTTGGGAAGTGCCATGCCTCGATTATGCCGCCCGTTGCTTGCAGTTGCAAACGAACTAGTTAACACCTGCAAGCGCTAGAGCTGGATAATCCACAGGAACGGGGTCGATGTGACCAACGTCACGGACAGCGCGACGATGCCCGCCCGGGCCCTGCGCGGCAGCTCGGGAGCGGGCTTGATCAGGCGGTCGACCCTGGCCATGACGTTGCTGGCGTGCAGGCCGAGCATCCCGCTGGGAGCCGGCATGGCGCCCGCGGTGCCGAACCGCAGCAGGGCCGTGGCCAGCCGGCGCGGCGAGCAGTAACGGCGGGCCCGGTCGTCGGCCGCCATCTCGATGAGCAGCTCCACCTGCTCCTGCGCCTCGCACACCACCTTCGACCAGGGCAACGCCCTGCGCAGCGCGGCGAACGGCAACAGCACCAGATCGTGACGCTCGCGTACGTGGGCCGCCTCGTGCGCGAGCACGGCGGCGAGCTCGTCGCGCGACCACAGCCGCAGCGCGCCCTCGCTCACCACCACCTGGGAGCGCAGCCCCGGCACGCAGTAGGCCGCCGCGCCGGGGTGGTCGAGCACCCGCACGCCCGGCACGCCGGGGTCGTCGCGGGAGATCAGCGCGAGCAGCGTGCGGTGGCGCCTGCGGGCGCGCAGCGCGTGCACCCCCGCCGAGATCAGCACCACGACCAGCACGGTCAGCGAGGTGAGGCCGGCGATCATGGCGAGCACGTGCAGCGGGTCCCACGCCGTGCCGGGCGCCTCGCCCTGGACGAACGCGACCAGGCCGGGTAGCACGCCTATGCCGTAGGGCTGCACCCCGAAGGCGAGCATGGCCCCGGTGGTGGCCAGCCCCCACGCCACGCCCAGCGACTGCCACAGGATGATGGCCAGCCGGGGCGCGCGGTAGGTCCAGCGAGCGGTGGTGAGACGCCAGGAGCCGATCGCGCACGCCGTGGCGAGCGCGGCCAGCGCCGCTGCCGTGATCACTCTTCCTCCAGCTCCGTAAGGGCTCTGCGCAGGATCTCCGCCTCGTCTCCGGAGACGGCCTGGGCGAAACGGGTCAGGGCGGCGGAACGGTCGCCCGTCATGTCGAGAGCTCCAAGCATAAGCTCGGCGATGTAGCTGTCGCGGCTTTCCGCGGGTTCGTAGCGCCAGGCACGCCCGTCACGGGTGCGCCTGAGGAAGCCTTTGCGGGTGAGGCGGTCGAGAACGGTCATGACCGTGGTCGGCGCCAGGTCACGGTCGGCGATGAGACGGCCGACCTCGCGGGCGGTCAGCGGGATGCTCTCCACCCACAAGATATCCATGATGCTGCGTTCAAGCTCGCCAAGACCCTTCACACGCTCCAGCGTAGTACTACACGGCGTCGAGCAGCCATCCGGGATCCTGGTGAGATGGATATCACGCTGGTGCAGGGAGATATCACCAAACAGGAAGTGGACGCGATCGTGAACGCGGCCAACTCCTCTCTCATGGGCGGCGGCGGGGTGGACGGGGCGATCCACCGGAACGGCGGGCCCGAGATCATCGAGGAGTGCCGGAGGCTGCGCGCCTCCCAGTACGGGCACGGCCTGCCGACCGGCGAAGCGGTCGCCACCACCGCCGGGCGGCTGCCCGCGCGCTGGGTGATCCACACGGTCGGGCCCGTGCACTCGCCGTTCGAGGACCGCTCCGAGCTGCTGGCCTCGTGCTACCGGGAGTCGCTGCGGGTGGCCGGGTCGCTGGGCGCCGAGTCGGTGGCGTTCCCGGCGATCGGCACCGGCATCTTCGGCTGGCCGCTCGCCGACGGCGCCCGCGTGGCAATCGACGCCGTGCGCGCCTCGGTGGCGTCGGTGGCGTCGGTGGCGGAGGTGCGGTTCGTGCTGTACGAGGCGACCGCGTACGCCACCTTCGAAGCGGCGCTGTGACCGTCACGCGTCCCGGACGTCCGGCGCCACCGCCGGCCAGGGCACGGTGAGCTCGCCGAGACGCCAGCGGGCGCGGCCGCCGAGCGGCGGGTGACAGGGGATCGGCCAGGTGGCCGCGAGGGTCCGCGCCGCGGCGATCCAGCGCTGGCGCGCGCCATGCGAGCTGTACGGGGCGCTGACCGCCCACGCGTGGTCCCAGTCGCGCAGGAACGCGTGGATCCGCTCCCCGGGCACGTTGCGGTGGATGAGCGTCTTCGGCAGCCGGTCGGCCAGGTCCGACGGCCGCTCGAACGCGTCGAACCGGGCCGAGAACGTCAGCGTCCGCGGGCCCGACGCGTCCAGCCCCACCCACACCGCCCGGTGCCCCACCTCCGAGCAGGTGCCCTCGACCAGCACGCCGCCGGGGGCCAGCCTCTCCAGCAGCGCCCGCCAGTAGCGCCAGGCCTCCGCCTCCCCGTACTGGCGCAGCACGTTGAAGGCCCGCACCAGCACCGGCGGCCGGGCGACGGGCAGCTCGAAGCCGCCGAGCGCGAAGCTCAGCCCTTCCCGCTCGTACGGCTTGGCCGCCGCCACCCGGGCCGGGTCGATCTCGATCCCCACCACCTCGACGTCCGGCGCCACCCGCCGCAGCCGGGTGAACAGCTCCAGCGTCGTCACGTGCGAGGCCCCGTACCCCAGGTCCACCACGAGCGGCCTGGCGGTGGCGCGCAGCAGCCGGCCGTGGACGGCGGCGATCCACCGGTCGGCGCGCCGCAGCCGGTTGTGGCCGGTCGTGCCCCGGGTGATCGAGCCGACCGGTCTAGCCACTGACGCGGTGCACCTTGTGCTGGGCGGCCTGGGCGCGGGGGCGGATGACCAGGCGGTCGACGTTGACGTGCGCGGGCCGCGTCACGCACCAGGCGATCGCGTCGGCGACGTCGTCGGAGCTGAGCGGGTCGGGCACGCCCTCGTACACCTTGTCCGCCCGCTCGGCGTCGCCGCGGAACCGGGTCAGCGCGAACCCCTCAGAGCGCACCATGCCGGGCGCGATCTCCACGATCCGCACCGGCTGCCCGACCAGCTCCAGCCTGAGCGTCTCGGTCATGGACGTCTGCGCGTGCTTGGCCGCGCAGTAACCGCCGCCTCCCTCGTACGAGACCAGCCCGGCCGTCGAGGTCAGCATCACCAGCACGCCGTCGCCCGAGCCGATCAGCTTCGGCAGCAGCGCCTGGGTGACGCGCAGCGAGCCGAGCACGTTGGTGTCGTACATCCGCTGCCAGTCGTCCACCCGGCCTCCGGACACCGGCTCCAGCCCGAGCGCGCCGCCGGCGTTGTTGACCAGCACGTCGCAGCGATCCAGCGAGGCCGCCAGCTCGTCCACCGACTCCTGGGAGGTAACGTCGAGCGTCACCGGAGTGACGCCGGGCACCTCGGCCGCCAGCTTCTCCAGCCGGTCGCGCCGCCTGGCTCCGGCCACCACGTGGTAGTCCTCGGCGGCCAGCCGCCGCGCTGTCGCCTCGCCGATGCCACTGCTCGCGCCGGTCACCACAGCCGTTCTCTTCATGCGCCACATCCTGCCAGGCCGCCCTTCGGGGACCCCCACTGTGATGCCTTGTCGGGAATGTCGAAAAAATCTGGACAGTTGTAAGTCACTTGGAGGTGATGTCGGGTGAGGCGACGACGGGTCAACCGGGTCGCGACGATCAGCATGCACACGTCACCGCTCGACCAGCCCGGTACGGGCGACGCCGGCGGCATGAACGTGTACATCGTCGAATCCGCCAAACGGCTGGCTCAATCGGGCGTGGAGGTGGACATCTTCACCCGCGCCACGGCCCGCGACCTGCCACCGGTCGCCGAACTGGCGCCCGGCGTCCTGGTCCGTCACCTGACCGCCGGACCGTACGAGGAGATGGACCGGGCCGACCTGCCCGGCCAGATGTGCGCGTTCCTGTCCGAGGTGCTGCGCATCGAGGCCATGTACGAGCCCGGCCACTACGACGTGATCCACTCCCACTACTGGCTGTCCGGCCAGGTCGGCTGGCTCGCCAAGGAACGCTGGGGCGTCCCGCTCGTGCACACCATGCACACCATGGCCAAGGTCAAGAACCGGCTCCTCGCCGAGGGCGACCGGCCCGAGCCGCAGGCCCGCGTCGTCGGCGAGGAACAGGTCGTGCAGATCGCCGACCGCCTCGTGGCCAACACCGCCGACGAGGCGCACGAGCTCATCGACCTGTACGGGGCCGCCGAACAGCGCGTCGCCGTCGTCAACCCCGGCGTCAACCTGACCGTCTTCCAGCCCGCCTCACAGGGCGCCGCCCGGCAGCGGCTCGGCCTGCCGCAGGGCGCGCGCGTCCTGCTGTTCGTCGGCCGCATCCAGCCGCTCAAGGCCCCCGACGTGCTGCTGCGCGCCGCCTCCCGCATGCTCATCGACGACCCGTCACTGCGCGGCCGCCTCGTCGTCGCCTGCGTCGGCGGACCCTCCGGCAACGGCCTGGCCAGGCCGTCCATCCTCACCGAACTCGCCACCGAACTCGGCATCGCCGACACCGTCCGGCTCGTGCCGCCGGCGCCGCAGCACGAGCTCGCCGACTGGTACCGCGCCTCCGACCTCACCGTAGTCCCCTCCCACAGCGAGTCCTTCGGCCTCGTCGCCCTGGAGTCCCAGGCCTGCGGCACCCCCGTGGTCGCCGCCGCCGTCGGCGGGCTGCGCACCGCCGTCCGCGACGGCGTGTCCGGGCTCCTCGTAGACGGGCACGACCCGCACGACTGGGCGCAGGCCATCGGCGGCCTCCTCACCGACCCGGCCCGCCTCGCCGCCCTCTCCGCGGGGGCGCGCGAGCACGCCGCCGCCTTCGGCTGGCAGGCCACCTCCGCACGCCTCATGGACGTGTACGCGCAAGCCGTCGCCCACCTGCACCGGCAGCCGGTGGCGGTGAACTCGTAGGCTGTAGCGCATGCGCGACCTCATCGAAGCCGCGCTCAAGGCCGCGGACGTCGAACACGACGAGCCGCGGCCGGGAGCGTTCCTCGCCAAGCTGCCCGGCCGGCACAAACTCGCCACCATGACCTGGCTGATCGTCGGCGAGCGGGTCCTGCACATCGAGGCGTTCTTCTGCCGCCAGCCCGACGAGAACCACGCCGAGTTCTACAAATGGCTGCTCGCCAGGAACGGCTCCATGTACGGCGTCCACTTCTCCGTCGACCCCGTCGGCGACGTCTACCTGGTCGGCCGCATGCCCCTCACCGCCGTCACCGAGGAGGAGATCGACCGCATCCTCGGCTGCGTGCTCACCTACTCCGACGAGTCGTTCGACCGCGCCCTGGAGATCGGCTTCGCCTCCTCCATCAGGCGCGAGTGGGAATGGCGCAAGAAACGCGGCGAATCGCTCGCCAACCTGCAGGCTTTCGCCCGCTTCGCGGACCCGGAGCGCTCCTGAACCAGGCCGCCCTAGGATGGGGCGCATGGCGACTTTGGTGCTGCTACGGCATGGCGAGAGCGACTGGAACGCGAAGGGCCTGTTCACCGGCTGGGTGGACGTGAGCCTGTCGGCGAAGGGCGAGGACGAGGCCCGCCGGGGCGGCAAGCTCCTCACCGACGCCGGCCTCTACCCCGACGTCGTCCACACGAGCCTGCTCAACCGGGCCATCCAGACGGCCCAGTTCGCCCTCGGCGAGGCCGACCTCCTCTGGCTCCCGGTCAAGCGCTCCTGGCGGCTCAACGAGCGCCACTACGGCGCCCTCCAGGGCAAGAACAAGGCCCAGACCCGCGAGGAGTTCGGCGAGGAGCAGTTCATGCTCTGGCGGCGCTCCTACGACACGCCCCCGCCGCCCATCGCCGACGACGACGAGTTCTCCCAGGTGGGCGACCGCCGCTACGCCCTCCTCCCGCCCGAGCTGATGCCGCGTACCGAATGCCTCAAGGACGTGGTGGACCGGATGCTGCCGTACTGGTACGACGACATCGTCCCCGACCTGTCCGCGGGCCGCACCGTGCTCGTGGCCGCCCACGGCAACTCCCTGCGCGCCCTGGTCAAGCACCTGGACGGGATCAGCGACGAGGACATCGCCGGGCTCAACATTCCCACGGGGATCCCGCTGCGGTACGACCTGGACGAGCACTTCCGGCCGCTGAAGCGCGGCGGCGAGTACCTGGACCCGGAGGCCGCCAAGGCCGCCATCCAGGCGGTGGCCAACCAGGGCCGCTGAGGGGGTCTCCGTTCACGGCTGTGAGGTTTTGTTCGGCGTGAGCCGTCTGGTTCGGTGTGAGCCGTCCAGTCCTTGGTGAAAACCTTCAAACCATTTTGGGAAACCCCTCGGGCTGGGCGCCGTTACGCGTGCCTGACGGCCCGCTCAGCCCGCCGTAGGCGTGAAGGCGTGGCCTTGCGCGGTGCCAGGCGCTTCGCGCCTTTCGGCTCAGACGTGTTGTACGGGGGGCTTCGCCCCCGCCCCTGAGGACGGGCGTGGCCCTGCGCGGGGAGGGCGCTTCGCGCCATTCGGCTCAGACGTGTTGTGCGGGGGCTTCGCCCCCGCGCCCCCTGAGGACAGGCGCGGCCCTGCGCGGTACCGGGCGCTGCGCGCCATTCGGCTCAGACGTGTTGTGCGGGGGCTTCGCCCCCGCGCCCCCTGAGGACAGGCGCGGCCCTGCGCGGTACCGGGCGCTGCGCGCCTTCGGGCTCAGGCTGTGTTGTGTGGGGCGCGCCCCACACCCCGGGGGACAAGCGCGGCCTTGCGCGGTGCCAGGCGCTTCGCGCCTCGACAGCTCAGACGTGTTGTGCGGGGGCTCCGCCCCCACACCCCCGGGGACAGGCGCGGCCCTGCGCGGTACCAGGCGCTACGCGTCTTCCGGCTCAGGCTGTGTCGTGCGGGGGCAAGCCCCCACACCCCCGGTGAGAGGGCTACCGCCCTCTCACGCTCCCCGGGTCTCGGCCGGATTTCGGCGTTGGCCGAAGGCGTTCACCTGCTCTCCTCCTCCACTGCCGGAACAAACTGTCATGGCCGACGAGACAGTCGCCGAGTTCGGTGACCAGATATTCAAAAGAGCCTGCGACAACGAAAGTTCACCACCCTGGCCGAGATCTGCATCGTCACCGTCGACCGTCTCATCAACGCCAATTCGCAGAATGGCCGCTATCCCCACCTGGCATGATCAGATTGTGGTTCGACACTCAGTAACTTTGCGCAAGATCGAACTGCAAGACTGGCGAGCCGTTCACTCCTGGGCTTCTCTCGACCAGGTTTGCCGCTTCCAAGCCTGGGGGCCGAACACGGAAGAGCAAACCCGAGCGTTCGTGGCAGAGGCTGCTGAGGCGTGGTCGCACACACCCCAGCAGCGGTTCGCCTATGCCGCTCGCGTCGAAGGCGACATCGTCGGAATGGGCGAACTGCACCTCCGGAGCCGAGAGCACCGCCAAGGCGAGATCACGTATATCGTGCACCCGCGGCTCTGGGGCCATGGAGTCGGAACGGCGATCGGGCGAGAACTCCTCACACGCGGCTTCGAGAAGTTCGACCTCCATCGGATCTTCGCTACATGCGACCCGCGCAATCTCGGCTCGGGGCGGGTGCTCACCAAGCTCGGCATGACCTGGGAAGGACGTCATCGTCATACCGCACTCATCCGGGACGGTTGGCGAGATTCCGAGCTGTTCAGCATTCTGGAAACCGAATGGCGTAGTGATCACGCTCAGGGCGGGTTCGCAGACGGGGCGAACCACTAGGGCTGTTCTGGCTCCGGGTAGAGCCAGAAACCCATGCATGATCAGGGTGTTCAAAAGCGATGGGTGGGGCCGACTCTCATTCGAACCGGCGCCTTCGAAGTTCAACGAGTGGAGCCACGGCTCGTCCGAAGGCGGGTCTGTCTTTCACGAGAGAAATCAACCGGCTGGGGTCACGTCCACGGACGTGGTGTATGAATCGATCTTCGAGTGATCCTGTTTTTGCAGGTTAAGCGGTAAGTGTCTGCGGGAGCAGATTTTGGGCCGGTGTGTCGCTGGTTATCAGCCGGACGCGGGCTTTGGCGAGGATGTCCAGGCCCATGTAGCGGCGGGCTTCAGTCCATTCGTCGGTCTGCTCGGCCAGCACCGCGCCGACCAGCCGGATGATGGAGGCCCGGTCGGGGAAGATGCCGACCACGTCGGTGCGGCGGCGGATCTCCTTGTTCAGCCGCTCCTGCGGATTGTTGGACCAGATTTGCCGCCAGGTCTCGCGCGGGAAGGCGGCGAAGGCCAGCAGGTCCTCGCGGGCGGCGTCCAGATGCTCACACGCGGCCGGGTACTTGGCCTCCAGGGCGTCGATGACCCAGGCATGCTGGCCGCGCACCTGTTCGGCGGTGGGCTGGTCGAAGATGGTGCGCACCAGCGTGGCCACCCACGGCTGCGCCGACTTGGGCACGCAGGTCAGCAGATTGCGCAGGTAGTGAAGCCGTAAAGGATCAACTTGTCGGCGTGTCGCGGTCGTCTGGCGCTGCGGCAAGCAGATCTGCCGCCGTGCGATATCGCACTGGCGCAGCAGTGGGAACGTGACCAACCTGTTGGAGCAGAGGGCGAGTTTCGCGGATGACATTGCCGACGGAGGATCTGCAGACATCGCCCAGAGCATCCGTCAGGACCTCCATGGTGCAGAGTTTCCGCTGGTAGAGGATCGTCAGCAAGACCCGTTCGCTATTGCTGATCTTCTGAGGGAAGACGCCGGATCGAGTTCCCGGCTGGCGAGGCCCGCCCCGCCGCTGGTAGCCAAGGCGCTCGCCCTGAGCAACTTGCGATACGGCGAGGCGTTGGATGAGGGAGTGGAGTTCGTCGCGGGTCATCCCGGTCAGAGCCGGGTGGGACAACCGGTCGATGATCGCGGCCCGTGCGGGACGCTGATCGGTGGTCAAGAAGTCGAGGAGAGCGGCTGCTTTGGCGAAGCGGACCTGGGCGGTTCCGGCGTGGTGGCTCTGGTCTTCCAACACTCTGCGGGTCTCCTTCACCAGATCGGCGATGCAGACATCGGTCACTTCCAGCAGGTCGGCCAGAACTTTCATAGAGCAGACCTGCCGCTGGTAGAGCAGGGTGAGCAGCAGACGGGCGGAGTCGTTGAACAGGGGCTTGGCGCGGAGGTTGCCGGTGGCTCGCCGAGCCCGGCCACCGCGTTGCTGGCTGTGGCGTTCCTGGGCGCGGGCGGCTTGGGCCGGAGCGAGTGCGGCGGCCAACTGTTCCATCTGAGCCGGGCTCATGCCGGTCAGCCGCGGATCGGCGAGCCGGGCCAGCATGGCTTGACGCCGTTGTGCGGGTCCGTTGGCCTCGCCGACAGGAGGGACGGGGCTGGATGCGTCGGCGGGAGCGGGGTGCAGCGTGTAGTTCCAGCTGCCGTGGGTGGCGTGCCGTTCCAGCGGCAGGGCGGCGAAGCGGTCTTTGCTGATTGCGACGCCGGTGGGGTACTCGCCTGTGTCGAGGGTGGCCTCCACTCGGAGCCCGCCGCTGGTGCGGGTGGCCGCGATGGTGTTGACCACCACCTCGTGACTGGTCAACGGCCTGCCTCGCCAGTTGAGGGTGATGTGGGAGAACAGCCGGTGCTCGATCTTGTTCCACTTCGAGGTGCCGGGAGGGAAATGGCAGACCGTGATGGCCAGGCCGGTCTCGGCGGCCAGTGCGGCCAGTTCGCTCTTCCAGACGCGATAGCGGTAGCTGTTGGAGCCGCCCGCGTCCGCGGTGATGAGCAGGCGGCCGGCGTGCGGGTAGTCGTGTCTGCCGCGTGCTTTCCACCAGCGGCGGATGGACTCCACAGCGAACACGGAGGTGTCGTGGTCGACGCCGACGTTCACCCAGCCGGTGTTACGGGTGATGTCGTAGATCCCGTACGGGATGGCCTGCTCGACCTGCGGCCCAGTGAAGAAGCTGTGGTCGACGACTTGGACCGGGTCGCTCTTCGGCCGCCACTCACGGCCGGCGTTGGGCAGCAGACCGAGCTGTTCCCGTTTCTTGGTATCGACGCTGATGACCGGCTCTGCAGTCGCCTGATGGTCTTTGACCTGCTCATTGATGTAGTGGAACTGGGCGTCTCGATCCGGATGCTGCGTACCCTCCAAGGTCTTACGCGTGCCTTGCAGGCTGAAACCGTTGCGGCGCAGCAGCGCGCCGACCGTCGGCGCCGAGACCGTGTGGCCCTGTCGGGTGAGCTCGTCGGCCAGATGCCGTAGCGACTTGGTCGTCCACCTCAGCGGCGACTCCGGATCACCCCGCTCATCCGGCTCCACCAGGGCTAACAGGGCAGACATCAGCTTCGGATCGTGCGCGGTCACGCGCTTGCGCCCACCTCCGGATCGTCGCACGCGACCATCCGGCAAAGGACTCAATCCCCGTTCGAGCTCGAAGACGCCTCTGCGCACGGTGGTCTCGCTGACTCTGGCCGCCCGAGCGACAGCTCGCACTCCGCCGTGCCCTAGCAGTCGCGCCTCGGACGCGAGCATCAGGCGCTGCTGACGTTCGTTCAGATGCGGGAGCAACGCCTCGAACTTCCGCGTGAGCTGGTCGCGGACTTCGGTGGAGATCGCCATACCACCTCAACGATCTCAAGATCAGAAAGCAACGCCTTATTTCCTCACAGCTTCAGTGGGTGCGGCAGCGCTGCCAGCACGCGCCCGGCAGGGCGGCGCCGATGGCCTCGACCAGGCCGCGGTGGGCGTCGGAGATGACCAGCTGGACGCCGGACAGGCCGCGCGCGACCAGGCCGCGCAGGAACGCCAGCCAGCCGGCACCGTCTTCGGCCGAGGTGACGTCCAGGCCGAGGACCTCGCGCTGGCCGTTGGCGTTGACGCCGGTGGCGACCAGCGCGTGCACGTTGATCGTGCGGCCGCCCTCGCGCACCTTCTGGGTCAGCGCGTCCAGCCAGACGAAGGTGTACGGGCCGGCGTCCAGCGCCCGCGTCCGGAACGCCTCGACCTGCTCATCCAGCACCTTGGCCATCTGCGAGACCTGGCTCTTGGAGATGTGCTTGATGCCCAGCTGCTCGACCAGCTTGTCCACCCGCCGGGTGGAGACGCCGAGCAGATAGGACGTGGCGACCACGCTGATCAGCGCCTGTTCGGCCCGCCGGCGCCGCTCCAGCAGCCAGTCCGGGTAGTAGGAGCCGGAACGCAGCTTCGGGATCGCCAGCTCGATCGTTCCTGCGCGGGTGTCCCACTCACGCGCCCGGTAGCCGTTGCGGGAGTTGGTCCGCTCCTCGCTGCGCTGGCCGTAGGCGGCCCCGCACAGGCTGTCGGCCTCGGCCGACATCAACGCTTCGGCCATGGTCTTCACCATGGATCGCAACATGTCAGGGTCGTCGGTCTCGATCTGCCTCGCGAGCCACTGAGCAGGCGTCACACTGTTGTCTGCGGCCATCGACTGGTTCTCCTTCGATCTTGATCTAGCTACTCGAAGGATCACTCGATGGCCGTCTTCATTTCACGACGCCACGCCTGTGACCAGGCCAAACTCGTACACCACTCCCGTGGACGCAACCCCGGCTGGGGTCCGGGGAGCGGGAGGGGCGGTAGCTCCCCGGCTGGGGTGTGAGAGCTCGCTGCCCTTGATCTCGCCCAAGATGTGATCAAGCGTCAGTCCCGCTTGCGAACCTTCTGGGGAGATGGGCGCGCTTCAGTGCGAGAAGTCCCTGGTAAGCGCGGGGATGGAAGCACTACTGACGATGAACCCCGGAAGCACCATGGCGGGCGTGGCCGTCAGACTCATGTGGGGTTCGCAGCCACCGGACTTCATCTGAGGTTCGCAGCCACCGGACTCATCCAGGTAGCAGAGTTGCACCAGGTCGAGATAGCACTAAGGTCGCCCGTAGGCGGCCTTAGGACGTGGTGTTCGGGTTTCCCCTAGGCACCGGTAACGAATTTCTCCCCAAATGTAAGCACGATCGTGCGTGTGCGAGCAGACGCATCAGGAGACGCCACCGGTGTCGGTCCCCAAGCATGTGGGCTTGGTGTTCATCTGCGGGTGGGATGCCCTGGTCAAACGACATGTGCTGGCTGGTCAGGACCGGGGAGCGCGAGGGGGCGGTAGCTCCCTCGCCGGGGGTGTGGGGGCTTGCCCCCACACGACACAGCCTGAGCCGGAAGGCGCGTAGCGCCCGGTACCGTGCAGGGCCGCGCCTGTCTCCGGGGGCGCGGGGGCGAAGCCCCCGCACAACACGTCTGAGCCGAAAGGCGCGAAGCGCCTGGCGCCGCGCAGGGCCACGCCTTCACGGCCTACGGCGGGCTGAGCGGGCCGTCAGGCACGCGTAACGGCGCCCAGCCCGAGGGGTTTCCCAAAAAGATTTCCTGGTTTTTGACCCTAATGACCGGCTTTGCACCTAATAAAACGGCACACCGAACCAGACAGCACACCGAACAAGAACCGGGCACACCGAATCACATCGGGTGCGCCGAACCAGGCGGCGCACCCCAAGAGCATCACTCCGGCCGCGTACCCGTCACCAGATAAACGACATCCCTCGCCACACTCACCGCGTGGTCCGCGTACCGCTCGTAGTACCGCCCGATCAGCGTGATGTCGATCGCCGGCTCCACCCCGTGGCTCCAGTCCTTGCTGAGGATGGTGCGGAACAGCCGCCGGTGCAGCCGGTCCATCGCGTCGTCGTCCTGTTCCAGTTCCAGGGCGACCTCGACGTCGCGGGAGGCGATGCAGCCGCCGGCCTTGGTGACCAGGTTCTCGGCGATCTGTCCCATCTCGATGATGGTGGAGCGGATCTCGGCGGGGATGGCGGAGTCGGGGTGGCGCAGGCGGGCCACCTTGGCGACGTGGACGGCGAGGTCGCCCATGCGTTCCAGGTCGGCGCCCATGCGCAGCGCGGTGATGACCAGGCGCAGGTCGACGGCCACCGGCTGCTGCCTGGCCATGAGGTCGAAGATGGACCCCTCGATGCCCGAGTAGAGCGCGTTCACCTCCTCGTCGCGGGAGATGACCTGCTCGGCGAGCTGGAGGTCCGCGTCGAGCAGCGCGGTGGTGGCGCGCGAGATGGCGGAGCGGACAAGCCTGGTCATCTCGACCAGCCTGTCAGTGAGGGCGTCTAGTTCTTCGTGGTACGCGTCACGCATGACGTCACCGTACGGCGACGTCTGTGAACGAACTCCGACTCGGAGGTGAACTTTCCGGGAAAGGGCGGTTCATCTCCCTGGTGAGGGGTCTGTGCGCGCGAGGGCGCCGCCTACCATCGGGAACATGAGTGAGATGGCCTTGAGCTTCGCGGCCCTGGCCGGCTTCGTCGTGGGGGCTCTGGCTGTGTTGTTCTACCGTAACCAGATCGAGGCGCCCAGCAGGAAGAGCGAGGTCTCCGATCCGGGGGTGACGGCGCTGCCGCAGGGCGTGGCGTCGGTGCTCGCGGTGCTGCCCTCGTCGGCGGTGGTGCTCGACGCGCACGACCGCGTGCTGAGGGCCAGTTCGGCCGCTCGCGCGTTCGGGCTCGTCAAGGGTGACCGGCTGATGGTCGCCGAGCTGCTCGCGCTGGCGCGGCAGGTACGGCGCGACGGCGAGATCCGTGAGACGGAGATCGACGTGGCGGGCAACAAGTTCGGCCAGGAGACCACGAGCTTCGCGGTCCGCGTGGCGCCTCTCGGCTCGTTCGGCCAGGTGCTGGTGCTGGCGGAGGACCAGACCGAGCGCCGCAGGGTCGAGGCGGTGCGCCGCGACTTCGTGGCGAACGTCAGCCACGAGCTCAAGACCCCGGTCGGCGCGCTGAGCCTGCTGGCGGAGACGATCCAGGACGCCGCCGACGACCCCGAGGCCGTCACCCGGTTCGCGGCCCGCATGCAGCACGAGGCGGCCCGGCTCACCTACCTGGTGCAGGACATCATCACGCTGAGCCGCATACAGGGCGCCGAGCCCATCCCGGCGCCCGCCCAGGTCTCCATCGACGAGGCCATCGGCGTCGCCATCGACCACTGCAACACCCGCGCCGGCGCCAAGGACATCACGCTCGTCACCGGCGGCACCGACGGGCTGCGCATCTGGGGCGACGAGGAGCTGCTGGTGACCGCGCTGCGCAACCTCATCGACAACGCGATCGCCTACAGCCCGGAGCACACCCGCGTGGTGGTCAGCACCCGCCCCGCCGGGGAGAGCGTCGAGATCAGCATCAGCGACCAGGGCATCGGCATCCCGGAGGAGGCGCAGGAGCGCATCTTCGAGCGCTTCTTCCGCGTCGACACCGCCCGCTCGCGCGCGACCGGCGGCACCGGTCTCGGCCTGGCCATCGTCAAGCACGTGGCCGCTTCGCACGCGGGCGAGGTCTCCGTCTGGAGCAAGGAAGGCTCCGGTTCGACCTTCACTTTGCGCCTGCCCGCCTTCGGCGGGACGGCCATTCCGGCACAACCTGCAATCCCTCTGGAGGCCGCCCCGTGACCCGTGTACTCGTCGTGGAAGACGAGGAGTCCTTCTCCGACGCCCTTTCCTACATGCTGCGCAAGGAGGGTTTCGAGGTCTCGGTCGCGGCGACCGGGCCCGAGGCCCTCGACACCTTCGACCGCAACGGCGCCGACCTGGTGCTGCTCGACCTGATGCTGCCGGGCCTGCCGGGCACCGAGGTCTGCCGCTCGCTGCGGCAGCGCTCCAAGGTCCCGGTGATCATGCTGACCGCTAAGGACAGCGAGGTCGACAAGGTCGTGGGCCTGGAGCTGGGCGCCGACGACTACGTGACCAAGCCGTTCTCCTCGCGCGAGCTGGTGGCGCGCATCCGCGCGGTGCTGCGCCGGCAGGGCGACGCCCCTGAGGAGCTGGAGACCGCGGTGCTCGCCGTCGGCCCGGTGCGCATGGACGTCGACCGGCACGTGGTGGCGGTGCGCGGCGAGCCGGTGCAGCTCCCGCTGAAGGAGTTCGAGCTGCTGGAGGTGCTGCTGCGCAACGCCGGCCGGGTGCTCACCCGCGGCCAGCTCATCGACCGCGTGTGGGGCGCCGACTACGTCGGTGACACCAAGACCCTGGACGTGCACGTCAAGCGGCTGCGCGCGAAGATCGAGGCCGACCCGTCGAGCCCGCGCTGCATCCTGACCGTGCGCGGCCTCGGCTACAAGTTCGACACCGCCGAAGACTGACAGAACCCCTTCGTCCCGTACGAGTGCGCGTACGGGACGAAGGGGTTCTGGCGTGTCCTGGGGTCAGTGGGCCTCTTCCTCGGCCGCCTCGGTCGGCGTGGGCGAGGGGGTCGGCGCGGGGACGGCGCCCTCGACCGCCGGGTAGGACGCGTACTCGCGGCTGTGCGGCATCACGGGGACGTCCAGGGTGATCGTGCCGGCGTTGGCGAACTGGAGGTCCAGCCGGAGCGCCTCACCGCCTCTGAGGGCCTTGCTGAGGCCTTCCAGGGTGATCTGCGGCGTGGCGGCCTCCGCCTTGACGAGCTGGCCCACCGGGAGCTGCACGGGCGCGGCCAGCTTGGCGCTCGCGGCGTCACCGGCGCTGACGGACTGCAGCGTGTCGGGGGAGTCGCCGTTGTTGAGCATCGTCAGGTAGACGGGGACGGAGCCGCGCCACGGGATGCTGCCGCCGGGCTCGGGGCCGAGGATGAACGCCTGGGGCACGTGGATGCTCTGCTTGCCGTAGGCGCCCTGGTCGATCAGGGCCGCCGCCTCCACCGGAGCGTACGGCTTGGTGGTGTTGGCGTCGAAACCAACAGAACAGCCGGCGAGTACGGGGGCTGCCAGGAACGCGGCGGCGGCGACAATCCAGCGACGGCTGGTCACGAGCGGGTTCTCCTTGGTTCGCACATGGGGATGGGCAGCGCCTACCATATCCACCTGTTTCCAAGGTCATTTCCACACCCCCGCAGGTCATTCGGTATGTCCGGATATGCGATTCACAGAGTTGACCTCTTGTCAATCCCCAATATGCGGCTTTGACCTGCAGTTATGATGATTTCACTGTTCCGGGACCCTGTGGATGCGTGGTACTCTGGAGTACAGCGGAAGGGGTACTTGTCACATGACTTTCCAGGTCGGCGACACTGTCGTCTACCCCCACCATGGGGCTGCTCGGATCGAAGCAATCACGAAGCGATCCATCAAGGGTGAGGAAAAGACCTACCTGGTGCTCAAGGTCGACAAGGGCGACCTTACCGTCCAGGTGCCAGCTGAAAACGCAGAACTCGTCGGGGTGCGCGATGTTGTCGGCCAGGAGGGCCTGGAGCGCGTTTTCGACGTGCTGCGCATGCCGCACACCGAGGAGCCGACGAACTGGTCGCGGCGCTACAAGGCCAACTTGGAGAAGCTCGCGTCCGGTGATGTGAACAAGGTCGCCGAGGTCGTCCGCGACCTGTGGCGCCGAGACCGCGAGCGCGGCCTGTCCGCGGGCGAGAAGCGCATGCTCGCCAAGGCTCGCCAGATCCTCGTCAGCGAGCTCGCGCTCGCCGAGAAGACCAACGAGGACAAGGCGGAGGCCCTGCTCGACGAGGTCCTGAACTCCTGAGCGCGATCGTTCCACGGGTGGGCGTCGGAGTCGACGTCCACCCGTTCGCATCGGGCCGGGAGCTGCATCTCGCCGGCCTGCACTGGCCGGGCGAGACCGGCCTGACCGGCCACTCGGACGGCGACGCCGCCGCGCACGCGGCCTGCGACGCCTTGCTGTCCGCCGCGGGCCTGGGCGATCTGGGCGGCCTGTTCGGCACTGCCGACCCGCGCTGGGCGGGCGCGTCCGGCGCCGCATTGCTGGAGGAGACCGCGCGCAAGGTGCGTGCGGCCGGCTTCGAGATCGGCAACGTGGCCGTCCAGGTGATCGGTAACCGCCCGAAACTGGCTCCCCGGCGCCTGGAGGCGGAGAAGGCGCTCAGCGCCGCTCTGGGGGCTCCTGTGAGCCTCAGCGCCACCACCACCGACGGGCTCGGGCTGACCGGGCGCGGCGAAGGGATCGCCGCGGTCGCGACCGCGCTCGTCGTCAACCTCACGCCGGGATCAGCCGTCCTTTAACCGGTGGGCAACCTGCCGCCCGCCTGTTCCATGGCCGACGGCGGTCCGCTCTGGCGCGGTGCGGATCGCCGTCTACCAGGGGTAACTTGCTGAAATGCCGGGTATGTCCCTCTGAAGACGCTTTCGGGGGGAGCTATACATGATCGGCGCGATCGTTTCCGCGGTAATCATCGGCGCCATCGTCGGCGCGCTGGCCCGGCTGATCCTGCCGGGAAAGCAGAACATGTCCATCGGCCTGACACTGATCGTCGGCATCGTGGCGGCTCTGCTCGGCACGCTGATCGCTCAGCTGTTCGGCTGGGCCGACACCAAGGGCATCGACTGGCTCGAACACATCCTCCAACTCGTGCTGGCGGTGATCGGAGTGTCGATCGTGGCCGGATCGGCCAGGGGGAAGGGTGGCGGAAGAGGGCGAACCACCACCTGAGCTGCAAATTTGTAAATCTCCGGCATAAAGGCTGGAGATCGGGTATCCCACTCCCCGTGCAGGATGAACCGCTCATCCTCACGGGGAGGTTTGTGTCATGACAATCCAGTCCATCCTGGGCGCCATCGTGATCGGCGCCGTCATCGGCGCGATCGGGCGTCTGCTGCTTCCGGGCCGGCAGGCCATCGGGTGGATCCTCACCATCGTCGTCGGCATCGTCGCCGCCCTCGTCGGCACGATGATCGCTCAGGTCATCGGCGTGGAGACGACCCCCGGCATCGATTGGATAGAGCTGGTGCTGCAGGTCGTCCTGGCGGTCGTGGGCGTCGGCATAGTCGCCGGCCTACGCCGCGGACCTCGCAAAACAAGCATCTAGCCGGGGCCTGTGACCCCGGGAACCGTGCCTGATCCCGAGAGCACGGAGCAACACGCGCAAAGCCCGCCCGGCACTGATGCCGGGCGGGCTTCGCGCATGTCAGGGGGCGTTCTCAGTCCTCCGGCGGTAGGGGCGTGCTGCGCAGCCGCCCCGACGGCGCCTCTCCGGGGGACGGCCGGTCGTTCTCCTCGACGACGGGGTGAGGGGCGGTGTCCTCCAGGGCGTCCGCGGCCCGGCCGTCCTGCCCGCGCTCACCGGCGTCGGCGGCCTCCCGGCCGTGCCCAGGGTCCGGCTCGTCGTCCCGCACCACGGGCACGGGCTGCGTGTCGGCGCCCTTCTCGGCGCCCGTGGCCGCGCGGGGATGCACCAGGACGTCTCTCGGCTTGACCCGGTCACCCCACCGCACGGGCCGCTCAGGCTCGGGCTCCGGCTCCGGCGCTTCCTCAGGGGCCGGTTCCGATAAGGACGCGGATCGTTCAGGAGCCGAATCCGGTACGGGCGAGGCCGCGGACGGTTCGGGGGCCGAATCCGGTGCGGGCGAGGGGGCCGTCTCCTCTTCGGGACGGTGGGCCGGCCAGCGGGTGACCTGCTCCGAGACCGGCGGGGTCTCCGGGGCGGGAGTGGGGCCGACGACCGGCGTCGTCTCCAGCGCGGCCGGGGCGGCGGCGGCCAGGGGCGGCGGCTCCTCGGACGGCCGCGGCCCGGCGGCCGGGCGCGGCAGCTCGACCGTCCTGTCCGCCTCGACGCCGCGATGGAACGGCACGATGTCGTGCTCCCCCGTACCGTCGTGGTCGCGCGCGGATCCCCGGCCGTCCTGCACGTGCTTGATCAGCAGCATCCAGAGCCACAGCCCCAGGGCGAGCATCACCCACGGCGCGACGGCCACGCCGACGGCCGTCGGAGAGGCCGGGAACGCGTGGCCGAGCGCCGTGGCCACGTTCACCGCGGCGGCCGCCAGGATGAGCAGGACCAGCACCACCGCGGCCTGGGCGCGCACCAGGGCGCGGGCGGAGCGCAGCAGCAGCACGCAGATCAGCGTGACCGCGAGCAGCGCGTCGAACCCCGCCGGGTAGAGGTAGGCGAGGTCGGGACGGGCGCTGCCGTGCACGGCCAGCGCCCGCAGATCGTCGAACGAGAGCACGCACGCGGCGCCCGTCAGCGCGGCGACGGCGAGTCCGGCCAGGGCGATGCCCAGGCGGCGGAGCGTAGAGGGGGGAGTCACGTCCATGGCGGTTCGAGCCTACAGAACAATGCACTCCCGGGCCGATCAACGCGACCGTCATCGCACATGGTGGCGCGGTAATCGCATCCACGACGGTGGCTGAGGCGTTAGCCTTGCTTTTGTGAGCCTGCGCCTTTACGACACCGCCACTCGCGACATTCGCGCATTCGTCCCGCTCGAAGCCGGCCGGGCGTCGATCTACCTGTGTGGCGCCACCGTGCAGGCCCCTCCGCACATCGGCCACATCCGCTCGGGCGTCAACTTCGACGTGCTGCGGCGCTGGCTCATGCGCTCCGGCTACGACGTGCTGTTCTGCCGCAACGTCACCGACATCGACGACAAGATCATCAGGGTGTCCGCCGAGGAGCGGGTGCCGTGGTTCGTCGTCGCCGAGCGCAACCAGCGCGCCTTCACCTGGGCCTACGACACGCTCGGCTGCCTGCCGCCGACCGTCGAGCCGCGCGCCACCGGCCACGTGCCGGAGATGATCGAGCTCATGCGGCGGCTCATCGACCGCGGCCACGCCTACGCCTCCGGCGGCGACGTCTACTTCGACGTGCGCTCCTGGGAGGACGAGTACGGCAAGCTCTCCAACCAGAAGCTGGACAACATGCGCGCGGCCGGCGACACCGACGACGAGTCGTGCAAGCGCGACCCGCGCGACTTCGCCCTGTGGAAGGGCGAGAAGCCCGGCGAGCCGACCTGGCCGACCCCGTGGGGCCCCGGCCGTCCCGGCTGGCACCTCGAGTGCTCGGCGATGGCCACCAAATACCTGGGCCCGACGTTCGACATCCACGGCGGCGGCCTCGACCTGATCTTCCCCCACCACGAGAACGAGATCGCCCAGTCCCAGGCGGCGGGCGACGGCTTCGCCCGCTACTGGATGCACAACGGCCTGGTCAAGATCGGCGCCGAGAAGATGGCCAAGTCGCGGGGCAACTCGCTGCTGGTCCCCGACATGGTGCAGAAGGTCCGCCCGGTCGAGCTGCGCTACTACCTCGCCGCGCCCCACTACCGCTCCTCCATCGACTACTCCGAGGAGGCGCTGCGGGAGGCCGCGACCGCCTACCAGCGGATCGAGGGGTTCGTGACCCGCGCCGCCGAGGTCATCCACGACGTCGACGCCGACGCGCCGCTCCCGCAGGCGTTCGCCGACGCGCTCGACGACGACCTCGGCACGCCCCAGGCGCTCGCGGTCGTGCACGAGGTGGTCCGCGAGGGCAACGTCGCGCTGTCCAAGGGCGACAAGGAGGCGGTGGCCCGGCTGCTCGCCGAGACCCAGAACATGCTCGACGTGCTGGGCCTCGACCCGCGCTCGCCGCAATGGCGCACGGCGGGCTCCGACCTCAAGCCGGTGGTCGACGCGCTGGTCGTGGTCGCTCTGGAGCAGCGCAAGGCGGCCAGGGCCCGTAAGGACTACGCGGCCGCCGACGCGATCAGAGACCAGCTCGCCGAGGCGGGCGTCACCGTCGAGGACACCCCGCACGGCGCCCGCTGGGAGCTGCGCGGCTAACGGCGGCGGGTGCGCATCGCCTTCACCACGCGGACACCCGCCACCTCGCCGGCGACGATGCGCTGATACTCGTCCGACTCCATCGGACACAACGTGATGCGGCCCGTCCCGTCGAAGAGCAGGCCCCAGCCGTGCTTCTTCGGCAGGGGCGAGGCCCGCAGGCAGGCCTGCGACCTGCTGAAGAACCGGTCGCGCAGCTCGGCCCGCACGTCCTGCGGCGGCTCCGGGTCGTCCTGGCGCCGCAGCCAGCTCTCGAACAACACGTCCTCCTGGGTGAGGGCGCCCGGATCGGCCGCGAGCAACTCGTACTGAACGCTCGCGACCGTCGGCTTGCCACCCCTCGGCAGCGGAACCTCGGCCCGGATGACCTGGGTGTCCTCGGCGACCGCGATGAGCGTGTCGTAGTAATTCAGATCCACGTCCGCCAACCTAGGCGGGCCAAGGGACTTGGCGGCGCAAGTACCCTTGATTCCATGGCAGCAGGGGGTAAGCCGGGCAGGCCCGCGAAGAAGAAGAGCCCGACCAAGGGCACCGGCGGTCAGCGTCGCCGCGGCCTCGAAGGCAGGGGCGCGACCCCGCCCGCCGAGATGCGCCACTGGTACAAGGACAAGGCCAGGGCCGAGCGCGTCGCCCGCGAGGAGCAGGGAGGCGGCACCCGCCGCGCCCCCGCGCGCACCAGGCGCTCCGACGACGCCCCCGAATACATCGGCGGCCGCAACCCCGTCCTGGAGGCCCTCCAGGCCGGCGTCCCGGCCAGCGTCCTCTACGTCGCCCACCGCGTCGACAACGACGACCGCGTACGAGACAGCGTCAAAATCGCCGCCGACCGCGGGATCGCCCTCATGGAGGTCACCCGCGACAAGCTCGACAGGCTGACCGAGGGTGCCGTCCACCAGGGCGTGGCCCTCCAGATCCCGGCCTACGACTACGCCCACCCGGCGGAGCTGGTCGAGCTGGCCCGCGACGCGGCCGAGACCCCGCTCATCGTCGCCCTCGACGGCGTCACCGACCCCCGCAACCTGGGCGCCATCGCCCGCTCCGCCACCGCCTTCGGCGCCCACGGCCTGCTCGTCCCGTCCCGCCGCTCAGCCGGCGTGACGGGCGGCGCCTGGAAGACCTCCGCCGGCACCCTGGCCACCCTGCGCGTCGCCCGCGCCGCCAACCTCACCGCCGCCCTCCGCGAATACCGCGACGAAGGGCTCTTCGTCATCGGTCTCGACGGCGCGGGCGACGCGGAGATCGGCGACGTCGACCTCCTGGCGGAGCCCCTGGTCGTGGTGGTCGGCTCCGAGGGGAAAGGGCTGTCGCGGCTGGTCCGCGAGCAGTGCGACGTGGTCGCCCGCATCCCGATGCGCGCGGCGGCGGAGTCGCTCAACGCGGGGGTGGCGGCAGGGGTGACCTTGTACGAAGTGGCTCGTCATCGACGGCGGTGACCGTCTACACTGATAGGCCGTGCCGACGTAGCTCAATCGGCAGAGCATCTGTCTTGTAAACAGAAGGTTTGGGGTTCGATTCCCCACGTCGGCTCTTCAACCACAAGGCCCCTGAACAGGCGTAATGCTGTCAGGGGCCTTGTGTTTTCGGATCTTCAACCGGTGCTTTCGGCGTCTGTGGGAGCCACCTTGGGAGCCACCGGGGCCTGTTTCCCCAGGAGGGCGCTGGAGATGGCTTCCGTTGCTGCGCGCCGATCACCTTCCAGCAGGTGTCCGTCGACGTCCTTGGTGATCGCGATGCTGGCGTGGCCGAGGACTTCGGATACGACGTGCAGCGGTGTGCCTTGCGCGAGCATGAGCGACGCGCCCGAGTGGCGAAGCTCGTGCGGGTGCCAGTGCCCGAGGCCCGCTTTCTTGGCCAGCCGGGAGAACAGGTGCGAGAAGGTGTCCGGGTCGGACGGGTTGCCGAAAGCGGTGGGGAACATCAGGCCGTGTTCCGTCCAGTCCTCACCCGCCTTGAGGCGTTCCTTGTTGTGGGTGGCCTTGTGACGCTTGATCGCTTCGACCAGTTCGGGGGTCAGGCAGAGGACGCGCCGTGAGCGCCTGGTCTTGAGTTCGCTGATCACGATGCGGGTCCTTGTGATGGCGTTCGGGTCTCGGTTCTTGAGCCGTTTCACGGAGTGGGTGATGCGGAGGGTCCGGGCGTCCGGGTCGAAGGCGTTCCACATGAGTCCGAGCGCTTCGCCCCGGCGCAGGCCGAAGACGAGGGCCAGGAGAACGAGGACGCCCATGCGATGATCGGCCACAGTGTCGAGGAGCTTCTTGCCTTCCTCCACAGTGAGCGTCCGGCCTTCCTCGACGGGTACGCGCGGTGGCATCGACAGCGCCGCGACGTTCCGCATGACCAAGCCCTCCCGTTCTGCCTGCCCGAGCGCTTTCCGGAGTACGGCCCGCATGTTGCGGACGCTGTTCGCCTTGTAGCCGGCCTCGCGCTTGGCCTGCCACAGGGCATCGACCTGGGCCACCGTGAGCTTGGTCAGCTTGTGACGGCCGAGCCCCGGCTTGAGGTGCAGTCGCACGGTGTCCTCGTAGTCGTCTAGGGTCCCATCGGAGATGTGGCCGGGCAGGTGCAGCAGCCAGCGGTCAAGAAACGCGCCGACCGTCAGCCGGTCATCCGGTACCGGTGCGCCCTTGGCAAGGGTCTCCTTGAGCTTGCGGACCTTCTCAACCACTTCGGCGCGTGTCTTGCCGGAGACCTTCTTACGGGTGCGCTTCCCGTCAGGGCCGTAGCCGAGGGAAACGGCACCTCGCCAACGGTCGCCGTCCTTGTAGATCGAATCCTCGTTCTGGCCACGCTTCTTGGTGCTCATGCTGGTTCCTGTTCAAGCTGGGTGACGAACTCGGTGAGCGCGGTTGCCGGAACTCGGCGGAGGGCGCCGATGCGAACGGAGCGAAGCGCGCCGGAGCGAATCAGTTCGTAGACCTTGGTGCGGCCGATGCCGAGGTAGTCAGCGGCCTCTTCGGGGCGGAGTAGAAGGGGGGCGATGTTCGCACTCATGCCGCTCTCCCTTCTGTTGCCGAAAGATCTTGGCCGTCTGCTCTGGCTTGGAGTTCGGCCATGTGAGTGCGCCAGCGTTGGCGTTCTCGTACGGATCGCAGCAGTCGCACCGACAGCGGAGGCACGTTGGCGTCTCCGGCCGGGACGGGTCGCCAGACGTAGCGGTGTGGGTCGATGGGTTCGCCGGTCTGGCCGAGGGCTTCCAGGACCCAGGTGCGGCGGTCTTGCTTGTGTTCGGCGAGGGTCTTGTTGCTCCACTTGCGGGAGACCAGGACGCGGCGGCCTGCGTAGCCGAGGTGTTCGGGCTTGTGCGCCTTGCTCCGACAGCGGCCCGGCGTCATCCCGGCTTTGGCTCCCTTGGGCTGGATGCCGTAGCGCAGCCAGTTGGCGCAGGTGGGCGAGCAGGGCTCGTAGCGCAGGGCGTCGACGAAGCGGGCCGCGTGCTCGCGTTGGGCCTGGTGGCCGTCGAGGGGTTGGCCCAGGCTTTTGGTCAGGTACTTGGACAGGTAGCGGATGCACTGGTCGGCGTCCGGCGTGCCGGAGAGCACGCCCTTGACGTCCACTTGGTCGCCGAAGCGGATCACGTGCAGCGGCTCGGCGTCGTCGTCGGTGTCGAGCTGGTCGAGGGCTTCATCCCAGGTGGGCAGGAGTTCGCCGGTGTCGGGGTCGAGGTAGCCGGCCCCGTCCTGCCAGACGGGTAGATGCTCGCCGTCGAAGACGACCTGATCGACGGGAGGCCACCACACTTGGTGGTAGGTGGCCGCCGCGATCTGCTTGATCTCCGCACGCGGCAGGGTCCCGCGGATGGCCATGTGCAGGTGCGGGGCGAGCCGCTTCTGAGGTTCGACCGTGGCGAAGTACTGCACGTCATAGCCCGCGACGCGGCGTAGGTTCTGCACGAAGCGGTCGATCAGCTTGGAGAAGTGCAGCGCGTCTCGGGCGGCACGCTGGTAGTCGTACGTCTCGGGATCGACGGGCACGCCGTCGCGGATTTTGCCGTAGGAGGGCAGGGTGAGCGTGACGAACAGCGACGGCCGGTAGGTCTTGCCGTCCGGGGTCTGGAAGGTCCGGCCGAGGGTGGTGTTGGTCATCGTGCGCTTGGGCAGGTCGGGTGCGTCTTGTCGTCGCTTGGTCGAACGGGTGCGCTTCGGGGCGGTGCGGCCGAGGACGTTGCCGCGCATCCCGGCGTTGTTGATCTCTTCGTCCAGGCCCTCGATGAGTGCGTCCAGCTCGGCGGTGTCGGCACCGGACTTGTCGGCGTCGTCGCGCTGGGCCTGGATGTCGGCGCGGAACTCGACCAGCCAGCGCTGTTCGTCGTTCGGCTCGTCCGGTGTGATGGTGGGTTCTTCGTCAAGCGGCGGCGCGGCGCGCCGCCGTACCCCCCGGCCCTCCGCCCGCCCGCCGTCCGCGCGTGCGGCCTGGGGGCCGGTCCCGGACGGCGGCGGGACACCGGGCCGGGCACCGCACGCCAGCCCCGCCGTCCCAACCGAACGCCCCGACCGGGATTGCCACGCCGCCGCACAGATGCAGCCCGACGATCGCCACTGCCTGGCTGGACGTCGTACGGGCTGGGGGCGATCGACGATCCAGGGTTCGTTCCTCACCCTGGCTCACCGAGGAACGCGGTTGAGCGCCGTTACATCGAGAAGCAGGAGCTTCCGGCGAAGGTAGTCCGAACCGCCTGCAGCTCAGATAATGGGATCATGGAATCCGCTGAGGAGTGGGATCGGTGCTTGGGGTGGACGTTCGAGTTGATCTCGGAGGATCCTGTTCGGCGTGAGCGGGCGCGCGGGCAGCTGGAGGTTACTCAAGATCGCCGTAGTGCGGCTTTGTATGCCTTCAATGAGGTCTGGCGAGATGAGGGATTGTCGGCCGCTGATCAGGCAGGAGGCCGATACATCGCAGAGCGACGAAGAACACTGCCGGATGCTTTGTGGGAGTTCACTCCCGCTGAGTCCTACGCCGATTGGGCCGGGCTGAAGTATGTCCTGCTCTATCTGGAGTGGGAGGCCCAATACCCGGACGAGTGGATAGCCTCCGGAAAAAGCTGGGGGACGAAACGCGGTCAGTTACATGATCTGGCCAGGGCCGTGCCATATCTGGCGAGTGAGGTGATCGATCAGCTGGTTGACTTGATCTGCCTTGCCCTACGGCGTGAGCACCGTTGTGAAGATGTGGGATATGCCGTACTGGCCAGGGCGGTTGGCGGATTGCGGTTACGTCGTCTCCTGCTTGAGATCGCCGATGATCCTGATGAGGGTTTCCGCTTACGGGCCCGGTACCTCCTGTGGTTGTTAGATCACCCTGAGGCGCCCAAGCCCAAAGTGAGCCAATGGAAGGCATGGTTGAGAAGTCGGGAAGCCGATCCGGTGTTCGAAAGAGCCGAACCTGTCGCCTGAGCACGACGAGGAAGGAGGGGCTCCCGCTCCCTGTCCCCTCACGTGCCCGTTGCGTGCCCGTCAGGAAGGTGACTAAGGAGGACTCGCGGGGAATCACGGTCACTCGACCGGCATCTGTCCAGGTCAGCGTTTCCCCTGCTCAGAGCACATAATCTTGAGAGAGTTCCCAAGCTGGCAGTCCCCTCTTACCCTCGTCCTCATGACATCACCGCGTGAGCTACCTGCCGACGTCGCCCACGTGCAGGACATGCGAGACTTCGCCGCCTACCTGGAAATCATGGCGGACGACTTCGACGCCGATCGTGCCGACTGGGAACGGCAGCGCCGCGAGGGCAAGCAGTTCGTCGATGGGCGTTGGAGCAGTATGTACGTCGGCGATTTTCTCAGAACGTGGGCGGCCTGGCTTGCGGACGGCTGTCTTCGCGAAGGAGCTCCGGTCAAGGACGACGTCGACCCGCTGACATGGCAGTCGCTTGCTCTTCAGATCCACGTCGCCCACCTGTACGAGTAGGTCTCTGTGGGAGCCACCTTGGGAGCCACTCAAACGGACGATCATGAACTGAGGTGAACAGGCCTGAACAGCCGGAGGGCGGGCGACCAGCGTGGCGAACGTGTCCGAACGCCCATGGAGATCGTTTGGGGACCTTGTAAACAGAAGGTTTGGGGTTCGATTCCCCACGTCGGCTCTTCACGGCGAAGCCCCTGAACTGGTGTTTCCGGTTCAGGGGCTTCGTGTTTGTCACGACAATCTCGCGATCTTGCTAACACCCTTGCTAACAGGAGACTCCGTGACCCTGGAAGAGTATCCCGGCACGTGGACCTACGATCCCGAGGCGAAGGCCGCATACATCTACCTGCGGGGTCCGATCGTGCCCGGTGACGTGGCGCGGACGGTCACGGTGGACAGCCCCATGGTGAACTTCGACCTGGACGAGAGCGGCCGGGTGATTGGTATCGAGGTCCTGGCCGCGTGGCCAGGAGAATAGGAGAGGGCCCTACCGAGCTGGGAGGGCCCTCTCGTCTGGCGTGGATTCAGGCGGTGTTTTTGATGGCGTCGGCGAATACATCGGCGGCTGTGGCCGCTTGCTCGTTGACGACATGCGCGTAGACGCGGAGCGTGATTGCCGGGTCGGCATGGCCCAGCCGAGCTGCGACGACGTGGACGGGGACTCCCGCCAGAAGCAGCGTCGTCGCGTGGATGTGGCGAAGGTCGTGCAGGCGAGCGCGCGGGAGCTGAGTGTTCGGATTCTGCTTGTTGTGGGCGTTGATCAGCTTGGGCATCAGAGAACTGGGCGTGTCTGGGAACAGTGGGTCTCCCCAGCCGGTCGTGAACACGTAGGCGCTTCCTCCCTTCCACGCTTCGCCGAGCTTGAGACGTTCTTCGTCCTGACGAGCCCGATGTGCCTTGAGGACCTTGACCGTGCCGGCGTCGATGGAGACGACGCGGGAACGGCCGCTCTTCGTGGTGCCCTCGACGCGCTGGCGGTCGAGGACGGCGGCAGTGCCGGTGATGTGAATCTGCGGTTTGTCGAGGTCCACGTCTGTCCAGCGGATTGATGGAGACTCTGGTGTGCTCTGGGTTCGATGGAGTCCATGTCAGGTCGATCCAGTTCCCCGCACCCCGCCCAGCGTCGCTATCCACCGGAGCTGAAGGAACGGGCAGACGTCCGCCTGCTGGCTTCGATCGCGCGCTGGTAGCGCTCCGTCAGGGCGTGCAGCGCGTGAACCAGTTCCGGGGCGTCAACGACCGTGAAATCCGCGTCCAGCAGGCCCAGATAGAGGGCGAGCATCTGTGGATGGTCCGAGCCTGGCTCGAAGGCGCACCGGTCTTCGCCAAGGGACTCCACCTCCACGGGGATCGGCAGCCGACCTCGCACGTACGACGCGGGCGCGTGCACGATCACCCGCGCCCGGTACCGCCAGGTCGCCTCGCCGGTTCCGCGGGCCACCCGCGCCGCGATCTCCGGGTCGGGCGGTAGCTCACGGGGCGTGAAGCGCGGCCCGGCCGGCGTCCGCGGCTCGATCCGGTCGACCCGGAAGGTACGCCAGGCGTCCCGGTCCAGGTCCCAGGCCACCAGGTACCAGCGCCGCCGGTCGTTCACCAGACGGTACGGCTCGACCGAGCGCCGACTCGCCGCGCCGGCATGCGCCCGATAGTCGAACCTGAGCCGCTCATGGTCCCGGCACGCGCTCGCGATCAGGGTCAGCACGTTCGGATCCACCCGCGGGCCAGGCGACGGCATCGGCAGCGCGTACGACTGGAAGGCGCTGACCTGGTGGCGCAGCCGCGCGGGAAGCACCTGCTGCAGCTTGGCCAGCGCACGCACCGAGGTCTCCTCGATGCCCGCGATCGAGCCGTTCGCGGCGGTACGCAATCCGACGGCGACCGCTACCGCCTCCTCGCCGTCCAGCAGCAGCGGCGGCAGGGCGCCACCCGTGCCGAGCCGGTACCCGCCGGCCACACCCGGCCGCGCGTCGACCGGATAGCCCAGCCCGCGCAACCGGCCGATGTCATTACGGATGGTGCGGGTGGTGACGCCGAGGCGGGCGGCGAGCTCGGTACCGGTCCAGTCGCGTTGAGCCTGCAGCAGGGACAGCAGGCGCAGCAGTCGCGCCGAGGTTTCCGACATTCTTCGATCCTGACGACTGTCTAGGAACGGTTCTTTCCCCTATTGTCCTTACTCTTCTCCACGTGAGCGCAAGAGCGCCCGGACACCCCCCAGGCCGTACCGGCCTCTGTCGACTAGGAGAAGCGCCATCAGCGACGGCATTCTGCCCTTCCGCATCGAGATCCCCCAGGCCGACGTCGAGCACCTGCACGACCGCCTGGTCGACACCCGCTGGCCCGGCGAGTCGCCGGGCGTGGAGTGGGCCCGCGGCGTACCGGCGGTCTACCTGAGGGAACTCGCCGACTACTGGCGCACGCAGTACGACTGGCGCGCCCAGGAAGCGCGGCTCAACCAGTACCCGCAGTTCACCACCGAGATCGACGGCCAGCGCATCCACTTCCTGCACGTCAGGTCCGACCAGCCCGACGCGAAACCGCTGCTGATCACCCACGGCTACCCCAGTTCCGTCGCCGAGTTCCTGCACCTGATCGAGCCGCTGGTCAACCCGGTGGAGGGTCAGGCCTTCCACGTCGTCGCCCCGTCCCTGCCCGGGTACGCCTTCTCCACCCCGCTGGGCGGGACGGGCTGGGCGATGGGCCGCACCGCACGCGCCTGGGCCGAGCTGATGCGCCGGCTCGGCTACGAGCGGTACGGCCTGCACGGCGGCGACATCGGCGCGGGCGTGTCCGGCATGGTCGCCGGCCTCGACGGCGAGCACGTCATCGGCGTACACGTGGTGACCGATCCGCTGACTGCCGCGAGCACCGCCACCTTCCTGCCCGGAATGGCGGACCGGCTGAATGAGAACGACCCGCTCGACAAGCTGATCCTGGACCGGATGGAGGCCTTCACCAGGGAGGGTTCCGGCTACCTGGCGATCCAGAACAGCCGGCCGCAGACCATCGGCTACGGGCTGGTCGACTCGCCGCTGCTGCAGCTCGCCTGGATCGCCGAGAAGTTCCACGAGTGGACCGACCTGCCGATCGACCGCGACCAGTTGCTCACCACGGTCAGCCTGTACTGGTTCACCGGCTGCGGTGTCACTGCCGCGCACACCCTGTACGAGCAGGCGCACTCCTCGGAGTGGGGCGCGCCGCCGGCCGTACCGCAGGGGTTCGCGGTCTTCGGAGCGGACGACACCGTACGAAAGCTGGTCCCGGCGCCGGCCGACGCGCACTGGACCGAGTTCCGGCGCGGCAGGCACTTCCCGGCGATGGAGGCCCCGGCCGAGCTGGCCGCGGACCTGCAAGCCTTCTTCGCACCACTGAAGTGACCGATTGGCGGGCGGCCTCGGCTGCCGCGGACCGACTTCGTCGGTCCTTGCCAATCGAGCCGGAGGGTTGAGGTCTGCTGTACAGCAACCAGTACAGCGACGCCGACGACCTCGGTCGCACGGCGACCGTCTAGATCTGCTGGTCAGGTCCATGTGAGGGCCATCGACGTGCTGTCTGCCCTGCCCTTGTAACAGAAGGTTTGGGGTTCGATTCCCCACGTCGGCTCTTACGATGAAGCCCCTGAACTGGTGTTCCTGGTTCAGGGACTTCGTGTTTGTCAGGACAACGTCGCGATCTTGCTAACAGGAGACTCCGTGACTTTGGAAGAGCATCCCGGCACGTGGACCTACGATCCCGAGGCGGAGGCCGCGTACATCTACCTGCGGGGTCCGATCGTGCCCGGCGGCGTGGCGCGGACGGTCACGGTGGACAGTCCCATGGTGAACTTCGACCTGGACGAGAGCGGTCGGGTGATTGGTATCGAGATCCTGGCCGCGTGGCCAGGAGAATAGGAAGAGGGCCTGTCGGACTGGCGCCGCCGACGCCAAGCCACTGCCCGGCAGTGCCACTACCAGCGCAAATCCAACCCTATGATCGCGAACTGTCACCGGAGCATTAGGGTGGTCCCCGACCTAACGGGGTTGCAGAGGACCACGGAAACGACGGGAGTCGCAGTGCAGCGCGTCAGCCGACGGGTCAGTGCCATCGCCGGGGCGGGCGTTCTCGCTTTGCTCCTGACCGGCTGCGGAGGCTCCGATACCAGCAAGAACGTCAGCGGTGACAAGCCGAAGGCGGACCAGGCCGCGTCCACGGCTACGCCGCTGACACTCGACACCGCACCGCGGCGAGCGCACTACACCGACCGCGGCAAGAAGGCGCACGAGCTGACGCTCCACCCGACCCTGCTCGAGCTCGGCTCGGCCGAAGACCTCAAGGACGTGCGGCTCGACGACGACGTACGTGGGATGGTGCCGCACTACCTCACCGTGTCGATCACCAACACCGGATCCGGTGAGGTCCAGAGCGCTCAGGTGGTCAACAACTTCCGTCTGGCGCTCGCGGACGGCACCGCCGGCGAGCGCGTCTCGTTCTTCAGTAGCAACCCCCTGGCCTCGCCCGGCAGCGGCCCGCTGGAGACGTGCAACGGCACGAAAGCTCCGAGTGCCTTGGCGGCAGGCCAGGCGGCGACCGAGTGCCGGGTCGTGATGCTCCCCAAGGACACCCGGCCCGCCACCGTCTCCTACAGCGACGACTCCGGCATCCAGATGTGGAAGGTCGAGGGCGCCGACACCGGCAGCAGCGTGCTGCCCTCGGACAAGCCGGCCGAGGTGACGTGGAAGGACGCGCGGGACAAAGAGGTGCCGCTGACCGTCACGCCGAAGAGCGTGCGCAAGGCCGGCCCCGACGCGCTCGCCGATTACAACCTGAACGCCAGGCAGAAGGCCGCCACGGCGTACTTCGTCACGCTCCAGTACCGCAACAACGGCACCTCCAAGCTGTACCCGGGCATGGACAGGGCGGTCTTCCTGCGCACCGCGAGCGGCCAGACCCTGCGCCCGCTCACCCTCATCGCGATCGGCAGCAACGGCCCCAAGGGGTGCGAATCGTCCGTGCCCTACGGCATGGTCCAGCCCGGCAAGAGTGTCCGGCAGTGCGGCGTCTACCTCGTCAGCAAGGGCGACAAGCCCGTCGCCGTCACCTTCTCCTCCACCGCCGACGGAGCCGAGCCCGTTACCTGGAAGGCCTCCTGACGTCGACGATCCGTGCTTCGTTCCTCAGCCGTAGGTCAACTGCTCTTCGAGCCAAGATCCCTGCAACTCCCAAGCTGACGGCCCGCTTCTTAGGCGATCATGGGACTGTGAGAGTACGACTAGGAGAGTTCCGTTGGGTAGATCTTGAGGCGGGGCGGAGGATGGACGATCCGGCCCATGCCTGCGAACTCCTGGAAATGTATGTCGGTCCTCAGGGTGAGCTGGGCGAGGAGCGATTTCAACTCACCGTCTGCACCCCTTCGGCCCTCACAGAGCAACTCCGTCATCGCCCCTTTCTCATCGGTCGGCACTGGCTCTTCGTTGCCGAACTTCATCCCGACAAGGTGACCGAGTGGCTGAGCGATCGCATTGCCGCACTGGAGGCCCCTACATGGGGTGAGCTGGCAGAGAAGATCGCCCGGATCGGAGAGTGGGAGTACGAGAATTACACCGGCTGAGGAGTGGCGTTCCAGCTCAGTTTTGGGAGCCACCGGGGTCTGTTTCCCCAGGAGAGCGCTGGAGATGGCTTCGGTCGCGGCACGTCGGTCGCCTCCCAGCAGGTGAGGATGGACAGCGATCAGTCCAGCGCTCAGTTCGTGAACTCCGAGGCCCGTGCGAGTGTCTCCATCGCCAGCCCTACGATAAGTCGTACTCGTCGATCCATAGATCGGCTCCAGCTCTCTGAAGAGAACTAATGGCTTCTGCGTCAAGAACGAGGCCTCGCGGGCTGGAGTGCTCTCCCGGTTCGAACGACCGAAGCATGACCAACGTGGCCGTTGCGCCACCAGCGGTCAACTCTCTGATGCGATCCCAGGCGCCGGCCAACTGATTCATCACAGCTTCCACCTGCTCATCGAGTGAGGTGGTCTCCGCAAGGCCGGAGTCGAGCATCCATTCATGTCGTGGCGGTAGCAGGCGCCCACTCTTCCTGCCGAGTCGTGACTCCTTCGCCTCAGACCGAGTCGGCTCGACGCCCACGTATTGGGTGATCTGCCCGGGATCAAATTCATCGGACTGGATCATGAAGTAGACCTGCTGCTCAACGATCATGTGGACAAGGTAGCGGTTCAAGGGTTGTCAGCGTCTGCACGACTTGGAAGGGGTAACGGCTTCCATTGCATGATCGCCGTGCCATTACGCAGGGTCGGCGACAGTGGATCACGGTCCCTTCCGAACCATGATCCACCGAGCTTTCTGGGAGCCACTTCGGGAGCCACCCGAGCAGACGATCATGAACTGCGGCCTACGCAGACGAACAGCGAGGGTGCAGCCAGACGAGATGACGGACGCCTGCGAACGCCAACAGGGCTTCCTCGCGTTGTCAGCAATCCCGGATTGGCTAGGAGCTCATCTCATAGCGGTACCAATGGCGCGGGTCGCCGTCCTCGCGTAGCCACAGTGTCCCGTCTCTGCCGATCTTCCCTCGGGCCCAGCCGGTCGGATGTCGGTCGTGTGGCAACAGCAGGTTCAGCCGGTCTGACTCGATGACGGCTCCGCTCTGCCGGCGGCCCCTGCGGATCTCCCAGCGGAACCCGCCGCCTGCTCGGTGCTGATCGAGAAGGGCCATCTCAGCACCTGAGATGGCTAGGCCGTGACAGCGTGTGATGGAGTTCGGGGTGATGCTGCGGACGCCGTGACCATCGATCTCGATCAGTGGGAAATCGGGGTAGGGGCAGGCGTGGACCACTTCGCGTCCGACGTTCAACGAGTAGCAGTCGCACCAGAAGACGTCTGGAGTGTGGTCCGACGCCATCCAGGGTTGGCCACCGTCACAGTCCCAGCGCGCCAGGCCGATCGCGAAGCCGTAGGAGCGGGTGCCGTCCTGGTTGGGGAACCAGTAGTTCGACTCGTCGAAGTAACTGATCCAGATGGCGCCCCGGGCGTCCGTCATGAGGTGCTTGATGCCGTCACCGGCGTAGAAGGCTGACTGGATCTGGCCGCCTCCATCGATCACCTGGACGTTATGGGTGAGGTGTAGTTCGTCCTCTGGAACCGGCTCCTGGTAGCGCTCGATTCCGATGCCTACAGGCTCACAGCGGGCAGCGGCCAGCACGATGCCATCGCCGTGGGTGTCGATGAGGGTGACCTGTTCGTTGAGGTCTGTCAGCGGAATCTCGTGGATCTCCGGCCCGTCGCAGATGACGGCGGTTGCGTCGTAGCGTGAGGGCTGCCGGAGTTGGGAGGAGCGCGGGATGGGGACGAAGCGCTGGGCGGGGTCGGCGACCAGGGCGGCGAGCCGGCCGCGGTGGTCGATGGTCGCGGCCAGGACCTCATGCCGGGCGTAGCGGTCGGGGAGCGTCGCGTGCAGCGCGAGCCGGTGGTCAGCGACCATGAGCCTTTCTCGTTGTCATTCCTTGATGATCGCATACAAGGCTAGGTCCTACCTGATGTTGCTAGCGCGGCTGCTGACATGTCCATGCACAGGTGTGGACGCCCCTGGAAGCCGATCAAGCTATGGGAGCCGCCGCGCAGGCGCCCGTGACGGCGGTGGACCCCTGCGGCGCGGGACGGGAGCTTGTGATCGTCTACTTCACCGGCGTACCCGGGAGCGCGTGTGCCGCTCCCGGCCCACGCGTCCTCGGAGTGGTGGGCGACTCAGGTGTTCAGTGACGCGGTGATCGCCATCGTGGTATAGGCCATGGTGAAGCTGCCACCGATCGCGTCGATGGCGGCCCCGACGCCCTCCAGCACCTCGGCCAGCTTGTCTGGCGGGAGTCGGGTGAGCGCGCCGGTGGTGGGCAGCAGGTCGAGCCAATCGTCGCGGCTGTAGTACTGCTCCCAGTCGAATCGCCACTGCTCCGGCTCGCCGAACCCGGCCGTCTTGCGGATGCCGTCGGCGAACGTGGCGAACATCGCCTGGTAGATGTCCTGGGCCGGCCTCGGCGATGCGGTGCTGAGCGGCGAGTCGGGCGCCACCTTCTGGAAGACGGTGGCGAACGCCTCCGCGACGAAGGGCGGCGGGTCGTACGCGTGCGCGAACACCGCCAGCAGGCCGCCGGGACGCAGCACCTGCGCCGCCTTGGCCGGGCCCGCGACGGGGTCCACCCAGTGCCAGGACTGCCCGGCGACCACCGCGTCGAAGGTGCGACCGGCGGCGTCCCAGTCCTCGAACGTCGCCGTCTCGACCTCGACCCCGGTGCGGCGGGCGAACTCGGCCATCCGGACGTCCGGCTCGACACCCAGCACCTTGCACCCGGCCGCCAGGAACTGGCGGGCTTCTATGCCGGTGCCGCAGCCGACGTCGACGATGTCGGGGCCGGGGCTGGCGGTGATGATTCGCTGCACCAGGGCGTCGGGATAGTCGGGCCGGGCCCGGTCGTAGCGTTCGGTGTCGGCCCCGAACGACTCCGCCATCTGCCTGGCCTTATGGGGCTCGTTCCGCGGATGCTCTGGTTGCTCCTGCGCTAGAGTGGGCATGTGCCCACAATAGTGGGCGCATGCCCACTCATCAACCCGCGCACGGTTCGCGGTGAGCGAAGGGCGGGCGGAGGCGGGTAAGGAGGAACGGGCGATGCCGACTGGAGTGGCCCTCCGGGATGTGCGGCAGCAGTTGTTCGACGCCGCCGAACGCGTCCTGCTCCGGGACGGGGCGAACGACCTGACCAGCCGGGCGGTCACGGCGGAGGCGGGCGTCGCCAAGGGCGTCCTGCACCGGCACTTCGAGGACTTCGACGCCTTCCTCGCCGAACTCGTGCGGGACCGCATCGCCCGGCTCGAGAGCCAGGCCGGCGCCCTTCGTGGCTCCGCCGGGACCGGCGACGTCGCCGGCAACCTGACCGGGGCGCTTGTCGACCTGTTCGACTCGGTCGCCGTGGCGATCGTCGCTCTCGTCATCTTCCGGGACGAGTTGCGTGCCCGGCTGCGTCAGGCCCGTTCGGCTCCCGGTGTTCCGGTCTTGACGGATGCTGCAGCCATGATCGCCGCCTACCTGAACGAGGAGTGCGAACTGGGCCGCATCGCGGCGGACGCCGATGTGGAGGCGCTGGCGCTTTCCCTGATCGGGGCCGGGCACATGTTGTTCGCCGGCCGGGAGGGGGTCCCGCCGGAGCCTGAGGAAGTCGGCAAGGTCGTGAACGCCGTCATCGCCGATGTCGTGCAAAGACGACTGCTATGAGCTGATGTCTTGCGAAGACGGACTTCACGTTGGCTCCGGTGTTAGATCCTCCGATCAGGGCCTGGCCGCGTTGCCAGGACCGTGGCGGTGACCACGGCGGTGAGCGCTGCCAGGAGGGCGGCGGCGGTCAGGGTCAGGGCGTCGGGGTGGATCAGGGGCTGGGCGCGTAGGGCCTGCCAGGTGACCAGGGCGATCAGGCCGGTGTAGCTCGTGGCGAGCACGGCGATCAGGTGGGCGCGGGTCCGGTCGTCGCGTAAGCGGGGGTAGCGAGCCGCCAGTGCCGCCAGGAGCAGGGCGGCGATCAGCATGACCTGCAGGCCGTGCATGCCGACGAAATGAGGGACCCGCAGGTCGCCGCCGGTGGTGCTCCACTGCGTCAGGGGGAGGCCGGGGCCGCCGTCGGGGACGCCCACGCTGTGACCGCTGCTCAGGGATACTCGCTGGCCGCTGGTGGTCAGGGCGGTCTCCGCCTTCCCCTGGATGGGGATGAGGAAGCCCAGGGCCATGCCGGCGACGGCCAGGGCCAGACCTGTGTGGATCGCGCGGCTCATGGCGCGGTCGGCGTGGACGCGCTGGAAGGCCAGGATGATCGCGAGCGCGAGGTTGGCCAGCATGATGAGGAGCACGGCATTGCCGAAGACGACCAGCATGATCTTCTCGGCCGGTGCGGTGGACTTGTGGAAGTGGCTGAAGGTGCCGCGGGCGGCCTGGACGGCGACGATGACGGTGTCGACGAACCCGGTGACGGCGAAGACGGTGGCCAGGCCGGAGGTCCACTTCCTGCCCCGGTGAGGCAGGGACAGCATCCAGGCCAGGGTGGTTCCGTAGACGGCCATCGACACGGCGAACTTGAACGGCTTGAGCCAGACGGGGGCGCCGAGAAGCACCCGGTCGTCGAGCACGAGCCCGATCGTCGAGACGACCAGCAGAAGCAGCATCGAGGCGACCATCAGCATCAGCGGTCGATGCCACTGCATCACCCGGCGAAGCGGCGTACCAAGGACCGTGGACACGGAACCTCCTGGGGGGCGACGGATTCATGGCCAGAGTCCCGGTCGCCGGCCGCGGCCGCATTGCCGCGCACCCCCGTCTTGCGGTAGGGCCGGCCCTACCGCCTGGCGGTGAGGTTCGCCGTGATGAGCAGGCCGGCGGGGACGGCCGTGAGCAGGAAACCGCTCGGTCCGATCAGGGTGACGGCCAGGGCTCCCCAGGCGAGGCTCGCCCAGCCGACATATCCGGGTACGTGTTGTCCCTGCCGTCCCAACCGTGCCACCAGCAGTCCCAGCAGGGCGAGGACCACGACGAATCCGCCCGGCAGTGCCCAGAAGATCGCCAGGGAGTCGGCGTCGGCGACCCCGTCGCGGAGGTCTCCGGCGAGCCAGCTGGACCAGGGGGCGAGGAGGGCGAAGACGGCGGTGTGCGCCACGGCGATCACGATCATGCTTCGGCCGGCCCAGATGGTGAGCCGGCTGGGGGGTGCGGACAACGCGGGCTGGTAGGTCGCAGGTGTGGTGCTCATGGGTACGAGCTTTCCGGGGACGAGGTCCGGCGCCCTCCCCCGTGCGAGGGAGGCGGCTCCCTCGCCGGTGGGGGAACGGGAAAACAGGTTGGGGAGTGCGGGGCGGGCCTCTAGGGTGGCGCGGTGACAACTCAGGTGATCGTGCTTAACGGTGGCTCCAGTTCGGGCAAGTCCGGGATCGCCCGGTGCTTGCAGGCGGTGCTGCCGGATCCTTGGCTCGCTTTCTCGGTGGACGACCTGGTCGACGCGATGCCCGCGGCCATGCGGGCGTCGGAGGAGGGGATCGAGTTCGCTCCCGACGGCCAGGTGATCGTGGGGCCGGAGTTCCAGGCGCTGGACAAGGCGTGGACCGCGGGGATCGCGGCGATGGCCCGCGCGGGTGCCCGGATCGTCGTGGATGACGTGTTCCTCGGTGGGGCGGGCTCCAAGCAGCGGTGGGAGAAGGCTCTCGCCGGGCTGGACGTGCTGTGGGTCGGTGTGCGGTGCGACAGCGAGGTCGCCGCGGGGCGCGAGATCGCCCGGGGCGACCGGACCGAGGGGATGGCCGCGTTGCAGGCTGAGGTGGTTCACGAGGGCGTGGTCTACGACCTGGTGGTGGACACCACGCATACCGAGTCGCTGGAGTGCGCGCGGCAGATCGCCGGGCGGGTGCGCCAGTAAGAGCGACGTTGTACGGTGCGGTTGGAGGTGGGGAGCCCATGGCGGACGAGCAGATCAGGACGATCGGCGGATGCCACATGTGCAAGCGCACCTTCAGCTTCGTTCCCGCGCAGGTCATGACGGTCATGATGGATCCCGAGACCCGCCTGCCGCTGGGCATGACGGTGTCGGGCACCTTCCGTGAGCCGACGCCGGAGGCGACCGCGAGAGCGGTCGAGGCGTACGTCTGCCCCGACTGCGTCGACAAGGTGAAGCAGCTGAAGGAGTTCATGGACAGGCCTGTCCCTCCCTTCGGCACCTGGCAGAGGGGCAATCCCTGATCACACCAGGGTGATGCGCTGGTCGGCGGAGTCGGTGTGAGCGCCGCAGAGGAGGTTGCCATCCTGTCCGCTCAATTCCAGGACATGACCACCGGTTCGGATGGGACCTCTCCAGTCAGTAGGCATTCCAGCAGCAGGGAGCACGCATTCATCCGTGGCGCGCAGGTCGGTCAACGTCCACCAGGTGACGGACCCAGTCGCCGACGCTGGTGTAGCAGGACGCGGGCCGAGGAACGCAGGATCGGGTGAGGAACGGGCGCGATGATGATCGTAGAGTCACTGGGCGCGGGCGCGATCGATGCGGACTTGCGTGATCGGAGTAGGTGCGGAAGGACCTCCGCGGTCGGCGATCAACTACAGGGCTGCACCGGGTCCGCGTTCACGACTTTCCGGGCAGTGAGCACGTACTACGATCAAGCCTCATCGTGCCCTTATACCGTTTGGCGGCTTGTGCCTCTTTAGTCCTCACCATTGGTTCGATCATTCTCGGCCTGGTGATCGGCACCGCGACGCCCGCATGGCTGGTCACCATGTGGTATCCACCCGACGAGATCGTCGGGAGGTCTCCTCTGGTGCCGGTGCTGGCCTGGTTGCTGCTGCTCGGGCTGGTGAACGCGTGGATGCTGTGGCAGGTGCTGCGGGTGCCCGCGCCGATGGCTCTGCCGATGCGCTCGGCGGCCACGTGGCTGAGGCTGCTGCTGTACGCCAACGTGGTGTGGTTGCTGATCCCCTCGTTCCTTCCGGATCTGGTCGAGACGGTCATCGGGGTGGTGCTCCGGTTGTCCTTGCTCGTGCTGTTCACGGTGGTGTTCACCCGCTCAGGTCTGCCCTTCCGGCTGGCTCTGCTCCTCTTCGGGCTGGTGGAACCCGTCGCGTTGCTCGCGAGCGGCCTGGTGAGCGATGCGAGGCCCCAGCTCTTCCTGGGACCGGCCGCGAAAGCGACCGTCATGGCCGTGGGTGCGGCGGCGCTCGTCGTGATGGCGCTGCTCCTGCTCGCCCAGTGGCGCGATGGACGCTGGAGCCGGGTGACGCTCCTCATCGGGTGGGGCACGTTCGTGAGCCCGTTCCTGGTGGAGCTCGTGGACAGCCTGACGAGCGGCAGCGCGATCGAGTCGATCGCCGAGGCGATGGATGTGCTCCACATCGTCTGGATGGCGCGTACGGCACATGAACTGAACCATGAGCCGAGGCGGAGGGCGCCCCTGCGCGTGCCCGCGGCGTTCGCGCCCGTGGCCGCGGTCCTCCTGCTGATGGTCGTCGGACCCGAGGGCGCTCCGCGTCTCACCTACGCCTGGCGGAACGGTGACCTCACGGACTGTTGGGTCAGGCAGCCACCACGTGTCGCCGATGTCCCGGCCCACCAGCGTGATCGAGCCTACCTGTGCGCCGTGCGGAAGCCTGATCGGGAGGTTTCGGACCAGGAACTGCTCAGCAGGGGCAGAGGCGCGTGCGTCAGGTTCGCGGCAGGGGAGCCGGTCAAGGCTCGTCCTGCGCTGCTGGCGCTGATCTGCCCGGACGTGATTGGAGGGAAATATCCTGACCTGTTGCTGTCGTCCGCTCAGATCGAACAGCAGCAGGCCGAGAAGGAGAAGCTCCGGCGCGAACAGTCGGCGCGCGAGGCGCGCGAGGAGGACGCCCTGTGCCGCGACCCGTGGCCCGCGCTACGCACCCGCTTCCAGGCGACCGCGTCCTATTACGACTGGGACAGTCAGCCGTACGGGATCTACGACGCGGAAGCGGACACCGGAGAAGATATCGAGGCGATGTGGAGTGCGGGGTCGTCCAGCCCTCTGGTGACTCATGGCCAGCTGGCACTGATCTTCACGCCCGCTCAGGACTGGGCGACCTGCGTCACGGCGAAGGCGTTGCGCTCGGCCCCGCCGCCCCTGCGACGCAAGGGCTGGGACAAGGTGGTCGAGGCGGACATCCTTAGCGAATCTGGTCGCTTGGTGATGCAGACACTGTCGGCGAGCAAGGTGCGCTTCCCCAACCTCGCGCGCAGTGGTCCCGGCCGTTACCGGTTGCGCCTGTACACACGCCCAGGAGTGGATCTCATTCTCGTCTATCCGGCGGGGAAAGCGTCGTAGCGAGAGTCGGCCGCTCCTGGCACCAGGCGCCGTCCTCGATCGTCCCGGCCGTCCCCCCGGACCCGCGGCCGGCCACTAGTCTGCCGGGCATGCGGATGTTGCACCTCGGGTTGCGGGTGACCGACCTGGAGCGCTCGCTCGCCTTCTACACCGCGCTCGGGTACGCCAAGCTCGGGTTCGTCCCCGAGACGGACTTCGGCAGCCTGACCATGCTGCAGTTGCCTGACGATCCGTTCGTCAGCCTTGAGCTCGTGTACGACCCCGCGCGGCCGGTCGAGGACACCGGGGCCGTCAACCACCTCGTGGTGCAGGTGGACGATCTGGATGCGACGGTCGCCGATCTCGCGGCCAAGGGCGTCACGGCCGAGCCGCCCGCGGAGCTCGGGCCGGGGTTCCGGACGTCCTGGCTGACCGACCCCGACGGTTACAGGATCGAGCTCGTGCAGTGGCCGCCGGGCCATCCGCCCGGGATGACGGCGGCCGATTTCGTCTGACGGGTCCGTACGTCGGTCGACCCCGACGCCATGGTGAGCGGGTCGCCGCCGGCGACACCGAGGAGGCACGCACGTGGCTGCGGAGCGTCCGCGTCACCGGTGGGGAGCCGGTCCAGGGTCATGAGCCGGTGCGGAAGGTGATCCGCTGGTCGGCGGAGTCGGTGTAGGCGCCGTAGAGGATGAACGCGGTGGGCGGGCGCTTGCTGCCGAACTCCTTGCCGATCGACAGGGCCATGCCGGTGGAGACGTTGACCAGGCGGGGCACGCCGTCGCTGAAGGCAGGTCTGTTCCAGCGCTGGGCCGGGGCGGCCGAGCAGGGGGTGAGCTGGACGGTACGGATGCCGCCGCCGTTGAAGGAGACCGTGTCGTACTTGGCGCCGGCTGTCAGGCAGCGCCCGGTCACGGCGTTGACGAGCTGGAACCGGGACGCGTCGCCCTTGACCCGCCAGGCTGTCCCCGGGTCGGTGCAGCTCAGTGCCGCGACCTGGGTCCCTTTCGTGCCGACGCACCGGCCCGCGTGGCTGATCCGGGTGCCGGCGACCGCTGCCGGGGTGGGCTTACGGGTCTTCGAAGGCGAAGGCGAAGGTGAAGGCGAGGACGAAGGCGAGGGCGAGCGCGAAGGCGAAGGGGAGCCGGAGGGCGAGGCAGAGGGGGAGCCGGAGGGCGAGCGCGTGGGAGTGGAGGAGGGGGGCGGGGCGGCCGCGGGCGGGGGTGAGGGCTCCGGTGGCACGGTGAAGACGATCGCGGTGGTGATCACGGTCGCCGCCGTCGCCGGGATCGCCCACCCCAGCATCCCCATGGAGGCGCTCTTCGAGGCGGCGGCCTTGCCCAGCCCTTCCACGGCGAACGGCAGCAGCGCGATGGGCAGCGCGGCCCGCAGCGTGGCGTTGAGGTCGAGCAACCGGCTGTGGGCACGCGCGCAGCTCGGGCAGGAGTCGAGGTGCGCGCGCAGGGCCCGGGGGAGGCGGCCGCTCTTCTTGCGTACGGCCGCCGCCAGCGGGTCGGCGTACTTGCGGCAGTCGCCCGAGGCGCCCGCGACGTGGGCGGCCAGGTACGCCTTGCGCAGGCCCTCGCGGGCGCGGAAGGCGAGCACGCCCACGTTGCCGGGGGTGGTGCCGAGGATCTCCGCGACCTGCTCGGGCCGCTCGTCCTCGATCACGGTGTGCCACAGCACGGTCTGCCAGCGCGGCGGCAGCGACCGGTACGCGCGGGTGACGAGATCGTCGGGCGGCTCGGGCTCGGCCACGGTCAGCTCGTCGTCCCGGAACTCGGGGGTGAGGACGCGCCGCTGATCGGTGCGCGCCCATTCGGCCGCGGTGTTGCGGGCGACCGCGTACAGGTAGGGACGCCACGCGCCGGACGGGCCGGACTCGCCGCTGCGGACGGTTCGCAGGGTGCGGGTGAACGCCTCGCTGGCCAGGTCCTCCGCGATGTGCGGGTCCTGGCACAGGCGGCGGGCGAAGGCGAGGACGGCGGCGTGGTGCCGCTCGTACAGCTCGGCCACGGCACGGCTGTCTCCGGCCCTGACCAGCCTGGTCAGGGCCGCGTCCTCGCGCTGCGAATCTTCCACTTACCTGATCGTGAACGTGAGCGACCTGCTCGGGTGCGCGGTCTTGGCGTGCACGCGGGTGTGCCCGGCGCCGACGAGCCGGGTGGCCCTGGTGGCGGCGATCTTCAGGGTAACGGTCCCGTTCTGCTGGGTTTCAACCACCCACTGCTGCCTCGTGCTCGTCTTGCCACACCTGGTCAGGACGACCGAGCGCAGGCCCCTGCGGGCCGAGCCGAGGGTCAGGCAACGGCCCTGGCTACGGATCTGCACGGCCTCGCCGGTGGTCGGCACCAGCCGCCAGTTCGCCGCCCGGCACGAGCCCAGGCGCACGTTCGTACGGAAGGAGGTCAGGCAGCGACCCGACGCGCTCTCGATGCGGATATTGCGCGACACCGGCAGCGACGTCCGCGTCGGGCGAGGGGTGGGGTTCGCGGTCGCGCTCTTGGTCGGGGTCGCGGTCGGGGCCGGGGCAGCCGTCTTGGTCGGGGCCGGGGCGGGCGAGGAGCCGGTGCTCAGGTACTCGGCCACCATCGGGGTGCCGCCGCCGCGGACCACCTTCGCTCCGGCGCCGTCCTTCACGCCCTGGACGGTGAGCTTCGCGCCGGACTTCCCGCCGGAGCGGTTGAAGAAGTTGGTCTTGTCCTGGTCGGCGTCCGGGATCCACTGCTGCGACTTCTGCTTCGCCACGCACGGCGCGGTGATCACCGGGACGGCGTCCTTGTCCTTGGCGGTGAGCTGCAGGCACCGGCCGGTTCCGGCGTTGCGGATCGTCAGGTAGCCCTGGGCGTCGATGCTGCGGCGCCAGACCTGCTTGTCACTGTTCGAGCACTCCGCCTGCGTCACCTGCTGGGCGCCGCCGTCGAGGCACAGCCCGCTCTCCACGACGCGCATCCGGAAGTCCGCCGCCGGGGTCGGCTGGTCCTTGATCAGGTACGGGCTGAACGCGACGTTCCTGTTCTCGGCCAGCGGCTCCCCGGCCGGCTGAGAGGCCCTGGTCGGCTCGAAGTAGCGGAACTTGTCCGTACGGCACGAGTCGAGGTGGTAGTTGGACGCGGTGTCGGCGGTGCACTCGGGCCTGCTGCCCATGTTGCGGCAGACCGGGTCGTCGCCGTTGCCTTCTGACGTGCCGTCCACGTTGCAGTGGCCGAGCCCGAAGCCGTGGATCATCTCGTGGGTGAACCCGGCCTCGCTCCAGCACCAGCGCGGCAGGATGACGCCGCCGGTGCTGAGCCCGGCGTCCGCGCCGCCGCCGGTGCAGGAGTTGGTGATCTCGTTGTCGCGGACGAAGAACATGAGCTTCACCCGCTTGGTCGCCACGAGCTCACGCACCCGCGCGGGCTGGCCGGCGAGGTTCTCCGAGAACGCCGTGCCCAGTTCGGCCCGGTTGCGGCCCTTCACGAAGGGGATCTGGGCCACGATCGGACGGCAGTCGCCGTCCTGGACGTACCTGATCCGCAGCGAGCCCCCGAACCGGCGGGCGCTCGCGTCGAAGGTCTGGTCGGTCTCCCACAGCGTCCGCTCGACCGATGCGAGCTCGGTGGCGTACTGGCTCTGGCCCGGCTGATGGGCGTAGACCGGAAGCACCCATCCCTTCCCCGCGGCGTCCGTGGCATCACAGGCGAACCCGGGCGTGGCGGCCTTGGGCGCCGCCTGCGTGGTCGCGGACGCGACCGGCGCCGTCCCGACCAGGACGCTCGCGGCCACCGTGGCTATGAGTGACAACGCGAGCGTCAGTCTGTTCCTGCTCATAAGAGCTCCTCTCGTTCACTAGAGAGGAGTGGGTGCACCGCTGTGGATTACGCGGTTTCGGAAATCCCGATGTAATGCCGGGCGGCCCTCATGCACAAGAAGGGGAAAACCCCGACAAGAAGGCGCACCTGGATGGCAGGCACTACCGATGACCTCCGGCGGATCGCGCGTGATCCGGCCGCGTTCGAGGTCTTCTACCGAAGACACGCCGAGTCCGTCAGCCGGTTCGTGGCCAGGAGAGTCACGGATCCGCACACGGTGGACGACGTGACGACCGAGGTCTTCCTGGCGGCGATCGACACGGCGGGCAGCTACCGGCCGGAGCGGGGCAGCGAGGTGGCCTGGCTGTTCGGGATCGCCAGGAACGTGGTGGCGATCGAGCAGCGCAGGGCCGCGCGCGAGCTGCACAAGACCGGGCGGGCGGCGGGCCGGAGGGACCTGGACGCCGACGACATCGCCAGGCTGGAGGAGCGGATCGACGCGGAGCGGGCCGCGCGCCCGCTGGTGGCGGCCATCGCGGCCCTGCCGAAGAGTCTGCGGGCCATCGCCGAGCTGGTGGACGCCGACGGGATCCCGGTGGCCGACGCCGCCGCCGCGCTGGGCATCCGGCTCGGCACGGCGCGGGTCCGGCTGCATCGCGCGCGCCGCCTGCTCAGGGATGCAACCCTCCCGGATCTCGCCACGAGCATGGAAGGATCATGATGAGCGCACCACTCGCCGGTTTCGAGGAGCGGCGGCTCGCCGAGCTCAAGGAGTACGTGGCGGCGCGGGCGAGGCGGCGGCCACGCCCACGCCTCCTGCTGGCGGCGGCCGCCGCGGTGACCATGATGACGGCCGGCGGTGTCGCGGTGATGACGGCGGGCGGCGGCGACCCCGCGTACGCCGTCACCATGGGCTCCGACGGCGTCGTGGACGTGGTGGTCCGGGACTTCCGGGACACCGGCGGCCTGACCGAGCAGCTGCACGAGCTCGGGGTGCCGGCCATCGTGGACTATGTCCCGTACGGGATGATGTGCCGCGAGCCGCGGGCGCAGGTCGTCGAGCAGGTCCCCCCGGGGCTGTATCACGCGCCGACCACCATCCCGGGCGAGCGCGAGGGCTGGCAGATGCGGATCGACACCAAGCGGTTCGAGCCCGGCCAGACCTTCGTGTGGACGATGACCGTAAACCCGCGCGGTGCCAGCAGCACCAGCACCATCCTCATGCGCGATCCGGTCGCTCCGTGCGAGCTCGTCCCCGACGACAGGCGGGTCGAGCTCGACCCCGGGAAGCCGGCGACGGGGAAGGGCGGGCCGCTGGAGGGCGTGCGGGTCGAGGGGAGGACCGTGGCCGAACTCGATCGTGAGCTGTGGAAGCACGGGCTGCCCGTGATGGTCAACGTCATCCGGCCCGACCCCGACGCCCCGGAGGGCTTCGTCGTGTACGCGTACGAGCAGTCGGCGTACGAGGCCGACTACGTGGTCTGGGCGGCGGACGTGGTCCGTCACGGTGACGAGCAGGTGATCCGGCTGCTCGTCACCGAGAAGCGCTATCCGGAGAATCCGGTCAGACGGTGACACAGCCAGGCGAGGGCGAGCGGGTAGCGGTACTCGATGGCCATGTGGCCGGCGTCGAACAGCTCGAAGCGCACCCGGTCGTCGGGCACCCCCGCCCCCGCCACCGCCTCGCGGAAGGCCGTCGCGCCCAGGTCCAGATACCACTCGTCGCGGGTGCCCGCGTCGATCCAGACGGCCCGCATCGAGCGCAGCGCCTCGGCGTACTCGGGGCGCCGCGCCATCCGGACCGGGTCCAGGGCCAGCCAGCGCTCCCACACCTCGGGGACGAGCGCGCCGTTGGCGTCGAACGGGATGCGCACCGTGCCGTCGTCGTCCGCCGAGTAGGCGCTCGCGTACGCGTAGATCTCCATGAGCTGCATGTCGCTGCTCCTGGTGCCGGGGATCCGGCCGCGGAAGTCGGCGAGGAACCGGTCGTACGAGCCCTCGTACAGGTCGCGCAGCTCGCGGGCGCGGGCCGGGAACGTGGGCTGGTGGGCGGCCTCGAACAGGGCGTCGCCCGCGTGGGTGGCGAGCGCGCCGAACACGTCGGGCCGCAGCATGGCGTTGACCATGGCGCCGTAGCCGCCGCTGGACTTGCCGGTGATGGCCCGCGCGTCGCGTGCGGGGATCGTGCGGTAGCGGGCGTCGACCCAGCCGACCACGTCCTCGCACAGGTAGGTGTGGTAGCGGCCGGTGCCGGGCGAGTCCAGATACTGGCTGCCGCCGACGGACGTCCACGCGTCCACGTACACGACGATCGCGGGCGGCGCCTCGCCGCGCGCGAACATGGCGTCCGCCATCTCCGGGTACGGCCGGCGGAACGGGGTCCGGCCGGCCCACATCGTGAGCTGGCCGGTGTAGCCCTGGATCACGTAGACGGACGGGTAGCGCCTGTCGGTGTCGTCGTCGTACCCCGGAGGCAGGTAGACCCAGATCGGTCGTTCGTGCGGGTCGCCGAGCGGGTTGCCGCGCAGCGCCGGGCTGTCGATGACGGCGTGGTCCATCCGGCCGGCGAAATCGGGTGACCAGGGCAGCATGTGCGTCCTTCCGTGGGTGTCACAGAGTGAGCTCCACGAGGCCGGGATCGGACCCGGCCCCGGCCGTGCGGACTTCCGAGAGGTCAACGCACCGCGCAGAGCAGGCGGTTGTGGCCGCGCTGCCAGAGGGTGCCGACCTCGGCGAAGCCGGCCGCGCGCAGGGCGTCGGCGTGATGGGACAGCAGGTGGGACTCCGAGCCGCGGTGGTCTGGCCCGGCGGTGGCGCGGGCGGTGTTCAGCTCCGCCAGGGCGGGGTCGGCGGCCACGGCGTCCCACCAGGTGCGCCAGTCCTCCGGCCGGTCGTCGCCGAAGACGCGGGCGGTCTGCTTGTCGTGCACGGCGCGCTCCAGGGCGGCCAGCGCGGGGGTGGCGTCGTCGGTGTCGAGGTGGTCGCCGTTGAGCAGCAGGCCGCCCGGGCGCAGGATGGACGCGACGTCCGCGTACATCGCCTTCAGCTCTTCCGGGTCGATCCAGTGCAGGGCGGTCGTGCTGACCGCGGCGTCGGCGGGGCCGTCCAGGCCGAGCGCGGCCGTCCAGCCGGGCTTGCGCAGGTCGGCGGAGACGAGGGTGAGGTGCGGGTAGGCGGCCCGGCCGAGGCCGAGCAGCAGCGGGTCGGCGTCCACGCCGACCACCCGCGCGCCGGGCAGACGCTCGACCAGGCGGGCCGCCAGCGAGCCGGGGCCGCAGCCGAGGTCGACGACCAGCGGGTCGGGGCGGCCCAGCGCCTCGACGGCGTCGATCATCGCGGTGAAGCGCTCCTCGCGGTCGGGCAGGTAGCCCTCCTGCTGGCGATCCCAGCGCGCCATCCAGGCGAGTGCGGCATCGTGGTCCAACACGACGATCCCCCTTGTGACTGTCTTGTAAGCTTTGGGCAGTTACAAACTAGAACGTAAGGGCGTAACTGGTCAAGTGGACTTCAACAGTCACGGCGATGCGGTGATCCGCGTGGCGGTGGGGCTGGTCAACAGCCTCACGCCGGGCGAGCGGCGCGGGCGGCCGGCCCCGCCGCCCGCCGGCCTGGCCGAGGCCGCGACCGAGGGCCTGCGTACGGGCTATCCGGGCCACAAGCCGGTCACCGAGGCCGAGGGGTCGGAGCTGGCCGAGGTCGCGCAGCGGCTGCGCGCGGTGTTCGAGGCCGTGGCGGCCGGCGACGTCGACGCCGCCGCGGAGCGGATCAACGCCCTGCTGGCGGAGACCGGCGCGCGGCCGATGCTGATGCGGCACGACGGCGAGCCGTGGCACCTGCACTACCACGGCCCCGGCGGCACCCTCGCGGGCGACTGGGCCGCGAGCTGCGCCACCGGGCTCGCGCACGTGCTCGGCAGCGAGTTCCACGACCGGCTCGGGGTCTGCACCGCGCCGCACTGCGATCGGGTGTACGTGGACGTCTCGCGCAACGGGACCCGGCGGTTCTGTTCCACGGCGTGCCAGAACCGGGTGAAGACGGCGGCCTTCAGAGCGCGGAGCAAGACCCCATAAGTCGGTAAATGTCGCCCTGACCTGCAAGATCTCCGGGAGTACCAGGATGCGAACCCAGCTCGCGGAGCCCGATGACGTGCCAGAATGTCAGCACTGTGATCTCCTCCCCGTCATTCCCCGTCGAGTTCGTCGGCCTCTCCAACGGCGACGTGCTGATGCTGCCCGCGGTCTGGCCCGTGCGCCTCACCCCGGAGCAGCAGGGTCAGCTCGTCGAGCGTCTGCAAGAGGCCGCCCGCCCCGACCTGCCCCGCGTCGAGGCATGAAAGCGCCCCCTACTCCAGCTCCCCGGGAGAGAACACCGGGGAGCTGGAGCCCGTTCATGCGGCGGCTAGCCGTTATGTCCTTTTGACGTCTCTCATCCCAGAAAAGTTCACAAGAAAATCAGGCCACACCGGTGAGGCCGGCGTGCCGGTCGGCTTCCATCTGCGCCTGGAGGATCGCCTGGCGCTCGGTGGTGATCCGGCGGCTGATGACCATGTACGCGTTCAGCACCTGACAGTAGGAGCGGCGCGCCTGGTCGAGCTGCACGGTCAGCTCCAGCACCCGCTCGCCGTCGCCCGCCTGCTCGGCCTCCGACAGCAGTGTGCGCGCCTCGTCCACGATCTCCTCCGCCCGTTGCCGGGTGTGGCGGAGCAGCGCCGAGCATTCGTGGAGCTCCGTCAGCCTTGCCGAGGAGACGATGAATTCCGCTGTGTGCACGATCGACCCCTTGCCTGCCGTCCGCCTGCGCAGATCCGATCCCATCCCCGCCACCTCCACGTCAAGATTGCCTCACTGTAGACGCGCGCTCGGGCCCCGCCGATCATCCGGGAGGACCTGGAGGTACGGCACTGCTCCTCCGGGGAAGTTCTCTTCTCCCGCGGGGGATAACTGCGTCCCTGAAGCTGATTCGGTGCGGGTTATATGCCGTAATCGGTGACCTTACCTGCACAATTCTCAGAATGTGTCGGAATAGGCGCACTCTGCAAAAGGAAGGCATGAAGACCGCCGAATCCACCCACCCACGCCGCGCGATGGTCACATACTGATACCGCTCAGGAGCACACGGTGACGACCCGCGGGAGGTTTCCATGGAGGTCGGCGGCGAAGTTCCGGTCGACGTCAGCATCGTGATCCCGGCCCGCGACTGCCGGCCCTATCTCGACCGGTGCCTCACGTCCGTGCTCGTCCAGCGGGTCGCCAAGGAGATCGTGGTCGTCGACGACGGCTCCACCGACGGCACCGCCGAACTCCTCGGCCTCTACGCCGCCCACCACCGGGGCACGGTCAAGGTGGTCCGGGTGGAGAGCTCCGGCGGCGCCGGACGGCCGCGCAACGTCGGCCTCGGCCACGCGACCGGCCGTTACGTCTTCTTCTGCGACGCCGACGACTACCTCGGGCCCGGCGCGCTGGAGCACATGCTGTCCGCGGCCGACAGGAACGACGCCGACATCGTGCTCGGCAAGATCGTCGGACACGGGCGGCGGGTCCCGGAGTCGATGTTCCAGCGCAACGCCGATCGGGCCGAGCTGGGCGAGAGCGCCGTCTACAACAGCCTGAGCTGTTTCAAGCTGTTCCGCCGGGACATGCTGGAGCGCCACCGCATCCGGTTCCGCGAGGGCGTGTTCGTCGGCGAGGACATCTACTTCACCGTGCACGCCTACTGCCACGCCGGGACGATCTCGGTGGTCGCCGACCACGACTGCTACCACCTGGTCGCCAGGCCCGACGGCAGCAGCGTCATGCAGCGGCCCGCCAGCCGCGACCCGCTCGCCTGGCTGGCCATGATCCACGAGCCGATCCGGCTCATGACCGACCACGTCCCGCCCGGCCCGCTCCGCGACCACCTGCTGGCCCGTCACTTCAAGCTCGACATCCTCGCCCAGCTCGGCCGGCCCTTCCTGGAGGCCGACGAGGTCAAGCGCAAGGACGTCGCCGTGGCGGTGGCCGCCCTGTGCGACCGGTGGCTCACGGACGGCGTGCGCGAGCGGCTGGGGAGCGCCGACCGGCAGCGGCTGGCCGCGCTCGGCGACGTGGAGCGGCTGGCCCTGCTGGCCGTCATCGAGGCGGCGCCCGTCGAGCGCCGGCTGACCGGGCTGTGCTGGGACGGCCGGACGCTGGTGGTGGCCTGCGAGGCCGCGCTGACGGGATGCGCCGAGCCCGACGGCGTCGCGCTGGTGCTGCGCACCCGGCACGAACCCCGGCGGGAGCTGGTCGTGCCGGCCGTCCGGTCCGGCGGCCGGTGGGTCGCCAGGGTCGACCCGGCGCTGCTGGATTCGGGCATCTGGGACCTGCGCGTGTCGGTCGAGCTGGCCGGGGTGACCCGCTCGGCCAGGCTGGGCGCCGACCGCGACACCGCCCTGGCCCGGCCGCCTGCCCGGCTGGTCGGCGAGGTGGCCGTGCTGCCGTACTTCACCCGCGATCACGACAACCTCAGCCTGGACGTCGGCGGGCACGCGGTCGGCGTGCCAGGCAGCGCACGCCTGGTCGGCACCCGCTGGTCGCTCGGGCGGCGGCTGGTGCTCGACGGCGAGATCGCGGTGGCCGGGGCCGCGCCGCCGCCCGAGGCCGTGCGGCGGCTGGTGTGGCGCGAGCGCGGCAGCGGGAGCGAGCGGGCCGACCGGGTGGTCGGGCTGGCGGGAGGCGGCTTCGTGGCCAGGCCGGCGGTGGGGCGGTTCGGCCCCGGGGTCTGGGACGCCTATCTGGAGCTCGACCTGGGCGGGCCGCCCGCCAGGTTCAGGATCGAGGCCGGCGCGGAGTCGGTCGCCGGGCCCCGTCGCTGGCTGCTGGGCACCGAGCCGTGCGTCGCGCGCCCGTACGCGACCTCGAACAGGGGGCGGCTCAGCGCGGTCGTGCGGCGGCTGTCCGCGCGGGCGCTCCTGAGAAGAATCATGCGCTAATGCAATCCATATGCAACTGCACATCGATGACCTAAAGTGGGGGTTGTCCGGCCCCTCTGCTTGGAGGCTCGTCGTGCATGTACCCGATGGCTTTTTCACCGCCGCGGTGTCCGTCTCCGCGGGCGTGGTCGCGGCGGCCGGAGTGGCGGTCTGCCTGCGCGGCGCCCGCCGGGAGCTCGACGACCGGACGGCCCCGGTGGCCGGGCTGGTCGCCGCCTTCGTCTTCGCCGTCCAGATGCTGAACTTCCCGGTCGCCGGCGGCACCAGCGGCCACCTGCTGGGCGGGGCGCTGGCGGCCATCCTGGCCGGGCCCTTCACGGGGGTGCTCGCCATAGCCGTGGTCCTGCTGGTGCAGGCGCTGTTCTTCGCCGACGGCGGGCTGACCGCGCTGGGGGTCAACATCATCCTGATGGGCCTGGTCACGGTGCTGGTCGGCTGGGGCGTGTTCCGGCTGGTCACGCGGGTCGTGCCGGGCCGGGGCGGGGTGATCGCGGCGTCCTTCGCGGCGGGGCTGCTGTCGGTGCCCGCCTCCGCGCTGGTGTTCACGCTGCTGTTCTGGATCGGCGGCACCGCGCCGATCGACATCGCGACCGTGGCCGCCGCGATGACCGGCGTGCACGTGCTGATCGGCATCGGCGAGGGCCTGATCACCGCGCTGACCGTGGCCGCGGTGCTGGCCGTCCGTCCCGACCTGGTGTACGGGGCGCGTGAACTGGCCGCGCCACTGGTGCTGCGAAGCGCCGACGGGACCAGCACGGTCACCGGACGGGCGCCGGAGCCCGCGGCCGGGGTCGGCAGCCTGCCGTTCCTGCTCGGCGGGCTCGGGGTGACGCTGCTGCTGGCCGGGGTCGTGTCGTTCTTCGCCTCGCCGCACCCCGACGGGCTGGAGTCGGTCGCCGAGGAGCAGGGCTTCCTGGGGCAGGCGACCGACCACGTGTTCGGCGGGTTCGCGCTGGCCGACTACGGCGAGGTGGGCGGCATCCCGGTGGGCGTCGCGGGCATCGTCGGCGTCGCGCTGACCCTGATAATGGCCGGTGTGATCGCCTACGCCGCACGGGCGCGCGGCCGGGCCTCGTCCGGCGAGAGGGTCTGAGAGGGCCCGATGGGCGTGGGGCAGCGGCTCTATCTCCCGGGCGGCTCGCCGGTCCACCGGCTGCCGCCGCAGTGCAAGCTGCTCGCCGTCCTGGCGTTCGCGATCGTGATGGTGGCCACGCCGCGCGAGTGGTTCTGGGCCTTCGGACTGTACGCGGGCATGCTCGCGGCGGTGGCGGCCGTGGCCCGGATCCCGCCGGGGCACATCCTGCGGCGCATGGTCGTCGAGCTGCCGTTCGTGCTGTTCGCGTTCCTCATCCCGGTCATCGGGCTGGGGGAGCGGACGGAGGTGCTCGGGCTGTCGCTGAGCGTCCCCGGGCTCTGGGCGGCCTGGAACATCCTGGCCAAGGCGACGCTCGGGGTCACGGTCTCCATCCTGCTGGCGTCCACCACCGAGCCGCGTGACGTGCTCGTGGGGGCGCAGCGGCTGCGGGTGCCGGACCTGCTGGTGCAGATCGCCATGTTCATGCTCCGCTACCTGGATGTGATCATGGACGAGATGCGGCGGATGCGCGTCGCCAGGGAGTCGCGGGGCTTCCAGGCGCGCGACCTCCGGCACGCGCCGGTGATCGCGCGCTCGGCGGGGGCGCTGTTCATCCGCTCGTACGAGCGCGGTGAGCGGGTGCACCTGGCCATGCTCAGCCGCGGATATTCAGGCCAGATGCCGATGATTCATGATTTGTCGGCCACGGCGCGACAATGGGGGACAGCGCTCGCTCTCCCGCTCGCGGCTCTGGCCGTGCTCCTGTTGGGACTCGCCGTATGATCCCGAACTCGCTCGAAGTCAGCCGGCTCGCCTACGCCTACCCCGACGGGACGCAGGCGCTGTTCGGCGTCGACCTGACCATCCGGCGCGGCGAGCGGGTGGCGCTGCTCGGCCCCAACGGCGCCGGCAAGACCACGCTGGTCATGCATCTCAACGGCATACTCACCCCCGGCCACGGCACCGTGACGGTGGCCGGCACCCCGGTGCGCCGCGACACGCTCAAGGAGATCAGGCAGCGCGTCGGCCTGGTCTTCCAGGACCCCGACGACCAGCTCTTCATGCCCACCGTCCGCGACGACGTGGCGTTCGGCCCGGCCAACGCGGGCGTGCGCGGCGAGGAGCTCGCGGCCGTGGTCAAGAACGCGCTGGACCGGGTCGGCATGCTCGACGTCGCCGACCGCCCGCCGCACCACCTGTCGTTCGGCCAGCGCCGCCGGGTGGCCGTGGCGACCGTGCTGGCGATGGAGCCGGAGATCCTGGTGCTCGACGAGCCCTCGTCCAACCTGGATCCGGCGGCCCGCAGGGAGCTGGCGGAGATCCTGCGCTCCCTGGACGTGACGGTGCTCATGGTCACCCACGACCTGCCGTACGCGCTGGAGCTGTGCGAGCGGGCGATGATCCTGTCGGACGGGGTCGTCGTGGCCGACGGGCCGACGCGGGAGCTGCTCGGCGACGCCGAGCAGCTCGCCAGACACCGGCTGGAACTGCCCTACGGGTTCGCTATCCCGGCTGCGGCGGAACGTGGATGACCACCAGTTTGTCGCCCTGGCGCAGCTCGGCGGCGCGCGGGTCGGCGTAGGTGAACATGTGGCCGTCCCTGACGACCGCGACGGGCAGCTCCTCGCCCTTGACCGGCGGGCCGCCCACCTCCTCGGGACGTACGAGACGCTCGCGCAGGTCGACGCCCTTGCCGTAGGTGAGCAGATCCTGGATCAGGGCGCTGACCGCGGGGCTCTGCGTGGCCACGCCCAGCATCCGCCCGGCCGCCTCGGCCGAGGTGATGACCACGTCGGCGCCGCTCTGGCGGACCAGCGGGTCGTTCTCCGCCTCGCGGACCGCGGCCACGATCGTCGCCCCCGGGTTGAGGCTGCGCGCGGTGAGCGTGACCAGGGCGGTGGTGTCGTCGCGCCGGGTGGCGATGATGATCTGGCCCGCGGTCCTGATCCGGGCCCGGCCCAGGACGTGGCTGCGGGTGCCGTCGCCCAGGACGCCGGCGAAGCCGTCGGACGCGGCCTCGTCCACGACCGCCGGGTCCGGGTCCACGACCACGATGGACTCCTTGGGGCTGCCGTTGTCGAGCAGCGTGCGGGCGGCGGCCCGGCCCTTGGTGCCGTAGCCGACGATCACGGTGTGGTCCTGCAACCTGGCCCTCCAGCGTTCGGTCAGGATGGCGTCCCTGGTGCGCCGGGTGAGCACCTCCAGCGTGGTGCCCACGAGCACGACCAGGAACGCGATCCGCAGCGGCGTCACGGCCACGATGTTGACGACCCTGGCCGCCGTGGTGACGGGGGTGATGTCGCCGTACCCGGTGGTGGAGATGGAGACGGTCACGTAGTAGAGCGCGTCGAGCAGCGACACGCGGCCGTCGACGTTGTCGCGGTAGCCGTCGAGATCCATGGCGACCAGCGCGAACATGGCCAGCAGCATCGCCAGCGCGATGGCCATCCTCCGCAACACCGCGCGCAACGGGCTCAGACGGACGGACGGCAGGCGAACGCGCAGCGCCGTCTCGTCCTCATTCATACTGCTGATCGTAGTTTGTGGGTGCCCTCTACCCGGGCAAGTCGAAGTACAGTGGCTCATCGAGGAGGGGCCAATGAAGCTGCGGCTTGCGCGACATTCCCTCGGTGACGCCGTGGTGGTGGCCGTTGCGGGAGAGCTGGATCTGTTCACCGCGCCGGTCCTCCGCGACGAGGTACGTGATGCCATCAAGCAAGACGGCGCCCGGCTCGTCCTCGATCTCCAGCAGCTCTCGTTCATGGACTCCAGCGGCCTGTCGGTGCTGATCGAGGCCTGGCGGCTGGCCACCGGCGAGGGCGGCGGGGTGTCGCTGGCGGCGCCCCAGGCCCCGGTGGCGCGCATCCTGCGGACCACCGGTCTCGACCGGCGCATCAAGGTCTACTCCGACGTCGACAGCGCCGTGGGGGGAATTTGACCCCACCCCGAGTAGAACTTCATTCGGTTGGGGGTTAGGGTCCGTGCTATGGACGTGAACGGATCCTCAGCAATCATTTCCGGCGGCGCCAGCGGCCTCGGTGAGGCCACGGCCCGCGAGCTGGCCCGCGCCGGCGCCACCGTGGTCATCGCCGACCTCAACGAGGAGCGCGGCAAGGCCGTCGCCGACGAGCTCGGCGGTGTCTTCGCCAGGACGGACGTGTCGGACGACGCCCAGGTGCAGGCCGCCGTGGACGCCGCCGTCGCCACCGGCAAGCCGCTCCGGGTGCTGGTCAACAGCGCCGGCATCGGCTGGGCCGAGCGCACCGTCAACCGCAACGGCGAGCCGCACAACCCGGCCACCTACCGCAAGGTCATCGAGGTCAACCTGATCGGCACGTTCAACCTCATGCGCATCGGCGCGGCGGCCGTCGCCAAGACCGAGCCGGTCGACGCCGACGGGCAGCGCGGCGTGTGCGTCAACACCGCCTCGGTGGCGGCGCTGGAGGGCCAGACCGGGCAGCTCGCCTACAGCGCCTCCAAGGGCGGCATCGTCGGCATGACCGTCCCGGCCGCCCGCGACCTGGCCGCCGTCGGCATCCGGGTGAACACGATCTGCCCGGGCATCATCGACACCCCCATCTACGGCTTCTCGGCCAACGCCGACGAGTTCAAGGCCAAGCTGGTGGCGCCGGTGGTGTTCCCCAAGCGCATGGGCCGTGCCGACGAGTTCGCCCACCTGGTTCACTCGCTGATCCAGAACGACTACATGAACGCCGAGGTCATCCGCTTCGACGGCGGCATCCGATTCCAGCCCAAGTAAATGAGGTCCCGTGTCTGACGAAGTGCTCGTCGAGGAGTCCGACGGCGTCGCCGTGATCACCATCAACCGTCCGAAGGCCCGCAACGCGGTCAACGGGGCGGTGGCCAGGGGCGTCGCCGAGGCGCTGGACGCGCTCGACGCCCGCCCGGAGGTCTCCGCCTACGTGCTGACCGGCGCCGGCGGCACGTTCTGCGCGGGCATGGACCTCAAGGGGTTCCTGTCCGGCGACTTCCCCGTCGTGGAAGGACGCGGGTTCGGGGGCATGACCGAGGCGCCGCCCAAGAAGCCGATCGTGGCCGCCGTCGAGGGGTACGCGCTGGCGGGCGGCTTCGAGCTGGCCCTGTCCTGCGACCTCATCGTGGCCTCCTCGGAGTCCAAGTTCGGCCTGCCGGAGCCCAAGCGGGGCCTGGTGGCCGGCGCGGGCGGCATCATGCGGCTGCCGCGGCGCATCCCGTACCACGTGGCCATGGAGATCGCCCTCACCGGCGACCACTACCCGGCCGCGCGCCTGTACGAGCTGGGCCTGGTCAACCGGGTCACCGAGCCCGGCGAGGCGCTGGCGGGGGCGATCGAGCTGGCCCGCAGGATCGCCGCGAACGCGCCGCTCGCGCTGGCCGCGACCAAGCGGGTGGTCATCGAGTCGCAGGACTGGTCGCTGGAGGAGATGTTCCGCAAGCAGGGGGCGATCGTCCAGCCGGTGTTCGGCTCCAAGGACGCCATGGAGGGCGCCGCGGCCTTCGCCGAGAAGCGCGCGCCCCAGTGGAAGGGCGAATAACCCGACTCCGCACCCCCTCCCGGACACCGGGAGGGGGTTCTTTTATGCGCGCTTGCGGTAGTTCCTGCGTACGGTAAAAGGACGACGTCATCTGGGAGAGGCATGAGCGACTACTCGCGGCCGCGTTTCGAGTCAGCCAAGAGCGGGCTGGCCTCGCTGCTCTCTGGCGCCCTGGCTTCGCTGCTGACGATGCTCGCGATCGTGGGCGTCATGTGGGCCGTCGAGATCTTCGACTACCTGACGCCGGGCACTCCCGACCTCGCCTACGGCATCAGGGGCTGGGACCCGCAAGGGCTGATCGGCATCTTCACGGCGCCGTTCCTGCACGGCGGCTTCGGCCACCTGATGGCCAACTCGCTGCCGCTGCTCGTGCTCGGGTTCCTGGCGGGGCTGCGCGGCATCGGCAGGTTTCTGGCGGCGAGCCTGCTGATCATCGTCATCGGCGGCATCGGCACCTGGTTCGCCAGCGGCCCCGGCACCGTCACGGTGGGGGCCAGCGGGCTGGTGTTCGGCTACTTCGGGTACGTCGTCGCGCGCGGCCTGTTCGACCGGCGGGCGCTCGACATCGTCATCGGCATCGGCGTGGTCATCGCGTACTGGTCGATCCTGGCCGGCGTGCTGCCGAGCGACCCGTACATCTCCTGGCAGGGCCACCTGTTCGGGCTCATCGGCGGCCTGGTGGCCGCGTGGGTCCTGCGCCGGCCGGCCGGGGCCATCCGCTAGCGGACGGCCCCGGGGCGGGTCAGAGGCGTCCGACCACGTGGTCGACGCAGGCCGTCAGCGCCTCGACGTCGGCCGGGTCGATGGCCGGGAACATCGCGATGCGCAGCTGGTTGCGGCCGAGCTTGCGGTAGGGCTCGGTGTCGACGATGCCGTTGGCGCGCAGCACCTTGGCCACCGCCGCCGCGTCGACGTCGTCGGAGAAGTCGATCGTGCCGACCACCTGGGAGCGGAACTCCGGGGCGGCGAACGGGGTGGCGAAGGACGACTTCTCGGCCCAGGTGTAGAGCCGCTGCGCCGAGTCGGCGGTGCGGGCCGTGGTCCAGGCCAGGCCGCCGTTGCCGTTCATCCAGTCGAGCTGGTCGGCCAGCAGGAACAGCGTGGCCACCGCCGGGGTGTTGTAGGTCTGGTCCTTGGCGGAGTTGTCGATCGCGACCGGCAGGCTGAAGAACTCCGGCACGAACCGGCCGCTCGCCGCGATCTCCTCGACGCGGGCCAGGGCGCGCGGCGACATCAGCGCGATCCACAGGCCGCCGTCGGAGGCGAAGCTCTTCTGCGGGGCGAAGTAGTAGACGTCGGTCTCGGACACGTCGACGGGCAGGCCGCCCGCGCCGGAGGTGGCGTCGACCAGCACCAGCGCGTCGTCGCCGCCGACCCGCCTGATCGGCATGGCGACGCCGGTCGAGGTCTCGTTGTGGGTGAGCGCGTAGACGTCGACGCCGTCCTCGGCGACCGCCTCGGGGTGGGTGCCGACCTCGGACTTGATCACCGAGGGGTCGGAGAGCCACGGCGCCTTCTTGGCGACCGTCGCGAACTTCGAGGAGAACTCGCCGAACGACAGGTGCTGTGACCGGTCGCGGATGAGCCCGAAGGCGGCGATGTCCCAGAACGCGGTGGTGCCGCCGTTGCCGAGCACGACCTGGTAGCCCTCGGGCAGCGAGAACAGGTCGGCCAGGCCGGAGCGGACGCGGCCGACCAGGCTCTTGACCGGCTTCTGGCGGTGGGAGGTGCCCATGACGCTCGCGCCGGACGAGGCGAGCGCGGCCAGCTGCTCGGTACGAACCTTCGAGGGCCCGCAGCCGAAGCGGCCGTCGGCGGGCTTGATGTCAGCGGGAATCACGATGTCAGCCACCTCACCAGGTTACTGACGTGCGAGGACTGGCTCGTCCAGGGTCCGGATTGTGAGACGTCGGGCGCGGCGCGCGTGAAAGTGCCCGGTCACCCGGGTCGTACGGCCGCACGAGAACGGCCCGCCGGGGGCCGGCGGGCCGTTGTCGTCATCAGGTCAGATCGTGCCGGCGACCTCGGAGGCGCCGGGGACGTCGGACAGCGGGCGGGACGTCGGGCCGGTGTAGTTGGCGCTCGGGCGGACCAGCCTGCCGGTGCGCTTCTGCTCCAGGACGTGCGCGGCCCAGCCGGCCGTGCGGGCGCAGGTGAACATCGAGGTGAACATGTGCGAGGGGACCTCGGCGAAGTCGAGCACCACAGCGGCCCAGTACTCGACGTTGGTGGCGAGCACCCGGTCGGGCTTGCGGGCGTGCAGCTCCTCCAGGGCCGCCTTCTCCAGGGCCGCCGCGACCTCGTAGCGCGGCGCGTCCAGCTCCTTGGCCGTGCGGCGCAGCACCCTGGCGCGCGGGTCCTCCGCGCGGTAGACGCGGTGGCCGAAGCCCATCAGCCGCTGGCCCTTGTCGAGCTCGCTCTGCACGTACTTCTTGGCGTCGCCCATCTGCTCCACACCTTCGATCATGTGGAGCACCCGGGCGGGAGCGCCGCCGTGGAGCGGGCCGGACATGGCGCCGACCGCTCCGGACAGCGCCGCCGCCACGTCGGCGCCGGTGGAGGCGATGACGCGGGCGGTGAACGTGGAAGCGTTCATGCCGTGCTCGGCCGCGGAGGTCCAATAGGCGTCGATGGCCTTGACGTGCTTGGGGTCGGGCTCACCGCGCCAGCGGATCATGAAACGCTCGACGATGGTCTTGGCCTCGTCGACGCGCTGCTCCGGCACCATCGGCAGGCCGAGGCCGCGCGCCGACTGGGCCACGAAGGACAGCGCCATCACCGAGGCGCGGGCGAGCTGGTCACGCGCCTCCTCGTCGGAGATGTCGAGCAGCGGCTTGAAGCCGTAGGCGGGGGCCAGCATGGCCAGCGCGCTCTGCACGTCTACGCGGATGTCGCCGGAGTGAACAGGAATGGGGTAAGGCTCCGCCGGGGGGAGGCCCGGTTGGAACTTGTTGTCGACCAGCAGGCCCCAAACGTGCCCGAAGGGGACACGGCCGACCAGCTCTTCGATGTCGACGCCCCGGTATCGAAGGGCGCCCCCTTCTTTGTCCGGTTCCGCGATCTCCGTCTCGAAAGCTACGACGCCCTCGAGGCCGGGTTTGAAGTCGGACACGTCGGCCGCCTCCCTTTCCTGCCATGTTCCGGCAATTGCTTGATGTCGAGATACCGGCGGGTCAATTTAACCCTCTCCCCTCTCGTGGCCGGTCGCCGGACCCGCCGATAGACCGAAACCGCAGGTAGGGGGCCTAGTATGGGCTTCTCCACCAAGCGCGCAAGAATACCTTCTCGTGGATGCCACCTCGCGACCGCCCTCACTGGCGGGGCTTCGCCGCTCGTACGTGGGCGAACCGCTGCTCGAGACCGCTGTCGCCGCCGATCCCATAGCCCAGTTCACCACCTGGTTCCAGGAGGCACTCGACGCCGGCCTGCCGGAGCCGAACGCCATGGTGCTCGCCACCGCCTCCGCGGGCGCCCGGCCGAGCGCCAGGACCGTCCTGCTCAAGGAGTACGACCAGCGCGGGTTCGTCTTCTACACCAACTACGAGTCCCGCAAGGGCCGCGACCTGGCCGAGAACCCGTGGGCCTCGCTGCTGTTCCCGTGGCATCCGATCCGCCGCCAGGTGCGCGTGGAGGGCACGGTGACGCGGCTGCCGCAGGAGGAGTCGGCCGCCTACTTCGCCTCCCGGCCGTACGGGTCGCGCATCGGGGCGTGGGCCTCGCGCCAGTCCGCCGTGGTGCGCTCGCGGGAGGACCTGGACGCCCGTTACGAGGAGCTCGCGAGCCGCTGGCCGGAGGATCCGCCGGTGCCCGACTTCTGGGGCGGTTTCCTGGTGACGCCGCGCGAGGTGGAGTTCTGGCAGGGGCGGCTGGACCGGATGCACGACCGGCTCCGGTACCGCCGTAGCCCGGCCGGGTGGGTGCTTGACAGGCTTGCGCCCTAATCTGACCGCTTGTGTCATTCGGGGAGTTCGTCAAACGTCATCTGGTAGACACCCGGCCACTGAAGGTGCCCGCCTACCGGCGGCTCTGGATGGGACAGGCGGTCTCGCACGTCGGGCTCGCGGTCACGGTGGTCGCGGTCAGCCAGCAGGTCTACGAGCTGACGGACTCCTCGTTCTGGGTCGGCATGCTCGGCCTGGCGAACCTGCTCCCGCTGGTGGTGTTCGGGCTGTGGGGCGGGGCCGTGGCCGACGCCGTGGACCGGCGCAAGCTGCTCGTCGCCGGGTCGCTGGTCGCCTGGGCGGGCACCGTACTCCTGCTGGTGCAGTCGATCGTCGGCGTGCCGAGCGTGTACGCGCTGCTCGCCACGGTGGCCTTGAGCGCGGCCGGGTTCGCGGTCAGCTCGTCCACCAGGGGCGCGATCATCCCCAGGCTGCTGCCTCCGGAGCTGGTGCCGTCGGCCAACGCGCTCAACTCGCTCGTCTACAGCCTCGGGGCCGTCGGCGGGCCCATGGTCGGCGGCGTGCTGCTGACGCAGGGCGGGTTCGCGGCCGCGTACGCGGTGGACGCGGTGCTGTTCACGGCCGGCCTGTACGCGGCCTTCCGGCTGCCGTCGCTGGCCCCGCTCGGCGAGGTGTCCAGGCCGGGCTGGCGGTCGGTGGCGGAGGGGCTGAGCTTCATCGTCACCAGCCCGATCCTGCTGATGTCGTTCGCCGTGGACATCATCGCCATGGTGTTCGCGCTGCCCAGGGCGCTCTTCCCGGAGCTGGCCGACCAGCGCTTCGGCGGCTCGCTGATCGCGCTGGCATGGCTCAACTCCTCGATGGCCATCGGCGCGGTGCTCGGCGGGCTGTTCTCCGGCTGGGTCACCCGCGTCAAGCGCCAGGGGCTGGCGCTCACCTTCGTCATCGCGCTGTGGGGGCTGGCGGTGGCGGCGGCGGGGCTGGCCGACCAGCTCTGGCTCGTCCTGGTGTTCATGGCCGTCGGGGGAGCGGCCGACGTGGTGTCGTCGGTGTGGCGGCAGTCGATCCTGCAGCTCTACGCGCCTGACGAGATGCGCGGGCGGCTGCAGGGCGTCTTCATGGTGGTGGTCGCGGGCGGGCCGCGGCTGGGCGACGTGCGCGCCGGGGCCACCGCGACCGCGTTCGGGCTGACGACGGCCTGGGTCGGCGGCGGGCTCGCGTGCGCCGCCGCGGTGCTGGTCGTCGGGCTGTCGGTGGCGAGCTTCAGGAACTACCGGTCACGCTGACCGTACGTCCGGGTCAGCGGGTGTGCCCGCCCGTTCCGGCGGCGACGCGCAGGTCCGCGAGGAAGCCCGCGTACGCCGCGTCACGGTCGGGGGCGCGCAGCACCGCCGACGGATGGATGGTGGCGACCGCGAGCGCGTCGCCCATCGGCACCGGCTCGCCGCGCTGCCTGGTCACCCGGAAAGCCCTCCCGAGCAGCGATCGCGCGGCCGTGGCGCCCATCACCACGACCACCCCGGGACGCACCGCGGCCAGCTCGGCGTCCAGCCACGGCCGGCAGGCCTCGATCTCGGCCGCCGTCGGCTTCTGGTGGATCCGCCGCTTGCCGCGTTCGGTGAAGGAGAAGTGTTTGACCGCGTTCGTGACGTACACCTCGTCGCGGTCGATCCCCGCCTCCTCCAGGCCGCGGTCCAGGATGCGCCCGGCGGGGCCGACGAACGGGTGGCCCTGACGGTCCTCCTGGTCGCCCGGTTGCTCGCCGACGAGCATGTAACGGGCGCGTCCCGGCCCCTCGCCGAACACCGTCTGGGTGGCGTTCCTGAACAGATCGCATCCTTCACAGCCGGCCGCCGCGCTACGCAACGATCCCAGATCGTGACTCTCGGGAAGGAAGCGGGCTGCGGAATTGTTGACGTTGGTTGTCATCGCCGGTCGTTCTCCCCATAGGCTTCGAGCCTGATCCTGTGCCCGAAGCGGAAGGGCTCAGTCCCGAGACGACCGGCTAGCATGGCATGAGGGAGGAGCCTTGACCGCACACGGCCTGATCGACACCACGGAGATGTATCTCCGGACGATTTACGAGCTCGAGGAGGAGGGCATCATCCCCCTCCGCGCCCGCATCGCCGAGCGCCTGCAGCAGAGCGGCCCGACCGTGAGCCAGACCGTCGGCCGCATGGAGCGCGACGGTCTCGTCCGCGTCGAGGGCGACCGCCACCTGGCGATGACCGACCTGGGCCGCGCCCTCGCCACGCGGGTGATGCGCAAGCACCGCCTCGCCGAGTGCCTGCTGATCGACGTGATCGGCATGCCCTGGGAGGAGGTGCACATCGAGGCCTGCCGCTGGGAGCACGTGATGTCCGAGTCGGTGGAGCAGCGCCTCGTCAAGCTGCTGGGCAACCCCACCTTCTGCCCCCATGGCAACCCCATTCCCGGCCTGGCCGAGCTGGGCGCCGAGGAGGCCGCCGACGCGACCGAGTCCCAGCTGACCCCCATGACCGAACTCGCCGGTTCTCAGGGTGTGTCCGTGACCGTGCGCCGAATTAGCGAACAAGTGCAAAGCGATCCCGCTCTCATGCTTAAACTCAAGCAAGTTGGGATACAACCCGGACGCGAGGTGACGCTCGCGGCGAGCGACGACGGTGTGCGGGTGACAGGTGACGGTGACGCGAACGACTCTCTCGCGGAGATCCCGCGTGATGTGGCGGTGCACGTCTTCGTGTCCAGACGCTGATCCCATCCGGGAGATCCTCCACTCCCCCCCGGCCAACACTGTTGCAGGAGCGCCCGTGGTCTTTTCCCGCACGCTTCCCCGAGGAGTGGTCTCCGGATGACACGCTGGGGGGATCTGTCTCACGACGCGGCTGATCGCCTTGCCGCCGAGTCCGTTCTCGACCATGCCGACATGGCCGTGGTGGTGACGGACCGGTTCAGCAATCTCCTCTACTGGAACCCCTTCGCCGAGAAGCTGTTCGGCCGGCCCGGCAAGTCGGCGCGCGACTCCTCCGTGCTGTCGTTCGGCATCATGGAGAAGGACCATCCGCAGGCGATCGAGCTGGCCAAACACGTGCTCAAGGGCAACGTCTGGGAGGGCACGTTCGACGTGCGCCGCGGCGACGGCGCCATCCTCTACGTCCGCGCCCAGGCCGTGCCGCTGCGCCACCCGTCGGGCTCGGTGACCGGCGTCGTCATCACCGCCCGCGAGGCGCTCCGCAGCAACGAGCGCGAGAAGGACCGCTTCGGCCTGCTGGAACGCATCGGCGAGCGGCTGGCCGGCTCGCTGTACGTCGAGGAGACGCTCAAGCGGGTGGCCGAGATGCTCGTGCCGCAGTTCGCCGACCACTGCTTCATCGAGCTGATGGAGGGCGACCGGCTGGTGCGCCGGATCTCCCAGCACGTGCAGGGCTGGGAGCCGCCGGCCGGCACGTGGAAGCCCGTCGGCGCGGAGATCCGCTACCCCGCCGGCCACTACGCCGACGCCGCGCTGCGCCGCCAGGAGACCATCCTGGTCGACGACTTCTCCGGCAACAGCTTCCCGTCCCCGAGCGAGGGCAGCGCGCGGCTGTGCGGCGAGATCGGCATGACCTCCGCGATCGTCGCGCCGCTGACCGTGCGCGGCGAGACGCTGGGCCTGATGTACCTCGGGCTGTCCAACCTCACCGACCGCCGCAGCCCTCACTACGACGCCTTCGACCGCGACTTCGTCGGCGCCATCGCGACCCGCGTGGCGGTCGCCATCGACAACGCGCTGCTGTTCGAGGAGGAGCGCCACACCGCCGAGTCGTTCCAGAAGCACTTGCTGCCGCGGGCGCTGCCGCAGCTCGACGGGCTCCAGATCGCGGTCCGCTACTACCCCGCCGCGCCGCTCGCCTCCCACGGTCAGGGCATCCAGACCCAGGTCGGTGGCGACTGGTACGACGTGATCCCGCTCTCTGCAGGCCGGGTCGGCATCGTGATCGGCGACGTCGAGGGCCGGGGCGCCAAGGCCGCGGCCATCATGGGCCAGCTGCGCGCCGCGCTGCGGGCCTTCGCCCAGGACGACAAGTCGCCCGCCGACATCCTGGCCAGGCTCGACGAGTGGACCCGCATCATCGCCACCCCGGAGAAGGACGACTCCGGCGCCGACATCAGCATCCCGCCCATCGTCACCTGCCAGTACCTCGTCTACGACGCCTGGTCGCGCCAGCTGTCGTTCGCCAACGCCGGCCACGCGCCGCCGCTGCTGCTGAGCGACGGCGAGTGCGTCGAGCTCGACATAGAGGAGGTCGGCCAGCCGCTGGGGGTGCGCGCCAAGGGCCTGCACGCCGACCTGGTCTACAAGGAAGAGACCCGCACGCTCCCGCCCGGCGCCGCGCTGCTGCTCTACACCGACGGCCTGGTCGACCGCCGCCCCACCCGCACCGGTCCGGCGCAGGACGAGGAGGAGACGCTCGGCCTGCTCTGCGAGAAGCTCGCCACGATGACCAAGGCCGAGGTCGAGCGCATCGCCGAGGCCGCCACGGTCGCCGTGCCCGGTGAGATCGACGACGACATGGCGATCCTGGTCATCCGCTCCAGCGACGAGGACCTCGACGTCGAGGAGCGCACGTTCCCGGCCCAGCCGATCATGGTGGGGGAGGCGCGGCGGATGGCCTCCGACGCCTTCGCCGACTGGAACGTCCCCGAGGAGCGGGCCGAGCTGGCCTGCCTGCTGGTCTCGGAGGTCGTCACCAACGTCGTGCTGCACGCCTCGACCGCCACCGTGCCGCGCAGGGAGCTGGTCGTCGACGGGCCGCCGCTGCCCTTCGAGGAGTCGTGGGACGTGCCCGGCTTCGACAGCTTCGACGACGATGTGGTCGGCGACAAGGAGTTCACGCTCCGGCTGCGCCGCGGTGACGAGTCCGTCTGGGTCGAGGTCTTCGACCAGGACCTGCGGCTGCCGCGCATCCGCAGCGCGGGCGAGAACGACGAGGGCGGCCGCGGCCTCTACCTCGTCGACCAGTTGGCCAAGCGCTGGGGCTCGCGTCCTACCAGGGAAGGCAAAGCGGTCTGGTTCGAGATTCCCACCAGGGGCCGGTGAGTGGTTCACTGCCTGCATGGAGCTGGCCTTCGAACGCCGCGGCACGGGCGAGCCGCTGATCCTCGTCCACGGCATCGGTCACCACTGGCAGGGATGGCTGCCGGTGATGGACCGGCTGGCCGCCTCGCGCGACGTGATCGCCGTCGACCTGCCCGGGTTCGGGCGCTCGCCCGGACTGCCTGACGGCGTCCCGTACACCCCGGAGTCGCTGGCCGACGCGGTCGAGTCGTTCTGCGCGCTGCTGGGCGTCCGCGAGCCGCACGTCGCGGGCAACTCGCTCGGCGGCTACCTGGCGCTGGAGCTGGCCTCGCGCGGCACCGTGCGCACGGCGACGGCGCTCTCGCCCGCCGGGTTCTGGTCGCGCTCGGAGCTGCTCTACTGCCAGGCGGTGCTCAGGGCGACCCGGAAGACGGCGCGCTCGCTGCCGCCCGAGCAGGCCGCCGAGCTGGCGGAGAACCCCGTCGGCCGGGCGCTGTCGGTCGGCCTGATGGTCGCGCACCCGTCGCGGATGACGCCGACCGCGCTGCTCGCCGCCACCCAGGCGCTCGCCTCGGCGAGCGGGTTCGACCAGACGCTGGAGTCGTTCACGAACGTGATGCCGCCCGCGCCGCCCAAGTCGCCGATCACCATCGCCTGGGGCGAGCACGACCGGCTGCTGCCGCGCCGCCAGGCCGTGCGCGCCGCCAAGTGGTCGGGCCAGCGGGTCAAGCTGCTCAAGGGCTGCGGCCACCTGCCGATGACCGACGACCCGGCGCTGGTGACGCGGGTGCTGCTGGAGGGCAGCGGCGGTTAGCGCATCGTCTGCCCCCACAGCAGCAGCATGACGATGATGAAGACGATCACCACTCCGGCGTAGCCGACGGGTCCGAGCCGGATCGCCCGGCGCACCCGGTTGAGGCCCCAGGCGAACAACAGGGCCAGGAAGACCAGGAGGATCAGGCCGCTGTCCATGCAGTCCAGTATGCGCCGCCGGCCCGGGTTCCGCGCGGGTCAGAAGCCGAAGGACCGGCCGATGATCTCCTTCATGATCTCGGTGGTGCCGCCGTAGATGGTCTGCACCCGGCTGTCCAGCCAGGCCTTGGCCACCGGATACTCCATCATGTAGCCGTAGCCGCCGTGCAGTTGGAGACACCGGTCGATGACCTTGGTCTGCAGCTCGGTCGTCCACCACTTGGCCTTGGCCGCGTCGACCGCGGTGAGCGTGCCGGCGTTGAGTGCCAGGACGCACTTGTCCACGTAGTGGCGGGCGATCTCCGTCTCGGTGGCCAGCTCGGCCAGGACGAACCGGGTGTTCTGGAACGAGCCGAGGTTGCGGCCGAACGCCTGGCGGTTCTTGCAGTACTCGATCGTCGCGGCCAGCACCGTCTCCGCCGCCGCCACGGCCGCCACCGCGATCGACATCCGCTCCTGCGGCAGGTTGTTCATCAGCTGGAAGAAGCCCTGGCCGTCCTCGGGGCCCAGGCGGTTGGCGACCGGCACCCGCACGTTCTCGAAGAACAGCTCGGCGGTGTCCTGCGCCTTCATGCCGATCTTGTCGAGGTTGCGGCCCCGGCCGAAGCCCTCCATGCCCCGCTCCACCACCAGCAGCGTCACGCCCCTGGCCCCGGCCGACGGGTCGGTCTTGGCGACCACCACCACGAGGTCGGCGTTGATGCCGTTGGTGATGAACGTCTTCTGCCCGTTCACCACGTAGTGATCGCCCTCGCGGACCGCGGTCGTCCTGATGCCCTGCAGGTCGCTGCCCGTGCCCGGCTCGGTCATCGCGATCGCGGTGATCAGCTCCCCGCTGACGAACCCGGGCAGCCAGCGCTGCTTCTGCCCGTCATCGGTCAGATCCACCAGGTACGGGGCCATGACGTCGTTGTGCAGCGAGAAGCCCAGGCCGGAGGCGCCCTTCCCGATGAGCTCCTCGACGATGACCGCGTTGTAGCGGAAGTCCTTGATGCCGGCGCCGCCGTACTCCTCCGGCACCGAGAACCCGAACATGCCGACCTCTCCGGCCTTCTTCCAGACGTCCCGTGGCACGATGCCGTCCTTCTCCCACTGGTCGTGGTGGGGGGCGACCTCGCGGGTCATGAACTCGCGCACGGTCTCCCGGAAGAGCAGGTGTTCCTCGTCGAAGAGGTCTCGCTCCATGACGCCTCCTAGGTGGGTTCTCCGGACACCAGAATACGATTCTGGAGACCTGGACACGGGTTCATCACAAGTGCAATGAGATGCACCTGTTGTCTGGCTTGCCGCCCCTAAGATCTAGCTTCGGTTTCGTGTGTGCGTGATCGGAGAACGCCGTGAGTCGGTGGCGTAGGGCATGGATAGCCGCATCAGTCGGCTTAACGGCTTCGGCCGGGCTGCTGACGATGCCCGCGGAGGCGCAGACCTTCAATCTGGTCGTCGACTACAGCTGCACCAATGGGGTCGCGGGCAGTGCTCCGGTGACGCTCAGGGCTCGTGTGCAGATCCCGACGACCATGCAGACGGGCAGCATGCTGTCGCTCGGCTGGACGGTCGAGTACACCGGCACCCGCCGGTTCATGTCGCCCGACTACTTCCCGGCCGGGGCCAAGGTCTCGCTCGTCGGCAACGTCAAGCTCGAAGGCGCCTGGAACGGCGTCCTGCAGCCGCGCGGGGTCGAGGAGCAGGGCGACCTGCAGCCCAACATGCGGCTGGAAGTGCCCGAGGGCATGTCCTCCGAGGCGCATATGACCGAGGAAGGCGTCATCCAGCTGACGCCCCAGGGGCTCACCGTGGACTTCGTCCCGCCTGAGGGCGAGGAGATCGTCAACGACGACGAGGTCAGCCGGATCACGTACAAGGGCGGCTGGTACCACCAGGGCTCCCTGCCGATGCAGTACGGCGACTACGGGCGTGACCTGCACACGACCGCGAACCGCACCGACGAGGCCGTCATCAAGTTCCACGGCACCGGGTTCGAGGTCATCGGCCGCCGGATGCCGGACGTCGGCAGGATCCGGGTGATCATCGACGACGACCAGTCGGCGATCGTGGACACCTCGAAGACCGAGAGCGGTGAGCCCACCAACGTCATCGAGGGCAACTCCACCCTGTGGCGGCGCGACGACCTCCCCTACGGGTACCACAGGCTGGCGGTGCGGGCCCTCGACGACGGCAAGGACGTGCACCTCGACGCGTTCAAGCTGCTCACCGCGGATCTGATCAACCCGCCGACGCTGCACCGATCGACCTGCACGATCACCAACAACCCGGGCACGGTCGAGATCAACGTCGGCGGAGCCAGCCCCGATCCGACGGACACGCATGACCCTGACCCGACGGACACGAACGACCCCGATCCCACGGACACCGGGACGCCGACCGTAACCCCCACCACGACCCCCAGCACCACGCCGCCCGGCCACCATGACCTGCCGAACGACGGCGGGCGTCACGTGAGCGTGGTGGTGCCGGGAAGCACCACCACGCCGACTCCGTCCGCCAACCCCACCGTCACGAACTACAAGGCGCAGGTCGTCGCGACTCCCACCGGCGGTGTGGACACGGGTGAGGCTCCGGAACGGGAGGCCGGCTCGCAAGCACTGCTGCTGAGCGGCAGCCTGCTCTTGATGGGCAGCGTCACCGGTGGCCTGCTGATGCGGCGCCGCCGGGCCGAGCATGCCGGAGGGATGGACCGATGACCCAGCCGCAGAAGTCCCCGACGAGCCGGGCGATGCCCGCGCTGCTGATCGCCGGTTCGCTCGGCGGCGTGGGCGTCATCATGGTCGGCCTGCTGTCGTTCATCCCGCCGGTGGACGACGGCTCGGGCTCGGTCCCGCTGGCGCAGGGCGAGCCCACGCCGGTGCAGTTCCAGAACGCGGGCGCCTTCCAGCTCGCGCCCACCGTCGGCCCCGGCGGCGACAACGTGCCGCTCACCCCGGCCCGCCTGGAGGCGCCGCCGCCCCTGGCCGCCGTGCCGACCGTGGCGGCGATCCCGCCGGTCAAGTCGAAGAAGGCCAAGGCCAAGACCCGGCCGACCCGGATCCGCATCCCCAAGATCAAGGTCAGCTCCCGGATCAACCCGGTCAAGCTGACCAAGACCGGCGCCCTCGGCACCCCGCCGCTCAGCAAGCCCAACGTGACGGGCTGGTACAACAAGAGCCCGCTCCCGGGCGAGCTGGGGCCCTCGATCATCAACGGCCATGTCAGCACCAAGAAGGGCGCGGCCGTCTTCAAGCGCCTCAACGAGTTGGCCAAGGGCGACCACATCTACGTGTACCGCTCGGACGGCAAGGTGGCCCGCTACACCGTGAGCGGGATCGAGCAGGTCAGCAAGAAGACGTTCCCGACGAACCGGGTGTACGGCAACACCAACGACGCCCAGCTCCGGCTCATCACGTGTGGCGGAGTCTTCAACCAGAAGGCGCACAGCTACACCGACAACATCGTGGTGTACGCGACGTTGTCGAAGAAGAAGGGCTGACGGGCTGGTTTTGGTTGTTTACAGAAGCCTGACAGGATGAGTCCGTATGCTCTTCCCCAACTGTGACCGATGAGACCACGCTGTATTGGAGAAGGACAGTGCTGACGTCCCAGGCGAGGCGCCGCCTCGTCCAGAAGACCTCCTCGGCCTTAGGGCTGGTGGGCACATTCGTCCTTCTTGCCGGCTCGCTGGTCGTCAGCGCCGCCCCCGCGAGCGCGGCGGCCCTGGTGGTCGAGAAGAATTTCACTTACACCTGCCAGGGCGGGCCTTTCAGCAACACCTCGATCACGGTCAAGCTGAGCGCCCCTGATTCCGCGGCTGCGGGAACCACTTTCAACGCCACGGTCGGCATTCCCGCCCTGACCCTCAGGCAGGCGGTGACGACCGCGACGACCGTCTCGGCCGCCGCCACGCTGACGGTCACGAACGGCACGGTCACCACCCCCGGCGCGAAGACGGGCGCCGACGTCGCGGTCAACCAGACCGCTGTACCGGCCAAGAACGTGGAATATCCCGTCCAGGTGACAACGGCCGCCACCGGCAAGGTCACCATCAAGCCCGCGAGCCTGACGCTGGCCCTCGCCTCGGCTGCGACGACGGTGACGACCTGCACCACGACCTCCACCGAGTCGCTCGACGTCACGATCGGCACGGGTGGCGGCGGCAACACCGAGGAGATCGTCAGCTACACGTGCACGGCCGGCACCGAGACGCCCGCCACCGTCGACATCAAGATCACGCCGACCATGCCGACGGGCGCCAAGGCCAACCAGGACGCCTCCATCACCTGGGCGGCAGCCGTCCAGACGACCGGTGACGAGCTGAAGGTGCCGACGACCGGGTTCCCGACCGGCAGCAAGTACTTCGCCACGGTCAAGGCCAGCGGCGCCGGGGCGCCCGCCACGGCGACGGGCGAGGCGGCCATCACCGGGACGGCGGGGCAGAGCCTGACGACCCTGCCCAACGTGACGATCAAGGTGAGGCCCACGACCACCGGCACCGTCACCATCACCCCAGGCGACCTGGCCTTCGGTACGAGCGCGACCGCGGCGGCCCTCAAGTGCACGGCTCCCACGACCGGTCTGCCCACCTTCACGTTCCAGGTCGCCGCCGGCACGCCGACCGACGATCCCACCGACGACCCGACCACGACGCCGACCGCGACCCCCACCAAGACGACCACGGTGATCGTCACCGAGACCCCCACCACGCGGACCACCAGCCCGACGGCGCGCTCGTCCAAGACGCCGAAGGACGGGGTCGCCACCGGGGCCGGTGGTGACGCCGGGCCCGACGGGCGGATGTTCGTCCTCGCCGGATCCATGCTGATCCTGGCCGCCGGGGGTGGCGGGCTGCTGATGCGCCGCCGCGCCGCCAGGGGGTGATCGGCCGTGGTCAACCAGTATCCGTACGGCTCACCCGTACCGCCGCCCCCGCAGCCGGACGACGGCGGGAAGGTGCTGCGCACGACACTGCTGGTCGCGGCGATCGCGGGGGTGGTGACCGTGGTCGCGGGGATGCTGATCGTGCTGGGCGCGCCCGAGGAGTACGGGCTGGCGAGCGATCGTGACTCGCTGGCCCTGACCGCGCAGCCCGAGGGGAAGGCGGGGCAGCCGGAGCAGGCGATGTTCCAGGCCGCCCCGGATGTGCCGCCGCCGCTGCCGCAGATCCAGCCGGCCCCGGCGATGCTGCCGTCGAGCCCGGTGCGGCTGAAGGTCAAGCGGCTGGGCATCGACGCGCCGATCAAGTCGGTGGGCCTGGCCAAGGACGGCACGATCCAGGTGCCGCCGTCGGACAACCCCAACCTGGTCGGCTGGTACCGGAACATGTCGACCCCGGGCGAGGCCGGCCCGGCGGTGGTGCTGGGCCACAAGGACACCCGGACGCGCAGCGCCGTGTTCGCCCGCCTGCCCGAGATCCGCAACGGCGACCAGATCGAGGTCAAGCGGCAGGACGGCGTCACGGCCGTGTTCACGGTCGGCGGCGTCGAGCAGGCGGACAAGAAGACGTTCCCGACGCAGCGGGTCTACGGCCCGCAGCAGAACGCCCAGCTCCACCTGATCACCTGCGGTGGCGTCTACAACCGCAACACCGGCCACTACACCGACAACGTCATCGTGTACGCGACGATGACGAGCTCCTATCGAAGCTGATCGCGGAGGGCGCGCAATGGGCTGGATGGCGAAGCGGAGACTACGTACTGGCCCCACGGCGGCTCTGCCCGCCAGGCCGGACCGGTCGGAGCTGCTGCGGCTGGTGCGGCTGGCCGACCCGGGCGCGCGGGAGGACGGGGACGACGTCGTCGCCGTCGACGTCCGGGTGCACGCGCCGGTCGAGGCCGATCCCGGCCTGGTCGGCGGCGAGCTGGAGCAGGTGTGGGCGTGCCGGGTGACCGCGGAGGGCCCGCTGCCCGTCGACTACTTCGACCGCTTCCTGGCGGAGGGGCTGGCGTTCCGGCTGGGCGGGCTCGCGGTCTGCCGGGGCGAGGTCACCGATCCCGCCGACGAGAGCCTGCCGGGCGGGCCCGCGGTCATCCTGCCGGTCAGGCCCGCCGCCGAAGAGCTGATGGAGCTGCTGGAGGGTGAGGTCGAGCAGGAGGAGGAGTTCGTCTTCACCGCCGGCGGCGTCCGGGTCCTGGTCGTGCCGGAGAAGGGGCAGCCGCCCGCGGCCCAGGAGCTGCTGCCGTTCGCGGCCGAGCTGACCGCCCTCGAACTGCGCGGCGACGACCAGGCGAAGCTGGCCACGCTGGCGCTGTCGCTGTCGGACGCGCTGAACGGGCTGGTCGTGGACCGGTGGCGGTTCCGCGTCGACCGGGCGGAGGATCTTCTGCCGCCTTCGTCATAGGCACCCGAGCAACGTTCTGCTGTACTCTCGGGGAGAGAACCGAATATTGCTCGGTTTACAGGAGGAACAGTGGCAGAGGCGTACATCGTCGGGGCCGTCCGGACCCCGGTCGGAAAGAAGAAGGGCGGCCTGTCCACCGTCCACCCCACCGATCTTGCCGCGCACACGCTCAAGGCACTGATCGACCGCACCGGTGTAGACCCCGCGGCGGTGGAGGACGTGATCATGGGGTGCGTCATGCAGTTCGGCCCCCAGTCCCTGGACATCGCCCGTAATGCCTGGCTGTCGGCCGGCCTGCCGGAGACCACTCCCGGCGTCACCATCGACCGCCAGTGCGGCTCCTCCCAGCAGTCGATCCACTTCGCCGCGCAGGGCGTCATGTCCGGCACCCAGGACCTGGTCGTGGCGGCCGGCGTGGAGTCGATGAGCATCGTGCCGATGGGCTCGCCGGTCTCCGCCGCGCTGGAGAAGGGCATGCCGTTCCCGTTCGGCGAGACCTGGGTCGAGCGCTACGGCAAGCAGGAGATCTCCCAGTTCCGCGGCGCGGAGCTGATGTGCGAGAAGTGGGGTCTGGAGCGCGCGGAGCTGGAGCGCTTCGCCCTGGAGTCGCACCAGCGGGCGGCCAAGGCCATCGCCAACGGCTACTTCAAGGAGCAGATCGCGCCGATCAACGGAGTCGAGGACGACGAGGGCCCGCGCGCCGACACCACGCTGGAGAAGATGGGGTCGCTGAAGACGCTGAAGGAGGGCGGCCAGATCACCGCCGCCACCTCCTCGCAGATCTCCGACGGCTCCGGCGCCGTGCTGATCGCCTCCGAGCAGGCCGTCAGGGACCACAACCTGACCCCGCGCGCCCGCATCACCCAGCTCACGGTCGTGGGCGACGACCCGGTCTACATGCTGACCGCGCCGATCCCCGCCACGCAGAAGGCGCTGAGCAAGGCCGGGCTGTCGATCGACGACATCGACGTGGTGGAGATCAACGAGGCGTTCGCGCCGGTGCCGCTCGCCTGGATCAAGGAGCTCGGCGCCGACCCGGCCAAGGTCAACCCCAACGGCGGCGCCATCGCCCTGGGCCACCCGCTGGGCGCCACGGGCTCGATCCTCATGACGAAGCTGCTGAACGAGCTGGAGCGCACCGGTGGCAGGTACGGCCTGCAGACGATGTGCGAGGGCGGCGGCCAGGCCAACGTCACCATCATCGAGCGCCTCTGAGGCCCGTCGGGGCAGGCGGCGGGGACCTTGGCGGGCGACCCCGCCCCCGGCCCTGACGCGAACGGCGCCCCGCTCCCCGCGAAGGGGGGCGGGGCGCCGTTCGCGTCAGGGGAGCTCGGCCCCGTCGTCGGGCAGGGGCGAGTAGTAGACGGTGACGTAGGGCCAGGGGTCGCCGGCGTCGTCGGTGTCGCTGTGCAGGATCAGGTCGCGGATCTCGATCCCGCCCATCTCCTCCAGCGTGCTGGCCAGCCGGCGCAGCAGCATGGGGACGTCGCCCTGCTCCTCGCCCCGCGGGTTGTTCAGCGAGAAGTGCTGCGACTCGAATCCGACCCGGTCTGCCATCGTTATTTCCCTCGCCCTCTCTTCTGCTTGTTCCTGTCGCCTTCGAACTTCTCGGCCTTGCGTATCTTGCCGGCGGCCCTGTTGAAGACGCTCCGGTCGTAGGGCTGACCGTTCTCCTTCGCCTCCACGGCCTCCAGTTCCTCTTTGTTGAGGTTGGCCTGCGACTCGGGACGGCCGCGCCCGCCTCCGCGCCCGCCCCGGGCCATCTGCATGATGCCGGGCATGTCGTCCATGCGGTTGCGGAACCCGGAGACCGGGATCCGGCCGGGCCCTCCGGCGCCCGCCAGGGCGGTGCCGCCGGGACCGCCGGGACGGCGCAGGTTCTCCAGGATGCGCCGCATCGGGTCGGTGACGCGGCGCGCCATGCCGGGCGCGAGCTCCCTGGTCGCGCCCTCGAAGGCCTCGCGGTAGATCTTCGTGCCGGCCCGCCTGGTGGCGAGCAGCGTGGCGAGGGACATGACGCTGCCGTGGGGCGGGGGAGTGAGCCTGGACAGCGCCAGGCGCACGGTGGCGACGGCCGCGACCGTGCCGACCGCGACCTTGGTGGCGGTCACCACGTTCGCCATGCCGTCCAGCGCCACGGGCGCCACCCGCATCGCCGTCGCGGCCTGGGCCAGGTGGCCGGAGTCGGCGCCGGTCGCCTGCCAGAAGCCCTGTAACTGGGTGGCGCTGCCGCCCCGGTAGACGGCTGAGGAGGACAGGACGGTCGCGTCCGCTTCCGATCCGGCCGTGGCCGTCCCGCTCTCGACGGTGCGCACCGCGTCGGCGTCGCCGCGGATCAGGTCCTCGTCGACGTTGGGGAACGGGACGCCGGCCAGATCGAGGGCGAAGTGGAGCTCCGGCGGCAGCACTATGCCCATCGGTCCGGCTCCGGTGCGGTGAGCGCGGTCTCCACGGCCCCGATGTTGGCGGACGCCGCCACCATGCCGTCGCCCACGCCGTTGATCGAGCCGGACAGGCCGGGCACGGCGGTGAGTATGACCTCACGGCACTCGGTCCAGGCCAGTTGCAGGGCGGCGAAGAGCCCGTCGTCGCCCCACTGGCCGCCGCCCTCGCGGAGCCGCGCCACCGCCGCCTCGTAATCTTCCCCGTGCTGGTGCACCCGCGTCGCCTGCAGCCGCAGGGACTCGGGCGCCATCTCGAACCCCGTACTCATAGATGTGACGATAGCGAGGAAAGGTGACTTATGTGGTTGTTGTGAGTCGTTGCGGTTGTCAGCCGGGCCTGTTCAGTTGTTCGTCCAGCGCGGCGAGGTCGAGGCCGGGGACGGCCTCCTGGACGGCCGCGCTCAGGAGCGCCTCGGCCTGACGCCGGGTGTCGTCCTGTGCGCGCCGCACGGCCAGGAGGATCTCCTCGGCGAGGACGTGGCTGCCCTCGCGGGCGGCCTGGGGGCCCAGGACGACCTCCAGCACGCGCCCGTCGACCGCCGCGGACGCCTTCACCTGGACGCGGTCGCCCGTGCCGGTGCCGACGATCCCGGCCAGCCTCTCCTCCTGCTCGGCGAGCAGCGCCTCCAGGCGCCCGGCCTGCTCGGCGGCCCTGTCGACGTCCTGCTCGCGGATGTCGCCCGGGTCGAGGTCGAAACCGAACATCACAGCCCTCCCGAGTAGAGGTCGCGGGCGGCGGACTCCACCCGGTGGCGGACGAACGTCTCGTCGAGCGGCTCGGGGAGGACGCCGACGCGGGCGGTCGCCTCGGCGACGATCTCCTCGGTGCGCTCGGCGGCGGCCTCCTGCGCCTGCTGGATCGCCTTGGTGACCTCGGCGCCGAGGGTGCGCGGGTCGAGGCGGAGCGCCCGGGGGTCGATGTGCAGCCCGCGCATCGCGCCGTGCCCGCCGGCCCGGGCCCTGATCATGCCCTGGGCGGCCTCGCCGACGCCTTCGACCTCGGCGATCAGGCGCTCGGCCCGGCGCAGGTCGCGCACCGCGGCCTGGGTCCGCTCGACGACCTGATCCAGGTAGTGGGTGTCTTCACTGGGGTCCGATGGCCAAGACATGCCGTGGATCCTAACGTCCCGGGAAAGGCGCGTGCCCCGCCCCTGTCGGGAGAGGCGGGGCACGCGTGGGTCGCGGCGACGCCGCGGACTACCACCATCCTGGTAGTGGCTTCAGCGGCCCTTGGGCGGGATGCGGCGGGGCGGCGCGATGGGGCGCTGCGGCATGCGCGGCATCTGCTTGGGGGCCGGAGGGCGCTTGCCCGACTTATCGGATTTGCGTGAAATATGGGCACGCATAAGAAGGCTCCTTTACGTAATGGCAGGGATCGGCTTCGTGGGCCGGGCCGTTCGACGGCCCCGGCGCATTACTGGTAAAGGCGCATGACTCGAAGGTAGATGTCCCGTAAGGTGCGGCACAACCGATTTATCGACGGGGGTGCCCATGGACGAGCGGCGACTCGTACGCGTCTCCAAGTACGTGGCCAAGCACCTGCGTCACCAGCCCGAGCGCATCGGCATCGCGCTCGACGAGCAGGGCTGGGTGGACGTCGAGACCTTCCTGCGGGCCGCCGCGGCGCACGGCTTCCCGATCGGCCGCGAGGAGCTGGAACGGGTGGTACGGGACAACGACAAGCGGCGCTACGCCCTGGACGGCGACCGGATCCGCGCCAACCAGGGCCACTCCGTCACCGTCGACCTCGGCCTTCCGGTGACCGTGCCGCCCGCGTACCTCTATCACGGCACGGTGGCGCGGAACCTGGACGCGATCAGGGAGCGGGGGCTGCTGCCGATGGACCGCCACCACGTGCACCTGTCGGCCGACCGCGAGACCGCCACCCGGGTGGGCGCCCGCCGCGGCCGGCCGGTGGTGCTGCCGGTGGACGCGGGGGCGATGCACGAGGCCGGACACGAGTTCCGGGTCAGCGCCAACGGGGTGTGGCTGGCCGAGCGGGTGCCGCCGGAGTACATCGCGTGGCCGTCAGGAGCCCCCGGACGGCAATGATCCCGGGGTGGCCTGAAGGTAGGCCAGGACCGCCATGACCCGCCGGTTGTGGTCGTCGGACGGAGGCAGGCCGAGCTTGGCGAAGATGTTGTTGGTGTGCTTGCCGATCGCCTTGTCGGTCACCTGGAAGCGGGCCGCGATCGCCAGGTTGGACATGCCCTCCGCCATCAGCGCGAGAACCTCGCGCTCCCGTCGCGTCAGCGTGGCCAGCGGCTCGTCCCGGCCCCGGTGGGTCAGGAACTGGGAGACGACCTCCGGGTCCATCGCGGTGCCGCCGCCCGCGACCTGGCGGACGGCGTCCACGAATCGGTCGACGTCGCCCACCCGGTCCTTCAACAGGTAGCCCACCCCGCCGGAGCGGTCGGACAGCAGCTCCCTGGCGTAGAGCTGCTCGACGTACTGGGACAGGATCAGCACGGGCAGCCCCGGCACCCGGCGGCGTGCCTCAAGAGCGGTGCGCAGGCCTTCGTCGGTGAAGCCGGGCGGCAGGCGCACGTCGACCACGGCCACGTCCGGGCGGTGCCGCACCAGAGCCCGCAGCAGCATGGGAGCGTTGCCGACGGCCTCCACCACGGTGCAGCCGTGGGCCGTCAGCAGGCGGACCAGGCCGTCCCTCAGCAGTGCGAGATCTTCGGCGATGACAACGCGCACGGAAGCTCCATGGTCAGTTCGGTGGGGCCGCCGGGAGGGCTGCTCACGGTGAGCGAGCCGTCGAAGGCGGACAGGCGGTTCTCGATGCCGCGCAGGCCGGTGCCCCGGTCCAGGCGGGCTCCGCCGTGACCGTTGTCGCCCACGCCCACGCGCAGCACGCCGGCCACGTGGCGGAGCCGTACCCAGGCGTGGGAGGCGCCGCTGTGCTTGGTCGCGTTGGTCAGGGCTTCGGCGGCGGCGAAGTACACGGCGGACTCGACGGGCGGCGGCAGCCGGCCGGGCAGGTCCAGGTGGAGCTCGACCGGCATGGGACAGAGCAGCGCGGACGCCTCGATGGCCCCGGCCAGGCCGCGGTCGGCCAGCACCGGGGGATGGATGCCGCGCACCAGGTCGCGCAGGTCCGTCAGGGCCTCCCCGGCGGCCTCCCGCGCCTCGTCGATCGCCCGGTGCAGCTCGTCGGGGTCGCGGCAGCCGCGGGCCAGCGCCAGGTGCATGCGGATGGCGATCAGCTTGGCCTGGGCGCCGTCGTGCAGATCGCGCTCGATGCGGCGCACCTCGGCCTCACGCGCGTCCAGCACCGCGGCGCGGGACGCGGCCAGCTCCCGGATCCTGGCGTCCGGCGCCGGGCGGGCGTCCAGGAGCAGCCGCGCCAGGCGCGCCTGACCGGTGCGGAACAGGGGGACGGAGATGAGGATGATCACCGCGATGGACGCGACCGACATGGACAGGGCGAACGTGCTCAGGCTGCTGTTCTCCATCGGGCGCAGCCTGAAGAAGACGTGGTCCAGAGCGGCCAGCATCGCCCACATCACCGCAAGGGGTGCCGGGCCCGTGACGCTGTGCACGGCCAGCCACAGCAGCGTCCGCCGCGAGCCGTGCGGGGCGGCCGGACGCGAGGCCCCGACACCGCGGTAACGCCGGACACCGCCCCTGGCGTTCGCGTCGCGGTCCCTGCGGTCCGCGTCGCCGTCTCTGGCGTTCGGGTCGCGGTTCGTGGCGTTTGCGTCGCGGTCCCTGCCGTTTGCGTCGCGGTCCCTGCGGTCCGCTTCGCGGTTCCTGCTGTCCGTGTCCCCGTCGCGGGGTAGGACCCGGCCCGCCCAGCGGTGCTGGAAAGCGGCCAGGCGGTGGGCGGGCCCGAGCGAGCGGGCCAGCGGCGCGGCTCGGGGGCCGGCCACCGGCTCCAGCGCGGCGCTCACCGTGACCAGCGCGAGCAGCGCGAGCGCGGCCAGCCCGGTGACGGCGTTGAGCGCGAGGTCCACCAGCCCGGCCGCCGTCCTCAGAGCCTTGGCCGCCAGGCCGGCCGCCGTCTTCAGGGCTTGAGCCGCTAGTCCGGCCGTCTTCAGGGCTTGGGCCGCCGGTCGGGCCGTGGTCAGGGCTTGGGCCGCCGGCCCGGCCGCCGTGTTCCGGGCCTGGGCCGACGGCACGCCGGCGGGCTTGCGCAGGGCGTCGCCGGGCGTGGGTCGTGTCCGGGTCACGGTTGCAGTCTGCCCTGTGCGTCGGTCTGTGACGGTAGGGCCGGCCCCACCGGCGAAGGTGGGGATTCTCCACCCGCTCCGGTGGGCGGGCGCCCATGGAGGACGGGCTTTCCGGCCACCAGGCTCGATCACGTCTGAATTCACGTACGAGGGAGCGATGTGATCGAAGTGAGGGGCCTGACTATCCGGTACGGCAGAACGCCAGCCGTCGACGACCTGACCTTCACGGTGAGACCCGGCCTGGTGACCGGCTTCCTGGGCCCGAACGGGGCGGGCAAGTCCACGACCATGCGGGCCGTGCTGGGGCTGGAGCCGCCCGACGCGGGCGAGGCGCTGGTGGACGGGCGCGCGTACGTGTCGCTGCGCCGGCCTCTGCGCACCATGGGGGCGCTGCTCGACGCCGGGGCGGTGCACGGCGGCCGGACCGCCCGCGCCCATCTCGGCTGTCTGGCGCGCAGCAACGGCATCGGCGCCGGACGGGTGACCGGGGTGCTGGAGCAGGCCGGTCTGGCCGGGGTCGCGGACCGGCGGATCAGCGGGTTCTCCCTGGGCATGAAGCAGCGGCTGGGGATCGCGGCGGCGCTGCTCGGCGATCCGCCGGTGCTGATGTTCGACGAGCCGCTGAACGGGCTGGACCCGGAGGGCATCCGCTGGCTGCGCGACCTGCTGCGGTCGCTGGCGGGCGAGGGCCGTACCGTCCTGCTGTCGAGCCATCTGATGAACGAGATGGCGCTCACCGCCGACCACGTCGTCGTCATCGGGCGGGGCCGACTGATAGCGGACACCGCCATGAACACCCTGGCCGGGCTCTTCCGTGGCGACGTGCTGGTCCGCACGCCCGACCCGGAGCGCCTCACCGCCGTCATGCGCGCGCAGGGGGCGGAAGTGGTGACCGAGGACGACGGCGCACTGTCCGTCCACGACCTGGACGCGGCCGAGATCGGCGTGCTGGCGCTGGCCGAGGGGATCCCGCTGGCGGAGCTGTCTCCGCGCGGCGCGTCCCTGGAGGAGGCGTTCATGCGGCTCACCGAGGACAGCACCGAGTACCACTCCGGAGGACGCTGACCGATGATCGACGTGATCGCTTCTGAGTGGATGAAGCTCCGCTCGCTCCGCTCGAACCTCTACCTGCTGGCCTGTTCGGTGGCGGCCGTCCTGGCCTGCGCCGGGATCGCGTTCATGATCGGCCGCGGGTTCGACGACCAGACGATGGAAGAGAGGATGACCTTCCCCGGAAACGGCGACGGCGTCGGCAACGGGATCGCGGTCGCCTACTTCGTGTTCGGCGTGCTCGGCGCCCTGGCGATCACCTCCGAGTACCGCACCGGGATGATCCGGACGAGCTTGGCGGCCGTGCCGCGCCGCTCGATGTTCCTGCTGGCCAAGGCGCCCGGCCTGGCCGTGGTCGCGCTGGTGGCGGGTCAGGCGCTGGCGTTCGCCATGCACGCGGCCGCCATGGCGGTGCTCGGAGACCGGGCCGGGCAGGTGCTCCGCGACGGGGTGACGCTGGGCACGCCGCTGTCGGAGCCGGGCGTGCTCGCCTCGGTGATCGTCGCCGGACTGTCGATGGCCGCCGTCGCGCTGATCGGGCTCGGCGTGGGGGCCGCCGTCCGCTCCACCCCGGGCGCGCTGGTCGTCATGACCGTGATCATCGTGGTGCTGCCGACGGCGGCCAGGACGCTGCCCATGCCGCTGCGCGCGCAGGCCGGCTCGTTCATGATCGAGAGCCTGCCGCTCCAGATCGCGGGGGTCGGCGGCGGGGTCCTGCCGCCCGCCGTCGCGGCGGGGCTGCTGGTCGCGTACGTGGTCGCCGCGCTGACGGCGGGGGCCATGGTGATCTCGCCAGGACGGGGCCGGGTCAGAGCGCTGGCGATCGGTGCGGCCATGACCGTGCTCGTCTCGGCGGCACCCGCCGCCGTGGCCGGTCCGCCGGGCGCCGGCCCGTCGGCGGCGGCCTGGGCGGACTGCGCGGACGAGAACCTTCACAAGGAGATGCGCTGCGCCTCGATCAAGGTGCCGGTGGACTGGGCGGAGCCCGCCGGGCGGCAGATCGAGCTGACCGTCGGCCTGCTGCCGGCGACCGGGGCCCAGCGCCGGACGGGCACGGTGTTTGCGATCCCCGGCGGGCCTGGCGGCTCGGGCGTGGCGGACCTGAGCAGGAGCGCGGGCAGCTTCGCCGAGCTGCGCGACCGTTTCGACGTGGTCAGCGTCGAGCCCCGCAACACCGTCGACAAGGGCGTGCTGCCGTACGACTGCCTCATCACCGGCCCCTGGATCACCCGGCCGGACACCCGTGAGGAGTACGCCGAGCTGGGCAGGCGCAACCGGGCGGCGGCGGAGCGATGCCGCGCCGCCGACCCCGAGTTCTTCGACCACCTGGACTCGGCCTCCGTGGCGCGGGACATGGAGGCGATCCGCGTCGCGCTGGGCGAGGAGAAGCTGAGCTTCATCGCCACCTCCTACGGCGGCGTACCGGGGATCGCCTACTCCCGGCTCTTCCCCGGCCGGGTGCGCGCGATGGTCTTCGACGGCTCGGTCAGCCCGTACCTGGACCGCGTGCGCGGCAGGCTCCCGCATGAGGAGTCCTTCACCCGCTTCGCCGCCTGGTGCGCGGCGAGCACCACGTGCGCGCTGCACGGCGAGGACGTCGGCGAGGTCTGGCGGGCGCTGGTGGCCCGGGCCGACCGGGTCCCTGTGCCGGTCAAGGGTGAGCCGCCGCGGGCCGCCTACAGCGGGTTCGACTTCCAGGTGGCCGCCGCCCCCAGCATCGTCTCACCGGGTCCGGATCCCGAGTTCCCCCGATGGGTGGAGCTCGCCGACGCGATCAAGCGGGCCGCCGGCGGTGACGCCTCGGGCTTCGCCGACTACGTCCGGCGGAGCACGAAAAGCCCGAAGGTCCCCGCGTTCACCGGGATGAACATGACCCACTGCCTCGACGGCCTCGGCTTCCGCGACTACGAGGAGTATCAGGAGATGCGCCGGGAGGGCGAGCGCCTGCTGCCGAACCTCGCGGGGAACGAACTCTGGCACCCGCTCGCCTGCGTCGGCTGGCCGGCCCCGGCGACCAACCGGTCCGCGCCGCTGCCCGCCGGGGAACTGCCGCCCTACCTGGGCGTCGGCTCCTTGACGGACTTCGACGGGTCGGCGGACATCGTACGGCGGGTGCCCGGCTCGGCCGCGGTCCAGCGTCAGGGGTACGGCCACGGCCTCTACAAGAGCGGCGACTCCTGCGTCATCGCCCACGTGAACCGCTACCTGATCAGCCTGCGCCTCCCCGCGCCGGGCACCGTGTGCGGCTAGGCCGGGTCAGGCAGCCGGGCGGGGGCCGGGTCGCGCACCTGCTGAAAGATCACCGAGGTGCGGAAACCGGAGATCTCGCGCCGCTTGCTCAGCCGGTCGAGCAGGAAGTTGTGCAGGTGGTCGAGGTCCTGGACGGCCACGTGCAGCAGGAAGTCGTCGCCGCCGGCCAGCACGAACACGCTCAGCACCTCCGGCAGCGCGGCCGTGGACTGCTTGAAGGTGTCGATCACCTCCCGGCTCAGCGGGCGGACCTGCACCATGACCATGGCCTGCACGCTCCGGTTGAGCGCCGCGGGGTCGATGTCGGCGTGGTAGCCGCGGATCACACCGCGGCGGGTGAGCGCGCGTACCCGCTCCAGGCACGTGGAGGGGGCGACGCCGAGGCGGCGGGAGAGTTCGCGGTTGGAAAGCCGCGCATCCGTTTGAAGGAGTCCTACGATCGCCGTATCAAGTTCGTCCATGACGGGATTCTGGCAGCGGAATCGAACGTTCGGTCGGTGGAACGCCGAGAGTGCCGATCGGATGCGTAGCGTCTGTCGGCATGAATGGGCGAATGGGTGCCGGACAGGGCACCGCGATGCTCCTCGGCGGCGTGCTGGGACCGGGCATGCTCGTGCTGCCCCAGCTCGCCGCCGCCGCGGCCGGGCCGGCGTCGGTGCTGGCCTGGGCGGGACTGCTGGCGCTGAGCGTGCCGGTCGCGCTGACCTTCGCCGCGCTCGGCGCGCGCCACCCCGACGGCGGCGGCGTGGCCGCGTTCGCCGCGCGCACCTTCGGCCCGAGATGGGCGGCGATGACCGGATGGTGGTTCTACGGTGCGGTCCCGCTGGGCACCGTGGCCGCGGCGCTGGTCGGCGGTGGGTACGTGGCCGACGCCTTCGGGGTCGACCGGATGGCCGCCGCCGCCGCGCTGCTGGCCGCCGCGTTCCTGGCCAACGCGGCGGGGCTGCGCACCTCGGGGCGGCTGCAGCTCGCCCTGCTCGGCGGGCTGGTCGCGCTGCTCGCCGCCGCCGTCGTCACCGCCGCGCCGCACGCGGAGGCGACCTCCTTCACCCCGTTCGCCCCGTACGGTGCCGCGGGCGTGGCGAGCGCGGCCGGGGTGCTGCTGTTCGCCTTCGTCGGCTGGGAGGCGGCCAGCCACCTGTCAGCCGAGTTCGCCGACCGGCGCGGCCTGGTGCGGGCCACGGCCGTGGCGCTGGTAGTGATCATCGTGCTCTATCTGGGCGTCTGCCTGACCACGATCGGCGTGCTCGGCGACCGGGCCGGCACCACGGCGGTGCCGCTCGCCGCGCTCCTGGAGATCGGCTTCGGCCCGGGGGCCCGGCCGGTGACCGGCGCCGTCGCGGTGCTGCTCACCTTCGGCGCCATCAACACCTACATCGCCGGCGCCTCCCGGCTCGGCGCCGCCATGGCGAGGACCGGCGCGCTGCCCGGCTGGTTCGCCAGCGGAGGTGAGCCCGGCCGGACGCCGCTGCGCAGCCTGGCGCTGCTGGCCGCGCTGAGCGTGCCGGTGCTGTTCCTCGCGGGCGACCTGGACGTGCTCATGCGGGCCACCGCCGCCTGCCTCGCCGCGGTCACCACCGTCGGGGTGGCCGCCGCCGTACGGCTGCTGCCCGCCGGAAGGCAGCGCGCCATCGCAGTCGCGGCCACCGCCCTGTCGGCTGTGTCGCTCGCCTTTTGCGGCTTCTACCTGCTGGTGCCCGCGACGCTGGGCCTGCTCGCGACCGTCCTGGTCGTCGAGCTCCCGCGCCGGCCGCTTTCTCGCTGAGTCGATTCGGCGTACTGTCGGCGGGAGGATGCCATGAGCGAGTACGCCAAGGCAAGGGAGCTCGGCGAGCAGGCCCGCGAGCAAGAGTGGACCCGCCCGAGCTTCGCCAAGCAACTGTTCCTCGGAGATCTCCGGCTGGATCTGGTGCATCCGGTGCCGTCCGTGCCCGACGAGGCGGCCAAACGCGGCGAGGAGTTCGTCCGGGCCGTCCGCCGCTATCTCGACGCGCACGTGGATCCCGCCCGGATCGAGCGGGACGGGGTCATCCCGGACGAGGTCGTCAAGGGCCTGGCCGGGCTGGGAGCCTTCGGGATCACGATCGGTGAGGAGTACGGCGGGCTCGGCCTGCCGTACTTGTACTACTGCCGCGCGCTCATGCTGGTCGGCTCGTACTGCCCGGCGCTGGCCACGCTGCTGTCGGCGCACCAGTCGATCGGGGTGCCGCAGCCGCTGAAGCTGTTCGGCAGCGAGGAGCAGAAGCGCGAGTTCCTGCCCCGGTGCGCGCGGGGCGAGATCTCCGCGTTCCTGCTCACCGAGCCCGACGTGGGCTCCGACCCGGCCCGGCTGTCGACCACCGCGGTGCGTGACGGCGACGCGTACGTGCTCGACGGGGTCAAGCTGTGGACCACGAACGGCGTGGTCGCCGACCTGCTCGTGGTGATGGCCCGTACGGGGAAGAAGATCAGCGCCTTCGTGGTCGAGGGCGACTCGCCGGGCATCACGGTCAGGCGGCGCAACGCGTTCATGGGGTTGCGCGGCATCGAGAACGGGGTCACGGAGTTCTCGCAGGTCAGGGTCCCGGCGAAGAACCTGATCGGACGTGAGGGTGAAGGGCTGAAGATCGCCCTGACCACGCTCAACACCGGCCGGCTGTCGCTGCCCGCCAGCTGCGCAGGGCACGCCAAGTGGGCCGTGAAGATCGCCCGCGAGTGGGCGAACGCCCGCGTCCAGTGGGGCCGCAAGGTAGGCGAGCACGAGGCCGTCGCCACGAAGATCGCCTTCATCGCCGCGACCGCGTACGCCCTGGAAGCCGTCTCCGACCTGACCGCCAGGCTGGCCGACGGCGAGGGCAGCGACATCCGCATCGAGGCGGCGCTGGCCAAGCTGTACGCGACCGAGATGTCCTACCAGGCGCTCGACGAACTGGTCCAGATCAGGGGCGGGCGCGGCTACGAGACCGCCGAGTCGCTCGCGGCGCGCGGCGAGCGCGGCGTCCCGGCCGAGCAGATGCTGCGCGACACCCGGATCAACCGCATCTTCGAGGGCTCGTCCGAGATCATGCGGCTGCTCATCACCCGTGAGGCGGTCGACGCCCACCTGACCGCCGCCGGCGAGCTGATCAACCCGGACTCCTCACGGCAGGAGCGCGCCCAGGCGCTCAAGCGGGCCGGCCGCTTCTACGCCCGCTGGCTGCCGTCCCTGGTCACCGGGGCGGGGCACCTGCCGACCGCCTTCTCGGAGTTCGGGCCGCTGGCCACGCACCTGCGCTTCGTGGAGCGGACCAGCCGCAAGCTGGCCAGGTCCACCTTCTACGGCATGTCCCGCTGGCAGGGGAGGCTGGAGCACAAGCAGGCGTTCCTCGGCCGGATCGTCGACATCGGCGCCGAGCTGTTCGCCATGACCGCGGCCTGCGTCAAGGCCGCCGAGGACGAGGGCGACCTCGGACGCCGGCCGCTGGAACTGGCCGACACGTTCTGCCGGCAGGCCAGGCGGCGGGTGGACACGCTGTTCGACAGGCTCTGGGACAACAGTGACGACCACGACGTGCGGCTGGCCCGATACGTGCTCGACGGCCGTTACTCCTTCCTGGAGGAGGGCATCCTCGACCCGTCCATCGAAGGACCGTGGATCGGCCGGCCGGAGGGTGGCGAGAACGTCCGCAGGAAGATTCGCTGACAAGTGGTCTAGACCGCAAGTGGAGAACCCTTCCCCTTACTGTTGCCGTTCTGCAATTTACCGGTATAGACCGCCAGGCGAACCCCGGCTTACGCTTGCGCAAACGCGTGGGGCCGTGACGCTCGCGGCCCCATACCCCTGGGCAGGGTCTGGCAGCTGGTACGGACCAGCACGACCTGTCCGATGAGAAGGCGGTACTTACGGTGAGAATGAGACTTGTGGGCGGCGCCGCTCTCGGCCTGGCTACCGTGCTGGTCCTGTCCAGCTGTGGCTCCGGCGCGTCGGAAGGCGGCGGCGACCAGGCGGCCGACGGCGGCCAGGTCACGCTGAAGATGGTCGCCGCCGACTACGGCGACGGCCCCGGCAAGCCCAACTCCGGAGAGAACTTCTGGAAGGGCGTGGTCGACGAGTTCCAGGCGGCCAACCCGAACATCAAGGTCGACGTCCAGGTCATCAACTGGAACGACATCGACAAGCAGGTCGCCACCATGATCCAGAACGGTCAGGTGCCCGACATCCTGCAGACCGGCGACTACTCCGGATTCGTCGCCGACGGCCTGCTCCACAAGGTCGACGAGGTCCTGTCGCCCGAGGTGTCCGGCGACATGCTGCAGAAGTTCGCCGAGTTCGGCAAGGTCGACGGCACGGCCTACGGCATCCCGTTCGTGTCATCCGCCCGCGCCCTGTTCTACAACAAGGACCTGTTCGAGAAGGCCGGCGTCGCCGAGGCGCCCAAGACCTGGGACGAGCTCAAGGCCGCGGCCGAGAAGCTCAAGGCCTCCGGCGTCAGCCAGCCGTTCGGCCTCCCGCTCGGCCAGGAGGAGGCGCAGGCCGAGTCGTTCCTGTGGATGCTCGGCAACGGCGGCGGCTACAAGGACGACGCCGGCAAGTGGGCGATCAACTCGCCGCAGAACGTCGAGACCTTCACCTACGTCAAGGGCCTCGTCGACGCCGGACTCACCACCCCCAACCCCGGCACCAAGGACCGCAAGACGGTCTGGGAGGACTTCGGCGCCGGCAAGGTCGGCATGGTCAACGGCGGACCCATGTCCATCCCGATCTTCGACGCGGCCGGCCTGAAGAACTACGGCGTCGCGCCCATCCCCGGCAAGACCGGCCCGCTCGACACCACCCTCGGCGTCATGGACTGGATCATGGCGTTCAACAAGAACGGCCGCGCCGAGGAGATCAAGAAGTTCTTCGACTTCTTCTACACCGGCTCCGCCGCTGAGAAGATCAGCGAGACGTACAAGCTGCTGCCCGTCACCAACGGCGGCATCGAGAAGCTGTCGGGCGACGAGAAGCTCAAGCCGTTCCTGGACGCGCTGCCCAACGCCAGCTTCTACCCGTTCCAGGACGAGAAGTGGGCCGAGCTGAACCCGGCGATCAAGCAGACCATCGGCGGCGCCGTCAAGGACGACCCCGCCGCGGTCCTCGGCGAACTCCAGAAGACCGCCGAGGCCGGCTGAACGACGGGGGCCCGTACGGCCGGCGTCTCACCTGAGGCGCCGGCCGTACCTCCACGGAGGAACTTATGAGAAGGTTGCGCGCCCTGGAGCCGCTGGCCTGGATCGGGCCCGCGGTGGTGCTGATCGCCGTCGTCGTGCTCTGGCCCGTCGTCGAGATGATCCGGTCCTCGTTCCTGGAGATCAGCCGGGTCGGCGTGGTCCGAGGCTGGAACGGCTTCGACAACTACGACAAGCTGTTCGCCGAGAAGGACTTCGCGGACATCATGGTCCGCAGCGTGGTCTGGGTGGTGGCCGTCGTCGTCCTCACCGTGGTGATCTCGCTCGCTCTCGCCCAGCTGTTCAACCAGCGCTTCCCCGGCCGCAAGGTCGCCCGCTGGGCGCTGATCGCGCCCTGGGCCGCGTCCGTGCTGATGACCGCCATCGTCTTCCGGTGGATGCTCGACCCGGAGGTCGGCGTCATCAACCAGATCAGGCTCAGACTCGGGCTCATCGACGCGCTCGGCGGAGCCTCCGCCGACCAGCTCGGCGACGCCTCCACCGCCATGCCGTGGCTGGTGTTCGTCGCGGTGTTCGTGTCCGTCCCCTTCACCACGTACGCGCTGCTCGCGGGCCTCGCCACCATCCCCGGTGACGTGTACGAGGCAGCCAAGATGGACGGCGCCTCCCGGCCGCGCACCTACTGGTCGATCACCCTGCCGCTGCTCCGGCCCGCGCTGACCGTCGCCGTGCTGATCAACATGATGAACGTCTTCAACAGCTTCCCGATCATCTGGGCGATGACGCACGGCCAGCCCGGATACTCGACGGCCACCTCGACCATCTTCATGTTCATCCTCAAGAGCTCCGACATCGGCGAGTCCGCCGCCATGTCGGTCGTCAACTTCGGAATGGTGCTGGTGATCACCGCGGTCTTCCTCAAGATCTCGCGCTGGAACAGGGCGGTGGCGTGATGGCAGTCGAGACCGCGCCGAAGGCGCCCGCCCGCCCTGCCCGCCGCCGGCCCGCGCCCGTCGGGCACCGCGCCATGCCCAGACTCAAGACCACGGTGACCGCGGCCGTCGCCTACGTGGTCGCGTTCATCTTCCTGTTCCCGTACCTGGTGATGCTGCTGACCTCGCTGCGTCCCCAGGAGACGCTGCGCGACGCCACCATCCTGCCCACGCAGTGGGAATGGGCCAACCTGGTCAACTTCTGGAGCAGCGGCCTCGCGGGCAACCTCGTCGTCACCCTCCAGGTGGCCGCCGGCTCCACCGTCCTGGTGCTCCTGGTGGCGCTGCCGGCCGCCTACTACTCCGCCCGGCACAACTTCAGGGGGCGGACGTTCTTCCTGATCCTCGTGCTGATCACCCAGATGTTCCAGCCGACGGCCATGCTCGTGGGCATCTACCGCGAGTTCTCCCAGCTCGGGCTGGTCGACTCGATCTGGTCGCTGATCCTGGTCAACGGCGGGTTCAACCTCGCGTTCGCGGTGTGGATCCTGAACGCGTACTTCTCCTCGATCCCGCGCGAGCTGGAGGAGGCCGCGTTCATTGACGGCAACGGCCGGTTCGGCGCGCTGTTCCGCATCACGCTCCCGCTGGCCATGCCCGGGGTGATCACCGCGCTGATCTTCACGTTCATAGCGGCCTGGAACGAGTTCGTCGTCGCCCTGACCCTGACCACCACCCCGGAGAACCAGCCTCTGACGGTGGCGCTCAACTCGTTCATCGGCCAGTACCAGGTCGACTGGCAGAACCTGTTCGCCGGGTCGGTCATCGCCACCATCCCGGTGATCATCCTGTTCGCGTTGATCGAGCGGAAGGTGGTCGGCGGGTTGACGGCGGGGTCCATCAAGTGACGTCCGGCTGAGGACCCTCCCTAGGGGGTCCTCAGCCGGGGCCTGGCCCAACTGCATGGCCCTCGCGGCAGACGCGCTCCGCGCGATCCCAGCTCGGGCTGTGTTGCGCGGGGGCGAGCCCTCGCGTCCTTGGGTCAAGGGCGTGGTCTTCGCGGTGGGTGGCGCTTCGCGCCGATCAGCTCAGGCATGTTGTGCGGGGGCAAGCCCCCGCGCCCCCGGGCGAGAGGGCTACCGCCCCCTCGCGCTCCCCGGTCCCTGCCCAGCTCAGCGCCCTGTCCTGTGCGGGCCAGCGGCTCCCGGTCCTTGCCCAGTTCGGCGCTCTGTCCCGTGGGGCCCGGTTCAGCGGCTCACGATCCTTGCCCAGCTCAGCGCCCTGTCCTGTGCGGCCCAGCGGCTCCCGGTCCTTGCCCAGTTCGGCGCTCTGTCCCGTGGGGCCCGGTTCAGCGGCTCACGATCCTTGCCCAGCTCAGCGCCCTGTCCTGTGCGGCCCAGCGGCTCCCGGTCCTTGCCCAGTTCGGCGCTCTGTCCCGTGGGGCCCGGTTCAGCGGCTCACGGTCCCTGCCCAGTTCAGCGCCTTGTCCCGTGCGGCCCAGCTCAGCGCTCTCCATTGCAGAGATCCGCCGGAGCGCGGGACAAGGGCAGATTGGGCGCTCGGATCGCCGATCAGCCGGACCAGTCAAGGGCCGCGAGACCATGCTCCAGGAACCGGTACAGATCAGCGACAGGCTGGACGCCGGGGACCGGCGGTCGGCCGTCGACCACCAGGCTGGGCACGCCGGTGACGCCGTGTTCGGCCGCGCGGCGCCGGTCGGCGCGGACCTCGTCGGCGTAGCCGTCGCCGGCCAGGACGGCCCGCACCTCATCGCCATCGAGCCCGGCCTGGTCACCAAGGCGACGCAGGACCTGCACATCGGCGACGTTCAGGCCCTCGGTGTGGTAGGCGTGCAGCAGCAGTTCCATCATCTCGTCGGCGCGGCCGCGGTCGGTGGCCAGCTTGACCAGCCGGTGCGCGTCGAAGGTGTTCACCGGGCGAGCCAGATGCAGGTTCAGCTCCAGGCCCTCGGCCGCGCCCAGCGACCGGATGTGCTCGACGCGGGCGGGCGCCTGCTCGCCCCACCACTCGGCCATCGCCTCGGCGGCGGTCGGGCCGGGGGTGCGCTCCGCCTCCGGCGCCAGCTCGTAGCTGCGCCAGGCGACCTCGACGCGAGCGCGGCCGGAGTGCTGCGCCAGCGCGGCCGTCAGGCGTCTCTTGCCGATGTAGCACCACGGGCACAACACATCGGCGTAAATCTCAAGCTTCATGAATGACCTGCGCAATCGATCGTTACTGATGAGATGGGGTTCGCAGTGTCGGCAGGCATGGCCGCGAGCTGCCGGGCGCGATCACGGGTCCAAGCGCTGAGGGCCGGGACCGATCTCGCGGACGACGGTGTAGGTAGGGACTCCGGTCATGCGTGGTTCGGCCCTGCCGGACAGGCTCTCCAGCGCCTTGCCGATGGCGGCCATCCGGCCCTCGGTATCGGAGGTCTCCACGAAGTGGCGGTAGTCCGCCTCGCTCGCCCAGTGCACGATGTTGTACACGCGTGTGCCGTCGGTGCTCACATGGAAGCGGGCCGAGCGGTATCCGGGATGGAAACGCACCCACCGCTCCTGGATCTCGGCGAAGGCCTCCACCAGCTCGCGCTGTGTGTCGACGCCGTCAACGGTGTAGTCGATGATCGAATAGAAAGCAGAATCCGCGCTCACGGACGCACTCCTCAAATCGCATACGAGGCAGGCCTCGGCGGCCATCGTGCAATCTCAACTGCGGTTGAGGTCAACCACATCTCGTCGCCATGTGCGGCCGATACGGCCAGATGGTGGGATCGAGCTGCGGCGCGGGCGCTGGACGGCGACTATCGGGCCGTTGAGCCGATGAGCTGCGCCGGGGATCAGGTCACGGCTGTCGGCCATGCCTGCACACCTGTCCACGGACTTGGGGTCCCCTGGGGTTCCGATCAACCCGGTGAACCAATGCCACCGTCTTTCTGGTCAGCTATGGGGATTCCCGCGCGCCGCGTGGGCAGGGACCGGGGAGCGCGAGGGGGCGGTAGCCCTCTCGCCCGGGGGAGCGGGGGCTTGCCCCCGTACAACACGTCTGAGCTGATCGGCGCGGAGCGCCGCCCATGGTGAAGGCCATGCCTTTGACCTGGGGCGCGGGGGCTTGCCCCCGCACAGCGCAGCCCGAGCTGGATTTCGCGCGGAGCGCGTCTACTGCGAGGCCCATGTCGTGCGGTTGCCCCGCATGCTGTGACCGCGGACTACGGCGCCGATATCCACTTTCACGGGCGCGGTCCGTACTCTCCGCAGAGAAAGGCCAGTCGTAGCGCCACCTCGTCCTCGCGTGCCGGGTTCTCGGCAGCAACCTTGGCGGCCATGCATGTCATGCGGAGCCGGATGTCCCGCAGTTTCTCGCTCATCGGGTGACGTCATGACCGTACGCACGGGCAACCACGGCGTACTCCCGGATGTTGATGTGCCCAGGGTGACCCGCCTGTCCCTTAACAGTGACCCTCGATGGGCTTTCCGCACACGCCATAAAACTGCAAACTGGAGTCAACAGGCTACAGAAAGTTAGGAGCCGCATGGGTGCCGGTGCTGCCTCGATCTCCACAGCACCGACGTCACCCTCTCCGACGTCAGCCAGTCGCCCCCGGACGAAGAAAGCAGATGATGACCGCTGAACTCGCGATCGAAACCGCTTGGTCGCCGGCACAGGCGCCCATCCGATTCCTCGAACTGGAGCTCACCAACCGCTGCCAGCTCAGCTGCACGCACTGCTATGCCCTCTCCGCCCCCACGGATGGTCACGGGGAGATGACACTCCCGGATTGGAAACGGCTTCTCGACGACGCTCCCGCCGCCGGAGTCTCACACGTCCAACTCATCGGCGGCGAGCCGACCCTGCAGCCCGACTTCGCCCTTCTGCTGACGCACGCGCTGGACCGGGGCCTGAAGGTGGAGGTGTTCTCGAATCTCCTGCACATCACGGAGCCGCTCTGGGACCTGCTCACCCGCCCAGGCGTGGAGCTGGCCACTTCCTACTACAGCGACACACCGATCCAGCACGACAGGATCACGGGCAGGCTGGGGAGCCACCGACGCACCCGTGCCGCGATCAGCGAGGCACTGCGGCGCGGTATCCCACTCAGAGCGGGAATCATCGACCTTGGCGACGGGCAACGCGTCGAGCAGGCGCGCACCGAGTTGGAGCGGCTGGGTGTCACCCGTGTCAGGGTGGATCGGATGAGGGGTGTCGGCCGCGCCGCCGAGCACCGGGCCGCCCAGCCGACCGTACGCGAGCTGTGCGGACGCTGCGGCGATGGCCGTGCGGCCGTCTCCTGCGGCGGTGACGTCCGTCTGTGCGTTCTGTCGCGGTTCCTGCCGTCGGCTGGAAACGTGCGCACCACTCCGCTGGCCGACATCCTGGTCGGGAGGAAATGGCGAGAGCTGTGTGCGAAGGTTCCGCGTCGGCGCACCGCCACGGCGTGCAACCCTGACAGCGACGGCAACGACTGCGCCCCCGCGGAAACGATCTACGATCCGGACAAGGCCACGGGCTTCCTGCGAGCCGGCCGCTGAAGGGCTCTCATGGACTGGAAAGAGCGGGCCGAAGCACTGGCCGCCATCGCGACGCCGCCCGGGTCCCGCTGGCGGGCGCCGGTCGCTCGCACGCCCCGGCACACGTTCGTGCCTAACTGGTGGGAACCGGTGGAAGGCGGGTGGGCGCGGCGGGATGGCGCCTCTGACCTCGGACAGTGGCTGACGGCGGCCTACACGAACGCCACACTGGTGACACGGATCGGGCCGCTGCACGCTGACCATGCCGATCCGGGCGCCCGCGCGTCAGGCCGCCCCACCTCGTCGTCCACCCTTCCCGGGCTGGTCGCCCAGATGTTCAGGCATGCCTCGATCGACGACTCGTGCACCGTCCTGGACGTGGGCGCCGGCAGCGGATACGGCACCGCCGTACTGTGCGCTCGGCTCGGCGACGAGCGGGTGACGGCGATCGACGTGGACCCGTACCTCGTCGGAGCGGCACGGCGGCGGCTCGGGGAAGCCGGGTACGAGCCGCGGCTGATCGCCGGGGACGCGACGCGCCCGCTGGACGGGCAGTGGGACCGGATCGTCGCCACGGTGTCGGTACGGCCGATCCCGCCGTCCTGGCTGGCAGCTCTGCACACCGGCGGACGGCTGGCCACCACGATCTCCGGCATGGGGGTCATCCTCACGGCCGAGAAGAAGCCGGACGGCACCGCGACCGGCCGGATCGAGCGCGACCAGGCCATGTTCATGGGTACGCGGACGGGCGCCGACTATCCGCAGGCCGAGCACGCGCTCCTGGACCGGGCCCGCGTCGAGGAGGGCGAGCGGGTCGAGCGCGGCCGGTATCCGGTGGTGCCGGACGTGGTCGAGGCCTGGGACGTACGGACCATGCTGGAGATCATCGCGCCAGGCATCACGCACCATCACACGCGGGAGAACGGCATCCGGATCGCGATCATGGTGCATCCGGACGGATCGTGGGCGCGGGCCGAAGAGCGCGCCGGGGAGGTCATCGTTCACCAGAGCGGGCCGCGCCGCCTGTGGGACTATCTGGACGAGGTGCGCGATCACTGGATTCGGCACGGCTTGCTGCCGTTCCATGGCGCGAAAGTGTTGATACGCCCAGATGGCGGGATCGAGCTGCGGCGCGGGCGCTGGACGGCGACCATCGGGCCGTCGAGCCGCTCCGGAGATCAGGCCACGGCTGTCGGCCTTGGGATCCCCTGGGGTCCCGATCAACCAGGTGGACCCATGCCACCGTCGTCCTGATCAGCTATGGGGACACCCGGGCGCCGCATGGGCAGGGACCGGGGAGCGCGAGGGGGCGGTAGCTCCCTCGCCCGGGGGGGCGCGGGGGCTTGCCCCCGCACAGCGCAGCCCGAGCTGGATTTCGCGCGGAGCGCGTCTACTGCGAGGCCCATGTCACGCGGCCGGGCATGGTTCGCACGGAGCAATCAGCCCGGCGAACATCCGCCGTAGAACCAGCACCCGCACTGAGGAGATGAGGAACGGTCAGCCGGGGACGCGGGCCACGCAGAAGACCGTCTGCCCGAACGGCGGCCGGATGAAGCGCTCGATGAGCCGCGTCATCGGCACCACCGTGCGGTCGTAGATCTTGACCAGCCGCGGGTCCGGGTAACCCACCCCACCCCGGCGCACCGCCGCCCACCAGGCGATGCCGCCCAGGAAGTTGATCGGCTTGAGCACCTCGATGTCCAGCCCCGCCTTGCCCACGGTGGCGGCCAGCGTCTTGGGCGTGTAGCGCTGCACGTGGCCGACCTTGCGGTCGAAGTCGCCGTACAGCTGCATGTAGCCCGGCACCCAGATGACGATCCGCCCGCCCGGGAGGGTGACGCGCGCCAGCGAGCGCAGCGCTTCGGCGTCGTCCTCGATGTGCTCCAGGACGTTCATCATGACCACGGTGTCGACCTTGTCCTTGAGCGGGATCTCGGTCGGCAGGGCGAACTGCAGCACGTCGATGTCGTCGCGGTCGGCGAAGCGCTTCTTGAGCTGCTCGACGCAGTAGGGGTCGAAGTCGCTGACGACCAGCCGGTCGAGCCGCGGCAGGAACTGCTCGGCGAAGTGGCCGAGCCCGGAGCCGATCTCCAGCAGGGACCGGCCGACGTGGGGGGCGACCATGTCGAACTCGTACTTGCGGTAGTTTCTGGCCTCGTCACCGCCGAGGTGGTTCTCCAGGGCCTCGTCACCGGCTGCCGGTTGGACTACACGGTCATAACCAGAGGACATAGTCGCCGATCCTTACGGGTTCGCGGGAATGGGCCAGAGTCTAGTGCCCGCCCCGCGCCGAAGGTCACGGAACACTCTTCCGTACCCGCCACGAATGCGGTGGAATCAGTCACGCCCATGGATGACGACGAGGCCATCGCCCGCTCGCTGGAGGGCGACCTGACCGCCTACGAGGTGCTGGTCGCCCGTTACAGCGCGCTCGCGCACCGCACCGCGGTCCTGTTCGGCGCCCGAGACGAGGCCGAGGACGTGGTGCAGGAGGCGTTCGTCAAGGCGTTCCGGCATCTCAGGACGTTCCGCCGCGACGCGGGTTTCCGCCCGTGGCTGCTGCGTATCGTGGCCAACGAGACGCACAACCTGACGCGGGCGCGCGGCCGCAGGTCGGAGCTGACGGTACGGCTGAGCGCCACGGCCGAGGCGAAGGCCCCCGACGACCCCGAGGGCACGGCCGTGGCCACGGACCGGCGGGCCCGGCTGCTGGAGGCGGTCAGGGCGCTGCCCGAGCGGGAACGCAGAGCCGTCGTCTGCCGGTACTTCTTACAGCTGTCCGAGGCCGAGACCGCCCAGGTGCTCGGCTGGCCGGTCGGCACCGTCAAGTCCAGGACGCACCGCGGCCTGGCCAGGCTCAGGGAGGAGGCAGGGCATGAGCTCGGATGAGCGCTTCGACGACATCGAGGCCGAGTTGCGCGCCCTGGCCGGCTCCCTCGACGTGCCGGCCCCGCCGCCCGAGCAGGTGGCGGCGGCTGTGCGGACCAGGCTGGAAGCCCCGCGGCCGGTCAAGCGGCGGCGGCGGTGGCGGATCGTCGCGGTGGCGGTGGTCGCCCTGGTCGCCGTCACGGCGGCCACCCCGCAGGGCAGGCAGGCGGTGACCGCGATCCTCCGTTACGCCGGGATCGAGCTGCGGCTCGGCGGCGACACCCCGGCTCCGGTGCCCACGCCGGCGCCGCTGCCGGGGGAGCGGGAGGTGCCGCTGGACGAGGTCGCCGGGCAGGTCGCGTTCCCGGTCAGGACCCTGGCCGCGCTGGGCGAGCCGGAACGCGTGACGGTCGCCGACGGCGGCCGGGTGGTGTCGATGTTCTGGCCGGACGGCATCCGGCTGGACCAGTTCGACGGCCGGATGGACCCGTTCTTCTTCAAGCGGCTCGGCCCGCCGTTCCCCGACGAGGTCGAGGTCGACGGCGTCACCGGCTTCTGGCTGCCGGGCTCGCACCCCCTCGGCTACATCACCCGCGAGGGGGGCGGGGAGGTGCCGCTGCGCCAGGCCGGGCCCACCCTCATCTGGCAGTCGGGCGACGTCGGCCACCGGCTGGAGGGCGCCCCGTCGATGGCGCGGGCGGCCGAGCTGGCCGGCTCACTCCGGTGAGGCCAGCCAGTCGTCGACGCCCTTGATCAGCTCCTTGCGGACCGGCTCGGGCGCGGCCGACGACCTGATCGACTGGCGCGCCAGCTCGGCGATCTCCGCGTCGGTGAACCCGTACACCTCCCTGGCCAGCTCGTACTGACGCAGCAGCCGGGCCCCGAACAGCAGCGGGTCGTCGGAGCCGAGCGCGACCGGCACCCCCGCCTCGAACAGCCTGCGCAGCGGCACGTCCGCCGCCCGCTCGGCCACCCCCAGCCCCACGTTGGAGGTCGGGCACACCTCGCAGCAGATCTGCCGCTCGGCCAGCCGCTCCATCAGCCACCGGTCCTCGGCCGCGCGCACGCCGTGGCCGACCCGGTCGGCGTCGAGGTCGTCGACGCACTGCGCCACGCTCCGCGGCCCCAGCAGCTCCCCGCCGTGCGGCACGGCCAGCAGCCCGGCCCGCTTGGCGATGCGGAACGCCCGGTCGAAGTCGCGGGCCTGGCCGCGCCGCTCGTCGTTGGACAGGCCGAACCCGACCACGCCCTTGCCGACGTACTGGGCGGCCAGCCGGGCGAGCGTGTTGGCGTCGAGGGGATGCCTGGTGCGGTTGGCGGCCACCACCACCGCGAGGCCGGTGCCCGTGGCCCGCGAAGCCTGCTCGGCCGCGTCCAGCACCAGCTCCAGCGTGGCCGTCAGGCCGCCGAACATCTGCTGGTAGCCCGACGGGTCGACCTGGATCTCCAGCCACCGCGACCCGGCCGCCGTCTCGTCCTCGGCGGTCTCGCGCAGCAGCCGGTAGACGTGCTCCGGCCGCCGCAGCACCGACCTGGCGATGTCGTACAGCCGCTGGAACCGGAACCAGCCGCGCTCGTCGGTCGCCCGCAACCGGGGCGGCCAGTCCTGCTCCAGCGCGTCGGGCAGGTGCAGGCCCTGCTCCCTGGCCAGCTCGATCAGGGTCGAGTGGCGCATGGAGCCGGTGAAGTGGAGATGCAGATGGGCCTTGGGCAGCGAGAGCAGGGACCTTGCCATCGCCATATTTTGCCACCGGACCGGGCCGCGACTTGCCGTGTCAGCACGGCTGTTGTAGGAGACTAGGGTCCTTCTTCCCGCGTTCCGGCCCTGGAGTGGTGATGCGGCGCCTGGCGACGGTGCTCCTGACACTGAGCCTTGCCGCGTGCGGCCCGTCCGCCCCCGCGCCGCAGATCGGCCGGCCCAGCCCGGTCGCCGCCGTGACGGGCCCCACGCTGTCGTGCGGCTCCGCACCCGTCGGCGTCGCCGCCATGCCCGTCGGCACCACGAGATCCGGTACGTTCCGGCACGTCAGATCCCTCACCCGGAAGCTGAAGGTCAGGGGCGAGACCTGGAGCCGGGGCGCCGAGCGGCTGCACGTCGGCGTCGTCTGCGGGGTCAGGACCGCCGAGGAGTTCGCCACCCTCGTCGACCGGGCCACGCTCGGCATGCACCACGGCAAGCCCGCGCTGAGCTGGGAGACCCGGGGCGACCTGCACAACTTCATGTGGCTGGAGCGCCCCGGCACCGCCGTCTACGTCGCCGCGACCCCCGGCCTGTCCACGGAGATCGACCGCATCGCCGACGAGGCGACCGGGTAACCCCCCTCGTTGCGGACGTCGCCGTGATCGCCCCGCGCGTTGCCGGGCGACGCGGTCAGTGGGCCTCGGTCAGCAGCTTGGCGAGGCGGCTGACGCCCTCCACCAGGTCGTCGTCGCCCAGCGCGTACGACAGGCGGAAGTAGCCGGGGGTGCCGAACGCCTCGCCGGGCACCACCGCCACCTCCGCCTCCTCCAGGATCAGCTCGGCCAGCTCGGCCGACGACCCCGGGCGGCGCCCGCGCAGCTCCTTGCCGATGAGCTCCTTGACCGCCGGGTAGGCGTAGAACGCGCCCTTCGGCTCCGGGCACAACACGCCCGGGATCTCGTTGAGCATCCGCACCATCGTCTGGCGGCGCCGGTCGAACGCCTCACGCATCCGCGCCACCGCGGACAGGTCGCCGGAGACCGCCGCCAGCGCGGCCATCTGCGAGACGTTGGAGACGTTGGAGGTGGCGTGCGACTGCAGGTTGGTCGCCGCCTTGACCACGTCGGACGGCCCGATCAGCCAGCCGACCCGCCAGCCCGTCATCGCGTACGTCTTGGCCACGCCGTTGAGGATCACGACCTGGTCGCCCAGCTCGGGGACGGCCGTGGCGATGCTGGTGAACTCGGCGCCGCCGTACGTCAGATGCTCGTAGATCTCGTCGGTGACCACCCACAGGCCGTGCTCGGCCGCCCAGCGGCCGATCTCGACCGTCTGCTCGCGCGAGTAGACGGCGCCCGTCGGGTTGGACGGCGAGACGAACAGCAGGACCTTCGTGCGGTCGGTGCGGGCCGCCTCCAACTGCTCGACGCTCGCCAGGTAGCCCGTCGTCTCGTCGGTGACGACGTCGACCTGGACGCCCCCGGCCAGCTTGATCGCCTCCGGGTAGGTCGTCCAGTAGGGGGCCACGACCAGGACCTCGTCGCCCGGGTCGAGCAGCGTGGCGAACGCCTCGTAGACGGCCTGCTTGCCGCCGTTGGTCACCAGCACCCGCGACGCGTCGGCCTCGTAGCCGGAGTCGCGCCGCGTCTTGGCGGCGATCGCCTGCTTCAGCTCGGGCAGGCCGCCCGCCGGGGTGTACTTGTGGAAGCGGGGCTCGCGCGCCGCGGCCACGGCGGCCTCGACGATGTAGTCGGGCGTCGGGAAGTCGGGCTCGCCCGCGCCGAAGCCGATGACCGGACGGCCGGCCGCCTTCATCGCCTTCGCCTTGGCGTCCACGGCGAGGGTCGCGGACTCGGAAATCGCGGAAATCCGTGTGGAGACACGGCGTCGGGTGGACATGCCTCCATGCTCCCACGCGTGCCCCCACGCCATGTGACCTGCGCGATCAGGTTTGGGTTCGACGTGGCGGGCAATCTTCCGTACACTTTCGCCAGGTCCTGCAGCCGCATGTCGATGTGGCGTTCGGTCCAGGCAGTAAGTCATCCAGGGTAGTGTGGTTGACGACATAGGGCACTGGCGCAATTGGTAGCGCACCGGTCTCCAAAACCGGCGGTTGGGGGTTCGAGTCCCTCGTGCCCTGCGAGTGCGGTCCGCGCAATAATGGCGTGTAGGCGCCGCATAACTGCGTTGGATACGACCGATTTCAGGTGAGGACTGTGGCGATCGACACGCGCGGCGAGACCGCAGGCAAGCCCAGTGGTGAGAAGAAGCGTACTTCTCCGGCCCTGTTCTACCGTCAGGTCGTGGCCGAGCTGCGCAAGGTCATCTGGCCGACGCGCAAGGAGCTGGTCACGTACACCACGGTTGTCATGGTGTTCGTGCTGATCATGGTCGGCATCATCTACGGCCTCGACGCCGCGTTCGGCTGGGCCGTCCTGCAGATTTTCGGCGGCTGATTCTGACGCAGACGGCGCGCGCCTGACGGAGCCGCCGTTCGATACCGACGAAAGAGGAAGAGTCACCGTGTCCGAATCTTCAGTGCCGGCCGACGAGCCCCGCGAGAAGTGGGACGCCGAGCCGGAAGAGGCCTCCCAGGCCGCTGAGGAGACCGTCGAAGACGTCGTGGACAGCGACGAGGTCGACGAGACCGCCGAGGCGGCCGTCGTCGAGGAGGACGGTGACGTCGAGCCCGACGTCGACCCGGTCGAGGAGTTCAAGCGTTCGCTCCGCGGCCTGCCCGGCGAGTGGTACGTGATCCACTCCTACGCCGGTTACGAGAACCGTGTGAAGTCCAACATCGAGAGCCGCAACGTGTCGCTCAACATGGAGGACTACATCTACCAGGTCGAGGTGCCGACGCACACCGTCCAGGAGTTCAAGAGCGGCAAGAAGGTGCCGGTCAAGGAGCGCGTGCTGCCCGGCTACGTCCTGGTGCGCATGGAGCTGACCGACGAGTCCTGGGCCGCGGTGCGCAACACCCCGGGCGTGACCGGCTTCGTCGGCCTGTCCAACAAGCCCAGCCCGCTCAGCCTCGACGAGGTGGCCAAGCTGCTCGCCCCGGAGCCGACCGAGGAGAGCAAGAAGACCGCCGCCAAGACGCCCTCCGGCCCCGCCGTCGAGTTCGAGATCGGCGAGTCCGTCACCGTCATGGACGGCCCGTTCGCCACCCTGCCCGCCTCGGTCAGCGAGATCAGCCCCGAGTCGCAGAAGCTCAAGGTGCTGGTCTCGATCTTCGGCCGGGAGACCCCGGTGGAGCTGTCGTTCAACCAGGTCTCGAAGATCTGAGACGATCACCTACAATTAAACGTTCGGTCGGCCGCCTGTCGCGAAGGGCGGCCTTCCGACATGTCCGGGCGCACCCGCGTTCCGGAAGGCATCACCATCAGGACCCGGAGAAGGACTCATGCCTCCGAAGAAGAAGATCGCGGCTCTGGTCAAGGTCCAGCTTCCCGCTGGCCAGGCCACGCCCGCACCGCCGGTCGGTACCGCCCTCGGTCCCCACGGCGTCAACATCATGGACTTCGTGAAGCAGTACAACGCTGCGACCGAGGCCCAGCGGGGCAACATCATCCCCGTCGAGATCACCATTTTCGAAGACCGCAGCTTCACCTTCGTCACGAAGACGCCTCCTGCGCCCGAGCTGATCAAGAAGGCGCTGGGTCTCGACAAGGGCAGCGCGACCCCGCACAAGGACAAGGTGGGCAAGCTCAGCCGCGAGCAGCTGCGCAGCATCGCCGAGACGAAGATGCCCGACCTCAACGCCAACAGCGTCGAGCAGGCCGAGAAGATCATCGCCGGCACCGCCCGTTCCATGGGCATCACCGTCGCCGACTAAGCACTTCCCCACCCGTGGGAGGGCCGCCCGCCGGCCCGCACACCACAAGGAGACAGACATGCAGCGCAGCAAGGCGCACAAGGACGCGGCGGCCAAGGTCGACCGCGACAAGCTCTACAGCCCGGCCGACGCGGCCAGGCTGGCCAAGGAGACGTCGACCACCAAGTTCGACTCCACCGTCGAGGTGGCGCTGAGGCTGGGCGTCGACCCCCGCAAGGCCGACCAGATCGTGCGCGGCACGGTCAACCTCCCGCACGGCACCGGTAAGACCGCCCGGGTCCTGGTCTTCGCGACCGGTGACCGTGCTGAGGCGGCCCGCGAGGCGGGCGCCGACATCGTCGGGGCCGACGAGCTGATCGACGAGATCTCCAAGGGAAACCGGCTCAACGAGTTCGACGCCGTGGTGGCCACGCCCGACCTGATGGGCAAGGTCGGCCGCCTGGGCCGCGTCCTCGGCCCGCGCGGTCTCATGCCCAACCCGAAGACCGGCACGGTGACGCCCGACGTGGCCAAGGCCGTGACCGAGATCAAGGGCGGCAAGATCGAGTTCCGCACCGACCGGCAGGCCAACCTCCACTTCATCATCGGCAAGACGTCGTTCCCCGAGCGCCAGCTCCTGGAGAACTACGCGGCCGCGCTCGACGAGGTGCTGCGGCTCAAGCCGTCGGCGGCCAAGGGCCGCTACATCAAGAAGGTGACGTTCTCCACGACCATGGGCCCCGGTGTCCCGGTCGACCCCAACGTCACCCGCGGCATCGTCGGCGAGCTCGACGCCGTCTGACGAGTTTTTCTGGAAAGGCCCCGGCGTGCTCCGCGCCGGGGCTTTCCCATGTCCGGGGCCTTTTTCCCCGGTCCGGATATTCACGACTTCCTTCGTACGGAACGCCTCTCAGGGACATCCCTGGGTTTTCCATGAGAAGCTGCGGGAAAGCGCTACGAGAAGCCAGCTGACACGTAGGGTCGATACATGTTCAAGCGCAGGTTTTCTCTCGCCATCGCCGCGGCCGCGGCCGCTCTGGCCGCGACAGCGGTCGCCGGCTGTGGAACTAACGCGCAGCCCATTCAGGTGAATCTCGCCGCCTCCGAGGTGCTCGCCCAGGCGGCCCAGAAGACGACAGAGGTCAGTTCTTACACGGTTGACGCGGTCGTCGACGTCTCGCACCCGCAGGAGGGCGAGGGCAAGGTTCAGGGCCGCATGGTCTACCAGAGCCAGCCCCAGCTCGCCCTTGACCTGACCGTGGACACCGCCGGCGTCGGCGGCAGGGAGCTGCCCGGCGGCGCCCGGGTGATCCTCCAGGGCGACACGGCGTACGTCAAGGTCGAGACGCTCAACAAGGTGCTCGGCGCCACCAAGCCGTGGATCAAGGTGCCGCTCGCCGAGGCCGGCGACCGTGCCCAGGTGGACCAGATGCTGGGCCAGGTGCAGCAGTTCGACCTGGCGAGCGTGACCAAGATGATCACCACGTCGCAGGACGTCAAGGCGGCCGGCAACGAGAGCGTGGGCGGCACCGACACCACCCACTACAGCGGCACCTTCCCGGTGGAGGCGGCCGTGCAGCAGCTGCCCGCCGAGGAGCAGGACCAGGCGCGGAAGAACCTGGCCGAGCTGAAGGACGTCAAGTTCGACATCTGGGTCGCCGCCGACGGCCTGCCCCGCAAGCTGACCCTGAGCGGCGCCAAGGAGGGCGGCACGCTCGACGCGACGCTGATGTTCAAGGGCTACAACGAGCCCGTCGACATCCAGGCCCCGCCCGCCGACCAGGTCGGTGAACTGCCGAAGGGCACCACCAACTGAGAACGATTTGGAAACTCGGCGGCCAGCACGTAGTCTGGTCGTTGCCGAAGACCGCCGGTCGTCGCCAGGTGCCTCAAAGCCTGGCGACCGAAGGATCCACCTCAGGTGGACGGCCCGCGCAGGTGTGATGCGAGTTTCCCATATGGTGCATTCCATGTGTGTGAGCCCCGTGTGCGCCCTGCGCCCGGGGCTGTTCTCATGTCAGGGCCCTTCACCGGTGGCACACCTGGAAGGAGGCCCATGGCGAGGGCGGATAAGGCGACAGCGGTTGCCGAGCTCAAGAGCGAGTTCGAAGGCAGCGCCGCCGCCGTTCTGACCGAGTACCGCGGTCTCACCGTTGCCCAGCTCAAGCAGCTGCGCGTCTCTCTCGGTGAGAATGCGAAGTTCGCCGTGGCGAAGAACACCCTGACCAAGATCGCGGCCAACGAGGCCGGTCTCGCGGGTCTCGACGACCTGCTCACCGGGCCGACCGCGATCGCCTTCGTCAACGGCGACGTTGTCGAGGCCGCCAAGGGTCTGCGTGACTTCGCCAAGGCCAATCCCCTTCTGGTGATCAAGGGTGGTGTCCTCGACGGCAAGACGCTGGACGCCACTGAGATCACCAAGCTCGCCGACCTCGAGTCCCGCGAGGTTCTCCTCGCGAAGCTTGCTGGCGCGATCAAGGCGAAGCAGAGCGCTGCCGCCGCTATGTTCGCCGCGCTGCCCACCAACATGGCTCAGCTGGCCGACGCTCTTCGCGCCAAGCGCGAAGAGGCGGGCGAGTAGCTCGGGGATTGCCGCAACACCGCGGTCCCGTTCCTAAATTTCGCAAGTCCCTTACGGAGGAAACATCATGGCGAAGCTCAGCACCGACGAGCTGCTCGACGCGTTCAAGGAGATGACCCTCCTCGAGCTTTCCGAGTTCGTTAAGCAGTTCGAGGAGACCTTCGACGTCAAGGCCGCCGCCCCGGTCGCGGTCGCCGCCGCTCCGGCCGCCGCCGGTGGTGGCGAGGCCGCCGCCGCTGCCGAGGAGCAGGACGAGTTCGACGTCATCCTCGAGGCCGCCGGCGACAAGAAGATCCAGGTCATCAAGGAGATCCGCGCCCTCACGTCCCTCGGCCTGAAGGAGGCCAAGGACCTGGTGGACGGCGCTCCGAAGAACGTCTTCGACGGCAAGGTCAACAAGGAGCAGGCGGAGAAGGCCAAGGCTGCCCTGGAGGGCGCCGGCGCCACCGTCACGGTCAAGTAAGACCGAACGCTTCGAAAGGGGCGGTCACACCCAGGTGCCGGGTGTGCCGCCCCTTTCGCATGCCCGGCCGCGATCCATGCCATTCGGGTCCGGTTCGTACCGTGTGGGGCGATTGGCAGGTCCCGGAGAAGGCGGGCGGGTTATGATCCCGGCGACCGGCCGGGAGGGGGTGAGCGCGGATGTCCCGCATGGTCGTCCCGGTGCTCGCCGTCCTGGCGGCGCTGCTCGCGGCGGCGGCGGTCTGGCTCGGCGTGCAGGAGCGCGACGCGCAGGCCAGGGCCGACGACCGGCAGGCGGTGCTGCGCGCGGCGGGCACGCACGCGATGAACCTGCTCTCGCTCCACCACGAGACCGTCGACTCCGACGTGCACCGCATCCTGACCAGCTCCACCGGCGCGGCCAGGGCCGCGTACGAGGCCGCGGCGGACGAGATGATGCGGACCACGCGCAAGAACAAGGTCATCCAGGAGGGCGTGGTACGCGCGGCAGGGCTGGAGTCGATCTCCGGGGACACCGCCAGGGCGCTCGTGGTGGCCGACGTGGTGATCCGCTGGGACGGTTCCGACGACGCGCCCCAGGAGCGCTTCTACCGGTGGCGGATGGACCTGGCCAAGGTTCAAGGGGTCTGGCTGGTGTCGAAGGCGGAGCAGGTCACGTGAGGGCCGTCCTGGTGGTGCTCGGCGTCCTGGTGCTCGCCCTGGGCGCGGCGACGGGCGTGCTCTGGTCCGACTGGCGGGCCCTGCGCGGCGGCGAGGCCGCGGGCGCGGAGGCCATGGCGGCCGCCAAGGCGGTCGCGCCGGAGCTGCTCTCGTACGACTACCGCACGGTCGAGCGGGACCTGGCGCGCGCGGGGCAGCACACCACCGGGGCGCTCACCCGGCAGTACGCGGAGCTGTCGGGGTCCCTGTCGACCAGAGCCAAGGAACGCAAGATGGTCCAGACCGCCTCCGTCGTGGCCGCGGCGGTGGAGCGGGCGGAGCCGGACAGGGTGGAGGTTCTTCTGTTCGTGAACACGGGTACGATCACGGAGGCCGTGGGGAAGGCCGAGCCGCGCCAGCAGGTCAGCCAGACCCGGGCCAGGTTCGTCATGATCAGGCAGGGCGGCAGGTGGCTCGTCTCGGACCTGTCGACTCTGCTCGGGACCGCCTGAGAGGGCCCCCGGGCGCGCCGTGTCCTTCAATTGTTACCAAAAACTAGGTTTAGTGAGTCCTTTGTCGCGGGTATCTCCGTCACTGCTACACCGGTTGTCGGCCTGGGTTCGACCCCCGGTGTGACGGAGCGTTAACCGCCCCCGTTCGCGGGTATCGTCTTGGGCCTGGCGGTAGGCGATCAGTCACACAGGGGAGAAAACCCAGCGTCTGAGCCCCTAGGCGGCTAAAAGTCGGGCTTGCGGGCTTGACGGATTCGTTCAGACGAGCGATGCTGCGACCAACGTGAAGCATGCAGCGAGAGCGAAGTGGACAGGCGTGTGCCGTTCGGCTACACTGCCCCTTTGCGCTGCCCTTTGACGACCCGCTCCGCTTGCTCACGTTGCGAGGTTGTCTGGCGTGCGTGTAGTCAGTCCGCCGCGAGCCCTCGGAAGGACATCTGTTGGCAGCCTCGCGCAACGCCTCCGCCGTACCCGCTGGTCCCCGTCGCGTCTCTTTCTCGCGTATCCAGGAGCCGCTCGAAGTTCCTGACCTTCTCGCTCTGCAGACCGAGTCGTTCGACTGGCTGCTCGGCAACGAGAAGTGGAAGGGCCGGGTCGAGGCGGCTCGCCAGGCCGGTCGCAAGGACGTCCCGACCCAGTCGGGCCTCGAAGAGATCTTCGAAGAGATCAGTCCCATCGAGGACTTCTCGGGGACCATGTCCTTGTCGTTCCGCGACCACCGGTTCGAGCCGCCCAAGTACTCCGTAGACGAGTGCAAAGACAAGGACATGACCTACTCCGCCCCGATGTTCGTCACGGCGGAGTTCATCAATAACACCACCGGTGAGATCAAGAGCCAGACGGTGTTCATGGGTGATTTCCCGCTCATGACGCCGAAGGGCACGTTCATCATCAACGGCACCGAGCGTGTCGTGGTCTCGCAGCTGGTGCGTTCGCCGGGGGTCTATTTCGACCGCAGTGTCGACAAGACCTCCGACAAGGATCTGTTCGGCTGCAAGGTCATCCCGTCGCGGGGTGCCTGGCTGGAGTTCGAGATCGACAAGCGCGACAGCGTCGGTGTGCGCATCGACCGTAAGCGCAAGCAGGCCGTCACCGTGCTTCTCAAGGCACTGGGGTGGACCAGCGAGCAGATTCTCGAGCGGTTCGGCCGTTACGAGTCCATGCGCGCCACGCTGGAGAAGGACCACACCGCGGGTCAGGATGACGCCCTGCTCGACATCTACCGCAAGCTGCGGCCGGGTGAGCCGCCGACCAAGGAGTCGGCGCAGACCCTGCTGGAGAACCTGTATTTCAACCCGAAGCGTTACGACCTGGCGAAGGTCGGCCGCTACAAGATCAACAAGAAGCTCGGCGTCGGCGGAGACATCACGCAGGGCACGCTGACCGAAGAAGACATCGTCGCCACCATCGAGTACATCGTCCGCCTTCACGCGGGTGAGGATTCGATGCCGGCCTCGGCCGAGGCGCCGATCGACACGGTGATCGTCGAGACCGACGACATCGACCACTTCGGCAACCGCCGTCTGCGCAGCGTCGGCGAGCTCATCCAGAACCAGGTCCGCCTGGGCCTGGCCCGCATGGAGCGCGTCGTCCGCGAGCGGATGACCACGCAGGACGTCGAGGCGATCACGCCGCAGACCCTGATCAACATCCGCCCGGTGGTGGCGTCGATCAAGGAGTTCTTCGGCACCTCCCAGCTGTCCCAGTTCATGGACCAGACCAACCCGCTGGCCGGCCTGACGCACAAGCGGCGTCTGTCCGCGCTCGGCCCCGGTGGTCTGTCGCGTGAGCGGGCCGGCTTCGAGGTCCGCGACGTGCACCCGTCCCACTACGGCCGGATGTGCCCGATCGAGACTCCTGAAGGCCCCAACATCGGCCTGATCGGCTCGCTCGCCTCCTACGGCCGGATCAACGCGTTCGGCTTCGTCGAGACGCCTTACCGCAAGGTCGTCGACGGCAAGGTGACCGACCAGATCGACTACCTCACGGCCGACGAGGAAGACCGCTACGTCAAGGCGCAGGCCAACACCACGCTCAACCCCGACGGCTCGTTCGCCGAGTCCCGGGTGCTCGTCCGCACCAAGGGCGGCGAGACCGAGCTGGCCAGGGCCGAGGAAGTCGACTACATCGACGTGTCGCCGCGCCAGATGGTGTCGGTCGCCACCGCGATGATCCCGTTCCTGGAGCACGACGACGCCAACCGCGCGCTCATGGGCTCCAACATGCAGCGCCAGTCGGTGCCGCTGCTCAAGAGCGAGGCGCCGCTGGTCGGCACCGGCATGGAATACCGCGCCGCGACCGACGCGGGCGACGTCATCAGCGCCGAAAAGGCCGGTGTGGTCGAGGAGGTCTCGGCCGACTACGTCACCGTGGCCAACGACGACGGCACCCGCACCACCTACCGGGTGGCCAAGTTCAAGCGGTCCAACCAGGGCACCTCGTTCAACCAGAAGCCGATCGTGGCCGAGGGTGACCGGATCGAGGTCAACCAGGTCATCGCCGACGGTCCCTGCACCGAGAACGGCGAGATGGCGCTGGGCAAGAACCTCCTGGTGGCGTTCATGCCGTGGGAGGGCCACAACTACGAAGACGCGATCATCCTGTCCCAGCGGCTGGTGCAGGACGACGTGCTGTCCTCGATCCACATCGAGGAGCACGAGGTCGACGCCCGTGACACGAAGCTGGGCCCTGAGGAGATCACCCGGGACATCCCGAACGTCTCCGAGGAGGTGCTGGCCGATCTCGACGAGCGCGGCATCATCCGGATCGGCGCCGAGGTGGTTCCCGGCGACATCCTGGTCGGCAAGGTCACGCCGAAGGGTGAGACCGAGCTGACTCCGGAGGAGCGGCTGCTGCGGGCGATCTTCGGTGAGAAGGCGCGTGAGGTGCGTGACACCTCGCTGAAGGTGCCGCACGGTGAGCAGGGCAAGGTCATCGGGGTTCGGGTGTTCTCCCGTGAGGAGGGCGACGAGCTGCCGCCGGGGGTCAACGAGCTGGTGCGCGTGTACGTGGCGCAGAAGCGTAAGATCACCGATGGTGACAAGCTGGCCGGCCGTCACGGCAACAAGGGCGTCATCTCGAAGATCCTGCCGGTGGAGGACATGCCGTTCCTGGAGGACGGCACGCCGGTCGACATCATCCTCAACCCGCTGGGCGTGCCCGGCCGGATGAACGTGGGCCAGGTGCTGGAGACCCATCTGGGGTGGATCGCCGCCCGGGGCTGGGACATCACCGGCATCCAGGAGGCGTGGGCCGAGCGGCTGCGCGAGAAGGGCTTCGAGAAGGTCGAGGCGCGCACCAACGTCGCCACCCCGGTCTTCGACGGCGCCAACGAGCAGGAGATCGTCGGCCTGCTCAACAACACCGTGCCCAACCGCGACGGCGACCGGATGGTCCAGGAGACCGGCAAGGCCCGCCTGTTCGACGGCCGCTCCGGCGAGCCGTTCCCGTACCCGATCTCGGTCGGCTACATCTACATCCTCAAGCTGCTCCACCTGGTCGACGACAAGATCCACGCGCGGTCGACCGGCCCGTACTCCATGATCACCCAGCAGCCGCTCGGCGGTAAGGCCCAGTTCGGCGGCCAGCGCTTCGGTGAGATGGAGGTGTGGGCGCTGGAGGCCTACGGCGCCGCCTACGCCCTGCAGGAGCTGCTGACCATCAAGTCCGACGACGTTCTCGGCCGGGTGAAGGTCTACGAGGCCATCGTCAAGGGCGAGAACATCCCCGAGCCCGGCATCCCGGAGTCCTTCAAGGTGCTGATCAAGGAGATGCAGTCGCTCTGCCTCAACGTCGAGGTGCTCTCCAGCGACGGCATGTCCATCGAGATGCGCGACACCGACGAGGACGTCTTCCGCGCCGCGGAGGAGCTCGGCATCGACCTGTCCCGGCGTGAGCCGAGCAGCGTGGAAGAAGTCTGAGGGGGAGATCGCACAAAATGCTAGACGTCAACTTCTTCGACGAGCTTCGGATCGGGCTGGCGACGGCCGACGACATCCGTCAGTGGTCGCACGGCGAGGTCAAGAAGCCCGAGACCATCAACTACCGGACCCTCAAGCCGGAAAAGGACGGGCTCTTCTGCGAGAAGATCTTCGGCCCGACCCGTGACTGGGAGTGCTACTGCGGTAAGTACAAGCGCGTCCGGTTCAAGGGCATCATCTGTGAGCGCTGCGGCGTCGAGGTGACCCGTGCCAAGGTGCGCCGTGAGCGGATGGGCCACATCGAGCTGGCCGCTCCCGTCACGCACATCTGGTACTTCAAGGGCGTTCCCTCGCGCCTCGGCTACCTGCTCGACCTGGCCCCGAAGGACCTGGAGAAGGTCATCTACTTCGCGGCCTACATGATCACGCAGGTCGACACCGAGATGCGTGAGCGTGACCTGCCCTCGCTGGAGGCGAAGATCTCCGTCGAGCGGCAGCACATCGAGCAGCGGCGCGACGCCGACATCGAGGCCAGGCAGAAGAAGCTCGAAGGCGACCTGGCCGAGCTGGAGGCCGCCGGCGCCAAGGGCGACCAGCGCCGCAAGGTCCGTGAGGGCGCCGAGCGCGAGATGCGCCAGCTCCGTGACCGGGCCCAGCGTGAGCTGGACCGGCTGGAGGAGGTCTGGAGCCGCTTCAAGAACCTCAAGGTCCAGGACCTCGAGGGCGACGAGCTGCTCTACCGCGAGATGCGCGACCGCTTCGGCCGCTACTTCAAGGGCGGCATGGGCGCGCAGGCCATCCAGGACCGGCTCGTCAGCTTCGACCTCGACGCCGAGGCCGAGAACCTGCGCGAGACCATCCGCAGCGGCAAGGGCCAGAAGAAGGCCCGTGCGCTCAAGCGGCTCAAGGTGGTGTCGGCGTTCCTCAACACCACCAACTCGCCGCGCGGCATGGTCCTCGACTGCATCCCGGTCATCCCGCCGGACCTGCGCCCGATGGTGCAGCTCGACGGTGGCCGGTTCGCGACCTCCGACCTGAACGACCTGTACCGCCGGGTCATCAACCGCAACAACCGCCTCAAGCGGCTTCTCGACCTCGGCGCGCCCGAGATCATCGTGAACAACGAGAAGCGGATGCTGCAGGAGGCCGTCGACGCGCTGTTCGACAACGGCCGTCGCGGCCGCCCGGTCACCGGTCCCGGCAACCGGCCACTCAAGTCCCTCAGCGACATGCTGAAGGGCAAGCAGGGTCGTTTCCGCCAGAACCTCCTGGGCAAGCGCGTCGACTACTCCGGCCGTTCGGTCATCGTCGTCGGCCCGCAGCTCAAGCTCCACCAGTGCGGCCTGCCCAAGCAGATGGCGCTGGAACTGTTCAAGCCGTTCGTGATGAAGCGGCTGGTCGACCTCAACCACGCCCAGAACATCAAGTCCGCCAAGCGGATGGTCGAGCGCGCCCGCCCGGTCGTGTGGGACGTGCTCGAAGAGGTCATCACCGAGCACCCGGTGCTGCTCAACCGCGCGCCCACGCTCCACCGTCTGGGCATCCAGGCGTTCGAGCCGCAGCTCGTAGAGGGCAAGGCCATCCAGATCCACCCGCTCGTCTGCACCGCGTTCAACGCGGACTTCGACGGCGACCAGATGGCCGTGCACCTGCCGCTGTCGGCTGAGGCCCAGGCCGAGGCACGCATCCTGATGCTCTCGACCAACAACATCCTCAAGCCGGCCGACGGCAAGCCCGTGACGATGCCCACCCAGGACATGGTCATCGGCCTCTACTGGCTGACCACCATGAAGGAGGGCGCGCTGGGCGAGGGCCGCGTGTTCGGCTCCGTCGCCGAGGCGCAGATGGCCTTCGACCGCAGCGAGCTCGACATCCAGGCCAAGATCCAGATCAGGCTCAAGGATGTCCTGCCGCCGCGTGACTGGGTCGCGCCCGAGGGCTGGGAGCAGGGCGACCCGATCCGTCTGGAGACGACGTTCGGCCGCTGCCTGTTCAACCAGACGCTGCCGATCAGCTACCCGTTCGTCAACTTCCAGGTCGGCAAGAAGCAGCTGTCCACGATCGTCAACGAGCTGGCGGAGACCTACCCGAAGATCGAGGTCGCCAACTCGCTCGACGCGCTCAAGGACGCCGGCTTCCGCTGGGCGACCCGCTCCGGCGTCACGATCTCGATCGAGGACGTCGTCGCGCCGCCCAACAAGACCGACATCATGGAGAACTACGAGCGCCGCGCCGACAAGGTGCAGCGTGAGTACGAGCGCGGTCTGATCACCGACGAGGAGCGCCGCCAGGAGCTCATCGAGATCTGGACCCACGCCACGGCCGACGTCGAGACCGACATGGTCAACGCCTTCCCGGCGACCAACCCGGTCTGGATGATGGTCAACTCCGGCGCCCGCGGTAACAAGATGCAGGTGCGTCAGATCGCCGGCATCCGCGGCCTGGTGTCCAACACCAAGGGTGAGACGATCCCGCGGCCGATCAAGGCCTCGTTCCGCGAGGGCCTGTCGGTGCTGGAGTACTTCATCTCCACCCACGGACAGCGGAAGGGTCTGGCCGACACCGCGCTGCGCACCGCCGACTCGGGTTACCTCACCCGGCGTCTGGTGGACGTGGCGCAGGACGTCATCGTCCGCGAGATCGACTGCGGCACCGACCGTGCTGTCCCGCTGGCCGTCGGCGAGCGCGACATCTCGGGCAACCTGGTCAAGGCCGAGAACGCCGAGTCCAACGTGCACGGCCGCATCCTGGCCGAGGACGTCGAGGTCGACGGCAAGGTCGTCGTGGCGGCCGGTGTCGACATCAACGACATCCACGTCACCAAGCTGGTCGAGGCCGGCGTCGAGACCGTCCGCACCCGCAGCGCGCTCGTCTGCGAGGCGAAGATCGGTGTCTGCGCCACCTGCTACGGCCGCTCGCTGGCGACCGGCAAGCTCGTGGACGTCGGCGAGGCGGTCGGCATCATCGCCGCCCAGTCGATCGGTGAGCCCGGCACGCAGCTGACGATGCGTACCTTCCACACCGGTGGTGTGGCGGGCGCCGACATCACCCACGGTCTGCCCCGAGTCCAGGAGCTGTTCGAGGCGCGCATCCCCAAGGGTGTCGCCCCGATCTCCGAGGCGGAGGGCCGGGTCCGCATCGACGAGACCGACAAGGCGCGCAAGGTCGTCATCGTCCCGGACGACGGCTCCGAGGAGATCGCCTACCCGGTGTCGATGCGGTCGCGTCTGCTGGTCTCCGAGGGCGAGCGCGTCAAGGTCGGCCAGCAGCTGGTGGCCGGTGCGGTCAACCCCAACGAGGTGCTGCGCATCCTCGGCCCGCGGGCCGTGCAGCTGCACCTGGTGGCGGAGGTCCAGCAGGTCTACCGCTCGCAGGGTGTGTCGATCCACGACAAGCACATCGAGATCATCGTGCGGCAGATGCTCAAGCGCGTGAACGTGCTCGAGTCCGGTGACACCGACCTGCTGCCCGGAGAGCTCGTCGAGCGGCCGCGGTTCGAGCTCATCAACCGCGAGACCGTCGCCGAGGGCGGCGGGCCGGCGGCCGGACGCCCGGTGCTCATGGGCATCACCAAGGCGTCGCTGGCCACCGAGTCCTGGCTGTCGGCGGCCTCCTTCCAGGAGACCACCAGGGTCCTGACGGACGCGGCGATCCACGCCAAGTCCGACTCGCTCCTGGGCCTGAAGGAGAACGTCATCATCGGTAAGCTCATCCCGGCCGGCACGGGCATGCCCCAGTACCGCAACATCCGGGTCGAGCCGACCGAGGAGGCCAAGGCCGCCATGTACACCGTGGGCGGCTACGACGGCTCCGCGGCCGACTACACGTTCGGCACCGGCAGCGGCGAGGCAGTGCCGCTGGAGGAGTACGACTTCGGTCAGTACAACCGGTAACGAGCCACAGGCGAGCGCCCGGGCCCTCGAAGGAGGGCCCGGGCGCTCGCTCGTTCCCGCCCTCTTCCCCCGCACGGAGGGTCGCGCGTACGGGGGAGCGCCGAGTCGTCATCTGCCCGTCGGGGGATGTTCTTGGTATGGTCGGCAGCAGACCAGATCTCGCTATATCATGAGGCGCGAGCAGTAGCCGGGCCTCTGGTGGGATGGACCGCGCGACACCCGGAGCGACAAGGCTTCCGAGCCTAGTCGCGGCGTTTTGACGTGTCGCGAGGTCCTGGTAACCTGGACCATCGTGCCCGTAGTTTGCGGGCTCTCGATCGTGCGCTCTTCAATGGCAGCGCAGGTCGGCTTCCTAGCTCGTAGTCCTCGTGGATGTGTCAGTGCGAACAGCGCGACACGCCCGAGCGCGGGGGCGTGGAGGCAAGGACAATTCGCAGGTCATGACACCGGCAGCACCTGCGAATTGCACAACTGACGTAACACCGGCCAGGCACGAAACGGAGTGGCAGTGCCCACTATTCAGCAGTTGGTCCGCAAGGGCCGGCAGGACAAGGTCTCCAAGACCAAGACTCCTGCCCTCAAGGGGAGTCCGCAGCGGCGCGGTGTGTGCCAGCGCGTTTACACCACGACCCCGAAGAAGCCCAACTCGGCCCTGCGCAAGGTGGCCCGTGTGCGGCTCACCAACGGCATCGAGGTCACGGCCTACATCCCCGGTGTGGGCCACAACCTGCAGGAGCACTCCATCGTGCTCGTGCGTGGCGGTCGTGTGAAGGACCTGCCGGGTGTTCGCTACAAGATCATCCGTGGTTCGCTCGACACCCAGGGTGTCCGCAACCGCAAGCAGGCCCGTAGCCGCTACGGCGCGAAGAAGGAGAAGAGCTAACTATGCCTCGCAAGGGTTCTCCTGGCCGCCGTCAGCTCATGGCTGACCCGGTTTACAGCTCCCCGCTGGTCACCGCCCTGATCAACAAGGTGCTTCTTGACGGCAAGCGCTCCATCGCGCAGTCGATCGTCTACGGCGCCCTTGAGGGCTGCAGGGACAAGACGGGCAACGACCCGGTCGTCACCCTCAAGCGTGCGCTCGACAACGTCAAGCCCACCCTCGAGGTTCGCAGCCGCCGCGTCGGTGGCGCGACCTACCAGGTGCCGGTCGAGGTGCGCGCCGCGCGCAGCACCACCCTGGCGCTGCGCTGGCTGGTGCAGTACTCCCGGGCCCGCCGCGAGAAGACCATGACCGAGCGCCTGATGAACGAGCTCCTCGATGCCAGCAACGGTCTCGGGGCGAGCGTGAAGAAGCGCGAGGACACCCACAAGATGGCCGAGTCCAACAAGGCCTTCGCCCACTACCGCTGGTAACCCCGGCGGGTTCGACGAGACGACGAGGACGCGAAGAAAGTGGCCACCACGACCGCACTTGACCTGGCCAAGGTCCGCAACATCGGGATCATGGCCCATATCGACGCGGGCAAGACCACCACGACCGAGCGCATCCTGTTCTACACCGGCATCAACTACAAGATCGGCGAGACCCACGAGGGCTCGGCGACGATGGACTGGATGGAGCAGGAGCAGGAGCGCGGCATCACGATCACGTCCGCCGCGACCACCTGTAGCTGGGACGGTCACACGATCAACATCATCGACACCCCGGGCCACGTCGACTTCACCATCGAGGTGGAGCGTTCGCTGCGTGTCCTCGACGGCGCCGTGGCCGTTTTCGACGGTGTCGCGGGTGTCGAGCCCCAGTCGGAGACGGTGTGGCGTCAGGCAGACGGCTACAACGTCCCCCGCATCTGTTTCGTGAACAAGATGGACCGCGTCGGCGCGGAGTTCCACCGCTGCGTCGACATGATGATCACCCGGCTGGCCGCGACGCCGGCCGTCGTCCAGCTTCCGTGGGGCGTCGAGGCCGACTTCAAGGGCGTCATCGACATCATCAGGATGAAGGGCCTCATCTGGAGCGCCGAGGCGGCCAAGGGCGAGATGTACGACACCGTCGACATCCCGGCCGACCACGCCGAGGCCGCTCGTGAGTGGCGCGACAAGCTGGTCGAGACCGTCGCGGAGAACGACGACGAGCTGATGGAGCTCTACCTCGAGGGCACCGAGCCCACCGAGGAGCAGCTGGTGGCGGCCCTGCGCCGCGCCACGCTGTCGGGCGCCGTCAACCCGGTGCTGTGCGGCACCGCGTTCAAGAACAAGGGCGTGCAGCCCCTGCTCGACGCGATCGTCGCCTACCTGCCGGCGCCGACCGACATCCCCGCCATCAAGGGCCACGCGGTCGGCGACGAGAGCACCGCGGTCGAGCGTCACGCCGACCCGAAGGAGCCGTTCTCGGCTCTGGCGTTCAAGATCGCCAGCGACCCGCACCTGGGCAAGATCACCTACATCCGCATCTACTCGGGCACGCTCGAGGCCGGTTCACAGGTCGTCAACTCTGTGAAGGGCAAGAAGGAGCGGATCGGCAAGATCTACCAGATGCACGCCAACAAGCGCGAGGAGCGCTCGTCGGCGATCGCCGGTCAGATCGTCGCGGTGATGGGCCTGAAGGACACCACCACCGGCGACACCCTGTCCGACCCGGTCAAGCAGGTCGTGCTCGAGTCGATGACGTTCCCGGCTCCGGTCATCAACGTCGCGATCGAGCCCAAGACCAAGGGTGACCAGGAGAAGCTGTCGACCGCGATCCAGCGGCTGGCCGAGGAGGACCCGTCCTTCCAGGTCCGCCGTGACGAGGAGACCGGCCAGACCGTCATCTGGGGGATGGGCGAGCTCCACCTCGAGATCCTGGTCGACCGGATGCGCCGCGAGTTCAAGGTCGAGGCGAACGTCGGCCGTCCGCAGGTCGCCTACCGCGAGACCATCCGCCGCAAGGTGGAGAAGGTCGACTACACCCACAAGAAGCAGACCGGTGGTTCCGGTCAGTTCGCGCGGGTCATCATCGACCTGGAGCCGCTGGGCGAGGGCAACGACGGTTACGAGTTCGAGAACAAGGTCACGGGTGGTCGCGTGCCGCGGGAGTACATCCCGTCGGTCGACGCGGGCGCCCAGGAGGCCGCCGAGTTCGGCGTGCTGGCCGGCTACCCGATGGTGGGCGTGAAGGTGACGCTCCAGGACGGTGCCGCGCACGACGTCGACTCCTCGGAGATGGCGTTCAAGATCGCCGGCTCGATGGCCTTCAAGGAGGCCGCGCGCAAGGCTGACGCCGTGCTCCTCGAGCCGATGATGGCCGTCGAGGTCACCACGCCCGAGGACTACATGGGTGACGTCATCGGTGACCTCAACGGTCGCCGGGGGCAGATCCAGGCGATGGACGAGCGGGCCGGCGCCCGCGTCGTCAAGGCGCTCGTGCCGCTGTCTGAGATGTTCGGCTACGTGGGTGACCTGCGTAGCAAGACGCAGGGGCGGGCGAGCTACAGCATGCAGTTCGACTCCTACTCGGAGGTGCCCCCGGGCATCGCCAAGGAGATCGTCGCGAAGGCCCGGGGCGAATAGTTCCCGGTCCCTGGCGGGACGGTGCGAGCCGTCCCGCCGCCTAGGGGTTCGGGAACACCCGGGCCCGAGTGTGCAGACGAAAGTCAGTCAGATTCTCAAGGAGAGAACCAGTGGGCAAGGCCAAGTTCGAGCGGACAAAGCCGCACATGAACATCGGCACCATTGGGCATATCGACCACGGTAAGACCACACTGACCGCGGCGATCACCAAGGTGCTCCACGACCGTTTCCCCGAGCTGAACGCCGCGACGCCGTTCGACAAGATCGACAAGGCGCCGGAGGAGAAGGCCCGCGGCATCACGATCTCGATCTCGCACGTCGAGTACCAGACCGAGAAGCGCCACTACGCGCACGTCGACTGCCCCGGTCACGCGGACTACGTGAAGAACATGATCACCGGTGCCGCTCAGATGGACGGCGCCATCCTCGTGGTCGCCGCCACCGACGGCCCGATGCCGCAGACGAAGGAGCACGTCCTCCTGGCCCGCCAGGTCGGCGTCCCCTACATCGTCGTGGCCCTCAACAAGTCCGACATGGTGGACGACGAGGAGATCCTGGAGCTCGTCGAGCTCGAGGTGCGCGAGCTCCTGTCCGCTCAGGAGTTCCCCGGCGACGACCTGCCCGTCGTCCGCGTCTCCGCGCTCAAGGCTCTTGAGGGCGACGAGAAGTGGGCCGACAGCATCGTCGAGCTGATGAACGCCGTCGACGAGAACGTCCCCGAGCCCCCGCGTGAGACGGAGAAGCCGTTCCTCATGCCGGTCGAGGACGTCTTCTCGATCACCGGTCGCGGCACCGTCGTCACCGGTCGTATCGAGCGCGGCATCGTCAAGGTCAACGAGCAGGTCGACATCATCGGCATCAAGCCGGAGAAGACGACCACCACCGTCACCAGCATCGAGATGTTCAACAAGATGCTCGACGAGGGCCACGCCGGTGACAACGCCGCGCTGCTGCTCCGCGGCATCAAGCGCGACGACGTCGAGCGCGGCCAGTGCATCATCAAGCCGGGCACGACCACCCCGCACACGGAGTTCACCGGCCAGGTCTACATCCTGTCCAAGGACGAGGGCGGCCGCCACACGCCGTTCTTCAACAACTACCGCCCGCAGTTCTACTTCCGTACGACTGACGTGACCGGCGTGGTGAACCTCCCCGAGGGCACCGAGATGGTCATGCCGGGCGACAACACCGAAATGCGCGTTGAGCTGATCCAGCCCATCGCCATGGAGGAAGGCCTGAAGTTCGCGATCCGTGAGGGTGGCCGCACCGTCGGCGCCGGCCGGGTCGTGAAGATCATCAAGTAGCACGACCGCGGGGCGGCGGCCGGCCTCCTGGAGGGGCCGGCCGCCACACCACGAACGGGGCGGGCGGCCGCGAGGCGGCCCGGCCCGGGCACCACGGGAAAGCCGTGATTCAGCAGTGGCTTCGGGGCAACGACCGAAGTAACTGCCGGATCACGGAAGAAAAGGCAGATCACACGCGTCTGCTCGTGGGGCCACGCACTGAACAGCGGCACAAGCCGCACGATACTTTTTCTGACGACAGCGAAGGACACCGAGGCCACTATGGCGGGACAGAAGATCCGCATCCGGCTTAAGGCCTATGACCACGAGGTCATCGACGTTTCGGCCAAGAAGATCGTCGAGACGGTGACGCGGACTGGCGCGAAGGTCGCGGGCCCGGTGCCGCTGCCGACCGAGAAGAACGTGTACTGCGTCATCCGCTCGCCGCACAAGTACAAGGACAGCCGCGAGCACTTCGAGATGCGTACGCACAAGCGGTTGATTGACATCATCGACCCGACGCCCAAGACCGTCGACTCGCTCATGCGGCTCGACCTCCCCGCGGGCGTCGACATTTCGATCAAGCTCTGAGGGAACGCACTGACATGGCTAAGACGATCAAGGGCGTCCTGGGCAAGAAGCTCGGCATGACCCAGGTCTTCGACACGGACAACCGGCTGGTTCCGGTGACCGTGGTCGAGGCCGGTCCGTGCGTGGTGACCCGCGTCCGCAGCGCCGAGAAGGACGGCTACTCCGCCATCCAGCTCGGTTACGGGCAGGTCGACCCGCGGAAGGTCAACAAGCCGCTCGGCGACTACCTGCGTAAGCACGACATCACCCCGCGCCGTTACTTCGCGGAGATCCGCACCGACGACGCGAGCGACTACACCCTCGGCCAGGAGCTGCTGGCCGACACCTTCGAAGCCGGCCAGTTCGTCGACGTGACGGGCAAGAGCAAGGGCAAGGGCTTCGCCGGTGTGATGAAGCGTCACGGCTTCGGTGGTCTGGGCGCGTCGCACGGTACGCAGCGCAAGCACCGGTCGCCGGGTTCCATCGGTGGCTGCGCCACCCCGGGCCGTGTATTCAAGGGCCTGCGCATGGCGGGGCGGATGGGTAACGTCCGCACGACTGTGCAGAGCCTCAAGGTTCACGCCGTGGACGCCGAGAAGGGTCTCATCCTGATCAAGGGTGCGATTCCGGGCGCCAACGGCAGCCTGGTCCTCGTCCGCACCGCTGCCAAGAAGGGGGCCGCGAAGTGACCAGCATCGACGTGCTCGACGCGAGCGGCGCCAAGACCGGCTCCGTCGAGCTGCCTGACGAGATCTTCGGCGCGAAGGTCAACATCCCGCTGATCCACCAGGTCGTGGTGGCCCAGCAGGCGGCGCGCCGGCAGGGCACTCACAAGGCCAAGAGCCGCGGCGAGGTTCGCGGTGGCGGCAAGAAGCCGTACCGGCAGAAGGGCACCGGCCGCGCCCGTCAGGGCTCGACCCGTGCGCCGCAGTTCACCGGCGGTGGCGTCGTCCACGGTCCGGTGCCGCGCGACTACTCGCAGCGGACGCCCAAGAAGATGAAGGCCGCCGCGCTGCGTGGCGCCCTGTCCGACAGGGCGGCCGCGGGCCGCGTCCACGTGGTGAGCAGCCTGGTCGACGGCGAGACGCCGAAGACCAAGGCGGCCCTGCAGGCGCTGCGCGCCATCACCGAGGCCAGGTCCGTGCTCGTCGTGGTCGACGAGGACGACGAGATGACCTGGCTGAGCCTGCGCAACGCGCCGGAGGTCCACCTGCTGGACTCCGGGCAGCTCAACACCTACGACGTGCTCTGCAACGACGCCGTGGTCTTCACGCAGGAGGCGTACGACCAGGTCGTGGCCCGGCTGTCGGAGGGCGCTCGCACTGAGAAGGAAGACGCCTGATGGACAACACCGGTCAGCCGGTCGCCCGTAAGACGACCATGGAGCGGGTCTCCGACCCGCGCGACGTCATCATCAAGCCGGTGGTCTCCGAGAAGAGCTACGGCCTGATCGACGAGAACAACAAGTACACGTTCCTGGTGAGGAACACCGCGAACAAGACGCAGATCAAGATCGCGGTGGAGAAGATCTTCGGGGTCAAGGTCACCGGGGTGAACACGATCAACCGGCAGGGCAAGCGCAAGCGGACCCGCACCGGTTTCGGTAAGCGTCCCGACACCAAGCGCGCGATCGTGAGCTTGGCCGAGGGCGATCGGATCGACATCTTCGGTCAGATCGGCTGACCCGCGGGGGGCGCTGCTCCCCGCGATCCCCCCGGGGTCGCCGTCGGCGACGCGGGTGGGGTGCTCTGCACGTATCGCCGGTTCGAGACCCGCGGCTCCGAGGTCAGGGGCCGCGGGCGGGAACCGGCGGTGACACAAGAGATCCAGTTCTCTGGAGCTGGATTCCGACGAAGGATGAACGAAAAAGATGGGCATCCGTAAGTACAAGCCGACGACTCCGGGTCGCCGCGGGGCGAGTGTCTCGGACTTTTCCGAGATCACCCGCAGCACGCCCGAGAAGTCGCTGCTTGCACCCCTTCACGGTAAGGGCGGCCGTAACGTACACGGCCGGGTCACCGCTCGCCACCAGGGCGGCGGTCACAAGCGCGCCTACCGGATCATCGACTTCCGCAGGCATGACAAGGACGGCATTCCGGCCAAGGTCGCTCACATCGAGTACGACCCCAACCGCACCGCCAATATCGCGCTGCTGCACTACGCCGACGGCGAGAAGCGCTACATCATCGCGCCGACCGGCCTCAAGCAGGGCGACCGCATCGAGAACGGCCCCGGGGCCGACATCAAGCCGGGCAACTGCCTGCCGCTGCGCAACATCCCGACAGGTACTTTCATCCACGCGGTGGAGCTCCGTCCGGGCGGCGGCGCCAAGCTCGGCCGCTCCGCCGGCGCGCAGATCCAGCTGCTCGCCAAGGAGGGCCAGTACGCCACGCTGCGTATGCCCTCGGGCGAGATGCGCATGGTCGACGTGCGCTGCCGCGCGACGGTGGGTCAGGTCGGCAACGCCGAGCAGGCCAACATCAACTGGGGCAAGGCCGGCCGCATGCGGTGGAAGGGCAAGCGCCCGACCGTCCGCGGTGTCGCCATGAACCCCGTCGACCACCCGCACGGTGGTGGTGAGGGCAAGACCTCCGGTGGTCGCCACCCGGTGAACCCCAAGGGCAAGCCCGAGGGCCGCACCCGCCAGCCCAACAAGGCCAGCGACCGCCTGATCATTCGCCGGCGTAGCAAGAAGAAGCGGTAGGAGCAGCCAGAATGCCACGTAGCCTTAAGAAGGGTCCTTTCGTCGACGATCACCTTCAGAAGAAGGTGGACGCGCAGAACGAGAAGGGCACCAAGAACGTCATCAAGACGTGGTCGCGGCGCTCCATGATCGTTCCCGACATGCTCGGGCACACGATCGCCGTGCACGACGGCCGCAAGCACGTCCCGGTGTTCGTCACCGAGTCGATGATCGGCCACAAGCTCGGAGAGTTCGCCCCGACGCGGACCTTCCGCAGCCACGTCAAGGAAGACCGCCGCAGCCGGCGATAGACAGCCTTCAGAAGTCAGAGGAGTAAGCGATGGAAGCCAGGGCTCAGGCGCGGTTCGTCCGCGTCACGCCCCAGAAGGCCCGCCGCGTGGTGGACCTTATTCGCGGGCTGCCCGCTTCGGAGGCGCAGGCCGTGCTGCAGTTCGCTCCCCAGTCGGCGAGCGAGCCGATCTACAAGGTGCTCTCGAGCGCGGTGGCGAACGCGGAGCACAATTTCGATCTCGACCCTCAGACGCTGGTCGTCAGCCGCGCGTGGGTCGACGAGGGCCCGACGCTGAAGCGGTTCCGTCCGCGTGCTCAGGGTCGTGCCTATCGGATCAACAAGCGGACGAGCCACATCACCGTGATCGTGGAGTCCCGCGAGCCGAAGGGAAGGACCCGATAGTGGGCCAGAAGGTTAACCCGCACGGGTTCCGCCTCGGCATCACGACCGACTTCAAGAGCCGGTGGTACGCCGACAAGCTTTACAAGTCGTACGTGGCCGAGGACGTGGCGATCCGTCGCATGCTGCAGAAGGGCATGGAGCGGGCCGGCATCTCCAAGGTGGAGATCGAGCGTACGACCGACCGCGTCCAGGTCGACATCCACACCGCGCGTCCGGGCATCGTCATCGGCCGCCGCGGCGCGGAGGCCGACCGCATCCGCGGCGACCTGGAGAAGCTGACCAAGAAGCAGGTCCAGCTCAACATCCTCGAGGTGAAGAACCCCGAGACCGACGCCCAGCTCGTCGCGCAGGGCGTGGCCGAGCAGCTGTCCAGCCGCGTCTCGTTCCGTCGTGCCATGCGCAAGGCCATGCAGTCGGCGATGAAGAGCGGCGCCAAGGGCATCCGGGTGCAGTGCTCGGGCCGTCTCGGCGGTGCTGAGATGTCGAGGTCGGAGTTCTACCGCGAGGGCCGGGTGCCGCTGCACACGCTCCGCGCGGACATCGACTACGGCTTCTACGAGGCCCGTACCACCTTCGGCCGGATCGGCGTGAAGGTGTGGATCTACAAGGGCGAGGCGGCGACCAGTCGCGCCGAGCGTGAGGCCGCCGCTGCCGGCGCCCGCGCCGGTCAGCGCCGCGAGCGGGACGACCGCAGGGGCGGCGGCGACCGTCCGCGTCGTTCCGGTGGTGCCCGTCGCGGTGGCCGTGGCGACCGCGCCCCCAGGACTGAGGCGGCCGCGCAGGCTGCCCCCGAGACCGGCCCGGCCGCGCAGCCGGGTGCTGAAGGGAGCTGACCATGCTGATCCCGCGCAGGGTCAAGCACCGCAAGCAGCACCGGCCTGACCGCAGCGGAGCCGCCAAGGGCGGCACCAGGGTCGTGTTCGGCGAGTACGGCATTCAGGCGATTGAGCACTCTTACGTGACCAACCGCCAGATCGAGTCCGCTCGTATCGCCATGACCCGTCACATCCGCCGTGGTGGGAAGGTGTGGATCAACATCTACCCCGACCGTCCCCTCACCAAGAAGCCTGCCGAGACCCGCATGGGTTCCGGTAAGGGTTCGCCGGAGTGGTGGATCGCCAACGTCAAGCCCGGACGCGTGATGTTCGAGCTGTCCGGCGTGGGCGAGACGGTCGCGCGTGAGGCGCTTCAGCGCGCGATCCACAAGCTGCCGATGAAGTGCAAGATCGTTAAGCGTGAAGTCGGTGAGGCATGATGTTCGCTTCGCGAACCACAAGCTGCCGATGCTGCGCTGAATCAAGCTGCAAGATCGATAAGCGTGAAGTGGGTGAGGCGTGATGGCTAAGGGCCTGACCGCCGGAGAGCTGCGTGTGGAGGACCAGGACACCCTGGTCCAGAAGCTGAAGGAGGCGAAGGAGGAACTGTTCAACCTCCGCTTCCAGGCGGCGACCGGTCAGTTGGAGAGCCACGGGCGGCTGCGTGCCGTCCGCCGCGAGATCGCCCGTATCTACACCGTGATGCGCGAGCGCGAGCTGGGCATCGTCACGGTCGAGAAGGAGACGAGCGATGGCTGAGACCGAGACCACCGGCACCACCGAGACGGACGCCGAGCGCGACCGCAACTTCCGTAAGGTCCGTGAGGGCCTGGTCGTCAGCGACAAGATGGACAAGACCGTCGTCGTCGCCGTCGAGGACCGGGTCAAGCACCGCCTGTACGGCAAGGTCATCCGCCGTACGACCAAGTACAAGGCGCACGACGAGTCCAACGCCTGCGGCGTGGGCGACCGTGTGCTTCTGATGGAGACCCGCCCCCTCTCCGCCACCAAGCGGTGGAGGGTCGTGGAGATCCTCGAGAAGGCCAAGTAGGTTTTCTCGGATATACCGCGCCTCGTGGGGGTCACTCCCCATGACGGCGTCCAAGGACGCGAGGCCGTCAGGCCTCGCGTCGCCTGCGGTGCGGCCCCAGGAGCGGCTGCTCCGGGCTTCTGAACCTGAGGGTTCAGGGGGCCCGGGGCGCGGCCCCTGCGGGTTCGTGGCCGGGGGACCAAGACCATATCGGGTTCCGCCAGGCTCGGGCGGGGGCTTGCCTCCGTCCGAGAACCGGCGCGACTAACAGGAGTCAACGTGATCCAGCAGGAGTCGCGGCTCAAGGTCGCCGACAACACGGGTGCCAAGGAGATTCTCTGCATCCGTGTGCTCGGCGGCTCGGGCCGACGCTACGCCGGTATCGGCGACGTCATCGTCGCCACTGTCAAGGACGCCCTCCCGGGCAGCACGGGCGTCAAGAAGGGCGATGTCGTCAGGGCCGTCATCGTCCGCACCGCCAAGGAGCGCCGCCGGCCCGACGGCTCCTACATCCGCTTCGACGAGAACGCCGCCGTCATCATCAAGGACAGCGGCGACCCTCGTGGCACCCGTATCTTCGGCCCGGTCGGCCGTGAGCTGCGCGACAAGAAGTTCATGCGCATCATCTCGCTCGCTCCGGAGGTGCTGTAATGCCGAAGCTGCATGTGAAGAAGGGTGACCTCGTCGCCGTCATCGCCGGCAAGGACAAGGGCGCCAAGGGCCGGATCATCGCCACGCTCCCGCGCGAGGACCGCGTGGTGGTCGAGGGCGTCAACATGATCAAGAAGCACACCAAGGAGACCAACCAGGGTCCGCGTGGCGCCAAGTCTGGCGGCGTGCAGACCATGGAGGCTCCCATCCACGTGAGCAACGTGAAGAAGCTCAAGGACGACAGCCCGAAGGACAAGCCCGCCGACAAGAAGGCCGAGCAGGCCGACGAGACGGGTGAGGACAGCTGATGACTGCTACGACCACCGAGACCGAGCGCCCGACGCCGCGCCTCAAGACGAAGTACCGCGAGGAGATCGCGGCCAAGCTTCGCGAGGAGTTCGGCATCGAGAACGTCATGCAGATCCCCGGCCTGGTGAAGATCAAGGTCAACATGGGTGTCGGCGAGGCGGCCCGCGACTCGAAGCTGATCGAGGGCGCCGTCCGCGACCTGACCGTGATCACCGGCCAGAAGCCGGCCGTCGTCCGGGCCCGCAAGTCCATCGCCCAGTTCAAGCTGCGCGAGGGCATGCCGATCGGCGCGCACGTCACTCTCCGCGGTGACCGCATGTGGGAGTTCCTCGACCGGCTGCTGTCGCTGGCGCTGCCGCGCATCAGGGACTTCCGCGGCCTGTCGCCGAAGCAGTTCGACGGCAACGGCAACTACACGTTCGGCCTGACCGAGCAGGTCATGTTCCACGAGGTCGACCAGGACAAGGTCGACCGGCCCAGGGGCATGGACATCACGGTCGTGACCACCGCGAAGAACGACGACCAGGGCCGGGCGCTGCTCAAGCTTCTCGGCTTCCCCTTCAAGGAGGCCTGATCCAGATGGCGAAGAAGTCGCTGATCGCCAAGGCAGGGCGCAAGCCGAAGTTCCAGGTGCGCGCCTACACCCGCTGCTCGCGCTGCGGGCGTCCGCGCGCCGTCTACCGGAAGTTCGGCCTGTGCCGCGTGTGCTTCCGTGAGATGGCCCACCGGGGCGAGCTGCCTGGCATCACCAAGTCCAGCTGGTAGTTACCCTTGGGGGGCGGCGCGTGAGTCGCCCCCTTCGGGCGACCGCCCGCCGCACATATCTGTAAACATCAAAATCGGGAGCTCTCGCCGAGAGTTCCCATGACCACGCCGAAGGTCCACCGGCAGAGCAGTGCACTCCACTGACACTCGGCCGACTGGAAACCGCGGCGAGGAAGGCCACTGGCCATGACGATGACCGACCCGATCGCAGACATGCTCACACGTCTGCGTAATGCGAACTCGGCTTACCACGACAGCGTGTCGATGCCGTACTCGAAGATCAAGGCGCACATCGCCGAGATCCTCCAGCAGGAGGGCTACATCCAGGCCTGGAGCGTCGAAGACGCCAAGGTCGGCAAGAACCTCGTGGTGGAGCTCAAGTTCGGGCCGAGCCGTGAGCGTTCGCTGGCGGGCCTGCGCCGGGTTTCCAAGCCTGGCCTGCGGGTCTATGCGAAGAAGGACAACCTGCCTCGAGTCCTGGGCGGACTGGGCGTCGCGATCATCTCGACGTCCCACGGTCTCATGACCGACAAGCAGGCCGGCAAGCGTGGTGTGGGCGGGGAAGTCCTCGCCTACGTCTGGTAGAGGGGAGGAACACAGCATGTCACGTATCGGACGGCTGCCCATCCCTGTGCCCAGTGGCGTAGACATCACGATCGACGGCCAGGATGTCCAGGTCAAGGGCCCGAAGGGCACGCTCACTCACACGGTCGCGGAGCCCATCAAGGTGGGCCGCGACGACGACGGCGCCATCCAGGTCTCCCGTCCCAACGACGAGAACAAGGTCCGCGCACTGCACGGGCTGTCGCGGACGCTGATCGCCAACATGGTGCAGGGCGTCACGCAGGGCTACTCCAAGTCCCTGGAGATCGTCGGCGTCGGTTACCGCGTCCAGGCCAAGGGCCCGACGCAGCTGGAGTTCTCGCTGGGCTTCAGCCACCCGGTCATCGTGGACGCCCCCCAGGGCGTCACCTTCCGCGTCGAGAAGCCGACCCTGTTCCACGTGGACGGCATCGACAAGCAGAAGGTCGGCGAGGTCGCCGCCAACATCCGCAAGCTGCGCAAGCCCGACCCGTACAAGGGCAAGGGCGTGCGCTACCAGGGCGAACAGATCCGCCGCAAGGTCGGAAAGGCTGGTAAGTAGGCATGGCTCCGAAGACTGCGTTCGGCAAGCACACGGCTGCCCGCACCGTCTCGCGGGCCCGCCGTCACCGCCGCGTCCGCAAGCAGGTCGTCGGTACGACCCAGCGTCCGCGCCTGGTCGTCAACCGCTCGACCCGCCACATGTTCGTCCAGATCGTGGACGACACCGTCGGCCACACGCTGGTGAGCGCGTCCACCATGGACCCCTCGCTGCGTGCGCTGGAGGCGGACAAGACCGAGAAGGCGAAGAAGGTCGGCGAGCTCCTCGCTCAGCGGGCCAAGGAAGCCGGGATCACCGCTGTCGTGTTCGACCGCGGTGGCAACCGCTACGCCGGCCGCATCGCGGCTCTGGCGGACAGCGCTCGCGAAGGCGGGCTCGAGTTCTGATGGCAACTGAGAAGAGGAACCACTGATGGCTGCAGCTCCGCGTCGCGGTGGCGGCACCGGTGGCGAGCGGCGGGACCGTCGTGACGACCGCCGCGGCGGCGCCGCCGACAAGGGCGTCTCGTACATCGAGCGCGTAGTGAAGATCAACCGAGTGGCCAAGGTCGTGAAGGGTGGTCGTCGCTTCAGCTTCACCGCCCTCGTCGTCGTCGGCGACGGCAACGGCATGGTCGGCGTCGGCTATGGCAAGGCCAAGGAAGTCCCGGCCGCCATCGCCAAGGGCGTCGAAGAGGCGAAGAAGCACTTCTTCAAGGTGCCTCGGATCCAGGGCACGATCCCGCACACGGTGCAGGGCGAGGAGGCGGCCGGTGTCGTCTTCCTGCGGCCGGCGTCCGCCGGTACCGGCGTCATCGCCGGTGGCCCGGTGCGCGCGGTCCTGGAGTGCGCCGGCATCCACGACGTGCTGTCGAAGTCGCTCGGCTCCGACAACCCGATCAACATCGTGCACGCCACCGTGGCGGCTCTGAAGGGCCTTTCCCGGCCCGAGGAGATCGCCGCCCGTCGTGGCCTGCCGATCGAGGACGTGGCTCCGGCTCGCATGCTCAAGGCCCAGCGCGAGGGTATCGCCGAGGCCGCGGCAGCGAAGGCGGTGAGCTAGTCGTGGCACGCCTGAAGATCACTCAGGTTCGCTCGAAGATCGGTGGCAAGCAGAACCAGCGTGACTCGCTGCGTTCGCTTGGCCTGAAGCGGATCGGCGACGTCGTCGTCAAGGAGGACAGGCCCGAGATTCGCGGCATGGTCTCCGTGGTGACGCACCTCGTCGAGGTGGAAGAGGTCGACTAGTCATGACTGACAAGGCTCCGCTCAAGATTCACGACCTGCGTCCTGCTCCTGGTGCCAACAAGCCGAAGACCCGCAAGGGCCGCGGCGAGGCGTCGAAGGGCAAGACCGCCGGTCGCGGCACCAAGGGCAGTCGCGCCCGCACGACCGTCCCCCTCGGTTTCGAGGGTGGTCAGGTGCCGCTGCAGAGGCGTCTGCCGAAGCTCAAGGGCTTCTCCAACGCCCTGTTCAAGACGACCTACCAGGTCGTCAACCTGGACAAGCTCGGTGAGCTGTTCCCCGAGGGTGGCGACGTCACCGTCGAGGCGCTGGTGGCCAAGGGCGCTGTCCGCAAGAACCAGCCGGTCAAGGTGCTGGGCACCGGGGAGATCTCGGTCGCGGTGAACGTGCAGGCGCATGCCTTCTCGAACACCGCGAAGGAGAAGATCGCCGCTGCCGGTGGCTCCGTGACCGAGCTGTAAGAGCAATTACGAGGCGTGGGGGCTCTGACAATGGGCCCCCACGCCCGTAGTGCGTTAGAGTTCGCGAGACGGCAGGATTCTGTCCTGCTCGATTGACCTGAGACTCAGATGGCAGACCCCCGCTCCATCGCATACTCACATCGCCTTATAGGCGCGCAGGAGGGACCGTGCTGACCGCGTTTACCCGGGCGTTCCGGACGCCGGACCTGCGCAAGAAGTTGCTCTTCACCCTGGGCATCATCGCGCTGTTCCGTCTCGGCTCGGTTCTTCCGACTCCGGGCGTTCACGTTCAGAATCTGGCGGCCTGCTTCGACCAGGCCCGTGAAGGCGCCAACGGAAACATCTACGGAATGGTGCAGCTGTTCAGCGGCGGCGCCCTTCTGAAACTTTCGGTGTTCGCTCTCGGCATCATGCCGTACATCACCGCGAGCATCATCCTGCAGCTGCTGGTGGTCGTGATCCCACGACTGGAAGCGCTGAAGAAGGAGGGCCAGTCAGGCCAGACGAAGATCACTCAGTACACCCGTTACCTGACCGTCGGTCTCGGTGTCCTGCAGTCGACCGCCTTCATCGCCCTGGCCCGCTCCGGTCAGCTGTTCCCGAACTGCCAGTCGAACGTGCTCATCAACCCCGACAACGTCTTCCAGATCGTGACCATGGTCCTCATCATGACCGCCGGCACGTCTGTGATCATGTGGCTGGGCGAGCTCATCACCGACCGCGGTGTCGGCAACGGCATGTCCGTGCTGATCTTCGCCTCGGTCGTCGCCATCTTCCCGTCGGAGATGGCCAACATCTTCCAGGCGAACAAGTTCACCTTCGCGGCCGTGCTCGTGATCGGTGTGTTCATCGTCGCCGCGGTCGTCTTCGTCGAGCAGGCGCAGCGCCGCATCCCGGTGCAGTACGCCAAGCGGATGGTCGGGCGCCGCATGTACGGCGGGACGTCCACCTACATCCCGCTGAAGGTCAACCAGGCCGGCATCATCCCGCTCATCTTCGCGTCCTCGCTGCTCTACCTGCCGCAGCTGGTCGTCTCGCTGTTCGCGAACGCGGAGGAGCCCAACACGGTCGTGCAGTGGATCTCGCAGAACCTCGCCACCGGCGACACGCCGATCTACATGGTGACGTTCTTCCTCCTGATCGTGTTCTTCACCTACTTCTACGTGTCCATCACCTTCAACCCCACTGAAGTGGCCGACAACATGAAGAAGTACGGTGGGTTCATTCCGGGCATCCGTCCGGGGAGGCCTACGGCCGAGTACCTCAACTTCGTGCTCAACCGTCTGACCACCCCCGGTGCGCTCTATCTGGGTCTGATCTCCATGATCCCGATTTTCGCGCTCGCGGTGTCCGGAGCGAGCCAGAACTTCCCGTTCGGAGGTGCGACCATTCTGATCATGGTTGGTGTCGGTCTGGACACGGTCAAGCAAATCGAGAGCCAGCTGCAGCAGCGTAATTACGAAGGCTTCCTGCGGTAGTGCGTCTCGTTCTAGTCGGGCCCCCTGGAGCGGGTAAAGGGACTCAGGCCCAGTTCATCGCATCTAACCTGTCCATCCCGAAGATTTCGACAGGTGACATCTTCCGTGCCAACGTCTCCGGGGGCACGGAGCTCGGCAAACTCGCCAAAACCTACATGGATCGTGGCGACCTGGTGCCCGACGAGGTCACCATCGCCATGGTCCGTGACCGCCTCTCGGAGGACGACGCGCAGGACGGGTTCCTGCTCGACGGCTTTCCGCGCAACGTGCCCCAGGCCGAGATTCTCAAGAAGATGCTCGCCGACTGGGGCCAGGGTCTCGACCTGGTGCTGGAGCTCGTGGTCGACGACGACGAGGTGGTCAGGCGGCTGGCGGGCCGGCGCACGTGCAGCCAGTGCGGGCGCATCTGGCATGTGGAGTTCGACGACAAGCAGGACGACTTGTGCGATGCCTGCGGTGGCACGCTGTTCCAGCGTGATGACGACAAAGAGGAGACCGTCAGGCACCGCCTGGAGGTCTATCAGGAGCAGACCGCTCCGCTGATCAACTTCTACGCCGACGAAGGCATCCTGGTCGGCGTGGACGCCACGGGCCCGGTCGAGGAGGTCACCCAGCGAGCCATGGACGCGATCCGTCCTTTCCTGGGGTAGCACCGCAGACCATTCGCGGAGGTGGCACGGTTGTCCGTGCCACCTCGCGGCTATTGTGGGGGGGAATTGGGCTCCCATGTTGCCCGTTGAAGCCCTTGGGGGTGCCGTACGTGTTCAAACGAAACAAGCATGGAATTCAGGTCAAGTCCGCTGAGCAGCTGGAAAAGATGCGCGCTGCCGGCCTGGTGGTCGGGCGCACACTCGAACTGCTGAAGCGGTCGGTCGAGCCGGGTATGACCCCGCTCGACCTGGATGTCATCGCCGAGAAGGCGATCAGGGACGAGGGCGCTATCCCGTCCTTCAAGGGCTACCAGGGCTTCCCCGCGACGATCTGCGCGTCGGTGAACAACGAGGTGGTCCACGGGATCCCCACCGAGGCGCGCAAGCTGCGCGAGGGCGACATCATCTCGATCGACTGCGGCGCCATCCTCGACGGCTGGCACGGCGACTCGGCCGTCACGGTCCCGGTGGGCGAGGTGGAGCCGAAGCTGCTGGAGCTGATCCGCATCACCGAGGAGGCGATGTGGGCCGGCATCAGGACGCTCAGCCCCGGCCGCCATCTCTCCGACATCGGCCACGCGATCGAGCGGTACGTCAAGTCGCAGGGCAGGTTCGGCATCCCGCCTGAGTACGGCGGCCATGGCATCGGCACCGAGATGCACATGGACCCGTGGATCGCCAACCACGGCAAGGCCGGCCGCGGCCCGGTCATGGAGGCCGGCATGTGCCTGGCCATCGAGCCCATGGTCAACCTGGGTTCGGAGCGCACCCGCGTGCTGGGCGACGACTGGACCGTGGTGACCGTCGACGGCAAGCCGTCCGCGCACTTCGAACACAGCGTCGCGGTGACACATAATGGTCCTTGGGTGCTCACTGCTCTTGATGGGGGCAAAGAGCGCCTTTCGCAGCCGTAGACCCGAGCCCGGGAGTGGGAATGGCGCAGAGCCCCGAGATGCGCGCGTCCGACGTCGACCGTGACCGGGTGGCAGCCCTGCTGCGCGAGCACACCGCACAGGGCCGCATCACCATGGACGAGTTCAACGAGCGGCTGGAGGAGCTCTACAAGAGCAGGACCTACGGCGACCTGGCCAAGCTGACCGCCGACCTGCCCGACGTCGACCTGCGCAACCTCCCCGCCAAGATCTCTCAACAGGAGGTCCCCGCCCGCCGCATGCATCCCGGGATGATGGCCGCCTGGAGCGCGTGGGCCGCCGCCAGCTCGATCAACTGGGTCATCTGGCTCATCGTCAGCGTCACGTCGGGTGACTTCGTCTACCCGTGGCCGCTGTGGGTGATGGGTCCCTGGGGCGCGATTCTGCTGGTGAGCACGATTTTCGGAGACGGCAAGCAGCGGAAGTAGACGCCTCCATCTGTGCACTAGTGCGCTCTGCGTATTCGTCCACAGAACGAAACCGCGCGAATTCCTAACGTGAACGGTGTCGAGAAACACCACTCACGGAGGAAACGAAATGCGCAAGGTCTTTGCGGCAGCCGCTCTCGCCGGTTCGATGGCCCTCACCGGTCTCGCCCTCGCTCCCGCCGCCCAGGCGGCCTCGGCGCCGGCCACCACGCAGGCGGCCTCCGCCACCGCCGGCACGTGGGGCAAGTACTACTCCAGCAACAGGAAGGCCTACACCTACGGCCAGACCTGGAAGTCGGGCGGCAAGGTCCACACGAAGTGGTACGGCAAGGAGTCCACGTCCAAGCACGGCTACGTCTGGTTCCGCTACGAGTACAAGAGCGGCAAGATCGGCAAGCACTTCTACCGCTGGAACGGCTCCCACAAGCACATCTGGAGCAAGCGGGACATCAAGAAGCTCTACACCTACACCTGCTGGGGCGGCCCCACCAAGCACTGCGGCGCCGTGCACCGCATCTACTGACCGTGAGCCCAGGAAGGCCCGCCGCTCCCCGGCGGGCCTTCCGTCGTGCCGGGGGTCATCACGTACGGGCGCGCGGGGGGAAGACGGCCCGAGGCGGTAGGAGGGTCGGGTAGACTGGCGAGTGGTTGTGTCGGGACATCTGGCACGCGTTTTCGCGTTTTCCGCCATGGTGCCGTACACTTCTTTGTCGGCTCACTAAGACTGTCACGCGTCGGCGGCCCTTGCCGGTCGCCGCTCTCTCCGAAGCGTGAGGTCGCGGCTGCTAGTGAACCGGAGCCTCAGACGATCGATCAGTGAAACGCGAGGGATTTTGGCCAAGAAAGACGGCGCCATCGAGATCGAGGGCACTGTGGTTGAGTCGCTCCCGAACGCCATGTTCCGGGTGCAGCTCGACAACGGCCATAAGGTCCTGGCCCACATCAGCGGACGGATGCGGATGCACTACATCCGGATTCTGCCGGACGACCGGGTAGTCGTGGAACTGAGCCCCTATGACCTCAGTCGTGGGCGGATCGTCTACCGATACAAATAAGACGTCTGAGGACATAAAGGACAATGAAGGTAAAGCCGAGCGTCAAGAAGATCTGCGACAAGTGCAAGGTTATTCGCCGGCACGGTCGCGTCATGGTGATCTGCGACAACCTGCGCCACAAGCAGCGCCAGGGCTAGTCGCCGCAAGGCTTCTCCGAGTCCGCCCCGATCAGGGTGCGGGCTCGACGCATGAGAAGTCTGCAACGTAAGCGCGTGTCACACCCGGGCAGGCAGGTCTCGTCAGAGACTTGGACCACTCGGGAGACCCCCGGTCGGAGGCCGGGGCCCTCCACCCCGGGCATGGGGAGGGGAAGTGGCGCGCAAGACCTCCGCCACAACGAAGGAGAATGCCCGCCATGGCTCGCCTGGTTGGCGTCGACCTCCCCCGCGACAAGCGGCTGGAGATCGCTCTCACCTACATCTACGGCATCGGCCGCACCCGCGCCCAGGAGATTCTCCAGGCCACCGGTGTGAGCCCCGACCTGCGTGTGCACCAGCTCTCCGACCAAGAGCTCGTCCCGATGCGTGACTACATCGAGGCGAACTTCAAGATCGAGGGTGACCTGCGCCGCGAGGTCCAGGCCGACATCCGTCGCAAGATCGAAATCGGTTGCTACCAGGGCATTCGGCACCGCAAGGGCCTGCCCGTCCACGGTCAGCGCACGCAGACCAACGCGCGCACCCGCAAGGGCAAGAAGAAGACCGTGGCCGGCAAGAAGAAGCCTGGCAAGAAGTAGTCCACAGCCGCGGACCGAAGACCTCAGGAGTTGAAGGCAAGCAATGCCTCCTAAGAGCCGTCAGGGCGCGCCGAAGAAGGTGCGCCGCAAGGAAAAGAAGAACGTCGCTCACGGGCACGCCCACATCAAGAGCACGTTCAACAACACGATCGTCTCGATCACCGACCCCAACGGGAACGTGATCTCCTGGGCCAGCGCGGGCCACGTGGGTTTCAAGGGCTCCCGTAAGTCCACCCCGTTCGCCGCTCAGATGGCCGCCGAGAACGCCGCCCGCCGCGCCATGGAGCACGGCATGCGCAAGGTCGACGTCTTCGTGAAGGGTCCCGGCTCCGGCCGTGAGACCGCGATCCGCTCCCTCCAGGCCACCGGCCTCGAGGTGGGTTCGATCCAGGACGTCACCCCGGTTCCGCACAACGGTTGCCGGCCGCCGAAGCGCCGCCGCGTCTGAATTAGCCCAGGAGATACAGAGAAATGGCTCGTTACACGGGCGCGGACTGCAAGCTCTGCCGCCGGGAGAAGACCAAGCTCTTCCTCAAGGGCAGCAAGTGTGAGTCCGCCAAGTGCCCCATCGAGATCCGTCCTTACCCGCCGGGTGAGCACGGCCGCGGACGCCCCAAGGAGTCCGAGTACCAGCTTCAGCTTCGCGAGAAGCAGAAGACCCGCCGCATCTACGGCGTCCTCGAGAAGCAGTTCCGCAACTACTACGAGGAAGCCGCCGGCAAGAGCGGCAAGTCGGGCGAGAACCTCCTCCAGATCCTGGAGAGCCGCCTCGACAACGTCGTCTACCGCGCCGGTTTCGCGCAGTCGCGCGACGCCGCCCGCCAGCAGGTCCGCCACGGCCACGTCATGGTCAACGGCAAGAAGGTGGACATCCCGTCCTACCGCGTTCGTGAGCACGACATCGTCGAGGTGCGCGAGACCAAGCGCAACCTGATGCCGTACGAGGTCGCCCGCGCCACCGCCGGCGAGCGCACGGTCCCGGCCTGGCTGGGCGTCGTGCCCGACAAGCTCCGCATCCTGGTGCACCAGCTGCCCGTCCGGCAGCAGATCGACACCCAGGTGCAGGAGCAGCTGATCGTCGAGTACTACTCGAAGTAGTCACTCGCCTTCCTGGTTCTCGTACGGATCCCGTACGAGAACTAGGCTGTTTCATCGGGGTGGCGTCATATAGCGGGCGCCACACGAAAAAGGGGAGACCCGCACATGCTGATCGCTCAGCGCCCGACTCTTCTCGAAGAGTCCATCGACGAGACGCGCTCCCGGTTCGTGATCGAGCCGCTGGAGCCGGGCTTCGGTTACACCATCGGCAACTCGCTCCGCCGCACGCTGCTGTCGTCCATCCCGGGCGCGGCCGTGACGAGCATCCGGATCGAGGGAGTGCTGCACGAGTTCTCGACCGTTCCCGGGGTCAAGGAAGACGTCACCGACATCATCCTCAACCTCAAGGAGCTCGTCGTCTCCTCCGAGCACGACGAGCCGGTCGTGATGTACCTGCGCAAGCAGGGCCCGGGTGAGGTCACCGCCGCCGACATCGCGCCGCCCGCCGGTGTCGAGGTGCACAACCCCGAGCTGCGCATCGCCACGCTCAACAGCAAGGCGAAGCTCGAGATGGAGCTGACGGTCGAGCGCGGCCGCGGCTACGTCTCCGCCGCGCAGAACAAGCAGCCCGGCCAGGAGATCGGCCGCATCCCGATCGACTCCATCTACTCGCCGGTTCTCAAGGTCACCTACAAGGTCGAGGCGACCCGAGTCGAGCAGCGCACCGACTTCGACCGCCTCATCCTCGACGTCGAGACCAAGCCGGCCATGAAGCCCCGCGACGCGGTGGCCTCCGCCGGTAAGACCCTCGTCGAGCTCTTCGGCCTGGCCCGCGAGCTCAACGTCGAGGCCGAGGGCATCGACATCGGCCCGTCGCCGACCGACGCCGCCCTGGCCGCCGACCTGGCGCTGCCGATCGAGGAGCTCAACCTCACCGTCCGCTCGTACAACTGCCTCAAGCGCGAGGGCATCCACACCGTGGGCGAGCTGGTCGCGCGGAGCGAGCAGGACCTGCTCGACATCCGCAACTTCGGCGCCAAGTCGATAGAGGAAGTCAAGCAGAAGCTGCACGAGATGTCGCTGGCGCTCAAGGACTCCCCGCCCGGGTTCGACCCGAGCGCGGTGGCCGGCGGCGGCTACGACGACGACGACAGCGCGTACGTCGAGACCGAGCAGTACTGACCCGCGCGGGGTCCCTCGCTGGGGCCCTTCGCGGTTGGCGGGAATCACGGATGGTTTCCGTTGAGGGCGCGCCGGCGGATCTCGCCGGCGCGGCCTTCGCATCGCGGCAGGCCGCTGGTGGCCTTCCGCCCGACCCCGGTACCTGGCACGGCCGGGGCGGTTAACTCACAAGGAGAGAGCAATGCCCAAGCCCACCAAGGGCCGACGTCTTGGCGGCAGCCCGGCGCACGAGCGGCTGATCCTGGCCAACCTGGCCACCGATCTGTTCCGCCACGGCCGGATCCGCACCACGGTCACCAAGGCCAAGCGTCTTCGCCCGCTGGCGGAGCGCCTGATCACCAAGGCGAAGAAGGGCGACATCCACAACCGTCGCCAGGTGCTCACGGTCGTCAAGGACAAGGGCGTCGTCCACCACCTCTTCACGGAGATCGCGACGACGTTCGCCGAGCGTCCCGGCGGTTACACCCGCATCACCAAGATCGGCGCGCGTAAGGGCGACAACGCCCCGATGGCCGTCATCGAGCTGGTGAGCGAGCCGCTGAACACGGTCACGCGCACCGCCGCCCCGGCTGCTCCGGCCGCTCCCGCGGAGGAGCCTGCCGAGGCGAAGGCCGAGGAGAGCGCCGAAGTCTCCGCCGAGGCCAAGGGCGACGAGGCCGCCGAGGGTGCCGCCGAGGCGCCCGAGGCGAAGAAGGACGAGGCCTGAGACATCAGGCTTGACGGGCCCGGACCTCCTCATCGGGGTCCGGGCCCTTTTTCGTCCGCGTGTCTGCATGGAGGTGATCGTGGTACGGCTGCGGCTGGATCTCGGGTACGACGGGAGCGGCTTCTCGGGGTGGGCCCGTCAGCCCGCGCTGCGCACCGTACAGGGAGAGATCGAGCAGGCGCTCGGCCGGATCCTCCGGATCGCGGAGCCGGTGCTGACCGTCGCGGGGCGCACCGACGCGGGCGTGCACGCGCGCGGGCAGGTGGCGCACGTCGACGTGCCCGGCGAGGTGCTGGTGCGGCTTGACGGGAACCGGCCGCACGCGCTGGGGACGGACGAGAGGCTCTCTGTGCTCGTACGGAGGCTTGGCGGGGTTCTCCCTACAGATGTTCGTGTTTTTCGTGTCTCGGTGGCTCCTGAGGGCTTTGACGCCCGGTTCTCCGCTCTGTCCCGGCGGTACGCGTACCGGGTGAGCGACGCCGCGGGCGGCTGCGACCCGCTGCGGCGGCACGAGGTGCTGTGGCACAACCGGCCGCTCGACCTGGACGCGCTGAACGCCGCCGCCGCCCGGTTGCTCGGCGAGCACGACTTCGCGGCGTTCTGCAAGAAGCGCGAGGGCGCCACCACGATCAGGGAGCTGCAGCGGCTGGACTGGGCGCGCGAGCCCGGCGGGGTGCTGGTCGCGACCGTGGTGGCCGACGCGTTCTGCCACTCGATGGTACGGGCCCTCGTCGGCTCGCTCCTGGCCGCGGGCGACGGCCGGCGGCCGGTCGAGTGGCCCGGGCAGGTGCTCGCGGCGGGCGTACGCGACACGGGGGTGCATGTGGCGCCCGCGCACGGGCTCTGCCTGGAGGAGGTGCGCTACCCGGCCGACGCGGAGCTGGCGGACCGGGCCAGCGCCACCAGACGGGTGCGCACCCTGGAAGTCTGATCAGTTGTCGGTGACGCGGCGCTCCAGCACCTTGGCGGTCTCGTCGCGGAACTCGCTGCTCACCTTGACCAGGGTCTTCTCCTTGTCGCCCGGGGTGTGGCCGTCGGCGTGGGTGGCGTAGCTGAAGACGATGTAGCGGCCCCACACCAGCCCGGCCGCGTAACCGCCGGCGATGTGCACCCGGTCGCCACCGGACCCCTCAGGGCCGGCGAGGCCGCGGAACCACAGGTTACGGCTCAGGTTCTTGGCCTGGTCGACCTCCAGCGCGGCGTCCTTGCTGGGCAGGACGGCGATGCCGGTGGTCACCGCGTACCGGCGCTTGCGGTCGACGTACGTGGCGCGCAGCACGCGGCTGCACTGCTGCTCCTTGAGCGCCTCGGCGAACGGACCCGACGCGGCGTCCTCGCAGTCGTCGGCCACGGTCGACTTGACCCGGGTGAAGGCGGCGCCCGCCGCGTCCACCTTCTTGTCCGGGAACGCCTCCTTGAGCGACAGCGTCTTCGGGTCGGTGATCTCCGAGTTGAGCATGGAGGTCCCGGACGGCTCGGCGGAAGGGGTGACGGACGGGGCGGAGGTGGGGCTCGCCGTGGGGGCGCTCGCGGCCGTGTTCGCCGGCGCCGCCGTGTTGGCGGACCGTACGGCGAAGAAGCCGCCCGTGGCGACCCCGGCGAGCACCAGCACGCCGAGCGTGGCGAACAGCGCCCGCTTGCTCTTCGGGGGCTCCTGGACCTGGATGGCCGCGAACGGCGGCTGCCTGAAGGGGCCACCGGACGGGGCCAGCTCCCCTTGGCGGGGCAGCCGTCCCGGGGGGTCCGCTTGGCTGGGGACCAGTGCGGCGGGGTCTCCGTGGCCGGGCATCCGTCTGCCGGGGTCTCCCTGCTGGGGTACCCGTCCGGCGGGGTCTGCTTGCTGGGGTACCCGTCCGGCGGGGTCTGCCGGGCTGGGGGAGCGCCTGGTCAGGGGCGTGATGGGACCGCCGCGTGGTGGGCTCTGGGGTGGGACGAGGCCGCTCTGGGACGGGCCCTGGGTGTCGTGCGGTCCGCCGCGTGCCGGGCCTTGGGCGGAGCCGGTCGTGTACGGCGCGTTGCCTTGGGTCGGCTGGGGATTGCCGAAACCTCCCGGAGGTGGGACCGGCACTCCCTGGATCACGCTGCCCGGAGGGTGCGGCCCGGCGTCAGGTGGTGTGACACCTTCGGGTGTGTTCTGAGGGCCGGCTCCGGCTTGTGCCTCGGGGTCACTGCCTGGAGAGGTCGGTGGTTCCTCGCCCTGGGGGAGCCCGTCCTTGACCGGCTCCGCGGTCACCGGGCGCTCTTCGCGCCCTCCGGACGACGGGGTAACCGGGTGCTCCTGGCGTTCCCCGGGCGACGGGGTAACCGGGCGTTCCTCGCGCACCTCAGAGGACGCGGTCACTGGGCGTTCCTCACGCTCCGCGGAGGACGCGGGCCGACGGCCCCAGACCTCCGGGGCGAACGGCAGGTCGAGCTGGTCGCGCTCCGGCTCCTCGCGCTGCGGAGCGGGCGGCCACACGGGCACATCACTCGGTTCGGCCCGGCGGCCGGCATGCTCCCTGGGAGCGCCGGGCGGGCCACCCGTGCCATGAGCCCCGGCCGCGCCGGCAGGGGCGCCCTCGGCCCGAGGGCCACCTGCGGTGTGCGGAGTGTTGGTGCCGTGAGAGGCGCTTTCGGCCCGGAGGCCTCCGGCGGTGTGCTGGTTGTCCGCGAGGTGAGGAGTGCCTTCGGCCTGAGGGCCACCTGCGGTGTGCGGAGTGTTGGTGCCGTGCGGAGTGCTCACGGCACGGGAGGCTCCGGTGGTGTGCGGATCGCCGCTGGCAGGGCTCGTGGGGTGGGTGCCGCTCGGGTTCTGGCTGGGGATTCCCGGGGGCCCGCTCTGGCTGGGGGGTCCCGGGGGGTGAGGGTTGCCGGTGATCGGAGGGCCTGCCGTCTCTGGGGCGGGGTTGGTGGTGCCTTGCTGGGCGGCGGGGGAGAGTTTGGGGTCGAACAGGGGTGCCGGCGGTCCCTTCGGGCCGGGTGACGGCACCGGCATGCCGGCGCCGAGTCCCGGCCCGCCCTTCCTGGCGAACGGGGGCACCTGGCCGGGGCGGGTGGGGCCCTCGACGTCGTCCGGCTGTTCGCCGTACGTGGGGCGGGTCGGCTCCACGCCGTACGGAGGTCTCGGATCGTCTGTGGAGGACCCGTACGGAGACTGGCCTTCGCGTGCGGGAGGCGGAGGCGCATCGTGGTCGGCGGGCGTCGGCGCGCTGAGCGGGACGGGGCGCGGAGCCATGGTGTTCGGGTCGAAGTAGTGCGACGGACCTGATGCCACAGGCTCGGGACCCCAGCCTTCGGCGAGGTCCGGCGACTCGGATCCGGCCGGTGGAGGCGTGGTCCGGTCTTCCGCGGAGGGTTGGGCGGGCCAGTGTCGCCACATGGGGTCGGAGTGCGTGGGGGGTGGTGTGGCCGGGAAGGCTCTGAGGCCTTCCGACGGGGGCTGGGCGGGCCAGTCTTGCCATGTGGGCTCGGACGACGGCGGGGTCGCTGATGCGGGCTCGGCGGGCCAGGACTCTGATGGCAGCGGGGGCTCGGACGGTCCCTCGGGTCGCGGGGGGTCGCCGTGCTCGCTGCGCTGGGGAGCGTGGGTGTCGTCGTCGGGCTCCAGCTCGCCGGTGGCGGCGGGCCACGGCGGCATGGCGGGGGAGCCGGTGACCGGGGCCGGCCACACCTGCATGCCGGCCGCCGCGGCGGTGAACGCCGGGGGAGGCTCCCAGCGGGGGGCGCCGGGGACGGCGGGCTCACCCCACGAGCTCTTCGGCGGCTGGGGCCAGGGGACGCCCGGCGGGGTGAAGGGCACGCCCGCCGGCTCGTCGTCCTCGGCGTACCAGTCGTAGGCCGCGCCGTCCGCGTCCTGCACCTCCCAGGGCTGCGCGCCGGGGTAGACCGGGACAGGCTGCTCGCCGCTCGCGGGCTCTCGTACGTCCGAAGGACGCGCGGGGCGCGACGCGGCGGGATCGGGCCCGGACTCCTGGACGGAGAGCCAGTCCTCGGCGGGGGCGGCGCCTGCGGGTTGCCAGGCGTCGTCGCGGGGTGGCTCGCCTTCGACCGTGAGCCAGGCTTGTCCTGAGGGGTCGTCCGGGTATGCCGGTGGGCCCCCTTGCTCTTTGGGGGGCTGGCGACCGAAGCTCGGCGGGGGCGTCGGAGGTGCGCTGCCCGCTTCCCTGCGCTCGTGCTCTGACCCGGGTCCCTGGCCACGCATAAGGCGAGCGTAGCGAGTGTCTCTAGATCGTTCCCCCGGTATGAGTGTTCCCGCGCTGATCGATCGTCACTTCTGCGGGATTTTCGCGTACGAAGTGAGAATTCAGGCCGCGCGAGCGCCCGTCAGCGCACGAACGTCGAGGGCCTTGAAGACCGTCGCCTTGGTGATGTCCTCGGCCGCCTGGAAGAGTCGCTTGGATGCCGTCTTGTCGGGATCGGACCCGTCCTTGTTCTGGAACCAGACCAGGACGGCGTAGTGGCCGTGCGTCCACACCTTGGCGCCGCCGCTGCCCGAGCCGAGGAACTTGGTCACCTCGTCCTTGCCCGCGAGGGGTTTGACGTAGTTGGACTTGTCGCCGGCCTTGGCGACCCTGGCGGCGTTCTTGGTCGTGCTGAGGTTGGCGACGCCGACCGTGCCGATGGTCTCGCCCTTCTTGTCACGGAAGCTGGCTCGCATCATCTGTGTGCACTTGCCGGACTTGAGGGCCTTCTTGAGCTTGTCGCCGAGCACGCCGTCGTCGCACTTCTTGTCCTTGCTGGTGATCGTCATCTCGTAGGCGCGGCCCGAGGCGGTGATCTTCTTGGACTTGAAGAGCTCCTTCACGGTGAGCGGCTCCGGGTCCGTGCTGCGGCTGCCCGCGTAGCCGAACTCGCCCGGGGGCGCCGACGGGAGCGGGGCGGAGGTGCGGCGCTCCGAGCTGGACACGGCGGCGGGGTCGTCGGCGTTGAACATCACCGCCAGGCCGCCGCCGAGCAGGGCCAGCACGCCGACGCCGGCGAGCGAGGCCCAGAGCGGGCCGCGGGAGCGGGGGCCCTCGTCGTAGGGGCTCCAGGTCTGCCGGGGGGTGGCGGTCTTCTCGGCGGATTTGTCGGGCTTCTCCGCCTGCTCTGCCTTGTCCGTCTTATCGGGCTTGCCGGACTTGGCCCTGCCGCGCCTGCCGCGGCCGCTCTCCTTGGCGGCCGGGTCGTCGCCGGGCGTGTCACCGGGAGGGCCGGACGGCGTCTGCGCGTTCGCGGCGGGCTGCGGGGCGCCGGGCGGGGGCTTCCTGTTGCTCGGCGTGAACGCGTCGGACGCTCCTGGGCCGCCGGGCGCTCCTGGGCCGGCGGCGAAGGGGTCGGACGGGTTCTGCGGGTCGGTGGAGAAGGGGTCCGCCGCCGCTTGCGGGCCGGTGCGCGGGCCCTGAGGGAACGCGCCGGGCCCCTGCGGGCCGGTGGCGCGCGGGTCGGGCGCGCCCAGCGGGCCGGTCGGCGGGCCGGAGAAGGAGCCTGCCGCGCCCAGCGGCCCGGTGGGCGGGCCGGAGAAGGAGCCCGCCGCGCCCAGCGGGCCCGTGGCGGGGCCGGAGGCGAACGGGTCGGACGAGCCCGGCCGGCCTGGCGCGCCCTGCTGGCGAGGGGTGAAAGCGTCGCCGGCCTGGGAGAACGGCCCCGATGGCGGTTGCCCGTCGGCACTCGGCTGGGCGGGTGTGAAGAAGCCGGAGTCGGTCTGGGGCTGGCGGTCTCTACGAGAACGACGCGGGGTGCCGTCCGTGCCGGTTTGCGGTTCCTCGGGAAAACCCATGCGGAGACATTACCGTGAAGGTGGTCACGAACGTCCGAAATCCTGCGTCCACCACGGCCCGCCGGGGCCGGACACGACGCCGACGCCGATGGCGTTGAAGTCGCAGTTGAGCATGTTGCGCCGGTGGTCGCGGCTGGCGAGCCAGCCCTGGACGGCCTCCTTGGCGGAGGCGTAGCCGCGGCCGATGTTCTCGGCGGTGCCGTTGACGTACCCGACCCGTTCCATCCGGTCCCAGGGTGAGGCGCCGTCGGGTGATTCGTGGGTGAACTGCCCCGAGCGGGCCATTTCCATGGAGTGGGTGCGGGCCGCCCGGGTGAGCCTGGCGTCGGTCCTGAGCGGGCGGCAGCCGTTCCTCGCCCTGGCGGCGTTGGTGAGCCGGACGACGTCGGCGGCCATGCCCGGCATGCTCCTGATCGACTGGCCGTCGTCGTCGCCGAGCACCGAGACCGGGTCCTGGTCGGTGAAGCCGGCTATCTCCCCGGTGGGGCTCTTGGTGGGCCGGACGTCCGTCTTGCCGCGCGGCGTCGTGGTCACAACCTGCCGGGGGATCCGCTCGGCGTGCGGCTGGGCCTTCTGCGGCGTGGTCTTCGGGGCGGCCTGGGCCGTCGTGGGCGGCGTGGTCTCGTTCAGGAAGATGTGGTCGTCGGGCATCGAGTCGCCGGACACCCGGCCGAGCAGCACACCCGTGAGCAGGGCCGTCGCGAGCAGGCCCACGGCACCCAGGTGGTTTCGGCGCCGGATGGGCCGCTGGGTGTGCCGGGTGTGAGAACTCTGCCACATACCGCCACCAACGATAGAGATGTCGGGTCCTGGTAAAGAAGGGAATGCCGGGAACCGAAATCTATTCGTTCTGTGGTCAGGTAGAATCGCGACAGGTTATCGGTCTTTTGACTGCCCTCTCGGGGGCGGGTAACCTCTCGTTCGTTGTGTGCATAGGTCCGCGAGACCGATGCGCGGCGCGTCCGGCGTCATCTCCTATCACAGCCCTCTCGGGGCCGGGAGACGGAAGGTCCGGGCCGTCGTGTGCCCGCACCGACCGACCCCATAGCGCTGCCGTGTCCGGCGGCGCGCCGAAGACGCGAGCATAAAGAAGGCTACGACCGTGCGCACGTACTCACCGAAGCCCGCCGACGTCCAGCGTCAGTGGTACGTCATCGACGCGACCGATGTCGTCCTGGGCAGGCTGGCCAGCCACGTCGCGATCCTGCTCCGCGGCAAGCACAAGCCGATCTTCGCGAACCACGTCGACACCGGTGACTTCGTCATCGTCATCAACGCCGACAAGATCGCGCTGAGTGGCAACAAGCTTGAGCAGAAGAAGGCCTACCGCCACTCGGGTTACCCGGGCGGTCTGCGTTCCGTCAGCTACGGCGAGCTCATGGAGAAGCGGCCCGACAAGGCCGTCGAGAAGGCCGTCAAGGGCATGCTGCCGAAGAACTCCCTGGGCCGGAAGATGATCAAGAAGCTGAAGGTCTACGCGGGTCCCGAGCACCCGCACCAGGCCCAGCAGCCGGTGCCGTTCGAGATCACCCAGATCGCCCAGTAGACCTGCGGGGGGATGTCCCCCCGCATGCCCCTCAAGGGGCAGTGAACCGAGTTTGATTTTCGTGGGGAAACCCCACGCCTTGCCCCCGATGGGGCAAGCGAAAGATTCAGAGGAGAACCGTGGCTGAGCCCACCGGTGTCGAGACGGCTGTCGAGGCCGAGCAGGAGGACTTCTCCACCGAGGAGTTCCCGTCCGAGTACACCACCGAATCCGCCGCCAGCGCCGACGCTCCCGTGCGCAAGCCCGTCACCACGGGCAACTCGTACGGCACCGGCCGCCGCAAGGAGGCGATCGCCCGCGTGCGCATCGTCCCCGGCACCGGCAAGTGGACGATCAACGGTCGTTCGCTGGACACCTACTTCCCCAACAAGGTCCACCAGCAGATCGTCAACGAGCCCTTCGTGGTGCTCGGCGCCGAAGAGGCGTTCGACGTCATCGCGCGCATCGACGGCGGTGGCGTGACCGGCCAGGCCGGCGCGCTGCGCATGGGCCTGTCCCGCGCGCTCGCGCTCCTGGACGTGGAAGTCAACCGCCCGCCGCTGAAGAAGGCCGGCTTCCTCACCCGTGACGCCCGCGCCACGGAGCGGAAGAAGTACGGCCTCAAGAAGGCCCGTAAGGCTCCGCAGTACAGCAAGCGCTGACTTGGCGCGGCTGTTCGGCACCGACGGGGTGCGTGGTGTCGCCGGGCGCGACCTCACGGCCGAGCTCGCCATGGACCTTTCGGTCGCGGCGGCTCATGTCCTCGGCGATGCAGGCGTGTTCGCCACCGGCTCCAGCCGCAGGAGGCCGGTGGCGGTCGTAGGCCGGGACCCGCGAGCCTCGGGGGAGTTCCTCGAGGCCGCCGTGGTCGCCGGCCTCGCGTCGTCCGGAGTGGACGTGCTGCGCCTCGGCGTGCTGCCCACCCCGGCCGTCGCCCATCTCACGGCCGCGCTCGGCGCCGACCTCGGCGTCATGCTCTCGGCCTCGCACAACGCGGCGCCCGACAACGGGATCAAGTTCCTGGCCAGGGGCGGCTTCAAGCTCTCCGACGCGGTCGAGGACGAGATCGAGCGGCGGCTCGGCGAGGAGTGGAGCTTCCCCGTCGGCTCGTCCGTGGGGCGGGTGCGCGACGCGTACGGCGAGGCCGATCGTTACATCAGCCACGCGCTCGACACCGTCAGCGCCCGGCTCGACGGGCTCCACGTCGTGGTCGACTGCGCCCACGGCGCGGCCCACATGGTGGCGCCCGAGGCGCTGCTGCGCGCCGGCGCGCGGGTGGAGGCCATCGGCGCCCGGCCCGACGGCCTCAACATCAACGACGGCTACGGCTCCACCCATCTCGACAAGCTGACGCAGGTCGTGGTCTCGCGCGGCGCCGACGTCGGCATCGCCTACGACGGCGACGCCGACCGCTGCCTGGCGGTCGACCACACCGGCGCGGTCGTCGACGGCGACCAGATCATGGCCATCCTGGCCGTGGACATGCACGAGCAGGGCTCGCTGGCCAAGGACACCGTGGTCGCGACCGTCATGTCCAACCTGGGCTTCAAGCTGGCCATGCGCGAGGCGGGCATCACCGTGATCGAGACCGCGGTGGGCGACCGTTACGTGCTGGAGCGGATGAAGGCCGAAGGCTACAACCTGGGCGGCGAGCAGTCGGGCCACGTCATCATGCTCGACCACGCCACCACGGGCGACGGCCTGCTCACCTCGCTCCACCTGCTGTCGGTGGTGGCCAGGTCCGGCCGGTCGCTGCGCGAGCTGGCGTCGGTGATGACCGCGCTGCCGCAGATCCTGATCAACGTCAAGGGCGTCGACCGGGGCAAGGCCGCCGCGCCGGAGCTCAAGTCGGCCGTGACCGAGGCCGAGGTCGAGCTGGGCGAGACGGGCCGGGTGCTGATCCGGCCCAGCGGGACCGAGCCGATGATCCGCGTCATGGTGGAGGCCTCCTCGGAGGAGGAAGCCTCCAAGGTCGCGGAGCGCCTCGCCGACGTGGTCCGCACCGTCTGCGCCTGAACGGGCCTCCGGGTACGGGATCGCCGTGCCCGGAGGTCAGGCGTGAGACCTCAGCTGGTCGTCGAGAGTCCAGATGCCTGCCTCGACCCCGCTCACCCGTCTCTGATAGAGCTCGCGCTCGGCGAGGATGCACAGATCACCCAACCCGAGCTTGCTCATGACGTGATCGGTCAGCGGGACTCCGGTTCCTGCCCCGTCGATGAGCGCTCGCAGGAACTCCGGCCCCCACTCCACGGAGTGAAGCACCCACGGCGCCTTGCCCTCGATGACCAGCCGCAGGAGCTGGGAGAGCTTGTCGGCATACTGGCGGCGCAGTCGGCCGTCGGCCAGCTGGGCGATGTGATTACCGGTCTCGATCACCGCTGTCACGGGGAGGATCAGCCTGCAGCGGCTGCGTTTGTCCGCAAGCTGGCCGGAGACCATCTCGCGGTCCTGGTTCTTCCCGGGGATGTCGAGAAGGTTGCAGAGGATTGAGGTGTCGACGAACTCGACCCGGCGGCTCATGGTCACCCAAGCCCCATCAGGCGGTCGAACTCGGTGTGGTCGTCGTTCTCGGGAGGACTCTGCTCCAGCAGCCCCGAGGTGATGACGGCTCCGAGGTCGCCTTGTGCCATCAGGCTCGGGTAACCAGCAAGATCCGGCAGCTTGGTGAGCCGGGAGAGACCTGTCTCGCGATCCCGGGTGCTGACCACCACGTTCCGGTGATCCTCTCGCGAAAGGGCCGACAGCAGCGCGGGGCTGTGTGTGGTGAACACCGTTTGGGCGGTGCGTTCCTCAGTAGCGCTCTTCACCAGCTTGAGGAGCTGCGAGGCCTGCGACGGATGCAGGCCGTTCTCCAGTTCCTCGATGACCAGCAAGGGGATCGCCGCTCCGTCCGTGGGCTCACGCCGGTTGAGGTCGAGGTCTCTGCCCTGGCGGAGCAGCGTCGTGGCGATGGCGATGAACCGCAGCAGACCGTCGCTCATCTCGCGGGCCGGCGTCGTGGCACCGTCTTCTCGCAGCGCGAGCATCAGGTCATCGAGCTCGGAGCGGATGAGCTCGATGCCGGATATCTTGTGGTCGACGAGAGCTTGGGCGTGCCGCAGCAGCCGCTCGTAGGCCGCGGGGTCGACGTGCTTGAGGTGCCCGACGACCGCGGAGATGTTCTCCGCGGTCCTGCGCAGGCGGATGTCCCGGCTGGGAACGTACTGGCGCATCAGATGCGGGACCGGGTCCAGATGGAAGACGCCGCGCAGAGTGTCCAGGACGTCCTGCGCCGCTGCGGCCACATGACGCTCCGCATCAGTCGTCAGGTCCAGTCTGAGAGGCAGTTGCGCGGTCAGCAGCCGGGACGAGCGGAAGGTGGCCTTCGGATCGCGGCCCGGCCGCCCGTTGTAGTAGCGCGCTTCGATGCTTCCGCTTCCTTCGGAAGAGCTCACGCCATGCAGCAGCGTATGGAACGCACGCCCGGCCAGATCGTTGGTCCGCCGGAGCTTGCCGGAGAATCCTCGAAGCGATTCGCTGATGATCCCGGGCTCGGGGCGCACGCGGATCTCGACATCGAAAATGATCCCGACGTACGCGCCGTGTTCGACGCGATCAAAGTTGATCACCTGACAACCCAGCCGGAACGTGTCCTCTCCATGGGGAGGGCAGCCCGTGATGCCCCCCCGCAACGGGCCTTCGTCCCCCCGCCTGCTGTCGAGGGAGTCGACGATGTCGCCACCCTCTGCGAGCCGCGAGAGCACCTCCAGCCCGTCGAGAGCGTTGGATTTTCCGCTGCTGTTACGGCCGATGAGCAACGTCATGTCACCCAGCGGGAGGCGAGCGTCGCGAAAGGTCTTGAAGCTCGTCAGACTCAGCTGGGCCAGGCGTGCGGGCATGGCACAACGTTACACGCGGGTCGATCAATCGCCTGGTCGCTATTCGTCGCCCGTCAGGGAGAAGACCCGCAGGCGGCGGCCGGCCCAGAAGACGGCGGCGACGGTGACGACGACCAGGGCGGGGACGGCGAAGGCCAGGGTGACCTCCGCCTCGAAGAACGGCGAGGTGACGACCTGGTCGGCGACCGTCTGGCCCCACTGCTGGATGGAGAAGCGCTTGGCCCCCGGCACCAGGCTGCCGACCAGCGACTCCCAGACGAGGGCGTAGATGATGCCGATCGTGACCGCGTGGCGGGTGACGACGCCGAGCAGCAGGAAGACGGCCGCGTAGGCGATGCCGGCGACGAGGGTGCCGAGGGCGAAGCCGGCGGCGATGCCGTCTTCGTTGCCCACGAGGATCCAGGCCGCAAGGTAGGTGGGCACGGCCGCGAACACGGCCACCAGTGAGGCCGCCACCGCGAACTTGGTCCACGCGACGAGTGGCCGGGAGATCGGCTTGGACATCAGGTGGATGATGGTGCCGTCGTCGATCTCGGGGGCGATCACTCCTGTGCCGGCGATGAGACCGAGCAGCGGCAGGAGGGTGCCGATGGCGAAGTTCTGCATCAGCAGCACGGCCGTGCGCTGGTCGCCGCCGCCGAAGAAGCTGAACATGAGGGCCAGGGCGATCAGCGCCAGGGGCAGCAGGAGCAGCAGGACGACCCTGCGCCTGCCCAGCAGCGCCCGGTAGGTGATGCCTGCCACGACGGTGTTCATGTCAGCTGCTCCTGTTGATCAGGTAGGAGAAGACGCTCTCCAGGTCCTCGTCGGCGGGTGACACCTCGTGCAGGCGCACGCCCTGGTCGCGGGCCACGCGGGGGAGCAGCCTGGCGAACCGGCGGAACTCGGTGGCCTGCACCTCCAGGCCGTCGAGGCTGAGCGTGACCCCTCCGGCGGAGTCGTCGCGGATGAGGGCGGCGGCGAGCTTGCGGTCGTCGCTGGAGCGGATCCTGAACAGGTGGGGCCGGTCGGTCATGAGCCGGCGGATGTCGCGGAAGTTGCCCGAGGCGGCGTGGCGGCCCGAGACCAGCACCTCGATGTGCTGGGCGACCCGCTCGACCTCCTCCAGGATGTGGGAGCTGAACAGGATGGTCTTGCCGGCGGTGCCCATCGACCGGATGAGGTCCATCAGGTGGAGCCGCTGGCGTGGGTCCATGCCGTTGAAGGGCTCGTCGAGCAGCAGCACGCCGGGGTCGTGGACGAGCGCGGCGGCGACCTTGACCCGCTGGCGCATGCCCTTGGAGTAGGTCTCGACCCGGCGGTCCTTCGGCTCCTCCATCTCGACCGTGGCCAGGGCCTTGCGGGCGGCCTCCTCCGGGTTGGGCAGGCCGTGGAGCCTGGCCGCCGAGAGCACGAACTGCCAGCCGGTCAGGAAGCCGTAGACGCCCTCGCGCTCGGGCACCAGGCCGATGTCGCGGTAGACGTGGTGGTTCTTCCAGACGGCGGCGCCGTCGAGGGTGACGGTGCCGCCGGAGGGGGACAGGAACCCGGCCATCATGTGGAGGAGCGTCGACTTGCCGGCTCCGTTGGGCCCGAGCAGGCCGGTGACGCCGGGCCCGATCGTCATGGTGACGTCGTTGACCGCGACGACGTTGCCGTACCAGCGGGAGACCTGGGAGAGCTCGATCTTCACTGCGAGGCCGCCTTCCGGTAGCGCGCAGACAGGACCGCCACGGCGGCGGCGATGAGGGCCAGCACGATCAGGATCGGCGCCGGGCCCCCGGGGTAGGCGCCGTCGGGGACGTGGGCCGTGCTGCCGAACAGCCACACCTGCGCGGCGTCGACCAGCCAGAACGGGTTGATCAGCCAGCCCCAGGCGCCTTCCGACCGGTAACCGGACTCGTAGAGCGCGGCGTAGATCATCGGCGCCGCGCCGGTGGACAGCAGGTAGACGGTGATCACCGAGGCGACGCCGAGCCCGCGCCGGGGCGTCAGCGCGGCCAGCGCCAGCCCCACGGTGGACAGCAGCACGGCCAGCACCGCGGCCATGGTCACCGCGCCGAGGTATTCGCCGGTGGGCGGCGGGCCGGGCATGTCGACGAGCAGGTCGCCGACGAACATCACCGTCAGCGGGACGGCCACCAGCAGGAACAGCGCCACGGTCATGGCCGCGACCTTGGCTCCGACGTACTCGGTGATGGTGACCGGGCGGGAGAGGTAGAGCGGCAGGACGCGGTGGCGCAGGTCGGGGGCGACCACGGTGGGCGCCTGGGAGGCCAGGAAGATGGCCACCACGGCCTGCATGACCACGGCGTAGCCGCTGTAGTCGCCGACCCGCTGCTGGATCATCGCCATCGTCGCGATCGACACCACGACGGGGAACATCATGATGGCGGCCAGCGAGAACGGCATGATCTTGGATCTGGCGGGCCGGCCGAGGCCGAAGACGCCGCGCAGGCTGTGGACGCCCAGCGCCAGCACGGTGTGGTGGCGGCCCAGCCGGGGGCCGTCGTAGTGGCGGTAGCCGATGTCGTAGATCTCAGACATGGGCGGCCTCCCCCCTGAAGACGTCCTCGATGCGGTTGCGTCCCTGCTCCAGGCGGATGAGGCACAGGTCGAGGTCGGCGGTGGCGTCGCGGACGGCGTCGTAGGTCTCGGGGCCGCGCACCTTGACGAGGAGCATGCGGCCGTGCGGGGTGACGGTCTGGCCCAGCTCGGCCAGCCGCCCGGCCAGCGCGTCGGCGCCCTCCTCGACCTCGACCGTGATGGTCTCGGTGGCCTGGGTGAACTCGGTGATGGCGGACGAGCGCAGCAGCCGGCCGGCGTCGATCACGATGACGTGGTCGCAGACCCGCTCCAGCTCGCCGAGCAGGTGGGAGGTGACGAGCACGCTGATGCCGAACTCGGTGCCGATGCGCCGGATCAGGGTCAGCATCTCGTCGCGGCCCCGGGGGTCGAGCCCGTTGGTCGGCTCGTCGAGGAAGATCAGCTTGGGGTCGTGGACGATCGCCTGGGCGAGCTTGACCCGCTGCTTCATGCCGGTGGAGTAGCCGCCGATCGGGCGGTAGCGCTCTTCGGCGAGGCCGACGTGGCGCAGCACGTCGGCGGCGCGCTCGCGGGCGGCGGTGCGCGGCAGCCCCGACATCCGCGCGAGGTGGACGACCAGCTCGGTCGCGGACACGTCGGGCGGCAGGCACTCGTGCTCCGGCATGTAGCCGACCAGCCTGCGGATCTCGGCGCTCTGGGTGAAGGCGTCGAGGCCGAGCACGGCGGCCCGGCCCTCGGACACCGGCAGCAGGCCGAGCAGGATCTTGATGAGCGTCGATTTGCCCGCGCCGTTCGCCCCGACGAGGCCGGTGACGCCGGGACCGACGGTGACCGTGAGCCGGTCGAGCGCCGTGACGGTGGGGAAGCGTTTGGTCAGCCCCTCGATGGCGAGGATGTGCATGCCCCGGACCCTACCGGCCGGGGATGCCGCGAATCGTCGTCCCAAGGGATGAATGGGTGTCATCCCTGAGTCCGGCATCGGGGCCCCGGCCAGGGTCCTCCTCAGGGATCAGGTCCTGCGCAGCACCACCCGCCGGACGGAGTGGTCGCGGCCCTTGTGCATGACCAGGTCGGCGCGGCCGCGGGTGGGGGCGATGTTGTCGATCAGGTTGCGTTCGTTGATGTCGCGCCAGACGTTGACGGCGAACTTCGTCGCCTCGTCGTACGGCATGTCCGCGATGTACTTGAAGTAGGACTTGGGGTCTTCGAAGGCGGTGCGGCGGAGCTTGTGGAAGCGGTCGACGTACCACGTGCGGACGTGTTCCACCTTGGCGTCGACGTAGATGGAGAAGTCGAAGTAGTCGTTGACGGCGAGGGAGGTGGGCGGGGCGGGCTGGAGGACGTTGAGCCCTTCCATGATGAGGATGTCTGGATTTTTCACGACCTGGGAGGCGCCCGGGACGATGTCGTACTCCAGATGGCTGTAGACCGGCGCGTGCACCTCGGCCGCCCCCGCCTTCACCTCAGCCACGAACCGCACCAGCGCCCGCCGGTCGTAGCTCTCGGGGAAGCCCTTGCGATGCATGATGCCCTTGGACTCCAGCACCGCGTTCGGATAGAGGAAGCTGTCCGTCGTCACCAACTCCACGTGCGGATGCTCCGGCCACCTCGCCAGCAGCGTGTGGAGCAGCCGCGCCGTCGTCGACTTGCCGACCGCGACGCTGCCCGCGATGCCCAGGACGTACGGCACGCGCCGCTCGTGATGCCCGAGGAAGGCGCTCAGCACGCTGCTGCGCTGCTTGGATCCGGTGAAATGGAGGTTGAGCAGCCGGGTCAGCGGCAGATAGATGTCGGTCACTTCGGTGAGGTCGATGGGATCGTCAACGCCGCGCAGCTCTTCCAGCTCGTCCGCGGTGAGAGTCAAGGGCGTGTTCTTGCGGAGGTCGCTCCACTGCTCCCTGCTCAGTTCAACGTAACCGTTGTTCACCTTGGCAGCGTAACGACGCGGTCCAGCTTGCCCATCAGCCGGGGTATCCACAGGCTGTGGATGAAAACGGGGGATTACCGATAACCAGTTCGGGGAAGGATGCAGGATTCGCCGGAATGGTGGGGATACCTGGGGTTATCGTGCGGGTAGTCGTCGCCGTCTCGGAGGTCGTGTGGACCGTCGCAGCTTCCTGGCCAGGGCGGCCGTGCTGGCGGCCGGGCCGTTCGCGGGGGTCGCGTGCGCGGGCGCGCGCGGCGGCGCCGTGCCCGTCACGGGCGACGGGCCGCGCGGAGGGTACGGGCGGCTGAGACCGGTGCGCGACCTGGCCGACGGCGAGGTCCGGCTGCACCTGCCCGAGGGCTTCCGCTACCGCTCGTTCGGCGCGGCCGGTGAACGGTTACCCGGCGGCGGCGTGGTGCCGGGCAGCCACGACGGCATGGCCGCGTTCCGCGGCCCGCGCGACACCGCGATCCTCGTCCGCAACCACGAGGTCGGCGGCCCCGTCAGCGCGTTCGGCGACCCTGACCTCGCCTACGACAGGATGGCCGGCGGCGGCACCTTCACCCTGCGGGTCACCCGCGAAGGCGAGGTGCTCAAGAGCCGCCCGTCGCTCAGCGGCACACTGCGGAACTGCTCCGGCGGCCCCATGCCGTGGGGCGCCTGGATCAGCTGCGAGGAGACCGTGGACGGCCCCGACGTGGCCGGCGCCGGCAACGACCGGCTGACCAGGAAGCACGGCTACGTCTTCGAGGTCCCCCTGAAGGGCGCCGCCAGCGGCCGGCCGATCAGGGCCGCGGGACGGTTCGCGCACGAGTCCGCCGCCTTCGACCCCGCCACCGGCACCCTCTATCTCACCGAGGACAACTACCACCATCCCTCGGGTTTCTACCGGTACGTCGCTCCGGAGCACCCGATGCGGGCCGGGAGGCTGCTCGACGGCGGCAGGCTGCAGATGCTCGCGGTCAAGGGCGAGCCGCGCGCCGACCTGTCCGTGGGACACCGCACCGGCGGCACGTTCGCCACCACCTGGGTGGACATCGAGGAGCCCGACCCCGCACTGCCCGCCGGGACGTCCAGGGCCCAGGCCGGGAAGGCCGTCGGCGGGCAGGGCAGGGCCGCGGGCGCGGCGGTCTTCGCCAGGCTCGAAGGCGCCGTCCACCACCGGGGCACCATCTACTTCGTCTCCACTCAGGGCGGCGACGCGGCCCCGGACGACGACCCGCCCGACGGCTTCGGCGACGGGCGCGGCCAGGTCTGGGCGTACGAGACGTGGAGCGGCACGCTCAGGCTCGTCTACCAGTCGCCCCGCGCCGCCGCCCTCGACCTGCCCGACAACGTGACGGTCAGCGGCCGCGGCACGCTCGTGCTCTGCGAGGACGGCGACGGCGACAACTACCTGCGCGGGCTCACCAGGAACGGGGAGATCTTCGACTTCTGCCGCCTGGAGCCCATCCCGGGCGATCCCGGCGCCGAGTTCGCCGGCACCACGTTCGGGCCCGGCGGGCACACCCTGTACGTGAACGTCCAGGCCGAGCGGGGCCGCACGATCGCCATCTGGGGTCCCTGGGCACGAGGCGCCTTCTGACGTCCCCGTCGAGCGGATCTTCTGGGGGTAACCTGGGGCGATGATCCTCGGCATCGGGGTCGACGTGGTCGACATCGCACGCTTCCGCGACGCTCTGGAGCGCACACCCGCGCTGCGCGAGAGGCTGTTCACCGAGGTCGAGCGGGATCTCGCGATCCAGTCGCTGGCCGCCAGGTTCGCCGCCAAGGAGGCCGTGGCCAAGGCGCTCGGCGCGCCGCGCGGGCTGAGCCACCTGGAGGCCGAGGTGCGCCGCGACCGCAGCGGCAGGCCCGAGCTGTGCGTCACCGGCGAGGCCGCCGAGGTCGCCCGCCGGCTGGGGGTCCAGCGCTGGCACGTCTCGCTGAGCCACGACGGCGGCGTCGCGATGGCTTACGTGATCGCCGAAGGATAGTTTGGTCAGGGTGTTCACCGCCTACACCGCCGACCAGATCAGGACCGCCGAGCGCGCGCTGATGGCCACCCTGCCGCAGGGCACGCTCATGCTGCGCGCCGCGACCGGGCTGGCCGCCGTCTGCGCCGCCATGCTTCCCCGCGTGTACGGGAGCCGCGTCGTGCTGCTCGTGGGCAGCGGCGACAACGGCGGCGACGCCCTCCACGCCGGGGCGGCCCTCGCCAGGCGCGGCGCGGGGGTGACGGCGGTGCTCGCCGGCTCCCGCGTCCACGAGGCGGGCCTGACCGCGCTCCTGGCCGCGGGCGGGGTGTCCCGGAAGCCCGGTGGCGGGGACGACGTCCGCCGTGCCGTCGAGGGCGCAGACCTGATCGTCGACGGGCTGGTCGGGATCGGGGCGTCGGGGGCGTTGCGCGAGCCGTACGCCGGGCTGGCGGAGACGGCCGGTCACACCGCCGCGCCGGTCGTCGCCGTGGACGTGCCCAGCGGCGTCGACGCCTCCACCGGCAGGGTCGAGGGGGGCGCGGTCCGGGCGGCGGTGACGGTGACGATGGGGGCGCTCAAGACCGGCCTGCTGGTCGACCCGGGCGCCGCCCACGCGGGCCGGGTGGAGCTGATCGACATCGGGCTCGGCCCGTACCTGCCAGGTCCTGACGTCACCGCGCTCACCCGCGCGTCCGTACGGGCCACGCTGCCGCGACCGGCGGCCGCCTCCGACAAGTACCGCAGGGGAGTGGTCGGCGTCGTCGCGGGCAGCGACCAGTACACCGGCGCCGCGGTGCTCGCCGTCGGCGGCGCGCTGCACGCAGGGGCGGGCATGGTCCGCTACGCCGGGCCCTGCCGGCCAGTCGGACAGGTGCGGGCCCGCTGGCCCGAGGCGGTCGTGACCGAGCTGGACGAGCCGTCGATCGACGACGTGGGCCGGGTGCAGGCGTGGGTGCTCGGGCCCGGGCTCGGCACCGGCCGATGGGCCCGCGAGCTGGTCCTCCGGGTGCTCGCCACCGACGTGCCCGTGCTGGTGGACGCCGACGGCCTGAACGTCGTGGCCCACGACGTCTCGCTGCTCCGCCGTACCGCGCCGGTCCTGATCACCCCGCACGCGGGCGAGCTGACGCGGCTGACCGGGGCGGCGCGCGGTGACATCGAGGCGGCGCCGCTCGCGCACGCGCGGGCGGCGGCGGCCGAGCTGGGCGTCACCGTGCTGCTCAAGGGGTCCACCACGGTCGTCGCCGAGGAGGGCGAGCCGGCCCGGGTCAACGGCACGGGCACGCCGTGGCTGGCCACCGGCGGCACCGGCGACGTGCTGTCCGGCATCGCGGGATCGCTGCTCGCCCAGGGGCTCGGCGCGCGGGACGCCGGCTCGTGCGCCGCCTACCTGCACGGCCTCGCCGGGAGGATCGCCGCCGACGGAGCGCCGCTCACAGCCGCCGCGGTGGCCGAGGCGCTCCCCGCCGCCATCCGGTCGCTGGACGAAGAAAGCGCGCGGAGCCTGGTGCCGTGAGCGGCGAGACCGTGGGCCCTGCCGTCATCGGGGTTCTGAGCGGCGGAAATCGCGCTCGACCACGTTCAGGAGCTGCCAAACTAGAAGGATGAGCTCCCCGATGGCGACGCCCGCGGAGGCGCGGGTAGACCTGACCGCGATCAGGCACAATGTGGCGCTGCTGCGCGAGCGGGCGTCCGGCGCCGAGCTGATGACCGCCGTCAAGGCCGACGCCTACGGGCACGGGCTGGTGCCCGCCTCCGAGGCCATGTTGGAGGCCGGCGCGGGCCGGCTCGGCACCGCGTTCGTCCAGGAGGCGCTCGACCTGCGCGCCGCGGGCGTCACCGCGCCGATCCTGGCCTGGCTCATCACGCCCGGCGAGCCGATAGGCGAGGCGATCGGGGCCGACGTCGAGGTGTCGGCCTCAGACGAGCGGCTGCTCGGCGAGATCGCCGCCGCCGCCCGCTCCACCGGCGTCACCGCCCGCGTCCACCTGGAGGCCGACACCGGCATGAGCAGGGGCGGCGCGCCGCTGGCCGCCTGGCCCGGCCTGCTGCGCAGGGCGCTGGAGCTGCAGGCGGAAGGCGCCGTCGAGGTCGTCGGCATCTGGTCACACTTCGCCTGCGCCGACATCCCCGGCCATCCAGCCATCGAGTCCCAGACCGACGCCTTCGAGACCGCGCTCAAACTGGCCGAGCAGGCGGGCGTGGCCGGCTCCCACGTGATCAGGCACCTCGCCAACTCGGCCGCCGTGATGACCCTGCCCAGGACGCACTTCGACATGGTGCGCGCCGGCATCGCCGTCTACGGTCTGAGCCCCGTCCCCGAGCTGGGCGACTTCGGGCTGCGCCAGGCCATGACGCTCGTCGCGCGCCTCGCCATGGTCAAACGCGTGGCGGAGGGCTCGGGGGTGTCCTACGGGCACCTCTACGTGACCGGCCGCGAGACCACGCTCGGCCTGGTCCCGCTCGGCTACGCCGACGGGATCCTGCGTCACGCGACCGACCGCGCGGAGGTGCTGGCCGGCGGCAGGCGAAGGCGGGTGGCCGGGCGCGTGTGCATGGACCAGTTCATGATCGATGTGGGTGACGACCCGTTGCGGGCAGGCGACGAGGTCGTCCTGTTCGGACCGGGAGACCAGGGCGAGCCGACCGCTCAGGAGTGGGCGGATACCCTCGGCACGATCACGCATGAGATCGTGACGAGGATCGGGGCGCGCGTGCCGAGGGTCTACGAGGGACAGAGGACATGACGACGACAACACGCCGCAGGTTCGGGATCGCCGGCGCGCTCGTCGGCGCGGCGTCCGCGGGCATCGCGGCCGCGGCCATGGCCAAGCGCTACGCGGTCGGCCGCATCCGCCTCCGCCCCGACCTGGAGGCCAGCGAGCCCTTCGGCGAGCTGGGCGGCAGCTCCCACACGCTCATCACCTCCGACGGCGTGGCCCTGCACGTCGAGGTCGACGGGCCGGAGGAGCGAAGGCCCCCGGAGGAAGGCGACGACGACGGACACGACGCGCCGCTGACCGTCGTGCTGTGCCATGGCTACTGTCTCAGTCTCGAATCGTGGCACTACCAGCGCAGGGACCTGCGCGAGCACCACCGCGTCGTGGTGTGGGACCAGCGCTCGCACGGCCGCTCCCAGCGCGCCGTCTCCGGCGACACCTCGATCGACCGGCTCGGCGACGACCTGGCCGAGGTGCTCGACCAGTTCGTGCCGGGGCCGTGCGTGCTCGTCGGCCACTCCATGGGCGGCATGACGATCATGGCGCTCGCCGACCGCCACCCCGAGCTGTTCGGCGACCGGGTGCGCGGCGTCGCCCTCATCGCCACCTCCGCGGGCAAGCTGGCCGAGCTGACGCTCGGGCTGCCCGCGCTGGTGTCCAAGGCCGTCCACAAGGTCGCCCCGACCACGGTGTCGATGCTCGGCCGCCGGGGCTCGCTCGTCGACCGCACCCGCCACGCGGGCAGCGACATCGCCTTCCTGCTGACCCGCTACATGGCCTTCGGCGACTCCAAGAACGTCAGCCCCACCCTCGTCGACTTCGCCGAGTCCATGATCAGGGCGACCCCGACCGAGGTGGTCGCCGACTTCTATCCCGCGCTGATGAACCACGACAAGCTGTCCGCGCTGCACGTGCTCGACCCGGTGCCGACCGCGATCATGGTCGGTGACCAGGACTGGCTGACTCCCCCCGACCACAGCCGCGCCATGGCCGAGGCGCTGCCCAAGGCCCAGTTCATCGAGGTGCCCGACACCTCGCACCTGATCCAGCTCGAACGTCCCGGCGCCGTCACCGACGCGCTCCGCGACCTGATCAAGAGGGTGGGCGTGTGAGGCTGCGCACCGCCGAGGAGACGCGCGCGTACGGCACGCGCCTGGCGTCCCTGCTGCGCCCCGGCGACCTGCTGGTCCTGTCGGGCCCGCTCGGCGCCGGCAAGACCACGCTCGTGCAGGGCATCGCCGAAGGGCTCAAGGTCCGCGGGCCGATCACCTCGCCCACGTTCGTCATCGCCCGGGTGCACCCGTCGCTGTGCGGCGGCCCCGCGCTGGTCCACGCCGACGCCTACCGGCTCGGCGGCGACCTGGAGGTGGACGACCTCGACCTCGACGCCTCGCTGGAGGAGTCGGTGACGGTCGTCGAGTGGGGCGAGGGCCTGGTCGAAGGGCTCGCCGAAGACCGCCTGGAGATCCACATCGACCGCGAGTCGGGCGACGACGCCCGCACCGTGACCCTGCGAGGTGTCGGCCCGCGCTGGGCCGACACGCCGACTGACGCCGCACAAGAGTAAAACCCGCACCAACTCCGGGTCATGCTGACACCCTTGACGTACCTTCGCCATGACGAGAAACATGATCATTGGTAAGGGTTGGCCCAGAAAATCTGGGTATCAGGAGGGCGGTATCCACGAAACCGGTGGATGCTAGGAAAAGAGCGGCGGAGTGGGGTGCGGCGGTGCTCAGGGTCAGGCGAGTCGCTTATGCGGGGGCCATCCTCATGATCGGCCTCATGGGCTGCGCGGCGGAGGCGCAGACACCGGCGGAGAGCTCCACGCCGACCGGCAGCCCGACAGGCACGGGCCAGCCGACCGCCACCACCACCGCAACCACGACGGCCACCACGACGGCCACGGCGACCGCCACTCCGGCGGTCTCCTCCATCTCGGTCCAGCTCAACCCCGACCGCGTCACGGCGGGCGAGAGCTCCACCGTGTGGATCCTGGCCAACTGCCCGGCGCCGCAGGGCGGGCCCGCCCACACCGGCACCGCCACGTCCAGGGCGTTCGTCAGCGGGGTCACGCTCAACCCGACCACCTCGGGCGGCACGCCCAGCCCGACCGGCAACGCCGGGGGCGACTGGGTGCGCGGTCAGGCGCAGATCTCCGGAACGGTCCGGCGCGGCTCGTACCGCGTGGACGTCAAGTGCGACGGCACCAACCACTCGGGCCGCGCCACCCTGCGCGTGGCCCGCGCGGAACCGCTGCCCAGTGACGTGCCCACCAGGGCGCCCAGGGCGGGCGGCGGCGGCACGTTCGGCAAGGAAGTCGACGAGGGCACGTCGATCCCGCTCGGCGGCGTCGGCGCGGCCATCGGGCTGGCGCTCGCCGTCGGCGTCGGCGTGGCGGTCAAGCGCCGCCGGTCCTAGTCATGGCGAGTTCCGGACGGGTGGTGCTCGCGGGCGCCGTCACGGGCCTGGTGCTGGTCGCCTTCGGTCAGAGCATGCAGCAGCCCGAGCAGGCCGCGGCCGCGGTCGTGCCCGAGACCATCGGCATCCCGTCGATCGACGTCGAGGCGCCGCTGATGAAGCTCGGCGTGAAGAACGGCGAGGTCGAGCTGCCGCCCTACGAGAAGCCCGAGATGGCGGGCTGGTACACCGGCAGCGTGGTGCCCGGCGAGAAGGGCGCCTCGGTGATCATCGGCCACGTCGACACCAAGACCGCGCCCGCCGTCTTCTACAAGCTCCGCCACCTGCGCAAGGGCTCGAAGGTACGGGTCGAGCGGAGCGACGGCAAGACCGTCACGTACAAGGTCGACGCCGTCGAGCAGGTGCACAAGGACGAGTTCCCGCTCAGGAAGGTGTACGTCGAGGACGGGCTCAAGCTCGTGACCTGCGGCGGAAGGTTCGACGCGGCCCAGGGCGAGTACGTCGACAACATCATCGTGTACGCGTCGCGCGCCTAAAACCGGTTGCCCCGCACCCGATCATGGATGCATGAGCACTCGGACGAACCCGCCGGCGACCGGCGTGCGCGTACCCTGGCAGGACGTCCACGCCGGCGTGCGCGCCGCCGTGGAGGAGTTCCTCGGCGGCCGGGTGGCCGAGGCGGTCACCCAGGACGGCGGCTTCTCCCCGGCCGCGGCGGTGCGGCTGCGCACCGACGGGGGCCGCCGGGCCTTCGTCAAGACCGTGAGCCCGGAGCAGAACCCCGACTCCGTCCGCATCTACCGGGCGGAGGCCGCGATCTCCGCCGCGCTGCCCGCCGCCGTGCCCGCTCCCCGGCTGCTCACCTCCTTCGAGCTCGACGGCTGGGTGACGCTGGTGTTCGAGGACATCGAGGGGCGCCATCCGGTGACGCCGTGGCGCCGCGACGAGCTGGACCTGGTGCTGGCCGCCGTGCGCCGGATGGGCGCCGAGCTGACGCCGTCGCCCATCGACGCGCCGCCCATCGCGGAACGGTTCGGTGACGCGTTCCGCGGCTGGCGCAGGCTGCTGGGCGAGGACACCGCCGGGCTCGACCCGTGGGTGCTGCGCCATCTCGCCGCGCTGGCCGAGCTGGAGTCCGGCTGGGCCGAGGGGGCCGCGGGCGACACGCTGCTCCACTCCGACCTGCGCGCCGACAACCTGCTGGTGGCCGGTGACCGGGTGTACGTCGTCGACTGGCCGTGGGCGTGCACGGGAGCCGCCTGGTTCGACCTCATGGCCATGCTGCCGTCGGTGGCCATGCAGGGAGGGCCGCCGCCGCAGGAGCTGCTGCCCGACCCGGACCCGGCCATCACCGCCGCGCTGGCCGGGCTGACCGGCTTCTTCCTGCGGCAGAGCCGCCAGCCGGCCCCGCCGGGGCTGCCCACCCTGCGCGCCTTCCAGCACGCGCAGGGCGTCGAGGCGCTGGAGTGGCTGCGCCACCGCACGGGCTGGGCCTGAGGAGCGCGTACGGGCGCGGTGGGGTGTGAGCCGCGGGTAGGCTAAACAGTCGTGCTGGTCCTGGCCTTTGACACCGCGACGCCCGCCGTCACCGCCGCTGTCCACGACGGCGAGCGGGTGCTCGCCGAATCCACGACGATCGACGCGCGCCGCCACGGCGAGCTGCTGGCGCCGGCCGTCGAGCGGGTGCTCGCCGAGGCGGGCGTGCCGCTGCGCGAGGTGACGGCCGTCGTCGCAGGGCGCGGCCCCGGCCCCTACACCGGCCTGCGCGTCGGGCTGATGACCGCGCAGGCGCTGGCGGCCACGCTCGGCGTGCCCGCCCACGGCATCTGCACACTCGACGCGCTGGCGTACGGCAGCGGCCTCGACGAGCCGTTCCTGGTGGCGACCGACGCGCGGCGCAAGGAGGTCTTCTGGGCCCGCTACGCCGACCGGCGCACCAGGCTCGACGGCCCCTCCGTCGACAAGCCCGCCGAGGTGCCCGTCGAGGGCCTGCCGGTGGTCGGCGCCGGAGCCGGTCTCTACCCCGGCGCGCTCGGCCCGGCCCGCGAGCCCGCCTACCCGCACGCCGGGTTCCTGGCCGCGCTGGCGGCCGAGCGCATCGCGGCGGGCGTGCCGCTCGACGAGGCCCGCCCGATCTACCTGCGCCGCCCCGACGCGGCCGTGCCGGGCGCGCCCAAGCGGGTGACGGCGTGAGGCTGCGCCAGATGACCGAGGGCGACCTGCCGGAGGTCATGGCGATCGAGCGCGCCACGTTCCCGCTCGACGCGTGGAGCGAGGGCATGATGCGCGGCGAGCTGGCCGACCAGCCGCGCACGAGACACTACGTGGTGGCCGTGGTCGACGACGTGATCGTCGGCTACGCCGGGGTCGCGGTCGCCGCCGACCAGGCCGACGTGCAGACGATCGCGGTGCTGCCGGCCCACCGCGGCACCGGCGTCGGCGCCGCCATGCTCACCGAGTTGCTGGCCGAGGCGCGCCGCCGCGGGGCTCGCGAGATCTTCCTGGAGGTGCGGGAGGACAACCCGGTGGCGCGCGGCCTCTACGAGCGATTCGGGTTCGAGAGCATCGGCACCCGCCGCCGCTACTACGACGACGGCACCGACGCGATCATGATGAGAAGGAAGCAGGATGGCTGACGCACCCCTGGTCCTGGGCATCGAGACGTCCTGTGACGAGACCGGCATCGGCCTCGTCAGGGGCCACACGCTGCTGGCCAACACCATCGCCTCCAGCATGGACGAGCACGCCCGCTACGGCGGCGTGGTGCCCGAGGTCGCCTCGCGCGCCCATCTGGAGGCCATGACGCCCACCGTGGACGCGGCGCTGGCCGCGGCCGGGGTGAAGCTCTCCGACGTCGACGCGGTGGCCGTCACCGCCGGGCCGGGGCTGGCCGGGGCGCTGCTGGTCGGCGTGGCCGCCGCCAAGTCGTACGCCCTCGGCCTGGGCGTCCCGCTCTACGGCGTCAACCACCTGGCCGCGCACGTCGCCGTCGACCAGCTCGAACACGGGCCGCTGCCCAAGCCGTGCATCGCCCTGCTGGTGTCCGGGGGCCACTCCTCGCTGCTGCTGGTGCCCGACGTGGCCGCGGACGTGATCTCGCTCGGGTCCACCGTGGACGACGCGGCGGGGGAGGCGTTCGACAAGGTGGCGCGGGTGCTCGGGCTGCCGTTCCCCGGCGGCCCGTACATCGACAAGGCGGCCCGCGACGGCTCCGGCACGGCGGTCGCCTTCCCCCGCGGCAAGATCGACGACGGCACGCTCGACTTCTCCTTCTCCGGGCTCAAGACCGCCGTCGCACGCTGGGTGGAGGCCCGCGAGGCCGCGGGCGAGCGCATCCACGTGCCCGACGTGGCGGCCTCGTTCCAGGAGGCGGTCGTCGACGTGCTGACCCGCAAGGCGTTGCAGGCGTGCCGGAAGTACGACGTGCACGACCTGCTCATCGGCGGCGGGGTGGCGGCCAACTCACGGCTGCGCGCCCTGGCCCAGGAGCGGTGCGACGCGGCGGGCGTGCGGCTGCGCGTGCCCCGCCCGGGGCTGTGCACCGACAACGGCGCCATGGTGGCCGCGCTCGGCTCCGACCTGGTGGCTGCCGGGATCGCGCCCTCCGCGCTGGACATCCCCGCCGACTCGTCCCTGCCGATCACGACCGTCAACGTCTGACCGCGCGGGCGCGCTCAGACGGTCTCGTCCAGCTGTTCGGCCAGCCGCTCCAGCCCGCCCTTGATGAGCCGGCCGTAGCCGTCGTCGCCGAGTGCGCCGATCTCGGCCCGCGCCTGCTGGAGGTGCTCGCGGGCGCGGCCGAGATCGCCCAGCTTCCGGTAGCACTCACCCAAGTTCAGGTGCAACGACGGATACAGGCCGGCCACCGATAGCGGCACCCCGGCCTCGGCCACCCGCTCGTCGGTGACCTGGCCGACGGCGGCGAGCGCCCGCAGGTCCCACGTCAGTTCCTCGTGCACGTCGTCCTGCACGTCGGCCATCGAGTGGGCGAGGACGCAGACATGCAGCGGGTCACCCTGCTCGCCGCCGATGTCGTCCCAGATCTGCGCGAACAGGTCACGAGCGGCATCACGCTGCCCTTGGTGGTGATGTAACTCCACTCCCTGGGCGATCCGGGCCATCGTGGGGTCGGTGGTCATGAGCGGCTCCTCCACTGTCGCCAGCGATCATGGTGAGCCTACTCGCCGTGCGTCGCTCAGCGCCCTTCCGCCGGCTCGCGTACGGGGGAGCCGCGTCAGTCCTTGGCGCGGCTCGGCCGCAGCAGTGCTTCGGCGAGCGCCAGCATGGTCTCCTCCAGGGCGCCCAGGCGCTTGTTGAGGTCGGTGGTGGCGGGCTGGACGATGTCCGAGACGGTCTCGGCGAGCGTGTCGCGGTCGGGGCGGGAGCGGACGATCTCGGCGAGCGAGGCGGCCGCCTCGGTCAGCCGTTCGCCGTGGGTGTCGAGCAGTTCGCCGATGCCGAGGGCGGCGGGCAGGCCGTCGATGCGGCGGCCGACCGCCTCCAGGGTCTCGCCGGCCTGCTCGGCGCGGGTGTTGAGGCCGGTCAGGTGGGCGTCGAGGCCCTCGACCCGGTGGGCCAGGCGCTCCTCGGCCTCGCCCAGGCGCCCGTCGAGCGAGGTCAGGCGGTCGTCGATGCCGGCGAAGCGGTCCTCGTGGCGGCCCGCGGCCTTGCCGAGGCGGCCGTCGACGGCCTCCAGGCGCTCGTCCTGCGCGGTCAGCCGGTCCTCGACCGTGTCGAACCGCCCGACCTGGGCGGTCAGCCGCTCGTCGATGGCGTCGAACCTGTCCGCGTGCGTGACGAGGTGCCGGTCGACGGCGTCGAAGCGGCCGGTCAGCCGCGTGTCCGCGGCGTCGAGGCGGTCGGCGTGGGCGGTGAGCCGCTCGTCGATCACGTCGAAGCGGCCGGTGTGCGTGTCGAGGTGCTCGTCGAGGGCGTCGAAGCGGCCCGCGTGGGAGGCCAGGCGGGCGTCGATGGCGTCGAAGCGGCCGGTGTGGGAGGTAACGCGGGCGTCCACGCCGCGCAGGCGGGCGTCGACGTCGGCCAGGCTCTCCTCGGCCGTCTCGAACCGGGTGTCGAGCGCCATGAGCCGGCTCTCGACCCGGTCGACCCGGCCGTCGACGCCGTCGAAGCGTCCGGACAGGTGCTCGCCGACCTCGTCGACCCGGGCCCGCACCTCGCGGGCGGCGCTCGCCACCCGCTCGTCGAAGGTGTCGGACAGGTCGAGCACCACGCCCTCGACGCGGTCGGTGCGGGAGTTGAGCTCGGCCAGCGACTTGTCGAGCCGGGTGAACCGGCCGGCGGCCACCTCCATGCCCGCGCTCACCTGCGCCAGCCTGGCCGTGACGTCACCCATCCGCTTGGCCATGTCGTCGGTGAAGTCGACCACCGTCTGCAGCCGGCCCAGCGTCTCCTCCATCCCCTCGCACACGGCGGTGACGTCGGCGCGCAGCTTCGGCAGCTCCATGACCGGGTGGACGCGCTTGCCGACCGACTCCACGGCCGAGTCGACGCCGCCGACCTGCTCGCCCACCGCGTCGACGTGGTCGCGCACCGCCTCGACGTGCTGGGCCAGGCCCTCGGCCCACAGGGGCGGCTTGGCGGCGATGTCGTCCAGCCGGCCGCTGACGGTCTCCAGGGTGCCGCTCAGGCCGCCCAGCTCGCGCTCGCGCACCTCGCGCAGGAGCCATTCCATGCCCTCCAGCCGCTGGCGGATCTCGTCGAGCACGGCTCCCTGCGTGCGCTGCTCGTACACGTGATCCTGGGCGGCACGCGCCAGCAGCTCCCGCATCCGCTCCGAGATGGCGGTCTGGCCACCCGCCGCCTGCAGCAGAGTGGTGTGGTTGGAATGGTCCACCGAAAGGCTCCTTCGCTGTCGACGGTCTGCCGCGTAGCGGTGGGATGGTCCGATTTGCAGATAAGAAGGAGAACGCGGCTCACCGCAAGAGGGGGGAGGACTCCCGCCCGCCCACCTTAGCCTTTCGATCAAGGTCCGTCAGGGGCGAAGAAAAACGTCGCGCTTATCGGTGAATCGCCCTGATTTGTCATTCACGCAGGTGGGCTGGGGTCGCAGATCAGGACAGTGGGCTTATCGGATACGCGCGTCAGAATGACCACGGCGGTCCTGTCGCCGGAAAGCCTGAGGTCGGCCCGCAGGCGTTCTATATCGACCGCCGAGCCGCGTTTCTTGATGACGGCGTTGCCCACTCCGCGCTCCCTCAGCGCGGCCCTGAGCCGCTTCAGCGAGAACGGCAGCACGTGCTGTATTTCGTAGCGGGTGGCCCACGGGGTGTCGACCGGCTCGTCCCCCGAGATGTAGGCGATCATCGGGTCGGGCAGCCACCCGCGCACCAGCTCGGCCACCTCGCCCACGAGATGCGCCCTGACGGCCGCCCCGTCCGGCTCGTACACGTACCGCCCGACCGGCCCGGTGGCCGCGCGGGCGCCGGTGGCGGTGAGCGTGTGCCCGCCCGGCAGCAGCGTCGCGCGCCGCGCACCTTCCGGCGGGCGGCCGGTCCACAGGGTGGCCTCCTTCACCTCGCCCTTGTACGAGACCCACTCGGCCTCCGCGTCGTCCGGGATGAACTCGTACGGGATGCCCGGAGCGACCTTCACGCAGCCGACCCGCGCCCTGCCCAGCAGGCCGAGCACCACGGGCCAGGACGGCGAGTAGGCGAGCGGGTCGAACGTCCTGCCCCTGGAGGTGCGCCGGGCGGGGTCGGCGAACAGCACGTCGTAGGCCTCCGGCCGCACCTCGGCGGCGTCGCCCACCCGTACGGTCACCAGGTCGGCCACCCCGAGCGCCTCGGCGTTGGCCCTGGCCACGGCGACCGAGAGCGGGTCGGTGTCCACGGCGTCGACCGCGCAGCCGGCCCGCGCCAGCGCCAGCAGGTCGCCCCCGACGCCGCAGCAGGCGTCGGCCACGCGCGGCCCGGGAGCCGCGCCCAGCCGCCGCGCCCGGTGGGCGGCCACCTCGGCCCTGGTCGCCTGCTCCAGGCCGTGCGGGGTGAAGAACATGCGCCCGGCGTCGGCGCCGAACTTGGCCTTGGCCCGCTCGCGCAGCCGGGCCTGGGTGAGCGCGGCCGAGGTGAGCGCGGCGTCGTGGGTCCTGCGCAGCCGCGTGGCGGCGGCGACGGGGTCGGCGCCGACGAGCTCCTGCGCCTCGGCCAGGGCTTCGCGGCCGCGCGGGGTCAGCAGCGCGGTGAAGGCGTCGAGATCCACGGCATACGACGGTAGCGCCCGTACGGAGTGCTTCCGGGCCAGCGTGTCGGCCCGTGAGGGGCCCGCGCGGACGTAGGCTGGAGCTCCAGGAGGCTCCGGAGTCCGGGTCGACCTCGTGAAAGCTTGCCCACGATCGCTGTGAGCAGACGAGTTCGTGTTGACTGTCAAGCCCCTCTTGCATATGTTTCCTGTTGGCACTCTCCCCTTGAGAGTGCCAACGTGCGACGAGGCAGGTCTGGCACCCGCGACGGCAGGCCCAGCTGGTCGCCTCTTCTAATCAGTCACATCTGAAGGGGAGGTCCGATCGTGACGACCGCCACCAAGGTTCCCGTTAAGCCGCTCGGCGACCGCATCGTGGTTCAGCCGCTTGAGGCAGAGCAGACCACCGCTTCCGGCCTGGTCATTCCCGACACCGCCAAGGAGAAGCCGCAGGAGGGCAAGGTCCTCGCGGTGGGTCCCGGCAACTGGGACGAGGACGGCGAGAAGCGGATTCCGCTCGACGTCAGTGAGGGCGACATCGTCCTCTACAGCAAGTACGGCGGCACCGAGGTCAAGTACGGCGGCGAGGAGTACCTCGTGCTCTCCGCCCGCGACGTTCTCGCGATCATCGAGAAGTAAGCCGGTTGTGTCGGGCCCCGGGCGCTCTAGAGCCCCCGGGGCCTTCGACGCTAGGAGAGGACTTTCAGCAAAATGGCCAAGATCCTGGAATTCGACGAGGACGCCCGGCGCGCGCTCGAGCGCGGCGTCAACGCCCTCGCGGATGCCGTGAAGGTAACCCTCGGCCCCCGCGGCCGCAACGTCGTCATCGACAAGAAGTTCGGTGCTCCGACGATCACGAACGACGGCGTGACCATCGCCCGCGAGATCGAGCTTGAGGAGCGCTACGAGAACCTCGGCGCCCAGCTCGCCAAGGAAGTGGCCACCAAGACCAACGACATCGCGGGTGACGGCACCACCACCGCGACCGTCCTGGCCCAGGCCATGGTCCGCGAGGGCCTGCGCAACGTCGCGGCCGGCGCCTCGCCGCTGTCGCTCAAGCGCGGCATCGACAAGGCCGCCAAGGAGGTCAGCGACAAGCTGCTCGCCTCCGCCCGGCCGGTCGAGGACAAGAAGGAGATCGCCAACGTCGCGACGATCTCCGCCCAGGACGCCAAGATCGGTGAGCTGATCGCCGAGGCGTTCGACAAGGTCGGCAAGGACGGCGTGCTGACCGTCGAAGAGTCCAACGCCATGGGCATGGACCTGGAGTTCACCGAGGGTCTCCAGTTCGACAAGGGCTACCTGTCGGCCTACATGGTCACCGACACCGAGCGCATGGAGGCCGTCCTGGAGGACGCCTACATCCTGCTCACCCAGGGCAAGATCTCCTCCATCGCGGACTTCCTCCCGCTGCTGGAGCAGATCGCCCAGACCAAGAAGCCGCTGCTCGTGGTCGCCGAGGACGTCGAGGGCGAGGCCCTGGCCGTCCTGGTCACCAACAAGATCCGCGGCACGTTCACCTCCGTCGCCGTCAAGGCCCCGGGCTTCGGCGACCGCCGCAAGGCGATGCTGCAGGACATGGCCATCCTCACCGGCGGCCAGGTCGTCAGCGAGGAGATCGGCCTCAAGCTGGAGAACGTCGGCCTGGAGGTGCTCGGCACCGCCCGCCGCATCGTGATCGACAAGGACAGCACCACGATCGTCGACGGCGCCGGTGACGCCGCGGCCATCGAGGACCGCGTCAAGGAGATCAAGCTCGCGATCGAGCAGTCCGACAGCGACTGGGACCGCGAGAAGCTCCAGGAGCGCCTGGCGAAGCTGGCCGGCGGCGTGTGCGTGCTGCGCGTCGGCGCCGCCACCGAGGTGGAGCTCAAGGAGAAGAAGCACCGTCTCGAGGACGCGATCTCCGCGACCCGCGCGGCCATCGAGGAGGGCATCGTCTCCGGCGGCGGCTCGGCGCTGATCCACGTCGCCAAGGAGGTCGACGACCTCGGCCTGACGGGCGACGAGGCGACCGGTGTGGCCATCGTGCGCCGCGCGCTGGTCGAGCCGACCCGCTGGATCGCCGAGAACGCCGGTCTGGAGGGCTACGTCGTCACGCACAAGGTGGCGGAGCTGTCCGCCGGCAACGGCCTCAACGCCGCCACCGGCGAGTACGGCGACCTGCTCGCCCAGGGCGTCATCGACCCGGTCAAGGTCACCCGCTCGGCCGTGCAGAACGCCGCGTCGATCGCGGGGATGCTGCTGACCACCGAGGCGCTCGTCGTCGACAAGCCCGAGGAGGAGGCTCCGGCCGCCGGCCAGGGCCACGGTCACGGCCACGGCCACTGACCCACGTCCGGCTCCTCACGGCCCGCACCGGCTCCGGTGCGGGCCGTCGTGGTTTTCGGTCACCGCCCGGACCGGTTTCGCAGTCGTACCTGCTTTCGAAACGCCAGTGGTATGTCATGTAGCGGGCGGCGAATCTTGATGGAGAATGTCGGATTAATTCGGTAAACCTCAAGCAGGCGGTAAGCGTCCACGTCTGACAAATGTCGTGCGTATCGGGTTATTCGGTGAAATATTGCGCCACAGCCAAAGGCTTAGTGTTGTCACCCGATTACCGAGAGTTATCGTCGCGTCAATGTGACCAATCCGTAGCCGTTCGCCATGACGACATGCCGGATCAACGCGGGCATCATGCCTATCGTGAGCGAGGGAAGCGTCGCCGACGCCAAAATTGGGGTAAGGCTCGCGTCGAGACTTCCGGCACGGACGGATGACTCCGACCTAAGAGAACTGACAACCCTCGCCGTGCAGGGCGATCGCACCGCGATCGAATCCTTGCTCGGCGAGTTGCGTCCGATGGTGGTGCGCTATTGCCGCGCCAGGCTGGGCAGGGTGTCGGGGCAATATCACATAGCAGATGACGTGGCCCAAGAAGTGTGCATCGCGGTCCTGTCCGCGCTGCCGCGATACCGCGACATGGGACGGCCGTTCGCGTCCTTCGTGTTCGGCATCGCCTCGCACAAGGTGGCCGACGCGCTGCGCAGCTCCGTGCGCTCGGCCGTGCCGACACAGGACCTGCCCGACGGGCCCGACGACGGGCCGGGGCCGGAGGAGACCGTCGTCCGCTACATCGAGGTGGAGCACGCCCGCAGGCTGCTCGCCCGGCTGCCGCGCAACCAGCGCGAGCTGCTGCTGTTGCGTGTGGTGTCCGGGCTGTCCGCCGAGGAGACCGGTAATGTACTCGGCATGTCACCAGGCGCCGTACGCGTCGCCCAGCACCGGGCGCTCGCCAGGCTGAGGCAGATGGCCGAGCTGGAGTCCGCTTGACGCCAGAGGACGAGAGCGACGCGCTGCTCGACGCGCTCGCCGCCGGAGGGCTTCCCGACCACCACGACCCCGCCGCGCGGGTGCTCGCCGTGCTGGTCGCGGACGTCCTCGATCAGCGGCGCTCCTCGGTGTCGATGACGCCGTCGACGTAGCCTCTGGCGTACTCCCAGGTGACGTAGTCGGCCGGGTCGGGATGGAACGCCGGCTCGTGCACCTGCGGCCGGCCCTGCTCGATCATCTGGCGCAGGTTGCCGCGCAGCAGGTCCCAGTCGAAGAAGTGCTGCTCGCCGCACTCCGGGCAGTCGAGCACGAGCCCCAGCACGCCCTGCGGTTCGAGCAGGGAACGGAAGACCTCCACGTCGGCCAGGTCGGTGATCGCCTCGTCGCGCTCGGCGGCGGTCAGCGGCTCGGCGTCGTCGAACCCGCCCATCGCCGAGGACGGGTCGTCGGGATCATCCGCGAACGGGTCGCGGGGGACGTCTTCCGGCACCTTCCCACCATAAGACCGGGGCGGCGCCCATGGTGGTCATTGGTCGAGCCATCCGCGCCGCGCCGCCTCCACACCCGCCTGGAACCGCGACTGCGCCCCCAGCTCGGTCATGGCCTCGGCGAACCTCGTGCGCACCGTACGGACCGACACGCCGAGGTGGCGGGCGATCGCCTCGTCCGACAGGCCCTGCGCGGCCAGGCGGACCACCTGCGCCATGGCGTCGCCCCTGCGCCCCCACGGCAGCGGGACCGCCCGGCTCCACAGCTCCTCGAACAGCGAGCTCAGCATGCCCACCACGATCGGGGTGCGCAGCAGGTAGAAGTTGTACGCGACCTCGGGCAGGTTGCCGCCCCACCGGGCGGGCAGGCCGGCGGCCTCCGCCCCGGCCGTCATGAACCAGCTCGGCACCCTGTCGAGGGTCCGCATGCTGCCCCCGGTGGCGATCACGCGCGTCATCGCGTCGCGGACCCCCGGCAACGTCAGCGCGTCGACCGGCACGACGGCGCGGATCACCATCAGGCCCCGCTCCTGGGCGTCGATCCACGGGTCGGCGAACTTGCGGGCGAAGTCCGTCATCGTGCGCCCGTCGGGGATCGCGACGAGCAGGGTGAGCGGCGGCGCCTGCACCGCCATGCCCATGACGCTCTCGTACAGCACGTCGGCGCCGCTGACCAGCTCGACGGGGAACGGGCCGCTCCGGTAGTCGCGGCCCATGTCGTAGTCGCGGATCAGGGTGCGGATCGAGCCCAGCGCGCTGTCGATCCTGCGGCTCTCCTCGGCGAGCAGGTCGAGGCGGTCCGCCACCAGCCTGCCCAGGGCGGCCGCGGGGTGCCTGGCGAGGTACTCGCCCGACTGCTCGTCGACCACTCCCAGCCTGACCAGGTCGTCGAGCTGGCCGGCCAAGGTGTCGACCGGGCCGTTCATGACCTCGGCGAGCTCGCTCCGGGTGGCCCGGTGGAGGCGCAGGACAGCCGTGTAGAGGGCCGTCTGGGTGGGGTCGAGGCCCAGCGTTTCGAGCGGATCGGCCAGGGTCCGCTGCTCGTTGCGCATCGTGGCGTGCTCCGTTGGGGGGATACGGCGTGCCTGAGGATAACCCGGCGACCGGCGGTTGTCCGCAGGTTGGGCCGGAGGGGTGCAACTTCGTGCAATTGCACGTTTTCACGTTGCGGCATGCCGAAGAGTGACCCAGGCTTAACAGAGCGTCGGCAGCCCAGGCGGCCGGAGCGACGCAGGCCATCAGGACGCGGAGGGGGGTTCGGTGGCCACGGCGCGCTCCCGGCCCGGATGCCGGTGGCCGGGGGGCGGACGGGAGATCGTTCCGCCCTCCGGCTCTTTCGATGCCGGGAGCACGACGAACCGTGGGGGTCCTCGTCCTCCCGGCATCCATACGTTTTGCGCACACCCTCTAGACTTGGCGTCATCAGGCGAGGCAGGGAGGGGCCGCGGCATGTCCAAGTTCACGGAGACGGGTCTGACGTTCGACGACGTGCTGCTCGTGCCGGCCTACTCGGATCTCCAGCCGGGCGAGGCCGAGACGGTCACCCGGCTCTCGCGCGGCATCACGCTCAACATCCCGCTGGTCTCCGCCGCGATGGACACCGTGACCGAGGCCCGCATGGCCGTCGCCATGGCCCGCCAGGGCGGCATCGGCATCCTCCACCGCAACCTGTCGATCGAGGAGCAGGCCCAGCAGGCCGACCTGGTCAAACGGTCCGAGGCCGGCATGGTCACCAACCCCGTGACGTGCAGCCCCGACGACACGCTGGCCGAGGTCGAGCGGCTGTGCGCCACCTACCGCATCTCCGGCGTGCCGGTCACCGACCCGTCGGGCATCCTCGTCGGCATCGTGACCAACCGCGACATGCGCTTCGAGACCGACCACACGCGTCCCGTACGCGACGTCATGACGAAGATGCCGCTGGTCACCGCCCCGGTCGGGGTCTCGCGCGACGACGCGTTCGCCCTCCTGCGGCGTAACAAGATCGAGAAGCTGCCCCTGGTTGACCCCGACGGCAGGCTGCGCGGCCTGATCACGGTCAAGGACTTCACCAAGAGCGAGCAGTACCCCCTGGCCACCAAGGACGCCGACGGCCGGCTCGTCGTCGGCGCCGCCGTGGGCGTCGGCGGCGACGCCGAGACCCGGGCCAGGGCGCTGATCGAGGCCGGCGTCGACGTCATCGTGGTCGACGTCGCCCACGGCCACTCCAAAGGCCTGGCCGACATGATCGGCAAGATCAAGGCCAACGCCAAGGTCGACGTCATCGGCGGCAACATCGCCACCAGGGCCGGCGCCCAGATGCTGGTCGACGCGGGCGCCGACGCCGTCAAGGTGGGCGTGGGCCCCGGCTCCATCTGCACCACCCGGGTGGTCGCCGGCGTGGGCGCGCCCCAGATCACCGCCATCCACCAGGCGTCACTGGCCTGCGCGCCGGCGGGCGTGCCGGTCATCGGCGACGGCGGGCTGCAATACTCCGGCGACATCGCCAAGGCCATCGCCGCCGGCGCCCACTCGGTCATGCTCGGCTCGCTGCTGGCCGGCTGCGAGGAGTCGCCGGGCGAGCTGATCTTCATCAACGGCAAGCAGTTCAAGTCCTACCGCGGCATGGGCTCCCTCGGCGCGGTGCGCAACCGCGAGCGGGGCGGCACCTCCTTCAGCAAGGACCGCTACGCGCAGGCCGGGGTCGACGGCGAGGACAAGTACATCCCCGAGGGCATCGAGGGCCAGGTGCCCTACCGCGGGCCGGCCGCCGCCGTCGCCCACCAGCTCGTCGGCGGGCTGCGCCAGGGCATGTGGTACGCGGGCTGCCGCACCATCGAGCAGATGCACACCGACTGCGAGCTGATGCCCATCACCGCGGCGGGTCTCAAGGAGAGCCATCCCCACGACATCCAGATGACCGTGGAAGCTCCTAACTATCACAGAAGGTAATCCATGACTCAGCAGGTGGAGATCGGCCGGGGCAAGTCGGGCCGCCGGGCCTACTCGCTCGACGAGATCGGCCTCGTGCCGTCGCGGCGCACCCGCGACCCGGAAGAGGTCTCGATCGCCTGGCAGATCGACGCGTACCGGTTCGAGCTGCCCGTCGTCGTCGCCCCGATGGACAGCGTGGTCTCGCCGGCCACCGCGATCGAGATCGGCCGGCACGGCGGGCTGGCCCCGCTCGACCTCGAAGGTCTCTGGACCCGCTACGAGGACCCGACCCCGCTGCTGGAGGAGTGCGCCTCCCTCAGCGCCGAGGCGGCCACCAAGCGCCTCCAGGAGATCTACACGGCCCCGATCCAGGAGGACCTGATCGGGCGGCGCATCGAGGAGATCAGGGCCGCGGGCGTCACCACCGCCGTCCGGCTGTCGCCGCAGCGGGTCGTGCAGTACCACAAGGCGGTCATCGACGCCGGCGTCGACATCTTCGTCATCCGCGGCACCACGGTCTCCGCCGAGCACGTCTCCGGCCGGGCCGAGCCGCTGAACCTCAAGCAGTTCATCTACGAGCTCGACGTGCCGGTCATCGTCGGCGGCTGCGCCACCCACACCGCCGCCCTCCACCTGATGCGCACCGGCGCGGCCGGCGTGCTGGTCGGCTTCGGCGGCGGCGCCTCCCACACCACCCGCAACGTGCTGGGCGTCGCGGTGCCGATGGCGACCGCGATCTCCGACGTGGCGGCGGCCCGGCGCGACTACATGGACGAGTCCGGCGGCCGCTACGTGCACGTCATCGCCGACGGCGGCATGGGCACCTCCGGCGACATCGCCAAGGCCATCGCCTGCGGGGCCGACGCCGTCATGGTGGGCTCGCCGCTGGCCAGGGCCGTCGAGGCGCCGGGGCGCGGCTTCCACTGGGGCTCCGAGGCCCACCACCCCGACCTGCCGCGCGGGCGCCGGGTCGAGTTCGGCACCGTGGGCTCGCTGGCGCAGATCCTGCACGGTCCTTCGAGCGTGGCCGACGGGTCGATGAACCTCATGGGCGCGCTGAAGCGGACGATGGCGTCCACGGGTTACTCCGACATCAAGGAGTTCCAGCGGGTGGAGGTCGTGGTCTCGCCCGTCCAGAGCTGACCCCGCCGGCGGTCAGGGCCCGGTTCCGGCCATGCGGAACCGGGCGTCCAGGAGATCGCCGAAGGTGGCCATCAGGTCGCCCCAGTCGCCGTTCGCGTTGGCGACCACCGCGCGCGAGCCGTCGCGGTCGGCCATGGCGTAGCTCCACGAGCCGGGCACGGCTCCGCCCCCTCCCCAGACCGTGACGCCGCAGGAGAGCCGCTGGGAGTAGACGCCCAGGCCGTAACGGGTGTGCGGGACCCACCCCGTCCCCTCGGTGGAGACCGTGGTGAACATCTCCCGCCGCAGGCCGGGCGGGAGCAGCCGGTCGCGCAGCAGCGCCTGCAGGAACGCGTGCAGGTCCGCGGTCGTCGAGACCATGCCGCCGGCGGCCCAGGCCCAGCTCAGGTCCGTCGCGGTCACGTCGTGGATCTCCGCGTCGGGCTGCTTCGCGTAGTGCCGCGCGTGCGGCTCGCGGAGTGTCTGGTCGTCCCCGGGGAGGTACGTGCCGGCCAGGCCGAGCGGCCGGGCGACGTGCCGCGCGATCTCCTCGGCGAGCGTCGAGCCCGTCACCCGTTCGACGACCATCCCGGCGAGGTTGTAGTTGACCTTCGAGTAGCGGAAGCCGCCCGGCTCCTCCAGGGGCGGCGTCTCCAGGCCCGGGATGACGTCCGGCAGGCCGCTGGTGTGGTTGAGCAACCGCCTGACGGTGATCGTCGTGCCGTCGGCGCCGAGCTGCTCCTCGGCCAGGCCGGGCAGCCACGTCGCCACCGTGTCGTCCAGCGTCAGCCCGCCCTCGGCCACCAGCCGCAGGACCACCACCGCGGTGAACGCCTTGGTGAGGCTGCCGATCCTGAAGTGCTCGCCCGGCCGGCGCGCCCGGCGGGTCGCCAGGTCGGCCACGCCCGCCGTGCCGAACCAGGACCGGTCGGCGTCGCGTACGTCGGCGACGATCCCGGGCACCCCGCCGTCGGCCACCGCCCGGTCGAGGACGCGCTGGATTCCCGCGTTCATTCGCTGATCAGCTCCAGGGCTCGGGACAGCAGGGCGGCGCGGTCGACGCCGGCCAGGGCGAGGGCGCGCGGGACCGTGCCCACCTCGGCGTGCAGGATCCCGACCAGCACGTGTGCCGGTCGCAGGTCCTTTTTGCGTGCCGCGGACGCGAAGCTCCGCTCCAGGGCGAGCCTGCCCGTGGCGCCCATGGCGGGCCGGCGGCCGGGTAGGACGCTCGACCGGGGGAGGCCGAAGGCGGCGGACACGCCGACGGCGCTCAGGCTGTGCTCGAACTCGCGGTCGAGCGCGGCGCGGACGGCCTGGTGACCGAGCCCGGCCTCGGCGAGGACGCGCTGCGGCGCGGTGTCCTCCTGGGCCGCGACGGCCAGCAGGAGGTGCTGCGCCTCGATCGTCGCCGATCTGTCCCGCCGGGCCTCGGCCTCTCCCTCGGTGAGGATCGCGTGCAGGTACGCGTCGAACGGTCTCACGGTGAACGCCTCCTCAGCTTGACGCCCGCGGCGATGAGTCGCTTGGCGTGCTTGCGGTGGACCGCCTGACGCGTCACACCGAGTGCCTCGGCGACCTGCGGCCAGCTCCAGCCCGCACGCATCGCCTCCTCGACGGCGGCGTCCTCCAGCTGGTCGGCCAGGCGCCGCAGCGCCACCACGGCCGCCAGCGCGTCGCCGGGCTCCTGGGGAGGGGGGATCTCACTCACGGGCATGCAAGCAACGTTAGTTGACTAATCCGAAATTAGTCAACATAGGTTGCTCAGGCGAAGAAGGCGGCCAGCACCGGGGCGAGGGCGTCCGGCTGGACGTCGTGGGTCTGGCCGTCGAGGGATCGGTGCTCGGCCGTGGGGATGGCGTCCGCGGTGGCCTCGGCGGCGCCCTGGAGCCCGTTGGGGCTTTCGCCGCCGGACAGGACCAGGGCGGGGATGGTGATCGCCGACGCCAGCCCGTGCGGCACCCGGCCGCCGCCGAGCAGTTCGTCGTCGTACGCGAGAGTCGGCGCGATCGCCTCCAGCGCCGCCCACATCGGCTGACCGCGCATGCCGTCGATGGCCTGGGCGGGCATCCCGACGCGGGCCATGAACAGCGCGACGGCCTCGCCTCTCATCCCGGCGGCGAGCAGCTCGCGCAGCCGGGCGGTGTACGCCCCGTTGCCGGGGTCGTCGATGTACGGCGGCTCGTACAGGGCGAGCCTGGTGATGCCGGGGCCGGTCGCCGCGGCTCTCAGGGCGAGGGCGGCGCCTGAGGAGATGCCGTAGACGTACGCCTCGCCGCCGGCCTCGGCGATGAGCGCCCGCAGGTCCTCGATCTCGCGTTCGGGCGCGTACGGCGGGGTGTCGGTGCTCTCGCCGCGCCCGCGCCGGTCGTACGCGTGGACGGTGAACGACGAGCTCAGCAGGGCGGCGAGCGGCCGCATCGGGCCCGCGGCGCGGTGGCACATGGCGCCGTCGACCAGGACGAGCGCGGGGCCGTCGCCGGAGCGCTCGTAGCCGATCACGGTGCCGTCGGGTGAGGTGAGTGTCGGCATGATCAGGTGTCCTCCCGGTTCAGGTCGGCCAGATAGGCGTCGAAGCGGTCCAGGCTGGTGGCGAAGCCCGCCCGCGCTTCGGCGCTGAGGTAGGCGGCCGGCACGTTGGTCTGGTGGGTGACCACCTCGGTGCGGCCGTCGCCCAGGTCGCGGAAGGTGATCGTGGTCTTCATGCCGCCCTCGACGCCCGGCTCGATCCACACCAGCCGCTCGGGGCGGCGCACCTCGGCGTAGGTGGCCTTCATCGTGTAGGTGCCGCCGTCGTCGCCGACCATGGTGGTCTCGAAGGCGCCGCCCGGCCGCAGGTCGACCACGATGCCGTCGAGCGGGGTGGTGGTGCCGGCCGGACCCCAGAAGCGGGTGAGGTGCTCGGGCGTGGTCATGCAGTCGAACAGCAGCTCCGGCGACGCGCGGTGGACGCGCCGGTAGGTCATCTCGCCGGTCTCGGTCATGGTGTCTCCCCGTCCCGGTCGCGCAGGGCGGCCAGGTGCCGCTCCAGCCGGTCGTGGCGGTCGGCCCAGACCTGGCGGTGGCGGGCGATCCAGCCGGCGGCGGCTTCGAGCCGCTCGGTGTCGAGAGCGCACGGCCGCGACTGGGCGGTGCGGGTGCGGGTGATCAGGCGGGCGCGTTCGAGCACCTTCAGGTGTTTCGAGACGGCCTGCTGGGTCATGGCGAACGGCTCGGTGAGCTGACTCACGGTCGCGTCGCCCTCGGCCAGGCGCTCCAGGATCGCGCGCCTGGTCGGGTCGGCGAGGGCCGTGAACACCAGGGACAGCTCGTCTTCGGCTACGGTCACACGCCGACCCTAACCACAACCACTCATTTGCACAACCATATGGTTGTGCAAGAGTCAGGGCCAGGTGGTGGCTTCGGCGTCGAAGCGGTCGCTCTCCGCGGGCAGGACGCAGAGGAGGTGGCCGCCGGGAGCGCGCAGGATCCGGCATTCCTGCCAGCGGGAGACCTCGGTGGCGCCGAGGGCCACCAGCCGGGCCGTCTCCGCGTCGACGTCGTCGGTCTCGATGTCCAGGTGGTAGCGCGGGGCGTCGTCGACGGCCTGGACGGCGAGGCCGAGCCCGGAGACGGCGCCGGGGAAGCTGGTGAACTGCTCGTAACCGGGCAGCGGCCGGGCGGGGACGCCGAGGGCGGCCGACCAGAAGGCGGTGGCCCGCTCGGCCTCGGCCGCCGGGGTGTCGATGAGGAGGGCGTAGACGCGGCTTCTGTGCATGGAGATCACTTACCAGCCGGGCGGAAGAGGCGCCAGAAGGCGAGCGCGACGTCGGCCGGCGGCGTGTCCCGTGAGTCGATCACCCAGTGGGCGATCACGCCGGTCAGCGCGCCGGCGAGGTAGGCGGCGTGAGTGCCGGGCGGCACGTCCGCGAAGCCGGAGGGTCGCGCGCCGGCGGCGAAGCGGGCTTCCAGTTCGGCGGTGAGCCGCTCTCTGAGCCGGGTGCAGAAGCGCGGGCTGCCCTGGGTGCCGAGCATGCACGCGTACAGCTCGGCGTTGCCGTCGATGTGCGCGAAGAGCGTGGTCAGGGGCTCGGGCGCGCGGTCGCGCGGGGCGTCCAGCGGGCAGAGGGCGGCGGCCCTGGCCACCTCGGCGACCGCCTCCTCCATGGCGTCGGCGGCCAGCGCGTCGACGTCCGGGTAGTGCAGGTAGAACGTGGCCCGGTTGACCCCGGCCCGCTTGGCGACGGCGGAGATCGTGATGGCGCCCAGGTCGCGCTCGGTGGCGAGGTCGAGGACGGCGGCGCGCAGGCTCGCCCGGGTGCGCCGGGCGCGTGGATCGTCGGGGTTCACGATGGTCACTATACGACAAATGTTGCTTAATCAACAGTTGTCGCATAGATTGTCGGCATGCGAATCGAGATCTGGGCCGACGTGGTCTGCGGCTGGGCCTACATCGGCAAGCGGCGAGTGGAGAGGGCGCTCGAAGGGCTGGACGCCGAGGTCGTGTGGCGGCCGTTCCGCATCGACCCGATGGCGCCCGCGCAGGCGGTCCCGTACGAGGAGGCCATGGCCGACCCGACGGTCGACGCCGCCCTGCGCCGGTGCGCGCCCGATCTCACCCCCGGCGAGAACCGCGTGCGCGTGGCCCTCGTCGCCGCCGAGGAAGGCTTCGGCTGGACGTGGGGTCCCGCCTGGCGGGCCGACAGCCACGACGCCCACCGGCTGATCGCCCTCGCCCTGGAGCACGGCGGCCCCGCCCTGCAGGACGCGGTGGCCGAGCGGGTGATGAAGGCCCACTTCCTCGACCGGCTCGACATCAGCGACCGCGCGACCCTCCACCGGCTCGCCGCCGACGCGGGCTTCGCCGGCGGGGGCGCGCTGCTCGACGCCGGCGCGGGCGACGAGCTCGTACGGGAGCTGCTGCTCAAGGGCAAGGCCATGGGCGTCAGGACCTCGCCGACCATCGTCGCCGGGTCCGAGGCGCTGGCCGGGGCCCAGTCGGCGGAGGTGATCAGGGAGTTCGTGCTGGCGGCGCGGCCCGCGCGCCGGCTGCCCGAGGAGGTCGAGCGCTACCGCCACGCGGAGTCGCTGCTCGACCAGCGTGACCCGCTCGGCGCGCTGGCGCTGCTCAGGCCGCTGCTGGACGCGCACGGCGACGACCGCAACGTGCTCATGCTCGCCGGGCGCTGCTACTACCTGTCGGCGCAGCTCGGCCGTGCCCGCGCGGTGCTGGAGCGGCTGGTCGCGGCCACGCCGGACGACGCGTACGCGCGCCACCTGCTCGGCCGCACCCTCCAGCGCCAGGGCCACGCGGAGGAGGCCGGTCCGCATCTGCGGATGGCGGCGGTGATGGCACCGGAGTACGCCTGACGACCAGGCGCCCCCGGGCGGTCAGGATGACGTGAGGACGGACAGGAGGTGGGTGACCTCGCGGGTGACGGCGTCCCGGCCGGACTTCACGTACTTGCGGGGGTCGACGACCGCCGCGTCGCGGGTGAGGTGGTCGCGGACGGCGCCGGTGAACGCCTTGTTGAGGTGGGTCGCGATGTTGATCTTCTTCATGCCGTTCCGTACGGCCTCGCGCAGGGTGTCGTCGGGCACCCCCGAGGAGCCGTGCAGGACCAGCGGGACCGGCAGCGCGGCCCGCAGCTCGGCGATGAGCGCCAGGTCCAGCACGGCGTCCTTGGTGGTCATCGCGTGGGAGGTGCCCACGGCCACGGCCAGCGCGTCCACGCCGGTCCTGGCCACGTAGTCCGCCGCCTCGTGGGGCTTGGTGCGGGCGCCGGGGGCGTGCACGCCGTCCTTGCCACCGACCTCGCCCAGCTCGGCCTCCACCCAGACGCCGCGCGCGCGGCACCAGGCGGTCACCTCGGCGGTGGCGGCCACGTTCTCCTCGTCGGGCAGCGCGGAGGCGTCGAACATCACCGAGCCGAGCCCGAGCGCCACCGCCTCCTCGACCAGCGCGCGGTCGGTGGCGTGGTCCAGGTGCACGGCGACCGGCACGGTGGCCGCGCGGGCGACGGCGAGCGCGGCGAGCGCGACGGGCTCCAGCGCGCCGTGGTAGCGCACGCAGTTCTCGCTGATCTGCAGCACCACGGGCACGCCCAGGGTCTCGGCCCCGGCCACGATGGCGGTGGCGTGCTCCAGCTGGATCACGTTGAACGCGCCCACCCCGGCGGGGGACTGGCGGATGACGTCGCCGATTCCGGTGAGGGGCATGACGGGGGCTCCTTCAGACGATCTCGATCAGCGGGTGGACGGCCTCGTACACGCCCGGGTCGAAGGCGCCGGCGACCGGCGCGGCCACCGCGGCGGCGCCCAGCGCGGCCGCCCGGCGCAGCAGCTCGGGCCACGGCCCCGGGGCGACCAGGCCGAGCGCCAGCCCGGCCACCAGCGCGTCGCCGGCCCCGGTGGGGTTGCCGTCGACCGCGTACGGCATGCGGGCGCGGAACGTGCCGTCGGCCGTGACCGCCAGCGCCCCCGACGCGCCCAGCGACACGATCACCGCCCCGGCGCCGCGGTCGCGCAGGGCCTCGGCGCCCTCCTCCGGGCTGCCCTGCGGGACGGCCCTGGCCAGCTCCTCGGCGTTCGGCTTGATGATCGCGGGGCGGCCGTCGGGCGCGTGGCGGAGCGGCTCGCCGTCGGCGTCGACGATCGCGGGCACCCCCCGGTCACGGGCGAAGGCGGCCAGCGTGGCGTACGTGGTGGCGGGAAGCCCCCGCGGCAGGCTGCCCGACAGCACGACGGCCCGCGCCTCGCGCAGCAGCGCCTCGTACGTGCGCAGGAAGTCGGCGAACTCGTCCTCACCCACCGTCGGCCCCGGCTCGTTGAAGAGCGTGTGCGCGGCGGGCTCGGCGACGACGAGCGTGGTGCGGGTCTCGCCCGCGACGGGCACCAGGGCGTGCGCCAGGCCCGCGGAGTCCAGGTCACGCTCGACGGCCCGGCCGGTGGGGCCGCCGGCCAGGCCGGTGACCAGCACGTCCTGGCCCAGGGCGGCCAGGACGCGGGCCACGTTGACGCCCTTGCCGCCCGCGCGCCGGTGGACCGCGGCGACGCGGTTCACCCCGTCCCAGGAGACCTGTGGCGTCTCGTAGGTGACGTCGAGTGCGGCGTTGAGCGTCACGGTGAGGATCATCAGGGCTCCGCGATCCAGGCGCCGCGCTTCATCACGCCCGCCACCTCCAGGTCGTCGCCGAGCACCACCAGGTCGGCGTCCTTGCCGACGGCGATCGAGCCGGTCCGGCCGGACAGGCCGAGCACGCGGGCGGGGGTCAGCGCCGTCATGCGCGACACCTCCGGCAGCGAGAGGCCCAGCTCGCGGACGGCCCGGCGGAAGGCGGTGTCCATGGTGAGCGTGGAGCCCGCGATGGAGCCGCCCTCGGTCAGCCGGGCCACGCCGTCCACCACCCGCACCCGCATCGGGCCGAGGAGGTACTCGCCGTCGCTCAGCCCGGTCGCCGAGATCGAGTCGGTGATCATCGCCACCCGGTCGGCCCCGGCCACCGCGCAGGCCAGCCGGAGCATGGCCGGGTGCACGTGCACGCCGTCGTTGATCAGCTCGACCGTGACCCGCTCGTCCTGCAGCAGCGCCGCGATCGGGCCGGGGTCGCGGTGACCGAGCTGCGGCATCGCGTTGTAGAGGTGGGTGGCCACGGTGGCGCCCGCCTCGATGCCGGCCAGCGTCCGCTCGTAGTCGGCAGCGCTGTGGCCGAGCGCGGCGACCACGCCTTCGGCGACGGCCATCCGGATCGTGTCGAGCGCGCCCGGCAGCTCGGCCGCGATCGTCAGCATCCGCACGTGCCCGCGCCCGGCCTTGACCAGCGCGGCGAACTCCGCCGGGGACGGCTCGCGCAGCAGCTCGGGGTCGTGCGCGCCGCAGCGCGCCCTGGCGATGTACGGGCCCTCGAAGTGGATGCCGGCCAGCAGGCCCTCGTCGCAGAGCTCGGCCAGCGACGCGGCGGCCGCGGCCAGGCGCTCGGGGGTGTCGGTGACCAGGCTGGCCACCGTCGTGGTGGTGCCGTGGCGCGCGTGCAGGGCCACCGCGTCGCGCGCCTTGTCCTGCTCGCCGGTGGGGAAGGACCCGCCCGCCCCGCCGTGGTTGTGCATGTCGACGAAGCCGGGCACGACGTGCCGCCCGCCCAGGCTGTGGCCGGGACGGGGGGCGGATCCGTGGCCGACATGCGTGATGCGGCCGTCCTCGATGGTCAGCCACCCCTCGTGAACTGCGTCGGGGGTCACGATGCGGGCGTCGGCGAGAGTAAGGCTCATGGAGAAAGGATCACAGATCGGGTGAGGTGGAGGGGCTCGTCGGGGTTGAGCCCGCGGGCGAACGCCCTGGCCACCGACACCCGCTGGGCGCGGACCAGCTCGGCCATCGGGTCCAGGTCGCTCTCGGTGAACGTGCCGCCGGTCGCCTCCACCTGCGCGCGCAGGCCCTCGGGGGCGGTGCCGAGCATCCAGGTGACGCGGCCGGGGCCGGCGATGCTGATCGGGCCGTGGCGGTACTCCATCGCCGGGTAGGCCTCGGTCCACGAGCGGGACGCCTCGCGCATCTTCAGCGCGGCCTCCTGCGCCAGCCCGACGGACCAGCCCGAGCCGAGGAAGGTGACCTGCTCGGCGGTGATCAGCTCGTCGGGCAGCGGCTCTGCCAGGGCCCGCTCGGCGTCGGCGATGACGGGCTCCAGGTCCTCGCCGAGGCTGGCGCGGAGCAGGGCGAGCTGGGTGGTGGCGAACCGGGTCTGCACGACCGAGCGCTCGTCGGCGTGGTCGAGCACGATCACCTGCCCGGCGGCCCGCATGATCGGCGACTCCGGGTCGGCGGTGATGGCCGTGGACGCGGTGTCGAGCCTGGACAGCAGGTCGAGCACCTCGGTGGTGGTGCCGGAGCGGCTCAGCGCCAGCACCCGGTCGTAGCGCCGCCCGGTGGGCGCCTCGGAGGCGGCGAAGGCGTCGGTCTCGCCCTGCCCGGCGCGTTCCCGCAGGGTCGCGTACGCCATCGCGATGAACCAGGAGGTGCCGCAGCCGACGACGGCGACCCGCTCTCCCGGGCGGGGCAGCGCGCCGGCGGGGACGCCGGCGACCGCTCGGCGCCAGCAGTCGGGCTGGGAAGCGATCTCGGCTTCGGTATGGGTGGTCACCGCTACCTCCGTAATGCTTGTTTCTGCATTTTTTATAGCATAAAAGTGCAAAATTGGGCACTGGTGGCTACCGATGCGAGGGTATGCCACGCTTGCCCCCTTGACGGATCTCCGAAGGAGGGTGATCGTGTCCCGATACGACCGGTGGAACGCGATCCTCGAGCTGCTCGCGCAAGAAGGCAGGCTCTCCGTCGAAGACGCGGCCCGCGCGCTCGACGTCTCCACCGCGACCATCCGCCGCGACTTCGACCAGCTCGCCCAGCAGCAGATGCTCATGCGCACGCGGGGAGGCGCGGTCGCCCAGAGCGTCAGCTATGACCTGCCGCTGCGCTACAAGACCGCCCGGCACGCCGACGAGAAGCACCGCATCGCGGCCGCCGCCGCCGAACTGGTGCGGCCCGGCGCCGTGGTCGGGCTCAACGGCGGCACCACCACCTCCGAGCTGGCCCGCGCGCTGGCCACGCAGGCGACGCTGGAGTCGGGCTTCACGATCGTCACCAACGCGCTCAACATCGCCGCCGAGCTGGTGGTCCGGCAGCACGTGAAGATCGTGGTGACCGGCGGGGTGGCCAGGCCGCAGTCGTACGAGCTGATAGGGCCGCTGGCCTCGGGCGTGCTGGAGGAGGTCACGCTCGACATAGCCTTCCTCGGCGTCGACGCGCTCGACGTGGAGCTGGGCGCCTCGGCGCACCACGAGGGCGAGGCGAGCGTCAACCACCTGCTCATCAGCCGGGCGGCGCAGGTCGCCGTGGTGGCGGACTCCTCGAAGCTGGGGAAGCGGGCATTTTCCCGTATCTGCCCCATCGAGGAGATCGACACCCTCGTCACCGACCAGCGGTTGCCCGAAGCCGACGCCGCCCGCTTCGCCGAGGCGGGCGTGAAGGTGATTCGCGCATAACGGGTAGGTATGGACCCAAGTCTCACAACGCAGGGGGAATGCGGATGGCCGCGGGTAAGTGCGTGGCCCGGCTCGGGCCCGTCGAGCGGGGGGCGGCGCTGGCGGCGATGGCGTCGCGCGAGCTGGACGTGGTCGTGGTCGGCGGCGGGGTGGTCGGCGCGGGCATCGCGCTCGACGCCGCCACGCGAGGGCTGGAGGTCGGGCTCGTCGAGGCCCGCGACTTCGCGTCGGGCACCTCCTCGCGCTCGTCCAAGCTGATCCACGGGGGCCTGCGCTATCTCGAACAGCTCAACTTCGACCTGGTCCGCGAGGCGTTGCAGGAACGGGCGCTGCTGCTGCAGCGCATCGCCCCGCACCTGGTCCGGCCGGTGCCCTTCCTGTTCCCGCTGACCCACTTCGGGTGGGAGCGCCCGTACGTGGGAGCGGGCGTGATGCTCTACGACACGCTCGGCTTCGCCTCCGGGCTCACCAGGGGCGTGCCGGGGCACCGCCACCTGTCCAGGAAGCGGGCGCTGCGGCTGGCCCCGGCGCTGCGGAAGTCCGCCTTCACCGGCGCCGTGCAGTACTGGGACGCGCAGGTCGACGACGCCCGCTACGTGATGACGCTGCTGCGCACCGCCGCCACCTACGGCGCCCACGTGGCGCCGCGCGCCCAGGCGGTCGGGTTCCTGCGCGAGGGGGAGCGGGTGACCGGCGTGCGGGTGCGCGACCTGGAGTCCGGCGACGAGCTGGACGTGCGCGCGCAGCAGGTGGTCAACGCCACCGGCGTGTGGACCGACGACATCCAGGAACTCGTCGGCGGGCGCGGCCAGATCCACGTGCGCGCCTCCAAGGGCATCCACCTGCTGGTGCCGCGCGACCGCATCCACTCGCGCACCGGGCTCATCCTCCGTACGGAGAAGTCTGTGCTGTTCGTCATCCCGTGGGGCCGCCACTGGATCATCGGCACCACCGACACCGAGTGGACCCTGACCAAGGCGCACCCCGCCGCGTCCCGTGCCGACATCGACTACCTGCTCGACCACGTCAACGAGGTGCTCTCGGTGCCGTTGACCAGGGACGACGTGGAGGGCGTCTACGCGGGACTGCGGCCGCTGCTGTCCGGCGAGTCGGACCAGACGTCCAAGCTGTCGCGCGAGCACGTGGTCGCGCACCCGGTGCCGGGCCTGGTGATGACCGCGGGCGGCAAGTACACCACCTACCGGGTGATGGCCAAGGACGCCGTCGACGCCGTCGCCCACGGGCTCGACCAGCGGGTGCCGCCCTCGTGCACCGACCGCGTCGCGCTGGCCGGGGCGGAGGGCTACCAGGCGCTGTGGAACTCGCGTCACCGGATCGCGTACGACTCCGGCCTGCACGTGGCCAGGATCGAGCACCTGCTGCAGCGGTACGGCTCGATGATCGACGAGGTGCTGGCGCTGATCGAGGCCGACCCGTCGCTGGGCAAGCCGCTGCACGGGGCCGACGACTACCTGCGGGCCGAGATCGTCTACGCCGCCACCCACGAGGGCGCCCGCCACCTGAACGACGTGCTGACCAGGCGCACGCACATCTCCATCGAGACCTTCCACCGCGGCACGGCCGTCGCCCAGGAGGCGGCCGAACTGCTCGCCGGCCCGCTGGGCTGGGACGACGAGCAGGTCAAGCGCGAGGTCGAGTACTACACCAAGCGCATCGAGGCCGAGCGCCTGTCGCAGGAGCAGGACACCGACCAGGAGGCCGACGCCATCAGGCTCGGCGCCCCCGAGATCGTGCCGGTCGAGCCCTCGTCATGAGGTGAGCGGGATCCACGCCTGCTTCGCGAGCGTGGCCAGGTCGTTGACCTGCGCGCCCTCGTACGAGAACGTCCAGATCGAGTCGCCGATCACCATCGAGCGCTGGATGCCGGGCTGGTAGGCGAGGCCCTGCTCGGTGCGGCTCGGGTGCTGGATCGTGCCCGTCCTGGTCACCTCGGAGTCGGTGATCTTCAGTACGGTCGCGCCGGTCTCGAACGTGCCGTCGGCGTGGCTGCTGAGGGGGATGACCGCGGTGCCGGTCTTCGGCCAGTAGAGGAACGCGTGCGGGTCCCACTCGGCCTCGGAGCCGGAGTCCTTCTGGAACAGCTGCGAGAGCCTGCGCGGGTTCGCCGGGTCGCCGACGTCGAACAGCGAGATCTGCGTGCCGAGCGTCCGGCCCTCCGTGCTGGCCTCCTGCCCGACGCCGATCAGCCGCCCGTCGCCCGCCGGGTGCAGGTACGCCGAGTAGCCGGTGATCTTCAGCTCGCCGGTGACCTTCGGGGCGGCCGGGTCGCGCAGGTCCAGCGTGTAGAGCGGGTCCACCTGGCGGAACGTGACGACGTAGCCGACCGGGCCGATGAACCGGACCGAGTAGATCCGCTCGCCCTTGCCCAGCCCGCCGACCTGGCCGACGGTCTTCATGCCGGCGGCGTCGAGCACGTGCACGCTGCTGGAGCTGCTCCGGCCGTCGGCGGAGCCGAGCGTGGTGGCGACGCGCAGGTGGCCGTCGTGCTCCGAGAGCGAGTACTGGTTCAGCAGCCGCCCCGGCACCTTGCCGGAGGCCGCGTACGAGGGCGCGCCCGGCCCCGAGACGTCGAACCGGTGCACCTCGGTCTCCTCGGGCGGCGGCCCGCCGGGGGTGGGCTCGTCCGGTGAGGGCTCGGTCGCCGGGGCCTGCTCGACGTCCACCGGCTGGATCGGCCACCACCAGCGCGGGTTGCTCGCCACGTACAGGCTCTGGCCGGTGCCGTAGACGATGTCGCCGTCGGCGGCCAGCGCGATCGGGTCCGACCCGGCGGCGGTGACGCCCTGGGCCAGGTCGAGCGTGTGCAGGGTGAGCATCGAGGTGCCGGTGTACTCGGCCGGGTGGCTGACCCGCTCGCACGGCACCGTGGCCTTCCTGACGGCGCCCGACGCGTCGGTGATCTCGATCTCGGGCAGCCAGGCGGTCAGCGGGGCGCCGCGGACCACGGCCTGGTTCATGGCCTTGCGCTCGGCCTCGCCGACGTTCTCCTTGGCCTCGGGGAAGGCGATGGCGGGCTGGCCGCGGGTGACGAGCCGGACCGTTGAGCCCACCATGCGGGCGTCCACGTGGGCGCCCTCGGGCTTGATCGAACCGATCACCTTCGGCTCGCCCGCGAGGTCGACGAGCACGTACCGGGTCTGGCCCGGCGGCGCGAACCCGTCGGCGATCCGGGTGGTGGCCATGCCGCCGCCCTGGAGCAGCACCAGCGCCCGGTCACCGGAGACGAGCAGGTCGGCGGGGGAGTAGCCGCCGTCGTCGCCCTTCAGGTCGAGCGAGCCGGTGACCTTCCTGGTGGCGGTGTCGATGACCCGGAGGACGCCGCCGCTGACGGTGAAGACGCGGTCGCCGTCGGTCTTGACCAGGTCGGGCTCGTCCACGCCGGCCTCGTGCACGTTCGTGGTGGAGTGGTCGGGGGTCGCCTTGGCCGTGCTGTCCCTGGCCGCCGTCGCGTCCTCCATGTACATGATCTGCGGGCCGCCGAAGCCCCACGGGCCCACGTTCGCGGCCGCCTTCTCGCGCAACCCGGCCAGCAACTCGTCGCAGTCGCTGTAGGAGACCAGGCGGACTTGCCCGAGCGGGGTGCTGGGCGCCTTGTCAGGGGGTGCCGAGGTGCAGGCGGCGAGAGCCGCCACGAGCGCGGCGGCAGCCGCGATCGGCCGGGTGAGCGTCTTCATGCCCTCACAACGGATCAGCCCGGCGACCGGTTCAAGGGTGAAGATCGGCTCTCCGCGGTGCGCCGACGTCCGCTGCCGATAACTACCGGTCGGTAGCCAACCCGAATATCCTTCTGGCATGCACGTCACCACCGGCAGAACCCGGCAGATCATCGCTCCGTTCACCGGCGAACCCCTCGCCGAACTCCCCCTGGCCGGCGCGGAAGATGTGCGCGAGGCGTACCGCAGAGCGCGGGCGGCGCAGGAGGAGTGGGCGGCCAGGCCCGTGCAGGAGCGGGTGAAGCCGTTCCTGCGGCTGCACGACGTGATCCTGGACCGGCGTGACGAGATCCTCGACCTGCTCCAGGACGAGACGGGCAAGGCCCGTTCGCACGCCTTCGAGGAGGTGCTCGACGTCGCGGGCTGCGTGCTCTACTACGCCCGCCGGGCGCCCGGACTGCTCGCCCCGCAGGGGCGCAAGGGCGCGTTCCCGATCGCCACCCGGGTGAGCGAGCTGCGCCGGCCCAAGGGCGTGGTCGCGCTCATCTCGCCGTGGAACTACCCGCTGTCGCTGGGCGTCACCGACGCCGTGCCCGCGCTGCTGGCCGGCAACGCGGTGGTGCACAAGCCCGACACCCAGACCACGCTGTCCACCCGGTGGGCCGTCGACCTGCTGGTGGAGCTCGGCATGCCGCGCGACCTCTGGCAGGTCGTGCCCGGCGAGCCTGACGAGATCGGCGAGGCGCTGCTCGACGGCGCCGACTACGTGGCCTTCACCGGCTCCACCCGCACCGGCAGGAAGATCGCCGAGGAGGCGGCCAAGCGGCTCGTCGGCTGCTCGCTGGAGCTCGGCGGCAAGAACCCGATGCTGGTGCTCGACGACGCCGACCTCGACCTGGCCGTGCAGGGCGCGATCCGCGCGTGCTTCGCCAACGCGGGCCAGCTGTGCGTCTCGATCGAGCGGCTGTACGTGCACACGTCGCTGTTCGAGGCGTTCGCCGACCGCTTCGCCCGCCAGGTGCGCAACATGAAGCTCGCCCCCGGCCGCGACTGGTCGGTCCAGATGGGCTCGCTGACCCACCGCCACCAGCTGGAGACCGTCACCCGGCACGTGGACGACGCCGTGGCCCGCGGCGCGACCGTGCTCGCCGGCGGGAAGGCCAGGCCGGACCTCGGGCCGCTGTTCTACGAACCGACCGTGCTGACCGGGGTCACCGACGACATGGAGCTCTGCCGCGACGAGACGTTCGGCCCGGTGGTGTCGCTCTACCCGTTCGCCTCCGACGACGAGGCGGTCGAGCTGGCCAACGACACGGCCTACGGCCTGAACGCCTCCATCTGGACCTCCGACACCTCCCGCGGCCGCGCGCTGGCCGCCCGGATCAAGGCCGGCACGGTCAACATCAACGAGGGGTACGGCGCCGCGTACGCCTCCTACGACGCCCCGATGGGCGGCATGAAGGCGTCCGGCCTGGGCCGCAGGCACGGCACGGAGGGCCTGCTGCGCTACACCGAGTCGCAGACCGTGGCTTCCCAGGCGTCCTGGCTGCGCATCGAGCCGCCGTTCGACCTGGCCCAGGAGACGTGGGCGGACGTGCTGACCACCACGCTCAAGGTGATGAAGTGGCTGAGGGTCAAGTGAGCGGGTTCGACGTCGTCGTCATCGGTTCCGGGTTCGGCGGCGGCGTCTCGGCGCTCCGGCTGGCCGAGAAGGGCTACCGGGTCGCGGTGCTGGAGGCGGGGCGGCGCTTCGACCGGTCCTCGCTGCCCGCGACCTCCTGGCGGTTGCGCGACTTCCTGTGGGCGCCGTGGCTGGGGATGAAGGGCATCCAGCGCATCCACCTGCTCCGCGGTGAGAAGGGCACCGGCGTGATGGTGCTCGCCGGAGCGGGCGTGGGCGGCGGGTCGCTGGTGTACGCCAACACGCTGTACGAGCCGCTCGACCCGTTCTACCGCGACCCGCAGTGGGCCTCGATCACCGACTGGAAGGCCGAGCTGGCGCCCTACTACGACCAGGCCAAGCGGATGCTCGGGGTGACGCCCAACCCCGCGCACACCCCGGCTGACGCGGTGATGCTGAAGATCGCCGATCGGATGGGCGTGGGCGGCACGTTCCGCCCGGCCCCCGTCGGCGTCTACTTCGGGCCCGACGGCGCCGACCCGTACTTCGGCGGCGCGGGCCCCGAACGGCGCGGCTGCGTCCAGTGCGGCGAGTGCATGACCGGCTGCCGCCACGGCGCCAAGAACACGCTCACCGAGAACTACCTCTACCTGGCCGAGCGGGCCGGCGCCCGGGTCTACGCCGAGTGCACGGTCACCTCGGTGCGTCCGCTGCCGTCCGGCGGCTACGAGGTGCTGGCCCGGCGGACCGGCTCGGCCAGGCGGCGCCGGGTCTTCACCGCCCGGCAGGTGATCTTCGCGGCCGGGGCCTGGGGCACGCAACGACTGCTGCACCGGCTGCGCGACGACGGCACGCTGCCCCGGATCTCGCCCCGGCTGGGCACGCTCACCCGTACCAACTCCGAGGCGCTGCTCGGCTTCGAGCGGCCGTCGCGCGGCGGCGAGAAGCTCAACGCCGGGGTGGCGATCACCTCGTCCTTCCACCCGGACGCCGAGACGCACATCGAGCCGGTCCGCTACGGCGACGGCTCCAACGCGATGGGCCTGCTGCGCACGCTGCTGATCGACGGCGGCCAGAACCGGTGGAAGGCGTTCGCCCGCGAGGCCGCCCGCCGTCCGCTGCGCGCGCTCGGGCTGCTCGACCTGCGCGGCTGGTCCGAGCGGTCGCTGATCGCGCTGGTCATGCAGGCCAAGGACAACTCGATCACGGTACGGCGCGGCCGGTTCGGGCTGCGTTCCACCCGGGGGCACGGCGAGCCGAACCCCACCTGGATCCCGGCGGGCCACGAGGCGGTGCGGATCGGGGCCGAGGAGGTCGGCGGCGAGCCGCGCGGGTCGTGGCTGGACCTGTTCGACATCCCCGCGACCGCGCACTTCCTCGGCGGCTGCGCGATCGGCGCCTCGCCGGGGGAAGGCGTGATCGACCCGTACCACCGGCTCTACGGGTACGAGGGCCTGCACGTCGTGGACGGGTCCTCGGTCGCCGCCAACCTGGGCGTGAACCCGTCGCTGACCATCACCGCGCTGGCCGAGCGGGCCATGGCGCTCTGGCCGAACGCGGGCGAGCCCGACGCCCGCCCGCCGCTCGGCACGGCCTACCGGCCCCTGCCCCCGATCCCCCCGCGCAGCCCAGCGGTCCCCGCCACAGCCCCCGCCGCGCTCCGGCTGATCACCCGCTGACCGCCTCGATCTCGTCCAGGAGCGCCGTCAGGGTGGCGTCGTCCGTGGCCGGGGCCATCACCGTGATCCGCAGGTGGCGGACCCCGGCCAGTTCGGTCGAGGTGAGGTAGAAGGTGCCGTCGCGCATCAGCCGTTCGCGGATCGCCACCTGGTCGCCGTCGCCGTGGCGGAAGCACACGATGTTGCTCTCCGGCTCGTACGGCACCGTGAACCCGGGGCGTTCGCGGGCCAGCTCCCAGAACCGGTGGGCGGTGTCGTACCGGGAGGCCACGTAGTCGCCGAGGCCGCGCTCGCCGCGCCAGGCCAGGTTCATGAACACCTTCAGTCCCAGCTCGGCCTTGGTGCACTCGACCGTACGGGCGATCTGGTCGAAGCCCTGGTCGCCGTAGAACAGGTAGCTGGCCTCCTGCTTGAACGCCGCGTCCAGGTCGCTCTCCCTGCGCACCAGCACCGCCGCCGACAGGGCCGAGGTGCGCAGCATCTTGTGCGCGTCCCAGATCACCGAGTCGGCCAGCCCGATGCCGTCGAGCAGGTGGGCGTGCCGGTCCGACAGCAGGGCCGAGGCGCCGTGCGCGCCGTCGACGTGGAACCACACCTCGCGCTCGCGGCACCACTCGCCGATCGCCCGCAGGTCGTCGTACAGTCCGGTCCCGGTGGCGCAGGCCGCCGCGACCAGCGCCATCACCCGCTTGCCCGAGATGTCCGGCAGTCTGGCCGGGTCGATCCGGCCCAGTTCGTCCGTCTCCAGCGGCACCACCGCGCGCTGCCCGAGCCCGAGTATCGAGACCGCGCGGGAGATCGAGTAGTGCGCCGACGGCGAGGCCAGGATCACCAGGTCGCCCGGCACGCCCTCCTCCCACGCCTCCGGCGCCACCCGCGCCCTGGCCGCCAGCATCGCCGTCAGGTTGGCCAGCGAGCCGCCGTGCGTCAGCACGCCGCCGCCGGCCGGGAAGCCCACCTTGTCCAGCATCCAGCGCAGGACCTCGAACTCGACCGTGGCCGCCGAGGCGCCCATCTCGTAGATGTTCATCGGGTTGTTGATCGCGCCGTGCACGAGGTCGGCCAGCGCGGCGGGGAAGTCGGGGGAGGCGGTCTGGTGGGCCAGGAACGCCGGGTGGTGCAGCCGCGTGCTCTCGGCGAGGAAGGCGCGCAGGAAGCCGCGGTACGACGCGGGGGTCATGCCGCCCTTGACGATCAGCTCACGCAGGCCCAGCCGGTCCGCCAGCTCGCGCGGCGGCGTGCGCCTGAGCACGGGGGCCTCGCCCCGCTGGCTCTCCGCCACGTAGGCGGACAGCTCCTCGACCGTGATGCCGGCCGACTCGGTGAACTCCTCAACGTTCCACATATCTCGAAATAGTGAGGACATCATCGGCGTGCGGCTAGTGTTGCCGAATTGGAGGGCAATTTCCATGCATAACGCCGAACTGGATTCGATCGACCTGGCCATCCTGGCGGCACTCCAGCGCGACGCCCGGCTGCCGAACAAGGATCTCGCCGAGCGGCTCGGCGTCGCGCCCTCCACCGCGCTCGAACGGGTGCGCGCGCTGCGGCGGCGCGGGATCATCACCGGCTTCCGCGCCTCGGTCGACATCGCCAAGCTGGGCCGGCCGCTGCAGGCGCTGCTCGCGCTGCGGGTACGGCCGCACACGAGCCAGCTCGTCGACCCGCTGCGGAGCTTCGTGCTGTCGCTGCCCGAGACGATCACGCTCTTCCACGTGGCCGGCGCCGAGGACTTCCTGGTGCACGTGGCCGTGGCCGACGCCGAGCACCTGCACCGGCTCTGCCTGGAGAGGTTCCTGGTACGGCCCGAGATCGTGCACCTGCAGACCACTTTGATCTTCAAGAGTGAGGATCAACCCGTCCAGCGGCCCTCCGAAATGTGAAAATATCCGCCCATGGCCTTGCGGATCACCACCCTCTCCGAGCGCCCCGAGTTCATCCCCACCCTGTGGGACATGGACCACTCCTGGCCGGAGTTCATGATGAAGGACCCGATCGCCGACTTCTTCTACGCGGTCGCCGACACGGCCTACACCGACTACGTCCTGGTCGCCGACGACGACGCCGAGCCGGGCCGGTTGGCCGCGCGGGGCTGCACGATGCCGTTCACGCTCAAGGACGGCGAGCTGCCCGACGACGGCTGGGACGGCGTCATCAGGCGCGCCTGGCTGGCCCGCGAGCGCGGCGAGCGCCCCGGCCGGATCTCCGCCCTGGAGATCACCGTCCGCCGCGACCTGCTCGGCAAGGGCGTCTCGCCGCTCATGGTGGCCGCCATGCGCGCCAACGCCGCCCGCCTCGGCTTCGACGAGCTGGTCGCGCCGGTCCGCCCCAACCACAAGCACCTGGAGCCGCACACCCCCATGGCGGAGTACGCCTTCCGCACCCGCCCCGACGGGCTGCCGCACGACCCGTGGCTGCGCGTCCACGTACGGGCCGGCGGCGAGATCGTCAAGGTGGCGCCGCGCTCGATGACGATCGCCGGCACGCTCGCCGAGTGGCGCGAGTGGACCGGCCTGCCGTTCGACCGGCCGGGCCCGGCGGAGGTGCCGGGCGCGCTCAACCCCGTCCACGTCGAACCCGGCCACGACCACGCCGTCTACGTGGAGCCCAACGTCTGGGTCAGTCATCCCCTCGGCCGCTAGCGTTTCCGGCATGACGGAACTTCAGCCCAGATTGCGGGCCATCACCGACCTGATGGTCCCGGAAGCACGCGAGTCAGGCGGACGGCACGAGTACGACGGCGCCGTCCAGGATCTGTCTCCCGAGGGCGTGCGCGCCGGCCTGACCCGGCTCGGCGACGGCGACCTGCCGGAAGACCCCCACGACGCCCGCCACCTCCAGGTCTTCGAGGAGGGCCTGCGTTTCGAGCTCGGCGAGCTCGCGCTGCACCGCAAGAACCCACTGCTCCACCTGTCCAACCTGGACCTCGCCTGCTACGACCGCGACTACGGCCCCGAGGAGCAGCGCGCCGCCGCCAAGGCCGCCCACCTGGCGCTCTGGCCGGAAGCGGTACGGCACGCGACCGCCTCGCTCGACCAGGTCAGCGCCCCCGTGGCGCAGTCCCTGCTCGGCGCGGTCAAGGGCCTGGCCGCAGGCGTCACCGACCAGGCCGCTCTGGAGGCGCACGCCCGCCTGGTCGCCCACGTCGAGCGGGCGGCGGAGACCGGCGACCCGGACGCCGCGCTCGGCGCGGACGCCCTGGCCCGGCTCATGGGCACCGTCGAGGGCCTGGACGTCGACCTGGGCAGGCTGGCCGAGCGCGCCGACGCCGAGCGCGACCGTCTGACGGCCCGCCTCGCCGACGCCTGCGACCGGCTCGGCCAAGGCGGCAGGCCGCCGCTGGACGTGGTCCGCGAGCTGGTCAAGCAGCACCCCGACGCCGACGGCGTGATCGAGGCGGCCAGGATCGGCACCGAGAAGGCCATCGCGTTCACCCGCGAGAAGGACCTGGTGCCCTACCACGACGGCACGTGCCTGGTCGGCCTCGCCCCCGAGTCACGCCGCTGGGCCATGGCGATGATGTCGTGGAACGCCCCCGGCGAACCCGAAGGCCCCTCCTGGTACCACATCACCCCGCCCGACCCGTCCTGGCCGAAACAGGACGTCGACGAGTGGCTGGAGGTCTTCAGCGAGACCACGCTGCCCGCCATCAACGTGCACGAGGTCGCGCCCGGCCACTTCTCCCACGGCCTGGCCCTGCGCCGGGCGCCGTCGGACGTGCGGCGGCTGCTGCAGTCGTTCTCGTTCGCCGAGGGCTGGGCGCACTACGCCGAGGAGCTCTGCGTCGAGGAGGGGTTCGAGGCGGGCGACCCGCGCTTCGAGATCGGCGTCTGGGTGGAGGCGCTCATCCGCGTCACCCGGCTGGCCTGCGCGATCGGCGTGCACACCGGCGCGATGACCGTCGAGGACGCGGCCGCCCGCTTCGCCTCCCACACCCACCTGGCGGGCCCCGCCGCGATGGCCGAGGCCAGGCGGGCCACCTTCGATCCCACGTACGGCCGCTACACCTGGGGCAAGCTGATCATCATGGATCTGCGCGAGCAGGCCAGGCAGGCGTGGGGCGCGGGCTTCACCCTCCAGCGCTTCCACAAGGCCCTGCTCGACCTCGGGTCGCCGCCGCTCGGTCTGCTGTCGATAGACTGAGTGCACCGCATTCGCCTTTGGGGGGTTCCTTCGGTGTCTGAGTTCGACACGGTCCTGGTGGTCGACTTCGGCGCGCAGTACGCGCAGCTCATCGCCAGGCGGGTGCGCGAGTGCCACGTCTACTCCGAGATCGTCCCGTCGACCATGACGGTCGAGGAGATGATGGCGAAGAACCCCAAGGCGATCATCCTGTCCGGCGGTCCCTCGTCCGTCTACGCCGACAACGCCCCCGACGTGCCCCACGGCCTCTTCGAGACCGGGGTGCCCACGTTCGGCATCTGCTACGGCTTCCAGGCGATGGCGAGGGCGCTGGGCGGCGAGGTGGCCCGCACGGGCGTCGCCGAGTACGGCGGCACCTCCCTGGAGGTCCTCGACGAGGGCGTGATCTTCGCGGGCCTCCCGTCGGCCCAGAAGGTCTGGATGTCCCACGGCGACAGCGTCGCCGCCGCCCCCGAGGGCTTCCTGGTGACCGCCTCGACCCGCGAGACCCCGGTCGCCGCCTTCGAGCACCCCGAGCGCGGCCTCTACGGCGTGCAGTTCCACCCCGAGGTCCTCCACAGCGAGCACGGCCAGCAGGTGCTCAAGCACTTCCTGGAAGCGGCCGGCTGCCGCCCCAGCTGGACCATGCTCAACATCGTCGAGGAGTCCGTCGAGGCGGTCCGCCGCCAGGTCGGCGACGGCCGCGCCATCTGCGCCCTGTCCGGCGGCGTCGACTCCGCGGTGGCCGCCGCCATCGTCCAGCGCGCCATCGGCGACCGCCTCACCTGCGTCTTCGTCGACCACGGGCTGCTGCGCAAGGGGGAGGCGGAGCAGGTCGAGCGCGACTTCGTGGCCGCCACCGGGGTGCGGTTGCGGGTGGTCGACGCCTCGGATCGTTTCCTGAAGGCTCTCGAAGGGGTCTCCGACCCGGAGGAGAAGCGCAAGATCATCGGCCGGGAGTTCATCCGGGTCTTCGAGGACGAGCAGCGCGCCATCATGGCCGACGGCCCGGTGGACTTCCTGGTGCAGGGGACGCTCTATCCGGACGTGGTGGAGTCCGGCGGGGGCACGGGCACGGCCAACATCAAGTCCCACCACAACGTGGGCGGGCTGCCGGAGGACCTGCAGTTCAAGCTGGTGGAGCCGCTGCGCACGCTCTTCAAGGACGAGGTGCGGCGGGCCGGTGAGGAGCTCGGGCTGCCGTCGGCGATGGTGTGGCGCCAGCCGTTCCCGGGCCCGGGTCTCGGCATCCGCATCGTGGGCGAGGTCACGCGGGAGCGTCTCGACCTGCTGCGTGAAGCCGACGCGATCGCTCGTGAGGAGCTGTCGCGGGCGGGGCTCGACCGGGAGATCTGGCAGTGCCCGGTGGTGCTGCTCGCCGACGTGCGCTCTGTGGGGGTGCAGGGGGATGGTCGTACGTACGGGCATCCGGTGGTGCTGCGGCCGGTGACGTCCGAGGACGCGATGACGGCTGACTGGTCGCGGGTGCCCTACGACGTGCTGTCGCGTATCTCCACGCGGATCACGAACGAGGTGCGCGAGGTCAACCGGGTGGTGCTGGACGTCACCAGCAAGCCCCCGGGCACCATCGAGTGGGAGTGACGGGTCACCTCCGACGGCCGCCATCGGTCAACCCGCGACGGGCGCACGCTGCTCAAATGAAGATGAGATTGTAGTTTCACGGTCAAGATCGCCTTGCAACTACAATTTCCTCTTAGGTTGGTTAGGCTGCGCAATCCGGCCGACCTCCCACCAGGGCGATCGCGAGCTCTCCGGTGAACGAGGCGCCGGGGCCGCGTGAACGGCCCCCGCGCCCGGCTGGATCAGGAGGACGCGTAGACCCGGTGGACGAACTCCGCGAGCTTGTTGTCGGGGAGTTCCTTGGCCAGGTCGGCCTCGCTGACCATGCCCACGATCCGCTTGTCCTCGATCACGGGCAGCCGCCTGATCTGGTGCTGCTCCATCTTCTCCAGCGCCTCTTCGACGCTGCTGTCGGCCTCCACCCACACCAGGCCGTGGGCGAGTTCGCTGGCCGTGGTGCTGTCGAGGTCCTTGCCCTCGGCACAGCACTTGATCACGATGTCCCGGTCCGTGATGATGCCCTTGAGCCGGTCGTCGTCCCCGCAGATCGGCAGTGAGCCGACCGACAGGTCACGCATCATCTGCGTGGCTCTGCGCAGGCTGTCGTGCTCGCCGATGCACTCGACCCCTTGGTGCATCACGTCCTGGACCTTCTTGCCGATTCCCGGTGTGCTCATCGCTGCCTCCCCGAGAAGGTCGCTTGCGCTTCCACCTGACGCCTACCCCCAGATGGCGGATCATTGCAGGTGGCGGCGGTGTTTTCCGGGCGTTTGAGCACGTCGTCGAGGGCAGGGGAACCTCGTGGTTGTCACGCTCGCGCTGGCGGGCGACACGATGCTCGGTCGTGGCGTCGGGGACCTGCTGGCCGATTACAACGCCCCGGACGCGTTCGTCTCGGACGGCGTCCGCGAGTACCTGTCCGAGGCCGACGCCATCCTGCTCAACCTGGAGTGCTGCGTCTCCAGTCGCGGCGACTCGATGTTCGCGCCGGGCAAGGTCTTCCATTTCCGCGCCCCGCCGCAGGCCGTCGATCTGCTCGCCGAGCTCGGCGTCAGCTGCGTCACGCTGGCCAACAACCACGCGCTGGACTACGGCTACGATGCGCTGCTCGACACCCGTGCCCATCTCGAACGCGTGGAGATCCGCGCGGCGGGTGCGGGCGCCACCCTGGACCAGGCGCGCGAGCCGGTCATCCTTGCCACACGGGGGCTGCGCATCGCCGTCATCTCCGTGACCGACCACCCGGACGACTACGCGGCCGCCCCCGACCGGCCCGGCGTCGCCTACGCCGACCTGCGCTCCGGCGTCCCCGCCTGGCTGACGGACACGGTGACGAGGATGCGTACGGAAACGGACGCCGTGCTGGTCATGCCCCACTGGGGTCCCAACATGACGACCGGGCCGCTGCCGTACATCCTCGGCGCGGCCAGGATCCTCACCGACGCCGGGGCGACGCTGATCGCCGGCCACTCCGCGCACGTCCCGCACGGCGTGGCGCCGCCGGTCCTGTACGACATGGGCGACTTCATCGACGACTACGCGGTGGACCCGGATCTGCGCAACGATCTGTCGCTGCTGTTCCTGGTGACCGTCGACGAGCTCGGTCCGGTACGGTTGCGCGCCGTGCCGCTCAAACTCGACTACTGCCGCACCGTCCTGGCCGAGGGCGCGGAACGCTCCTGGCTCGCCCGGCGTTTCATCAGCGCGTGCGAGGCGCTCGGCACGGCGGCGGTCTTGGAGGACGACCTGCTCATCGTGGACCTGCGGAGAGGATGACGCCCGCATGATCGCTTACCGCGTGTGTTCGCCGATGAGGGGGACGAACCGGGCAGGCGTCAGGAGGCGCAGCCACGCCAACTGACCCTGCCGCTTGGTGTACAGCGTGACGATGTCGGCCGCTTCGCCCGTGATCGGCATGACCAGCCGCCCGCCCTCGGCCAGTTGCGAGACCAGTGGCGCGGGCACCGTCGGCGCGGCGGCCGACACGATGACGGCGTCGAAGGGCGCGTGGGCGGGAAGGCCGGCGGTGCCGTCGCCGACCAGCACCTCGACGTTGGTCACACCGGCCGCGGCCAGGTTGGCCCGGGCGTGTTCGGCCAGGTCGGCATGGCGTTCCAGCGAATAGACCCACCTGGCCAGTCGCGCCAGCAGGGCGGTCTGGTAGCCGTACCCGCTGCCGATCTCCAGGACGGTCTCCGTGCCCGCGAGCCCCAACGCGTCGATCATCTGGGCGACCAAGGACGGCTGCGAGGTCGGCTGCCCGTGACCGATCGGGATCGGCTCGTCGAACTGGGCGCGCGCGGCGGAGCCCGGAGGCACGAACCGCTGGCGCGGCGTGTCGGCGAAGGCGGCCAGCAGGCGGGGATCGGTCATGCCCATCTCCCGAACGACCTCCACCAGCGTGCGCATCGCCGAGCCCTCCTCCCTGTCTCGCGGCTACCCCGGCCCATGAGCCGCTAACAGCTCATGAGCATGGACTTCAGGGGCGGTCGGTGGGGGGTGAGCGTACTCAGCAAAGTGACGCCGCGCATGGCGAGGTCCGCAGCCGTCGCGCGATCGGTCGCTCTGGCGGCGGCTGAACCTTAGCCGGCAGGCGTTGCTGGTGCTGGTTCTGTTGCCTTGCAGGGTCAGGGTTCCACGATGCCCAGCCCGGCTATGAGACGCCACATGTCAGTTGAGGGATCACGCTGGAGAACAGGGCAGTCAGGTGCGTGCCCGGAACGAGCCACCCACTCTCCGAGAGGCTGGGGCCTCGTATTCTCGCGGCCTGGTCCCAACGTCGCCCGGTCGGGGCTGCAGGATCCGTGTGGGCAGGAGGCGACCAGACTTCGAGCGTGCGCCACCGCTTTCCCTTCGCGGCCCTTCAGGGCATCACGCCGGGGGCCCTTGACGCTCTTGTCGTCCCTCTTGTCATAGTTCCTGAAGGCGTCCGCGCCATTGGCGCGCCGGAGCTTCTCGATCACGAGCTTGCTGCTTCCGCTCTGCGCCCCTCCGAACGTCTGGAAGTGCAGCAGTAGCCACAGGTCGAAGGAAGGATGCGAGAACGCCAGCTCGATGCCGGACTCGGCTGCGTCCTTGATCGCCCGAGGGATGTCATCCCATGCATCGCGGTCGAAGAGAGCCCACGCCTCGTCCTCGCCGGCGGCCTTACGTGCCTCCTCGACTACTTGGGAGGGTGTTCGCCCGTTCCTGCGGTAGACCGGCTGGATGCGGAACGGCTGTCTGCCCCGGCCGTCGCCGTTCCCGAACTGCTCGTTCAGATACTGAAGGTAGTCCGGCTCTGTGGATTCACCCTCGCAGGCCACGTACAGCACTCGTACGTCTCGAGAGCGGGGACTGGGCCTCCGGACCAGGGGACGCTCGTCCTCCAGGCTTCCGCGCCTTTTACGCCTCCCCCGTTCCTGTTCTTTCTTGTCCCGCCTGCTCACGCCTCCGCCTCTTGCCAGGACACTTCGCGGACTATTTCTCCTGCCGTCACCCGTGGCACCCCACCGTAGCGGCCACGTAGGTATCCGCGTTCGAGGTTCTCCTCCTTGCGGGGTTTGGCCGCGGTGAGGGGGTACAGCTCGGTTTCTCCGGACTGCTGCTTCATCGTGATCCACACCTGATCCCGGTTGAGCGGACGGTCGAGAACCTCGCTGCCCAGCAACGTCGCATCGTGCGTGGTGAAGATCAGCTGAGCACCCCTCGGATTGGATCTGGGATCCTGGAAGACGCGCACGACCTCAGCGGCCAGCGTGGGATGCAAACTTGAATCCAGCTCGTCCACGAGCAGGACCGACCCCTGGTCCAGCACGGTCAGCATGGGCCCCAAGAATGCGAACCATGCGTGAGTGCCCAGAGACTCTTCCGAACCGAAGTCCAGCGGTGTCTCTCCACCGTCAGCCGTGCGGTGCCACAGTCTGATCTCGCCGGTTTCGGGGTCTGTGTCGAGGCGGGTCACGCCCAGGTCGGCCGATTGCAGCAACTGCACGATGCGATGATGGTAGGAATCCGCTCCACCTGGATGAGACAGGAGGCGGCGTGTCCAGCCGACCCGGGATTGGACGTCTCTTCCCGGCGTCACCAGCCACAGGTTCTCGAGGAACCAGCGATAGATCACTGTCAATTGAGGGTCATTGAGAGTCGCGCCGACGGACAGGAACAAGGCGTTCGACCGGGTCAGCTTGACCAGGGCTTCCCGTTCCCCTTTGAAGCCCTCACCTCGGAAGACGAACTCTCCGCCCTCCGACTGCGGACGGCCGGCCTCCCGGTCGAACCAGACGTTGCGCCGCCCGTGTGGATACGCGTGCAGCCACTCGGCCTCCACCTGCTCATCCGACAACTCGAAACCATAGGTGTATCGAACGGGCTCCTGGCCCAAGACAAGATCCACCTCGAACAGGGTCGTCTCCTCGCGAGACACCTGGTCGAGCTTGAACGGCTGACGGGGAACCGCTTCGGGTGTCTTGGCCCAGTCGGCGAAAGATCCGCGGACCGCGTCACGCATGAGTTGGAATGCATTGAGCAGGTTCGACTTGCCCGAGGCGTTGGCTCCGAACACCCCTAGCGCGGGGTGCAGTGAAACGTCACGTCCTCGGTGCTTGAGACCGGTCTCTCGCCCGGCGCCTTCATCGAACTCCGTAGCGATCAGGGATAGTTCGTACTCATCGCGGATGGATCGATGATTGGCGACGCGAAAACGGATCAGCACCTTGGACCTCCTGCCAAGACGAGTCTATCTGCACCGTCATCAGGGGATTGACGCGGAAAACCTGCGTGTAATGGGCTGTAGTACCTTCGTTCGGGATACCAGACAGCACTTCGGCGGCACCGGTGACGAAGGCAAGATCAACCTCCATCCCAAGGACCTGGCCCTGAAGGACGCTGACTCCCTGCTCCCGCCAGAGGTGATCGCTGAGGAGGGGGGTTCTTGCTGTCGCGTACGGCCGCGATGCCAGGAAGGGTGTCAGCCACTTCGACGCAGTCGTTCCCGCTTCTGCTGGGAGAAATAGTCAAGACCTCTGGATCATGATCTTTGGGTGACCTCCGTTCAGGTCGCGTAGAGGGCGAACGAGATCACCCGATGCCGCCGGTTTCACTCCGGACGTGGTGGGACACGTGAGGGTGCCTCACGATGGGTCCGGCAGTTGCATCGATGCGAGCCTGGTGGGATCGGCCACGATCGCGATGGCGGTGATCCGGTTGTGGGTGACCGCGAACGAGATGTTGGAGAGCGGAGTTCCGTCCTCGCGCCACGAGATGAACCCGGGAAGGTCGTTGACGATTACCGCGCGATGTCGAGCAACTGCGCCGGAGAACATCTGCGCACCGGAGGCGACTGCGGTGGCGCCGAGAGTGACGACCACGCCGTTCGGGGTGTCGACCGTCAGCTTCACGTCCGGGTCGAGCACGCGCAGCAGCGCTTCGAAATTGCCATCGACCGCTGCCGCGCGGAAGGCATGGATGACCTGTCGTTGTTCTCGTCCGACGATCGTCGGACGCTCGATAGCCTGTACCTTCTTGCGGGCGCGGCTGGCGATCATCTTGGGGGCGTCGGCGGATTTGCCGAGGATCTGGCCGATCTCGGCGAACGGCACCGCGAACAGGTCGTGCAGCACGAACGCCAGCCGCTCGCTTGGTCCTAGCGAATCCAAGACGGCCAGCAGCGCGAGCCCCACCGAGTCGGCCAGCGCCACGTACTCGGCTGGCTCAGCGCCGTCGTCGACCGTTACCACCAGCTCAGGCGGCTCGTCGTCGTAGGGGTTTCGGGGCGGGTCTGGCGGGAGCGTAGGACATCCAGACTGGTCCTGCCGACCACCGTGGTCAGCCAGCCCGCCAGGTTATCGATGGTCGTCGTGTCCTGGCGGGCCAGGCGCATCCACGCCTCCTGGACCACATCCTCGGCGCCGGCGTGCGACCCGAGCACGCGGTAGGCGACCGCGCGCAGCCGGTCCCGCTGGGCCTCGAACGCCTCGGCCACCAGGTCAGTCCGGCTGCGGTCAGTCATGTTCTCGCTTCCTCGGATCTGCTCGCTGATGGCCTATAACAGGCTCGGATCGTCGCGTAGTCCATGGTCGGTCAGCCAGCGGCGCGGTTTCGGCGCTGCTGGCGCAGCGAGATCCGGTTGCCGTCCGGATCCACCGCCTCGATGCGAACACCGAACGGGTAGTCCACCGGTTCTGGCTCCTCGAATGTCTCGCCTCGCTGGCGAAACATCTCGAAGTCCTTCCTCGATAGTCGGCCTCCTTCTCCAGACCGAGCCCTTCGGTGTAGAACTTCAGCGCGCGGTCCTGATCGGTGACATAGACCGTCACATACATGATGTTGTCAGCATCCTGGTCTCCATCTCGTTGTGGGTCCGGCGGCCGTGGGGATAGGCGGCCGTCGCCTGTATGACGGGCGCCGGCGCCAGAAGGTAACGAAGGGACTGACCTGTGGCCGCATGAGGGCTTCGAGTAGCGTCGCCCCGGGGCGAACCCGAGCGACAAGATGGGCGCGTTGACGCGCGCCAACGCTTCTGGGCCGACTCGATGAGCTTGAAGGCCATCGCCAGTCCGGCCGCGCGTGAGCCAGGCCCCTTGGTGACCTTGGCCGCGGCCAAGGCGTGGTCCTTGTCCTCGGCGTTCCAGATCTCGGCCAGCGCCTTCTGGGCTCCGGGATGGGCGGGCTTCGGCAGCGACCCGACCACGTTGGAGATCTTGCGAAACCAGCACCTCCGGGCACTGGTCTGCGGAAACACCTCGCCCAGAGCCGACCAGAAGCCGAGCGCGCCGTCCCCGACCGCGAGCGCCGGGGCGCGCATCCCGCGCCGCTTGCAGTCCCGCACCAGGTCAGCCCACGACTCGGTCGATTCACGGTAGCCGTCGGACAGGGCGATGAGTTCCTTGCGGCCGTCGGCACGCACCCCGATCATCACCAGCAGGCACAGCTTGTGCTCCTCCAGCCGGATGATGACATGGATACCGTCCACCCACAGGTAGACGTAGTCCACCGCCGGCAGGTCACGGGCAGCGAAGGCGCGCTGCTCACCCTTCCACTGCTCGGTGAGCTTGGTGATGACCGACGCGGACAGTCCACTGGTGGAGCCGAGGAACTACGCTCGCCCGTCTCCTCATCGATGCGCTTGTCGTTGACCCGCGGGGCCTTGACCTCGATCACGCCGACGCGGGTGAGCAGCTCACGCGGCTGGTGGTAGCCAATGCGCACCACCAGGCGGCGGCCATCCCCGTCGCGCTCGTGGGCGAAGGCGGCGATGTAGGCATCCACCTCGGCTTGCAGGGCGGCGGCGGGTATCGTGCGGGCGCTCTCACGGAGGATCTGGTCGCAACGAGGAGGAACTCGTCGAGGAGTGGTCGTCAGCGGACAGCTCGGGTACTACGGTGAGGACACGGAGTGTGCCTTCCCGACCGACGTTGGGGCGTCGGCCTGATCTCGAAACCTTGATCAGATGATTCGGGAAGATCATTGCTCCTGCTGAGGCTGCTCTTACGCCACGCGGCGCAGGTCAGTCATGAGTCGGTTGCTCCTTGTCGACGTGGAGCGCCGCCGCGCTTCGTGGTCCAGTCCAAGCCAGTGGCTGGATAGATGAATGAATGAATGAGACCTAATACGGCAGCCGCCATTTGCTGTGTGAGCTGGGACGACGTGGTGCCGGGCCGGACGTGAGTTTCTGGCGGGATCCCCGTACAACGAGAGCAGCCGCTCGTGATCATGTCTGTGTGACGAGAACAAGATCCAAAGCGGCTGCTGCCCTCATCGTAGAGGCCAGGCGGGCGCAACGGAACCTCGACGACCTCATGGGCGCGCTGGCCCCGATGTTCTCCCGGATCGAACCGCGGCTGCAGGCCGCCAAGTACGTCCGGGCCGTGATGTCCGAGCTGCCCCGGCGTAACGGCTGGACGATCGCCGAGTGGATCGGTGACCGCCGTCCGGACGCCACCCAGCGCCTGCTGAACCGGGCCCGATGGGACACCGCGGGCGCGATGAGCACCGTCCGCCGCTTCGCCGTCGCCCGGCTGGATGCCGCCGCCCGGCCGGGCAGCCTGACCGTCGGCGTGCTGGACGAGTCCGGCCAGGAGAAGAAGGGCACCGCCACGGCAGGCGTCAAACGCCAGCACATGGGCTGCGCCGGCGGCATCGACAACGGCATCAACACCGTCTACCTCGCCTACGCGCGCGCCGGGGCAGGGCACGCGCTGATCGGCGCCCGGCAATGGATCCCCGCCGAGCAGATCAGCGACCCGGTCACCGCCATCACCACCGCTCTGCCGCTGGACCTCAGCTTCGCGACCAAGGGCGAACTGGCCATCGGCCTGCTGCGCGAGGCCTACGCCGACGGCGTGCGCCTGGACTTCGTGACCGGGAACGAGGTCTACGGCGCCTGCACCAAGCTGCGCACCTATCTGGAGAACCACGGCCAGGCCTACGTGCTGCGCATCCGCGCCACCTTCACCCTCACCCTCGGCGGCGGCACCTGCCTGACCTGTGAACAAGCCGTGGCCAAGCACCTGCGGCCCAAACGCCGGTGGACCATCCGCTCAGCCGGGCACGGTTCCAAGGGCGAACGCACCTATGCCTGGGCGTGGATCGCCACCGCCAGCCCTGCCCACTTCCTGCTGGTCCGCAAGCACCGCACCACCGGTGAGCTGGCCTTTCACTACTGCTTCGTGCCCGCCGGTCAGCCGGCCACCCTGGCCCGCCTCGTCTCAGCCGCCGGGTTGAGGTGGCCGGTGGAGGAGAGCTTCCAGGCCGGCAAGGACCTGTTCGGCCTGGACGAGTCCCAGGTCCGCCTCTATGAGGCACTACTGCGGCACCTCGTGCTGGTCATGGCCGCCCTGGCCGTCTGCGCGGTCACCGCCGCAGCAGCCCGGCACGGAACCGACACCCAGGCCGGCCTCCCCACGCATCCCGATGAAGCGCCGCCTGCCGACCTTGGCCTGATCCCGTTGACGGTCGCCGAGGTCAAGCGCCTGTTCAACGCCGTCACCGGACATCCACCGACGCTGGAACACACCGTCCACTGGTCGACCTGGCGACGCCGCCATCAAGCCCGCGCCCGCTGGTTCCATCACCGAGCCCGCCTGACCACCGCCTATATCCAGGTCAACTAACGAATGGCGGCTGCCGTACTAAGCGAGGTCGTCGAACTCCCCAGCAACGAGCCCATGTCGAAAGGCAGCGAACTCGCTACGCGTGAAGTACAGCTTGGGACCGTTGGGATCCTTGGAATCCCGCAGCGCGATCAGAGACCCGTGGCCTGCCTTGTGCCCGGCGCCCAGCGCCTTGGCGGCGAGATCGCCGTCTATCAGTGCCACTTCGACACAGTCCCCACCGGTTCCGTTGGAGAGGCTGGACTTGCGCCATGTTATGCGACTGAGCTGGTCAGGGTTCCGTCTGGAAAAGGCCGGGCACGTACTCGGTCTCGTAGCCGAAGATGGATGACGTGTCCTCTTCCAGACCCACGTAGCCCTGGAAGTACTCGGGGATCGCGTCGGACAACTTGTCCCACCAGCCACGTTTCCGTGCATCGCGGGCCAGTTGGAGGAGCACCTCTCTGGTGTGCGCCGGCACTTCGTAGATGTCCAACAGCATCGTCACATCCGAGATGCGGGCCCCGACCAGGGCCGCCTCGATGCGGGTGATGGTCGGGGCCGAACATCCCATCCCATCCGCTCCGCGACCGCGTCGCGGGACATTCCCCTCTCTTTGCGCAGGCTGCGCACGTCCAGCGGGTGTCGGGGCCGTTGCTCGTACGGGCCTCTCTTCGAGGCGAAAGGTGGGTGTTCTCGTGGGGGCGAGGCCGGAACCGGTGCGTGGATGCGCGGGACGAGGCCGCGTGCGAGCGGGTGTGGGAGGTGGCGCAGTGAGGGAGCGGGCACGAAGAGGAACGGTCGCCGCCCCCTCGTCGATCACCTCGACCCTGGCCGTCACGGCGGTGACCTCGAAGACCTTCACCCTCACCAGCCCGCCCGGCCGCCCGGACCCGGTGTGCAGCACGGCGTTCCCCACCAGTTCGCTCGCGACGAGCCGGGCGCCGTCCACCTCGCGATGCCCCGCCACCGTCAGGGCGTCTGCCACCCAGCGGCGAACCAGGCAGACCCAGGCCGCGCTCCCCGGAACCGTCAGGTCCACCGGGGAACCCGGACCGTGCCGCGGCGGTGGAACCTGGTGTGGGCCGAGGTGTCCACGATGGACATGCTCGACACGCCCAACCTCGGTTCATCGCCCCGACGCCGACCAGGCTGAGCCGGACGCCTAGACGTCCACCACGGCCTGCGCCCGCCATACCCCGTCCACCCAACCGAACCGCAGGTTGTGCGTGCCGACCGCCTTCGGCATCGCGCCGATCCGCTCCACCGTCTCCAGCGGGACTGTGGCCAGCCGCGCCTCCACCCGCTCCACCGGGAACTCGGTCGGCTCGTCGATCGACATGTCCACGGCCAGGCGGCCGAACGTCTCGATCTGGTAGATCACCTCTTGCAACACCGCGACGAGCACCTCTTCGTCGCTCTCCTCGGTCACCACGAAGGTCACGCTGTCGTCGGGCCGCGCCCCCTCGATGTCGGCGAAGCTCTCCACCAGGCCCCGCATCGCCTCGGCCAGGCAGCCTTCCCTGGAGTCCGCCCAAGCCTCCACCGCGACGTCGGCGGGATGCGGCACCACGCGATGACCACCCCGGCTCATAACGCCACTCCAGCAGCTGCCCGCGCCGCCGGGAATCCCCTGACCTTCAAGAGTTCATCCCGATTCCCCCGGTGTGTCCGGGCCCGCTTCGCCCGCGAGGTCGCCGCGCTCACGTTTTGGTCCTAGCGTTCCACCATGGACCTACTGCGATACGTGGCCTTCAGTGAACGAGCTGACGGAGGAAACCCCGCTGGAGTCGTCCTCGACGCCGGCGGGGTCGGCCCCGAGAAGATGCTCGAAGTCGCTGCGGAGGTCGGCTACTCGGAGACCGCCTTCGTGACAGAACGGACCGACCGGACTCTTTCGGTTCGATACTTCAGCCCGAAGGTGGAAGTGCCCTTCTGCGGCCATGCCACCATCGCGACGGCAGTGGCCTTCGCGGACGTGCACGGGCCCGGAGACCTGCTCATGCACACGCAGGCCGGGCCGATCAAGGTGACGACTTCGGTGAACGCGGCCGGTCACACCGTCGCCACCCTCGTCAGCGTTCCGCCACGCGTGGAAGCGCTGGATGACGCGCTCCTTGAGGATCTCCTGTCGGTTCTGGGCTGGTCGTCAACCGATCTGGACTCCGGCCTGCCTCCCAGAGTGGCCAACGCCGGCGCTTCTCATCCGATCATCGCCGCCGCCACTCGTGAACGTCTCGCGGACCTGACCTACGATTTCCCAGCCCTGGCCGAGTTGATGGCCAAAGCCGGCTGGACGACGATCGACCTCGTGTGGCGGGAGCGGATCGATGTCTTCCACGCCAGGAACCCCTTCCCTCCAGGGGGTGTGGTGGAAGATCCGGCGACCGGTGCCGCCGCGGCGGCGCTCGGTGGCTATCTGCGTGCTCTCGGACTCCTCGCGCTGCCCGCGACCGTGACCGTGTACCAGGGCCATGACATGGGCCGCCCGAGCACCATCACGGTGTCGATACCCGCGGATCCGGCGATCGGCATCTCGGTCACGGGGACGGCGGTGGCGCTGCCATAGCGCCCTTACGCACCGGCTGAGGGACGGCTTGCCGCCTACGAGGCTATGCTCCGGGGTCGGCGATCTCGATGACGTGCAGGGATTGCTCGAAGGCGTGGACCGCACGCTCCCAATGGTTCTTGTCCAAGGTGAGCACTGGGCACACGGAGGCGTCGGCGATGGCGGCGACATGCGCATCGCCCCAGTCGAGACCGGTACGAGTGATCGCTGACGCCAGCGCGATCCCGTGATCCGGCTCCCGCAAGCCGGCGACGGTGATCTGTTGCATGGTGGCGATGCCGAGGAGCAGGTCGGCCGCGTCCTTGGACCCGGAATCCACCGAAGCCCCCGAGACGGTCAGGACCGACAGGACCATCGGCTGACCTTCGGCGTCGAAGCGGGCGACCATCTCCATCAGGTTGCTGTCGCCCCTGGCTAGTTCGATGAGGATGCCGGTATCGAGGATGAGCGGCGGCAAGGTCACTGTCCGCCGCCCTCGGAGTAGCGGGGGCTGTCGGCGAGTTGCCTCTTTACGTGGGCCATCATGCGATCGACACGTGCGTGGTCGGCATTCGCGTGAGCGCGGGTCAGATGGGTCTCGAGGAGTGCCTTGCGGCGGCGCTCCTCACGAACACGCGCGGCGAGGGCTTCGTTGACGTACGCCGACAGGGACTTGACGTCGTCGTCGCCGACTCGGCTCTTCACATAGTCGACGAGGTCGGGGTCGAGGGTGACAGCGATACTGGGCTTGGGCCGGCTGCTCATGGGCTCAATGCTAATACCGTCCTATGATCTTTTAGCGTCATAGCGGTAATCGATGGCGGCGCGGCCGAGGAACTGTGGGAGAAGCTCCTGTCCGGCGAGGCCGGATAGCTGTCGCAGCGCCCGAGGCCAACTGTCGGCGAGGTCGACGGCTCAGCACAGGAGCCGCGGCGGCGTGAGAACTACTTCTCCATGCGCTTGGCCAGCGCCCGAACCGTCTTGATGTCGTCATCCGTGACGTCGGTGCTCTGGTCCTGCGCTTCGTGGCTGACGATCACTTGCCCCACCTTGCGGTTCCGCACGGTGTCCAGGCCTTTGGGTTTCAACCAGGCTGACGACAGGGGAGTGGTGTTGGGGCCGGACGACTGCTGGGCCAGGAACTTGTCGTGGGCTGATTCGAGCTTGATCGCGTCGTGCCAGTTGCGGACATTCCAGAAGAAGAGATTGAGCCCGAAGAGCACCCTCGACAAGCTGGAAGCCTGGTCTGAGAGGTTCTGGTGGATGCGTGTGCCTTCGTCGATCTGGGTCGTGGTGTACTTGGCCGAGTGCTTGCGAAGTTCTTTGGCGGCCTTGTCGTACTCGTCCCATAGGGTCTTTATGTAAGTGCGCCAGTCATCGAATACCTGTTGCTGTGACGACATATATTTCGTGTCGGCCGCCAGGCCCTGATAGTGGCCCACGAGATTGTCCAGGTGTACGTGGATGTCCGCGGCTGCCTTGATGAGCTGCTCTTCCAAGTCCTGCCGCGCCACTACCCATGCGCCGAAGGCGAGGTCCACCGCCTCTGACTCTTGGTACGTTCCATGCTTCTCGGAGGGATTCTCTGACACGGCGTTCTCCTGTCGTGTGACCGCCCTGGGGCGAACGAGCGATAGATGACTCGGATCAAAGAGGACGGGTGGCGAACAGCATCGTCGTTCCGCCGAGAAGCCCTGTCAACGGTGCGGAATGGCCGTATGAGAATATGGCGAATCGGTTGGGGTGAATTGCGGGCATTTGAGTGCTTCGGGCCGCTCTTGCCGGGGCGCCGGTGCGGGACGCCCGCGAAGGCGTCCCGCACCCTCCTCCGAGGAGGCAGTTCCTAGTACTCCCGTTCCTGGTGCTGGCAGTACTGGCGCTTCCAGCCGCCGCCCTTCTTCTTCGACTGCTTGCAGTAATAGCACCGCTTGTTGTTCTCGGTCATCCACTTGCACGGTGCGCCGGCGCTGGTGGACGCGCAGTTCCTGAGTATGGTCGCGCTGTCGGCGCTCTGCGCCTGCGCGGCGGCGGAAGGGACTAGAGCGGCTGCCGCGAGGGCACTGATGGCGCATGCTTCTTTGAGCATGGAGCCTCCCCGTTGCTCGTTGCCTCCTTCTCATCGTGCCCCGCCGGAATGGAAGAACGTCAAGGCGCGGGACGGCATATTTTCTTGGCCGCGAAAATAAGGCCCGACGCTCAAACGTGAATCGCGCGGACGGCGCCCGTTCCACAAGCGTGTCTTTACCGGCGATCCGCTTTCCTTTTCCTCCGGCGCCGTGAAGGTGCGTCAGACGCAGGTCAAGAGGGTCTTGCCGAGCGTGGTGCGGGCGGCGATGGCCGCGTGCGCGTCGGCCGCGCGCTCCAGCGGGAACGTCTGCCCGATGTGCGGCCGAAGGCGTCCCGCCGCGGCCTCGGCCAGCGATCGCTCGATCAGCTCCCGTACCCGGACGGGTTCCGGCGCACCGTCCGTGATCCCGATCAACCGCACGCCGCGGGCGGCGGCCTCCTCGGCGGTGAAGTCGGCGAACGTGCCGCCGGCCGCGCCGTACGCGAAGAACCGGGCGCCGCTCACCGCCGCGTCCAGCGCCTGGCGGCCGAGCGGGCCGCCCGCCCCGTCGAACACCGCCTGGACGCCGCCGGTCAGGTCGCGGACCCGGTCGGCCCAGCCCTCCTCGGTGTAGTCCACCGCCTCCTCGGCGCCGGCCTTGCGCGCCAGGTCCAGCTTGGCGTGCCCGCGCGCCGCCCCGATCACCCGTGCTCCGGCGGCGGTCGCGAGCTGGGTGATGACGACGCCGAGGCTCCCGCCCGCCGCCGTGACCAGCACCGGGTCGCCCGGCCGGATCCCGGCCCGGTCCACGACCCCCATCCCGGTCGGCCCGTCGTGCAGCAGCGCCAGCGCCTCGTGCGGACCGAGCGCGTCCGGGATCGCCACCAGGGTCTCGGTACGGGCGACCGCCTTCGTGGCGTACCCGCCGACCGGAGCCAGGATCGGGCTGCCCTCGTGCACGGGCTTCCCGGTACGGGCGACGACCCGCCGGCCGGTCCATCCCGGGTCCACGCCCTCCCCGGCGGCCACGACCGTCCCCGCCACTCCGTCACCCGGCACGTACGGCGGCTCCACCGGGAAGAACCCCTCCCCCCAGCCCGCCCTGAGCTGGGTGTCGAGGAACAGCACGTCCACGGCGACCACCTCGATCAGGACCTGCCCGGGCCCGGCGACCGGATCCGGCGCGTCCCGCGCCACCAGCACCTCGGGGTCTCCGAACCTGGTCACTTCGATGATTCGCATGCCACTCGCTCCGCTCTGTCTCCCGGTCTCTGTCTCCGACAGCCTGCAACCTCGACCAAAGTTGAGGTCAAACCGGTGAGTCTCCGCGCTATCGGAGCGGGGCAAGAGGGCGACGCCTCGTGGTGTGGAGCCGGCTATGCAGTGCCCGCGACCAGCGCAGCCGGCCGGGACAGACCCGGCCGGCTGCGGTAGCCGTCGGACTCAGTGCTCGGTCAGCACCGTCGCTCCGGTGAACGACTGGGCCGCGTGCAGGCTCACGTAGTGGTAGCCCTCCGCGGGGCTGGTGACCGTCAGGGTGTGGGCGTTGCCCGCGCCCGTCGCCCGCTGGGTGAAGGACGAGGTGGTGGCCCAGGAGGTGCCGCTGTAGTAGAGGTCGGCGTCGCCGGTGCCGCCCGACGAGGTGATGGTCAGTCTCGCCGTCCCCGCCGGCACGTACAGGTAGAGGTACGCGTAGTCGCCCGTCGTCGCCGACAGGCCGCCGCGCCGGCAGTTCTGGCCGAGCTCGCGCGGGTCGGCGCCGGCGCACTCGGTGCCACCACCGCCGCCGCCGACCGAGCCCAGCCAGGTGCGCCAGTCCGCGTCGTACCGGCTGCCGATCGTGCTGGTCAGGAAGGTCCGCGCGGTGTTCCACGCCCCGGTCCGGTACGCGCGCAGCACGGTCTGGACGTCGGCCGGGTGCCGCTCGTACAGGTAGCGGACGGCCAGGTAGCCCCACCGGTAGACGCGGGTGGAGTCGTGCGCGTACGTGGTGTTCCACAGCGTGGACAGCGCGTACGTGCCCTTGGCCGCCTCGGTGACGGCGGCGTCGTAGGTCAGCTTGCGATACCCGTACGACACGTACTCGGCGAAGCCCTCGATCCACCAGATGGTCGGCGTGCTGATCCCGGCGGTGAAGTCGCCGTACATGTTGAAGCGGCCGTCCAGGTAGTGGGTGTACTCGTGGTTGAGGTTCCAGATCTGGAAGTCCGGACGCAGCCATTCGGCCTCGTACGCGATGAACCTCGGCTGGTTGCCGGCCGCCGCCGGGTCGCCTTCCAGGTACATGCCGCCGTTGTTCGTGTCGATGCCGAACATGGCGCCCGCGTACGTCCGGTAGTCGGTGCTGGAGTCGTACACCACCACTTCCAGCGTGGTGTTGCGGTCGTCCGCGACCGGGCCGCTGTCACGCGCCAGGTTGTGGAAGTACGCGTCCTGCCCGGCCAGGCTGGCGCAGCTGGCGGAGAGCTGCCCGGACGTCATGTGCTGGGCGCGGACGCGGATGCCGGAACCGCAGGCGTGGGTGATCGGCAGCACCTCGGCCGCCAGCCGGTTCCGCAGGTCGCAGGCGCCGTAGGACGAGCAGTTGGCGCGGTCGTAGAAGTCGGCCATCTCGGCGACGCCCACCCACAGGGGGGCGGTGGCGCCGGTGATCGACGAGCGGTCGAGCAAGTTCCTGGCCAGCGGCCGGACGGTCGTCCGCAGGTCGGCGTGCTGGAGGAAGCGGCCCAGCTCGCGGCCCGCGTTCGAGACGAGGTACGACCGGTCCGTGCCGAGGAGTGACAGGTGTCGTGTCGCGAACGCGTACAGCGTGTCGAGCACGCCGCGGTCGGCCCGGACGGCGCTGACGAACGCCGGCAGCTGGTGGCCCCGGAACAGCACGGTGTAGACGTTGTTGACCGCGTTCAGCATCGGCCAGGAGGCGTCGTACGTGCTGTCGTAGCCGTCGAGCAGGCGCTTGACCACCCACAGGTAGCGGTCGTTCTGTTGGGCGCTGTCGATCAGCGTGACCGCCTCGGCCAGCACCTCGCCGTTGGCGTCGCTCACCGTGAAGGCGCGCGGGGCGCCGAAGAACGCGTCCAGCCCGGCCATGACGGCGGTCCGCAGGGACGGGCCGTATGCGCCGACGTCCGACGGGTTGTACCACTGGACGTAGTAGCCGGCCCGCAGGTAGAGGACGAGCTGGGCGGTCCCGGCGCTGTTGTCGCCCGGGTAGTTCACGCCGTCGTCCCTGAGGGCGTACGCGACGCTGGTCATCTGCGCTTCGCGGAAGGCGTGGTACGCGTCCGCGCCCGTCAGGGAGAAGAGCGTGTTCACGCACTCGGTGGTGGACGCCTTGATCTGCCGCACCAGCGCGCCGCCGGTGCGGCCGGTGAAGTCGCCCACGGAGCAGGCGGCGGCCTTGAGGGTCCTGGCGGCCGGCTCGTCGTAGTCGCGGCGGAGCGCCTCCTTGGACGCGGGCAGCGGCGCCCGGTCCTCGACGGCCAGGGATTCCTTCCGTACGTGGTCGTCGATGGTCGTCGTCGTGGCCGCGGCCGGCGGCGGTTCGGCCGTGACCGACGCGCTCGCCGGCATGGGCGCCGCGAAGGGCAGCAGCAGGGCTGCCAGGACTAACAGCTTTCGCACGAGAACCTCCGGGGGGTGACGCATGGATGCGAGGCCGCCCTGAGTGTGGAAGCCGTTGCCGAGCCGCGGTCATACAGCCGGGCATAAGAGTTGCGTATGCCCTAATTTCTGGACATGGACCTCGATCTCAGGCACCTCCGGATGGTCTGCGCGATCGCCGACACGGGCAGTGTGACGCGGGCGGCGGCGCGTCTCGGCCTGTCCCAGCCCGCGATGACCAACCAGCTCAGGAAGGTCGAGGCGATCGTCGGGGGCGAGCTGTTCGTCCGCAGCCACGCGGGCGTCGAGCCGACGCCGCTGGGCCGCCAGGTCGTCGCCCGCGCCAGGATCGTCCTGTCGGAGCTCGACACCCTCTTCGGCGACCTGCGCGACGCCGGCGAGACCGCGGGGCTCCAGCTGGGCTGCATCCACCTGGCGTGCGTGGCCGGCGTCGTGGACCGGGTCGCCGAGGAACTCCCTGGCCGGCCCATCTCGCTGCGGATCGAGCCGTCCGCCGTGCTGCTCGCCGAGGGACTGGCACACGGGCGGCTGGACGCCGCGCTCATGGGCATGATCGAGGGCTTCGACGTGCCCATGACCGCCCCCGTGGTCACCCGCACGCTGATCCCGCGCCATCCGATCTTCGTGGCGCTGTCGGCGGGCCACCGGCTCGCGGGGCAGGCTGAGATCGACCTCGCGCACCTGCGGGGCGAGCGCTGGATCAGCCCGCCGGGCGCCGAGGACGGGTCGCTGGCCGCGCTGCGCGCCTCCTGCCGGGCCGCCGGGTTCGAGCCCGACGTCCGCTACGACGCGCCCAGCGGCGCCGGTCGCCCCCTGGTCGCGGCCGGGCACGGCGTCCGGCTCGTGGACCCCACCTGGCCCGCCGCCGAAGGCACCGTCGTGCGTCCTCTGGCGGGCGAGCCGCAGGTCGCCAGGCTCGTCGTGGCGTGGCGGCGGGACCGTCTCAGCCGCGACGCGGCCGCCGCCGTCTATCGCGGCCTGGCCCGCGCCTTCATCGACCACGTCGAGGACAACCCGGTCTTCAGCGCCTGGTGGCACGCTCACCCGGAGGCCCATCCGCTGCTGTGAGGACCTGGCGTCGTGTGCTCTCTGACGACTATGATGATCTAGCTCAGGTCCAGCCTGTCGTTTCACGGTAGGGAGCACCCGACTGTGGCTGGTGCGGCGACTCCCGGCGCCGGTGCGCCGCGGCTGATGGCGGTGCCCGCGTTCGTGGGCCGCGAGTCCGAGCTCGCCGCGTGCCGGCGGGCGCTGGCCGGGGAGCCGGCGATCGTGCTCGTCGAGGGAGAGGCCGGGGTCGGCAAGAGCCGTTTGCTGCGGGAAGTCCTGGACCGCGGCCTGGTGGCCTTCTGCCCGCCCTTCCGCGAGCCGTACACGCTGGGCCCGATCGTCGACGCGGTCCGCCAGGCCGCCGGCAGCGTCGCGGGGCTGGGGCTGAGCGCGCTCGCCGGGGCGCTGCGGCCGCTGTTCCCCGAGTGGGCGGACGGGCTGCCGCCCGCGCCTGAGCCGCCCGAGGACGCCCGCGCCGCCCGCCACCTGCTCTTCCGCGCGCTCGACGAGGTGCTGGACCGGCTGCGGGTGTCGGTGCTGGCGGTGGAGGACGCCCACTGGGCCGATGAGGCCACGCTGGAGTTCCTGCTGTTCCTGGCCGCCCGGCACCCGTTGCGGACCGGCCTGGTCGTGACCTACCGCCCGGACGACGTGCCGCAGACCTCGTTGCTGCTGCGGCTGTCGTCCCGGCTGCCCGCGACGGGGCTGCGGCTCACGCTGGAGCCCCTGGACGTGGCGCGTACCGGCGCCCTCGTGTCGTCGATGCTGGACGACGAGCCCGTCTCTCCGGCCTTCGTCCAGTTGCTGCACCGGCACACCGACGGGGTTCCGCTGGCCGTCGAGGAGTCCGTGCGCCTGCTGTACGAGCGCGCGGACCTGACCCGCAGGAACGGGGAGTGGGCGCGGCGCAGGCTGGCGAGGATCGACGTGCCCCCGACCGTGCGTGACGCGGTTCTCGAACGGGTCGCGCGGCTGAGCCCGGCCGCGCGGTCCGTCCTCCGGGCGGCGGCGGTGCTGTCCGCCCCGGCGGACGAGGCCACGCTCGGCGCCCTGCTCGCCGCCCCGGCCCGGCATCCGGACGCGCCGGCTCGGGACGGCTTCACCGCTCCGGGCGGTCTGGCCGAGGCGCTGGCGTGCGGGCTGTTGCGCGAGGACGACGGGTCGCTGTCGTTCCGGCACGTGCTCGCCTCCAGGACGGTGTACGAGGCGATCCCCCCTCCGGACCGCCGGGCGATGCACCTGCGGGCCGCTCGCGTGCTGGCCGCGCGGACGCCGCTCCCCGTGTCCCAGCTCGCCCGGCATTCCCGCGAAGCCGGAGACGTGGCGAACTGGAGGCGCTACGCCGAGCGGGCCGCCGATCTCGCGCTGGCCACCGCCGACGAGGCCCACGCCGCGTCGCTGCTGTACGACCTGCTCACCCATCCCGAATCGCCCCCGGCGGACGCCGCCCGGCTGGTCGCCAAGATCCCGTTCCCCTCGTTCACCGGTGACGACCGCTTCCACGGGCTGGTCCGGAGCCTGCGGTCCGCTCTGGAGTGGGACGCGATGCCCCCGGCGGACGCTGCGGAGACCCGGCACCAGCTGGGCCGGGTACTCGTGATCATGGAACAGTACGAGGCCGGCCGGGCCGAGATGAAGAAGGCGGTCGCGCACCTGCCGCCCGGCTCCCTGAGCGCCGCGCTGATCATGACCTACCTCGGCTGGCCACGCGGGCCGTCCACCCCGGTCTCCACGCATCTGCGCTGGTTACGCCGCGCGGCGGCGGCCGCCGAGTCGGTGCCGGCGAGCGACCGCCTCAACCTCCTCGTCGAGCGCGTCAGCGCGCTGCTGCTGATGGGGGAGGAGGAGGGGTGGGCGGAGGCATCCCGGATACCTGGTGAGCCGGCCGACGCGGAGGAGTCCCGGCACATCGGGAAAGGTCTGCTGAACCTGGGAGACGCGGGGGTGCGCTGGGGACGCCACAGCGATGCGGCCCGCTATCTGGCGCAGGCCGCGCGGCTGGCCGAACGTCACCGGTTCCGTCGCATCAGAGAACTCGTCCGGGTGACGCGCCTTCACCTCGACTGGTTCGAGGGCCGATGGCGGGGGCTGGCCGGGCGGGCCGCCGCCCTGGCGGAGCACGACGAGATGCAGCCGGTGACGAGGCTGGAGGCCGTCCTGGTGGCCGCGCTGCTGCGCGCGGCGGCGGGCGACGCCAAGGCAGAGGAACGGTTCGAGCACGTGCTGTCGGATTGCCGCCGCCACGGTGCCGTGGAGCTCCTGGCCGAGCCGGCGGCTGCCCTGTGCCGACTTCTGCTCGCGCGCGGAGAGACCGGGGAAGCCCTGCGGGTGACCGACGAGCCCATGCGACAGGTCGCGGACAAGGGCACCTGGCTGTGGGCGGCCGACCTCGCCCCCGCCCGAGCCGCGGCGCTGGTCGCCGCCGGACGACCGGACGAGGCCGCCGACCTCGTCGCCGCGTTCGCCGGTTGGGTGCGCGGGCGGGACGCGCCGGCGCCTCGGGCCGGTCTGGCGCTGTGCCGCGCGATCCTCGCGGAAACGCGTGCCGAGCCGCGACAGGCCGCGGCCGCGTACGGTCGCGCAGCGGACGCCTGGCAGCGGCTTCCCCGGCCCTACGACGCGCTGCTCGCTCAGGAGCGGCAGGTCGCCTGCCTGCTGGCCGCCGGTGAGGCCGAGACGGCGCTTCCCCTCGCCCGGCAGGTGCTCCGGGGGCTGACCGGCCTGAACGCCCGCGCGGCGGCGGAGCGGCTGGCCGGTCTGCTCCGCGTCCACCAGGTGGAGGTGCGCGGGCGCGGGCGACGGGGCTACGGCGACCAGCTCTCGCCCCGCGAGCTGGAGGTCGTCCGCCTGCTCGCCACCGGAAAGACCAACAGGGAGATCGCCGCCGTCCTGTCGCGATCCCCGAGGACGGTCGCGGCACAGGTCAACTCGGCCATGCGCAAGCTCGGTGTCAACTCCCGTACGGCACTCGCGGTCGGCGCCGTCGAGTCCGGACTCGTGTCCTGACAGAGACCTGCCGTCTTCCGTCATTTATTAGGTCATCCAACCCATGACAAGGGTTGTGGACTCACCGAAGCTCACAGCGTGAAGTCCTCTCCGAGCGACCTTCGGGATGACTCTCCGGACGATGAGGACGCGCCGCCCGAAGACGAGACCGGCGAAGAAGCCGGCGAAGAGTACGAACCGCTCTGACACCCCCCAGGAGAACCCCCATGAAGATTTCCATAGGCGTGCGCCGACGATGGCCGGTCGCGGCCCTCGCGGCGCTCGCCATGGCCACGACGGCTGTGCACGTGCCGCCGGCCGCAGCCGAGAAGGCGCAGAAGGAGCCGGCCGCGCCGGTCACCCTCGACGGCGTCGAGCCGGGCGAGCACGAGATCACCCTCATCACCGGTGACAAGGTCACGTTCACCGACGAGGGCGGCGGACGCTACCGCTTCCAGACGGAGGCCGCGCCCAGGCCCGGCGGCGCCATGCCATCCTTCCACGGCCAGGGCGGGCCCGACGCCTTCTACGTCTACCCCGACGACGTGCTGCCCGCGATCGAGTCGGGTCGCGTCGACCGCGCGTTGTTCGACGTGAAGTACCTGGCCGAGCACGGCTACGCGGACGACACCTCCACCCCGGTGATCGTGCAGTACCCCGAGGCCGCCGAGAACCGCCGGGCCGCGGCCGACGCGCTCCCGGCCAGCGCGCCGACGGCCACGCTCGACAGCATCAACGGCGCAGCCTTGGCCGTGCCGCATGACCGTACCGCCGCGTTCTGGACCGCCGTGCTGGACCGTACGCCCGAGGGACGGGCCGCGAGCACCCTCAGTGCGGGCCTCTCCAAGGTGTGGCTCGACCGCAAGGTCGAGGCCGACCTCGACTGGAGTGTGCCGCTGATCGGGGCGCCGCAGGCGTGGGCCGCCGGTTTCGACGGCACCGGCGTCAAGGTCGCCGTCCTGGACACCGGGATCGACGACACGCACCCGGACCTCGCCGGCAAGGTCACCGAGGCCCGGTCGTTCGTCCCCGGAGCCGAGACCGCGAAGGACGGCCACGGCCACGGCACCCATGTCGCCTCCATCATCACCGGCACCGGGGCGGCCTCCGGCGGCAAGCACAAGGGCGTCGCGCCCGGCGTGGAACTGGTCGTCGGCAAGGTGCTCGACGACGGCGGCAGCGGCGAGTGGAGCGGCGTCATCGAGGGCATGGAGTGGGCCGCGTCCAGCGGGGCCGACGTCGTGAACATGAGCCTGGGCGGCGATCCGACCGACGGCACCGACCCGATCAGCCAAGCGCTCGACACCCTCACGGCCGGCACCGGCACGCTGTTCGTCGTCGCCGCGGGCAACTCCGGCGAGGCCGAGAGCGTCGGCACGCCGGGCGTGGCCCGGTCCGCGCTCACCGTCGCGGCCACCGACAGGGACGACAAACTGGCCCCGTTCTCCAGCCGCGGCCCGCGGTCCGACGGCGCGCTCAAGCCGGACATCGCGGCCCCTGGCGCGGACATCGTCGCGGCCCGCGCTGCGGGGACCAGCATGGGCACACCCACCGGCGACTCGTACACCTCCGCGTCCGGCACCTCGATGGCCACGCCGCACGTCGCGGGTGCGGCGGCGATCCTCGCCCAGCGGCACCCGGACTGGGAGGCGGGCCGGCTCAAGACCGCGCTGATGAGCACCGCCGAGGACGTGGGCGGGACCGTCTACGAGCTGGGATCCGGACGGCTGGACCTCGCCACCGCGATCACCCAGCGGGTCCACGCCACCACTCCCAACCTCGACTACGGCTACGTCGAGGCGGGCACCGCGCCGATCAGCAAGGAGATCTCGTACGTCAACGCGTCGGACCAGCCGGTGACTCTCACCTTGACCCCCGACCTGGCGAACACCGCCGGCGAGGCGGTCCCGGAGGGCATCCTGGCGGTGGACGCGACGCTGACGATCCCGGCCGGCCAGACGGCCACGGCCACCGTCACGATGAACGCGGCCGATCTCGCCGAGGGCGCCTACACGGGTGCGGTCACCGCGACCGACGGCGGCGGCACCCGGCTGACCATCCCCGTCGGCCTGCTCCGCGAGCCGCCGAAGGTCCAACTCACCATCCGAGTCCTCGACCGTGAGGGCGCACCGGCGGCTCCGGCGGTTCTCGGCATGCTGGACGTCACGGGCGGCCGCGGCTCGCTCGGCCGCCGCCTCCGGGCGGAGTCGCCCGGCGTCTTCACGGCCATGGTGCCGCGTAGCGTCTACAGCGTCACCGGGGCGTTGGCCTGGGTCGACCCGTCCACGTACCTGACGCACAGCGCCTGGCTGCTGGCGCCGGAGTTCGAGGTCTCCGGGGACGCCGAGATCACCCTCGACGCGCGTGACGCCCGCGAGATCCGCTTCGGCACGCCGGAACCGTCCGTCCCGTCACCGGAATCCCAGCGGTACACCTACGTCCAGGAGACGCTGGCGGACGGCAGCATCTGGTACCACGGGACGAGCTCCGCCCCGTTCGTCCGTCACTGGGCGACGCCCACGAAGAAGACCACCAAGGGCAAGGTCTCGCTGACCACCAGCGTGGGGCAGGCGGCTCCCGAGGTGACCATGAAGGTGCGCGGACGTGACGGGTTCGCCCTGCACCCCGAGGTCTTCCCTCACGTAGGGAACATCGTCAGGAACTACGGGGTGGAGCACGTCCCCTTCACAGGGAAACTGACCGCGAAGCTGGTCGACGTCGGGATCGGCACTCCGGAGAAGCTGGCGGGGCTCGACCTGCGCGGCAAGCTGGCGCTGCTCGACGACGAAGGCAACTGCGGCGGGCGTCCGGAGCGTTTCCACGCCATCCGCGACGCGGGGGCGGCCGGCATCCTGATGTGGCCGTCGGGGCCTCTCTACTCCTGCGGCCTGGGGCCGTTCATCCCCCAGCCGGTGTGGATCCAGCCCGATGACGGCGTGACGGAGATCGGCATCCCCTACGTGTCGGTGTCTCCCACCGAGGCCCGCGCGTTGCGGGAGCGGCTCGCCAAGGGCGCGGTCAGCATCGACGTGCACGGCAGGCCGCATTCGCCCTACGCCTACGGGCTGCACCACACCGAGCGGGGCCGGGTGCCCGCCAAGCTGTCGTACGAGCTCACCGGCCGGCAGTTCGCGACCATCGACGCCCGCTACCACTCCGAGACGCCCACGGCTTACCAGAGCGAGTCGTGGCCGGTGGCGAAGTCGGACGTCGTGCCCATCCCGGCCGTGCTTCCGCAGATCGCCGCCCCGGGCACGCGCGTCGAGTACGTCGGCCCCATCGACCCCGAGGCGGTCGTCGTACGCCAGACGAGCAGCGAGCAGTGGTCCCTGCTCCGCGCCATGCACGTCTTCCGCAGGCCGGCCCGCCTCACCCACCACTGGAACGCCGGCCCCTTCACCCCGAGCGCGTCCGTCGTGCCGGACGACGTCTACCGGACGATCGACCCCGCCGGCAGCGGGCAGAGCGTCGGGATCTGCTCGGTCTGCCGGCAGGGGGACGCCCTGTGGCCTCTCTACACCCGTACCGGGGCGCAGGGCCAGCTCGGACAGCCCGTGATCGGTGGCATGCGCCTCTACAAGGGCGGCACGGAGATCCCGCTCGGCATCGCCGCTCAGCTGCCCGCGTTCAACCTCCCCAAGGAGGCGGGCGACTACCGGTTGACCCTCGACGACGCCGAGGCCAGGACGACGGCGGAGTGGACCTTCCGCTCCCGGACGGTCACCGAGGAGGCCAAGCTGCCCGGCTACGACTGCCTGGGCGCGCTGGCCGGCGTCGTGGACCCGTGCCGGCCGGAGGCGGTCGTGTTCGTCGCCTACGACCTGAGCGACAGCATCGGGCTGGACAACAGCGTGCCGGCGGGAAGGCGGCACACCTTCGACGCCGACGTCCACCACTCGCCGACGACCGCCCGCACGCCCGCCGTAGCCGGTCTCAAGCTGTGGACCAGCACTGACGACGGCGTGACCTGGGCTCCGGCCGACGTCCGCCGGGGCCGCGGCGGCGCCTACACCGTCTCGGCCAAGTATCCCCGCCTGTCCGCCACCAAGGGCGCGGTGAGCCTGCGGGCCGAAGGCTGGGACGCCGCGGGCAACCGCGTCACCCAGACCACCCTGCGCGCCTTCACCCTCCGCTAGCCGGGTGAACCGACGCTCCTGCGGGCTCCGCATCCAGCCGGGCCCGCAGGAGCCGGGTGCACGCAGACGACGGCCGGCACGATCGCCGGCAGCAGCTGCGACCGGAACCTCTGGCTGGGTCCCTCGGGTCGTTCCGCTTTACTCCGGCGGGCCCAAGATCGCGCTGAATTCCGGTGCCGCCCGAGTGGATTTCCTGGATTTCTGCGAGACCGAGGACTTCAATGGTTTCGCATGTATAACCGTGGGAGACGGTGATGGGACGCACACCGGCTTCCCCATGTACAGGTGCGGATGGCGGAAGGTCTACAACTTCATCAACGCGGGCGCTGTCGTGAATCCTGTACGCGAAGGAACCGGGTCTTGAACCGGCGGAGGGTTGTTGACAATCTGGAGGTCCAACATCAGCCCGTGCTGCCGTGGAGAATCGTGATGGCGGACGCGACGACTCTGAATCGCATACTGCTGGACCTCTATGGCCTTCACCAGTCCGACCCGGACTGGCTGGAGAAATCTCTCGCCGTGCTCACGGATGACTGCGAGGTCGTCAATATTCCGCTCGGCGCCACCTCTCACGGGCCTTCCGGGTACGCCCGGTTCATTCAGGCGTGGGTGGCGGCCTTCCCTGACAGTACGGTCGAGATCACGAATCTGTTCTCGACCGATGACCAGGGCGTGGTCGAGTTCATCGGACGCGGGACGAACACCGGCCCGCTGCTCGGTCCCGCCGGGGTGATAGCCGCGACAGGGCGTCGGGCGGAGGTGCGCTTCTGCAACGTGCAGCGGTTCGCCGATGGGAAGGTCAGCAGCTTCCATCAGTATTTCGACCTCATGGGTCTGCTCCAACAGCTCGGCGTGCCGCCGGCCATGCCTTCTTCTCCGCTCTAGCCGGTCACAGGAGATCAGGAACGGCTTATGGGCGCATCAGAAAGCCGATCTCTCGCCCATCTGGAGACGGTGCTCGACCAGACCGCGGCAACACTTCAGACGCATGGAGCCGCCGTAGCGACGATGGAGGTGCTCTTTCTCGAACTGTTCACGATACGTGGGCAAGTGGCTGTTGACTTCTGGAAAGAAGTGGTGGTCGACGCCTGCCGCCGCCATCCCCTCGTACATCTTCTTCATCAAGATTCGTTCACCTTCCGCGCGTTCAGCAAACCACGTGGCTATGCGGGGGATGCGGTGCTGCTCGACTTCATGTATGCGGCTGAGGACTCGTCGACGCCGCCGGAATGGGAAACCGGCTCCCTGCTGGGCAAGCAGATCTGCCATTACACCTCCACCTGTTCGCAGGGAGCACGGGCTGCCCGGTCTCGCCGACGCGTGATCATCGACACCCTGAACCGGTGTGCGGCCGGCGACTCAGCGCCGTCGGTGCTCTCCCTGGCCTGCGGGCATCTGCGCGAAGCCAGATACTGCCCCGCCCTCCGGCAGGGGAGTCTGGGCCGGTTCCTCGCCGTGGACCAGGACAAGGAGAGTCTGGCCGTCGTCTCACGCGAACTGGCGCCATGGGGAGTCGTCCCGCTGGCGGCCTCGGTTCGGGAGATCCTCAGAGGCGACGTGGTTCTGACCGGCTTCGACCTGGTCTACGCGACCGGTCTGTATGACTACCTCGCCGAACCGGTGGCGCAACGGCTCTGCGAGCGCCTCTTGCGCATGCTCGGTCCCGGTGGGCGCTTCCTGATCGCCAACGTGATGCCCACCTGCACCAGCGCCGCCTACATGGAGGCGTACATGGATTGGTGGTTGCTGTATCGAACCGAGACGCAGATGCTCAAGCTCGCCGAGACCTTGCCGGACAAGGACGTCGAAAAGATCCGCGTCTTCACCGACAACCTGGGGCAGATCGTCTTTCTGGAGGTGGAGAAGACGGCCTACGGGTAGCTGACGCCCGACCGCAGCTTGCCGCTGTAGAGCTGCGGCACGGTGACCAGGTGGTAGCCCCGCTTCTTCAGCTCCCTGATGACCTCCGGCATGGCCTGGACGGTCTGCGGCACCGTGTCGTGCATCAGGATGATGCCGTCGCGCTTGGCCAGGCTGAGCACCTTGGCCTTGATCTTCTTCTTGTCCTTCAGCGCCCAGTCGTGGGTCGTGCCGGTCCACTTCACCTCGGCGAGGTCCAGCTCGTCGGCGATGCGCAGCACGCGCTCGTCGGTGTGGCCGAACGGCGGCCGGAACATGGTCGCCGTCAAGCCTGTGGCCTTCTTGATGGCCTGCTGGCCGGCCTTGATGTCGTCGAAGATCTCGTCGTCGAGCCGGGGCGTCAGGGAGAAGTGGGAGTAGGTGTGGTTGCCGATCGCGTGTCCTTCGGCGAGCGTCCGCTTCGCCAGCGCCGGGCGCTGGTCGACGTACTTGCCCGTCAGGAAGAACGTGGCCTTGGCGCGTTCCTTCTTGAGGACGCGCAGGAGCTTCGCCGTGCTCTTGCCCGGGCCGTCGTCGAAGGTCAGCGCCAGACACTTGACCTCGGCACAGTCGATCTTCGCCTGGGCGGTGGTGGCGGGGGTGCCGCTCAGCGCCAGCGACCCGGCGAGCAAGCCATGAATCAGCACAGCCAACACCCTACGGCCCATGCCCCGGCGTGTTCGATCACGCTCGGGAGAAGGCGCAGGTCGCGGACTCTTGGACCGTTTTTCGTTATCGCACCGTGTCAGGCGAACACCGTCACCAGACGGGTGAACTCGCTCGCGACGTCCATGCCGTCCCACACCCGGTGGAAGCTGAGCGCGTCGCCGAACGGCACCATGCGGTCGACGCCCCGCCCCGCCAGGGCGTGGGCCAGCTCCATCAGCTCCTCGCGGGAGAAGCCGAAGTGGGCCATCGTCTGGTCGCGCCGTCCTACCAGGGGGATCAGCTCGGCCAGGGATCCGAGCCTGGCGTGCGCGAACGTGCCGGCGCCGAGCCAGCGCCGGGGCGCGGTGATCGCGGTGGCGAGCGCGAGGGCGTCGTCGTGGAGGTCGGCCGCCCGTTCGTAGGCGGCCACCCGCCGCTGCACCGCCATGGCCGCGTCGACCGCCCACCCGCGCCGCTCGACCGCGAGCGCCAGGCAGGCGGCGAAGGCGGCGCGGGCCGCGTCGCAGTCGGCGCGCGACCCGACCCAGAACGCCGTGCGCGGCGAGGAGCAGGCCGCCTGGTCGAACCAGTAGGAGTCGTTCACGAACCCCTCCGCCACCGCCGCCCGCGCGGCGCGCGGCGCGCCCAGCCACGCCGAGGCCCGCACCACCGCGAACGACGACCGGTCGGGGAACGTCAGCTCCCGCGCGTGCGGGGCCAGCGGATGCCGGCGGATCTCGTGCGCCGCGCGGTCGCCGCCCCAGATGACGCGCAGGTCGCAGGCCAAGGAGAGGGCGGCCGTGATGGTGGGGGAGCGGTCGTAGCAGATGATCCGCTGGGTGGCGGCCACCACCGGGTCGGCGTCGTCGAGCGCCTCCTGCAGCGCGTCGACGATCGTGGCGGCCATGGGACCCGCGCGCGGGGACAGCCGCACGACGTTGCGGTTGCCGGTCAGCGCCGACAGCGCCCACGAGTAGACGAACACGGTGTCGACGTCGGCGGGCGGGACGTGGAACGCCAGGCCGCGCGGCATCCGTACGTGATCACCGCGCAGCGCGTCGATCGTGCGCAGCAGCTCGCCGGGACGCAGGAAGGAGCCGAGCGTGCCGAGCTCGGGATGGCGGCGCGCGAGCGCCGGGCGGAGCAGCAGCCGGCCGAACGCGACCAGGAAGTCGAGGATGCGGTCGTCGCCCACGGACAGGCGGCTCCCGGCCATGACCTCGTCGAGCAGGTGGTCGACGGTGACGGGCGGACCGGCGGGGAACCTGACGTCGAGCATCACGTCACCGCCCGGCCGCTGACACCCACCACGTGCATGCACTCTCCGTGTTGAGAACGCAACAAAGTGTAGTTGAGCCGGGCGTCAACTGAAACCGCGTCCCCTGGGCGAGTAAGGGAAGCGTATAAGGACGCGTGGCGCTGATCGGCGACTGCGAAGGTTCGACGGGGCGCGCCAACCGCACGGAGGGACACCATGCACGATTCCAACCACTGGTACGGTCACTCCCGCGTTCCCGGCCGGAAGTGGGTCCGATGCGCGTGATCGACGGCGCCGAAGGCGTCGAGCTGAGAGCGGGCCCGGGCGAGGCGCCGGGCAACGTCCGGCTGATCGGCGGCGCGATGCTGCTGTGGTCGGACACGGGTGAGGTCACCTGCTGGCGGGCCGCCGCGCTGGAACTCCTGGACCGGTTGCTGCCCGCCGCCGCGCGGGTCCTGCTGGTCGGCCCGCACCCGATGGAGCTGGTCGACCGGGTGGCCGGGCGGGCCGTTTCGGTGGCGGCGGTGCTGCGTTCGTTCCCCGACGCGTGCGCGCTGGGCGAGCGGCATCCGGGCATCGACGTCCACTGCGGACGCCTGGATCTGCTCGACCCCGACGAGCCGTACGACCTGGTGCTGGCGCTGGACGGGCTGGCCCGCACGCACTCGGCCGAGGCGCCGGCCGTGCCGTGGCGACGGTCGCTGGCCGCGCTGGCCGGGCTCGCCGCCCCGGGCGGGCGGCTGGTGCTCGGGGTGCGCAACGACCTCGGGGTGGACCGGCTGCTCGACGCGCGCCCGCCGGACCGCGACGGCCAGTGGGAGCCGCACGGCTGCGACCCCACCTACCCGAGCGGGCCGGTCACCCTCGACGCCGCGCTGGCGTCGGCGGGGCTCCGCGCCGAACGCTGCTACGCGGCCTACCCCGACGGCCGGGCGCCCCGGGCCGTGCTCGCCCGCGAGCTGCTCGGCATGGAGCTGCCGGAGGCGCTCACCTTCCCGCTGAGCGGGAGCGAGGCGGAGCGGATGCCGGCGGCCGACCCGCTGCGGCTGACCCGGCTGGTGTTCCGCCACCGGCTGGGGGACGAGCTGGCCCCGCTCTGGCTGGCCGTGGCCACCCGGGGGGAGCCGTCGTCCGCGGACCTGCCGCTCGGCCTGGTCGAGGAGGGGGCGTCCGTGCACGAACTGGTACGCGACGGCACGGGGCCGATGATCGCGCTGCGGCTGCCCGGCGGCGAGGCGCGGCCGGTGCCGGCGGGCCGGGTCGTGGAGGAGATGCTCGTGGAGGCCTGCGCCCGCGAGGACGTCCGGGCCGTCCGCGTGCTGCTCACCGCGCTCGCCCAGTGGGTGGAGGACGGCGGCGACGTCACCGCCACGGCCGACGCGCTGGTCTGGGACGGGGAGTCCTTCCATCCGGTCGCCCCCGGCCCCGTCCCGCCGCCCGGGGGCGCCGGGCCGCCGCCGGCCGTGGTGCTCTGCCGGATGCTGTGGCGGTTCGCGGTGCGGTTGCTGGCCGCCGGGCACCACCATCCGTGGCCGTGGCCGCTGGAGAGCGACCAGCTCACGCTCACGCTGTGCGGCATGGCGGGCAGGCCGTGCGACCGCGCCGAGCTGGAGCTGGCCCGCAGGCTCGACGCCGAGCTGGGCCCGCCCGCCGGGCCGGACGATCCGGCGCCGACCTACCGCGACCTGCTGCGCGCCAGGGACCGGCTCGCCGAGCAGCTCGCCGTCGCGCTGGCCAGGGTCTCCCGGCTGGAGAGCCGGCTCAAGCACCGCGAGCGCGCGCTGGCGAGGGCGCGTTCGCGCCTGCGGCGCAGCCGCCACAACGCCTCCGCCTACCGCAGGACGCTCGGTTACCGGCTGTCACGCGGGCTCTCCGGCCCCCGCCGGGCCGCTCGCCGGGTCATGCGCCTGTTGTACGGATGACGTCTGCGGCGGCAGATGGTCAAGAACAGGCATGGACATCCTCTAGTAGTAGCAGAGAGTAAAGATTCAAACACGGCAGGTCGTCATGCTGTTGGTCCATGAGGACCTATTCGCTCGATGACGTCCACGAGACACGCAAGCGGAGAGACTCCTGGTGGACGGTGTACTTCGTGGACCCGATCGCCTGCCGGGTCGCGCTCGTGGTCGCCAACCGTACCCAGATCACGCCCAACAACCTCACGGTGTTCTCGCTGGTCCTCGGCGCGGCGTCAGCCGTGTGCCTGGCGGCGGGCGAGCTGGCGGCCGGCGCGCTGCTCTTCTACCTGAGCTTCATGATCGACTGTGTCGACGGCAAGATCGCCAGGTTGAAGGGCACGGGGACGCCCTTCGGGCTCTGGCTCGACTACGTCGGCGACCGGGTGCGGGTGGTGCTGTGCGCCGCCGGGCTCGCCTACGGGCAGTACGAGCGCACGGGGGAGGTCGCGTACATCCTGCTCGGCGCCGCCGTGGCCGTGCTCGACCTGTTCAGGTACGTCAACGCGCCGCAGATGAAGCGGGTCCACGCCGCCATCAGGGGGGAGCGGAACGCCGAGGAGGCCCCGCCGGACCTGGTGCCGGCGCCGCGTGAGGAGGACGCCGAGGCGCCCGTGCCGACGGGCTTCCTGCAGCGGCTCAACGCGTTCCTGGCCCGCCACCGGGTGCGATCGCACCTGATCAGCGGGATCGAGTTCCATGCGGCCGTGTTCGTGATCGCGCCCCTGATCGGGGTGGTGGCGCTGATCCCGGTGGCGGCGGCGGCCAGTTTCCTGCTTCTCGCCAACGAGGTCTTCCTGGTTTACCGGATGTGGCTCTTCGCCCGCAGGCACGGAGCCGCTCAGGAGAGCCGAGAGCACGTTCTCGTCTAAGTTTTCGGGGGTTAGTACGAAATGTCTGACAGGCCGGTGTTCGTCATCGGGTGCCCGCGCTCCGGGACCACGATGCTCCAGCTCATGCTCCACTCCCACCCTCGGCTGGCGGTGGCGCCGGAGACGAAGTTCGTCCTTCCCGCCTACTACCGCCGCCGGGTCTTCGGCGACCTGCGGGACGCCTCCCGCCGCCGCCCGCTGGCCGAGTGGATCGCCGGCGACCGCAGCACCAAGTTCCGCGAGCTGAAGATCGCCAAGGCCGACTTCGTCCGCGAGGCCGTGGAAGGGCCCGGCTCGCTCGGCTCCGTCATCGGGACCGCCTTCCGCATGTACGCCGACCGCTTCGACAAGCCCCGCTGGGGCGACAAGCGGCCCAGCTACGTCAAGCACACCGACCTGCTGCTCAGGCTCTTCCCCGACGCCCAGTTCATCCACCTGATCAGGGACGGGCGCGACTGCGTCGCCTCGCTCAAGGAGATGCCCTGGTACACGGCCGACTCCTTCCACGCGATCGCCACCTGGGCCGAGGCCATGGACGCGGGGGAGCGGCTGCGCCGGACGCTGCCCGAGGACACCTACTTCGAGCTGCGGTACGAGGACCTCACCGACGATCCGGAGACCGAGCTCAAGAAGCTCTGCGTGTTCCTGGACGAGGACTTCTCGCCCGCCATGGTCTCGCCGCGCGAGGCGGCCAGCATGGCCGTGCCGGTGCACAAGGTCTGGCACAGCAACACGCACGGCGAGGTCACCCGCAGCAGGGTGGGGAGCTGGGCCAAGCGGCTGGACTCCTGGGAGATCTCGCTGTGCGAGCACGTGTTCGGCGAGCGCCTCGAAGCCAACGGCTACGAGCTGTCCGGCGCGCCCAGCGCGGCCAAGGAGCACGTGGCGGCCTGCAACAAGACGATGGCCAGGCGGCGTACCAGCCGGCTGCGCAAGGGCTTCCGCGACCGCATCAACAGGATGCGCGAGCCCAGCCCCGTGGCGGCCCTGCTCACCAGCGGCCAGCGGGTGCTGGCGGGCGTCCCGCAGCAGCGCAACGAGTCGCCCGAGCTGGCCGAGCACAACTGATCACCGACGGCGCCGGCGCGGGGGCGCGGCGCCGTCAGCGCGAAGGGCCCGCCGGTCACCGCCGGCGGGCCCTGTGTGGTTCAGCGCTCCAGGTGCGCGAACAGGGACTCCCAGCGGTCCAGCACGCGGTCGAGGCGGAAGGCCTCGGCGCGCTCGCGGGCGGCGGCGCCCAGCCGGCGCCGCTCGCGGTCCGATCCGGTGAGCGAGCCCAGCCGCTCCGCCAGCGCGTCCACGTCACCGGGCGGCACGAGCACCGGCCGCGCCGACCGAACCCCGCCCGACACGTCGAATGCCACCGCCGGCACCCCGTGCGCGGCGGACTCCAGCAGCACGATCGGCAGCCCCTCGTGCTCGCTGCTCATCGCCAGGAGCGAAGCCGCGCGGTACTCGGCCGGCATCTCGCCGGCGGGCACCCGCCCGCGGAACACCACCCGGTCCGTCACCCCCTCCCGGGCGGCGTGCGCGCGCAACCGGTCCAGCTCCGCGCCGTCGCCGATCAGGTGCAGCTCCCACGGCGGCGGCGCGCCCGACCGGGCGAAGGCGGTGATCAGCCGGTCGAACCGCTTGACCCCCTCCAGCCGTCCCACCCCCAGCACGCGCGGCGCCGAGAGCTCCGACACCCGGCGGGGCCAGTGCGCCAGCGGGTTCGGCAGAGCCCAGGCGTTGGGCAGCAGGGCCTGCTCAGAGAAGCGCCACGCGTCGTCCTCGCTGAGGAACACCGCCTGCTCCAGCTCCGGGTAGTGCTTCTTGATCGAGCCCAGGTGCCAGCAGCCGCTCGCGTGCTCGTACGAGCCGTGATACTGGCCGATCGCCCGCAGGTGCTCCGGGATCAGCCCGGCCGTCCTGGTGACCACTCCCGGCGAGGTGAGCACCGCGTAGCCGGGGCGCATCGTGCCCAGCAGCTCCCGCAGCCTGCGGCGGGACCGCCGGCGCGCGATCCCGCCCTCCTGCCCCACCGGCGCGCTGCTGACCAGGTGCCGGTGGTAGCGCGGGTGCTCGACGTAGGGGAAGGGCGACGCGGCCCGGTGCAGGCCGATCACGTGCACCTCGTGCCCGCGCCGCGCCAGGCCCTGGGCGAGGGTGTGCGTGACCTGCTGGATGCCGCCGAGCGTGTCGGCGTCCAGACACGCGAAGACGACGTTCATGCCGCGTTCCCCGCGGAATCCGCGTCCGGCGCGGGCCCGGCGCTCGCCGCGTCCGCGGGGGTGCCGGCGTTTCCGGACGGACTCGCGTACCCGGAGGAAGCGACGGGCCGGACGTTCCCGGACGGGCCCGCGTTCCCGGACGGGCCCGCGTTCCCGGACGGGCTCGCGTCCTTGGAAGGGCCCGCGGCGAAGAAGTCCGTGACGATTCTGGCGGCGGCGTCGCCGTGCTCGTCGGCGCACCACAGCTCGCGGAAGGCCGCGTACCGCGCGGCGTGGGCGGCGTGACCGGCGGGCAGGTCGCGGAGCCGGTCGACGAGCTCCTCCGTGGTGGTGACGCACGGTCCCGGCGCGATGGACGGCAGGTCGTGGTAGACGCCCCGTTCCGTGAGCCGGTACTCGTCCCAGTCGTCGATGAGGAAGAGCATCGGCTTGCCGGTGATCGCGTAGTCGCACATCACGGACGAGTAGTCCGTGAGCAGCGCGTCCGAGACCAGCATCAGGTCGTTGATCTCCGGGTACGTCGCGGCCGGCCGCACGAAGTGGAGCAGGTGCTCGGGCGGCCGGTACCGCTCGACCGGGTGGGTGCGCAGGATCACCACCCACTCGCCGGCCAGTTCCTCGGCCATGAGCTCCAGGTCCGCCCGGACCGAGCGGCCGCTGCTCTTGGCCCGGTCGCGGTACGTGGGCGCGTACAGCAGGACCTTCTTGCCGGCGGGCAGCTCCAGTCGCGTGCGCGGGTCACCGGCGAACTCGCCCTTAACCAGCGCGTCGCAGCGCGGCGTGCCGTGCCGGTAGACCGGGCCGGTGTAGCCGTTGGACGGGACGAACCGGCGGGAGAACTCGGCGCTGGGCGAGATCAGCGCGTCCCAGCGGGCGACCGCGGCCCGCCACCGCGCGCGTGGCCCGTCGAAGTCGCCGCGCAGGTCGGGCGCGTCGAAGCCGATGGACTTGATGCCCTGCCCGTGCCAGGTCTGCAGGTAGCGGGTGCCGCGCGGTTTGGGATAGTCCAGCGGGAAGCCGTGGCTGTCCACCCAGTAGCCGGCCCTGGCCAGCGTCCAGACGTACTTCCAGCCGCCGCGCCGGACCCCGCGCGCGCCGGTCGGCGCCTTGCCGCGGCCCTTGGCCACCGACCAGACCACCTCGACGGGCAGGCCGCGCCGGCGCAGCTCCTCGTACAGGGCCCTGGGGCTGCCGGTGCAGCCCTTGCCGACGTCCGACTCGAACAGCGCGAGGTCGCGGCGCGGCCGCAGCATCTTGATCAGCAGCTTGTACGCGCGCAGCTTCATCGCCGGGGTGCTGATCCTCCTGATCAGCGCCCGCTTGACCCGTCCGGGCAGCGCCCGCCGCCGGGGGGAGCGTCGCACGCGCAGGTAGGCGGCGTGGCCGTCGCAGCCGACCGTGGCTCCCGGCAGCTCGATCGGCGTCATCTTCGGGTCCACGATGAGCCGGTCGGTGGTGGTGAGGCCGTCGGCGAGCCGGGTGAAGCCGATGCGCGGCTCGCAGGAGCCGTCCGGGGTGAAGGTCACCTCGGTGACGTAGCCGCCGTCGCCCGAAGGGTGCGGCCGGAGCGGGACCCGCCGCCCGCCGAGCTTCAGGAACGCCTCCCAGTCCACCGGCAGCACGCCGAAGGGATCGTACGTGCGCACGGTCATCCGCACCTGGCGGCCGTCGCCGGCGATCTCGGTGACCTCGTGCCGCAGCCGCGACGCCGAGAACGGCAGCTCGGCCAGGCGCAGCGGGGTGATGTCCAGGCCGGGCGAGACCGTGGTGCCCCAGTAGGTGCGCCCGCCGAGCTGCACGGCGGCGCGCGGCACGGCCCGCGGCCCGGTCAGGCATCCGGCGGCGACGCGCAGGTCCTCGGCCCGGTCGTCCATGATGAGCCGGCAGCACACCTTGACCAGCGGGTCCACCCGCTCGTACACCTCGGCCGGTATCCCCTCCAGGTACGGGCGGACGACGGCGGCGAACTCCTTGACCCACACCAGGTCCCTGGAGGGCAGCGGGTTGAGGTAGACGCACAGGTCCTGCCGGAGGAAGCGGTGCTGCCGCTCGGGCACCAGATCGGCGGCCCCGTGCCGGCGCAGCGCCTCGTCGCTCAGCCTGGCGGCGGTCACGCGGTGGCGGACGTTGTCCATCTCCTCGATCGACAGCGAGATGGACGAGGCGCCGCGGGCCCGGTGCCAGTGGTAGACCACCCACGGCACGATCGCGAACCGCCGCGCGTGCGCGTACAGCTCGGTGGCGAAGACGTGGTCCTCGTAGTGGATGTCCTCGGGGAAGCGCACCCCGCTCTCGCGCAGGAAGCGCACGTCGTACAGCTTGTTGGTGCTGAACGAGTCCAGGAACAGCTCCGGCTCCTCCCGGATGCCCTCGACCACGCGCCGCCGGGCGAACAGCGTCGGGTAGTACGGGCGCAGTCGCCCGTTCCATTCGTACAGCCGGGAGATCTGGCCGGACACGAAGTCGGCCCCGGTCCGCTCGATCTCGGCCAGCAGGCTCTTGCAGGCGTGCCGGGGCAGCTCGTCGTCGCTGTCGAGGAACATCACGTACGGGGCCGCGGCGGCGTCCAGGCCGTCGTTGCGCGGGGCGCCGCAGCCGCCGCTGTTGCGCTCTCTGCGCAGGTAGCGGACGCGCGGGTCGGACACCGCCAGCCCGGCCGCGACCTCGGGGGTGTCGTCGGTGCTGGCGTCGTCGGAGATGATCACTTCGAGGTCGCGCAGTGTCTGGCCGAGCACCGAGCGGACCGCTCTGGGCAGCCGGGGGGCGTCGTTGTAGGTGATCACGACAACCGTGCAATCCGCCATGCCTACCCCCCGTGCGTCACGACGTGGGAGTAGGCATTCCCGGCACTTCAGGAGGTACGACCGAATGGCAGTGTTTTTTGCCCAAAATCATCGAATAAGGCGACGAATCACCCAAACAATGACAAGTAGCGCGGCGACTCCGCCCAGCACCGGCGCCAGCCGCTTGAGCAGCGGAGCGCCCGCGATGTCGAGCAGGTCGAGCGCCTCCTCGTCGGGCGTGCGTGACGTGCGCATGGTGCCCGCCGGGTGGGCGTCCTCGCCGGGCGCCGGCACGGCGGCCAGGTGGCGCTCCGCCGGTTCCTCGGCGGCGGCCTCCTGCTGCGGCTCCTGCGCGGGCTCGGCGAACAGGTCGGCGAGGTTCGCCGCGAACCGGTCGATGAGCTTCGCCCCGACCTCGGCCATCACCCCGCGGCCGAACTGGGCGGGCCGCCCGGTCACGTTGAACGTCGTCTCGACCGTCACGGACGTGGCGCCGTCGACCGGCGTCAGCCGCGCCTTGACCGTCGCGGCGGCGGTCCCGGAGCCACGCGCCTCCTTGCCCGAGGCCTGGATGGTGAGCGTGTGGGAGTCCTTGTCGACGTCCTCGAACGCGGCCGAACCCCGATAGGTGACGGTGATCGGTCCGACCTTGACCTTCATCCTGCCCGTGAACTGCTGACCCTCGACGCTGTCGAGAGCCGCCCCCGGCAGGCACGGGGCCACTCGCTCGACATCCAGCAGGACCGCCCAGGCCTGCTCGATGGGGACCGGGACCGTGAACTCGTGCTCGAACCGCATCGCCATCGATTCGCTCCTTCCCGCTGCTGCGAGACTACGTGCCGCGGGGGCGCCCCGGAAGAGGGGCGCCCCCGCCTGATCAGGGCGCTCCGGCCGCGGTGCGGACCGCCCGGTGCGTCAGCACCCTGGCCAGATGCCGCCGGTAGTCCGGCTGCGCGTGCAGATCGGCGGGCGGCGAGGTGTCCGCCGCCGCCTCCTCACACGCCTGCCGGAGCCCGTCACCCAGCTCCAGACCCTCCAGCGCGGTCTCGGCCGCCCGTGCCCGCACCGGTGTCGTCCCCATGTTGGTCAGCCCGATCCTGGCCTCCTGGATCGAGCCGTTGGAGCGCCTGACGGCCGCCGCCACGCCGACGATCGCCCACGCCTGAGCGGTGCGGTGGAACTTCTCGTAGTGGAAGCCCCAGCCGTCGCCCAGTTTCGGGATCTTCACGCCCACCAGGACCTCGCCCTGCCGCAGCGACGACTCCAGATAGTCGACGAAGAAGTCGGCCGCCGGGATCTCCCGCTCGCCCTGCGCCGAACGGGCCACCAGCACGCCCTCCAGCGCCAGCACCACCGCGGGCAGGTCGCCCGCCGGGTCGGCGTGCGCCAGCGACCCGCCGAACGTGCCCCGGTGCCGCACCGCCGGGTCCGCCACCATGGCGGTGGCCAGCGCGAGCAGCGGGGCGCCCGCGGCCACCACGCCGGAGCGCATCACCTCGTCGTGCGTGGTCATCGCGCCGATGAACACGTGGTCGCCGCGGTCGTGCACGCCGGCCAGCTCCGGCAGCCGTGCCACGTCGACCAGCTTCGTCGGGTACGCCAGCCGCAGCCGCAGCAGCGGCAGCAGCGACTGCCCGCCCGCGATCACCTTGGCGTCCTCGTCCGCCGCCAGCTCCTGGCAGGCCTCCGCCAGCGAGCCGGGGCGCACGTAGTCGAACGATGCCGGGATCATGCCCGCCCTCCTTCCAGCGCGCGCCACACCCGCTCGGGCGTGCACGGCATCTGCACGTCCCGCACGCCGTGCGGCCGGAGCGCGTCCACGATGGCGTTGACCACCGCGGGCGTCGAGGCGATGGTGCCCGCCTCGCCGACGCCCTTGGCGCCCAGCGGGTTGCTGGTGGCCGGCGTCTCGGTCCTGTCGGTCACGAAGTCCGGCAGGTCCGCCGCCGACGGCAGCAGGTAGTCGGCCAGCGTGGCGGTGAGCAGGTTGCCCTCCGCGTCGTAGACGGCCTCCTCGTACAGGGCCTGCCCGATGCCCTGCGCGATGCCGCCGTGCACCTGGCCCTCGACGATCAGCGGGTTGACCACCTTCCCCACGTCGTCGACCGCCACGTACGAGCGGATCTTGACGTGTCCGGTCTCCCTGTCCACCTCCACCGCCGTCAGGTGGGTGCCGTGCGGGAAGGAGTAGTTGACCGGGTCGAACGTGGCGTCCGAGTCCAGCCGGGCCTCCGCCCCCTCGGGCAGGTTGTGCGCGGCGAACGCGGCCAGCGCCAGCTCCTGGATCGTCGTCTGGGAGTCGGTGCCCTTCACCTTGAACGCGCCGCCGGCGAAGTCGAGGTCGTCCGGCGAGCACTCCAGGAGGTGCGCGGCCAGCTTGCGTGCCTTCTCGCGCACCTTCTCGCACGCCTGCAGCACCGCCACCCCGCCGACGACCAGCGAGCGCGAACCGTAGGTGTCCATGCCCTTGTGCGAGATCGCGGTGTCGCCGTGCACCACCGTGACGTCCTCGAACGGGACGCCGAGCGCGTCGGCCGCGATCTGGCTCCACGACGTCACGTGGCCCTGCCCGTGCGGCGACGTGCCGGTGACGACCTCCACCTTGCCGGTCGGCAGCATCCGCACCGACGCGTGCTCCCAGCCGCCCGCGCCGTAGTTCGCCTCGCCCAGCATCCGCGACGGCGCCAGCCCGCACATCTCGGTGAACGTGCTGACGCCGATGCCGAGTTGCACCGGGTCGCCACGGTCACGCCGGTCGGCCTGTTCGGCGCGCAGCTTGTCGTAGCCGAACAACTGCAGCGCCTTGTCGGTCGCCGCCTCGTAGTTCCCGGAGTCGTAAGTCAGGCCAGCGATCGTGGTGTACGGGAACTCCTCGTGCTTGATCCAGTTGCGCCGCCGCACCTCGATCGGGTCGAGCCGCAGCTCCGCCGCGAGCTCGTCCATGATCCGCTCGATCGCGAACGTGGCCTCGGGACGGCCCGCGCCCCGGTAGGCGTCCGTCGGCATCTTGGTGGTGAACACGCCCTTGCAGGCGAACTCGTACGCGTCCATCTTGTAGATGCCGTTGAACATGGTCGCGCCGAGCATCGGGACGCCCGGGGTGACCAGCATCAGGTACGCGCCCACGTCGGCGAGCAGGTCGACCTGGAGCCCGCGGATGCGGCCGTCGGCGTCGGCCGCGAGCCTGATGTGCTGGAGCTGGCCGCGCCCCTGGTGGACGGCCAGGTTGCCCTCGGTGCGCGACTCGGCCCACTTGACTGGCTTGCCCAGCTTCCGGCAGAGCAGCAGGCAGAGCACCTCTTCGGCGGTGACCTGCAGCTTGGTGCCGAACCCGCCGCCGACGTCCGGCGCGATCACGCGGAGCCGGTGCTCGGGGACGCCGGTGACCATGGCCAGCATCACCCGCAGCACGTGCGGGATCTGCGTGGACGTCCACATCGTGAACGTGTCGCCGTCGGTGGAGACCAGCACCGCCCTGGGCTCCATGGCCGCGCCGATCAGGCGCTGCTGCACGTACGTCCGGTCGATGACCACCGGGGCGTCCCTGAAGGCCGCGTCGAGGTCACCCGAGGTGATCTTGACGGAGAACGCCTGGTTGCCCGTCTCGTGCACCTTCGGGCTGTCCGGCGAGAGCGCCGTCTCCAGGTCGATCACCGGCGGCAGCGGCTCGTAGTCGACCTCGATCGCCTCCAGGGCGTCGGCCGCCTTGAACCGGTCGGTGGCGACCACGCAGGCCACGATCTCGCCCGTGTACCGCACCTCCGTCACCGCCATCGGCGGGTGCTCGGGGATGACGATGTCGTCCGACACCGGCCACGCGCACGGCAGGCTGCCCTGCTCGCCGGCGACGTCCTGGCCGGCGAACACCGCGACCACGCCGGGCAGCTCGCGCGCCGCCGACACGTCCACCCCGGTGATCCGCGCGTGCGCCATCGGGCTGCGCAGGAAGGCCACGTGCAGCATCCCCGGCTGCTGCAGGTTGTCCGTCCACCGCGTGCGCCCGGTCAGCAGCCGGGCGTCCTCCTTGCGCCTTCTCGCCTTGCCCACCTCGGTCATGACGACTTCACCGCCTGACCCATCTCCTGGGCGCCCCGTTTCACCGCTCTGACGATGTTGCAGTAGCCGGTGCACCGGCAGAGGTTGCCTTCGAGCCCTTCCCTGATGGCCTCCTCCGACGGGTCCGGAGTGTCTCTCACCAGGTCGATCGCGGCCATGACCATGCCTGGCGTGCAGAATCCGCACTGCAGCGCGTGTTCCTCGTGGAAGGCCCGCTGCATCGGGTGCAGCGACCCGTTCGCGGCCAGGCCCTCGATGGTGACGATGTCGGAGCCGTCGGCCTGCACCGCGAGCACCGAGCAGCTCTTGACGGTCTTGCCGTCGAGCATCACGGTGCAGGCGCCGCAGTTGCTGGTGTCGCAGCCGGCGGGGGTGCCGGTCTTGCCCAGCCGTTCTCTTAGTAGGTGAACGAGAAGAAGTCGCGGTTCGACGTCCTCCTCGTAGGCGATTCCGTCCACTTTGACGGATATCCGGGGCATACGTCCTCCCTCACAGGAGCAGGGGAAAGGCGGACAAGGCCAACGTATGCCCGTGTTTGTCTCGGTAGTCAAGGGTTACTTACCACGAATAACCCTCGCCAGTATCGCCACCAGCCCCGCGAAGCCCAGGCCCGTCACCAGCACAGGCAACAGGACCAGCGGATCCGTGATCGACCGCGTCATGATCAGGATGCCCAGCACGACGAACAGGGTCCCGCTCAGCAGCGCCATCCAGTCGGTCCTGTGCAGGCGCCGCGGCCGGTCGACGTCACGCGGCACGCCGCACCTCCAGGTCTCCGACGCCGCCCCGGATGTGCAGCACGATCGTGGCCGGCTCGCCCTCGGGCGCGACCTCCGGCTCCATCACCCTGTCCAGCCGGACCTCCAGGCCGCCCCGGAGCGACTGGTCGACCTGGATGTCGCCGACCTTGTTGGTCGCGTGCACCTCCACCCGCGCGTCGGGCGGCACCACCACGTCCAGCGTCCCCACCGAGACCGCGGCCCGCACCTCGACCGTCGACCCCGGCTTCAGCGCGAGCTTCGACAGGTCCAGCTCGCCGTCTCCCACGCCCACGTCGAACACCTGGCGCGTCTCCTCCACGGTGAGGGGCTGCCACACGGCCGACCCCACCTTCGCCGGGAGCCCGCCGAACATCAGCCCGATGCCGATCAGCAGCGCCACCGTGGTGCCCGCGGCCACCAGCCCGGCGCCCTTGCCCCACCAGGCGGCGATCAGCAGCCCGGCCCCGATGGTGACGAGCACCGCGCCGCCGACGATCGTGGGCTGCACGCCCGAAGGCGATGCCGCCTGCACGGCCACGAGGATCCCTCCAATGATGGTTGCCAGCAGGATGGTGATGGCGCCGATGAACGACTTCGGCCGTTTCTGCCGCTTCGGCAGCGGCACCCCGTACAACGCGGGGTCGTACGGCGAGTAACCTCCGCCGCGCTTGGCCGGATCCAGCGGCTGGTACGGCCCGTGCGGCGCGAACGGCTCCCCGTACGAGCCGTACCGGGTCTCCCGGTGACCGGCGAGCGGCCGGTACGCGGGCATCTCCCGCGTCTCACCCGCCGCGAACACCGACTCCTCCTGCACCCCATACGACCGAACCCGATCCCCCTCGGCCCCTTCGCCGGTCGCGGATTCGGCCCTGGAACCGGCCCCGGACCCGGTCCTGGAACCCATCCCGGACCCGATCCCGGCCCCTTCCTCGGTCCCGGACCTGGACCCGATCCCGGTGCCTTCGTCGGTCCCGGTCCCGGCCTGGTCGCCGATCCTCGTACCGGGCTGATCGGTCCTCTCGCCTGTACCGGCCTCCGCCCGGAAGCCGGCCCCCGCCGGCTCCTGTCCCGGCGCACCCTGCCGCGGCAGATCAACGGCGGGCCGCGCCACCGTCTCATCGCCCCGGCCCTCCTGCGCCCGGTCGCCCTCGGCGGCCGGGTCCGTCCCCGCGTCGGCGTAAGCAGCGGCGTGTGCGGCTGCGGCGGGCGGCGCGGTCGCCTCGTCCCGCCCCGTTTCGGGCCACCCCGCCGCGTCGGGTGAGATGCTCGTGGGTGACGCCGCCTGGTCCCGCCCCGCTTCGGGTCGGCCGTCCTGCGCGGGCGACTCTGTTGCGTCGGGTGAGATGCTCGTGGGCGGTGCCGCCTGGTCCCGTACCGTTTCGGGCCGGCCGTCGGGCGTTGCCGCCGTGCCGGGGGAGGTGGCGGTCGCCTCGTCCTGGCTCCGTTCCGTCCGGTCGGCGTCTCCGGACGTCTTCGGCGAGACGCTGGCGTGGACCGCGGCGGGTCCGGTGCCGGTGAGCGGCACGGCACGAGGACCCTTGCCGGGCTCGGGCGCCGCGTCAGCCGCCGGGTGGGAGGTCTCTTCCCGCGTACCGTTCTCGTCCGTACGGCGGGGCTGGTCCGGGGGGCCTCCGGCGCGGGACCCCGGGGGCCGGTGACCCATCGGAGGAGTCGCCTGCGCGTACGGAGGCACGCGGGGGGTCTCCTGGTACCCGTCCAGGTCCATCGCTCGGGGCCGCCGGTTGAGGCGTTCGGGCATCGAGCGCACCAGCCCCAGCAGGTCGACCCCGTGCGCGTGCGCCGCCAGCAGCGCGACGGCCAGGAACAGCCCCGCCACCAGCGTCCCGGTGTCCAGCCACACGGTCGACAGGTTGATGCCCAGCCCGAGCGCCAGCACCGCCGTCAGCAACGCCATCACCGTGTCGGCGTCGAAGTCGCGGTGGGTCCACTGCTCGATGAGCCCCGGCCGCCCACTGGGCTCCTTCATCAGCAGAAAAGCCGCGATGTACAGAAACAGCCCGATACCGGACCCGAACAGCAGGATCACGAACCCCACGCGGAACACCACGGGGTCGATGCCGGTGTGCCTGCCGAGCCCGGCGCACACCCCCATGAGGAATCGTCCCTCGCTGCTGCGGCGCAGCACGCTCGGGGGCGCGGCCGGTTCCCTGGGCGGTGCTTCTGTCATGGAACCATCGTGACCCACCCCCGAGGGGGCACGCATCGGGGAGACCCCTGACCCGACCCGGGGGTTGTTCCCTGATGCCCCCAACGCTGCGACATGTGACGATGGCGGTGTTATGACAGACCAGAAGACACTCGCCGAGCCCGAGACCAGCGGGCCGTACCGCCGCATGATGCGCCCCATGGAGGGCCGGCTCGTCGGCGGCGTCGCGCAGGGCCTGGCCGCGCAGCTCAAGCTCGACCCCGTCGTGATCAGGCTGGTGTTCGTGCTGCTCAGCGTGGTCGGCGGGGTCGGCGGTGTGGCGTACGCGGTGCTGTGGATGATCACGCCGCGCGAGCCGTACAGGGGAGAGCCGCCCGCCCGCGACTGGAGCCAGCTCGCCGCGTTCACGGCGATCGGGGTGGCGCTGCTCGCGTTCGGGTTCCTGACGGGAGCCTCGCGGGGCGGCATCGGCATGCTGCCGTTCGCGGTGGGCGGCATCGGCGGGCTGATCCTGTGGCAGCAGGCCGATCCCGACCGCCGCAAGAACTGGGTGAGCGGCGCGACCAAGAGCATCAGGAAGAACCGGGTGCGCACGCTCCTCGGCGTGATGCTCGTGGTGGCGGGCGGGATCGGCTTCCTGGTGGTCGAGGGCCAGCTCCAGGAGGCGGGCCAGGGCCTGCTGTTCACCACGGTCGTGGTCGGCGGGCTGGCGGTCATCGCCGCCCCGTGGCTGGCCGGCCTGTGGAAGGAGCTGCAGCTCGAACGGCGCGAGCGCATCCGTCAGGAGGAGCGCGCCGAGGTCGCCGCGATGGTGCACGACTCCGTTTTGCACACGTTGACGCTCATCCAGCGCGTCGCGCACGACTCGCGCGAGGTCACCCGCCTGGCCCGCTCCCAGGAGCGCGAGCTGCGCAACTGGCTCTACCAGCCGGCCCAGGACGCCGACGCCACCCTCGCCGCCGCCGTACGGCGCATCGCGGCCGAGGAGGAGGACGCGCACGGCGTGCCGATCGAGGTGGTCTGCGTCGGCGACATCGACCTCGACTCCGGCGGCAGGCTCGGGGCCATGCTCAAGGCGGCCCGGCAGTCGATGGTCAACGCCGCGAAATACTCTGAGAGTCCGTCCATTTCCGTGTACGCGGAAGTAGAGGGTGAAGAGGTCACGATTTTCGTGAAGGATCGGGGCAAGGGGTTCGACCTCGACGCGGTGCCGGTCGACAGGATGGGGATCAGGGAGTCCATCATCGGAAGGATGGAACGTCACGGCGGCGCCGCCAGGGTGCGTACCGAGCCTGGCGAGGGCACTGAAGTGATGCTGACGATGAAGGTGGAAAAGCAATGACGCGGGTGCTGATCGTGGACGACCACCGGCTCTTCCGCTCCGGCGTGCGGGCCGAGCTGGGCGACTCGATCGAGGTCGTGGGCGAGGCGGAGGACGTCGACTCGGCGGTCAAGGCCATCGCCGAGCTGCAGCCGGACGTCGTCCTGCTCGACGTCCACATGCCCGGCGGCGGCGGCCAGGAGGTGCTGCGCCGCGTGCTCGGCGCCGGCTCGCAGGTGCGCTTCCTCGCCCTGTCGGTGTCGGACGCGGCCGAGGACGTGATCGGCGTCATCCGCGGCGGCGCCCGCGGCTACGTCACCAAGAACATCAGCGGCAAGGAGCTGACCGACGCCATCAGCCGGGTCGCCGACGGCGACGCGGTCTTCTCGCCGCGTCTGGCCGGCTTCGTCCTCGACGCCTTCGCCTCCTCCGAGGCGCCTCCGATCGACCCCGAGCTCGACTCGCTGACGCAGCGCGAGCGCGAGGTGCTGCGGCTGATCGCCCGCGGTTACGCGTACAAGGAGATCGCCAAGGAGCTGTTCATCTCGGTCAAGACGGTGGAGACCCACGTCTCGTCGGTGCTGCGCAAGCTCCAGCTCTCCAACCGCCACGAGCTCTCCCGCTGGGCCACCGCCCGCCGCCTCGTCTGACCGTCGGGGAGAAAGTCGTCCATGAACGACTCCGGCTGGGCGTGGGCGAGGCTGGCGGCACCGGGAAGTCGGAGCGTAGGCGCCTTGCCTCAGCCCAGGACGAAGGCTGGGCGTGGTGGGGTGGTCTAACAAGGGACGGCGTGCGACATTCCAGGTATGGGCAGGGATGTGCCGATCGTCGTGTTCAGCCGGGACGACCGACGGAAGTACCGCGAGAAGGTCCACCGTTGCCTCGACGTCTTCGCGGAGCTGCTCCGGGAGTCGAAGTTCGAGGTCGACCGGTCGCTCGCCGGTCTGGAGATCGAGCTCAACATCGTGGACGGCGCCGGCGAGGCGTGCATGCGCAACGCCGAGGTGCTCGCCGCCATCGCGCGGCCTGACTGGGCCACCGAGCTGGGTCAGTTCAACGTCGAGATCAACATCGAGCCGCAGGAGCTCGGCGACGGCGGGGCCCGGCGGCTGGAGGACGACGTGCGCGCCCGGCTCAACCACGCCGAGGAGCGCGCCCGGTCGCAGGGCGCCCGTCTGATGCTGGTCGGCATCCTGCCCACGCTGCGGGAGCGGGACATCGGCGAGGGCACGCTCTCCGCCAACCCCCGCTACAAGCTGCTGAACGAGCAGATCTTCGCGGCCAGGGGCGAGGACCTGCACCTGCGGATCGAGGGCGTCGAACTGCTGGACACGCGCGCCGACAGCATCACCCCCGAGGCCGCCTGCACCAGTGTCCAGCTGCACCTGCAGGTCAGCCCGCCGGCCTTCGCGGCGCACTGGAACGCCGCCCAGGCCATCGCCGGCCCCCAGGTCGCCGTCGCCGCGAACTCCCCGTACCTGTTCGGCAAGGAGCTGCACCGCGAGACCAGGATCGCGCTCTTCGAGCAGGCCACCGACACCCGTCCGGACGAGCTGAAAGCACAGGGCGTGCGGCCCCGGGTGTGGTTCGGCGAGCGCTGGATCACCAGCGTCTTCGACCTGTTCGAGGAGAACGTCCGCTACTACCCGGCCCTGCTGCCCATCTGCGATGACGAGGACCCGAGGGCCGAGCTGGAACAGGGCCGCGTCCCGCAACTGCACGAGCTGACCCTGCACAACGGCACCGTCTACCGGTGGAACCGTCCCGTGTACGCGGTGGTGGACGGCCGCCCGCACCTGCGCGTGGAGAACCGGGTGCTCCCGGCCGGCCCGTCCGTGCTCGACATCGCGGCCAACGCCGCCTTCTACTACGGCCTGATGAGCGTGCTGCCGCACGCGGAGCGGCCGGTCTGGAGCCAGATGTCGTTCGCCGCCGCCGAGGAGAACCTCTACAACGCCGCCCGCCACGGTTTGGAGGCCCGGCTGTACTGGCCAGGGCTCGGCGAGGTGCCTGCGGACGAACTGATCCTGCGCCGCCTGCTGCCCATGGCGTACGAGGGACTGAACCTGCGGGGTGTGGACCACGACGTCTCCGCCCGCCTGCTGGGCGTCATCGAGGGCCGCTGCCTGACGGGCCGCACGGGCGCCACCTGGCAGGTCGAGAAGGTACGGGCGATCGGCGGCGACCGCCACGAGGCGCTGCGGGCGATGACGCTGGAGTACCTCGACCGTATGCACGCGAATGAACCCGTACATACCTGGGCAGTCTGAGGCATGTGACGCCTCCCCTCGTCGTGCGCCTCCTGCTCGTCGTGCTGCTGCTGGCCCCCGTCTCCGCCTGTGGTGTGATCGACGTGCCGTCGAGGGACCGGCGCGGGCTCGACTCGTTCGAGGACGACGTGTGGGGCGCCAGGACGCTGTCGGAGGAGTTCTGGAAGCAGCAGTTCGCGGCCTCCGGGATGACCTATCGCCCGGTCAACCGGTTCATCCCCTACTCGGGGACGAACGGGCCGCGTTGCGGCGGGCAGCCGTCCGTGCCGAACAACGCCTTCTACTGCTCGGCGGGACATTTCATCGCCTACGACGAGGAGTGGATGCGGGCGCTGTGGAGCCGGATGGGCGACGGCTCCGTCTATCTGATCATCCCGCACGAGTTCGGCCACGCCGTGCAGGCCCAGCTCCGCACCAGTTTCCGCCTCAACGTGGAGATGGAGCTGCAGGCCGACTGCTACGCGGGCGGCACGCTGCGCGCCCTGATCGACTCGGGGGCGCTGGTGGCCGAGCCGGGCGACGAGGACGAGCTCCTGCTCAACCTCGCCGCCGCCGGCGACCCGACCGACGACTGGCTCGACCCGGCGGCCCACGGTACGGCCGAGCAGCGCCAGCGGTCGTTCGCCGTCGGCTACACCCGCGGCGTGAGCGCCTGCTGACACCTCCCGCGATGTAGTCGCGTGTCAATCCCCAGGATGATGCGACTGATCTTGTACACGTCATAGCGTTAGCCCATGCCATTGGAGGAGATCGGCTGGCTGCGCAGGGGGGCCTGCAGATCCAGCGACCCGGAGCTCTTCTTCCCCCTCGCCCCCTCACCCGTCCAGGAGGCGCGGGCCAAGGCCGTCTGCGCGACGTGCCAGGTCCTCGCCGAGTGTCGTTCGTACGCGTTGAAGGCGGGCGAGGCCGATGGCATCTGGGGTGGGCTCACCCCGGAGGAGCGCCGCCGCTCCCGCGTTCCCGAAGGTGTGCGCCGCCCCGCGGCCTCATGACCCTCCGGCGCGGGTTAAGAGTGAGCGCGACTAATCTTCAAGGGTGCTGCTTCGCTCGATCGCCGTGCTGACCGCGGCCAACGTGCTCAACAACCGCGTCGCACCACGGCTCGGCCCCCTCACCTCCGCCGCGGCCACGGCGGCGCTGGTGGCGATGGCCCGCCGGTCCGGGGTCACGTGGGAGGAGCTCGGGTTCGAGCACGGGCGCCGGGGGGCCGTCATCGGCGGGGTGCTGGTGACGGGCGTGGCCGCGGTCTACACCGTCGGCATCACCCTCCCTCGCACCCGCCCGCTCTTCCACGACGAGCGGGCGCTGTCGCTCACCCGCGCCCGCGTCCTGGAGGAGGCCCTGCTCCAGGTCCCGTTCGGCACGGTGCTGCTGGAGGAGGTCGGGTTCCGCGGGGCGCTGCACGCGATGCTCCGCCGGGCCCACGGGCAGGCCACCGCCACGGCGGTGTCGTCGGCGCTGTTCGGCCTCTGGCACATCCTGCCGGCCGTCGACATGGCGCGCGCCAACCCGGCGCTGGGAGCCGTCGTCGCGGGCGAGTCCCCCGGGCGGCTCGACACGGCGCGGGTCGTGGCGGGCAGCGTGCTCTCGACGGCCGCCGCCGGGGTCCTGTTCACCGAGCTGCGCCGCCGGGGCGGGCTCCTCGCGCCCTCGATGCTGCATCTGGCGACCAACTCGCTGGGCTACCTCTTCGCCCGCCTCGCCGCGACCAGGACCGAGCCCGTCCAGCAGGAGGCCTCCCTCTGATGACGACGCGCGAACGGGAGATCACCGAGCCCGTGGACCTCTGCCTGCCCGACGGCCGGCTCAACCCGGCCGCCGTCGGCTGGACGCGGAGGCCGCTCCACCGGGCCAACCTGCGCGGCTGGGGCCGCACCAAGCGCTGGGAATACTGGGGCATCGTCACCCCGTCCCACATCATCGGCGTCGTGGCGTCCTCGCTCGACTACGCGGGCGTGCACGGCCTCTACGTCCTCGACCGCGCCGCCGGCGAGGAGATCAGCAGGGACGTCGTGGTGCCGTTCGCCCGCGGCACCGTCATGCCCGACCGCAGCGGGGAGGGCACCGCCGTCGCGAAGGGCGGCGGCGGGCTGGACATCCGGATCACCCAGACCCCCGGCGCCACCGCGCTGCGCGCCCGCGCGGAGGGCATCGAGGTCGACCTGGAGATGCCGTCGCGCGAGGGCCACGAGTCGCTCGGCGTGGTGGTGCCGTGGGGCCCGCGGCGCTTCCAGTACACGGTCAAGGACGTCGGCCGCCCGGTCCGGGGCAGGCTCGTGCTCGGCTCGGTCCCGTACGAGGTGCGCGAGGAAGACTCGTTCGCCGTGCTCGACCACGGGCGGGGGCGCTGGCCGTACTCGATCGCCTGGAACTGGGCGGCGGGCAGCGCGCCCGGGAAGGCGATCCAGCTCGGCGGGCGGTGGACGGCCGGCACCGGGATGACGGAGAACGCCCTGTTCATCGGCGGCCGGCTGCACAAGATCGGCGAGGAGCTGGCGTGGAGCTACGACCGCGCCGACTGGATGCGGCCGTGGCGGATCACCGGTCCCCGGGTGCAGGTGGAGTTCACGCCGTTCTACGAGCGGGTGGCCCGCACCGAGCTGGTGGTGGTGGGCTCCGAGACCCACCAGTGCTTCGGCCACTTCGCCGGCCGCGCCCAGGCCGACGACGGCACCTGGGTGGAGCTCGACGGGCTGACGGGGTGGGCGGAGGAGGCCCGGCAGCGCTGGTGATGTTCTCCCGGTGGTGAGGGTGCTTTCCGCCCCGGGATGAGGATCCTTCACCTCGCGGCCCTGGCCTGCGTTCATGCTCTTTGCCGCTGCTTTAAAGTCACTTCCGCGCCTCAACGTGTTCGATCGGACACGGAGAGTGCGTATATCAAGATCACACTTCGTGATATACGCTGGAGGTAACGGAGGTGGTGTTCCATGCGAACGGTCATCGACATCGACAAGGAACTCGTCCAGGCGGTCCAGGACAGGCTGGGGACGAGCAGCATGAAGGAAACGGTCCACTCGGCCCTGCAGGCGGTGCTCGACCGGGACGAGGAGACGGCGGACGCGATCGAGGCGTTCGAGTTCTGGCGGACGGAGGGGAGCCCGGATCTGCTGGATCCGGAGGTCATGAAGCACGCGTGGCGGCGACAGGAGTGATCTACCTGCTCGACACGAGCGCGCTGGCGCGCATCAGGACCAGCGACGTCGTCGCCAAGGCGCTCCACCCGCTCTACGCGGCTCGTGTCGTGGCCACGTGCGACATCATCGACCTGGAGGTCGGCTACAGCGCCCGTAACCACGCGCACTACAAGCGCATCATCCGCGCACAGCACCAGGTCATCAGGCTGTCCGCCGGGCCGGAAGTCTGGGCGCGCGCCCGCGAGGTCCAGCTGAAGCTGATCGAGGCCTCGCAGCATCGCGGCGTCAGCCCGCCGGACCTGCTCATCGCCGCCTGCGCCGAGGTGTACGGCGCGACGGTGCTCCACTACGACCGCGACTACGACCGGATCGCGGAGGTCACCGGGCAGCCGTCACTGTGGGTGGTGCCGCCCGGTTCGGTGCCGTAAGCCGGCCTATGTCGTGTTGACGACCTGGAAGCCCTCGGCGTAGTGCCCGTCGGGGAAGCCGGCCTGCCGCGCCCAGGCGGCGAAACGGTCCCTGACGATCTCCGCGAACCCCTCGATGTGACCCACCTGACTGGCGTGCGACTGCAGCGCCGCCAGTTTGCGGTCGACGACCGGCGTGATGTCCACCCAGTGGTTGCGGGTGGGCCCGCCCATGAGCCACACCTCACGCACCGTCCACGCCTCCAGGCCCTCCTCCTCGACGAGCTCGGGGAAGGCGTACGGGTTGCGCGCGTCGGGATAGACGGCGTCCAGGGTGGCGCCGCCGACCGCCCGGTGGTCGGGGTGGCTGGGGGCGATGAACTCGTAGTTGCGCTCGGGGTGATGGGTGATCACCAGCTCGGGCCGTACCTGCCTGATGACGCGGGCGATGTCCCTGCGCAGATCCAGCGACGGGACGACGGTCCCGTCGGCGCGGCCGAGGGAGCGCAGGTCGGTCACGCCGACGCACTTGGCCGCCTCGGCCTGCTCGGCGCGGCGCAGTTCGGCCATGCCGGAGTGGTCCAGGGAGCGGTCGTTGCCGCCCGCGTCGCCGTCGGTGACCAGCAGGTAGGTCACCTCCACGCCCTTGTCGGCGAACAGCGCCACGCTGCCGGCCGCGCCGAAGTCGGCGTCGTCCGGGTGCGCAGTCACGACGAGGACCCTGGTGATCTCACTCTCCGGCAGCATGGCTCCCCTTTCTGAGGCGTCTGTCCGCACAACGGGAGCCCGGTCCCCGGCATTCCGGGCGCCGATTGTCGGTGAGGGGGCCTAACCTAGGGGCGTGCCCACCCAAGTCTCTGTTGACCACCCTTTGCTCGACGGCCTCAACCCTCAGCAGCGCGAGGCCGTGCTCCACCACGGCAGCCCGCTGCTGATCGTCGCGGGCGCCGGGTCCGGCAAGACGCGGGTGCTCACCCACCGCATCGCCTACCTCCTGGCCGAGCGCGACGTCCATCCGGGCGAGATCCTGGCCATCACGTTCACCAACAAGGCCGCCCGCGAGATGAAGGAGCGCATCGACAAGCTCGTCGGCCCGCGCTCGCGGGCGATGTGGGTGATGACCTTCCACAGCGCGTGCATGCGCATCCTGCGCCGCGAGGCCAAGCGGCTCGGCTTCCCTTCGAGCTTCTCCATCTACGACCAGGCCGACTCCCAGCGCCTCATGGCCATGGTCTGCCGCGAGATGGAGCTCGACCCCAAGCGCTATCCGCCCCGGTCGTTCTCCGCCCAGGTCAGCAACTTCAAGAACGAGCTGATCGACTACGAGACCGCGATCGAGCGGGCGGGCTCCCACCTGGAGAAGACGCTCGCCCAGGCCTACAAGAGCTACCAGCTCAAGCTCACCGAGGCCGGCGCGATGGACTTCGACGACATCATCATGAACACGGTGACGCTCTTCCAGCTCTTCCCCGAGGTGGCGGAGCACTACCGGATGCGCTTCCGCCACGTCCTCGTCGACGAATACCAGGACACCAACCACGCGCAGTACATCCTGATCAGAGAGCTGGTCGGGTTCCCCGAGCTGCGCACCGCCGACGGCGACCAGGTGCGCTCCGGCACCAGCCAGTCGGAGCTGTGCGTGGTCGGCGACGCCGACCAGTCGATCTACGCCTTCCGCGGCGCGACGATCCGCAACATCCTCGAGTTCGAGCGCGACTACCCCGACGCCCGCACGATCCTGCTGGAGCAGAACTACCGCTCCACCCAGAACATCCTGGCCGCCGCCAACGCGGTCATCTCCCGCAACGAGTCGCGCAAGCCGAAGAACCTCTGGTCCGACCAGGGCGACGGGCCCAAGATCGTGGGATACGTCGCCGACAACGAGCACGACGAGGCCGTGTTCGTGGCGCAGGAGGTCGACCGGCTGGCCGACGAGGAGGACGTCAGGCCGGGCGACGTCGCGGTCTTCTACCGCACCAACGCCGCCTCCCGCGTGTTCGAGGAGATCTTCATCCGCACCGGCCTGCCCTACAAGGTCGTCGGCGGGGTGCGCTTCTACGAGCGCAAGGAGGTCAAGGACCTGCTGGCCTACCTCCGGGTGCTGGCCAACCCGCTCGACGTGGTGTCGCTGCGCCGCATACTCAACGTGCCCAAGCGCGGCATCGGCGACCGGGCCGAGGCGATGGTGGAGGCGTTCGCGGCGCGCGAGCGGATCCCGTTCTGGGAGGGCCTGCGGCGGGCCGACGAGGCGCCGGGCATGGCCACCCGCTCGCTCAACGCGATCAGGGAGTTCGTCGCGATGATCGATGAGCTGATCGCCAAGGGCGAGGGCGTGCCGCCGTCCGCGCTGGCCGAGGAGGTGCTGGTGGCCACCGGCTACCGCGCCGAGCTGGAGGCGTCCGAAGATCCTCAGGACGAGTCCCGCCTGGAGAACCTCCAGGAGCTGGTCTCGGTGGCCGGCGAGTTCGAGGAGGCCAACCCCGAGGGCACGCTCGTGGAGTTCCTGGAGCAGGTGTCGCTGGTGGCCGACGCCGACCAGATCCCCGAGCAGGACGGCGGCCAGGGCGTGGTGACGCTGATGACGCTCCACACCGCCAAGGGCCTGGAGTTCCCGGTGGTGTTCCTGACCGCCATGGAAGACGGCGTCTTCCCCCACATCCGCTCCATCGGCGAGCCGAAGGAGCTGGAGGAGGAGCGCCGCCTGGCCTACGTCGGCATCACCCGCGCCCAGCAGCGTCTCTACCTGACGCGGGCGGCGGTGCGCAGCTCGTGGGGCGCGCCGTCGTTCAACCCGGCCTCGCGGTTCGTCAACGAGGTGCCGGCCAAGCTGGTCGAGTGGCGCACCGACCCCGACAAGTCGGCGTGGAGCGCCGCCACCCGCCGCGAGCCCGCCCCGGCCGCGGCCCCGAAGAAGACCGGCGGCCGGGCCGTCCCGTCGCTGACGCCGGGCGACCGGGTCACCCACGACGCGTTCGGTCTCGGCACCGTGGTGTCGGTCGACGGCGTGGCCGAGAAGACCAAGGTCAAGATCGACTTCGGCTCGGGCGGTGAGAAGACGCTCCTGCTCGCGTACGCGCCGCTGGAGAAGCTCTGACCCCGTACGTCAGCTCTGGGCGGTGCGCAGGGCGCTGCCCTTCTTCCACTGGGTCCAATTGAGCTGCCAGTAGCTCCAGCCGTTGTTCCACTGGAGCTTGCGCTTGGTGCCGACGATCTTGACGACGTCGCCGCGCTGGCTGATCTGGTAGAACCACTTGGCCCCGGCAGGGGTGGCGCGCACGCAGCCGTGGCTCTGGTTGGACCGGCCGAGATACTGGTAGTCGCCGAAGCTCTGGTGGACGTACTCGCCGCTGTCGGAGATGCGCACCGCCCACGGGATCTCCTCCTTGTAGTAGCGGGGGTCCTTCGGGTCGGTCACCCCCATCCACGACGAGGTCATGGTCTCCACGGCCTTCTTGCCCATGGTCAGGTGGACGCCGCTGGTGGTCAGGTAGACGTCGACGCCGTTCCTGACCAGCCCGCCGCGGCCGGCGCTGATCGGGATCTTCTTGGCCAGCTTGCCGTTGCGGTAGACCTTCATGACGTGCTTGCGGGTGTCGACCAGCGACACGTGCTTGGCGCCGACGGCGAAGCGGCGGCTGACGTTCTTCGCCTTCTCGTTGCCGGGGATCTCGCTGAGCAGGGCCTTGAACAGCACCTTCTGGTAGGGCTTCCAGTAGGTCTTGGTGCGGTAGATGACCTTGCGCGGCGACACCCACCGCCAGGCGCCCTCGACGGGCTGCTCCGCCTCGACCTGGAGCACGGACTCGACGGCGGCCTTGTCGGGCACGTCGCGGTCGAAGGTGACGATGATGGGGAAGCCGACGCCCACCTTCTCCGTCTTCTCGCCCATGGGGGTGATGTCGGCGATGCCTATCTTGAACTTCTTCTTCGCCTTCGTGACGGTTTGAGCCGCCTGCACCGTCTGCGGCCGGGCGGCCTGCTGAGCGACGGGGGCGCCCTCCGCCGCGCAGGCCACCGCCGTCACCAGCGCGGCGGCGGCGAGAATCCGGGGGAAGACATTCACGGGTCGTACTCCTGAGCTATGGTTCTCCGCGTTACGCGTCTGTACGTGTGACAATTGGGACGCGTGTTTCGACGGCGGATAACTCGTCACGATGTTGTAACGGTCCAAAGGAGCACGAACCCGCAGAAGCGAAACGCCCCCTCCTCCCGGCGAGACCAGGAGAAGGAGGCGAAAGCCGGGGGCGTCAGCCGCCGATCTTGCCGACGTTCACGCCCTTCAGGATCTCGATGTCCTCGAGCGTGTCCTCCGAGCCTTCCTTCGGCTTGGTGGTGGCGTCGTCCTCGGTCGGCGCCTTGATGCTGACCTTGGTGCCCCAGCCGCTGTAGCGGGTGTCCACGCTCAGGGTCTCGTTCTTCTTCGGCGTGCCGTCGAGGACGCCGAACGGGTACGTGGTCACCAGCCGCGTCGGCAGGCCCTTGGCGTCGACGCTCAGCCGCCAGGAGATCTGGGCCCCCAGCAGCTTGGCCGAGGGCTTGTCGAGCTGGAGCGTGGCGCGGAACCAGGGGGACACCTTGCGGATGTCCCTGATGGTGACCTTGCCGGCGTAGCCGCCCTTGACGGCCTTGGCGTTCTTGAACATGGTCCTGAGCGTGACCGGCTCGGCGACGTTCAGCGGCTGCCCGACGACGCCGCTGAGTCCGCCGGTCGGGCCGTTCGGCATCTTGAACCAGGTCTTGCCCTCGGGCACGACCCCGGCCCAGATGCCGCCGGACAGGTACGAGGTCTTGCCCAGCCAGATCGTGCGCTCCGGCTTGGCCATCGCCTTGACCAACTCGGGAGCTTCCTCACCGAGATCGCTGGCCTTGATGTTGAACTTGCCGGTGATGTCCGAGGCGGCGACGCCGTTCTTGCGGAAGCCGATCGTGCCGGTGCGCCGGACGAAGATCTCGCGCATGAAGGAAGTGCTGAGAGTGGTGCGCTCGGAGAACTTGACGCCCTTGCCGGCGACAAGCTGCTTCTTCACGGCGGCGACCGGGTTCTTCGGCGCGATTTGTGCCTGTGCGGGGACGGCCATGACGAACGTCGCGGCGCATGCGATCGCCAGTCCCGTGATTAGACGCTTCATTGCGATTCTCGATTCATGGAGGGGGAGGTGGACATGGCAGGACCATGTCGTGTCGCGCATTACCGAATGCCTCTCGTACGAGAGAGGAAAGGTGGAGCTAGCCGCCGACGCCGAGAGAGCTGATCGCGTTGTCCGGGATCTCCGACGGCACTTCGGTGTCGGGGAGCCCGGCGATCAGGTCGGCGCTGTCGATCCACTGCGACTTCGGCGGAGCCGTGATCTTGACCTTGGCGCCCCAGCCGGTGTAGCGGCTCTCGGTGATCGCGCGGCTGCTGCCCATGATGCCGTAGTCGAGCGTCATGTCGCTGACCACTCGGGTGATCAGGCCTTTACCATTGGTGTCGAGCAGGTACTTTACCTTGATCTTGCTCATGGTGCCGCTCAGTTTCACGCCCTGGAACCTGGCCAGTTCCTTGAGGGTGATCGTGCCCTTGTAGTCGCCCTTGACGTTCTCGGCCTTGGCGACCAGGCCCTTGAGCACCTTCGGGTTGAAGATGTCGACCGTCTGGTTCGACTGGTAGGCGACCACGTCTTCGTAGCGGATCCACTTCTTGCCTTCGGGCAGTTCGTCCGCGAACATGCCGCCCTGCATGTACGTGTGGCCGCCGATGCTGATCACGCGGGTCCCGAGGAGGCTGGGCAGCGGTGTCGCCCTCTGGCCCTTCGGCGACTTGACGCGGTGGCTCACGTCGGCGCCGACCACGCCGGACTTGCCGAACGCGAGCTTTCCGGTCGTCAGGGTGACGCCCGCGGCCTTTCCATCGCGGAAACTACGGACCGTTTCGGAAACGCGCACTCCGTGTCCGGGCTTGAACTGCTTTTTGAGCGTTTTGACCGGGTCCGCCGTCGCAGCCTGCGCTGGCGCCACCGTAGCCAGCGTCGCCGCGGTGGCCAATGCCAGCCCGGCAATGACTCTTCTCATCGTTGTCCTCGGTTGAAAAGGAAGGGGAAAAAGGTATCTTGCCGATCGAAGATCACAGCGATATCTCAATAGGCGGACAAGAGCTGATGATTCGGTGCACATTTCGTGCAGGCGGAGTGAGATCACCGTCACATCCAGGCACAACCGCGACCCGGTGACCGGGAAGGGTCAAGTCTGGGGCTAGGCTTCACTGGCGGAAACGCCCGGCACGGACGTACGGGGTGGCCCGGGCCGTCGAACATTCAGTCGGAGAAGCAAGGACGGACCCTCGTGGACCTGTTCGAACATCAGGCGAAGGAACTCTTCGCCGACTACGGCATCCCGGTGCCACGCGGCATCGTCGCCCACACCGTGGAGGAGGCACGCGCGGCCGCCGAGGAGCTCACCGGTCGCGTCGTCGTCAAGGCGCAGGTGAAGACCGGTGGCCGCGGCAAGGCCGGCGGCGTCAAGGTGGCCGACGACGCCGCCGACGCCGTCGAGAAGGCCCAGGCCATCCTGGGCATGGACATCAAGGGCCACACGGTGCACAAGGTGCTCGTGGAGGAGGCCAGCGCGATCGCGGAGGAGTACTACTTCTCCTTCCTGCTCGACCGCGCCAACCGCACCTTCCTGGCCATCTGCTCCGCCGCGGGCGGAATGGACATCGAAGAGGTCGCCCACTCGACCCCCGAGAAGGTCGCCAAGGTGCCGGTCTCGCCGCTGACCGGCGTCGACCGCGCCACGGCCCGCGAGATCGCGGCGGCCGGCGGGCTGCCGGAGAAGGCGCTCGACGGCGCGGCCGAGCTCATCGAGAAGCTCTGGTGCGCGTTCGTCGACGAGGACGCCAGCCTCGTCGAGGTCAACCCGATGATCCTGTCGGCCGACGGCCAGGTGAAGGCCCTCGACGGCAAGGTCACGCTCGACGACAACGCCTCCTTCCGCCAGCCCGACCACGAGGCCTTCGTCGACCAGGCAGCCGAGGACCCGCTGGAGGCCGCGGCCAAGGCCAAGGACCTCAACTACGTCAAGCTCGACGGCACCGTCGGCATCATCGGCAACGGCGCCGGCCTGGTCATGTCCACGCTCGACGTGGTCGCCTACGCGGGCGAGGCCTTCCCCGGCAAGCCCGCCCCGGCCAACTTCCTCGACATCGGCGGCGGCGCGTCCGCCGAGGTCATGGCGGCCGGCCTGGAGATCATCATGTCCGACCCGTCGGTCAAGTCGATCTTCGTCAACGTGTTCGGCGGCATCACCGCCTGCGACGCCGTGGCCAACGGCATCGTCTCGGCGTTCAAGCTGCTGGAGAGCCGCGGCGAGTCGGTCAACCACCCGCTGGTGGTCCGCCTCGACGGCAACAACGCCCAGCTCGGGCGACAGATCCTGGCCGACGCCGCGCTCCCGCGCGTCGAGCTGGTCGACACGATGGACGACGCGGCCAAGCGGGCCGCCGAGCTCGCTGCGGTAGGTGCGTGACACATGGCTATCTGGCTGACCGAGAACAGCAAGATCATCGTTCAGGGCATGACCGGTTCGGAGGGCACCAAGCACACCCGCCGCATGCTCGCCGCCGGCTCCCGCGTCGTAGGCGGCGTCAACGCCCGCAAGGCCGGCACCACCCACGAGGGCCTGCCCGTGTTCGGCACGGTCAAGGAGGCGATGGAGAAGACGCGCGCCGACGTGTCCGTCGTCTTCGTCCCCCCGGCGTTCACCAAGGACGCCGTCAAGGAGGCCGTCGACGCCGAGATCCCGCTCTGCGTGGTGATCACCGAAGGCGTGCCGGTCCACGACACCACCGAGTTCTGGGCGTACGCGACCGAGAAGGGCAACAAGACCCGCATCATCGGCCCCAACTGCCCCGGCATCGCCTCTCCCGGCGCCTCCAACGCCGGCATCATCCCCGCCGACATCACCACCGCGGGCCGCATCGGCCTGGTGTCGAAGTCCGGCACGCTGACCTACCAGCTCATGTACGAGCTGCGCGACTTCGGCTTCTCCACCGCCGTGGGCATCGGCGGCGACCCGGTCATCGGCACCACGCACATCGACTGCCTCCAGGCGTTCCAGGACGACCCCGGCACCGACGCGATCGTGATGATCGGCGAGATCGGCGGCGACGCCGAGGAGCGCGCGGCCGCCTACATCGAGAAGCACGTCACCAAGCCGGTCGTCGCCTACGTCGCGGGCTTCACCGCGCCCGAGGGCAAGACCATGGGCCACGCCGGCGCCATCGTCTCCGGCTCGGCCGGCACCGCCCAGGCGAAGAAGGAGGCCCTGGAGAAGGTCGGCGTGCGCGTCGGCAAGACCCCCTCCGAGACCGCCCGCCTGATGCGGGAGATCATGCAGTCACGCTAGACAGCGGCGAAGGCCCCCACGGACGGCTCGTTCGTCCGGGCGGGGCCTTCCGCGTGTCCGGGGCTCGGAAAGCCCGTGCCCGTCGCGGAAACACCGTATAAACCGGGCGGGTGCGGCGCGTCAACCAAGCGCCGGTCGGAAAAGATTGAGAAAATCACTTGTTGTGACGGCGATACTCGACCAGCTCCGCACCGCCCCCCGGTCGGTTCTCGGCAAGCTGCCGGGGGTCTCGGGTGACGACGAGTCCCGCCGGCCCCTGCCCGTGTCCGGCATGCTCGCCGCCGCCATCGCGCTGGGTGCCGGGCTCGCCGTCCTCACCACGCTCACCATCGTCGGCTGGATGGCCGCCCCGCGCGGCGCGCTCGGCCAGGGGCTGCCCGGCGTGTTCCGCACGGCCGCGCAGATCTGGCTGGCCGCCCACCACGCGGGCTTCGACATCCCCGGCGGCCGGGTCGGGCTTCTGCCCCTGGGCCTGATGGTGCTGCCCGCCCTGCTGCTCTACAAGGCGGGGCGGTGGATGGCCCGCGACGCCGACCTGCGGCTGCGGCTGCCGGCCCGGCTGCCGAAGAACAGCCCGAAGGAGAAGGCCAACGCGCGGCGCCGGGCCCAGCTCGTGCTGGTCGTGCAGGCGGGCGTCTCGCTCGCGGCCCCCTATGCCATGCTGGCCGGCGGCATCGCGCTGGCCACCACCAACGACCTCACCAAGCCGTCCATCGGCGAGGCGCTGATCAGCCACTTCCTCCTGGCCTTCCTGGCCGGCACGCTCGCCGTCGCGCGAACGATCGGGCCGTGGCGGGTGATGCCGAGGCTGCTGCCCGAGCGGGTGCGGGCGGTGACCGTCGGCACGGCGGTGGCCACCGCGATCATGCTCGCGGCCGGGCTGGTGCTCGTGCTGGTCGCCATCGTGCTCAACTTCGACCAGGTGCGGGAGCTGTCCGACGTGCTCGCGCCGGGGTTCGTGGGCGGCGTGCTGCTCCTGCTGGTGCAGCTGCTCTACCTGTTCAACGTGGTCATCTGGGGGCTGTCCTACATCGCCGGGCCGGGGTTCGCGGTCGGCGCGGACACGCTGGTCGCGCCGACGGGCGTGCAGCTCGGCACGGTGCCGAGCCTGCCGATGCTGGGCGCGCTGCCCGACAGCGGCCCGGCGCCCGTCTGGATGATGGCGGTGATCGCGCTGCCGTTCGCGGCGGGCGCGGTGGCGGGCGTCGTGGTCGCCAGGATCTCGCCCTCTCCCGCGTACGAGGCCGCGCCGCTCTGGGGTTTCCTCACCGGCGTCACGACCGGGCTGGTGGCGGCGGCGCTGGCCGCGTTGTCCGGCGGGCCGATCGGCGGCGGCAGGCTGACGGTCGTCGGGCCGCCGGCGTGGGAGGTGGCCCTGTCGGTCGGGCTGGAGGTGGGCGTGGCCGCCGGCATCTCCGCCGGCGTGACCAACCTGCTGCTGCTCAGCCGCAAGGCCCGCGCGCCGCTCGACAAGGCCGCCGCGCCGGTGCGGAAGGCGGGGGCGGCGATCGCCAGGGCGGCCAGCAAGGTCGGGCTGGCCGAGTCGGACGCCCGCCCGCTGCCCGGCCACTGGATGGACGCCACCGAGGCCGACACGCAGCCCATCCCGGTCATCAGGGACGACTGGCAGGACGAGCACGCGTCGGCCGCCGCCGAGACCCTGGCCCAGGCGCGCCCGCGCGCCCCGCTGGACGAGGCGCCGCGGAGCCGCAAGGACATCGTGGACGAGTCAGACGACAAGGGCGGCCACGTGATCTACGTGGACCCGTACGCCTGGGACCGCGACTGATCAGGGCTGCGCCGCGCCGAGCAGCTCCAGCACGTCGGGCGGCAGCTTCTTCTCGGCCGCCTCCCTGAACTGCACGAAGCACTCGCCCTGCGACTGAACCGTGCCGGCGCCCTTCATGCACTCCTGGTAGGCGGAGTTCTCGTCCATCAGGTAGACCTGCATGCCGGTGGCCCCGGCGGAGAGCAGCAGCGCGGCCGTCGCCACGGCGATGCCGCCCGACGCCACGCCGGTGGGTTTGCCCGCGCCTCTCAGCAGCGGGAGCGCGCGGATGCCGGCCACGAGCGCGAACACCGCCATGACCAGCCCGGCCAGCGGCAGCATGAACGTCATGGCCAGCGCTGCGATGGACAACCAGATCGCTCGGCGGCCCGCGGACTCCGCGGGCTGCTGACCGGCCGGTGCTTGCACCGGTGTCGACACCTGACCTCCTCTGCGTCACCGGGCGAGTAACGGATACGCTTGCAGCCCCACCCCACGATTGTCCATGGGAGAGTGCGTGTCTAAGGCTGGGCGGCTCGTCGTCCTCGTCTCCGGCTCTGGAACAAACCTACAGGCCCTGCTGGACGCTTCCGCCGATCCTTCGTACGGGGCCCGCGTGGTGGCCGTCGGCGCCGACCGCGATGGGATCGAAGGTTTGGCCAGGGCGTCACGCGCAGGCGTACCCACTTTTGTGCGAAATTTGCGTGATTATCCGAATCGTGAGGATTGGGATGCCGCGATCGCCGCGGAGATCGCGGCCCACAAGCCCGATCTGGTGATCTCGGCCGGCTTCATGAAGATTCTCGGCGCTCCGACGCTGGACTCGTTCCCGGTCGTCAACACCCACCCCGCGCTGCTGCCGTCGTTCCCGGGGGCTCACGGTGTGCGCGACGCGCTCGCGTACGGGGTCCAGGTGACGGGCTGCACCGTGATGCTGGCCGACGCCGGCGTCGACACCGGGCCGATCATCGCCCAGGAGGCCGTGCGCGTGCTGCCGGGCGACGACGAGTCCGAGCTGCACGAGCGCATCAAGACCGTCGAGCGCCGGCTGCTCGTCGACACTGTCGGCCGGATGGTCCGCGAGGGCTGGACGGTCAGCGGACGCGTCGTCCGCATCGGCAACAACATTGGAGGGGAAAACTCGTGACCCGCATCGCCATCCGGCGTGCCCTGATCGCCGTGTACGACAAGTCGGGGCTGGAAGAGCTGGCCAGGGCTCTCGACGGTGCGGGGGTGGAGATCGTGTCGACGGGCGGCACGGCCGCCGCCATCGCGTCCTACGGCATCCCGGTGACCAAGGTCGAGCAGCTCACCGGCTTCCCCGAGTGTCTCGACGGGCGCGTCAAGACGCTCCACCCGCGGGTGCACGCCGGGCTGCTCGCCGACCTCGGCAAGCCGCACCACGTGCAGCAGCTGGAGGAGCTGGAGATCGACCCGTTCCAGCTCGTGGTGGTCAACCTCTACCCGTTCGAGCAGACGGTGGCCTCGGGGGCGTCGCCGGAGGAGTGCGTCGAGCAGATCGACATCGGCGGCCCCGCCATGATCCGCGGCGCCGCCAAGAACCACAACACCTGCGCGGTCGTGGTCGACCCCGGCTTCTACGGCGAGGTGTCCGCCGCGCTGGAGCAGGGCGGGTTCAGCAAGGCCGAGCGCAAGCGGCTGGCGGGCATCGCCTACGCCCACACCGCCGCCTACGACGTGGCCGTGGCCTCGTGGTTCGGCAGCGCGTACGCGGCCGAGGAGGAGTGGCCCGCGTTCATGGGCGCGACCTGGCGGCGCAAGGCCGAGCTGCGCTACGGCGAGAACCCCCACCAGGGCGCCGCCCTCTACACCTCGGGAGCGGACGGGCTGGCCAACGCCGAGCAACTGCACGGCAAGGAGATGTCCTACAACAACTACCTCGACGCCGACGCCGCCTGGCGGGCCGCGTGGGACTTCACCGACCCGTGCGTGGCCATCATCAAGCACCAGAACCCGTGCGGCATCGCCGTCGGCGCCGACGTGGCCGAGGCGCACCGCAAGGCCCACGCGTGCGACCCGGTCTCCGCCTACGGCGGCGTGATCGCCGTCAACGGGCCGGTCACGGCGTCCCTGGCCCGGCAGATCGCCGAGGTGTTCACCGAGGTCGTGGTGGCGCCCGCGTTCGAGCCCGAGGCGCTGGAGATCCTCACCAGGAAGAAGAACCTTCGCCTGCTGGTCTGCCCCGCCGGCCCGGCCAACGCGGCCGAGTTCCGCCGGATCGACGGCGGCCTGCTCGTCCAGCAGGTCGACCGGGTCGACGCGGCCGGCGACGACCCGTCCACCTGGCAGCTCAAGGCGGGCGAGCCGGCCTCTCCGGAGATGCTGGCCGACCTGGCGTTCGCCTGGCGGGCCGCGCGCTCGGTCAAGTCCAACGCGATCCTGCTGGCCAGCGACGGCGCCACCGTGGGCGTGGGCATGGGGCAGGTCAACCGGGTCGACTCCTGCCGCCTCGCGGTCAGCCGGGCGGGCGAGCGCGCGACGGGCGCGGTGGCCGCGTCCGACGCGTTCTTCCCGTTCCCCGACGGGCCGCAGGTGCTCATCGAGGGCGGCGTGAAGGCCATCGTCGAGCCCGGCGGCTCCGTACGCGACCAGGAGGTCATCGACGCGGTGGAGAAGGCGGGCGTCACGCTCTACTTCACCGGCACGCGGCACTTCTTCCACTGATCGACGGCTCGGCGGCCCGGACCCCGGGCCGCCGATTTGCCGGAAAAGTGCGGCGGCATGCCGCTTGTCCGGTTAATCTGATGCGCGTTGCGTGTCTCATTCCCCTCGGAGTGTCTCTATGACGCTGCTCGACGCATCCCTGAACGTCCTCCTGGCCGTGAACGGATTCGCCACCAGCCCCTTCGTGCTCATCCTGCTGGCCTTCATCGGCGCCTACCTCGGCGGCCGGGCCATGGAGCTGATCCCGTTCACCCGCAGGATCATCGAGCGCCGTGAGGCTCAGCTCGCCGAGCGGGAGTAGTCCCAGGCCAGCTTGGCCGCCCCGGCGAGGCCGGCCCGCACCCCCAGCGTGGTCGGCCGCACCTCGACGGCCCTGACGAACCCCAGCCCGCCGACGTCGTCCAGCGCCGCCTCCAGCGGGCCGAACAGCACCGGCCCCGCCTGGGAGACGCCCCCGCCGACGACCACGGTGGTGATCTCGACCGCGGCGGCCGTCGAGGCGATCATCCCGGCCAGCGCCCGCGCCCCCCGCTCGAACGCGGCCACCGCCACGGGATCACCTGCGGCGGCATCCCCCGCCAACGTCCGCGCGTCCGCGACCACGGGGTCGCCGGTCGATGCCCGGCCGGGGGTCCAGCCGTTCTCCAGCGCCCAGCGGGCCATGTTGGGGCCGCTCGCGTACCTCTCGACGCAGCCGCGTCCGCCGCACTCGCAGCGCTCCCCGTAGGGGTCCACGCTCATGTGGCCGACGTGACCGGCGTTCCCGGTGGGGCCGAGCAGTGGCGTGCCGCCGACGACCAGGCCGCCGCCGATGCCGGTGGAGACCACGATGCCCAGCAGCGCGCGGGTCTCCTGGCCCGCGCCCAGCCAGTGCTCGCCCAGCGCCATGCACTGCGCGTCGCCGGCGAGCACGGTGGGCAGGCCGGTCACCTTCCGCACCTCGTCGCGGAGCGGGAAGCCGCGCCAGCTCGGCATGTTCACCGGGCTCACGGTCCCGGCGGCGAGGTCCAGCGGCCCGGCGCACCCGATCCCGACGGCACCGGGCTCCGGCCCGCCCTCGGTCACCTCCTCGATCAGGCCGCGCAGCGCGGCCATGACCTCCTGCCCCGGCGTGGGCCGGGTGCCGGAACGCAGCACGGATCCGCTCGCGTCCACGAGCGCGGCGGCGAGCTTGGTCCCGCCGATGTCAATGGCAAGTACGTGATTCATGAGTGTTTGTGGTGGTTGTCGGGCTGGCGAGGGTCGCCAGGATGCTCAAGTCCGGGCACGAGCCGCACCGTCGCGGCCCGCTTCTCATCGATCCACCGCGCGAAGGCGAGCCGCCGCGCCGCGTCGAGCCGGGGTGCCCCGGCGCCGCGCTCCGAAGCGGGCGTCTCGCCGTCGAGGGCCGCGACGTCCAGCTCCGAGCGCTCCGCCACCGCGACATGCCACCCCAGGGCATCTCGTACGGGGCCGGTGAGCTCTCCGAATGGCCGGGAGCGGAGGGCCGCGGCGAGGGCGGCGGGCAGCGACTCCAGGGTGACCGCGCCCAGCGGTTCCAGGTCGGCCGGGGTGGCCGTCCGGGCGGTCTCCCTGTCCTCGAACAGCCCGTGCAGCACCAGGTAGCGGGTCTCCCGATCGTCCCGTACGGGGGAGGGACGCCAGGCGGCGGGCACCTCGGCGGTGGCGGTCACGTGCCGGTACATCGCGCGCACCCACGGGCTGCCGTGATAGGCGGCGGCGTTGACGGAGCCCAGCTCGACGGCGGCGATCCGGTCGAGCGGCGGCCCGTCCACGGGGGCCAGCCCGAGGCGCGCGGCCTCGTCTTCGCACAGCGCCTCGGTGAGGATCACCTGGGTCAGCCACCGGGCCAGCTGGCGGTCCTCGGCGCTGCCGGGCGTGGGCAGCGCGGCGCGTGACGGCCCGGCCCGCAGTTCGGCGATCCGCCGGTCGAGCGCCTCCCGCCCCACGGGCCTGTCACCGACGTACCCGATCTCCGCGGGAACGGCGGTCACCGGGTCACCTCCAGGCGGACGGTGGCGGCGTACTGGCAGCGGCCGAACCACATGACCTTGGGCAGCGCCCAGAAGTGCCCGGCCGTCGCGTCCGGCGGGACCTCCACGGGGAACGTCACGTCACAGGTCCCTCCGGCGGCCACCGTGAACCCCCTGATGGCCGAGGGGAGCAGCTCCCACGTCCCCCACGGGGCGGCGAGCTGGGCCTCGCCCCGGATCTCTCCGTGGGTGCCGTTCGCGAGCCGTACGGTCAGAGCGGCGCGGTCGCCGGGGCGGAGGGTGAGCGCGTCCGCGAGCGTGGTCACCGACAGGCCGGTGGGGCGGGCCTCGTCGGCCGTGGTGCCCCGGACGGCGTCGACGGGGGCGGGCGCGGGGCCGGGCACGGGCAGTTCGGGGGCGTCGCCGAGCGCCACCGTGACCACGTCCTCGATCACCTGCCCGCCGACGCCCGTCCGCGCGGACACGAAGTGCAGGCCCCGGCCGGGTGCTGGGGTGACGGTGGCGGGGAACCGGACGTGCCCGCCTGGCTCGACGCGGAACGGCCGCCGCGCCGGCAGCACCGTCCACCCGTCGGGTACGTGCAGCTCCACGACGCCTTCGTGCGCCGCGTCGGTCAACTGCGACGACACGACGACGTCCACCTCGAACGGCCCGTCCGGGGTGACCAGGCCGGGAGTCAGGGTGACCGACACCGGCAGGTAGCCGAGCGGCGCCGGGCCCTTGTTGTGCAGCCAGTAACGCGCGTACACCGGCTGCGCGGTCTCTCTCACGGCTCCCAGCTCGGGCCCCGTCTCCATGGGCTCGGCGGCGACCAGAAACGTGCCCACCTCGGCCCCGCCCAGCCTCACGGCCCCCGGGTGGTTCCCCTCGGGATCGAAGAGCGGCCGGCGCGTCCTCGAACCTCTCACCCGCTTCGGCAGCACCGACCCGTCGAAGCCTCCCGCGGCGGGATGGGGCGCTGTCGGCGGGAGAGGACGTTCGAGCAGGTCGGCGGGCGTCAGAGCGGAGGGCAGAAGAGGGGAGTGGACCTTGGCCTCAGAGCCGAGGCCAGTGGCCTCCACCAGGCGCAGGGTGACCGTCTCGGCGTCGTGACGGGCGCGCCCGTGGGCGTGCGGGTTGCCGGTGGCCTTGAGCGTACCCAGGAGCACGTCACGAGCAGGCTCCACGCGCAGCAACGAGCACACCTGCGGTAGCACTAGACCACTCGCGCCCGTCAGCGGCCTGGCCGTGGCGTGCGGTGGGGACGCGTCCGCGTGTGGCGGCTCGCCAACCGGACCGGTCGCGCCCATCAGCAGCCTGTCCGTCGCGTGTGGTGGCTCGCTTGCTGGGTTGGTCGCGTGCGTCGGAGGTCTGTTCGCCGGGGTGACCACGCGGGGCAGCAGTGGGGTGGTGAACTCCTGGCCCGAGGAGGGGAGCCGGTTCGCCCGCCAGTCGCCGGGTCCGGCCACGAGGGCGTACGAGAACTCGTGGGTCCAGTGCTGGAGCTGGAACGCCGACCCGTCGGGGCCGGTGCGGCGCGGGGGGTCGAGCCAGACGCCGGAGGGCCAGCCCGTGCAGGACCGCATGAGCGACAGGTGCAGAGCCCCCGACGGGTCCACCGCGAAGCCCGGCAGCCCGTACGCCAGCAGCGCCACCGTCCGGTCGTCGAGCCGTTCGGAACCGGCCGGGCAGACCGCCGGGATGACGGCGCCGGCCAGGTCGTCCACCAGCTCGTCCACCGGCCCGGCGACGATGAGGGCGGGCAGGGAACGCAGGTCGCGCAGGTCCGCGCTGGGCCGCCACACCTCGGCCAGCGGCCGTTCGGCGGGCACCCACACGCGTGGCGCGCCCGACGTGAGCGCCTCGGAGAAGACCGGGTCGCAGCGGGACAGCAGCTCGGCGGCGACCGGGTTGGTGTCCGGCCCGCCGAGGACGATGCGCGTGTCCGGCAGGTTCGAGTCCACGTGCAGCCACCCGTACCGGGTGCCCGAGGCGGTGGAGGTGGTGGCGGTGACGCCCACCCGGGCCAGCGCCGCGACGAGCTCGCGGGCCCGCGGCGCGTCCGAAGGGCCGGGCACCACGATCTCGGCCACGCCGATCGCCCGCGCGCCGGCCGGGCCGAGGTCCACCCGGGCGGTGGAGGACAGGCCGAACCAGGTGTTGGCCGGGTTGTCGAGCGTCCACGGGTGTTCGGCGGAGTCCACGTCCGGCAGCGCGAAGCCGCGCCCCACGACGGCGCCCGCCACGTCCGACACCGGCAGCGCGCCCTCGACGTGCGCCGGGAACCGGACCCTGAGCAGGCGGTCGGCGCCGGTGTAGTCGACCACGCGGGTGGTGAGGTCCACCCGGTCGGAGCCCGCCAGGAGGGTGACGACCTGCTCGTACGCGACCTCGCCCACCTGCCCGGTGACGATGATCCGCTGCCCGACGGGGGAGGTCTCGGCCCGTACGGAATCCGCGGGGGCGTCGCCTGACCCGAGGGAGCTGCCGGTGGGCATGAGGTGCCACGGCCCTTCGCCCATGTCCGGGTGCTGCGGGTACTCCTCGTACAGGCGCAGCTCGTTGCCCAGGCCGGTGAGCAGTTCGCGGCCGGTGGCGAGGTCGGTGACGGAGGCCAGCGCGCCGCCCCTGGCGGGGTCGGCGACGATCCGCCAGCGCTCGTTCTCGATGGTCGTGCCGGGCAGGTCCTGCCACGGGTCGGCCCGGCCCTCGACGATCCGGTACGTGCGCCAGCCCGTCGCGGGCACGTCTTTGGCCGTGAACGTCAGCGTGCCGTGCTCGGAGACCGCGGGGATCTCCACGCCCGCCGGGTCGGCGACGCGCAGTCCGGGCCCGAGGCGCACGCGCACCAGGCCGTCGCGGGCGAACGGCAGCGTGTTCGTCACCACGACGCTGCGCCCGTCCACCGCCACCTGGCCCATCAGCGCGTCGAGCGCCCGGTCGCGGGCGTCCGCCGCCACGTCGTACGCCTCGCGCCAGCCGGTCAGCAGGTCGATGTAGACCTGGTCGGACTCGGAGCCGGTGATCGCGTCGTGGTGCGCCCCGTACGCGAGCTGCCGCCACACCTTGTCCAGCGCGGCGTGCGGGTAGCGGCCCAGCCCCAGCAGCGCGGCGAGCGCCGAGAGCCGCTCGGCGTCCAGCGCCGCCACCTCGGCGGCCCGCTGGGCCTGCTTGGTGTCGATGTAGGAGACGTCCTTGCCGGTATAGATCGGGTTCATGTCCCGTGATTGCGGGCTTAAGGCCGAAATTTCGGTACGAACCGTGTCTATGAAGTCCCGAGGCGTCCCGCACACGAACCGCGGCCACACGTACCGCGCGTTCCAGGCACGGTGGATCTCGGTCACCCACTTGTTCGGCGGGGTGTAGTCGGTGCCGACGGGCAGCAGGATGTTCCGGGTGGCGGCGACGGGCTTGAGCGACCGGTACAACTCGTACACCGCCGCCATGGCGGCCTCCAGCGTCGGCGCCGAGTCCATCCACCAGCCGGCCGAGTAGTGGGCGGGCATGTAGTGCGTCAGCACCCCCAGCCCGGACGGCGCGATCCACTCGAACTCGCTGGGGAACTGCATCAGGGTGGCGTCGTTACCGGCCGCGCCGAAGTTCTTGTCGATCGGCCCCCACTGGTGGAACGGCCCGCGCGCCCACGCGCTCCCGGTCAGCCCGGCCGCCGCCAGATAACCGGGGAACTGCGGGTCGTGCCCGAACGCGTCGAGCTGCCAGGCGGTGCGCGGGTCGCCGCCGAGGATGTCGCGCTGGTAGCCGATGCCGTGGACGAGGTTCCTGATGGTGGTCTCGGCCCCGGTCAGGTTGGTGTTGGGCTCGTTGTACGTGCCGCCCACCAGCTCGGCCCGGCCCTCGGCGAGCAGGGCGCGCAGGTCGGCGCGGCGCTCGGGGTGGGTGTCGAGGAACGGCTTCAGGTAGTCGACCTCGGCCAGCACGAACCGGTAGTCCGGGTCCCGCAGGGCCAACTCGATGTGCGCCTCGACCAGCGCGAACGCGTTGAACTCCCAGAGCGGCCTGGTGGTCGCGTCGGCGGCCAGCAGCTCCCACGGGCTGGTGTAGGCGGCCTGGGTGTTCCACCAGACCGGGTCGTAGTGGAAGTGGGAGACCATGAACATGGTCCAGCCGGGAGACTCGGTCGTCACGGTCACGTCCAGCGTCTCGCCCTCCAGGGTCACCACGCACGGCACCACCGCGCCCGGCGGCGTCTCGGCGTCGAGCGGCACCTCCAGCGTGACCGGTCCGTCCCCGGCGGGCACGGTCGCGTGCCCGCGCACGCCGTCGCCGCGCACCTCCAGCGCGGCCTCGCGCCGGTCCCGCGCGACGGTGACCTTCAGCACCTGGCGTGGCCGGTCCGCCGGCCCCACGAACAGATCGGTCGGCTCCGCGGACAGCAGGCGAACAGACAAATCAACCCCTAACACCCAGACCGGCGACGGCCACACTATGCCTTCCGTGGGTCCATGACAACGATGTCATCGGCCGGGAAACGCGCGCCGGCGGAGCCATGGAAGGATTGGAAGCATGAGCGCAGTCAGACTCGACGGCAAGGCCACCGCGGCGAAGATCAAGGCAGACCTCACGGCCCGGGTGTCCGCCCTCAGAGAGCGCGGCATCACCCCCGGGCTCGGCACGGTCCTCGTCGGCGACGACCCCGGCAGCCAGATCTACGTCGCGGGCAAGCACCGCGACTGCGCCGAGGTCGGCATCGCCTCCATCCGTGTCGACCTGCCGGCCACCGCCACCCAGGCCGAGGTCGAGGCCGCCGTCGACGAGCTCAACGCCTCGCCCGAGTGCACCGGCTACATCGTCCAGCTCCCGCTGCCCAAGCACCTCGACACCATGGCCCTGCTGGAGCGCATGGACCCGGCCAAGGACGCCGACGGCCTCCACCCGGTCAACCTCGGCCGCCTGGTCCACATGGTCGACGCGCCGCTGCCCTGCACGCCGCACGGCATCGTGCTGCTCCTCCAGGAGTACGGGGTCCCGATCAAGGGCGCCGAGGTGGCCCTGGTCGGCCGCGGCATCACCGTGGGCCGCTCGCTCGGCCTCCTGCTGACCCGGCGCAGCGAGAACGCCACCGTGACCCTCTGCCACACCGGCACCCAGGACCTGGCCGGCCATGTGCGCCGCGCCGACATCGTGGTGGCGGCCGCGGGCGTGCCCGGCCTGATCACCAAGGACATGGTCAAGCCGGGCGCCGCCGTGCTCGACGTCGGCGTCTCCCGGGTCAACGGCAAGATCGCCGGCGACGTGGCGCCCGACGTGGCCGAGGTCGCGGGCTTCCTCACCCCCAACCCCGGCGGCGTCGGCCCGATGACCCGCGCACTCCTGCTGGCCAACGTCGTGGAGGCGGCCGAGCGGCTGCACGCCTAGGGGCTCGTACGGGGTCCGGGGCTGGGTTCTTCGTACGTTCGACAACCGCTGTTGATATCTTTGGCCGCTTTAGTCCAGAAATATCGTGAGGCGGTCTAGATGCGGAGATTTGTGTGGATGGTCGGGTGCTTGGCTCTGGCAGGATGCTCCGTCCTGCCGGGGGCGGGCTCGGAGCAGGCGCCGTCCACGGCGGCCACCGAAACCCCGACACCCGCGGCCGCGCCCGTCACCGCCCAGGAGGTGGCCTCGGTCCTGGAGGACTACGTCAAGCGCAACAACGCCGCCAACAAGGCCGTGAGCGACAAACTGCTCGCGGGCTACGAAGGCGGCTCCAGCCTGGCCATCGACAAGGCGGGCTACGCGTCCCTCCGCAAGCTGGGCGGTCGCCAGGCCGCCTACCAGCCGTTCGGCTACACCGAGCCGGTTCACACCGTGCCCGTCGGCCCGGAGGGGCACTGGTTCCTGGCCACGACGCACTGGAAGGGCAAGACCGGGACCGCCAAGGAGCCGACCTACCTGCTGTTCACCCGTGACGGAGAGTCCTGGAAGCAGGTGTACGCCCCCGACGTCTTCGAGGGCAAGGCCGCCGAACTCCCCGAGATCGTCGCGGACGCCTCGGGAACGGCCGAGGAGGTGGCCCACTCCGACGCCGCCGGGCTGATGATGTCGCCCGCCGCGTTCGCCAAGAGCTACGCCGCCCACCTGGTGAACAAGGGCACCGCGGCGTCCAGGACCCGCTTCGCGGCCGACCGGCTCACCACCGGCGCCGCGTCCAACCGGGTCAAGATGAAGCAGTACGCCAAGGTCGTCGAGAGCGCCCGCCCGGCCACGGCGTATCCCTCCTACGCCCTGCGCACGGCCGACGGCGGGGCGCTCGCCTTCACCACCCTCGAACGGACCATCCGCTACAACGTGCACCAGGGGCCGGGGCGCATGTACGTCTTCCAGAAGAACAACGGGTTCCTGCGCGGCAAGTTCTACACGTACATGAAGTCCACCGCGCTGATCCAGGTCGTCGCGCACATCCCGCCGAAGACCGCCGAACCCGCCCAGGTCGAGGTGCTCGGCTCCTACAGCGGCATCATCTCCGGCAGCGGACGCTAGCCCGCCACCGCGAGGCGTGTTCGGCATGCGTACACTTATTCACTGGCCGAACATTTCGGGGAGAGCTGCGCCTCTGCCCGCCGGTGTCAAGGGAACCTCATGGTCGAACACGTGCAGTCGCTGGCCCGCGGCCTGGCCGTGATCCGCGCCTTCAGCGCCACCGCCCCCCGGCTGACGCTGAGCGAGGTGGCCCGCGCGACCGGCCTCACCCGCGCCGCCGCCCGCCGTTTCCTCCTGACGCTCGCCGACCTCGGCTACGTGCGCAACGACGGGCGGCTGTTCTCCCTCACGCCGCGTGTCCTGGAGCTCGGGTACGCCTACCTGTCCAGCCTGTCGTTGCCCGAGGTCGCCGCGCCCCACCTGGAACGCCTGGCCGCCGAGGTGCACGAGTCCGCCTCCGTCGCGGTGCTGGACGGCGAGGACGTCGTGTACGTGGCCCGCGTCGCCACGGCCCGGATCATGCGCGTGTCGATCAGCATCGGCACCCGCTTCCCCGCCTACTGCACCTCCATGGGCCGCGTCCTCCTGGCCGGCCTACCCCCGGCGGACCTCGACGCCTACCTGGACCAGGCCGACCTGCGCCGCCTGACCTCCCGCACCATCACCGTCCCGTCGGCGCTGCGCGACGAGCTGGACGGCATCCGCGAGCGGGGCTGGGCCATGGTCGACCAGGAGATGGAGGAGGGCCTCCGCTCGATCGCCGCCCCGATCCGGGACCGTTCCGGGGCGGTCGTCGCGGCCGTCAACGTCTCCACCCACGCCAGCCGCACCACCCTCCAGCAGGCCAGACGCACGCTCCTCCCGCCGCTGCTGGCCACGGCCGCCAAGATCGAAGGCGACCTGTCCTCGCTCGCCTCTCCGGCGACAAGGGACACGAGCTGACCAGCGGGCCGGCAGACGACGGTCACGTGCGTTGACGGTAGCGGTCGGTGGCCTGGCGGGTGGCGCGGATGGCCGCGTCCGCCTTGTCGTAGGTCCGCTGGGCCAGCCCCACGAAGATGCAGTCCACGATCAGCAGCTGGCTGATCCGGCTGGCCAGCGCGCCGGGCCGGAACGCGGTCTCCCGGCCCGCCGACACCAGAGTGTGGTGGGCGAGCGCGGCCAGGGAGGAGCGCGGGTTGTTGGTGATGGCGACCAGCAGCGCCCCCGTCTCGGCCGCCGTGCGGGCCGGGACGAGGACGTCCGGGGTCTCGCCGCTGCAACTGATCGCCACCGCCACGTCCCCGGGTTTGAGCAGGGCGGCGCTCGTCAACGCCAGGTGGGCGTCGCTGAACGGGTGGCTCGACAGCCCGATCCGCAGGAGCTTCTGCGACATGTCGGCGGCCACCAGGCCGGAGGCGGCGACGCCGTAGACGTCGACCCGGCGGGCGCCGACGATGGCGGTGACGACCTCGTCGAGCCGGTCCGGGTCGAGCTGGGCGGCGGTGTCGGCGAGGGCTTCGGACTCGGCGCGGGCGACCTTGGCGATGACGTCGGTGAGCGGGTCGTCGGGGGCGAGGTCGCCGGGGACGAGCCGTTCGGGCTCCTTGGCGACGGCGGCGGCCAGCGCGAAGCGCAGTTGCGAGTAGCCGGTGAAGCCGAGCGCTCTGGCGGTACGGACGATCGTCGCCTCGCTGGTGCCCGACACCGTGCTGAACTCGGTGATGGTGCTGCGCACGACGAGGCCGGGGTCGTCCAGGATGATGCGGGCGATGGCCTGGGCCGCGGGGGTGAGCGACGGCAGGACGGCGCGCACCGCGGCGACCGGGTTGGCCGGTTCGGTGGTGCCGGTCACGAGGTCAGCCGTTCGGCCGCCGCCTGGGCGGAGACGCGGGAGATGCCGTGGGTGGCGAGGTGGGCGGCGCCGGCGGGTTCGGCCGGGATGCCGGTGTCGATGACGATGATGTCGGGACGCTCCCGTACGGCCTGCTCGATGCGCTCCCGTACCCAGGGGTGGCGGGCGGCGTCGTGCACGACGAGGACGGCGGGGCCGGTGCCGAGGGGCGGGAGCGCGGCGCCGGGCTCCAGCGGGACGCGGCGGGTGCCGGGCAGCGCGGCGGCCAGGGCGGCGGTGACGCCGGTCGGGTTGACCTGGTCGACGGCCTGGCTGTGACGGGTGTTGACCTCGACCACGAGCGGCGGGCCGGTGAGCCGGGCGGCGCCGGTGACGGTGAGGGCGGCGCGGGCGGCTTCGAGACCGGCGCGGTCGTCCGGTTCGGCGAGTGCCTGGTCGCGGAGCGCGGCCTGGCCGGCGTACCAGGCGGAGACGGCGCGGACGCGGGCGGCGGCCTCGGCGAGGCGTTCCTCGGGCAGCGTGCCGGAGCGGACGGCCTCGACGACGGCGTCGCGCAGCGCGTACAGGCCGTCCTCGGTGACGTGGCCGGCGCAGACGGCGTCGGCGCCGGCGGCGAGGGCGCGTACGGCGATCTCGCCGGGCTCGAACATGGCGGCCACCGCCCGCATCTCGATGGCGTCCGTGACCAGCATGCCGTCGAAGCCGAGCTCGCCCCGCAGGAGCTCGGTGAGGGCGGCGCGGCTGAGTGTCGCGGGCAGGTCCGGGTCGAGGGCGGGCACGAGCAGGTGGCCGCACATGATCGACCGCACGCCGGCCTCGACGGCGGCGCGGAACGGCGGCAGGTCGCGTTCGGCGAGCAGGTCGCGGGAGGCGTGCACGGTGGGCAGCGCCAGGTGGGAGTCGGTGGTGGTGTCGCCGTGGCCGGGGAAGTGCTTGGCGCAGGCGGCCACGCCGGCGCCCTGGACTCCGGCCACGTAGGCGGCGGTGTGGCGGGCGACCAGGTCCGGGTCCGGGCCGAAGGAGCGGACGCCGATGACGGGGTTGGCCGGGTTGGCGTTCACGTCGGCGGTCGGCGCGTAGTCGAGGGTGACGCCGGCGCCGGCGAGCATGCGGCCGAGCTGCCGGCCGACGCGTTCGGTCAGCTTCACGTCGTCGACCACGCCGAGCGCCCGGTTGCCGGGGACGGAGCTGCCGTGCTCGACCTCGAAGCGGGTGATGGTGCCGCCTTCCTCGTCGACGGCGACGATCGCGTCCGGGCTGTGCGCGCGGATCTGCCGGGCGGCCCGGTCGAGCGGGTGGTTGCGCGCGAACAGCACGACGCCGCCGAGCCCTTGATCGAGCGCCCCGCGCATCCAGTCGGGAAGCGAGGCTCCCGCGTACCCCGGCTGGAGCACGGTCATGGCCAGGCGGGACAGGTCTGGGGTCATGCGGCATTTTCCTTCACGGTTGTTGAACTGAAGGTAATTTTCTGTCATCGTCGCCCTCGACACAACCGCTTCCGGGAGGCCACCCCCCATGCCCAGCCGAAGGACTCTCCTGAAGGGTCTCGCCCTTGCCGCCGCCGCCACGGCGGTTCCCCTGCCCGCTTTCGCGTCCGCCGAGTACGTTCCCCCGCTCCGCCAGATGCGCGGCATGTGGATCGCGTCCGTGGTGAACATCAACTGGCCCTCCAAGCAGGGCCTGAGCGTCGAGGAGCAGAAGGCCGAGTATCTGGCCTGGCTCGACCTGGCCGAGCAGCGCAAGCTCAACTCGGTGTTCATGCAGATCAGGCCGACCGCCGACGCGTTCTGGCCGTCGCCGTTCGAGCCGTGGTCGCACTGGATCACCGGCGTGCAGGGACAGGACCCCGGTTACGACCCGCTCGCCTTCTTCGTGGAGGAGACGCACAAGCGCGGCCTGGCCTTCCACGCCTGGTTCAACCCGTACCGCGTGTCGATGCAGGACGACCCGAACAAGCTGCACCCCGACCACCCCGGACGCAAGAACCCCGACTGGATCCTCCCGTTCGGCGGCAAGCTCTACTACAACCCCGGCATGCCGGAGGTGCGGAAGTTCTGCCAGGACGCGATGCTCGACGCGCTGGCCCGCTACGACATCGACGGCCTGCACTTCGACGACTACTTCTACCCGACCAACAGCACGGCCTTCGACGACGCCGAGGAGTTCGCCAAGTACGGCGCGGGCTTCCCCGACCTGGCGGCCTGGCGGCGCAACAACGTCGACCTGATGGTCTCCGAGATGCAGCAGCGGGTCCGCGAGGTCAAGCCGGAGGCGGCCTGGGGCATCAGCCCGTCGGGCATCTGGCGCAACAAGGGCACCGACCCGCTCGGCTCCGAGACCAACGGCGGCCAGTCGTACGACAACCTGCACGCCGACACCCGCGGCTGGGTCAAGAAGGGCTGGCTCGACTACATCGCGCCGCAGCTCTACTGGTACATCGGCCAGCCGCCGGCCGACTACTCCAAGCTCGTGCCCTGGTGGTCGGACGTGGCCGACGGCACGAAGACGATGCTGTGGATCGGGCAGGCCGCGTACAAGGCGGGCGACCCCGCGCAGGCGCCCGAGTGGCAGGACCCGAAGGAGCTGTCCGACCACCTCACGCTCAACCGCGACCACCCGCAGATCAGCGGCGACATCTGGTACAACGCCAACGACCTGCGCCAGGACCGGATCGCGTCGGTGAGCACCGCCGTCGCCGACCACTACGTCCGGCCCGCGCTCGCCCCGGTGCTGCCGAGGCTGGCGACGGGCAAGGCGCCGAACCGTCCCGTGCTCGCCTACGCGCTGCGCAAGCGCGGCGGGGTCGAGGTGCGCGCGGTGGCGACCGGTAGGCAGGAGCCGTTCCAGTTCGCCATCTTCCGCTTCCCCGGCAGGGCGCGGGACGCGCAGTTCGCCGACGCCCGCCACCTGGTCGCGGTCGTCCCCGGCGACCGGCAGGTGGTCTGGCAGGACCCCGACGGCAAGCGCGGCGACCACTACCACGTGGTGGCGGTCGACCGGGCCAACCGGACCAGCAAGCCCAGCAACGGGTTCCCGGTGATCTGAGATCATGCGGGTTCTCGGCCTCATCTCGGGCACGTCCCACGACGGCATCGACAGCGCCGTCGTGGACTGGACGCTCGACGCCGGCGTGCTCACCGGCAGGATCGAGCACACGGGCGAGCGGCCGTACGAGCCGGAGCTGAGAGCCCGCATCCGGGCCGCGCTGCCGCCCCACCGCGTCGACCTGGGCGAGGTGTGCGCCCTGGACACGCTGATCGGGCAGGCGTTCGCCGGCGCCGCCGCCGAAGCGCCGCCCTGCGAGCTGGTCTGCTCGCACGGCCAGACCCTGTTCCACTGGGTGGAGGACGGCCGGGTGCGCGGCACGCTGCAGCTCGGCCAGCCGGCCTGGATCGCCGAGCGCACCGGCGTTCCCGTCGTGTCGGACGTACGGGCGCGCGACGTGGCCGCCGGAGGGCAGGGCGCGCCCCTGGTGTCGTATCTCGACCTGCTGCTCATGGCGGGGCTGCCGGGCCGCGCCGGCGCGCTCAACCTGGGCGGCATCGCCAACCTGACCGTGCGCGAGCCTCCGCTGGCCTACGACACCGGGCCGGGCTGCGCCCTGATCGACGCCGCCGCGCCGCCGTACGACAGGGACGGCGCGCTGGCGTCGGCGGGCACGGTCGACCGGGAGCTGCTCGACCGGCTGCTCGCGGAGCCCTACTACCTCCAGGAGCCGCCGAAGTCCACCGGCAAGGAGTTGTTCACGCCGGACTACGTGAAGGCGGATCTGCCCCTGCCGGACCTGGTGGCGACGCTGACGGCGCTGACCGCCGAGACGGTCGCCGCGGAGATCCGCAGGCACCGGCTCGACACCGTGATCGTGTCGGGCGGAGGCGCCCGCAACCCCGCGCTGATGAGCATGCTCCGCCTGCGCGCGACGCCGGCCAGGTTTCTGACCAGCGACGAACTCGGGGTGCCGGCCGACAGCAAGGAGGCGATCGCCTTCTCGCTGTTCGGCTGGCTCACCGCACACGGCCTGGCGGCGACCGTGCCCGGGTGCACGGGCGCGTCGGGCGCCCGGATCCTGGGCACGATCACGCCGGGTTCCGGTCCGTTGACGCTGCCGGAACCCCTCGCCGAAGCCCCGGTCGCGATCCGCTTCTCAGGAAGCCCTGCGGCCCGCCGCTGACGGCTCCGCGGTGGTGCCCGCCCGCTGCGGGGGAACCACGGGGGTCGGACGCACCAGGCCGAGCGCGACGACCTCGTTGGCCAGCCGCGTGCGCCGGTTGGTGCCTTCGGGGATCCTGAACTTCTGATAAAGCCGCAGCAGGTGCTGCTTGACCGCGGCCTCGGTCACGACCAGGTCGTCGGCGATCTCCCGCGCGGTGGCCGGAGCGACGAACGCCTCATCCGACAGGGCCGGCCGGCAGAGCGAGGTGAGCACGTCGACCTCGCGCCTGGTCAGCTCGGGCGCCGCCGCCCTGCGGAGCTCCACTTCGGGCGCGAAGTCCTCACGGGGGACTCCGCCGACCCGTCCTCGCGCGGCCCCGAACGAGACGACGTCGCCGTCGTCGAGCACCCTCCGGGCGATCGGCCTGCCGTTCACCCGTGTGCCGTTGCGGGACAGGCCCAGGTCAACGACGTACAGGTAAGGCCCTCGCCTGACGAATTCGGCATGGAGCCGAGAGACGCTGGGATCGGTGAGCCGGATGTCGACACCGCGGCCCCTTCCCACCGTCGTGATCTCGGGGCGCAACGGGATCACCTCGCCTGTGTCCTCGATGCGTATGAACGGCCCCTCCACGGCAGTTCCTCCCCAGGTAGCCCGCCGTAACTCTTACTACAGCTCCGGCTTACCCAAACGTGGGGATGCGGAATCGCCTTTGCCGAAAGCAGAATCGCGCGTGAAATTGGTCTGGACCTCTGCGGACGGTTTTGCCTGCTCACGGGTAGACTTCGGGCGAAGATAAGCGGAGGAAACACTCATGGCGGACAAGCCCACCAAAGGCCTGGCTGACGTCGTCGCCGCGTCCACAGCGCTCAGCGACATCGACGGAAAAGCAGGTCGGCTGTTCTACCGGGGATACGACATCCACGATCTGGCCGGCCGCGCGACCTTCGAGGAGACCGCGTACCTGTTGCAACGAGGCAAGCTGCCCGACCGCGCCGAGCTCCAGGAGTACGGCGACGACCTCGTGCGCGGCCGTGACCTCGGCGAGCTGGTCTCGGCGAACATCTCCGAGATCGCCGAGAAACAGAAACCGATGGAGGCGCTGCGCAGCTACGTGTCGCTGTCCGGCGCGGACGACCCTGACAAGGACTCGAACGCCCCCGACGCCAACCTGCGCAAGGCCGCCCGCCTGACCGCCCAGCAGCCCCTGCTGGTGGCCCGCTACCACGCGGCCCGCACCGGCGCGACCGCCCCCGATCCCGACCCCTCCCTGAGCACCGCGGCGAACTTCCTGTTCCAGATCACCGGGCGCGTCCCCTCGCAGCGCGAGGTGGAGATCTTCGACACCTGCCTGGTGCTGCACGCCGACCACACGATGAACGCCTCCACGTTCGCCGCCCGCGTCTGCGCCGCTACCCTCTCGGACATGCACTCCGCCATCGTCGCGGCCATCGGCACGCTCAAGGGCCCGCTGCACGGCGGCGCCAACGAGCAGGTCATGAAGACCCTGGAGTCGATCTCGCCGACCGGCGTCGCCCAGGCGGTCCGTGACAAGCTCGGCGCCGGCGAGAAGATCATGGGCTTCGGCCACCGGGTCTACAAGACCGAGGACCCGCGCGCCACCCATCTGCGCCGCATGTCGCAGGAGCTGGCCGAGTCGGCCGGCGACGACACCTACTACCGGATGTCCAAGGAGATGGAGGAGGTCGTCTTCGAGGAGAAGGGCCTCTATCCGAACGTCGACTTCTACGCGGCCTCGGTTTACCACTACCTTGGCATCCCGACCGACCTGTTCACTCCCGTGTTCTCGATCAGCCGCATGTCCGGCTGGACGGCGCACGTGATCGAGCAGCACGCCGACAACAGGCTGATCCGCCCGGACAGCGAGTACATCGGCGAGACCGACCAGAAGTGGAAGCCGATCGACGAGCGATGAGCCTGCGTGACGACGTCGAACGCGAGGGCTGGGGGCCGTACCCGCTGATTCTGGCGGGTGCGGCCGTCGCCGTGGGATTGGTGTTCCTGATCGACCCGCGCTGGGGCGGATTCGCCCTGGGCGGTGTCATCATGATCGGTGCCGCACTGCGCTTCTCCGGATTCGGCGGGCCCCTCGCGGTGCGCGGCCGGAAGGCGGACGCGGTCACGCTCGGGCTGGCCGGGTTCATGCTGGTGCTGACTTCGCTGCTGCTCGACAACCCGGCCGCGAAGGCCCTGATCGAGTCCCTTTTCTCTCGCTGACGAGGCGTCCGATAGCCTCAACGCATTCATTCATGAAGGGGAACCGTTCGCATGCCCAAGATCAAGGTGGAGGGCCCGGTCGTCGAACTCGACGGCGACGAGATGACCCGGATCATCTGGCAGTTCATCAAGGACCAGCTGATCCTTCCCTACCTGGACATCGACCTTAAGTACTACGACCTCGGCATCGAGCACCGTGACGCCACCGACGACCAGGTGACCATCGATGCCGCCAACGCCATCAGGAAGCACGGCGTGGGCGTCAAGTGCGCCACCATCACCCCGGACGAGGCGCGGGTCGAGGAGTTCGGCCTCAAGCAGATGTGGAAGTCCCCCAACGGGACGATCCGCAACATCCTCGGCGGCGTCATCTTCCGCGAGCCGATCATCATGTCCAACGTGCCGCGGCTCGTCCCGGGCTGGACCAAGCCGATCGTCGTCGGCCGTCACGCCTTCGGCGACCAGTACCGCGCCACCGACCTGAAGGTGCCGGGCGAGGGCACCCTCACCCTCACCTTCACCCCGAAGGACGGCTCCGAGCCGATCGAGCTCGACGTGTACGACTTCCCGGGCTCGGGCGTCGCGATGGCGATGTACAACCTGGACGAGTCGATCCGCGACTTCGCCCGCGCCTCCATGCGCTACGGCCTGGACCGCAACTACCCGGTCTACCTGTCGACCAAGAACACGATCATGAAGGCCTACGACGGGCGCTTCAAGGACATCTTCGCCGAGGTGTTCGAGAGCGAGTTCAAGGACGACTTCGCGAAGGCCGGCATCACCTACGAGCACCGCCTGATCGACGACATGGTCGCCGCCGCGCTCAAGTGGGAGGGCGGCTACGTCTGGGCGTGCAAGAACTACGACGGCGACGTCCAGTCCGACACGGTGGCGCAGGGCTTCGGCTCGCTCGGCCTGATGACCTCCGTGCTCATGACGCCCGACGGCCGCACCGTCGAGGCCGAGGCGGCGCACGGCACCGTGACCCGCCACTACCGCCAGCACCAGCAGGGCAAGCCCACCTCCACCAACCCGATCGCCTCGATCTTCGCGTGGACCCGTGGCCTCGCCCACCGCGGCAAGCTCGACAACACCCCCGCGGTGACCGAGTTCGCCGACACGCTGGAGCGGGTCTGCATCGAGACGGTCGAGGGCGGCCAGATGACCAAGGACCTCGCGCTCCTGGTCGGCGGCGACGCCGCGTGGCTCACGACCCAGGACTTCCTCGCGGCCCTGGACGAGAACCTGAAGAAGAAGATGGCCTGACCGCCGTCTCACGTGAAGGGCCGCCTCCGGGCGGCCCTTTCCGCTTCCCGGACGATCTCTTGGTGCGCCGCGGTTGATCAGCTGGGTAAGAGCCCTCCATAACAGTCGTGCGCGTCTCGGGGGGTTCGAATGCGACTGCGTTTCATCGGTGGCGTGGGTGCGGTCGCGGTCGCCGTGATCGTGTCGGGGTGCGGCTCCGAGCCGGTCACCCAGGTGAAGGACGCCAAGGCCGACAGCGCCGCCAAGCAGCAGCTGTTCAAGGCCGCCCAGGCGAAGGCGGCCGCGGCCGTCAAGGCCAACGAGCTGGGCCAGGTCCCGGTTCTCATGTACCACCGGATCGTCGACAAGCCGGGGACCACCGACGACCGCACGCCCGCCCAGTTCCGCACCGAGCTCGAACGGCTGGCCAAGGAGAACTACGTGCCGGTCACCGCGGCCGAGTTCGTCACCGGGAAGATCGACATCCCGGCCGGCAAGCACCCGGTGGTGCTCACCTTCGACGACTCCTCCCCGTCCCAGCTCACGCTGGACGCGATGGGCACGCCCAAGGCGAACACCGCCGTCGCCATCATGCGCGAGGTGGCCGCCAAGCACTCCGGCTTCCGCCCGGTCGCGACCTTTTACATCACCCGCGACATGTTCGGCAAGCACGTCCGCGAGGAGCAGGCGCAGACGCTGCTGTGGCTCAAGTCGAACGGCTTCGACCTGGGCAACCACACCCGCGACCACTACAACCTGCGCGCCCGCACGCACGACCAGGTCGAGGAGCAGATCGGCTCGATCGGCAAGGAGATCAACGAGCTGGCCGGGGTCAAGCCGGTGACGATCGCGCTCCCGTACGGGGTGCAGCCGCGCAAGAAGGAGTGGGCGGCGCGCGGCAAGTCGTACCACCACCAGGGCGTCTTCCTGGCCGGTTACACGCCCGCGGCGTCGCCGTTCAGCAAGTCGTTCGACGCACTGGGCATCCCGCGCATCAGGGCGATGGACAAGAAGGGCGACTGCGCGCAGTTCTGCTCGACGGCCTGGCTCGACTGGCTGAAGGCCAACCCCGACATGCGCTACACCTCCGACGGCGACCCGTCGACGGTCGCGTACCCGAAGTTCAAGAACCCGTTCCTGCGCGCCTCGTACAAGGCGAAGGCGCTGGCCTACTAGCGGACCGACCCGATCAGCACCGAGAGCTCCGCCGGGGCGAGCATGTAGTCGGAGACCGGGGCCATGGCGACGCGGAGGTCCCGTGCGGCCCCGGTGGCGAGGTCCACGACGTGGTAGGAGATCTTGCCGTGACGGTCCTCGGCCCGGACGAGCAGGGCGTCCTCACCTTCCCAGCGGATGAGGGCGTCGGCCCGCAGGCCCTCCGGGAGCCGCGGCACGATCGTGCGGAGGGTCTTTCCGTTTTCGGTGCCGGTCAGCAGGATGCCGGTGCTGACCACGTCGTGCGGGGCGATCTCCTTCACGAGCGTCGCCAGCGTGCGGGCCGACGGTGACGGCAGGCCGTGGGCCAGGTTGCCGGGCACGGTGAAGCGCCGCACCACCCGGCCGCCGGGGGAGCGGATCACGTACGCGGCAGAGGTGGCATAGCCGGGCAGGTCGCGGGCGGGGTGGTCGGTCACCAGGGCGAGCCCTTCGGTGGTCCAGCCGGCGACCCGCTCGCCCTTCGGCAGGCGGCGCACGGTGCCGCGCCGGATGTCGACGATCATCGGGCGCTCCAGCACGACCTCGACGTCCTCGTCCAGGTGGTCGTGCCGGACGAGCAGGTGGCGGCCGTCGAGGGAGAGCAGCGGCTGCTGGGCGCCGAAGATCTCCCCGACCGATTCCTCCGTCTTGACGGGCAGTTCCGTGACCGTGCCGGTGGTCAGGTCCCTGGCGACGAACCGGTCGCCCAACGGGTGGACGACCAGGGTGCCGTCGGAGGAGAGCGCGAACGGGGCGTCGTCGTGGGCGCCCTCCACCCACCACTGCTGACCCGTCGCCGACACCAGGATGTGGTGCCGGCAGCCGTCGGTCCCGTCGTTGCAGTGCGGCTCGTACGCGTACCGGACGGGGGCGGGCGCGGGCCCGGTCAGCTTCACCGCGGCCGGGGCGGGGGTGGCCGGCGGGGCCGGCTCCGGGCTCAGGAACTCCACCGGCGGCGGGCCGCCGCCGTAGATCAGCCACGCCGCGGCGAGCGCCGCCGCCGCGGCCACGCACAGCCGCCAGAGCGCGCTCACGGGATCAGCCCGAACACGCCGTGGTCGAGCTTGTCCATGACACCCTTCATCGGGCTCGACCTGCCGGTGCCCGGGTCGACCAGGTGGTAGTGGCCGTCGTCGCCGTCGGGCTCGATCAGCACGGCGAGCCTGCCCTCCGCCGACCAGCCCAGCGGCTCCGGCGGGCCGTGGTGACGGGGCAGCTTCAACGCCGCCCGATCGGTCACCCGGCCCGTGCGCGCGTCCATGGTGACGGCCTCGTCGTCCGTGAACACGATCAGGGAGCGTCCGTCCCGCGTGGCCAGGGCTGGGAGGGTGGGGTCGAAGGGCGCCCGGCTGCGCACCCGGCCCCGCGGGTCCAGGGTGACCAGCTCGGTGCCGGGCGCGCCGGGCAGGGCGCGGTGGCCGGTGGTGCCGACCACGCCGTACGGGCCGAGGCCGAGCACGCGCCTGACGCCGGGCAGGGCGGTCCTGTCACCCGTGGCGGTGTCGACCAGCTCGGTCCCGGTGGCGGAGACCAGCGCCGCGAGGCGGCCGTCGTGGGAGAGGAGCGGCCGGGGGACGGCGTGGGCGGGCAGCGGCCCCGTGAGGTCGCGCCGGGTGGCCTCTGACAGGTGCTGCACGACCAGGCGGTCCGTGACGGAGTCGAGGTAGACGACGTGGTGGCCGTCGCCGCTGAGCGCCAGCGGCCCCTCCTGCCTGCCCCCGTCGCCGGTGGCGAGCCGGGTGACGGCCCTGTCCAGCGAGAACCCGCCGAAGTCCCAGGTGCTCTCGTCCCACTCGTCGTCCGGTTCGCGGCCGTCCGGCATCGTGGCGATCTCCCATGGGCTACCCGGGGTGACGTAGGCGAACAGGGCCGCGTTGGCGTAGGGCTCGGTGAGAGGCGACTGCGGCTGCTCGTCCGGCTCGACGGCGGCGGCGTTCCAGCCGGCCGCGAGGACGGGCGTGAGCAGCACGGCGGCGACCACCTGCCACCGGAGCGGCCGGCCCGCCTGGGTGAGGCGTTCGGGCGAAAGTGTCATGTACCAGGCCAGCAGCGACACGACGAGACCGATAAGCGAGCGGATGGACTCCGCCTGGGAGGACCAGCCGCCACCCGGCGCCGACCAGATCGCCACGATCGTCCCGCCGGCCAGCAGCAGGCGCGTGGATCGGGACCGCATGGCCCACTCGGCGGACACCAGGTCGGCGGGCCCCGCGCGGAGCGGCCGCCGCCGCAGCCCCATGACGAGCAGGTTCACCGTCAGCACCACGGCGAGCGTGAACACCGCCCAGCCGCGCTCGGCCAGCTCCACCTCCGTCCGGAACGAGCGCAGCACGGAGGCCAGCGCGATCGCGCCGGACACCATGGCGGCGAACACCCACAGCCCGGTCGCCCGCGGCGGCGCCAGTCGCAGGCCGAGCGGACGTCCCAGAGGCCCGCCCCGGCGAGCCAGCACCATTTCGGCCGCGGCGAAACCGCAGAACCATCCGGCGATCGGCCAGAAAGGGCTGACGGTGAACGATTCTCCGGGGGCCTGCGCGAACATGACGGCGAATCCGACGCCCATTCCGGCCCACATCAGACTCTTCGTGACATGCAGATAACGCAGAATCGCCGTGCCGTTGTAGGGAGTGACTTCAACCTGGTGTACGCGGGAGAAATGGCTCATCGCCTCCCGGGTCACCGGCCCGGATTGGGCACGGAGTGTGAGCGGGACCGCGACCGCCAGGAACACCAGAAAAAGAATTAACCCCACGAAATACCCCTCGTCACCCCGGGAGAAAGTAGCAGAATGCCCATCAAGGTGACAGGGGTGCATGAGTGATATCCGACGACGTGTGGGACCGGCTGGATCACAGCGCGGGGACGGCCGGTAAGCGCGAGGTCCGGCGGATGAGTGCCGCGTTCGGCGCCCTCGCTGCCGTGGTGCTGCTGGTGCTGGGCGCGTCGGTCAGCGGGCTGGCCGTGCCCAGGCTGACGCACGGCGCACCTGACCCCCACATCTCCGTGCTCAGCGACGACGCCGGCCGGATCCGGTACACGAGCATGCGCCTGCCGCACACGGTCGTCAACGACGGCTGGTTCCCCGTCACCGTCACCGGTGTGGGCCTGCGCGCGGACGGGATCCGGCTCGCCGAGGTCGAGAGCCCCGCCTTTCCCGTGACCGTCGGCTCCGGGGAGAAGCTCTCGATGACGCTCGGCCTGGAGGTCGTCGACTGCGACCGGGCCCAGGCGACGCTCCCCGAGCTGGTGCTGCGGGTGGAGCGCTGGTGGGGGAGCCAGACCACGAGTTCCCGTGAAGACCCGCTCTTCGGCGAGTCCAGCTGGGAGTTCTACCTCCGGTCGCCCTGCGACAGGTGAATCTGTCCGCGAAACGTGACGTCACGAACGGTTAACGGTTCTCTGGGAAGTTCCGCAACGTCGTAAAGTTTGCCTCGTCGGGCTTCATTGGACACGTGGGGAAGTGGAATGCCGCAGATCTCGCCGCTCGTGGCCGGCGATCCCACCCAGCTGGGTTCGTTCCGGCTGACCGGAAGGATCGGCGAGGGCGGGCAGGGCATCGTCTTTCTCGGAGTCGACCAGCACGGCGAGCGGGCCGCCGTCAAATTGCTGCACGTGAAATTCACCGGCGACAAGAGCGCACGCTCCCGCTTCGCCCGTGAGTTGAAGGCGGCCAAGCGGGTGGCGTCGTTCTGCACCGCCAGGGTGATGGAGGCCGACCTCGACGGCGACACTCCATACATCGCCAGCGAGTACATCGACGGGCGGGCGCTGCGCGAGATCGTCGAGACCGACGGGCCGCTCACCGGCACCGTGCTCGACCGGCTGGCCATCGGCACCGCCACCGCGCTGACCGCCATCCACCACGCCTCGATCATCCACCGCGACCTCAAGCCCGACAACGTCCTCATCGCCGCCGACGGGCCGAGGGTGGTCGACTTCGGCATCGCCCGCATCATCGACTCGACCGGGACGATCACCAGCCGGGCCATCGGCACCCCCGCCTACATGGCTCCCGAGCAGATCGCCGGCGAGGAGATCGGGCCGTTCACCGACGTGTTCGCGTGGGGGGCGACGATCGCGTTCGCGGCCACCGGGGTCGCCGTGTTCGAGGGCAACTCGATCGCGACCGTGCTCAACCGGATCCTCACCCACGAGGTGGACGTGGGGATGATGCCGGAGCCGCTGCGCGGCGTGGTGCGGGGGGCGCTGTCCAAGTCGGCCGCCGACCGGCCGTCCGCCGACCAGATCCTGCTGCGGCTGCTCGGGCAGCCCGAGACGGTGGGGGCGTCCACGGCGCTGCTGACCCGGGGGGTGCAGGTGGCCGGCGACGACACCACCCCGTTCAACCGCGTCTCGGTCCCCGCCCCGGGCACGGCCTCGGCCGTCACCGGCTTCCCCGCCGTCTCCGGCCGCACGGGCGCGCAGGACCCGCCCGGCCACGCCGCCGCCGGCGCGGTCCAGGGTCACGACAGCTCCGGTACGGGCGCGTACGGGACTCCGGGGGGTACGGGGACGTACGGACCGGCGCAAGGCACGGGCGCGCACGGAGCTCAGGGCACGGGCGCGCACGGAGCGCAAGGCACGGGCGCGCACGGAGCTCAGGGCACGGGCGCGCACGGAGCGCAAGGCACGGGCGCGCAGGGCGTCGGGGTCCCGACGCGGGAGGCCGGAGGCGGTCAGGCGCCCGCGCCGTCCAGGAAGCGGGGACGGGCGAAGTGGTGGGTGGCGTTCGCCGCCGCGCTGGCCGTGGTCGCGACGATCGCCGCGATGACGGTGGTCAAGGGCTGGCCGCTGAACGCCCTCGGCCCGGATCCCGGCTCCACGGAGGACCCGCTGCCGCCCTCGTACGCGAGCGTCGCCGAGAAGGTGGCCGCGACCGGGAAGATCGTGATCGGGGTCAAGGCCGACCTGCCGGGCGTCGGGCTGCGGCGCGGCGACGCGTTCGAGGGCTTCGACGTCGACGTGGCCCGCCGCGTCGCAGAAGGGCTGGGGGCCCGGGACGTCGAGTTCGTCGCCGTCTCCCCGGCGACCAGGGTCCGCGCGCTGGCCGAGGGCAGCGTGGACCTCGTGGTGGCCACCTACTCGATCGTCGACGACCCCGAGGTCGCCTTCGCCGGCCCTTACTACCTGGCCCACCGGGACGTGCTGGTCCACCGGGGCCCCATCGACTCGCTCGGCGACCTGAAGGGCAAGAAGATCTGCGCGGTCAACAGTCCGTCGGTGGGCGCCGTGCAGGACAAGGTGAAGGTCCACCCGGTGCCCGCAGGCAACTACGCCGAATGCATGAACATGCTGCTCGACGGCACCGTGGACGCGGTGCCCGGCGACGACCTCATCCTGGCCGGGTTCGCCGGCCGGGAGAACGTGCGCTTCCGCCTGCTCGGCGCCGGGCTCAGCGACGAGCGCTACGGCGTCGGCCTGCGCAAGGGCGACGCGCGGACGTGCAAGGCGATCTCCGGCGTGCTGGCCGACCTCTACCGCAAGGGCGTGGTCAAGGAGCTGCTCGCGAAACACTTCGGCAACGTGGAGTTCGAGCCGGAGACGAAGGTGCCCGCGATGGAAGCCTGCGAATGACGACCGGGTAACATCCGAAAGTCAACGCATCAGCTTGCGAGTTAGGGGAAAGGCCATGGCCACGCCCGTCAAGGTGACCGTCACCGGTGCTGCCGGACAGATCGGCTACGCGCTGCTGTTCCGCATCGCGTCGGGCCAGCTACTCGGGCCTGACGTCCCGGTCAAGCTGAGCCTGCTGGAGATCCCGCAGGCGGTCAAGGCCGCCGAGGGCACCGCCATGGAGCTCGACGACTGCGCCTTCCCGCTGCTGTCCGGCATCGAGATCACCGACGATCCCAACGTGGCGTTCAACGGCACCAGCGTCGGCCTCCTGGTCGGCGCCATGCCGCGGAAGGCCGGCATGGAGCGCGGCGACCTGCTCGGTGCCAACGGCGGCATCTTCGGGCCGCAGGGCAAGGCCATCAACGACCACGCCGCCGACGACATCCGGGTGCTCGTCGTCGGCAACCCCGCCAACACCAACGCGCTCATCGCCCAGCAGCACGCCCCCGACGTGCCGGCCGACCGGTTCACCGCGATGACCCGCCTCGACCACAACCGCGCGATCTCGCAGCTGGCCGCCAAGCTCCAGGTGCCGGTCACCGAGATCAAGCACATGACCATCTGGGGCAACCACTCCGCCACCCAGTACCCTGACCTGTTCCACACCGAGGTGGGCGGCAAGGTCGCCGCCGAGCAGGTCGACCAGGAGTGGCTGCGCGACACGTTCATCCCGACCGTCGCCAAGCGCGGCGCGGCCATCATCGAGGCCCGCGGCGCGTCCTCCGCGGCCTCGGCCGCCAACGCCGCCATCGACCACGTCTACGACTGGGTCAACGGCACCGAGTGGACCTCGGCCGCGATCGTCTCCGACGGCTCCTACGGGGTGCCCGAGGGCCTGGTGTCGTCGTTCCCGGTGCGGGCGGCCGGCGGCAGGTTCGAGATCATCCAGGGGCTGGAGATCGACGCGTTCTCCCGTGAGCGCATCGACGCCTCGGTGCGGGAGCTCGCCGAGGAGCGCGACGCGGTCAAGTCGCTGGGCCTGATCTGATCCGTACCACGAGAAGGCGCGCGTCCGTGCGGGCGCGCGCCCGGGTCACTCTCCGGTAGGCGCCGGGCAGCTCGCCGAGGACGCCGGTATGGCCGGCACGGGCTTCGGCGTGGGCTTCGGCGTGGCGAACACCACTCCGGCCGCGGCCGTCGCGCAACCCGCCACGAGCACGGCGCCGAAGAGCACCTTCGTCACCCTTGGTGAAAAGCTCCTCACATTTCGGTATCACAGCACATATCGACCGCCGATAGGGGTCAAATCCCGGAAAGCGCCTCCCAGGCGTCCGCGACGATGTCCCGCAGCTCGGTGCGCTCCGGCTTCCAGCCCAGCTCACGCTGGATCCGCTCCGACGAGGCGACCAGGACGGCCGGGTCGCCGGCCCGGCGCGGCCCGACGACGGCGGGGATCTCGTGGCCGGTGACCTCGCGGCAGACCTCGATCACCTCCAGCACCGAGAACCCCGTGCCGTTGCCCAGGTTGTAGATCTGGTGCTCGCCCTCCCGGCAGGCGCCGAGCGCCAGCAGATGGGCCCTGGCCAGGTCGGCGACGTGCACGTAGTCGCGCACGCAACTGCCGTCGGGCGTCGGGTAGTCGGTGCCGAACACGCTGACCGACTCGCGCTCGCCGGTGGCCACCTTGAGCACGTTCGGGATGAGGTGGGTCTCCACCGCGTGACGCTCGCGGTAGCGGCCGTAGGCGCCGGCCACGTTGAAGTAGCGCAGGCTGACCGCGCCCAGCCCGCGCAGCCCGGCGAAGGCCGTCAGCGCGGTGTCGACGGCCAGCTTGGAGGCGCCGTACGGGTTGGTCGGGCGCGTGGGGTCGCTCTCCCTGATCGGCGACTGCTCGGGCTCGCCGTACGTGGCCGCGGTCGAGGAGAACACGATCTTGCGGACGCCGCGCTCGTGCATCGCCTCCAGCAGCGCCAGCGTGCCGCCGAGGTTGTGGGCCCAGTAGAGCCCCGGCTTCTCCACCGACTCGCCGACCAGCGACCTGGCGGCGAAGTGGAGCACCGCGTCGACGCCGTCGAGCGCCGGCCCCGCGTCCTCGATCGAGGCCCGCACGAACGTCGCGCCGTCCGGCACCGCGTCCGCGTGGCCGGTGGACAGGTCGTCGAGCACGACGACCTCGTGGCCCGCCTCCACGAGCTGCGCCGCGACGACGCTGCCGACGTATCCTGCCCCTCCGGTGACGAGCAGCCTCATGTTGACTCCAGTTCGAATATGTTTGATTTTGTACGGCTTGCCGTTCAGCATACGCGGCAAGAGGCCCGTATACGCTGCCAACCACCATGTTTGACACCGTCGCGGCCAACATCGCCGTGGTCCTGCTGTTCATCCTGATCGGCGGGTTCTTCGCCGCCGCCGAGATAGCCATGGTCTCGCTCCGTGAGAGCCAGGTCCGCAAGCTCTCCCAACAAGGCCGCCGCGGCGAACGCGTGGCCAAGCTCGCCCGCGACCCGAACCGCTTCCTGTCGGCCGTGCAGATCGGCGTCACCGTCGCCACCATGCTCTCGGCCGCGTTCGGCGCCGACCGGCTCAGCGGGCAGCTCAGCCCCTTGCTCGAACGCTGGGGCGTGCCCGTCGCCATCGCCGGCGTGCTCGCCCTGGTGCTCGTCACCCTGGCCATCTCGTACGTCTCCCTCGTGCTCGGAGAACTCGCCCCCAAACGACTCGCGCTCCAGCGGGCCGAAGGGCTGTCGCTGGTCGTCGCCCCGTTCCTCGACCGCCTCGCCGCCCTGTCGCGGCCCGTCATCTGGGCGCTGTCCAAGTCCACCGACGGCGTCGTCCGGCTGCTCGGCGGCAACCCCCAGGCCGACCGCGAGGAGGTCACCACCGAGGAACTGCGCGACATGGTCGTCGGCCACGCCGAGCTGACCCCCGACGAGCGCAACCTGATCGCCGAGGTGTTCGCCGCCGGCAAGCGCCAGCTCCGCGAGCTCATGCTGCCGCGCACCGAGGTCGAGTTCATGGAGGCCGACACGCCGCTGGCCGAGGCGGCGGTGCTGGCCGCCGCGCTGCCCCACTCGCGCTTCCCCGTCTACCGCGAGTCCTACGACGAGGTCATCGGCTTCGTGCACGTCAGGGACCTGCTCGACCCCGTGCTCACCGGCCGCACCGAGCCGCTCAGCGAGCTGGTGCCGATCCGGCCGGCCAAGTTCGTGCCCGCGTCCAAGCGGCTGCTCAACACGCTCTCCGAGATGCGCGACGAGGGCCAGCACATGTGCATCGTCATCGACGAGTACGGCGGCACCGCGGGCATCGTCACCATGGAGGACCTGGTCGAGGAGCTCATCGGCGACATCAGGGACGAGTACGACGTCGAGGACCAGTCCGTGATCCTGCCCGCCGGAGTGATGGAGATCGACGGGCTCACCAACCTCAACGACTTCGCCGACGAGACCGGCATCCGCCTGCCCGACGGCCCGTACGAGACGCTGGCCGGCTTCGTCATGGCGATGCTCGGGCGCGTGCCCGAGGTGAACGACGTCGTCGAGGCGAGCGGCTTCGACCTGACCGTCATCGAGCTCGACGGCCGCCGGATCGCCAAGGTGCGGGTGAAACGCCGCCCTGTCGTGGAGTCGCCGCCCGAAGCCGATACCTGACACAATTACCTGTCATGGCCAGACCTCGTGTTCTCTCCGGCATCCAGCCCACCGCGGACTCCTTCCACCTGGGCAACTACCTGGGTGCGGTTCGTCAATGGGTCACGTTGCAGGAGACCCACGACGCCTTCTACTGCGTGGTGGACCTGCACGCGATCACCGTGCCCACCGAGCCCGCCGCGCTGCGCCGCCGCACCCGCGTCGCCGCGGCCCAGCTCTTCGCCGCCGGGCTCGATCCGGAACGCTCCACCGTGTTCGTGCAGTCCCACGTCCGCGAGCACTCCGAGCTGGCCTGGATACTCAACTGCCAGACCGGCATGGGCGAGGCCGCGCGGATGACCCAGTTCAAGGACAAGTCGGCCAAGTTCGGGGAGAGCGCGGCCAGCGTCGGCCTGTTCACCTACCCGATCCTGCAGGCCGCCGACATCCTGCTCTACCAGGCCAACAGCGTGCCCGTCGGCGCCGACCAGAAGCAGCACCTGGAGCTCACCCGCGACCTCGGCCAGCGCTTCAACCACCGCTTCGGCGACACCTTCACGATCCCCGAGCCGTTCATTCTCAAAGAGGTCGAGAAGATCACCGACCTGCAGGACCCGTCGGCCAAGATGTCCAAGTCCTCCTCCAGCCCCGCGGGCATCCTGGACGTCCTGGAGCAGCCGGGGCCGCTGCGCAAGAAGATCATGCGGGCCGTCACCGACACCGAGACCGAGGTCCGCTTCGACGAGGAGGCCAAGCCGGGGATCTCCAACCTGCTGCGCATCCAGTCCGCGCTGACCGGCACGCCGATCCCCGACCTGGTGGCCCGCTACGCCGGGCAGGGTTACGGGACCTTCAAGAAGGACGTCGCCGAAGCGGTCATCGACGCCTTCACCCCGATCCGCGAGCGCACCGAGAAGCTGCTGGCCGACGAAGCCGAGCTGGACCGGATGCTGGCTTCGGGCGCGGAGCGCGCCCGTGCGGTGGCCCGGCGCACCATGGCCGAAGTCCGCGACCGGGTCGGCTTCCTCCCGGGCGCCTAGCCGGCACCCCACCGCTCTTCCCGGGGCGCCTCCGGCGCTTCACTCCCCGGTCGCTCCGCGACGCCCCGGCTCAAACCACCCGGGCGCCCCCGGCGCTTCGCGCCTCCACAGCTCGGGCGTCCTCCCAGGAGCTGTCGCCCCTCCCTGCCCAGAGGCGTTGGGATCGGGGTTTCCTGGCAGGGGACGAGCAGCAGAAGTCGGTTGATGTCCTGAGGCCGGAAGTGAACCTGCGCCCACGGCCGAGAGATACGTCACCAGGCGCGTGTCATCGCCGGGCATGGACGACCGGTGCCGTCTGCTTCGCGGACCTCGACGCGGATCGGGCACTGCCGCAGGTTCAGGAGTTGGTCGATGAGCACGGCGAACGCTTCATGACTCCACGGCGGCGCATACGGCTCCAGCTCTTACGTCTGCCCATCGAGCGTCACGGTCATGGCTCCGTCGTCGGCGATCGTCATCACGACGTGCGGGAGCACCACGGGCACCTCACGCTCGCGGTGCGCAGGCGGCTGGTCGGGTGTGCGCTTGTATCGGTGGCGACCCATCAGGGGTCTCTCCGTTCGTGCGGGCACAGAACAGATGCACGAACGTCGTCGATCGTCGCCACGTCACACCTCCTCGACCGCACCGAGCCGTCAACGTGCGGCGAGCGAGCGTCGCAGACCGTCGAGCAGCTGGTTCCACCCCGGCTCAAGCCCTGCGGTCATCGGGGCCGCCTCAGCGCGGACCTCGGACACCACGATACGGAGGCGGACCGTCGTCATCCCGTCCTCCTCTGTCAGCGACACTGTGTGACGGGCCGAGAAGAGCGGCACTCCGGTGGCGTCGACCGGGGCGAGCGTGAACACCAGTTGCCGGCGCGGCCGCACCTCCACGACCCGGCCCACGGACTCGTAAGTCGCCCCATCCCCCTCGTGCAGCACGAAGCGGATCGGCGTGCCCTCCTGCGGCGCGATGTCGAACACGTCGACGTGGAAATGACGAGGCGCCCACCACTGTGCGGCCTGCTCGGCGTCGGTCCAGGCATCCCACACCACCGCCGCGGGAAACGGCAGCTCCCGCTCGAAGGTGAGGACACGGGCACCGTCGTCGCCAGGCCGGCGAGCCTCCTCCCGCCCGATCGACGCCTCGTAGCTCTCAAGCACGGCGTCATCCGGGTCGGGCACGGCGAGCCGCCCGAAGAACGACGAAAGCATGGACATGGATGCGCGGTCGAGTCGAGCGACCCGCCTGCGCCCGAGCTTGTGCACCCGGATGACGCCGGCAGCCTCGAGCGCCTGGATGTGCTTGGTCGTCTGAGGCTGCAGCGCGCCGATGCCCTCGGCGACTTCGCCGACCGTACACGCGCGCGTCGACAGCAGCTCCACGATGCGGAACCGGGTGGGCTCGGCGATCGCCGCGAGCATGGGCTGGATGCCCTCGCTCATTCAGCTCTCCGCGACGAGGGCCGCCAGATTGTCCAGCTCGTTGGCGCGCCCCGCGAGCAGCCGCTGCGTCCACACCTCGTCATGCATCCGCTCGACCTGCATGACGATACGCGTGCCGCCCTCGACGGACGAGAGCTCGACGACCGTCAGATGCTCGTACGGCTCATGGTCGGGCACGAAGTCGACAACCGACTGGTAGGCGAGACGGTGATGTTCGGCGATCTCGGTGAAGTACTTGCGGGACTCGGTCGAGAGCGGCATCCCGTGCTGCTCCATGAAGGCGATCTGCTCCGGCGCCACCGCCGTCATGGTGTAGACCAGCTCACCGCCCGGCGTGAGGTCAAGCTTCGTGACGTCAGTGCGGAAGCCCTCTGGCGCCCACCACGACGAGATGCCCTCCGCGGTCGTCCAGAGCTCCCAGACGCGGGCAGGCGATGCGGCAACGATTCGTTCGATGTTCTCGGTCATGCCGTTGAGAATACATTCGTCTAGGCGAATATTTCAAGGCGACCTTCGCGCGTACCGACTCATCTCTCGTTGCAGCTGAGCGCGACCGCCGCACGGACCCCGCCATCGACCAGCGGCATAACGCGCGTCAGGAGGCGAAGGCGGCGCGGATGGCGGCGGCGAGCTGTCGTTGGACCGGGTCCGCCGACGGCCCGAACAGCAGGTCGTCGACGTCGCCGATGGCCTGCTCGGCCGCCGCCAGGAGCCGCCTCCCCTCGGGGGTCAGCTCGATCGTGGACGCCGAGCCGGCGCGGGCGTTGCTGTCGCGTACGAGACCGGCGGCGACCAGGGCCTTCACCGCGGAGTGCACGCTCTGCACGGCGGTGCCCGACATGCGCGCCAGGTCGCTGAACGACACGCCCGGCACGGCGGCGATGTGCCCGAGCAGCCCGAGCCGGGTGACGGTGAGGTCGAGCGGCGCGAGAGCGGCGCCGAGCTCGGTCTCGACCCGGCGCGCCAGCGTCAGCACGATGATGGAGGGGCTGATGGGCGGCGGAGAGCCCTTCTCGGTGGTCACCCTTCCAGTTTCCCGCCCTGCGGCCCGTGTCAAGCCGGAGTGGTCCACAGCGCGGAGACGGGCAGGCAGGCCATGCCGTCACCGAAGCTCAGCGATCCAGCGCCTCATGGACGAGCGGAGCAGCACGTCGGGGCGGGTACTCGAGCCTTCTCGCACGCATGCGGCGCAGTGCGACTTTCAATCTGCCGAAGATCACCAAAGGCTTGCCAGATCCCCGAGAGGCCCGTTCAACGGAAATCCTGCGGCAGCGGAATGATCGCCGAAAGGATACGGACGTCGCCTCCAGGGCAGGTCTGGGGCGTGAGCGTGAGCCTGACCGAGCGGATCCGGTCCATCAAGAACCGGGCCAGGCGGATGGTGGAAGGCTGGCGCGTGCGCAGGCCGTCCGTCGACCACCTCATCAAGACCGTCCAGCGCTACCAGGCGCAGTCCGGCGACCGGCTGGCGGGCGGGGTGACGTACTTCGCGTTCCTGTCCTTCTTCCCGCTGATCGCGCTGGCGTTCGCGCTGCTGGGGTACGTGGTGACGGTCAGCGCGACGGTGGCGGGGGCGCTGGAGACGGCGATCACCGAGCGGCTGCCCGGTCTGGCGGGGCAGCTCGACCTGACGGCGATCAAGGACGCCAAGACGACCGCGGGCGTCATCGGCCTCCTGGGCCTGCTGTACGCGGGGCTCGGGGCGGTGGACGCGCTGCGCGGGGCGCTGCGCGAGATCTCCATGACCACCTCGCCGGCGTTCTCGTTCGTCAGGGCCAAGCTGCGCGACCTGGCGTCGCTGGTCATGCTGGGCGTGACGCTCATCGTGTCGGTGCTGGTCGGCGGGCTGGCGACGCAGGCCACCACGATGGTGGCGAACTTCCTGTTCGGCGGCAGCTCGCCGGTGGTGACGGTGCTGACGGGGCTCGTCGGCCTGGCGGGCAGCGTCGCCGCCGACTGGGTGCTGTTCATGATCGCGCTGGGCTGGGTGGCCAGGCCCGTCCAGCCGTTCCGGGTGCTCGCCCGAGGCGCGCTGCTCGGCGCGATCGGGTTCGGCGTGCTCAAGCAGCTCGCCTCGCTGCTGCTCGCCGGGACGCTGTCGAACCCGATCTACGGCGCGTTCGCGGTCATGGTCGGCCTGCTGCTGTGGATCAACTTCTCCACCCGGCTCATCCTGTACGTGGCCGCGTGGACCGCCACGGCCGGAGGCGCCCCGCCGCCCGCGCCCTCGCCCGTGCCCTCGGCGGGCACACCGGAGCCGGCCGGGCCGTCATAGCCTCCTGCGCCTGCGGCGGATGCCGTAGCCGAGCCAGACCAGCCCGAACAGCAGCCCGCCGCCGATCACCACGGAACCCATCGTGCGCGTGCTCGCGTCCTGCTCGGACGCGGCCGCGTCCATCATCGGCTTCCGGCTGGGCGACGGAGTGGCGTGGGACGTGGCGACCGGCGCCGCCTGCTGGGCCGGCTCGTCGGGCAGCGGGTCGACGAGCCGGCCGACCGGCGTCACCTTGCCCCGGGCGGCGAAGCCCCAGTCGAGCAGGTCGGCCACCTCTTCCCAGAAGTAGCCCTCGTGCTTCATGATCGACACGATGATCGTGTGGCCGTCGCGGGTGGCGGCGCCGACGAACGTGCTCTGCGCCTTCGTCGTCCAGCCGTTCTTGACCCCGATCATGCCCTTGTAGCGCCAGAGCAGCTTGTTGTGGTTGCTGATCTCGTACCACTTCTTCGGCGCGGGGAACTTGGCCGTCTTGGTGCTCACGTACCGCCGGAAGTCCTTGTCGGACAGGCCGGATCTGGCGATGAGCGCCAGGTCGTAGGCGGAGCTGCTCTGTCCGGGCTTGTCCAGGCCGCTGGGCGTCTTGGCCACGGTGTCGTTGGCCTGCAGCCGCTTGGCCTCGTCGTTCATGTCGCGCATGGTCTTGTCGAGGCCGCCGTTCGCCTCGGCCAGTGCCATCGCCGCGTCGTTGCCGGACGACATCATCAGGGCCTTGAACAGGTCGTCCACCGTGTAGATGGGCCTGGTCTGCAGGCCGACGGCGCTGCCCTCCTGGTTGACGGCGTTGCGGCTCGGCCTGACCTTGAGGGTCTTGTCGAGCTTGGGGATCAGCGTGGCCGCGGTGAGCATCTTGAGCGTGCTGGCCGGGCGGTAGCGGCCGTGCGGGTCCTTCGCCGCCAGCACCTGCCCCGTCTCGTGGTCGGCGATCACGTACGCGGTCGCCTTGGTCTTCGGGGGCGCCTTGAACCCGACGGGCTTGATCAGGCCGCGACCGGCCAGCAGGTCACCGCCGACCGGCGGCGGCGGGGTCGGGGTCTGGGTCGGGGCCGGGGACGCCTGGGCCGCCCCGGTGAAGGTCACCGCCACGAGGAGTGCCGTGACTGGCACCAGTTTCATCCACATCGCGAACTCAGCGTAGCTTCGTGTTGTCGCTCATGTGCCGACACATCCCCTGAAGATCCGCTTCAGACGCTAGAGAGATGGTCATGTCACGAAAGATCGCTGGATTCCTCATCGCGCTCGCCGCGTTCATGATCTTCGAGTGGATCAACCTGGGATTCAACCTGCAGGACGGGCACGAGACCGGCTTCTACGTGGTGCACGGCATCCTGATCGCCGTCAACATCGTGCTGGCGATCGTGCTGGGCGTCATCGGGTGGCGCGGCCTGCGCGGGCGGCGATCAGGAGGCCTTGGCGAGCAGTAGCGCGATGTCGTCGCGCTTGTCCGTCGGCCGCTGCGCGTTGATGATCAGGTCACAGATCCGCTCGATCCCCCGGGGCGGACCGCTGAGCAGCGTGCACAGACCCGACAGGCCCTGGTCGATGCTCTGCTCCCTGCTCTCCACCAGGCCGTCGGTGTAGAGGGCGAGCAGGCCGCCCGGAGGCAGGTCGACGGTGCAGGTCTCCCACGTCTCGACGTCGACGCCGAGCGGCAGGCCCGGGACGACGGGCACCGTCGCGGCCTGGCCGGCGGGTTCCACCAGCACCGGCGGCAGGTGTCCCGCGCTGGCCATGGCGATCTTGCCGGACGTGCGGTCGTACGTCGCGTACAGACAGGTCGCGATCTGGTCGGAGCTGAGCTGCTGGGCCACGTGGTTGAGCCGGAACAGCAGCTCGGACGGGTCGAGGTCCAGGCTGGCCAGCGTCTGGGTGGCGGTGCGGAGCTGGCCCATGGTCGCCGCGGCGCGGATGCCGTGGCCCATCACGTCGCCGACCACCAGCGCGGTGCGCTCCGGGGTCACCGGGATCACGTCGAACCAGTCGCCGCCCACCTCGGCCAGGTCGCTCGCCGGCAGGTAGCGGTAGGCGATCTCCAGGCCGGGAGACCGCTGCAGGCCGGTCGGCAGGAGGGAACGCTGCAGCATGAGCGCGGTGCGCCGCTCGCGCTCGTAGAGCCGGGCGTTGTCGATGCAGATCGCGGTCCGCGCGGCCAGTTCCTCGGCCAGCGGGACGTCCGACTCCTGGAAGGGCTCGCTGCAGTCGCGGCGCAGCAGCACCAGGAACCCGAGCACGTTGCCCCTGGCGAGCAGCGGCGCCACGAGGAAGGAGCTCCCGGGCAGCAGCCTGGCGATGATCGGCCGCTGGAACGCCTGTGCGTTCTCCTCGCCGACGGCGCGGTCCAGCCTGGGCACGAGCACGGTCTCGCCCGTGGCCATGGCCTGCCCCTGCGGCAGGTACGGGGGATAGACGCAGACCTCGTCGACCGGGAACGCGTCGTCCCACTCCCACGGGTTGTGCGTCGCCACCGCCGTGGACACGCGTCTGACCAGGGCCGAGCCGTCCTTCGCGCGGGCCGGGAACTCGCCTTCGGTGATGAGCCGCTCCTGCACCATGACGCCGCCGGTGTCGGCCAGCCGGGGGATCGCGACGTCCATCAGCTCGCGGCACGTCTGCTGGAGGTCGAGCGTGCTGCCGATGCGGCTGCTCGCCTCGTTGAGAAAGGCCAGCCGCTCCTGGGACGTGGCGGACGCGCTCAGACGCAGACCGGCGCGGCTGCGCGGGTCTTTGATGACGAAGTACGGATTCACCGGAGCGCCCCTCCAGCCCATACGTGACTTCGTTTATTAATGCACAGAATCGGTGCGGAATCAGCCACAGAGGGCGCGTCGGGTCCGGCGGTGCAGCTCGTCCGCCTGCTCGCGGGAGTCGGCGATCGAGGTGAAGCCGAGCTTGCCGTGCTCGGGGATGGCGCCGAGCAGGTGGAAGACGTTGCCGGTGCGGCTGTCGTGGTCGAAGCCGAGTCCGAGCCGCTCGGCCTGGCGCAGCACCTGCCCGGGGGTGCGCCCGCGCAGGCAGTCGGCCGCGCAGTTGTCCGTGGCCGTGTAGTACTTGGGCCGGCCCTCGGCCATCAGCAGCCCGGTGCCGGGGTCGTACGTGGCCCCGGTCGTCAGCAGCGCGGCCCCGTACGGGTGGGTGGTGCCGCCGATGCGCAGGTTGATCTCGCACAGCAGCGCCGCGTAGCCGGCGTCGGTCTTCATGGCGAAGAAGTCCATGCCGAACAGGCCGATCACGCCTTTGGCCGCCAGCGCTCCGGCTATGCGCCCGGCGCAGTCGCCGACCTCGGAGCGGTACTCCGGCGCGGCCGGGAACATGCAGCCCTGGTAGACGTGGTTGTTCGGGCCGCCGAGCACCTGGTCGTGGGTGGCGACCACCTCGTAGTCGCCGCCGGGGGAGATGCGGGCCAGCGCGCTCGGGTGGTAGAGCGGGCGGTGCTCGATGAACTCCTCGACGACCGCGCCGCGCTCGCGCACCTTGGCGGCGAAGGTGGCCCAGGTCTCGCCCTCGGCCGCGAAGCTGGTGCCCCGCAGGTCGCCCCTGGGCACGATGGCGTTGCCGAGGCCGGAGTAGGCGTCGTTCAGCTTGACGATCAGACGCTCGCCCGGCAGCGACTCGATCGCGTCCTCGATCTCGGCGAGCGTGTAGAGGTCGCGGAAGCCGCGGGCCATCGGCACGCCCGCCTCGGTGCCGATCTCCCGGGAGCCGCTCTTGGAGCCGTAGTAGGCCAGCGACGTGGCCGGGCCGTAGAGGGGAACGCTGAGTAGCGAGGCGAGCCGTTCCTCCAGCTCGCTCAGCACGAAGGGGACCAGCCAGGCGTCGCCGTCGATCGCGGCGCGCAGCCGCTCCAGGACATCGGGACGGGAGAGTAACGTCCGGGTGAGGGGCTGCGCGTCCGGGGTGTCGAGGCTGATCAGCGTGAGCCGTTTGGCGGCTTCCTCCGGATCGGGCAGGAATCCCAAGTAGTAGTCGACGATGGCCGGATCGATCGGCGCGGACGACAGGTAGATCACGTCGACCCCGGGCTCGCGCAGCGTCAGCAACAAGAAGAGCAGACGCTCCTCGTAGCATCGCGCGCCCGTGATGCGGCGGAGCTCATCCTGGGGCAGGGAGAGCGAAGGTACGACCACCAGGGTGCCCTGGCCCGGCTCGAAGATGCTCAACCCGGCATACTTCTCCCCGAACGGGATGTTAGTGATCATATAGCGAGTGAAACACGCAATTCTCCCAAATGCAGCCAGCGCGGTAGTGTTATCGCCATGGCTGAAGGTGACGCGATTCGGAATCGGTCACCACGTTTGGGAGTGGCGGCCGCGGGTCATGATCTAGTGATCCCTTGTGACTATTTTCAGGTCAGTTGACCTGTCACTCTCCGTGACCGTCCATGGTTACGGGCATGCCGTCGGCTAACTTTTGGTGTAGTCGTCAGCGCGAAGCCTCGTGAGAGGGATAAAGTCGGAGCATCGCCAGGTTCCACGGCCGACCGCTGTGATCCGGGCTGTGGCGGTTGTCCTCAACAGGCGACCGAGAGTCGTGCCCCGCGCTGACGATCCCCGAAGACCTCCGGGTGTGCGGCAATCTCGATTCGCCGGACGGCTGCTCCGATCGAACAGCCGACCACAGTGGGGACAAGTACTCGATACGGCGCTATTGGCCGTGTGATTTCCGGGTAGTCGACGGCGCACGGCACGGGACGGGATGGTGACTGATGCAGGGGCGTGAGCTTCGAGGGGAACTCGACGCGTTCCTGGTGGAGACCGAGCAGGATCTCGTGGCGTTCCGCCGCGACCTGCACATGCATCCTGAGCTGGCCTTCGCCGAATACCGCACGACCCAGCGGGTCGCGGAGCGGCTGGTGGCCGCCGGGCTGACCCCGACGGTGCTCCCGCGCGGCACGGGTCTCATCTGCGACGTGGGAAGCGGCGACGGCCCCACCATCGCGCTGCGCGCCGACATCGACGCGCTGCCCCTGCAGGACGAGAAGGGCGTGTCCTACCGTTCGACCGTCCCCGGCGCCTGCCACGCGTGCGGCCACGACGTGCACACCACGATCCTGCTCGGCGCCTCGCTCTTCCTCGCCCAGCAGGCCGCCGCGGGGCTGCTGCCCGGCCGGGTGCGCCTGATCTTCCAGCCCGCCGAGGAGCTTCCCGGCGGCGCGCTCGAGGTCATGGCCCAGGGCGGCATCAGCGGCGTCGACCGCATCTTCGGCCTCCACTGCGACCCGCGCGTCGACGTCGGCCAGCTCGGTCTCAAGAGCGGCCCGATCACCTCCGCCTGCGACAAGGTCGTCATCCGGGTGTCCGGCCCCGGCGGCCACACCGCCCGCCCGCACCTCACGGCCGACCTGGTCTTCGCGCTGGCCAAGGTGCTCACCGAGCTGCCCGCCGCGCTGTCGCGCCGGATCGACCCGCGCTCCTCGCTCAGCCTCGTCTGGGGCCGCGTCGAGGCCGGCACGGCCGCCAACGCGATCCCGGACGGCGGCGTGGCCGAGGGCACGGTCCGCTGCCTCGACGAGGACGCCTGGCACGCCGCCCCTGACCTGATCAAGACGCTGCTGGAGTCGGTCGCGGGCGCGTACGGCATCGAGGCCACGATGGAATACACCCGCGGCGTGCCGCCGGTGGTCAACGACGAGGGCTGCGTGCAGATGCTGTCCGAGGCCGCCGAGCGCGCCCTGGGCGCGGGCGCCGTGGTGTCCACCCACCAGTCGCTCGGCGGCGAGGACTTCGCTTGGTACCTCGAGTCGATCCCGGGCGCCTTCGCCCGGCTCGGCACCCGGTCCCCGGAGAGCGGCGTCACCTACGACATCCACCAGGGCACGTTCGACATCGACGAGCGGGCGATCGCGATGGGCGTGCGGGTCATGGCCACGACCGCGCTGACCGCGCTGTTCGAGAGCACCCACGTGCCGGCCGCTGACGAGATCACCTCGGCGCTGGCCTGACGAGACACGGTCCGGCGGCGGGAGACTCCGGTCTCCCGCCGCCGTCCCATGTCAGGAGATCCGGCCGAAGACCACCGGCAGCCGCAGCGACGAGCGGCCGGGCGACAGCGTCACCTCGGTGCCCGCCGGGTAGCGCAGGGTGTAGTCGTGGTCGGTCGAGATGATCACGACGCCGATCCTGTGCCCCTTCTTGAACAGGTAGTCCTGGGGCTGGAAGTCCCAGGTGAAGCTGTACTCCTTGCCCGCGCGCACCGGCTCCGTCCGGTCGGCCCGGTTCCGGTTGCGCACGTCCAGCCAGCCCCGGGTGACGATCTTGTACGCGGTCTCGGCCGTGCCCAGCCGGCGCAGCACCGTACAGCCGGTGTCACCCGGCACGCCCTGGCCGTAGCAGTACTCCTCGCCGGTCGACAGCAGTCTGCCGTCGGGCCGCGTGTCGGTGCCGTAGTCCACGAGCAGCGCGGTCAGGAACGGCGAGGAGCCGTTCTTCAGCGAGGCCCGCACGGTGACCTCCGGTGTGCCGGAGATCCGCACGTCCGTCGGCAGCGCCCCGGTGAGGTAGGCCAGCCGGTTCGGGTCGGCGGCCGGGGCGTTCTCCACCAGCTGCTCCGCCGTGCGGGTCTTCTGGTCGACGAACGACTCGCGCGCCGAGAGCGGTCGCGGCAGCAGGCCCAGCTTCGCGTCCGAGCCCATCCACAGTCGCACCGGCGCGGTGCCCGGCAGCGGCCACGACCTGTGCTGACCCCACTGACCGGCCGCGATCTCCACGTCGGCCTGCGGCTCACGCATGATCCCGCTGTCGATCCCGTACAGCCAGTGGTCGAACCAGCCGTGCAGCTGGCGCAGCCACTCGGCGGTGCGCAGGCTGAACGGGTTCATGTGGGTGCCCTGGTGCAGCCAGATCTTGCGCGGCACCTTCCGCTCGGCCAGCGCGTACCACCACTGGGCGGCCTGCTTGGTCTTGACGTTCCAGTCGTTGAGCCCGTGCACGAGGAAGACGCTGGCCCGCACCTTGCGCACGTCGTTGAGGTAGTTGCGGTCGTCCCAGAAGTCGCTGTAGTCGCCGGTGACCCGGTCCTGGGCGGCGGTCAGGTGGTCCATGACCGGGCCGCACACCTCCTGGCCGTTCTCCCTGGTGAGCACGTACTTGGCCAGCACGTCCGCGTCCTCGCCCTGGAACCCGCCGGGCGCGACCACGCCGCCGTTGGCCCGGTAGTAGTCGTACCAGGAGGAGATCGCGGCGATCGGCACGATCGTCTCCAGGCCCTTGACGCCGGTCGCGGCCACCGCGTTCGGCAGGGTCCCGTTGTACGAGACGCCGATCATGCCGACCTTGCCGGTGGACCAGGTGGCCTCGACCGGGTTGCCGGCGGCGTCGAAGGCCTTGGCGCGGCCGTTGAGCCAGTCGATGGCGGCCTTGGGCCCGGCCGTCTCGTTGCGGTCGCCGGTGGTCGGGCAGCCGGTGGCGCGGCCGCTGCCCAGGTTCTCGACCAGGGCGACGGCGTAGCCGCGGGGCACGAAGTAGTTGTCGTAGTAGGAGTCGAACGGCTCGCTCGACAGCTTGGACTGCCCGCGCAGGGTGCTGGGCAGCGGGTTGCCGTGCTCGTCGACGTCCACGACGTGGTTGGCGACGTCGTTGCCGCCCGCGTAGTACGGGCTGGCCTCCATGATGACCGGGACCTTGAGTCCCTGGTCGGTCTCCTTGGGCCGCAGGATGTCGACGGCGACCCGGTCGGGGCTGCCGTCGTCGTCGCTGTCGGTGCCGGCCACCTCGACGAAGACCGTCTGTTTGATCGCGTCTGCGCGGGAGAAGACCGGTTGGGTCGCGCCTCCCTCGACCTTGACGGCGGGGGTGTCCGCCGATGCCGCGGGCGGCGCGGACGCCATGGTGAGCACCATGGCCGCGGCCAGCGGCACGGCGATTGCCTTCCAGGGGTGCATGCAGGACTCCTGAGTGGTTGCCCCGGTTGGGGGAATGCCCTGTCATGATCGATCCCCTCGGACCGGATGGCGAGGCCCAAAATTGGGCAAAGCTTCCGGACGTGGGTGAGGGCGCGGCCAGGTCACAGTCCCGCTTGAGGTCGATAACGGAGCGGTTGCGACCCTGTGTGCCGGTTTGGTATGGCCTGGTCAACCAACTATCTTCCGTGCAGGGTTGCCGTGCATTTCTTCGCGCCTGCGATGAAGTTTGACGGCCGGGGAAATGGAAGGAGTCGCCTTGCTCAGCAAGCGATTCGGCAGGTTGGCGACCGGCACGCTGGCCGGTGCCATGCTCATGGCGGCCGCGGCTTGTGGCGGCAGCGGCAGCGGCGGGGAGACGACGGCGAGCACCGCGCCGTCCGCGGACAGCAGCAGCGCCCCCGCGGGTGGCGCGCTCAAGGTCGGTCTCGCGTTCGACATCGGCGGACGCGGCGACAAGTCGTTCAACGACGCCGCCTACGCGGGCCTGGAGAAGGCGAAGGCCGAGCTCGGCGCGGAGATCAAGGAACTCAGCCCGGCGTCCGACGGCTCCAACCGCGGCGAGCTGCTGACCCAGCTGGCCGACGCGGGCTACAACCCGATCATCGGCGTCGGCTTCGCCTACGGCGAGGACATCAAGAAGGCCGCCGAGGAATACCCGGAGATCCAGTTCGCGGTCGTCGACTCGGCCTCCAACGCCACCAACGTGACGGGTCTGCTCTTCGCCGAGGAGCAGGGCTCCTACCTGGCGGGCGTCGCGGCGGCGCTCAAGGCCGAGAGCGGCCACGTGGGCTTCGTCGGCGGTGTCGAGAACGACCTGATCAAGAAGTTCCAGGCGGGCTTCGAGGCCGGCGTGAAGTCGGTCAAGAGCGATGCCAAGATCGACGTGACGTACCTCACGCCCGACGGTGACTTCACCGGCTTCCGCGCCCCCGACAAGGGCAAGGTCGCGGCCGAGAAGATGTACCAGGACGGCGCGGAGATCGTCTACCACGCGTCCGGCGACTCCGGCCTCGGCGTGTTCCAGGCGGCGGCCGCGGCCAAGAAGAAGGCCATCGGCGTCGACTCCGACCAGCGCCAGACGGTCAAGGAGACCAACCTCCAGGAGGTCATCATGACCTCCATGCTCAAGCGCGTCGACGTGGGCGTGTTCGAGTTCGTCAAGGCCTTCCAGGGTGGCGCCAAGGGCGGCACCGACGTGATCTACGACCTCAAGGTGGACGGCGTCGGCCTGTCCACCACCGGCGGTGAGATCGACGACATCGCGGACAAGATCGAAGCCGCTCAGAAGGACATCGTCGACGGCAAGATCACGGTCCCGACCAAGCCGTGATCTGAGGAATGCCTCCCCGAGGGCCCGGCGTCCCCTGACCCGGGCCTTCGGCCTGTATCTGCCAAGGAGAGATCGAATGAGCGGCCGATGAACGCCGAGACCGTCGCCGCGGTTCCACCAGCCGTCCAGCTGGAGGGCATCACCAAGCGCTTCCCCGGTGTCGTGGCCAACCACGACGTCAGCCTCACCGTCGACGCCGGAACGGTGCACGCGATCGTGGGGGAGAACGGCGCCGGCAAGTCGACGCTGATGAAGATCCTCTACGGCATGCAGAAGCCGGACGAGGGCACGATCAGGGTCAACGGCGAAGAGGTCGCCTTCCGCACCCCGAGCGACGCCATCGCCGTCGGCATCGGCATGGTCCACCAGCACTTCATGCTCGCCGACAACTTCACGGTGCTGGAGAACATCGTGCTGGGGGCCGAGCCCGGCACGGCCGGCGTGCTCGACAAGGCCGGCGCCCGCCGCCGCATCAACGAGCTGGCCGAGCGCCACGGGCTGCGGGTGGACCCCGACCGGCTCGTGGAGGACCTGGGCGTCGGCGACCGCCAGCGGGTGGAGATCCTCAAGGTCCTCTACCGCGGCGCGCGGATCCTCATCCTGGACGAGCCGACCGCGGTGCTCGTGCCGCAGGAGGTCGACGAGCTCTTCGACAACCTGCGCGAGCTCAAGGCCGGCGGCCTCACGGTCATCTTCATCTCGCACAAGCTCGACGAGGTGCTCAGCATCGCCGACGCGATCACCGTGATCCGGCGCGGCACCACGGTCGCCGGCGTCGACCCCGCGGGCACCACCGCCCGCCAGCTCGCCGAGCTCATGGTCGGCAGCGAGCTGCCCACCCCGGAGACCCGCGAGTCCACGGTGACCGACACCGTCATGCTCAAGGTGTCCGGCCTGACCCTGGAGGCGCAGGGCGGGCGGCGCCTGCTGGACGAGGTGTCGTTCGAGATCCGCAAGGGCGAGATCGTCGGCATCGCGGGCGTCGAGGGCAACGGGCAGTCCGAGCTGATCGAGGCCATCATGGGCATCCGCCAGGCGCGCGGCGGGCTCACGCTCGGCGCCGAGGACATCTCCGCCTGGCCCACGCTGCGCCGCCGCGAGGCGGGCATCGGCTACATCCCCGAGGACCGCCACCGCCAGGGCCTGCTGCTGGAGGCGTCCCTCTGGGAGAACCGCGTGCTCGGCCACCAGACCAGGCCACCGGCCCGCCGCGGGTTCTGGATCAACCGGCGCGCGTCCAGGGCCGACACCCAGCGCATCGTCGAGGCGTACGACGTCCGCACGCCCGGCGTCGACACGCTGGCCCTGGCCCTGTCGGGCGGCAACCAGCAGAAGCTCATCGTCGGCCGCGAGATGAGCGGCGAGCCGAAGGTGCTCATCGCCGCCCACCCGACCAGAGGCGTCGACGTGGGCGCGCAGGCCGCCATCTGGGAGCACCTGCGCAACGCCCGCGCCGCCGGGCTGGCCGTGCTGCTGATCTCGGCGGACCTCGACGAGCTGATCGGCCTGTCCGACACGTTGTACGTGATCTACCGAGGGCGGCTCGCCGCCCGGCTCGACCCGTCCGGCGTCACGCCAGAGCGGCTGGGCGGATACATGACCGGTGCCATCACCGGCACTGAGGAGGCGTGATGCCCGCGGGGCTCTTCAGGGCGCTGCTCACCGTCGCCGGCGCCGTCGCGGCCATCGTGCTGGCCATCGGCATCTCCAGTGTGGCGATCGTCGCCGTGGGCGCCAGCCCGGCGGACGCGTTCGCCGCCTTCCTCAACTTCGGCGCCACCGAGAAGGCCGTGTCGACCAGCATCGCCGACATGCTCAACCGGGCGGTGACGCTGTTCATCGCCGGGCTGGCGGTGGCCATCGGCTTCCGGATGAACCTCTTCAACATCGGCGTCGAGGGCCAGTACCGCATCGCGGCCATCTGCGCCGCGTTCGTCGGCTCGACGTTCGTCGCGCCCGCGCCGATCCAGATCACGGTGATCATCATCGTGGCGGCGGCCGCCGGCGGCCTGTACGCGCTGATCCCGGCCGTGATGAAGGTGACCCGGGGGGTGAACGAGGTCATCTCCACGATCATGCTGAACTACATCGCGATCAACCTGGCCGCGTTCCTCGTCCGCGGCCCGTTCGCCGGCGAGCGGGCGGAGGGCCAGCTCACCACGAGCACGCCCGTGCTGCCCGAGTCGGCGTGGTTCCCCAACGTGAACGTGCTGCTGGAGATGTTCGGCCTGCCCGCGCCGCGCGGCGACGGCCTGTGGGGCTTCCTGATCGTGGCGATCCTGCTCGGCGTCGGGATCTGGCTGGTGCTCGAGCGCACCAGGTTCGGCTTCGAGGTCAAGGCCAGCGGCCTCAACGCGCCGGCCGCGCTCGCCTCCGGCGTCGACCCGAAGCGGATGGTCATCTCCGCGATGGTGCTCTCCGGGGCGGTCGCGGGACTGATCGGCCTGCCCGAGATCCTCGGCGACGAGCACGCGTTCGGCTCCAACTTCACCCCGGGCCTCGGCTTCCTCGGCATCGCCGTGGCCCTGCTGGGCCGCAACAAGCCCGCGGGCATCGCGGTGGCCGCGCTGCTGTTCGGCTTCCTCGACCGGGCGCAGGGGCCGCTGCAGTTCGCGGACGTGCCGCCCTCGGTCATCACGATCATGCAGGGCACCATCGTCCTCCTCGTGGTCATCGCCAACGAGATCACCAGCAGGATCGCGCTGCGGCGCGAGGAACGGCGGGCCGCCCAGGCGCTCGGCAGGAACACTCCCGTTGAGGTGGCAGCATGACCAGGACCCGCAAGTACCATCTGGCGCTCGTCGGCGTCGCCGCGGCGATCCTGCTCGTGGCGCTGATCCGCCTGATCACCGGAGCGAACGAGATCACCTCGTCCGGCACGTTCGCGGCCGCGCTCATGCTGGCGGTGCCGATCGGGCTGGCCGGGCTCGGCGGCCTGTGGGCCGAGCGCGCGGGCGTGGTCAACATCGGCCTCGAAGGCATGATGGTGCTCGGCACGTGGTTCGCCGGCTGGGCCGGCTACCAGTGGGGCCCCTACGCGGCGCTCGTCGCCGGGCTGCTCGCGGGCGCCATCGGCGGCCTCATCCACGCCATCGCCACCGTCACCTTCGGCGTCGACCACATCATCAGCGGCGTGGCGATCAACCTGCTCGGTCCCGGCGTCACCCGGTTCCTGTCCGAGGTGCTCTACAAGGAGGGCAGCCCCGCCAACCAGGCGGGCGCGGGCATCACCACCTCGCCCGCGATGTCGTCCGCGGCGCCCGAGCTGAGCCTGCCGCTGCTGTCGGACGGGCCCGACTGGCTGGGCAGCCTGGAGAGCACCAGGTGGTTCCTGGTCGGCGACGTGGCGGGCATCCTGCGCGGGCTCACGCACAACGTGAACGTGCTGGTCATCCTGGCCGTGCTGATGCTGCCGCTGACGTTCTTCGTGCTCTGGCACACCTCCTTCGGGCTGCGGCTGCGCTCCGCGGGCGAGAACCCGTGGGCGGCCGAGTCGCTGGGGGTCAACGTCTACCGGATCAAGTACATCGCGGTGGTCATCTCCGGCGCGTTCGCCGGGCTGGGCGGCGTGTTCCTGGTCTTCGTCAGCACGAAGTACGTCGAGGGGCAGACGGCCGGGCGCGGCTTCATCGGCCTCGCCGCGATGATCTTCGGTAACTGGCGGCCCGGCGGGCTCGCGGCCGGCGCCGCGCTCTTCGGGTACGCCGACGGCCTGCAACTGCGCAGCCAGGGGGCGATCACGTCCTTCCTGCTCCTGGGCGCGATCCTGCTGCTGATCTACCTCGGCGTCAGGGCCCGCCGGGCGGACGGGCTGTCGGCGCTGACCGTCAAGGACTACACGGCGATGGGCGCCGCCGTGGTGGGCGCGGCCGTGCTCTTCTGGCTCTGGCTGACCGTCGACCGGCTGCCGAACGAGTTCGTCTTCATCACGCCGCACGTGCTCACGCTGCTGGTGCTCCTCGTCGCGTCGCAGCGGCTGCGGATGCCCAAGGCCGACGGCGTACGCTACCGACGGGGGGAACAGCATTGAGCATCGACTGGGAGTCACTTCGCGCCGAGGCCGCGGAGGCCATGCACCACGCCTACGCTCCATATTCGAAATTCCCGGTCGGCGCCGCCGCGCTGGTCGACGACGGGCGCGTGGTGACCGGCTGCAACGTGGAGAACGCCTCCTACGGCGTGGGGCTGTGCGCCGAGTGCGGGCTGGTGTCCGCGCTGCAGGCGTCCGGCGGCGGCCGGCTGGTGGCCTTCACCTGCGTCGACGGCCACGGTGAGCTGCTCATGCCGTGCGGGCGCTGCCGTCAGCTGCTGTGGGAGTTCGGCGGCGCCGACCTGCTGGTCGAGACCGTCGACGGGCCCAAGCGGATGGCCGAGATCCTGCCGTACGCCTTCGGCCCCGACGACCTGTCCCGGATGGCGTGATGGACGCCATCGAGGTCATCGTCGCCAAGCGCGACGGCGGCGAGCTGACGGCCGCCCAGATCGACTGGGTGATCGACGCCTACACCAAGGGCGCGGTCGCCGACGAGCAGATGGCCGCGCTGGCCATGGCGATCCTGCTCAACGGCATGAACCGGCGCGAGATCGCCGGCTGGACCGAGGCGATGATCCGCTCCGGCGAGCGCATGGACTGGTCGGCGCTCGACCGGCCGACCGCCGACAAGCACTCCACCGGCGGCGTCGGCGACAAGATCACGCTGCCGCTGGCGCCGCTGGTCGCCGCCTGCGGGGCCTACGTGCCGCAGCTCTCCGGGCGCGGCCTCGGCCACACCGGGGGTACGCTCGACAAGCTGGAGTCGATCCCCGGCTGGCGGGCCTCGCTGTCCAACGACGAGATGCTCGGCGTGCTCCGCGAGGCGGGCGCGGTGGTCTGCGCCGCCGGGTCCGGGCTCGCGCCCGCCGACAAGAAGCTGTACGCGCTGCGCGACGTCACCGGCACCGTCGAGTCCATCCCGCTCATCGCCTCGTCGATCATGTCCAAGAAGATCGCCGAAGGCACGGGCGCGCTGGTGCTCGACGTGAAGGTCGGCTCCGGGGCGTTCATGAAGACCCCGGAGCGCGCCCGCGAGCTGGCCGAGACCATGGTGGCGCTCGGCACCGACGCGGGCGTGCGCACGGTCGCGCTGCTCACCGCCATGGACCGGCCGCTGGGCCGGGCCGTGGGCAACGCCCTGGAGGTCGAGGAGTCGGTCGAGGTCCTCGCGGGCGGCGGGCCTTCCGACGTGGTGGAGCTGACCGTACGGCTCGCGCGGGAGATGCTGGAGGCGGCCGGGATCTCCGGCAAGGACCCCGCCGACGCGCTGGGCGACGGGTCGGCGATGGACGCCTGGCGCCGCATGATCGCGGCCCAGGGCGGCGATCCGGACGCGCCGCTGCCCCGGGCGGGCGAGACGATGACCGTCGAGGCGCCGGCGTCCGGGGTGCTGTCCCGGCTCGACGCCTACGCGGTGGGCCTGGCGGCCTGGCGGCTCGGCGCGGGACGGGCGCGCAAGGAGGACCCGGTGTCGGCGGGCGCGGGCATCACCCTGCACGCCAAGCCCGGCGATCCGGTGCGCCGGGGGCAGCCGCTGATGACGCTGCACGCCGACGAGGCGGCGCGGTTCGAACGGGCGCTCGCGGCCCTGGACGGTTGTTACGAGGTGGGCGAGACCGCGGGGGAGCAGTTGCCCCTCGTGATCGGCCGCGTCACCGCGTGACGGCCGGGGCGGCGGGTTCGACGATCGGCCGCGTCACTGTTCGACCGGTGGCGCGGCCGGGTTCGATGATCCGTCCAGGGCTCGGGTTCAGACCGTGATGAACGCGTACAGGGCCAGGTGGTTGGACTTCGTGCTGTTCACCGTGTGGTCGACGGGTGACGGCCGCACGGCGCCCTTGACGAACAGGTGGTCGATCTTCCTGGTGCCCATGGTGGCCTTCGCCCCGTAGCCGGTCATGCCGAAGCCGCCGAGGGTGGTGCGGGCGATGCCGGTGCGGTTCGCGTCGATCCCGATCACGCGGACGGCCGAGGCGTTCATCAGCCTCGTGGCGTCCGCGCCGACCTTGATGCCGGAGTTCGCGATGCCCGGGTCGCCGGGCCCCGCGCAGGCGTTCTTGCCGTTCTGCTCCGGCAGGTGCATGGAGGCGGCGAAGACCGACGTCCCCGTCCCCTTGATCGTGAACCTCGCGGCGATGGCGCTGGTGCGCTTCCACTTGTGCTTGTTGGCGGCGGCGTCGTCGTTGCTCGGCGGCTTGTAGAGCGTGCACCCGGCCCCGCCGGAGTAGGACGTGCCGGGCTTCAGCCAGCCCGCGCTCCAGTATTTGGAGGTCTCGGCCAGGCCCAGCGTCCTGGTGTTGTAGATGATCCCGTTGGTCTGGCGCTTCTTCAGGTCGCCCAGCGACTGCTGGCTGCAGTGGTGGGAGCCGCCCCACTGCTCGGGGTCGTCCCAGGCCACGATCGCCCTGTAGGTGCCCGCCGGATAGCCGAACTTGGCCGAGAGCTGGTCGGCGTAGGCCGTGGCCTGCCCGGTGCCGCGCACCTGCTGCACGATCAGGAGATCGGGAGCCCGCACGCCGGACGTGCCGGTCTTGCCGTTGTCGTCGACCAGCATCGAGGTGAGGTGGTCGGGGCCCGAGATCCGGGTGCAGGAGCCGTCGGCGTTGTTCCTCACCAGGTTCTCGATGTTGTTGGTGTAGACCCGCAAGACCTGGTCCGCGGTCCTGGTCGCTTCGTGCGCCGTCGTGGCCGGGGCCACGGTGAGCGCGGCGGCCACCGCGAGCGTCAATGATCCGTGAATGAGGAGCATCGCCGTAGAGTAGCGACGATTGACAGCCGGAGTCAGGTGCTCAGTGGCGTGGCGGCGTCGTCGAAGATCTCGGCCAGGACGGCGCGCTGGGTGGGGAGCGCCGCCGCGTGACGGGCCCGGCCCTCCTCCGTGATGCGCACGAACACGCCCCGCCGGTCGGAGTCGCACACGCCGCGCGACACGAGCGCGGCCTTCTCCAGGCGGGCCACCACCCGCGAGAGCGCGCTCTGGCTCAGGTGGACCTCGTCGCAGAGCTCCTGGATGCGCAGCTTCCTGTCATGGCTGACCATCCGGTCGAGCACCTCGAACTCGCTGGGCCCCAGCCCGTGCTTGTCGCCCAGCTCGCGCTCCAGCGCGCACATGGCCCTGGCGTGTTTGGAGAGGACGTCATGCCAGGTGTCGACCACGAACCGCTCGTCCATGCGCGGAGGTTACCACGCCGTAAAGATCATGGTTAGATGCACGCGCATCCAGACGGGAGGTCGCGAAACCGCCGAACCTATCGTGCCCCGAGGTTCCCGGGCGTCCCCCGATGCCGATCAGGTCGCCGGCGCATCGGACGCGCGGTCGCCGGGCATCCAGTGCACATGACCCCGTTCGTACGGGCCGCCGTCGCGTTCCTCGCGTGTGGCGCGGTCCTGATCTCCTGCGGCACGGCGCCTCCCGCGGACACCCCGGCGGAGAGCGCCGCGTCCCCCGGGCCCGCCACCGAGCCGCACACGGCCACGCCCGTCCCCGGCCCCACCGCCACCGCCCCCGTCCGGGTCGAGCGGAACGACGCCGAACCCGCCCTGGTCACCGGGGTGCGGTTCGGCCGGCATCCCTCGTTCGACCGGGTGGTCGTCGACTTCCAGGGCGGCGTCCCCGGCTACACCGTGCGCTGGGTCCGCGAGTCGCACGAGGAGGGCTCGGGCCGGCCGATCGACCTGAAGGGCGGCCGCGCCCTGCACATCCGGCTCGTGCCCGCCAACGCCCACACTGAGGACGGCACCCCCACCTGGAACGGCACCACCGTGCCCGCGGCCGGGGGCATCACCGGCATCGCCAAGACCGGCGACTTCGAAGGCGTCGTCGGCATCGCCCTGCTGGCGCCCGGCGTCACGGGTTTCAAGGTCACCGAGCTCGCCGCCCCGCCCAGACTGGTGGTCGACGTGGCACACTGACCGGGTGGTGAGAAAGATCGAAGGACCTTCACGCATCCCGGTGCCGGGCGGCAAGCTCATCGACGAGCACGTGGGCCGCGTCAACAGCGGCGACGAGGCGATCTCCATCGCCCACATGGTCGCCCCGCCCGGCTGGGACGAGCCCGCCCAGGCCCCCGCCTTCACCGAATACACGCTCGTGCTGCGCGGCACCGTCCTGGTCGAGCACGCCGGCGGCACCACCGAGGTGTCCGCCGGCCAGACCGTCGTGACCGAGCCCGGCGAGAAGGTCCGCTACCGGGTGGGCGACGAAGGCGCCGAGTACGTCGCGGTGTGCCTGCCCGCCTTCAGCCCTGATTCGGCCAACCGCGACGAGTGACTCGTATCATGGGCGGATGAGCCCCACGATTGACGAGATCCGGCGCGCGCCCAAGGTGTTGCTGCACGACCATCTCGACGGTGGTCTCCGCGCCGAGACCATCGTGGACCTGGCCCGCGACACCGGCTACGACCGGCTGCCCACCACCGACCCGGACAACCTGCGCCAGTGGTTCGAGGAGGCGTCCGACTCCGGCTCGCTGGAGCGCTACCTGGAGACGTTCCAGCACACCGTCGGCGTCATGCAGACTCCCGAGTCGCTCGCCCGCGTCGCCGCCGAGTGCGCCGAGGACCTGGCCGCCGACGGCGTCGTCTACGCCGAGGTGCGCTTCGCCCCCGAGCAGCACACCACCAACGGGCTGAGCCTCGACGAGGTGGTGCAGGCCGTCCTGGAGGGCTTCCGCCAGGGGTCCGAGGGGCGCGGCATCCGCGTCGGCACGCTCCTGACCGCCATGCGCCACCAGGCCCGCTCGATGGAGATCGCCGAGCTGTCCGTACGCTACCGCGACGTCGGCGTCGTCGGCTTCGACATCGCCGGCGCCGAGGCGGGCTACCCTCCCACCCGCCACCTCGACGCGTTCGAGTACCTCCAGCGGGAGAACGCCCACTTCACCATCCACGCCGGCGAGGCGTTCGGCCTGCCGTCCATCTGGCAGGCCATCCAGTGGTGCGGCGCCGACCGGCTCGGCCACGGCGTGCGCATCATCGACGACATCTCCGTCTCCGGCGACGGCACCGCCAAGCTCGGCCGGCTGGCCGCGTACGTGCGCGACAAGCGCATCCCGCTGGAGATGTGCCCCACCTCCAACCTGCAGACCGGCGCCGCCGCGTCCATCGCCGACCACCCGATCGGGCTGCTGCGCCGCCTCCACTTCCGGGTCACGGTCAACACCGACAACCGGCTGATGAGCTCCACCACCGTGTCGCAGGAGTTCGCCAAGCTGATCGAGGCGTTCGACTACGGCTGGGACGACCTGCAGTGGTTCACGGTCAACGCGATGAAGTCGGCCTTCCTGCCGTTCGACGAACGCCTCGCGCTGATCAACGGCGTCATCAAGCCCGGATTCGCGCAACTCAAGTGGCAGCCGTGAAACAGGTCTTCCGTTCCAAGACCGCCTTCGTCTTCGGCTGGATCTGGGTGGCGTTCGTCGCGGCCAACGTCATCGACCTGACCCTCCGCTACAGCGGCAAGCCGTCCATGGTCGCGCTCGCCGTGCTGGGCGTGCTCACCGCCGTCGTCTACGTCGTCGCCATCCGCCCGGCCACCGTCCTCACCGAGCCCGGCCTCGTGGGCCGCACCCCGCTGCGGTCCACGTTCGTGCCGTGGGCCTCGGTCGAGGACGTCACCGTGTCCCACTCGATCAACGTCTCCCACTCCGGCTCGCAACTGCTGCGCCTGTGGACCCCGATGACCTCGGCCCGCGAACGCGCCAAGGCCGTGCGCCGCGGCGCCGCCCCGGTCCGTCACGGCCGCTACCAGACCGAGCCCGTGCTCACCAAGGGCGAGCAGGCGGCGGCCGAGGCGATGGCGGGCAAGACCCACGCCGACTGGGTGGGGGAGCAGATCACCTCCCGGGCCGAGCAGGCGAGACTCCGCAAGGACGAGGTGGGCCAGGTCCGCGTGACCTGGGCGTACGACTCGATCGTGGCTTTCGCCGTGGCGGTGGGGTTGATCGTCGCCGCCGTGCTCGTGCCCTGAGTGCCTTTCCCGGGGGCGCGTTGTGGTGGGTGGTTCCCGCGTTCAACGGCATCCTTCTCGTGGCGTGTTGTGGCGGGTGGGCCCCGGCGTACAACGGCATCGTCCTCGCGGTCGGACGCGCTTCGCGCGACGCGGCTCGGGCTGTGCTGTGCGGGGGCAGGCCCCCGCACACCCGGGCGAGGGAGCTACCGCCCCCTCGCGCACCCCGGTCCCTGCCCGATTGCCCAGGAACCCGGCTGATTCGAACTCCGGGTCAACTCCCGTCAGGAGCCCTCGGCTGCCACCACGGAAGGTCTTTGCGACCTGCCAACAGCCCGGGAGACACGGCCTGGCGGGTGAGCAGCGCAGCCGGCTTTCGGGCAGCTTTCCGCGCCGCCCGATGTGCCAAGGTGGAGGGGTGACAACGGTCTCCCAGTTCCGCAAGGCTGCGCTTTCCAACTCTGATGTGGTCGAAAGTGCTGTCGACGGCGCGCCGGTGTTCGCCGTGGACGGCAAGGAGTTCGCCTTGCTGGATGCGGATGCCCGCGTGTGCCTTCGGTTGCCGGGAGCCGAGGCTGAGGACATGGTGTCCCAGCACGCGACGGCCGAGCGGGCGGGTGACTTCGTGCGCCTGCCTGTCAAAGACATCAACGGCCAGGCTCTCAACTACTGGGTGCGACGTGCCTGGCTCGCGTGCGCGCCGCCGGAGGTCGCGGCCCGTGCGTCCACTGCCGACAAGGCCGGCGCGGGCGAGGTCGGTGACCTGCCCAAGGCGATCGGGCGGCCGGCCACCCGGGCGCTGGCGAACGTCGGCATCACCACGCTCGACCAGGTGGCCGGGCTTTCGGATGCGGAGCTCAACGCGCTGCACGGGGTCGGGCCGAAGGCCGTGCGGATTCTCCGGGAGACGCTTGAGTCCCGCTGATGGCCACGTGGCTTGCCGCCTCGCGAGACGCTCGATCTTCGGCACAGCCCAGACGGGGAGCCAGGTGACCTGGCGCCACCACCGATTTAGCCGACAACCGTACCGTTCGAACCTCGCGGCGTACTCGCGCGTCTGAAGGTCATGCGCTTCGTCGCCTTTCCCGCCCTCTACGTGCTGGCCGCCTGCGGCACGGGGGTGGCGGCCGACAATCCGGTCACGTACGCGGCCGACGCCGTCTCCGTCCTGGAGAGCCCCGAGCACGGGCCGCAGCTGTGCGCTGAGATGGCCACGTCGCTGCCACCCCAGTGCGGCGGGCCGGACATCGTCGGCTGGGACTGGTCCAAGGTGCGGCACGAGAGCGTCCGGGGTACGAAGTGGGGCTGGTATCGGGTGGTCGGCACCTGGGACGGCTCCCGGCTGACCCTGACCGAACCACCAGGGGCGGCGGTCGAGCGCGCATCGGAGGAGCACAGCCTGGACAGCCCGTGCCCCGTCCCGGAGGGTGGCTGGCGGCCGGCCGATCCCGCCAAGGCCACCCGGGAAGCGCTCCAGGTGACTAAGCAGCGGCTGGATAACGAGGAAGCCGTGGGCGGGGTGTGGCTCGACCAGAGCTATCTGGACTCGATCCCCGGCTACGACGGCAGTAAGCGGGAGTGGTCGGAGAAGTACGCCAACGACCCGGCCAAGCTGGTGCTGAACGTGAAGTTCACGGGCGACCTGACCGGCCGGGAGGCGTGGGTCCGGGAGAGCTGGGGCGGCGCACTCTGCGTCAGCCAGGCCCAGCGCAGCGAGGAAACGCTCCGGCAGATCCAGGAGTTCATCGGCGACGATCTTGGTCAGCGCTTCACCTCGACCTCCGTCGACATCATGAAGGAGCAGGTGGTCGTGGGCGTCTGGGTGGCCGACGAGGAACTGCAGCAACGGCTGGACGACAAGTACGGCGAGGGCGTCGTGCATCTCCAGGCGGCGCTGAAGCCGGTGCGATAGCCAGTTTCAGGAGCTGTGGCGGTGTCCAGGAGGGCGCCGGTGCCTTCGTGTTCCCTACGGAAAGCGATGCCGTGCGCGCACTGGATAACCACAATCGCCATCGGTGCCCTCGAAAGTGCGGCTAATGTTGCGGCCCTGAACGAGCTCAACCGGCGGGCCCTTGTGCGCCCACCGAGTCGGTGAGAGAAGATGACTGCGAGCAAAAGAGGAGGTGCGCGGCATGGACGACATCAGGACTCGGACCGGTCTGCTCAACCAGAGCGACGCCGCCCGCTTCCTCGGCATCCCCCAGCAGACGTTCAACCACTGGGCGCGCGGCTACGAAAGAGGCCGTCCCCTGCTGCACGTTCTTCCGCAGCCGATCGAGCATCGCATGGCCACCGTTCCCTTCGTGGCCATGGCAGAGGCATACGTCCTGGATGCGCTGCGGGCCGCAGGAGTGAAGCCACGCAAGATCCGCCCTGCGCTGGAGCGGCTCCAGCGAGAGTTCGGGCAGTACGTTCTCGTCGCCCCGGAGCTGGCCACGGACGGCATCGACGTTCTCTGGGACTTTTCGAAGACTTCGCCGGAAGGGGAAGGGCTGATCGAGGGCACCACGGGGCAGCGGGTGATCCGCGAGATCGTGACCGACTATCTGCAGTACATCGTGCGAGCGGAAGACGGCTACCCTGCGATGCTCCGTCTGCGGCACTGGGCGCCTTCGAAGATCGTCGTCGATCCGCTGAGATCTTTCGGGCAACCTATTTTCGAGGAGTCTCGTACCCGAGTGTCGGATGTCGCCGCGATGGTCAGGGCCGGGGAGGACTTCGAGGTGATAGCCGATGAGCTCGGAGTCACCGTTGAGGACGTCCGAACCGCCGCCCGCATCTTCGTGGGCCACGCCGCCTGAGTTCTACCTCGACGAGAACAGTGTCAGCCGAACCATCCGCAGGCTGCTCACCGGACTCGGCTATCGCGTTCACAGTCCTGCGGAGTTGTACGGGTCGAGGGATCAGGCGCTGGGGGCCGATGATGATGACTGGCTGCCGAAGGTAGGTCAGCGAGGCTGGACTGTGCTCGCGACGGATTTCCGGATATTCGAGCGTCCGCACGAGTACGAGGCGTATCTCAAGGCCGGTGTGTCGGTCTTCTTGATGCCGGCGGAGTCGAAAATCGATGAGCGCGTCGAGCTGATAGCAGCGTGTTTGCCGTCGATGTGCAGCGCTGCCAGTCAGAGAGGGGCCGGTGTATGGCGACTCACCACGCGCGGCGCGGAGCCGTACACCGCGCCGGCAGCTCGTAAGAAGCGAGGTAGGAGCCGCGACACGTGAGGCATGGCGAACCATGCTGTTGCGCACGATGGCCCGGGGAGGCGGCCAAGAGAGCCTCTTACGGGCCATGTGCAGCGGGGACGTGGTTCTGTTGAGGTCAGCGGTCGCGGTTGACGAAGCGGTCCATGCCGGCCTTGGCGATGCCGGAGCCTTCGACCTCCTTGGCCGCCTCCGTCTCCGCCGCGAAGGCGCGCTCCACCTCCTCCAATGACGGGCGCAGGAGGCGGAGGTGGACTCCGGTGGCCGTGCCGGGGAGGGTCCAGCGGTGGACGAGGCCGATGGCGGTGTCCAGGAGGGCGTCGGGGGCGACGATCTCGTCGAGGATGCCGAGCCGCTGCGCCTCCTCCGCGCTGATCCGGGACGAGTCCAGCACCAGCCGGAGCGCCCGTCCGCCGCCGACGAGGCGGGTCAGCAGCAGGCTCGACGCGTTGGAGACCGACAGCCCGATGTGGTTCTCCGGCCAGAAGTACTCGGCGCCGGGGGTGCCGATGCGGGCGTCGAAGCAGAGCGTCCACTCGGCGGCGCCGCCCACGGCCAGGCCGTTGACCGCGGCCACCACGGGCACCCGGGTCTCCAGGACGGCCCTGGTCAGGTCGTGGAACAGTTCGACCTCGTCCAGCAGTGACCGGTCGACGGCCTGGTTGATGTCCTCGCCGGACGAGAACGCCCGCCCGGTGCCCGTCACCACGATGCCCCGGGCCGAGCCGTCGCCGTGGGCGCGTACGGCCGCCGCGAGGTCCCGGCGCATGCCGGCGGTGAGGGCGTTGAGCTTCTCGGGACGGTTCAGGGTGATGACGGCGACCTCGTCGCGGACCGTGATGTCAATCATGATCTCTCCTCTTCGACGGCTTCGGCGGCTTCGACGGCGAACGCTCCGGCACGCTGGTCGGGGCGGAGCAGGTGGCGCTTCTCGACGCGGGCGGACGGGGTGAGCCGGAAGCCGTCCACGAACTCCACGAACGCGGGGACCTTGAAGCGGGCCAGGCGTTCCCGCGCGTGCTCGGCCAGGCTCACGGCCGTCTCCCTGGAGGCCGGATGGTCCGGCCTGAGCTGGACGAACGCCTTGGGCAGCTCGCCCCACAGGTCGTCGGGCACGGGCACGACGGCGGTGTTCAGGACGGCAGGGTGCTCGCCGAGCACGCGCTCGACCTCGGCGCAGGAGATGTTCTCGCCGCCCCTGCGCACCATGTCCTTCAGCCGGCCGGAGTGGTGGATGTAGCCGTGCTCGTCCTGGAAACCCAGGTCGCCGGTGTGGTACCAGCCGCCGCGGAGGGCCTCGGCGGTGGCCTCCGGGTGGTTCCAGTAGCCCTTCATCATCGGCGTGCCGCGGACCAGGATCTCGCCCGTACTCTCGTCGATCTTGACCTCCTTGCCGTCCGGGGGCAGGCCCATGGCGCCGGTGCCCACCGTGTCGGCGGCGTCCAGGGCGGCGAGCAGGTCGGGGCCGCTCTCGGTGGACCCGTACAGCTCCCGCCAGGGCGCGCCCCACCGTTCCTCGAACGTGCGGTGCAGGTTCGGGGCGATGCCGGAGCACAGGACCAGGCGCATGCGGTTCTCCCGGTCGAGCGGGTGCGGCGGCTGCTTGTGCAGGAGCAGCGGCATCGTGCCGAGCACGTACGTGAGCGTCGCGCCGTGCTCGCGGACGGCGGGCCAGAAGCCGGAGGCGGAGAAGCGGGGGAGCACCACGTGCGGGATGCCGCCGATCAGGCACATCAGCGTGGTCCACTGCGGGTCCATGTAGGAGTACGCCTGCGCGATGATCATGACGTCGTCGTCGCGGAGCCGTACGTGGTCGGCGACGATGCGGGCGCAGCGGATCCAGTAGTCGTGGGTGAGCAGGCAGGCCTTGGGGAAGCCGGTGGTCCCCGAGGTGTACTGAAAATTCGCGATATCGTCCGCGTCCGGCGAGATGTCGGGCGGGACGGCCGGGCCGGCCAGGGCGTCCAGCGGGTACGCGGGACCGGGGATGTGCGGGACGTGCTCCGGCGTCGTCAGCGTCACCACCGCGCCCGAGTCGCGCAGCACGTGCTCCAGGTCGGCGGCCCGGTAGCGGACGTTGACCGGCACGGTGATCGCCCCCGCCTTGAGCACGGCCAGCCAGCTGAGCGGCCAGCCGGGGACGTTCTCCATCATGATCGCCACCCGGTCGCCCGGGCGGACGCCCTTCGCGGCCAGCGCCCCGGCCAGCCGGTCGGACTCGGCGTCCGCCTCGGCGAAGCTCAGAGACGCCTCGGGGAAACGCAGGAACTCGCGCCCGCCGTACCGCTGCGCGGCGTGGCGGACCAGCTCGGGGATCGTTCGGTACGGTTCAGTCACGGGGCGGCTCCCAGGGCAGTTCGGGCAACAGGGAGAAGTCGGCGATCGGCAGCGGGCGGGCCGGGGCGCGGACGGCCGCCAGCCCGATGGCCACGAACTCCGCGCACACCTGCTCCAGCGTCGAGTCGCCGTCCGGGCGGTACCACTCGCTGGTGCCGGTGCACATGGTCATGAGCGCGAGCCGGGTCAGCTTCTGGTCGGCGACGTGGAAGACGCCCGCGCCGACCCCGTCGGCAACCGCCCCCCGCCAGAGATCCTCGTACGCGTCGCGCAGCGCGATGACCTCGGCCAGGGCTGCGGAGCCGGGGGTGAGGGCGCGCAGCTCGCCGTCCATGACGCGGGTGGTCATCGGGTTCAGCGCGTGGATGGCGGTGAGCGAGCTGATCAGCAGGGCCAAGCGCTCGGCGGCGTCCTTCACCCCGTCGAGCACCTGCTCCGCGGCCTCGATGAGCCCGCGGTGCCCGGATATGAGCAGGTCGGCGAGGAGGGCTTCCTTGCTGGTGACGTGGTGGTAGATGCCGGCGTTCGTCATGCCGACGGTACGGGCGAGGTCGCGGATGGTCGTGGCCGCGTACCCCTGGCGGGCGAACAGCAGCACCGCCGCCGTCCTGATGCGCAGGCCGGCGTCGGCGTGGCGGTCGGTGAGGTAGGTGGAGAGGGGGGTCATGTCGCCTACCGAACGTTCGGTTGATCCGATATTCCGCACGATAAAGGACAAAAGCCGTATTGCCTAGAGTGGCAGCGCGGGTGCCTGCGGTTTGGTCTCACGGATGAGACCAACGAAAAGATTGGTCTCACCAAGTGAAACCGTGAGACCTCGCGCCGAGTTCGGTCTCACGGATGAGACCAAAGTCCAGGCTCAGCGCCACGCCTCGATGAGCTCTTCCGGTGTGACGTGCCGGACCCCGTCCACGGTGCACCCCGCCCGGGAGACCGCGTACAGCGGTGTGCCGGCGTCGGCGCCGGGCATCTTCGACCGGTGCACGATCAGTTCAGTCAGGTCGTGGTGGTCGAACGGCCGGTTCTCCAGCCACTTGATCGACCCGAGCAGGGTGACCCGCTTGGCCACCGGCTCCCGGTCGGCGCCGACCAGGTCGATCTCCGGATCATTGGTCCGCGTCCAGTAACCGCCCACGGCGCCCGTCTCCTCGGGCAGGCCGTCCATGCGCCGCAGCGACTCCCGGACGACGGGCTCCACGGCCATCCCCCGCCAGGCGGTCCATGAGCGTTCGATGCGCTTCAGGGCCAGGTCGCCGCGGCCCCGGTCGATCTCCGTCAGTCCGGGCTCGACGAAGGACAGCCAGAACCGGAGGTGAGTGTCCGCGATGTGGTAGCGGGTCTCTCTGGAGGGCTTCGTGGACAGGGGCAGCTCGGCAGTCACCATGCGCTTGTCCAGCAGGATCTGCATGCCGCGCTTCGCTGAAGTCGCCGGCATGCCGCCTGTGGCCCGCAGGACGGACGAGAACGTGCGCTGCCCCGGCCCGACGGCCTTGAGCAGCATCGTGGCCTGCGCTTCAGGCGGGAACTCCGCTGCCATGGCGCGCACGCCGCTCACCGTGAGCGCCGACATGGGGTCGGGGATGGCGCCGTCGAGGTACTCCCAGAGAGAGGCACCCGTGGGCCACTCGTCGAGGATCATCGGCAGTCCGCCGGTCACGAGATAGGCGTCGATGGCCTCGGCCGGCGGCAGTCGAAGCCGCTCGGCCACGTCCGCCGGAGTCAACGGATGGATCACCATGTCCGACGCCCTCATGTAGAAGGGGCGGTCGTACTGGTTGATCGCCTCCATGACAGAAAGATCGGAGCCGATCAGGATGAGCAGCATCGGCCGCCGGGAGAACTCGCGGTCGAAGAGCCGCTGCAGTCTGCCCTCCAGATGCGGGTCCTGAGCCATCATGTACGGCAGCTCGTCGATGACGACGATGCTTGGCGAGTCCTGGGGCACCGCCTGCGCCAGGAGTCTCAGCGCGCTGTCCCAGGACGTAGGGACCATCTCGCCGAAGAGCGCCGCCCCCGGCAAGTCGGATGTGGCGACGGAGGCACTGAAGCTCGCGAGCTGCTCGCTGATCGGCTCCGTGGCCGCGGTGTAGAAGACGGACGGCACACCGGACCGATGGATGAACTCCTCCGCCAGCCGCGACTTGCCGACCCGGCGGCGACCCCGCATGAGGACGGCGCGCCCCGGCCGATCACCGGTGCCCACCCTGGTGAAGAAACGCCCTAGCGCCGCCAGCTCGCGGCTACGCCCGATGAACACGCTGCACCTCCTGGTAGAACCAAATTTGGACCCACCAAAAGTGGATGGTCCAAATTTGGTCCTATCCTAGATGCCCGTCAGAGCCGCAGGACGGTGGTCAGGTCGGCTTTCAGGGTGTCCAGGTCCTGGGAGGCGCGGGCGCGGGCGGGCGTGACCTCGTCCGTGACCGGGACGACCACCTCCAGGTAGCACTTGAGCTTGGGCTCGGTGCCGGAGGGCCGGACCACCACGCGGGCGTCGCCCGACAGCAGGAAGCGCAGGCCGTCCGTCGGGGGGAGGCCGCCGTCGCCGCGGCTCAGGTCGTCGATCCGGGTCACCTCACGGCCGCCGAGCCGGGCCGGCGGGGTGGCGCGGAGGCGGGTCATGGCCTCCGTGATGAGGGCCAGGTCGCTCACCCGGAAGGAGAGCTGGGCCGTGGCGTGCAGGCCGTAGCGGCGGGCCTGGTCGTCGAGGAGGTCCAGCAGCGTGCGGCCGGCGCGCTTGGCGCCGGCGGCGATGGCCGCCACGGTGAGGGCGGCGCCGATGCCGTCCTTGTCGCGCACCGGCAGCCCCGCGGCGCCGCCGACGCTGTAGCCGATGGCTTCCTCGTAGCCGAAGACCAGGCCGGGGCCGGCCTTGATGATCCACTTGAAGCCGGTCAGGGTCTCGCCGTAACCGACGCCGTGGGCGCCGGCGATCTTGCCGAGCAGTGTCGAGGAGACGATCGTGGTGGCCACCATGCGCTCGCCCGAGGTGTGGGTGATGACGTGTTCGGCGAGCAGGCCGCCCACCTCGTCGCCGGTGAGCATGCGGCAGCCGCCGCCGGGCAGCGGGACGCCCACCGCGCACCGGTCGGCGTCGGGGTCGTTGGCCAGCACCAGGTCGGCGCGGGTCTTGGCGGCCAGGGCGATGGCGAGGTCCATCGCGCCGGGCTCCTCCGGGTTGGGGAAGGCCACGGTCGGGAAGTCGGGGTCGGGCTCGCGCTGCTCCTCCACGGGCAGCGGAGGCTCGAACCCGGCCGCCTCGAAGGCCCGCGCGAGCGTGGCCGCGCCGACGCCGTGCAGCGGCGTGTAGGCGACCCGCAGGTCACGGGCGTCGCCCAGCGGCAGCGCGGTGACGGCCTCGATGTAGGCGTCGACGATGGAATCGTCCAGAAGGGTCCCCGGGCCGCCGAGCGGCAGCTCGGAGACGGACTCCACGGCGTCGATCGCGGCCGAGATCTCGGCGTCGATCGGCGGCACGATCTGCGAGCCGTCGCCCCAGTAGACCTTGTAGCCGTTGTCGCGGGGCGGGTTGTGGCTGGCCGTGACCGTCACGCCCGCGTCGGCGCCCAGACGGCGGACCGCGAAGGCGAGCACCGGGGTCGGCAGCGGGCGCGGCAGCACGGAGGCGCGCAGCCCGGCGCCTTCCAGCACGGCGGCCGTGTCGCGGGCGAACACGTCGGACTTGTGGCGGGCGTCGTAACCGATCACCACGTGCCTGCCGGAGCCGAGCACCCGGGCCAGCCCGGCGGCGGCGCGCATGACGGTGACGCGGTTCATCCGGTTGGGCCCGGCGCCCAGCTCGCCGCGGAGCCCGGCGGTGCCGAACTCCAGCTTGGCCCCGAACCGGTCGCGCAGCCCCTCGGCGTCGCCGCGCTCCAGCATCGCGGCCAGCTCGGCGCGGGTGTCGGGGTCGGGGTCCTGCGCCAGCCAGGCGCGGGCGCGCTCCTCGATGCTCACGACAGAGGTCAAAGCCGGTCGACCACCTTCGCGAGCAGCACCCCCATGCGGGCGGCGGTGGCGCGCCCGACCTGGAGCACCTCCTCGTGGTCGAGCGGGTCGCCCGCCAGGCCCGCGCCCGGGTTGGTGACCAGCGACACGCCCAGCACGTCCAGCCCGGACTCGCGGGCCGCGATGGCCTCCAGCACGGTGGACATGCCGATCAGGTCGCCGCCGAGCGTGCGCAGCATCCGGATCTCGGCGGGCGTCTCGTAGGTGGGGCCGCGGAAGGCGACGTAGACGCCCTCGGACAGGCTCGGGTCGATCTCCCGTACGAGGTCGCGCAGCCGCTTGGAGTAGACCTCGGTCAGGTCGAGGAAGGTGGTGCCGGTGATCGGGTTGGCGCCGGTCAGGTTGATGTGGTCGCTGATCAGCACCGGGTCGCCGACCTGCTGCGTCTCGGGGCGCAGCCCGCCGGCCGCGTTGGTCAGCACGATCGTGCGGATCCCGGCGGCCGCGGCGGTGCGGACGCCGTGGACCACCGAGTCGACGCCGCGCCCCTCGTACAGGTGACTGCGCCCGAGGAAGATCAGCGCGTGGCGGCCGGCGTCGGTGCGGGCGACGCGGATGCGGCCGCCGTGGCCCGCCACGGCGGGGGCGGCGAACCCGGGCAGGTCGGTGAACGGGACCTCGGCCACCACCTGCCCGATCGCGTCGGCGGCCGGGACCCAGCCCGACCCCATCACGAGGGCCACGTCGAAGGTGTCGAGACCGGCGGCCGCCTTCAGAGCGGCGGCCGCGTCGCCGGCGAGGGAATAGGGGTCGGTGCTCACGTCAGTAGTCTAGGAGGAGGCGCTCCAGCACCCGCACGCCGAACTGGAGGGCGTCCACCGGCACCCGCTCGTCGACGCCGTGGAACATCGAGGCGAAGTCCATGCCGGCCGGCAGCCGCAGCGGCACGAACCCGAACCCGCGGATGTCGAGGTCGGCGAAGAACGTCTTGTTGTCGGTGCCGCCTGACATGCAGTACGGGATCGCGCGCGCGGCGGGGTCCTCGGCCTTCAGCGCCGCGATCATCGACTCGACCAGGGCGCCGTCGAACGTCGTCTCCAGCGCGATGTCGTGGTGCACGAACTCGCGGCGCACCTTCGGCCCGATCAGCGAGTCGATCGTCTTGAAGAAGTCGTCCTCGAAGCCCGGCAGGAAACGGCCGTCGATGACGGCGCTGGCCTGGCCGGGGATGACGTTGGACTTGTAGCCGGCGTCGAGCTGGGTCGGGTTGGCGGTGTGGCGGAGCGTGGCGCCGACGAACCGCACCAGCGGGCCGAGCCGGTCGAGCAGCACCGACGGGTCGTCCTCGTCGAACGGCAGCGCGTACGCGTCGGCGATCTCGGCGAGGAAGCGCCGCACGGTCGGGGTGTAGGCGAGCGGCCAGTCGTGCGAGCCGATCCTGGCCACCGCCTTGGCGACCTCGGTGACGGCGTTGTCGGAGTTGAGCATGGAGCCGTGGCCGGCGGTGCCGTCGGCCACCAGCTTCATCCAGGCCAGCCCCTTCTGGGCGGTTTCGATGAGGTAGAGCCGCAGCGACGGGTCGACCTCCAGCGAGTAGCCGCCGACCTCGCTGATCGCCTCCGTCACGCCCTCGAACAGGCCGGGGTGGTGCTTGGTGAGGTACTTGGCGCCGAAGGTGCCGCCGGCCTCCTCGTCGGCCAGCCAGGCGAACACCAGGTCGCGGCGGGGCCTGCGGCCGTCGCGGACGAACTGGCGCAGCACGGCCAGCATCATGGCGTCCATGTCCTTCATGTCGACCGCGCCGCGGCCCCAGATGTAGCCGTCGCGCACCTCGCCGGAGAACGGGTCGACCGTCCAGTCCGCGGCGTTGGCCGGGACCACGTCCAGGTGGCCGTGCACGAGCAGGGCGGGCAGCGATGGGTCAGTGCCCTCGACGCGGGTGATCACGTTGCCCCTGCCGGGCGCGCTCTCCAGGTAGGTGGCCTCGATGCCGACCTCCGCGAGCCTGGCCATGACGACCTCGGCGGCGGCCCGCTCGCCCGGGCCGCTGCCGTCGCCGTAGTTGCTGCTGTCGACCCGGATGAGCTCCACGCACAGGTCGGCGACTTCGAGTTCGGCAGGGGTCATGATCTCTTCTCCAGGGTTGAACGGGCCGGTACGACCTGGATGAGAGTCTGCACTACCCGGGCGGGTCGGGGTATGCGCCGGGTCAGTCGCCGAGTGACTTGCAGGGGCGTCCGCGCAGCTCCTTGACGTAGTCGTCGGGGGCGCCGGCGCGCTCGGCGGCGTCGGCCAGGATGCCGAGATAGCGGGCCGAGGGCAGGCCGCCCTCGTAGCCGTCGAGGACGTAGAACCAGGCCACCACCTCGCCGTCGAGCGTCTGCACCCGCAGGCGGACCTTGTGGTAGAGGCCGCGGGCCGCGCCCTCCCACTGGTCGAGGGACTGCTCGTCGAACTCCGGCACGTCGTAGAGGGCGACGAAGACGTGATCCGTCGGGTCTTCCACGATGGTGGCGAGCGCGCCCTCCCAGCCCAGGGTCTCCCCGCCGAAGGTCAGGCGCCAGCCGGGCAGCCAGCCCACGCCCCGCACGGGAGAGTGAGGGGCCCGCATGGCCATCTGCTCCGGGTCCATGTTGCTGCCGTAGGCGGCGTAAACAGGCACAGCATGCAAGAGTAGCGTGACCGTGGCCGCCCCGTTCGTCAGCAGCTCAGAGGATGCGGGACAATAGGTACGTGACGAGGATCGTGATCATCGGTGGCGGACCCGGCGGCTACGAGGCGGCGCTGGTGGCCGCCCAGCTAGGCGCGCAGACCACGATGATCGAGCGCGACGGTCCCGGCGGGGCGTGCGTGCTGACCGACTGCGTGCCGTCCAAGACGCTGATCACCACCTCGGTCCGCAAGCAGGCGCTGCTCGACGCGCCGTCGCTGGGCGTCGGCTTCGACGGCGGGCTCGACGGCGAGGTCGGCGTGGCGCATGTCGACCTGCCCCTCGTCAACAAGCGGGTCAAGGAGCTGGCCCAGGCCCAGTCCGCCGACATCGGGGCCCGGGTCGAGGCCGAGGGCGTGGAGATCATCAAGGGGCAGGGCCGGCTGGTCGACCCGCAGGTGGTCAAGGCCGGCGACCGCACGATCCGGGCCGACGTGGTGCTGGTGGCCACCGGCGCGACCCCCCGCATCCTGCCCGGCGCCGAGCCCGACGGCGAGCGCATCCTCACCTGGCGGCAGCTCTACGACCTCGACAAGCTGCCCGAGCACCTCATCGTGATCGGCTCCGGCGTCACCGGCGCCGAGTTCGCCGGCGCCTACCGCTCGCTGGGCGCCGAGGTCACGCTGGTCTCCAGCCGCGACCGCATGATGCCCAACGAGGACGCCGACGGCGCCGAGGTGCTCGAAGAGGTCTACCGCCGCCGCGGCATGAACGTCATGGGCCGCAGCCGCGCCGCCTCCGTCAAACGCACCGCCGACGGCGTGGTCGTGACCCTCGAGGACGGCCGCACCGCCGAGGGCTCCCACGCGCTGATGACGGTCGGCATGATCCCCAACACCTCCGGCATCGGCCTGGAGGAGGCCGGGGTCCAGCTCGACGACCACGGGTTCATCAAGGTCGACAAGGTCTCGCGCACTTCCGCGCCCGGCGTCTACGCGGCCGGCGACTGCACCGGCGTGCTCATGCTCGCGTCCGTCGCCGCCATGCAGGGCCGCATCGCCGTCTGGCACGCGCTCGGCGAGGCCGTGCAGCCGCTGCGGCTGGCCACCGTCGCGTCCAACATCTTCACCGATCCGGAGATCGCCGCCGTCGGCGTGGCGCAGCGGGCCATCGAGGCGGGCGAGATCGAGGCCAAGGTGGTCAAGCTGCCGCTGGCCACCAACGCGCGGGCCAAGATGCAGGGCTTCAACGACGGCTTCGTCAAGTTGTTCTGCCGCCCCAACACGCAGATCGTGCTCGGCGGCGTGGTGGTGGCGCCGCGGGCGTCGGAGCTGATCCTGGCGGTGTCGGTGGCGGTGCAGCAGCGGCTCACCGTCGACCAGCTCGCCCACACGTTCGCGGTCTACCCGTCGCTGTCCGGCTCCATCACCGAGGCCGCCCGCCGCCTCATGCAGCCCGAGACCTCCCTCGACATCTGACTCTCCTCCGCCCGGCCGATGATTTCGGTCGGCTGGCGTGGTCTGATCAAACGTGCGCAAACTCATCATCCAAGAGCTCGTCTCGGTCGACGGCTACGTGGCCGGGCCCGACGGGGACCTCGGCTTCTTCGAGTCCGTGACCGACTACAGCCAGGTGGACCAGGACAACCTCCGGATCCTGGCGGACGTGGACACCGTCCTGCTGGGGGCGGAGACGTACCGGATGTTCGTCCAATACTGGCCCACCGCTGACGAGACGGTCGCCAAGACGGTGAACACCCTGCCCAAGGTGGTCTTCTCCGCCACCCTGGACGAGGCGCCGTGGGGTGACTGGGAGGCGGCGCGGGTGGTGCGCGGCGACGCGGCCGAGGAGGTCGCCGCGCTCAAGCGGCAGCCGGGCGGGGACATGATGCTCTGGGGCAGCCTGTCTCTCGCCCGCTCGCTGATCCGCGCCGGCCTGCTCGACGAGCTCCAGCTCCGCGTGATCCCCGTCGCCGTCGGCGAGGGCCGCAAGCTCTTCCCCGACGACCTGAACCGGCTGGACCTGGAACTGACCGAGGCCAGGCCCTACGCCTCGGGCATCGTCTCCCTGCACTACCGTCCGAGGCGCCCGCCCGCCGCCTGACCGCGCCTGCGGGCCTGGAGGACGGTGTCCTGGAGGGGGATCTCGCGGCCGCCGTGGGACATGACGCGGGACCGGTCCCCGGCGACGGCGATGTCCCATCGGCCGGGGTCGAGGACGGCGGCGAGCTCTCCGATCTCGACGTGGGCCTCCGGGGTGGTGGCGGTGTGGTGGTCCGACGGGTGGTGGCCGACGAGGAGCAGCGTGCCGCCGGGCGCGACCGCTGCCGCCAGCCGCCGGAACAGGTCGCCGGGTGACGCCGCCGGGTGCACGTAGTGGGAGCAGACGAGGTCGAAGCGCTCTTCGGCGGGCGTCCACGTGGTCAGGTCGGCCTGGATCCAGTCGATCCCGGTCGTGACGCCGGCGGCCGCGGCGTGCTCGCGCGCCCGGTGCAGGGCGGTGTCGGCGATGTCCACCGCCGTCACCTGCCAGCCGTGCGCGGCGAGCCAGATGGCCTCGGCTCCCTCGCCGCAGCCCGCGTCCAGGGCCGTGCCGGGCGTGAGGTCCCGGGCCGCCGCCAGCAGGTAGGGGTTGGGCCCGCCGGCCGCGGCCGGGGCGTGACCGTCGTAGTGCTCGTCCCAGTACGCCTTGTCGAAGGTTTCGGACACAGTCGTTCCTTTCGGGGTCAGCGGGATCCGGCCGAGGTCAGCTCGCGGTGGGCGGCCACCGCCTCGCGGGTCTCCTCGGCGACGAGGTCGGCGTTGATCTGGGCGGCCGCGCCGGCGCCCGCCGCCGCCACGGTGCCGACCTGGGCGACCAGGTCGGTGACGTTGCCCGCGACCCACACCCCCGGCACCTCGGTGCGGCCGGTCGCGTCGGCGGGGATGTGCTCACCTGCGCCGCCCGGGTGCTCGACGGGCCGCAGCCCGAGGGTGGCCAGGAAACCGGCCCGCGCCTCCATGCGGGACGCCACCGCCAGGACCTCACGGCTGACCAGGGTGCGGTCGCTCAGCCGTACTCCCACCAGGCGGTCCTCGGCGACCTCCAGGGACGCGACCTCGCCCTCCACCACCCTGATGCCGCGCGCGGCCAGGCGCTCCGCGTCCTCGCCGGTGGGGGCGGGCATGGTGTGCGCGAAGTACGTGACGTCGTCGCTCCACTGCCGGAACAGCAGCGCCTGGTGCACGGACATCGGCCCGCTCGCCAGCACGCCGATCGCCCGGTCGCGGACCTCCCAGCCGTGGCAGTACGGGCAGTGCACGACATCCCGGCCCCATCTGGCCCGCAGCCCCGCCACGTCGGGCAGTTCGTCCACCACCCCCGTGGTGACCAGCAGGCGGCGCGCCCGGACCGTCCGGCCGTCGGTCAGCGTCACCCCGAACCCGTCGTCGTCGCGGACCGCGGCCTCGACCTCGCCGGTCACCACCTGGCCGCCGTAGTGGCGTACCTCCGCCCGGCCGCGCTCCAGCAGCTCACCCGGCGGCATGCCGTCCCGGGCCAGCAGTCCGTGCACGCCTTCGGCCGGGGCGTTGCGCGGGCTGCCCGCGTCGACCACCAGCACCGTCCGCCGGGCCCGCGCCAGCATCAGCGCCCCGTTGAGCCCCGCGGCGCCGCCGCCGACCACCACCACGTCATAGCTGTCGTTCAGCTGCTCGGTCATCGTGACCACCTCCGCGCACACTATGCGGGCGGTCACGCCGTCGTGGCAAATGTCTTTGCCGATCCGGCAAATCGCGGTGAGGGGCGCCCGCTATGGACTCTTCGGGGAGTGGGAGCCCACGGTCACGTCGTTGACCGGGAAACGCGCCGGTTGCCCCGTCAGGACCCGTACGGCCTCTTCGGCGGCGATGCGGCGCACCGTCCCGATGGCTTCCTCGGAGTATTCGGCGGCATGAGGTGTGACGATCACATGGGGCAGCTCGAAGAGGGGGTTGCCCGGACGTTGCCGGTTTCCTGCAGGGGATGGACGGGGAACTCGAGCGGGATGCCGCCGCTGTCACGGATCCCGGCCTTGACCCGGTCGGCGAGGGCGAGATGGTGCCGGTCGCAGGGAACCAGGTCGTTACCCGTCTGGGCGATGCCGATGATCGGCCGGCCCGACTGGAGCTCCGCCGAGGTGAGGCCGTAGTTGAGAAAACGCTCCAGGTAGAGAGCGGTCATCGCCGGATTGCCCGTGTTGTCCCACCAGGCCTGGCTGCTTCGGGGGCCCGTCGGATCCCGCCGGATACTCCTGGAGCGGAACGAGGTCCTTCGACCAGGCTGACAGCACGGGTGTGAGGACACGCCAAGCCTCTTCGGCCTCGTCGCCGCGGATGGACAGGGTGGCGTTCCCGCTCAGGATGTCGAGCAGCACCTGACCGTAGGCCGGCAGGCTGGGTGCGTCCATCTGGGCGGCCAGGGTGAGCGGGACAAGGGTCTGGGCGTGGGAACCGACGCCCGTGACATCCAGCGCGAAACCCTCCGGGTCGAGCCCGAACCGCAGCATGTTGGGCAGTGCCTCGCCGTGGCCGAAGGGCAGGTGAGGCACGGGCCGGAAGCGTACCGCGATCTCCTTGCGGTCATTCCTGAGCGCTTTGCCGCTGCGAAGCCGGAAGGTCGTGCCCGACCAGCGCCAGCTGTCGAGCTCCAGCTCCACCTCGGCGAAGGTCTCGGTGCGGTGCCCCGGGTCCACGCCTTCCTCGTCGGTGTAGGTGGGCACGACGCGATCACCGACCCGGCCGGCCGTGTAGCGCGCGCGGCGGGTGCGGCGGAGCACGTCCTGCTCGGTGAAGGGCCGCACCGAGCGCAGCACATCGACCTTCCGGTCACGCAGCTCACGCTCGCCGATGCTGATCGGTGGTTCCATGGCCACCAGGCACAGCAACTGCAGCAGGTGATTCTGCACCATGTCCTTGAGCGCGCCGACACCGTCGTAGTAGCCCGCTCTGCCTTCCAGCGTGAGGCACTCGTCCCAGACGATCTCCACCTCGTCGATGTGCGCGCTGTTCCAGATGGGCTCCAGGACGCGGTTGGCCAGCCGGCCGCCGAGCACGTTCTGGACGGTGGTCATGGCCAGGAAGTGGTCGATCCGGAACACCGCCTGCTCGGGCACGACCGCCTCCAGCAGGCGGTTCAGCTCCGCCGCGCTGTCCAGGTCCTCGCCGAAGGGTTTCTCCAGCGCGATCCGGCTGCCGGGCGGCAGGTTCGCGTCGCGCAGGGCGGCGACCGTGCCGGGGAAGATCGCCGGTGGGAGGGCGAGATAGAGGGCGACGGGCCCTTCACCGGCGATCAGCGAGGCGAGGTCGGCCGGGTCGGTGGCGTCCGCCTGCCGGTACCGGATGGACCCGGCGATCTCCCGCACGCCCTCGCCGGGCTGGTCCGCGGCGTGCCGGGCGAGCTGGTCGGACGCCCAGTCACGGAACTCCTCGACGGACCAGTCCGACCGGTCGGCGCAGGTCAGCTCGAACCCGTCGCCGAGGTGCCCGGCGGAGCGCAGGGCGACCAGGGCCGGCAGCAGGTAGCGGGCGTTGAGGTCGCCGGTCGCGCCGAGGATGACGAGTCGGTTGATCATGTCGTGGTTCCTGCTCTCATGCGTGCGAGGTTGACGCCGCTGGCGATGATCCCGATGTGGCTGAACGCCTGCGGGAAGTTGCCCATGAACGCGCCCGTGGACGGGTCGATCTGCTCGGGTAGCAGCCCGACCGGGCTGGCGCGGGCGCACAGTGACGCGTACAGGTCCTCGGCCCGGTCCTGGTGGCCTTGCAGGATCAGGTTGTCGACCAGCCAGAAGCTGCACAGCAAGAAGGCGCCCTCGTCCCCGGGCAGGCCGTCGGGGGAGTGCTCGTGCAGGTAGCGGTAGAGCAGCCCGTCACCGGCCGACAGGCGCTCGGCGATGGCCTCGGTCGTGGCCGTCATGCGGGGATGGCAGGCCGGGATGACCTTGCGCAGCGGCAGCGCCAGCAGGCTGGCGTCCAGGCCGCCGGCCCCGTCGAGGTGCTCGCTGAGGGCCTGCGTGTCCTCGTTCCACGCCTGGTCCAGGATGAGCCGGCGGAGCTTCTCGGCGGTAGCGCGCCAGGTGGCGATCGGCCCGGACAAGCCGAGCCGCTCACCGATGGCCGCGGCCCGGTCCAGGGCCACCTGGCACATCCCGGTCGAATAAGTGAAGACCCGGCCTTCGCTGCGTACCTCCCAGATGCCCTGGTCCGGCTGCCACCACGTGTGCGCGGCGGCCTCGGCCAGCTCCGACAGGCCGGACCACAGCGCCGGTTCGAGATCGCGGCCGGGGAGCAGCCACTGGTCGGCGCAGTCCAGCACCTCGCCGTAGACGTCGTGCTGGCGCTGGTCGGCGGCGCCGTTGCCCCACCGCACCGGCGCCGAGCGACGGTAGCCCTCCAGATCGGTGTCGTGGATCTCCTCCGGTACGGGGTCGCCGCCGAGGGTGTACATGATGCGTGGACGGCGGCTCTGCTCGAAGGCGTCGAGTATCCAGCCGAGGAAGGCGTCGGCCTCCTCTCCGATGCCGACGCGCCGCAGCGCGAACACGGCGTAGGCGGCGTCGCGGATCCAGGTGTAGCGGTAGTCCCAGTTGCGCACCCCGCCGATCGGCGCGGGCAAGGAGGACGTGGGCGCGGCGACCAGCGAGCCGTTGGCCCAGTCGTCGCACAGCTTCAGCGTGATCACCGAGCGCCGGACCAGCGCTTCCTGCGGGCCGCGGTAGCTGCACTTGCGCATCCAGCGCCGCCAGGCCTCGGCGGTCTGCCGCAGCATCGTCTCGGCGTCGAACCGGTGGTGGCGGTGCACGCGTCCCCAGGAGAGCACCAGGTCGAGGCGGTCACCCTCCTGAAGGTCGTACGCGGTGCGCATGCCGGTCAGCGGACGGTTGGACCGCAGGTGCAGCCGCAGGCCGGGGTGCCGGGAGGCGCGCACCTCCAGACCGCTGTGAGAGCTTCGCGCCTGCCCGCCACCGCGCGGCTCCAGCTCCGCCCGCAGGCGCACGGTCCCGGACCGGACGACCGCGGACCGGACGAGCTCGGACCGGCCGCTGCCCGCGTCGTCGCTGAGGTCGGCGCCGGCCCGCAGGGCCAGCGCGTCGGTGATCCGGACCAGGCCGGTCGGACCGCGCAGCTCGGTCACCAGCACGGCGGTGTCCGGCTCGTAGAACTGCCGGGCCTCGCGCAGGCCGTCCACGGTCAGCGTGAAGTGGCCGCCGCGCGCGTGATCCAGCAGGCCGCACAGCAGGGGCTCGCTGTCGAAGCGGGGCAGGCACAGCCACGGGATCGAACCGTCGACGCCGACCAGCGCCGCCGTCGTGCCGTCGCCGATGAGGCCCAGGTCCTCCAGCGCCAGGTAGCCGTCGCGGTGGTGCACCGGGCGAAAGGGCGGATCGAGATCGAGCATGTCCGGGACCGGCTTCCGTCACGCGAAGGTGATCAGCACTTTCACCACGTTGTCGAGTTTCTTGTCCGAGACCTCGAAGCCACGCGCCATCTCGTCGAAGCGGAACGTGTGGGTGGTCAGGTGGGTCGGATCGAGCCGTTTGTTCTCCAGGATGCGCAGCAACCGTTCCATGCGCAGCCGGCCGCCCGGGCACAGACCGGTCGCGATCGTCTTGTCGGCCATCCCGACGCCCCACTCGACGCGGGGGATGCGCACGAACTCGCCTTCCCCGTAGTAGCCGGTGTTGGATACGGTCCCGCCCGGCCTGGTGATCTTGATGGCGGTCTGGAAGGTGCCGTCCGTGCCGAGGGCTTCGATGGCGGTGTCCACGCCCTGCCCCCCGGTCAGGTCGAGGACGCGCTCGACGACGTCCTCGGTGGTGAAGTCGACGATCTCGTCGGCGCCGTAGTAGCGGGCGAGCTTCTGCCGGCCGGGCACCGATTCGATCCCGATGACCAGGCCGGCGCCGCGCAGCCTGGCGCCCGCGGTGGCCATGAGGCCCACCGGGCCCTGGGCGAGCACGGCGACGGTCCCGCCGATGGGGATGTCGCCGTTCTCCGCGCCCATGAACCCGGTGGAGAGCATGTCGGCGCAGTAGACGGCCATCTCGTCGGGGACGTCGTCGGGGATCTTCGCCAGGTTGGCGTCGGCCTCGTTGACGTGGAAGTACTCGGCGAACACGCCGTCCTTGGAATTGGCGAACTTGAACCCGCCGAGCGGTCCGCCGGACTGTGACGGGTGACCGTTCTGGGAGGCGACATCGCCCCAGTCGGGGGTGATGGCGCCGGCCAGGACGCGGTCGCCCGGCCGGAAGATCTTCACCTCGCTGCCCACCTCGTGCACCACGCCGACGCCCTCGTGGCCGAGGGTGAGGTTCTCCCGTGGCCCGATGCCGCCTGCGACGGTGTGGGAGTCAGAGGTGCAGATGAGGGCGGTGGTGGTCCTGACGACGGCGTCGAGGGGACCGGCTCGCGGGACGGGTTTGTCCATGAAGCCGACCTGTCCGATCCCCTTCATCACGAACGCTTGCATCGTGCCCCCGATTGCTCCCCCGTGTCGGCGTCGCGTAGAACGCCGGAAACACGCAACGGCGTACCCTGCGAACTTCGGGGTTTAACCGGGCCTCACCTGCGGACGGACGCATGGAGATCGTCCGCGGCCGTGTCACTTCGTCCAGATGGCGGCGAAGGGGGCGCAGTCGCCGGGATGACGGCGGTCAGCGCGAGCGCCCCCCACGGTCACGGTCGAGATCCTGCGGCTGCTCACCGAAGGTCCCTTTCGTCCCGGAGGACGGGTGCGCGGTGGGGACCAGGGACACCGCGCACCCGCCGACGCAGGGTTGACTAGATGCACGATGCATTTAGTCAATGTGCGCCCGTGGGTCAGTGCCCGCCGTAGTAACCGGCGAGCGCGGCGAAGGCGGCCTTGGGCTCCCAGGGGAGGCCGGGGTAGGTCTCGCCGGAGCCGTGGTCCAGGACCTTGACCACGCCCCAGCTCCCCAGGTCGAGGTCCTTGCGGGGGTCGGGGCGGTGCGGCAGGCCGTAGCAGACGAAGGTGCAGGCGAAGGCGGCGTCGACGCCCTCCTCGGTGAAGACGTCCAGCAGTTCGCGGAGGTAGGTGGCCTGCTCCTCCTCGTCGCGGACGTAGTCGCCGTTGATCCCCACCGGGATGACGCCGTCGTACTCGATGATCTCCCCGCTGCGGGCGCCGAGGTCGGCCGCGCCGCGGTAGGCGGTGCAGCCGAACTCGGTGATCGCGACCGGCTTGTCCTGGGCGACCAGCGAGCGGATGCCCTGCTGGTAGAGGTGGGCGACCTCCTTCGAGCGGTGGGCGTCCACCGACACGATGTCGAACGGCGTCCAGTCGACGTTCTCCAGGGGGATCGAGGCGTAGGTGACCTTGCCGCCGAACCGCTCGCGCACCACGGACACGGCCTCGCCGAGGAAGTCGTTGACCTGGGCGGACAGCCGGCCCAGCTCCGGCCCCCGGGCGAGGAGGGCGCCCACGCGCTCCTGGATGGTGTCACCGGGCACGAACCCGCGGTTGAACAGGCTCACCTCCGCCCCGGCGACGAACACCACCTCGGCGCCCCCGCGGCGGACCCGCTCGGCGCGCTCGGCCGCGTCGGCGAGCAGGTCGAGGAGCTCTCCCCGGTCGAGGTGATGCGGGAACGGCGAGAACCAGACCTCAAGGCCCAGGCCGGCCGCGTGGTGGGCGGCGAACTCGATCCGGTCCGGCTCGGTGCCGAAGATGCGCACGGCGGTGCAGTGGAGGTCGTCGCGGATGATCTGGAGCTCCCGTTCCATGATCGTCCGGTCGAACGGCCTGTTCTCGACGCCGTCGAGAATGATCCCGGTGTCGTAACCGATGCCCTTGGCTCGCATGCCGGTATGTCCTTTCCCTCGATAGGGTACGCAAAGTACCGTAAATTCCTCCCGAGAGTCCAGACATTTCCGGGAATGGGGTACGTGCGGTACCCTACGCGGGTGAGTGCGGCCGGAGAGTCAGCGGCGAAGCCCGCGAGCAGGCGTCGTGGCGCCGAGCTGGAGAGCGCCATCCTGCGCGCGGCCGTGGAGGAGCTCTCCGAGTCGGGCTATCAGGGGCTGACCATGGACCGGGTCGCCCGCCGCGCCGGCACCAACAAGAACGCGATCTACCGCCGCTGGCCCAACCGGGCCGCGCTGGGCGTCGCCGCATACCAGCGGCTCGCCACGGAGAAGCTGCGGCCGCCGGACACCGGAGCGCTCCGTGACGACGCGCTGGGGCTGCTGCGCCGCGTCAACTGCGACCTGTCCTCGCCGCAGGCGGAGATCCTCCGCGGCCTGCTCGCGGGCGTCGGCGACGAGCCGGAGCTGCTGGCGCGGCTGCACGACGCCGTCGCCGACGGCGGGTCCGGCGTCTGGCTGACGATCGTGGGCCGTGCGGTGGCGCGCGGCGAGGTGCCGCCCGAGGCCCTGCATCCGAGGGTCGTCACCGTGGCCCTCGCGCTGCTGCGCAACGAGTACGTGACGCGAGGGCTCACGACCGTGCCCGACGACGTCCTGGTCGAGATCGTCGACGAGGTCTACCTGCCCCTCCTGCGGAGCCGCGGCTCCGCCTGATGAGGGGCGGCCGCGTCCTCCTAGATGAAGGCCGTGACGCCGGCGTACTCGGCCCGGGGCGCCTGGCCTGTCGTCCGGTATTCGAGGAGCAGCAGGCCGTTCGGCGTCGCCTCGTGATGGGTCAGGCGGAAACCGGACGCGTCGCCGTCACCGGACAGGAGGCGGCGGCCGGTCCTGAGCACCGTGGGGGCGACCACGAGGCGGAGCGTGTCGACCAGGCCGGCCGACAGGAGCGTGTCGCCCAGGCGGGCGCTGCCGTGGATCTGGAGTTCCCGCCCCGGCCGTGACTTGAGCGCGGCGACCGTACGGACCGGGTCACCGGTGAGCACGGTCGTGGGGTCCCAACCGCCCTCGGTGAGGGTGTTCGAGACGACGTACTTCGGCAGCGCGTTCATCCGTCCGGCGAACGGGTCGGCGGGGTCGGTGATCTTCGGCCAGTCACGCGCGAACGCCTCGTAGGTGCGCCGGCCGAGCAGCAGGCCGTCGGCGAGGTCGAGCCAGTCCGAGGCGCGCCGGACGAACATCCCGTCGATGTGCGGCACCAGCCAGCCGCCGCGGGTGAAGCCGTCGCTGGTGTCCTCGTCGGGCGAGCCGGGGCCCTGGCTGACGCCGTCGAGCGTGACGAACTCGGTGAGGGTGATCTTCATTGCGGTGCCTCCGTGAAAGCGGCCAGCTGGCTGGCGACGGTGCCCCAGCCGGCGGCGAAGCCGATCTTCTCGTGATGGGCGCGGGACGCCGGGTCGCCGTGCCGGACGAGCATCCGGTAGCGGGTCCCGTCAGGGTGGTCGTCCAGCGTGATCGTGGCCGTCATCGCGACCGGGTCGGGGTTCGCGGGACGCCACGCGCTGGTGATCGCGTTGGTGAACACGATCCGCTCCAGGTCGTCCACGGCGAGGAAGCACGCGTCCAGATGCGGTACGAAAACGGCCCCGTCGTCGCTGAGCCGCGTCACGAACGCCCCGCCGGGCCGTAGGTCCAGGCGGTCCACGCGGCAGCGGGACGGGGCCGGGACCCACCAGCGGGCGAGCTTGGCCGGGTCGGTCCAGGCGCTCCACACGGTCGCGCGCGGGGCCCGGATGATCCGTTCCAGGGCGAGGTCGAGATCGGGGTTCACTGGTCGTCCTCCGTGACGAACCGTTCGAGGCGGTCGGTGCGCTCCTCCCAGACGCGGCGCTGCTCGGCGAGCCAGTCGTCGACGAGGGCGAGCCGCTCGCGGTTGAGCACGCACGTGCGCACCCGGCCGGACTTGACCGTGCGGATGAGCCCGTTCGACTCGAGCGTCCGCACGTGCTTCATGAACGAGGGGAGGGTCATCGGGAACTCGCGGGCGAGGTCGCCGACGCTCGTGGGCCCGTGGCCGAGGCGCCGGACGACGGCACGCCTGGTCGGGTCGGCCAGGGCGACGAAAACGCCGTCCAGTTGTGCCGAATACTGTGCCATGCGGCTAAGTATTGCGGAGGCTGATAGTCAGCGCAAGGGCTAAGTGTTCATCGCGCTCACGAATACCGTTGACGTTTGTTGGTATGGGCACCAAACTAATTCACGAGTTTTGCGCTGTCTGGAAGAGGAGCGTCCATGCCCTACCGCCCCCCACTCGTCGCGCACGAGTACTTCGTCGCCGACCCGCCCGAGCTGCCGGTGCGCGCCCACGGCGAGGGTGGACTGTCCGCGCTGACCGCCGCCGAGCTGGTCGCCGCCGACGGCGCGGGAGTGATGCTGAAGGCCGTCACCACGGCGGAGGAGACCCTGGTCGTGCAGATCGGCGTCGCGGGCGAGGGCGTGATCCGGGTCCGGCTGAGCGAGGACGCCGACGCCCGGCCCCGCTCGGAGCGGGCCATCGCGATGGTGACGCCGGGCTCGTACGCGGGAGCGCGGGCCGAGGTGACGCCGGGGGAGCCGATCGTGATCGACGCGGGCTCGCTGCGGGCCGAGATCAGGCTGGCGCCGTGGCACCTGCGCTTCACCGACGCCACCGGCGCCCCGCTGCTGGAGCAGGACCGGGGGCACACCGACATCAGCGGCCGGCTGCGTACGCTGCCGTTCGGCCGGTCGTCGGCGGGCGGCGCGCATGTGGCCTTCCACGAGAGCTTCGAGGTCGCGCCCGACGAGGCGTTCGCCGGGTTCGGGGAGTCGTTCGCGCCGCTCGACAAGCGCGGCCAGCGGCCCCTGATGTGGAACTTCGACGCCTTCGGCGCCGAGTCGCAGCGCGCGTACAAGAACATCCCGCTGTACGTGTCGAGCAAGGGGTACGGGGTGCTGGTCGACAGCGGCGCGCCCACCGAGTTCGACGTGTGCCAGTCGACGCACAGCGCGGTGCAGATCGTGGTGCCCGACGACGTCATGGACTACTACGTGCTGGCCGGGCCGACCCCGGCCGAGGTGCTGGAGCGCTACAACGGGCTGACCTGCCGGCCGGTGCTGCCGCCGAAGTGGGCGTTCGGCACCTGGATCTCCTCCGGCTTCTGCGTCGACAGCCAGGAGCGGGTGCTGGCCAGGGCGCGCACGATCAGGGAGCGCGGCATCCCGTGCGACGTGCTGCACCTGGACACCTACTGGCAGACCGACGGCCACTGGTCGGACCTGCGCTGGGACCCGGTCAACTTCCCCGAGCCGGAGGCGATGCTGGCGGAGCTGGACGGGATGGGGTTCAAGGTCTGCCTGTGGATGAACCCGTACATCTCCCATCAGAGCCCGGCGTTCCAGGAAGCAGCCGATGCCGGATATTTCCTGAAGAAACCCGATGGTGAGCCGTACGTGGCCGACACCTGGCACGGCTCCTACCCCGCCTGCGGCATCCTCGACCTCACCCACCCCGACGCCGTCCGCTGGTTCCAGGACCGGCTCAGGGCGCTGCTGCACCAGGGCGTGCAGGCGTTCAAGACCGACTTCGCCGAAGGCGTGCCGCACGACGCGGTCGCGGCCAACGGGATGACCGGCACCGACCTGCACAACGTCTACACGCTGCTGTTCAACGACGCCGTCGCCGAGGTCACCAGGGAGGTGCACGGGCACAGCCTGGTGTGGGCGCGCTCGTCGTTCCTCGGCGGGCAGCGGCACAGCGCCCAGTGGAGCGGCGACACCTACACGAGCTACGCCGCGATGGGCAGCACGATCCGGGGCGGGCTGGCGCACGGCCTGTCCGGGGTGCCGTTCTGGAGCCACGACGCGGGCGGCTTCACCGGCAGGCCCAGCGACGACCTGTTCGTCCGGTGGACCCAGTTCGGCGCGCTGTCGCCGCTGCTGCGGCTGCACGGCACCACCAGCAGGGAGCCGTGGGAGTTCCCGGCGGTGGAGGAGCACGCGGTGGCCGCGCTCCGGCTGCGCTACCGGCTGATGCCCTACATCTACTCGGCGGCCGTGGACGCCGCCAGGACGGGCGCCCCGATGATGCGCGCGCTCTGCGTCGACCACCCGGGCGACCCGGTCGCCTGGCAGGCGGACCTGCAGTACCTGCTCGGCCGCGACCTGCTGGTGGCGCCGATGACCTCGCCGGAGGGCGCGCGGGAGGTCTACCTGCCGGAGGGCGAGTGGGTGGACTACTGGACGGGCGAGGTGCACGCCGGCTCCCGCTACGTCCGCGTGGTCAAGCCGCTCGCCGAGCTCCCGCTGTTCGTCCGGTACGGTGCCTTGATCCCTGTCGCCGAGCCGGGGGACACCGTGCGGACGCCGGACCGGATCACGCTGGTCGCCTTCGGGAGCGGCGACCGCCGCATGCGGATCCACGACACCGACGGAGAGACCGCCGTCACGGCCATCCTGGAGGGCGACACGCTGCGCGTGACCGTCGCCGGGCCGAAGCGGGTCGCCGCCGTCGAGTTCGCCCCGGTGCCGGGCGCGCCCGGCCGGGCCGTCATCACCCAGGAGGAAATATGATCAAAAAGTCTGGCGTGGCGGCGCTGGCAGCCATGGTGCTGGCCCTCTCGGCCTGCGGTTCCGGCTCGGAGAGCCCGCCCGCGCAGAGCGACGGGCCCCGCGTGCTCAAGCTCTGGCACTACGAGGCCGCCGAGTCCGCCATGGGCAAGGCCTGGGCCGAGGCGATCAAGAAGTTCGAGGCGTCCCACCCGAACGTCAAGGTGGAGTTCGAGGAGAAGAGCTTCGAGCAGATCCAGAAGACGGCGAGCATGGTGCTCAACTCCGACGAGGCGCCCGACCTCATGGAGTACAACAAGGGCAACGCCACCGCCGGCCTGCTGTCCAAGCAGGGCCTGCTCGCCGACCTGAGCGCCGAGGTCACCGGGCGCGGCTGGGACAAGCTGCTGCCGGGCGGCCTGCAGACCACGGCCAAGTACGACGAGCGGGGCGTCATGGGCGCCGGCAAGTGGTACGGCATCCCGAACTACGGCGAGTTCGTGATGGTCTACTACAACAAGGACCTGTTCGAGAAGCACAAGGTCGAGGTGCCGACGACCTTCGAGGAGTTCACCGCCGCGCTCGACACCTTCGTCAAGGCAGGGGTGACCCCGATCGGCACGGCCGGGGCCGAGTATCCGGCGCAGCAGATCTTCTACCAGCTCGCGCTCAGCAAGGCCGACCGGGCCTGGGTTGACGCCTTCCAGGCGTACCAGGGCAAGGTCGACTTCCACGGCCCCCAGTTCACCTACGGCGCGCAGACGTTCGCCGACTGGGTCGGCAAGGGCTACCTCGACAAGAAGTCCTCCGGTATCAAGGCCGAGGACATGGGCGTGTCGTTCATGAAGGGCGAGCACCCGATGATGGTCAGCGGAAGCTGGTGGTACGGCCGGTTCGCCTCGGAGATCAAGGACTTCGAGTGGGGCCACTTCCTGTGGCCCGGGGCCACGATGGCGCCCGGCTCCAGCGGCAACCTCTGGGTCGTGCCGGAGAAGTCCGAGAACAAGGACCTGGCCTACGACTTCATCGACATCACGATGAGCAAGGACATCCAGAACCTGCTGGGCAACTCCGGCGGCGTGCCGGTCGCGGCCGACCCGGCGGCGATCACGGACGCCAAGAGCAAGGAGCTGATCGAGAGCTTCAACACGCTGACCGCCAGGGACGGGCTGGCGTTCTACCCCGACTGGCCGGCGCCCGGCTACTACGACGTCATGGTCGCCGCCACGCAGAACCTCATCAACGGCAGCAAGCAGCCCGCCGCGATGCTGGACGAGCTCGCGCAGCCGTACGAGGACAACCTCGCCGACCTCGGCAACTAGATGCGCGTCCGTAAGAAGGGCTACTGGCTCTACCTGGTGCCGAGCCTGGTGCTGTTCCTGGCCGTCATCGTGGTGCCGTTCCTGATGAACCTGGGCGTGAGCTTCACCCGCTGGTCGGGGGTCGGCACGCCCAGGTGGGTCGGGCTGGAGAACTACGCCCGGTTACTGGAGGACGAGCGGTTCTGGCTGTCGTTCCAGAACAACGTGGCGCTGATCTTCGCGATGGCGATCGTGCCCACGGTGCTCGGCCTGGTCCTGGCGGCGGCGCTGTTCGACTACATCGGCAGGCGGTTCGGCCCGCGCACCGCCTCGGCGCTGCGCGCCATGTACTACCTGCCGCAGGTGCTGCCCGTGGCGGTGGCCGGGGTGGTGTGGGGCTGGATGCTGCACCCGTCGTACGGCGCGGTCAACCAGGCGTTCGGCCTGGAGCTCGACTGGCTGGGCGACCCCGACCTGGCGCTGGCCACCGTGATGGCGGTGATGGTGTGGTTCCAGCTCGGCTACCCGGTGGTGATCTTCATGGCGGGGCTGCAGCGGGTGGACCCGGCCTACTACGAGGCGGCCGAGCTGGACGGGGCGTCGTGGTGGCGCAAGGTGTGGCACATCACGATCCCGCAGATCCGGCCGGAGATCTTCGTGGTGCTGCTCACCTGCACGATCGCCGCGCTCAAGGTGTTCGGGCCGATCTTCGTGCTCACCCGGGGCGGGCCCGGCAACGCCACGCTGGTGCCGTCGTACTTCTCGTACCTGAACTTCTTCCAGAAGAGCAACGTCGGGTACGGGTCCGCGATCGCGACCGTGCTGGCCCTGATCATCGTCGTGGTGACGTTCCTGTTCCTGCGGGTGCAGGAGCGTGAGTCATGAGAGGGCCGGGCCGGTGGGCCGTCCTGGCGTCGATGACGGTGGCGGCGCTGGTGATGGTGTTCCCGTTCGCCCTCGTGGCGCTCAACGCGGTCAAGACACCCGAGGAGTACGCGTCGGAGGGACCGCTCGGGCTGCCCGGCGGGCTCTATCTCCAGGGCATCGTGGACTTCTGGAACCGGGTGGACTTCGGCGAGAAGCTCTGGAACAGCCTGCTCATCAGCGGCTCCGTGGCGGTGCTGGCGGTCGTGCTGTCGGTGCTCAACGCGTACGCGCTCGGCATCGGGCGGGTGCGCGGGCGGCTGTCGATCCTGGTGCTGTTCCTGGTGGCCAACACGCTGCCGCAGGAGGCGCTGGCCTACCCGCTGTACTACCTGGCTAAGGAAGCCGGGTTGTACGACACCAGGCTGTCGATGATCATCATCTTCACCGTGATCCAGGCGGCGTTCGGCACGTACCTGCTCAGCGCCGTGCTCGGCCAGTTCCCCAAGGAGATCCTGGAGGCGGCCGAGATCGACGGGGCCGGCCGGTTCAGGGCGCTGGTCCGGGTCGTGGTGCCGATCAGCCGGCCGACGATCAGCGTCCTGATGATCTTCTTCTTCATCTGGACCTGGAACGAGTTCTTCCTGCCGCTGATCTTCCTCATCTCCAACGACAACCAGACCGTGCCGGTCGCGCTGGGCGTGCTCCAGGGCGAGCGGTACATGGACGCGACCATGTCCAGCGCCTCCGCCCTGCTCGGCATCGTCCCGGCGGTGGCGTTCTTCCTGATCTTCCAGCGCACGCTCACCCGAGGCATCACGGTCGGGGCCGTGAAGTGAGCCTCCCTCCCGAGGAGAACCCCCCATGAAGAAACCGATCCTGATCGCGTTGACCCTGGTCGCGTCGCTGCTCGCGGCACCGGCCGCGGCGCAGGCGGAGTTACCGTTCCGCGACCCGTCGCTGCCGGTGGAGCAGCGGGTCGCCGACCTGCTGGGCCGGCTCACCTTGCAGGAGAAGCTGGGCCTGCTGCACCAGTCGCAGGAGGCCATCCCGCGCCTGGGCATCCCGTACCACAAGAACGGCACCGAGGCGCTGCACGGCGTCGCCTGGTCCAACGCGCTCGACGACAACTGGAACCAGAAGCTGGCCAAGGGCACCGTGTTCCCGCAGGCCGTCGGCCTGGCCAGCACCTGGGACCCGGAGCTGATCAAGCGGGTCGGCTCGGCCGTCGGCGACGAGGCGCGCGGCTACAATGCGACCGACCCGACGCTGTGGGGCCTGCAGGTCTGGGCGCCGGTGGTGGACCCGCTGCGCGACCCCCGGGCGGGCCGCAACGAGGAGGGCTACTCCGAGGACCCGCTGCTGACCGGCGCCATCGCGACCGCGTACGGCAAGGGCCTGCAGGGCGACGACCCGTTCTACCTGAAGACCGCGCCGGTGCTGAAGCACTACCTGGCCTACAACAACGAGGTGAACCGCAGCCTCACCTCGTCCAACCTGACGCCCAGGCTCAAGCACGAGTACTACGAGCAGGCGTTCAGGTCGGCGATCTCGGCTGACGCCGCGACCGGGGTCATGGCCTCGTACAACCTGGTGAACGGCCGGCCCAACCACGTCAACTCCGACCTGGAAGAGGTCGTCAGGTCCTGGACGGACAAGACGCTCTACAACGTCAGCGACGCCTGGGGCCCGCACGCGCTCACCGACCTGGAGCGGTACTACGACGACAAGGCCGAGGCGTTCGCCGCCGTGCTCAAGTCCGGCCAGGACAGCTTCACCATCGACGGCAGCGACAAGGGCCCGATGGTGCAGCACCTCACCACGGCCCTGGAACGCGGCCTGATCACCGAGGCCGACGTCGACCGGTCCGTCAGCCGGGCGCTGACCATCCGGTTCCGCCTGGGTCACTTCGATCCGGACGGCGGTCCGTACAAGGGCATCGGCGCGGGCGTGATCGACAGCCCCGCGCACCGCGCGCTCAACCGTGAGACCGCGGCCAAGGCCGCCGTGCTGCTGAAGAACTCCGGCACGCTCCCGCTCAGGTCGCCGAAGTCGGCGGCCGTGGTCGGCCCGCTGGCGGACGAGCTCTACAGCGACTGGTACGCGGGCACGATGCCGTACGAGGTGACCCCGCTGGACGGGATCAAGGAGCGGGTCGCCGACGTGAGCACCGGGGCGGGCCTGGAGCGCGTCGCGCTCAAGCACGTCGAGTCCGGCAAGTACGTCACGGCCACCGGAACCGGGCCCGACGACAACGCCGCGCTCGTCGACACCGCGCCGACGCCCGCCTCGCAGTGGGACGTGACCGACTGGGTGAGCGACATCTCGACGCTGCGCAACGCGGGCAACGGCAAGCTGCTCGGCGGCGACTGGCGCTCGCTCGACACCGACGACGACGACCCCAACGGCTGGTACGTGTCGCAGCAGTTCTCGCTGGAGAAGCAGGGCGACGGGACTTTCCTGATCCGGTACGCCGGGTTCGAGGCGGTCGAGGGCTGGTACGCGCTGCCCGACCCGTACGTGACCGTGACCGCCGACGGCGCGCTCGCGCTGGCCCCGAAGGCGGAGGCGGCGAGGTTCGCCAAGGAGGTCGTCTCCGACGGCATCGCCGCGGCGGCCGAGCAGGCCCGAAAGGCCGAGGTCGCGGTCGTGGTCGTCGGCAGCCACCCGTGGGTGCACGGCCGCGAGTTCCACGACCGTGACGACCTGCGGCTGGGCGACGGGCAGAAGCGGCTGATCGAGGCCGTGCGCAAGGCGAACCCGAGGACCGTGGTGGTGCTGGAGACCAGCTATCCCGTGATCGTGGACGCCCCGGCGCTGCTGTGGACCACGCACGCGGGCGCGGAGACCGGGCACGCGGTCGCCGACGTGCTCTTCGGCGAGGTGAACCCGGCCGGGCGGCTCACCCAGACCTGGTACGCCGGTGGTGAGCTGCCGAGCATCCTGGACTACGACCTGGCCAAGACCGGGATGACGTACCTGTACCACGAGGGCCGGCCGCAGTTCGCGTTCGGCCACGGGCTCAGCTACACCACGTTCGGCTACCAGGGGCTGAAGGCGCAGGGCGAGCAGGTGAGCGTCAAGGTCACCAACACCGGCCGCGTGGCGGGCGAGGAGGTCGTGCAGCTCTACACGCACCAGCGGCAGTCCCGCTTCGACCAGCCGGTCAAGCGGTTGCGCGGCTTCCAGCGGATCGCGCTGGCTCCGGGCGAGTCGAAGACGGTGACGTTCCCGCTGAAGAAGTCCGACCTGGCCGTGTGGGACCACACGCGGGATACGTGGGTGGTCGAGGACGCCGCGCACGACGTGCTCGTGGGCTCCGCCTCGGACAAGATCAGGCAGCGTACGACGCTGAAGGTGAGCGGGGAGAAGGTGCCGCCGCGCGACCTGACGAAGCCGACCAGGGCGATGAACTTCGACGACTACGCGGGCGTCACGTTCGCCGACGAGAACAAGGTGCGCGGTGACGTGGTGGCCGGGTCGGACGGCGGCTGGATCTCGTTCACCGACGCCGTCTACGGGGCTGAGCTCAGCGCCGGGGTGGCCTCGGTCGCGGGCGGCTCGATCGAGCTCCGCCGCGGCTCACCGAAGGGCGCTCTGCTGGCCTCCGTCCAGGTGCCGGCCACGGGCGGGGTGTACGAGTACGCCACGGTCACGGCGCGGCTCAAGCCCGGCAAGGGCGACCTGTACGTGCTCTTCAAGGGCGGGATCCGGCTCAGGGATCTGACCCTGGCCCGGTGACGGAGCGTCGGCCCGGCACGGGGAGCATGGCTCCGTGCCGGGCCGACTTATTTGGTTGTACGTCCAAACTATTGACGGGCCGTTGAGGCGTGTGTGAGCCTCTAATTGCTCATGCGCGAGGGCGCGGCGATGGTCAGGGTCCTGCAACCTGGTCGTGCATGGCGGTCATCTGTTTGTCCTCAGGTGCGCTCTTTCGGCGTGCCAGGAAAGGGAGAGCCGCTCATGCGAAAGGCATTACTCAGCCTGCTCGCGATCATCGCCGTCCTGCTGGCCACAGCAGTGGTGCGGATGACTCCGGTCTCCGCCGTCGCGGCGGACCCGTACACCTACAAGAACGTGCGGATCGACGGCGGCGGGTTCGTGCCCGGCATCGTCTTCAACCCCACGGAGCGCAACCTGATCTACGCCCGCACCGACATCGGCGGCGCGTACCGCTGGAACCAGTCGTCGAAGTCCTGGACGCCACTGCTCGACTGGGTGGGCTGGGACAAATGGGGCTGGAACGGCGTGATCAGCCTCGCCACCGACCCCGTGCAGACCAACCGCCTGTACGCGGCCGTCGGCATGTACACCAACGACTGGGACCCGAACAACGGCGCCATCCTGCGCTCCACCGACAAGGGCGCCACCTGGCAGGCCACCCAGCTGCCGTTCAAACTCGGCGGCAACATGCCCGGCCGCGGCATGGGCGAGGCGCTGTCGGTCGACCCCAACCGCAACAGCGTGCTCTACTTCGGCGCCCCCAACGGCAACGGCCTGTGGCGCAGCACCGACTACGGCGCCACCTGGGCGAAGGTGACGAGCTTCCCCAACCCCGGCAACCACGCCGACGACCCGAGCGACCCCAACGGCTACCAGAGCCACCGCCCCGGCGTCGTCTGGGTGACCTACGACCCGCGCTCGTCCTCCTCGGGCACCGCCACCAGGACCATCTACGTGGGCGTGGCCGACAAGCAGAACACCGTCTACCGCACCACGGACGCCGGGGCGACCTGGCAGCGGGTGGCGGGCCAGCCGACCGGCTACATCGCGCACAAGGGCGTGCTGGACGCCCAGAACGGCCACCTGTTCATCGCCACCAGCGACACCAGCGGCCCTTACGACGGCGCCAAGGGCGACGTGTGGCGGCTCGACACCGCGACAGGCACGTGGACCCAGGTCAGCCCGGTGCCGTCGTCCAGCTCGGACGACTACTTCGGCTACAGCGGCCTCACCCTGGACCGGCAGGACCCCGGCACGCTGATGGTCGCCACCCAGATCTCCTGGTGGCCCGACGTGATCTTCTTCAGGTCGACGGACTCCGGCGCCACCTGGACCCGGGTCTGGGACTGGACCTCGTACCCGAACCGCAGCTTCCGCTACCAGATGAACGTCTTCGAGGTGCCCTGGCTGACCTTCGGCACCAACCCGCAGCCGCCCGAGGTCACGCCCAAGCTCGGCTGGATGACCGAGTCGCTGGAGATCGACCCGTTCGACTCCAACCGGATGATGTACGGGACCGGTGCCACGATCTACGGCACCGAGAACCTCACCCAGTGGGACTCCGGCGGTACGTTCACGATCAAGCCCATGGTCCGCGGGCTGGAGGAGACCGCGGTGCTCGATCTGATCAGCCCGCCCAGCGGCGCCCCGCTGATCAGCGGCCTGGGCGACATCGCCGGGTTCCGGCACACGAACCTGGACGCGGTGCCGCCGATGATGTTCACCTCGCCCAACTTCACCTCCACGACCAGCCTCGACTACGCCGAGCGGAACCCGTCCGTGATGGTGCGGGCCGGCAACTTCACCGACGCCGACCGGCCGAACGACAGCCACGTGGCCTTCTCCACCGACGGCGGCGCCAACTGGTTCCAGGGCAGCGAGCCCGGCGGGATCAACGAGGGCGGCACGGTCGCGGCGGCGGCCGACGGCTCCCGCTTCGTGTGGGCGCCGCGCGGCGTCACCCCGCACTACTCGGTCGGCTTCGGCAACTCCTGGACCCAGGTGCAGGGCCTGCCCACGGGCGCGATCGTCGAGTCCGACCGGGTCAACGCCTCGAAGTTCTACGGGTTCGACGGCGGCCGGTTCTACGCCAGCACGAACGGCGGCGCGTCGTTCACCGCCACCGCCGCCTCCGGGCTGCCCACGACCGGCAAGTTCAAGGCCGTGCCCGGCGTCGAGGGCCACATCTGGCTGGCGGGCGAGGGCGGCCTGTGGCGCTCGACCAACAGTGGCGCGTCCTTCACCAAGGTCTCCGGGATCACCGGCTCGGTGAACGTCGGCTTCGGCAAGGCCGCGCCCGGCGCGAACTATATGGCGATCTTCGCGGTGGCCACGATCGACGGCGTCACCGGCCTCTACCGCTCGGACGACACCGGCGCGAACTGGGTCCGGATCAACGACGACCAGCACCAGTGGGGCAACATGGGCGAGGCGCTGACGGGCGACCCGCGCGTGTACGGCCGCGTCTACCTGGGCACCAACGGCCGCGGCATCATCTACGGCGACCGCACAGGCCCGCCGGTCACCGTGACGCCCACGGTCACTCCGACGGTCACTCCAACTGTCACCCCCACGGTGACTCCCACGGTGACTCCCACGGTCACCCCGACCACCGGCACCGGTTGCACGGCCACCTACCAGGCGGGCAACCAGTGGCCCGGCGGCTTCCAGGCCGAGGTCACGGTACGCAACACCGGCGGCTCGGCCATCACCGGCTGGCGGGTGACCTGGACCTGGCCGGGTGACCAGAGGATCAGCCAGCTCTGGAGCGGCTCGCACACCCAGTCGGGCGCGAACGTGAGCGTGACCAACGTCGGCTACAACGGCAACCTGGCGCCGAACGCGTCCACGTCGTTCGGCTTCAACGGCAGCCAGACCAGCGCCGGCTCCACGCCGGCCCTCACCTGCACGCCCGTCTAGCCTGAGGGCGCCCCTCCGGGGGCGCCCTCACCCCTTGACGGCACCGATCAGCACGCCCTTGGTGAAGTGGCGCTGCACGAACGGGTAGATGACCAGCGCGGGGACCACGGCGACCACCACGATCGCCATCTTGATGGCCAGCGTCGGCGGCATGTCGCCCGCCCCGGTGACGCCCACGGTCGCCGTGGGCAGCGGGTTGGAGTCCACCACGTACTGCCGCAGCACCAGCGCCAGCGGCCACTTGCGGGAGTCTTCGAGGTAGAGCATCGCGTTGAACCAGGCGTTCCAGTAGCCGACCGCGTAGAACAGGCCGACGACGGCGGTGACGGCCTTCGACATGGGCAGCACGATCCGCCACAGGATGCGGAACTCGCCCGCCCCGTCGATCCGGGCGCTGTCCATGATCTCGCCGGGGATGTTCATGAAGAACGCCCGCATCACCACCACGTTGAACGCCGACACCGCCGTCGGCAGGATCAGCGACCAGTAGGTGTCCTTCAGCCCGAGCCCGCTGACCATCAGGTAGACGGGGATGATGCCGGGGAAGAACACGAACATCAGCAGCACCGCGAAGAGCAGCGGCCGGTGCAGGAACGAGCCGGGCCGGGCCAGCGAGTACGCGCCGAGGATGCTCACGCCCAGGCTGATGGCGGTGCCGACGACGGTGACGCCGGTGGCGACCAGCACGGCCCGCCGCACCACCGTGTCCGAAAATATCTGGATATAGGCGTCGAAAGTGATGCCCTCCGGGATCAGCACCAGCCCGCCCACCCGGTTCACCGTGGCCTTGGAGCTCAGGCTCGTCAGCACGATCGTGTAGAGCGGCAGGAGTACGGCCAGCACGATGACCGTCAGCACCGCGCCCTTGCCGACCCGCCCGGCCGGTGAGGGCGGCTCCTCCCACGCCGCGAGGCCCGACGGCTTCTTCCTCGTCGCCAGCAGAGTCATGATCTCGAATACACCCCTCGCTCGCCGAACGCGTGCGCCACCCGGTTGGCCGCGACGATCAGCAGCAGCCCGACCAGGCCCTTGAACAGCCCGGCGGCCGCGCCGTAGCCGAGATCCCCGGTGCGCAGGCCCGAGTAGAAGACGAACGTGTCGAACACCTCCGACACCTCGCTGCCGACCGCGCCGCGCTGCAGCATGAACTGTTCGAAGCCGACGTTCAGCGCGTCGCCCAGCCGCAGGATCAGCAGCAGGATGATCACCGGCCGCAGCCCCGGGAGCGTGATGTGCCACATCCGGCGCCACCGCTTGGCGCCGTCGACCGCCGCGGCCTCGTACAGGCTGGGGTTGATCGTGCTCAGCGCGGCCAGGAAGATGATCGCCCCCCAGCCGGCGTCCTTCCAGATCGTCTGCGTGGTGAGCAGCAGGATGAACGTGTCGGAGTTCGTCATCCAGTCGACGCCCTCGTGCCCGCGCTCGCGCAGCAGCTGCGCCAGCAGGCCGGCGCCGCCGAACATCTGCTGGAAGATGGCCACCACCAGCACCCAGGAGAAGAAGTACGGCAGGTAGACGACGCCCTGCACGAAGGCCCGCAGCCTGGCCGAGACCACGCTGTTGAGCAGCAGCGCCAGCATGATGGGCACCGGGAAGTAGAAGATCAGCTGGAAGGCGGTGATCGACAGCGTGTTGACGATCGCGCGCAGGAACTGCGGGTCCTGGAAGAGCAGCGCGAAGTTGGTGAAGCCGATGACCGGGCTGCCCAGGATGCCGCCCGAGTAGGGGCTGTAGTCCTGGAAGGCGATGATGTTGCCGAGCCCGGGGATCCACCAGAACGCCACCACGAGCAGCAGCATCGGCAGGTTCATCAGCAGCAGCGGCCAGTCGCGGCGCAGCTTGGCGCGCCAGTCCGCGGTCCTGCCGCGTTTCCTGCCGCGTTTCCCGCCGGCCCGGCGCCGGGCCGGCTTCTCGGCGGTCACGGCGGGGGAGCTCACAGCCGGCCGTTCTCCTTGGCGACCTTGCTGTAGAACTCGCGTGCCTCGTTGCCGCCCTGCTCCTGCCATTCCTTCACGATCGTCTTCCACTCGGAGACCGGCCGCTTGCCGCGGTAGATCTCGTTGAGCTTGTCCTCCGTCGGCTGGACCAGGCCCGCCATCTTCGACGGCACCTCCACCCGGATCCCCACGAACGGGTCGTTCTCCAGATACTTGGCCGCGCCGGTCTGCCAGTCCCACAGCGACTGGACGAGGCCGTCGTACTGGCTCATGGAGTTCGCCGGCGGCCGTCCCGACAGGAACATGTACGTGGGCGCGACCTCCTTGCGGCCCAGGGCGGTCTGCGCCACCTTGCCGTCCTCGACCTTGTAGTGCTCGCCCTCGACGCCGTTGTTGACCAGCTCGTACTCCTGGGTCCCGAACGGGGCCGAGCACCAGTCGGCGATGGCCAGCAGCTCGCGGGTGCGGGCGTCGCCCAGGCCCTTCTTGACGAAGCAGAACATGCTGGCGGGCTCGTTGCGCCAGACGATGGGGGCCTGTCCGGCGGTGGCCGCGAACGGCGCCACGGGCTGCTGGTCGAACTTCGGGTTGTCCGGCAGGAAGCGGCCGAGGTTCTCGTGCCAGGAGCCGAGCCCGTCCTTCAGCATCATGAGCTGGCCGCTGCCGAACGGCGCCTTCTGGTCGGCGAACGCGTTGGCCACGATGTCGGGGTGCACCCAGCCGTTCTCGAAGAGCTTGGTCAGGAACTCCACCGCCGCCGCGAACTCGTCGGTCTCGTACTTGTGGACCAGCGTGCCCTGGGCCGTCTTGCGCCACTCGCGGGGAGCGCCGAAGGCGCGCTGGAGCTCCTGGTCGACGCCGCCGAAGGCCCAGCGCTTCTTCTTCGCGTCGGTCAGCTCCTTGCCCAGGGTGAGCAGGTCGTCGGTGCTCCTGGGGTGCGGCAGGCCCAGCTCGTCGAGGATGTCCTGGCGGACGAAGAGGGCGAACGGGAAGGGCTCGTTCTGCCAGGGGATGCCCTGCAGCACGCCGCCGAACACGCCGAACTGCCAGGCGGCCGTGTCGTAGTTGGCCAGCAGTGGGAACTCCTTGGCCTTGTCGCCGGCGAGATAGGGCGACAGGTCGGCGAAGAGCTTGTTGGCCGCCTCGGTGAAGCGGGCGATCTTGATCAGCTCCCAGCCGGGGATCTGCATCAGCTCGGGGACGTCGCCGCTGGCCAGGAGGGTGGAGACCTTCTGCACGTAGGTGTTGCCGTCGGAGATGTTGAACCGGACGGTGCCGCCGAGCCGCTCGTTGACGGCCGCGTAGTAGGAGTTGTCGCCGAGGCCGGGAGGCACCGTGCCCCACAGCGGGGTCATCGCGGTCACCTCCTTGCCGCTGGTGATCGGCTTGGTGGTGACCGCCTGCACCATCTGGGCGGGCCGGGTGAGGAAGCCGGGGGCGACGAACTCGTTGCCGGGCAGGTCGGGCCGCAGGCCGGGGATCTCGTACGGCATACGGGTCGGCACCAGGCCCGCCAGCTTGTCGGCGGCGACCGCGGTGCCCTGGGCGGGCCCCCGCTTCTCGGCGCAGCCGGTCGCCGCCGCCAGGACGCCCGCGCCGACCAGGCCGAGGAACCCTCGGCGAGTCGTCGGATTCATCGCTCGCACCCTTCTCCGAGTGGGAATGGCCAACTAGGATTAATTAGTTGGTATTACGCCCAAACAAATTAGTAGACTGTGACCGCGACCACAAGGGAGCGGCACGGTCACAGGTTGGTGAAGGGAGCCCGCGATGCGGCATGCTGGGGTCACTTCTCGGTGGGAACGGGGCTGATATTGATCACATCCACGACCGGCCCGCAGCCGGCCGACTTCGCGGACGTCCGGGCCACCAATCTCGCGGTCGTGCTCCGGTTCGTACGCGAGCACGCGCCGTGCTCCCGCGCTGACATCGCCGCCAACACGGGGCTCAACAAGGCGACTGTCTCCAGCCTGGTCGCCGACCTGATCGACCGCCGCCTGGTGCGCGAGACCGGGCTCACCGAGAACCGCGTCGGCAGGCCCGCCACCATGCTCGTCCTCGACGGCTCCCCGTACGCCGCGATCGGCGTCGAGATCAACGTCGACTACGTCGCCGCGGTCGCCACCGACCTGGCGGGGCAGCGGCTGCTGGCCTGGCGGCGCTCCTTCAGCGCGGGGGAGTCGGTCAACCAGGGCGTGGCCAACGTCGCGGCCGTCGTCCGGCGGGTGGTCAACCGCATGGCCAAGGAGGAGCGGCAGGTCCTCGGCCTGGCCGTGGCCGTGCCCGGCCTGGTCGACGTGCAGGGCACGGTGCGCATCGCGCCCAACCTCGGCTGGCGCGACGCCGACATCGGCGGCGACCTGGCCAAGGCGCTGCGCGACCCCGGCTTCTCGATCCAGGTCGACAACGACGCCAACCTGGCGGCGCTGGCCGAGCAGCGCTTCGGCGGCAACGCGGGGGCCGACGACCTGGTCTACCTGACCGGGCAGATGGGCGTCGGGGCGGGCGTCATCCTCGACGGGCGGCTGCGCCGCGGCGGCCTCGGCTACAGCGGCGAGCTCGGCCACGTCCAGCTCGACCCCGAGGGCCCCGCGTGCCGCTGCGGGCGGCGCGGGTGCCTGGAGGCGATGGCCGGCATCGGCGCCGTGCTCCGCCGGGCCGACCCGTCACCGGCCGAGATCGAGATCGAGCTGGAGGAGGTCGTCAGGTCCGCGCGGGCCGGCGACGAGGCCACGCTGGCGACGCTCGCCGCCGTGGGCGCCGGCCTGGGCAGGGGCGTGTCGATCATCGCCAACCTGCTCAACCCCCAGGTGGTCATCCTGGGCGGCTACTACGTGGCGCTGGCCCCGTGGCTGCTGCCGCCGGTGCGCGCCGCGGTGCGCGACGGCTCCATCGCGCCGCAGGCCGGGGGCTGCGAGGTGGTGGCCTCCACGCTCGGTCACGACGCGGCGGCGCTGGGCGGGGCGGCGCGGGTGCTCGACTCGCTCGATTCGGGAAGATTGCCCGGCGGAATCTCACGAACCACTTGACCTAGCTTCACAGACGCGTGCACCCTTCATGAAACCCCCAGAAACACCGACGTAACTCCACCGGCCGGTCATCGAAGCGCTTCGACACTCCCCCCAGAGGATGGCCATGCACGAACCCTTCCGCGACCCCGAGATCCCCCTTCCCGACCGGATCGCCGACCTGTCGCGCAGGCTCACGCTCGAGGAGAAGATCGGCCTGCTCCACCAGTACCAGGCGCCGATCGACCGGCTGGGCGTGGCGGCGTTCCGCACCGGCACCGAGGCCCTGCACGGCCTGGCCTGGCTCGGCCCCGCCACGGTGTTCCCGCAGGCCGTCGGGCTGGCCTCCACCTGGGACCCGGAGCTGCTGCGCCGCGTCGGCGAGGCCACCTCCGACGAGGTGCTGGCCTTCCACCACAAGGACCCGACGGGCGCCGGGCGCAACGTGTGGGCCCCCGTCGTCAACCCGCTGCGCGACCCGCGCTGGGGACGCAACGAGGAGGGTTACTCCGAGGACCCGTGGCTCACCGGGCTCCTGGCCGCGGCGTACGCGTGGGGCCTTCGTGGGAGCGATCCCCACGTGCTGAAGACCGCGCCCACGCTCAAGCACTTCCTCGCCTACAACAACGAGACCGACCGCTGCGTCACCTCCAGCAACGTGCCGCCCCGGGTGCTGCACGAGTACGAGCTGCCCGCCTTCAGGCCCGCCATCGAGCAGGGCGCCGCGGTGGCCGTCATGCCCTCCTACAACCTGGTCAACGGCCGGCCCGCGCACCTCAGCCCGCTCATCGGCGAGGCGCTGCGCGCCTGGGCGCCGGACGACCTCCTCGTGGTCAGCGACGCCTACGCGCCCGGCAACCTGGTCACGCTGCAGGGCTACCACGACAGCGCCGCCGAGGCGTACGCGCACGCGATCAGAGCGGGGCTGGACAGCTTCACCCAGGACGACGACCGGGCCGAGGCCACGCTCGGGCACGTCAGGGAGGCCCTGGATCGCGGCCTGCTGGCCGAGGACGACATCGACGCCGCCGTGCGTCACCTGCTGTCGATCCGCTTCCGGCTCGGCGAGTTCGACCCCGCGACCCCGTACGACGACGTCACCGAGGAAGTCGTCAACTGCCCGCGCCACCAGGACCTGGCCCGCGAGGCGGCGCGGCGCTCGTTCGTGCTGCTGGAGAACGACGGGCTGCTGCCGCTGCGCGACGTCGCCACCGTCGCGGTCATCGGCCAGCTCGGCGACACGCTCATGGAGGACTGGTACAGCGGGACGCTCCCGTACGCCGTCACCGCACGCGCCGGGCTGGCCGAGCGGTGCGCGACCGTCTTCTGCGAGGGCGTCGACCGGGTGACGATGACCGCCGAGGCGGGCTGCGTGACGGCCGACCCGGCGGGCGGGCCGCTCAGCCTCGGGTCCGAGCCCGGCACGTTCGACGTGTTCGACTGGGGCGGCGGCGCCTACGCGCTGCGCGCGGTGGCCACCGGCCGGTTCGTGTCCGTGGACGACGGCGTGCTGGTCAACGACCAGCCGGGGCCGAACGGCTGGGAGGTGCGCCAGACGTTCCGGATGGAGGAGCGGCCGCGCGGGGCCGTGGCACTGCGGCACATCTCCACCGGCTGTTACGTCGGCGCCGCGGCCGACGGGACGCTCCGCCTGGTCGACGACGCCGACCAGGCGCTCTGGCTGGTGCCCGAGGTGGTCAGGAGCGGCGCGCGGCAGGCCGCCGAGCTGGCCGCCACCGCCGACGTGGCCGTCGTGGTCGTGGGCGACCACCCGCTGGTGAACGGCCGCGAGACCGAGGACCGCAGCACGCTCGCGCTCGCCCCCGCCCAGGACGCGGTGGTCCAGGCCGTGCTCGCCGCCAACCCGCGCACGGTCATGGTGATCAGCAGCGGCTACCCGCTCACCTGGGGCGCCTCCGGGGTGCCGGCCGTGCTCTGGTCGTCGCACGGCGGGCAGGAGTACGGGCACGCGCTGGCCGAGGTGCTGCTCGGCGACGCGGACCCGGAGGGCCGCCTCACCCAGACCTGGTACCGCTCCGAGCAGGAGCTGCCCGACCTGCTCGACTACGACATCATCACCGCCGACGCCACCTACATGTACTTCCGGGGCATCCCGCGCTACCCGTTCGGGCACGGGCTCGGCTACACCGAGTTCGGCTACTCCGGCCTGACGGTCGAGGTGGACCCCGGGGGCATGGTGCGCGCCTCGGTGACCGTGACCAACACCGGGCCGCGCGAGGGCGTCGAGGTCGTCCAGTTCTACACCCACCAGCAGCGCTCCCGCGTCAAGCAGCCGCTGCGCCGGCTGCGCGGCTTCGAGAAGGTGCGGCTCGCGCCGGGCGAGAGCCGCGTCGTCCGCCTCGACCTGCCCGTGCGCGAGCTGGCCTGCTGGGACGTGACCAGCGGCCGGTTCGTCGTGGAGCGCGCGCCGCACCGGCTCATGGCCGGCCGCAGCGCCACCGACCTGCGCGTCACCGCCCGCTTCGAGGTCGACGGCGAGACCATCCCGCCGCGCCGCGGGCTGCTGCGCGCCGTCGACCACGACGAGTACGACGCGGTCACGTTCACCGAGGCGAGCCGCGAGAACGGCGACGCCGTCCGCGCCGACGCCGAGGGCGCCTGGATCCTGTTCCGGCAGGTGGACCTCAACGGCGCCGCCTCCTGTCTGGCCGTGCTCGGCAGCACCGAAGGCGGCATGATCACGCTGCGGATCGGCGACCCCCTCTACGGGCAGCCGATCGCCACCCTGCCCGTGCCCCGCACCGGACGGTACGACCTGCACGCCATCGTCACCTCCCTTGCGGCCACGCGGGGAGTGCACGATCTTTATGTGGTGTTCGAGAACGAGGGCGTCACGCTGAGCCAGATCGACTTCGGAGCGGCGACTTGAGCGGGCGCACGGTCACCATCACGGAGGTCGCCCGGCACGCCGGCGTGGCCGTCAGCACCGTCTCGTACGTGCTCAGCGGCAAGCGCACGATCTCGGCCGGCACGAGGCGCCGGGTGCTCGACAGCATCGACGCGCTCGGCTACCACCCGCACGCCGGCGCCCGTGCGCTGGCCAGCAAGCGGTCCAACGTGATCGCCCTGGTGCTGCCGCTGCGCGCCGGCATGCACGTGCCGGTGCTGATGCGCTTCGCCAGCGCCGTCGTCACCGCCGCCCGTCGCTTCGACCACGACGTGCTGCTGCTGACCGCCGACGAGGGCACCGACGGCATCAGGCGGGTGGCGGCCAGCGCGCTGGTCGACGCGTTCGTGCTGATGGACGTCGAGCTGGACGACAGCAGGGTGCCGCTGCTGCGCGAGCTGGCCGAGCCCAGCGTGCTCATCGGCTTCCCGGCCGAACCCGCCGGCCTGACCTGCGTCGACCTCGACTTCGCCGCCGCCGGCGCGCAGTGCGTCGCCCACCTGGCCGAGCGCGGCCACTCCCGGATCGCCCTGCTCGGCGCGCCCGCCGTCGTCTACGAGCGCGGCACCGGCTTCGCCCGCCGCACCCGCGAGGGCTTCGTCGCCGCCGTCGCCGCGCACCGGGTGACCGGGGTGGCGCTGCCGTGCGAGGAGACGTTCGACGAGGTGTACTCGACGTTGAGCAGGCTGCTCAGGGACCAGCCGGACCTTTCCGGGCTCGTCGTGCACAACGAGGCCGCGGTCGGCCACGTGCTCAGCGCCCTGCGCCAGCTCGGCAGGCGCGTCCCCGAGGACGTGGCGGTGGTCGCCATCTGCCCGGACGACGTGGCGGAACGTGCCAGCCCCCCGCTCACCTCGGTCCTGATCCCGGCCGAGGAGGTGGGCCGGGAGGCGGTCCGGCTGGTGATGGACAAGCTCGACGGCAAGCCCACCCCCGACGCCACCCTGCTCACTCCCCACCTGGCCCTGCGCGCCAGCACCTGACCTCAGGTCACGAGGACGACCGCGAAACCGATCAGCAGGGCGGCCGGGATCGCGGGGGAGAGCCAGGTGTGCCACCTCATCGGCTTCGCGCTGAGCGGCAGGGCGGGCCAGCGGGTCAGCGCGGCGGCCGTGGCCGCGCCCAGGACTCCCGCCCCGAGGGCCCACACGAACGGCGGGACGACCCCCCAGGCGCCCGCCGTGTGCCCCAGCCCGAGGAACAGCATCCCGTACAGGACGCGGCTCGCCACCGACACCCGGTCCAGCCCCGGCGTGCGGAACGCCGACCAGAGCAGGCCCAGCCCGGCGAAGGGGAAGGTCAGGGCGAAGACCAGCGGCCGGATCTCCGGGCCGTCGTCGTCCGGCGCCTCGACCCCGAGCAGGCGCAGGCCCACGCCGTCCACCGGCGTGCCGGTGTTGCCCATGACCACCACGCCCCGGCCGGACGCCCGGTCGAAGCCCGCGTAGGTGCGGAACCCGCCGGTCCCGCCGTTGTGCCAGGTGATCTCCCGCTCGCCGTGCCGGGTGGTGAACCAGCCGTAGCCGATCCGCTCGTCCCCGCCGGCGTCGAACCGCGGCGTCGCGGCGTCCGCGCCCGGCGCGGAGCCCGCCATCACGCCCTGGACGAGCCGGGCCACGTCGTGGGAGGTGGACCAGACGGCGCCGCCCGCGCCCGCGTGGCCGTGGTCGCGCCACGGCTCCATGGGCAGCCCGTTCTTCCCCTCGCCGTGCGCGTGACCGGCGGGCAGCGGCTCGTCCGGCCCGAGCACGACGGTCGAGTCCATGCCGAGCGGAGCGAGGATCCGCGCGCGCAGCAGGTCCTCGTAGCCGGTGCCCGCGTGCTCGGCCAGGGCCTGGCCGAGCAGCGCCACGCCGAGGTTGGAGTACGCGACCTCGCCCCGGCCCTCGGCGGAGACGGCCGCGGCGTCGTCCAGCATGCTCCGCGTCCCCGCCGCGCCGTACGGGTCCTGGCCGGCGAAGACGTACAGGTACGAGCGGAGGAACGAGAGCGGCGTCACGCGGACGCTGGGCACCCCCGCGCGGTGCGAGGAGAGCTCGGCGAGGGTGGCCGACCCGACGGCGGGATCGGAGAAGCGGACGCCCGGCAGCTTCTCGCGCACCGGCGTGCCGGGGGAGAGCCCCTCCTCGGCCAGGCTCGCCAGCAGCATCCCGGTCATCGGCTTGGCGATCGACCCGAGCTCGTAGGACGTGTCCTGGTCCACCGGGCGCGGGTCGGGGCCGCCGGTGTCGCCCACCCCGGCGTGGCGGATCCGGCCGTCCTCGACGAGGGCGACCGACAGCCCCCGGTATCCGCCCTCTCCGGCGGCGCTCCGTACCAGCTTCGCCAGGGCGGGGTCGCCGGTCGTCGCCTCGCTCAGCGTGGGCGGGCTCGGGGCCGGGAACAGGGCGAGGGCGGCCACGACGAGGGCGGCCAGGGCTGCTGCTCGCTTCATAACTCCGATATTACGTAATTTCGGAGTATCCCCAAAACGCCGCGACGGACAGCGAAAAGCGCGCCCCCCGAAGGGAGCGCGCTCATGCTGGTGAGTGAGGGTGGGCTACCAGTCGCCGCCACCGAAGTCGCCGCCGCCGAAGTCGCCCCAGCCGCCACCGCCGCCGAAGTCTCCGCCACCGCCGAAGTCGCCACCGCCGCCGAAGTCACCGCCGGCACCGGCGTCGTAGCCGCCGCCCATCATGCCGCCCATCATCATGCCGCCCATGCCCCAGCCCATCATGGAGCCCATCATGGTGCCGATGAACATGCCGGTCATGATGTCGCCGAAGCCGCCGTAGTAGCCGTAGGCGTACGGCTGGTAGGCCGGGCCCGCGTCGTAGTAGGGACGGCGCTGACCGTCGACCATGACCTCGCGCATCTGCGGGTCGAAGCCGCGCTCCACCGCCTCGGCGTCGGCCTTGCAGGCGGGCACGTCGCGGACCACGCCACCGGGCGGGGCCCAGCGCACGTCGCGCAGGGAGGGGCCGTGCTGCGGGTTGAAGAAGCAGGGGGCGCGCCGCTCGGGCACCGGCTGGTTGTCGACCCTGGCCTTCACCACGGCGAGGGCGTAGCGGCCCTCCTCGAGCGTCCCGGTGACCTCGCGGACCTGGTCGGCCCGCTCGATCGCGGCGAGCTGCGTCTTGGCCTTCTCGTAGGAGTCGAGAGCCTGCGCCCACTCGTCGATGTGCTTGCCGCCCTCGCCGGAGAGCACGACGTCGGTGTCGAGCGCGGTGATCTCCTCACCGAACTTGGTGACGTCCTCCTCGACGGTCTGCTTGACCGCGGCCAGGTCCTTGGCGTCCTGGATGGCCTGCTTCTTCTTCTTGTTGCGCGAGTAGAGGAAGTAGCCGCCACCGCCGGCCACCGCGAGCACGCCCAGCGTGGCCAGCGCGCCGAAGCCGCTGCCGTCGTTGACCGGGCCGGAGTCGAGCGCGGAGCGCGTCTTGCCCTCGGCCATGAGGTTGACCCGGGCGATGAAGTCCTCCATGCCGGAGACGACGTCGTCGTTGTTGCGCACGGCGAGCTTCGACAGCTGGTCGGTCATGCCGGCCTTGCCGAAGTTGGACGCGGCGAACAGCGTCGGGCCGTCGAGCACGGCGACGGTCCACTGGCCGCCCGACGAGGACTTCTTGGCCTCGGACACCGCGTCGCCGAGCTGCTTGATGTAGCCGGCGGGGTCGGTCACCGTGTCGTCGGGCAGCGCGGCCAGATAGATGTCGTTCTTGGAGTCCTTGAGCGCGTCGCGGATCTCGGACTGCTGGTCAGAGCTCAGCGCGGACCCGGACTGCACATAGAGTGGGTCGCCGCCCTTCCAATGGGAGAGCACCGTCTGGGCATCGGGCGGCGCCGCCGCGGCTATGGCCGCAGGGGACAGCGCAAGAGTGACGAATAGACCGGCGACGAGAACCGCGATCGCGGCCCCTGCGCGGCGCAGCGGATGTGTCATTGGCAGCAAGCCTCCTTCGCCCATGAGGACGAACGGGCGGTCGGCAAAGTTCCTCACTGGGCACGTTACCCGCCAGAAGCCCTCCCGGCGCGCGAGCCCCCCGGCGGATCTGGGGAACGCCGGGCGGTCCTCACTTCCGGCATCGCCGATATCGGGCCCGCCTGGGGCCCGATATCGCCGTCACGTGTCCTTGATCTCGCAGATCGTCGCCCCGGACGTGACCGTCTGGCCGACGTCCGCGGAGAGACCGGTGATGACGCCGGACTTGTGCGCCGTCAGCGGCTGCTCCATCTTCATGGCCTCCAGCACCACCACGGTGTCGCCCTCGGCGACCGTGGCGCCGTCGCCGGCCACGACCTTGACGATCGTGCCCTGCATCGGGGAGACCAGCGCGTCGCCGCTCGCGGCCGCCTTCTTCGCGCCGCCCGCCGCGCGCCGGGGCTTCTTCGCGCCCGCCGCGGCCGGGGCGGCCGCGCCGAGGCCCGCGGGCAGCATGACCTCCAGCCGCTTGCCGCCGACCTCGACCGTGACCGTCTCGCGCGGCTCGGGCTCGTCGGCGTGGGTCTCTCCCGCGTACGGGGGGATGGTGTTGTCGAACTCGGTCTCGATCCACCGCGTGTGGACGGTGAACGGGTCGGAGGTGAACGCCGGGTCCGACACGATCGCCCGGTGGAACGGCAGCACCGTCGGCATGCCGTCGATCTCGAACTCGGCCAGCGCGCGCCGCGACCGCTCCAGGGCCTCCAGGCGGGTGCGGCCGGTCACGATCAGCTTGGCCACGAGCGAGTCGAACGCGCCCGGCACGGTCATGCCGGTCTCGTAGCCGGCGTCGAGCCGCACGCCGGGACCCGACGGCGCCCGCATGGCGGTGAGGGTGCCCGGCGCGGGCAGGAAGTTGCGGCCCGCGTCCTCGGCGTTGATGCGGAACTCGATCGAGTGGCCGCGCAGCTCGGGGTCGCCGTAGCCGAGCGGCTCGCCGTCGGCGATCCGGAACATCTCGCGTACGAGGTCGACCCCCGCGACCTCCTCGGTCACCGGGTGCTCGACCTGGAGGCGGGTGTTGACCTCCAGGAAGGAGATCGTGCCGTCCTGGCCGACGAGGAACTCGCAGGTGCCGGCCCCCACGTAGCCGGCCTCCTTGAGAATGGCCTTGGAGCTGGCGTAGAGGATGTCGAGCTGCTCCTGGTCGAGGAAGGGCGCGGGGGCCTCCTCCACGAGCTTCTGGTGGCGGCGCTGCAGGGAGCAGTCGCGGGTGCTGACCACGACGACGTCGCCGTGGCTGTCGGCCAGGCACTGGGTCTCGACGTGCCGCGGCCGGTCGAGGTAGCGCTCGACGAAGCACTCGCCCCGGCCGAAGGCGGCCACCGCCTCGCGCACCGCCGACTCGTACAGCTCGGCGACCTCCTCCAGCCGGCGGGCGACCTTGATGCCGCGCCCGCCGCCGCCGTAAGCGGCCTTGATCGCGATCGGCAGGCCGTGCTCCTCGGCGAACGCGACGACCTCGTCGGCCCCGGACACGGGGTCCTTGGTGCCGGCGACCAGCGGCGCGCCCACCTTCTGGGCGATGTGCCTGGCCTGCACCTTGTCGCCGAGCGCGGCGATGGCGGAGGGCGGCGGGCCGATCCAGATCAGGCCCGCGTCGATGACCGCCTGGGCGAAGCCGGCGTTCTCGGCCAGGAAGCCGTAACCGGGGTGCACCGCGTCGGCGCCCGACCGCGCCGCGACGTCGAGCAGCTTGCCGAAGTCGAGGTAGGTCTCCGCGGGCGACTGACCGCCCAGCGCGTACGCCTCGTCGGCGACTTTCACGTGGAGGGCGTCCCGGTCCTGCTCGGCGTAGACGGCCACGCTCCCGATCCCGGCGTCCTTGCACGCGCGAGCCACCCGTACGGCGATCTCGCCGCGATTGGCGATGAGAACCTTCTGCACCGACATCCATCCTTCCTCGGCGAGCACTGAGGGGAGTGTAAGTGCTGCAAATCGATCATCCGCAGGTGGGTCGGGTCGTAGGGGGCCATAGCCGCTCGGTATGGAGGCCGACGAGGCGGTGGGGGCGCATCTAGGGTGAGGGCGCTTCCCCGTCCGACTCAGCGTCCCCAACCAGGTCCCCAACCAGGAGGTTTGCGTGAGCCAGAGCATGCTCGGCGGCGACCCTGCAGAGATGCAGGCGATGTCCGCTCAGTTCAAGCAGCAGTCCGAGGCGGTGCGCGCCACGATGGCGGCGCTGGACAAGGAGGCCGCCAAGGTCGGCACGGCCTGGACCGGCCCGGGAGCCCAGAAGTTCCAGGGCGCCTGGCAGAACTACCGGACCGCCTTCCAGCGCATGACCGAGGAGCTCGTCGAGGCGTCCCGGGTCATCGACACCTACCGGGGCAACATCGAGTCCGCGACCCGCTGACGGCGGCGCCGCGGAGGCCCCGGTCCGGGGTCGGGGCCTCCGCGCGCCGGCCCGGGCGCGCTACGCTTTCCCGACATGATCGGTCGCGCCCTCCTGGCGAGCCTGCTCGCCCTGCACCTCGTCGCGGTTCCCGCGGCGGCCGCGCCCGACGACTGCAGACCGGAGAAGGGCACGCTCCAGCTGCCCGCCGGCGAGCCGTGGGCGCAGAAACGTCTCGACGTCAAGAACGCCTGGCGGCTGACCAGGGGCGCCGGGGTGACGGTCGCCGTCATCGACAGCGGCGTCGACTACGGCCACCCGCAGCTGCGCGTCTCCAAGATCGTCGACGAGACGCACACCGGTCACCACGACTGCGTCGGCCACGGCACCGCCGTCTCCGGCATCATCGCCGCCCGCTACGTGGCCGGCGTCCCCTTCCACGGCGTCGCGCCCGACGCCAGGCTCGTCGTGCTCAAGCAGAGCAACAAGAGAGACGGCGACATCCGCAAGCTGGTCGACGCCATCAACCACGCGGTCGACGCCGGGGCCGATGTGATCAACGTCTCCGTGCGCGCCTCCGACCACACGTCCCTGCGGGCCGCGGTGCAGCGGGCGCTGGCCAGCGACATCGTCGTGGTGGCCGCCGCCGGGAACGTCACCGGCCCCGACGACGAGAGCGTGCCCGCCTATCCCGCGGCCTACGACGGCGTGCTGTCCGTGGGCGGGGCCGCGCCCGACGGCCGCCGCGTCGACTCCTCCAACGCCGCCACCCCGGTCGGCGTGGTCGGCCCCGGCACGGACATCACCGCCCCCTGGCCGGGCAAGGCCTACAAGCGCGGCCTGGAGGGCACCAGCTACGCCACCCCGTACGTGGCCGGCACCGCCGCCCTGGTCCGGGCCCGCTTCCCCGGGCTCAACCAGGAGCAGGTGCGCCGGCGCATCATCGCCACCGCCGACGGCACGGCCGGCGCGGGCACCGGCGCGGGCATGGTGAACCCGGTGCTCGCGGTCACGGCCGTGCTGCCGTACGAGGCCGCCAACGCGCCCGTGGTGGCCGATCCGCCGCCGACCGCGCTGCCGGCCGACGCCATCGCCAAGGTCCCGCCCCGCGACGAGACCGCCATCGGCATCGCCACGGCGGTGGGGGGCGGGGCGCTGCTCGCCGCCATGGTGGCGGTGGCGCTGGCGCTGCTCGTGCCGCTGGGCCGGCGCCGGGGCTGGCGGCCCGGCCGTACGTCTTGAGGCTGTCCTGTGGGTGAATTGTCAATTCGTCGGTGAAACTACTGATGCAAAAGTGGTAGATGCGGTTGAATGTCCCTTCGAGATCATGGTTTTACTGAAGGGATGGAGATGCACCCCCTGCTGCCGGGTGATCCCGAAAAGCTGGGCGCGTACGTCATCTCAGGACGGTTGGCTGACGGGCCGCGCGGAGCGGTGTTCCTCGGCAAGGAGTCCGATGACGCGCCGCTGACAGTGATCAAGTTATTGCCTCCAGTGCCGGAGGGCGGCGACGACGGCGTCGCGAGGCTCACCGGGGTGCAGCGCGTGTCCAGCGCGTACGTCGCCAGGACTTTGGAGGCCGGCGAGCACGGCGACCACCTCTACGTGGCCCGTGAGTACGTCGAGGGCCGCACGCTCGCCGAGGTGGTGGCCGAGGACGGCCCGCTCGACGGCGACGGCCTGGAACGGGTGGCCGTGGGTGTGCTCACCGCGCTGACCGCGGTCCACCTGGCCGGCATCACCCACCGGGGTCTCACCCCGCACAACGTCATCCTCGGCGCCGACGGCCCCCGTGTGACCGACCTGGACCAGGGCGAGCCGGTGGGCGAGCTGGGCTTCCGGGCTCCGGAGCAGGTCAGGGGCCTGGCGTACGGGCCCTACGCCGACGTGTTCGCCTGGGCGGCCACCGTGGTGTTCGCCGTGACCGGGCAGCCGCCGTTCGGCCATGACGAGGACGCGCTGCTGAACGCGCAGCCCGAGCTCGGCGACCTGGCCGAGCCGCTGCGCCGGGTGGTGATGTCGGCGCTGTCCAAGGACGTCGCGCAGCGGCCGACCACGTACATGGCGCTGCTGCAGCTCCTCGGCGACAAGCGCGGCGGGGTCGTCGCACAGAAGGGCGCCCAGGCCGACGGAGAGCCTCTGCAGGGCGTGCCCGTGCAGGGGGTGCCGCTCGACGGCGTGCCGACGCAGATGATGCCACCTCAGGGCGTGCCTCCGCAGCAGTCCTGGGGGCCGCCGCCCGTGCCCCAGCAGGGCGGGCACCCCGGCGTGCCTCCGCAGGGAGCGCTGCAGGGGAGCGCCGAGCCGATGCAGGGCGTGCCGATGCCGCCGCCGGCCCCGGCCTGGGAGCCGCCGCGCGAGCAGACGCGGCAGGCGCCCGTGGCGGGGCAGACGGTGTCCTCCAGCCCGCGGCGCAAGTTCCCGGCGGGTCTGGTCGCCGCGGTGGGCGCGCTGGCGCTGCTGTCCGGTGTGGGGCTCTGGGGCGCCAACCAGTACGCCTCGACCCAGCGCTTCGAGCCGGTGGCGGCGGCCGGGGACCAGGCCGACGGGCGGGGCTCCGGCAGCGAGAAGGTGGAGAACGGCGTCGCGCAGGCGGAGCAGAACCCGCCGCCGCAGGGTGAGCCTCAGCAGAGCCAGCCCGAGGTGACGGTGCCGTGGGCCAGCCCGACCAACGGCAACCCGAACGACGTCGGCCCCATGGTGCTGCCCAACGACTGGGAGTCGCAGTCGCCCGCGCCGCCGGAGCTGAGCACCGTGCCGACGCCCGTGCAGATCGCCACCCAGTCGGTCACGCAGCCGACCCAGGCGCAGCCGACGGTGACCGTGACGGAGTCCTCCGACGCGACCCAGACGGAGAGGTCGAGGCCGCGCCCGTCGAAGTCGGAGGACATGGTCCATCCGACGCCGACGGTCACCGTCACGCAGACGCCGACCCCGACCCCGACGCCCTCCCCGACGGTCACGGTGACGGTCACGCCGACGCCGACCGTCACGGAGACCGCCACGCCTGAGCCGCCCCCGGCGGACACCGCGCCGCCCACGGCGAAGCCCACGGCCACGGCGAAGCCCACGGCGACGGTCAAGCCGACCGCGACGCCGACCAAGAAGCCGACCGCGACGCCCTCGGCGAAGAACCCGTACACGGCCGTCCAGGTCTGCGGTTCCGGCTTCGTCGTGCAGCGTCAGCAGGCGTTCAAGGGTGGCGAGACCTACCAGCTCTGGAACAACGCCACCGGTGAGAACTGCGCGGTCACCCTGAAGCGGGTGAACGTCGGCAAGGCCTCCGAGGTGAGCGTCACGCTGGAGGTGCAGGGCGGCGAGGCCAAGACCGCTCTGGGCAACTACGAGTACTACGCCGGACCGATCAAGCTGCCCGCCAGGGGCAAGTGCGTCCGGTTCGCCGGCAGCGTCGGCGACGAAGGCATGAGGACCGGCTGGGGCAACTGCGGCTGACCCAGGTAGCGAGAACCCCCTCCGGGTGACCCCCGGAGGGGACTCGTACTCGAAACCTCACCGGCTGACGCCCGAGGGGGACAGGTACGCGAAAACCCCCACCGGCGATGCCGGAGGGGGATGAGTACTCAGAAACCCCCTCCAGGAGGCCCTGGAGGGGGTTTTTCTTTCCTGTCAGTGGAGGCCGGGCAGGAGGCGGGATCTGGCGTTCTCGGCTTCTTCCTCCGCACGGGTGATGGCGGCGAGGATCTCGTCGGCGAGCCGGCGGGCGTCCAGCCGGCTCCGGCTCACCGGATGGATCCGCAGGTCGAGCAGGACACCGAGGGCGTCCGTCGTGGCGACGACGCGGCCTTCGTCGGCCCGCCCGGTGAACCGGCGCGCACTCCACTCGGCCGCCGCCTCCTCGGCCCGCCGGGCCGTGGAGACCAGCTCGTCCAGGCGCGCCATCGCCTCTTCCATCTCCCGCACCGCTCAGCCCTCCCGCATGACACGCTCGACGTGGGGCGCCAGCGGATCGGCGGCCGAGGCAGGATCGCCGGTCAGCTCCGCCAGCCGGTCGCCCATGGCGGTCCGCGCCGCCCCGACGGCCTCCTTGACGGCCTCGGCCAGCCGCTCGTGGTCCAGGTCGCGCAGGCCCCTGGCGTCGATGTCGAGCCCGAGCAGCCGTCCCGTGCCGGAGACCCTGGCCCGGACGACGCCGCTCGCGTCGGCGCCCTCCAGCCGCTCCCTCGCCAGCTCCTCCAACATGCCGGTGACCCTGGCGGTCCAGCCGTCCACCTCGCGCAGCAGAGCGGCGAGGTCGCCCTCCCGGCCCGCGGCGAACGCGTCGATCTCGCCCATCAGTCCTGCACCGCCGGCACCCACATGTCGTCCACCGTGGCGTCCTCGATCGTGTCCGACAGGTTCAGCTCGCGCGCCCCGAGGTTCGGGTCGCCGGAGTTGTAGAAGGCGCCCCTGAGGTCGTTGAGCTTCAGCTCCAGCTTGTTGAGATCGCCCTCGTACGAGTTGTAGATGTCGGCGAACTGCTTGACGAGGTTGCCGAGCGCGGTCGTGAACACGCCGACCTGGGTCGCGAGGGCGACCTTGGCGACGGGGTGCGCGCTCATGGCGGCCAGGGTCCGCAGGATCGGCGCCGAGGCGGCGTACAGCCCCATGACCGACAGGTCGTACTCCAGGACCTCCTTGTACTGGCCGTGCATCGTGCCGCTCATCTCGTCGCTGACCTTGCCGAGCTGGCTGAACAGGCCGTTGACGTTGAACCGGACGTACTGCTGCAGCATGCCCGCGGCCTGGCCGTTCCAGTTCGGCGAGATGTCGTCGAAGTAGCCACGCCACAGGTTGGACCGGTTGCCCTCCAGCGACCCGGACATCTCCTTCCAGGTCTCGCGCCGGTCGTAGAACAGGAACGGGTTGCCCAGGTTGGCCGTGGCCGCGACGTCCATGGCGAGCGCGCCCAGGCCGAGGCCGGAGAGCATCATCGCGCCCCTGGTCGTCTGCCTCAGCGGGTTGAGCTGGGTGACCAGGCGCTTGAAGAAGCCGGGGTCGGTGCGCGTGGCGGCGGGCGGCACCTGGACGGTCCTGGTGACGTTGCCGTGGTTGTTGGCGAGGTGGAGCTGCTGGGTGCCCTGCGGGGGAGTGGTCTGGCCGGGCAGGATCAGCCGGGGGTCAGGCGCCATGATCTCTCAGTTCTCCCCGCCGGGGTTCTCCGCCTGCCGGTAGTTGGCGGCCGCCCTGCTGACCTTGGCGGCGTCCGTACGGAGCACGTCGCGCAGGATGCCCGCGCTGTCGCGCCAGGTGTCGGAGATGGTGTTGAGGCGGTTGACGAACATCAGGCCGATGACGGGGACGCCGGCCAGGGGGACCAGGTTCCAGCCTTCGAAGCGCGGGGTCCGCTCCCTGACCAGGCCCACGCCGTCGGCGGTGCCGCTCATGGTGCCGGCGAACCCGTCGATGTGGCCGGTCCGGGTCTCGTAGCCTGGCAGGTTCGTGCCGCCCGCGGGGTCGTGGCGGACCGGCGTCGCCGTCGCCGCCGTGGGCCGCAGCGACGGCGGCAGGCAGACGGGCGGCGGGCACGCGGGGTTGTGCGGGCACGGGCTCAGCGGGGATGCCTCTTCGGTCGACACGTGATCTTTGTACCACCCGAATAAGCCTGAAAAATCGGCATTCGCCCAGGTGAAGGGCAATAGGCGCTCGCCGTTCACGATCATGTAACCGGGCGTTTCCCGGCCCTCGCCGTCAGGAGGGGGTCACCGCTGCTCCTGCTCCAGGTACGCGGTCTGGATCAGGCGCGAGCCGTTCCGCCGGTCGACGTAGAAGCCGCGCCCCACGGGCAGCTGCTGCGGCCGGACGTTGCCGAAGAGCTGGCCCTCCTCCCGGTTGCCCGACATGATCAGCGCCGGGCTGGCCATCTCCTTCAGGCGCTGCACGGCCTGGTCGAACATGGCCCGGCTGGCGCCGCCGCTCTGACGGGCCAGCACCAGGTGCAGGCCGATGTCCCGGGCCTGCGGCAGCAGGTCGGCCAGGTGCGCCAGCGGGTTGGCGTTGGAGGTCGCCACGAGGTCGTAGTCGTCCACCACGATGTACAGGTCCGCGCCCTGCCACCAGCTCCGCGACCGGAGCTGCTCGGGCGTGAGGTCGGCGGGCGGCAGGCGCTTGAGCAGGGCCGAGCGGGCGTCCTTGATCAGGTCGTTGGCCGCGGTGCTGGAGGCGGCGTAGCCGATGCGGTGGTCGGTCACCGCCGTGTCCAGCAGCGACCGCCGGTAGTCGATCACGATCATCATGGCCTCGCCCGGCGTCTGCCGCGCGACCACGCCCTCCATGATCAGCTTGAGCACGTTGGACTTGCCGCACTCGTTGTCGCCGAACACCACGAAGTGCGGGTCGGTCTCGAAGTCGAGCGCGACGGGCGCCAGCGCGTCCTCGTCGATGCCGATCGCGATCCGGCGCGGGCCCGTCTGCTCCGGCCCCGGCAGGTCGGCCGCGGGCAGCAGCGACGGCAGCAGGCGCACCGGCGGCGCCGACGGCCCCTGCCACGCCTTGCGCACGTTCTCGACCAGCGAACGCATGCCGTCGGAGACGTCGTCCGCCCCGCGCCGCCCGTCGATGCGCGGCAGCGCCGCGAGGAAGTGCATGCCGTCCCTGGTCAGGCCGCGTCCCGGCGACTCTTCGGGCACGGCGAGCGACGCCTTCCTGCTGATCTCCGACTCGTACGCGTCACCCAGCTTGAACTCGATCCTGGTGCCGAACAGGTCCCTGATGGCCGGCCGGAACTCCGACCACTTGTTGGTCGTGGCCACGACGTGGATGCCGTAACCCAGCCCGCGGGCCGCCAGGTCGGTGATCACGGCCTCCAGGCTCTCGAACTCCTGCCTGATCGTCAGCCATCCGTCGATGACCAGGAACACGTCACCGAAGCCGTCGCTCTGGGCGCTGCCCTCGCCGACCATCTTGCGGTAGGTGGCGATGGACTCGATGCCGCGCTCGGCGAACCCCCGCTCCCGCTGCCGCAGGATCCCCGACACCTCGGCCACGGTCCTGCGTACCCGGTCGGCGTCGAGCCTGGTGGCCACGCCGCCCACGTGCGGCAGCCCCTCCAGCGCGCCCAGGCCGCCGCCGCCGAAGTCCAGGCAGTAGAACTGCACCTCGGCCGGCGTGTGGGTGAGCGCCATGCCGGTGACGAGCGTGCGCAGCACGTTGCTCTTGCCGCTCTGCGGGCCGCCGGCCACCCCGACGTGCCCGGCGGCGCCGGACAGGTCCAGCCAGTACGGGTCGCGCCGCTGCTCGAACGGCTTGTCGATGATGCCGATGACGGCGTGCAGCGTCCCCCTGCCGTTCCAGCCCGGCGTGGACAGCCCGAGCTCGGGGGTCACCGAGAGCGGCGGCAGCAGGTGCGCCAGCGTGGGCGGCTCGCCGAGCGGCGGCAGCCAGATGCGGTGGGCCGCGGGTCCGTGCCCCTGCAGGCGCCGCACCAGGATGTCGAGCAGGCTGGTCTGCGAAGGGGAGCGCTCGTCCACCTCCGCCGCCGGGGCCTCCTTGGGCTTCGGCTTGACGGGCAGCGGCACGTACGCCGGTCCGTACTCGACGACCTGGCGCAGGATCGTGTGGCCGTCGTCGCCGCTCACGCGCCGGCCGTCCGCCTGGTAGGCGCCCGACACGTACGCGGCCTTGAACCTGGTCATGCCGGTGGTGTCGAACTTGAGGTAACCGTTGCCCGGCGCGGAGGGCAGCTCGTAGGCGTCGGCCACGCCGAGCACGACCCGGCTCTCCATGGCGGAGAACGTCCGCAGGCCGATCCGGTACGACAGGTGGGTGTCGAGGCCCCGCAGCCGCCCTTCCTCCAGGCGCTGCGAGGCCAGCAGCAGGTGCACGCCGAGCGAGCGGCCCAACCGGCCGATCATGACGAACAGCTCGACGAACTCCGGCTTGGCCGACAGCAGCTCGCTGAACTCGTCCAGCACCACGAAGAGCGTCGGCATCGGCGCCAGGTCCGCTCCCTGCTCCCTGGCCCGCTCGTAGTCGCGCAGCGAGGCGTAGTTGCCCGCCGACCGCAGCAGTTCCTGGCGGCGCACCATCTCGCCGTGCAGGGCGTCGTACATGCGGTCGACCAGCGGGAGCTCGTCCTCCAGGTTGGTGATGACCGCCGAGACGTGGGAGAGGGAGTCGAGCCCGAGGAAGGTCGCGCCGCCCTTGAAGTCGACCAGGACGAAGTTGAGGATCTCGGACGAGTGCGTCACCGCCAGGCCCAGCACCAGCGTGCGCAGCAGCTCCGACTTGCCGGAGCCGGTGGCCCCGATGACCAGCCCGTGCGGCCCCATGCCGCCCTGCGCGGACTCCTTGATGTCCAGCTCCACGACCCGGCCGTCGGCGCCGAGCCCGATCGGCACCCGCAGCCTGTTGCGGCCGGCCCGCGGACGCCAGGCGACCGCCGGGTCCAGCAGGCCGGGATCGCCCACGCCCAGCAGGTCGGTCAGCGTGGTGTTGGCCGCCAGCACGTCCTCGGCGTCGCCGCCGCCGGACGCCGAGGTGCGCAACGGCGCGAGCTGCCTGGCCAGGCCCTCGGCCCGCAGGTAGTCGAGGCCGTCGGGATCGCCGAGCCGGGTCCTGTGCTCCTTGCCCGCGTGGTCGAGCTTCACCATGTGGAACCCGTCAGGCTGGACGTCCAGCCGCAGCGTGCTCTTCTCCTCCACGTCTGCGGACGAGCCCGACAGGTCGATGACCGTCACGCCCTGGATGGCGTCGCTGCCGAGCTGCGAGTCCTGCGGCACGTGCCCGCCGTCCAGGATGAGCACGTGGTACGGGAGCGACTCGGCCGCCGCGCCGGGCCGGAACCGGGCGCGTTCCTTGAGCTCGCCGCCGACCAGCCGGTCCAGCTCGCCCAGGTTGTCGGTCATCAGCCGCACCTGGCCGGCCGCGTCCGTCTCCTCGGGATGCAGCGCGTGCGGCAGCCACTTGACCCATTCCCAGTACGTCATCCACTCGCTCCCGGCGCACACCATGATCCGCATGTCGTCGGGCGAGTGGAACACGGTCAGCTGGGCGATCATGGCGCGCACCAGGTCGCGCACGGTCCCGGGGTCGCCGCCGATCCGGATCCTGGCGAACGAGCCGAGCGCCACGGCGACCGGCAGCCCGGCCACGGTGGAGTGCGCCCTGATGAACCTGCGCAGCGCGCCTGCCGCCAGCGCGTCCAGGTCCTCGACGGGCTTGGAGTCCGGCGGGATGAGCTGGATGGCCAGCTTCTGGACGCCGGTGCCCAGCCGCACGGTGGCGAAGTCCTCGTCGCGCGGGCGGCGCTCCCACAGCCGGGGTCCCATGGCGATCCACCACAGGGCGTCCGGCTCGGGCCCGCTCCACTCCAGGGCCTCGCGCTGCTGCCTGGCCGCGCGCCGGGTCTTCTTGCGCACCTGGCCCAGATAGCGGAAGTAGTCGCGGCGGGCGCCGTTGAGCTTGTACTTGCGCTCGCCGAGCTGGCGGGTGAGCTGGCCCGCCGTCATGCCGACCATGGACAGCGCGAACAGGCCGCTGGCCACGTACATGATCGGGTTGGCGTTGCCGAAGGCGGTGAACATGAGCGCCATCGCCGCCGCGCCCGCCAGCATCGGCAGGTAGGTGAGGGCCATCGAGAAGCCCTGCGGCTGGACCTCGGGAATCTCGGGCGGAGATTCGAGCAGGACCTCGCCGCGCGGCGGTTTGGGTCCCGGGCGGCGTTCTGGTCGGCGTACGACGACGATGCTCATCGAGACGTTCTTACCAGAAGAGACCCGATATGTTCTCTGTTGTCCGTGACCATTGGTGGGGACGGAGAGTAGAGATGGGACAGATCGTTCAGGGACCTCTGCCCGGCCCGCCGGCTTCGATCCCAGGGCCACCACCTGGACAGCCGCCGATGCACGGGCCACCACCCGGTGCGCGGGGGCCTGCCGGATACGCCGGGCCGCCGGGGCCGCCGCGCGGGCCGATCCAGCAGGGCGCCCTGTCGCAGGTTCCGGTGCCGCTGCCGGCCCAGTGCCACGTGACGATCGTCGGCCCCCGGCGCAAGGCCGACCTGGCCCTGCCCGCCGACATCCCGCTGCCGAACGTGCTGCCCAGCCTGCTGCGCGCGCTGGGCGAGGTGAACGGCGACTCCGCCGCCGCGCCCGGCTGGACGCTGCAGCGGCTCGGCGGCCAGCCGTTCGACCTGGGGCAGAGCCTCGGCTCGCTGGGCGTGCTCGACGGCGAGATCCTCTATCTCAGGCCGCGTGAGGCGATCCTGCCGCCGGCCCTGTTCGACGACGTGGCGGACGTGGTCGCCACCGGCGTGCGCGAGGGCCGCGGTGCCTGGTCGGCCACGCAGACCAGGGTCATGGGAGCGAGCGGCGCGACGGCCCTGCTCGTGCTGGGCGCGGTGGGCCTGGCGCTGTCCGGCATGCCGGCGCTGACCGTCACCATCGTGGCCGGGCTGCTGGCGCTGCTGCTGATCGTCACCGGCACGCTGCTGTCCAGGGCGGTCGGCGACTCGATGGCCGGGGCGCTGATCGGGCACTCGGCGCTGCCGTACGGGTTCGTCGCCGGCCTGTTCGCGCCGGGGACCTCGGCCGGGTTCGGCGCGCCGCACCTGCTGGCGGCGCTGGCCTGCCTGGCCCTGGTGGCCGCCGTGGGCGGCGCGCTGATCTCCGACGGCGTGCCCGGCTTCCTCGGCACGGCCGGCGTGGCCACGGTGGGCGGGATCTGCTCGGCGGTCGTGATGGTGTGGTCGCCGCCGCCGGCCGGGGTGGCGGCGGTGGCCATCGCGCTGCTGCTGGCGCTCAGCCCGCTGGTGCCCACGCTGTCGTTCCGGCTGGCCAAGGTGCCGCTGCCGGCCATGCCGACCACCGCGGAGGAGCTCCGCAACGACAACCAGCGCCTGGACGCGCCGGCCATCCAGGAGCGCACGCGGATCGCGCAGGGCTACGCCACCGGCATGGTCGCCGCGATCGCGCTCTCGGCGTTGATCGCCCTGGCGTTGCTGGTGCTCGCCGACGGCTGGGTGGCGGACGTCATGACGGTGTCGCTGTCGCTCACGCTCATCATGCGGGCCCGGGTGTTCCGCGGGCTCGGCCAGCGCGTCTGGCTGATCAGCACGGGCCTGGCGGGCCTGGCCATGCTGGCGATGTCGATGGTCGGCCAGGGCGAGATCGTCGGCTCGGTGGCCGTGGCCACCGGGATCCTGTGGCTGGCGTTGATGACGGTGGGCATCGGGTTGTGGCTGGCGACGGGCAGGCCGTCGCCGTTCTGGGGGCGCGCGGCCGACATCCTCGACGTGGCGCTGATCGTCCAGCTCTTCCCGCTCGCGCTGGGGGTCCTGGAGGTCTACACGTGGGTGCGCGGGCTGTCCGGCTGATCTCGTACGGGAGGTTGAAGGCATGCAGGAGTTCGGCGACTTCGCCAACATCGACATCGAGAAGCTGCTCAAGGGCATGGACGACCAGATCGCCCGCCTGGAGAAGTTCCAGCGCGGCGCCGGCGACTGCGTGGGCCGGGCCGAGGACGAGGACGGCCTGGTCACGGTGGAGTACGACCAGACCGGCCTGCGCGAGCTGAACCTGCACCCCAAGGCCATGCGGCTGGCGTCGGGCGAGCTGGCCGACCTGATCAAGGTCGTGCTGGCCGAGGCCGTGGCCGACTTCCAGGTGAAGTTCACCGAGATGGCGGGCGAGGCGTTCGGCGAGCGGGGCAACCCCATGAAGCTCGCCACCGACCCGAGCTCGGCGCTGAACGACATCAAGAATGCGGAGGCGGCCTACGACCGGGCCTTCACGGACGTCATGGGCGAGCTCGACCGTATCCGCCGCCGGCTGGAGATCTGACCCCGATCACCACAGCCGCACGTCCTCCAGGTCAGAAAGCCGCGGTTCCGCCACCAGGGCGTTGACTCGAACGTCGCTACAGCGCGACCAATCCGTAATCTGATATTTCTGGGAATCCTGGGGTTGATGTTGACTAACATGGCATTTGATGTTGTTCATGGGGGTCAGTTGCATGCTGTGCCCACGTGACGGACAACGCCATGTCGACTTGGAGGTCCAGTGGCTCTGTACGGGGCAAGTCCGACTCAGCTGACCAACGCGGCGGGTTACTGCCAGGACACCGCGCAGTACATCGAGGGCATGCGCCAGCGCGTGCAGCAGATCAAGGCCGACCTGACCAGCCAGGGCTGGCAGGGTGGCGCCGCGCAGCGGTTCGGCGCGGCGCTGGACCAGTGGGACGGGGAGTTCAAGGGCGTCATCAAGATCCTTGAGGACATCTACGACCGGCTCAACATCGGCGCCGGCGTCTACCGCAACGCGGCCGACCAGAACATGGACATCGCGGGCGGCTTCGTCGGCGACGGCGGCGCCGGTCGCATCGACTCCCTCATCAACGCCAACCGCTGAGCAGGACGGACAACGCCATGACCATGCCTGACGACTACACCTTTGTCCGGTTCGGCTCCATGGAGCAGGCCTACGAGGAGCTCAAGAAGGTCATCACCGAGCTCGACAGGGCCACCGACGACCTCTACGCCGACATCCAGCGGGAGCTCGGGGCGAGCTGGCAGGGTGACGCCGAAACCTACTTCGAGACCAAGCGCCAGCAGTGGAACCAGCACGAGAAGGCCATGGGCGAGCAGCTGTTCAAGGCCGCCGAGGCCGTCAACGTCGCCAAGGGCAACTACCAGTCCGCCGAGCAGCGCAACATCAGCATCTGGATGGACTAGCCCGGCTCGTACCCCCTCTCGGTCATCGTCGCGGAGCGGTGGCCGGGAGGACTGCTGCTAGCGGAAAGGAATGACGGGTATGGCCCTGCCGGACGAACGCGGTGCCGAGCTGCCGGTCGACCCCAACCTGTTCGACGCGAGGGAGAACTCGCCGGCCAGCATGCGGGTCATCGCCCAGGAGCTGCGGGCCAGCCTCGAAGCCATGCTGGGCAACGGCGAGCGGCCGAACGGCAACGTCAACCAGATCGCGACCGGCGACCGTCCGGCGGACGAGGAGATCCCGCTGACCACCTCCCAGATCGGTCAGTGGAACGACGCCTCGGCCCTCGCCGCGACCGTGGGCTCGCAGAACGCGGGCCAGAAGTTCGCCGAGGTCTACCAGAAGTTCATCGACGCGTACCGGGACGTGGTCGAAGCGGTGGAGGCCAGCGCCGCGAACCACGACGGCGCGCGCCAGGCCAACGAGGGATGATCGCCTGGTGAGCAAGCAGGAAATCGTCACCATCACGTCCTACGCCAGCGCGCCTTTCGGCGATCGGCCCTGCTCCACCAGCCAGGAGATCAACTCCTGGCTGAACAGCACCGATCCGGCCTACGTCCGGGGCGCCGGTCAGACGTACACCTTCGCGTCGAGCAAGGTCGAGCAGGCGATCAGCTCCCTGGAGGAGCACGCCGGCCGGATCGCCCAGATCTGGAAGGGCCCGGACGCCTCCAAGGCCCGCCAGGCGCTGCAGCTCCTGCACGCCTCCGGCCAGGAGCTGTCGACCAAGATGCAGCAGATGGGCACCGCGCTGCAGTCGTACGCGGGCCATCTGGAGACCGCCAGGGAGGAGGCCAAGCGCGCGCCGACGGACGCGGAGATCGACGGCAACCATCTGCAGGGGACCGGCGCCGAGAAGCCCGACATCGAGCAGGCCGCCAAGAACATGATCGCGCAGGACGCGATCCACAAGCTGAACACGGAGATCGTCACGATCTTCGACAGCGAGGTCCCCGACTACATCATGTACGAGCTCCCGACGGTCAGCCTCCCCGGCACGGGCGGCGGGTACGAGAACCCCGGCTACCCGACCGGCTCCGGCACGCGGGGGCCCACCTTCGGCTCGACGGCGTACGACAGCTCCGGCGGCTGGGCCGGAGCCCCGGGCGGGACGAACCCGGGCGGCACCAACCCGGGCGGCACCACCCCCGGCGGGACGAACCCCGGCGGCTCCGACCCCGGAGGCACCAATCCGGACGGCTCCACCCCCGGCGGGACGGACCCGAACGACCCCGGCAACCCGAACAACCCGGACCCCGGCTCTCCTGACCCCGGCGCCCCGGGGAACCAGGACCCGAGCCGGAACCCCGGCACTGGCACCGGCGACGGAACCGCGCCGTCGGTCATCGGCAACGAGGACCGTACGACCACCGACGGCGGGACCCGCACGGACCCGCGCCAGACCGACCTCGCGACCGTCACGCCGCAGACCCTGACCTTCACGCCCACCACGCTCGCGCCCGTGACCACCACGGTGGCCCCGCCCTCGGTCCTCACTCCCGTGGGCTCGACCCCGGGCGTCCCTTCGGTGATCGGCTCCCCGGGCATGCTCGGCGGCCAGTCCGCGCTGGGCGCCGCCGGGCGCGGACTCGGCGGGCCGATGGGCGGCATGCCGCTCATGCCGTTCATGGGCGGCGCGGGGGGCGCGGGCGGCGGCGGTGGTGACTACGGCGACGTCGAGCGCACCACGTACCTCTCCGAGGATCCCAACTCCTGGACGACCGGCCATGACACGACGGAACCCGTGATCGGATGAGCTGATGGGCAACACCTGGCCTACCTTCCCCACGCCCGGCTCCGACGGCCCGCCGTCGTCCGGGGTCTCCTTCACCAAGGGGGAGCTCGACCGCGCCGGGGGGCAGATCGGCGGCCATGTCACCTATCTCGAGACCCTCGGGGGCAGGACCGGCGACCTGAGCGTGCCCTGGCCCCACTTCGGCGTGCTCGGCATGGGCGTGCACGGCGCGCACGAATCGGCCATCGAGTCCCAGCGCGAGGCGCTGCAGCGGGCCAGGGAGGCGCTGGCGAGCTGGGAGCCCGCGCTCAGGGCCGCCGACGACAACTACAAGGAAGCCGACGACAACAGCGGCGGTCCCGACCTCCCCGGCGGCCCCGGCGGCCCCGGCCCGATCTCCACCCCCAAGATCCCCGGACTCGACGGCCCTCAGCCCGAGATCCCGGGCGCCGACGTGCCCGGCCTCGACGTTCCCGGCGCCGACCTCCCCGGCACCGATCTCCCCGGTACGGACCTGCCGGGGACGGACCTGCCGGGCACCGATCTCCCCGGCACTGATCTCCCGGGGACCGACCTGCCGGGAACCCAGGACCCGTCGGCCGGCCTGCCGGGCACGGATCTGCCGGGAACCGGCCTGCCGAACACCGGCCTGCCCAACACCGACCAGGTGGACACGCGGGTCCCCGACCTCGACTCGGCCCTGAACAACCCCAACAAGACCGACCTGTCGTCCTACCAGCCCACGACGCCGAACGTGCCGTCCCTCGACCCCAACGCGACCGGCCTGGGCACCCGTACGGGGAACCAGCTCGGCGGCGTGCCCGGCACCGGCATGGGCGCGGGCTCCGGCGGGGGCGGGCTCGCCCCGGGCGCCGCGGCCGGGCTGCGCGGCGGAGCGGGCGCCCCGGGCATGCCGATGATGCCCATGATGCCGATGGGCGGCGGGGGCGCGGGCAGCGGCGAGGAACGCGACCGCGACAAGACCGTCGGGCTGTCCGAGGACGAGGGCGTCTGGGGCGGCGACGAGGACATCGCGCCTCAGGTGATCGGCCAGGAGGAGCTGTGAACGGCAAGGACGCCTTCAGCGCCGCCGCCATGATGTCCCTGACGGCGGCGGTCATGATCGCCCAACCGTGGGCCTTCTACGTCGCGGCCGCCTTCGGCACGCTGGTCTCCAACCCCGAAGGCATGGACGACTCCGCCACGAACTGGCGCTCCACGGACCAGAACGGGGTGACGACCGAGCTCAACAAGCTGGTGGAAGAGCTGGAGGAGCTGAAGACGCAGCTGAAGGAGGACGGCAAGTGGGAGGGGGGCGCCTTCCAGTCGTTCTCGGGCGTCCACGGCAGCTTCGTCGAGTCGATCGGGCAGCTCAAGAACATCCGCGACGAGACCGGTAACGCCGTCTCCTCGACCGCCGACTTCATGAAGATCGTCTCCTACATCGTGCTCGCCATCGCCGGCGTCATGCTCGCCTGGGGCATCTTCTGCTTCGCGACCCGATGGCATCCGGTCTCCGCCGTGACCGTGTACGGGATGAGCGCCGCTCTGGGGAAGGCCATCCTCGCCGCGACCAAGAAGATCGTGGCGAGCAACTGGAAGAAGACGGCGGTCCTGGCCGGGATCATGTTCCTGGCGGTCCAGTACACCCAGATGACCGGCCAGATGTTCCCCACCGTGGACCCCATCCCGTCGGAGATGTCCGTCCTCAACACCGGGGACCCGACGAGCATGCGGCAGCCGTTCACCAACGACGGCCTGGTCTACGACGAGGACACCGGTCAGCTCCGCCCGGACACCAACCTGCAGGTCTAGCCGTCACTGGCTGGCCTGCTGGATGGGCTGCACGTCCTGCACCGGCGTGCGGGCCGCCGCCTCGTCCAGGGCGGGGCCGTCCGGGATCAGCCGCAGCAGGTGGGCGGGCACCGGCGCGACGTCCGCGGCCTCGTACCCGAGCTTGCCCACCGTGTCCGCCGAGGTGAGCTGGAACCGCTTGCCCTGGTCGGTGACGAGCCAGTACTGCTGCACCGACGACAGCTGCCCCTCGCCCGGCAGGGTCCCCGCCAGCACGGCGCTGCCCGGCGGCAGCAGCACCTGGTCGACCTTGTCCGCGCCGGCGCTCGTCCCCGGGGTCGGGAGGCCCATCCGGCTGCCCGTGGTCAGCACCGCCTTGGTCGAGCCCTTCACGGTGTCCTCGTACACCGCGCAGAGCGGGGCCGACATGCCGGGCGAGCGGAAGCTCGGCATGGTGGCCGGGAGCCCGCTGTCCAGCAGGCGGCGCGCGGACGCCCTGGCCGCGTTGGCGGTCGCCGCGTCGATCACCGTCTCGCGGACCGGGAGCCTGCCGTAGGCGGGCTTGCTGGCCGGGTCCAGGAGCAGGAGCATGGCCTGCGTGTGGTCGATCGGCGCGAGGCCGTCGGCGAGCAGCACGTACCACCGCTCGGCCGCGCCGGCCACCGACTCCACCTTGTACACCCGTCCCACCCTGGACACCCTGCCGTCAGGCCCGCGGACCTTGTCGCCGCGCTGGGCGATCTTCGGCGCGGCGAAGTCCACCCCCGCCGGGATGGCGTTGATCCACGAGGCCGGCACGCGGCGCGGCGTCTGGTCGGTGAGCCGGGCCACGTTCGCCACCCGCATGCGGTGGTTGGCCCAGAGCACCCAGTTCTGCTGCCCGTCGCTGACGACCAGCGCCTCGTCGCCCACCGGCGTCCCGCCGAGGTCGGTGCCGGCCACGAGCGTCACGAACGGCTTGCGCGTCCCGGCCGCGTCGGTCCCCTCCGCGACGCACGCGGACCACGGGGCCTTGACCAGCCGCTCCTTGTCCGGCAGCGAGTCCGGCGCCCCCTGGATGCCGACCTTCTGCCCGCGGGCGAAACCGGCCAGGGACTCGGCCGAGACCGTCCTGACCTTGATCTCGTCGTTGCCGAGCAGCAGCCGCGCGGACACGTAGTTGGCCACCGGCTGCAGCTTGCGGCTCTGCTGGTTGTAGACGTAGGAGGCGCCGGTCTCCTCCTCGATCAGCAGCTGCCCTGCGTCGGTCAGCTTGGTGGCGTTCCCCGGGCTGAGCAGCCCCCAGATCCCGAACGCGGCCACGACCAGGATCGCGATCAGGATCCCTCCGAACGTCGCCACGGTCTGCCGGCGCATCGGCGACTCGGGCAGATCGGGCTCCCCCTGCATCAGCGCCAGACCCAGGCGCAGTGTCATGAGGCGATGCGCTTGATAGAGATCCTTCTGGGTCTGCATAGCGCCATATGTTACGCAAGTTGACTCTGTGTCTTCTGTACGGAAAAGGAACTGTTCGAGTAAGGTGCATGATCGAGTGCCCTAAGGGGGGAGGTCTCGTGGGAGCAGCAAAACCGCCCGAGGACTGGCCGGGCCTGGTCGCCGAACGGGACGGCGTCGGGTACGACGCCACGAAGATCACGAACGTCGCCGAGGCGTTGCGAGAGATCATGAAGCCGATCAACGGTGGCGGCTACGGCGAGCACCAGGGCTCGATCCAGGACCTCAGCATCAACGGCTCGCTCTCCGACGTGCGCACCCAGTTGCGCAGCATCGACCGCAACCAGGGCACCGAGTCGTTCGCCACGACGCTGGAGACGGCACACCGGGAGTTCCTCGACGTCTACGAGGACGTCCTGGAGAACTTCTCCACCGCGATCGCGCTGGTGGAAGCCGGAGCCGGCACCTACAGAGTGACGGACATCGTCAACCAGGGGGTGTGAGGGGCATGGGTGGGACCAAGCACGAGATCCACCTGATCAAGCCCTCCTGCGGCAGCTGGGCCGTCGAGACCGGAGGCCGCAGCGTCGAGCAGGTCGTGACCTTCATCAAGGGCTTCAACCTCACGAGCATCACGCAGGCGGCGAGTTCGTACGAGGACGCCAAGACGGCGGTCGAGACGGCCAGGGAGGCCATCAAGACCCAGGCCATCAAGCTCGCCGAGGTGTGGGAGGGCGAGGCGTCGGTCGAGGCGCAGACGGCCCTCGGCATCCTCTACGTGACGATGGGCGAGCTGGCCACCAAGCTCGGTGCGATGCACACGCCCGTCGACAACCTCGCCAGCGTGGTCCGCGAGCACCAGGCGTTCGTCGAGGACTCGTGGAAGGGCATCCTGCCGACCTGGACGAACGGCGGAGGAACCGGCGCCACCTGGGACGACAGCATCCCCGACATCTACAGCGCCTACGCGGGCTACTACGGCGGCGACGGCAAGGTCCTGAACGAGGCCAAGACCGACTTCGGCTCCCCGGACGAACTGGCCGGACTCCACCTGCAGACGTTCACCAACGACCTCGTGGTCGTCCACCAGGCCATCCCGGACACCGTGGACAAGAGCCTGCGCGACATCAAGCCTCCCGGCATGCCGCAGGACGATCCCACGCAGGTCGACTACCCCACGGGCCTGCCCACCGGCAACCCCTCGCCGTACTCCAACACCGGCCTGGGCCTGAACGGCGGCACCGACGGCACGGGCAACCCCGGCGGCCCCTCCTTCGCCGATTACGACCCGAGCACCGGCCTCCCGAACCCGAACGGCGTGAACCCGAACGGCACGAACCCCAACGGCTATGACCCGAACGGCAACTATCCCCCCGGAACCAGCGTCCCGGGAGGCACCGTCCCCGTCGGCTCCACCACCGGCCCCGACAACGGCACGCAGCCGTCGGTCGACACGGCCGGCCTGAACCGGAACCCGCCCGGCACCGACGGCACCACCAGCCTGGCGGACTACAACCCGACCACGTCCGGCTACTCCCCGACGGGCACCACGCCCACGACGGCGACCACCCCCGGATACACCACGCCCACCACGTCGGCCACGCCCGTCACCTACGGCGGCACCGGCATCGGCACCGGAGGAGCCCTCAACCCCGGCCAGGGCACCAGCCTCGGCACCCGCTCCGGCACCGGCGCCGGGATGCCCTTCCTCCCGATGGGCGGCATGGGCGGAGGGGGCGGCGGCGGCGACTCCCGGGACCGGGAGTCCACCACGTGGCTGCACGAGGACGACGACGTGTGGGGCGACGACACCGGCTCGGTGAACAGCAGGATCGGCTGACCCCTCAGGCGTCGCCCGGCAGAGCGGCCTGGACAGGCGTGATGGTGCCCGTCGTCACGAGGAACCCCCGACCGGGCGGCCCGCCCACCGTGCCGCGTGGCAGCCGGATGGTGAAGAGGTCGCCGTCGGCCTGGCCCTGCACCGCCAGCAGCAGCCCCGTACGGGACTTCCGGGTCTCGGCCGCGAACCCGCGGTAGGCGACCGCCAGATCCCCGGTCGTGCCGGCGATGAGCAGGCCGTGGTCACCGTCCCTCCCGGACCGGAGCACCTCCTCCAGGGCGGCGCCCAGCGGGGAGTCGGGGTTGACCAGCTCGGCGTCGTCCACCAGCACGACGTAGTGACGCCGGTCGGCGACCACCTCGGCGAGGTTGTCCGCGTTCCCGTCGAGCACCGCCAGCGCCCCGTCCAGCTCCCGCAGCGGGCTGCGCCGCGGTGCCACGGCGACGACAGAGGTGCCGCGCGCGATCAGGGACCGCGCCGCCGTCATGAGCGCCGACGAACGGCCGGAACGGGCCGGGCCCGCGATCACCGCGCCCGGACCGTGCGCCAGCAGGTCGAGCCCCAGCGGCGCGAGCGCGTCGCCGCCCGCCCCGACCAGCGCCCACAGCGGCGACGGCGGGCTGAACGACGGGTCGAGCTCCAGGGCCTCCGCCGCGGTGATGCGCATCGGCAGCGCGTCCACACGCAGCGGCCCCTGCCCTGCGGCACGGGACAGTCCCGCCCCTGGCGCGCCGCCCACCGGCATCCGGTCACTGACGGTACGGGCGAGCGCCTGCAATGCCGCCACCTGCGCCGGACCGGCCGGATCGGGGGAGAGCAGGGCGATGTGGTGCTCGACGATGCCGTGGTCGCCGAGGGACAACGCCCGGCCCGGCGGTATCGACGCGGGCAGGCCCTTGATCGGGAAACCGGCCAGCCCGTAGTCGGAGGGATCGGACAGACGCAGGAGCAGCCGGTCGTCGAACACCGTCGACACCTGGCCCAGCAGCCCCGACCGGTCACTGGTGATCACCGCCCGGAACCCCACGGCCGGTCCCTCACGCAGGAGCTGGAGCAGCGCCTCGATCAGGCGGCCGTAGTCGTAGCCCTCGAACGCGGCCACGAAGCCCTCCCAGCGGTCGAGCATGAACACCATCCAGGGGAGCCGGTGGCCCGCCTGCCGGTACTCGGCCAGGGAGGCGTGCCCGGCCTCGGCGAGGAGCTGCTGGCGGCGGCCGATCTCGGCCCTGAGCCTGGCGAGCAGGCGCTCGACCCGGTCGAGCTGGTCACGGGTCACCACCGCCCCGCAGTGCGGCATCGCGACCAGCGGCAGCAGCGCCCCCGACCCGCAGTCGATCGCGTGCACGTGCGCGTCGGCGGGGGACACGTGCGCCGCGATGGACCCGGCGATCGTCCGCAACGCCGTCGACCTGCCGCTCCGCGCGGCACCCGCGATCAGCAGATGCCCGCCGTGCGCCAGGTCCAGCGCCAGCGGCCGCCGATCCTGAGCCCACGGCCGATCGGTGATCCCGAACGCCACCGGCGCCACCTCGGCCACCACCCCGTCCCCCTTCACCCGGCCAGGACTGAACTCCCGGAACGGAACCCCCGAAGCCTGCAACGGAACCCCCCGCCCACCGCCCGAGGAAGCCGCCACCTCCCGGTCACCGGCACCGCGACCCCGAGCGGCGTCCCTGTCGCCCGCACCGGGACCGCGAGCGTCCCCGCTCCCCGCGAGGTGGGAGGCCGCCGTCTGGCGGCCACCCGGACTCTGGGCACCCCCTCCTTCCGTGAGGGAGACCGGTCCCGCACTTCCGGACGCTCCAGGGCCGCGAGCGGTGTCCGCTCCGCTCCTCGGGCCGAGGGCCGCAGTGCCGTCACCCGTACCGAGGTCACGAGCGGTGTCTGTCGGCAGGGGAAGGACGAACCGGCTGGGGAGAGGTTCGAGCCACGGGCTCGGCTGGGGTGGGACGCCCGCCAGGCGGGCCGCCTCGATCAGGGCGTCGGCCAGCAGCGTGAGGTCGGTGACGGTCGCTTCCTCCTCGGGCTCCGGAGGCCGGGGCAGCGGCCGCCCCACCATGCGCCAGCCGACGTCGATCACCCGGACGGCGGCGGACTGCCTGTCGTGGGGGCCCGTGACCGACGCGGGGGCACGGCCGCCGACCCGGGCCGTCTGCACGGCGCTCGCCGCCCCCATCCCCGAACGCACGTAGCAGCGGCCCGGCGTGGTCTTCGAGATGTGCGCCGCGTCCGGCAGGTCGATCACGTCGGAGGACTCGGCCGGCTCGGTCACCCGCAGCGCGATCCGGAGCGAGGTGTTGGCCTGGATGTCGGCCGTGACCACACCCGCCGGCCGCTGGGTGGCGAGTATCAGGTGGATGCCCAGCGACCGGCCACGACGGGCGATGTCGACCAGGCCGGTGACGAAGTCCGGCAGCTCGGCCACCAGCGCGGCGAACTCGTCGATGATGAGCACCAGGCGGGGCAGCGGCTCGGAGCCCGCGTAGTCCTCGATGTCCTTGGCGCCGGAGGTGAACAGGAGACGCTCGCGCCGACGGAGCTCGGCGGCCAGCGAGTCGAGGGCGCGCTGCGTCAGATGGCCGTCGAGGTCGCTCACCATGCCGACCGTGTGCGGCAGGCGGGTGCACTCCTTGAAGGCGGCGCCGCCCTTGTAGTCGATCAGCACGAACGTGAGCTGGTCGGGCCGGTTGGCGGCGGCCAGCGCGCAGATGAGCGTCTGCAGCAGCTCCGACTTGCCCGCGCCGGTGGTGCCGGCGATCAGCGCGTGCGGCCCGTCCAGCCGCAGGTCGACCGCGAACGGGCCCTCGGAGTCCATGCCGATCACCACCTCGGTGGAGCCCCGGCCGCGCCATCGGGCGGCCAGCTCCCGGCCCGTGGCGGAGCGCAGGCCCAGCAGGTCGAGCAGGCGCACCGCGTCGGGGAGGTTGCCCTCGGTGTCCTGCCTGCTCACGTCGCGGATCGGGGCGAGCGACCTGGCCAGGCGGTCGCACCAGGACGCCGACACCAGATCGGTCAGCACGGGCCCGATGACGTCGAGACCGCCGCCGCGCAGCACCACCCGGCCGTCGGAACCGCAGGCAGCGACCGTGGCGCACTCCTCGGGCAGCAGCCGCTGGTCCTCGTCGACGGCCACCGTGTAGACGCCCGCCCGGGGCCCCTGCCGCAGCACCTGGGGCATGCCCGGCAGGCCACGCAGCGCCTGGGCGCCGTCGACCACGACCAGCACGTCGTACGGGCGGGTGTCGAACGCGGCGAACGCCGGAGGCTCCGGCCCGCCCAGGTCGTCCCACCCCGTCGGGACCTTGCCGAGCTCGGGGATCGAGGTGTTCTGGCGTTCGTCGATGAGGGCGGCCAGCTCGCCCACCCGCTTGGCCGCCGACTCCGGATCGGCGCCGATCAGCGCGACGCACTCCTCGCCGCCGCGCGGGGCGCAGTGGGGCAGCCAGCGCGCCCAGCTCCAGCGGCGCTCGCCGTCGGGGTGCGCGGAGAGGATCACGATGGCCAGGTCGCGCGGGCTGTGCAGGGTCGCGGCCTGGCCGACCAGCCATCCGGCCAGGCCGGTGGCGGCGTCGCGCGGGCCGGTGACGCCCGCGACCCCGAGCCTGCGCATCGGCAGGCAGACCGGCACCGCGCGGCAGACCGGCGGGTCGATCGGACCGCCCTGCTCCTCGCTCAGCTCCAGGTTCGCGGGCAGGTCGGCGAGCCCGATCCGCAGCCTGAGCGCATCCTCGTCGTGGATCCTGCGCTCCCACAGCCGCCTGCGCGGGCCGATGGCGGTCAGCAGCACCTGTGCCGGGTCGGGCGAGTCGGACCGGCGCCGCCGCTCGTCGTCCGCCCTGGCCGCCTCCACCTCCTCGTCATGGGCGGCCAGCAGCGCGCGGTACTCCTTCATGGCCTTCCGGTGCTGCTTCTTGCCGTGGCGGCGGTCGCTCCACCACTGGCCGACCATGATGACCGGCGTCATCAGCGCGAACAGCAGGAAGTACCACTGGTCGAGCACGTACGCGAGCGTGACCCCGATCACGGCGGGCAGGAACGCGGCGAGCAGCTGCAGCCGCATGCCCTCCGCGCGGGTGGGCTCCTTGGGCTTCTTGAACGTGCGGCGGCCCTCGGGACGGCGCAGCCTGGGCGGGCGGTTGTAGGCGACGCCGCCCTCCAGCCGGGGCGTCAGGTGGGCGTCGCGCGGCTCGATGGCGGTCAGCGTGAACAGCGACGAGCCGCAGGCCAGCAGCGTGTCCTCCGGCCACTCGACGGCCTCGCCGAGCGGCAGGGAGCCCAGCTCGGGCGCCGGACGGCCGGCCTCGGCGGCGAACTCGGCGGCCTCACGCTCCGCCACCCGGGCCGACAGCTCGGCGACCTCGTCGGCCCAGCGGCCCTTGAGCTTGAGCCGCGCCTGTTCGGGAGCCGCGCGCAGGGCCCGCTCCACCGTGATGGCGTCGGGCGTCACCCGGACGGTCACCGCCTCGGGGGCGAGCTCGGGATCGGCCACGGCGATGGCGCACAACGGGTCGGCGCCGATGACGTGGGCGCCCAGGCCGAGCCGGTGCACCGCCCCGGCGGCCGGCCCGCCGACCACGCGCACCTCGGCGACCCCCGCGGGCTCCTCGACGATCGTCGTACGGGCCAGCCGCGCATCGAGCGTGACCTTGTCGCCGTCCCGCAGCACGGCCCGCGCCGGAGCCCGCGGATCAAGAGGCCGCCCATTGCGCCACAACACCAAGGGCCCCGACGGGACAGCCCCCGCACCGGAAACATCCGCCGGCCGCGACCTCTCGCCCGGTCCGTAGGGAAAGTCCGGCGGAAACGCGGCACCATCCGGCGAACGCGAGCCCTTGTCCGGCCAGTAGGGCACGCCCGTCGAGGACGCGGCCCCGTCCGGCGCGTGGGGACGCTCCGGCGAACGCGAGCCCCTGTCCGGTCCGTACGGGAAGCCCGGCGGGGGCGTGGCATCGTCCGGCCGTCGGGGGAAGCCCGGCGGGGACGCACTGTCCGGCCGTTGGGGGTTCGGTGGGGGTGCGCCGCCTGAACCGTTGCGGGAGCCGGAGTAGGGAGGGGAGGTGCCGGGGCGACGGTGCCCGGGAGGACGGCCGGGACTGCCGGAGGCCGCTCCGGGAGCTCTCCCGTACGGGTCCCCAGGAGACCTGCCGGGTGGGTCCGCAGAAGACCTGCCGGGATCGCCCGGGAACGGGGTCCCAGTGCCGGAATCTCCGGGGAAGGGGTTTCCGGGGAAGTGGCCCGGGGCGCCTGGGGGCCAGTCGGGGGTGGGCGGGCGGTGGTGGTCGTCGTGGGCGGGACGTCGCTGCCCGGGGACCTGGCCCAGTGGATCGTCGGCGGGCGACATGCCGTAGGGGGCGCGGGCTCGGGGCAGGCGGACGACGGGGGCGAGCGGCCCCCGGTCGCCGAGGGCTTCGCTCACCGTGGCCACGGTGGCGTCGTCGTCGCCGTCGATCACGACGTCACGGTCGCCCTGCTCGCCGAGCACGGTGAGCATGATCCGCATGGGCCGTCTCCTCGGTCGGATTCGGGCGCCAAGGTAACGCCCGGAGCGAGGCTAGGCCCCCGGGTTGACGGCAATGGCATGGATTCCCGCCCCTGTGGACAACCGCCGCCGACGCCAGAGCACGTTGTAGGGATAAAACACAAAAAGTCCCGCAATAAAGCACTGATCAATATCTTCGCGTCCCATAGCCAGATCAATCACAGCCGTCAACCCGGTAGAAACAATAGGCATTGATTATGACTGGTTGACACACCTACTCCTGCGAAACCAGCATGGTTCCTCGCATTCACCCCCCACTTCCGCAACCCAATGCACATAATGGCGGACATTCGACAATTCACCCGTGGGAGCCCGATTGAGGACCAGTGAAAAGCCCGCCGCCACCACGGCCGGTTTGTCAGGCCCGGCCTCGCGCAAGCTTCCCGTGCCGCCGCGCGAGCGCAAGCCCGCCCTGGCCGCCCTCGCCGTGCTCCTCATCCTGGGCGGCGCGCTGGCCACCACTCTCCTCGTGCTGCGCAGCGGCGACCGCGTCTCCGCGATCCGCGTCACCCAGCAGATCGGCGCCGGCCAGCAGTTCACCGCCGACGCGCTGGAAGAGGTCCAGGTCGCCGAGACCGGCGTCGACTTCGTCAGCTGGTCGCAGCGCGAGCAGGTGCTCGACAGCTTCGCGGCCGTCACGATCCTGCCCGGCACGCTCCTGACGAACGCGATGGGCGTCAAGGAGAGCTCCGAGCTCGGCCCCGGCAAGGCCGTGGTGGGCCTGGCGCTCAAGCCCGGCCAGATGCCCACGGGCCTGCGCGAGGGCGACCGTGTCCAGGTGGTGTACGTGCCCGCCCGCGGCTCGGCCGACGAGAGCCGCGTCCTCGTACAGAACGCCCTGGTCCACAGCGTCGGCGACCGCGGCCGCACCGGCGCCGGGCAGATCACCGTGATCGTCGACACCCAGGTGTCGCCGGTGGTGCTCCGCTTCGCCTCCAGCGGCGAGGTCGCCGTGGCCGAGCTGCCGGGAGAACGCTGAGGTGGCCCTGATCGTGCTGGCCGCCGACAAGGGCGCCCCCGGTGTGACGACCGCCGCCACGGCGCTGGCCGCGGTGTGGCCGCGCCCGGTGCTGCTGGCCGAGTGCGACCCGGCGGGCGGCGACCTGGCCTACCGGCTGCCGGCCGTCGACGGCGGCGTGCTCAACCCGGGCAAGGGCCTGCTCACGCTGGGCGCGACGGCCCGGCGCGGCCTGGACCCCGCGCAGATCCCCGCACACACGCAGAAGGTGATCGGAGGGCTGGACGTGCTGGTCGGTCTCACCCACGGCGAGCAGGCGGCCGGGCTCACCTGGCTGTGGGGCCCGCTGGGCCGGGCGCTGGCCGGCATCCCCGAGGCCGACGTGATCGCCGACTGCGGCCGGCTGGGCGCCCACCCGCAGCTCGGCGACCTGATGGCCGAGGCCGACCAGGTGGTGCTGCTCGCCCGCGCCACCCTCGACCACGTCGCCCACCTGCGCGAGCGCCTGTCGATCAGCAAGGCCCACGGCGTCGTGGTGATCGCCGACCCGCGCAGCTACCGCGCCTCGATCGAGGAGGTGCGCCGCATCGTCGGCCCGTACGTCGGCTTCGTGCACGGCCTGGCCCACGACCCGAAGGGCGCCGAGCTGCTGCGCGGCCAGTGGGGCGGCAGGCTCGACCGCTCGCTGCTCATCCGCACCGCACGCGACCTCGCCGGACGGCTGGTGACCCGATGATCGACCACGCCCTCGTCAAGAGGTTCCGCCAGGAGGTCGGCGACCGGCTGGCCCACCAGCGCAGGCTCGACCAGGCCAACGGCATGCCGCCGATGACCGGGGAGGACGAGCGCCAGTTCGCCCGCGCGCTGATCTCCCAGGTGCTGGAGGAGCACGCGCGCGGTGAGATCGGCCTCGGCCGCACCCCGCCCACCGTCGAGGAGGAGGAGGCGCTCGCGGCCGGCATCCACGCCGCGCTGTTCGGCGTGGGCCGCCTGCAGCCGCTGCTCGACGACCCCGAGGTGGAGAACATCGACATCAACGGCTGCGACCGCGTGTTCGTCAGCTACGCCGACGGCCAGGAGCTGATGCACGACCCGGTGGCCGAGTCCGACGAGGAGCTGACCGAGCTCATCCAGATCCTCGCGGCCTATTCGGGGCTGTCGAGCCGGCCGTTCGACACCGCCAACCCGCAACTCGACCTGCGCCTGCCCGACGGGTCCCGGTTGAGCGCGGTGATGGACGTGACGGTACGGCCCGCGGTGTCGATCAGGCGTGCCCGGCTCGGCAAAGTCTTTCTTTCTGACTTAGTCGGAAATAACACAATAAGCCCGGAGATCGGGCGTTTCTTGACGGCCGCCGTCGCCGCCAGGAAAAACATCATGATCGCCGGCTCCACCAATGCCGGAAAGACCACCCTGCTGCGCGCGCTGGCCAACGAGATCCCGGCGGGCGAGCGCCTCATCACCGTCGAACGCGCCCTGGAGCTCGGCCTCGACCAGTTCGCCGAGCTCCACCCGAACGTGGTCGCCTTCGAGCAGCGCCTGCCCAACTCCGAGGGCCAGGGCGAGATCACCATGGCCGAGCTCGTCCGCAGGTCCCTGCGGATGAACCCGAGCCGCGTCATCGTCGGCGAGGTCCTCGGCGACGAGATCGTCACCATGCTCAACGCGATGACCCAGGGCAACGACGGCAGCCTGTCGACCATCCACGCGAACTCCAGCATGGAGGTCTTCAACCGCATCGCCACCTACGCCCTCCAGGCGAGCGAGCGGCTGCCGATCGACGCCACCCACATGCTCATCGCCGGCGCGATCGACTTCGTGGTCTTCATCGAGAAGCGCAACGACTACCACCGCGGCGGCACCCTGCGCCGCTACGTGTCCAGCATCCGCGAGGTCAACGGCTGCGACGGCCGCGTGCTGTCCAGCGAGATCTTCGTCCCCGGCCCCGACGGCGCCGGGCTGCCGCACGCGCCGGTCTCCTGCCTGGAGGAGCTCATGGCGCACGGCTACCACCCGGGAGGCTGGTGACCATGCCGGGGCTCGACCCGCTCGCCCTGCTGACCGGCGCCGCCGCCGGGGGCGGCCTGTTCCTGCTCATCGTCTCCCTGTACGGGATGCGCCCCCGGCCCGCGCAGCCCAAGCGCCACCTCGTACAGAAGCTGACCACCCGCACGGCCGTGGCCGCGATCGCCGCCCTCGTGGTCCTGGTGGTCACCGGGTGGCCCGTGGTGGCCGTCGGCACGGTCCTGCTGGTGTTCGCCTGGCGCGGCCTGTCCGGCGGCGCCGCCGAGGAGCGGGCCGCCATGCGCCGCCTGGAGGCGCTGGCCGCCTGGACCGAGTCGCTGCGCGACACCATCGCCGGCGCGGCCGGGCTGGAGCAGGCCATCCCGGCCTCCATCAGGGCCGCCGCGCCCTCGCTCCGCCCTCACCTGCGCGCGCTGATCGACCGCCTGCACACCAGGATGGCGCTGCCCGAAGCGCTCAGCCGGTTCGCCGACGACCTCGACGACCCGTCCGCCGACCTGGTCGTCGCCGCGCTCGTGCTCAACTCCAAGCTGCGCGGCCCCGGCCTGCGCGACGTGCTCGGCGCGCTCGCCGTGTCGGCCCGCGAGGAGCTCGACATGCGCCGCCGGGTCGAGGCCGAGCGCCGCGCCACCCGCCGCAGCGTGCAGATCGTGGTGGGCACCGCGCTCGCCTTCGCGGCCCTGCTCGTCGTCTTCAACCCCTCGTACGTGAACGAGTACGACAACGCCCTCGGCCAGGCCGTGCTCGTGGTGGTCGCCGGCCTGTTCGGCGCCGGGTTCGCCTGGATGCGGCGGCTGGCCAGGTTCGACAAACCCAGCCGGCTGCTGATGGGAGGCGACCATGGTTGAGGGCGTGCTGGCCGGCGGCCTGGCGGGCCTCGGCCTCTTCCTGCTCGTACGGGCGATCTTCCCGGCCCGGCCTGGGCTGGTGGCGCGGCTGCTGGCGCTGGACGCGGTCCGCGAGAGCACCGACGCCCCGCGCATCAGCCTGCTGCTCCCCGAGGAGTCGGTCGGCGCGTTCCGCCGCGGGCTCGGCGCGCGGCTGGCGGCGCTGTACGCCGCGCGCGGCTGGGAGGCCCGGTCGGTCAGGGCGGACCTGGCGCTGGTGGGCCGCTCCTTCGAGGGCTTCCTGGCGACCAAGGCGCTGCTGGCGGCCAGCGGGCTGCTGGCGTTCCCGCTGCTGTTCGGCTGGCTGCTGCTCATGGGGTGGGGCGCGTCGCCCGCCGTCCCGTTCTGGGTGGCGGTGCTGGCGGCGGCCGTCTTCTTCTTCCTGCCCGACCTGCAGGTCCGCAAGGAGGCCGCGGCGCGGCGGCGCGACTTCCGCCACGTCGTCGGCGCGTTCCTCGACCTGGTGTCGATGAACCTCGCCGGCGGCCGCGGCGTGCCCGAGGCGCTCATGATGGCGGTCTCCGTCAGCGGCGACCAGCCCAACTGGGCCATGGCCCGCATCCGCGACGCACTCAGCGGCGCCAGGATCGTCGGCATCACCCCCTGGCAGGCGCTCGGCCAGCTCGGCGAGGAGATCAACATCGACGAGCTGCGCGACCTGTCGGCGGCGCTCGGCCTGGTCGCCGACGACGGCGCCAAGGTGCGCTCCTCCCTGACGGCGCGGGCGGCCACGCTGCGCCGCCGCGAGCTGGCGGAGATCGAGGGCCGGGCCGGCGAGCGCTCCCAGTCGATGCTGGTCGCCCAGCTCCTGCTCTGCGCCGGCTTCGTGATCTTTCTCAGTTTCCCGGCCGCTATGAAGATGTTGGGGTCATAAATGAACCATCCGTGGATCGTCTACACCGTCGCGCTGCTGCACGTGCGGATCCACCGCGCCCGCACCGCCCCGAGCCGCGGCGCCTCCGCCGTGGAGTGGGTCATCATCACGGCCATCGTCGCCGGGGTCGCGCTCGGCCTCGCCACGCTGATCAGGTCACTCGTCGAGAGCAAGCAGGCCGAGATCGAGGGCTCCTTCGGCGGGGGCGGCGGTGGCGGTGGCGGTGGCGACGAGTGAGCCGGCGGCGCGACGGCGGCGCGAGCGTGATCGAGCTCGCCCTGCTGATGCCCGTCGTGCTCGCCGTGGTGCTGCTGATCGTGCAGGTGGCGCTCTGGTTCCACGGCCGCCAGGTCGCCGAGGCGGCCGCGCGGGAGGGCGCCCGTGTGGCGCGCGCCGCCCCCACCGACTCGGACGGCTGGGAGGAGCAGGCGAGGGCCCAGGCCAGGGACGTGGTCGCGGCCATCGGCCCGCGGTTGCTGTCCGGCGCCGAGATCACCACCGCCGAACGCGAGCCCGACGAGCGCCACGTCACCGTGACCGGCAGCGCCGTCCAGGTCATCCCGCTGCTGCCGGAGCTGGCCTTCACGATCACCGCCACCGCCGGCGGCCCTGTCGAGTGCTTCCGGCCCGACGACGGTGGAGAGGACTGCGGTTGAGCGGCGGGGACCACGGCTCGATGGCGGTCGAGACCGTGCTGCTGGCCCCGATCTTCGTGCTGTTCCTGCTGTTCCTGGCCGGGGCCGGGCGGCTGGTCGAGGCCCAGGGCGAGGTGAACGGCGCGGCCAGGGACGCCGCCAGGGCCGCCTCCGTCCAGCGGACGCTCGACGAGGCCCGCTCGGCGGCCGAGGAGATCGCCACCGCCGCGCTCGAAGGGCAGTGCGCGGGCCCCGCCGTCTCGCTCGACGGCTCCCGCTGGGAGGAGGGCGGCGAGGTGCGCGCCGAGGTCACCTGCGAGCTGGACCTGGGCTTCCTCGGGTTCGGCGCGGCCAAGACCATGACCGGCACCGCGGTGGTGCCGCTGGAGCAGTTCAGGAGGGTCGATTGAGGCGGCGTGAGCGCGGGTCGATGTCGGTGTTCACCGTGCTCTTCTCCGTGGTGGTGTTCCTGCTGGCCGGGCTGCTCGTGGACGGCGGGGCGGCGATCAACGCCCGGCTGCGCGCAGCCGACATCGCCGAGCAGGCGGCCAGGGCCGCCGCCGACCAGGTGGACGTCGACCAGTTGCGGGAGGGCGGCCAGGTCCAACTGCTCGGCGAGGCCGAGGTGTGCGCCAGGGCCGGCGAGGTGCTCGACGCGCATGGCGACGACGGCATCGCGCTGGCGAGCTGCACCGTCGACGGAGACCAGGCCGTGGTCGCCGTCCGGGTGCCCTGGACGGCTTTCTTCCTGGGCGCCATCGGCTTTCCGGGCTCCGAGATGGAGGCCGAGGCCGCCGCGGCTCCTGAGGCGCGGTGAGCCAGACCGATTCGGGCCGGTCGGTGGAGAAGAAACCGGCGAGTCGGGACGCTGGACGTGAAAGGGGAGTGACGATGTCAGGTCCGGCCCAGCATGCGCGCAGGCGGACGCCCGCGCGCATACCCCGCAGGCGCCGCCTGGGCGATGTGCTGGCCGGGCTCGGCGCGCTCGCGTCACTGCTGGCGCTCGTCGGCGGCGTCCCGTACGCGCTGCTGCTCTTCGTCGGCCCGCCGATCGGCCCCGAGCTGCTCGACCTGGACCTGCTCACCACCCGCATCGGGCCCAGCACGATCACGGCGGTGCTGATCCTGCTCGTCTGGCTGGCCTGGCTGCAGCTGTTCGCCTGCGTGGTGGTCGAGGTGTACGCGGGCGTGCGCCGGGTCGGGATGCCGGCCAGGGTGCCGCTGTCGGGCGGCACGCAGGCGCTGGTGAACAAGCTGGTCACGGCCGCGCTCGTGCTGTTCACCACGGGCGCCGCGATGGCGCCGATCGCCAGGCTGGCCACCCCGCCGCCCACCATGCCGCCGGTGACGGCGGTCGCGTTCACGGCCCCGGTCGTCGAGCAGCAGGTGGTCGACAACCAGCGGACGAAGAAGGTGTACGTGGTGCAGCCCCCGCACGGCCGTCACCACGAGAGCCTGTGGGAGATCGCCGAGAAGTGCCTCGGCGACGGCCGGCGCTATCCCGAGATCTTCCGGCTCAACCAGCACAAGGAGCAGCCCGACGGGGCGCGCCTGCGGATGGCCGACCTGATCAGGCCCGGATGGGTGCTCGACATGCCCGACGATGCGCGCAACACCCACATCGTCCCCGCCGGCCAGGCCAGGGCGCAGACCCTCAAGGAGCACCCCGGCCCGCCCAAGAAGTCCGCCACCGAGGGCGACCAGCGGGGCTCCGGCGACGAGCGGGCGGGCAAGGGAGGGGTCACGGACGAACGGAAAGGCGAGCGCGGCTCAGCCGGCGAACGGGGCTCGGGCGACCAGCGCTCGGGTGAGCGGGGCTCGGGCGACCAGCGCTCGGGCGACCAAGGCGCGGGTAATGAGCGCTCGGGTGACCAGCGCTCCGGCGAGCAGGGCGCGGCCGACGCGCAGGCGGGCGGGTCGGCGCTGCTCGACGTGCTGTCCGGGGCGTCGCTGGCCGCCGCCGGCCTGCTGGCCCTGCTCGCCGTGCGGCGGCGCGAACAGCTCTGGCGCCGCTTGACAGGCCGCCGGGTGGCCCGACCGCAGGGCGACGCCGCCGACGCCGAGGTGGCGCTCAGGATGGGCGCGGACATGCCCGGCGCCCGCATCCTCGACCTCGGGCTCCGGCTGCTCGGCGCCGAGCTGGGCGCCCAGGGCCGCACCCCGCCCACCGTCTACGCCGCCCACCTGTCGGCCCGTTCACTCGACCTGTGGATCCACCCCAAGGACGACCACCCGCCCGCCCCGTGGACGGCCGACGACGGCGGCCAGGTCTGGCGGCTGCCCGCACGGGAGGGCCGCCTGCTGCCCGACCACGGGAGCCCGGCCGGAGACGATCCCGCGAACAGGCACACACACCTTGGCGGCGCACCGTACCCCGGACTGGTGTCGATCGGCACCGACCGGAGCGGCCGGGTGCTGGTCGACCTGGAGGCGGCCCAGGGGCTGATCAACATCCGCGGCCCGCAGACCACGGCCGCGCTCGCCGCGCTCGCCGTGGAGCTGGCCACCAACCGGTGGTCCGACCGCATGCGGGTCACGCTCGTCGGGTTCGGCGAGGAGCTGACCGTGATCGCCCCCGACCGGATCAGAGCCGTCGGCGGCCTGGCCGAGGTGCTGCCGGAGCTGGAGGCGACCGCCGCCCCCCGCGAGGCGGTGCTCACCGGCCGCGTCACGGGACGCCCCGGCGTCGCCCACTACCTGCTGTCGGCGGTGGCGCCCACCCACGACGAGGCCCGCCGCCTGGCCCTGCTCGCCAGGAACGACCTGGCCGGATACGTGGTCGCGGGCGACGTGCCGCACGCCACCTGGACCTGGGAGATCACCGAGGACGGCACGGCCAGGCTGCCGGAGCTGGGCTTCGAGGTGAAGGCCCAGCTGCTGCCGCGCCGCCACTACCGGGCGCTGGTCGACCTGTTCCGCACCGCCGACCGGGTCGACGGCGAGCCCATCCCCGGCCCCGAGCCGCTGGCCGACCTCCGCCCGCCCGCGGTCGAGATCAGGATCCTCGGCCCCGTCCAGGTCATCGGCCCGCAGCCGCTCGAAGAAGGACGGATGGCGCTCGCCGCCGAGCTGCTCGTCTACCTGGCCACCCACCCGGGCGGCGTGCACCCCGTCGTGCTCGGCGGCGTGCTGTGGCCGCGCGGCGTGCAACCTTCCGTCAGGGACGCCACGATCGCCCGCGTCGCCGCCTGGCTCGGCCCCGAGCACCTGCGCGCCGACGAGTCCGGCCGGCTCTCGCTCGGGCCCGGCGTGCGCACCGACTGGGCGCTCTTCCGCGAGCTGGTACGCCGCTCGCACGGCGACCAGATGGCCAGGACCGTCCTGCTGGAGAAGGCGCTCGGCCTGGTCAGGGGCCCGCTGCTGAGGGACCGCCCGCGGGGCCGGTACGCGTGGCTGGCGGCGGACGAGCTGGAGTACGACGTGGCCGCGGAAGTCGCCGACGCGGCCCGCCGGCTGTGTGAGCTCCGGCTCGCCGAAGGGGAGCCGGAGGCCGCGATCGCCGCCGTGCGGGCCGCGCTGCTGCTCGCCCCCGACGACCAGAGCCTCTGGCGCGACCTGCTGCGCGCCGCCCACGCCACCGGCGACCTGGTCCGGCTGCGGGCCGTCATCGAAGGGCTGACCAGGCGCGCCGCCGGCAGCTTCGCCCCGGAAACCGAGGCGCTCATCGACGAGCTGCTGCCGTCGTGGCGCGTCCACCTCGTCAGGGAGTCCACGGCATGAAAAGGATCACGGCCGCGCTCGTACTCCTGCTGCTGGCAGGATGCGGGCAGCCCGCCGAGCGGCCCTACCAGCCGCGCGAAGAACCCGCGCCCACCACCGGTGCGGCGCGGGCGGAGCCCGGCGCGACGCGGCCGGAACCCACCCCGTCGCAGTCGGCGCCCACCGGGGCGCGGCCGGCGACCGCCGAGGTCGGCGACCTGAAGGTGCGGATCGACTGGCCTGCAAAGGACACCGCGCTGCTGCGGCTGTTCCCCGAGTTCTACCTCGCCAAGTATCGAGCGGTCATCTCCGGGGATGACGGCTACCTCAAGCACGTCGATCTCGGTTACCGCATCAACGCGATCCGGTGGGTGCGCGACTTCACCGACGACGGGCGCGCGGTGGCGGGGCGGTCACGGCTGTTCAGGCTGAAGGTGAACGCGGTCGTCGGCAGGGGCGCCGAGGTCGACGTCTGCGTGGACGAGACGGAGATGCGGGTCGTCACCGCGGACACCGGCGAGCCGGTCAAGCCGCAGCCCACCTCCATCCGCGCGCCCTACTTGCAGAGGATGCTCGCCCGTAAGGACGACGACGGGGTGTGGCGCATCAAGCAGATCGGTTACGGCACGGAGGGATGCAGGCGATGAAACCGCTGATCGCGGTGGTGGCGGCAGGGTCGCTGCTGTTCGGCGCTCTCGACCCGCCGAACGAGGATGTCAGGGTCGGAGGCTCGCAGAAGGACCGCACGTCCGAGGTCGTCCTGGAACACTCCAAGATCACCATCACCGGTGACGTCAGGAACGGCCGCAACGACGGCTATCAGATGAGAAGTCCTTGCTGGTACGAGCCGGGCCTGGACGCGGAGAAGATGTTCGAGCAGATGTCCGACCCGGTGGCCAACCGCGGCAGGGCGCAGACCGACGAGGAGGGCTTCCGCGCCTTCATCCAGCAGTTCAAGGACAAGCTGGGGCAACCAGGGCTGTGGTGGTCTCCCGCGTACAACAGCGGCGACCGGAGGGGCGCCGCTTGCTGGGCGGGGCTGGAGCAGTTCGTGTTCGTGCCGCCGGGGGAGACGCCGCCGAGCGGCATCACGTTCCAGGAGCTGGCCGAGATCGCCAGGGCCGCGCTGACGGTGCCGGAGGGCAAGGTCGAGCTGAACCCGGACGCCAAGAGTTACGTCAACCTGCCGACGTTCGTCTGGCTGGAGGGCGTGGGCGACACCACCCGGTCGGTGACCGCGACCCTGCCCGGCGTCATGAGCGCCACGGTGACCGCGACCCTGAGCGACATCAGGATCGACGCAGGCACCGGCTCCGACCGGGCCGAGGTGCGTGAGGACGGTTGCGGCGCGGCCGGCCGGCCGTACGCGCGGGGAGCGGAGTTCACCTGCGGCGTGCGCTACCTGCGGGCCTCGATCGACCGGCCGCGCGAGGTGTACGAGCTGACGGTGACCAGCGTGTGGCCGGTGACGGTGACGGGCGGGGCCGACATCCAGTTCGACCCGGTCCAGGTGGAGGCGACCAGGGACGTTCCGGTCGGCGAGGTGCAGAGCAACGTCCGGCCCTAGGACGCGGTCCGGCGGCGCCGCCGGGAATCGGCGCCGCCGGGCCGGCTGCCCGGTAATCAGTCACGCGGTCAGTTACGCGGTCAGTGACGTCCGGACTCGTGGGCGAGCAGCCACTCCTTGACGGCGACGCCGTAGTAGTAGCCGCCGAAGCCGCCCGTGCTGGGCAGGACGCGGTGGCAGGGCACGAACGGGGCGATCAGGTTCTGGGCGCAGGCTCCGCCCGCCGCCCTGGCCGCCGACCTGGGCATCCCCGCCCGCTCGGCCAGCTCCGCGTAGGTGACCGTGGTGCCCGCCTTGACCTCACGCAGGGCCTGGTGGAGCGCCTTGCGCCGGAGCGAGCCCGGCTGCTCGGCCGGGACCGCGTCCAGGGCGTCGAGGTCGCCGGCGAAGTAGTCGCGCACCGCCCGCGACACCGGACCGAGGTCGTCGACCACGGTCATGCCCTCGGCCTGGAGGGCGGGGGCGAGCCTGACGAACATCTCCTTGGGCTCGCCGGTGAAGCCGCCCGCGACGAGCACGCCGTCGCGAACCAGCACGGACAGTTCGCCCGCCGGGGTGGGCAGGACCTGAGCGTCGATCATCGATGACTCCAGAGGTGCAGGGCGGCGTAGGCCCGCCAGGGCCGCCACCGCTCAAGGTGATCCTTCGGGATGCCCAGCTCGGCCATGCGCCGGTCCAGCACCAGGTCTCCGGTCGGCCAGGCGTCGGGGTCGCGCAGCGCGCGCAGGGCGATGTAGCCGGCGGTCCACGGGCCGATGCCGGGGACCGCGAGCAGTTCCTTGACCGCCTCGGCGGGCTCCTGCGCGCCGTCGAGGTCGATCAGTCCGCCGGCCACGCGGGCGGCCAGCTCTTTCAGGGTGGTGACGCGCCTGCCGGTCAGCCCGAGGCCGGTCAGGTCAGCGTCGAGCAGCTCGGCCGCGGTGGGGAACAGCCGCCCGTCCGAGCCCGCCCGCGCCACGACGCGGCCCAGCAGGGTGCGGGCGCCCGCCACGGAGATCTGCTGGCCGACGACGGCGCGCACGGCCAGCTCGAACCCGTCGAACGTGCCCGGCACCCGGAGCCCCGGCCTGGCCTCGACGAGCGGGGCCAGCGAGGTCCGGCCGAGCGCGTCGCGGATGGCCGCCGGGTCGGCGTCCAGGTCCAGCAGCCGCCGGCAGCGTGCCACGATGCGGACGAGCTGCCGGGTGTCGTCCACCGTCACGTCCAGCGCCAGATGGCCGGGGTGCGCGGTGAGCGTGATCGTCCCGCCGGGCATGTTGCGGCTGTAGGCGGTGGCGTCCGCCGCCTCCAGCCCCGGCACGGCACGCGCGGCGAGGAAGCCGAAGACCCCTGCCACCTCGTACGGCTCCCGCCGGTGCAGCCGCAACCGCAACGACGCGGCCCCGGGGACGGGATCGGCGGTGGGTACGGGCGCGGACACCCTGGCCCAGCCGCCGGCCGTCGCGCGCAGCTCGCTCGGCGTGAACCCGTACGTCTCCCGCATCGTCGCGTTGAACTGCCGGACGCTGCCGAACCCGGCGGCGAACGCCACGTCGGTGACCGGCAGCGCCGTCTCCGTCAGCAGCTGCTTGGCCAGCAGCAGCCGCCGGGTCCTGGCCACCGCGAGCGGCCCGGCGCCGAGCTCGGCGACGAACAGCCGGTGCAGGTGGCGTTCGGTGATGTGCAGCCGCCTGGCGAGGCCGGCGACGCCGTCCTCGTCCGCGGCCCCGTCGTCGATCAGCCGCAGCGCCCTGCCGATGAGGTCGCCGCGGGTGTCCCAGCCGGGGTCGCCGGGCGAGAGCTCGGGCCGGCAGCGCTTGCACGGCCGGTACCCGGCGGCCTCCGCCGAGGCGGCATGCCGGTAGAAGCGCACGTTACGGGCGGCCGGCGTGCGCGCCGGGCAGATCGGACGGCAGTAGATCCGCGTCGTCCTCACCGCCGTGTAGAACCGCCCGTCGAACCGGGCGTCGCGCGCCGAGACGGCTCGGTAGCAGGCGTCGAAGTCGAGCTCCAAGGGCGACATGCTTCGAGACTATGCCTGCTCACCGGCACCGACTGGCGGGAATCGGACCTGACCGCGAAGGCCCAGGTCAGCTACTTGGACGAGACGCCCACCCCGAGATCGAACTCGCGGTAGACGCGCGCCCAGAACCCGTCGCGCAGCCACACCCGGGCCTCAGGGTAGGGCCGCAGCGAGTGGCCCAGCTCCTTCTCCGCCTCGATCAGCAGCTCGGTGTCGATCACCGTGGGCAGGATGGGGCCGGGCAGCAGGTCGCGGATGTTGTCGCGGCCCCGCGTCAGGATCCACTTCTGCGCGACGTGCTCGCCGACGTCCTCCACCCGGGGCCGGCTCGGCCCGAGCTTGGCCACCTGGCCGGGCTTGACGTGCGGCTTGACCGGCGAGCGGCCCGCGAACACCTGGGCGGGCGACGGCGCCGCCGCCGGCGGGGCGACCGCCACGGGCTGCGGAGCACGGCTGAAAAAGGGCCTCAGGAAATCAGCGCTGATCACTTCCACGGTGTCGGACTCCCACACCAGGCGCTCGGCCTGGTTGGTGCCGTAGGGCGGCTCCACCCCCCAGAGGTGGATGCGCACCCCGTACGCCTGCGCGGCCTCCACGGCGGGGACCATGTCCTCGTCGCCGGCCAGCAGGATGGTGTCGGTCACCGCGTGGTGCCTGGCCAGCGCCTCCAGGTCGCTCCTGATCTGCGCGTCGACGCCTTTCTGCTGGCCGCGCGCGTTCAGGTTGCCCAGCCGCACCTTCACCCAGGGCAGCTGGGCGATGACCCGCTGGTCGACGGTGGGCACGCGGTCACGGGCGGCGTCATACCAATAGATCCGCAACAGCTCACCAGAAATACGTTCCTCTGCATGTTTCTGAAGGCTCTGGATGAGCTCATCGGCGGCCACACGATATTCCTTGCGTTCCTTGGCGCCAAGGAGCACTTCACCCGCGGCAGCGTAGAGATAACCGACGTCCACCAGGACGGCGTACTTCGCTGCCACAGGGTGCGGCACCAGGTCTGGGATGGCCATGATGTCCTCCAGGCCGGAGCATTAGTTGATCGGCCGACTATATACGCCTACTTTCTCTAGATAGTCCCAACTACCGGAGAACTTGACACCCGATTCTCGGGATCGATCTAGGGCAGGGCACTCATCCGCCAAGCCGTCTTCCCCGGTGTGAGTGGGTTACGCATGCTTCGCGCAGGGTTTCGCCAAGATTGCGTCCGGGGCCGCGCCGGAGGTTCCGGCGCGGCGGGGCGGGCGGCGAGCACGGCGACCAGTGCCGCGAGTTCCTCGGGCGTGGCGTCGCCGCGCACGATGCGCAGGTGGGGACGTGACTGCTCGGTCATAGCGGGATGTTCCCATGCTTCTTGGGCGGGAGGGAGGCGCGCTTGTTGCGCAGCGCGCGCAGCGCCTTGACGACCTGGGCGCGGGTCTCGGAGGGGCGGATCACCGCGTCCACGTAGCCGCGTTCGGCGGCGATGTAGGGGTTGGCCAGCGTGTCCTCGTACTCGGTGACGCGCCTGGCGCGCTCGCTGTCGGGCTCGTCGGCGGCGGCCAGCTCGCGGCGGTAGAGGATGTTGACCGCGCCCTGCGCGCCCATGACCGCGATCTGCGCGGTGGGCCAGGCGAGGTTCACGTCGGCGCCGAGGTGCTTGGAGCCCATGACGTCGTAGGCGCCGCCGTACGCCTTGCGGGTGATGACGGTGACCAGCGGGACGGTCGCCTCGGCGTAGGCGTACAGCAGCTTGGCGCCACGGCGGATGATTCCGTTCCATTCCTGATCAGTGCCGGGGAGGAAACCCGGGACATCAACAAAAGTCAGGATCGGAATATTGAAGGCATCACATGTTCGAATAAAGCGGGCGGCCTTCTCGGATGCGTTGATATCCAGACATCCGGCGAAATGCATGGGCTGGTTGGCGACGACGCCGACCGGCCGCCCGTCCACCCGGCCGAACCCCACGACGATGTTCTGCGCGAAGAGCTCCTGCACCTCCAGGAACTCCCCGTCGTCGAGCACGTGCTCGATCGCCCGGCGCATGTCGTACGGCTGGTTGGCCGAGTCCGGGATCAGCTCGTCCAGCTCCTGGTCGGGCTCCAGGTCCTCGGCGGCCTCGTACGCGGGAGCCTCGTCCAGGTTGTTGGTCGGCAGGTAGGACAGCAGCGCCTTGACGTACTCCAGCGCGTCGGTCTCGTCGGACGCCTGGTAGTGGGCCACGCCCGACCTGGAGTTGTGCGCGTGCGCCCCGCCCAGCTCCTCGAACGTGACCTCCTCGCCGGTGACCGTCTTGATGACGTCGGGGCCGGTGATGAACATGTGGGAGGTCTGGTCGACCATGACCACGAAGTCGGTCAGCGCGGGGGAGTAGACGTGGCCGCCGGCGGCGGCGCCCATGATGAGGGAGATCTGCGGGATCACGCCCGAGGCGTGCACGTTGCGCTTGAAGATCTCGGCGTACAGGCCGAGCGCGACCACGCCCTCCTGGATGCGGGCGCCGCCGCCCTCGTTGATGCCGATGATCGGGCAGCCGGTCTTCAGCGCCATGTCGAGCACCTTGACGATCTTCTCGCCGTAGACCTCGCCGAGCGAGCCGCCGAACACGGCGACGTCCTGTGAGAAGACGCACACCTGCCGGCCGTCGACGGTGCCGTAACCGGTGATCACCCCGTCGCCGTAAGGACGCTTCTTCTCCAGGCCGAACATGCTCGACCGGTGCCTGGCGAACTCGTCGAACTCCACGAACGAGCCCTCGTCCAGCAGCGCGAGCACCCGCTCGCGCGCGGTCATCTTGCCCTTGGCGTGCTGTTTCTCGACAGCGGCGGCGGACCCGGCGTGCAGCGCCTCGTCCCGCCGCCGTTCCAGGTCAGCGATCTTCCCAGCCGTGGTGTGGATGTCCGGCATGGCCGGCACAGGTTCAGCAGCGCTCATGCGCGCAAGAGTAAACCCTGCTCATAGAGTGGCTTCATGAAGGATGCCGTTCGGACCAGCGGCCTGTTCAAAAGATACGGGCCGCAGATCGCAGTCGCGGGCGTCGACCTGGTCGTGCCGGCGGGCAGTTTCGCCGGTCTGGTCGGGCCCAACGGGGCCGGCAAGACCACCACTCTCAGCATGATCACCGGCCTGCTCCGGCCCGACGGCGGCCACGCCGAGATCGACGGCTTCCACGTCTGGCGCGACCCCGTCGCGGTCAAGGCACGCATCGGCGTGCTGCCCGAAGGGCTGCGGCTGTTCGAGCGGCTGTCCGGCCGTGAGCTGCTCCTCTACAACGGCAGGCTGCGCGGCATCCCCAAGGCGGAGGTCGAGCGGCGCGCCACCGACCTGCTGCAGCTGATGGACCTGGCCGGCGCGGCCGACAAGCTCGTCGTCGACTACTCCACCGGCATGCGCAAGAAGATCGGCCTGGCGGCGGCGCTGCTCCACAACCCGTCCGTGCTCTTCCTCGACGAGCCGTTCGAGGGCGTCGACCCGGTCAGCGCCAACACCCTCACCGAGGTGCTGCGCGCCTTCACCGCCTCCGGCTCCACCGTGATCTTCTCCAGCCACGTCATGGACCTGGTCGAGCGGCTGTGCGACTGGGTGTCGGTGATGAACGGCGGCCACATCGTCGCCCAGGGCCCGCTGGAGCGGGTGCGCGACGGGCGCAGCCTCAACCAGGCGTTCCTGGAGCTCGTCGGCGGCCCGCAGACCGGCGGCGGCACCGGGCTGACCTGGCTCGGGCAGCGGGACACGCCGTGACCACCGTCCGCCTCTTCGCCGAGCTCAAGCTCCGCCTGCTGGCCGGCAACCTGCGCGGAGACCTCGCGCGCAAGCTCGGCTTCGTCTTCACCCTCGTCATGGCCGCGTTCCTGGCCGCGCTCGGCTTCTTCCTGATGAGCCTGGTCCGGCTGGCGCAGCCGGAGATCGCCGCCGACATCGTCATCGTGGTGTTCACCCTGTTCCTGGTGAGCTGGATGATCGTGCCGCTGCTGGCGTTCGGCCTGGACGACACGCTCGACCCGGCGCGGCTTGCGCTGTTCCCGCTGCCGACCGCGCGGCTGGCCGTGGGCATGTTCACCGCCTCGGCCACCGGCGTGTGGCCGGCGGCGACGCTGATCGTCACCGCCGGCGCGCTGGCCGGGCTGGCCTCCGGCGCCGGCGGGATCCTGATCGGCGTGCCGGCCGTGCTGCTGCAGTTCGCGCTCTGCCTGGTCGCCTCCCGGCTGGTGACCACCTCGCTGTCCAGCGCGCTGCGCACCCGGCGCGGGCGCGACGTGCTCGCGGTGGCCGCGATCGGCGCGGTGCTGCTCTTCCAGCTGCCCAACCTGCTGATCAACAGCGACCTGGGCGACCCGCTGTCGCTGCTGCACGGCACCGCCGCCGTGCTGCGCTGGACGCCCTCCGGCATGGCCGCGCACGCGATCGCCGACGGCGGCCTGGTGGGCGTGGCCGAGCTGGCCGTCGTGGCGCTCGTGGTGGTCGCCGCCGCCTGGCTGTGGATCAAGGCGCTGAGCCGCGCCCTGGTCACGCCCGACGTGTCGAACGAGGCCGCCACCGTACGCCGCGACAGCGGTCTCGTCGACCGGATCGTGCCCGACGGGCCGCTGGCGGCCGTGGTGACCAAGGAGCTCAAGTACATCCGGCGCGAGCCCCGCTACCGCGTCGTCTGGTTCACCGCGGTGGTGGTGACCGCCGTGCTGGCGATCTCGTTCGGCCGGGGTGACGGCCCCAGCGGGCCCGGTGTGCCGATCATGCTCACCGCGGCCGGCGGGCTGATGGTGTCGCTGCAGCTGTGCAACGCGTTCGGCATCGACGGCCGCTCCCTGTGGATGAACGCCGTGGCCATCGGCTCCGAGCGCGGTCTCAGCGTCGACCTGGCGGGCCGCCACCTGGCCAACGCGCTGGTCGCGGCGCCGATGCTGGTGGCGATCGCGGTCGTCACCGGGGTGCTGACCGGCAGCCCGGGCGCGATCGTCTGGGCGGTCTTCGCGGGCCTGGGCGCCCTCGGCATCGGGTTCGGCGTCGGCGCCGTGACCAGCGTCGTCATCCCGTACACGATCCCCGAGCGGCTCAACGCCTTCACCGGCGCCGCGCCCGGCCAGGGCGGGCAGGCGTTCGCCTCGTCCATGGGCGCGATGGTCGGCATCTCCCTGCTGACGCTGCCGTTCATCGTGCCGATGCTCTTCGGCCTGCTCTGGGTGTGCGCGCTCGCGCCCTTCTACGGCCTGGCCGCGGAGGTGCTCGGCCGCAGGCTCGGCGCGCGGATCGGCTTCGCCAGGATGCCCGAGCTGCTGGCCGCCGTGTCGAAGCCCGCCTGACCAGTGGTCTAGTCCAATAAGTGAGACCCCTCTGCGGCGTCCAGGAAGCGGTGTATACGCTTCGAAGCATGATTGACCAGGGGCTGGAGCATCGCAGTGCCGCAGTGACCGAGATGCCCGACGAGCTGCGCAGAGACGTGCGGTTGCTCGGCAGCCTGCTCGGGGAGGTGATCGCCGAGCAGGGCGGCGAAGATCTGCTGGCCGACGTCGAACGCCTGCGCAAGGCCGTCATCGCCGCCCGCAGAGGCGAGGTGTCCGGCGACGAGATCGTCGAGATGGTGTCCGGGTGGGAGATCGACCGGGCGGTGGAGATCGCCCGCGCGTTCACGTGTTACTTCCACCTGGCCAACCTGGCCGAGGAGCACTACCGCATCCGCTCCCTGCGCCGCCGCGACACCGAGGACGGGGTGCAGCGCGAGTCGCTGGCGCACGCCGTGCAGGAGCTGGGTGCGGAGCGTGTCGCCGAGCTCGTCCGCGACCTGGAGCTGCACCCCGTGCTGACCGCCCATCCGACCGAGGCGCGCAGGCGCGCCGTCGCCACCGCCATCCAGCGCGTCAGCCACCAGCTCACCGAGTACGACGCGCCCGAGCGGGGCGCCTCCGAGCGGGCCGAGTCCAGGCGCCGCCTGCTGGAGGAGATCGACCTGCTCTGGCGTACGGCGCAGCTCCGCAACACCCGGCTGGACCCGCTCGACGAGGTCCGCACCGCCATGGCGGCCTTCGACGAGACCCTGTTCAGGGTGGTGCCGCAGGTCTACCGGTCGCTGGACGCGGCGCTGCACGACAGCGTCGGCGAGCCGCTCGCCCGGCCGTTCATCCGCTTCGGCAGCTGGATCGGCGGCGACCGCGACGGCAACCCCAACGTCACCGCGAAGGTCACCCGTGAGGCCATCCAGATCCAGGCCGAGCACGTGCTCACGGCCCTGGAGAACGCCTGCCTGCGGATCGGCCGCACGCTCACCGCCTCGGCCCAGTTCGCCCCCGCCTCGCCCGAGCTGCGCGCCGCGCTGGCCGCCGCCGTCGACCACCACCCCGACCTGGTCTCCGAGCTGGCCACCCGGTCGCCCCGGGAGCCGCACCGGCAGTGGCTGCTGTTCGTCGCCGCCCGCGTCGCCGCCACCCGCAGCCGCGACCTCGACCTCGCCTACCGCGGCCCCGCCGAGCTGCTCGCCGACCTGCGCCTCGCGCAGGACTCGCTCGCCAAGACCGCGGTACGCCAGGCGTACGGGGAGCTGCAGCACCTGATCTGGCAGGTGGAGACGTTCGGCTTCCACCTGGCCGAGCTGGAGGTCCGCCAGCACTCCCAGGTGCACGCGGCGGCCCTGGAGGAGATCCGCGCGGGCGGCGAGCTGTCGGAGCGCACCGAGGAGGTGCTGGCCACGATCCGGGTCATCGCCTGGATCCAGGACCGGTTCGGCGTCGAGGCCTGCTCCCGCTACGTGGTCTCGTTCACCCGCTCCGCCGACGACGTCGCCGCCGTGCACGAGCTGGTGTCGCACGCCCTCGGCGCGCGCCCGCTGGCGCTGGACGTGGTGCCGCTGTTCGAGTCGGGCGAGGACCTGGTCAACTCGCCCCGCGTGCTCACGGGCATGCTCGACATCCCGCAGGTCCAGCAGCGGCTGGCCGACACCGGGCGGCGCATGGAGATCATGCTGGGCTACTCCGACTCGGCCAAGGAGCTCGGCCCGGCCGCCGCCACCCTCCGCCTGTACGAGGCGCAGGAACAGCTCACGGCATGGGCCGCCGCGCACGACGTCAAGCTGCGGATGTTCCACGGCCGCGGCGGCGCGCTCGGCCGGGGAGGCGGCCCGGCCAACCGCGCCGTGCTCGCCCAGGCGCCCGGCTCGGTCGCCGGCCGTTTCAAGGTCACCGAGCAGGGCGAGGTCATCTTCGCCCGCTACGCCCACATGGCGATCGCCCGCCGCCACCTGGAGCAGGTCGCCAACGCCGTCCTGCTGGCCTCCTCCCCGGCGGTCGGCGCCCGCACCGCCGCCGCCGCCGAGCGCTTCCGCCCGCTCGCCGAGCGGGTCGCCCGGGCGTCCGAGGAGGCGTACCGCGCGCTCACCGAGGCCCCCGGCTTCCCTGAATGGTTCGCCCTGGTCAGCCCGCTGGAGGAGATCGGCTCCCTGCGCCTCGGCTCCCGCCCGGCCCGCCGGGGCCTGGGCGCCCCGCGCTCGCTCGACGACCTGCGGGCCATCCCGTGGGTGTTCGCCTGGGCCCAGACCCGCGTCAACCTGCCGGGCTGGTACGGCATCGGCACCGGCCTGGCGGCCGCCGACTCCCTGGAGGAGTTGCAGGCCGCCTACGCCGAGTGGCCGCTGTTCAACTCGCTGCTCGACAACGCCGAGATGTCGCTGGCCAAGACCGACCGCTCCATCGCGGCCCGCTACCTGGCGCTCGGCGGCAGGGACGACTTCGCCGAGCAGGTCCTGGAGGAGTACGACCGCACCCGCAGGCTGGTGCTGAAGGTCACCGGCCACAAGCGCCTCCTGGAGAACCGCAAGGTCCTCTCGCGCGCCGTCCAGCTCCGCGACCCGTACGTCGACGCCCTGTCACACCTGCAACTGCGTGCCCTGACGGTGCTGCGCACCGGCGACCCGTCCGACCACGAACGCGACCGCCTGTCCACGCTCCTCCTGCTGTCCGTCAACGGGGTGGCGGCAGGTCTGCAGAACACGGGCTGATGCCGGGGGTCAGGTCAGGCTGAGGAAGAAGTCGCGGACGTCCGAGGTGAGGGCGTCCGTGGCGGTGTGGGCCGTGTAGTGGCCGCGGGCCGGGGCCGGCAGCGTCTTCCAGGAGACGATGCGGGCGTGGTCGCGGTCCGCGAACGGCCGGATCGACTTGAAGTCGCCCTCGCCCATCGCCAGCGCGATCGGCACCGTCGTGGGCTCCTTGGGCTGCTCGGCGCGGGCGTTCTCCCAGTAGAGCCGGAGCGCCGACGCGGCGGTGCCGGTGAACCAGTGGATGGCGGCGTGGGTCAGCACGAAGTCGTCGTCCAGGTCCTCGTCGAAGAGCTGGGCCAGCCAGCCGACCAGACCGGAGGGGGAGTCCATGAGGGCGTGGGCCAGGGTCTGCGGCTGCTGCGAGTGCAGGACGTTGAAGGCGCCCTTCTCCTTCCAGAACCAGTCGAGGACGGCCAGGCCCTGCTGGTCCTCCTCCGAGAGGCCGGCGAACTCGGCCGGGTCGCCCGACGGGAAGGAGAAGAGCTGGGTCACGTGGACGCCGACACAGTGGCCGGGGTCCACCCGGCCGATCTCGGGGGAGATCATCGAGCCGGCGTCGTTGCCCACCGCGCCGTAGCGGGTGTAGCCGAGGCGGGACATCAGCTCGGCCCAGGCGCGGGCGATGCGCACGTTGTTCCAGCCCAGCTGCCTGGTCGGGCCGGAGAAGCCGTAGCCGGGCAGCGACGGGACGACCAGGTGGAAGTGGCGAGACAGGGGCTCGACGGCGTCGAGATACTCGGCGAAGCTGCCCGGCCAGCCGTGGGTGAGGATCAGCGGCAGCGCGTCCGGGTTGTCGGAGCGGACGTGGACGAAGTGGATGTCCTGCCCGTCGATCTCGGTGACGAACTGCGGGTGGGCGTTGAGGCGGGCCTCGACGGCCCGCCAGTCGAAACCGTCGCGCCAGTACGAGACCAGCCGCTGGACCCGCGAGACCGGGACGCCCTGGTCGGCGCCGGGGATCTCGTCGGCGAAGCGGGTCAGGGCCAGGCGGGCCCGCAGGTCGTCGAGGTCGGCCTGGGGGATCTCGATGCGGAAGGGACGGATCACGGGAGGCTCCTCGGAAGAGAACGGAACGGCTTGTTCTGTTCCCCAACTATAGCAGAACGGAATGCTTCATTCCATAAAAATCCGCTCATGGCCGGCATAGACGTTGCACCGCTCCCCCCGCAGGAAGCCCACCAGCGTCAGCCCGAACTCCGTGGCCAGGTCGACCGCCAGCGACGAGGGCGCCGACACCGCGCACACCACCGGCACCCCGGCCGCCAGCGCCTTCTGCATGATCTCGTAGCCGGCCCGGCCGCTCACCATGAGCACGTGCCCGGCCAGCGGCAGCCGGTCGTTCATGGCCGACCAGCCGACGAGCTTGTCGACGGCGTTGTGCCGGCCGACGTCCTCCCGTACCGCCAGAAGGGCGCCGTCGGCGGTGAACAGGCCGGCCGCGTGCAGCCCGCCGGTCTTGCCGAACACGCCCTGGCCCGCGCGCAACGCGTCCGGCAGCCCGTACAGGACCTCGGGGTCGATGGGCGGCCCGCCCGGCGGGAGCGGGGCGCACCGCTCGTGCAGCCGGTCCAGGCTCGCCGAGCCGCACACGCCGCACGCGCTGGAGGTCACGAAGTGACGCTCCAGCGCGGGCAGGTCGGGGATCGGCCCGCGCAGCCGCACGGTGACGGTGTTGTAGCGCTCCTCCGGCGGCAGGTCCTCGTCGGTGCAGTACGCGATGGACGCGATCTCCCCGGGCCCGGCCAGGCCCTCGCCGTGCAGGAACCCGGCGGCCAGCTCGAAGTCGTGCCCCGGCGTGCGCATGGTGATCGCCACCGTCTTGCGCGCCCCGCCGAGCCCGACGAGCCGGATCTCCAGCGGCTCCTCGGTGGCCAGGTTGTCGCGGCGCTCGCGGGCCGTGCGCCCGTTCAGCTCGCGGATCCGGGCCCGGGTGGTGGGGCCGGGCCTGCTCACCAAGCACCTGCAGCGTGGATGCCCCGTCCTTCAGGGCGGGGAGGAAACGCGGTACGGCCGGACACTTCTGTCTCCCGGATTCTGTCGGTGGCGGTCGGTAGTCTGATCGGCGTGTCCCGCTACCGGCTCCAGCCCTCGCCCGCCCAAGAGCAGGTCTTGCTGGAGCACTGCGGGCATGCCCGATACATGTGCCGTTGAGCAGCACGCTCACTGGAAGCCAGGACGCAAGAGCGCGCCCGGATTCGCCGAGCAGTGCCGTCAGCTGACCGAGGCCCGCGCGGAGTTCGCGTGGCTGCGGACGGGGTCGATCATCGTCCAGCAGCAAGCGCTCAAGGACTTTGCCCAGGCCATGGCCCACTATTTCGGCAAGACCCACCGGCGTCCGACCTGGCGCAAGCGAGGGCGGGGCGAAGGCTTCCGGATCGTCGCCGCCAAGGCCGGTGACGTCCGCCGCCTGTCCCGGCAGGTGGGCGAGGTCAAGATCCCCAAGGTGGGCTGGGTGCGGTTCCGCTGGTCCCGCCCTATCCCCGGAGGCGTCAAGTCGTTCCGGGTGACCCGCGATGCGGCGGGCCGCTGGCATGTGGCGTTCGCCGCGATCCCGGAGCCGATCCCCGCGCCCGGTACGGGCGTCGTCGTCGGCGTGGACCGGGGAGTTGCCGTCTCGGCGGCGCTGTCCACCGGCGAGACGCTGAACGCGCCTGCCTTGCGTGACATCGAGAAGACGCGGTTGGCGCGTCTGCTGCGGAAGTTGGCGCGGGCCAAGCGCGGGTCGAACCGGCGCGGCAGGGTCAAGGCGGCGATCGCGAAGCTGAAGGCGCGCGAGAGCGACCGGCGCAAGGACTGGATCGAGAAGACCTCGACCGGTCTGGCCCGCCGCTTCGACATGATCGCCGTCGAAGACCTCAAGATCTCCGGCATGACCCGGACGGCTAAAGGGACGCTCGACGCGCCGGGCCGCAACGTCCGCCAGAAGGCGGGCCTGAACCGGGGCATCCTCGCCAGCGGGTGGGGCCTGCTCGTGGAACGCCTGGAGCACAAGGCTCCCGGCCGCGTCCAGAAGATCAACCCGCGTTACACGTCGCAGACCTGCAACGCCTGCGGGCACCGCGCCGCCGGATCGAGACAGAGCCAATCTCGATTCCGCTGCGTGGCCTGCGGGCATCAGGCGCACGCCGACGTGAACGCGGCCAGGAACATCAGGGATACGGCCGCAGGGCATGCGGTTGCTGCGCAGGGAGGCCCGCCGTTGGGCGGGCCTGTAAACCGCGAACCTCAACGCGACCTCCTCCTCGTGGGGTAGTTGGCGTTGGAATCCCCCGCTTTTCAGGCGAGGGAGGATGTCAAAGCGCCCGCACGGTGACGACGGCGTTGTAGTCGGGGATCCGCGCCTGCGGTGACCGGCGCGTCTCGTCCAGCAGCACGTTGCCCTCCGGCCAGTGGACCTGCAGGTTGCCGGGCACGAGCGGGGCGCGCAGCACCTTGCCCCGGTACGAGCGCTCGCCCGCGCGCAGCTCGACCGGGGCGCCGTCGGGCAGGCCGAGCCGGTCGGCGTCGTACGGGCTCATCAGCACGGCCTCGCGCATCGCGCCGTTGAAGCCGTCCATGCGCTCGTGAACCATGCTGTTGAACTGCTTGCCGCGCCGGGTGGCGACGGAGAACGCGCCGTCGGGCCGCTCCAGCGCCGGTGGATCGACCGCCGAGAACCCGCCCCGCCCGTCGGGGGTGGGGAAGCGGCCGCCGGGGCAGAGGTGGCGGCCGCCGTACTGGACGCTGTCGCCGAACCGCCGCAGCCCGGCGATGCCTTCGTAGAAGGGCACCGCGCGCTCGATCTCCTCGCGGATCGCGGGCGTGCCGGTGAACCTCACGAGTCTCGAAATTTCGGGACGTGTGGTGGCGGCCAGCTCCGTGAAGATCTTCCACTCCGGCCACGCCTCGCCGATCCGCGGCCCCTCCACCTCCGGCGAGAAGATCACCCGCCGCTCGGTCGACGTCTCGGTCACCCCGCCCGCCATCTCGTAGCGCGTCTGCGCGGGCAGCAGCAGCACGTCGCCCTCGGCAGGCACGAGCATCTGCGACGACAGCACGATGTCGATGTGCACCCGCAGCTTGAGCCGGGACAGCGCCTCCCGGCAGTAGCCGGGGTCGGGCAGCACCTCCAGGAAGTTGCCGCCGGAGGAGACCAGCGCGTCCAGCTCCCGCGCGTGCGCCGCGTCGATCATGTCGGTCGCCGTCAGCCCCGGCGAAGAAGGCACCTCGAACCCCCACATCCCGGAGAACTTCGCCGCGTTCTCCGGCGTGACGGGCAGCCCGCCCGGCAGCCCGGTCGCGTACGCCCCCATCTCCGCCCCGCCCTGCACGCCGCTGTGGCCGCGGATCGGCATCAGCCCGCACCCGTCGCGCCCCACGAAGCCTCTGGCCAGCGCCAGGTTGACGATCGCGCGTACGTTGTCCTCGCCGTGGGTGTGCTGGGTGATGCCCATCGACCACACCAGCACGGCCGAGCGGGCCTCGCCCAGCATCCTGGCCAGCCGCAGCATCTCGTCCCTGGTCGACCCCGACAGCGCCTCCAGCACCTCCCACGACTGCTCCGACACGGCCCGGCGGGCCTCCTCGAAGCCGGTGGTGTGCCCGGCGACGAACTTCTCGTCGATCCAGTCGTTCTCGATCAGATGCTTGAGCACCCCGTTGAGGAAGCCGATGTCGCCGCCCTGGTGAACCCCGAAGAACTCATCGGTGATCTTCGTGCCGAACAGGGCCGACTCGGCGTTGGACGGCACCCAGTAGCGTTCCATGCCGGGCTCGCGGTAGGCGTTGACCATCGCGATCCGGGTGCCGGCCTTCTTGGCGTGGTAGAGATACTTCATCGCCACCGGCTGGTTGTTCGACGGGTTCGACCCGATGAACACGATCAGGTCGGAGCCGATCCAGTCCTGATACGAGCAGGTCGTGGCCGCCGCCCCGATGGTGTCCTTGAGCGCCACCGTCGACGGCGAGTGGCAGATGCGGGCGGCGTTGTCGACGTTGTTGGTGCCGAGCGCCCGCACCGCCTTCTGGGCCGCGTAGTAGTTCTCGTTCGGCATGCCGCGGCTGGTCAGGTAGGCGCCGAAGCGCGCGTCGCGCAGCCCGCCGGACGCCACCCGCAGCGCCTCGTCCCACGACACGCGGGTGAAGCCGGGCTCGCCGGCGCGCCGCAGCATCGGGTACGGCAGCCGCCCCAGCTCCCGCAGCTCGGCGCTCCTCCTCCCGGCGAGCCGGTCGGCGTCCGCCAGCGCCGACACGTCGAGCGCGGGCATCGTGTTGAGCGGCAGCAGCCGCAGCCTGATGTTGCACAGGTGGACCTCCCGCATGGTCCAGTCGCGCATGCCCTTGGTGCCGAGCGCGCACCCGTCGCACGTCCCCCGGGTGAGGATCCGCCACGCGTAGCGCCTGTTGCCCTTGACCGACCGGAAGGCCTTGATCAGCTCCAGGTAGTTGTTCGGCTTGCGCAGCCCGAGGCCGAACGGCCGCCACGAGGCCCAGTTGCGCGGATCCAGTCGCTTGCTCATGCGTCCATCTTGCTCCTGGCCGATCCGTGGTTCCGCCCGGCCCTTCCGGAGTCCGGCAGGCGGATGCGACAGGATGGGAGGATGTCTCGCTACCACGACCTCGACCGGCCACCCCTGTCCGAGGCGGCGCTCAACCGCGCCCTGGTCCGCCCCGGCTCGCTGTGGACGGGCGTCAGGGTCGTCGACAGCACCGGCTCCACCAACGCCGACCTCGCCAAGGCCGCCAGGGACGGCGCGCCCGAGGGCGCGGTGCTGGCCGCCGAGGAGCAGGTGGCGGGCCGCGGCAGGCTGGGCCGCCCCTGGACCGCTCCGGCGTACGCGGGGCTGACGTTCTCGGTCCTGCTCAGGCCCGAGGCGCCGGTCACCGCGTACGGATGGCTGCCGCTGCTGTTCGGCGTGGCCGCCGCGTCCGCGGTGCGCCGCCTGGCCGAGGTGGACGTGCGCCTGAAGTGGCCCAACGACCTGCTGATCGGCGAGCGGAAGCTGGCCGGGGTGCTCGCCGAGCGGGTCGAGGGCGGGGTGGTGATCGGCATCGGGCTGAACGTGCTGCTGAGCGAGGACGAGCTGCCCGTCGCCACCGCGACCTCGCTGGCCGTGGAGAAGGCCGCCTGCGTCGACCGCGACCCGCTGCTGCGGGCCGTGCTGCGGGAGGTCGAGACCCACTACCGCGAGTGGGACGAGGCGGGCGGCGACGCCGACGCCTGCGGGCTGCGCGCCGCCTACCTGGCCCGCTCCGCCACCGTCGGCCGCGACGTGCGGGTGGAGCTGCCCGGCGGCAGCGTGCTCACCGGCCGCGCCACCGGCGTCGACCGGTCGGGCCACCTTCAGGTGAGCGCCGAGGACCGGGCCTACGCGCTGAGCGCGGGCGACGTCGTGCATGTTCGGGCCACGACGTAGCCGCCGATCGGCCGAGGTGGCACCATTTGCCCATGACCATTCCCGACCACCACCTGACACAAGGTGAGCGCCGCGTCCGGTCCTTCAACCCGCACTGGAAGCGGCTGGTCGTCCCCTTCATCGCGCTCCTCCTGATCGCCGCGGCCTCCGGCGCGGCGATCTACTTCGTCCCGGACACCTGGGAGTACGCCTCCTACGCCCGCATCGCGGTCGTCGTCATCGGGCTGATCCTCATGACGATCTGGTCGTTCGTCCCGTACCTGCAGTGGAAGAACACCGGTTACGTCCTCACCACCCACCGGTTCTCGATCAGCACCGGCGTGCTCAACAAGTCGACCGACGAGATCCCGATGGCGAAGGTCAACACCGTCAGCTCCGACCAGACGCTCTTCGAGCGGCTGCTTGGCTGCGGCACCCTCACCGTCGAGTCCGCCGGCGAGCGGGGTGAGATCGTGCTGCGCGACATCCCGCGGATCCAGGAGGTCCGCACCGAGCTGTTCCGGCTCCTGGAGGACGCCTCCGACGGCGAGATCGACGGCCGGTAGCCTGTGCAGCGGCTCGGGCAGCGGCCGGCGAGAGGTCTCGGCGTGGTGCGGCCCCATGCCTTGCGGAGATCACCCTCCTGGACACAAGATGGCTGGCATGCCGTACGAAGTTCAGGGTGTCATCGCCCGAGGTAAGGGCCAGGAAGTCTCACTTGAAACGGTGCTCGTCCCCGACCCGGGCCCGGGCGAGGCGGTGGTGACCGTGCAGGCGTGCGGGGTCTGCCACACCGACCTCCACTATCGCGAGGGCGGCATCAGCGACGACTACCCGTTCCTGCTCGGGCACGAGGCGGCCGGCGTCGTGGAGGCGGTCGGCGAGGGCGTCACCGGCCTGGAGCCCGGCGACTTCGTCATCCTCAACTGGCGGGCCGTCTGCGGCCAGTGCCGGGCGTGCCTGCGCGGCCGGCCGTGGTACTGCTTCAACACCCACAACGCCACCCAGAAGATGACCCTGACCGACGGCACCGAGCTGTCGCCCGCGCTCGGCATCGGCGCCTTCCTCGGCAAGACGCTGGTCGCCGCCGGGCAGTGCACGAAGGTCTCGGCCGAGGCGCCCGCGTCCGTGGCCGGGCTGCTGGGCTGCGGCGTGATGGCCGGCCTCGGCGCCGCCATCAACACCGGCGGCGTCACCCGCGGCGACACGGTCGCGGTCATCGGCTGCGGCGGCGTCGGCGACGCGGCCATCCTCGGCGCCTCCCTGGCCGGCGCATCCAAGATCATCGCGGTGGACGTCGACGAGCGCAAGCTGGAGTGGGCGCGCGGCTTCGGCGCCACCGACACTGTCAACTCCCGCGAGAGCGACCCGGTCGAGGCGATCCGCGACCTCACCGGCGGCTTCGGCGCCGACGTGGTGGTCGAGGCGGTCGGCAGGCCCGAGACGTACGAGCAGGCCTTCTACGCCCGCGACCTGGCCGGCACCGTGGTGCTGGTCGGCGTGCCCACCCCCGAGATGCGCATCGACCTGCCGCTGCTGGACGTGTTCGGCAGGGGCGGCGCGCTGAAGTCGTCGTGGTACGGCGACTGCCTGCCGACCCGCGACTTCCCGATGCTCATCGACCTGTTCCTGCAGCACCGGCTGCCGCTCGACAAGTTCGTCACCGAGACGATCGCGCTCGACCAGGTCGAAGAGGCCTTCCACAAGATGGAGCGCGGCGACGTGCTGCGGTCGGTGGTGATCCTCTAAATGCTCGACAAGGTCATCACCTCCGGCACCTTCTCGCTCGACGGCGGCACCTGGGACGTCGACAACAACGTCTGGCTGGTCGGCGACGCCCGTGAGGTCGTCGTCATCGACGCCGCCCACGACGCCGAGGCCATCGCCCAGCGGGTCGGCGGGCGCAGCGTGCGGGCCATCGTCTGCACCCACGCGCACAACGACCACATCAACGCCGCCGCCGACCTGGCCCGCCGCACCGGCGCGCCGATCCGGCTGCACCCCGCCGACCAGGTGCTCTGGGAGCAGGTCTACGGGGACGAGGTCGCGTACGAACCGCTCGCCGACGGCGACAAGTTCGAGGCCGGCGGGATCGAGCTGCAGGTCCTGCACACCCCCGGCCACGCGCCCGGCGCGGTCTGCCTGTACGCGCCCGAGGTGGGCGCGCTGTTCAGCGGCGACACGTTGTTCAAGGGCGGGCCGGGGGCGACCGGGCGGTCCTACTCGTCCTTCGACACGATCATCGAGTCGATCCGCGAGCGGCTGCTCACGCTGCCTCCCGAGACCGTCGTGCACACCGGTCACGGCGACTCGACCTCGATCGGCGCGGAGGCGCCGCACCTGGAGGAGTGGATCACCCGAGGTCACTGAATCCGCCTTATGGCGGACCTCACATAGGCAAGCCTTACCTCAGTGGGCTACCTTAGGTGTGCCTTACCTGAGTTGTTCCCCTGAGAGGCTGCCCCGGATGTACGTGTGTGTCTGTCGTGCCGTGACCGAGAACGAGGTTCACGACTGCATCGCCGCGGGCGCCAAGAGCGCGAAGCAGGTACGCGACACCACGGGCGCCGGGGGCGACTGCGCCCGGTGTGTACGAAAGATCTGTGCGATGCTGAAAAGGTCGGAGGAACTCACGACCGCATAGCACAAGGGGCTTGTTTCATGCAGGGTGACAGGCAGATCATCGAGCTGCTCAACGAGCAGTTGACCGCGGAGCTCACGGCGATCAACCAGTACTTCCTGCACGCCAAGATGCAGGAGAACTGGGGCTACACGAAACTCGCCGAGCACACCCGCGCGGAGTCGTTCGACGAGATGCGACACGCCGAGCGGCTCACCGATCGCATCCTGTTCCTGGAGGGACTGCCCAACTACCAGCGGCTGGGCACGCTCCACATCGGGCAGACGGTGCCCGAGCAGCTCCGGGCCGACCTGGACGTCGAGCTGGGCGTCGTGGAACGGCTGCGGCCCGCCATCGCGCTGATGCGCGAGAAGGGCGACATCACCTCCGCCCGCATCTTCGAGGAGATCCTCGAGGACGAGGAGGAGCACATCGACTACCTGGAGACCGAGCTCGAACTCATCCAGACGCTCGGTGAGCAGCTCTACCTCGCCCGCTACGCCGAGCCGCCGTCCAGCGACGACTGAGCCCGCCGCCCGCGCCCGAACTTCCGTCATGCGACCCCCGCCCGCCGGTTTTCCCGGCGGGTGCGCGCGTTTCTGGGGGACGTAAGGGTTTAGCCCCGAGTATCGCGGTAATTTAATCACGACTAACCGACATTTAGTCGCGTTTGCCCAGGTCAATAGATAGGTCAACTACGAGTCAAACCGCGCGCTGTGCCCGGGAAACGATCGCCTAAGGACCTACGATCGCCTCATGACCTGCGTACTTCTCGCCGAGGATGACACCTCGATTTCCGAGCCGCTCGCGCGCGCCCTGCGCCGCGAGGGCTACCAGGTTGAGGTGAGCCCCGACGGCCCGCAGGCCCTGGAGAGGGCACTGTCGGGTGGCATCGACCTCATCGTCCTGGACCTGGGCCTTCCGGAGATGGACGGCCTGGAGGTGGCGCGCCGCATACGTGCGGAGGGGCACGGCACTCCGGTGCTGATCCTCACCGCACGCGTTGACGAAGTGGACACGGTGGTCGGCCTCGACGCCGGCGCCGACGACTACGTCACCAAACCGTTCCGGCTCGCCGAACTGCTCGCCCGGGTGCGGGCACTGCTGCGGCGCGGCACGTCCGAGACCCCGGTGGTCCAGGGCGTCCGCATCGACGCCGACTCACGCCGCGCCTGGATGGGCGACAAGGAGCTCCACCTCACCACCAAGGAGTTCGACCTGCTGCGCGTGCTGGTGCGCGACGCGGGCAAGGTCGTCACCCGCGAACAGATCATGCGCGAGGTGTGGGACACCAACTGGTGGGGCTCGACCAAGACGCTCGACATGCACATCTCCTGGCTGCGCCGCAAGCTGGGAGACGACGCGGCGAAGCCTCGTTACATCACCACCGTCCGGGGAGTCGGCTTCCGCTTCGAACGCGAGTAGGCATGCGCCGACGCCTGCTCACTTCAACCCTCCTCGTCGCGGGCATCGCCGTCCTTCTGCTCGGAGTGCCCCTGGGCGTCGTCGTCAGCCGGCTGATCGTCGATGATGCCGCCCAGCAGCTCAGAGCGGAGGCGACACGCCTGGTGGGCGAGGTCGAGTACGCCCGGATCCAGGAGACGCCGCTCGACCCGCAGCAACTGGAGCAGAAATATCCGGATCGCTACATCCAGATATTCGAACGCGGGAACCCCCCAAAGGCCACCGTCGTCGGCACGCCACCGCCGTCCGGTCAGCAGATGACCGAGGACGCGGAGTCCGACAGCGGCATCTTCGTCCGGGTGAGCCGCGACAGGGCACAGGTCGAGCAGGACGTGTACGCGCGCCTGCTGCTGATCGTCGCCCTGGCCGTCGCGGCTCTCGCCGTCGCCGTCGGCCTGGCCATCGTGCAGACACGCCGGCTCACGCTGCCCCTGCGCGACCTCGCCATGATCGCCGAGCGGCTCGGCTCCGGGGACGCCCGGCCGAGCAAGCACCGCTACGGCATCCCCGAACTCGACAGGGTGGCCCAGGTACTCGACCGCAGCGCCACCCGCATCTCCGACCTGCTCACCCGTGAGCGCGAGTTCGCCACCGACGCCTCACACCAGTTGCGCACCCCGCTGACCGGCCTCACCATGCGCCTGGAGGAGATCGTCGCCGCCTCCAACCACCCGGAGGTCGTGCGCGAGGAGGGCGAGGCGGCCATCGTGCAGGCCGAGCGGCTCACGGCGGTGATCGACGAGCTGCTCGCCGCGGCCCGCCGCCAGCGTCACTCCCAGGCCGAGCCGACCTCCATCGACCAGGTGCTGGTCCAGCAGGTGACGGAGTGGGACCCCGTCTTCCGCGGCGTGGGACGCAGGCTCGTGCTCGAAGGCACCCGCGACCTCAAGGCGCTGGCCACCACCGGCGGCTTCGGCCAGGTCATCGCCACGCTGCTGGAGAACTCCCTGCGCCACGGCGGCGGCACCGTCACCGTCACCACGACGAGCGGCGACAACTACGTGGTGACCGAGGTGACCGACGAGGGGCCGGGCATCGACGACGAGATCGCACCCAAGATCTTCGACAGGAACGTGAGCGGGGGCGGCGGCACCGGTCTCGGGCTGACGCTCGCCCGCGCGCTGGCCGCCGCCGACGGCGGACGGCTGGAGCTCGTACGGAGGAGGCCGGCGACGTTCGCCGTCTTCCTGCGCCCGGCCGACGCCCCGGGCAGGAACCGCGTGGTCAGCGGTCCTGCCTGAGCTCGATCGCGGGCAGCTCGGCCGGGATCGGCGTGGTCGCCTCCAGGAACACCCACTTCTTGTAGGACCAGTAGCGGAAGAGGGTGCCGAGGCCGACGCCGACGATGTTGGCGATGTTGAGGCTGACCGGGTCGTCGAACTTGAGCGTGTAGGTGGTGAACCCGATCACCAGCACGCCGAACAGCAGCGCGATGCCGTTCATCAGGAAGAACAGGAAGTATTCGCGCCCCAGCCCGCTCTGCTCGCGGTGGCGGAACGTCCAGAAGCGGTTGCCCGCGTACGCGAAGGTGGTCGAGATCGTCGTGGCGAAGACCTTCGAGGTCATCGGCCCGATGCCGACGACCAGGTGGAAGAAGTTGAGCGCGCCCAGGTCGATCAGGAAGGCGAGCCCTCCGACGATGCCGAACTTCGTCAGCTCATGCAGAAGGGCGGCGAACCGCTGGTACAAGCTCTTGACGAACCGCACGTGTCTGCTCGGCCCTTCCGCCTCGTCACGCCATGACCACTTCAGCGTACCGGGGTACCTTACCGTGGCGTGTCAGCATCTTCTTTCCTGAAGACTGCCCGTTATAACGCGGTTCGTACCGAGGGCGCTCTACCTGTGAGCGCTCCGAATGCGGCCGGTATGCTCACCTCACGTGAACGCATACAGTCCCATCGGCCCCGTCGTCGGCATCGTCGGCGCCGGACAGCTCGCCCGGATGTCGCAGCCCCCCGCCATCGCTCTCGGCGTCGAACTGCGCGTGCTGGCCGGGTCCTCTGACGAGAGCGCCGCCCGGGTCATCGTCGACACCCGCGTCGGCGACTACCGCTCCCTCGACGACCTGCGCGCGTTCGCCGAAGGCTGTCACGCGATCACGTTCGACCACGAGCACGTCCCCGGCGAGCACATCCGGGCGCTCATCGACGACGGCCACGCCGTCCACCCCGGCGCCGACGCCCTCGTCCACGCCCAGGACAAGGCCGTCATGCGTGAGCGGCTGACCGCGATCGGCGCCCCGTGCCCGGCCTGGGCCCGCGTCTCCGGCCCCGGCGAGGCGGCCGCGTTCGCCGCCGGGCACGGCTGGCCGGTGGTGCTCAAGGCGGTCACCGGCGGCTACGACGGCCGCGGCGTGTGGGTGTGCGACTCGGAGGAGGCCGCGGCCGAGGCGTTCGCCGCCGCCGGCGGCCCGCTGCTCGCGGAGGCGTTCGTGCCGTTCGAGCGCGAGCTCGCCGTGCTCGTCGCCCGTTCCCCGCACGGCCAGGGCGTCAGCTACCCGGTCGTGGAGACCGTGCAGCGCGACGGCATCTGCGTAGAGGTGCTCGCCCCCGCCCCCGGGCTCGACCCCGAGGAGGCCGCCGAGGCGCAGCGCGTCGCCCTGCGGATCGCCGACGAGCTGGGCGTCACCGGCCTGCTGGCCGTCGAGATGTTCCAGACCCGGCAGGGGCTGCTCGTCAACGAGCTGGCCATGCGCCCGCACAACAGCGGCCACTGGACCATCGAGGGCTCCCGCACCTCCCAGTTCGAGCAGCACCTGCGGGCCGTGCTCGACCTGCCGCTCGGCACGCCCGCCATGACCGCTCCGGTGGTCGTCATGGCCAACCTGCTCGGCGGCGACGACCCCGACCTGTTCAAGCGGTACGAGCACGTCATGGCCCACGATCCGGCCGTCAAGGTGCACTTCTACGGCAAGCAGGTGCGCCCCGGCCGTAAGATCGGCCATGTCACCGCCGTCGGTGACGACCTCGACGAGGTCAGGGCCCGCGCCCGCCACGCCGCCGTCTACCTGATGACCGGGGAGTACACGTGAGCATCGGCATCGTCATGGGCAGCGACTCCGACTGGCCGGTGATGAAGGCCGCCGCCGAGGCGGTCGCCGAGTTCGGGATCCCGTTCGAGGCCGACGTCGTCTCCGCCCACCGGATGCCCGCCGAGATGATCGAGTACGGCAGGCAGGCGGCCGGCCGCGGCGTCGAGGTCATCATCGCGGGCGCGGGCGGCGCCGCCCACCTGCCCGGCATGCTCGCCTCCGTCACGCCGCTGCCGGTGATCGGGGTGCCGGTGCCGCTGAAGTACCTCGACGGCATGGACTCCCTGCTGTCGATCGTCCAGATGCCGGCCGGGGTGCCCGTCGCGACCGTCGCGGTCGGCGGCGCCCGCAACGCCGGCCTGCTCGCCGTACGCATCCTCGCCGCCACGGACGCCACCCTGCGCGCCCGCATGGTCGAGTTCCAGGAGCGGCTCAAGGAGCAGGCGCACGCCAAGGGCGAACGGCTGCGCGCCGAGGCGGCGGCGCTGAAGCCGGCCGTTTGATCCGCCCGCCCCGGGAGAGGGCCGTGCTGGACGTGCTCGCGGGCCACGCCGCCCGGGTACGCGCCGCCGACCCGCTGGCCGGCGGTCAGGACCGGCTGCCCAAGCCCGGCCTCGGGGAGCAACTCGTCGAGGTGCCCGGCGCCGTCGGCCTGGCCTCGATGGACCGTTCCGGCCTTGACACACTCAACGCCACCTGGGGCCCGCTCGTCGTCCACCGGCTGCACGCCCGCGTCGGCGGCCCCGACCCGGAGGCGGCGCTCGGCGCGCTGCTGGACGCGTGGACGGCCGCGCCCCGGCGGGAGCCCGGCCCGCTCGCGGTGCTGTGGCCCAGCCGCGACACCGCCGCCGTCCGCGCCCTGGCCGTCCGCGGCTTCGCCCCGACGGTCACCGTCGCCGCCCGCCCCCGCAGGCTCCCGGCCGGGCAGGCCACGGACCCGCGCGTACGGCCCGCCACCGCTGACGACCTGGACGGGATCGCGCGTTTGTACGAGGCGCTGGTGGCGTACGACGCGCAGTTCGGCTGGGTCACGCCGCGGCCGTCGACGCCCGCCAGGATCAGGGAGCATCTCACCGGCACGCTGCCCCGCTCGTGGGCCTGGGTGGCCGAGCACGACGGCGCGGTGACCGGCGTCGTCATCGTCGACCCGCCGCCCCGGTCGCGGTGGATCGCCTCCATGGTGACCCGGATGCCGGCCGCCTACCTGGGCGTCATGTACGCCGACCCCGCCGTACGGGGCCGGGGTGTCGGCGCGGCGCTGGCCGCCGCCGCGCACGCCCGGCTGGACGCGTGGGGCGTGGCCACGACGCTGCTGCACCACGCGGTGGCGAACCCGCTGTCAGGCCCGTTCTGGGCGCGCCAGGGCTACCGGCCGGTGCACACCCAGTGGGTGCGTCAGGGGCGGCCCAGCGCCCGGTAGTGCCACCCGGCGGAGCGCCACGCCTCGGCGTTGAGCGCGTTGCGCCCGTCGACGATCTTGCGGGTGGCCACGACCTCGCCCAGCGCCTCCGGGTCCAGGTCCAGGAACTCCTGCCACTCCGTCAGCAGCAGCACGACGTGCGCGCCCCGTACCGCGTCGAGGGCAGACTCGCCGTAGGCGAGCTGGGGGTGTGCCTTGCGGACGTTGTCGAGCGCGATCGGGTCGTAGATCGTGACCCGCCCGCCCTGCCGCCCGATCGTCACCGCCACGTCTAGGGCGGGGGAGTCGCGTATGTCGTCGGAGTTGGGCTTGAAGGCGGCGCCGAGCACGCCCACCGTGCAGCCGTGGAAGGAACCCCCGGCCAGCTCGCGGGCCAGGTCGACCATGCGGGCGCGGCGGCGCATGTTGATCGCGTCCACCTCGCGCAGGAACGTCAGCGCCTGGTCGGCGCCGAGCTCGCCGGCCCGCGCCATGAACGCCCTGATGTCCTTCGGCAGGCAGCCGCCGCCGAACCCGAGCCCCGGGTTCAGGTAACGCCCGCCGATCCGGTCGTCGTACGAGAGCGCGAGCGAGAGCTGCTGCACGTCGGCGTGAGCGGCCTCGCACACCTCGGCCATCGCGTTGATGAAGGAGATCTTGGTGGCCAGGAAGGAGTTGGCGGCGGTCTTGACCAGCTCGGCCGTCGGGAAGTCGGTCACCACCATCGGCACGTCGCCGAGCGGCTCGTAGACCTCACGCAGCACCTTCTCGGCCCGCTCGGAGCGCACGCCCAGCACGATGCGGTCGGGGTGGAGCGTGTCCTGCACGGCGAAGCCCTCGCGCAGGAACTCGGGGTTCCACGCCAGCTCGGCCTGCTCGCCCGCCGGAGCCAGCGCGGCCAGCCGGTCGGCCAGCCGGGACGCGGTGCCGACCGGGACCGTCGACTTGCCGACGACCAGGGACGCGCGGTCGAGAAAGGGGGCCAGCGAGTCGATCGCGGCGTCGATGTAGGACACGTCGGCGGCGTACTCGCCCTTCTTCTGCGGTGTGCCCACGCAGACGAAGTGGACGTCGCCGAACGCGCCGGCCTCCTCGTAGGAGGTGGTGAAGCGCAGGCGGCCGGACTCGAGGCCGCGGCGGAGCACGGGTTCGAGCCCAGGCTCGTGGATGGGGAGCTCGCCGTTGTTGAGGCAGCGGACCTTGTCGGCGTCGATGTCAAGGCCGAGCACCTCATAGCCGAGATCCGCCATGCAGGCCGCATGCGTGATGCCCAGGTAGCCGGTCCCGATCACCGTCAGGCGATATGGCACGAGTGAGCTCCTTTCCATTGCGGAGGAATGCTACAGGCCCGCGCCCACCCTTCTTCGTGCCACCTCTTCTCAAGCACAAACCGTACCGGTTGGTAGCAAGATGCTCGGACGTCCTACTATCTGTGCATGAGCTTTCCTCTGTACGCGCCCGCCGAAGAGCACGACATGCTCCGGGAGACGGTCAGGGCCCTCGCCGACGAGAAGATCGCCCCCCGCGCCGCGGAGGCGGACGAGGCCGAGGAGTTCCCCTGGGACGTCTACAAGGCCCTGGTCGCATCCGACCTGCACGCCATCCACGTCCCGGAGGAGTACGGGGGAGCCGGCGGCGACGCGCTGGCCGCCGTCATCGTCATCGAGGAGGTCGCCCGCGCCTGCGCCTCCTCCTCGCTGATCCCCGCCGTGAACAAGCTCGGCACCGTGCCGATCATGCTGTCGGCCTCCGAGGAGCTCAAGCAGCAGTACCTGCCCGCCGTGGCCCGCGGCGACGCCATGTTCTCGTACGCGCTCTCCGAGCCGGAGGCGGGCTCCGACGCCGCCGCCATGAAGACCCGCGCCGTCCTCGACGGCGACCACTACGTGCTCAACGGCACCAAGATGTGGATCACCAACGCGGGCGTGTCCGAGTACTACACGGTCATGGCCGTCACGGACCCGTCGGCCGGGGCGCGCGGCATCTCCGCCTTCGTGGTGGAGAAGTCGGACGAGGGCGTCTCGTTCGGGCCCAAGGAGCGCAAGCTCGGCATCAAGGCGTCCCCGACGCGTCAGGTGATCCTGGAGGACGTCCGCATCCCCGAGTCGCGGATGATCGGCGCGCCCGGGACCGGGTTCAAGACCGCCCTGGCCACCCTGGACCACACCCGGGTGACCATCGCCGCGCAGGCCCTCGGCATCGCGCAGGGGGCGCTGGACTACGCGGTCGGGTACGTCAAGGAGCGCAAGCAGTTCGGCAAGGCCGTCGCCGACTTCCAGGGCGTGCAGTTCATGCTCGCGGACATGGCGATGAAGCTGGAGGCGGCGCGGCAGCTCACCTATCACGCGGCGGCCAAGTCGGAGCGGGCCATGAAGGGTGAGCCGCAGAAGGACCTCACGTTCCTGTCGAGCGCGGCCAAGTGCGCCGCTTCGGACGCGGCCATGGAGATCACCGTGGACGCGGTGCAGATGCTGGGCGGGTACGGGTACACGAAGGACTTCCCGGTGGAGCGCATGATGCGCGATGCCAAGATCACGCAGATCTATGAGGGTACGAACCAGATCCAGCGCATGGTGATGGCGCGGCAGCTCCTCAAGTAGTCGTTGACGTGCACGAACCCCGCCTGCCTCGCTGGGCGGGCGGGGTTCGTCGTCCCGGGATCCCGGTTCAGCTGATCACTGACACCTGAGGTCATAGCGCCCCGGGGGGGCCGGGCAGGACGATCTCGAAGAAGCCCTGCGCTCTGTACGTGGCGAGCTTCCTGGCCTTGCCGGTCCTGACGTTCACCGCGTACGCGGTCATGGTCCGGTACGGCTGGTCGATCACCGCGGGCTCGTCGTCCGGCACGTCGGACGCCGGCCTGCACCGCACGGACATGGTGAGAGCGGTGACCTCCTCGGCGCTGAGCCAGGTGCGCAGCGAGATCTGGGAGACATCGGCGGGCAGGCCGCTGATGACGGTCGGCTTCCGCTTCTCGCCGGTGAGCGTGTCCATGAGGGCCAGGTCGCCGCGGCGGCACGGCCGCTCGGCGGTGCTGAGGTTCTCGATCACCGCGACGGTTCTGCCATCGGGGGCGAGAGGGCTGAAGTGGTAGTCCACCGGCAGGATGACCGACGTGGTGTCGCCCTTGGAAGAACTGGGCCACAGGTTGGAGATCGTCCGCAGCCGTGATCGCGGCGAGTACTCCGCGAGGGTGATGGTCGCGCCGTCCGGGGACAGACCGATGGGGACCCAGCGGTTGGGCAACTCGCGGACGGCCCCGCCACGCATGTCGATGAGCAGCGCGGGATCCTTGAAGTCCGGAACCTTGCTGAAGGCGACGAACCGCCCGTCGTCCGACAGCATCAGTCGCGAGACGCTGCCCAGCAGGCTCTTGGGCACCTTCTGCGCGGCCGTCGTCTTCCGGCCCGAGGCCAGGTCGCGGACCTGGAAGGTGCCTTCATCGGCGCTGTAGTAGGCGATCTTGCGGCCGTCGCGGCTGATCGCCAGCGGGCTGTCGCGCAGGCCGGTGCGGCCGGGAGCGAGGCTGCGCAGCGCGTCCGGCACGTGGTAGGTCTCGCCGCTCCGGGTGACCACCCGCCAGCCTCCGTCTTTGCAGCCCTTCGGCGCCTCCCCGCGGGCCGGCTCGCAGAAGGTCTTGTACGCGTGGCTCAGCGGCCCCACCCCGCGCGCCGGCAGGTCACCTGTGGAAGCGGCCTCCTGCCGCCTGTCGGGCAACAGCCGGACGGCGGCCGTCGCACCAAGAGCGACGACCACGACCATGCCCGCCGCGAGAAGCGAGACCACCGTACGCCGTCTGCGGTGATGTGCCGCGATCGTACGTTCGGCCAGGTCCACCTGCGGAGAGTCGTCGGCCAGATCGACGAGCACGTCCCGTAGCCAGGTCATCGGCGGGCCTCCTCTGCTTCCAGGTCTGAGAGTTTCGGCGCCAGTTCGGGCGCCAGCTCGCGTAAACGGGCCAGCGCGTAGTGGGCCTGGCTCTTCACCGTGCCGACCGAGCAGTTCAGCAGCTCGGCCGTCTCGCGTTCCGTCCGGTCCTCGTAGTAACGCAGCACGATCACCGCCCGCTGCCGGGGCGGCAGCCGCATGAGAGCCCGGCGCATGACGAGCCGCACGATGGTGGAGTCCTCGCTCGAGTACAGCCGGTCGGGCGGGTCGGCGGTCGGAAGCTCGGCTCTGACCCGGCGCCGTCGCCACGAGATGTACTGATTCAGCAGCACCTTGCGCGCGTACGCCTCGGGATACTCGACGCGCGACAGCCTGAACCAGCGGCCGAACACCTTCAACAGGGCGCTCTGCAGCAGGTCCTCGGCCTGGTGGGCGTCTCCCGTGAGCAGGTACGCGGTGCGCATCAGCGCCTGCTGATGGGCGGCGACGAACTCGCGGAAGCTGTCATTGCGATCCAAAATGACTCCTCTCGACCGTTAGGGACGCCGGTGACGCGTCGAAAGGTTCGGTCCCGTCAGGTGAGGGCTTCGGGTCGCGTTTCCTGAGGTGGACGGGCGGGACGTCGGAAATCACGCAGATCTATGAGGGTACGAACCAGATCCAGCGATTCGGTTGCTCTGACTTGTGCACCGCAGTCCAATGGCGTCACACCTCGATCTCGTGCCCATCGTCGCGCCCGAGGGAGTCGCGCATGACCCGGGAGCAAGTGGAACAGGCGTTACGCCGAGCGGAGCAACTCACCGACGAGGCCAGGACCAGTCTCGATCGGGCGTTGGCCCTGATGGCGCAGAACATCTGGACCGGGCCGGCCGCGCAGCGCTTCGGCCAGGAGCTCACCGGTCAGCGCCAGGTCCTGCTCAGCGCCTGCACGGAGACGGTGAACGAACTTCGAGTGCTGCTCGCCCGTACCCCTGCCGACAGTCCTGGCTGAGCCGTGGGCGGTCTCGAAGGAATGGTCCCCGAGGACGTCCGGGCGCTGAAGGCGGCCATGTACGCGTCCGAGACCTCGTTGGGCTCCATCGGCGACGAGTTGTGGGAGCTGCTGCGTGGGGCCTGGTTGTCGCCGATCCCGGCCGACAAGATCCGACAGGTAGCCGCGTGGGCCGGACAACAAGGCTTGGAGATGAAGCCGTCCGTGGACGCTGACGCCGGGTGGAAGGGACCTGTCGATGACTGACAATCAGAATCCCCGATTTCACGATGTCATTCCCATGTTCGCCTCCGTGAACGACTCCTACGATTTCAAGGCCACCGGCCCGGTGCGGGAGGCTGCGGTCCACGATCAGCGCGGTCAACTGCTCGGGCATGTGTGGACCGACAGTCGCCAGGCTGCGGGGTTCACTCGGGCCGAGAACGCCACACCGGACATGGCGCAGGCAGGAGGGCGCATCCGCCGGATCCTTGAAGACGCCTACAAGGCAGGGGTTCCTGCCGGCGAGCTTTTCGACCCTGCCCTGTTCGCGCCGGACTTCGAGCTGCGCGTCGAGCATTGAGCCGTTCCATCCTTGTTGCAGGCTCGGCTCCCGCAGGTTGACCGAGGCGAACCCGGAGGCCATCAGGTTTGAACCTCTTCGCGCACACGCTCGATGTACCCGAGCAAGTTCGAGGTGATCTTTTCCAGCACGAGCGGGGCATACGCGGCGATGTCGCGCAACGTGGAGTCGGCGCCCAACGGCCGACCAGGCAGCTTGTCTCCGTGGTACTGGTTGAGGTAATCGATGACCTCATCCTTGTATTCGTAAGCCTGGAACGGATCTACGTCTGCGTAGTCGTGCGCGTCGGTCAGATGTACGAACTTGTTTCCGAACTCATAAACGGCACCTACCCAGCTGTTGTCGCCGACAGCGAGGTCGATCATCCGTCGATCAAAGATACGGCCCCGGTCGTCCGTGAATCCGTTGCCGGTGACGCAGGACGCCAAAATGCGGTCGCGCACATCCGGGTTGTGCAGTAGGTAGATGACGCGGATCAAAGAGTCGAGTTCCATGCGCAGCACGCTGCCGGCGATCGCCCACCAGCCCCGCTCCAGCGCGATCTCCATGGCTTGGTGATGTTCGAGCGAGCGGGCCTTGACTGTCCTGCGGAAGATGTGGAAGTCCTCGGCTGCCGTCACAAGGGCGATGCTACGGGCGAGCGCCGTCCCGTGCGCTCCGGTGCCGGGATCACACTCCCAGACACACGATCAAGGGCAGAACACCCGCAGGCGCCCGCTTCGGCGGCGAAGCCGGCGCCGCGGTGATGTCGTCGAGAAGGTGGTCGGCGACCGCGCCAGGGCAGACGTACGGGCCCGGTCAGCGGTGGACCGGTGAGGGGCCGTGGAGGAGCTGCCCGTCCTGGTCAGGAATGGTGCCGAGCTTGTCGACCTCCTGGGCCAGCCCTGCCAGCACGGCGCGCAGCTGCACCCGGGTGACGTCGGCGAAGGTGCGCAGGTAGGCGATCTGCCGCTCCAGTTCCTCGGCCTCGGCGCCGTGTTCGCCGCCGCGCGAGCGGTAGGCGCCGACCGCCTGGTCGGCGGCCTCCTCCGCCTGCCGCTGCGCCTCCGTGAGGATCACCTCGTACTGCTGGCGGGCTTCCCCCAGGATCCGCCGGGCGTAGTCCTCCGCCTCCGCGATCTGGACGTCGGCGGTCTGCTGGGCGCGGGAGAGGATGTTGATCGCGTCGACGCTCAGGGCCTGCTGGGGAGCGGCCTGCTCGACGCTGACGCCGTGGTCCTTGTACCACTGCTTCAGACGGTCGATGTACGCGCGGAGGTCCGCCTTCTCCTTGTCCCCGGCCGCCATGTCCTCCGCGACCCGGTACAGGAACGAGCGCACCTCGTCCTCGCTGTAGCCGCGGCGTCCGAGCGGTGTGCGCGAGAACTCCTGCTTGCGTACCCGATCCGGGGTGAGAGGCTGGCGTTCGCGCTCCGGGTGATCTCCCCAAGGCATCTCTGCCGTCATGACTCCCCGCCTTTGTCGCTCGTGAACTCGTCGAAGTGGATCCGCTCGGAGGGCACGCCCGCGTCCAGCAGTCGTCCGACGGTGCTCTGAGCCATCTCCGTGGAGCCGCAGACGAAGACCTGCTGGCCACGCCATGCCTGGAGCGCGACGTCCACGGCGTTGCCGCGGACGCCCCGGTAGAAGGGGTCGTTGGAGACGGCCGGGACGACGGTCAGCCAGGGGTGCTCCGCGGCCATCTTGGACAGCGCTTCGAGGTCGTACAGCTCCCGGGACGTCCGGGCGCCGACGACGACGTCGACCTTCCGTGACGGGCCTTCGTACATCACCTGTTCCACCAGCGCCTTCAGCGGCGCGAGGCCGGTGCCGCCCGCGATGAGGAGCAGGTCGCCGGTGATCTCGGGGGTGAGGCTCAGCCGGTCGCCCACGGGCGCTCCCACGCGCAGGACGTCGCCGCGCCGCGCGCCCATGACCAGGGCGGCGCTCAGCACGCCGCCGTCGACCATGCGGACGTGCAGGTCGATGGTGTTGTCCTGGCGCGGCGCGTTGGCGAAGGAGTAGAAACGCCAGACGCGCGGCCGCATGGGATGCGCGATCGACGCCGACTGGCCGGGACGGTAGCCGTACTGGTAGTTCAGCCGCGCCCTGATCACCGCGATGCCGAGGGCGGGGGTCTCGTGGCTGATGATCTCGCCCTCCCACCAGGGCGGGGTGGTCCTGGACGCGTCCGCGGCGGCGTCCGTCATCACCTGGGCCACCAGGCTGTACGCCTTCGTCCAGTCCTCGGCGAGGGCGGGCGTCCACCGGTCGCCTATGAAGTGCTCCAGGGTGGCGAGCAGCGCCCTGCCGACGGCGGGGTAGTGCTCCGTCACCACGGCGAACTTGCGGTGGTCCCGGCCGAGCTGCTGCAGGAACGGGACCAGCTCCTCCACCCGGTCGACGTTGCTGACGATGTGCCCGAGCGCGCTGACGAGCCGGTCGCGCTGGCTCGCCATCGACACCGGGAACAGGTCCCTCGTCTCCGGGTTCATCAGGAACAGGGCCGAGTAGAAGTACAGCGGCACCTGGTCGCCTGACCGGGCGACGAGGCGCCAGCTGTCTTTCAGAGCTTGCGCGTCCACTCAGTCGGCCGTCTCTACAGGTTCGGCCACGATGGACGACTCCACCTTGTTCAGGGTCAGCACGACGTGCTGCAGGATCTCGTCCCCCACGCCGGCCCCCTGCAACACCGAAAGCAGGATCTCGCCGACCTTCGCGTAGTGGTCGGCGGTGATGCCCATGCCGCGGTGCGCCTCCGCCAGGTCGCGGCCCTCGTACGGCTCGGGGCCGCCGAGGACGGAACACAGCAGCACCACCATGTGCCGCTTCAGCCTCGGCATGTCGATGCCGGCGAAGTAGGGCTTGAGGTCGGCGTCGTCGAGGACCCGCACGTAGAACAGGTCGACGACGTCGCGAACAGCCGGCGCGCCGCCGATCTGGTCATAGTAGGACGTCGAGGTTGTCACAGATCCTCCAAGGGGGCCAATGCGTCGCAGGACGCGGTCACGACTCGGGGCATGGTGAATAGACGCGCCCTGGCGCTCGGGGACACCGGAAGCCCGGGTGCCCGCGAGAAGGTGAGTGATGGTCGTGGGCTTCCTGCCGTCACCCTTCTTCGGAGCCAGAGCATCGGCGTCGAGACGGATGCCGTGACACGGGGCACGGCGGGGGCATCGCCTCAGACGCCTGGCCTATCTAAGCATGTCCCATACGCCACATGAACCCAGTTAGAGGCATTTTTGACTACCGTCCCTCACGGACAGGCAACCTCCGGTGTCCGACGGTGGAGGCGCCGATGAGCGTCCCGACCTCGGTGAACTCTCCCTCGCGACACACCGCGACGGAACCCTCACAGCGCACTCGCCGACGCTTAATCTGCAGAAACGGATTCATGTACGACGACCGCTGGATGTGGCGGCGGGCACCGAACGATTGTTCGAGTGTCCTGGTGGCTTCCCGGCGAGCGAGCGATCGAAGGGCCTGACATGTCGAACCACTTCACCGGCCTCAGCCTCGGGCCACCACTGGGCGACCAGCGCCTCGATCTGTGCGACCTGTACGCCTTCCAGTCGCCCGGCGATCCGGGCAGGACCGTTCTCATCCTCAACGCCAATCCCAACGCGGACGCCCTGCACCCCGACGCCGTGTACCGCCTGAACATCGACAACGACGGCGACTACCTGACCGACGTCGCCTTCAGCTGGGTCTTCAGCCGGCCTGCATCCGACGGCTCCCAGACCTACAGCGTCTTCATGGCGACCGGAGCGGAGTCCCGCGACTTCGGGGCGGTGGGCACCAAGATCGTGTCGGGCGCCGCCGTCTCCTTCGGCCCCCGGGCCAACGTGGTCAGCAGCGGCGACTACCTGGTGGCCGCCGGCAGCCGCAGTGACGCCTTCTTCTTCGACTTCGACGGCATCAAGAACCTGTTCGACACCAGCGGCAAGCGGAACTTCACCGCACCGCATCTGGGCGGGAAGTCCCCGTGGACCGGCGTCGACTCCAACACCACGGCCAACGTCTTCTCCATGGCCATCGAACTGCCGACCGCGGAGCTGGCACCCGAGCCCACGTTGCGCGTCTGGGGCCGGTGCAGCGTCCTGCGCGACGGCGAACTCGTCCACGCGGACCGGGCGGGACACCCGTCGATGAGCAGCTTCTTCAACACCGACGACACGAAGGAGGAGTACAACGCCGGCGAGCCGGTCGACGACCGGGAGAAGTGGACGGACCAGTTCGTCCACCTGCTGGGCCACACCGGCGGCTACTCCCGTGAGGAGGCGATCGCCGCGATCGACGAGCACGGCCTCCTGCCGGACGTGCTGCACTTCGACCCGGCCAAGCCGGCCGCGTACCCCAACGGGCGGACGTTCACCGAAGACGTCATCGACATCCGCGTCGCGTTCCTCACCAAGAACGAGGCGCCGCCCACCGGGCTGACGCCGCACACCGACACCCTGGACCGGTTCCCGTACCTCGGCGACCCGCACCCGGCCTCCTGACGGATCCCGCGCGCCCTCCGGACGCGGACACGAACCGTCCGCGTTCGGCGGCAAGCTGGCGGTATGCCGGACACCACCGCACGCGCCCTCGCGCTCCTCAACCTGCTGCAGACGCATCGGCACTGGACGGGCCCCGAGCTGGCGGACCGGCTCGGGGTCTCGCGGCGTACGGTGCGCCGGGACGTCGAACGCCTGCGTGACCTCGGCTACCGGATCGAGTCGGTTCCGGGGCTGGCCGGCGGCTACCGTCTGGAGCCCGGCGGTGTGATGCCGCCGCTGCTGCTCACCGACGAGGAGGCCGTCGCCATGGCGGCGGGCCTGCGCCTGGCGGCGACGCGGCAGCTCACCGACGGCGCGGACACGACGATCCGGGCTCTCGCCAAGCTCGAACGGGTCCTGCCCGCCGCACTGCGCGAACGGGTCAACGCGCTCGCCGCCGCGGTGCGACCGGCCGGGACAGGACCCGGGTCCGGGGTGTCCCCGGCCGTGCTCACCGAACTGGCGCTGGCCTGCCGGGACCACGAGCGTGTCCGCTTCGCCCACGTGTCGAGGTCGGGGCCGTCGTCGCGCCAGGTGGAGCCGCACCACCTCGCGCCGTCCGAGCGGCACTGGTACCTGCTCTGCTGGGACCTCGATCGCGACGGCTGGCGTACGTTCCGCATCGACCGGATCGCCGGCGTGCGGCGCACCGGGGCGTTCTTCGAGCCGCGGCCGCTCTCGCACCGGCAGGTCGCGGAGTTCGTGGCCGTCGCGTCGTCATGGGGCAAGCAGGCGACCGACGCGACCGCGACGATCCGGATGCCGACCGAGCGGCTGCGTGATCTCTTCGGCGAGTGGGCGCAGGGCGCCGAGCCGGGGGACGCCGGCACCACGGTCTGGCCGGTGGGCGGCGCCGACTTCAGGGACACGATGTACGCCCTGTCGTGGATTCCGGCCGGCGTCGCGTACACCGTCGACCTCCCCGATCCCGCGCGCTCGGAGCTTCGCGAGGCGCTCGGGCGGATGCTGCGCGCTCTGGAGACGCCGCCGGACGCGCCCTGACGAACGCGGACGGGATGTGACCTCGTCTGCTGCGAGAGTGCGTGCACCGCTCATCAGGAAAGGAACCTCATGACCGCACGACCTCACGCGCCCGCCGGCTCCAACACGGTGAACCCGTTCGTCATCGCCGACGGGACCGCCGAGCTGATCGACTTCCTCATCGACGTGTTCGGCGCGACCGACGTGCCGGAGGCCCGCACGATCGACGAGGACGGGCTCATCCTGCACGCCGAGCTCCGTCTGGGCGACTCGCTGCTGTCGCTCGCCGACCGCAAGCCCGACTGGCCGTTCACCCCGGCGCTCACGCGTGTGTACGTGGACGACGTGGAGGAGACCCTGGCCCGCGCGGAGACCCGCGGGGCGCGGATCGTCACGCGTCCGACCGATTTCTTCGGTGACACGCTCGCGCGGTTCCAGGACCGGTCGGGGAATCTCTGGTGGGTGTACCAGCACGATCCCGCGGCCGGCCAGGACTGGGCCGCCGAGGCCGAGTCGTCGGACGCCGACGACTGGACGAGCTTCTCCACGCCCGGGCTGGAGTACATCCACGGGAGCCTGGTGGAGGCGATGCGCTCGCTCCGCGACCCGAGAACCCCGTAAGGGGCCCACTGCGGATCAAGAAGACCGGTCCCGGCTCCAGATCTGAGTGCATCGCGGGAGATCCTCGATGCGGCCGCCCTCCGGGATCATGCCCCAGAGGAAAGGGACCAGGTATCGGGGCGGCTCGCCGAGAAGCCCGGCCAGCTCGTCCTCGGCGACGTCGAGGACGAACGCCGGGCCTGCGCGGCCGGGCCGCCATCCTCGCTCGACGGCCCGCCGCACGCACCCGCCGACGAGGATCGGACGGACGGTGACCGTCCGTTCCCCCCGCCAGTTGTCCGGCCGGGCGCAGGGGAGCGTCACCACGAGCACGCTCCCCGGCTCCTCGGCCCGCTCCACGGTGAAGCGGAGCGGCGTCCAGCCGTCACCCTGACGGCGGCCCGGCTTGCGGCGGACCCGCCAGCGGTAGACGGCGTCACCGACCGTGATGAGCCGCGACCCCTTATCCGGCATCGCCACAGCCGCCTCCAAGATCTGCTGTCACTGTCCCAGGGTGGGCGGAAAGACACTCTCTCGCGCGCGTACGGTCACCTCCGCACGTGATGCGCGGAAAGCCAGGAACAGCGTGAAGGTGTACGGGCCGAACAGGTCGGCGCCGTCCCAGTCGAAGAGGTCGACCTGCTCCACCGCGAACGTCATCGGGCCCCAGCCGTTCCCTTGGCAGTACGTGGGCTTACGGCGAACACGCCACCGGAACGCGGTGCCGTCGACGGTGACGGGCCTCGCGTACTTCTTCGGGATCGCCATAGGACCAACCTGCCTCGGGAGAGGGCTGAGGATCAGGCGCGACCGTAGCCCGCGCCCAGGCTCCCGGTCGACGGGTTTCGCCAGATCCTGCTCCGCAGGTCGGTGCCGCGGATGACCTGGACGCGCCAGGGGACCAGCCGGAGGACGTGCAGCCGGGGATCGGCGGGGCCGCTCCAGAAGTCGCCCAGTTCGTACCCCGCCCCGGGCGGGCTCCCTTGCCGGTAGAGGTCCCACACCCGCCGCGTGAGCTCCGGGTCGTCGGCCCATTCGGCCACGGTGTCCAGGCTCACCGCGTTCTGTCTGGGGCTCCAGTACGAGAACGTGGCGTGCGGGTTGCCGGCCAGGTGCGCCGTCTTCACCGGGGTCTTGTAGGTGGCCAGCCAGCCGATCGGGCGGCCGTCGACCACCTCCCAGACCGGTATCAGGACGCGCGCCCGGGGGCGGCCCCGGGCGTCCACGGTGGTCATGGTGGCGTACACGATGTCGCCGACGTAGGCGGCGAACTGCTGCTCGATCTCACCGAACGAGGTCACTCTGGTCGTCATCGGTCACACCGAGGCCGGGACGGACACGCGGCCGGCGGTGCGGCGGCGGAGGCCGAAGGCGGTGATCAGGGCGCCGGCGGCGGCGGCCGCGACCGGGACGACGAGGGCGAGCCGCAGGGAGTCCAGCGTCGCCTCGGGCGTGCCGGCGTCGCCGAGCGCCGCGACGCTCACGGCGGTCACCGCCGACAGCCCGAGCGCGGTGCCGAACTGGATGGAGGTGTAGAGCAGGCCGCTGGCCAGGCCGTGCTCGTGCTCGTCGATCCCTTCGGTGGCGGCCATGGTCAGCGGGCCGTACGCCAGGGAGAACGCCACGCCGAGCAGGAGCATGGTCGGCAGCATGGCCGCGTACGTCCAGTCCATCCCGAGCGGCAGGAAGAGCGCGTAGGCCAGGGCGGCGACCACCAGTCCGCCGAAGAGCACGCGGGCGTTGCCGAACCGGTTCACCAGCTTCGGGGTGACCGTCGGCGCGAGGATCGTGTCGATGCCGATCACCAGCATGGCCAGACCGGTCTGCAGGCTGCTCCAGCCGCGCACCTCCTGCAGGTAGATGGTGACCACGAACTGGAAGCCGGCGAACGAGGCGAGGAACAGCAGCGCGCCCAGGTTGGCCCGCACCAGCGGGTGTGAGCGCAGGATGCCGAGCCGCACCAGGGGATGGGCCGCGCGTCGTTCGATCAGGACGAAGACGGCCAGCAGGGCGAGGCCCGCGGCGAACACGCCGATCGTGCCCGCGAGGCCGTCGCCGGGGTGCTCAAGCCGGACCACGCCGTACACCAGCAGCAGCATCGCGCCGGTGATGCTGAACGCGCCGGCCAGGTCGAAGCCGCCCGGAGGCCGCTCGGGCGCCTCGCTCTCCTTGAGCAGGACCAGCGCCGCGACGAGGATCACCGCCGCCAGGATCACCGGCGCGAAGAACACCCATCGCCAGCCGACGGAGGCCAGCAGACCGCCGGCGACCAGGCCGAGCACGTAGCCGCCCGAGGCCGTGCCGGCGTACACCCCGAGCGCCTTGGTGCGCTGCGGCCCTTCGGGGAAGTTGCCGGTGATCAGGGAGAGCCCTGCGGGCGTCATGAACGCGGCCGCGACCCCGGTCACGAAGCGGGCCGTCAACAGCGTCCACCCTTCGGTCGCGAAGCCCCCCAGACCTGAGAAGAGCAGGAAGACGATCAGCCAGAACAGGAACATCCTGCGGCGTCCCAGCAGGTCGGCGGCCCGGCCGCCCAGCAGCATGAAGCCGCCGTAGCCGAGCACGTAGGCGCTGACCACGCCGCTGAGCATGCCGGTGGACAGGCCGAGATCCGCCCGGATCGCCGGCAGGGCCACGTTCAGCATGGCCACGTCGATCCCTTCCAGGAAGATGGCGCCGGCGAGCACGAAGAGCACGCCCCACGAGCGTGGGGACATCGAGGTGGGCACGGTGCGGTCCTTTCACGAAAGCGGAACCGGCCCACAGTTCCTCGACCGCCTGCCGGTTCCTTCTTGTAACCAGCAGAATCGTCGAGCATCATGAAATGTCATGGAAGACGGCACTTCTGAGTTCCTCGGTCACTGCGGGGATACCGGCGACGACTACGACGTTCTCCAGTGGGACACCCGGGAGGACTGCGAGGTCCGGCAGATCCTCGACCGCGTCGCGGACAAATGGTCGCTGTTGGTCATCGCCCTGCTCGACCGGCGCAGCCTGCGCTTCACCGAGCTGCGCCGCATGATCGACGGGGTCAGCCAGCGCATGCTCACCCGTACGCTGCGCCACCTGGAACGCGACGGACTGGTCAGCAGGACCGTGCACCCGACCGTCCCGCCGCGCGTCGACTACGAGCTCACCTCGCTCGGCACGACCCTGCACTCCACCATCCGCGAGCTGGTCACCTGGACGGAGACGCACCAGAACGAGATCGCCGCCGCCCGCACCGCCTACGACGCCCGCGTGCTCGCAGAGAAGCGGGCCGCCGAGGCGGAGGCCGCCGAACGGGCCGAGATCGCCCGCACCGCCCTGGCGAGCACCCGCTGACGGCGCGGACCCCGGGAAAAGAGGTTGCGGGCCGGCATCGGCGTGGGGAGGCTTCCTCGGATGAGGATGCACGCCGGCCAGCTGACGGTGACGCCCGCGATGGTGCGTGCGTTGATCGAGGCGCAGTTCCCCCAGTGGCGGGGCCTGGACGTCAGGAGCGTCGCCTCCGAGGGGACGGTCAACGCCGTCTTCCGCGTCGGCGACCGGCTGGCCGCCCGGTTCCCGCTGGAGCCCGGGGACGTCGGCCGGACGCGGCGATGGCTGCGGGCGGAAGCGGAGGCGGCCCGGGAGCTGGCGGGCCGGACGCGGTTCCGTACGCCCGAGCCCGTCGCGCTGGGTGAGCCGGGGGCGGGCTATCCGCTGCCGTGGGCGGTGCAGACGTGGCTGCCCGGTGTCGTGGCCACGGACGAGGACCCGGGGGAGTCGGCGGCGTTCGCGCGCGACCTGGCGGAGCTCATCGAGGGCCTGCGTGCCGTCGGCACGCGGGGCCGCACGTTCGCGGGCGGAGGCCGGGGAGGCGACCTGAAGTCCCACGACGCGTGGATGGAGACCTGCTTCAGGAACAGCGAGGGGCTGCTCGACGTCCCCAGGCTGCGGCGGCTGTGGGACTCCATGAGGAGCCTGCCGCGCGAGGCCGACGACGTGATGACCCACGGCGATCTGATCCCCGGCAACGTGCTCGTGGCGGACGGGCGGCTGGCGGGGATCCTGGACGTCGGCGGGTTCGGGCCGGCCGACCCCGCGCTGGATCTCGTGAGCGCGTGGCACCTGCTCGATCCGGGCCCTCGGCGGGTGCTCCGCGACGAGCTCGGCTGCGACGACCTCGAATGGGAGCGGGGCCGGGCGTGGGCGTTCCAGCAGGCGATGGGCGCGGTCTGGTACTACGCGGAGAGCAACCGGGCCATGAGCCGGATGGGCCGCCGCACCCTGGACCGCATCCTGGGCGGCTGAACTGTCAGCCGTAGGCCGCGAGGAACACCTCCACCGCCTGGCCGGCGATGCTCTCCAGCTCCTCGGCCGCGGGACCGGCGGGGGTGCCGGCGAACATCACCTGGTTCATCGGCTTGTACATGACCAGCCCGGCGAACTGGTAGGCGGCCAGCGTCGGGTCAGGCAGGTTGCGCAGCAGCCCGCGGCCCTCCAGGCGGCGCAGCGTCTCGCCCAGCATCACCAGCGACTGGTGGAAACCGTGCTCGAACCACGCCCCGGAGATGTCGGGGAACCGGTCGGCCTCGGCGATGACCAGGCGGCGCAGCCGCAGGACGTCCGGCTGGGTGAGGTTGGCGAGGAGGGCGCGGGCGAGGTCGTGCAGGGCCTGGCGCGCGTCGGTGGCCCGGTCGAGGTCGGCCGCGACCTGCCTGAAGCCGTCCATGAGCTGGGCTGTGGTGCCGAGGATGATCTCGGTGAAGAGGTGCTTCTTGTCCGCGAACTGCTTGTAGACGGTCTGCTTGGACACCGCGGCCTTGGCGGCCACCTCGTCCATGCTCGCTCCGAGGTAGCCGTTCTGCAGGAACACCTCGGTGGCCGCGTCCAGGATCGCGCGCCGCTTCCTGGCCGTGCGACCGGTCTCGGGCCCGGCGCCGCTCTGCTGTGGGTCCACAACACCTCCTTAGGGCTAGGCAGGGATAGTACTGGACAGTTCCGTACGGAAGCCAGTACTGTACCGTCCAGTTCCGAAAATGAAGGAGAGTAACCATGGGCACGGTCCGCTCGAAGGACGGCACCATCATCGCTTTCGACGCCGTGGGCGAGGGTCAGCCGCTGGTCATGGTCGACGGCGCCACCTCCCACCGCGCCGTCAACCCGCTGGGCGCCGAGGTTGGGGAGCTGCTGCGCGACGGGTTCCGCACCTACGCCTACGACCGGCGCGGGCGCGGCCAGAGCACCGACATCGCCCCGTACGCGACGGAGCGCGAGATCGAGGACCTCGCGGCGATCATCGCCGACGCCGGAGGGCCCGCCATCGTCTGCGGGTTCTCCTCAGGCGCGGCCCTGGCCCTCGACGCCGCGGTGGCCGGGCTGCCGATCAGCCGGCTGGTGGTGTGGGAGCCGCCGTTCATCATCGACGACACCCGCCCGCCCCTGCCGCCGGACTATGTCGAGCGGCTCGACGAGGCGATCGCCCAGGGCCGTCCCGGCGACGCGGCGGCGCTGTTCTTCACCGCGGCGGTCGGCATGCCCGCCGAGGTCGTCGACGGTTTCCGGCAGAGCCCGTTCTGGGCGGCCGTCGAGGAGGTCGCGCACACGATCGCCTACGACGGCCGGTTCGTGGCGTCCGCGATGGCGGGCAATCCGCTGGACGAGGACCGCTGGGCCGCGGTCGACGTCCCCGTCCTGGCCATGCACGGCGACGGCACCGATCCGTCGCTGATGGTCGGCGCCCGCGCCGTCGCCGAGCTGCTGCCGACCGCCACGCTGCAGGTCGTCAAGGGGGAGCAGCACGGCGTGGCCGCCGACGTGCTCGCCCCGGTGCTCAGGCGGTTCGCCGAGACCGGCTGACGAGCACGGGCCTCCCGCCCGGAGGCCGGCGGCATCCTCCGGGCAGAGTATTGCATCGACCGGTGTAAAACGTGGTAGCGTCCATCGCATGGCTCGACCCCGGACATTCGACGAGGATCAGGTCCTGGCCATCGCGCTGGACCTTTTCAGGACGTACGGCTACGAAGCCACCTCCACCCGCCATCTGTGCGACGCTGTCGGGCTGGATCGCAGCAGCCTCTACAACGCGTTCACCAGCAAGCACGAGCTGTTCAGGCGTGCGCTGACTCGCTATGTCGAGACCACCACCGGAAACCAGCTGCGCATCCTGGAGGACGAGGAACGGCCGGTCATCGAACGGATCCGCGCGTTGCTGGCGGTGATCGTCGAGTCCGAGTCCTCGCCGGGCGGTCACGGTCGTGGCTGTCTGACGGTCAACACCACGGTGGAGCTCGCGGGTCGCGATCCGGAGATCGCCCTGATCCTGGAACGCGACCTGGTCCGGCGGCTCGACTCGCTGCGGTCTGCCATCGCGGCGGGGCTGGCCGCCGGCGACCTCACCTCCACGCGTGACCCGGAAGACCTCGCTCGCTTCGTCAACGCCGTGATCGCGGGCATCCGGGTCACCGCGCGCGGCGGAGGCGACCGTGTCGTCCTGGAGTCGATCGCGGCCACGGCACTCGACGCGCTGGCCTGAGTCTCTCGCCGGAAGTCGGGCGGGGTTTCCGCCTGCCCGCATTCTACACCGACCGATGCAAAATTCGTGCTGAAGGAGTGACCGACCTTGCCCCGTGTCATATATCTGCTGGCTCTCGGCATCTTCGCGATGGTGACCAGCGAGTTCGCCGTCGCCGGGCTCATGCCGCAGATGGCGGACGGACTGGACGCGACCATTCCCCAGATCGGTTACCTCATCACCGCCTTCGCCGTCGCCATGACCGTCGGCGGTCCGTTTCTCACCGTCGCCATGGTGCGGCTGCGCCCGAAGACGGCGCTCGCGGGGCTGTTCGCGATCTTCCTGGCGGGAAACGTGCTGGCCGCCGCCGCCCCCACATACCCGATCATGTTGGTGGCGCGCGTGATCACCGGCGTGGCCTCCCAGGCGTTCTTCGGAGTGGCCGTCTCCATGGCGGCGCAGCTGACGGCTCCGGGGATGCGTGGACGGGCCATCGCGGTCGTCATGAACGGGCTGATGGTCGGCACGCTGCTGGGGCTTCCGCTGTCGACGCTGATCGGGGAGCATCTGGGCTGGCGTGCCGCGTTCTGGGCGATCGGCGTGCTGACCGTGGTGATCGCGGGTGCCACGCAGCTCGGTGTGCCGCGTCTGGAACGGGTCGCCGATGACGGCGGGAACCTCCGTGAGGAGCTGACCGCACTCAAGAACCGTGATCTGTGGCTGGCCCTGTCGACCAGCACACTCATCATCGGCGCGACCTTCTCCGCCTTCAGTTACCTGAACCCGATCTTCACCCAGGTCACCGGAGTCAGCGGGACCACGGTCCCCCTGCTGCTCGTCGCCTACGGCGCGGCCACGGTGATCGGCAACACGGTCGTCGGCCGCCTGGCGGACCGCTACACGATCAGCGTCCAGGTGTGGGGTCTGGCCCTGAACATGGCCTTCCTGGTCGGCTTCGCCCTGCTGGCCCACGCCACGTTCCCGGCGGTGATGTTCATGCTGGGCATCGGCCTGGTGGGTGTGACCATGAATCCCGCGATGGCCACCAGAGTCCAGCGAGCGGCGAATGCCCGTCCGCTGGTCAACACGGTCCACGCGTCGTTCATCACGCTGGGGGTCATCATCGGCTCCTCGGCGGGCGGCCTCGCCATCGATGCCTACGGCCTGCGCGCCCCTCTCTGGCTCGGCGCGGCCCTGGCCGCGATCGGCCTGCTGACGCTCATCCCCGCGGTGCGCCGCAGGGAGCGGTGCGCGGGGCGAGCCGGCGAAGGGCTCGCGCAGGTGCCTCAGGAAGCCGATGAGCCGCTCAGCCCGCCGCCACCGGCAGGAACAGGGGCCCGGCGGCGGCGCGGCTCTCGTCGCTGATGGGCGTGGGGCGGAACGTGACCGGGTCGAGGTTGACGTTGGCGCGGTAGCCCTCGGCGTGGGTGATCTCATGATCGGGGGACAGCACGAGGAAGCCGTACACCACGCTGCTGCGCCCCATGCGCTCGATCCAGAGACGCACCGCCAGCTCGCCCGCCCCCATGACGGGCGCCTCATAGGAGATCTTGAACTCGCGCACGGCGAACGACACGTCCTTGAACGCCGACGTGGCGGGGTCGGGCGACCAGCCGAGCCTGGTCCAGTAGGCGCCGATCGCCCGCTCCACCAGCAGGGCGTAGCGCGAGTTGTGCAACAGGCCCATGACGTCGAGGTCGTCGAAGTGGACGTGGACGGACTCGTAGTGTCCTTCGTCGGTCATTCAATCCTCCGGTAGCAGTGCGGGGTCGGGGCAGAGGGCGCGCAGCCTCTGCAGGACGGCGCGGCGGGCGTGCTCGACGGCCCGGTGGTCGTCGAGCAGGCGGGTGTGGGTGACGGCCAGCTCGCCGAGGGCCTCGATCTCGTACGCGAGCTGCCCGGGATCGACGTCGGGCCGGAGCTCGCCCAGCGAGATCGCTTCGGCGACGAGCCGCCGGATGAACGCCAGCCAGTCGCGCAGCGCCTGGGAGACGCGTTGACGCACCTCTCCCGGCCGGTCGTCGAACTCGGTCTGCGCCGCCAGGAAGAAGCACCCGCCGGGCAGCACCCGGTCGGCGTAGAAGCGCAGCCGCAGCTCGTGCAGCGCGAACAGCCTCCGGACGCCCGCCGGCGCGCGCAGCGCGGGAGAGATGATCTGCTCGGTCCACTGGCGGGCCGCCCAGTCGACGGCGTCGAGCTGGAGCTGCTCCTTGTCGCGCCAGTGGGCGAAGAAGCCCGACTTGCTGATGCCGAGCGTGGTGGCCAGCCGGCCGAGCGAGAGCCCGTCGAGGCCCTCCACGGAGGCCAGGCTCACGGCCTGATCGAGGATCGCCTCCCGGCTCCGCTGGCCGCGCAGCCGGCGGCCGTCGTGTGTCATGCCGTCAGACTATATGAACGACCGGTCGTTTACCTAATCAGGTCTTCCTCCTGTTAAACCGGGCTGATGGTGGATAAGGAGGAAACGACGGTAAAGACACTGATCAAGGGAGATGCGCATGCTGCGTCGGAGGAGTCACAGGTCGATGCTCGCGGCCGCCGCGATGGTGGCCGTGCTCGGGTTGACCGGCGCCTGCGGAGGCGGTGGCGACGACGGCGACGACGACCCGGATGTCGTCAACACTAACCAGCAGAACGACGACCAGGACGACGGCCAGGACGACAACGACCAGGACGGCGACTGACCCCCGGAGCCGGGAGCACGGCCGCCGGGTCAACCAACCCCCTTGATCCGGATATTTCCGGATTCGCTTCTGGCGACGATCGTCCGATCGCTCCTGGCGCTCTTCAGCTCGGAGCGTTCGGACCCCTCGGCGGACTCGGCGGTGATCGCGTACTTCTCGCGCGGCACCGCCACCGTCACCCCGCCCTCCCGCGACCGGGCGTCCAGCTTGACGGGCGCGACGGCGAAGGCCAGCGCGATCGAGCCGCTCACCGTCCGGGCCCGCACGTCGGCCGACTTGAGGCCCGAGCCCTTGATCGGCTCCTCGCCGCCCAGGAGGCGCAGCCTGCCCGACGTCCCCTCGGCCGTGATGGGACCGCGGGTCGAGACGTCCGCGTCCTGGTCGAGGTTCTTCAGGATGACGCCGTCGTCGGAGCCGTCGACCACGAGCCTCGTCCCCGGCGGCACCCGTACGTGGTAGCGGGCGCCGCAGGTGCCGAACACCATGGTGCAGTCGGCGCTCAGCCGGAGCACGCCCCCTCGGAACGACCAGGAGGCGTTGCCGCCCCTGGCCGCCTTCCCCTCCAGCCACCGGTCGACCCGGACCTCGCCGGCCGTGCCCGGCAGGAACCGCAGGCCGCCCACGGAGGACTTGACGACCAGCGTCGCCCCTGAATGGGCGAACGCCCGTGCGGAGTGCGTCTCGGTGTCGTCGAAGGTCGCGCCGCAACCGGCGAGCCCGGCCATCCCGGCGATCACCGCTGCCACTGTCAAGGTCCGCTTCATGCTTCCGATCGTGGCCGGGGCGCCGGTGGGCGCGGATCAGCCTTCCGGCCGATCGCCGTCCGCCTTTCGGCCAGATCCCGGTACGGGTCAGAGCGCGGCGAGAAGGGCCTCCACGTGGGGGACCGGGTCGGCGGCCACCGGGCGGACCAGCACCGTGCCGGCGCCCGCCGACCACAGGGCCCTGACATGCGCCGCGGCCTCCTCGGCGGTGCCGACGGCGCTCGCCACCTCCTCCGGCGCCACGCCCAGGAACTCGGCCTGGCCCTCGGCCACATGGCCGGGGAAGCCCGGCCCGACGTGCAGGTAGGTGAAGGCGGCCAGCTCGTGGTCACCGGCGGGGGAGATCTGGCCGAGCGCCTGCCTGACCTGGTCGGGACCGAGGCCCTCGGGCAGGATCGTGCCCTGCGCCACCCGCCCGGACAGGGCCAGCGAGCGGGGACCCTTGACGCCCGCCAGCACCGGCGGGACCTCGCGAGGCGGGTGCACCAGCGACAGCCCGTCCAGCTGGACCGACCGGCCAGCCATGGTGACCGTCTCGCCCCTCAGCAGCGCCCGTACGGAGGTGATCGTCTCCTCCAGGAGGGCCAGCGGCGACGGCGGCGCGGCCCCCGCCTGGGCCATCCACGCCGGCACCCCGTGGCCGATCCCGGCGGCCAGCCTGCCGGGGTGCAGCCGGGCCAGGTTGGCCAGCTCCATGGCCAGCAGCATCGGGTTGCGCAGCGGCGCCGGGGCGATGCCGATGCCGACGCGCAGCCGGGAGGTGACGGCCAGGGCGGTGGCGGCGGAGGAGACGCCGCCGGTCCAGCCCAGGTCCTCGACCACCCACAGGTCGTCCACCCGGTCCAGGGCGTCGAGCGCCCGCGCCACCGGCACGAGCCGCTCCGGCGGCAGATCCCGGTCGAAGATCACACCAAGTCTCACGAGGACATCCCATCACGGAGCCGCCAGTAGTAGCGGTGCAGGCGGCCGGCCTCGGAGTATCCGGCCCGCAGGAACGCCGCCGCGGTCGGGGCGTTGGCCACGTCGGTGGCGGCCACGACGCGCTGGACCCCGGCCTCGGCGAGCGTGCGGGTGCCGTGGGCCAGCAGGTCGTCGACGTAGCCGTGGCCGCGGTGCTCCGGCACCACCCCGATGTAGGCGATCGAGTGGTCGTCGGGCGCGACCAGGCCGACCGGCTCGCCGTCCAGACAGCCGATCACGAACCAGCCGGGCTTGCCCTTGCGGTTCATCAGGTCGTCGTACATCCAGCGCGCCTCGTGCTCGGCCCCCACCGTCGCCAGCTCCACCCGGGTGTCGTGGTCGAGCGACCCGTACGAGATGCGCACCAGCAGGTCGAGCACCTCGGCCGGGTCGAGCTCCCTGGCCGGGCGGTAGGTCAGCCGGCCGGGGTCGGCGGGCAGGTCGCCGCCTGGCCGCCATTCGAGCAGCAGCCGCTCGACCTCCAGCGCGAACCCGGCGCTGGTCAGCGACTCGTGCTCGACCGCACGGTCGATGAGCGGCGACAGGCCGGACGGCAGCGAGATGTCATGGATGACCTTCTGGACGCCGGCGGACGCGAGGGCACGGCGCAGCAGGCGCGAGGCGGCGGCCGGGTCGGGGCCGGCCGTGAACTGCCAGACGATCATCGGCTCCGCGCCGGCGAAGGGTGCCCAGAACGCCAGCCGGACGGGCCCGTCAGCGAAACACCACTCCGGCCGGGTCCTGCCCTCGTCGTGGGCGGCCACGAGCTGGGACCGCGCGGGCTCGGGGAACTCCTCGAACAACGCCAATGCCTCCACAGGAGAACCGCAGGGACGACGATGACATCGTCTCGCATCCCGTGGCGGGGCTACGCCGCGGCGGCGAGCGCCGCCTGGGCGTCCGTGAGCGAGGGGCTCGTCTCGAAGTGGCGGTCGAGGTTGGTGATCGTCAGCAGGTTGCTGATCATGCCCTCCTGGAGGACCAGGATCAGCCTGCCGCCGGTGCGCCGCGCGTGGTTGTGCGTCGAGACCAGCACGCCCAGCCCCACCGAGTCGCAGAACGGCACCTCGCTCAGATCCATCACGAGCATGAGCGGGCCGGGGGAGGACAGGACCGGCTCCAGCTCGGCGCGGAGCCGGGGAGCGCCCGCCACGTCGAGCTCCCCCGAGACGCGCAGGACCGTGCAGAGTTCCTCCTGCCAAGACCTGACAATCATGGGGAAAGGGTGCCCTCTTGGCTGATTGTTAACCTATTTCTTGCAGATGTTCTGTGTTGCCGTTTCCGCAGATGGGGAAGCGCTCGGCCGCGCCGACGGCGTCGTGGAGGCCTTGGGCTTGGCCACCTTCGGCTGGTCGGCGCCGATGACGACCTCGATCTCCTTGACGTCCGCCTGCCGCAGGTCGGACCCGGGGATGGCGGCGGCGACCGTGCGGGCGGCGGCCTCCTGGCCGGGGCCGTAGCGCACCACGGTCTTCTTGTGGTCCTTGCGCGCGGTGTTGCCGGCGTCCTCGGGCACCCGGAAGCCGTAGGCGACCAGCGCGGTGCGCGTCCGGGCGCCGAGCCCGGTGATCAGCGTGCCGTTGAGCACCTTGACCGAGATCTCCTGCGGCGGGACGGACGCCGGCCCGGCCGAGGCCTTGGCCGAGGGGCTCGCCTTGGGGGTGGGCTTGATCAGGTCCTGGTCGGCCTCGATGGCCCGGAACAGCTCACGCGCCTTCTGCTTGTCCCACAGCACCGCCGACTCGCCCGTGGAGGTGCGGAAGTCGACGTCTTCCAGCGGCACGTCGGCGAACTGCACGTTGTCGAGCTTGACGTCCCGCAGCTGGGTGGCCAGCCCGAGCAGCCCGTCGTCGGGGTCGACCTTGATCGTGCCGAGCGTGGTGTTGACGAACGAGGCCAGCTTGGCCGGGTTGGCCAGCGTGTCGGCGCTCAGCGCCCGGTTCAGCAGGGCCGAGATCACCTGCTGCTGCCGGTCGATCCGGTCGAGGTCGGAGCGGGCGGTGGCGCGGGTGCGGGCGTAACCCAGCGCCTGCGCGCCCTGCAGCTCGTGGGTGCCGGCGGCGAGGTTGAGACCGGTCTTCGGGTCGTTGATCGGCACGGGCGTGCAGACGGTGACGCCGCCGAGCGAGTCGACCACGTCGATGAAGCCCAGCACGTTGACCTCGATGTACCGGTTGATCTTGAGGCCGGTGGCCTGCTGCACGGCCTGCACGGTGAGCTTCGGGCCGCCGAACTGGTAGGCCGAGTTGATCTTGTGATCGCCCTTGCCGGGGATCGTCGTCCAGGTGTCGCGCGGCAGGCTCACCACGGTGATCCGGCTGTGGTCCTCCGACAGGTGGATCACCATCATGGTGTCGGTGCGCTGGCCCGACTCGCGGCCGAGCTTGAGCTCGTTCTGCTTCTTGCGGGTGAGGTCGTCGCGCTTGTCGACGCCCACCAGCAGGATGTTCTCCGCCCCGCGCGGCGCGGTCTCCTCGACCCCCGCGTCGACCGTGCCGATCTGGCGCGGCGTCGCCCACACCACGCCGGTGCCGATCAGGACGCCCGTGGACAGCAGGCCCGCGAGGACCGCGTTGCGCCGCCGCACCCTGGCGCTCCTGCGCGGCCTGCGCCGCCCGCCGGCGAGCTTGACGCCGCCGTAGGCGTCGCCGCCCACGATCACCCCGGCGTCCTCCTCGCCTGGGTCGCGCATGACCGTCCCCCTCCGTGCCGCCGGAGGATTGCGCTCTCGATTGCCGTCCTCCCGTGGTCGTACAGTAGCGTGAGCCCCGCCATGAAGCAGTTCCCCGACTCGCCGCACGCGCCAGCGGAGACGCGTGGCTGGCCCCCCATCTCCGTCGTCATGCCGGTCCTCAACGAGGAACGCCATCTCCGCGAAGCCGTCGACCAGGTGCTCGCCCAGCACTACCCGGGTGAGATCGAGGTCGTCCTCGCCGTCGGTCCGTCACACGACCGCACGCAAGAGGTCGCCGACGCCATCGCCGCCGCCGACCGCCGGGTGACCGTCGTGCCCAACCCCACGGGCCGCACACCCAACGCGCTCAACGCCGCCATCGCCGCCTCCCGCAACGGCATCATCGCCAGGGTCGACGGCCACGCCATGCTCCCGCCCGACTACCTGCGGGTGGCGGTCGAGACCCTGTACGAGACAGGAGCCGACAACGTCGGCGGCGTGATGGCGGCCGAGGGCGTCAGCCCGTTCGAGCAGGCCGTCGCGTGCGCGATGACCTCCAAGATCGGCGTGGGCGCGGCGGCCTTCCACGTCGGCGGCACGGCCGGGCCCGCCGACACGGTCTACCTCGGCGTGTTCAGGCGCTCCGCGCTGGCCCGGGTGGGCGGCTACGACGAGCACTTCCAGCGCGCCCAGGACTGGGAGATGAACCACCGCATCCGCCAGACCGGCGGCCTGGTGTGGTTCCAGCCGCGGATGCGGGTCTCCTACCGGCCGCGGCCCAACGTCAAGGCGCTCGCCAAGCAGTACTTCCACTACGGCAGATGGCGCCGGGTGGTGGCGCGCACCCACGAGGGCACGATCAACCTGCGCTACCTCGCGCCACCGGCCGCCGTGCTGGCCATCCTGCTCGGGCTGGTGGTCGCGCCGTTCTTCCCCCTGGGGTTGGTCGTCCCGGGCGGATACGCCGCGGCCATCGTGGCGGGTTCGGCGCTGACCGGAAGCGGGCTGCCGTGGTCGGCCAGGCTGCGGCTGCCGGTGGTGTACGCGACCATGCACATGTCATGGGGCTGGGGCTTCCTCACCAGCCCTCGAAAACTGGCCCGCCCACCCCGCTGACGCCAGACCCGCGCAGTCCGGCCCGCCCACCCCGCTGACGCCACGCACCGTTCCGTACGGTGCGTGAGCGTGGGATCAGCCGTCCATGACCTGTCCGGTCAGGCCGGAGGCGAGCGCGTCCAGGCAGGTCCGCGCCGTCCGGTGGGGGTCGGTCGTGAGGACCGCGTTGACGCGGATGTCGTCGGCTGCCCACTCGGCGGCCAGGGCTCGGGCCAGCTCGGCGGTCGCCGCACGGGCCGGGGCGGCGACGCTGCCGTCGCCGCCGTCTGCCTGGAGGACGAGCGTGCCGCCGGTCTCGCGCAGGAGCGGGTACGCGGCCCTGGCGACGTTCGCCGCCCCGAGGCAGGCCAGGGCCAGGGCTTCCGCGTCGGCCGCCGCGAGCGAACCGGGGCGCGGGCCCGCGAGGTGGATGACGTGGTGCACCGGGCCCGCCTCGGCCAGGGCCTTGGCCGCCTGCTCCTCCGTACGGGCCAGATCCGCGGGGAAGCACCGCACCACCGCGCCGTATCCGGACGCCAGGGCGGCGAGGTCGGCGCCGTCGCCGAACACCGCGACCGTGCGGCCGGAGAGGACCCGCCGGTAGTCGGGCGGGGCGGGCGCGGGCGTGCCGGCGGCGGCCAGGCGCAGCAGCTGGTCGGCGATGGACAGGTCGATCGGGTGGGTGACCTTCATGTTGCGCTCGCTGCCCGGCACCAGGTAGATCGGCACCTCCGGCAGGTAACGCAGCACCACGCCGCAGTCGTCGGTCGCCTGCCGGGTGGCGAAGCCGGGATCGGCCATCGCCCGCCGGTACGCCTCGCGGATCACCGACAGCCGGAACGCCTGCGGCGTCTGCGCCCGCCGCAGCCGCGACCGGTCCAGCACCTCGCGCACGATGTCGTCCTCGGCCACCAGCACCGTGTCGGAGCTGGGGATCGCCACCTCGACGGCTTCGTACGTCTCCAGGGCGCGGACACAGTCGGTGATGATCCGGGGCTCCAGCAAGGGCCGCACGGCGTCGTGCAGGAGCACGTTGCACTCCCGCTCGCCCACCGCCTGAAGGGCCCGCCAGGTGCTCTCGGTCCGGCTCGCCCCGCCCTCGACGATCGCGGTCACCTTGCCGAAACCGCACCGCCGCACCAGCTCGCGCACCGGCTCCACGAACCCCGGCGTCATCAGCACGACCACCTCGTCGACGTCGGGAGAGGCGTCGAACAGCTCGATCGTGTGCTCCAGGATCGTCCGCCCGGCCAGCTTGATGAGCTGCTTCGGCTCACTGTGGCCGACACGCCGGCCTGTGCCGCCCGCGAGCACCACGCCGATGGAGGGCAGCCGAGAAATCATAGTTCGAGGGTAACGGTACTGGTCCGTGCTATCGCGTGGCCCGATCGCTACGCTGTGTGCCACGCGCTCCCTCATCAAACGGGAGGACCCGCGCCTTGACCGACTCGCTCACCGAAAGCGGCACGATCGTGCTGCTCGCCACGACACAGGCGGCCCGGCTCGGCTGCCGCGAGGGCACGCTCACCGACCGGCTCGCGGACCAGCTCGCGACCCTGCCCGCCCGCGAGGTCCAGGTGCTGACGTCGGCCGGCGGGCTCGCCGCCGACCTGCGCGTGGTGGCCAAGCTGGCGCGCGTGGCGTCGGGGCCGGTCGCCCTGCTGCCCGGCGACCTGGTGGCCCACACGGAGGCGCTGGCCGTACTGCTGGAGCACCCGGCGCGCGACACGCGGGCGCTGGTCGACGGCGAGGCCGCGGCGGGGCCGACCCGGCCGCCGCTCCGCGTCGAGGGCGGGCGGATCACCGCGGCGGGCAGCTCGTTCCACACCGTGCCGGAGGCCAACGCCGCGTTCGCCGGCGGGCTGCAGGCCGGCGAGGCCGACCTGGGCGTGCTCGCCGAGGTCGCGGAGGAGCTGGCGGAGCTGGCGGAGTCGGGCAGGCTCGGCCCCGTCACCCCTGTCGAGACCGTCGACCTGTTGCTGGTCGGGCTGGTCAGATCGGGGGTGCCGGTGCGCACGGCGGCGCTCGGGCCGCTCCACTGCGTGCGGCCCACCGGCCAGGCCTCCGCCGACACCGCGATCGAGCGGCTCGCGGAGGTGGACGAGGACCAGGTCCGCCTCGACGGCGCGGTGAAGTCCGACGACGGCTTCTTCACTTCGTACCTCGTCTCGCCCTTGACCCGCCACCTGATCAGGCCCGCGCACGCGCTCAAGCTCACCCCGAACGCCGTCACCGGCGTCTCGGTCGCCGTGGCCGTGCTGGCGGCGGTCTGGTTCTCCGAGGGCGGCAGGGTCGCGCTGGTGGCCGGGGCCCTGCTCTTCTACCTGTCGTTCGCGCTCGACTGCCTCGACGGCCAGCTCGCGCGCTACACGCGCGGGTACACGCCGCTCGGCGCGTGGGCCGACGGGATGGCCGACCGGTTCAAGGAGTACGCGGTCTACGTGGGGCTGGCCTACGGCTACGCGGCCACGCACGCCTACGGCGGCGGCAACCCCGACGGCATCTGGTTCCTCGCCGTCGCCGCCATGATGCTGCAGGCCGTCCGCCACTCGCTCCAGTTCGCGTACGCCGGGTCCGTGTGGGACGCCGGCCAGACCGGCGCGCTGCCTGCCAGGCCGTCGCGCTCGCTGCTGGAGCCGTCCGACGCCGGGCGCCGACGCCCTCGGCAGGGTCTGCTCAGGATCGCCCAGCGGGTGCGTCACGGCTCCGCGGTCCACTGGCTGCGCAGGATGGTCGTGCTGCCCATCGGGGAGCGTACGGCGCTGATCGCGGTCACGGCCGCGGTGTCCGACGCCCGGGTCACGTTCGTGGCGCTGCTCGGCTGGGGTGCGGTGGCCGCCGCCTACCAGCTCGTCGGCCGGATGATGAGGTCTGCTGAATGAGCTCTGTCCACATGGTGCCGGTGCCCCGGGGCAAGGTCGTGGCCTACCGCGACGACGGGCCGCTCTCGCGCGGCATGGGCATGCTCGTGGCCGGGCAGCTCCCGCCGCTGCCGCCGCTCGTCGCCGCCGCCTTCGTCATCGGGATCCTGCTGCTGATGGGGGTGGCGGGGGCCGGCGGGCTGGCGGTGTTCGCGCCGCTCGTCACGCTGCTGCTGGCCGGGCCGGGCAGCTCCCATCCGCACGACGGCCGGCTCGACTGGATGGCGCCGCCGATCCTGCGCGGGATCGAGTACGCCTTCATCGCCGCCTGCGGCTTCGCCCACGGGGTGCCCCCGGTGCTGATCTTCCTGCTGCTCGGGGCGGCCGCCTTCCACCATTACGACCTGGTCTACCGGCTGCGCCAGCAGGTCTACCCGCCGCCCTGGCTGGCCGCGCTCGGCCTCGGCTGGGAGGGGCGGATGCTGGTGCTCGGCCTGTTCGCCCTCGTGGGCTGGGTGACCGGCGGGTTCTTGCTGCTGGCGGTGTATCTGTGGGGCGCTTTCGGGTGGGAGAGCCTCACGTGCTGGCTCGCCGCGCCCAGGACCGGGGTGCGCACGGCGGACACGGGAACGCAAGACTAACGGCGGATTACCCTCACGAGGCCGAAAGCCAACTAACCTTTGGGCCTACGTAGTCATGCTCGACTGAGGAGTGCACGTTGCTGGGAATGGTGCTGGCCGCTGGAGCCGGACGACGCCTGCGGCCGTACACCGACACGCTGCCTAAGGCGCTCGTGCCGGTCGACGGCGAGACCACGATCATGGACATCTCGCTGCGCAACCTGGCCGCCGTGGGCCTGCGCGAGGTCGTGGTCATCGTCGGTTACGCGGCGCAGGCCGTACACGAGCGCAAGCGCGAGCTTGAGGAGCGTCACGGCGTCGAGCTCACCCTCGTGCACAACGACAAGGCCGAGGAGTGGAACAACGCCTACTCCCTGTGGTGCGCGCGTGACTACTTCGGCCGCGGCGCGCTGCTGGTCAACGGCGACACCGTGCACCCCGTCTCGGTCGAGAAGACGCTGCTCGCCGCGCCCGAGACCAGCGACATCCTGCTCGCCGTCGACGACGTGAAGAAGCTGGCCGACGAGGAGATGAAGGTCACGCTCTCCGAGGAGGGGGCGCTGCGCCGCATCACCAAGCTGATGGACCCGTCCGACGCGTACGGCGAGTACATCGGCGCCACGCTCATCCGGCCGGGCGCCGCCGAGCGGCTGGCCGACGCGCTCAAGGCCACCTTCGAGCGCGACCCGCAGCTCTACTACGAAGACGGCTACCAGGAGATGGTCGAGCGAGGCGAGGCCATCCACGTCGCCCCCATCGGCGAGGTCGACTGGGTCGAAGTGGACAACCACGACGACCTGGCCAAGGCCCGCACCATCGCCGTCCACTACTGAGGGGGCCGGATGCCGCTTCTTGCGAGGATGCTGCCCGCGCCGATCCAGATGGAGGTCAGGCGCGGTGCGGTCGCGGAGCTCGGCGCGCTGCTCGCCGACAGCAGGGTCGCCACCTCCGGCCGGGTCGCGGTGGCCGTGGGCCCCGGCCAGGGCGACCACATAGAGAGCCTGATCGCGCCGACGCTGGACGAGGCCCAGGTGTTCCGCGTCTCCGACGGGAGCGTGGAAGCCGCCGTCTCGCTCGGCGCCGACCTGCGGAAGGGCGCCTACGAGGTGGTGGTGGGCGTGGGCGGCGGCAAGACCATCGACACGACCAAGTACGCCGCCTCGCTGGCCGGCATCCCCATGGTCGCGGTGGCCACCAACCTGTCCCACGACGGCATCTGCTCGCCGACGGCCTCCCTGCTGTACGAGGGCGGCAAGGGCACGTTCGGTGTGCCGATGCCGCTGGCCGTCCTGGTCGACCTCGACTTCGTGCACAAGGCCCCGCAGTCGCTGGTCCGTTCAGGCGTCGGCGACGTGCTCGCCAACCTGTCGGCGTGCGAGGACTGGCAGCTCAGCAACGTCGAGCGTGGCGAGCCGATAGACGGGCTGGCCTGTTCGATGGCGCGCACGGCCGCCGAGGCGCTGCTCGGCAGGGCCGACTCCGTCGAGTCCGACGCGTTCCTGACCGTTCTGGCCGAGTCGCTGATCCTGTCGGGCATGTCGATGGTGGTCGCCGGCTCATCGCGGCCCGCGAGCGGTGGCGACCATGAGATCATGCATGCCGTGGACCAGCTCTTCCCCGGCACCTCCAACCACGGCGAGCTCGCCGGGGTCGGCACCGCCTTCTGCTACTTCCTGAGGGAGGACGAGGCCCGGCTCAAGCAGGTGGTCGGCTGCCTGCGGCAGCACCAGCTGCCGGTGACCCCCGGCGACATCGGGCTGAGCAGCGAGCAGTTCACCGCCGCGGTCTCGCTCGCGCCCGCCACCCGTCCCGGCCGTTACACGATCCTGGAGCACCTGCGCCTGCAGGACTCCGAGATCCGCGATCGGGTGGAGGACTATGTCCGGGCCTTCGGTCGCTGAGCTGCGCGGGGTCGCCCAGCCCGCCGGTCACCTGGAGCGCCGCAACGGCGAGCACTGGGCGGGCGTGCTCTACATGCGCAGGCTGTCGATCTACGTCACCTGGTTGATGACCAGGACGAGCGTCACGCCCAACCAGCTCACCTGGGTGATGACGGTGGCGGGGGTCGCGGCCGGGGTGGTGATCGCGCTGCCGGGGTTGTGGGCGGCCGTGGCCGCCGCCCTGCTGATCCAGGTCTACCTGCTGCTCGACTGCTCCGACGGCGAGCTGGCCCGGTGGACCGGCAAGACCTCGCTGACCGGCGTCTACCTCGACCGGGTCGGCGCCTACTTCGCCGAGGCGGCGCTGCTGGCCGGGCTGGGCTGGCGGGCGTCGGCCGTGCTGCCCGACTGGTACACCGTGCTGGGCTTCGCGGCGGCGCTCGGCGCGATCCTCATCAAGGCGGAGTCCGACCTGGTGGAGGTGGCGCGGGCCAAGGGCGGCCTGCCCGCCGCGACCGAGTCCGCCGCCGTGCAGTTCCGCTCGGGGCTGCTGGGGCTGGGCAGGCGGGTCCTGGCGGCGACCGGGTTCCACCGGATCGTGCAGCCGATCGAGCTGTCGCTGCTCGCGCTCGCGACGGCGGTGATCGACGTGGTGCGGGGCGATCTGGCGGCCACCCGGGTGCTCGTCGTGGCCTGTGTGGTCGCGGCAGGGCTACAGGTTGTCCTGCATTTGGTCAGCATTCTCGCGTCGAGGCGGCTGGCGTGATGCGATTCTCGGAACCGGCAGGGCCTCTCGTCCGTCGTATTGATCGGACATCCCCGGTTCGGTGGGGGTTCACTACCGGTTCCGATACGCTTAGCTCCACCAATATCAGGAAATAAGCCACCCAGCAGACTCGGTGATCATGAAAGATTGCTCCGCCCGTGCTCTCAACGCGTCAGGACGATGATTCGTTGAAGATCTCGTGCGTCATCCTCACCATGGGAAACCGGGTCGCGGAGCTGGACCGGGCGGTCGAGTCCGCGCTCAACCAGATCGACGGTGACGTCGAGGTGGTGATCGTGGGCAACGGCGCAGACGTGCCCGAGCTGTCCGCGACGCCCCCCGCTGGCTCGTCGGCGATCGTGAAGACGATCCGGCTCGACCACAATACGGGCATACCCGCGGGCCGCAACCGCGGGGTCGAGGAGTGCTCCGGTGACGTGGTGCTGTTCCTCGACGACGACGGCTGGTACGCCAACCAGAAAGTGGCCGCGCACGTCCGCGACCGCTTCGCCACCGAGCCCGACCTGGCCGTCATCTCCTTCCGGGTGATGGACCCCGACGGCGGCATCGGCCAGCGACGTCACGTCCCGCGCCTGCGCGCCGGCGACCCGGAGCGCAGCTCACCGGTCACCACGTTCCTGGGCGGCGCCTCGGCCGTCCGGCGCTCGGCCTTCCTCCAGGTGGGCGGGCTGCCGGAGCGATTCTTCTACGCGCACGAGGAGACCGACCTGGCCTGGCGGCTGCTCGGCGAGGGCTACCGGATCGAGTACGACGCCGAGACCGTGATGTACCACCCCCAGGTGCCGCCGACCCGCCACGCCGAGTTCTACCGGCTGAACGCGCGCAACCGGGTGTGGCTGGCCAGACGCAACCTGCCGTGGCCGCTGGCGGCGCTCTACCTGCTCGACTGGGTGGTGCTGACCCTGATCAGGGAGCGCGGCTCCAAAGACTCGCTGAAGGCATGGTTCACCGGGTTCTTCGAGGGCCTGCGCACACCCGCGGGCGAGCGCCGCCCGATGGCCTGGAAGACGGCCTGGCGCATGGTGAAGCTCGGCCGCCCGCCCATCGTCTGAAAGCCCTCGCCGTCACGGCGAGGGCTTTTCCCTGCTTGACGGCTAACACTGTTAGCCTTAGCCTTGGCTAACAGTGTTAGCCGACGCGGGAGCAGTCATGAGAAGAGCGGCGTGGGGTGGTCTGGCGATTTTCTGCCTGGCCTTCATCGTCTTCGAGGTGGCGAAGCACGGGGGGATGTCCTGGGTCACAGCGGTGGTCTTCGCGATCCTGCCGGACCTGACGATGCTCATAGGGGCGGGAGAGGGCGGCGGCGGGCGGCTGTCACCGCGGGCGGTGCCGTTCTACAACGCGGCACACCGGGCGTGGGCGCCCCTCCTGCTGCTGGTTGGATACGTATTCTGGCCGATCGGCGGAGTGCCGACGTGGACCGCCGGGCTCGCCTGGCTGATGCACATCGCCGCCGATCGCGCGTTCGGTTACGGACTACGGGAGCGGGATGGGAGCCGGCGTGTCCGAGCGGTCACGGCAGATCGTTGAGGCGGCCCTGCGGCTCGTCGAGGAGGGCGGCGTGGAGGCGCTCACCATGCGGGCGCTGGCCGGGCGGCTGGGCATCCGGGCCCCTTCGCTCTACAAGCACTTCCCCGACAAGAGCGCCGTCGAGGCCGAGGTGATCGCGATCGCCATGCAGGACCTGGCGCGGGCCCTGGAAGCGTCGCAGGGCGGCCTGGGAGTGCTGGCGCGGGCCTACCGCGCCTACGCGCTGGCCCACCCCCATCTCTACCGGCTGATGAGCACCGGGCCGCTGCCGCGCGGACTTCTGCCCGCCGGACTGGAGGACCGGACAGCGCTGCCCCTGGTCAAGGCCGTCGACGGTGACCCGCTGCTGGCGCGGGCCGTGTGGGCCTTCGCGCACGGCATGGTGATGCTGGAGCTCGACGGCCGTTTCCCGCCAGGTGCCGACCTCGACGGCGCCTGGCGGGCAGGGCTGGCCGCGTTCGCCCGCTAGCGGACGAGTTCGGCCTCCTCCAGGGCCATGGTGGCATGCGCGACCGTGCCGGCCAGCAGAGGGCGCTTGGGCAGGCCCAGCTCGCTCAGTTCCTTGGCGATGGGGTGGTTGCCCAGCCGGATCAGCGCGCCGCCGGGGCGCACGCGCAGGCCGCGGGTCTGGACGGTCCACGGGATGCGGCGGGTGAGCCCGTCGCGGTGCGTGTAGGCGTCCAGGGCGATCACCGGGCCCGGGCCGGGCAGCGGAGCGCCGGGCTTGACCAGCATGTCGAGCACGAGCCTGCCGTCCCTGCTCAGGACACACCGTTTGTACGGGGAGCCGAGCCGCAGGTCGATGTCGGCCAGCTCCTTCGGCACGCCCCACAGCGAGCGCCCCGCCTCCAGAGTGAAGCCCTGGTCGACCGGCATCCAGTGGACGAACGCGGCCGCGTTCCGCAGGTCGGCGAGCCCCACCGAGCCCGTCGCCCCCGGCCGACGGATCAGGAACGCCATGCCGAACTCGTGGTAGGAGTCGAGATCGCCGTCGCGGTAGTCGGCGAACACCAGCACGCAGACGGCCTTGCCGGGCAGCACCTCGGCCACGTCCAGCCCCGAATACGCGAGCACGGCCCGTGCGGCGTCGGCCCGGACCAGGTAGAGAGCGCCGCACACCATGACGTCCCGTACCCGGACGGGCATGCTCACCGTCCGGCCCTGGATCAGATGCGATGCCATGGCGTCTAGTACATCAACCGCCGGACGCCGTGACCATCACCCCACGGACCTGCTCTGTACCGCGAACGACGGGGCGCGGGCGGGAACCCCGGCCCAGCCTTCCATCCGGGCCACGAACGCCGGCGCGTGGTCCGGCCAGTGGTGGTGCGCGCGGGCGTGCGCGTGCCCGCGCGCGGCGAGGGACCGGCGCAGCTCGGGGCTCTCCTTCAGGTCGAGCACGGCGTCGAGCGCCGCGTCCACGTCCAGCGGGACCACGAAGCCGCAGCCCGCCCGCTCCACCACCCCGGCGCCCTGCGAGGTGGTCACGACGGGGAGGCCCCGGCCCAGGTAATCGAGGATCTTGGTGGGCGGCCCGGTCACCGCTGGACCGGCCAGCGACAGGCCGGCCAGCGCGCCCTCGGCCATCCGCAGCGCGTGCCTGAGCGGCACGTGGCCGAACCAGTCCAGCAGGCCGACCCGCTGGGCGTCGCGCAGCAGCGGGCGCGCCGCCGGGTCGGCCTGGCCGATGAGGTCCATCCGGATGCCGTGCGGGGCCAGCCGCCGGGCCAGGCCGATGAGTTCGTTCACGCCCCTGGCGGCCGACAGCCGGCCGATGTGGACCACTCTCGTCTCCCCGGGAGGGGGCGGCTCCGGCGCCACGAGAGTGGCCTCGGGCACCACGTCCGGTGTGATCACGTGGCACCTGCGTGCGGCCCGCGCCAGCCTGGCCTCGGAGACGTCCTCGCGTACGTCCCAGACGACCGGAGGGCGGCGGTACGGCAGCGCGCGGAGGAGACGGGCGTCATGGACGAGCAAGAGGTCGGCGCCCCGCAAGCCGCGCCTGAGAGCCGACCGGGCCCGGCCCGGGCCCGCCTCGCGCGCCACGTCGACGGCGGTGAGCCGTGGGGTGGGCGTCACGTTGTGGTAGGTGAACGGCGCGACGTAGGTCACCTCGTGGCCGGCGTCGAGCAGCGCCCTGATCTGCCGATGCATGATCCGGGCGTCCTCGGGATGATGGACGACGGTGGCAACGCATACCCGCATGCGTCGATGCTCCGCGCCGACCGGGTCAAGGGCGTGAATGCGGGGGTAACTGCCGCTTAACTTCTGGAAGGACGGCGATAGAGCCAGGTCAGGCGCGGCTCCAGCACCCACTTGAAGACCGTCCGGGTCTCCGGCAGGCACAGCACGATCGCCAGCGCGAAGCAGCTGAAGCTGATCGCCAGCGCCCCGAGCGGGCCGTGCAGCCACGGCAGGTCGAGCCAGCCCTGCTCCTTGGCGATGAGCACCGGGATGCCGTGGAGCAGGTAGCAGTAGAGGGTGCGGGTGCCGAGATCGGAGTACCACGTCTCGCCCCGCGGCACCAGCGCCAGCACCGCGAAGCAGAGCGCCAGGGCGCAGACCAGCAGCCCGACGCGCACGCCCAGCCCCATGTACCAGGACAGGTCCATCTTCTCGTAGCTGTTCTTGAAGTAGAACGGCGCGAGCTTGGCCCTGGGCGCGATGAGGATGGCCACGGTGGCCGCGGCGACGATGGTGAACACCGAGGCGATCTTGATCCACAGCCGGTTGAGCAGCTCGAAGTGCTCCGGCTGCATGACCAGCCCGATCACGAAGAACGGCAGCAGGCCGAAGAACCGGTCCATGCTGAAGTCACCGGAGATCTCGGAGAACCCGGCGAACAGGTAGATCGCGATCGCCACCGGGATCGGGAACTTCATCCGCTTCCACACCGGCGTCGACAGCCGCCAGAACAGCAGCGCCAGCAGATACCAGTTGAGCCACGCCGGGTCGATGATCGTCAGGCTCCACTTCTGCCCGAGGGAGAAGCGCAGCGCCGCGTAGCCGACCTCGACGATCACGTACGGCACGAGGAACGTGTCGACGAGCTTGTTGGTCTTGGCGTTGGAGTTCCAGAAGTTTCTGGACAGGTAGCCGCTGATCAGCACGAACAGCGGCATGTGGAAGGTGTAGACGAAGATGTAGAGCGCCCGGTTGGAGTCGGCGTCGAGCGTCGGCACCAGCGAGTGGCCCACCACGACGAGCGCGATGAGCACGAACTTGACGTTGTCGAGGTACGGGTCGCGCCTGCGCTTCGGCGGCCCGGCCTCGGGCTCGGGCTTCTGGGCGGGCTCGGCCTGCTCCTGGCCGGGGCGCTCGAAGAGGCCGCCGCCGGGGAGCGGCCAGCGGGCCCCTGTGTTCGCCGGCCCCGCACTCTCATCGCCGGGAACCTGGACCGGAGGGGAGTACTTGGTGTCAGACACAGGGAAGTCGCTCAGCTTCGCTCGGGGCCGGGGTACGCGACAGGCGGCGACGCCCGCGAGGGCGAGCCGCGTCGCCGACCCGAACCACCCTAGCGGGCGCCGGAGGTCCTGTCTCACGGCCTGAGGGTTACACAGACAACTTGCAGGAGCCTTACACGCAGACGTTCTTCTGCTGGGACGCGGTGATGGTGTTCTTCTCCACGGCCTCCGACAGCTTGGTGACCTTGACGGCCTTGAAGTCGGTGCCGATGACGAGCTGGAGCACCGGACCCTTCGGCCCGTCGGCGGCCGGCGCGGTGGTGGGGGCCACCGTCGGCGTGTAGGGCTCGGTGTTGGTGGGCCTGACCTTGCCGGCCGTCGCGTCGGGCGCGGGGTTGAGCTTCTTGGTCAGCACGTCGGCGTGGTCGGCGCCGGTCTCGGCCGTCTTCGGGTAGCGGACCTCGGTGGCGGCGACCGGCTGGCCGCCGGCGTCGGCGTAGTTGCCCAGCCCGGTGACCTGGAAGCCCTCCTTGGCGAGCTGGTCGGCGACCTCGCGCGCCCTGCCCGGTTCGCCGGTGGCGTTGAGCACCTGGATCCGCACCTGGCCGGGCTTGACGGCGACCTTCGGCTTGTCGGCCACCGCGGTCGCGCTCGGCGTGGGCTCGGGGAGCTCGGTGTCGTTGATGATGGAGTCGAACAGCTCGCCCGCCGCCGGCTGCTGCCAGACGACGCGGTTCTCGTCCTCGGGGTCCGGGATCCACGGGACCGTGGTGAGCTGGACGCCCTTGGCGGTGAGGTCCTTGGCGCTCATGCCGATGTCGATCAGCTTCTGCGGGTTGTTGGCCAGGTCGGGGTCCATGGTCACCGACGCGGCGGCCGACTTGATGAAGCCGGTGAGCTTGATCGGGTCGGTGAGCAGGTCACTGCTGGTGGCCTTGGCGATGACCTTGCTGAGGAAGATCTGCTGGCGCTTGATGCGCTGGATGTCGCTGCCGTCGCCGTAGCTGCGCAGCCGCACGTAGCCCAGCGCCTTCTCGCCGTCGAGCAGGCTCTTGCCGGGCGGGAGGACGAGCTTGGCCTTCTTGTCGTTGACGCCGGACTTGAGGCAGATCTCGATGCCGCCGAGCGAGTCGACGATGTTCTTGAAGCCGCTGAAGTCGACCTCGACGAAGTGGTTGATGCGGATGCCGGTCAGCGTCTCCAGGGTGGACATCGTGCAGGCGACGCCGCCGTCGTTGTAGGCGGAGTTGATCATTGCGCGGCGGGGCGGCATCTCCTGTTTGGTCGTCTCGTTCTTGCACTTGGGGATGTCCACCATCGAGTCGCGCGGGAAGCTGACGAGCCTCGCCTGGTCGCGGTTGGGGGAGATGTGCAGGACGATGATCGTGTCGGTGCGCTTGCCGCCCGCGTCGGCCAGCCGGGCCGTCTCCTGGCCGTACTGGGCGTTGCCGTCGCCCGCGCGGGTGTCGGAGCCGACCAGCAGCACGTTGAGCGCGCCGGTGTCGCGGGGGCGGGGGTTGATGATGTCGTCCTTGACGTTCTTCTGGTCGATCGCGCCGAACGCGTCGCGGTAGGCGACGTAGCCGGTCAGCGAGCCGGCGACCATGAGGGACGTGGCCGCGATGCTGACCCAGGCCAGCACGCGCATCTTGCCGTTGCCGCCGTCTCCGCCCCGCCGGCCGCGCTCGGGCTCCTTCGGCGGAGGCGGCGCCGAGGCGGCGAGCCTGCGTGCCATCCTGCTGCCGGGCTGGGGGGACCTGCTGTCCTCTACGGACATGCCTCTGTAGTCACTCATGCGCCCCCTAGCCTCGTCGCTGCGCCTCACGCGCTGGCTCGGTCGTTCTGCGCCACGAGACTAGGTCACCGGCGGCGTCGCCGCAGCCATGACTGGAGTAATCGACCGTGACCCAGCGGTGATGATACCGGGGCAAAGCATACTCAGAGTTGGACATTTCGTGGAATAAGATCAGTAAATTCTCTACCGTTCCCGCAGGCCAGCGCCGCCGCCAGGCAGGCGAGCGGCACCGCCGGCAGCACGTACCGGTAGTCGAACTCGGCCACCGCCGCCGGAGTGATCAACAACACCACGGCCACCGACCAGGGCAGCAGCCACAGGGCACGAGGGGAACCCGGGCCCCGCCCGTACCGGAATGCCCGCCACGCCACGGCGGCGGGCGGCACGAGCAGGACCACCAGCAGGACCGTGCCGGGGATCCGCGCCACGTCCTGGTAGGCGCGCATCCACCCGGCGTACGGCTCCACGATCGAGGTGCCGATCGGGCCCTGCTCGTAGCGCTTGGCGAACTCGGTGCCGACCTGCGCCGGGTAGCGGCCCGGCGGCCCCGGCGGGGTCTCGGGGAACTGGTAGTAGCCGTAGATCTCCTGGTCGGGGTAGACCGGGCGGCCCCACACGAACGAGCGGCCCAGCTCCGCCAGCACCGAGCCGGCGTAGTCGAGCGGCTGCGTGCGGATCGCCAGCAGCGCGAAGCGCATGGCCAGGTCGTCGGTCTCCTTCGTGAACGTGATGCCGGGCAGGGCCACGATCGGCGCGTCCCTGGCCCAGATGTACTCCTGCGACGGCGGCCGCTGGTCGGCCGGGCGCGGGTCGCACAGCACCCGCAGGTCGGGCGGCGGGTCCATCTCGGCGCAGTCGGCGAACGACATCGTGCGGGCGTAGAGGAAGACGCCGTTCGCGCCGATGACGCCGACCCGCTGGTAGGTGGCGTAGAACCAGCCCCCGTACGCGAGGATCGGGACCACCGCGGCCACCAGCATGATCCAGGCCGGCCTGATCTGGCGGCGCAGCAGGAACCAGGCCACCAGCACCACGATCAACGGCTGCCCGACGGTCCTGGTGAGCGAGGCGGCGGCCAGCAGCAGCCCGATCGTGACCGCCTTGGGCCGTCCGGCGAGCGCGAGCGCGACGGCGGCGACCACCAGGAACATGAACAGCGTGTCGGAGACGAGCAGGTGCTCCAGCTCGATCTGGTACGGCTCCACCAGCACGGGGACGGCGGCCAGCGTCGCGATCCACCTCCGGGTGCGCCGCGCCGCGGCCCAGTAGACCAGCACCCCGGTGGCCAGCCCGAGCAGGTGCTGGGCGGCGGTGACCGCGCCGAAGGAGTGCAGCGGCTCCAGCAGCTTCATGAACATCGAGTAGCCCGCCGGGCGCACCAGATCGGGCCGGGGCCGCAGGACGGTGACCACGTAGGTGTAGGAGTCGGGGAACCACAGCGCCGGCCGGTAACCCAGCATCGTGACCACCCGCAGCGCGGCGCCGATCGCCAGGACCGCCAGAAACCACCCGTGCCGCCCGAACCCGGCCCGCTCATCCACCACGCCGCGCACGCGAGCGGCTGCTCGCCGCGCGCCCTCCCGATCTCCCCCCACGCCGCGTACGCTACCGGCCCCCGCCCGCGGTGCCGTCATCTCAAACCGGTTCCTTGTCTCCCGTCACGTCGCGGCGCTGGGTCTTCTTCCGTCCCGCCGCGTTCGCTAACGGCCCTCGTCCGCGCGCCCTCCCGGTCTCCCTACGCCGCGTGCGCTACTGGCACCCGCGCGCGGTGCCGTCATCTCGGTGCCCGTCTTCCGTCGTGCCACGTGCGCTGGGTCTTCTTCCGTCCCGCCGCGTTCGCTACCGGCCCCCGCGCCCTCCCGATCTTTCCCCCGTCACGTACGTGACCGGCCCCGCTCGCCCTGCCGGCATCCCAAGCCGGCCACGTCGTGTGCTGCCGTGGTCATCTACTCGGGCTGGGGTCTCCTTCTTCTGTTTTCTGCCGTAGTAGGTGGGGTGGACACTCAAAAAGCCTTTTGGCGAAACCCCTCGGGCTGAGCGCCGATAGCAAGCCTTCGGCCTGCCCGACCCGCCGTGAGTGGGGTGAACCCGTGACTCGTCCCTTTGGTCTTGGCTTTCGTCATCGTGTGCTGGGGGTCGGGGTTGGTGTGATCATGATTGACGTGTTCTCGGCGCTGCCTGGCGTGCCGTCGGCGTGAGGTTGGATACGCTCGCTCACCGATGGGAATCGCCTGGTTGGACCCGATGCGGAGGCCGCCGGCGGGCCGGGTGCTCGCGGCGCTCTCGGTGCTGCCCGCGCTGGCCGTGGCCGGGTGGCTGCTGGCCGCGCTGCCGCTGCTCGCGTTCGGCGTCTACCGGCCGGTGGTGGCGATCCCGCTCGGGCTGGCCATGGCGGGGCTGCTGTGCTGGGCGGGCACGCGCGGGCTGGTCAGCGTGGCGGAGGACGCCGACGGAGACGGGCCGGTCGACACCGTGCGGGCCACGGTGGGGCAGGTGGCCGCTGCTGTGGTGGTCGCTGTGGGGGCCGGGGTGTTCAACGGGGTCATGCACGGTGAGCAGCTCGCCGTCCGGCGTGACCCGTCCACCTACGCGCAGTACGCGATCTGGCTGGCGCGGGAGGGGTCGCTGCCGATCCCCGCGCGGCCGGAGGCGTTCGGCGGGGCCGACCCGTCGCTGATCTTCGAGAGTGTCGGCTTCTACGCCGTCGGCGACTCCGTGGTGCCGCAGTTCATGCCGGGCGCGCCGATGCTGTTCGCGCTCGGGGAGTGGCTCGGCGGGCTGTTCCTGGCCCCGGTCGTGCTGGGGGCGCTGGCGGTGCTCGCCGTGGCCGGGCTGGCGGCCCGGCTGGCCGGCGGGCGCTGGGCCCCGGTGGCGGCGCTGGCGTTCGCCTGCTGCATGCCGATCATCTACACCTCGCGCGCCACCTTCAGCGAGATCCCGTCGATGCTCCTGCTGCTCGGCGGGCTGGCGCTGGTGCACGACGCCCTGTACGGGCACGGGCGGCGGATCGGGGCCGCGCTGGGCGGGCTGACGCTCGGGCTGGCCGTGCTGGTGCGGGTGGACGGCCTGCGTGACGTGCTGCCCGTGCTGGCGTTCGCCGGCCTGCTCGTCGCGATGGGCCGCCGGTCGCCCGGCCGCCACGGAGGGCTGGGGCCGCCGCTGCTGGCCGGGCTCGCCGCCGGGGCGGGCCTCGGCCTGGCCGCCGGTTACGGGCTGTCGCGGCCCTACCTGACGTACCTGTCCAGCTCGATGCGGCCGCTGCTGCTGATCTGCGCCGCCGTCCTGGTGCTGACGCTCGCCGGTACGGTGGCCGCCCCGCTGCTGGCCAGGCTCAGACCGCCGGGCTGGCTGCCGGCGGCTGGGGCGACGCTGGTGGCCCTGACCATGGCCGGGCTGGCGGTGCGGCCCTGGCTGGTGACCGTGCGCCGGGTCCCCGACAACGTCGACGACCGGCTCACCGCCACCTTCATCGAGCAGATCCAGAAGGCCAACGGCCTGCCGATCGACGGCACCCGCCTGTACTTCGAGCACACCCTGCACTGGGTGGCGTGGTACGTGGGCGTCCCGGCGCTCGTGCTCGCCACGCTGGCCGCGGCCGTGCTGACGCACCGGCTGCTGCGCGGCCGCGGCCTGCCATGGCTGCTGCCGCTGGCGGTCATCGGCTGGGCCACGCTCACCACGCTGCTCCGCCCGGCGATCACCCCCGACCACCCGTGGGCCGCGCGCCGCCTGGTGCCGGTGGTGATCCCCGGCGTGATCCTGCTGGCCGTGTGGGGGGCGGAGCGGCTGCGCGAGCGGGCGGGAGAGGGCAGGTGGCGCGGCTGGGTCGTGCCGGTCTGCGCGCTGCTCCTGGTCGTGCCGCCGGCCGTGACCTCGATCGGCACCGCGTTCACGCCGGTCGGGCGGGGCGAGGCGGCCGCGGTGGCCGCCATGTGCGCGCGCATCCCGCCGGACGCCTCGGTGCTCATCGCCGAACGGGTCACCGCCGACCGGTACACGCAGGTCGTCCGCGGCGCCTGCGGCGTCCCGGCCGCGGAGGTGCGCCAGGTGGAGGGCGACACCGCGCCGGAGTCCGACGTGCGCCGCCTGGTCGAGCGGGTGCGGGCCGCCGGGCGCACCCCGGTCGTGCTGGCCGCCGAGGAGGGGCAGGTGGCGCCGTACGGTCCGGTCACGCAGCTGATCGGGCTGGTCACCCGGCAGGACGAGCGGTCGCTCACCGAGGCGCCCGACGGCACCTGGTCACTGCGGATCAACGTGTGGATGGCCCTGCCTTGACCTGTGATGTGCACTCGGCCACGGACCGGGCAGAGTACCCTCGTCCCACGTGAGAACGCTCCGAGCCCCCGCAGCAAGGTGGACCCGCCGTGGATGAGGAAACCCCGTACGTCACCATCGTCCTGCCCTGTTACAACGAGCAGGACCATGTCATCGACGAGGTCGACCGCATCACCAAGGCGATGGACTCGAGCGGCTACACCTACGAGCTGGTCGCCGTCGACGACTGCTCGACCGACGAGACGCTGGCCAGGCTCAAGGAGGCCGCGCCGCTCTACCCCCACCTGCGCATCCGGGCCTTCCACCGCAACGGCGGCTCCGGCACCGTGCGCAGGATCGGCACGCAGGAGGCCAGGGGCGAGATCGTCGTCTGGACCGACGCCGACATGACCTACCCCAACGAGCGCATCCCCGAGCTGGTGCAGATCCTCGACAAGGACCCGACGATCGACCAGGTCGTCGGGGCGCGCACCAGCGAGGAGGGGTCCCACAAGCTGCTGCGGGTGCCCGCCAAGTGGGTGATCCGCAAGGTCGCCGAGATGCTCGCCGGGCAGAAGATCCCCGACCTCAACTCGGGGCTGCGGGCCTTCCGCAAGTCGGTGGCCAAGCCCTACCTGCGGCTGCTGCCGCCCGGGTTCTCCTGCGTCACGACGATCACGCTGTCGTTCCTGTCCAACCAGCACGACGTCTACTACCTGCCGATCGGCTACGCCAAGCGGGCGGGCAAGTCGAAGTTCAGCTTCGTCTCCGACGCCTACCGCTACATCCTGCAAGTGCTGCGGATGATCATGTACTTCAACCCGCTCAAGGTGCTCATGCCGCCGGCGCTCTGGCTGGTCGGCATCGGGCTCGTGAAGGGCGCGTGGGACATGATCCAGCACCCGTTCTACTTCCCGGCCAACACCGTGATGATCTTCCTGTCCGGGATGCTGATCGGTTCGGTGGCGCTGCTGGCCGACCTGATCGTGCGGTCGCGGGGAGACTGAGCGTGCGCGTCGCGATCGTCGGCCCCACCTACCCCTACAAGGGCGGCGGGGCGCAGCACACCACCGAGCTGGCGCACCGGCTGGCCGCGCTCGGCCACGACGTGGTCATCGAGTCCTGGCGGGCGCAGTACCCGTCGTTCCTCTACCCGGGGCAGCAGACGATCGACGCGCCGGAAGGCGTCCCGTACCCGAAGGTGCTGCGCGAGCTCGACTGGCGCAGGCCCGATGGGTGGGTGGCCGCCGGGCGGCGACTGCGCGCCGCCGACCTGGTGGTCCTGGCCGTGCTCAGCCCGGTGCAGGTGCCGCCCTACCTGGCGATCCTGGCCGGGCTGCGGGGCCGGGCCCGGACGGTCGCGCTCTGCCACAACGTGCTGCCGCACGAGCGCAAGCCGTACGACCGGCCGCTGATGAGGGCGTTGCTCAGGCGGGCGGGGGTGGTGCTCACCCACTCCGAGCAGCAGGCGGGGGTGGCCCGCGAGCTGACCACCAGGCCGGTGCGGGTGGCCGCGCTGCCGCCGCACCTGCCGTCCACCCACGGCGCCCGGTCCGACCGGGTGCACCGGCGGCTGCTGTTCTTCGGCATCGTGCGCCCGTACAAGGGGCTCGACCTGCTGCTGCGGGCGCTGCCCGCGGGGGTGTCGCTGACCGTGGCCGGGGAGTTCTGGGGCGGGCTCGACGAGACGAAGGCGCTGGTCGGCGAGCTGGGTCTCGCCGACCGGGTGGACCTGCGGCCCGGCTACGTCGCGGCCGGGGACGTGCCCTCGCTGTTCGCCGGGGCCGACGCGCTGGTGCTGCCCTACCGCAGCGCCACCGCCAGCCAGAACGTGTGGCTCGCGCACGAGCACGGCGTGCCGGTGATCGCCACCCGGGTGGGGGCGCTCGCCGACCATGTCACCGACGGCGTCGACGGGCTGCTCGTGGAGCCGGGCAGCGCCGGCGCGCTCCGCGACGCGATCGAGCGGTTCTACGCCTCGGGGGAGCCCGAGAGGTTGCGGTCGGGGGTCAAGGCCGTCGACCCCGACCCGTTCTGGGCCTCGTACACCGCCACCCTGCTCGGCTGACGGCCCAGCAGGAACGCCAGCCCGGCGGCCGTCACGTCGGCGAGCGTGAACACCAGCCGCGACACCACCGCCACCGCGAGCGCAGGGCCGGTGCCGAGGATCGGGTGGAGCACCAGCACCAGCGCGCCCTCCCGCACGCCCACCCCGGCCGGCACCAGGAACGCGAGCAGCCCGGTCGACCAGGCGAACGCGTAGGCGCCGGTCGCGATCACGTACAGGTCCCAGCGGCCCGCGAGCATCCACGTGTGGAGCCCGTACACGAGCCAGCCGAGCACCGTCCAGGCGGCCGCGACCAGGACCGTGCGGCCGGGCAGCACGGAGTCGAGCGTGTCGCGGCGGGCCAGCCGCAGCGCCAGGTTGAGCCCCCAGGTGAGGATCTTCGGATGCATGCAGACGGCGATCACCGGCAGCAGGAGCAGCAGGTACCACGCCTGCCGCACCACCTCCTGGGTGGCCAGCGTGGCGGCGGCGATCGCGATGCCGACCCCCAGGTTGATCACCAGCGCCAGCGAGATGCACGCGAACGTGCGGCGCGGCGGGCTGCCGTGGTCGCGGCCCAGGTCCATCATCGCCGCGTACGCCCAGATCGCGCCGGGGATGTACTTGCCCATCTGGCCCACGAACATGATGCGCCCCGCGGTCCGCACCGGCAGCGGCGAGCCCAGCCCGGCCAGCACCTGCCGCCAGGCGAGCAGCATGCAGAACTGGCCGAGCAGCACGGCGGCGAACGCGCCGGCGACCGCCCACAGCGGGATCTCGGCGACCGCCGCCGTGGTGTCGGCCCAGTTGGCCGCCAGGCCGTAGCCCAGGAACCCGAGCGCGACCAGCGCGAGGACGATGCGCAGCAGGCGGCGGAACATCACGCAAGGGTACGGTGTCCGCCCAGGTGAAAGCCAGTTACCGCATCACGAACAGCGAGACGACGAGCGCGACCAGCGCCACCGCCGCCAGCACCGCCAGGGTGATCTTCACGGCGCTGTACGGGCGATCGCCCTGCACCTCGCCGCCCACCCCGTTGACCAGCACCTGGTACGGCCTGCCTCCATACAGGTAGGAGCCGACCCAGACCGGCAGCAGCACCAGCTTGAACGTGACGTCCGCGTAGCGGGTGTCGACGCTGTGCAGGCGCTGCACGTCGCCGCCGATGTCGCGCTTGCAGTCGGCGGCGATCACCTCGGCCATCTTGCCCTTGGCGTTCTCCAGGCCCGCCTCGGGTCCGGCGTCGTAGCGCAGGCTGTGGTGGCCGGCGACGAAGCCGGGCTCGAACGCCACCGCGCGCTCCAGCGGCCACGGCTCCAGCGCGTCCAGCCGCTCCCTGGGCACCCGGGCGGTGGCCGAGACCAGCACGTCGTCGAACGCCCTGGTCACCGAGCCGCTGGCCGGATACCAGCGGGTCTTGCGCACCCGGCGGGTCTTGGTCTGGCCGTTGTCCGTGTAGGTCTCGGTGACCCAGTAGTGGACGCCGCGCTGGCCGGAGTAGTGGGAGAAGGTGCTCGCGTCGAACGTCCAGTGGGGCAGGTAGGTGCTCTTCATCGACTCCGCCTCGGTGACCTTCTTGAGGCGGTTCGGGGCGAACCAGCGGGACCTGGTCCACGTGCGGAGCGCGTCGCGGGCGGCTCCCTTGTCGAGCGCGAACGGCAGCACGGCCTCCGGCGCGATCTCGTCGCCGGTGCTGCCCGCGACCAGCGCGGTGCCGCAGAACTGGCAGTCCTTGGAGATCGCGTCGCTCTCGGTGCGGGCGCCGCAGCCCGGGCAGGTGAACTGGTTCGGCGCGATGGCCTGGACGCGGGGCTTGGTCAGGAACGCGTCGTAGGAGTGCTCGCGGACGTGCCGGGTGGGGGCGGCGATCGGCTGCTCGTGGCCGCAGTACGGGCAGCGCAGCACGCTGGTGCCGGGCGCGTACTGGACGCTCGCGCCGCAGCCCCCGCAGGGGTGGGTGGTGGGGGTGAGCGAGGTCATCGCGGGTCTTTCCGTACGGGGCGCCGGGGCGGTGAGGCCGAGGGAGCCGGTCAGGACGGCGGGAGCGGCGGCGGGGTGTTGTGCAGCAGGGCGGCCAGTTCGGGGACGTCGCGGGCGGGCGCCCACTGGGCCATGCCGGCCCGCCACACCAGCGCGTCGAGGGTGAGCCCGGCGGCGGCCAGGCCGGCCTCGTCGAACGGGCCGCGCCGCTCGCCGCCGACCCCGAGGAACCACTGGTGCTGCTGAGGGAGCGGCGGCGGCTGCTGGGCGGGCTGGCTCAGAGAGGCCGCCATCTGCTGGCCGGCCGCGATGCCCATGCCGAGGCCCATGCCCTCGCCGGCGCCGCCCGCGTTCTCCAGCGCGTTGGCCGCCTGGAACCTCGTGTACTGGCCCAGGTCGCCGGCCAGGCCCATCTGGGTGCGCTTGTCCAGCGCCTTCTCCACCTCGGGCGGGAACGAGATGTTCTCGAAGGAGAAGTTCGGGATCGAGAGCCCCACGGTGGACAGGTCGGCGGAGAGGATGTCGGCCAGCTTCTGCCCCATGGCGTGCTGGTCGGCGGCCAGGTCCAGCACCGGCACCTGCGCCGCGCCGAGCGCGCCCGCCAGCCGGCCGACGATCATCTGCCGCAGGTAGCCCTCGACCTCCTCGGTGCGGAAGCGCTGGTCGGTGCCGGCCAGCTCGCGCAGCAGGCTCATCGGCTCGGTGACCTGGACCGAGTAGGAGCCGAACGCCCGCAGCCGCACCGGGCCGAACTCCGGGTCGCGCAGCATGATCGGGTTCTGCGTGCCCCACTTGAAGTCGGTGAACCGCCGGGTGCTGACGAAGTACACCTCGGCCTTGAACGGCGAGTCGAAGCCGTACTTCCAGCCCTTGAGCGTGGACAGGACGGGCAGGTTGCGCGTCTGCAGCGTGAACGTGCCGGGCGGGAACGCGTCGGCGATATGGCCCTCGTTGACGAACACCGCCACTTGGGACTCGCGGACCACCAGCTTGGCGCCCATCTTGATCTCGTTGTCGTGCCGGGGGAAGCGCCACACGATCGTGTCGCGGCTGTCGTCGAGCCATTCGATGATGTCGATGAATTCGCCGCGGATCATGTCCAGAAAAGCCATAGAGCACCCGCTTATTGGTGGTTCGCACTGGCGGGCACCGTACCAAAGCCGGATCGACTGATGGTCGCGGCGGGCGCGGGTACTGTTGGGCGTCGTGGGGAAGCAACGGGTCGCGCAGCTGGCCTACTCCGAGTTCCAGGCGGCGATGCTCGACGAGGAGAAGCGCCGGCGCAAGGCCGCGAAGATCATCGCGGTGCTGGAGCACTTCCACGGGCCGCTCGGCGGGCTGACCGTGGGCGACGTCGGCTGCTCGGCCGGGTTCATCGCCGACGAGCTGGCCGCGGCGGGGGCCAAGCACACGCTCGGCGTCGACATCGACGTGCCCGGGCTGTGCAGGGCGGCCGACCGGTTCGGCGAGCGGGTGGCGTTCGTCTGCGGCGACGGCACGGCGCTGCCGTTCCCTGACGGGTCGATCGACGTGCTGGTGTTCAACCACATCTACGAGCACGTGGTCGACCCCGACGCGGTGGTGGCCGAGATGCGCCGAGTGCTCTCCGACGAGGGCGTGCTCTACCTCGGGCTGGGCAACCGGCTGGGCGTCATGGAGCCGCACTACAAGCTGCCGTTCCTGTCCTACCTGCCGCCCTCGCTCGCCGACCGCTACGTGCGCGCGTCCGGGCGGGCCGACCACTACTACGAGCGGTTCCGCACCCGGCGCGGCCTGCGCAGGATGCTGCGCGCCTTCCACGTGTGGGACTACACGTTCCCCGTGCTCGCGACGCCGGAGCGGTTCGCGGGCGGCGAGCTGTTCCCCGGCGTCCCGGGCCGCGTGGCGCGCGCTCTCCTGGCCCGCACCCCCCGGGCGGCGCTCCGGCTGCTGCTTCCCCTCGTTCCCACGTACCTCTGGGTCGCGACCAAGACCCCGCGCCCGCCCGCGGGCCCCGCGCTCCCGCAGCCCCCCGAACGGGTCCGGCCGCTGTGACGGACGTCCCCCGGTCCGAGGCGTCGCCGTCCCTTCCGTCCGGTGGAGAGCCGCGTGCCGTGCCCGCCAGGCGGTGGGGGTGGCGGACGGCCGTGCGGGGCGGGTTCCTCGTCGTGGCGCTGGGGTTCGGGGCCTGGGCGGTGGCGTCGCGGTGGGAGGAGGTCGCCGCCGGGTTCCGGCAGCTGACGCCGGGCATGGTCGGAGCCTCGCTGGCCGCCGTGGTGGCGGCGCTGCTGGGCGCCATGCTGACGTGGCGGACGCTGCTGGCCGACCTGGGGTCGCGGCTTCCCGTACGGAGCGCGGCCAAGGTGTTCTTCGTGGGCCAGCTCGGCAAGTACATCCCGGGAGCCGTGTGGCCGATGCTCGCGCAGATGGAGATGGGCCGCGACCTCGGGGTGCCGCGGGCCAGGAGCGCGGCGGCGTTCTTCCTGATGATGCCGGTCCAGCTCGCAAGCGGGCTGCTGGTGGCGTTCGCCACGCTGGGCTGGGACCGGTTCGGATGGCTGCTGCTCCTGGTGCCGGCGCTGCTCGTGCTGCTGGAGCCCAAGGTGATCAACGCGGTGATCGGCTACGGGCTGCGCAGGCTGAAGCGGCCGCCGCTGGAGCGGCCGCTCACCCGTAAGGGGATGCTCGCCGCGCTCGGCTGGGCGTTCGCGGGCTGGGCCTGTTACGGGATCCACCTCTACTTCGTCGCCCCGCAGGGCGGGGTGGTCTTCGCCGTCGGGGCGTTCGCGCTGTCGTGGTGCCTGGGCATCATGACGTTCGTGGTGCCCGCAGGGGCGGGAGTCAGGGAGGTGGCCATGGTGGCGGCGCTGGCGCCGGTGATGCCCGCCGGACCGGCCATCGCGGTCGCGCTCAGCTCCCGCGTGGTGATCGTGCTGGGTGACCTGATCTGCGCCGGTGTGGCCGGATTGTCAGCGCGGCGTTCCTCCGTGTGATTTGGCGCACGTTTTGGGGGACGCTGGTCATAAGGTGGAAGAAGAGGGGGGCCGCCGGGTCCCACGTTGATCTTGAGGGGAGAAGATCACGTAATGCCTCGAGTGCTCGTCGACGCGGCGGCGGTTCCCGCCGACCGCGGCGCACTGATCAGATATGTCGACGGCTTGGTGGCGGCGCTCGACCGGGCGGGCGCCGACCTGGCGGTGGTCTGCCAGCGGGCCGACGCCGCCCGCTACAGACGCCTCGCCCCGTCCGCGCGCGTCCTCCCCGGTCCCGTCTCGATCACGAATCGCGCGGCCAGGCTCACCTGGGAGCAGACCGGACTGCCGCTGCTCGCCCGCCAGGCCGGGGCCGACGTGATCCACGCCCCCTACTACTCCATCCCGCTCCGCTCGGGCCTGCCGACCGTGGTGACGGTGCACGACGTCACCTGGTTCACCGAGCCCGAGCAGTACAGCCCGGCCAAGGCCTCGTTCTTCCGCTCCGCGACGCGTACCGCCGTGCGCCACGCCAACCGGGTGATCGTGCCGTCCAAGGCGACCAGGGACGAGCTCGTGCGCGTCCTCCACGCCGACCCGACCCGCATCGACGTCGCCTACCACGGGGTCGACCAGAGCCAGTTCCACCCGCCCTCCGAGGAGGAGACCAGGCGGGCGGCCAGCCGGTGCGGGCTGCACGGGCAGCCGTACGTCGCGTTCCTGGGCGCGCTGGAGCCGCGCAAGAACGTGCCCAACCTGATCCGCGGCTTCGCCACGGCGGTCAAGGACCTGGAGACGCCGCCGGCCCTGGTGCTCGGCGGCGGCGTGCACGAGGACGACGTCGACGCGGCGTGCCGCGAGGTGGAGGCCACGGTCAAGGTGGTGCGGCCGGGCTTCCTGGGCGCCCCCGACCTGGCGGGGTTCCTCGGCGGCGCGCTCGTGGTGGCGTTCCCGTCGCGGGGCGAGGGGTTCGGGCTCCCGGTGCTGGAGGCGATGGCCTGCGGGGCCCCGGTGCTCACCACCCACCGCACGTCACTGCCGGAGGTCGGCGGCGACGCCGTCGCCTACACCGAGCCCGACGCCGGCAGCATCGCCGCGGGGCTCGCCGACCTGCTGGCCTCGCCCGAGAGGAGGCGGCGGCTCAGCGAGGCGGGGCTGCGGAGGGCACGCGAGTTCACCTGGGAAGCTTCGGCCGAGGCACACCTGTGCGCCTTCCAACGCGCGACGGAATAGTTCGGTAACCTCCCACAACTATGGAGAGCAGCTCTTTGCCAGACCTCGAGGCGATACTCCTGGTCGGAGGCCGTGGCACGCGCCTGCACCCGTTGACTCTCGGCACGCCGAAGCCGCTGCTGCCGACCGCGGGGGTGCCGTTCCTGGCCCACCAGCTGGCGCGCGCCCGCGCGTTCGGGGTGCGCCGGATCGTCTTCGCGACGTCTTACAAGGCGGCGATGTTCGAGCCGGTCTTCGGCGACGGGTCGGCGCTGGGGCTCTCCCTGGAGTACATGACGGAGGAGACCCCGCTCGGCACCGGCGGCGCGATCCGCAACGCGGCCCAGGCGCTCGGCTCGGGGCCGTCCGATCCGGTCCTGGTGCTCAACGGCGACATCCTGTCGGGTCACGACATCGGCGAGCAGGTGCGCCTCCACCTGGCGCGCCAGGCCGCTGTAACGCTCCATTTGACCGAGGTGGAAGATCCGGCCCGGTTCGGTTGCGTGCCCACCGACGACGAGGGACGGGTGACGGCGTTCCTGGAGAAGACGCCCAACCCGGTGACCAACCGGATCAACGCCGGCTGTTACGTGTTCACCCGGTCGGTCATCGACGAGATCCCGCGTGACGAGGTGGTGTCGGTGGAGCGCGAGACGTTCCCCGCCCTGATCGAGTCGGGGCGGCCCGTGCTCGGTTACGCCACCCGCACCTACTGGCTGGACGTCGGCACGCCGGCCGCGTTCGTGCAGGGCTCGCGTGACCTGGTGCTCGGCCGGCTGGAGTCGCCCGCGATGCCGGGGGCCACGGGCGAGTTCCTGGCGCTGCCGGGCTCGTCGGTGTCCCCGGAGGCCAAGGTGCAGGGCGGCACGTCCGTCTGCGAAGGCGCGGTGGTCGGCGCGGGCGCCACGGTGACCGGCTCGGTGCTGTGCGAGGAGTCCGTGGTGGAGCCCGGCGCCGTCGTCACCGACTCGGTCCTGGGCCGGGGCGCGCGGGTGCGCGGCGGCGCGGTGGTCCGCGACGCGGTGATCGGCGACGGCGCCGTCGTGGGGCCGGGCAACGAGCTGCTGGCCGGGGTGCGCGTCTGGCCCGGGGTGGAGCTGCCGGAGCGCGCGATCCGCTACTCCAGCGACGAGTGACCGGCCGTGCGCCTTCGTGCTGGTGCGCTGAGCTGCGGGGGCACGGCAGACTGGACGGGTGAGGGAGCGTAGCTGGGTTCCGGACGGGCCGCTGGACGTGGGCCTGGCGCTGGCGCCGCACAAGCGGGGCGGCGGTGACCCGGCCTGGCGGCAGACGCCCGACGGCGCGATCTGGCGCACCTGCCGCACCCCCGCCGGGATCGCCACGCTGCGGGTGTCGGTGGCGGGCGGGCAGGTGCGCGGGCAGGCCTGGGGGCCGGGGGCCGAGTGGATGCTCGACGGGTTGCCGGCGCTGCTCGGCGCCGACGACGACGTCTCCGGGTTCGAGGCCAGGCACGAGATCCTGCGCGAGGCGGTGCGCAGGCACGCGGGGTTGCGGATCGGCAGGACGGGCCGGGTCATGGAGGCCCTGGTGCCCGCGGTGCTGGAGCAGAAGGTCGTCGGCCAGGAGGCCTGGCGGGCGTGGCGGTGGCTGCTGGGTCGCTACGGCGAGCCCGCGCCGGGGCCGGCCCCGGAGGGCATGCGGGTGGCGCCGGAGCCGTCGGTGTGGCGCGAGATCCCGGCCTGGCACTGGCACCGGTCGGGCGCGGAGACCGTGCGCGCGAAGACGATCGCGACCGCCGCCTGGCACGCCGCCAAGCTGGAGGCGGCGGCCACCAGCGATGAGCTCGACCGGCTGCTGCGGGCGCTGCCGGGCATCGGGGTGTGGACGTCGGCGGAGGTGCGCCAGCGGGTCTTCGGCGACCCCGACGCGATCAGCGTCGGCGACTTCCACCTCGCCAAGATCGTGGGGTACGCGCTGACGGGGGAGAAGACCGACGACCCGGGCATGCTGCGCCTGCTGGAGCCGTATCTCGGCCATCGCCACCGGGCCGGTCTGTTCATCACGCTGACCGGCCGCCGCCCGCCGGCCCGCGGCCCCCGGATGGCCGCCAGGGACTACCGGTCGTTCTGACCGCGGTTCTGCGGTACCGGGCGTCCGCTTTGCGAAGTTCCTCTGAGTAAGGTCTGCCTATGACCGTTGTCAGTGATTCGGCCCTTCGCCGCGCTCTCGCCCGCGCCCGTGACGGCAAGACGCTCGACCTCACCGAGGCCGTCGTGCTGCTGCACGCGCGGGGTGAGCATCTCGACGCCCTGCTCGGGCACGCCTCCCGGGTACGGGACGCGGGCCTGGAGGCCGTCGGCCGTGCCGGGACTATCACCTACAGCCGTAAGGTGTTCATCCCCCTGACCAGGTTGTGCCGGGATCGCTGCGGCTACTGCACGTTCGCCACCGCCCCGCACAAGCTGCCGTCGCCGTTCCTGTCCCCCGACGAGGTGCTGGAGATCGCCCGGCAGGGCGCCGCGCTGGGTTGCAAGGAGGCGCTGTTCACGCTGGGCGACCGGCCGGAGGACCGCTGGCACCAGGCCCGCGAGTGGCTCGACGCGCACGGCTACGACGACACGCTCTCGTACGTGCGCGCGATGGCGATCAGGGTGCTGGAGGAGACCGGGCTGCTGCCGCACCTCAACCCGGGCGTGCTGAGCTGGCGTGACCTGCAGCGGCTCAAGCCGGTGTCCCCGTCCATGGGCATGATGCTGGAGACCACGTCGCGGCGCCTGTTCGAGGAGAAGGGGCAGCCCCACTACGGGTCGCCGGACAAGGACCCGGCGGTGCGGCTGCGGGTGCTGGAGGACGCGGGGCGCAGCAACGTGCCGTTCACCACCGGCATCCTCATCGGCATCGGGGAGACGATCGAGGACCGGGCCGAGTCGATCTTCGCGATCCGCCGGGTGGCCCGCGAGTACGGCGGCGTCCAGGAGGTCATCGTGCAGAACTTCCGCGCCAAGCCGGACACGGCGATGCGCGGGCTGCCGGACGCCGACCTGGAGGAGCTGGCCGCCACCATCGCCGTGACCCGGCTCGTGCTCGGGCCGAAGGCACGCGTCCAGGCGCCGCCGAACCTGGTCGACGCCGAGTACGCGCTCATGATCCGGGCCGGGATCGACGACTGGGGCGGCGTGTCGCCGCTGACCCCGGACCACGTGAACCCGGAGCGGCCGTGGCCGCAGATCGACGAGCTGGCGTCCCGTACCGCCGAGTCCGGGTTCCGGCTCAGGGAGAGGCTGACGATCTATCCCGAGTACGTCCAGGCGGGCGAGCCGTGGCTGGACCCGCGGCTGGCGGCGCACGTGGCCGCGCTGGCGGAGCCGGAGACCGGGCTGGCCAGGGAGGGCGCGATCCCCGAGGGACTGCCCTGGCAGGAGCCCGACGGCGGGTTCGCCCCCGGCGGGCGGGTGGACCTGCACGTCGAGGTCGACACCACGGGCCGCACCCACGACCGGCGGGACGACTTCGACCACGTGTACGGCGACTGGGAGGCCCTGCGCGACCGCCTCCCCGCCGCGACCGGCGGCGGCGGGACGCCCGCCGAGATCAGGAAGGCGCTGGGCAGGGCCGCGAGCGACCCCGCCGGGCTCACCGACGACGAGGCCGTGGCGCTGCTGTCGGCCGACGGCGAGGCGCTGGAGGAGCTGGCCGGGATCGCCGACGCGCTCCGCCGGGAAGCGGCCGGCGACGACGTGACGTACGTGGTCAACAGGAACATCAACTTCACCAACGTCTGCTACACCGGCTGCCGGTTCTGCGCCTTCGCCCAGCGCAGGACGGACGCCGACGCGTACACGCTCAGCCTGGAGCAGGTGGCCGACCGGGCGGAGGAGGGCTGGCAGGCGGGCGCCACCGAGGTGTGCATGCAGGGCGGCATCCACCCCGACCTGCCCGGCACCGCGTACTTCGACATCGCCAGGGCGGTCAAGGCGCGCACGCCGGACATGCACGTGCACGCCTTCTCGCCGATGGAAGTGATCAACGGCGCCAGCCGGGCGAACCTGTCCGTCGAGGAGTGGCTGCACGGCGCCCGCGAGGCCGGGGTCGACTCGCTGCCCGGGACCGCCGCCGAGATCCTCGACGACGACGTGCGCTGGGTGCTCACCAAGGGCAAGCTGCCCGCCGCCGAGTGGATCGACGTCGTCACGACGGCCCACCGGGTCGGCATCCCGACCACCGCCACGATGATGTACGGGCACGTGGACAACCACCTGCACTGGGTGCGGCACATCAAGCTGATCAGGCGGCTGCAGGAGGAGACCGGCGGCTTCTCCGAGTTCGTGCTGCTGCCGTTCGTGCACACCAGCGCGCCCATCTACCTGGCGGGCGTGGCCAGGCCCGGCCCCACCGCGCAGGAGAACCGCGCCGTGCACGCGCTGGCCAGGATCCTGCTGCACGGCGCGATCCGCAACATCCAGTGCTCCTGGGTCAAGCTCAGGGACGACCTGTGCCGCCAGGTGCTCCAGGGCGGCGTGAACGACCTGGGCGGCACCCTCATGGAGGAGACCATCAGCCGGATGGCCGGGTCGGAGAACGGCTCGTACAAGACCATCAGCGAGCTGCGGGCCATGGTGGAGGTGACCGGGCGGCCGGTCCGCCAGCGCACGACCGAGTACGGCGTGCCGAACGCGGAGCGGCTGGCCGCCGCCGCGGCCAGCGACGGCGTGTGCCAGAGCGTGCGCAGGGTGCTGCCACTGGCGTAGATATAACCAGTTCTAGTTAGACTGGCGTCCGCTCTGGGAGGCACTGGGAACATCGGCACCCCCTTCGGAGAGAGGTTTCACCGTGCGTTTGGGCCGACACCGCGCCGCGCTGTCCCCCCAGCAGAGGCGGAGCCGGGCGCTGTGGCGCGGCGTGCTGGCGGGTACGACCGTGGTGGCCGTGCTCGCGGCGGCGATCGTCCTGGTGTTCGGCGGCGGCGCGGCCGTGTGCGCCACGCGAGAGCCTGTTCTGGTCGACGTGGCGGCCGCGGTGGACGTGGCCCCCGCCGTCATGGAGGCGGCCGGGCGGTTCAACGAGACCAGGACCACGGCCGGCGGCCGGTGCGTGCTCGTCCAGGTGACCGAGCAGCCCCCGGCCACGGTCTTACGCACGCTCATCGGCGACAAGGTGGGCGTGCTGCGCGAGCGGCCGGACGGGTGGGTGGCCGACTCGTCCGCCTGGATCCGGCTCGCTCGTGACCAGGGGGCCGGCGCGCTGCCGGGCGGCGAGACCGTGGTGGCCACCTCGCCGCTGGTGTTCGCCACCCGCTCGTCGCTGGCCGAGCGGTTCGCCATCGGCAAGACGGAGATGAACTGGCGGATGGTGTTCCCGGCCACCGCCAGGGGCCGGCTCGCACCTACGGAGAACGAGCCCGACGTCGTCCGCGTGCCCGACCCGTCGCTGGCGGGCGCAGGCATCGCCACCGTCGCCGCCGCCCGCGACGTCGTCGGTACGGGCCCGGAGGCGGACAAGGCGCTGACGGCGTTCGTCCGGTGGGCGCAGGCCGGTTCGGCGCCCGACTACCGGAGCATGCTGACCGCCGTGGACGACCGCACGTTCTGGCAGCGGCCGGTCGTCATCGTGCCCGAGCAGTCGGTGTGGCACCACAACCGCGCCCCATCGGACGACCCGGTGGTCGCGCTGCACCCGCGCGAGGGCACGATCACGCTCGACTACCCGTACGTGGTGACCGCCACCGACCCGGCCGTGGCCGAGGCGTCCAAGGCGTTCGCCGGTTGGCTGGCGGACGCCGAGGCGCAGGAGATCGTGCGCCGGGCGGGTTTCCGGTCGGGGGACGGCGCGCACGGGCCGATCTCGCCGGGCTCGGAAAGCCCGCCGGCGACGCCGAAGGTGCGCCCGTCGGTGTCGCCCGAGGACATCGACGAGGCGCTGCGGGCGTGGAGCAGGCTCGCCCCGCCGACCAACATCCTCGTGCTGACCGACACCTCCAGGCACATGGCGGAGAAGCTGAAGGGCGCCACCAAGTCCGAGGTCGCGCTGGAGGCGGCCAGGATCGGGCTCCAGCTCTTCCCCGAGTCCACGCACATGGGACTGTGGGAGTTCGCGCACCGGGCCGGCGGCCTGCACGGCTACCGCGAGCGGGTCGGCCTGGGGCCGATCAACGAGCCGGAGTCCGGCCAGCTCGTCCGGCGCGGCGAGCTGAACCGGCTGACCACCACGATGAAGGCCGACCCGGACCGCGACAGCTCGCTCTACGACGCGATACTCGGCGGCTTCCGCGAGGTCGGCGGCGAGTACCGCGAGGAGATGAACAACACGCTCCTGGTGATCACCGCCGGGAAGGACGACGGCCGCGGCGTCAAGCGGCAGGCCCTGCTGGATCGGCTGCGCGGGGAGTGGAAGCCGGACCGGCCGGTGCAGATCATCGTCATCGCCTTCGGCGACGACGTGGACCGCGACGGCCTGACGGCCATCACCGCCGCCACCAACGGCTCGCTGCACGTGGCCCAGCAGCCCGGCGAGATCATCGACGTGTTCCTCGCCGCTCTGGCCCGCCGCCTCTGCCACCCCACCTGCAAGCCGGGGGCGTGAAGAAGGGGGCGCCGTGCGGGGCGCCCCCTTCGGCTCAGGGGATCGTCAGACGCGCTGCCAGAGTGCGGGCACGTTCGGCGGCTCCCAGCCGGTGAGGGCGGTGTGCGCCTGGATGCAGCGGTAGGTGGCGCCGCCGTAGGTCACGGTGGAGCCGACCGCGTACGCGGTGCCGGCCTTCCAGGTGCCGCCCGGGTTCGAGGTGGGCGTCGGGGTCGGGGTCGGAGTGGTGGGCGTGGGGGTGGGTGTCGGAGTCGGGGTGGGGTTGCCGCCGCCGCCGATCTGCAGGTCGATGCAGGCGTAGAAGGCCATGGGGGTGTCGGCGATGTTCCAGATGGCCAGCACCTTCTGCTTGCCGCTGTAGCCCGACAGGTTCACGGTGTGGTTGACCTGGGCGGCGGGCTGCCGGCCGCCGTCGTTGAACACGGCGACGCGGTTGGCGCCGATGTAGTACTCCCAGGTGCTGGTGGCGTGGCGGGCGGTCAGCGTCCAGTTGAAGTTGACCGTGGTGCCGACCGAGGTGACGGGCCAGCTTTTGCTCTCGTCGCTGAGCTGGGCGAACCGGGCCACGCCGCCGTGGCAGTTGCGCTGGCCCTTCTGGCCTTCCACGCTCTGCGGCTCGTAGATGATGTCGCCGCAGCCGGAGACCCGGCCCTGCGCGCAGTGGGCCTGCCGGCTGGGCGGCGCGTTCACGTACCCGTGGGCCAGGGCGGGGGCGGCGGAGACGACCGTGGTGGCGGAGGCGAGCGCCGCCACCGACAGTACCGTGAGCATCCTTCGCATCGAGTGGCTCCTTTACCTTGGGGGGTGCGCCCAATGTAAAGGAAAGTTTCCTAACAGTGAACCGATTCGTGACTATTCATGAGAAAGCCAGTCAGTGAGAGATACGTGACCCCTGCCGCCCCGGATCAACGCGTCACCGTGAAGTCCGCGGCGTCGCGGGGCGCCCGGTCGCGCGGGGGAGCGGCGGCGTGGCCCACCGCGACGCACCCCATCGGGTCCCACGCCTCCGGCAGGTCGAGCACCTCACGCACCACCGGGCGGCAGAACATGGTCGACGACACCCACGCCGAGCCCAGCCCTTCGACGGCGAGCTGGACCAGGAAGTTCTGCACCCCCGCGCCCGTCGCCACCACGAACATCTCCCGCTCCGCCGCGTTGCGCCGCTCGTCGCGGTACGTGTGCGAGCCCTCCATCACCAGGCACGGGACCACCAGGTAGGGCGCGTCGCGCAGCACGTCGCCGCGCCTGATCCGCTTGGCGATCGACTCCTCGGTGAACCCGTCGCCGCGCAGGTCGGCGATCCACGCCTCCCGCATGGCGTCGAGCAGCCGCACCCGGGTCTCCGCCGACTCCACCAGCACGAACCGCCACGGCGTCGTGTGGTGCGGCGCGGGCGCGGCGATGCCCGCCGCCACGGCCCGCCGCACCGCCTGCGGATCCACCGGCCGGTCGGCGAACGCCCTGATCGTCCGGCGGGCGAAGACCACGTCGCGCGACCCGTACCGGAACATGTCCTCGTCGGCGGGACGCACCAGCGGCCGGACCCCTGGGCCGTCCTCCTCGGTCACCAGGTGCGACAGCCCGCGCACGATCGCCACGGGGACCCTGTCGAGCTTGCCCTTGACCAGCTCGGCCGCGGCGGCGATCTCGTCGGCCAGGGCCGTCACGGTGGCGCTGAGCGGGTTGCCGTGGGTGTCGGCGCCGCCGCGGAAGTCGGCCAGCGGGAGCATCCCGGCCACGCCGATGGCCACGTCGGTCAGCCCGTTCCGCCACGGCCGGCCGAACGTGTCGGAGACGATCACTCCGACGCGGCGGCCCAGACCGGCCCTGATCCGGCGCGCCGAGGCGTCGGGATCCTCGGGGAGCAGCAGGACGGTGCCGGCGGCGGTGTTGGACGCGTCGACCCCGGCGGCGGCCATGACGAAGCCGTGGCGGGTCTGCGAGATCACCGTGTCGCCGCGCCTGGCGACCACCCGGACGGTCTCGTCCTCGATGGCCTTGGCCCTGTCGGGGGCCTCGCGGACGCGGCCCTCCGCCTTGCTCACGATCTTGGACGTGACGACGACGATGTCGCCGTCACGCACGTCCGCGTCCGCCAGCAGGGCGGCCAGGTCGTCTCCGGGGCGCACCTCGCCGAGGCCGGGCACGCCGAACACCTCCAGCCGCTCGGCCGCGGAGAGGGTGGGGTCAGCGGTCATCGGGAGAGCTCCTGCGCGAGGTCGAGGGCGGCGCGGGCGATGGCGGCCGCCGCGTCCTGGTCGGTCATGAGAAGGGGACGGGCCGCCACCCGGACGCCTTCCAGCGCCACCCCGGAGTCCTCGGGCGCCACCAGCCAGCCGTCGACCAGCTCGGCGCCGTACAGCTCCAGCACCGCCTGGGCGCTGGTCTCCACCCCGATCGCCGTCAGGCAGGCGTCGGCCATGCCGCGCACCGGGGCGCCGCCGATGATGGGCGAGACGCCCACCACGGTCTTCGCCAGCAGCGCCTCGCGGATGCCCGGGACCTGGAGGATCGTCCCGATGCTGACCACCGGGTTGGACGGCGGCAGGATCACCAGGTCGGCCTCGGCGATGGCCTCCAGCACGCCCGGCGCGGGCTTGGCGGCGTCGACGCCGACCAGCGCGAACGACTCCGCCGGGACCGAGGCGCGCAGCCGGACCCACCACTCCTGGAAGTGGACGGCGCGCCTGCCCCGCTCGTCGGAGATGACCACGTGCGTCTCGCACCGGTCGTCGGTCATCGGCAGCAGCCGCACCCCCGGCTGCCAGCGGGTGCAGAGGGCCTGGGTGATCTGGGAGAGCGGGAAGCCGGCCTCCAGCATCTGGGAGCGCACGATGTGGGTGGCGAAGTCGCGGTCGCCCAGCCCGAACCACTGCGGTTCGACCCCGTACGCGGCCAGCTCCTCCTTGACCACGTGGGTCTCGTCCAGGCGGCCCCAGCCCTGTTCCTCGTTGATGCCGCCGCCCAGGGTGTACATGACGGTGTCGAGATCGGGGCAGACCCGCAGGCCGAACAGGGTGATGTCGTCACCGGTGTTGCCGATCACAGTGATCTGGTCGTCCGGGGCGGTGGCGCGCAGCCCGCGCAGGAAACGGGCGCCGCCGATGCCGCCGGCGAGGGACACGATGTGCATGCGGTCAGTCTTGCATCGTGCCCTTTTGTCCCTTCCCCTGAGCCGGGGCAAGCGGGAGGAAAGGCGCGCATTGAGACCAACGCGCGACCTGTGATCGAAGCGGTCTTTGCCACGATATGGCAAACTCCCTTCGGGCTAAAGGGTCTGATGGGGGTAGTTGTGAACAAGCTTGACGTCGCCCGGTTGAGAGAGCCGGCCGCCTGGATCATGCTGGCCGCCGGCGGTCTGGACATCCTGGTCACGCTCGGCCGGATCTTCATCGGCTCGTCCGATAGCTTCACGATCACCGAGCGCGCCGCCACGTACTTCGGGGGCCTGACCAGCCCCGTGGTGACCGCGCTGCTGCTCGGCGCGGTGCTGCTGCTCACCAAGGTCGGCCCGCCCTCGCCCAAGGCCAAGATCGCGGCGTACGGCGCCGCGGCGTTCCTGGGGCTGGCCACCCTGTTCGGCGCGCTGTCGCTGCTGCTGGGGCTGTTCGCGGACCGGGGCGCGCGCTCCACCGTGGAGTTCGTGCTCGGCGGCGCGCCCCAGCTCGCGCTGACCGTCATCGCGCTGGTCTACCTGCTGCCCCAGGTCCTGCCCGAGCGCAAGCCCACCGGCTACCCGCAGGGCTTCCCGCCGGGGTACGGCCCGCAGGGCTTCGGCCAGCAGGGGTACGGGCAGCAGCCCGACTTCGGCCAGCAGCAGGGGTACGGCCAGCAGCCTCCGTCCCAGGGCCAGCCGATGCCGGGCTACGGCCAGCAGCCGCCTTCGCAGGGCCAGCCGATGCCGGGGTTCGCCCAGCAGCCGCCGCCCCAGGAGTACGCCCCCCAGCCGCCGTCCCAGGAATACGCTCCCCAGCCTCCGTCGCAGGAGTACGCCCCGCAGCCTCCGTCCCAGGGCGTTCCCGGATTCGCGCAGCAGGGGCAGGAGGCCTACCAGCCGCAGCCCCCGTCCCAGCAGCCGAGGGCCGCGCTCCCGGCCGCCCCCGCGGACCGCGACCAGAACCACGAGCCGGCCTTCCCCCAACAGGCCCCGGCCCAGGACCAGTACGCCGCGCCCGTCCAGGACGCCTACGCCCCGCCTGTCCAGGACCAGTACGCTCCGCCCGCTCAGGACGCCTACGCCCCGCCCGTCCAGGACCAGTACGCCCCGCCCGTCCAGGACCAGTACGCCGCGCCCGCCCAGGGTGCGTACGCGACTCCTCCCGCGCAGGAGTTCGCCCCGCCCGCGCAGGAGTTCGCCCCGCCCGCGCAGGAGTTCGCCCCGCCCGCGCAGGACCAGTACGCCCCGCCCTCTCAGGGCGCGTACGCGACTCCGCCCGTCCAGGACCAGTACGCGCCGCCCGCGCAGACGCCGGACCAGTTCGCGCCGCAGGCCCAGGACCCGTACGCGGCGCCGCCCGCGCAGTCGCAGGAGCAGTACGTGCCGCCCGGCCAGGGACAGGACCCGTACGCCACGCCCGCCCACGCCCAGGACCCCTACGCCCCCCAGGCCCAGCAGGCCGCGTACACCTCCGGTGAGACCTCGCCGGACGCCGGGTTCAAGCCCCAGGAGTACCAGCCCGCGCCGTACGTGCCCGCCGACAGCCTGCCCAACGCGTACCCGCCGCCCAACCCGTACGCCCCGGCCGAGAGCCAGCCCGACGTCTACGCCCAGCCGAACCCGTACGCCCCCGCCGACAGCCAGCCCAACGCGTACGCCCCGTACACGCCTCAGGCGGACAGCCAGCCCCAGGCGGGCCAGTCCGGCGGGTTCGGCCAGCCCTACTCCTCGGGCGAGACGGCGCCGAGCGTCCCCTACCCCCAGGCGGACCAGGCCCAGCAGCCCTACTACGACCAACCGCCGGCGTTCGACCAGCAGTCCCCGCCGCAGGGCGGCCAGCCGTTCACGGGGTACTCCGGCCACGAGTTCGGGTCCTCCCAGGAGCCCGACCCTCCCGTGGACCCGCGCTCGCAGCAGCTGCTCGACGCCTACCAGCAGGCGGAGACGTACCAGTCAGGCATCATCGGCACCCAGCCCGACCTGCGCGTGCCGGACTACACCAGCCAGCCGAACCCGTACGACGACCCGTTCGGCCACCCGCAGCAGCCGCCCCAGCAGCAGGCCCACCAGCCCCAGCCCCAGCACCAGGCGCCGCAGCAGGGCCAGCACCAGCCCGGCCAGCCGAACCCGTACGAGCCCCAGGCCTACCAGCCGACCCACCAGGCGCCCGCGGGCTGGAGCGGCGGTCAGCCGGCGGACTCGACGGTCAGGCTCGACCCGAACTCCTACCGCGGGGACGACCCGATCGACCCGACGGCGATATACACCCCCAACGAGCCCCGCAGGTAAGGGACTCGCAAAGGACTGCTAGAGAAGAGGTGGCTGAAGGGCGGAGCTCTATCCCGCCCTGATACGGTTCCGACCGCTGACAGCGTTGAACACGCCCGTCCACGCCGCATCAGAACGGCGCAATTCGGGCGCGAACCACACACGCGAGCTGGACCGGGGCGAGACCAGGTCTTTCCCCGGATACCGGCATGCCGCTTGACGTCACGTACAGCACACGCGTGTAATTACAACCATGTTGTTACGCCTTCCAGTGGGTGGGTAATAAGGAAGGCGTTCCATGGGGGGCTCCATTGCGGGCGGGCGGCAGGGAGGTGTGCAGTGACCGACTTGGTCATCGCACAAGATCAGCTTGACGCTGAAGAACTGGGCTGGCAGGAGCGCGCGCTCTGCGCGCAGACTGATCCGGAGGCGTTCTTCCCGGAAAAGGGCGGCTCCACCAGAGAAGCCAAGAAGGTGTGCCGATCGTGCGAGGTTCGTGCCGAGTGCTTGGAATACGCACTTGAGCACGACGAGCGCTTCGGCATCTGGGGTGGGTTGTCCGAGCGGGAGCGCAGAAGGATCAAGCGCGAGGCCGTTTAGCGATATGCGGACGGAGGGGTCACACGGGAGTTCCCGTGTGGCCCCTTTTTCATGTGGATGACCCGGTTCGGCCTGTAGGGTAAGCGCCGCCGATCATCCGCCCCTTGGAGCCTGATGTCCCGTCCCTACGTCACCGTGGTCGTCGTCTCCCACGACGGGGCCCGCTGGCTCGGGGAGACCCTGCGTGGCCTGCTGGGCCAGAGCCGGCGCCCGGACCGCGTGGTCGGTGTCGACAACGGCAGCCGCGACGGCTCGGCCGACCTGCTGACGGAGGCGCTCGGCCCCGGCAACGTGCGCAGGCTGCCCCGGTCCACGGGCTTCGGCGAGGCCGTGGCCGAGGCGCTGAGCGACCTGCCCGCCGTCGAGGACGAGTGGGTCTGGCTGCTGCACGACGACTGCGCCCCCGACTGGCGGGCTCTGGAGGCGCTGCTGTACGCCGCCGGCCAGGACCGCAAGGCCGCCGTGCTGGGTCCGAAGCTGCGCGACTGGCTGGACCGGCGGCGGCTGCTGGAGATCGGCGTGACCGTCGGGCTCACCGGCCGCAGGGACACCGGCCTGGAGCCGCACGAGTTCGACCAGGGGCAGCACGACGGCACCCGCGAGGCGCTGTCGGTGTCCACCGCCGGGATGCTGATCCGCCGCGACGTGTGGGAGGCGGCCGGCGGGCTCGACCCGTTCTTCCCGCTCTTCCGTGACGACCTCGACCTGTGCTGGCGGGTACGGAACGCGGGCCACCGCGTGCTGGCCGTCACCGACGCCGTCGCCTGGCACGCCGAGGCGGCGGCCCGCAGGCGGCGGCGCATCACGGTCAGCGGCGACCACCCGCGCCGCCTGGACCGGCGCAACGCGATCTTCGTCGTCATGGCGAACCTGCCGTTCCGCACCATGCTGTGGGCGCTGGTCAGGAACGTGCTCGGCTCGTTCGTACGGACGTCGCTGTTCCTGGTGGGCAAGCAGCCCGCGAACGCGCTGGACGAGCTGGTCGCCCTCGGGTCCATCCTCATCCACCCGCTGCGGCTGCTGCGGGCGCGGCGGGCCAGGCGGGCGGGGCGCAAGAAGGGGTACGCGCGAGTCCGGTTGCTGCTCACGCCCAGAGGGTCGGGGCTGCGGCGGCTGGTCGACATGGCGCGCGGCTTCCTGAGCGGCGACCGGCCGGTCGAGTCCGCCGGCCGGCACCACCACGCCGCCGCCCCCGGCAAGCCGGAGGACCCCGACGAGCTCCCGCCGGAGGACCGCGGCGCGGTCAAGCGCTTCCTCGGCCGGCCGGGGGTGCTGCTCGTGCTGGCGCTCAGCCTGGTCACGCTGGTGGCCTCGCGCTCCCTGCTGGGCGGAGACCGGCTCGGCGGCGGGGCGCTCGTCCCGGTGACCGGGAGCGCGGCCGACCTCTGGGCCTTCTACACCGGCGGCTCCGCCGGCTGGGCGCCGCCGTACGTGGCGGTGCTGGCGGCGCTGTCCCTGCCGGCGTTCGGGCAGACGGGTCCGGTGGTGTCGGCGCTGCTCCTCGGCGCGGTGCCCCTGGCCGGGGCGTCCGCGTACCTCGCCACCCGCCGCCTGACCACCCTCCCCGACCTCCCCCCATTCCTCCGCCGCTCAAACCACCCCCCAACCGGCCGCCCCCCGTTCCTCCGCCGCTCAAAACACCCCCCGTCCGACCGCCCCTCCTCGTCCGACCGCTCTCCGGCCGCGGACGGTCCTTCGGGCCGTGATCCCGTCTCCTCCTCGGGTCGCTCGGCGGTCGCGGATGCTTTCTCGGGTCGTGATTTCGCCTCGTCCTCGGGTCGCTCTCCGGCTGAGGACGGTTCTTCGGGTCCGGATTTTGCCTCGTTCTCCGGTCGTTCCCCGGTCGCGGACGGGTCTTCGGGTTTTGATCTCGCCTCGCCTTCCGACCGGGCTCTGGCCGCGAGTGCTTCTTCGCGCCGGGGCCTCTCCTCGACCCTTGACGTCACTTCGGCCGCTGGGCGTCCCTCGGGTACCGCCGAGCCGGGTAGGCGGCGGCGGGGTGGGCGACGTGGGGGCGCCGCCGTCGATACCGGGGCTGAGGGTCCGGCCACCGATTCCGCGGCTGGGCGGCGTGCTGGCCGGGCCGCCGCTTCCGGGGCGACCGGGCGTGCGGGCCAGGCCGCCGATTCCGCGGCCGGGTGGGGTGAAGGGGCGGTCACTCGTACCGGGGTGGCGGTTCGGGTGTGGGTCGCGGGCACGTACGCGTTGCTGCCTGTCGTGACCGGTGCGGTCGCGGCCGGGCGGCTGGGGACGGCGGTGGTGCATGTGCTGTTGCCCGCTTACGCGGTGCTCGGCGGGCACCTGCTGTTCGGGGACCCGCGCCGGTCGCGCCGCGCCGCCTGGGGGCTCGGTCTGCTGCTGGCCGTCGGGACCGCGTTCGTGCCGCTCGTCTACGTGCTGGTCGCCGTGCTGGGCGGGGCGGCGGCCTGGCTGCTGCGCGGGGCGCGGTCCGGCGTCCTGACCTCGGCGGGCATCGCGCTGGCCGTGCCGGTCGCCCTGCTGCTGCCGTGGCTGGTGGACCAGGCGCTGGACCCGGGCCGGCTCCTGCTGGAGGCCGGGCTGCACGGCCCGGCGCTGAGCGACGCCCGGCTCGGGCCGGAGTCCCTGCTGGCGCTCAACCCGGGCGGGCCCGGCGTGCCGCCGTTCTGGGTGACCGCCGGGCTGGTCGCCGCGGGGCTCGCCGCCCTGCTCGCCCGCAGACGGCGGCGGGCGGTGGCCGCCGGGTGGGCGGCCGCCCTGTTCGCGATGCTGGTGGCGGTCGTGATCGCCCGGATCACCGTGTCGGGCGCGACGGCCTGGCCAAGCGTGCCGCTGGCGCTGGCCGCCGCCGCGCTGATCGTGCTCACGGGCCTGAGCGCGCCGGGCCTCGCCGCGCTGGTTGCGGCAGGCGGGGTGCGCCGGATGGCGGCGGTGCTGGTGGCCGCCGTGGCGATCAGCACGCCGCTGCTCGCCGCCGGTCACTGGGTCGTCCAGGGGGTACGCGGGCCGCTCCGGTCGGACGTGCCCGACCCGACGCCCCCGCTGGCCGCGATCCACGCGCGGCCCGGAGAGCGGATCCTGCTCGTCAACGGTTCGGAGTTCACCTTGCTGCCCGGCCGGGCCCCGCTCCTCGGCGAGGCGGAACTGCCCGCCGACCCCGAGGCCCGCGCACGTGTCCGCACCGCCGCGGAAGGGCTCGTCGGCGGGCGCGGCGGCACGGACGCCGCCACGCTCGCCCAGCAGGGCGTGGCCATGGTCGCGATCGCCCCGCCGGTGCCGGCCGGACTGGCCGAGACGCTGGACTCGCAACCGTCGCTGCAGCGGATGAGCCTGTCCGAAGCGGGCGGGCTGTGGCGGGTGGCCGAGACGGTCACCCCCGTCCAGCCTCCGCCCGCGCACTTCCTGCACACCCCGTGGCTGTGGCTCCAGGGCGCGATGGTCCTCGCCGTACTGCTGCTGGCCGCACCCGGCCGCCGCGACCCCGCCACCGACCCCGAACCCTCCCAGCCGTCCCCGGCCCTGGCAGGCGCCCGATGAGAGCGCGCGTGGTGGGCCCCCGGTGGGTGGTCGGTCGGTCTCGGCTGGGGGGTGGGGTGTGAGGAGGTTCGCGGCCGGGCGGTTCGGGCTGGTCTTGCTGGTGGTGGGGGTGCTCGCCGGTCTGTACGGGGTCGCGTACGTGACCAGGCCGGCGGCGGAGCGGCCGGTGGAGGCGCAGCCGAGGAAGGTGGGGGTGGAGGCGGCGACCGCGGCCTGTCCCGCCACACGAGGTGAGGACGTCAGCGTCTACCTGCCGGGGACGCTGTCACGGGAGCCGATGAGGGACGCGGAACCGTACACGGTGAGCGGGCCCGGCGGACTGGAGGCCGGCTACATCACGCGGACGACCAGCGGCGCCGGGCGCGGGCTGGCCGGGGTGCGGTGCGCCGAGCCCGCCGCCGAGAGCTGGCTCGTCGGGCCGGGACCCGCCCGCGCCCGCGTCACGTTGCACCTGGTCAACGCCGACAAGGCGCCCGCCTTCGCCGACGTCGAGGTGTACGCGGCGGAGGGGCCCGTCTCCGGCGAAAGGGGCCTCGGGCTGGAGATCGAGCCCGGCGAGCACCGCCAGATCGACCTCCGCACGCTGGCCGACGCCGCCGACGTGATGGCGGTCAGCGTGAAGACGTTCACCGGGAGGCTGGCGGTCTCGGCCAGGGCGGTGCTGGAGACCGGCGGCGTCGACTGGCTGCCCCCGGCCGCGGCCCCGGCCACCGAGGTCGTGGTGCCTGCCGTCCCCGGCGGCGGCGGGCGTCGTGAGCTGCTGGTCGCCGCGCCCGGCGAGACCGACGCGACCGTGACGATCAAGGCCGTGACCGAGGGCGCCGCGTACGCGATGCGCGGCAGGGAGTCCGTCGACGTGCCGGCGGGCAGCGTGCTGCCGCTCGACGTGACCACCGGCATCGGCGGCGAGTCGGCCGCCCTGGTGCTCACCTCGACGGCGCCGGTGGTGGCGGGCGTGGTGATCACGGGTACGGGGCGGCAGCCGGACGTGGCGTTCACCGCCGGCACGCCCTCTCTCGACCTGGGCAGCGCGGTGGCCGCCAACGGCGCCGGCTCCCGGCTGGTGCTGACCGCGCCGGGCGCCGCGGGGAAGGTGCGGGTGCAGGTGGTGCCGGAGAGCGGCGAACCGCCCGCGCCGATCGACGTGGCGGTGCCGGCGGACCGGACCAGGAACGTGCGGCTGAAGGGCGAGGGCGCGTACGCGGTGGTGGTCACGCCGGTGTCGGGGAGGGTGTACGGGGGGCGGGTGATGGAGGAACGGCTCAGGAGCGGTCTCCTGATCACGGCTCAGCCCCTGGCCCCCGCCCGGCTCTGGACCGTGCTCCGGCCGCTCACCGACACTCCCCGTGCGGTCCTTCCCTGACCTGCCGCGGCTGTCAGCGGCGTTCGTCGTAGCCCGGGTCGACGGTCTCGGGGGACAGGCCGAGGAGGGAGGCGACCTGCTCCACCACGGTGTCGTGGACGAGGGCGCCCAGCGTGTCGCGGTCGCGGGCGCGGGCCTCCAGCGGGCGCCGGTAGAGGACGATGGACGCCGGGTCCTGCCCCCTGGCCGTGTCGGCGCGGCCGAGCGGGATCGGGTCGGCGCCGAAGCCGGGCCCGTCGCCCAGCTCGCTGAGCGGCGGCACCTCCTCCACCGCGAACTCCACCGACGACAGCTGCCTGCCCCACTTCGGCCTGAGCCGGTCGACCGCGTCGAGCACCAGGTCGTCGAAGCGCTCGCTGCGGGCACGGGCCATGGGAACGTAGGAAGGGGCGATCGGGCCGCGCAGGCCGCGGCCGTGCCTGTCGCGCCGTCGAGGACCGCGCTTGCTAGTCACACGGCAAGTGTAAGCCGCCCCCGGCGAAGAACACCGGCATCGGTGCATGTAGGTGGAAAGGCTGCGACAGCTGTCCGAATTGTGGCGACACGCCTTTTAAGAGCGCTCAGATAGTGGCGTCCCGCCCCCTTACCAGATACGGTCCCTCCGTGAGCCCCGTCCGCCGCTGTTCCCGCACCGCCTGCAGTCAGCCTGCCGTCTTCACGCTCACGTACGTATACGCCGATTCGACCGCAGTTCTCGGCCCTCTGGCGACGTACGCCGAGCCGCACTGTTATGACCTGTGCGCCGAACACGCCGAGCGGCTCACCGCCCCCCGCGGCTGGGAGGTGGTGCGTCTGCCCACCGACGGCGCCACACCGAGCACCGACGATCTCGAAGCGCTGGCCAACGCGGTCAGGGAGGCGGCCAGGCCCAGCGGATCCGGCGTGGGGGAGCCCGTCGGCCAGGGAGTCGAGGTCGGGCGGCGCGGACACCTGCGTGTTCTGAGGTCGGCCCAGCAGCACCGCGACCGGTAGGCTCGGCTCTAGCCGGAGTGACGACCTAGGGGCGGAGCTGGATGGGCGATCTCGCCAGGATCTTCAAGGCGTATGACGTTCGTGGCCTGGTGCCCGACGAGTTCGACGAGCCGGTGGCCGAGGCCGTGGGGGCGGCGTTCGTCGAGGTGACCGGAGCCCGGTCGATGGTCCTCGCCCACGACATGCGCGAGTCGTCCCCGGTGCTGGCCGACGCGTTCGTCCGGGGTGCCCGTTCCCGCGGCGCCGACGTGGTGCACGCCGGGCTGGGCTCCACCGACCTGCTCTACTACGCCAGCGGCAGCCTGGGGCTGCCGGGCGTGATGTTCACGGCCAGCCACAATCCCGCGCAGTACAACGGGATGAAGATGTGCCGCGCGGGCGCGGTGCCGATCGGCGGCGACACCGGGCTCACCGAGATCCGCGACCGGGCGGCCGAGCTGGTCGGCGTCACGGCCACGCCCACCGGGTCGCTGATCGAGAAGGACCTGCTGCCGGGCTACGCCGACCACCTGCGCACGCTCGTCGACCTGTCGGGCATCAGGCGGCTCAAGGTCGTGGTCGACGCCGGCAACGGCATGGGCGGCCACACCGTCCCCGAGGTCCTCGCCGGGCTGCCGATCGACCTCACCCCGCTCTACTTCGAGCTCGACGGCTCCTTCCCCAACCACGACGCCAACCCGCTGGAGGCGGCCAACCTGGTCGATCTGCAGCGGGCCGTGGTGGCGGAAGGCGCCGACATCGGCCTGGCCTTCGACGGCGACGCCGACCGGTGCTGGGTGGTCGACGAGCGCGGCGAGTCCGTCTCGCCGTCCGCGATCACGGCCCTGGTGGCGGTGCGTGAGCTGGCCAAACACCCCGGCGCGACGGTCATCCACAACCTGATCACCTCGCGCGGCGTGCCGGAGATCGTCCGCGAGCACGGCGGCGACCCGGTCCGCACCCGCGTCGGCCACTCCTTCATCAAGGCCGAGATGGCCCGCACCGGGGCCGTCTTCGGCGGCGAACACTCCGCTCATTACTACTTCCGCGACTTCTGGTTCGCCGACTCCGGCATGCTGGCCGCGCTGCACGTGCTGGCGGCGCTCGGCGAGCAGCCCGACCCGTTGTCGCGGGTGGTGTCCGCCTACTCCCGCTACCACGCCTCGGGCGAGATCAACAGCACGGTCGCCGACCAGGACGCGGCCGTGCGCCGCGTGCGCTCGGCGTTCGGCGGCCGGGGCGAGGCCGACGAGCTCGACGGGCTCACCGTGAGCGGCGACGGCTGGTGGTTCAACCTGCGCGCGTCCAACACCGAGCCGCTGCTCAGGCTCAATGCCGAAGCGGCCGACGAGACCACGATGACGGCGGTCCGGGACGAGGTCCTCGACCTGCTGAGAGAGGTTCAACAGTGAAGATCGACGACTGGCTGCTGGAGATCCTGGCGTGCCCGGCGTGCAAGGCGCCGCTCCGCGCCGAAGGCGGGGCCGAGGAGCTGGCCTGCACCGGCTGCGGCCTGGTCTATCCCGTCCGTGACGACATCCCCGTCCTGCTCGTCGACGAGGCCAGGAAGCCGTGACCTGGGAGCCCGAGCGGCTCGACGACACGCATCACCTCACCGAGGGCGACCCCGGCGGCATGCTCCGCGCGGTCGCCGACTCCGCCGCCCAGGTCCGCACCGGCTATCGGTGCGCGGTCGAGTCCGGCGTCGACCGCCTCTCCGCGAACGTGCGGCCGAGAGCGGTCGTGGTCGCGGGCATGGGGGGCTCCGCCCTCGCGGGCGACATCCTGGCCGCGGTGTGCGGGCCCGGCGCTCCGATCCCCGTGGTCACGGTGCGCTCCTACCAGCTCCCCGGCTGGGTGGGCGCCACCGACCTGGTGATCGCCGTCTCCTGGTCCGGAGAGACCGGAGAGACGCTCGCCATGGCGGCCGAGGCGGTGCGGCGCGGCTGCACGCTCCTCGCGGTCGGGCCCGCGGGGTCCGCCCTGGAGGCGGTGGCGGTCCAGTCGTCCTCGCTCCACGTGGCGATCCCCACCGGCCGCCGGCCCAGGGCCGACCTGTGGCTCGTGACGACCCCGCTGGTGGTGGCCGCCGCCTCGCTGAGGCTGGTGCGGGCCGAGCCGACGGTCTACGAGCGGGTGGCCAGGACGCTCGAAGACATCGCGCACCGCTGCCGGCCGTCCAGCGACTCGTTCATCAACCCCGGCAAGGCGCTGGCGATGGACCTGGCCGAATCCGTGCCGATGATCTGGGGCTCGTCCCCGCTGGCCACCGTGGCGGCCACCCGTTTCGCCCACCGGCTCAACGAGAACGCCAAATATCCCGCGATGGCCGGCGAGCTGCCCGAGGCCGGCCACAACCAGGTGGCGGTGCTCGACGGGCCGCTGGCCGAGCGCGACATCTTCGCCGACACCTCCTCACGGACGCTCCGGCTGGTGCTGCTGCGCGACATGGAGGAGCACCCCCGGGTGACCAGCACGAGGGAGGCGGTCCTACGGGTCGCGCAGGATCGCGACGTGCGCGTCACCGAGCTGGCGTCCGACGGCGACCACCCGCTGGAGCGGCTGGCCTCGCTGATTGGGCTTACGGATTTCGCGAGCACCTATCTCGCGCTGGGTTACGGCGTCGACCCGACCCCGGTGCGGCCGATCACGGAGTTGAGGGCTCGGATTTCCCACTAGGATCCATCCGTCCAGGACTTTGTGATCGTATGACTGGAGACGACCGGTGAGTGCGAGCGGCGGAACCAAAGCAATCATCGCGGCTCTGGCCGCGAACATGTCCATCGCGGTCGCGAAGTTCGTGGCGGCGGCCTTCACCGGGTCGTCGTCGATGCTGGCCGAGGGCATCCACTCCGTCGCCGACTCGGGCAACCAGGCGTTGCTGCTGCTGGGCGGCAAGCGGGCCAAGCGGGCCAGCACCCGCGAGCACCCGTTCGGCTACGGGCGCGAGCGCTACTTCTACGCGTTCGTGGTGGCCGTGGTGCTGTTCGCGATCGGCGCGCTGTTCTCGCTGTACGAGGGCTATCACAAGCTGACCCACGCGGAGCCGCTCACCTCGCCCGGCTGGGCGTTCGGCGTGCTGATCTTCGCGATCATCGCCGAGATCTTCTCGTTCCGCACGGCCATCATCGAGGCCAACGCGGTCCGCGGCGACCAGGGGTGGATGGCGTTCATCCGCCGGTCCAAGGCGCCCGAGCTGCCCGTCATCCTGCTGGAGGACCTCGGCGCGCTGCTCGGCCTGATCTTCGCGCTGTTCGGCGTGACGATGGCCGTGGTGACGGGCAACCCGGTCTGGGACGCCGTCGGCACCCTCATGATCGGCGCCCTGCTCGCCGTCATCTCGGTGATCCTGGCCGTGGAGACCAAGTCGCTGCTGCTCGGCGAGAGCGCCGCCCCCGAGATGGAGGGCCGCATCCGCGCCGCGCTCGAAGCCTCCTCGCAGGTCGACCGCGTCATCCACATGAAGACGCTGCACATCGGCCCGGAGGAGCTGCTGGTGGCCGCCAAGATCGCGGTGACGCGGTCCGACACCGCCCCGGAGATCGCCCAGGGCATCGACGAGGCAGAGCGGCGCATCCGCGAGGCGGTGCCGATCGCCCGCGTCATCTACCTGGAGCCCGACCTCGACCGTGAGGTGTCCACCACGGCCTGACCGGTCACTCGTGGCCGGTGACGCACGACCTGCCCGAGTCGGTCTGGTCGAACAGGCACCGGCCGTCTCTGGCCAGCGTCACGACCTTCTTGACGGTGGCGAACTGCTTGAGCGTCGCCTCGATCGTACGCAGCGCCCGGGCGTCGGAGCCGACTCCCGAGCCCCAGACCGTGCGGCAGAAGCGGAGCGTGGCGGTGCCCTCGCGGATCTTCAGCGTGAAGTCGGCGCCGCAGTCGGAGCGGCCGCGGAGCTTGCCGGTCAGCTCGGAGTGCAGGCCGCGGCGCCGCTCGGCGGCGGTGGGGCCCTTGATGAGCTGTTCGACGGCGAACCTGGCGACGCCGGCGTGCGGGGAGGTCCTGGTGACCGGCACGACCTTGCCGGGCACCCCGTGCCCCTCGGAGAAGTAGACCTGGACGTCGGCGGCGGTCTGCGCGGGGGTGAGGGCCAGTCCTGTGGTGAGCACGGTGGCCAGCAGCAGCTCCTTCATGCCCTGTTCGACGTATCGCCGGCGGCCGGGGTTCGCAGCAGGCGCAGCGCCTTCTCCTTCTCGAAGTCCAGCGCCCTGCGCGGCACCTGGATGCGGCCGATGCGCACGCCCAGCTCGCGCACGCTCGCGGCGACGGCCGGCTCGCTGAGCGCGCGCAGCGCGAACGCCAGCTCGGCCGGTGAGACGTCGAACCGCTTCTCCAGCTCCACCGCGTGGGCGACGGCGGCGAGCTCCTCAGGGCCGAAACGCCGGTGCGCGCCGCGACCGCGCACCGGTGGCAGCAGCCCGAGAGCTTCCCGGTAGCGGAGCATCCTGGGAGACATGCCGAGCCGCTTGGCCGCTTCCGTGATTCGCATTCTTACATTCTTACGTCAACTTCCGGGCTCTCGGGGTGCGACCTTGCCGGACTGCCGCCTAGACTCGTCCGCGACCACACGATGACGCGAGGGGTAACGCAGATGGACTTCAAGGTCGCCGACCTTTCACTGGCCGAGTTCGGCCGCAAGGAGATCCGGCTCGCCGAGCACGAGATGCCCGGCCTCATGGCGATCCGCCGTGAATACGCGGCCTCCCAGCCCCTCCGCGGCGCGAAGATCATGGGCTCCCTGCACATGACCATCCAGACCGCCGTCCTCATCGAGACGCTGGTCGCGCTCGGCGCCGAGGTGCGCTGGGTGAGCTGCAACATCTTCTCCACCCAGGACCACGCCGCCGCCGCGGTCGTCGTCGGCCCCGACGGCACCGCCGACGACCCCAAGGGCGTGCCCGTGTTCGCCTGGAAGGGCGAGACGCTCGAGGAATACTGGTGGTGCACCGAGCAGGCGCTCACCTGGCCCGGCGCCGACGGCCCCAACATGATCCTCGACGACGGCGGCGACGCCACGCTCCTGGTCCACAAGGGCGCCGAGTACGAGAAGGCCGGCTTCGTGCCCGACGCCACCGACGCGGACCCCGAGGAGTGGCACGTCATCATCGGCCTCCTCAAGCGCACCGTCACCGACGAGAAGCGCTGGACCCGGATCGCCGAGGGCATCAAGGGCGTCACCGAGGAGACCACCACCGGCGTGCACCGTCTCTACGAGATGCACAAGAACGGCCAGCTGCTGTTCCCGGCGATCAACGTCAACGACTCGGTCACCAAGTCCAAGTTCGACAACAAGTACGGCTGCCGCCACTCCGTCATCGACGGCCTCAACCGCGCCACCGACGTGCTCATCGGCGGCAAGGTGGCCGTGGTGTGCGGCTACGGCGACGTCGGCAAGGGCTGCGCCGACGCGCTGCGCGGCCAGGGCGCCCGGGTCATCGTCACCGAGATCGACCCGATCTGCGCGCTCCAGGCGGCCATGGACGGCTTCCAGGTCACCACGCTGGAGGACGTCGTCGGCATCGCCGACATCTTCGTCACCACCACCGGCAACTTCAACATCATCACCGCCGACCACATGGCGCGGATGAAGCACCAGGCGATCGTCTCCAACATCGGTCACTTCGACAACGAGATCGACATGGCCGGCCTGGCCAAGACCCCCGGCATCGAGCGGCGCAACATCAAGCCGCAGGTCGACGAGTGGGTGTTCGCCGACGGCCACTCCATCCTCGTGCTCGCCGAGGGCCGGCTGATGAACCTCGGCTGCGCCACCGGCCACCCGTCGTTCGTCATGTCCAACTCGTTCACCAACCAGGTGATCGCGCAGATCGAGCTGTTCACCAAGACGGAGGACTACCCGATCGACGTCTACGTGCTGCCCAAGCACCTCGACGAGAAGGTCGCCAGGCTGCACCTCGACGCCCTCGGCGTCAAGCTCACCCAGCTGACCAAGGAGCAGGCGGCCTACATCGGCGTCCACGTCGAGGGCCCGTACAAGCCCGACCACTACCGCTACTGATCTCCGGCGTGTTCGATGCTCCGGAGGGGCGGGCGCCCCTCCGGAGCCTTGGTGTCTGAAGGCTTGCATGGATCTGTGGGAGAGCGGGGAGCGGCACATCTCGTGGGCCGCCCGTTCGATGCCGGTGCTGACCGCGCTCGGGGAGCGGTTCGCCGCCGAGCGGCCGCTCGACGGGCTGCGGGTGGCCGCGTGCCTGCACGTCACGGCCGAGACCGCGGTGCTGATGGGCACGCTCAAGGCGGGCGGCGCGGAGATCGCGCTGGCCGCCTCCAACCCGCTGTCGACGCAGGACGACGTGGCGGAGGCGCTGCGCGGCTACGGCGTGGCCGTGCACGCCAGGGCGGGCGTCGACCGGGCCACCTACTACCGCCACATCCACCAGGCCCTCGACGTGCGGCCCGACCTGGTGCTCGACGACGGCTGCGACCTGGTCAACATCCTCCACACCGAGCGCACCGACCTGCTCGACGGGGTGTCGGGCGGGTGTGAGGAGACCACCACCGGCGTCATCAGGCTCCGGCAGATGGCCGCCGAGGGGGCGCTGCGCTTCCCGATGGTGGCGGTCAACGACACCCGGACCAAGCGGATGTTCGACAACCGCTACGGCACCGGCCAGTCGACGCTCGACGGCATCATGCGGGCCACCAACACCATGCTGGCCGGGAGCACGGTCGTGGTCGCCGGGTTCGGCTACTGCGGGCGCGGCGTGGCCGAGCGGGCCAAGGGGCTGGGCGCGCGGGTGATCGTGACGGAGATCGACGCGGTCAAGGCACTCGACGCCACCCTCCAGGGATACGAGGTGCGCCCGATGGAGCAGGCGGCCCCGGCGGGCGACGTGTTCATCACCGTCACCGGCAACCGCGACGTGATCACGGCCGCGCACGTGGCGGCCATGAAGGACGGGGCGATCCTGGCCAACGCCGGCCACTTCGACGTGGAGATCGACGTGCGGGCGCTGGACGAACTGGCGAGCGAGGTGCACCGCGGGATCCGGCCCAACACCGACGAGTACGTCCTGCCCGACGGCCGCCGCCTGCTGCTGCTCGCCGAGGGCCGGGTGGTCAACCTCACCGCCGCCGAGGGCCATCCGGCCGCGGTGATGGACATGTCGTTCTCCGCGCAGGCGCTCGCCGTCGCCTGGCTCGCCCGCGAGCGGGCGGGGATGGCGCCCGGCGTGTACGACGTGCCCCAAGAGATCGACCAGGAGGTGGCCAGGCTCAAGCTGGTGGCCGCCGGCATCGGCATCGACGTGCTCACCGGTGACCAGGAGTCCTACCTCCACTCCTGGCGCAGCGGCTCCTAGCGCTAACCGGCCGCCTGCATCTCGCGCATCCGCCGGATCTCCGAGAGCTGGGTGACGCCCACGTCGTTGGCCAGCTCCTCGATCCGCAGGTGCGAGCCGCCCTTGAGCACCTCGGTCGACATCTCGATCGCGCCCTCGTGGTGCTTGATCATCAGCTCCAGGAACAGCCGGTCGAACGCCTGGCCCGACGCCGCTTTCAGCTGCTCCATCTGCTCGGGCGTGGCCATGCCGGCCATGCCGTCGTGCGCGGCGTGGTGGTCGGGCACCCGCTGGCCCTGCTGCTGCAGCCAGGTGCGCATCCACTGGATCTCCGGGCCCTGGGAGTCCTTGATCCGCGAGGCGAGGCTCTTGAGCTTGGCCGACTCCGCCCTGTTCGGCGCCAGGATGGCCATGTCGAGCGCCTGCTGGTGATGGACGATCATGTCCTGGACGTACGCGACGTCGGCCGCGTTCGCGCTCGCCTGGGGCACGGCGGTGACCGCCTCACCCGGAGCGAGTGTCCTGGCCTCCTCGCCGGGCTTGCCGGGGGCGATGACCGGCGCCGTCGAGTCGGCGCGCGGGGCCTGAGTCTCTGAGGTGCAGCCGGAAACGGCGAATATCGTGAGGGCACCGGTGACGACGACGAGCGCAGCGCGCACTCAGCCTCCTGACGGTTTCGGTCGGAACGTCGCATTCTAAGAGGGAATGGTGATCATTAATAGAGGGCAACCTGCTCTAATGTTTGACATATTGCGTGCTGGTCGTGAGCGGAGTTGAAGGGTGAAAATTTCACCATTTATGCCCCCTTTATAGGAGGACACCTCCCGTGCCGTCCACCCGCAGGTTCCTCGTCCTCGCTGGAGCCGCCCTCACCTTGGTGATGGCCGGCCTTCCCGCGCAGGCTGCGGACATCCCGGCTCCCGGCGAGATCGTCAAGAGCCAGAACATCACGCACGTCACCAACGTGCCCAAGCCCGAGGCCCTGGCCGACATCAACACGGACATGGCCTTCCAGGGTGACTACGCCTACGTCGGCAACTACTACGGCTTCTCGATCTACGACATCAAGAACCCCAAGAAGACCAAGGTAGTCAGCTCCGTGGTCTGCCCCGGCGGCCAGATGGACATCAGCGTCTACGGTGACCTGGTCTTCGGGTCCGTCGACTCCTCCCGCAACGACGACTCCTGCAACAGCACCGGGCAGAGCGCCGCGATCAAGGAGTCGTGGGAGGGCATCCGGATCTTCGACGTCCGCGACAAGAAGAACCCGCGGTACATCAAGTCCGTCGAGACCAACTGCGGCTCCCACACGCACACGCTCGTCCCCGACCGCCGCGGCAAGAACGTCTACCTCTACATCTCCTCGTACAGCCCGAACGCGGCCTTCCCCGACTGCCAGCCGCCGCACGACCTGATCTCCATCGTCAAGGTCCCGCTGCGGGACCCGGGCTCGGCGTCGGTCATCGCCACGCCGAACCTGTTCCCCGACGGCGGCTTCCCCGGCGTGCCCGGCTCGTACCCCAACGGCAAGTCGGCCACCACCGGCTGCCACGACATCACCGCCTACCCGGAGAAGGGCATCGCCGCCGGCGCCTGCATGGGCGAGGGCATCCTCATGGACATCCGTGACCCGGAGAACCCGAGGGTGACCGCGACCGTCCGCGACGAGACCAACTTCGCCTTCTGGCACTCCGCCACCTTCAACAACAGCGGCTCGCGGGTGATCTTCACCGACGAACTCGGCGGCGGCACCAGGGCGACCTGCAACGAAGCCATCGGGCCGGACCGCGGCGCCAACGCGTACTACGACATCGGCGCCGACGGCCAGATGACCTTCCGCGGCTACTTCAAGATCCCGCGGCACCAGGACGACACCGAGAACTGCGTGGCGCACAACGGCTCGCTGATCCCGGTCAAGGGCAAGGACATCATGGTCCAGGCCTGGTACCAGGGCGGCATCTCGGTCGTCGACTTCACCGACCCGGCCAACGCCCAGGAGATCGCCTTCTTCGAGCGCGGGCCCGACGCGCCCAACCCGCTCAGCGGCGGCCACTGGTCGGCCTACTACTACAACGGCTACATCTACGGCTCGGACTTCAACCTGGGACTCGACGTCCTCAAGATCAACGACCCGCGGACCAACAAGGCCAACGGCGTGAAGTTCGACATCCTCAACGCCCAGACCCAGCAGTCCTACAAGGACCACGGGCACCACTGATCGTCCGTCGGCGGCGGGACCTCACCGGGGCCCCGCCGCCTTCGGCATGAGGAAACACGAGACCGAGGAGGCTCTCTGCATGTCCCGTATGTTCCGAACGCTGCTCGCGGCAGGCGCAGCCGTCGCCCTGAGCCTTACGGCGTTACCCGCCACCGCGGGTGACATCCCGCCCGCGGACACGATCGTCCACAGCCCGAACGTGAGCCACGTGCTCAACATCCCCAAGCCGGCGCCGCTCGCCGGCACCATCAACACCGACATCGCCTTCCAGGGCGACTACGCCTACGTCGGCAACTACGGCGGATTCTCGATCTACGACATCAAGAACCCGAAGCGGGCCAAGGTCGTCAGCTCGGTCGTCTGCCCCGGCGCCCAGATGGACCTCAGCGTCTACGGCGACCTGCTGTTCGCCGCCGTCGACAGCTCCCGCAGCGACGACTCGTGCAACAGCACCGGGCAGAGCGCCGCGATCAAGGAGTCGTGGGAGGGCGTCCGGATCTTCGACATCCGCGACAAGCGCAACCCCCGCTACATCAAGTCGGTCGAGACCGACTGCGGCTCCCACACCCTGACCCTGGTGCCCGGTAAGGGCCGGGACCGGAACAAGAACGTCTACGTCTACGTCTCGTCGTACCTGCCGGCGGCCAACCTGCCCGACTGCCAGCCCCCGCACGACAAGATCTCCATCATCAAGGTGCCGCTGCGCAACCCGACGCAGGCGCACGTGGCCGCCACGCCGGTCGTCTTCCCCGACGGCGGCAACGAGACCCAGCCGGGGCTGCTCGTGCCCACCACCGGCTGCCACGACATCACCGTCTACGCGGAGAAGGACATCGCGGCCGGCGCCTGCATGGGTGACGGCGTGCTGTTCGACATCCGCGACCGGCTCAACCCGCAGGTGACCGCCAGGACCACGGACGAGAACTTCGCCTTCTGGCACTCGGCGACCTTCACCAACGACGCCAGGACGGTGCTGTTCACCGACGAGCTCGGCGGCGGCGGCGCGGCCACCTGCAACGAGACCGTCGGGCCGAACCGCGGCGCGGACGCCATCTACCGCATCCACCGCGGCGAGCTCGTCTTCCAGGGCTACTTCAAGATCCCGCGGCACCAGGCCGACACCGAGAACTGCGTGGCGCACAACGGCTCGCTGATCCCGGTCAAGGGCAAGAACATCATGGTCCAGGCCTGGTACATGGGCGGCGTCTCGTTCATCGACTTCACCGACCCGGCCAACCCGCGCGAGTTCGGCTACTTCGAGCGCGGCCCGAAGGCCGACGGCAGCGGCGGCGGTGTCTGGTCGGCGTACTACTACAACGGGTACGTGTACGCGGCCGACTTCGACAACGGCCTCGACGTGCTGAAGATCGACGACCCGCTGGTCAAGGGGGCGTCGCACGTCCGCAGCGACATCCTCAACGTCCAGACCCAGGAGTCCTACCCCGGTGGAGGCTCGGGCCGCCACTAGGCCACGACCCGACCATCAGCGCCGGTCCCGGCTCCCCGGGGCCGGCGCCCCTCATTGCGGCGGCGCGAACCCGCCGGTCCCCTCCGAAGCGGGCGGCGCCGGCGGTCCGTACGGATTCGGCCCGCCCTGAGGACCGGCAGCGGGCCCGTACGGGGCCGGCTGGACGGGAGGGGGCCCGTACGGGCCGGTCTGCGGCGCGTACGGGAGAGGAGCGGCCTGGCGCATCAGGCGGGCCTGCTCGCGGCGGCGGCGCTCGGCGAGCACGGCGCTGAGGTAGGCGTGCGGCGGCACGCCCGGCGGCGCGGCCGGGGACACGAACGACGCCATCTGGGTGGCGATCCGCACCCCCATCTCGTACTGGATCCGCGGCGACAGTTCATGCCAGCGAAGGATGTAGTGACGGGCGGCCGTCGCCACCTCGTCCGGCACCTGTGACAGCTCCAGGGACGCCGCCCAGGACGCCAGCTGCGGCGGCATCACGATGGCGTCGGAGTTGTCGCGCGGCCCCCGCTCCGAGATCACCATCGTCCCGGCGAACAGGTCGCCCAGCCGCTTGCCCTTCTGCGAGACGAGCGAGGAGATCAGCGCCGGCGCCCCGAAGAAGGCCCAGAACTCCACGAGCCCGGCGAGCCCGCGGAACAGCGCCTGCCGGAACCGCTCGGGGCTGCCGTCGTCGCTCACCACCCGCAGCCCGAGCGCCAGCTTGCCGAGGCTGCGCCCGCGCGTGGCCGTCTCGAAGATCACCGGATAGCCGACCATGACCAGGAACAGGAACAGGGTCACCACGGCCGCGAACATCGCCGGATCGGTGAACGCCGCGAGGTACGGCAGCGTGCTCAGCCCTCCGATCAGGAGCAGGATCTGGATGGCGTAGTCGATGAAGAAGGCCAGGGCGCGCGAGGGGAACTGCGCTACCCGTACCTCCAGGACGACGGCGTCACCGGTCACAACCTCTGACATATGTGGAGCCTAACGGCAATGACCGCCCGCGTGAGCGGCCAGAATGGTCACGTGGACATCGACGCGTTCGTCTCGGCCCACCGCCCGACATGGGATCGGCTGGAGCACCTGGTCAAGCACCGCTCCTCCCTGACGGGGGCCGAGGTGGACGAGCTCGTCGACCTCTACCAGCGGGTGTCGACCCACCTGTCGATCGTCCGCTCCTCCTCGTCGGACGCGATGCTGGCCGGCCGGCTGTCGGCGCTGGTCGCCCGCACCCGCTCGGCCGTCACCGGCTCCCGCAACCCGGCCTGGCGGGAGGTCGTCCGCTTCTTCACGGTCTCTTTCCCGGTGGTGGCCTACCGGACGCGCTGGTGGTGGCTCGCCACGTCGCTGGCGTTCGTGGCGGTGGCCTGGGCGCTCGGCGCGTGGGTGGCCGGCGACCCGAGGGTGCAGGCCTCGATCGCCACCGAGGAGGCGATCACCCAGCTGGTCGAGCACGACTTCGCAGACTACTACTCGGAGAACCCCGCGGCGTCCTTCGCCAACCGCGTGTGGATCAACAACGCGCTGGTGTCGCTCCAGGTCATCGCCTACGCCGTCCTCCTGGGCCTGCCGATTCCCTACGTGCTCTGGCAGAACGCCGCCAACGTCGGTATCTCGGGCGGCCTCATGGCCTCCAGGGACAAGCTCGACATCTTCTTCGGCCTCATCACCCCGCACGGCCTGCTGGAGCTCACGGCCGTGTTCCTCGCCGCCGCCGTCGGCATGCGGCTCGGCTGGACCGTCATCGCGCCAGGCCCGCGCAGACGCGTCGAGGTGCTGGCCGAGCACGGCAGAGCGGTGATGGCGGTCGCGCTCGGGCTGGTCGTGGTGCTGTTCGTGTCGGGCCTGATCGAGGCGTTCGTGACGCCGTCCGGGCTCCCCACCGCCGCCCGCGTCGGCATCGGGGTGCTCGCCGAGGTGGTCTTCCTCGGGTACGTGATCGCGTTCGGACGCCGCGCGGCCCGCGACGACCAGACCGGTGACCTGGAGGACGCCCCCGACGTGGCCCCGAGCGGCTAGAGCCGGCCCGCGGCCTTCAGCGCCAGGTAGTGGTCGGCCAGCGCGGGCGCGATGTCGTCGGGCGGCGCGTCGACCACCTCGACGCCGTGGCGGCGCAGCCTGGCCGTGATCCGCCGGCGTTCCAGCCGGGCGTGCTCGGCCGCCGCCGCGTCGTACACCTCCTCGGCCGTGCCCCGTCCGGCGGCCATCGCCGCCACCCGGGGATCCGACACGCCCGCCACCAGCACCAGGTGGCGCGAGGAGAGCTGGGGCAGCACGGGCATCAGACCCTCGTCCATCGCGGCCCCGTTCAGGTCGGTGAGAAGCACCACCAGGCAGCGGCGCTTGGCCCGGGACAGGATCGCGGCCACCATGCCCTGCGCGTCGGCCTCGACCAGCTCGGCCTCGATCGGCGCCATCACGTTGACCAGCGATGACAGCAGCTCGGTGCGGGAGGCGCCGCTCAGCCAGGCGCGCACCGACCGGTCGTAGGCCAGGAAGTCCACCCGGTCGCCGGCCCTGGCGGCGAGCGCGGCCAGCAGCAGGGCCGCGTCCATCGACCAGTCCAGCCGCGGCCACCCGGGCTCGGGACGCGGCGCGGGACGCACCAGCAGCCCGCCCTGGCCGTCCGCGACCGCCCCGGCCAGCGGGATCGGCGCCGCGCCCACCCGGCCCGCCGAGGTGCGGCCGGTGTCGAGCACGATCAGCACCCGCCGGTCGCGCTCCGGCCGCCAGGTGCGCACGACCACGTCGTGCCGCCGCGCGGTGGCCCGCCAGTCGATCGAGCGCACGTCGTCGCCGATCACGTACTCGCGCAGCGAGTCGAACTCGGTGCCCTGACCGCGCACCAGCGCCGGATGCTGACCTTCCAGCTCGCGCAGCCTGGCCAGCCGGGACGGCAGGTGCTTGCGCGACAGGAACGGCGGCAGCACCCGCACCGACCAGGGGGAGTGGTGGTTGCCCTGCCGGGCGGCCAGCCCCAGCGGCCCGCGCGAGCGCACGGTCACCGCCACGGACTCGCGGTCGCCGCGTCTGGTCGGGGTGAGCGTCACGACCAGCTTGCGGCGCTCGCCGGCCGGCACGTCCAGCGCCAGCTCGCGCGGCGCCGCCCCGGCGGACGGCGGCCACGCGTCGCGCAGCACCCCGCGCACCCGCCTGCTCCCCGGGTTCTCGACCGTCAGCTCCACCGTCGCCCGCTGCCCGAGCCGCACCAGCCGCTCGCCCGACCGGTGGAAGCGCAGCGGCCGCACCGCGCCCGCGAACACCAGGTCCACGAGGATCCCGGCGGCCAGCAGCAGGCACACCCCGGCCAGCGCGGGGCCGGGCTGCGGGGCGAACAGCACCACCACGATCCCGAGCGCCGCGACCAGCCCGGCGCGTCCCGTCAGCGCCATCAGCGCGGGACCGGGACCGAGGCGAGGATGCCGTCGAGCAGGCCGTCGGCGGTCGCGCCCTCCAGCTCCGCCTCCGGCCGCAGCTGCACCCGGTGCCGGAGCGCGGGCCTGGCCAGCGCCTTGACGTCATCCGGAGTCACGTACGCGCGGCCCGACAGCCACGCCCACGCCCGTGAGGCAGCCAGCAGCGCGGTCGCCCCGCGCGGTGAGACGCCGAGCTGGAGCGACGGCGAGTTCCTGGTGGCGCGGGCGACGTCCACGATGTAGCCGAGCACCTCGGGGGCGACGTGCACCTGCGCCGCCGCCTGGCGGCCCGCCTCCAGGTCGGCGGCCGTCGCCACCGGCTTGATCTCCGACAGGTCGCGCGGGTCGAAGCCGAGCGCGTGCCGCTCCAGCACCGCGATCTCCTGGTCACGCGGCGGCAGCGGCACCGTCAGCTTCACCATGAACCGGTCCAGCTGGGCCTCGGGGAGCTGGTAGGTGCCCTCGTACTCGACGGGGTTCTGCGTCGCGCACACCACGAACGGGTCGGGCAGCGGGCGGGCCGCGCCCTCCACGCTCACCTGCCGCTCCTCCATCGCCTCCAGCAGCGCCGCCTGGGTCTTCGGCGGGGTGCGGTTGATCTCGTCGGCGAGCAGCAGGTTCGTGAACACCGGGCCCTCGCGGAACTCGAACTCCGCCGTCTTCGCGTCGTAGATGAGCGAGCCGGTCACGTCGCCCGGCATCAGGTCGGGGGTGAACTGCACCCGCTTGAAATCCAGCGACAGCGCCGCGGCGAGGGTGCGGACCATCAGCGTCTTGGCCACGCCCGGCACGCCCTCCAGCAGCACGTGTCCCCGGCACAGCAGGGCGATGACCAGCCCGGTCACCACCGCGTCCTGCCCGACCACGGCCTTGGACACCTCGGCCCGGAGCGCGCTCAGCGCCTCCCTGGCCGCGTCCGCGGGGGCCGCCGTCCGGGCGAAATGCTCAGAGCTCACTGACCTTCCTTTCGATGTGGTCCACGTATCCGGCCAGGGCGACCAGCTCGTCATCCGTCTCCGGTGAGGGCCCGTACAGCGCGGCGCCGACCCGCTGCGCGTCCTCACCCGTCCGTACGGCGATCGCCGCCACCACTTCCCGGCTGTCCGCGCCCTGGCCCAGCCCGAGCCGGGGCGTCAGCCGGTCGATCGCGCCCGCCCGCAGCGCGTCGGCGGCCCTGGCCCTGGCCTTCCTGGCGCGGTAGAGCCTGCCGCGGCCCTCCACCGTCTCGGCGGCCCGCACCACCACCGGCAGCCGCTCCACCACGACGGGGCCGAGCCGCCTGCCCCGCCAGAACGCCACCAGCGCCACCGCCACGCACGCCATCACCAGCGACCAGCCGACGCCGGCGGGCATGAGGTCGTACATGGACCGGCCCTCGGTGCCCGCCAGGTCGCCGGCGGGCGGGGTGTCGGGGGACACCAGCCAGGTCACGGGCTTGCCGGTGTCGAGCAGGTTGAGCGCCAGCGCGGCGTTGCCGTCCTCGGCCAGGCGCAGGTTCGTCATGAACGAGGCGCTGCCGACGACCGTGGTCGTGCCGGACCCGTTCGGGAAGCTGACGAGCGTCGAGCCCTCATGCGACGGGTAGCAGCCGGTGCCGCCGGCGGGGACCTCGAACGCGACCCCGCCGATGTAGGCGCTCCCCGCGGCGGTCGCGGCGGGCAGCGCGCACTCGGGGTCGCGCGAGCGCTCCCGCACCGCCTCCGGCACCGGGTCGACGTTCGGGGCGAGCGTCGGCAGGTCGTAGAAGCCCACGATCAGCCGGTCGCCGGGGAGCGAGGCCAGGGCGGACGTGTCCACGTACGTCGTGTCGCCGGCGAACAGCAGCCGGTCGCCGCCCAGGGCCCTGGCCGCCTCCGCCGAGTCCACCCGGTCCACCGTGACGCCTCTGGCCCGCAGCAGCTCGGCCAGCGCCTTGGAGCCCTGCAGCGAGGTGTCGTCCGGATCGAGGAAGCGCTGGGCGCCCCGGTCGGGGCCGAGCAGCACCACGGCCGTGGCGACCGCCACGACGATCAGGCCGAGCAGCGCGATCAGCCGGCCGCCCCGCCACACGGACCGCACGGTCGGCGACGTCGGCACCGACCCGCCCCCGGCCGCCGGCGCCAGCCCGCCCGACGCCGGAACGCTCTCCTCCGGCCTCACCCGCACGCCTTCACCGGCCATCAGAACCTCCGAACCGCACCCCACCCGGCCTCCCGGCCCGGCGTCCTTCCAGGGGATGGTGCCCTGCTGGGGTGGTCTGAACGGGGCGGTCGTGCGGGGGCGATGGGCGGGGAAGGGTCATGGGGTGGCTCCCAGGGCGGCCGGGCGGGCGGTCGCGAGGCGGGTGTCCAGCGTGCTCATGGACTCGTAGGCCGCGGGGGTGCCGCGGACGTCGCCGTAGGTGACGTCGTCGAAGGAGCGGGCCGCCGCCGCCAGGTCGGCGGCGAACGGCGGGAGCGCCCGGCCGGCCTCGGCGGCGAGCTCGGCGGCGGTGCGGCCCGGCATGCCGTCGACCAGGGCGCGCTCCTCCAGGTCGCGGGCGATGGCGCGCAGCCGCTCCTGGATCGCCTCGGTCCACCGGCCTTCGGCGGCGAGCCGCTCGGCGGCCTCACGGTGCTCGGCCGCCGTCAGCCGCCGGGTGTCGAACAGCTCGCCGGGAGCGGCGGCCCTGCGCCGGCCGGCGCGGCGGACCTGCCAGACGACCAGCGCCGCGACGCCCACGAGCAGCAGCAGGATGACGATCGCCGCCAGCACGCCGCCCGCGGTGCCGCCACCGGCCACCGTGTCGAGCAGGTCGTTGACGAACTGGAAGAACCAGCGCTGCAGCCGGTCGAACAGCGGCTCCCGAGCGTACTGAGGGTCGAGGAGCTCGCGCGCCGCACGCCCGGCGGCCTCGTCCCTGCCGATCGGGCTCACGACTTGGCGGAGTTGGACGGGTGCCACAGCTCGTCGGCCGTCGAATGCACCCAGCCCTGCCGTTGCTGCTCGATGGCCGCCGTCTGCAGGACGAGGTCGAAGGCCTCGCCCCGCATGCGGCGGTCCGCGTACAGGAGCCCGGCGACGCCCGCCTCGAACGGGTAGGTGATCATGGCGCCGAGCGTGCCGCCGACGGCGACCAGGATGGAACCGATCACGATCGTCGCCACCGACCCGCTGCCCACCAGCCCGATCACCATTCCGACGATCATGAACGGCACCTGGAGGATGCTGGCGATCAGCCCGACCACGAGCGTGGTCAGGAACAGGATGCCGAGGACGCGCCAGAAGTCGCCGGTCACCAGGTTCCACGAGCGGCGCATCGCGTCGACAGGCCCCCTGCCCTCCAGCACCACGGCCGCGGGCGCGAAGGCGAAGCGCGTACGGAAGAAGAACACGTACCCGATGTAGAGCACGATCATCAGCAGGAACAGCAGGAGCAGCCCGCCGGCCGCCTCGGGCGAGCCCCCGGCGACGGTGCCGAAGGCGACCACGAGCACCGCGGCCATGACGGCCACCGGAGCCAGCATGATGAGGGCCAGCAGCCCGACGACGCCGAACAGGGCGGGCAGCCGCCTCCTGGTCGTCTGCCACGCCTCCTGAGTGGTGATCTTGCCGCCGAACACGGCCCGGCCGAGGATGCGCGTCAGCACCCCGGTCAGCACCGTCACCGCGACGAAGCTGATCGCGTACGAGACGAAGGCGCTGACGTACTGGGCCCCGAGCATGCCGTAGGTGCCGGCCGGGTCCTCGGCCTGGAGGGCGGCGGGGTCGTTCATCAACGGGGCCACGGCGCCGAACACGAAGCCCTGGCCGACGGCCAGCGGGATGGCGGCGAGCAGCGCCGCGACCGCCGACAGCCCGAGCACGGCCTTCGGGTTGGAGCGGATGAGCTTGATGGTGCCGTCGTAGATGTCGCCCAGAGCGAGCGGGCGCAGGGGGATGATGCCGGGCCGCAGCGCGGGCGGGTGGGGACCGTACCCGTAGGGCTGGCCCTGCGGGTAGGGGCCGTGGGGCGGCCCGTAAGACTGCTGCCCGCCGGACTGGGGGCCGGCTTCGTAGGGAGGACCGGAAGGCGGCGGCTGCTCGCTGCCGGGGGCGGTCCACGGCGACGCCGGAGGCGCGCCGTAGGGCGGGGGCTGCTCCGCTGCCCAGCCCGAAGGCCTCTCTGACGCGGAACCGTGACCGTCTGACATATCCCAATCCTGGCACGCTGGGCGGCTGGGTGGCGTCGCGCCGTCGAGAAGACCGCATCTTGGCTCGCATTCCACGCGTTTCGGCGCGGCGGATCTCGTCCAGGGTGGCCGAAAGACCTTCCGTTACCGCAGACTGAAGAAAGCGGTCGCGGCGCGAGCCTGATACAGACCTTTCGCGGGACTCATGTCACACTCATGGGCCGAGCGGGGGTAACCTTCACCGACCGTGCAGGTATGTCCCAGAATGCGTAGAACGAATGAGGGGCCATGAAAGGTCGCGTGCTGGTCGTCGATGACGATGCCGCTCTCGCCGAGATGCTCGGCATCGTGTTGCGCGGAGAGGGCTTCGAACCATCCTTTGTCAGTGACGGCGACAAGGCGCTGGACGCGTTCCGCGACACGCGCCCCGATCTCGTCCTGCTCGACCTGATGCTGCCCGGCGCCGACGGCATCGACGTCGCCCGCCGCATCAGGGCGGAGTCCGGCGTGCCGATCGTCATGCTCACGGCCAAGAGCGACACCATCGACGTGGTGCTGGGGCTGGAGTCGGGCGCCGACGACTACATCGTCAAGCCCTTCAAGCCGAAGGAGCTGGTGGCCCGGGTGCGGGCCAGGCTGCGCCGCACCGACGAGCCGACCCCCGAGATCCTGCAGATCGGCGACATCACCATCGACGTGGCCGGACACTCGGTCAAGCGCGGCGACGAGACCATCAACCTCACCCCGCTCGAGTTCGACCTGCTCGTCGCCCTGGCCCGCAAGCCGCGCCAGGTCTTCACCCGCGAGGTCCTGCTGGAGCAGGTCTGGGGCTACCGCCACGCGGCCGACACCCGCCTGGTCAACGTGCACGTGCAGCGCCTCCGCGCCAAGATCGAGAAGGACCCCGAGCACCCCGAGATCGTGGTGACGGTCCGCGGCGTGGGCTACAAGGCCGGTCCCGCTTAGGGACCCGGCTCTCCCCGCCATGCCCCCGACCAAGACGAGACGCACACGCCGCCGGACCCTCCGCCAGATACTCGGCGGGATCCGGCGGCGGGCTCGTCGTGCGGCGGGCAGGGCACGCCGGCTGTGGCGGCGCTCGCTCCAGCTCCAGGTCGTCACCAGCACCCTGGTCATCTCGCTGATCGTCGTGGTGGTGCTCGGCATCTTCCTGTCGGACCAGATCAACAACTCGGTCATCGAGCGGCGGCAGCAGTCCGCCGCCAGCGAGGCCGCCGCCGACCGGCTGCAGATCGCCGACGCGCTCACCCGGCGCGAGGACGACCAGGCCAAGTCCTCCGACCCCGGCAAGAGCGTGCCGCCCGACCCGCTCGACGAGGTGATGGACAACATCATCGGCACCGGCAGGGACGGCTGGAAGAAGCGCTACGAGGTGCTGATCCTCAACGTCGACGAGCCCGGCCGGTCCCGCGCGTCGGGCAACGTCAACCAGCAGAACATCCCCGAGGCGCTGCAGCAGATGCTGCGCCGCCAGGCCGAGAAGTTCATCGACAGGCCGCAGCGCTACACCGAGCCGATCAGGCTGCCCGGCGAGAGCCAGCACAGGCAGACCCTCGTCATCGGCGCCATCATCCACGTCAACGGCAGCTACGAGGTCTACCACTTCTTCCCGTTCGACGAGGAAGAGCAGATGCTGTCGAACGTCCGGCTGGCCATCGTCGTGGTCGGCTTCGGGCTGGTGCTGCTGCTCGCCGCCATCGCGTACCTCGTGGCCCGCCAGGTCGTCACGCCGGTCCGGCTCGCCCGCCAGGCCGCCGAGCGGCTGGCCGCCGGGAAGCTCGACGAGCGGCTCAAGGTGCGCGGCGAGGACGACCTGGCGAGGCTCGCGACCTCGTTCAACGAGATGGCCGCCAACCTGGCGCTCAAGATCCACCAGCTGGAAGAGCTGTCGCAGGTGCAGCGGCAGTTCGTCTCCGACGTCTCGCACGAGCTGCGCACCCCGCTCACCACCGTCCGCATGGCCGCCGACCTGCTGTACGACGCGCGCGAGGACTTCGAGCCGATGGCCTCACGCTCGGCCGAGCTGATGCAGGCCCAGCTCGAACGGTTCGAGTCGATGCTGGCCGACCTGCTGGAGATCAGCCGGTACGACGCCGGCGCCGCCGACCTGGACCTCGACTCCGTCGACATCCGCGACGTGGTGCTGCGCGCCATCGCCGACTCCGAGGCGCTGGCCGAGCGCCACAGCACCCGCTTCGAGCTGCGGTTGCCCAACGAGCCGTGCATGGCCGAGGTCGACAACCGCCGGGTCGAGCGCATCCTGCGCAACCTGCTGTTCAACGCCATAGAGCACGGCGAGGGCCGCGACGTCGTGGTCACCGTCGGCGCCGACAGGGACGCGGTCGCGGTCGCGGTGCGCGACCACGGCATAGGGCTCAAACCCGGCGAGGACACGCTGGTGTTCGACCGGTTCTGGCGGGCCGACCCGTCGCGGGCCAGGACCATCGGCGGCACCGGGCTCGGCCTGGCGATCTCCCGCGAGGACGCCGGCCTGCACGGCGGCTGGCTGCAGGCGTGGGGCCAGCCGGGCGAGGGCTCGCAGTTCCGGCTCACCCTGCCCAGGAAGGCCGGCACCGACCTCAAGGGCTCCCCGCTGTCGCTGGTCCCGCCCGAGATCGAGATGCGCCGCACCTGGCGCGGCCAGATGACGCCGGTCCTGCTGCCGGCCACCGGAGACGGGGGCGGCCATGACGAGGATTAGGCGGCTGGGCGGCGCCGCCGCCTTCGCGTTCACCATGCTCCTGGCCGGCACCGGCTGCGCGGTCATCCCCGTGGGCGGGCCGTTCCCGGTGGACGACGCGGGCAGCGGCGACTCCGTCACCGTGCCGTTCCAGCGCATGCTCGCCGTCGCGCCGCAGCCCGACTGGGGGCCGCAGCAGGTCGTGGAGGGCCTGCTGGCCGCCATGGCCGCCTACGACGACGACCCCTCCGTGCTGCCCAAGTACCTGACCGAGGAGGCCAGGCGGGTCTGGAAACCCGACGGCGCCATCACGGTGATCGACAACTCGTTCCGGTTCGGCGAGCTCGTCGAGAACAAGGAGAAGAACGAGACCGTCCTCTCCATCCAGGGCAACAAGATCGCGCAGATCAACGAGGACGACACGTACGTGCCGGTCGGCTCGTCCGACGACCCCAAGATCAACCGGCCGATCACCCTGGTCAAGGACGCCAACGGGGCCTTCAAGGTCAACGGGTTGCAGCAGGGCCTGCTGCTCACCGACGCCGACGTGCGGCGCGCGTACCGTCCCACCAACCTCTACTACCTCAACGGCAGCTCCGGCGCCGACCCGCAGCCCGACCGGCTGGTCGTCGACCGGCTGCGGCTGCGCGTCGACCCCGACAAGAGCTTCGCCCAGACCATCGTCGAGCGCCTCGCCGAAGGGCCGACCAGCGGGCTGCAGGGCGCGGTCGGCAACGAGTTCCCGGAGGGCGCCAGGGTGCGGTGGATCCGGTCCACCGAGGACCGGGTGGTGATCAACATGGGCGGCCCGTTCAACCCGCTCGACACCTACACACAGGGCCTGCAGGCCCAGCTCAGGGCCAGCCTGAGCAGCAACAACCTGGCCAACGGCCGCACCCTGGAGGTGCTGCTCGACGGCGAGCAGTTCTTCTCCTCCGGCCCGCTCACCGTGCCGGCCAACCTGCCGGAGAGCTGGCTGGGCAGCGAGGACAAGCAGGTGTTCTACAGCAGCGGCGGCGCGGTCTTCGTGCTGGGCAGCGACGGCGAGGGCCACCCCGTGACCGGCCCCGCCGGACAGCCCAGCCAGGGCTACACCGGCTTCGCCGTCTCCAAGGACCGCGACCGGATCGCCGCCAGGTCCGCGGCGGGCGGCATCTGGGTGACCCGGCACTCGCCCGACGGCCGCTGGCAGGAGTCCATCCCCGGCGCCGACCTCACCGACCCGTCCTGGCATCGCGACGGCAGCCTGTGGACGTTCGACCGGCAGAACGGCGAGGTCATCCGCTCCCACCCGGTCGTCGGCCGGGGCCCCGAACGCGTCGCCGCGCCCGCCCTCCAGGGGCTGAACGTCACCTCGCTGCGGATGGCGCGCAACGGGGTCCGCGTCGCGGTCGAGATCGGCGACAACCGGGTCCAGGTCGGCGCGCTCACGGGCGGCGGCGGCAACGCCATGCTGAGCAACTTCGAGACGCTGACCACGGTCTCGGGCGGCGACGAGATCGTGGACATCGCCTGGAGCGACGGCGGCCACCTCCTGGTCCTCGTCCAGACCAAGGCGGGCCAGGTCGTCAAGGAGATCAACGTCGGCGACGGGGAGACCACCCAGCTCCCGACCACCAGCAAGCGACTGGAGCGCCTGGCCGCCCTGGGCGACGCGATCCTGGCGACCACCGAGGACAGCAACGAGATCCTCGAATACAGCCGCGACAAACAAACCTGGACCCCGAAGCCCGCCACCGCCGTCGACCAGCCGATCTTCGCCCTGGGCTGACTTTGGGGGATCGCTCCGGCGGCTCTCCAGACTGGCTCGACCGCCTCGACCGCCTCGACCGCCTCGACCGCCTCGACCGCCTCGACCGCGAGCCGGAAGCTGCTTGGGGCGCGAGCGGGAAGTCTTTCGGGGGCGCGGGCGTGAAGCTTCTTACGGCGTGACACGGAGGTCTCTTGGGTCGTGGGAGTGAGGCTTCCTGGGGCGCAGCTGGACGTCTCTCGCGGGCGCGGGCGCGAAGCCTTGTGGGGCGTGAGCCGGATGTCTTTTGGGGCGTGGGCGTGGCGCTTCTTGGGGGGTGAGCCGGGCGTCTCTTGCGGGCGCGGGTGCGAAGCTTCCTGGGGCGCGAGCCCGAATTTCTCGCGGCGCGAGCGCAGAGGCACGCGCCTCTCTTGATCTTTTCTGTGCGGGCCCGAGGGACGCACGCTCGGTCAGCGTCTTGGGTTCAAACGAAAGATCCAAAAGCGAAAATCCTTTTGGGAACCCCCTCGGGCTGGGCGCCGATAGGCGTGCCTGACGGCCCGCTCAGCCCGCCGTAGTTCCGTAGAGAGTCGTTCGCGACAGGTGGCGTCTCTGGGTGCCCGTTCGGCTACTGAAAGTGTCGGTGGTGGGTGGCATGCTGGGGCCGTGTTCGCCGGTCTGCTTGATGTCGTGCTGCCGCAGCCCTGTCTTGGCTGTGGCGCTCCGGGGGTGCGTCTGTGCGAGGAGTGTCTGGCGGGTGTGGTGGTGCCCTCTCGCCGGATGCCCGCGCCGTGTCCCGATGGGCTTCCCGTGTGCTGGTCCGCTTCTCCGTACGGGGGCGTGGTGCGCAAGGCCGTCATCGCCTACAAGGAACGGGGTGAGGCGGCCCTGGCGGCGGCCCTCGCCGACCTTCTGGCCTTCGCCCTCGTGGCGGCCCTCCGGTCGCCGCAGGAGGTCGCTGAGGGCGCTGTGGAGAGGTTCCGTGGCCGGGGGAGCGCTCGGTCGTCGGTGGGGCTTCGTGGGGTGGGGGAGTGCGGGCTTCTTCTGGGAGGGGAGGGGGTGATCGTGGTGCCGGTGCCCAGTGGGCGGGCGGCCGTCAAGGGGCGGGGTCACGACCACGTGGGGGCGCTGGCGGAGCGGGTGGTGCGCCGGCTGCGCGGACGGGGGATGGCCGTCACGCTCTGGCCCGCGCTGCGGCAGCGCCGGAAGGTGGCCGACCAGTCGGGCCTGAGCTCCGCCGACCGAGTGTCGAACCTGGCCGGGTCCTTCTCCGTATCTGAGAGCGCTGTCCGAGATCTCGAAGTCGCAGGGAGAGGAGGGGTCCACGATCTGTGGGCCGCAGGGAGAGGAGGTGCCCACGATCTGTCGGCCGCAGGAAGAGGACGTGCCCACGATCTGTCGGTCGCAGAGAGAGGAGGTGTCCATGATCTGCGGGTCGCAGGGAGGGGTGGTGTCCGCGTACGTGGGAGTTCCGCAGGCTTCGTGCGGACAGCCGGGGATGTGTTCGATCGTGCCCGGGTGGTCGTCGTGGACGATGTCGTCACGACGGGAGCCACGCTCGCGGACGCCGCGAGGGCGCTGCGGGCGGTGGGGGCGACGGTGCCGCTGGCCGTCACCGTCGCCGCGACACGCCGGATCTCACGAAATGGTCACGGTGACAGTCAGTAAAGAAAGGCCCAGGTGTGTTGCCTTCCGGAGGGCCACATGTCCGTAGCGGGAAGCGCCAGGTGAGGCAGCTCAGAAGGCTTGCCGCCCTGTCCTGTAAGGGGTGCCGTGGGACCAAACGGGGCATTCAGCCGGCCCGTAACCCCGCGCGAAAATCACGGAAAGTGATCCTTTGGAGCTTCCTCCGGCTGACATTCGCCGCCGATCCGGATAGCGTTCTGAACATGGCACCCGTTCGGGTCCGTGGTTGCGCAGAGCCGGGGCTCCCGGCTCCGCTAGCCGATGCCAGCCGCAGGCGAAACGGCCCACGTAAGGCGACTTTTCGTCGTCCGATCACGGTGCGGCTTAGGGGTAAGTCCTGCCTCCCCGGGGGTCCAGATGTCCCCCGCCAGGAGAGAAGGGCGGTAGTGGCATCAGAGCTGCGAAACCCTCAGCAGGCGGATGTGGGGTCGAAGACCAGGTCGGCCGGACGGGTGCCACCCGCGTTCCCGGTGACGAGGCGTCGGAGGAGGGTAACCCTGAAGGACAGGCGGACAGCAGAAAACCCTGCCCGGCACCACGCGAGTCGTCGGGCGCTCTATCTCAGTCGTTAGACGAAGGGGGGCTGTTGCATGGACATCATCGTCAAGGGCCGGCACACGGGAGTGAGTGATCGGTTCCGAGACCAGGTGACAACCAAGCTGGCCAGGATCGAGCGTCTGGACAACAAACTCATCCGAGTCGATGTGGAGGTGTCGAAGGAGCGCAACGTGCGCGCGGCCGACCAGCGAGAGCGGGTCGAGCTGACCATTCACACCCGCGGCCCCGCCATCCGCGCGGAGGCCAGCGCCGACGACCGTTTCGCCGCTCTGGACATCGCGATGGACAAGCTGGAGGGCCGCCTCAGGCGGCTGGCCGACCGGCGCAAGATCCATCACGGCAACCACAAGCAGCCGTCCATGGCGGAGATCACCGCCACGATGCCCGACCTGGCCGCGCCCGCGCCGTCCAAGGTCGAGCCCGCCCGCGAGGAGGCCGAGCCCGAGGAGGATCGGCTGCCGGAAGACAAGCAGTACGACGACATCGTCCCCATCCAGATGGACGGCGAAGGCCCTCTGATCGTCCGGGAGAAGCACCACAAAGCAGAGCCCATGACCATCGACCAGGCCCTCCTCGAGATGGAGCTGGTCGGACACGACTTCTATCTGTTCCGTGACAAGGAGAGCGGCCTGCCATCCGTCGTCTACAACCGGCGTGGGTACAACTACGGTGTGCTGCGGCTCGTAGAGCCCTGACGGCCGCCGGAAAGATCTTCTCGACCACCCGAGAACCGCGGCACACGTGCGATCATGGCGGTTCGACGGCTCTGGCCCCCCGACGAGGAGGAGACGTGAGCGAGCTCAGTCAGGCGAGGACGAGCGAGCGAACCGGAGACACGACGGTCGCGAGGCGCATCAAGGAGGCCTTGTGACGGAGTCCGGCGAGGCGCGCCCCTCCGGCGGCGAGCCGATCCGCGTGCTGATCGTGGACGATCACGAGCTGATCAGGCGCAGCCTGGCCCTGGCGCTGGCCGCGGAGCCTGACATCGAGGTGGTCGGGGAAGCGAGCGACGGTCAGGAGGCGGTCGAGCTGGCCGATCGCCTCATGCCCGACGTGGCGTTGATGGATGTGCGCATGCCGCGGCAGGACGGCATCGAGGCGACCAAGGGCATCAAGGCCTCGGTGCCGAGCACCCGCATCATCATGCTGACGGTGAGCGATGAGGAAGAAGACCTCTTCGAGGCCATCAAGGCCGGCGCGACCGGCTACCTCCTCAAGGACGTCCAGATCAACGACGTGCCCGCGGCGGTCCGCGGCGTCCATGAGGGGCAGTCGCTGATCAACCCGGCCATGGCGGCCAAGCTCATCAACGAGTTCGCCAGCATGAGCCGCAAGGAGACCGAACGCCCGCCGCAGGTGCCGGTCCCGCGGCTGACGGAGCGCGAGATGGAGGTCCTGCGGCTCGTCGCCAAGGGCATGAACAACCGGGAGATCGCCAAGCAGCTGTTCATCTCCGAGAACACGGTGAAGAACCACGTCCGCAACATCCTGGACAAGCTGCAACTGCACTCGCGCATGGAGGCCGTGGTGTACGCGGTCCGCGAGCGCATGCTGGAAATCACCTGATCCGCCCCAGCCCCGCCCGCCCCTCCCCCTGAGGGAGGGCGGGCCAAGGCGGGTTCGGGCCCGGCGGCTCGCCGGTCCGGGAACCTCAGCGGGCCGAGGTCCCGCGAGGGGTGGCTCGCCGGCCGGGGAACCTCAGTGGGCCAAGGTCCCGCGAAGGGCGGCTCGCCGACCTGGGCAAGTCAGCGGGCTAGGGTCCTGGGACGGACGGCTCGCCGGTCCGGGAACCTCAGCGGGCCACGGTCCCGCGAGGGGTGGCTCGCCGACCTGGGAATCAGCGGGCCAGGGTCGTGTTGAGTGCCTCGGCGAGCTCGGGTGGGTCGGCGCGTTCGACGCGTACGGTGTCGCAGCCGACCCAGGTGGCGGCCGATCGGAGCGCGTCGCCCATCGCCTCGACCCAGCGGGCGCTGGTCAGGCCCGGCTCCAGGCTGACCTTCCTGGCCACCAGCGTGGTGCCCTCGCGCGCCGGGTCCACCCTGCCGATCAGGCGGCCGCCGGCCAGCACCGGCATCGTGAAGTAGCCGTGGACCCGCTTGTGCTTCGGCACGTACAGCTCAAGCTGGTAGGCGAAGCCGAAGACGCGCTCGGTGCGGCCGCGGTGCCAGATCAGCGAGTCGAACGGCGAGACCAGGGTCGTGCGGTGGCGTCCGCGCGGCTCCGACTCCAGCGCGGCAGGGTCGGCCCAGGCGTTGGGCACGGATCTAGACGCCGAGCCGTTGCGGCCGGCCCTGACGGCGGGCCAGCCGGCGACGCGCACCGGCGTCAGCCCGGCGGCGCCGCTCGCGAGGGCCTCGTCGAGGATCGCGGCGGAGCGCCCCTTGAGACGGAGGAAGTCGATCAGGTCGGCCCGCGTGGCGATCCCGAGTGACCGGCCCGCGATGCCCGCGAGCCGCACGACGCACTCCTCGTCGGTGAGGTCCTCGGCCAGCAGGCCAGCGGGCACCACGCGCTCGGCCAGGTCGTAGACCCTGCGCCAGCCCACCCGGCGGGTGCAGACCACCTCGCCGATGTCGAGCAGCCACTCCAGGCCGATCTTGGAGTCGGACCAGTCCCACCACGGGCCGCCGTTCTTGGCCCCGCCGACGTCGGCGGTGGTGAGCGGGCCGTGGTCGCGCACCTGCTGGAGCAGCTTGTCGACGCTGTCGGGCACCTCGTGCCAGCGGAAGCGGCGCTCGCGGTAGGCGCGCCGCCGGAACGCGAAAAGGGGCCAGTTCTCGATCGGCAGGATGCAGGCGGCGTGGCACCAGTATTCGAAGCTGCGGGCCGGGGCGTCCCAGTAGGCCCGCTCGACGGCGGGCCTGCCCACGGCGCCGAGCCGGGCGTAGGCGACGAGCTCGTGGGAGCGGGCGAGCACCGAGATGGTGTCGAGCTGGACGGCGCCGAGCCTGCGGAGCATGCCCTGCACCCCGCCCTGACGGCCGTCGGAGCCGAGCAGCCCCTGGGCGCGCAGGATGAGCCGGCGCGCCTCGTCGGCGGTCAGTTCGGTCATGTTCGCGATTCCGTACGGGGGAGCATGGCCGGAATGCTAGCCGCGGCCACTGACAGAACGGGGCCCGGGAATTACCGTCAGCGGGCCCGCGTTCATGATGGGACGAACCCGTCGCCGTCGGGGGTGCTTCTCGGAGGGGCCGCCTCGACGGTGCCCGCTCCGAGGGGGAAACGTCAGCGGTGGTCTTCGGCGTTCAGTCCCACCCGGGGCGCGTCGATCACCACATCGGTGAAGATGTCGAACACGAGGGCGAGGATGCCGCCCACCACGAACAGGCCGACGCCGATCCAGACGACCATCCAGTTCTCCATGGTCAGGCCGAATCCGGCGACGACGCTGCCGAGCAGCATCACCGTCACGGCCAGCCATGAGGACGCGCGGCCGCCGTGGCTACCGAGATTCTCGGTCTGCTCCGACTTCTGTCCCTCAACCATGACAAATCCCTCCTTGCCCGGATATCCCGGTTATCGGGGCGAACCGGCCTTTGACCGGCGTACTATCAGCCCGCCTGACATTCTCCCAGACATGTCCTGCGCCCTTGTCGGCACGGTGGCTGTGTCTGGTTGGAGAACCGCCTACGATGGCAGCGGGGAAGTTTGTCTCGGCCTCTCCTCCTGGCGGCGCCGCCGGGGTAGACCTGCGAGGAGCTTTACATAAAGTGGCAGCCATTCTCGACAAGATCCTACGTGCCGGCGAGGGCAAGACTCTGCGTAAGCTCAAGCGGATCGCAGACCAGGTCAACTCCATCGAGGACGACTTCACGAGCCTGTCCGACGCGGAGTTGCGCGCCCTGACGGACGAGTTCAAGCAGCGCCATGCCGATGGCGAGTCGCTCGACGACCTGCTTCCCGAAGCGTTCGCCACCGTACGCGAGGCCGCGCGCCGCGTGCTCGGTCAGCGCCACTTCGACGTGCAGATCATGGGCGGCGCCAATCTCCACATGGGCAACATCTCGGAGATGAAGACCGGTGAGGGCAAGACCCTCACCTGCACCCTCCCCGCCTATCTCAACGCGCTGTCCGGCAAGGGCGTCCACGTCGTCACGGTCAACGACTACCTGGCCAAGCGCGACGCCGAGAACATGGGCCGCGTCCACCGCTTCCTCGGTCTCGAGGTCGGGGTGATCCTGTCCGGCCAGGCGCCCGACGAGCGCCGCAAGCAGTACTTCGCCGACATCACCTACGGCACCAACAACGAGTTCGGCTTCGACTACCTGCGCGACAACATGGCGTGGGGGCTCGACGAGTGCGTGCAGCGCGGCCACAACTACGCCGTCGTCGACGAGGTCGACTCGATCCTCATCGACGAGGCCAGGACCCCGCTGATCATCTCCGGCCCGGGCGAGCAGTCCGGGAAGTGGTACCAGGAGTTCGCCAAGATCGTCCCGCGGCTCCGCCGCGGCGTCGAGGCGAAGAACCCCGGCGAGGAGAGCACCGGCGACTACATCGTCGACGAGAAGAAGCGCACGGTCGGCATCCTCGAGTCCGGCGTCGAGAAGGTCGAGGACTGGCTCGGCATCGACAACCTCTACAAGGCCGAGCACACCCACCTGGTCGGCTTCCTGAACAACGCCCTGAAGGCCAAGGAGCTGTTCAAGAAGGACAAGGACTACATCGTCACCGACGGCGAGGTCCTCATCGTCGACGAGTTCACCGGCCGCGTCCTCCACGGCCGCCGCTACAACGAGGGCATGCACCAGGCCATCGAGGCCAAAGAAGGCGTGAAGATCAAGGACGAGAACCAGACTCTCGCCACGATCACCCTGCAGAACTACTTCCGCCTCTACACCAAGCTCGCCGGCATGACCGGCACGGCGACCACCGAGGCCAACGAGTTCCACCAGACCTACAAGCTCGGCGTGGTCCCCATCCCGACCAACCGGCCGATGGTCCGCAAGGACCAGGCCGACGTCGTCTACAAGACCGAGGACGCCAAGTTCAACGCGGTGGTCGACGACATCAAGGAGCGTCACGAGCACGGCCAGCCCGTCCTCGTCGGCACCACCTCGGTCGAGAAGTCGGAGCGGCTGTCCAAGGCGCTCAGGCGCCGAGGCGTCACGCACGAGGTCCTCAACGCGAAGAACCACGCGCGTGAGGCGTCGATCATCGCCGAGGCGGGCCGCAAGGGCGCCGTCACCGTCGCCACCAACATGGCCGGTCGAGGCACCGACATCATGCTCGGCGGCAACCCCGAGTTCCGCGCCGACCAGGAGCTGCGCCAGCGCGGTCTCGACCCGGTCGAGACGCCCGAGGAATACGAGAAGGCCTACCCCGAGGCGCTGGAGAAGGCCAAGGCCGCGGTGAAGGCCGAGCACGACGAGGTCACCGAGCTGGGCGGCCTCTACGTGCTGGGCACCGAGCGCCACGAGTCGCGCCGCATCGACAACCAGCTCCGCGGTCGCTCCGGCCGCCAGGGCGACCCGGGCGAGTCCCGCTTCTACCTGTCGCTCGGCGACGACCTGATGCGCCTGTTCAACTCGGTCAGGGTCGAGGCGATCATGACGCGCCTCAACATCCCCGACGAGCAGCCGATCGAGTCCGGCATCGTCTCCAAGGCCATCGCCTCCGCCCAGCACCAGGTCGAGCAGCAGAACTTCGAGATCCGCAAGGAAGTTCTCAAGTACGACGAGGTGATGAACCGCCAGCGCAAGGTGATCTACGCCGAGCGCCGGCGCGTGCTGGAGGGCGCCGACCTGCACGAGCAGGTGCGCGGCTTCATCGGCAACGTCGTCGACGGCTACGTCGACGGCGCCACCTCCGACGGGTTCTCCGAGGAGTGGGACCTCGAGAAGCTGTGGAAGGCGTTCACCGGCCTCTACCCGATCTCCGTCAAGCTTGAGGACCTCCTGGAGGAGGCCGGTGGTCAGGAGAACGTCACCGACGACCTGATCAGGGAGCGGGTCAAGGCCGACGCGCTGGAGGCGTACGCCAGGCGCGAGGAGGAGTGGGGCGCCGAGGCGACCCGCGACCTCGAGCGGCGCGTCATCCTGTCCGTCCTCGACCGCAAGTGGCGCGAGCACCTCTACGAGATGGACTACCTGCGCGAGGGCATCGGCATGCGGGCCTACGCGCAGAAGGATCCGCAGATCGAGTACCAGCGCGAGGGCTTCGAGATGTTCAACGCGATGCTCGAGGGCATCAAGGAGGACTCCGTAGGCTTCCTGTTCAACCTGGAGGTGGAGGTTCAGGAGAACCCCATCGTCGAGGAGCAGGAGGACCCGGTGTTGGCCGAGACGCGCTCCATCATCGCGCGCGGCCTCCGCGGGCCCGACCGCCCGGCGGAGCTGGAGTACACCGCTCCCGGCGAGCAGGGCGACGTGGAACACACCCGCGTCCGCACCACCTCGGCCGAGCGCGCCGCCTACGGCAACGTCGAGCGCAACGCCCCCTGCCCGTGCGGCTCGGGCAAGAAGTACAAGCGCTGCCACGGCGACCCGAAGAACGCCGGCAACTGACGCGTGACACGAGGACCCCTCGCCCGGCGGACGGGCGGGGGGTCCTCGTGCGTCCGGCTCAGAGGTGGGAGCTCGGTTGGAGCCGGCTTGCCGTCAGGCGGTCTCGAAGTCCGTGCAGAGCCACTGCACGCCCCTGCGTTCCAGGCGCAGGGCCAGGACGCGGTCGCGCTCGCCGCAGTGGACCAGGAGGCACATCTCCACCACGCCGTCGCTGGGCTCCTTGACGTGCGGGACGCCGACGAAGGGCGGGCGGCGGGTGTCGAGCATGCGACCGGCCCGTACGAGCTCGCGGTAGGCCTGGCCGGTGAGGCGGTCGGCGACCGTCTCCGGGGGCCGACGGCCGGAGAGGACCTCGGCGAGCGCCTGGCCGAGGTGGCGCAGCCGGCGCTCGTCCGGGAGCGCGCCGGGCGGGCCCCACACGAGGGGCGTGTCGAGCGCGAGCGAGCCGTGGACCTGGGGAGAGGGCGACATCGGGAGCCTCCGGGGGCGTTCCTGGTGAGAGACGGTACTAAGAGGTTCCGGCCGGGCCCCGGGATACACGGCACGCCAACTTCCCCGATCCATGCCCTGGTTCGCGGAGGATGGCGAAGAAGGTCAGCGCGAGTTGGGGTGGCCGCGTCCGGGTTGCGGACCCTCGGCCACGCCGCGATGTCACGACCGAATCGGGGTGGCCTCGCCCGAGTCCACGTCCGGTTCCGGCTCGCGGCCCGGGGTCATGATGTTCAGCCGTCTGATGAGGAAGCTGAACACCACGTAGTAGACCGCCCCGTACGCCACCCCGAGCAGCAGGATGCCCGGCAGGTTCTGGGTGTTGGACTTGCTGGCGTTGAGCAGCATGTCGAGCAGCCCGGCCGAGAAGCCGAAGCCGAGCTGCCCGCCGATCAGCGTGGTCAGCGCCATGGCCAGCCCGGTGAGCACGGCGTGCACGGCCAGCAGCAGCGGCGCGACGAAGATGAACGCGAACTCGATCGGCTCGGTGATGCCGGTGACGAACGAGGCCAGCGCCGCCGACAGCATGATGCCGCCCACCGTGGCCCGCCGGTGCGGGGGCGCGGCCCGCCACATGGCCAGCGCGGCGGCCGGCAGCGCGAACATCATGACGGGGAAGAACCCGGCCATGAACTGCCCCGACTCCGGGGCGCCGCCGAAGTAGCAGTTCCAGTCGCCGCCGAGCACCCGCCCGTCCACCTCGCAGGTGGGCACCACGTGCCAGACGATCGAGTTGACGAAGTGGTGCAGCCCGAGCGGGATGAGCAGCCGGTTGATCAGCCCGTACAGGCCGGTGCCGAGCGGCCCGAGGGTGGTCAGCGCCTCACCGGCGTGGCCGATCCACTCGCCGAGAATCGGCCACACCCAGCCGATGAGCACGCCGAGCCCGAGCGCCACGAAGGCGGTGAGAATGGGCACGAACCGCCGCCCGCCGAAGAACGCCAGCCACGACGGCAGCTTGATCCGGTGGAAGCGCTGCCAGAGCAGCGCGGTGACCAGCCCTATCAGGATGCCGCCGAGCACCTTGGTGGGGTTCTGCATGCCGTGGTTGATGATCTCGATGACGCCCTGGTCCGCGGCCTGCCGCAGGGTCACGGTCTCGCGGATGGCCGAACCGGCGAACATCACCTTGCTCACCCGGTCGAACACCAGGTAGCCGACCACGGCGGCGAGCGCCGTCGTGCCGTCGGACTTGCGCGCGAAGCCGATGGCCACGCCCACCGCGAACAGCAGCGGGAGGTTCTCGAACAGCGCCTCGCCGGCCGCCGCCAGCACGGCCGCGACCTCGGTCATCCAGGCGAAGCCCGCCACGTCGGCGAGCCCGCCGGGCTCGGCGCCGTTGCCGCCCAGCATGTCGGGCTGGCCGAAGCGGAGCAGCAGGGCGGCCGCGGGGAGGGCGGCGATGGGCAGCATGAGCGAGCGGCCCAGCCTCTGCAGCACGTTCATCAGGCGTGAGAACGGCGAAGGCCGGGCGGCGGTGGTCTCGTTCACCGGGTGTTCCTCCGGGTCGGGCCCTCAACCCCGTCTTGCGGGCATTTCGAGTATGGTGCGCAGCTGGTAGCGGTCCGCCCGGTAGGTGGACACGCCCAGCTCGGCGCAGACGCCTCCGGAGAACGACCTGCGCTGGAGCAGCAGCACGGCGCCGCCGCGGGGAAGTTTGAGCAGGTCGGCGTCGCTCGGATCGGCTATCCCCCCGTCTATGGTCAGCTCGCCCGCGTCCATGACCAGCCCGTAGCGGCTCTCCAGGAGCTCGTACAGCGATCTGCCGGTCAGGTCGTGGTCGGCCAGGTCGGGGGCGAGCTTGACCGGGATA